>CBDBBI010000010.1:0-2917376 GCA_965202625.1 bacterium | reverse complement strand
CGTCTTGCCCGTCCGAGGCGCGGCGACGATGAGGCCACGCTGCCCGAAACCAATCGGCGTCATGAGGTCCAAGATACGCGAACTGACCTCCTCCGCAGACGTCTCGAGGCGTATCCTCCGGTCCGGATACAAGGGCGTGAGGTTGTCAAACAGAACTTTGTCCTTGCTCGCCTCGGGAGGCTCGAAATTGATTTTCTCGACCTTCAAGAGCGCGAAATATCGCTCGCCATCCTTGGGCTGGCGAATTTCACCACTCACCGTATCGCCAGTGCGAAGATCAAAACGACGAATTTGGCTGGGGGAAACATAGATGTCGTCTGGACCCGGAAGATAGTTATACGCGGGCGAGCGCAAGAACCCGAACCCGTCCGGCAAAATTTCCAGGACGCCCTCTCCGGTGATGGTTCCGCCGCCGCCGTTGCGATCCTTAGCGGACTGCGCTTCCAGTATCTTATAGATCATATCCTGTTTTCTGAGGTTGCTGGCATCTTCTGCGTCGAGTTCCTTCAGAATCTGCTTAAGTTCTAGAATGGTTTTTTTCTTGAGTTCCGCCAAGTTCAGTCCTCGATACTTCATTCCTGTCGCCATGATTCCCTTCTCCCTCATTTGGTGGGCACCTTATTATTCCGCCTGGAACGTGAGATGACGCCTTCTGGTCGCATCACTCGCCACATCCTGCGCGGGGAGACTTTTCCTCCTAGCCTCAAGCGGTAAGGTTGATTTGATGAAATTCCTTCGTGTCTGATTCAAGAATAGGATCTCGCCGTCGAATGCAACGCAAAGTGCGCATTCAAGTATTTTTTGGATATGACCGGGCACGCGCGCACGAAAATCCCGTCGGCAATATATTCATCTGGGGGCAGAAGTATCTCAATAAGTGTACGTAGAATTTCTTCTTTTTTTGAAGTTCCAAATAGTGCATTCAGATGGCGTTTGCAGTGCGGAATTATTAAAAACTATGATTATTTCACATACACACTATACGAAACATAATCAGTTCCAATGAATTTGTCAACACATTTTCTCTCATTTCTTCAAGAGTGATTTCATCAGCTCCTCCACCTGTTTTCGAGTATCATCCACCGAACCCCGATTGTTGATGACGCGATCCGCATACTTCACTTTCTCCGACAATCGCATCTGCGCTTTGACGCGCCGCATCGCCTGGGCTTCCTCCATCCCGTTGCGCCGGCATAATCGACTGACCTGCTGAGATTCATCACAATCCACGACCACAATCAGATCGAATCGCTTCCAGCTTCCGGATTCAATCATGAGTGCGGCGTCCACGACCGCAACGTGCACCCTCCCAGCCAGCTCGATTTCTCTCAATCGCCTATCCTGCTCGGCTATGATTTCAGGATGTAGAATCCGCTCTAGGATCTTCTTTTTTGAAGGGTCGGAAAAGACAATCTCACCGAGTCTGGCGCGGTTCAGGCTCCTCCCATCGGTAAGCGTCTCTTCTCCAAAAGTCTCGACAATCGACTTCAAGGCAGCGGAGCCAGGCACAACCACCTCGCGCGCGATCACGTCCGCGTCGATTACGGGAACTCCCATGTCCGCGAGCATTCGGCTGACCGTCGATTTTCCGCTGGCAATTCCCCCGGTCAAGCCCACCCTAAGCATCGCGCCGCAACCCCATTCTAACCGATCAAATACCGCGCCGTTTCGCCTCTTGTTCATAATGCTTGTTGAAGAGTATCTCCCAGTCCCGACTACCCTCCACCAACCTGCTGGAGTAGGTGCTTAAAATTCTTCGCACCTCCTCTTCAATCTCATCATCAATGATCAGCTCATTGCTGATGGCGCGCAGAACGTTCATGCGCAACTCTTGAGGCTCGACGAGAAAATCCACGTCCTCGCACTCCTCAATATCCTTGACGACCAGATTCGTTAAATGGTTGATTTTCTCGCGGCTGAGTTTCATGGCCGCGTTCTCCTTATAAAAAGAACCTGAAAAACCCTCCCGCTCCGCTAAAGCACGAGGTTCCGCTCACGAGCCAATTTCGTTTTCACCATCGTGAACATCCGGCTATAGTCCACGTTGTCCTTGTCCATTTCATCCTGAAAGTCCCGCAGTATTTCCTTGACCTCATCGTTCAGGCGATCCTCCACCATCAAGTCCGCCTCAATCACGTGCGCGATTCGCGTTCTGAGGACTTCCTCGTTCGAATCCTCCGATATCAACTCGCGACGAACCAATCTCTTGACCACTTTGTCAGAAATGCGCTTGATTATCTCTTTTTTCAATCTCATATTGGGGCCCTCCATTGACAGGGCCGAATCGCCTGCATCTCCTTCGAGGCGGCCCTTGCGATACTTTTTCAAGGTCGTTTCCAAATCCTGAGGGAACGCCTCTCGCAACCCGGCCGGCGAAACCAACTCCGCCTCGGGACCAAAAGACATCAACGAACGTCTGAAGTCCCATATGTCGCTTATGCGAACCACGACGTCTCGACAGGATTTCCCCATGCGCTGCACTTCGCCAAACGCTTCCTCCATAAAAGCGACGACGGAGTAAATCGCTACGCCCTTACCAAATCGCACCTTCACATTGAAACCACCATTCATCGCTTCGCGCAAGCACTCGGCGAGCAAAGCCCTCAAATCCAGGCCCAGCGGCATCTGGAAGGCTCCCGCCGTGATGCGAGCACTTTCTATGCTCTCCAAACGCCAAACCTCCAGAGTTCCCTTTTCGGACTCTCTCGCCAGCAGACGATAGCACCCGCCATCAAAATGCAGGAGATAGGGGTCCGCCTTGCGCCAGCGTTTTCGCGTCTCTCCCGCTCGGGCCACCAGAATTCGGACGGGTTTCCCTTTATCTATAGCCCTCAACAAGACGCCGCCACCCTACGCTGTCGCTCATTTTCCCTGAGCACGCCCACAACGCCGGCGTAGCGCGGCTCTATTCCCTCCGCATACGCACGCAAAGCGGAGGGAACATATCGGCGCAATCCGCTGAAAACGCCACTGAGGCTGGCGCCTACGTTTCCTCCCCCGATGGAGTACCCGGCAAGTCCCGCAACACGCACATGGCATAATAGAAAGACGCCCACTGAGAGGGCGAGAACGGCTTCGGAAGCCCCTCCACGTATTCCCGCAAAAAACGGTAGCGCATCTTTCGGTCCGACCGCACTCTCTCCAGCGGAAACCCGGCCTCTATCAAGTGCGACATGGATGGAGCGGGCGATGGGATTCGAACCCACGACGTCCAGCTTGGGAAGCTGGCATTCTACCCCTGAATTACGCCCGCCTTCATGGTGACGATAGGGCCATGCCGCCAACCGTGTCAAGGAAGTGAAATACGAAACCGCGCGATGGACGGGTTCTTACCGCGTCAGAGTCCACTCCTGCTTTTCATACCGGGCGCGGGATATCTCCCATGCTCTCGCATTCTCGAAGTCCGACAGCGCGCCCGGATGAAACCGAAAACCCAATACCTTTTCAAGGCCCGCTTTTAAGGCGTCGGCGACGTCATGAAATGAAATCCCCTCCCCTAAAATCTCGCATAGACCCACCGCGTGGGAGCGGGGGGAGAGCGGACGCCCGCCCCCTCTGGGCTTGAGAAGAGTCGCCAAGCGTTCCTCCGAGGAGCGAAGCAAAACGCTGCCATGCTGCAATACCGCGCCTTCTTCCCGGCATTGCGCGCTGCCCACCACTTTCTGCCCGTCAATCGCCAGCTCCCATACGGACGCCGTGGCGAAGCAAGAGCCTTGCGAGGCATACGCGCGCCCGCTCGGAGGAGCCATCTCGACCTGCGCCCCCAGGGACGACAACCCATCGGCCAGTCCCTCGCTGATGATGCGATAGGTTTCCTCAATCGCCTCACCCAGAAGGGCCTCTGGCCCGGTGAGCGAATACGTCAATTCACAATCGTGCAATACCGCGCGCCCTCCAGTGAGTCTTCGGCAGACGTCGATCCCCTCATCAGTGAGTCGCTCCAGAAAGACGTCGCGCCCGGCGGCCTGGCCACGGCCCAGGGATACGGCCGGAGGCGACCAGGCATAGACGCGAAAGGCGACGGGTGCTTCTTCAAGAGGGCGATTGCTTCTCAGGTGATTCTGGCAATTCTCGAACAACAATTCGTCCACCGCCATATTCCATGCAGCGGGCGCCGCGCCCGTGTTCAAGAATCGTGGGGGGATTTCCCTGGGTGGAGAACTGCGAAGCGCTCCGTTCTCACGCATAGCTTTCAACGGGCAAACAGGAACAAATCAAATTTCTGTCCCCATAGGGGTTGTTCACCCTTTTCACGGGAGGCCAGTATTTCGCCGAGCGCACCCAAGGCAACGGAAAAACCGCTTTTTCGCGCGAATAGGGGTGGGGCCACTCATCGGAGGCGATGTCGGACGCCGTGTGGGGCGCGTTTTTGAGAACGTTGTCCTCTCGGCTCGTTACCCCGTCCTCAATTCCCTGAATATCTTCCCTGATATCGATCATCGCATCACAAAAACGATCCAGCTCTTCTTTCGATTCACTCTCCGTCGGCTCAATCATCAAGGTTCCCGCCACGGGAAAAGACATGGTAGGCGCATGGAAGCCATAATCCATCAAGCGTTTGGCGACGTCCTCATTCGTCACGCCCGAGGTCTCCTCCAGGGGGCGGACATCGATGATGCACTCATGGGCCACCATGCCGTTCACCCCTTTGTATAAAACCGCATAATGCGGCTCGAGCCTTTTCGCCACGTAATTCGCATTCAAAATAGCCACCTGAGTCGCCTTGACGAGGCCCGCGTCTCCCATCATGGCGATATACGCCCAAGAAATAGGCAATATGCCTGCGCTTCCCCAAGGCGCCGCGGAAATCGCGTCGATGCCCGTCTCCGGGCCCGCGTCCGCAACCACCGAGTGTTTCGGGAGATAGGGAGATAAATGCTCCACGACGCCGATGGGGCCCATGCCAGGGCCCCCGCCTCCATGAGGAATACAAAACGTCTTGTGAAGGTTCATGTGAGAGACGTCCGGTCCAAACTCGCCAGGCTTGCATATGCCCACCAGCGCGTTGAGGTTCGCGCCATCCATATACACCTGACCGCCGTTTTTATGGACAATATCGCAAATCTCCACCACGCCCTCCTCAAAAACGCCATGCGTAGAGGGATAAGTGATCATCAAGGCGGCCAGTTTTTCTGAAAACCTCTCCGCCTTGTCCCGCAAATCGCCGACGTCCACGTTTCCGTCCGCATCGCAAGCGACGATCACCACCTCAAAACCCGCCATGACGGCACTGGCGGGATTCGTCCCGTGGGCGGAGCTCGGTATCAGACAGACGTTTCGATACCCCTCGCCCTTGCTCTCATGGTATTTACGAATGACCAGCAACCCGGCGTATTCGCCCTGCGCACCAGAGTTGGGTTGCATCGAAATAGAGTCGAACCCCGTGATCTCCGTCAGCATGTTCTCCAGATCAGCGATAAAATCCCGATACCCTTGTGCCTGTTCTTCCGGGGCGAATGGATGGAGTCCGCCAAATTCCTTCCACGTCACGGGAATCATCTCGGTGGTGGCGTTCAGCTTCATGGTGCAGGAGCCAAGGGGAATCATGGAGCGCGTGAGGGCAACGTCTTTCTCCTGAAGGCGGTAGATGTATCTCAGCATCTCGTGCTCTGCATGGTAGGCGTGAAAAACCGGATGCGTCATATAGGGAGAGGTTCTTTCCAGTGACTCAGGGATTTTATCCGCCGCTTTCGCCTCCAAGTCGTCAAACGATATCTCGGCTGACCGCTCCGGAGCGAAAACCTCCCAAAGCCGCTCCACGTCTTCTTTTTGGGTGGTCTCATCCAGGGCGACGCCAACGGCGTCATCATCAAGCTGTCTGAGATTCATCCGGCACCGCGCCGCTCTCTCGACGATCTGAACAGCGGCGCCTCTTTCCACGCGCACGGCCACGGTATCGAAATACGCGTCCGCCGCCAGAAGGAAGCCCATGCGCGTCAAGCCCTCGCCCAGCACGCTGGCGAGGCGGTGCGTCCTTTGGGCGATTCTCCTGACGCCTTGCGGCCCGTGGTAGACGCCATACATGCTCGCGACGACCGCCAGGAGGACCTGGGCCGTGCATATATTGCTCGTGGCGCGTTCCCGGCGTATGTGCTGCTCCCTCGTCTGCAAGGAGAGCCTGAGGGCGGGGGACGCATTGGCGTCTATGGACACGCCGACGATGCGGCCCGGCATGGCGCGCTTATACTTCTCCCTCGTGGCCAGATAGGCCGCGTGCGGTCCGCCAAAACCAAAGGGAACCCCGAAGCGCTGCGAATTTCCGACGACGACGTCGGCTCCGAACTCCCCAGGGGGCTTGAGAAGCGCCAGACTGAGAATGTCGGCGGCGACGACGACAAGGGCGTCCGCCCCATGCGCTTTATCCGTAAAATCCGCGTAGTCGAATATCTCGCCGCTCGTTGCGGGATATTGGAGCAGGACGCCGAAAACGTCCTCATCCAGGGCACCCTCCCGATGATCGCCCACCACCACCTCAATATCTTGAGGCGCCGCCCTCGTTCGGACCACTTCTATCGTCTGGGGGTGACACTCTTTCGATACGAAAAATCGACGCCCCCTGTTCTTGCTCACGTTCATCACCATGGTCATCGCCTCGGCGGCGGCCGTCCCCTCATCCAGCAAGGAGGCGTTGGCGAGCTCCATGCCGGTGAGGTCCATCACCATGGTCTGAAAATTCAGAAGCGCCTCCATGCGCCCCTGGGATATTTCGGGCTGATATGGGGTATACGCCGTATACCACGCCGGATTTTCCAGAATATTTCGCAAAATCACCGTGGGCGTGTAGCAATCCGAATACCCCATGCCGAGCATGGACTTGAACACCTGGTTCCGACGCGCGTAAGAGCCCAAATCCGCCAGTGCCCGCTGCTCCGTCCTCGGCGGGTCGAGATTCAGTTTCGTCGGGGAAACGATGGACGAAGGCACGGCCTTTTCCACCAGCTCGCCCAGAGAGCCCAGGCCAATCGCCCCGAGCATTCGCTCGACGTCCTCATCGCCCGGCGCGACGTGGCGACGAACAAATTCTCCCCGCTCCTCAAGGCTTTCGAGCGACAGGCGAGATTCGGGCATGAACGCGCACCTTCAGGTTATGATCGTGATGAAAAACCCGTTCAAACGCGAAAGAGAAAACAGGCGGAAATCAGACGCTTTCCTCTTCAATGACCGAGCGATACGAATCGGCGTCCAACAGATCGTTCAGCTCGGATTCGTCCTTGAGCTCCACCCGAATCATCCAGCCCTCCTCATAGGGGCCGGAGTTCACGAGTTCAGGCTCATCCTCCAGCGCATTGTTCACCTCGGTGATGACGCCCGAGACCGGAGCGTAGAGATCGGAGACCGCCTTGACGCTCTCCACCACTCCAAAAGTGTTGTGCGCCTCTATTTCCGCGCCGACTTCTGGCAGCTCGACGTATACCACGTCCCCGAGCTCCGCCTGAGCGAAGTCGGTTATCCCAATCAACACAACCTCCCCCTCTACTTTCACCCATTCGTGCTCTTTAGAATATCTAAGGCCGCTTGGTAGTTCCATGCTCCTGAATGCCTCCCTTTTAGATGACAGCAGGTTCGGATTCTCACAAGAAAACGAAATGCGTTCCGTCAGGTTTTCTCGTAAAAAGGCGTTTTCACTATCTGCGCGCGCCTGGTTTTGCCTCGAATGTCGATTTCGATATCGGCGCCTTCATGCGCGCTTGACGCAGGAACGTAGCCCATACCGATGGGCTTGCCAAGGGAAGGGCTCATCGTTCCGCTCGTGACGCGACCCGCCGCTTTTCCGGCGATCAAAATGGGCGCCCCGCTTCTGGGAATGCCCCGATCCGCCATTTCGAATCCAACCAGTTTTCTGCTCACGCCCGCATCCCTGAGCGCCAGCAATTTCTTCCGACCGACAAAATCTCCCGCCTTGTATTTGACCACCCAGCCAAGCCCCGCTTCGAGCGGGTTGGTGGATTCGTCAATGTCGTTTCCATATAAGGCAAATTTCATCTCCGTGCGCAAGGTATCGCGCGCGCCCAGACCGCAAGGCTTCAGCCCCTCCCCCCGCCCTTCGGACATCAAAGCGTCCCAGAGCAGCGGGGCGTCAGTCGATTCGCAATACAACTCAAAGCCGTCCTCTCCCGTATAGCCCGTGCGAGACACGAGAACCTCGTAGCCCGCCACGTCTTGACGCCGCGCGCCGTAATAGGGGATGGAGGCGAGGCCCCCTCCCGTCGAAATCAATTTCTCCAGGATGGGTTCTGATTTCGGGCCCTGAAGAGCGAGAAGGGCCGTCTCGTCGCTCACGTTCCGAAAATCGCACGCCTCGGCATGATGAGAAACCATCCATTCCCAATCCTTATCGAGGTTCGCCGCGTTCACGACGGCCATGTAGCGATCCTCTTCGAGCCGATACACCGTGAGGTCGTCCACGATTCCGCCCCCATCCCTGCACATGACCGCATACAGGACGCGCCCCACGTCAAGCCTCAAGACGTTGTTTGTCGTCATTTTATGGAAAAAAGCGCCTGCCGACTTTCCTCGCGCCTCAAACTCGCCCATGTGGCTCACGTCAAACAAACCGGCGGCGCCTCTCACCGCATGGTGCTCATCCATCACGCCCGTGTATTGCACCGGCATCTCATAACCGGCAAACGGCGTCATTCTGGCACCAGCCGCCACGTGCGTTTCGTATAAAGGCGTTTTACGCAACCCTTTTTTGTCGCTCGCCATGCGCAGCCTCTCGCATTCCGCCGGAATTTCGACTCCTCACGAGCCTTACCCCGTATCGAGATGGATTTCAAGGGTTTTCGTTCTCATTTTTCAGAATGCGCGCAAGCGCATTTCAGCGAACCGGAAAACCATTCTCCTAGGAAAACGCGCGGATTCCGGTTTCATGCCCAGCGATGATGAGCTTCTGAATCTGGCTGGTCCCCTCATAAATCGTCGCCACGCGGGCGTCGCGCATATAACGCTCCACAGGATACTCGTTGCTATAGCCCATGCCCCCATGAATTTGAATGGCGTCATTCGCGCATCGCAGGGCCGCTTCGCTGCAATAATACTTGGCGATGGAGGTCTCGCGCGTGTTCGGCTTGCCCGCGTTTTTCAGCTCGCCCGCCCGGTATAGCAAAAGTCTGCTCGCATCCACATCGACGACCATTCGGGCGATCATATCCTGCACGAGTTGATGTGCCGCGATGGGTTTCCCAAACGCGCGGCGCTCTTTCGCGTATGCGACGGACGCCTCCAAGGCGCCTTTCGCAATTCCCAGACAACCCGCTCCCACCGAATAACGTCCGTTGTCCAGTGCGCCCATCGCCACCTGAAAGCCATCGCCCACCTCTCCCATCAGCGCGTCGTCGGGCACTTCCACGTCCGCCAAGAAAAGCTCCGCCGTGTTCGAACTCCTGAGCCCCAGCTTGCCGCGCATCGTTTTCGCTTCGAAGCCGTGCGCGTCGGTCTCCACCAGAAACGCCGCCATCTTTCGAGGGTTCTCACGGTCCGTCTGTGCGATCACGAGCGCCAACTGCGCGACGCCGCCGTTGCTGATCCATATTTTCTGGCCGTTGAGTTTCCAGCCGCCCGGCGTTTTCTCCGCGAAGGTTTTCAAACCCTGCGCGTCCGAACCCGCGTCGGGCTCCGTGAGGCCGAAGCAGCCCATCCATTCCGCGGAGCAGAGTTTGGGCAAATACTTTCTCTTCTGCCCCTCGCTTCCCCATTTCGATATCGTGGCGGCGACAAGAGAGATCTGCACCGAAAGAACGGTGCGAACCGAACTGCACGCCTTGCTTATCTCCTCATTCAGGATGGCGTAGGAAACGTAATCCAGGCCCGCGCCGCCGTATTCCTCCGGAACAGGCCCGCCGAACATTCCCAACCTCCCCATCTCCTCGACGATGTCGGCGGGAAACCTTTCCTTCGCGTCATTCTCTCGGGCCACGGGCGCGATGCGCCTTCGGGCGAACTCCGCCGCCGTTTCCTTGATCAGCCGTTGGGCGGCGTTGAGTTCAAAGTCCATTGTTTCTCCCGGGGCTTCATCCCTCCTCGCCATAGGCGAAGAAGCCATGCCCCGTCTTCCGGCCCAAACGGCCAGCCCTGACCATCTGGCGCAGCAGGAAATGGGGACGATAGCGCGAATCTCCAAGTTCGCGATAAAGCGTCTCCGTCTTGGCGAGATGAATGTCCACGCCTATCAAGTCAATGAGCGCAAGAGGGCCCATCGGCAGTCCCGCGCCCATCCGCATCGCCTTGTCAACGTCCTCGGCCGACGCCAGACCATCCGCATACACCTCCACCGCTTCATTCAGCATTCCCGCCAACACGCGGCTCGCGACGCCGGCGGGGCTGTCGAAGTTCGCGACGACGGGCGCCTTGCCGAGCCGCTCAACCAGGTCGCGCGCGGATTCCACCGTCTCCTCGGACGTGCGCAAGCCCGGCATGATCTCCACGAGTTTCATCGCCACGGGGGGATTGAAGAAATGCAAGCCCACCACCCTCTCCGGCCTCGACGTGGCCGACGCCATCTCGGTGATGGACAGAGAGGTCGTATTCGACGCGAGAATAGCACGCTCGGGCACCGCTTCATCAAGGCGCGCCAACACCTCTTTCTTGACGCCCATGTCCTCAAAAACCGCCTCCACGACGATATCCACCCCCGACGCCTGCGCGTAACCCGTGGCGGGTGCGATGCGCGAGAAAATTTCTTTTTTCTCCTCCGCGCTCATTTTTCCCCGCGCGACGCGCTGGGCCGCGCGCGACTCCAGGCCGGCGAGCCCCTTCGTCACCGTCTCCTCATTCAGGTCCGTCAGGCACACCGGAATCCCGTTTTGCGCGAATACCTGGGCGATTCCCGCACCCATCGCCCCCGCTCCCACCACCATCGCTCTTCTGATCTCCATGCCGCCCTCTCGCTTTGCCAGACTCTGAAAATCCACCGGCGCCTACGCGACGCGCTCCAAGACGACGGCCACCCCCTGCCCTCCGCCGATACAAGCGCTGACGACGCCAAACCGCTCTCCCCTTTGCGCGAGCGCGCTCAGGCAGGTGGCCATAATTTTTCCGCCCGTCGCGCCCACCGGATGGCCAAGAGCGATCGCCCCGCCATGCACGTTCAACTTCTTTCTGTCCCATTTCAGCTCGCGCTCGCAAGCGATAACCTGGGCGGCGAACGCCTCGTTCACCTCGATTACGTCCATGTCCTCAAGAACGAGTCCCGCGCGCTTGAGCGCCTTGGGGATTGCGGTGACGGGGCCCAGCCCCATCAACCGAGGCTCCACGCCCGTGGAAGCATAGCCGCGCAAGATGGCGATGGGCTTCCGCCCCAACTCCTCGGCCTTATTCCTTGACGCCAACACGAGCGCTGCGGCCGCATCCGCCTGACAGCACGAATTCCCTGGGGTCACAGACCCGTTTTCATCAAAAGCGGGCTTGAGCCGGCCCAGTTTTTCCATCGAGAGGCCTTCGCGCGGCGTCTCGTCCGCATCGAAGAGAACGACCTCTCCTTTGCGCCCTTTGATTTCGACGGGCACAATCTCGTGCGCGAACTTCCCCCCCTCCACGGCGCTTAAGGCTTTCTCTTGGCTTTCGAGCGCATATTCGTCCTGCTCGCCGCGGCTCAGGCTGTATCGCTCCACAAGGTTTTCAGCCGTCGCGCCCATGAGTTGCCCCGAAAGGGGATCCTCATAGCCATCCTTGTAAATCAAATCCAGAAACCGCGCGTGCCCGAATCGATTTCCCCACCTCGCGCCCGGGTTCACGAAAGGCACGTTGGTCGTGCTCTCGACGCCTCCGGCCAGAACGACCTCGGCGTCGCCCGCGCGAATCGCCTGAGCGGCCAGGGCGGCGGCCTTGATGCTCGAACCGCAGCGTTTGTTGATCGTATAGGCGGGCGTCTCCTTGGGAAGCCCCGCGCCCACGGAGATGAGCCGCGCGGAGTTCGGCCCCACGCCCGCCTGCCATCCATGGCCGATGACGGTCTCGTCAAAATGTTCCGGCGCCACGCCTGAGCGCTTGATGGCCTCTCGCGCGATGCGAACGCCCAGCTCCGGAGCGGTCACGTTCTTGAGCGAACCTCCGAAGGCCCCGCCTGGAGAACGAACGCTGCTGAGAATGACGACATCTTTCATATCAAACCTCATCTTTCAAAGAGATAGGCTTCCCTCCCCCGACACCTTCAAAAACCGGAGGAGAGGGTGCAACCGTCCTGACGAAGTGGAATGGCGTCTCCGTTCGCCAGGAGTCTTATGGCATATCTCGAACGACGCGGGCAAGGAACGAGGCTTGTTTCGACAAGGCTGCGCGGCCTGGATTTGAAGCGTCCGGGGGAAACGACGGCCATCGCCTCATCGCCGCAAGTGACGCAGCAGCCCCAAAAAATCCGACGGAGGCTCGACCACGAGCTCCCGTTCCGTTCCTTCGACCGGGTGCCGAAACCCCAATGCGTGCGCATGAAGAGCCTGTCTGCCAATCAAGCCCGAAAGAGGGGGTTTGATCTTTTTACGAGGCCCTCTCGGCAACCGGCCCCATCCATACACAGGATCTCCCACGATGGGGTGCCCGATATAGTGCATGTGCACCCTGATTTGATGCGTCCTGCCCGTCTCAAGCCGCACCACGAGGAGGGACGCGCCTTCGAGCACCTCGTGAATCGCGTAGCGGGTCACCGCGCGGCGACCGCTCCCCACGACCGCCATGGCCGTTCTATGGACGCGGTGCCGGCCGATGGGAGCGTCTATCCTCCCCTCCCCCTGCGCGGGAACGCCCTGGACAACCGCCAGATAGCGCCGATGGATGCGGCGCGCCTTCAGATCTGCGGAGAGTTTTCTGTGCGCGGCGTCCGTCTTCGCCGCAATCAGAAGGCCGGACGTATCTTTGTCCAGTCGATGCACGATGCCCGGCCGCTCTACTCCCCCAATGCCTGAAAGCTGCCCGCGGCAATGCCCCAAAAGCGCCGCGGCCAGGGTGCCCTTGCACTGGCCGGCGCCCGGATGGACGACCATGCCCGGCGGCTTGTTGACGACGAGGAGATGCGCATCCTCGTATCGAACGTCGAGAGCGACGTCCTCCGCCGCAACGCGGGAGGGCGCAAGCGGCGGCAACCGGACGAAAACGCGCGCGCCGCTTTCCAGACCTTGCGCCACCTTCCTCTCAACGCGCCCATTGACGGAAACCATGCCCTCTCGAATGAGTCCCTGTGCGCGCGCGCGAGAGAGTGCTCTCAGGTTCTGGGCCAGAAACGAATCCATGCGTCTGGCACCGTCCCGACAGGTCAACGCATAGGTCTTCTCGCCTTGACTCCACACCGCTCATACCTTGACGAGGACGCCGATGAGGCGCGTCCTGTGATACAGCGTTCCCCGAACCTGATCATTCCGAACCAGGAGAGCGTGGTATCCCTGCGCGGCCAGAAACCATCCCTCCTCGACGATTTTTCCGCTTCCGAGATTGAGTGGGCGCATCCCTGTGCCCCGAGCGATTTGGAGATAGTATTTCTCCTCCAAAAAGGCCAGTTTGTTCCAGAAGACATAGGACGTTTTCGACGCGACCCGCCCCTCGAAATTCGTGGGCTCCCCCATCAGGTCCAGAAGGGCGCGCGAGGTTCTCCAAAACGCATAGGCGAGCGACCCGCCCAGCAGGGAAACGGCCGCGTAATAGAAGATGGTACCTCGCTCCACGGGACGATCCGCCATCAAAAACCCCAAAACCGAAATGCACGCCAAAGAGGCTGCGCCCCAGAAAATAGACGTGTTCCACAGGTAATGGCGCGCATAGCCGTGCGCTCTGGCGGCTGAGCCTATCGAGGGGGTTTTTCGGCTGGAATGACCGCCGGAGAACGGGAGAGGGCCTAGCATTTCAAATCCCACTCTCCGGAAAAACGGATCGCGCGCCCAAAAGCCATTTGATTCGCTTCGAGAAATCGCTCTCGCCGGAAAGTGCGCGCATCAGATACCGCGCCTCACCCGCTTTCTTTCTCAAGCGGGGAGGATTCCGCCGGATGCCGAAAGAGGTCGAGTGCCACGAGGCAAGCGCCCAGCGTGATGCCTGCGTCCGCCAGGTTGAAGGCGGGCCAGTGATATCGCCCCCAATAAAACAGGAGATAATCAATCACCTCGCCATAGGCGAGCCTGTCCACCAGGTTTCCCAGCCCGCCGCCAAAAATGAGAAAAAGACCCCACGTCCCCCAGCGGCCCTCCGAGGGATGGCGGCGATATAGATACAACACGAATACGAGGGCCGCCAGGGTGGCGCAGATAAAAAACAGACGACCCCACAGCGGAGGCAGACCGCTGAGAATGCTGAACGCCCCGCCAGGGTTTCTGAGATACGTCAGACGGAAAAAATCCGGAACGACGACGCGAGACTCGCCAAGGACGAAAGCGTTATGGACGATTTGTTTGATCGCCTGATCAGACAAGGCGAAAAAAGCGGCGAACGAGAAGAGCGGCTTCAGCCTCCGCCGTTCGTTCACGAAAGCGTCTTCTCGGCGATGCGGGCACAACGCGCGGAAAGATCAGGAAACCGGGGATCCGCCCCCACGTCCTCTGAAATTTTCCACGACATGGCGCATTTCGCGCCCCGCGCCGCACTCACCTCAACCGCCAGACCCGCTATCTCCTCGCTCTGATAGGCGTCGGGAGAAGGCGCTTCGCCCGCATCTGCGAGCCCGGCGCCCGAGACGATAAACACGTCCTCCATCTCGTGCTCCAGAGGCGCCAGCCTCTCGCGCATCCGCTCGCCGACGAAGAGCCTGACCCTGAAATTGAGGGAGCCGCCCTTGCCCCTCTCCTGGCTCTGGCGGACAACCTCAAGTGCTTTCAACACCTCTCCTCTGGCGCGCATGAGCGGCTCCCACTTCTCCTCCAGGGCGTCGTCGCGCCGCGCGGCGTCGACCTCCGGCAAGAGCGCGAGGTGCACGCTTTCGCCATGCGATTTCGGCGTGAGTTGATAGGCTTCCTCGGCGGTGAAGGGAAGGAGCGGGGCTATCATTCTGAGCAGCGCATCCAGAATGTCGTGCATGGTGCTCCGTCCGGACACTCTCCCCCCATCATCCGGCAACGAGACGTAGAGCCTGTCCTTGAGCACGTCGAGATAGAACGAAGAGAGATCGACCGCGCAAAAATTGTTCAGCGCGTGATAGACCAGATGAAATTCATAATCGGCGTAGGCCTCGCGCACGCGCTCGATGAGTCTGTCCAGACGGCTGATGATGAGCCTGTCGATCTC
Source organism: bacterium (assembly GCA_965202625.1). GTDB lineage: Bacteria > UBA8248 > UBA8248 > UBA8248 > UBA8248 > Bin107. Next base: position 2,902,178 of record CBDBBI010000010.1, on the reverse strand, counting down.
CGCGCGCTCCGGCAGGGGAACCGAGTCCTTCCCAGGGTCGAAATCCGCATAATCCCGCAAATTGCCGAGCAGAAACCGGCACGTGTTTCTTATCCGGCGGTAGGCCTCGGCCATGCGATCCAGAATTTGCGAGGAAATTCGAATGTCCTCGCGGTAGTTCTCCCCCGCCACCCAGAGCCGCAGGATTTCAGCGCCGTATTTTTTGATGAACTCCTCGGGCGGAATCATGTTGCCCAGAGACTTGCTCACCTTCTTGCCCTTGCCGTCCACCAGGTAGCCGTGGGTGAGCACCTCGCGATAAGGCGCGACGCCCCGGACGCCCACGGCGGCGAGCAGGGAGCTGTGAAACCAGCCACGATGCTGATCGCTGCCCTCCAGATACATGTCCGCAGGCCAGGTGAGCTCCTCTCTTTTCTCCATGACGGCCGCCTGGCTCACGCCCGAGTCGAACCACACGTCGAGAATGTCGGTCTCTTTTCTGAAAGACGCACCGCCGCATTCGGGACAGGCGTAGCCGGAGGGCAGCAGTTCGTCGGCCTGTTTGACGAACCACACGTCTGCGCCCGCATTCTCCATCAGGTCGGCCACGTGGCGCGCCGCCTCCGCATCCACGATCACGTGCGCGCAATCCGCGCAATGAAAAGCGACGATGGGCACCCCCCATGCCCGCTGGCGCGAGATGCACCAATCCGGCCTGTTCTCCACCATGCCGTATATGCGCTCCTCGCCCCAACGAGGCACCCAGGACACCTTGCGGATCTCCGCCAGTGCGCGCTTTCTCAAATCGCCGTGCTCCATCGAGATGAACCACTGCGGAGTCGCGCGGAAGATCGTCGGTCTGTGGCTGCGCCAGTCGTGCGGATAGGGGTGGGTGTAATCCTCCACTGCGAACAGGAGGTCCAGACTCCGCAAATGCGCGATGATGTTCGGGTCCGCATCGAACACGAATTGCCCGGAGAAGTGCGCCACCTCGGAGGTGAACCTCCCGTCGTCCCCCACGGGGCTATACACGTCGAGACCATACGCGAGGCCGGTCTCATAGTCCTCCCGTCCATGGCCGGGCGCGGTATGCACAACGCCCGTTCCCTGCTCCAGAGTGACGTAATCCGCCAGGACGATCAGGGAGTCGCGCGCTATCCAGGGGTGACGCGCGCCCAAGCCCTCGACCTGGGCGCCCTGAAAGTCCGCCACTTTCTCGAACGACGCGCTTTTGCCCTCTTTTTCCGCCAGCTTTTGCAGGTGGGGCAAAAAATGCGCGTGGAATATGAGAAGTTCATCCCCATGGCGAAACACGCCGTATTCCAGAGACCCGCCGAACGCCAACGCCAAATTAGCGGGCAGCGTCCAGGGCGTCGTCGTCCAGATGAGAACGCTCACCCGCCGCTCCTCGGCGATCCCGTCCAAATCGGGGAGCTTCTCCTTCCAGGCCAACAACTGCGCGGCGGAGATGGGGAACTTCACATAGACGCTTTGCGTGGTGATGTCCTCATACTCCACTTCCGCCTCGGCCAAAGCCGTTTTCAGACCAGGTGCCCAGTGCACGGGCTTACGCCCGAGATACACGCTGCCGCGCTCCATAAAATGCGCCAGTTCGCGCACGGTGGCCGCCTCGTAATCGCGGCTCATGGTGAGATAGGGCCTTTCCCAATCGCCAAAAACGCCCAGACGCTTGAACTCCTCCCTTTGAACCGCGATGAACCTCTCCGCATATTCGCGGCACATTTTCCGCTTTTGAACCTCGTCAACCTCAAAGCGCCTCGCTCCGAGCTCCTTGTCCACCTGGTGTTCAATCGGCAAGCCGTGGCAATCCCATCCCGGCACGAACGCGGCGTCAAAGCCAGACATCTGCTTCGATTTCACCACGATGTCCTTCAGAATCTTGTTCAACACGGTCCCCAGATGGATATGCCCGTTCGCATAGGGGGGGCCGTCGTGAAGAACGTATTTGTCGCGCCCCTTCGATTTCTCCCGAATTCTCGCGTAAAGGTCCTGCTCCGCCCAGGTTTCCAGCATCTGCGGCTCGCGCCGGGGCAAGTTTCCCTTCATCGGAAACGAGGTTTTGGGCAGGTTCAGCAGTTCCTTGTAGTTTCTCGCCATTCTCTCACCCAACCCTCCATGTTTTCGCCATCGCCGACACGGGCGTCTCGGGCATTCCCGCCGCCGCGCGCACCAGGCGCATGGTGACTTGCGCCTCCGCCCTGGCTCTGGCACCCCCGTCGGCCAAAACGTTCTCGACGTAAGAAACGTCTTTTTCCAGGCGTTTTCTCTCCTCACGATAAGGCGAAAAATACGCTTCCATACGCTCGAAGAGCGTCTGCTTCGCGTGGCCGTAGCCAAACCCGGGCGTTCGATATTTCGCCCTCAGCCCCTCCTGCTCCTCCGCATCCGAGAACAGCCGCAGCAAGGAGAACACGTGACAAGCGTCCGGGTCCTTTGGCTCCTCAAGCGGCGTGGAATCGGTCACGATCGACATCACGCGCTTGCGAAGGCTTTTTCCTTCCGCAAAAATTTCAATCGTGTTGCCATAGCTTTTGCTCATCTTTTGGCCGTCGAGGCCCGGAACCCTGGCGCCCTTGTCGAGCCGGAAACCGGGAAGAGGAAAAATTTCTCCATACGCGTGGTTGAACGCCTGGGCCATGTCTCTCGTCATCTCGATATGCTGAATCTGGTCCTCCCCCACCGGAACGGTCGTGGAGCGGTAGATCAAAATGTCGGCGGCCATCAACATCGGGTAATAATAAAGCCCCACGGAGGGCGTGATGCCTCTGTCCACTTTGTCCTTGAAGGAAGTGGCGCGATCCAGAAGCCCTTTTCCCGTGACGGACGAGAGCATCCAGGCCAGTTCGTTCACTTCCGGCACGTCAGACTGGCGAAAGAAAACCGCCTTTCGGGGGTCCAGCCCCAAGGCAAGGTAATCCATGGCCACGTCCAGCGTTTGTCGCGCCAGCAGGTCCTTGTCGCACACCGTCGTCATGGCGTGATAGTTCGCGATGAAATAAAAGGATTCCGCTTCATCCTGAAGCGCGATGTGCTGCTTGAGCGCGCCAAAATAATTGCCCAGATGGAGTTTTCCTGACGGCTGCACGCCGGAGAGAAAGCGCCTCGGCTGATTCTTGCCATTCCGGCTATCCGTCACGTTTCTCGCCCACCCTGAAGAACCCCCTACGCCAACCCGACAACTCTGAGGAGATTTATCACAAAAACCTGTGCAGCCGCAGCGAGAGCGATGAAAATCGGCATCATGATGGTGTGCAGAAATCCCAGCAACATCAAACCCAACACGATGAAAAAGCCGAAAGGCTCGCTCCTTGCGTAACGCCACGCCCACGTTCTGGGCAGCAGCCCCATCACGATCCTTCCCCCGTCAAAGGGAAGTATGGGAATCAGGTTGAAGGCGGCGAGCGCGGTGTTGATGGTGAAGCTCGCCCGCAGCATCAGGGAGAGCGGTTCGCCCACGAGACCGAAGCCCAGACCGGAGCGGCGCATGACGTGAAACAAGAAGCCGCTGAGGATGGCCAGAAGAAAATTCGTCGCCGGCCCGGCGAGTGCCACCCACATCATGCCGCGCCGGGGATGCTGAAAATTACGCGGGTCCACCGGCACCGGCTTCGCCCAGCCAAACCCCACGCCTCCCAGCATGGAGAGGACGAAAGCCAAGGTCCCCATCACGTCGAGATGGACGATGGGGTTGAGGTTCAGGCGGCCGAGGGCGCGAGCGGTGTTGTCGCCCAGTTTATAGGCCACCCAGCCGTGGGCCACCTCATGGAAGGTGAGGGCGAGCAAAATGGCCGGTATCGCGATCAGCAACTGCTGCATAAAATCTGATGAGAACAAAACTATCCCTTAACGCGCAAAAGAAAACGCAGGACGCGCAAACGAGGCGAAACACCTCTCCAGAAGCACCGGAGCGGCGAGAAACGCCCGCGCGAACTCGCGGGATTCTATGGGCTTGGGCGAGGGGGGGTCAAACGCGAAAGGCGCCGCGAAACCTCGCTCCGCTATGGCTTTCCGGCCTCCCCGAACCCATCCCAGAAGAAAATCTCGGCGGGGTCTTTTCGGCTGGGCGGCTTCCTGTCTTTCGCCTGGACTTCCGGGTGCAAATCCTCGGTCTTTCCCGGATAGCCCACCGCGAACAAGGCCGCGACGCGAAACGGCTCCGGAACGCCGAAGTTCTCAAGGGCTTTCGCCTCGTCCCATCCTCCCATGGCGTGAACCGTCAGACCGAAAGCGCTTCCCTGAAGCAAAAGATTCTCAAGCGCCATTCCCACGTCGAGCAGATAGCGGTCTTGCCCGAAGCGCTCCGGCTGCTCCTCGGGGTTGCCCAGAATGACCATCTTGAGCGGAGCCTCGGTCGCCCACTGGAGGTTTCCCTCACTCAAACAAGCGTTGAACTTCTCATGCGCTTCTTTCGATCGCACCACGATGACGCGCCAGGGCTGGCGATTGTTCGAGGACGGCGCCCAGCGAAACGCCTCGAGCATCGCCTCGAGCTTCTCCGGCTCGGGCGGCGCGCCGCTGAAAGCGCGCAGGCTTCTGCGGTTTTTGATGAGTGGGTGCATCGCTCGTATTCCTCCTCGCAGTCAAAAACAATCAAAACAAAAACGGCGCCTCATTCCTGATGACGCCTTGAGCAAGCGCATGAACGCTCGTCAATTCTACACCGCCCGCCTTTCACTCTCTTAATTTGTTTGCGGAAATGTTTTAAGAATTCTTCGACTCTTCGTCTATTTCAACCTCTTGAGACTGGGATTTTCCTTTCACTAAATTAGGCTCCATTGCTTGCAATATCTTTATCATATAGTCCCAATCTCCTTTAGTCATCGGAAATTGGGCCGTTAAAGTAGCCCACACCCCTTCTAGCATAGGAATCGTCACTGTCCGCACGCCCTCCTCTTTCGATGGCGGGGTCGGCACTACATCTGTTCCACCGGTCCGAGCATCACTAGCAGCCTGGTTATTCGCTTCCGCTTCTTGTTGCTCACCCTTCCCTTCCCTCGGAAGAGTTGGAGTTATACTAGACCCCAATTTGAGCACAAACTCTAGCGTATTTTTATACTGGGCGAGGAACTCTCTCGCCCCATTTGGAGTAAATTTCCTCTTTCTTTCTAATTCGTATAAAATATCGCTGTCTGAAGGTAGATTATCTCCATACGTCTGATGCATTTCCTTATGGATTTCAGGACTGAAGGCAGCTTTAGTGAGTTTTTGATTGCGCTCTGAAGTATCGTCCCTCTTATCCTTAACTATATCAAGCGCCAACTCGGAAAGGCGAACTCTGCGCTCATCCCCCTTCCCTTCGTCTACGAGAAATCCATATTTGATCAAAGCAGCAATAGTAGTATTTACTGAACCACTTCCGGGCGTATATCCCCAATGCTCTGCCACAGACTTGATGTGGGAATAGTGATGTTGGGCATTATCATAAAACTCTTCAATGCGCTTAAAAGCAGTTTCCAAATCTATTCCAGGATAACTTGGGCTTCGACCCGCACGTTTCCTTATGGCTTTCGTTAGATCATCCACAATAGCACCCTCTGATTGACAAAACACAGAAAAGCAACCCCAAAAATACACAATATGAGACATTGTGTCAATAAAATACCGATCTGCAAAAGTTAAATTTTATCGAATCTATGTTAAATTTTATCGAATCTATGGGTTGCTTTTGGGCGCGCGCTGCGTTAAAGTATCGATCAACTTCCGTTAGAAGGAGATGTTCTTGCCAGAAAGAGAAAATGAAAGCCCTGCCCAGATCGTCTCTGGGCAGGGCTGAGTCGCTCGCCGGTTTTAACGTGCTAGACGTCGTCCAGCGAACGACAAACAGGGCTGTGGGGTGCGGAGGTTCCCGAGTAGGTCTTGAGAGCCATGCTTGCGGGGTTCGATTCCCCGGCACTCCACCAATCCCTTTAAACGATATTAGAACAATTCAGATTAGAAATACAATACAGCGAAGAAAAGAGATTGTATTCACAAACTACCCAAAAGATACATAGAAAAAGAGTATGGTTTGAACACCATGAGACCATCAAAAATTCAAGAATGTGGAGATGTGTGATCATCCAGTGAAAAGAAAATACCTCCTCATCAGATATGAGATACGAGATATGCTAATGAATATCACAAGAACAATTATGGGCAATACCCACTAAGAAACCATAGAGTAATTGGGCACATAATCTCTCAATATGAGGATACAGAACGAAAACTATTCCATACCCTCAAACCGGGCGTCGCGCCATGAGACCGCAGCGCGCAGACCCTCGCTTCTCGCGATCTCCAAAAATTTCGTCTTATCGTCCGTTCCCCTTCCCTCGACCATGAGGTCGATGTCGAGGGCGGCTTCGAGTGCCTGGCCCATTCCCATAATCTCATACGCGCGGTTCACCGCCATCTTGGTCGCCCGCAGGAGCCCCGGGTCGATTCGCGCCATCCTCCGCGCCAGAGAGAGGGCCGTCTCCAGCACCTCCGCCTCGGGCACCACCCGATTCACCAATCCCATGCGCGCAGCCTGAGGAGCCGATATGCGATCCTCTCCGGTGAAGAGTATCTCTTTCGCAAGTTTGGGGTTCGTGAGCCAGGGAAGCAGCATGACGACGATTCCGGCGCCGAACCTGAGCTCCGGCTCGCCGAACACGGCGTCATCCGCGGCCACGGTGACGTCGCAGGCCAGTGCCAGTTCGCATCCTCCCGCCAGGGCGTATCCGCGGACGGCTGCGACGGTGGGCTTGGAGAGATTCCAGAACCGCATGACGGCGTCGAAATCCTGCCGAAGCGCCCGTTTCCACCCGGAGAAGCCGACCGGCGGGTTCTCCGCCTGCTCCTGCAGATCGAAGCCGGAGGAAAACGATTTGCCCGCCCCCGTGAGGATCGCGACGCGGACGGAATCATCCGCCTCGACGAGGTCGCACGCCTCGTTCAGCTCGCGGAGCATGACGCGGTTCATGGCGTTCAGCCGCTCGGGGCGGTTCAACCGGATGAGCGCGACGCGATCGCGCGCCTCGAAAAGGAGGGTCTCGAAAGCGGGTGCGCTCATGCGGACGAACGTCGCACCGCAAACGAGAGAATCGCCGCCGCTGCGGCCTCGGGCCGCTCGGAGGAGAAGCGATAGCCGGTATCCCTGGTGAAGACCAACTCCGCTCCGCGCATTCTCTCGGCCAAAAGCCCGAAATTCCCCATGGGTGCGCGAGCGTCGCCGTAAAGGGTGCGCGCAGGCAGGCGCAAAGACCCGACGTGTTCAGAAACGTCCAATTCCTCCGTGCCCTCGCGCGTCAAAAGCCTCAAGTGCCCAGCTTCTCCGCCATCCAGTCCGCCATATATCCCACGACAGGCGCGACGTAATCCATGTGGCAATGCTGGGCGCCGCCATCATCCCCCTTGAAAATCCGCAGCGTCTTGTCCCTGGAGCCCGCCGCCCTGAAGAGCGATTTCGCATCCGCAAGCGGAATTTGCTGATCGTCCTCCCCATGCACCAGCAGGAAGGGGCATTTCATCTTCTGCACCACCCCGTCGAGTCTGAAATCCTCCAGCTTTTTCAACCCCTCCTCCGCCGTCTTGACGTTGAAGCTCCACGCCAGATGATTTCCCGGAGAGGGGAGTTGAATCTGGAACGCCGCGTCGATGCGCTTTTTCCATATGGCGTGATAATCCCAAATCGCACCCCATGCGAGACACGCCTTGAGGCGAGGCTCCATGCTGGCGGTTCGGGGCGCGTAATATCCGCCCAGGCTCGACGCCATGACGCCCGCACGCTTCGCGTTCACGTCCCCCCTGCCCTCCAGCCAATCGAGTATGGCGGCACCGGCCGCCTCGTAGTCGTGCCTGAGATAAATTTTGCGAAAGCGGATGGCCTCGCCCACTCCCGGAGTGTCGGGAACGACCACGCTCATGCCGCGCCGGGCGAGGGCGTCCGCCGCGAGAATCATGGGGGTTTCCTTCGTGCCGTCGAAACCGGTGTAGAGCAGGACCACGGGAGGCTTGGTCTTTCTCGTGTTCTCCGCGTGAACGAAATAAGCGGGCAGCGTTTTCCCCCCCTCATAGGGAATGTCGACAATCTCCGTCCTCGGCCTGTCGTTCAGCCGGACGAAACGCTTGAAAGAGTCGATGGACTTGCGGTAAGCGGCTTGCGATACCTTGTCTTTGGGGAAGCGAAACCGATCCGCTATCTGGTAGTAGGTGGCGGAGCGGCAAAAATGCCCTGCGGCCGTGAGCTCGCGGCCGCCCCTCGCAGCCGCCATGCCCATCGCCCGTATTCGATCCCCCATGTGCCTCCACTCCTCGAACCAATGCGCGTCGCTGCCCACGTTTTTCTCCAGGCGTCTGCATACCTCAAAAATCTCCGCAGTATCCGCCCCGCCGCCCGCCACGCGCATCAGCCCGATGGAGGCGATGAACGACCAGCGATAGTTCTCGGGAAAATACGCGAACCATGGAACGTTGCGTACCGCTTTGACGACCATGCGCTTTCTCCTCGGATGTCAGGGTTCGGAGCGGCTTCTCGCTGACGCCGAAAGTATAATGCGAGGATGCCCCTTTTGTTCGAGTCAGTCCTGCCCCCGTTTCAGACAGAGATTCTCCGCCGCCAGAGGAGCGGCAAACACGTTTTTACGGCATGGAGACCGCCGAAGGCACGCGACTCCGCAGCCGGACAAAAGCCATTGCGAAACGCATGGAAAATGCCGTTTCAGGGGGCGTAAACGACCCGTAAAACGGCCATGCAAGGGCGTTGCAAAAGTCGATCAAAGCAGGTCGTCGAGCGTGACGGCGGCGAGGGCGTCCACATGCGCGGCACAAAAACGGCGTAATCAGCCCCTCGCCTTCTGGATGAAGCGCGCCACCGCCCGGCCGATCGCATCGGGGCAATCCTCCTGTCCGTAATGGCGGGTGGGGATGGAGACCTCTTCCTGGTCCGGCCATTTTCGACAAAACGCGCGCGCGGCGCCCGCCAGCGCGTGGCCATGTTCGCAGTTGATGAAAAGTTTGGGCAAATTCTCGCGCGCGCAAAGAAAATCGCTGTATCCCTTCACGCGCGCATAGTTGTCCGCCGGAACGCCCTCGAAGGGAATCTCACAGGCCCATTGATGGGTTTGCCTCCTTTTTTGGAGGTCCTCCGTGGGCTTGCGGTAGGCGCGCTTCTCCTCCTCGCTCAGGGCGCGCGCGACGCCGTGCTCAAAAAGCATGGTTTCCACGAAAAAATTCGTCTCCATGACCATCGCAAGCCCCGCTTCGCCGCGCAGCTTTTTGAACTGCGCGACCCTATCGTCCGGCATGTCGGACCAAAGGCGCGGACGCACCATCGCTTCCATGTAGGCGAGGCCGACAACCTGCTCCGGATATCGACAGACGCGATGGAACCCAAGCGCCGCCCCCCAGTCGTGCAGAACGAAAAACGCCTTCTCCTCCGCCCCCACCGCCTTGAACCACGCATCCAGATAGGGGATGTGATCCTGGTAGCGGCAGCCTCCGCCCGGAACGTTGTCCGACGCGCCGCTATTCATCAGATCGGGGGCAAGGCATCGCCCCAAACCCTCAAGGTGGGGAATCACGTTTCGCCACAGGTAGGAGGTGGCCGGATTTCCATGCAGCAGGACGATGGGATCGCCCTCTCCGGCCTCGACGTAGGCCATCTCCGCGTCAAGGACTCTGACGCGCCTTCTCACGTATGGGTCTTTTGCCGAAACAGGACACATGAACGGCTCCTGGAATTTGCGGAAATTTTCGCTGCGTTCCTTACGCTCTTTGCGCATCAGGCCGCGTCTCGCGTTCGCTTTCAGTTGGCGACGCCCTCCTCCTGCCGGGGCTCGATGAGTTCGAGCCGCGCGTCCCCTCGCAGCATTCCCGCCCGATAGAGCGTGTGGGCCAAGGATTGCGGAGACTTGAACACTTCCACCCGCCTGGAGCCGCCCAGAAGAAGCCGGACTACGTCCACCATGCGCGCCACCGCAACGCCGTCCAGCAACTCCAGCTCCTCCAAATCCAGGCGCGCGACGCTTCCCGTCCCCAGAGACTCCTTTTCCATGACTTCCAGAACGCGGCCCGCCTCCAGAGAATCAACGTCTCCGGAGAGCATGAAGCACGCCTGCGAGAGAGAGGCGCGCTTTTTGAGTTCATACCGGGGATGCGAGAGCAGGATTTCGGCGGAACGCATCGGAACCAGGACTAACCGGCACCGGCGAGCGGAAAATGAACGGGTCTGTTTTCTTTCGCGCTCTTCTCAATGGCCAGCGTCACCTCCAGCACCGTCCGGGCGTGCGCGGGAGATGCGAGAGGGACGCTCCGGCCCATCGTCACGCGCTCCAGAAACAGGCGCGTCTCATCGCGCATCGGCCCCCAGAAGTCGCCCAACAGCCAATCGCCCGCCATCATCGACTCCAAAAAGACGACGTCCGAAGACATGCCCTCCACGTAGGGGGAGGGCACGCCCTTGTTCGTCGCCATGACGGCGTTCTTGTGCGAGTCGTCAATGGCGATGGCCCCCTCCGTGCCCATGACCTCGAGGTCGATGGAGGTAACGTTCGCCGGCCAGTTGTCCGGCAGTATCCAGGAGCAGCCGAAATTCACCGTGCCTCCGTCCTCGAACGTCAAAATCGCCCAGGCCCAGTCCCCGCAGCCCATGGGATGATGGGGAAACACCTTGCTCCCCCCTTGCGCGTAGACACGCGCGGGCTTTCTGCCCTCGAAATACCAAAGGCAGATGTCCACCATATAGGTGAGCGTGTCGGTGACGGGGCCTGCGTGGGCGGCGCGCTTGTATATCTCCGCCCCGTTGGTCATCACGTTGTAGAGCGTGGCGCGCGCGGTTTGCAGCCGCCCCAGACGCCCCCTTTGAATCTGCTCTTTCGCGTTCAGAAAACGCCGCCTTTGTCTCTGCGTGTAGCCGATGAAAAGCTCCGCCCCCGATTTTTCGCAAGCCGCCATGATTCTGTCCGCATCCTCCAGGGACAGGGATATGGGCTTCTCGCAAAGGACGGGCTTTCCCAGCCCAAGGGCGCGGCAAACGGCGTCGGCATGGTCGAACTCAGGTGTTGAGACGATGACGGCGTCCACCTCCGGATGGGAGAGCACCGCCTCGTTGTCGCCTGCGTGAAAATCCGCCTGCGCCTCATCGGCGAGGCGCCGCGCCCGTTCGGGGTCCTTGTCCGAGAGGGCGAGAAACTTCACCTCCGGCGCGCCGGAGGCGAGATGCGCGCGAAGCCTCCCCATTCGTCCTGAACCCACGATCCCCAATCCGATCTGCTTCACCCTCTCATCCCCTCAGATATGCGGAGGCCGCCTCAATCGACCGTGAAGCCCTGATATCCTGTTGATATTATGGAAAAATACCCGCCATTCCCAATCCCGTTCCGAATGATTCCTCGAAATATCCCCGCGAATGCGGCCGCCGCAGCCAAGCCCTGTCCTCCGTTCGCGGCTACCCGGAACCTCCGCCGCTCAGCCCGAGCTTCGCCGCGCGGAACATCGAAGCCATGCTGTAGACCGCGGTGATGAGGGAGAGCACGAGAATGGTCGCCGTGATGGGACTCGTCAGGAGCGCCGTCATGTCTCCGCCCGAGATCGTGAGCGCGCGGCTCAGGTTGATCTCGATGATGGGGCCCATGATGAACGCGAGCACGATGGGCACGACGGGAATGTTGATCTTCTCGAAGAAATAGGCGAGCGCGCCCAGCATGAGCACCATGACGACGTGGGCCGTGTAGTTCGCATACACGTAGCTACCGACGACGATGAGAATCAGGACGAACGGCCCCAGAATGCGGCGGGGCACCTTGGCGACGAGGCTGAAGGCGCGGGTGCCGACGAGACCCGTGCAAAGGAGCATGAGGTTGATCACGAATAGGCCGATGAACACCGTCATCACGAAAGTTCCGTTGTCGCGGAAGAGCAGCGGGCCGGGAACGAGTCCCTTGCTGATCAGCACGCCCAGAAGAATCGCCGCCCCGCCCGAACCCGGAATGCCGAGCGAGAGCGAGGGCACGAGCGTGCCCGCGACGAGAGCGTTGTTCGAACACTCGGGTGCGGCGACGCCCTCAATGATGCCGGTACCGAATTTCTCCGAGCGCTTCGACCACCGCTTCTCTTCGCTGTAGGCCAGCATTCCGGCGATCGATCCGCCCGCTCCCGGAACCGCGCCGACACCCGTTCCGATGAGGCTCGCGCGCACCCAGGTGGGGATCAGACTGCGGATTTCCCACGGCAGAATCCGGTTGCGCTCATCGGCGGCTCCCTGTTCGGCGGTTTCTTTGCTCTCTATCGTGCGTCTGTGCTCCACCAGGAGATGGAACGCCTCGGGCCCCGCCAGGAAGGCGATGATGACGATGACAAGCGGAATGCCGTCCATCAGATAGCCCTGGTCGAAGGTGAACCGCAGCCCGCCGAAGCCCGAACTCCCGACCGTGGCCAGCAACAGCCCGATGCCGGTGGCGAGGAAACCGCGCGCGGCGTCTTTTCCGAAAAAGCTCGCCACGATCGACAGACCGAACACGCCGACCGCGAACAACTCGCCCGGCCCGAACATCAAGGCGATGTTACCGAGCGAGGTGCCTGCGACGATGAAGATCAAAGTGCTCGTGACGCCGCCGATCACGCCCGAATAGAGGGAGATGCGCAATGCCTTGCGCGCGAGTCCGTTGCGGGTCATGGCGTAGCCGTCGAGCACGGTGACCGCAGACGCTCCCGTGCCCGGCGTGCGGATCAGGATGGCCGGAATGGAACTCCCGTATTCGACTCCGGAATAGACGGCGAGGAAGAACATGGTCGCGTGCTCGACGGGCATTTTGAAGGTCAGGGGAAAAAGAAGGGCCAGTGCCTGTGAACTGCCGAACCCCGGCATCGCGCCCATGAGGACGCCGACCGCGACTCCCCCCAGCATGATCGCAAGTATGGCGGGCGAGGCGAGTTGGCCGGTCGCTGCGAAAATGTGCCCGAGAGTTCCTTCCATCTCTCACGATCCTTCCATCAATTACGGCCCTAGAGGATATAGACCGGCAGGAATTTGAGCGGTAAGGGGATATTCAGCATCGGCACCAGCCCCAAATACAGGATGAGCATCGTCGCCAGAGACAGGGCAAACCCCACCAGCAACGCCCCCCGCGGCACAGCAACCAGCTGCAGGCGCGGGACCAGCAGGCACATCATGAGCGCGATGGTCATAACCTCGAACCCTATCGGTTCGAGCAGAACCGCGTAGAGGTAAACGAACACGATGATAGAGACGAACTCCACCCAATGCGCCTGAAGGTATGGCTCCTCGGCACCCTCGGCCGCCGCCTCCTGGGGCAGGAAAAAACCGCGCGCCAGGACGATGACCGCCCATACCATGGAGAAGCCGAGGGTCAGCCTCGGGAAAAAGGCGTCGCCCGGATACCCCGGCTCGTACGGAGGCTGCATTCCATAGGTTTCGTAGTAGAGAAACGCGAGTCCCCCCAGGATGAGGGCGGTGGTAGCCAGCACCGCCGCCCTCATCGGAACCTTCAACTCGAAGTAGGAGGATGCGCTCTTTCCGTGTTGTTCCGTCATTGTTCGCGCCTTACAGGCGGAATTGTCCGCCGGCCGTTCGAGAATCTTCTACTTCTTGATGATCTTGTGGTCGATCATGAACTGTTTCACGACCGCCTGGTTCTTCGCCATGTCCTCGTTGAGGAACTCCGAGCCCGTCTTGACGTCCAGGACGATGTGCGTCCCCTTGGCGAGATAGTCCTTGTAGTCGGGCGAGCTGGTCACCTTGTACACGGCGTCGCGCAATATTTCCATGATCGGCTCAGGCGTCCCTCTCTTGACCATCAAGCCCTGCCAGTGGAGCGGGAGGTCGTATTTGAGGCCGGCTTCCACCGCGCTCCGGACGTTCTTCCAGATCGGGTCGTGGGAGAGGCGCTCATGGGTCTGCGAGACGAGCGGGCAGATGGTTCCCGCCTCGATATGCGGCCTCCACGTGCGCGGCGAGGCCTGCCCGCTGGGGAGATGGCCGCCGAGGACGTCCTTCACCACGTTGCCGTCGCCCCGGTAGAAGATCGTGCGGACTTTGTCACCGATGCCTGCAGCCTTGAGGAAGGCAAGCTGATGGCGGTGGTGCGTCGAGCCGCGCTTGTTGGAGCCCATCGACAGTTTGCCGGGGTTCTTCTTGGCGTAGGCGATGAGATCCTCGAGCGTCTTGATGCCGTATTTGTTGTCGCACTTCACAGCGACGCCGTAGACGTGTTTCTCGACCTGGGCCAGCGTCTGGAAGTCGGCGTATGACCTCTTGTAGTGCGGCAAGTGGAAATACCCGTAGAAACTGGCGCTGATGTGCATGATGATGTGCCCGTCGGCGGGCTTGCCCGAGACGTAGAGAACCGGCTCGTGCTGCGAGCCGCCGCTCTTGAAGGTCACCCGCATGGGCACGCCGAGTACCTTTGGAAACTCCTGAGCGAGAAGCTGGCACCAGACCGCAACGCTCGAACCCGGCGAAGTGGTGCAGACCAGTTCCATCGGCTTCGAGGGGAACTTCTGGGCCATCGCCGGCGCGCTCCATAACAATAGAACAACTGCGAGAACAAGGATTCGACCGAAGATCGACATGGTATATTTCTCCTTTGAGGGGTGGGTATGATGGCTGGGGAAAAACCCCGACCGCCACGGTGGTGCATACATTGGAGGTGCGTATGTATTGACTATAGCATTGTCTTGATGATAATGGAAAAGTGTTTTGATGATGAATTAAAACAGCTCACGTTTTCGGCCGGAGCACCCCGCGCGGCGTCAGGGAGAATCACGACGGAGCCGCCTCACCCCGCATCCGTCGTCCGCGTATCCGCATGAAATCCCTTCAGTGGCAGGTCGACGACCTCCCCGCCCCGGCGCACGCTCTCCTCCATCGCCAGGGTGAGCTCCAGAACCGAGCGCGCCGTTTCCGCGTCGCAAAGCGGCACGTCCTTGCCGGTCGTGACGCGCTCCAGGAAAAGCCGGGTTTCATCGCGCATCGGCCCCACGAAATCTCCCACGGCCCAGTCTCCCGGCATGGCGGAGCCCAAAAAAGCGACTTCCACCGAGGAGTCGGGCGCGTAGGGCGAGGGGACGCGCTCGTTGCCCACCATCATGACGTCCTTGTGACCGTCGTCGATGCGAATCGCGCCCTCGCTTCCGAAAACGTCCATGCCCATCGTCGCCACCGTGGCGGGCCAATGCTCCGGAAGCGCCCAGTTTCCGCCCAGGCAGGCCGCGGCGCCATCCTCGAAGGTGACGATCGCCCACCCGTAATCTCCCATCTGGTCCGGATGCTCGTGAAACACCTCGCTGCCTGCCTGCGCGTAGACGCGCACCGGCCTTCTCGGCTCGAAGAACCACAGCGCCATGTCCGCCACGTAGGTGATCTCATCGGTGAACGGGTTGGCGTGCGGGGCGCGGGAGTAGACCTGGCGCGCCGTGGGGCGCGTGTTGTATATCGTCATGCACGCGGTCATCACCTCGCCGAGGCGCCCCGCGTCGATATGCTCCTTGATCGCCAGAAACTTCCTTCGCAGGCGCTGCGTGTAGCCGATGAAGAGCTCCGCCCCGCCCCTGGATTTCGCATCCAGAATCCTGTCGGCGTCAGGCAGCGTGAGGGCGATGGGCTTCTCCACCAGCACCGGTTTGCCCGCCTCGAGCGCCATGCAGATCGCCTCCGTGTGCTCGCCCTCCGGCGTTGAGACGATGAGCGCGTCCACCTGGGGGTGCTCGATGACCTCCCGGTTGTCGGAGGTATGAAAAGCCGCCTCGTTTTGCTGGGCCACCGCCTGGGCGCGCGCCGCGTCCACGTCGGATATGGCGAAAAAATTCACCACCGGCGAGGTCGCCGCAAGATGCGCGCGAAGCGAGCCGATCTTGCCCGCGCCGATCAAGCCGACGCCCACCTGTTTTTTCTGAATGACCATCTCTTATCTCTCCTTCAGGATAGACGCATCCTATCAAGCCGTCTCCAGACCCTGCAAGGCGCGCGCAACACATGAGAAAAACGCCTCCAGGCCTCTTATCTCTGGCGCGGTGGGCGATAAAGGTTTAATATCCATTTTGCGCTCCATAGGGACGGATGGGCCGGAGTTCTGGCACGCGGCTGGCGATACAGATTTTTCACGTCCATGTCATCGTCCATGTCGTGGACGCTGTTCTCATGCGCAACGCCCCCCAAACACGGACGCGATCGGAGGATTCCCCTTGCGCGCGCAAAATTCACTCTCCGCCCTGCTGTGCGAACCCGGACGCCTGGAGCTCGTGGAGCGTCCCATCCCCGAGCCGGGCCCTGGCGAGGTGCTGATCGAGGTCGGTGCCTGTGCGATATGCGGCAGTGACTTTCATCTCATCGACGGACACGTGAAGCGCGCGCGATATCCCGTCGTTCCGGGCCATGAGCTCATGGGCGTGGTGATCGCCCTGGGAAGCGGCGTCCAGAACGTGAGAGTCGGAGAGCGGGTCTGCATCGAGAACCACGTGAGCTGCGGGGAATGCCGCTTCTGCCGGATGGGACGGGTGAACCTGTGCGACGACTCGCGCTCCATCGGCATGAACGTGGACGGCGGCTACAGCCAGCACGTCGTCGCTCCGGCGAAGTGCGCCCTCCCCCTGCCGGATGCGCTGGACGACGCCACGGCCGCCGTCATCCAGACGCTGGGCACGGGCTATCACGTCGTGATGAACCGCGCGCGCCTGGAGGCGGGGGAGAGCGTCGCCATCGTCGGAATGGGTCCGGTGGGGCTGTGCGCCCTGGCGGCCGCGAAATACGCGAAAGCCCGCGTCATCGCCATCGATCCGGCGGCGGACAGACTCGAGGCGGCCAGAGAGATGGGGGCGGACGAGACGATAGACGCCGCTGGGGAGGACGTCGTCTCCTCGGTGCGCGAGCGCACCGGCGGGCATGGGGCGGACGCCGTTCTGGAGGTCGTGGGCGGTGCCCAGGGCGAGACGATGAAGCAGGCACTCGAAATGGCGCGCAAGGGCGGGCGCATCGTGGTCGTCGGCGTGTTCTCTCAAGACGTGCCCTTACCCCTCGAGCGGCTCCAGCACCTGGAAAAAGAGATCATCGGCTCGCGCGGACATCCCGACACGTTCGAGACCTGCATCCGGCTGGCCGCGCGGGGCGAGATGAACGTCAAGCCCATGATCTCGCACCAAATCCCCCTGCGCATGGTGGAGCGGGGGATCGAAATGATGCGCCAGAGAAAAGACGGCGCCATCAAGGTGGTACTCATTCCCCGTCAGGAGAGTTGAGGCGCCGGCGTTTTCATCATCCATTTCACGCCCCCTCCCCACGATAAAGACAAAAAGGTGTCCGCGCATGGCGAGAAAAACGAGCGAGAAAAAAGAAACCGTCGGCTTCATCGGTCTGGGACGCATGGGGCAGGCGTTTTCGGAGAATTTGATCGAGGACGGCTACCGGCTGGTCGGGACGGACCCCGCCCCGTCGGCGCGAAGAAAATTCGAGCGACTCGGCGGCGAGGCGCTGGCCTCGCCCAGAGAGGCGGCGGAGGCGGCGGACTTCGTGTTCGTCTCGGTGCCCAACTCGAAAATCTCCCTCGAATGCGCGAGGGGCGAGAACGGGTATCTCGCCGTGGAACCAGGACGGAGGCCCAGAGCCGTCATCGACACCACCACGTCGGATCCGGAGGATACGCGCGAGATGGCGCGGCTGTGCGCGGAGTGCGGCCTTGACTTCATGGAGGCGTGCGTCAGCGGCAACAGCGAGAACGTCAAGAATCGCGAGGGTCTCTTCCTCGTCGGGGGAGAGGTGAAAACGCACCGCCGCGTGAAGGCCATGCTCGCCCGCCTGCTCTCGGATCAGATTCATTGCGGGGCGGCGGGCGCCGGCGCGACGATGAAGGTGCTCATCAACTACCTCACCTGCCTGGAGCGGTGCGCAATCGCCGAAACCCTGCGGATGGGCCTCAAATCCGGCGTGAAGGGCGAACTGCTCCTCGACGCCCTCACCCGCAGTGCCGCCGACAGCAAGCAGTTGAGAAACCGGGGGCCGAGGATGATCGGCCGCAGGTTCACCAAGCCGGTCAGCACGCTCGACGTTCTGGCGAAAGACATCCATCTCGGTCTTGCGCTTGGAGAAAGCGCGGGCGCCCTCACCCCCGTGGGCGCAGTGTGCCTTCCCTTCTTTGAGGAGGGACAGGCGCTCGGCTTCGGCGAACTGGACAGCGCCGCCGTCTATAAGGTGTTTGAGCACCGGGAGAAAAAGCAACCTTGAGCGAGGCGCCGCCGAACGATGGAAGGCGACGAAACCCGACGCCGCTTCCGGCTCCGCGATCCCGATAGAAAGGAGCGCGCTCCCGTCGGATTCTCGCGCGTCCAGCGCGAAACGCGCCAACGGCAAATGCGCAGACGGGCCGCTCGCACTATGCAGCCTTCTCTCCTGACCTCGGGAGGGAGAAACCGCCCGCTTTCCTTCCGCCGTCTCGTGACGCTCCCACGGGCGCGCCTTCTCGCTTCACAAGGATGCGCGCGCGTCCGTCCGCCGGGCAGGGCGTTTTCCGTTTATCGCCGAACGTGGTATATTCGGACGCATTCAGGCGTAATGGGGAGGCGCGTCACACGTGGACATCAACCCTGAGAAAACAGAGGGAGCGTCCCTGGAGGGCGAGCCGCCGGTATCGGCGAACGGGGGGAGTCAAAAAAAATTCGACGATTCGCGCTATCTGCCTGATTCGGCCGGCGCGTCCGCCTCCGAAGAGGAAACCGCGCTCGACAAGACAGAAACGGACGAATGGCTGGAATCGCTTGATTACGTTCTGCAAAGCAGGGGCCCCGAGCGAACGAAGACCCTGCTGCGCCATTTGCAGGTTCACGCCGTGCGCTCGGGCGTCGTTCGCCCGTTCTCTGCGAACACGCCCTACCTCAACACCATCCCCCTGGAGAAGCAGCCCCCGTTTCCGGGCGATCGGAAGATCGAGCGGCGCATCAAGAGCCTCGTCCGCTGGAACGCGATGGCCATGGTGGTGCGCGCCAACGCGGAGGACGCCTCCATCGGCGGGCACATCTCCACCTACGCCTCGGCGGCCACCCTGCTGGAAATCGGGTTCAACCACTTCTTTCGGGGGAAAAACCATCCTTGCGGCGGCGACCTCATCTACTTTCAGGGCCACAGCGCGCCCGGCATATACGCCCGGGCGTTTCTGGAGGGACGCCTGACGGAGAGAAATCTCGAGAACTTCAGGCGCGAGCTCAGGGAGGGCGGCGGCCTGTCCTCATACCCGCATCCCTGGCTGATGCCCGATTTCTGGGAGTATCCCACGGTGTCGATGGGGCTTGGCTCCCTGATGGCGATATACCAGGCGCGGTATCTGCACTATCTCGAGGACAGAGGGCTCAAACCCGCCACCGGACAGAAGGTATGGGCGTTTCTGGGCGACGGCGAGATGGACGAACCCGAATCGCTGGGCGCCATCACTCTGGCCGCGCGGGAGAAACTCGACAACCTCATCTTCGTGGTCAACTGCAACCTGCAGCGTCTCGACGGCCCGGTGCGAGGCAACGGCAAGATCATTCAGGAGCTGGAGGCCGCGTTTCGGGGCGCGAGATGGAACGTCGTCAAGGTCATCTGGGGGGACGACTGGGACCCTCTCGTGGCGATGGACAAAGACGGCGCCCTGCTCCAGCGCATGGGCGAGACGGTCGACGGACAATTCCAGAAATACAGCGTGGAAAAAGTAAAGAAAGGCGGCTATCTGCGCGCGCATTTCTTCGGAGAGGACGCGCGTTTGAAGGCGATGGCCGACACCCTCTCGGATGAAAATCTCGACAGAATGCGCCGGGGGGGACATGACCCCGAAAAGGTGTTCGCCGCCTATCAGGCCGCCGTGGAATGCGAGGGGCGCCCCACGGTCATCCTCGCCAAAACAGTCAAGGGATATGGTCTGGGCGAGGGCGGCGAGGGCCGCAACGTCACCCACCAGCAGAAGAAGCTCAACCAGGACGAGCTCAAGGAATTCCGGACGCGCTTCGAGATTCCCCTATCCGACGAGGAAGTCGCCCATGCGCCGTTCTACCGGCCGGCGGAGGACAGCCCTGAAATCCTCTATCTGAAAGAAAGGCGCGAAGCCCTCGGCGGGGACGTCCCCGCCAGGCGAAGCACGTCCGCACCGCTCAAGGCACCGCCCCTCGATCTGTTCGAGGAGTTCTTCCAGGGGGCGGAGGGACGCAAAGTATCCACCACCATGGTGTTCGTCAGACTCCTGAGCAAACTGCTCAGAGACGAGAAGCTGGGCAAACTCATCGTCCCCATCGTGCCCGACGAGGCCAGAACCTTCGGCATGGAGGCCCTCTTCCGGCAAATCGGAATTTACGCACACTCCGGCCAGCTGTATGAACCCGTAGATCGGGACAGTCTCCTCTACTACAAAGAGGCGCGGGACGGTCAGATTCTGGAGGAGGGAATCACCGAGGCGGGTTCGATGGCCTCCTTTATCGCCGCAGGAACCGCCTACGCGACGCACGGCGTGAACACCATCCCCTTCTACATCTACTATTCGATGTTCGGCTTCCAGCGCATCGGCGATCTCATCTGGGCGGCGGCGGACATGTGCACGCGGGGTTTTCTGATCGGGGGAACGGCCGGCAGAACCACGCTCAACGGGGAGGGACTCCAGCATCAGGACGGCAACAGCCACCACCTCGCGTATCCCGTTCCCAACCTGCTCGCCTACGACCCGGCTTTCGCCTTCGAGATGGCGGTCATCATCCAGGACGGGATTCGCAGAATGTACGAGGAGCAGGAGAAAATCTTTTACTACCTCACCGCCTACAACGAGAACTACGCCATGCCGCCGATGCCGGAGGGGGCGAAGGACGGCATATTGCGGGGCATGTATCTCTTCAGACCCGGAAAGCGGGATTCGGGCCTCAGGGCACAGCTGCTGGGCAGCGGCGCCATTCTGAACGAGGCGCTCAAGGCCCAGCAGATTCTGGAGGAGCGCTATTCGGTCCACGCCGACGTGTGGAGCGTCACGAGCTACAAGGAGCTGCGGCGCGACGCCCTCGAAGCCGAGCGATGGAACATGCTGCATCCGGATCGCTCGCCCAGAATACCTTACGTGACGAAATGCCTCTCCCCCACGAGCGGCGTTTGCGTGGCGGCTTCGGACTACGTGAAAGCCACGCCCGACTCGATTGCGAAATGGGTGCCGAGACACATGATCTCTCTCGGAACCGAGGGGTTTGGCAGAAGCGAGTCGAGAGAGTCGCTGAGAGACTTCTTCGAGGTGGACGCGCGCTACATCGCGCTGGCCGCCCTGTATGGTCTGGCGCGCGAGAACAGGATATATCCCGACCTCGTCAAGAAGGCGATGAAAGACCTGAGAATCAAACCAGAAAAAGCCAACCCGATGATTTCCTGATTCCCTGTATCCAGACCTCTGGGGGAACTTCATGTCTACCGAATTCAAACTTCCCGCGCTTGGGGAAAACGTCAAGGTCGGAAAGGTGATCACCGTTTTGGTGAACGCAGGAGACGCGATCGCACTGGAGCAGGCCGTCATCGAGGTGGAGACCGACAAGGCACTCATAGAGGTTCCCTCGTCCGTGGAGGGCAGGATAACGGAAATCCGCTTGAAGCCCGGCGACGAAGTCGAGGTGGGGCACACCATCCTCGTCGTCGAGGAGAGCGGCGCGGACGCCGAGCCTGCGCCCGCAGCGCAGGAGGAGCCTCCCCAGACGCAAGAGGAACCTCAAAAAGCCGCGCCAAAACCGCCCGCCCAGGCCCAGGCGGCGGATGCGCCCGCACCCGCCGCGCCCGCCGCGCACAGAATCGCGCGCGAAGCCAGCCTCGACATACGCGACGTGCCGGGCAGCGGGGCCGGAGGCAGAATATCCCCCCAGGACGTGAGGGAGTTCGCAGCGGCACAAGGGGGGGGCGCCGCGCCGGACGCGCCGGCGCCGGTGAGCGCGCCGCTTCAGCTGCCCGACCTCGCCCGCTGGGGCGAGGTGCATCGCGAGCCGATGTCGGGGATTCGCCGCGCGACCTCCGCCAGCCTCCTCCGCGCGTGGGCACACGTCCCCCACGTCACCCAATGCGAGAAAGCGGACGTCACGGAGGTGGAGGATTTCAGAAAAAAGCACGCCCAAAAAGCGGAAGACGCCGGCGGAAAGCTCACCATCACCGCGATTCTGGTCAAGGTCGTCGCCTCGGCGCTGAAGGTCTTTCCGCAATTCAACGCGAGCGTGGACGCGGCGGCACAGGAGATCGTCTATAAAAACTACGCCCACGTGGGCGTCGCCGTGGACACCGAAAACGGCCTGCTCGTTCCGGTGATACGCGACGCGAACAAGAAGAACATCATCGAGCTGTCGGCGGAGCTGCGCGAGGCCGCCCAGCGCGCCAGAGAGAGAAAGCTCGCTCCGGACGACATGCAGGGCGGCTGCATCACCATCACGAACCTCGGAGGCTTCGGGGGGACGCACTTCACCCCGATCGTGAACTGGCCCGAAGTCGCCATCCTCGGCGTCTCGCGCGCGCGCGTCGAGCCGCTCTGGCGGGGAGAGAAATTCGAGCCGCGCCTCATGCTCCCGCTCATGGTCTCCTACGATCACCGCGCCATCGACGGGGCGGCGGGCGTCAAATTCCTCAGGTGGGTGGCCGACGCGCTCGAGGAGCCCATGCTTATGAGCCTTGAGGGCTAGAACGCGCCGCACGGCGGAAAGCATCTCGCGTCGTTCGCGCGCCGCATCCTCTGGACGCTCTCCCGATGGCGAACCTTCTGGGCGACTGGAATTTCCTGCAACACTGGTGGTGGAAACCCTACCTGACCCCCCTCGTCGGCCTTGCCTGGTTTGGGGGCGTCATCGCACTCGGGGCGATCATCTTCTTCGCCATCACGGGAAGCGCGAGGCTCTCCGAATACCGAAAAGCCATCCTCCCCCCGAAGGAGCCGGACGTTCCCGCCGACGAAGCGGTGCTCCTCGAATTCATGGAGTCTTTCTTTCCGGAAATTTTGGAGGAGGAGATACTGCTGATGGAGCACGCTCTCGAGGACGTCATCAAGGAGGACGTTCCTCCGGAGGCGGCGGATGCAATCAAGGCCCGGCACATACCCATCCGGCTTCTCGCCCTCCCCCTTCCCGAAGCCGTGCGCGCGGCGGGCAGATACCCCGCGGCCGCGTGGGTCCCCCGCCTGAACGCGATAGAGATATACGCGGCCGTCCTCAAGAGCGAATGCCGACGGGAGCGAAGCCGCTACAGGCGAAAGATGGCCGATTCCCTGCTGCCTGAAATCCGCCGCGCCTTGGGGCCGGATGCGCCAGAAACGAGGGGTTTCGACGCCTAGTGTGCCTGCTCTCCCGCTCCGCCCCCGCCCGCATCGGCGGGGTCGCTCACCTCGATCCTCCCCCTCAGCCCGAACACGCGCCGCATCTTCTTCCTGAAGGCGGGGTTGAAGAGCTTCTCGGCGTAGAACCGGCCCGCGACCCTCTTGTTCACCTGCGCCAGAGTGGGATACACGTGCACCGTATCCACCACCTCCCTGACGTGCATCCGCTTGCGAACGGCCAGGGCGAACTCGTGGAGTATCTCTCCCGCCGAGGGCCCCACCAGATCGGCACCTACGAGCCTGCCCTTCTCGTCGCACACCACCTTGCAGCAGCCCTCCGTCTCGCCGTCCAGAACGGCGCGATCCACCCGACTCATCGGAAAGCGGAGCACCTGGACGCGATTCTCCCCCAGTGCCGCCCTGGCTTCCGCCTCGCTCAGGCCGACGTGTGCCGCCTCGGGAGTCGTGTAGATCGTCCAGGGCACGGCGTCATAGTTCGTCTTTTTCTTGAGAAAGGGGAGCGGAACGCCAAAAGGGGCGCTGAAGAGCATGTTCCGCAGCGCCACGCCCGCCTCGTATTCCGCCATGTGGGTGAAAAGATACTGCCCCCGGACGTCGCCGGCGGCGAATACGCGCGGATTCTCCGTCTGGAGGTAGGCGTCCGTCTCCACGCCGCGCGGCGTGGAGCGCACGCCCGCCTTCTCCAGGTCCATTCCCCCCACGTTGGGTGCGCGGCCCGTGGCGACGAGCAGCTGATCGCAGACCCATTCCCTCCTCCCCGAAGGCGTGTCCGCTTCGATGCGAATCTCATCGCCGCGCTGCTCGATTCTTTGCGCGTCCACGTTGAAATGGAGTTTGAGGCCGGATTTTTCAAGCGAATTGGCCAGAATCGCCGCCATTTCCGCATCAAGCCTCGGCAGGAGCTTCGGCGCGCGCTGCAGCACGTCCACGTCGGCGCCCAGCTGATGAAACGCCTGGGAGAGCTCCAGGCCGATGGGCCCGGCCCCCAGCACGACGAGGCGGCGCGGCAATTCTTCCAGATCGAAGACGGTCTCGTTCGTCAGATAGGGGACGTCCTTCAGACCGGAGACGGGCGGCACGGCGGGGGAGCTTCCCGTGGCCAGCAGGAACCGCTTGGCGCGAATCGTCCTGCCCCCCACCTGAAACGCGTCGGGGCCGGTGAAGGCGCCGTCGCCGAAGATCACCTCCACCCCCATGCCCTCGAAACGCTCGGGTGCGTCATGCGCGCCGATGTGCGCCTGGGCCGCCTTCATCCGCTCCATCACGCGGGGAAAATCGACCCGCACCTCCCCCGTCTCGACTCCAAACTCGGACAGGGCGCGCGCCTGGGCGGCCAGCCGCGCCGAACGTATCAGTCCCTTCGAGGGCACGCACCCGTAGTTCAGGCAGTCGCCGCCGAGCCTCGTCTTCTCGATGAGCGCGGCCTTGGCGCCCAGCTGCGCCGCACCCACCGATGCCACCAGCCCGCCCACCCCTCCGCCGATGGACACCAGGTCAAACGTGGATTCCCCTCGCATGTTCATCTCCTCTCCATACGGCGCGAAGCGCCCATCCCATCCAGAAGCCGCGCGGCGGCGGTCAAGACGCCTTCTCGCTCAGTTGTCCGCAGGCCGAAGACGCAGGACGAATCAGTTGTCCATCCGCAGGACGCAGAAACCATCCGCTTCGCCCTTCACGAACCACCGAGACGTTTCAGAGCACCCTCCAGGCATCCGCCGGGCCAGACGCGCGACCCTATTCCGAATGGTTCCATAATGTTCCGGATGGTTCCGCCCGGATGGTTCCGCAATAGTAAAGCACGCGCGCTCCATCCGCCAGCCGCCCTCCTTCCGGCGTTTTCCCAGGCTCCGCCGTTTTGGTATGGTTCGCGCATCTTTCATCATTCAGGAGAGAAACCATGGAAGCGGTCAAGGTCTATACGCGGCACGGCTGATACACCTGTGCTCTCACGAGAGAGTTTCTCTCGTCGAACGGCCTGGAAGTCATCAACAGAGACTGCACGAACGACGCGGAGGCCCAGGCGGAACTTGAGGCGCTGGGAGTGAAATCCCTGCCCGTCTCCGTTCGGGGGGCGGACGTGGTGGTGGGCTACGACGTGGACGCGCTCCGGAGCGCCTTTGACGTCCCGCAAGAAGGAGCGAGCGGCCTCTCTGCGGAGGAAATGCTGCGCTACTTCGAGATGGCGTTCGACGCCTTGCGCCGAGCGATTCGCCAGATTCCGCAGGAGACGCTCGACTGGGTTTCCCCCGGCAGGCCCAGAACGCTCCGCCAGCTCACCTGGCACTCCTTCGAGCGGCCGGACCTGGTGATGCAGTCCCATGCCTCGGGAGAATACACCGAGGAGATGGTGCGGCAATACGAGGCCAAGGCGAACGACTACCGCACACCGGAGGACGTCTGCGCCTACGGGGATGAAGTCCAGGTGCGGCTCGTCGATTTTCTCGCCGAGGGGGACGATGCGCTCTCCAAAGAGGTGTCAAGCTACATGGGCACCATCTCCGTGCGCGCATTGATGCTCCTCGCCCTGGGCCACGCCTTTCAGCATTTAAGGCAGACCTATCACTACTTCGGCATGTTGGAGATTCGGCCGAAAGATCCCTTGCGTCCCGAGGACTACGAGGAAGTCCCCATGCCGGGGGAGCTCTTCTAGCCCTGATACGCGCATCGTGAGGAACCCGGCCATGCCCCCGGCAAACGCATTTCCCCTTCGCGCGAACCGCGCCCGCATAAGGCGCGAGTTCAACGCCCAGGCCGAGATCGGCAAATACGGAAAAACGGGTCTTGACCGCGTGGCGTTCACGCCGGCCTACAACCAGGTGCGCACCCTCGTCGAGGGATGGATGCGGGAGGCGGGCCTCCAGACGCGCGTGGACGCCGTGGGAAACCTATACGGCAGAAAAGAGGGCCGCCGGCGGGGGCTGCCCGCCGTGATGGCCGGCTCGCATCTCGACTCGCAAAGCCCGGGCGGTCGGTTCGACGGCCCGGCGGGCGTCCTCACGGCTCTCGAGGCGGCGCGGCGCATCGCCGAGACGGGTCTCGCCCACGATCACCCCATCGAGGTGGTGGCCTTCGTGGGAGAGGAATCCGCCTGCGGAATGACGGTGTTCGGCAGCAGCGTCGCGGCGGGCCTTGTGGGCGTGAGAGATTTGCGAAAAACGCTCCATCCGCCCACCGGAAAATCTCTGTATGCGGCCATCGAAAACATGGGCGGAAACCCCGCGCGCGTGCGCGCTTGCCGCATTCCAAAGGGTGCGCTCAAGGCGTTCCTCGAGCTGCACATCGAGCAGGGCCCGGTTCTGGAATCCAGGCAGACGCCCATCGGGATCGTGGATCGGGTGGTGGGCTACGCGCGGGGCGAGGTTCGCTTTGAGGGCGTCACGGCCCACTCGGGCGGACAGCCCATGCCCTACCGCAAGGACGCCGGCATGGCGGCGGCGGATTTCATGGTGCGGATGGAGCGCATGGTGCGCAGCGCGCCCGCCTCCCAGCGCCTCACTCTCACCTTCGGGGAGATGGAAGCGCATCCGGGCTGGATATCCATCGTTCCCGGAGGGGCGCGGCTCTCCTTCGACCTCAGAAGCCGGAGCCAGGCGGCGATGACGCGCGCCCTCGCGCGCATGGAAACGACCCTCGCCGCAATCGAGAAGGAGCGCGGGGTGCGGGGCCGCCTCCTAGACGTCTCGGAGATGCCCGTCCGCCCCACCTCCGCGAAGGTTCAGAGGGCGCTGCGCCGCGCCTCCGCCGAGACGGGCCACTCCGCGCTCACGCTCTCAAGCGGCGGAGTGCACGACGCCTGCCGCATGGCGGAAATATGCCCGATGGGCATGGTGTTCATCCCCTCGGTGAAGGGCCTCTCTCACACGCCGGAGGAGTTCACCCACTTTGGCGACGTGGTGAAGGGGGCGGAAATCCTCGCCTCCGCCATCGCGCGCCTCGCCAATGAGCGGGTGGGGACTTGAGCCGGGCGCGGCGTCAGCCTTCCGCCGGCGGCTCAAGCAGGGCTTTGATGCTCTCAGGCAGGGTGACGCTGAATTGCTTCTCGAATTTCTCGACGCTTCCGTAACCTCGCTGGAACGCGGCAGCGACGTTGACCCCCACGTCCCTGGCTCTCGTCAAATCTTCCTCGGCCTCTCGCCATGCGCCCAGGCATAAGTGGGCAAGGCCGCGATTGCTGTAGGCTGCGGCATATTGCGGATCAAGGGCTATTGCTTTGTCATAGTCCTCCATCGCTTCCTCGCGTTTGCCTAGAGCCGCCTTGGCATTGCCGCGATTGTAGTAGGCTGCGACATATTGCCGATTGAGGGTTGTTGCTGCGTTAAAGTCCGCTATCGCTTCCTGAGGTTTGTCTAGAGCCTGCTTGGCAACGCCGCGATTGCTGTAAGCTTTGGCATATTTCGGATTGAGGTCGATTGCCTTGTCATAGTCCGCTATCGCTTCCTGATGGTGGTCTAGTTCAACCTTGGCATTGCCGCGACCGTTGTAGGCTTCGGCATATTGCGGATTGAGGGCGATTGCTTTGTCATAGTCCGCTATCGCTTCCTGATGGTGGCCGAGAGATCGCTTGACATTGCCGCGATTATTGTAGGCTAAGGCAAGTTGCGGATCGATATCGATTGCCTTGTCATAGTCCGCTATCGCTTCCTGATGGTGGTCTAGTTCAACCTTGGCATTGCCGCGACCGTTGTAGGCTAAGGCATATCGCGGCTTGAGGGTTATTGCTTTGTCATAGTCCGCTATCGCTTCCTGAGGTTCGCCTAGTTCAGCCTTGGCAGTGCCGCGATTGCAGAAGGCTTCGACAAGCTGTGGCTTGAGGGTTATTGCTTTGTCATAGTCCGCTATCGCTTCCTGATGTTGGTCTAGTTCAGCCTTGGCATTGCCGCGATTATTGTAGGCTAAGGCAAGTTGCGGATCGAGGGCTACTGCTTTGTCATAATCCGCTATCGCTTCCTTATGTTGGTCTATAGCCTGCTCGGCATTGCCGCGATTGTTGTAGGCTACGGCAAGTTGCGGATTGCGGGCTATCGCCTTGCCATAATCCGCTATAGCTTCCTGATATTGGTCTAGTTCAGCCTTGGCAAGGCCGCGATTGTTGTAGGCTTCGGCATATTGCGGATTGCGGGCTATCGCCTCGTCATAGTCCGCTATCGCTTCCTGATGGTGGCCGAGAGCCGCCCTGGCAACGCCGCGCCCGTGGTAGGCTGCGGCATATTGCGGATTGAGAGCTATCGCCTCGTCATAGTCCTCTATCGCTTTCTTATGTTGGCCTAGTATAGCCTTGGCGATGCCGCGCCCGTGGTAGGCGTTGGCATATTGGGAATTGAGAGCTATCGCCTCGTCATAATGCTCAATGGCTTTCTCATACTCACGAATTGCGCTATAGGTTACCCCACAACGAAATTCCGCTTCCGCCTTTTCGATCTTGTATAATGCCAATTCATCAATTTGTTTTTTTGCCTGCCGCCGATTTGATTTATTCTTCTCAGTAGTCAATTTGTTCTTTTCCAGTAGGAGTAGGAAATAATTTGCTCAAAGTCAAAGGCTTTACTGGAAGAGTTCGCTACGGCGTATCCTGAAAAATCAGAAAACAGCGTTTCCTCGTTGACGCCATACAAGTCGTTCAGTTCCGCAACGACGGCGCGTTTATTTTTCCCCTTGATGATAATCTTTTTCATCGCGTTTGAAGCGATCATGGGCAAGCCGAAAACCATGACGGAGCTCTGGGCCACGATGCGGTTGCCCAGCGCCGAAACCTCCCACGCCCACAATTTGCTTTCCTTATAGAAAAATTTTATTTCCTCCTCCGTGTCCTCGCGTGTTCTTATCTCTTCTATATCGGAGCGGGGGAGAACATAGAAAGCGCCGTCTTCTGCTCTGCGTTCATTACATGCGAACCATAGAGCGACCAGCGGCTGGCGGGTAAAATCCATCAGCCCGGTCGCCGCCCCCTGATGCTGCAGCTGCGCCATCAGCTCCAAATCGGTGGAGGTTTGGTCAAAGCCATCGGGGAGAAAACCACGCATTCTGGCTCTGGCAATGAGAATCTCCATGTAGGTTACGAGATTGTTTATCACGATATCGCTCATCAGTTGCTCTTCAATGGGACTGGCGGGTTTATTTTTCAAGCGTCGGGCGGCTGCGCAATCCACCGGCCATGCGGAGTCGGCCTGGCCGCGATAGAAAAAACCGGTTTCGCCTTCCAGTTTGGGTAGTTTCGCGTGAAACTCCGCAACCGAGGCGATAAAAATTTCGCTCATGCTTTACCTTCCACAGACTCGATTTTCTCCTCCATGAGGTTATACAGACCATCCGCCAGCCGGTCTATTTCCGCTTTTCGCTCGGCAGTGGCCTCGCCGATGAGCGCGTGGGGGCGTGAGCCGGGCGCGGCGTCAGCCTTCCGGCGGCGGATTGAGCAGGGCTTTAATATAATCAGGCAGGGTGACGCTGAATTGCTTCTCGAATTTCTCGACGCTTCCGTAATCTTTCTGGAACTCGGCGACGACATCGCCCCCCACGTCCCTGGCTTTCGTCAAATCTTTCTCGGCCTCTCGCCATGCGCCCAGGCATAAGTGAGCATTGCCGCGATTACAATAAGCTAAGGCATATTGCGGGTTGAGGCGTATCGCCTTGTCATAATCCGCTATCGCTTCCTGATGGTGGCCGAGAGCCTGATTCCCAAAGCCGCGATTGTTATACAATATGGCATATTGCGGCTTGAGGTCTATCGCCTTGCCAAAGTCCGCCATCGCTTCCTGATGTTGGCCTAGATCCGCCTTGGCAACGCCACGATTGCTGTAAGCTTCGGCATATTGCGGATTGAGGGCTATTGCTTTGTCATAGTCCGATATCGCTTCCTCATACCTGCGTAGAGCCGCCTTGGCAACGCCACGATTGCTGTAAGCTTCGGCATATTGCGGATTGAAGTCAATCGCCTTGTCATTGAGGGCTATCGCCTTGTCATAATCCGCTATCGCTTCCTCATACTTGCCTAGAGCCGCCTTGGCAGTGCCGCGATTGTTGTAGGCTAAGGCAAGTTGCGGATCGAGGGCTATCACCTCGTTATAGCCCACTTTTATCGCCTTATAGCCTGCTATTGCTGCGTCATAATGTTCGATGGCTTCCTCATGCTCACGAATTGCGCTATAGGCTACCCCGCACTGAAAATGCGCCTTCGCCTTTTCGGTCTCGCCTGACGCCGATTCAATTTGTTCTTCCCAGTAGGAAATAGTTTGCCCAACGTCAAAGGCCTTGCTGGAAGAGTTCGCCACGGCGTATCCTGAAAAATCAGAAAACAGCGTTTCCTCGTTGACGCCATACAGCGCGTCCAGTTCCTTAATGACGGCGCTTTTGTTTTCCGCCTTGACGATGAGCCTTTCCATCTTGCTAGAGGCGATCATGGGCAAACCGAAAACCAGGACGGAGCTTTGGGCGACAATGCGGTTGCCCAGTGCTGCAACCTCCCACGCCCGCAATTTGTTTTCCTTATAGAGAGATTCTATTTTCTTCTTCGTGTCTTCGCGTCTTTTCATCTCTTCTATAGCGGAGCGGGGGAGAAGATAGACAGCGCCGTTTTTTTCTCTATGTTCATTGCAGGCGAACCATAGAGCGACCAGCGGCTGGCGGGTAAAATCTATCAGCCCGGTGGCCGCCCCCTGATGCTGCAGTTGTGCCATCAGCTCCAGGTCGGTGGAGTTTTGGTCAAAACCATCGGGGGGGAGAAAACCCCGCATTCTTGCCCTGTCGATGAGAAACTCCAGGTAGCCTACCAGGAGCTGGCTCATCAGTTGCTCTTCAATGGGAGCGGCGGGGTTATTTTTCAAGCGTCGGGCGGCTGCGCAATCTACCGGCCATGCGGCGTCGGCCTGGCCACGATAGAGAAAGTCGGTTTCGCCCTCCAGTTTGCGCAGTTTCGCGTGAAACTCCGCAACCGAGGCGACACAGATTTCGCTCATGCTTTACCTTCCACAGACTCCATTTCCTCCTCCGTGAGGTTATACAAGCCATCCGCCAGCCGGTCTATTTCCGCCGTCCTTTTGTAGAAGTGGCTCGCGGGGTACCGCCTTTCTTGATCATACTGCTGGTCGTTACCTGTCTGTTGGTCGCATTCCCTCAAATCGCCCGCTGGCCCAGACAGCACCTGGCGTCAGGGCGTGTCGTGGTATCCGATGGCCTGGCCTGCTGCTCCGCGGTGACCGCCGCAGGTTGTGCGCATAAGCGCCTCGTGACTGGAGGTCGCCCCAGGCGTGTGAACAGGGAAGCGTTTACGTGGCTCAACACCCTGATGGGAAACGTCAGGAATTCGATGACCGGGACCTGTCACGCCATTGGAGGCGATCACAACCATCTATCTCGCTATTTGGCCGGGTTCTGTTACCGCGTTAACCGACGATTTAGCTTAAAAGACATGCTTCCTCGCTTAGGCTATGTCGCGGTAAGGACGCCACCGATGCCCTATCGGCTGCTAAAGCTGGCTGAGGTTTATGGGTAATCAGGTAAGTTTTTTTAGCTTGTTGTGGAAAACGAACCCGATCAGATTTAACAACAGCTGTGCTGCAAGAATTTGAGTGATTTCACCAGAGTCGTATGCTGGCGCGACTTCGACAAGATCAATCCCGACCACCTCCCCGCGCTTGCTCAGGCCCTGAAGCAACTCAAGCACATCATAGTACATAAAACCGCCATGACTTGGTGTGCCTGTACCCGGTGCGATTGAAGGGCAAAATGCGTCAATGTCGATGGTCACGTAATACCGGACGCGTTCGGGCACGCGCTCCAGCACAGCGGCTGTCCCCAATTTGCGCACCTGTCGTACAGACAGGATGTCTGATCCGCGCGCGCGGGCATCGTCGTAACCCTCTTTTGCCGTCGAAGATACATTTCTCATACCCAGCTGCGTCATCCCCGACACATAGTCTTTTTCAATCGCCCGACGCATGGGATTGCCGTGGCCGGCGGTGACGCCATGACGCTCGTCAACAAAATCCAGATGGGCGTCAAACTGGATGACGTGCATTGGTCCTTTTTCGGCGCAGTCGTCTGCGAAAGCACTGATACATGGGATGTTGACTGAGTGATCACCTCCTATGGTCACTGGAAGGGCACCCGCGTCCAGAATCTTCCTTACCCCGTATTCGATATTGGCGTGACTTTCCTCGGTTTTAGTATGGATGATGTCCGCATCACCGATATCGATGATCCGTACGTCTTCGCCCAGATATATTGCGTCATCCTCGTAATCATAAGCGCCTGCGTGTCCGAAACTGAACAGCGTGGAAGCTTCGCGGATCGAACGCGGGCCGAATCTTGCACCCGAGCGGAACTGACAGCCTGAATCGAAGGGAGCGCCAAAGATGGCAATGTCGGCGTCAATACTGTCCCAATCCGAGACATACGGATTCTTGCCGAAGGTCGAGATGCCCACAAAAGGCAGGTCGAGGCGGCCTGTTTCATAACTATGTCCTGACATTTAGTTCTCCAGTTTTTTGATTAGCGATAGGCCAGTTCCGGTAGGAACAGGGCGATTTGAGGGAATGCGACCAACAGACAGGTAACGACCAGCAGTATGATCAGGAAAGGCGGTACCCCGCGAGCCACTTCTACAAAAGGACGGCGGAGATAGACCGGCTGGCGGATGGTCTGGCCGCGACAGAGAGAGCCGGTTTCGCCCCCAAATTTGCGCAGTTTCTCGTGAAACTCCGCAACCGAGGAGATAAAAATTTCGCCTTTATCTTCTTCCACCATCTCCATTTCCTCCTCCGTGCGGTTATACAGGCCATCCGCCAGCCGGTCTATCTCCGCTTTTCGCTCGGCGGCGGCTTTGGCGGTGAGCGCGCGGGGGCGTGCGATCAGCCGAAAAAGCAACAAAATTTCATAAAATCACCGTTTCCTTCTGAGAAAAATCGCCGTTTCTCGGTATATACCTATGCGGGTTGGGATTGCATGAGGTGATTTCCCCCATATTGAGGAGACGGCTGATATGACAGCAAGCAACAGTCCCGACAGATGGCTGCCCGGCGTTCCGCGCGAGGAGATGGAAAAAACTTTTCAGAAGGCACCGGGCGATGAAATTGGCAGAGGCAAGTTCGACAACCCGACATCCTCCGCCGCGCTCGCGGCCAACGCCTTTGGATTTTTTCTCCATCGAGCGGGTGCCCTGCCTCCCCTGCCCGGATGCGGGCGCGCGGGGTGGCCGGCGGGCGAGGTGCGCATCGAGGAGACGCTTCGCTTCCCCTGGCGCGGCGGACGCCATCCCGTGCTGGACGTCCTGGTCATCACGCCGACCGCGCTCATAGGGGTCGAGTCCAAAAGGTTCGAGCCTTTTCGGGAAACTAAGGCCGCCAGTTTCTCCTCCGCGTATGAGAGGCCGGTCTGGGGCGCGCGCATGAAGGGTTATGAGGGCGTCCGGGACGTGCTCAAGCAGAACCCGAGACGCTACGAACGTCTCGACGCGGCCCAGCTCGTCAAGCACGCCTTCGGCCTCAGAACGCAAGTTCAGACGGACGGCGCATACGCGGGCCGCAAGCCTATACTCTTCTACGTATATGCGGAGCCGGAATCCTGGCCCGACGGCAGGGGTATCGAGAAGGAGAAGAAAGCCCGGCATCGGGAAGAGATCGCGGCTTTCGCCAAAAACGTCGAGGGCGACGAGGCGGCGTTCGTCTCCTGCTCCTGGGGGGCGCTGCTGGCGGAATGGCGGGAGAGCGCGAATTCCGACGTTCGCGCGCACGCGGAAAACGTCCTCGAACGCTATGCGCCGTGACGCTCTTATGGCGGGAAATGATTTGCTCCGG
Organism: bacterium; assembly: GCA_965202625.1. Classification (GTDB taxonomy): domain Bacteria; phylum UBA8248; class UBA8248; order UBA8248; family UBA8248; genus Bin107. The sequence continues at coordinate 2,868,124 of CBDBBI010000010.1, read as the reverse complement.
CGTTGATGAGTCGATGAATCGCCGCTCACCGATGCGCCGGCGCGAAACGCCTGCGGGCGCGCTGTGAGCGAGAGCAGACATGAGCGGAATCGCCAACGCGGAGTCGGCGCCAAGCCGCCCCCGTCCCGCTCAAGGCGCACTCCCGCACCTGACGTGACCCTGTATTGTGAACCGAAGCGTTTTGTGCTAGGGTTTTTTGATAGACGAAAATCAGGCTTGCAATAAGACGCTTCTCGCCGCATGGGGGTGCGGCGCGGCCTCTTGAAACCGGAAACTTCACGGCAGGTTGAAATCGAGAAGGAGGAGAAAATGAAGAAGACTATCGGAGGGTTCATTCTCGGGTTCTCGCTGCTGCTGGCGGCGGGAGTCGCCTTCGCGCCCGCCGCCCGGGCGGCGCAGGAGGTCAAGATCGGATTCAGCATGGCGCTGACCGGGCCGCTCGGGCCAGCCGGCAAGGCCGCGCTGCTGGCCATCCAGATCTGGCGCGACGACGTGAACGCCAGGGGCGGGCTGCTCGGCCGCAAGGTGAAGCTGGTCTATTACGACGACCAGACGAAACCCGCCAACGTCCCCGGCATCTACGCCAAGCTGCTTGACGTGGATGACGTGGACTTCGTGATCTCCGGCTACGGGACGAACCTCATCGTTCCCGCCCTGCCCATCGTCATGGAGCGGGGCATGGTGTTCATGGGCCTGTTTGGCCTGGATGCGAACGCGAAGTTCAAATACGACAACTATTTTCAGATCATGCCGGCGGGCCCGGACCCGATAGTGGATTGGTCCGAGGGCTTCTTCGAGATCGCCGCCAAGCAGAACCCCCGGCCCAAGACGATCGCGCTGCTCTCGGCGGATTCGGAGTTCGCGCGCAACGCCGTGGCCGGCGCGCGGAAAAACGCGAAGAAATACGGCATGGAGGTCGTCTATGACAAGCGCTACCCCTTCCCCGGAACGACGGACTTCACGCCGATTCTGCGGGCGGTCAAGGCCTCCAACCCCGACCTGTTCTACGTGGGTTCCTACCCGGGCGGCTCGGTGGGCATCGTCAAGGCCGCCCACGAGATCGGCCTGAAGCCCAAACTCTTCGGCGGCGGCATGGTCGGCCTTCAATACACCGCCATCCAGATGAACCTCGGCAAGCTGCTCAACGGCATCACGAACTACTGGTTCTGGGCGCCGGAGAAAACCCTGCGCTTCCCGGGCATCGAGACCTTTCTGGCGAAATACCAGAAAGAGGCGCCCAAGCAGAAGCTGGACCCGCTGGGCTACTATCTGCCGCCGTTCGCCTACGCCTACGTGCAGGTGCTCGGGCAGGCCATCGAAGCCACCAAGAGCTTCGATCAGCAGAAAATCAGCGCCTACATCCGGAACAACACCCACTCCACCGTGGTCGGAAACGTGAAGTTCGGCAAGAACGGCGAATGGGCGACCTCCCGGACGTTCCAGGTGCAGCTCCAGAACATCACGAGCAACGAGATGAGCGAGTTCACCAAGCCCGGCAAGATGGTGGTGCTGTATCCGGAGGAGTTCAGGTCCGGAAGCCTGATCTACCCTTACGAGAAAGCGAAGTAGCGATCCGGACGTAATTTCGCGGCCGGAGGGCGAGGAAGCCCTTCGGCCCTCCGGCCGGACCCGGACGAGAGGAGCATCTCGTGCTCACCTTCGAATTCTTTGCGAACGCACTCATCGCGGGCATCCTGCTGGGCGGCTTCTACGCCGCGATAAGCGCGGGGCTGTCGCTCTCCTTCGGGCTGCTGGACGTGGTGAACATCGCGCATCCGGCGTTCATCCTCTTCGGCTCCTACCTCACCTTCTACGTCAACGCGCATTTCGGCGTTGATCCGGTACTCGCCGGCGTCGCGTTCGCCGTTCCGTTTTACTTCGTGGGCGTCGCGGTCTATCGGGTCTATTACAACAGCTTCGAGAAGACGGGGGCCGAATCCCTGCGCGGGCTGGTGTTCTTTTTCGGCATCTTTTTCCTCATCGAGGTCATCCTCATCATCACCTTCGGGGTGGACTACCGCCTCGTCCAGGCGTTCTACATCGGCAAATCCACCTCCATCGGCCCGGTGGGAATCGCCTACCGTCTGTTCGTCCCCTTCCTCGTGGGGGGGATGCTCACCGGCGCCCTCTATCTGTTTCTCTCCAGAACGTTCTTTGGACGCGCGATCATGGGCGTGGCCCAGGACAGCCTCGCCGTCCAGCTCATGGGGGTGGACCCCATCCGCATCAAGACGGTCGCCTTCGGCATCGGCATCGCCACCGCCGTGATCGCCGGCTCCCTGCTCATCATCATCGGCCCGGTCGAGCCGACCATCGGGCGCGAATACATCGGCCGCGTGTTCGCGGTCACCGTCCTCGGCGGGCTGGGAAGCATGACGGGCACCCTCGTGGGCGCGCTCATCCTCGGGGTCGCGGAGAGCTTCACCTCCTCGTTCTTCGGCCCCTCGTGGGCACTCGCCGTCTCGTTCGGCATCCTTCTCGTCTGCCTGGCGGTGCGGCCGTCCGGGCTGTTCGGGAGGTAGCCCCTTGAAAAACGGAAAAGGTCCCTTCCTCATCGTCGCCGCCGCGCTCGTTCTGGGAGCGTTCCTCATCACCTTCCAGATGGAGAACCGCTTCTACTACAAGGCGGCCTACGTCGTGCTGCAATACGTCGTCCTCGCCACCGCCTGGAACATTCTGGGCGGCTACACCGGCTACGTGAACTTCGGCACGGCGGCGTTCTTCGCCATGGGCGCCTACACCGCCGTCGCGCTCATCAAGACGTGGAAGCCGCCCCTCTACGTTCTGCTCGCCGCCGGCGGTCTCGTCTCCGGCCTGCTGGGACTCGGAATCGGCTACCTCACCTTGAGGCTCAGGGGCGTTTTCTTCTCCATCGCCACTCTGGCGCTCGCCGTCGTGCTCCAGATGATCGTCTCGAACTGGGACTACGTGGGCGGAGGGGCGGGCACGGCCATTCTCAAGCCCAGAAGCGTGCCCCTGTTCTCGAACTACGACGAATTCCTGTTCTTCGTCATGGCGGCACTCGCAGTGGTCGCCGTGTCGGTCGCCTGGCTCATCGAGAATTCCTGGGTGGGCCGGGGGATGGCCGCCATACGGGACAACGAGGACGCGGCCGAGTGCATGGGCGTGCCCATCCTCCAGATCAAGCTGTTCGCCACCACGGTGAGCGGCGCCCTGATGGGGGTCGCCGGCGCGCCGTTTTCCTACTTCGTGGTATATATCGAGCCCACCTCGGCCTTTCACCTCGACTACGCCGTGAACAGCCTGGCCATGCCCATGATCGGCGGCACCACCACCTGGCTCGGGCCCCTCCTCGGCGCGGTTCTCGTCGGCACGGCCCAGCAGATCGCCACCGTCACCCTCTCCGCGGAACTGAACCTGCTCATCGTGGGCAGCCTCCTCGTATCCTTCGTGGTGTTCGCTCCGGACGGCCTGGTGGGCATGTTCGGCAAGATTCGCGCGCGGGTCGCAGGCAAGGCGTGAGATGGCGCGCGGCGCGGTGAACGAGAAAAAAAAGCGGGATGCACGGCTCCTGGAGGTGCGCGGGGTGACCAAGCGCTTCGGCGGCTTCAGCGCGCTCACCAAAGTGGACCTGCACGTGGGGGAGCAGGAGCGCTTCGGCCTCATCGGCCCGAACGGATCGGGCAAGACCACCCTGATCAACTGCGTCTCGGGCGCACTCGCCAACGATGGGGGAAGCATCTTCTTCGCCGGGCGCAACATCACCTCGGCTCCCGCTTACAAGCGCGCCCGCATGGGCATCGCCCGCAGCTTCCAGATACCTAAACCGTTCGTCAGCATGAGCGTCCTGGAGAACCTGTGCATTCCGCTGGAATACGCCGCCCACTACCAGTCCCACGGAGTGGACCTGCGCGGCGAGGCCATGGAGATACTCGAGATGATGAACATGGCGGACAAGGCCGACGTGCGGACCGGAGGACTCACCCAGATCGAGCTGCGCAAGCTCGAGCTCGCCCGCGCCATGGCGGCCAAGCCGCGCCTGCTCATCTCGGACGAGGCCATGGCCGGCCTTTCCAGCTCCGAGGTGGACGACATTCTCGACATCCTCGTTCGCCTGAACGAGGGGGGCCTCACCGTCATCATGATCGAGCACATCATGCGCGCCGTCATGAGCTTCTCCGAGCGCATCGTCGTCCTCGACGCGGGCCGGAAGATCGCCGAGGGCGCGCCGGAGGAGATCGTCAACGACAAGGGCGTGGAGAGGGCCTACCTTGGCGCATAGGATCGTCGTCGAAAACGTCTCGGCCGGCTACGGCGCCGTCCGCGTGCTGCACGGGGTCTCCGTCGAGGTGAACGACGGGGAGACCGTCGTGCTGCTGGGCACGAACGGCAACGGCAAGAGCACGCTGATCAAGTGCATCATGGGCATGGTGCGGCCCGACGCGGGCGCGATATACCTGGAGGCCGACGGCGAGCGCATCAGCCTCGTGGGCCGCAAACCGGAGGAGGTCGTCAACCTGGGCGTCGCGCTCGTGCCCGAGGGCCGTCGCCTCTTCCCCCGCCTCACGGTGGAGGAGAACCTCCTGCTCGGGGCCTACCGCGAGGCGGCGCGCCGCGAGATCGACCGCAACCTCGCGTTCTCCTTCCAGGCGTTTCCGATTCTTGAGGAGCGAAAGCGCCAGCTCGCCGGCAGCATGAGCGGCGGCGAGCAGCAGATGCTGGCCGTCGCGCGCGCCCTCATGTCCGCCCCCCGGGTGCTCCTCGTGGACGAGCCCTCCGTCGGCCTCGCCCCCATCCTCGTGAGCCGGGTGATCGCCAAAATCCGCGAGCTCAAGGAGCGATACCAGCTCACCGTCCTCATGGCCGAGCAGAACTTCAACCAGGCCGTCAAGATAGCCGACAGGGGCTACATCATCGTCCACGGCGAGATCGCCTTCGAGGGCCGGGACACCGAATCCCTGGCCGGCCACGAACTCGTGAAGAAATACTACCTCGGGACGTGAAGAGAAGCCCGCCGCAAAAGAAATTCCGCGAATCAGAAAGCGCGATGGAATGAACGAAAGCGCGACAATCTATGAACCCCTGCGAAATTTCGCCTCCGCCGTGACGGAGAAAACGGGGCAAATGACGCACGGCGAGCCGGAAGAGCAGTTGCGCGCCCCCTTCGAGAACCTTATGGCGGGCACGGCGGCCACTCTGGGATGGGAGGTCGTCTGCACCGGTGAGACGCCTTTGCCCGGGCGTCTCGGCCGTCCCGATTACGCCGTCCACAAGAGCGGGCTGCTCGCCGGATACGTCGAGCTCAAGGCCCCCGGCGTCGGCGCCGTCAAAAACCGCTTCAGAGGCCGCAACCGCGAACAATTCAGGCGCTTCTCCCGCATACCGAACATTCTCTACACCGACGGCAACGAATGGGCACTCTATCGGGGCGGCGAGCGCGCGGGCAAGGTCGTCCGCCTCTCGGGCGACGTCGCCACCGACGGCGAGAGTGCCGCCACTGCCGAGAACGCCCTGAACCTGGCTTTTCTCTTGCGCGATTTCCTTTTGTGGGATCCGTCCGCCCTTTTGCTGGCTCCGGCCCTCTCCCCGAATCTTTCGGGCGAGATCGACTTCAAAGGGTTCGCCGACCTTCTCGCGCCTTTGTGCCGGATGCTGCGCGACGACGTGGCGGACGCACTCAAAAACCCCGCCTCGCCGCTCGTCCGCCTCGCCGAGGATTGGCGGCAGATTCTTTTCCCCGACGCCTCAAACGCGCAATTCGCGGACGCCTATGCCCAGACCGTCGCCTTCGCCCTTCTTCTGGGACGCAGCGAGGGGGCGGACCCTCTCACGCTTCCAAACGCCGAGGCCGCGCTTGCGGAAAAGCACAGCCTGCTCTCCCGCGCCCTGCAAATCCTGACCGACCCCGAGGCGCGCGCGGAGATTTCCGCGTCCCTTGACCTGCTCCTGCGCGTCATTGGCGTCGCACCGCCCAACGCCCCCGGCGCCTCACGGCAGGACCCCTGGCTCTATTTCTACGAGGATTTTCTCGCCGCCTACGATCCGAAGCTCCGCAAGGACGCCGGAGTCTATTACACCCCCGTCGAGGTGGTGCGCGCCCAGACGCGCCTTATCGACGACCTGCTCGTCAACCGATTGCGCAAGCCCCTCGGCTTCGCCGATTCCGGCGTCGTGACGCTCGACCCCGCCGTCGGCACGGGCACCTACCTGCTCGGCGTCATCGAGCACGCCCTCGGGCGCGTCGAGGTCGAACAGGGCGCGGGAGCGGTGGCGGGCCAGGCGTCCACCCTGGCCGGAAACCTTTACGGCTTCGAGCTGATGGTCGGCCCCTACGCCGTCTCCGAGCTGCGCATCAGCCGCGCCCTGCGCGCGCGCGGAGCGACGCTGCCAGCCGATGGAACGCGGATTTACCTCACCGACACGCTCGAAAGCCCCAACGCCGAACCTCCCCAAATGCCGTTCGTTCTGCAGCCCATCGCCAAGCAGCACGAAAAGGCACTCGCACTCAAGAGCAACGTTCCCGTCATCGTCTGCCTCGGCAATCCGCCCTACGATCGGCACGATGCGGCGAACACGGAAAACGAAGACGCCCTCTCCCGGGCCGGAGGATGGGTGCGCTTCGGCGATCCTTTGTCTCCCGGTTACAGGGTGACGGACGACAGGGGCAAAGAAAGGGCGCTCAAAACGGCCAGAGCCAGGCTCGACTACAGGCGGCGGCGCGCCATTCTCAAGGATTTCCTCGGCCCCGCCGTCGCCGCCGGACACGGCGTCCACCTCAAGAACCTCTACAACCTCTACGTCTATTTCTGGCGTTGGGCGTTGTGGAAGGTTTTCGAGCAGGATAAGGACAAGGGGCCGGGCGTCGTCAGCTTCATCAGCGCGTCGAGCTACCTGGACGGTGCCGCCTTTTGCGGAATGCGCGAACACATGCGCCGCCTCTGCGATGAGATATGGATACTCGACCTCGGCGGCGAGGGACGGGGAGCGCGCAGGGACGAGAACGTGTTCGCCATTCAGACGCCCGTCGCCATCGCCGTGGCCTTTCGGTCAAAAGAGGCGAAAATGGACGCGCCCGCCAGAGTGCGTTACGCCCGCATCGAGGGCAGGCGCAAAGAAAAGTTGGCGGCGCTCAACGCCGTCAAAGACTTCGCCTCCGTGGAATGGCGGGATTGCCCGAACGATTGGCTGGCCCCCTTTCGTCCGGCGGGAGAGGGCGCATACTTCACTTGGCCGCTGCTGACCGACCTCATGCCCTGGCAGTGTTCGGGCACAAAATTCTCAAGAACGTGGCCCATTTCGCCGGATGCGCAAACACTGCAAAACCGCTGGCGTCAGTTGCTGGTTTCCGATGATCGCGCAAAGGCTTTTCGAGAAAGCCAAGACAGAAAAGTTTCCCGACCCTACAACCTGCTTCCGCCAGAAGACGGTCGCCATCAACCCATCTCCGCTCTTTCCGAAAGCATCCCCGCCAAACGGATCGAGCGATACTCGTATCGGAGCTTTGATCGGCAATGGATCATCGCGGACAATCGGGTATGCGATCGGCCGAGCCCCAACCTGTGGCGCACCCATGACGAAAGACAAGTCTATCTGACGAGTCTGCTCAGCCACCCTCTCGGCAATGGGCCCGCGATAACGGCCTGCTCGTGGATACCTGATCTGCACTATTTTCGAGGCTCTTACGGCGGCAAGGATACGATCCCCCTCTATCGCTCCGCCGACGCTTTAGAGGCGAACGTCCTGCCCGGCCTGCTCGACCGGCTGGGCGAAGAGTATGGACGCCCGGTCGCCCCGGAGGATTTCGCCGCCTACCTCTACGGCGCATTGGCGCAGCCGGCCTTCACGGCGCGGTTCGCCGGAGAGCTGGAGACGCTCGAGCTGCGCGCGCCGATCACCAAAAACGCCGCGCTCTTCGAGAAAGTCCGCAAAGTCGGCGCGCGGCTGCTCTGGCTGCACACCTACGGCGAGCGCCTCGTTCCGGAGGGCGCATTTCGCGGGCAGGTTCCGCGCGGCGCGGCCAGGTGCGTCAAGCCCATCTCCGGCGATGCGGACGGCTATCCCGAAGCGTTTTTCTACAGGGACGCGACGCGGACGCTCCGCATTGGTGCGGGAGAGTTCTCCCCCGTCGCGCCGGAGGTCTATGGATTCGAGGTGTCAGGTCTTAAACCCGTGCAATCATGGCTCAAATACCGCATGAAAACGGGGGCGGGCAGGAAATCCTCGCCTCTCGACGACGTTCGCCCCCCATGCTGGACGAGCCAGTTCACGACGGAACTGCTGGAGTTGCTCTGGGTCCTGGAAGCGACGGTCGCAGGCTATCCCGCACAAGAGGAGACGCTGGACGCCGTCCTGGAGAGCGAATGCTTTCGGGCAGACGAACTCCCTCCCGTCCCGAACGACGCGCGCAAGCCGCCGACGGAGCGCGCAGCCGCCCATACGCTGTCTCTTGAAATTTCAGACTAAGCGAGGCTTCGACGCTATATCAGGGTCTTCGGCGCGCGGTTCCCCCATACCCCATGTCCTTTGCGGGGACGTCCGAGGCGACCTGGATGACGATGCCCTCCGTCTCGGCGGGGTCGAGAAAGAGGATTTCATATCCCCGGGGGGTGTAGGTGCCCGGGCCGAACCCGTCGAGGAACTTCACGCCGCTCTTCAGAAAATGACGGCCCGCAGCACCCGTATCAGGCGTTGAAAGCGCGATGTGCGAGAGGCAGGGGCCGCCGTTTCGCTCGAGCATCTTCGTGTAGTGGTTCTCCGGATCGTAGGGCTGCATGATCTCTATCTCCACGTCGCCCAGGCGCAGGAAGGTGGCGTGTGCCCAGCCGGTGTCGGCCACCTGGACGCGATTCGGCTCGCAGCCGAGCTTCTCCTGAAACATCTTCACGGTGCGCTCCATGTCGTCCGTGATGAGCCCCACGTGATGAATTTTCCTGAACATCGCATGACTCCTTCGCAATAACGTCGATTTCTCCAGACTGCCGTCTTTCCACAGGAGAGTTGCAGGGATGATGGCCGCATAAGAGACACACGCGCCGCCGAATGTCAAAAAGCCGAAAAACCCACTCCGTTTTCACTTCTTGACACCGGGACATGGAGATTCTATGATTGCGCGCATTGAACGAAAACCGAGCGGACGGCAGAACGATGAAGCGTCTTCATGCCATTCCACTACCATGAGGAGGAGCATATATGAGTCGCCTGGACCGAAGGAAATTCCTGAAAGGCGCCGGACTCATCGGCGGAATCGTCGCCGCGCAGACGGCGCCGCCCTTCCTGAGAGAGGGCCTGGGCGCCCGCCCGATCAAATGGGGTTCCATCCATCCGACGACGGGGCCCTACTCCACCGAAGCGTTCGACCAGGTGGAAGGCGTCCGCATCGCCATCGACGACGTCAACAAGGAAGGCGGCGTGGACGGGCGCGAGATCAGGCTGCTGTTCCGGGACGATCAGTTCAAATGGGATCAGACCACCACGCACGCTCTCGACCTGATCGACAACCACCGGGTGGACTTCATCGCCGGCTCCATGGTCGGCCCCGAGGAGGTGCGGCTCAACGAGTTCTCCCGCAAGCGCAAGATCATCTACGCGAACTATCCCCAGCACATTCTCTCCACGCCGGGGAACGCGAACAAGATGTCTCCCCTGTTCTTCACGGCGAACACCACGCCGTATCAGCTGGCGGCGAGTTCGCTCACCTACATCGCCGAGAACAAGGTGGGCAAAAAGATTCACTGCCTCTTCGACGACTACATCTGGCCCAAAATGTTCGTTCCCGCCTTCAAGAAACTGACGAAGGATTTCGACCTCTCCTGGGATGAGAACCGCTCCGTCTCCTGGGTGCCCTTCCCCACCTCGATGGACTACTCGGCGACCTTCCCGCGAATTCTCAAGGAGAAGCCCGACGTCCTCTACGCGCTGAACTGGGGACAGCGCCAGGTCGCCTTCGTCAAGCAGGCGCGCGAAGCCGGCCTCGACAAGAAGGTGAAGATCGTCCTCGGCGCGACCGAGATCACCATGCCCGAGGCCGCCGGCCCCGGCTCCTACGACGGCTTCAACGCCGCGATGATGTGGCACCCCTCGCTCGCCGGCAAATACCCGGCCGCCGACGTGCTCAACAAAAAATTTCTGGAGCGCCGCAAGCGCCCGTGCTCGAGCTACGGAATGCTCGCCTACGACCTCACGCGGCTCATTCTGGACACGGCGAAAGAGACGAAGCTCTACAAGCGGCGCGACCACTTCAAGCTGGCGAGCGCCCTGGAAGGCAAGAAATTCCAATACAGCAAGGGCCCGTGCCAGATTCGCGCCTGCGACCACGTGTGCATCTCGGAGGTTTTCGTCATGCGCGGCAAGTCCCAGGCCGAGATGAAGCACGCCTTCGACCACATCGAGGTCATCGGCTCGTCAACCGGCGAGGGCAACACCGTCTCCTGCGAGGCGAAAGGTCTGAAGGGACCCGCCAGCGCGAGGGGATAGGGAGCGAAGACGCTGTGACGCCGGCCGGGGCGGCGGGAGGTTCCGCCGCTTCGGCTTTTCCCTGCTTTCCCCTCGGCGTTTGAGAAGCGCACCGGTTCATTGGGGACTTTTGCGCCTTTCCCATCTCTTGTGAGGAGCCTGCATTGCCAAGCGGCGGCGGCATCGAATTCTCCGAGTTCGTCCAGCACCTCTTTCTCGGGCTGGTTCAGGGTTCCTTCTGGGTTCTCCTCGCACTGGGCCTTTCCATCGTCTTCGGGCTGATGGGAATCATCAACTTCGGACACGGCGCTTTCTATATGCTGGGGGCGTACGTGGGGTTCACGGTCTCGAACCTCATCTTCACGCCGATTCTCGGGCCCAACCTGGGCTTCGTCATGGCCATCGCCCTCGTGCCGGTGGTCATGTTCGGAATCGGGATGGTTTTTGAGAAATACGTCATCAGCAACATCTACAACACGGAGAACGAGCGGTTCTCGGGCGTGCTCATCATGTTCGGCATGTCGATCTTCCTGCCCGACTTCGTCCGCCTGATATGGGGTCGGCCGGGAAAACCCTTCAACATTCCCCCGATGTTCCAGTTCTCCCTCATCAAGACGGGCACGCTCGACATCACGGCCTACAGGAGCTTCACGATCATCACCGCGGCGCTTCTCGTCACCCTCCTCTGGCTGCTCATCTACAAGACGAACCTGGGCATGATGATCCGCGCCGGCACGAACAACAACACGATGGTGAAGGTTCTGGGCATCAACGTGTCGCGCATCTGGCGGCTCACGTTCGGACTCGGCATCGCCCTCGCCGGATTCTCGGGCGTCATGATAGCGCCCCTGTTCGCCGTGGACGCCACGATGGGCGAGCTGATTCTGGTGCAGACGTTCATCGTGGTCGTGGTCGGCGGCATGGGGAGCTTCATCGGACCCGTGATCGGCGGACTGATTCTGGGCCAGCTCTGGGCGCTCACCCCCCTGGTGGGCAGAACCCAATACGTGGTGCAAAACTTGACGGGCACGGTGATTGGCCCCGACTTCTGGGAAAAGGCGTCCGACATTCTGCTGTTCATCGTGATGGCGGTAATACTTCTCTTGAGACCAAGAGGGTTGTTCGGCCAAGAAGGCGCTTTTGACTAAAATTCAGCTCCGTCTCGGGAGAAATTCGTAAATTGGACATCGCCGCTACGAAAAACCGCTTCACCCCCAAAGAGTTTTGGGCCTGGCTCTCGGAGGTGTTCGACAACTACGGCATTCTGATCCTCGCCGGCGCCCTCATGCTCTACCCGTTCATGTTCGACAGCCTCAACGAATCAATCATCTGGCTTGAGGACAACGACTGGGAGGCGACCGCCGAGATCGTCACGGAGATTCGCGGCTTCGTGCCGAGCACGCCCCTGATGATCCAGATTCTCATCTACACGCTGTTCGGCATCGCCTTCAACATCCTGCTCGGCAACACCGGAATGCTCAGTCTGGGGCACTGCGCGTTCTTCGGAGTGGGCGGCTACACCGTGGGCATCATGCACGCCTGGATCAAGCCCGGGACCTACGCCCCCGACTGGATGGTCAGCGCCTTCAGGGCGCTGCCCCTGGAAATATCCCTCATCACCTGCGTGGTCGTCTCCACCCTGGTCGCCTGGCTCATCGGCACCATTTGCAGCTCGAAGCGCGGGGTGTATTTCGCCATGGTCACCCTCTCCATCAGCATGATCTTCTACTACTCCGCGCAGACGTTCGACGACCTCACCGGAGGAACGGACGGCCTGGGCGGCCTGGAGAACATGCGGCTGGGCTTCATCGGCCTGCGCGTGGGCATCATGGACGCCAACATCACCTATTATTTCGTCTATTTCATAAGCGTCATCTTCATCGCCGTCATCTGGCAGACGCTGCGCTCGCCGTTCGGCCACGTTCTGCGGGCGATTCGGGAAAACGAGAACCGCGCCCGCATCTGCGGCTACGACGTGGCGAAGGTCCGGCTCATGGCGTTCACGATGAGCGGGGCCGTATCGGGAGTCGCCGGCGCGCTGGCGATCATATACGGCGAGACGGTGCCGATTGAGAACATCCACTTCATCACGTCGGGGCAAATCGTCATCATCACCCTCTTCGGCGGGGCGGGCGTCTTTCTGGGCCCCGCGGTGGGATCGTTCATCTACTGGTATTTGAGGCAGCTGATGAGCGTGGAGTTCGTGAAATACCTCGCCATATTCCAGTACTGGGAGGCGTGGGTGGGCGGCATCTTCGTGCTGATAGTCCTCTTCGTGCCCGCGGGCATTCTGGGCACCATCCGCAACGCGACGCTCGAGTATCGCGCGAAGAAGTATCTGGCGAAAACGGGAGCGGCCGAGGCGGCCGCCGATTCGGAATAGCGGAAGCGCGCCATGCCGATTCTGGAAACGAAAAACCTGAGCAAGCACTTCGACGCCCTCATCGCCGTGGACGGCGTGGACTATTCGGTCGAGGCGGGCGAGCTGCGCTCCATCATCGGCCCGAACGGGGCGGGAAAGACGACTTTCTTCAACATGATCGCGGGCGACCTCATTCCCACGTCGGGACAGGTGCTCTTCGACGGGCGGGACGTATCGAAGACGCCCGCCCATGCGCGCTCCCATCTGGGCATCGGACGCACCTACCAGATCACGAACATCTTTCCGAAGCTGAGCGTGCTGGAGAACGTCCGCATCGCCGCGCAATCGCGCAAGACGACGTTCAACCTGTGGTCAACCATATCAAGCCACCGGGAGCTGATAGAAAAGGCGGACGAGATACTCGAACGCATCCACATGACGGAGAAGCGCGGCGAGCGCGCCGGAACGCTCGCGCACGGCGAGCAGCGCTATCTGGAAATTGGAATCGCGCTCGCCACCGACCCCAAGCTGCTTCTGCTGGACGAGCCGACGGCGGGCATGAGTCCCGAGGAGACGATTCAGACGGGCGAGTTCATCAAAAGCCTGGCGGATCCGCTGACCATCGTGCTCGTGGAGCACGACATGGAGGTGGTGCTGGGCATTTCAGACAAGATCACCGTCCTGCACAACGGCGCTTTCCTCGCCGACGGAACGGTGGAGGAAGTGCGCGCGAACGCTGATGTCCAGCGCGTATATCTGAGGGAATGATGCTGGAAGTCGATTCCATCAACACGTTCTACGGCCTGAGCCACGTGCTGCACGACCTGAGCCTCCAGGTGGGCGAAGGCGAGGCGGTGGCTTTCCTCGGCAGAAACGGGGCGGGCAAGTCCACCACCATGAAGACGATAATGGGGCTGCTCACGCCTCGAAGCGGCAGGATCGCCATGGAGGGAAACGACATCACCGAGGCGGAGGCGCACACCGTCTCTCTGGCGGGGATTTCATGGATTCCCGAAGACCGCCAGGTGTTCACCAACCTCACGGTTTACGAGAACATCAAGATCAGCCGCATTCCCATCGACGGCGCCCGGAACCTGGACGCGCATCTCGACTGGATTTTCTCCCTCTTCCCGCGCCTCAAGGAGCGCATCAACAACAAGGGGAACCAGTTGAGCGGCGGCGAGCAGCAGATGCTCACCATGGCGCGGGGTCTCGGCACGGAGCCGAAGCTCATCATGGTGGACGAGCCCACCGAGGGGCTGATGCCGGCCTACGTGGAGACCATCGAGAACGTGCTGATGGAGATTCAGAAAAAGGGAATCGCCATCCTGCTCGTGGAGCAGAACTTCCGCATGGCGCTCCACATCACCACGCGCGCCTACCTGATCGAGAAGGGCGTCATCCAGTGGGAGGGCGCCTCCGCCGATCTACTTGCGGATCAGGAAACCCGCTTGCGGTATCTGGGCGTCTAGGGATTCGGGACGGAAACCCATCGCCCCATTCAGAAAATACAATATCTTCCGGGGCGGCGCGTCCAGACTCATCGCTCATCCACCAGGCGGCGCGCCTTCACGTCGCGCATCGGGTCGTGAATCGCGCCCGGTGCGGCGAACTCAAGAAGCGGCCGTATCATCACGGCCTCTCTCACCCTTTTCGGCAAGGAGGCGCCGAGCCTCTCCCGCTCCGCGTCCGACGTCTCCAGACGAATGACCATCTCGTCCATGGATTCCGCGTCATCGGGGATCGACTTGCGAATCCTGATTTGAAACTCCCGAATCGCCCGCTCTTTTCCCAGAAGGTCGAAAATGATATCCGGGTTCAGCAACATTCCGCGCACCTTCAGGAGGTCGCCCGTTCTCCTTGGCGGACGGGCGATCCGCTCGCCCAGGCGGCCGCAAACCGGGCAAGGCTCCCACCGCAGCGCGATGAGGTCTCCGATGAGATAGCGCAGAAGCACCGTACCCCTGCGGTGTAAGTGCGTGAGGGCGATAGCCCCTTCCTCTCCCTCTTCGGCGCGCCGACCCGTCTTCGGGCACACCACCTCAAGCAGATACAATTCGGGCGTCACGTTGTGCGGCACCGCCCCGTTCGCGCACTGGACGAAGCCGCCCTGCATCTCCGTCGCCGCGTAGCGCGCCCGCACCTGCGGGTCGCGCGCGCCGAAATACGCGAGGTGATCCATATACTCCTCGCGCAGGGCGTCGCTCACGGCCTCGCCCGTGGTGAGCACCATGCGCGCGCGGGAGAGCTTTCCGTCCCCCCGCTCCCGCGCCCTTCTCAAAAAACGACGGACGAAACTCGGCACCCCCCAGATGACCGTGGCCTCGGAGGCGACGTCGATGGCCGCATCGAGAGACCTGCGCACCGGATATTCCGGATGGGGCGCGCCCGTCAGCGCGCTCACCACGGGCAGGCCCATGATTTCAGCGGAGCGCACGCAGCAGAGAAACCCGCCCAGAGGCATGGGCGAGAGCGGGTAGAGATTGGCGATGAGGTCTCCCGCCCGCAAGCCCTCCACCTCGTTGCAGACGCGCGCCTGGAGCATGATGTGGTATTGATCGTGCGTGGTGTTGTAAAAAGGGGACGGCCGTCCGCTCGTGGTACCCGTGGTGTAGGCCACGTTCCACATCGTCCGCTCCTCGAAAGGGAGCTCGGGCAGACAGGCGGGGTCAAGGGTAAAATCTTCCGGCGCCGCCATGAAATCCTCCTTGCGCGTCAGGGGGATTTTTTCGAGGTCGTCGATCTCCTTGATCGCATCAGGGATGAGGTTCGCCTCGGCGAAACGACGCTTGTAGAAGGGGTGCGCCCGTCCGCAGAGGGCGACCATGCGCCTCAGACGCTTTCTCCTCAGCCGATGGAGTTCTCGCTCGTTCATCAGGCCGCATCCTCCGCCTAAAAAATTCCAGCCGCCCTTTGGAGCCAGCGCACGTATTTCACGATCAGCCGCACGTCGGCCGGCGCGACGCCCGGAACGGGCGCCATGTCGCCGAACTCCCAGTGGTGGCTCTTCACTCCGCGCGCGACCGCAAGGAGGAAGGCTGCGTCCGCATGGTGGGAGGGCGCGTATATCCGGTGCACCAGGGGCGGGCCGATTCGGGAGCCTTTGGCCTCCGGTCCATGACAGCGCATACAGTGGCGCGCGAACAGCGTCTTTCCCTGGCTTACTTGCACCGCGTCCACAGGCACAGACGCCTGGGGCGGCCTTGGCGGTGCCGGCCGCTTCGTCAGCATCACGAGCAGAGCGAACCCCGCCGCCAGAAAAAGCCCCGCCGTCAACGCCCGCTTCATACCCGAGGAACTCCTCCCTGACGCCGAGCGTCATCCCGCGCCCAGGCGCATACTCCGACGAAAACGCGCTAGGCACTTTAAGTGGATTCACCCGTCGATCGCAAACGGCGGGCCGGAGATGCCGGGGCACCCGCTTCCTCGCCTGCCGAGCAGGCTCTTCCCCCTCAGAAATCCTCCCTACTTGCCCGAAAACGCCTTATGCCTTCCTCATCCCATCCCGTCTGGTTTTGGATTCATCCGCTCCCCTCGCCTTTTGATGATCTTTCCGGCGTCGTCAGACAAGAACGCTGCGGTCGAAATGGGCACCGCCGAGGGAGTCACCCGCATGGAAGAACGGCGCGTCCATGATAGGGTGGAGACGTCTGGAGCGTTTTGAAAGCGAGGAGAGAACAGCCGATGCCGCACCCCGACTTTGCGCGATGCGCGCGCCACATCACCGAGGACGCCCTGCGCGCCTCCCTGACGGACATGGTGGACATTCCGAGTCCCACGGGCGGAGAGGCGGAAATGGCGCGCTATCTGGCGGACCGCATGGCGCGGGCGGGCATGAGAACCGCGCTTCAGGAGGTCGGACCCGGCAGGCCAAACGCGGTCGGCGTGAGGGAAGGGGCGGGCGATGGCGCGAACCTCCTGCTCACCGGACACATGGACACCTCCTACGACGGGAATGAGGATTACCTCACGGGCGCGGGCTTCAAGCCCAGGGCGATTCACGAAAACGGCTGGATATGGGGACTTGGGGCCAACAACATGAAAAGCGGGCTGGCGGGAGCACTGGCAGCCGTCGAGGCCCTCTGCCTGGAGGAAGTCGCCCTGCGCGGAGACGTCTCGATGGCGGGCGTCGTGGGCGAGATAGAAAAAGCGCCCGTCGATGAATTCTCGGGTCCATCCTACGCCGGCTACGGGACGGGCACGCGCCACCTCATCCTGCACGGCGCGACGGCGGACTGCGCCATTCTGGCCGAACCTACGGGGCTCAAGGTCTCAAACGCCAACATGGGCGTGGTGTGGGCGAAGATCACCGCCAAGGGCACGATAAGCCACAGCGCGCTCTCGAACCGCCCGGAAATCGTCAACGCCGTGCGCTCCATCCACAAGATACAAACCGTCGTCGAGAGGTGGATAGCCGATTACGAATCGAGGGCTTCCTGCATGGGAGAGCACCCGAACGTGACGATAGCCGCCATTCGGGGCGGCTGGCCCTGGCGTCTGTCCCGAAACCCGGCCGAGGCGAGCCTGTATCTGGACATCCGCACCGTGCCGGGACAGAACACGGAGGACGTCAAGCGCGAGCTGCGCGGCGCGCTCAGGGAGGCGGCGGAGGACGTCGGCGCGGAGCCCGCGCTTTCCTTTTACGTGAACGACCCGCCCACGCGCCTTGACGAGGACGCCCCCATCGTGCGGGCGGTCTTGCAGGCGCACGAGGAAATCACGGGCGAGGCCTCGCCCCTCGTCATCAGAAGACCTGCGGCGGACTCCACGCACTTCAACCGCTACGACGTTCCGTGCGTCTGCTATGGCCCCGGCGGGCGGATGCGCCCGGAAGCCGGGAAAAAGGGGCGGATGCACGCCGTGGGAGAGCACGTTTTCCTCAAGGACGTCATGACCGCGGCGAAGGTCTATCTCGCCGCCGCGCTCTCGATTTGCGGCGCAAGGCTCGGTTGATGCGGCCCCGCCTCGCGCGGAGCGGAAAGGGCGAACCAGCCGCACGTCGGAAAGTCCTCACCGGATGCGCGTTTTCAGAAGGGCGCTTCCGTATTACAATGCCGAGTCTTGAGACGCCGTTTATTTGAGGGGCGGCGGACGCTTGACAGGCATCGCCGAAGGCGGCGGCCTGCGGCGCGCGCACCCGCATGGAGAGGTGGAAGGATGAAAAAAACCGACGAGGAGTGGCGAGAACGACTGACGAAGGAGCAGTATCGCGTCACGCGGCGGGGGGGAACCGAGCGCGCCTTCAGCGGAAAATACTGGGATTGTCATGAGGAAGGCGTATACGCCTGCGCGTGTTGCGGGGCGGAGCTGTTCGCCTCGGATGCCAAGTTCGAGTCCGGCACGGGGTGGCCGAGCTTCTATGCGCCTCTCAAGCCTGAGCGCGTGGGCGAGGTAGAGGACAAATCGCTCTGGATGCGCCGGGTGGAGGTGGTGTGCGCGGCCTGCGACGCGCACCTGGGGCACGTGTTTCCAGACGGCCCGCCGCCCACCGGCCAGCGCTACTGCATGAACTCGGCCGCGCTGGAACTCAAGTCGAAAACCGCATCCGAATAGGGAACAATGGCGGGTGCGCGCATGGGCGGCGAGACGCCCTCTCATCGCGCGCCAGAGAGGGTTGTTTTCACAGGCTGACAGGAGAGAGCGCCTATGGATATTCAACGTTTTCACAACGTATCCCTGACGGTGAGAGACGTGAGCGCATCATCGAAGTGGTACGCCGAGAACCTGGGCTTTGAGGTGGAATCGGACTCGGAACGAACACCCGCCTTCTCCGCCCAGGTGACGGGCGTGGCGGGAGCGCACCTTCGGGTGGCGCACATGGGCGGGCACGGGCTGCACCTTGAGCTCATGGAATACAAGGGCGCCCCGGGCGCCCCGATAGACACTGCGCCCAACAACCCCGGCTGCGCGCAAATCGGTTTCGTGGTGGACGACGCCGACGCTCTCTATGCGAAGCTGAAATCCGCCGGCGCCGTGATGTGCTCGCCCGCCCCCGCCACCGTGCCGAGCGGCCCCATTCAGGGATCGAGGATATTCTTCTGCAAGGACCCCGACGGCGTAGTGCTCAAATTCCTCTCGATCAAGAAATAGGCGCGCGTCTCGCGCCGACGGCTTTCAACACGCCCGCCGGCGCGAGATAGCGAGAAAGCTCCGCTCGTGCGCTTTTTCTCATCATCGCCTGGTTCGCACGCGCCGATCAGGCCTCAAGATTTTTTCGGAAAAACCGAATCGTCCGCTCCCAGGCGAGTTCGGCGGCGTCCTTGTCGTAGCGCGGCGTGGTGTCGTTGTGAAAACCATGGTTGGCCTTGGGATAGAAATGCGCCGTGTATTCCTTGCCGTGCTTTTTGAGCGCGGCTTCATAGGCGGGCCATCCCTTGTTGATGCGCTGATCGAGCTCGGCGTAGTGGAGCAGAAGGGGCGCCTGGATTCTGGGGACGTCTGAGGCCTTCGCCTGGCGGCCGTAGAAGGGAACGGCCGCAGCCAGGTCGGGCTTGTGGACGGCCATGGCGTTTGAGACGCCGCCGCCGTAGCAGAAACCGACCACGCCTACCCTGCCGTTCGCGTTCGCGTCGGCCTTCAAATGCTCGAAGGCGGCGAAGAAATCCTCCAGCAGCTTCGCCTTGTCGAGTTTTCGCTGCATCGTCCTGCCATCGGGGTCGTTGCCGGGGTAGCCTCCCAGGGGCGTGAGGCCGTCGGGCGCAAGGGCGGTGAAGCCGGCCACGGCGACGCGCCGGGCGACGTCGGCGACGTAGGGGTTCAGCCCCCTGTTCTCATGCACGACGACCACGCCGCCGCGCTTGCCTCCGCCCGCCGGACGAACGAGATAACCTTTGACCTCGCCGTGGCCCTTTGGCGAGGGGTAGACGATCGTCGCGCCCTGAATACGCGCGTCGTTCTCATCCACCTGCCTGGCCTGCGCGTAATCGGGCGAGAGCACATCAAGCAGGGCGGCGGCGGTGAGTCCCCCCACGGCGAATTTCGCCGCCTTGTCGAGAAACTCCCTGCGCTCAATGACGCCGTGCACGTAGGAATCAAACAAGTTCAGCAATTCTTGATCGAAATCGCTCGCTCGCTTTCGCTCCATCGGTCCTCTCCTTCCGCGAAATGGAATATGAGACGCGCATGAACAGGGGAGGATTATACAGGAGTTTTGAAGCATCTCGCCTCAAAAACAGCTGCGATCGCCTCGGCGTCTCACCCAAATAAAGTCGCGCCGACTGAGCGTCGCGGGCTATCTGCGCCGACTTGCAAAGCGCTTGTTGAAAACAACGTTGGCGTCTCAAGGAACTATCGCGTTGATCAGGCGCGCCGTTCTGGCCGCCCGCGCGCTGGCGCGCAGCGTCCTTGCAAGTCTTAGGAGTTTATGCCGCGAGAGCGCGGGAAGTTATGAAGCGGCCATCTTCCGGCCGCTCTCATACCATTCGGGGCCCGGCTGCTCGGGAGGATCGTCATAGCGCTTGATCTCGATCTCGACGTTGTCAGGATCGTAAAAATAGGTGGCGTAGCCCACTCCGAAGGCGCCCAGATTCTTCTCCTCGCCCCTATGGGGCGTCCGGCCGCTCGCGCGCAGGCGCTTGATGACGGCGTGGTATTCCGCGTCGTCGAGACAAAAGGCGAGATGATCCATGCCGCCCTTGACGTCCGGGTCCTGCGAGACGAAGACGTCTGAACGAAAGAGGACGAGAACGTCCTCGCCCACCCGAAAGACGACCTGCTCTATCTCGCCGTCATGAATCGCCCGCCGCCCCACAGGGGCAAGGCCCATGACGTCCCGGTAGAAGGCTATGGAGCGATCAAGGTCCGTCACCCGCAGGGCGACGTGCTCGATCATGCGCTTCATGTCGGCCTCCCGGCTTGCGGCGGATAAGGGATAAGAAGGCGGTTAATCCTCGTAAGCCTTCACCGTGGGCACGGAGATCGGAGCCTCGGGCTCCGTCCTGCCCTCGGCCACGGCGCGAATCGCCTCGATGATCTTGCGATACCCGGTGCAGCGGCACAGGTTTCCGGTGAGCCAGTGCTGAATTTCCGACTCGGAGGGGTCGGGATTCTCATCGAGCAGATTCTTGGCGGAGACGATCATCCCCGGCGTGCAGTAGCCGCACTGGGTGGCGCCATAGGAGGCGAAGGCGGCTTGCAGGGGGTGGAGGTTCTCCATGTCGCCGACGCCTTCTATCGTCTCGACCCGCGCGCCATCGGCGCGAACCGCCAGAATGAGGCACGCGCTCATGAGCACGTCGTCCACGATGACGGAACAGGAGCCGCATACACCCTGATCGCAGGAGCGCTTGGTGCCCATCATTCCGAGGTCCTCCCGAATGACGTCCACCAGGTAGCGGTTCACGGGAACCAGCACCTCGACGGGTTCTCCGTTGAGAACGAAAGATATGATCCTTTTCTCAGACATAGCGACCCCCATGTTTTGCGGACATGCGCCTTCGCGTTGTGTCTTTCATCATATCACGTCTTCTGGCGGATGCGCGAGCGAGCCCCCAGACGAATCCTCCGGCAAAAGTGCCTCGGGCACGGCCATCCCTTCCCTCAAATTTTCTTCAAGGCGGGCAGGAGCTCGTCCGATATCATTCTCATGCTGTGGAGGGCCGCGGCGAGCGGCATTCCCGCCCAATGCGTCCGGATGATGAGATGATTCGTCCCGACCTCCTCCCAATAGGGGCGCAGCTGCTCGTAGCATTCCTCCGGCGAGCCGATGATGAAGCGATCCTTCAGCAGGTCGTCGAATTCCTGATCGAAGGATTCATCCTCGGGCATCGCGTCGTCCTGCCCCCATTTGGCGTAGTCCCTGTATTTGCCGAACAGATAGGGACCCGCCATCTCCAGGGCGGTTTTTCTGTCGCGGCTGCAAAACACCTCCTTCATGCAGGGCAACTCCTTGGGGAACGGCTTGCCGCACCGCGCCAGCTCCGCCCGATACAGACCCATCTGGCGTCTGATGGTGGCGGTGGTGGAATGGGGGTTGATGAACCAGCCCTCCCCGATGCGCGCCGCGCGCTCGATGGCGCGATCGTTGTTCGCCGCCACCCATATGGGAGGATGCGGCTTCTGCACGGGGCGGACGTTCATGCGCACGCCGTCGAGTTTGCAGACCTCGCTCTCCCAGACGACCTCCTCCTCCGTCCACAACCGCTTGACGAGCTCCAGGCACTCCTCAAACCGGCGTACGCGCGCCCCCTTGGGCACCCGAAACGCGTCGAACTCCGTCTTCCGGTAGCCAAGACCGATTCCGAAAACGAAGTTTCCGCGGCAGATCACGTCGAGCGAGGCCACCGTCTCTGCTACGTAGACCGGATTGTGGAGGTTGATCAGCAATATGCCCAGGCCCAAGGTCATCTCCCCCGCCTCGGCTTGCAGGCGCGCGAGAAAGGGAACGATTTGCAGCTGCTTGTTGTTCCCCTCGTTCAGGTAGTGCTGTCCGGTGAAGAGCGAATCCCAGCCCCTGTCGCGCGCGAGGCGCACCATCGCGTATTGCTCGTCCAGGGCGCTGATCATGTCGGTTTCGAGGCGCTGCTGGTTGGTGATGAAGAGGCCTACCTTCATGTCGTCTTCCTATGCGCGGGGCGGTCTCCATGAGTTATGATCGTCCGCATCATACACGAAATCGCTTGACGCGGCGATAGACTGGAAGTCTCGCGCGGGGGGGAGTTTGCGGACAAATGCGGGTGAGCGCGAGTGAGAATGGTCAATCCTGAACAAGGAGGGAGAGGTAAGAGCATGGGCGTAGGAGCGGCCCTGTGCATCCGCCCCACGGTTCGGGAACCGCCCTTTCTTTCACCAGAGCATTGCTTCACGTATTGGAAGCCAAGAGCTCCGGCAGATTTGTTTGCCATTCACTCATCAGCACCAGCGCGCACTTGACTATCTCGCCATTCTCCCGAACCAGCTCAAGCTCTCCGGCCCGGAGGGTATTGTTCCATGAGAAATTCTCGGACATAAGAGCGAGCAGGCAGCGTTTATACTCCGTGTCCAGATTGTCGAGATAGTCGCCCTTGGTTTCAAGGACGATGAACCTGGACTTATCGTCCGCCATTGTCTGCGCGAATATAAAGTCCGGGTATATCCTGTGCCGCTTCCATCCCTGAAGACCATATTGCGAGCGCGCGGCGTTGCGATGCCACCACGAGAGGGCTTTCTCCTTGTCGAGATATACCGCGACGGCCCGCTCTTCTCCATTCAATTCCGCTTTGTATACCGGCGAGAACAGACTGCGCCTCAATGGCCCGCCATCCGCTCCGTTCAGTTGATCCGCCCCTTCCGGCTCAGACGTGTCGATGTAGAAAGGCATTCGCCAGTTGCGACCGTCCGCCCGAAGGCGGAACTGGATTTCTCCGTCCTTGACCTTTCGACGAAACATCCTCTCCGCCCTGACGCCGCGCTCCCTTTCCAGTCCCTTGCGCAGCTCCTCAATGAGCAGCCCGCTCAAGCCGCCCAGCCTTTCCTCGCTGAAACCGCGTTTTTCGAGGGCCTTGACGAATGCGCCTACGATTTCCTGACCGACGAACACGTTCGGCACAATATCGGAGATCATGCGGACCGCGTAAGCAGGATGAAAAGTCATCGTCTCGACGCTCGAAGCGACGGCTTCATGAACGATCGAGGCTTCCGGTTTCTCCTTGATTTGAAACACCACCAACTGTCCTTCCACCGGCCGGACGTTCTCGGAAATCCCCCAGGCGATGGTGGAAGGATCGAAGCCGCGCCAGTCAATCGGGGAAGCGACGTCGGTCTCATAGTCGAGGTCGCGCACTTCTTCCTCATCGACGATCAGGACGCGGGGCAGATGGATTTCTGTTTTGGCGAATCCCTCACGCCGGTCGATTCGCCGCAAACCGCCGCCATTTGCATTGTCTCCGCCCCCGACAATTTCCGGGACGAGGTCGCCCAGCCCATCCCTTTCCAGACCCTCCTTCACCGATTTCACCACCTCAGCCGTCGATGCGTGATGGGTGATGACGTAGCACCCGTCGAGCGATTCTATTCCCGTTTTCATCGCGTGCGGCTGGCGCAAGATGCGCCCGACGAGCTGGGTCATCGCGCTTGAGTTGGAGCTTGCCGCAAGGGCACACAGGATATAGGCGAAGGGGCAGTCCCACCCTTCCTGCAACGCCTGGCGCGTGATGATGACGCGCACCCGGTTCATCGGCGAGAGCAGGTCCTGATTCTCGGGCTGATTCAGATCGTTGCGCTCCGCTGTCTTGACAACGATTTCCGCCTCATCGAAACCGGCGGTCAGCAACCACTCCTTCACGTCCTCCGCGTGAATGAGGCCCGCTTTCAGCTGATCCCCGCCCGTGCGCTCGACCTGCACCAGTAGGATGGGCCGGATATAACAGTTGCTGTCGGCGCGAAACGCCTCCGCTTCGCCCTCCAAGTCGCGAAGTCTTTCCAGCGCGGCATTCAGCGTGTTTTTCCAGTCGGTATCCTGTAGCGGGTCGAGATGGAGAGGCATCTTGATCATGCCCTCGCGGTCCAGCTCCACTCCCGTGACGTCCACCAGCACGTTCGCATACCGTGCGGGGCGCGGATTCCTGCCGCCGCGAGCATACACGTCCTTCGGCGTCGCCGTAAGTTCCAGAACGAAACAGGGGTTGAAGCCGTAGAGGGTATCCAGAGCGAGTTGGGAAGTCGCTTTGTGGCCTTCGTCCAGAACCACGACCGGACGGACGATCCGAAGCGCGTTGCCCAGCGAATCCTTGATCATCGGCCACATGAGCGGGCTTTCCGCCAGATCATAGCGATCCAGATTCGGAACCTTCTCCAGCATCCTTTTATGCGCGAGTTGATCCCCTTGATCCGGAGTGAACCCGTGAACGTCGCCCCGATCCCTGAACATCCGTAAAGATTCCTTGCTCTCACGATTGGCGGATTGCAGCATCAACAGCATGACGCAGAGATTCTCTTCCACGTCGCGCGTATCCAGCCGGTCGCCCTTTTCCATGATGCGGACACCGCCGGCCCCCGCAGCATCCAGCATCTGGCGATAGGGATCGCTCCTGGTCCTGAAGCGTTTGAGCGTCTGCGCGTAAATCGCCTCGTTCGGGACGATCCAGAGGACGAAGCCGACTCTCTTGCTGAGATAGCTTCCCATAACCCGCGACACGGCGTTGACGGCCAAAAAGGTTTTGCCGCCGCCGGTGGGAACTTTCATCACAATGTTCGGCACGGGCCTTTCCATTTCGTCCCGCCGCCTCGAAAAGGGGATGCCGGACCGAGAAGGCGGCAGTCCGCCCGCTTCTCGCATCTTTTCCCACGTCGTTTCCGTGAAGTCGGGGACAGGAATGTCAACGCCCGGATTTTCGGCGACGATCTTCGATACCTTATCGGCGTTTTTCTTTTCCTTGACGAGGATTTCCAGGTAGGCATCCAGCCTCGTCAGAACGCGATCCTGATAATCGAGTCGGCGCATCGTTCCTTCACTCCTACCCGACGCGGTAGAGCGCGAAGGGCAAGGGCGCGAACTCGACTTGCAATTTTTCTTGCGTTAATACCCTTTGCGACACGAACCGCGCGGCCGCGAACACCAGATGATGCGCGCCTGGCCGCTTATTCTCGACAATTTCACGGGCGAAGGAAAGCGTGAAGGCGGCCTCCGGCGATTTGAGCCAGCAAATATCGTCCCGGTAGATCAGCCAGAGGTGTCTCCCGTCCGCTTCGCCGAGGTAATTCGACTCCTGATCGATACCCTCCCGGTCGAGCAGCCGGTTCGTCGCCAGGTGAAACACCAGCGCGCCGAGTTGATCATACGCGGGCAGAGACTCGCCCCGGAGAATGGCGTCCATCTCAACCGGACGCCCAAGAGTGCAATATGTGAAAGAACCGCCCAGACCTTCTCGCAGGGATTCGTCCTTTGCCTTCGGGACGCCTTTAATGACCCGCCGCACCCGCTCGGCGGTGATGCTGTCGGCGTAGTCTTCGCATTCCACGAGAATGAATTTACGATTGCCGCCGTCTTCCTTATTCAATGCGAGCACGGCGTGGGCCGTCGTGCCCGATCCGGCGAAGGAGTCCAGGACGATAGAGTCCGGGCCGGTTGCGATGCGGAGCAACTGAGTGAGCAAAGTAGTAGGTTTGGGTGTGTCAAAATCCTCACGCCCGAACTCAATGCGCGTAAGTTCGTTCTTGGCCGTCCTGAGACTGCCACACTCAAGAAACAGATTAAGGTACACACCGGTTTGAGGGTCAGTTTCATTAAAATAATCTTTTCGTCGCACCGTATAGCCGTGATCCGACCTCTCAAAGTGGAGTAAGTCAGCCTGCAACATATCCATCATATTTACTTTCCCTGATGTCCATCTCTGCTTTTGGGGAGGGTAAGCAAGTTCGCCAGTGCCTGGGACAGGAATCCCAAACTTCATTGTATCGCGCCTATACATCCCCTCATCGGTTTTAGTAAGTGATTGAAACCGAAAAGATCCCCTGCTATCACGATTCGGGTAATTGGCCGATTGAATGACTCTTCGATTCACTGCCAAGCTGGATATGTCCTTGGCGAACATTATGATGTTTTCTACAATATCGCCAACTATCGTTTCGGTATTACTGGCGCCTCCCTTCTTTTTCCAAATAAAAGTCTCGACAAAATTCTCCTCCCCGAAAATCTCATCCATCATCATTCGCAAATGATGTTGCTCGTTGTCGTCAATGGATATGAAAATCACGCCGTTCTCAGCAAGAAGCTCATGAAGCAACCGCAGTCTCGGCCACATCATGGCGCACCACTTGTCGTGCCGGAGGCCGTCATCGGAGTCGACGGGTTGTTCGGAGAACCACTCCTTGATCATCGGGGAGTTGACGTTGTCGTTGTAGCACCAGCCCTCTTTGCCGGTGTTGTAGGGCGGGTCGATGTAGATGCAGTTGATTTTTCCGGCGTGCGTCGGCATGAGCGCCTTCAGCGCTTTCAGATTGTCGCCGTGAACGATCAGGTTACCGTCCAGGGCCACCTCACCGATTCCCTTGTCCGGGTGCGGCTCCAGGGGATGGAACGGCACGGCGAGATGGTGGTTATAGACAAATTCCTTACCCTTGAAATTCAACTCGGTCATATCGTTCCTTGCATCGCATCACAGCGTCGTGGCGTCCGCCACTCCTTGTTCTTTAGGGTTCCGAAACGAAATCATCCTATTCGCATTCCGCCAAGATACCGAGCCAAACGGCAGGTGACAAGGACGGACACGGGTCCGCCCCTACGGTCGATCATTTCTCCACGCCCGCCCTTGCAATCCCTCCCTTCTCGGTCGGAATTGACCATCACGCCAACCTCCTCACCCCCGGAAAAACCTCCTCTCTGCGCAAGTCCCGCTCGTCGTGGCCGGCGAAGATGAGGCGGGGCGAATCGGCCAGGGACTTCACGGCGTCGAGGGCGCGCAGGGCGTCGTCCACGTGCACGTGAATGCCCGGCGGAATCATGGATTCGAGACTGCGGTAGACGTAGGCCGCATCGGCGGCCAGCACCGCCCAGCCCTCCCTCGTCCTGAAGCGGACGATCTGCAGGCCGGGCGTATGTCCGCCCACCCAGTGGAGGCACAGCCCGTCGGCCACCTCCGCCTCCTCGTCCACCAACTCGAGGCGGCCCTCCTCCAGCAGCCTCTCGGCCTCGGGCAGGTCGCCCAGAAAATGGTTGATGAAGTGATACTGGGCCGCGTCGCTTCGCCAGAAGGCAAGTTCTCGCCTTTGCAGATAAAAGCGCGCGGAGGAGAAGAGGCGGGGCGATGCGAAATGATCCCAGTGGAGGTGGGTGACGAGGAGGGTCTCGACCTGGGAGGGTTTTACGCCGAAATGCGCGAGGAGCTTCCGCTGGGCGCGGTAATCTTGATAGAGGGGATTTCGCGCGCGCTGGGCCTCCGCTCCGAAGCCGGTGTCCACCAGAATGGGCGCGCCTCCATCCTCAGGCACCAGAAGCCAGAAGAAATAGGGCAGCCGTCTCGTTCGTCCCGACTCGCTCAGGTAAAGAAGCCAGGAGGCGTCGCAATCGCGCGCGCCCTGGCACAGGGCGTAGAGGCGGTAGGTCGTCGTCTCGCTCAAGATGGCGCTCCTCCATTTTCAGTCAAAGCGCGAGCACACGCGCGCGTATCGTTGTTTTGTTGTCCGATTCCCTCGAATATGCCATTATTTTCGCCGCGCCCGCTTCAGGCGACCCGACAACTTGACGATTTGACGTCTCGATAGCCGGAAACCATTTGAGGGGTCTCAGGTTTTGGATAATACCCTCATCGCCGTATTCTTCCCATTCCTCGTCGCCCTCATGGCTCCCTCCCTCATCAAGCGGTTTCCGAAAAACGCCGCGTGGATCGCCATGGCGGCCCCCCTCCTCAGCGCGTGGGCACTCTATCGGCTTTACGGCGAATGGGCGGCGGGCGGCGGGGAGACCATCACCCGCGTCATCCCCTGGGTGCCGGCGGGCGAGGTGGAAATCTCCTTCATGGTGGACGGACTGAGCCTCATGTGGGGCTTTCTGGTGGCGGGCATGGGCGTCCTCATCATCGCGTATTCCCACTGGTATCTCGACGAGGAAGAAGCCCTCGGACGCTACTACGGCTTTCTCGTCGCCTTCATGGGGTCGATGCTCGGGGCGGTACTCTCCGATCACCTGCTCTCGCTGTTCATATTCTGGGAGCTGACGAGCATCACCTCGTTTTTCCTGATCGGCTTCTGGTCGGAGAAGGACGCATCGAACTACGGGGCGACCAAGGCGATTCTCATCACGGGAAGCGGGGGTCTCGCCATGCTGGGGGGCTTTTTGCTCCTAGGCGACGCGGCGGGCGAATGGCGGCTCTCGCAGCTCGTTCTGACTCCGGATATCGCCCAAAAAGTCTCTCTCGGCGTGTTCATCCTGATCATCCTCGGGGCCGCCACCAAGAGCGCGCAGTGGCCCTTTCACATCTGGCTGCCGAACGCCATGGAGGCGCCCACGCCCATCAGCGCCTTTCTTCACTCGGCCACCATGGTGAAGGCGGGCATCTATCTGCTCTCGCGCTTCTATCCGATTCTGGGCGCGCACCCCGCCTGGGGCTACGTCGTCACGAGCCTCGGCATGACCACGATGATAGCCGGCGGTCTGCTCTCTCTGCGCGCCCATGATCTGAAGGCGATTCTGGCATACGGGACGATCAGCCAACTCGGCCTCATCGTCACCTTTCTGGGCTACGGGGGGAAGGGGGCTATCGTCGGCGCCACCCTGCACCTCTACAACCACGCGGCCGCCAAGGCGGCGATGTTCATGACGGTGGGCGTCATCGATCACGAGGCGGGCACCCGGGACGTGCGGCTTCTGGGAAACCTGCGCAAACTTATGCCCCGAACCCACCTTCTCGCGCTCCTCGCCGCCCTCAGCCTGATCGGCGTCCCCCCCCTGGGCGGCTTCATCACCAAGGAGATGCTCTACGAGGCGAGCCTCCGCCCCGAAGGCCCTGGAGCCTGGGGCTGGTTCTGGCCATGGCTCACCGTTCTCGCGGGCGTGTTCACCGCGCTCTATCATTTGAGGTTTCTGGGCGCGCCCTACTGGCAAGCGGCCGAGGGCGAGACGCCGAAACGCCCCCACGACCCGCCCTGGGGGATGCTCGCCGCGCCTGCGGTTTTGGCGTTCCTCGCCCTTTTGTTCGGCCTGGCGCCCGGCCTCATCGAAAACGCCGTCGTGGCCCCGGCCGCCGCGGCGACGCTGGGCGGCGGAGAGCGCGTCGAACTTCACCTCGCACTCTGGCACGGGGTGAACGCGCCCTTGCTCATGTCGATCCTCACCATGGCGCTGGGGGTCGCGCTCTATCTGGGCTTCGCTTGCGTGAGTGCCGTCCTCGACGCCGCCGCCCGCCTGTGGGAGCGCGCGCCCGCCCCTGACAAGGCGTATGACGCCTTCATCCGCTGGCTGCGCCACGGCACCTGGGAGATTCTCCTCCTCATCCAGGACGGGAACCTCAGAAGATACATGCGCTGGACGTTGGCGGCGCCGGCCGTCGGCGTCCTCTTCGTCGTCTGGCCGATGGAATGGAGCGCAGACGCCTTCCCCAAAGGATTCGAGGGCGCCTCGTTTCTCCTCGTCGTGATCGCGCTGCTGATCATGGGAGCGGCGCTCGCCACCGCGCTCTTCCGAAGGAGGGTTCCGGCGATTCTGGCCCTCGGCGCGATGGGCTATTCCATCTCGGGACTCTACCTCCTCCTCAAGGCGCCGGATTTGGCTCTCACCCAGATCATGATCGAATCCGCCTCCGTCGTGCTCTTCCTGCTCGTGTTCTACTACCTGCCCGAGATGAGGCCCGTCCGCCTCTCTCCCGTCAGGAGAATGCGGGACTGGGCCATCGCGATCGCACTGGGCGTATGCGCGACGCTCGCCATGGCCGCCGCCATGAACGCGCACGCCTTCAGAACGATAGCGGACTACTTCATGCGCACGAGCAGGCCGGTGGCCGGATTCAAGAACGTGGTCAACGCGATCATCGTCGATTACCGCGCATACGACACCCTGGGGGAAATCGCCGTTCTGGTCATCGCAGGCATCGCCATTTACACCATCACGCGACTCGTGGGAGGGATCAAATGGGATCACTGATTCTGAGCACGACCGCCCCCATCGTCTTGCACCTCACCCTGCTCTTCTCCTTTTTTCTGCTCATCTACGGGCACAACCAGCCGGGGGGCGGCTTCATCGCGGGGTTGATGACGTCCGTGGGCATCGTGCTCCAGTGGGTGGCGATGGACGCCGAGGAGGGCTGGCGGCGGTTCAACTGGCCCTACGAGCGCATCTTTCTGGGCGGGCTCGCGCTCTCCACCGCCACGGGCGCCTGGGGCTACGTCAAGGGGGCGTATCTCAAAAGCGCGATATACCACTTCTCCCTGCCCTTCATCGGGCAGGTGGAGCTGTTCACCGCCTTTCTGTTCGACGTCGGGGTATACGGGGTGGTGGTCGGGGTGGTGATGTCCATTCTCACCAACCTGTGCGGGCGAAACGCGCCCGGTTCATAAACGAGAGCGATAGAGCGAGGGACGACAAAGTGCTGTGGATACTGGCGATGACGATAGGCGTTCTGGTCACGGTCGCTTCCTATCTCATCATGCAGCGCAAGATCATCCAGGTCGTGCTCGGCATGGCGGTGCTCAGCCACGCCGCGAACCTGATGATCGTCGCCTCCGGATGGGTGGGAGACGGCAAGGCGCCCATCGTTCCCAAAGAAGGGGGCCCGCTCGATCCGTTCGCCTACGTCGACCCCCTGCCCCAGGCCATGGTGCTGACCGCCATCGTCATCAGTTTCGCGGTGACGGCCTTCCTGCTCGTCCTGGCGTTTTTCGCCTACCGCAAGTTCCAGACCGACGACATCGACGAGATCAGGAGGCTGAGAGGATGAACGCCCTCCTCCCCCTGTTCGCCATCTGGCCGCTCGCCACGGGCATCGCGCTCTTCTGGATTCGCAAGAACCGCGCCCTCCAGGAATCCCTGAGCGTCCTCTCGCTGCTGGCGAACCTCATTCTGGCGGTCGCGCTCCTGAGCGCGACGGCGGACGGGACAATATTCGTCCACAGGATGGGGCTTTGGCCCTTCCCCTACGCCATCATTCTGACCGCCGACAGGCTCACCGCCACTCTACTGTGCCTCTCCGCGTCCATCGTGGCGGCGTGCGCCATCTTCGCCAGAAGCTATCTTTCGGACGAGCAGCGAAAAGAGGCTTTCAACCCGCTGCTGCACTTCCTCCTCATGGGAATGCAGGGGTGCTTCATCACGGGTGATTTGTTCAACCTGTTCGTCTTCTTTGAGGTCATGCTCATGGCCACCTACGCGCTGCTCGGCTTCCACTACAACCTCGACCAGCTCGAGATGGCGTTCAAATACACTTGCCTGAACCTCATCGCCTCGGCCTTCTTCCTGCTCGGCGTCTCCCTCCTCTACGCCCAGGTGGGCACGGTCAACATGGCGGACCTTGCCGAGAAGATCCGCCTCCTGGGGCCAACGCCCCTCATCACGGCGACCGCCCTCATCTTCGTATTCGTATTCAGCGTCAAGGCGGCGATCTTCCCCATGCACCTGTGGCTGCCCTCGGCGCATTCCATATCGCCCACCCCCATAAGCGCCATTCTGGCGGGCGTGCTCGTGAAGGTGGGCATCTACGCCATCATCCGTTGCGCCACGCTCATCTTTCCGGCCGCGTTCCTGAAGCTCCAGCCGGGACTCATCGTCCTGTGCCTGTGCACCATCGCCATGGGCGCGCTCGGCACCCTGCCCCAGAGGAGCCTCAAGCGCATCCTGGCCTACAGCACCATCAACCAACTCGGCTACATCGCCTTCGGAGTCGCCCTGCTTTCGCAGGCGGGACTGGCGGCGGCGGTCTTCTACCTCGTGGGCCACGCCTATCTGAAAAGCGCGATGCTCCTGGGAGCGGGACTCAACCAGAAGCTCACCGGCACGGTCGACCTGGAGGAGATGGGCGGCATGATGGACAAGGCGCCCTTCGCCAGCCTCTTGATGCTGGTGGGGTTTCTGTCCCTCGCGGGTTTTCCTCCGTTCGCGGGCTTTTTCGCCAAACTCTTCGTGCTCCGGGCGGGGTTCTCCCAAGGCGCGACCCTCGCGACCTGCGTCGCTCTGGGATTCGGCATCATATCGCTTTACTATAACTTCACGACTTACCAACGCTACGCCTGGGGGACGGGCGGAGGCGAGATAGGCTCCGCCGGCGCGGGGCTATACGGAGCCGTCGCCTTCCTTTCCGTCTTCGCGGTTCTGTTCGGCCTGGGCGCTTTCTGGCTCTTTGAATGGGCACAACTCGTGGCCGCCCAGATCACGCGGCCGGAGCTCTACGTCGCCGCCATGCGGGAAACCGGATAGGGAGAACGCCGTATGCCGCTCGCCACGCTCGCCTTCACCATCGCCACGATATGGATATTCCTGCACGGAAGCGCCACGCCCGGGCATTTTTTCGTCGGTTTGGTCATGGCGGTGCTCATCATCCGCTTTCTGAAAAAATCCTACTACCAGGACAGAGCTTTTTTCCGCATCGGCAGCTATCTGAGGTATCTGAGAAGTTTCCTGTGGGAGCTGCTCATCGCCAACCTTCAGGTGCTGAAAATCGTGCTGACGCCCGGGTCGTCGATTCGCCCGGGCATTATCCCCTACAGGACGATTTGCAAGACGCCGCTGGGAGTGACCATGCTGGCCAACTCGATCACCCTCACCCCCGGTACGCTGAGCGTGGACGTGTCCGACGATCGTGAGACGATCTTCGTTCATACTTTGGACATCGAGCATCCCGACGAGGTGATAGCGGGCATTCGGAAGGGGCTTGAGCATCCCATCGTGGGAGCCGTGGAATGATCGGGACGGCTGTTCAGATCAGCCTGGTCATGCTGGGCCTTTCGATGATTCTGGCGTTCATCCGCCTTATCAAGGGACCCACGGCGTCCGATCGCGTCGTGGCGGCCGACGCCATCGCCACGAACGTGCTGGGCGTCATCGCCCTATACGCAATCCAGACGGGGAACAATCTGTTCATTCTCGCCGTGCTCGCCCTGGCGATCCTGAGCTTCGTGGGCACGACGGTGTACGCGAAATTTTTGGAGAGGGGAAGAATCATTGAGTGACCTCATCGCCTGCGGCTTGCTGCTCATCGGCGCGTTCTTCATGCTGGTCGCCAGCGTCGGGCTCCTGCGCCTTCCGGACGTCTATTGCCGGATGCACGCCGCCACCAAGGCCACGACCTTCGGCATGGGCGGGATTCTCCTCGGCGCCAGCCTCATCTTTCAGAGCACCACCGTCACGACCCAGGCGTTTCTGGCTATTTTCTTCCTGTTTTTGACCGCCCCCGTAGCCGCGCACCTCATATCGAGAGCCGCCTACAAGCGCGGCCCGGATCTTTGCCCCGAGACCACACAGGATGAATACGGCGCCTATCTGAAGGGGCGAGAAACGCAGCCAGAGTCCTCGCCCGAAGATAGGGGTGAGGAGTAGGAAATCCTCGCAGGAGAGAAACGATCGCCCTGGAATTCCTCCAGCCGAGCGCCTCTCACCCATCACGCGCGCCTCCTCAACCGGCGATGAAGACGTTGTAGCCGCACAAAAATTATTGCGAATGGACTGGAAAATAACGAATTTTCCGAGGCGAAACATCCGGGGAAAAAGGCCGTGAAAGGACGCTGAAAAAGGCACTCAAAGCAGGTCGTCAAGCGAGATGGCGGCGAGGGCGTCCGCGTCCTCGCCGCTTTCAGACGGTCGGACAGTCGCAACATTTCCTCCGGCGAAAATCTCAAAAGATGCGAGGCTCCGCAAGAATGCGATTTCTACAAAGATGCGTGGATAACGCGCCCTTCGATTTCCAGGGAATCGGTCACGCCCGGCTCCAGAGTCCGCGTCAAGTCGTGAGCCATCATGAAACGCCTCTCCAAAACGAGCAGGGGGCTTGCGATCTGTGCGCCAATCATGGATTCTCGCCGAAAATACGATGCGGAACCATGCGGAACGACGTGGAACGACGCGGCGGAATGGGGGACAAAAGCGGACGTCCGCATCAAAAAGCGTCTTGATTGAACGGGACGGCTTGCGGAACGTTGAACGGGACGGCTTGCGGAAGCGTATTCGTTGAACGGGGACGGCGTGCGGAAGCGTATTCATTGAAAGGGACGGCGTGCGGAGCGTATTCATGGAACGGGGCGGCGTGCGGCTTCACGCCCTGGATCACGGGGGAGAGGGGGAGGCGAACCCCATCCTCTTGATGCTGCACGGCGCGGCGGCCCACGCGCACTGGTGGGATCACGTCGCCCCGCACTACAAGGACATGCTCCGGCCGGTGGCGACGGACCATCGCGGACATGGGGACAGCCCCTGGCTGCGCGCCTATCCCTTTGAGGAGCTCCTGGACGACCTCGTCGGCTGGGTGGAATGGGCCAAAGCGGCCAGCGGGAGAAAGCCCTACCTGCTGGCACACTCAATGGGCGGCGTCATCGCGCTCAACCTCTTCGCCCGGCAGCCTCCCGACGTGGAGGGCCTCATCATCGTGGACTCTCCGCTCCAGACCACGGACCAGATTCTGGCGGAGGTGCGCGCCTTCGGAAACAGGCCCGCCAGGCCCTGGCCCTCGCAGACGCTCTTCGCGGAGAAATTCAGGCTCCTGCCCTCATCGGACAAGGCGGACTCCGAGACCATCGCCCACGTCGCGCGCCACTCCGTGCGGCAGAACGACGACGGGACCTGGACGGTGAAGGCGGACAGGCGCTTTCACGCAGGGCGGCCCGAGACGGATCAGCGTCCCGGCTGGCTTCGGGTGCGAACGCCCGCCCTGCTCGTGGCGGGGGCACTCTCCGACCGTCTGGAAGCAGACTCCCTCGCCTGGGTGTGCCAGAACGCTCCCGAAGTCGAGATCGCCGTGATTCCGGACGCGCATCACCACGTTTTCATGGACGCGCCCGATGCGTTCATCCGCGCGACGCGCGCGTTTTTGAAAAAAACGATTTCCTAAAGAAGTTCGTCCAGAACCGAAGAGCGAAAACTAGGCACCTTCTGCTCCAACAAGCAACCAAGTCCGCTTGAGCGGTAGCTCAGCCTGTAGTTGATCGGGTAATTTTTCATAGACTTCCTGGATCGCTTTCACGAGAGCAGATTGATCCCACAACCGCATCTCAAAAAATAACTGTCGCGCCTCCTTGTAGACGGTCTGCTTGAAGCCACTCCAAGAAACGATCAGCCCTTGCTGGGCGCGATAATTTTTCATTACGCCTTGAAGTTCACGCAAGACCGTTACGCCCACCTGCGCATCCCCGGATTTCACTTGAACGCAAAGGCGTGGGGCTTCAAAGCCCATTGGCCCACGTCCCGCGACGATGTCGACCCCTCCATCAGGCCCTGGCGGCGAGGTTTGGACTTTATAGCCCTGAGCCGTCAACACCCCCGCAACCAAACGGGCGAAATCGTGCCCTTTGAAATTCCGACCGATGAAATCAATGATTTGGTCTTCGGCCTCACGATGCATATCAAAGGATACTGTATCTCCGTCTTCTTCTTCGCCCTCTTGTGGAGAAACGAATGCGGACTTCGACTTGCCTTCGAGAAGAGACTCGATCCGCGCCTCCGCATCGTTCCGAGCGACGGCGAATACCGTCTTTAACCCACCAAAAGAACGCCGCAGGTCCTGGTCGATATTGATGCGGGCGACACTCGTGTTCATCCATTGGACCGGTCGCTGGTGCCGCGCACCATCAGGCGCGTTGGAATCATATCGGTAGGTACCCGTAATTCGTCCAAACGCGACCTCTGAGCGCGTTTTCAACGGCAACGCGACAATGTCTCCCTCCTTGATCACTCGAACAAACCGCCATAGCTGACCCGTCCAACTCGCGATTGTACCTGGACTGGCATCGGGATGAATTTCAGACCAGATTTCAGAAAATTGCTCCTTCTCAAAACCCGATAGATCCAACATCATGGGCGATCCGACCACCACGACGTTCTCCTCAAGCGCAAATTGCTCTCGCTCCCCGTCTTTTCCCGCCCGCACTACCCAAAGAGCCACGATAACATACCCCCGACAAGAAATGAGAAAATGCCACATGCGCGGGTATCCACTCTACCGATACCAAAGCTTGCGATTGAATTTTGCTGCTTATCCCCCCTCCCGGCCGCGCTCCCTACTCCGTGACCGCCAGGGGTGCCATGGCCTCAACGTCGCTCACGCAGTCGATCACGACGGGGCGGTTCGCGCTGAACGCCCGGTCCAGCGCGCTTCCGAGCTCTTCCGGTTTTTCCACCCGTATTCCCAGTGCGCCCATGGATGCGGCGATCTCGGCGAAATTCACCGCGTTGAGCTTCCAGAGCTCGCCGGCCTGCTCCGTCTGCACACCGCCGTAGGCCCGGTCGAAGCCGCGCTTGGACTGATTGCCCGAGGCGTTGTTGTTCACGAGCGTGACCGCGTTGATCTTCCAGCGGACGGCGGTCTCGATCTCGGAGAGGTGATACCAAAACCCCGAATCCCCGTTGAAGGCGAGCACCGGCCGCTCGGGGACGGCGCATTTGGCCCCGAGACCCGCCGAGAAGGCCCAGCCCAGGTGGCCTGCGCTTCGCAGGTAGCTCTGCTCTGGATGCGAGAGATCATACATGCCGCCCATCCACATGCCCGAATGACCCGTATCCGCCAGGACGACGCAGTCGGAGGGCAAAGAATCCGTCAGCTCCTGACAGATGCGCTCGGGGCGCATGGGTGCGGCGTCGGATGCAAGATACGCGCGAAACTCATCGCGCCAGCCCTGGACGAACCCCTGCGCCTTCTCCACCCAGGCGACGCGCGAGGCGGCGGACTCCCCGCCGGCGGCGTCCGCCATCTTCTGCAGGCTCACCCTGGCGTCGCCCAGAACCGCCGCCTGAAGGGGGTAATTCCGTCCGAGGGCTTCCGGCTCGATGTCCAGCTGCATCGCGGGCGTTCCGATGGGCGGCACGGCCCAGAAGTGCGTCGTCATGCCGCCCGTCTCGGTTCCCACGAAGAAAACCAGATCGGCTGCGTTCACGACCCGATTGGCGCTCTTTCTCGAATAGGTTCCGACCACGCCGACGGAGAGCGGATGGTTCCCCGGAAGGTTGTCCTTGCCGTTCAGCGACGTCGCCACCGGAACGTTGAGCTTCTCCGCCAGGGCGATCAGCTCTCTTGACGCCCCTGATGCGCGCACGCCGCCGCCCGAGACGATGACGGGACGCTGCGCCCTCTCCAGCAATTCGACCGCAGCCCTCACGCGCGCCGGCTCGGGTTCCGGCCGGTAGGGGGGGAGTGCCTTGAAGTCCTCCTCGACGATCACCTCCATATCGGCCTCCTCGACGTCGAGCTGGCCCTCGTTTCCGGCGAATTGCAGATGCACCGGTCCGGGACACCCGGAAGTCGCCGCGCGAAAGGCCTGGCGCAGCATGTCCGGAAAGCGCGAGACGTCGTCCACCGTGGCGTTGAACTTCGTCACCGGCTCGAAGGCGGGAACGTCGTCCACCTCCTGATAGACCTTTCTGAACTTCGTCTGCGGCACGCGCCCGCCCGTGAAGGCGAGGACGGGGGATTTCGCCAGATAAGCGTCTCGCAAGCCCGCCGCCAGATTCAGCGCGCCGATGATCTGCGCCATGCAGACGCCGGGCTTCCTGCCCGCGCGCGCGTAGCCGTCCGCCATGTAGGCGGCGGATTTCTCGCCGTGCGTCTGGATGCGTGCGATGTTCGTGCGCTCCTCCATCTCGGCCATCGAGCGTCTGAGAACGGCGGGAACCAGGAAAGTGTGGGTCACGCCGTAGCCTTTGAGCATCTCGGCCATGACCTGGGCACCTGTCATTCTGGGCATTCGCAATTTCTCCTCGTCAAAAGGTGGGCAATGGCGAAACAAAATATGAATATTGTGGTTTTTGAGAGATTCCCCCCTATTTCGCCGGCGTCTTCGGTGGGGTTATCCGCCAGGAGACGAAACGTTCAGCCGCCCAGGGCGTCGCACACGGCGGCGGGAATCTCCCGCATGTCATCGACCACGGCGGCGCCCGCCTCCTTGAGGAGCGCTTTTTTTCGCGCAGGAGAACCCGCGCCGCGCTCGATGATGGCCGCCGCGTGGCCGAAGCTCACCCCGCGCGGGGCGGACTCGTGGATCATGCCCGCCACGAAGGCGACCACCGGCTTGGTGAACCCTCCCCGCACCCATCAGCCGCGCCGCATCCTCCTCGGCCGACGTGCCCGGCTCGCCAAACAAGACGACGCACTTCGTATCAGGATCCTCCTCGAACAAGGGCATCAACGCAGAAAAAGGGGAGCCGACGAGCGCGTCCCCGCCCACGCTCACGTAGGTCGTCTGGCCGATTCCTTCTCGGCTCAAGAGCCAGCAAGTCTCGCTGCCCATGCCCCCGCTTCTGCTCAAAACGCCCACCGGCCCCCTCTGGAACAAGAGGTTCGTGACGGACAAATCACCGCCCGCACCCCCCATCTTGGCGCGCCCGGGGCTGATGACGCCCTGGCTGTTGGGGCCTATGAGCCGCGTTCCGGCGCGTCGGGCGTGTGCGATCATGCGCGCGGCGTCGTGCAGGGGCACGCCCTCCGCGCATACGAGAACCACTCCGACTCCCGCTCCCGCCGCCTCTATGCTTGCGTCCGCAGCGGCGGCGGCGGGCACGAACAAGACGGCGGCGTCCGCCCGATGCTCGCGCGTCGCGGACGCGAAGGAGTCGTAAACCGGCACGCCGTCGCAATCCTCCCCTCCGCGTCCCGGCACCACGCCGGCCACCACCCGGGCGCCGTATTTCCGCATGAACCCGGTGTGGGTGCGCGCCTGCCAACCGGTGATTCCCGCCACGATGACGCGCGTGGCCTCATCGAGGAGGATGCTCAACGCGCACCTCCCGCGTCCATCCAGGGCACGCCGCGCTTCACCGCCTCGACCTGGGCGACGATGCGCTCGGCCGCCTCTTCAAGCGTCGCAT
Source organism: bacterium (assembly GCA_965202625.1). Lineage (GTDB taxonomy): Bacteria > UBA8248 > UBA8248 > UBA8248 > UBA8248 > Bin107. The sequence continues at coordinate 2,828,945 of CBDBBI010000010.1, read as the reverse complement.
CATCGCCCAGATATTGCAGGCCTGGGCACGTTCGGGCGATCTCCCGCGCTTCCTCTCCGCCCGCGCCGGCGAAGCGGACGATGAAGGGAAATTCGGCGAGATCGACCCCCGTCTCCTCCACCGCGCGAACGATGGCGCGAACCTTGAGCTGCACGCGCGAGAAACTCGTGATGTTGCTTCCGGCGAGCACTCCCTTGAGGTTCGGCATACCCAGAATCTCTTTTGTGATCTCGTAGTATTTCTCCTCCAGGGGGCCCGGCGTGACGTCAAACGCCGTCGCAGGCTTACCCCCCAGACGCGCCATCGTGTCGAGGAGATACAGTCCGCCTCCGCCTCCGCTCCAGAGAAGGGCGATCTCTCCGCCCGCAATCTCCCTGAAGCGCACCGTGTGGAGCGGCGGGACGCTGGCGTCTATCGCGCGAACGCGCGCCTCCAGGGGCGTGGGTGGACGCCAGCCGTCCGTCGACGTCTCATCCAGCAGCGCCTTGCGCTCAGGGCGGCGAAACAGCGCGTCCGCATCCAGATCAAGGACGCATGCGGCGGCGACGGGTTCGTCCCCATCGCCGAGGATGAGCGGATTGATTTCCAGAAGCCGCGCCTCCACGCGGCGAAACAGCGCGTAGCCGGCATGAATGAGGAGTGCGGCGCGAAACAGCGCATCCCCGCTCACCCCGCAGGCGCGCAGAAAAGAGACGCACGCCTCCTCGCTCAGGCCCTCCAGAATATCGACTTCCAGTCGTTTGAGCGCGTCCGGGCTTCTCTCTGCGAGCGCTTCTATCTCAACGCCGCCCTCGGTGCTGAACATGATGAGCGGACCGCGCGAGGCGCTGTCAAAAGAGATGGAAAAATACCATTCCTGGAGGCTCCTGACCCTCTCCTCCACCAAAAGCCGCTCAACGGGAAAGTGATGCACCACGCCGCCCAGAAGGTTCCGGGCCGCCTGGGCCGCCTCCTCCGGCGTATCCGCCGAAAGGATGGCGCCCGCCTTGCCGCGTTTTCCCACGGGAACGAGGGCCTTCACCACCACGGGGCCGCCAACCGAGCGCGCCGCCTCCGCCGCCTCGGCCGGCGTCCGCACCGAGCGGCCCCGGGGGACGCGCACGCCCGCATCCGCCAGAAGCGCCTTCGCCTTGTCCTCCAACACGCGGGGCATGGATATCTCGTGAAAGCCTGAAGGGGAGCGCGGCTAGAAGATCGCGACGGGACGAACGGGCGAGCCGGTACCGCCCCGTATCTTGAGCGGCAGACAGACGAATAGAAACTCATGAATCCGCGCTTGGCTCAACTCCTCCAGAACCGCCACCTCAAGCAAGTGGATTCCGCAGTCCACCAGCAGATGGCGGTGGACCGGCAGGGAGGGGGCGGGCAGCACTTCCACCGCGAACGTATCGCTCCCCACCATGAAGACGCCCTTCGCAGAGAGCCATCTCGCCGCGTCGAGGTCGATTCCGGAGACGCCCCCTTTCTGGAAATAATAATTCCGGCCCGGCCAGTGGCGCATGTGCGCGGTGCGCACCAGGACGACGTCGCCCTCCTCCACCTCTACCCCCTGGGCGGTCGCCGCCGCCTGGAGTTCGTCCCTCGTGACGGGACGCCCCGCTTCAAGGACGTCTTTTTTCAAGTGGGCCGCCACGTCGAGCATCACGCCGCGCCGCACCACGGGCGCTACGCTCTCGATGCCGTGGACCTTGAGTCCCTCCGTCTTGCTTTGCGAGGAGGAGGCGTCCACCCCGCCGTGGAGCTGCATGTCCTGGGCGACGTGGCCGAGTGCGTCGACGTGCGTGCCCGTGTGTCCGGTACAGAAGAACGTGTCCACCGCGGCGCAGGCCCCGCCCGCATACATGAAATCGCCGTGCTCCCTGATCATGGAATACCCGAACGGGCCGTGCAGGGGTACGTGGGGCATTCCGGGGAACAGCGCGACGCCCAAGTCAAACACCTTGCTGCCGCGCGCGATGGCGCGCACCTCCTCGACGTTCATCATCCCTCCTGAACGGGTATATGGTCGCCCTTGCCTGTATAATTCCCTTTCGCCTTCCGCAAGAGATATGCGCGGTGGCTTCTCGGCCTAGTCCTCCTCCTCGTCGCCGCCGCTCGCCGATACTCTGCGGATACGTCTCCGAGTAAATTTCCGAGAGATTTCTGCCTTCGAAAGTCCAGTACAGAAGAAGGGGTAACCCCGTAATCCAGATTCCAGGCCATCTGGGTTGCGGCCGTCAGATACATTTCCTCGCCCCGAAACGACACTTTTCTGCTCCCCAATCACGGTCGCTTCCTCGCGATCCTCATGCGTGGACACCAGTTTTGATCCCTCTGGAATTCCCATCATCTTAAAATTCAAATTTGGTCTGCGAGCTTTCCTGAATTTCCTCGTAGCCTCCCTGTCCTCCCTGTCCTCCCTGAATTTCCTCGTAGCCTCCCTGACTTCGGAAGATAAATTCTTGTCCAAATCACGTTCGACCTCTGGCGTAACGTCTTTGGCGCCCGGCCAGATTTTGAGAAGCTCCACCACCTGGGAAGTCTTTATTGCGAAGAACTCTCTCGAAGGACTCAGTCTGCTCTGGACCGAAGGCGTCGATCCCGGAGTGCCCGTTCAAGCCCGGGCCCTTGTTCGTCCTCAACCTCAATAGCGAACCTGCACTCGAAAGGAAGAGGAACGCCTGTCGTATGCAGTTGACTCATCCTCGCCTGAACATCGTCCTTTGAAGTCTTGCCGATCTTGACGAGGCCGGACATTGCCGGGTTGGTCAGAACATATACGATGACGGCCATGATTTCCTCCTTTAAGAAGAATGATCCACCTTTTCCAAGCCACGAAGCCCTCGCATGGGGGCGGCATCGCCCTTCACCCCCTGTCCGAAGGCCATAGGCGCGTTCGCGCCATTCTAAGCCTTGCGCCTCCCTCTCGACAAGGCGGAGGGCGAAGGCCAAGATGATAAAAGCGCGTCTCACATTCACACATACGACTCTCTGGAACGGCGGCGCATGAATTTCGGGGCGTATCTTCATCCGGCTTTTCAAATCGCCGCCCTCTCGTTGGGCCTCATCACCCTGGCGAGCGGTCTGCGGGTCAGACGCGCCGGAAGAAGGGGGACGGGCCCCGAGAGGGTGCGAATCGCCCGTCTGCATATGAGGCTCGGGCGGTGGTTCACCGCTCTTTTCTCGGCGGGCTACGCCCTCGGCCTGGGCGGAATGCGCTTCGCCCTGGAATCTCCCAATTACGATACGGCCCATTCCTATTTCGCCACTCTGGCTCTATGCTTGTTGTGGGCGACGGCCTACCTGGGCCGAAAACTCAGAAAAAACCTGAAAAACGACGACTGGCGACAAATTCACTCCTATTGCGGGTTTCTGGCGATTTTCCTCTCCCTTTTCGTCTCTTTTTTGGGAATGCGCCTGCTCCCCTAACCCGCCCGATTCTGATAGAATTCCGCCGGATTCCAGCACCGGCTGGAATAACCAGAGCCTCGCCCTTGTTTTCTGTCATATGGTGGATTATATGGACGAGACACGCACAAACTTTTGCGCGGAGAGTGCCCGACGCATACCGTCGCGAACAACTGCGACCGAGGAAACCCAAATTTTGACGAACCATAAACGTTTCGCATCGCATCCATCCCCCAAAGGAGGAAGAACCATGTGGAGAAACTCAAGGTTCATCCTGTTCAGCGCGCTTTTGGCCGCTTTCGTCTGGGCGACGCCGGCTGAGGCGGCGAACCCATGCGCGGCAAAGAATCCATGCGCGGCTAACCCATGCGCGGCAAAGAATCCATGTGCGGCTAACCCATGCGCTGCCAAGAATCCTTGTGCGGCGAACCCATGTACGGCCAAGAATCCGTGTGCGGCTAACCCTTGCGCTGCCAAGAATCCTTGTGCGGCGAACCCTTGCGCTGCCAAGAACCCATGTGCCGCTAACCCATGCGCCGCCAAGAATCCGTGCGCGGCGAACCCATGTACGGCCAAGAATCCGTGTGCGGAAATCCATGCGCGGCCAAAAATCCGTGCGCAGCGAACCCGTGCGCGGCGAATCCCTGTGGGGGCGGCGGCGTTCGCGCGAGGAGCGAGGGCGTCATGCTCGTCGGCGAAGTTACCGGCTACCAAAAAGGCTACCTTGGTGTGCGCACGTCCGCCGGCGAGAACCTCAGCGTCCACGTCGTGAAAACAACGCTGGCCCATCTTGGACCCAAGCCGATCAGCGTCAGCTCCATCAAGGCCGGAACCCGGGTGAACGTCTCCACCCAGGCCAGGGGCGGCTCCTACAGGGCAAATTTCGTCTATGCCCTCGCAGGCGGCGGCGGAAATCCCTGTGGCGCCAACCCATGTGCTGGAAATCCCTGTGCGAGGACAGCGAAGAATCCATGCGCTGGAAACCCGTGTGCGGGGAGCAATCCTTGCGCGGCAAATCCGTGTGCGGGAAACCCGTGCGCTGGCAAGAATCCTTGCGCGGCCAAGAACCCGTGCGCGGCTAACCCTTGTGCGGCCAAGAATCCGTGTGCCGCTAACCCGTGCGCGGCCAAGAATCCCTGCGCAGCGAAAAACCCATGTGCGGCGAACCCTTGCGCGGCCAAGAACCCATGTGCGGCTAACCCTTGCGCGGCCAAGAACCCATGTGCGGCTAACCCTTGCGCGGCCAAGAACCCATGTGCGGCTAACCCTTGTGCGGCCAAGAATCCGTGCGCCGGAAATCCCTGTGCGGCAAAGAATCCCTGCCAGGGTGGATAGAGACGCGTAAAACGACACGCGGGCGTCGTGGAGCCTGATTTTTCATATTCCCAGGGGTCGAGACTCTCAGCAAGGAGAACGTGATGAAAACAGCAAAGTGGGCCATCATCTTCGCCGCAGCTTTCGGGCTGGCGACTCCCGCAGCCTCCCATGCGCAGGAGACGGGCGAGAAAAAAGCAACCATCACGCCTCCGCCCTTTTTCTATACGCAGCAATATGACCACAGCGTGAAGGATTCCGTCGCGCGCGGCAAAAAATTATTCAGGAGCGTCGGCTGCGTGGGCTGCCACCCTCGGGGCCGCACGATCGGCGGCACGGCGGTGGACGTGATGGGTTTTCGGAATCCGGTCCCCATTCCCACCCTCATCGGAGCGGCGGATCACTTCCCGCGCCTGAGTCCAGCGAGCCAGGTGGTCAGCGTCGGGCAGTTCAACGACCTTTGCGCGACGGCGTTCATCGGCAACCCGCCCATGGACCCCTATTCCCAAAAGTATAAAGACCTGGAAGCCTACGTGGTTTCGCTTTCCCCGAAGCGATACAAGCGCATGATAGACTGGGAGGCGAAGCGCAAGGCGTTCATGAAGACGGTGCGAAGGCCTAGCGGAGGCGCCAATCCATGCGCCCCAAATCCGTGTGCCGCCCCGAACCCCTGCGCTGCGAATCCGTGCGCAGCGAAAAACCCTTGCGCCGCGAATCCATGCGCGGCAAATCCGTGTGCCGCTAACCCCTGTGCAGCAAAGAACCCTTGCGCGGCGAAAAACCCTTGTGCCGCCAACCCTTGCGCAGGTAATCCATGCGCGGCAAAGAACCCATGTGCAACAAAGAACCCGTGTGCCGCTAACCCCTGTGCAGCAAAGAACCCGTGTGCCGCTAACCCCTGTGCAGCGAAAAACCCATGTGCAGCAAAGAACCCGTGTGCCGCGAATCCGTGCGCAGCGAAAAACCCATGTGCGGCTAACCCTTGCGCTGCCAAGAACCCATGCGCAGCGAAAAACCCTTGTGCCGCCAACCCTTGCGCAGGCAATCCATGCGCGGCAAAGAACCCCTGTGCAGCAAAGAACCCGTGTGCCGCGAATCCTTGCGCGGCGAAAAACCCTTGTGCCGCTAACCCGTGCGCGAAATGAGCGGTGCGGCGCGCTGAATTCTGAATGCGTTCCTCTGGCGTCGAGCGGCCATCAGAAAGGCCGAGGGGGAAGTGGACATTCTGAAAAGTAGAGGCTGCTGGATCGTCTTGACGCTCACGTGGAGCCTCATCGCTCCGGCAGGCTCTCTTGCGGCCAAAAAGGCGCCTCCCCGTCCTGATACGGCAAGGCAGCATGGCGGAGACTACTGGCTGGGCAAGGAAATCTATGAGGAAATCTGCTTCTCCTGCCACGGCATCAAAGGAGACGGCAAGGGGCCGAGCTGGCGGAGCTCAAGGCCCAGACCCCAGGTGTTCATCAGCCCCTACATGAAGCGCATGACGGACGACTACATCTTCACCGTCGTGAAATTCGGCAAGATGAACGTCCTCAAAAACAGGATGAAGGGGCACAAGATCGACAACGGCGTTCCCACGGCCATGCCCTCGTTCGGCGAGGTGCTTGAGGACGATCAGATTCGCAAGCTCATCCAATGGGAGCGCGGCTTCACGAGCGGCGACCAGACGAAGGATGAGGAGACGAAGGAAATCTTCATGGACGCCTGCGCGCAATGCCACGGCGCGCGCGGTGCCGGCAACGGTGCGCGTCCGGTGGAGGATCAGGACCCCGAAAAGCCGTTCATCAGCCACATTCAGCCGCCGCCGATGGACTATCGCCTCAAGGAACAGATGGCGCGCTTCGACGATGCGTTCCTGTTCTGGCTCATCAAGCTCGGCCGCATTGACGTCACCGAGATGAAGAAATTTGACTTCATGAAGGCTTATGGCCACGTGCTGAGCGATGCGGAAATCTGGTCGGTCGTCCAATACGTTCGAGAAGCGTTCATCAACGCAAGGCCCAGAAAGAGAAAATAGACGGGAAGTGGCGCGCCTCGGATTTTCGCTCCTCGCCCTCGTCCTCGTTCTGCTCACGGCTTCCGGGCAGGGGAACGCTTCTTTCCTGACTCCCATGAAAGCGAGACCCTCCGCGGCAGAGGGAGAGCGGCGCGCGCGCAGGCATGAGATCGCCCTCTCCCCGTCCCCCGTTCCCCTCGTCCAAAAGCCTCCTGGGACAAAAGACGGCCGCTGGATGGCATTCGTGCCAGGCGGCCTCTTCACCCAGGGGTCATACGACGGGAACCCCCAGGAGCTTCCCGTGCGAAAGGTGTTCATCTCCGCGTTCTGGATAGACCGGGACGAGGTATCTGTTTTCCATTGGGAGAGGTTTCGGAAAGCCACGGGACACCGGAAATCAAAATACGCCGGAGACAGCAACCTCCACCGGCCCGGCCTTCCGGTCGTGGGCGTCTCCTGGTTCGACGCCAAAACCTACTGCGCCTGGGCGGGCAAGCGCCTGCCCACGGAAGCGGAATGGGAAAAAGCGGCGAGGGGCGTTGACGCCAGACGCTACCCCTGGGGCGATTCCTTTGATCGCGCCCTCGTCGGCCACGGCCGCCCGCAGCCCGTGGGCGGGAAGCCGGGCGGCGAATCGCCCTATGGGGCGCGCTCCATGGCGGGCGGCGTCTGGGAGTGGACCCACGATTTCTGGGGCGAGTTCTACTACCGGAAAGCGCCCCTCAAGGACCCGCAGGGACCGCCCTCGGGGTTCATGCACGCCATTCGAGGGGGCTCCTGGCGCGAGGGCCCCGCGTATTTGAGGAGTGCCGAGCGCTTTCGGCTTGATGGCCTCATACGGTGGAAGATCGTGGGCTTTCGCTGCGCGAGGCGCGCGGCAAGATAGGCGACTCCCCTTGTCGCGCCGCATCCCCTTTGCTAGCCTTTCCGAAATTCACTTTTTCTCATGGGGAGGAGGCGCGCGATGGCGGAATTCACCGTAGCCCGGTTCAAGGACGTATCCGAGGGTCTGCAAGAGGGTCAGTTCGCCGTGGGGGAAAGAAAAAAGGCGAGCGGCCTGTCTGCGCTGGACCCCATCTACAAGCAACTGCTGGACATGCCGATCACGGTCACGCTGGGACTGACGGGACCGGACGGACGGGTGAACCTGACGCCCATGTGGTTCGACTACGAGGGCGACACGATTCTGGTGAACACCGCCGCCCACCGGGCAAAATGCGGATGGATAAGAGCGAACCCGCGCCTCACGATCCTCCTCGTCAACCCCGAGAACCCCTATCACTGGATGAGCGTCAAATGCACGGTCGTCAACGAGGTCCGAGAAGGGGAGCCGGGCGGAGAGAGAGCCGGCGAGCAGCTCGACCGCATCTGGACGAAATACACGGGGCAGGATCCGCCCTACGCGCTTCGGGACCCCGTCATCGAAGAGAAGCGCGTCCTGTTCGAGTGCCGCGTGGACAGGGTCGCCACGTTTGGAAAGCCATAACCCAGGACGCATAAAGCCGCCCGCTCTTCACCTCGTCGTGCGCAGTCCCGCCCGGAAAAAGACGGTGCGGCCCTACCAGACGCAACCGCGCGCCGCCACGGGGATCACCGCCTCCAGGACGCCCTCCTCCATCCCCCCCCGAATTCCGTGATAGGCGTCGTAGAGGTTGATCGTCGGGTCGCAGTGACTGGGCTGGAACAGGAGCGTCTCGCCAATTTCAGGACGCCTGGAGGATGGGGAGAGTTCGAGGATGCCGTGCTCATCGGAGGCTCTTGCGTGGGCGGCGCCTTCGAGTTCGAGGCAGGGGGCGAGCCCGCTGTCGGAGGTGAGCGCCTTGTGGCCGGCGTCCATCACCACGCGATCGGGCGCGGGCGCGCTCACCACGCTCGTCAACACGAACAGGCTGGGCCTGAAGTCGTCATAGACGTCCGATCTCTCGCCGCCGATGCTGCCGTAGTGGGAGTCCATGAAAAGATAGCTGCCCGCCTGCAGCTCGTTCAGCGCGCCTGATTCCGCGTCCCATCGCCAGGAACCCGTACCGCCGCCGCTCCTGACGTCCGTCGGAAGTCCAGCGGCGTCGAACGCGGCGATAGTTTCCCCCATCAGCCCTATCGCCTCGGCGTAGACCGCGCGCCGCTCGACGAACCCGTCCACGTGCTGGGCCGCGCCCTGATAGGCTTGGATTCCACGCAAGTCGAGCCCCCGCATCGCGTCCACGCGCCGGGCCAGCTCTGCCGCCGCAGCGCCCGGCGCCACTCCGCAGCGCCCCTGCCCCACGTCCACGTCGATGAGCACGCCAATCTCTCCGCCCGCCGCCGCCATCGCCTCGGAGAGCATTCGCGCGCCCTCGGGATGATCCACCACCACCATCAGCCGCGCGTGGCGCGCGAGGGCGGCCAGGCGGCCCAGTTTGGAGGCCGCAGTGACCTCGCTGCTCACGAGCACGTCCTCCACCCCGCCCGCTATCATCACCTCGGCCTCGCTCACCTTCTGACAGCACACGCCCACTGCGCCGAGCGCAATCTGTTTTCTGGCGATCCAGGGACTCTTGTGCGTCTTCGCGTGGGCGCGAAGCCGGACGTTCGCCCCCTCCAGGCGCTCCGCCATCAAAGCGAGGTTCTCCTCCATGACGTCGAGATCGATCAGCAGGGCGGGCGTTTCGATCCGGCGCACCGGCGTTCCGATACGATGGCTTGGGAACATGAGAAACCCTCCTTCCGAAAAATCGCCCCGTCTCACCCAGAAAAACGGGAACACCGCGCGAACCGGCTTGCCCGGCGCGCCTTTCATGCCGCATGATGGGGCTTTTCATCCCTCTCCGCCATCCCGTCAGCATGGGGTGAGTTTTTTCGTGCGCGAGAAGGGGGATGCGCTCCTGAAAGACGCTATCGACGCGCGCGCGCGCCGTCAACGTTCGGAGGGTTTTTACTCATGCGCACCAAGGCTGACGAGCTCCTGGAGGGCGCCATTGACGTTCACGCCCACATCTTCCCGCAGGTATTCGTGGAGGAGCCGGGGCGCGTGCTGGACCATGAATGGGCCCAGCTCGCGCGCGAAGTCGGCATGAGGGGCTTCGTGATGAAGAGCCATCTATGGCCTACCGTCGCCCAGGCCAGAGTGCTGAACGAGGTGTATCCGGGCGTCACCGCCTTCGGCGCCATCACCCTGAACGCCAACGTGGGCGGGCTCTCGCCCTTTGCGGCGGAAAGCGCGGTGCGCCTCGGCGCCAAGGTCATCTGGATGCCCACCTACTCCGCGGCGAACGACGTCAAGGTGGGCGCCTACAGCAAACGCATCGCGGAAGCCTATCGACAGCCTCCGCCGGCGCGCGGCCTCACCGTCCTGGACGAAAACGGAGTGGTGTCGCCAGAGGCGGACGCCATTCTGGAAATTGTCCGGGACGCGGACGCCGCAGTGGCCACCGGCCACCTGTCCGCGGATGAGAGCGTCGCCCTCGCGCGGCGGGCGAAGGAGATCGGGCTGAAAAAATTCATCTTCACCCATCCGATCATCTCCATCGTCAACGCGAGCGAGGCGCAGCTGCGGGAGGTGGCGGACCTGGGCTACGTCATCGAGTTCACGTGGATATCCGCCTTTCCGATGTGGCGCGACCTCGACCCGCAGGAGGTGGCGAAAACCGCGCGCACCCTCCGCGCCGAGCGATGCGTGATGAGCACGGACGCGCAACTCGACCTCAACCCCCCGCCGACGGAAATGCTGCGGATGTTCATCGCCACGATGCTGCGCCTGGGGCTTGAGGAGGAGGAGATTCGCTGGATGGTCCAGCGAAACCCCGCCCGCTTGATGGGCCTTGCCTGATACGGGAAGTGCCTGGGCGCAACCCCGGCGGGGGGCGTGAAGGCCAAAGCGGCGCACCGCCGGCCCCCTCTCCGCATCCGCCTGGAGCGGAAGGAGAAAATTTTTACCGAATCTTGATTCCACGCCTCCGCGCGCGCCGATATCCCAGGGGTCCGGCTTTGGGGCGGAAGGCGGAAAGACGCGAGATGACAAAGGGGAAAGGCGCCATCCTCATCGTCGAGGATGAGAAGAACATCGCATCGCTGATTGACGAGTATCTGGGTCGGGAGGGCTTCGACACCATCATCGCCCATGACGGGGAGCGCGCGGTGGCACTCGCCCGTCAGCACGGACCCGTCCTCGTCGTGCTCGACCTGATGCTTCCGCGCATGGACGGCTGGGAGGCGTGCCGGCGGATCAGAGGCAATTCCGACGTGCCCATCCTGATTCTCACGGCCAAGGCGGAGGAGGCGGACAGGCTTCTGGGCTTCTCGCTGGGGGCGGATGATTACGTCGTCAAGCCATTCAGCCCAAGAGAGCTCAACGAGCGCGTCAAGGCCATTCTCAGGCGCGCGAAGCGGACGACCGCCCGAGAGAGAACGGACCTCTCCTTCGGCAATCTGCTCATGGAGCCCGAGAAGCGCAAACTCACCCAAAACGGGGAGACCGTAGCGCTCACCCCATCGGAATACGTGCTCCTGCAAACGCTCATGAGCGTTCCGGGGCGCGTATTCTCGCGCGATGAGCTGCTCACCAAACTCTACCGGACGGCCGACGCGGTGGTGGATCGCGTGGTGGACGTTCACATCGGGAAACTGCGGCAGAAAATCGAGCGCGACCCTTCCGATCCCCGGCTCATCCTCACCGTGCGCGGCGTGGGCTATCGCTTCGCTGAATCGGAAAGTCACGCGGCCATCTAGGCATGAGAAGCCGACTGCTCTGGAAGCTGCTGGCCATCAACCTGCCCGTCATAGGACTCGTCATCCTGGTCGTCTGGCTGGCGTTCGATTTCCTCGCGGCCGACTATTTTTCCGTTCTCATGCACAAATACAACATCTCGCCGACAGACACGCACCAGATGTTCCTGGACGCCGTGCACCGCTACCTCATCAAGGCGAGCCTGCTCGCCCTGGGGCTGGCGGTCGCCCTGAGCTTCCTCCTCACCAGGAGGGTGCTGCGTCCGCTCTCCGAGATGGCGAAAGTCTCGAAAAAGGTGTCGCAAGGCGATTTCACCGCGCGCGCCGATATTTCATCGAAAGACGAGGTCGGCGAATTCGGACTGACGTTCAACCAGATGGCGGACAGCCTGGAGAAACTCGAAAAGCTCCGAAAAACCATGCTGGTGGACATTGCCCATGAACTGAGAACGCCTCTCACCACGGTGCGCGGCTATCTGGAGGGACTGGCCGATGGCGTCATCCCGCCCACCCATGAGACGTTCACCATGCTGGAGGAGGAAATTCTGCGGCTCGTGCGCCTGGTGCAGGATTTCCAGCAACTCACCCGCGCCGAGGCCGCCAAAGCCTATCTCAAGCGCTCGGAGGTGCAGCTGCCGCATCTGGTGAAGCAGGTACTGGCACTCCATCGGCACGACTTCGAGGCCAGAGGCATTCGGGTGATTGCGGATTTCAACGGCGAGATAGCGCCGGTGCAGGCGGACAGGGACAAAATTCTCCAGGCACTGGGAAACCTTATCCAGAACGGGTGGCAATACACGCCCAAAGGGGGGAAGTTCCGCGTCCGGGCGGAGGAGGAGGACGAGAAGAAGGTGAAACTACTTTTTTCAAACACCTGCAACAATTTGTCCCAGGAGGACGTCAGCCTCCTTTTCCAGCGTTTCTACCGCGCGGAAAAATCGCGCTCCCGCGAAAGCGGTGGGGCAGGCATCGGCCTGGCGATAGTGAAGGGACTCGTCGAGACGCATGGCGGCGAAGTGGGAGCCACATACGACGAAAACACCATCGACGTCTGGCTCACCCTCCCCGCCTAAGGTTTTCTTTACGATTTCTTTAAGATTTCCCATTTTTATCCTTCTCGTCTTTTGCTATAATTTCCTCTCGACGAAAGGCGACAAAGCCTTTACAACCCTAACGCTTCAACCCCAACAAAGGAGAACGACCATGAAGAAGCGATTCCTCGTTGTTTCCGCCCTAGCGCTCGTCCTTGGCTTTGGCAGCTATGCTTCGCTCGCATATGGCGGAGAAAAGAAAGACGGCATGATGAAGAAAGACGGCATGATGAAGAAAGACGGCATGATGAAGAAAGACGGCATGATGAAGAAAGACACCATGATGAAGAAAGACCACATGATGAAAAAAGACATGATGAAGAAAGACGGCATGATGAAGAAAGACGACGCATGATGAAGAAAGACGACGCGATGATGAAGAAAGACCACATGATGAAAAAAGACACCATGATGAAGAAAGACGGCACCATGATGAAGAAAGACGGCATGATGAAGAAAGATGACGCGATGATGAAGAAAGACGGCATGATGAAGAAGAAGAATTAGTCCAGCGCACGTCCTTTGAGCGAGCGTCTTTCGTCTCTCGAAAGCGGTGCCGGCTTTCAGTCCAATCCCCCCCGGCAGTCCAATCCCCCCGGCGTTTCATTCCGCCGGGGGGACTTTTGGAAAATGCACTCCAAAGGGGAAACAAAGCCATGCAAAACATCCAAAAGGCGTTTGTGATTCTCTTTGCAGCGTCCACCCTGTGCCTCGCATCGACGCCCGTGAACGCCGAGCCGACCATCATCACCCTTACCCAGACGGGATGCCAATTCACCGAGCCCGAGGGCAAGGACCATGGCTTCAAGACCAAGGCGTCGGCCGATTGCAGGGCGCTCAACTCCCAAAACGAGGAGAAGCGTCTGGCGAGCGCGAAGACCATCACGCTCAAACCGGGTCGATACGTCTTTCGGGTGACGAACAAGAACGTGCCCTATGCGCTCGGCTTTTATTTGCGGGGGGCGGGCCTGGGACGCTTCACTCTGCCGAAAATATCGGGCGGCGGCCTCGTGAAGGGGAAAACGCAGGACTACCCCATCACCCTGAAAGCGGGGGATTATTATTATTCATGCCCCCTGAACCCGACGCCCGATTACCGGCTGAGGGTGGCGAACTAAATCCTCCGCCCCTTCACGTTTCGAATGCGCGCGTCCGCTCTCTCCTGTCCGTCCAGAGGAGGAGGTAGGCGCGCTTCATCTGATACGTCTCTTCGTGTTTATCACGCTTTCCGGCCCAGCCGCGCGCCGCGCCGCCTTCCCTGAAGGTGCCTGTTCTCGCGCGGCGCATCGGACTCGTCCGCCCTCCATCCCGCACAGCGGAACCGTCCCGGCCGGCGTCATGCTCCCATCGTTCCCGCAGGTCCGCTTCGCATCCGTCTGCTCCTGGTGCCCGGAAGAATTTTCGACGCCTCCCCGAAGCCCGCGGAATAAAGCGCGGCCTGGCTCAGCCGATTCTGAAATTTGTGGGTCCCGACCCTTGATTTTCCTGAATGGCATCTGGTAGCATTCGACGCGCTTGAGGTGTCGCAGGAGAAACGGGAGTCGGGGAACGACGAATCGCCGGAGCGTCATTCTCTCCGGGTTTAAATCGGCAGGAATTTTCATCATCTGAAGGAGGGAATCATCCATGACATTTGTCATCGGGGAGAAATGCCTGGGCGAACGCTACGCGACGTGCGTGAGCGTCTGTCCAGTGGACTGTATGCACCCAGGCGAGTACAAGGGAGAACCCTTCCTGATCATCGATCCTGAGGAGTGCATCGACTGCGGCGTTTGCCAGCCAGAGTGCCCGATTGACGCCATCCTGGAAACCGAGGATGACGATCCCGCATGGGCGGCCATCAACGCGGAGCTCGCCCCCGACTTCAAAAACAACGAGCCGGTCGAGCCTCGTCCGGCGAACGATCCGCCGCGCAAAGAGGGCAACGTGCTGCGCTAGCTCCGCCTCGCCGATTGAACGCCGCGGCCGCTTCGGTCGCGGCGTTTTCGCTTGCGCATGGCCCCCCCTTTTACATCCATCCATTCCGCCCCTATAATGCGTCCATCACCAATCGTTCGCCGCGGTCGGCGTTTGCTCTTCAGGCGGATGCGTCCAAGTGCGCCTCAAGGAGCTGTCATGGCGTCAAAACTCTCGATTCAGGGGCTTCGGAAAACGTTCTCCGTCAACGAGGGCTTTGGCAGCGTTCGCGAGATACGCGCCATCGACGACGTCAACATCGAGATTCAGGACAACGAGTTCGTCTGCATCATCGGCCCCAGCGGATGCGGAAAATCCACCATGCTGATGATTCTGGCGGGCTTGTACCCCAAGTCGGCCGGCGAGATCACGCTGGACGGCAAACCGCTGTCGGGCCCGGGTCTCAACCGGGGAGTCGTGTTCCAGGACTTCGCCCTCTTCCCCTGGCAGGACGTGCGCTCCAACATCCTCTACGGAGTCCGGCAGAAAAGAATTCCTGAGAGCAAGCACGAGGGAATCGCGAATCACTACATCCGTCTCATGTCGCTCCAGGGATTCGAGAAAACCTTTCCCAACCGGCTATCGGGCGGAATGCGCCAGCGAGTGGCCATCGCCCGGGCGCTCGCCCTGGAGCCGGAACTTCTGCTCATGGACGAGCCCTTCGGCGCCCTCGACGCCCAGACGCGCTCCGCACTCCAGCGCGTGCTCGTCGACGTGTGGGAGAAGACGAAAAAAACGGTCATGTTCATCACCCACGACGTGCGCGAGGCCGCCTTTCTCGCCGACCGCGTCATCGTCATGAGCGCGCGGCCGGGCCGCATCACCGAGGAGGTGAAGATTGATTTGAAGCGTCCCCGCGACATTCTGGCACCGGATTTCGTGGAGATGGAAAGATATCTCGCCAGCCTGATCGAAACGCAGGATGAGAACCGCTGAGAACGGGCGTATGCGCCCATTCTGAGGTGTTGCGAAGTGCGAAGAACGTTTTTTCGGAGCCGTCGTCAGGAATCCATATCGTTTGAGGAGGAACGCCCATGTTGCGGAAACGAACCTGGAAGCATCTCTCCATCGCCGTCATCGCTCTTCTCGCTGCGTCGCTCATCCCCCCGATGGGCGCCGACGCCGCGAAAAAAAAGAAAAAAGTCACCCCCCTGGCCAAGGAGCGCGACGTCGTCAAAACGGTGCGCCTGGCCTATTCAGAGAGCGCGACGGCCATCGTTCCCCTCGTGGCCATCGAAAAAGGCTTTTTGAAAAAAGAGGGACTGAACGTCAATGGCCGACCGCTCAAAAGCGGCTCCCAGGCGCTTTCGTCTGTTTATGGCGGCTCCATGGACTTTGGGACCGCCGCGAACGGACGCCTCGTCCAGTGGTCCGCAAGGGGCTGGAACATGAAGACGGTGGCCGTGAACAACACGGGCTTCCTCGCCACCGTCATCGTGAAAAAAGACGATACGACCTCAAAGACGATGGCCGACCTCAAGGGCAAGTCCATCGCCATTCAGAAGGGCTCGGGTACCCACGTCGCCTGGCTGCGCTACCTGGACAAGATCGGCCTGAACGAGAGCATGTTCAAGATGCGCTACATCCGCACCTCCAGAATCGCCGCCGCCATGGGCACCGGCAACATCGACGCCGCCGTCCCCTGGTATCCGTTCGCGCGCTCGATCCTCAACCGGGGTCTGGGACGCCAGATAATCGGCGAGAAGGAGATCGAGCGCGTGGCCGAGGTGCCGTATCCCTTCCTGCTTTACACCCGCACGAGCTTCATCCAGAAACACCCGCAGGTGGTGCAGAAGGTCGTCAACGCCTGGGTGAACGCGAAGAAATGGATCGAGGCGAACCGGGAGGACGCCGCCCGGCTGTTCCATACGTTCAGCACCCGACGCGGCAAGAAGCTCGAGATGGCGGACGCGCGCTTCTTCGTCGATATCCTCGCCTTCAGGAACCACGTCTGGGACGCGGCGATGATAGCCGACATGAAGGCGAACCAGGACATTCTGCGCAAGCTCGGACGCATCAAGACGGCCCCGCCCCTTGAGGATTACGTGGACAACCGCTTCGTGGAAAAAGCGGTGGCCGCCAATTAAGCGGACCTTTTCCCTCTCCGGCCCCTGGATGGGCCGGAGAGAAATGGGGGAGAAACCCTTTTGAGCGGCATGGCACAAGGCGAGATCAAATCCGGGCGGGCGGCAAAATTCCAGTTCTTCAGCCGCGCCCTGATGGAGAACATCCTGCCCATCGCGCTGCTTCTGGCCCTCTGGGAATTCGTGAGCTGGATGGAGCTGGTGCCCCCTACCCTGTTTCCGCGCATCTACACGATATTTCTGACCATGGTGGACGAGACTCTCAACGGCCTGCTCATCACCCACGTGGGGACTTCGATTCTCCGGTTGTTCGTCTCCTTGCTTTTCGCCCTCATCGCGGGAACGATAGTGGGCGTCATCATGGGCGCCTCCAGGACCATCGAGTGGATATTCGTTCCCGTGGTGAACTTCTTCAGCACGATACCCGGCATCGCCCTGTTTCCGGCGACGATTCTCTTTTGGGGACTGACGGAAAAAGCCGTCGTCATCACCATCTCCTTCGCCACTTGCATTCCCATCGTGCTCAACACCTGGGTGGGCGTGAAGACCGTGAACGAAACGCTCGTGAACGCGGCCCGCTCCATGGAGACGAAAGGCTTCTCCCTGCTGGTGCGCATCCTGCTGCCCGGCGCACTGCCCGTAGTCATCTCCGGATGGCGCATCGGCTTCGCCCGCGCCTGGCGCGTGCTTCTGGCCGGCGAGTTGCTCGCCTCGCCGGAGATGGGCCTGGGCGTCCGGATATTCGACGCCCAGGAGACGCTCAACAGCGCCGTCATCTACGGCGGCATCATCATCATCGGTTTTCTGGGCTTCGCCGTCGAACGTCTCGTTCTCCGCTCGCTCGAAGTCGCCACGGTGCAAAAATGGGGAATGCTGAGAGAGCTCTAGACCCGAGCGAGGAGGATGGCCCTATCGTCGCCCTCGCCGGAACGCGCTTCGGGCCGCCCACCATTGAGGAGGAGATACTCTCCCCTCTGGGCTGCCGCCTGATCCAGGGCATGGGGGCGGACCCGAACTCCCTGGCCGCGCTCTGCGCGGAGGCGGAGGGCGTCATCATCGGCGCGGCTCCCAAGTTCACCGCCGAGGTCGTCTCACGCCTGAAGCGCTGCAAAATCCTCGCGCGCGGCGGCGTGGGAGTGGACAACGTTGACCTCCAGGCCGCGCGAGAAAAGGGGATACAGGTCGCTTTCGTTCCCGATTACTGCATCGAGGAAGTATCGGACCACGCCATGGCGATGCTCCTGTTCTTCGCGAGAAAACTCGGCGAGGGGGCGGAGGAAGTCAAAAAAGGCGGATGGGGAATCGCCTCTCTCCGGCCCATCGCTCCGCTTCGGGGCGCCACCCTTGGCGTCGTGGGCCTCGGGAGAATCGGCGCCTCTCTGGCGAGGAAGGCGCGCGCCTTCGGAATGCGGATAATCGCCCAAGATCCCTTCGCTGCGGAATCGGCGTTCACGAAACTGCGCGCCCGGAAAGTCCCGCTCGCGCGCATTTGGCGGGAGGCGGACTACGTCTCCCTGCACGCGCCCCTCACGCCCGAAACGAGGGGACTGGTGAGTGCGCAAGCACTCGAACGCATGAAGCCGGAAGCCGTTCTGATCAACGTGGCGCGCGGCGAACTGGTGGATGAGGGGGCACTCGCCTCCGCTTTGGAGAAAGGCGCCATCCGGGGCGCGGGGATCGACGTGCTGCGGGAGGAGCCCCCGCCCGGAAGCCACCCGCTGCTCGGTCTGTCCAACTGCCTCATCACGCCGCACGGCGCATGGTACAGCACGGCCGCCCTGGAGGACATGAGGCGAAAGGCGGCGACGGACGTGCTTCGCGTCTTAAGAGGCGGAAAGCCACGCTACCCCGCCGGCTGACCCATCCTCCGCGCGAGGGAGGCGCGCCTCATCTCTCGATGGGAAAGCCGACGATGCTCCCCCATTCCGTCCATGAGCCGTCATAGATCTTGACGTTTCTATAACCCAGCAAATACCGCATGGCGAACCAGACCAGACTGGCCCGGTGGCTCAGGCGTCAGTAGAGGACGAGCTCGACCGCATCAGGTGCGGCGACCACCCCTGCCAGAATTTCCTCGATCTCCTCCGGACGCTTGAAGGTGTCGTCCGCATTCAGCAGCTCGCGGAAAAACAGATGAACCGCCCCCGGTATGCGCCCCGCCCGTTCCGCGCCATGGTCAAAGCCCGGCGGGGGCATCACCCGCTCGCCTCTGAATTCCTCGGGAGATCGAACGTCGAGCAGCACCCTGCCCGGATCACCCAGACGGGCGCGAACGTCATCCCGGCCCACGCTCAGCTCCTCCCCCTCGCCCACGGCGGAGCCGGGGACGGCACAGAGGCACGGCGCCTCCTGCGAGACGGGGGCACCCTCGGCGACCCACTTTTTCTTGGCGCCGTCAAGCAGCCTCAAATTCGCAAAGCCCGCCATCTTGAGAACCCAGAACGCATAGGTTCCAAACTGCACGGGGTCTCCATAGAGGACGATGGTCTCATCCGCGCTGATGCCCCTGCGGCCCAGCCGCTCCGCCATCTCTCCAGGAGCGGCGAACGCGCGGTCCGTCTCGTGCCAAAGGGCGTCCTTCCAGAACCACCAATGCGCCCCCGGAACGTGGGCCTTTCCGTATCCGGCGTAATCGCTGGATGCGGAAACCTCTATCACGTGAAGATTCGGGCTTTCCAGGCGCTCGGAAAGCCACGCCGTCGAGACGAGCACGGAACCATCATCTGGCGTCATATTCCTATATCCTCATGCTGGGGGAATCGGCGTCAAAACAAACCCCAATTATAAGATGGATGCCTCACCCACAAAAACCTGGGCGGTGCGATCGCCCCCGCCTTTTTGTGCCTTCACAGGCTGGGAGAAGGGCGCAGCAAAATTCGTGAGCAGCGCCTCATATACGGCGTTGCGGTTCTCCTCCTTTGCTCCCACATGATAAAAATGCTTTTTCACGGCGATCGCGCAATCTTTCCAAAGAGAAAAGACGTGATCGTTGGTGCGGTATTTGTTTTTCAGCCAAGTGGACACGATGAAATCCGCACGAGAACCTGCCAACGCATCGTGGAGTGCGGTCTCTTCTCCTTCCGACCATGAATCATAATAATCGACGTGGCGGCCAATATATGGAGGGTCGCAATATACGATGTCCCCTTCCCTGGTTTCCGCCAAAGTCTGCCGGAACGCCTGATGCCGAAACGTATAGTCTCCCTCCTCGATGATGCGCGAGACCATTGCGATCTGATTCGTGATTTTCGTGATGAGAGACGGGCGGAAGCGCCGGGGCTTTTTGCAAAAAGGAACGTTGAATCCACCATTTTTGTTGAAACGCATCATCCCGTTAAAACAGGAGCGGTTCAGAAAAAGAAAATCAAGCGGGTTTCCATACGCGTTGAAGCGGTCTCTGACGTCGTAATAATAGGCGCCATCGCTTTTTGAGAGTTTCTCCCCCTCCCTGTAAAGAAAGCTTTTTGCGGCGTCGCCTGTAATTTTTTTCATCTGGACGGATGTATAAAACGCGATTACATGCGGATTGCTGTCACAAAGCAGCGCCCTTTTCGGGCGGACGTTGAATGCGACCGCACCCGTCCCCAAAAAAGGCTCTACCCATCTATCAAACCCTCGCTCCCTTGCGCACTCCGCAATCCATTCCGCAAGTTTCGTCTTGATCCCCTGGGATTTTATGGGAGGCACGACAGTCATGGGTTCCAAATCATTCACGGAAAATCGGCGGTTTCTCGCTCCGTATCTCCGGCGTCGCCTCCTCGAACGCATGGGCGGCCTGGAGGAGGCGGGCCTCCTCCCAGGGCGGTGCCACGAATTGCGCCGACACCGGCAGTCCATCGTCGCTAAAACCCGACGGGGCGGCGAGCACCGGAAAACCAAACAGGTTGTAGGGACCGGTCTGGGCTCTGCCGAGGCCGGAGAACGGATGCTCCACCCCGTTCACGCGGCCCATCCTCGTCTCGATAGGCGCAGCGGGACAGGGATATACAGGCCCGATGAGGACGTCGACCTCATCAAACACCTTCTCCATCTCCCGCGTGAGCGTTCGCCGCTCCCGGCAGGCGCGCACGTAATCATCGAGCGTCGCGCGGCTCGCCTTCTCGATGCGCTCCCGCACGTCCTCTCCGAATTCTTCCGGCTGCCGGCGAAATCGCTCGCGATGCACCGACGCCAACTCCGCGTCGGCGATGACGCCGCGCACCTCGTCCATCCTTCTCGCAAGCGGATAGCGCACGTCGAGGAGGACGCCGCCCAGACGCTTCATCACGTCGAGAGTGCACTCAAAGCCGCGCAGAACCGACTCGTCATTCTCGGCGAGGTGCAAGTCCCGGCAAACCCCGAAGCGCATCCCCTTGACGCTCTCGCCTATGAGGGCGCAGAAATCCGGCGCATCCCTATCCGCCGAGCACGGGTCCGCCGGATCGTAGCCCGCCATTCCCTGGAGTGCGAGACCGCAATCGCGCGCCGTCCTGGCGAGCGGGCCGGCGTGGTCGAGACTCGGAGCGTTCGGAAACACGCCGCGCAGGCTCACCCGGCCATAGGTGGGCTTCAGGCCCATCGTTCCGCAGGCGGCCGCCGGCCCCCGAATGGAGCCGCCCGTGTCGGTTCCCACGGCGGCGGGACACATGAACGCCGCGACGGACGCCCCCGAGCCGCCGCTCGAGCCGCCCGCGACCCGCTCGACGTTCCAGGGGTTTCGGCACGGGCCGTAATGGGGATTCACCGTGGTGGAGCCCGCCGCAAATTCGTGGGTGTTGCATTTTCCGATCACGATGGCACCCGCCTTCCGAAGCCGCCGCACGCACTCCGCATCCTCCGCCGGAACGTTGTTTGCGAAAAAACGAGAACCTTGCGTGGTCAGAACGCCTGCCGTGTCCACGATATCCTTGACGCCCACGGGGAGGCCGTGAAGCGGCCCCCGATAGTTTCCCTCCCCCATCTCGACTTCCGCTCGTCTCGCGTCCTCCGCCGCCCTCTCCCCGCACACGGTGATGAACGCGTTGATGCGGGGGTTGTGCGCCTCTATTTGCCGCAGGTGCGCGTCCACCACCTCCCGCGGCGAGACTTTCTTCTCCCGCAACAGCTCGGACAGCGCGTATAGTGAGAGAAAATGCAGATCGTCGGCGCCCATTTTCGCCTCCTTCCATGACGTGAACGTCACTTCTCTCCAACGGGGTTGAAAAATTCCATTCTAATCATCCCACCTTACCATGATGCGCCGCCCCCCGCCTGCCGACGCCGGCCACTCCCCCGAAAACGCGCGAACCCGCAAGAGAGGGAAAATCCGGGGCGGGCGGCTCTCCTCGTCATTGATATTCGCTCGGCGATGGTGTGCAATGTGTGCATGGCTCCGCGCGAGAGGGTCGGGAGCGAACGGGCGGTGCCGCCGCCCCATGAGGACGCGCCCATGAGCGGTGAAATTTTCGACGTCCTGGTGATCGGCGGGGGGGTCAACGGGCTTTGCGCCCTTTACCATCTCGCGCGCCTGGGCGTCAGGCGCGTCGGGCTGGTGGAGCGATTCTCCGTCGGGCACGAGCGGGGCAGTTCGCACGGGGCCGCCCGCGTCACAAGAAGCGCCTACGTAGCGCCGGAATACGTGCGCCTGATGCAGTGGGTGCACCGCGAAGAGTGGCCAAGACTCGAGAAAGACGCCGGCAAGCGGCTCGTCCATCCGAATTCCGGGCTTTTCATCGGACCGCCATGCGAGCGTTTCAACCGCTACCTTCATGCGGTTCAAGAAGAGGGGGCGGCAGTCGAGGTCATCTCGCCAGCCGAGGCGCGGGGGAGATATCCCCAGTTCACGTTCGAGGGTGCAGAGAACGTCTTGCTCGACAAGACGGCCGGAATCGTCTCGGCCAGGGAAGCGATGGAATCGCTCCTCAAACTGGCCCACAAAAACGGCGCGCGCATATATGAAAACACCGTCGTCCGTGCGATCGACCCGGCGGCGGAGCCTTTGTTGTCGGTCGAGACGAGCAAAGGGGTACTCAGAGCCGAGCGTCTGATCGTGACGGCGGGGGCCTGGGCGCGGGATTTGCTCCCCTTTCTCCGCCCCTCCTTGACGGTCGCTCGCCAGACGGTCGCCTACTTCACGCGCGAGGGCGAGATGGACGACTGCAAGCCCGGTCGCTTTCCCGTGTGGGTATATATGGAGGAGGAGGAGAACCATCTTTTCTACGGGATGCCCGAATTCGGCCGCCCCGGCATCAAGGTGGGCCGCCACCTGCGAGTCGGTGTGGATGACGACCCGGACGACCCGCCGGTCGCCGTCGAGCAGGATAAGATAGAAGATTTGAAACGCTTCATGGAGGGATTCTTCACCTCATCAGAATGGACGCTCGCCGGTGCGGAGCATTGTCTCTACACGAACGCACCAAACGAGGATTTCATCATCGACTTGCATCCAGAGAATCCGCGAGTCGCGATAGGGGCCGGTTTCTCGGGGCACGGATTCAAGTTCGCCCCCCTCACCGGAAGGCTCCTGGCCGAGTTGGCGTGGGAGGGGAAAACGTCTATACCGGACGCCAGCGTGACGAGGCGTCTTTTCTCACTCAAATAGCAGCCGCTCGGCTCCTCAAAGCAAAGCGCGCACAAAAACGCAAGCCTCGCCTCACGTTCCTCTCTCGTCATGCGGAGGACGCTCCGCTTGCTCTTTCGCCTCACCCCCACGTCAGAGAGTGGCTTTCAGAAACTTGAGCGGGGGGCGGAGTGAAATCATTGCGAACTTTGCGATGAAAAGACAGGAACAGGACGTTTTCCGCCCTTTTCAAGGGCATTTCAAGGGCGTTTATCGGGGGGATTATCAGCGTTGCAAAGGCCGTGAATCGAGGGATTTTCCGGGTCGCCGCGTCCATCCTGGAGATCGCGGCTACAGGGGGGCACGGGGACGGGGGATGCGTTTCTCCCCGCCACGCCCACGTTGTGGTTCCGTATTCAACGGGCGACCGACAAGCAGGTCCCTTTGGCGATAGGCAGGAAGGTAAGAGAAAACAGAAAAATATCTGAAAAAGCCAGGAAATTTCGAAAAAAAAAAAATAGCTATTCCATCAACAAAAATACGTGCTACTATAAAACTACAAACGCGATTCTTATGAATTTGCAATGTCATTTGCACAGATGAGGCGTGTTCGGTATGTGTGCCATCAGGCGGGAGCACGATCAACTTTGTGTTCAAAAAGTGCGAATTAAAGGGGAACTTTGATGTGCAACTATATTCGCAGTTGCTTCAACAAGGGCGCGGCAGTGTGGTGTTGTGCACTGGCTCTTGCGACAATAGCCCATGCCGTCACGGCCACCGATACGTTCACCGCGCGCATCACGATCGAGAGCGATTGCAGCATCGTATCGACCGAGGTATTGGATTTCGGCACGGCAGGGGTACTGGACGCCAATATGGATGCCTCGGCGGATATCACGATCCAGTGCGCCGACACCACACCCTATGAGATAGAGCTGAATGAAGGCACAACAGCCAGTGCCACAACAACCACGCGGTTGATGAAACGCACAAGCGGCACGGAAACGGTGGAATATCAAATGTTCCAGAACGCGGCCCGGACCGTGAACTGGGGCGAGATAGCCGACAGTGAGCAGAAATCGGCGACCGGCAATGGCACGCTTCAAACGCACACCGTGTATGGCCGAGTACCCGCGCAAGATACGCCACGGCCGGGGAACTATGAAGACACGATCACCGTGACCCTTACATACTAGGCGCGAAAATTTAGCAGTACAACCTGCCGAGAATACGAGAATCCTCTGGTGCGGAATTCAGTCATTTTGTTCTTGAGCGCGGCTTTTATGCTGGTTTCGGCCCTGAGCGCCGGTGCGGCAACCTTGCAAGTCGCGCCGGTTCTGGTGGAAGTGCCAAAACCCGGTGCGGCCTCAAGGATCGCCCTGCGCAACCTGGGCAATGAACGTCTGGACGTCCAGGTGCGCATATTCAAATGGACGCAAGGCAACGGCAAGGACAAGCTGATGCCCACCCGCGACGTGGTGGCGAGCCCACCCTTTGCCAGGCTGAGGCCGACCAGCAATTCCACCATCCGCATCGTGCGGGTGAGCAAGGCCCCGTTGGCGCGAGAGGAGAATTACCGCCTGATCATTGATCAGCTGCCCACGCGCAAACGCAAAAGCGGAGTGTCGGTAAACCTGCTGATGCGGTATTCGGTTCCCGTGTTTTTCGGCGTCAGCCGAGGCGCTGTTCCACGCTTGTCCTGGAGGGTGGAACAGCGCGGGGAACAAGTGTTCGTCACCGCCAGGAACTCTGGGGACCGGCGCGTTCGCGTTGCCGGATTGAAGGTCAAACCTACGACAGGAGCGCCCGTCTTGTTCAGCGACGGGCTGGTTGGCTACATATTGGGCGGCTCCAAGGTTCGTTGGGGCATCCGCGGTCAGTTGCGTAAAGGCAGTCAAGTAAAGATCGAGGCAAATGGCGATATCGGACCGATCAGGGCAAGCGCGAGGGTACAAGCGGTCAGATAGTTGGCGCCGAGTGTTCGCCTCTGTCTTGTTTATGAGTTTCTGCTCGTGGAGTTTTCCGGGCGAAACAAACGACAGGCAAGACGTCCCGCTTTATCTGGAGGTCTATATCAACGAGCAGACAACCCGTCTGATTGCCGCCTTCTGGCATTCGCCCGCAACCGGTATGAGCGTTTCGGCGAAAGAACTTGTCGGACTTGGGCTCAAGCCGCCCCAAGGTCGCACGGGCGATGACGTTGTCATGCTCAGCGAGATTCCAGGTTTGCGCTACCGCTATGATGAAGAGACACAGGTACTCTACGTGAAGGTTGACGACAGGCAGCGGATCACCAAACGTCACGATGCGCGCGCAAGCGACCGCGCAGCCGTCGGCAAGGCCGATCCGGGACTGGTTTTCAATTACGGCCTGTTTGCCTCCGCCTCCGAGGATCCCGAAGAGAACAACAACGCACTGGATTTTGACGGCGCCTCCCTTACCTACGACGCCCGCGCCTTCAACCATATCGGCACCTTGTCCTCATCCGGCATATTCTCTTCCGACGATAAATGGGATGCAGAGTTTCTCAGGCTGGAAACCAGCCTCACGCGTTCGGACACCGAGGCGGTGCGCACCTACACCATCGGAGATTCCATCTCCGGCGGCCTCAACTGGAGCAGGCCGGTTCGTTTCGGCGGCATCCAGGTGCAAAGCAATTTCTCCCTGCGGCCCGATCTGTTGACCATTCCTCTGCCCTCGGTCTCCGGCAGCGCCGCCGTTCCCTCCACCGTGGACGTCTATGTGGGAAACGTGAAAGCCCACAGCCAAGCGGTGGAAGCCGGTCCATTTGAGATCAACAACATACCCGCCATTTCGGGCGCCGGAGTCGCGCGCGTTGTCGTGAAGGACGCCACGGGCCGCGAATCCGAAACAACTTCTGCCTTTTACAACGCCCCGTCCCTCCTGCGGCAGGGACTGCATGACTATTCAGCCGAAATCGGCGCCACCCGCAGAAACTATGCCGTGCGCTCCGATGACTATTCCTCCCACGTCTTCGGCTCTGCGAGCAGCCGCTATGGCCTGACCGACGGGATAACCTTTGAAAGCAATATCGAGGTGACGGACGGCTTGCTGAAGGGCGGCGTCGGGTATGTTGTGACAATCGCGAATCAGCTGCTTCTCTCTGGCGCGGTGGCCGGCAGCCGTGCAAGGGACCACAAGGATGGCCTCTTGTTCTATGGCGCCCTGGACACGCAATTTGCCGGGCTGTCGATCCATGCCAGCTCGCAGCGAACCTCCGGCGACTTTCAGGACCTGGCATCGGTGAACGCGCGCCGCGCTACGGAGCAAAACGACACAACTGCCTCGCTTTCCGGTATCGCCGTGCCAAAGAGATTTGACCAGGTGGCGATCGGCCTGCCCCTGCCCTCGATCGCCGCCGGAATCACAGCGAGCTTCGCAAACATTGAAACGGGGGACAATGACCCCTCCCGTGTGCTGTCGGCAACCTATACCCATTCTCTGTCCGATCGCTATTCATTTTACGCGACCGTTTTCAACGATCTGGCCAAGGGGTCCTCATCCAGCGTTTTTGCCGGCGTGTCCGTTGTGCTCGGCGACCGGAGCCGTGCTTCAGCCGGATTCAGAAACAGCGATGACAGCACCAGCTACACGGCAAGCTACGTGAAGCAGCTGGACCAGCAGCCGGGCAGTTTCGGTTGGCGCCTGCGCAACACAGAGGGCGAGAACAGCAGCAACCGCTTCGGCGCGCTGTCCTATCGCGGCAGGGCGGCCAAAATGGAAGCCACCATTACCGATGCCGACGGCACGCTGCAGGGGACGGGCTTTGCGGAAGGGGCCATTGCCGTTGCCGGCGGCGGCATATTCTTCTCCCCCCGGATTGACGATGCCTTTGCGATTGTCGATGCGGGCGCCCCTGACGTGCCGGTTCGGCTTGCCAACCGGAGAAGAGGCAAAACCGGCTCCGATGGCAAGATGCTGGTGCCGGGCTTGCTTTCCTATGAGAAAAATAAAATCCAGATCGACATAGATGACCTGCCGATCAACGCCCATATACCGGAAACCACGAAACATGTGGCGCCTGCGGATCGCGCCGGTGTCGTGGTGGAGTTCAACGTGGATACCCAGACCCGTTCAGCGGTGATCATATTTACCGATGCCGGCGGCAACCATCTGCCGGCCGGCTCGACCGGCGCCGTTGACGGCACAGGCGAGGAATTCGTGATAGGATATGATGGAATGGCGTTCATCCAAAGACTTGACGCCACCAATGGCGTTGTTGTTGAACTCGACCAGGGAACGTGCAGAGCGCATTTCCCATATCGGCCTCAAGAGAACGCCCAGGTCGTAATAGGCCCTGTGCAATGTCTGTAAAGGTTCTGCTTCTGCAGGCGACCGCGATGTGCGTACTCGCCGGTCTGCTGATCATCGCGTCCGCGGATCGGGCCAGTGCCCAGAACTGTCAGATCAGTATTGATGATATCGATTTCGGGCCGATCGACGTCACCCTCCGCCAGCGGTACCGAACCACGGGAAACATGAACATACGCTGCACCGGCGGGGTCGTAAACGCGGGACGGACGGTTTACGTGTGTCCGAATATCGGACCCGGAGGCGGCGGCCCCGCACCGAGCGGCCATCCGCGGCGTATGCGGGGGCCAGACCTCCCGCCGGGTATCAGACATCTGATGCGTTACGGCTTGTTCCAGAATGCCGAGCATACCACTAGCTGGGGCTCGTTCCTCACGGGCCTTGGCGGGCTGAGACCGCCAATAGTCGAGGTCCTTCTCAATTCACAAGGCATAGGCAGCGTAGCCCGGGTCATGCGTTATCAAATCGCTAACGACCAACCCAGGCTGCCCGCTGGCCGCTACCTTTCGATTTTCGCTGGCATGACTCACACCTTCACTACCTATGGATTCAACAGGGCGACCGTTTGCGAGGTAGGAGACAGCACGTTCAGCACTCGGCCGGGTTTCACGGTGGAAGCCCAAAATATCGCAACGTGCAGGGTCACGGCGTCCAGAATGGATTTCGGCACCGAGGGCCTGCTGGATGCGAACGTTGATACCACAAACTCCATTGATGTGACCTGCACCTTCGGCGTAGATTATTCCATCGGCCTGAGTGGCGGCATGAGCGGGGCCGTTAACCCGGAATTGCGCAAAATGAGACGGGCCGGAGAAGAGATCACCTACGCGATCTACCAGGACGCCGCACGCACCTTACCGTGGGGAGACACGATTGGCGTCAACACCCAATCCGGCAGAGGCGATGGTTCGCCCCAATCTTACACAGGATATGGCCGGGTACCCCCACAGCCAACGCCGGGGACCGGAACCTATAGGGACACAGTCCTTGTGACTGTAACATATTGATTTTCTTGGCCCCCAGATTTGCTCTCCAGCAGGATTCTCGCCCCGTGCGTGAAAGAAAACGAGAATATCCGCAGGAGTGATTGGACAAGAGCAGGCGCGCTTAAATCGCCCCCCAGGACGTGCCCCGATGCGGTTTTATCTCTATCATCCATTGATGAAGTGCGATGAGGCCCCGGTATTGTGAATACTTCCCCCTCAAGCCCTCCGCCGCCCTTTCGTAAGCGGCATCCGCCCCGGCGCGGATGATGGCGGCGGTGCCAAAGAGCATCACGAAGCCAAGGTTCGCCCAATCGTCCTCATAGCGATCCACCAGGAAGGAAACTTTCTCGTTCACCCGTATATTTTCGAGACGCTTCAGACGCTCGGCGTCCTTTTTCTGCTTGCCGTCCACAGGGATGTATATCTTCTCATCGACCACCGCGAAAACCACGGGCACGACGTGAGGCACACCCTCCGCATCGGCCGTCGCCAGTCGCCCCACGCGCGCGTTTTGGACGAAGCGCCACTCTTCCTCCTTGAGGGAAATCTTCACCGCCCCTCCTCCCCATATCCCCCGCCGCCCGGCGTGATGAGCGCGAGGGTATCATCGTTGACGCGCACCTGACCCCGCGCGCGCGATTTCGTGTGCTCCGCCATGAACGACACCGCGATGCGGGCGGGCGAATCGTTCCTGAACACGATCCTCTGTCCGCATCCTCCCCTGAATTTTCCGACCCCGCCTGAATCCCTGCATATCGTTTTCTCCAGCAGGGTGAACGGGGTGACGCACCCGCTCACCCCAACGGGCGTGTGGGAGACGTTGGAAGCGCTTTCGGTGAAGTCGGAAAACCCGCGCGCGGGGATGGGATCGGCGGATTCTCGGGTATCCGCAGAAAAATCGACAGCGCGCCGGCGCGGGCGAATGGGGAAAACTTCGCGCATCACTCCGCATCCAGCAATATCTCGCCATTCTCAACGATGGGCGCATCGTCGAACCAGACCGAGGGCTCCCTGATGACGGCGTCGAAATGGGTTTTCGCCTGCACGGCACCCCCCAGGTTGGCGGAGGTTCCGATTCCGATGTGAATCGTGCCGTTCACGCCCTCGTCGTTGAGCATCTCGCCGGTGAAATCCCTGCACTCGGGGTTCAAGCCGATCGCGAACTGCGCGACGTTGTATACCCATTCGTCGTTCTGGGCGGCGAGAAGCCCGCGCAGGAAATCGGCCTGCCGCCCGCCATATATTTCCCGAACGAAACCGCCCTCCATCCGAAAAGTCACCGGCGCCTCGATGACGCCCACGCCGTAATACGGAATGCTGCCATCCACCCGGAGCACCCCTCTCGTCGTCCCCTCCAGAGGCGATACGTTGGCCTCAACGTTCGGAACGGCGGTGAAGCCCGCGCCGTCGAGAACGCAAGCGTGGCTGTTGCCCGCGCGCCCCTCGACGCTGAGGGAAAGTTCGGTGCCCGCCGGGTTGGTGATGCGCACCTCCCGCGCCTCGCTCAAAAGCGACGCGAGGGCGTCGCAAAGCGGCTTTCTCGCCCTGAAATCCGCCATCAGCCCGCCTTCTTTCATCTGGCGAGGGGTGAACGCCGTCATCGAAAGCACGCGCGCACCCGCACCTATCGCTTCCCGCGTGGCGCGCGTATGGGCGAGGGCGTGGGTGATGGGCAGAAACACGGCGTCGGAGGCGCGCATGGCCTCCGCCACGGCCTGCTGCGGCTCCTCGTTGTCGATGCGCCCGGGCGGGCAGACGATTATCGCCGCCCGAGCGCCTTTCTCTTGCGCCGCAGCGCAAAGTGCCTGCGCGATGGCGAGACGCTCCGAATCGGTGACGATCAGAACGTCCTCCCCGCTCTTCACGCCGGCGCAGTCGCACACAAGAATTCTCGCCCCTTTTTTCATCAAAACTCCCCATGCGTCCAGGCTGTGCCCTTGCGCAAAACCACCTCGGGGCTGCGAGGGGGGCCGTCCCCCAACCGAATTCGGCGATATGCGCCGCCCTGCGCCTCGCAAAACCCCGCAGGAGTCGCCCATGCCCTTTGCGAAACGCAAGTCGCCCCTATAAAAATGGGGAATCTACACCAAGGGGAGGGCAAAGGCGAAGGTGTGCCGGAAAGACTCTGTGAACCGAGGACCAAGAATCAGCCAGAAGCTCCTCATCGACGTCTATGAACGTCTGTATGACCGCTTCGGGCCGCAGGGCTGGTGGCCAGGCGACACCACGCTCGAGGTCTGCCTGGGCGCCATTCTGGTGCAGAACACCTCGTGGACGAACGCGGCGCGCGCAATCGGAAACCTGAAAAAAGAAGACCTCCTCACGGAGGGCGCACTCAAATCGGCGATATGTGCCGCCCTGCGCCTCGCAAAACCCCGCAGGAGTCGCCCATGCCCTTTGCGAAACGCAAGTCGCCCCTATAAAAATGAGGAATCTACACCAAGGGGAGGGCAAAGGCGAAGGTGTGCCGGAAAGACTCTGTGAACCGAGGACCAAGAATCAGCCAGAAGCTCCTCATCGACGTCTATGAACGTCTGTATGACCGCTTCGGGCCGCAGGGCTGGTGGCCAGGCGACACCACGCTCGAGGTCTGCCTGGGCGCCATTCTGGTGCAGAACACCTCGTGGACGAACGCGGCGCGCGCAATCGGAAACCTGAAAAAAGAAGACCTCCTCACGGAGGGCGCACTCAAAAGGGTGCGGACAGATCGCCTCTCCCGCCTCATCCGGCCCGCGCGTTTCTTCAACGTGAAAGCCAAAAGACTCAAGGGGTTCATCTCTTATCTATGGAAGCACCACGAAGGCGACGTGGACAACTTCCTGGGTCTGCCCACAAAAGAGTTGCGCGAGAAACTCTTGCGCCTCGATGGAGTCGGGCACGAGACGGCGGACTCCATCACGCTCTACGCCGCCGGCCGCGCGGTGTTCGTGGTGGACGCCTATACGAAGCGCATATTCGCCCGGCTTGGGCATTTCGAGGAATCAAAAAACGCAAAACGGGATTATCTCTCCTTACAAGAGAGTTTCATGGCCCATCTGCCCCGAGACCCCGCTCTCTTCAACGAATACCACGCCCTGCTCGTGCGCCTGGGACACTCCTGCTGCCGCCCCAGGCCGAAATGCGTCGAATGCCCGCTTCGCGCGATCTGCCCCTATCCTGCGGGCTCAAAACGCGCAGGACACGTCAGAACCCAGCCCGCAACCGGGCGGTGAAGGCGGCGCTCTCCAGGCGCGCCCTCCTTCATCCCGAAGCCGCCCTCGCGCCTCTCTTATTCAGAGAAAGACACGCTTTGAGCGATTGCGCCATGTCGCGCATGAGGATGAAATAGGCGTCCTCTCCCGCAGGGATGCCCGCTCCCAGCGGATCCAGCACTCCGGTTTTCGCCCCCGTGCCCTGAACGATGGTTTCCACCAGCCTGGGCGGAAACTGCGGCTCGGTGAACACGCAAACCGATTGCGAGTTCCTGACCTTCCTGCGAATCTCCAGCAAGCGCGCCGTGCCCGGCTTTGTCTCGGGAGACAGTGCCACCGAACCGATGGGCTGCAACCCGTAGCGCCTCTCCAGATATTGATACGCATCATGAAAGACGACGTAGGGGGCGCCCTGGAGGGGCTTGAGCGCGCGCCCCAGCTCCTCATGCAGGGCGTCAATGCGGGCCTTGAGATTGCGCGCGTTCGCCTCGTATTTTTCCTTGTTCTCCGGCACCGCCTCTCCCAATACGTGCGCGACGACGTCCACCCACTTGCGGGCGTTCATGGGGTCGAGCCAGAGGTGCGCGTCAAAATTTTCATGATCATCGTGGGCACCCTCCTCCTCCTTCCGCGCGCCCGCATCGCCGTGATGATGCGCCCCCCCCTCCCACAAGCCGCCCTCTCTCAGTTGCAGCCTCCTTACGCCCGGCACCTCGCCCAAAGCGACGACGCGCGCCTTTCTCGGAAGGGTTTCGAGAGGCCGCTCCAATCCGGGGGTGAGGGCATGGCCCACCCAGAAAATCACGCGCGCCCTCGCAAGCATTCTGGCGTCCGATGGCTTCAGCGAGAACGTATGCGGCGAGGCGGCGCCCTTTATCAACAGATCGGGCGCGCCGACTCCGCGCATCACGCCGGCGACCAGCGAATGAAGCGGTTTGATGGAGACCGCCACCGGAGGCGACGCCGACACAGAGGGTGCGGGCTGAGCGCACAAGACGATTGTGAGGGACATGAGAACCAGAGCGCATCTCTTCATTACATCTCCCAAGTTCATTCTTTCTCCCAAGGATGGAGGTTGACAAGGAAAATTTCTTGATATAATATAACATTACCATTTCACTCGTCAAGGAATTTTCCATGGCCGACACGAAAAAGCATTTTCCCGAGCGCGATCACGACCACCGGGTCTGCATCGAGAACGCCCTCAAACAAGCGGAGACGCTTTGCGGCGAGCGAGACGCCAACCTTACGCCGCTCAGGCGACAGGTGTTGGAGATCATCTGGGAGAGCCACGCGCCGCTGGGCGCCTACGACGTGCTCGAACGCATGAACGCCGGCGGGGAGCGAAACGCCCCGCCCACGGTCTACCGGGCTCTGGATTTTCTCTTGAAGCACGGCCTCATCCACCGCATCGAAAGTCTGAACGCATTCGTGGGCTGTGCCACGCCGACGGACGCCCACGAGGCCCAGTTCTTCATTTGCCGGAATTGCGGGGCCGTGGCCGAGGCGCATAGCGAAAAAATTGGCGAGGCCATTGAAGCGAGCGCCATCCAGGCCGGTTTTGAGGTCGAAACGCCGATGGTGGAAATCAGGGGACAGTGTCCGGAGTGCAGCCATGGGTGATGCGCAGGCCCCTCTCATTTCCGCGAAAAACCTTCATCTACGCTTCGGCGGGGCGCCGATTCTCGAGAGGATAGACGCCGAAATATCGGCGAACGAAATTTTCTGCGTCGTCGGCCCCAACGGGGCGGGCAAAACCACCCTCGTTCGCGTTCTGCTCGGGCTGCTCAAGCCTGATTCTGGCCAGGTCCGCCGAAAAGAGGGACTTACCATCGGCTACGTGCCCCAAATTTTCGGGGTGGACCGCTCCCTTCCCCTCACCGTGCGCAGGCTGCTCAGCCTTACGCAAAGGCCATCGCCAAAACAAATGGAGGAGAGTCTTGAGGAGACAGGCGCCGCCAACCTGCTGCATTACGCCGTTGGAACCCTCTCCGGAGGCGAGCGCCAGCGCGTCCTGATCGCCCGCGCCCTGCTGCGAAACCCCGAACTCCTCGTTCTCGACGAACCCATCCAGAACGTGGACATGGCCGGACAAACCGAGTTCTACAGCCTCATCCCCCAGATCAGGGACAACAGGGGCTGCGGAGTCTTGATGGTTTCACACGACGTCAACAACGTCATGGAATTCTCCGACGACGTCCTCACCTTGGGAGCACCTCAATGAGAACGTCCTCCCCTCACCTTCTCCGGAAAACACGCGGGGACACCTCGAAATGCGCAGACCCGTTCGAATCACGCGCGGCGCACGGACGAGAGGGGGGGACGTCCTGAAATACAGGGAAACCCATCATCCCCACGGGAGTGCCTGATGGAAGACTTTATACTTCGCGCTCTTCTGGGCGGAGTCGGGGTCGCCATCGTCACAGGCCCCGTCGGCTGCTTCATCGTCTGGCGCAAGATGGCCTATTTTGGAGATTCCCTGGCCCACACCGCTCTGCTCGGCGTGGGGCTCGGGTTCGCCTTCGGAATCGACTTGCGGCTTGGCACCCTGGCCGCCTGCGTCGGCCTCGCGCTGGTTCTGCTCCTGCTCCAACGCCAGAGGAAACTCCCGACGGATACGCTGCTGGGCGTTCTCTCGCACACGGCACTCTCCATCGGCATCATCGCCGTCAGCCTCATGGAAACGCTTCGGATGGACCTGATGGGATATCTCTTCGGCGACATTCTGGCGGTCGGTCCAGCGGATTTGCTGTGGATCTACGTCGGTGCCGCGGCGGCCCTGTGCGCACTCGCGTGGATATGGCGCGACCTGATCGCCATCACCGTGCACGAAGAGATCGCGGCGGCCGAGGGCATATCGACTTTCGGCGTGCAACTCACCTTCATGCTGCTGATCGCCCTCATCATCGCCATCGCCATGAAACTGATCGGGATTTTGCTGATCACCTCCATGCTCATCATTCCGGCGGCGGCGGCGAGGCGATTCTCCAAAACGCCCGAACAGATGGCGATACTCGCGATTCTGGCGGGCGTCATCGCCGTGATGGTCGGGCTATGGGCCTCTATTCAGTGGAACACGCCGGCGGGACCATCGATCGTCGTGTCGGCGGCGGCGTTGTTCCTGCTCAGCATCTCCTGGGAAATACTGACGCGCGGAAATTCCTGAATCTACGCGACCGCGCAAAATCCCCCGTCGATGTTCACCGCCGTCCCCGTGACGTAGGAGGCGGCGTCAGACGCCAGAAAACACGCCACGTTGGCGTATTCCTCGGTCGTTCCCATCCTGCCGAGAGGAATATCGCGCGCGGCCTCGGCAACGTATGCATCAAAGGAAACGTTCGGTTTTTCCCGCTCGTAGCGTCGCGCGATCTGATCCGTCACGATGCGGCCCGTGCACAGCGCGTTCACCAGCACGTTGTAGGGTGCGCCCTCCCCCGCCAGCACCTTGGTCATCGCCAGCCCTGCGGCACGCGAGACCGACGTGGGCGCGCTGCCGGCCGGAGGCGCTTTGCCCGCCACGGTCACGACGTTGATGATGCGGCCCCAGCGGCGCTCCTTCATCGCGGGAAAAGCGAGCCGACAGGTTCTGATGGCGCCGAAGAGCTTAAGCCCCAAATCCTCCTCCCACGTTTCATCGCTGATCTCCTCAAACGGACCCAGGATAGAGGCGCCCGCGTTGTTCACCAGAATGTCGATTCGTCCCAAATCCTCCAGCGCGGAGGCCCACATAGCCTTGATTTTCCCGGCGTCGCGCATATCGCACCGATAGGCGAAAACCCTTCCTCCGGTGGCGGATTCGATCTCCTCCCTCGTCTCCTCAAGCACGTCGGGCCGCCGCGCGACGATGGCCACCTCCGCGCCGGCTTCGGAGAATTTGCGCGCCATGCCCTGGCCCATTCCTCGGCTTCCGCCCGTGATGAGCGCCTTCTTCCCGTCCAGTCGAACGTCCATACGATATCCTCCATGATTTAAGGGCTACCCCTCTTAACGAGGGAGACGAAGGCCAGAAAGCTCCCGCCGCCCTGAAGCGGCGCGTGGACGGAGCGGGCTGCGCCGGAAATTCACTGAGCCGGTATCTCGTTATGAAATGTTCGGCAGGGGCTGCTCTCGCGTCATGACTTCGAGGATGGCCGGCCTCTCCGCCGAGAGTGCCTGCGCGATGGCCTCGTCAAGATCGTCGGGGTTTTCCACGCGCGCACCGAAGGCGTCGAAAGAGCGCGCCATCTCGGCGAAACGGGGACTCTTGAACACACAGCCATAGGCCGCGCCATAGAGGTTCTGCTGCTGCCGGTCGATTTGGCCATAGGAACCATCGTTGAGCACGACCATCACGACGTTGGCGCCATATTCAGACGCCGTCACGAAGTCGCCTATCGTCATCAAGAAAGCGCCGTCCCCCACCAAACCGATGACGTCGCGCTCCGGATATTCCATCTTGGCGACGATGGCCGTGGGCAGCGCGAAGGACATGGCGTTCCACACGCCCGACTGCATGAAGGAGAAAGGGTTCCTGATCGGCAAGTAGTAACGCGCAAACATCTGGCAATTCCCCACGTCGCTGATGACGATGGCGTCCGGCCGGACATGGCCGGCGAGTTTCTCCATCAAGAGGGCGGGATGAATCGGGCCGTCGCGCTCATGTCCCTCAATCACCCTCAGCGCCTGCTCCCGCAAATCCGCTTTTCCGCGAGCGATCTCCTCCCTCAACTCCTCGTTGACGCGCCCGCTCTCGCCCGCCAGACGCTCGTCCAAGGCGCTTAAAAACATCTGCGGGTCCGCCACAATCTGATCCGCACCGCCGTAGTGCGCATCCTCCGCGTCGTCGAAGCCCACGAAAATCTGATCCGCCGGCACATAGCCCTGGACATGCGACACCTCCGCCGTGGCCGCCCGAAGGCCGATGAACATCATCAAATCGCATCGGGCAGTGACGTCGCTCAGGAATGCGGTATTCCTGAAAGCGGAATAGCGCCCCACCGAGAAGGGATGATCGTCCGGAATGACGCCCATGGCATCCTGGGGATAAATCACCGGAATCGAGAATTTCGCAGAAATCCGCGCCAGCTCGTCCATCCCCCCTTGTCGCATCACCCCCTTGCCCGCGCAGATGACGGGAAATTTCGCGGCCAGCAGCCTCTGGGCATACTGCGCGACGTCCTCTTCTTGAGGGGCTACGACCTGCGCGGGTTGCGGCCTATATTCGGGCAGCGCGACGGGCGCCTCCTGCAAGAGATGGGGGCTATAGTCGCTCAGCCGGGGAATCTCGACGTGAACCGGTCCCGGCCTTCCGCTTCTGGCGATTTGAAAGGCCTTGGCCATGACGCCGGAGATGGCCTCCACACTCCTCACGCGAACGCTCCATTTGGTGACCTTCTGAAACATGTCAACCAGAAAATCGGGGTCGTCCACTCCGTGGAACGCCTCGCGCGTCGCGTCCAGGGGCACGGAGCCCGTGATGTGCACCACCGGAGACGCCGCCCCGTAGGCTTGCGCCACGCCCGCGATGGAATTCGCCCCTCCGGGCCCCGCCGTGAGCAGACAAACGCCGGGCTCTCCGGTGAGCCGCCCATAGGCGTCGGCCATCAGCGAGGCGTTCGGCTCCTGTTTGCACGTGACCAACTGGATGGAGGGCGCCTCCCTGAGCGCGTCGTAGAATTGAAGAAGATGGGAGCCGGGCAGGCAATACAGCCTCTTCACGCCTTCCTTTACAAGGGCGTCGACGACGATTTGGCCCGCGTGTGCGGGAGAGCCAACCTCAAGGGGCATGAACGAACTCCAGACATCGTGAAAACGAACGATGGCACAACAAGGCTTACGCGCCCGAGTCCTGAATCCGCGCGCAAAGATAATCGCCCACTTGCCTCGTATTCAGCGAACCGCCGACGTCGGCCGTCAACTTCTTCTCTTGAACGGCGGAGCGTATCGCCTCCCAAATGAGGTTCGCCGCTTCTTCAAAACCCAAGGTATTCAGCAGGATTCTTCCTGTGAGGCAAGCCGCGAAGGGATTTGCGATTCCCTTCAAGGCGATGTCGGGCGCGGTGCCGTGCACCGGCTCGAACATGCACACGCGGCCCGGGTGAATGCACCCGGAGGCCGCCATCCCGACGCCTCCCACCAGCCCCGCGCACAGGTCGCTCAAAATATCGCCATACATGTTGTTTGTGACGATGACGCCGAAATGATCGGGCTTGTAGAGAAGATCCTGGCAAAGGGTGTCGATGAAATAATGCTCGCCCTCCACGTCCGGAAACTCCTCTTCAACGCTCCAAAAAACCCGCTGCCAGAGGCCGTGCGCATGAACCAAGGAGCCATGCTTGTCCGCCATTGTCACCTTGGGGTAGTCGTGTTTTCGCGCATACTCGAAGGCGTAGCGGCAGATGCGCGACACCCCCTTGTAAGTGTTGATGTCCTCCTGAATGGCGATCTCATCCGGCGTCCCCATCTTGAAGTTTCCGCCTACGCGCACGTTCACCCCCTCGGTGTTTTCGCGTACGACGACCAGGTCGATGGGCGCATCCCTCTTGAGAGGACAAAAATCAGAATGAAGCAGCGGCGATGGGCGCAGGTTCACGTAAAGGTCGAGCTCAAAGCGAAGCGCGCGAAGCAGCTCCCGGCAATTCACGTCCTTCGGAACCCTCGGATCGAGACCCGCGCTGCCGAACAGGATGGCGTCGTGCACATCCGCCAGCGTCCGTGCCAGCCCCGCCGCGTCGTCGGGCAAGGGAGCTCCGTGCTCAAGGTAGTGAAGCGCGCCGTAGTCATACACTTCCGGTCGAACATCCACCCCTGTGGCGCCCGCCGCCTCCTGAATCACCTCGCTCGCCACGGGCAACACGTCGTGGCCCACGCCGTCTCCCAAAATGACAGCCAAGGAAACCGATTTTCCGCTCATATGATTTCTCCGCTCACAGGTGCTTGATGACTTTGATCCTCTGCACGGCGTCGCCGGCCAAATGCGTCCAAATCGCCGCGTCCCGGACCAGTTTCTCCACGCCTACATCCTTCATGACTCCGGCGCCCCCGTGAACGTCCATGTTCAGATGGGTGACGCGCTGAATGACGTCCGAGGCGAAGTTCATGAGCAGGATGTTGTGCTTCATATCACGGTCCGCGCCCTTTTCAAGGTCGCACGCCGTCCGCATGACGTAAGATCTGAGCGCCTCGGTGAGCATGTGCATCTCCGAGAGTTTGAGCTGAATGGCCTGATGCTCAATGATGTGCTTTCCACCCTGCCAGCGCGTTCTAGCGTGGCGCATCGCCATGTCGACCGCCGCCTGACACACGCCCAGCCCGTTGGCGGAGAGCTCCAGGTCCCCAAACTCGGACGTATCCCCCTTTCTCGCCTGAATTCCCCGGTTCACCTCTCCGACCACATTGGCGTGCGGCACGCGGGCGTTTTCAAAGATCAGCTCCGCGTTTTGATAAAATCGCCAACCGATTTTGTCATACACCTTCCCCACTCGAAACCCCGGTGCATCCGTCGGTACCAGAAAGAGCGTCGTCCCCTTCGAGATGGGAACGTCAGGGTCCGTTCTGCCGTCAATGAAAAAGAGCTTGGCCACACTTCCGTTGGCGATATAGCGTTTTCGGCCATTCAGCACCCATTCATCCCCCTCGCGCACCGCCCGGAGCTTCCAACCCGTTCGGGGATCCTCAGAGGGCATTCGGTTATCCGAGCCCGCCGCCTCCTCGGTTCCCCCTTTTCCCAGAAGGTAGGCGTCGTCCTCCAGAAACGGCTTCAGAAACCTGTCTTTTTGATCGTCCGTGCAGGAAGCGGCTATGAGGTGGCTCCACTTCCAGCACTGGCTGAACGTTTTCGATATCGCGCTGTCGCCGCGCGCGAGCTCCTCCATCACCAAAGCCTGTGTGACGAAATCAATTCCATGGCCGCCACGCTCCTTGGGGACGACGGCGGTGCGAAAACCGAGCCTCGAACCTTTCTTGATGATTTCCCAATCGAAGGTATCGCGCGGATCGGATATCTGGTCGCGCTCAAGGGATATGGGCGCAATTTCCTCATGAGCGAACTTTCTCGCCTTTTCCCGCCACGCCCGCTGCTCTTCGTTCAAGTCAAAATTCATATAGCCTCGCCCTCATCAATAAAAGGATGAACAGATCAGGTTCGCCATGCGCCCGCGTTTCCAAAGACCGTGACGAACTATGCGCAAACTCCCTGACTCCGGGACAAAAACGCCTCGTCCGCCTCATGAACCAAACCCTGTTCCCGTTCCATCTCGCGCACAAGAGGAATGACGTGTTTGCCCACGGTTCGGCACTCTTCAGACAGAGGGAACCCGGAGAGGATCAACAAATCAATCCCCGCGCGCTCGATCTCTATGATCTTCTTTGCACACTGCGCATAAGAACCCACGATGGCGACGGCGGAGCCCGAGCGAATCCTGCCCATGCCCGCCCAAAGGTTGGGACCCACCATCTCCTCTTTCGCGCGGGCCTGCTGCTCCTTGGTGCCCTGGCTCTCAAACGAGGAGATCACTTTTCCGCGATGCGCCAGCACCTCCGGATCGACCCGACTCATCACTTCCTCAGCCGCCTCGAAGGCTTCCGCCTCGGTCTCGCGCGCAAAGATTTGAAAGCGGGTCACATACTTGAGCGGCCTCTTGCGCCCCGCTCTCTCGCACTTCGCGTTCATATGCTTTACACGCTCCGCCACCTGTTTTGGGCTTTCTCCCCAGAACACCGAATACTCCGCCCGCCTAATGGCGATCTCTTGTGCAATTTCCGAGGCCCCGGCCATAAAAAAAGGAATTCTTGGCTTCTGCACGGGTCTTGGATACACGGTGGCGCCTTTCAGACGATAGAAGCGCCCTTCAAACGTGTATTTCTCCCGCGTCCACAGTCCCTCGAGGATTTCCAGATACTCGTCCGTGCGTTCATAGCGCACGTCGTGCCCAAGCTCCTCTCCATAGCTCGAAAGCGCGGCACCTCCCGTCACTACGTTATAGAGAATGCGGCCATTGGTGAGTTCATCGAGAGAGGCCATCATTCGGGCGCAAACGGCCGGAGCAATCACTCCCACCCGCACCGCGAGAAGGAGTTTTATCGTCCTCGTCGCAGGACCGATGACCGCAGCATTCACCATACTGTCCCACGTGGGGGCTTGCGGCCCATAGTGGCCGCTGACCTGAGAGGTCGGCACCAGGATGGTGGTGAAGCCGCTGCGCTCGGCGTTCCGGGCGATGCGGGTGAACGTATCGTAGCCTGGGGGATGGTCGGCGTATTTCTGGCCGATATATGCGCCGTCGCCGTCACAGGACATATACCACGCAAGTTCTATGGCCAAGAGACCGTCTCCCCACATCACACGTCTGCTTGAATCGTGCGCCAGTATATCTCCCTCAAATGCTTTTCGTCACTGCGAGCAACCAGTTGCGGACAAACCTACGTCCCTGGGAAGCGTCCCCCTCTCGCCGATCGCGCGGCGTCGTGCGCGGTAAATCAGGATTCTCCGCGCTCCAGAAACTCTCTCATTTGGCGACGATAATCCGCATCGTTGACGTATTTTTTCATGAACACGCCGGAGGGAACGTTCTCCAATTCCTCCGGCTGCGCGCCGTTTTTAAGCGCTTTCAGCGTCGCATAGGCCGCCTGGGCCGCCGCCATGATGGGCTGATGACCCTGGAGTGCGACGCGAACGCCCCTTTCGGACAGATAATCCAGCCCGCGCACCTTTCGGTCGGCGCCGCCTAATATGATGGGAAGGTTCACCTCCGCGGAGATGGCCTCCAGCTGCTCCCGACTTTGAACGCCCATCAGAAAGATGGCGTCCACCCCCGCCGCCTCGTATGCCTTCGCGCGCGCGACGGCGTCCCTCGTGCTCGTGAGGCGAGGCGCGCCCGTTCTTCCCACAACCACCAGATTCGTGTCCTGACGTCCCTCCAGAGCGGCGCGCATTTTCCCCACCCCCTCGTCAATGGGACTGAGCTGCGCCGCACCCATCGCTCCAAAGGTTTGCGGGAGTGCCGTATCTTCTATGGAAAGGGCGGCCACGCCCGCAGTCTCCAGTTCTTCGACCGTTCTTTTCACGTTCAGGGCGTTGCCATACCCATGGTCAGCGTCCACCAGAAGGGGGATGTTCACCGCGCGATTGATTCTGAGCGCTTGTTGGGCGAATTCCGTCAACGTCAACAAAATCATATCGGGCGCGCCCAGAACGGTGAGTGAAGCGGTGGAGCCTGCGAGTATTCCGAGCTCGTAGCCGACGTCCTCGGCCATGCGCGCGGAGAGAGGGTCATAGACCGAACCGGGATGAACGCACCTCTCGCCAGAGAGTATGGCGCGAAATTTCTCTCTTCTTCGGGTCCAGCGCATCGCTGTTCAACCTCATGGGCAGGGGCGGAGCCTCCTCATATCATACGACTTCTCGTCCCCCGTCTGAATACGTGATCCGCATCGTCACGGAGCCTTCGTTCAGGAGCCAGGGGCGTATCGTGAACGTGCGCGCCCCGCTTGCGTGCATCGGGTCTGATTCGGCGATTTCTCTCGCCTCCTCCAAGGATGCGGCCCGAATGATGACCATGCCCTCTCCCTCCCAACGCCGCTCGTCATCCGTCCAAAAAGGACCCGCCCCGAACATGATTCCCCTCTGCTCCAAATCGACCTGAAACTTCAGGTGATCTTCCAAATTCGCCATCACGGGCCCCATGCCGTTCGCCGGCGTGGTGAAATAAACATACATCTGCTTTTGAAGGCAGCCCGCGCTGGCGTTCCGCACGTCCTGGGCGCTGATTTGCGGTTCGCTCATCATTGCTTCTCCCCGGGAGATGGTGATTTTCATGCCGATTCGAATAACTATAGCATTTTTTGTCCTCCCATCCAGCGTCGCACGCGCTATGAGCCGAAGCAGGGCGCGTGGCGTCGCGGGCCATGAGGCGAATATCATCCGCCCCACAAGAGCCCGATGCGGGCGACGGATGCGCTTCATTCCCAAGCCGCGCGCTTGATGAAAAAATGGGGCTTGGCGCCCATTGCCAAAACCCATCCAAAAACGCTGCACCTCAGATGAGTGCGCGCGCGTCCTCTTCCTTGCGCACCGTGCCGCCCACGACGATGGCGGCGCTCATGAGGATGAGGTTTTTGATGATGTATTGTCCCTCGAGCGTGGGGGCGAAGGGAATCTGTGCGAAGCAGACCTCCGGCAGGAGAATGAGGGGCAGAATCGTTCCCGGCATTTGCAGGAAAAGCAAGAACAAGGCGAGGCGGATGAGTGGGCGGAAAAGCAGCCCCGCGCCTATCGCCACCTCCCACCAGCCGAGGAGGGGGATGAAGAGCTCGGGCGGAAACCAATAGACCGTGCGGCGCACAAGTTCGTCCGCCGCGCTCATGCCGAAGGGCTTGAGAATGCCGAACCAGATGAAGATGACGGCGAGCGAAACCCGGAGGAACAACCGGCCGTATCGGTTCATCCAACCTGAGAGGCGCCGGTCAACGTCGTCGATGTGCTTCTTCAAAGCGCATTCTTCCAAAGCGCATTCTTCACGGCGGCACGCCTGGAAACCCAGACCAGGAAACCTTCAAAGCGAGGACAGCCTCCAAAACGAAAGCCGATCATCACCTTACAGGCGCCGTCCAGCCCTTTCAAGGCTGGCGCGTGACGCGACGATCCTCCCCTATGCAAGAGGGCGGCCTGCGGCGCCAC
The DNA here is from genome assembly GCA_965202625.1 of bacterium. Classification (GTDB taxonomy): domain Bacteria; phylum UBA8248; class UBA8248; order UBA8248; family UBA8248; genus Bin107. The sequence goes on along the minus strand of CBDBBI010000010.1, from coordinate 2,785,734 downwards.
TTCAGGAGACGCTCCATAGACCTAGGGGGAGCGAGAGCACACCATGAAATCCCAAATTGAACAATGCGGCGTCTTGTCCTATAATTTTTGTATATCTGAAATGCTGGAACGTGAAGTGAGCGGACGGTCGTCACCTGTGGAGTCGCGCCACCATGTTCTCAAACCAGGAGGGGCGTATGATTATTGAGCGCGATTTGCCCGTCACAATGGACGATGGGGTAGTGTTACGGGTCGACGTCTACAGGCCGGACACCAAGGAGAAGGCGCCCGTCGTCATGGCTGGCGGTCCATATGGCAAGGGAGTCAAGTATCAAGAACACTACAAGCCGCTCTGGGACTCGCTGGTGAAGATGCATCCAGACATTCTGGCGGGTTCTGCGCATCGCTGGCTGACCTGGGAGACGGTCGACCCCGAAATTTGGGTGCCCTGGGGTTACGCCTGCGTGCGGCTCGATTCGCGCGGGGCGGGACGCTCGCCCGGCTATCTCGATATTTTCTCCCCCCGTGAAACCAAAGATTTCGCCCTCGCCATCGAATGGGCAGGCCGACAACAATGGTCGAACGGCAATGTCGGCCTGAACGGCGTCTCCTATTACGCCATCAACCAATGGCAGGTCGCCGCCTTGCAGCCCAAACACCTGACGGCGATGATCCCCTGGGAGGGGGCCGCCGACCACTACCGCGACTGGGCGCGGCACGGCGGCATTCTCTCCAACAAGTTCATGGAAATCTGGTATCCGCGCCAGGTCGAGGCGGTGCAGCACGGCAACCCCAAAGGCCCGCGCGACCACTGGATGGAGACGCGCGCGACGGGCCCGGCGAAGCTCTCCCAGGAGGAGCTCGCGGAAAATCGGGCCGATACGCTCGCCAACTTCCTGGCCCGGGAGATGGACGACGACTGGTATCGCTCAAGGTCGCCCGATTGGTCCAAAGTGCAGGTTCCCTTCCTCAGCGCGGGGAGTTGGGCGGGCTTTGGCCTCCACCCGCGCGGCAACTTCGAGGCGTTCACACAGGCGGCGTCAAAGGAGAAGTGGCTTGAAGGGCATCCGGGCAGACACGAGGAGTGGTTCTACCTCGAATACGGAATGCAGCTGCAAAAGCGCTTCTTCGACTACTATCTCAAGGGGGAGCGCAACGGCTGGGAGAAAGAGCCTCGGGTGTGGCTCAACCTCAGGCGTCCCTTCACCGACGAGGTGGAGTTGCGCAAAGAGCATGAATGGCCGCTCAAGGGCACGAAATGGACAAATCTGTATCTGCACGCGGGCGGCAAGGGAAAACTCGACTGGAAAGCGCCAAAGGACAAGGATTCGATAACCTTCCAGGCGCTCACCCGAGGAGTGACGCTGATGACGCCGCCGCTCGAGGAGGAGACCGAAATCACGGGCCCCATGGCAGCCAAACTCTTCGTCTCCTCATCCACCGTGGACGCCGACTTGTTCGTCACCGTCCAGGCGTTCTCTCCCAAGGGGCGCGAGGTATACTTTCAGGGCACGGTAGACCCCAAAACGCCGCTCGCCCAGGGCTGGCTGCGCGCCTCTCACCGCAAGCTCGACGCGGAAAAATCAGAGCCCTGGCGACCTTACCACACCCACGACGACAAACAGCCCTTGAGACCCGAGCGCATATACGAACTCGACGTGGAGATATGGCCTCAGTGCATAGTCCTGCCGAAGGGCTTTCGCCTGGCCGTCAACATCGCCGGGCAGGACTTCGACCGGCCGGGGCCCGCCGTTGCGGCTTACGTCCCCTCGCGTGGGTCGGGGCCGTTTCTTCACGATCACCCCATCGACCGCTCGAAGGAGGTATTCGGGGGCCGCACCACCCTGCACACGGGCCCACAGCACCCCTCGCACCTGCTTTTGCCGATCATCCCCGAGCGGCGGCCCGGGGCCGTGGCGAGGTAGGCTCGGTGCGACTCTCAAAACCCATCACAGGGCACTCGATATGGTGGGTTCTATCTTTTATGACGAACTTTAAGCTAAACAGATGAAGACGGTGAACCTTGGGTCATTTTGAAGTCCAATAGAATTTTGCGAGATGTGAGCCGTTCTTCCATTCATGAAATTGCACTTGCTGACGAGAATTTTATTTTATTCACCAAATAATTTCTTGAATTCCACTACATGACTGGGTTGTTTTCCACGACTTTGGGGTCCATAGAATCCTTCCACAGACAATTTTTTGGGTATATTCGTGTTCTGAATGTTTTTAAGTTTCGGGTTTTGTAAAACTCCTTTTCCGATGAACATCTCTTCCACAAATTGTATGTCCTCATATGCATTTTTAGATGGCTTTGAGAATGTGCCCGTTTTGTCTCTACACCTCGCCAAGAAATACATCACTGGTTGGCTACTGCGATTGCCTTTTTGACCTATACTATCGTTGTATATCGTCAGTTTATGAGACTGGAAGCATTCTTTTTTGAGAGGCTGTTTTTCGGCCTTGCCAACGTACCACGGTTTTTCCTTGGCCTTGTCGCCTCCTGCTCTAAGTGCGAAAACATAACATCCACATGCTGCCGACAAACCTTTATGGTCATCTTCTACTTTTTCCCAAAATAATGTCGCGTCTTTCTTCCCAATCCGATTTTTCGAGCTTCCTTCTTCCGTTCCCGTTGGAACTTCAAACGGCCCGTAAATCTTGAATTTCATATTTCAGTCTCCTTTCCTAAGTTGACTCGCCGATTGAATTCCCAAGTCCAAAAACGACTAAAACGCAGATATTCACGCCTCCTGTGCGACTCCTAGGTGCCTTGGTGGGCGGGAGAGGGCTCGAACCTCCGACCTATGCCTTGTAAGGGCACCGCTCTGCCAGCTGAGCTACCCGCCCGGGTGGAAATGGCGCGATGAGAATAACATCTCAAGGGTTCGTTGGCGACTATCGTCTGGGCCGACCCAAGTGAGGTTGCGCGCATTCGACTCCGCTTTTTCCTGACGCCATCAAACCTTCAACTCTCCGTTTTGAGAGAAGAGTTTTCCGTCCACGTACACCTCGCCCCCATCGCGCAAATCGCAGACCATGTCCCAATGCAGGGCGGAGTCGTTCTTAGAGCCGCTCTGGGGATAGCCCTTGCCCAGGGCGACGTGCAGGGTACCGCCGATCTTCTCGTCGAACAGCGTATTTTTCGTGAATCGCTGGATGCCGTAGTTGAGGCCGAAGGCGAACTCCCCCACCCTCCTCGCACCGCCATCCATGCCAATCATAGAACGGAGGAAGGCTTCGTTCTTCTCCGCCGTGGCCTTCACGACCTCCCCTTTTTCAAACTCAAGCTCCACCCCCTCCACCTCACGCCCCGAGATGCAGGCAGGAAACGAATAGCGAATCTTCCCGTCGATTTTCCGCTCCTGGGGACCCGTGAATATCTCCCCATCCGGAAAGTTGTTGCGCCCCGAGCAATTCATGAACGGACGCCCCGCGATGCCCACCCGCAAATCGGTGCCCGGGGCCTTGATTTCCACCACCTTGCGACCCTCTAGATAACGAACGATACGCTCCTGGCGCCTGTCCAGGGCGCGCCAACGTTTCACGCCGCCCGCTTCATCGGCGAAGCACGCGCCGAAGACGAAATCCTCATACTCGCCGATGCCCATTTCCGCATCCTGCGCGTAGGCTTCCGTCGGAAAGAGCGTGAGCGTCCATCTCAAACCCTTCTCCCGCGTTTTTTCATACTGGGCGGAACGCCTCATGAACGTCTCCATGATGGGCTGCCTGGCTTTGGACGCCAAGGCCTGTTTTTTGGGGTCGGTGCCCGACAGCCGCCGCGTGTTCGTCTCCGACAAGATGCTGATGACGACGTCCACGTTTTCAATCTCAAAACGCCGCAAAGGCGAGAGGTAGGAGAGCTGATGGCGATTGGCGTGCTTGTAGAAAATCTCCTCCATCCCCGGCAGCGACACGTCGACATAGGGATAAGCGCGGCGCTTGAGGCACTCGGCATAAACCGCCCGAATGAGAGGGGCCGCCGCCGCGCTTCCCCGGACGCCCACTAGGTCGCCTGACCTCAACCGCGCGGAATACCCTGTGATGATCTCCGCCATTCGCTCCACTCTTACATCTTCCATCCTCAAATTCTCCCAGAATCACGCATGATTCACGCCGCGATATCCGCTTCGAATGCAGAAATTCCACAGGAATCATGCCACATTTCGCCGCTATTCGTAACGAGATGGACCAAATGTGTGATAGGATCATGCTATAGTGGACGCTCACGATCATGCAGGCGCTCCTCGACCGACTATGATTCGGCGCATTCTCTAAATTCGTCCCACGACCCTGATATGGAGGAAGACCCCATGGCCAGACTCCAGAAAGTGCGGAATTTCAAGCCCTACCTCATGCGATACCTTCACTCCAACAATCCGAATTATGAGCCTGTTCTCAGAGATCTGCTGAATTTCGAAAACGAGGTCTATGACCAGATTACGGCGAGTGAAGATGCGGAAATGCAGCGGGGGCAGCGAGGCGCCCAGACTTGGCATGTTGTTTTCACCGCACTGACCGACATTCTCACCCCGTTTCACATCGAGCAGTTGTTCGAGCGCATGGAGAGAGATTTCTCCGCCACGTGCCAGGCTCTGCGCGAGACGCCAGACCAGCAGCCGATCGCGAGCGCGCGCCAATTCAGGCCCTACCTCATGCGCTACCTCCTCTCCAACGATCCCAACTACGAGCCTGTCCTTAGAGATCTGCTCGAGCGCGAGGGCGAGGCGTATAACGCCATCACGGAGAGCGCGGAGACGGACCTTCAGCGCGGAGAGCGCGGAACGCACGCCTGGCGCGCCGTTCACGGTGAACTCTCCAAAGTCGTCTCCCCCGAGCAAATTTCCCAGCTCTTCAACAAGCTGGAAAAAGATTTCTCGGCCACCTGCCAGCTTTTCCATGAGATGGCCGAAGCGGAAAACCTCATCAAGGTGGAGGAGGGCGGCCCCGGCTAGGGCTTTCTTTTGCTCCTCTTGCCACTTCCCGCCATAACCTTTACACTCCAAGGGTTTGCGTTTACATCGTCCAACGAAAACTGAATACATCATCCAACGTGATGGCCTGGAACTGCTTATCGAGAGGGGATTGCCGCATGGCCAAATACGGATATGATCATATTCACTTCAGGAGCGAGGACCCTCACGCTGCGCGCGATTTCTGGATCGACATGTTCGGGGCCACCGTCCTGGAGGAAAGGGAGCTGGGCGGTGCCCCGTCGTTCCACATGGATTTGAACGGCATGACGTTCCTCGTATCGGGCCGTGCGAAAGGAGAGGACCCGGTGCGGACGGGCTCCGAGCCTCGCTACGGGCTGGATCATTTCGGTCTGCTGGTCGACGACATGGACGAGGCGCAAAAAGAGTTGACCGAGAAGGGCGCCGAATGGATTTGCGAACCCTGGGAGATACGCCCGGGCGTGAAAATCGCCTTCGTCAAGGGACCTGACAACGTCAGCATCGAAATGGCCCAGCGCGGTTGAGAACGTCCCGCTCCACTCACATCGTCCCCGCCCCGCCATTCCGTTAACGAGGGGGCGGATATAGATCGCCGTTTCTGCGCGACTTCCCCGAAAGGTATTCACAAAATGGGCCGGCCTTCGTGAGCGGCCTGCTCTGAGGAGGTTTTGCAAAGTGCCAAAAGAGAAATACGACGTCGTCGTCGTGGGATGCGGCAACGCCGCTCTTTGCGCAGCACTTGCGGCGCGAGACCAGGGAGCGGCCAAGGTTTTGGTGCTCGAGAAGGCGCCCGAAGCATGGCGCGGCGGCAATTCGGCTTTTTCGGGAGGATTGTTTCGCTTTGCCTTTCACAGCATTGAGGACATCTACGCGCTCGTTCCGGACCTTTCCGAGACCGAAAAAAAAACCATCGAGATCGAACCCTACACTTCCGAGAAATTCTTTGACGACCTCGCCTTGCTGACCGAATACCAGACCGACGGCGACCTCTCCTCCGTTCTCGTTCACGAGTCGCTCCCGACTCTGAAATGGATGCGCTCAAAGGGCTTGCGGCTCATCCTCGCAAGCGGGCGGCAGGCCTTCAAGGTGGACGGCAAGATGCGTTTCTGGGGCGGTTTGATCCTCGAAATCGTCGGTGGCGGGCGCGGGCTCATCGACTCGCTCCTTGACGCGGCGTGCGCAGCCGGAGTCGAAATCCGCTACGGGTCAAAGGCGACTCGCCTCCTCACCGACCCCATGGGCACCGTAACGGGCGTTGCGGTGAAAGGTCCCGAAGGTCCTTACGAGGTCGAGGCCCACGGAGTGGTGCTGGCGTCGGGCGGCTTCGAGGCGAACGCGGAGATGCGCTGCCGATACCTGGGTCCGGGCTGGGAACTCGCGAAAGTTCGCGGCACCCCCTACAACACGGGCGACGGCATCAGGATGGCGCTCGACATTGGCGCCCAGCCCTACGGCAACTGGAGCGGCTGCCACGCCGTCGCATGGGATCTGAACGCTCCGCCCTTCGGCAACCTCACGGTGGGAGAATCCTATCAGAAACACTCCTACCCCCTCGGAGTCATCGTGAACGTCAAGGGCAAACGCTTCGTTGACGAGGGAGCCGACTTCAGAAACTACACCTACGCCAAATACGGTCGCGACATTCTCCAGCAGCCTCAGCGAGCCGCGTTTCAGATATTCGACCAGAAAACGGCGCACATGCTTCGAGACGAATACCGCATCCGCGAGGTCACCAAGGCAGAGGCGAATACCCTGGAGGAACTCGCCGCGCAACTCGATATCGACGTCGACGCTTTCGTGAAAACGATTCGAGAATACAACGCCGCCATCCAGCCGGGGGAATACAACCCGACCATCAAGGACGGCAAGCACACGAAGGGAATCGATCCGCCCAAATCGAACTGGGCACTTCCCATTGACGAGCCGCCCTATCTCGGCTTCGCCGTCACCACAGGCATCACTTTCACCTTCGGCGGCGTCCGCGTGACGCCCAAAACCGAAGTCGTGAACACCGAGAACGAGGTCATTCCCGGGCTCTTCGCCGCGGGCGAGCTCGTGGGCGGCGTCTATTACTTCAACTACCCTGGAGGGGCGGGGCTAACCCTGGGCGCCGTCTACGGCCGACTAGCGGGCAACGCCGCCGGAAAGCGCGCCGTCGCGGCGAATTCGACCTCCTAGCGTCCCTGTTTTAGAGAGAGACGGGGCGCCGCGCACAAGGCGTCCATCCCGCGCATCGTCGACCCGGACGGATGGGTCAAGGAGCCAGTGCCGCCGCCTCCCCGCTCACTCTCAAAACGAAACGGCGGCATCCTGGCGTCCGCCCTATGCGCTCGCGCGCCTTATTCGGTGACCCCGCTCAAAGAAATCGGATCGCCGTTCAAGGCAATCGTGCTTTTCAGGGCAACGGCGTCCGTCACCATCCGCTCGGCGAAGCACCCTTGCTTCGCGTTCTTGACGACCGCCAAAACCTTCTCCGCCGTTTCCTCGGACTCCACCTCGAAATGCGTGCGGACTTCCGTGCAGCCGGCGTTCACCGTGCCCTTGAGAACGGAGCCGCTCAGAAAATAATCGAAATCCACGCGCACTCTCGCGCGCGTGAAAGATACCTTCATCATGTGCGCGTACCGCGCCAGCTGGGTGAGGAGTCAGAACCCTACCCCCATGGCGATGTAGCAAAGCGGCTGCGGGTGGGAATCCTCCCCACCGATGCGGGGCGGCTCATCGCAATAGACCTCAAAGTGTCTGTGCGTCCCCAGTTTGAGCTGCCCTTTCCCCTCCACCGTTTCAGTGTCGGCAGACATGGTGAAGGCGTAGCCCTGCGAGGGGAGTTCCGGCTTGTCAATGGTGCGTTCGCCGGGAACGACGCTGTCTTTACGCGGATCGAGTGGGGGCACTTGTCTTGTCTCCTCTAGGTGGCATAAATAGTGTGAGCGAGAGAACCATATCGCACAAGCAAGGGCGGCGAAAGCAAATAATGAGAACATCCGTTTTTTATCACTTAAAGGGATTATACCGTGAGCCGAATTGTTGTGCCAGACGACTACCCTTCCGTTTTCCTGGACAGCGCCGCCGAGGCGCGTCTGCGGAAGGTCGGGGATGTGGAAATTCACACGTCGAACCCGCAAACGCCCGAAGAATTGCTCCGCCGTGTAAATGGGGCCGACGGCGTCATCAACATCCGCGCCTTCTGCAGATTCGACGCGGCTTTTTTCTCGAACTGCCGCGCTCTCAAGACACTCTCGATCTGGGGAACAGGAACGGACCACGTCGATCTGGGGGCGGCAGGCGCCGCCGGCATCATCGTGTCGAACACGCCGGGCGTGGCCGCCGTTTCCGTGGCGGAACACGCCCTAGCCCTGATGATGGCGGCTGCGCGTCAGATACCCCAGAATGATTCCGCCACGCGGGCGGGCGCATGGCCCCGAGGCCAGATGACGCAACTGAGCGGGAAGACGCTCGGCCTCATCGGCTTAGGTGCCATTGGCCGCCAGACGGCGCGCATCGCTTCGGGCATCGGGATGAACGTCATCGCCTGGACGTTTCATCCGGACGAGGCTTTCGCCGCGGAGGCGGGACTGGAGCTCGTCGAGTTGAACGCCTTGTATGAACGCGCCGACGTGGTTTCCATCCACGTGCGACAATCGGCGGACACCATCGGCATGGTCGACGCCGGGGCGTTCTCCCGTATGAGGTCAAACACCATTTTGGTGAACACCGCGCGGGGGGCGATCGTGGACGAGGGGGCGCTCATATCTGCTTTGGAAGACGGGACTCTGGCTGCGGCGGGCCTCGACGTATTCGACGAGGAGCCCCTGCCTCTGAATCATCCGTTGGGGAAACTGAAAAACGTGGTTCTCTCCCCGCATAATGCGGGCATCACGCCCGAGGTGACGGAAGCGGGCCTCCTCATGTCGGTGGAAAACGTCGCTGCCGCCCTCTCGGGAAAGCCGCAAAACGTGGTGCCCTCGCCATAATTTGCTATAATGGCGCATGGAAACCTGGAGGATGAGCCGTCCCCATTGCTCGTCGTCCTTCGTGTAGAACCGAAGGGGGGCGCGGATTTCGCATCAATTCTTATCGCCCGAATGGACAAGGAGAAGAAAAAATGAGTCCCACAGGAAGGGCCTGTCTAGCCGAAGCCATCGGCACCTTCGCGCTGTGCTTCATCGGCGCCGGCGCCATCATACTGAACCAGAAAACGGGAGGGGCCGTGGGGCTGATCGGCATCGCCCTCGCTCATGGGCTGATTCTCTCGGCCATGATCTCCGCCATGGGACACGTCTCGGGCGGTCACTACAACCCGGCCGTCACCATCGGCTTCATGGTGACGAAAAAGACCGACGGCGGCACGGGCATTTCCTACATCATCAGCCAACTCGTGGGCGGAGCCGTGGCCGGCATCCTGCTGAGAATCATCTTCGACGCCGAGGTGTGGCAAAAGGTGAATCTGGGGACGCCGACTCTTGCGGGCGACGTGAACTTCGGGATGGGGATTCTGATCGAAATCATCCTCACGTTCCTCCTGGTCACCGCCATCTGGGGCTCCGCCGTGGATGACAGGCGTCCCGACGTGGGCGGTTTTGCGATCGGCCTCACCGTCTCTGCGGACATTCTGATGGGCGGCCCACTCACGGGCGCGGCCATGAACCCGGCGCGCACGTTCGGCCCCGCGTTGGCCGGAGGTGGCTTTGACGGGGTCAACCACCTCGTCTATTGGATAGGGCCCATCATCGGCGGCGTAGCGGCGGCACTCTTATACAACAACATATTGATCAAAAAAGGGTAAAACTAAGTAGGGGTGGTCCGCAGACCGCCCCTACGCCACCAGCTTAGAATCCGGCGGCCGCTTCTTGCCTCCGTGCACCGACGGCTCGGCGCACCACTTGGCCGCCAGACGCCGCACGCCACGGTACACAGATTGGTCGAACCCCAACAGGTCGCAGATTACTCGCTCGTCCAGAAGCGCGCGATTCGGATCCGCGTCAGCCAAATACGCCGGCTTCAATTCCTTCTCCCGAAACTCCTCAAACGTCTCCTCGGCGAGGGCGAGCTGCGCATCGCTCAAGGTGCGCAAGTCGAGAACGGGGAGAGTGTCGGCCCTGCTGATGGTTATCTGCCCCCGGCCGCCCTGCTGCCGATTAGAGTGCCACCAGAACAGCAACAGACCTAAAGTGGAATTGCTCCATGCGACAAATACGGAGTCAAATCTGTCATCGGGGAAAAATACATTTGGCCATGCCCTTCCACCGATAGATTTTTCCTCAGTAAACGCAACCGCCAGTGGCTGGGAATTGAAACGAAAGTCACGTGTTAGGTGGGTGCGGCTGGCTGTAGCCCAAACATCGGCGGCTCTCTTCTCCATACCCGGCCGCACGATTAACGACGAATCAGACTCGCAGATCATCCGGGTTTCTTTTTTGGCGTCGTGATTCCACAAACATGGGTAAGTAGCGGTAAGACTAGGCGATGTCTTGCTGAACGGGGCAAAAGCGGAGTGCCCTACGATGTCCTTATCACTCACACCACGACGGCCCACAAGGTCGATGGGCGCGGTTTTCAATTCCAGTGCCGTCAGGATACCGGGCAACCATAGTTTCGAGTCCGCCAGCGCATGAGCGGTTTGGCCAAGGGAATAGTCCGATATGCGCACTCCGGCCAACGCGCCACCGTTTGCGGAACGAGGCGACGTCAGCATCTCTCCCGCCATTTCATCACCCACCATCAGGGGCGTGCCGCCGTATGGTCCGTCCTCGAGTCGCCTCACGGCATCGGTGGCGAGGATATTCTTGCCTATCTCGGCGGCGTGGACGAAGCCCTGCGGACGTTGGCGCAGGGAGGTAAAGCGCGCACTCCGCGCAGGAGGGTCGGTCGCTTTGCGCTTGCGGGCGATAACCAGACATTCCGCCATGCTCGTATCTGAGGAAAAAGACATCTCATCGCCATTGGCGGCAATGCTCAGCATTTCCAGGTCCGCGTAGTCGTCAGAAAGCATTTGGCGGAACTTTTCCCAGGATATGCCCGTGGCGGCGGACAAGGGCAAAACGAGAGCAAACACGCCGCCCGGCTTGAGCTTCAGATCCCCCAGAGCGGCGAAGAAAGAAGCGATGCCGGCGTATCCATGGGCGCAGGTGTCCTTGGCGAATCGCGCTGCCCTAGCGGACATTTCCTTTTGAGTTTCCAGATCGGTTCTTAATCCTTCGAACTGTTTAATTGATCCCTTTTTCGTTTTATCACCATCCCAATCGGATCCCGCCCGCGTGAACGGTGGGTTCATGATGACGAGGTCGAAGCCTGCATCCGGAAACTCCACCACGTTTTGAGGGGCGGTTTCCTCTCCAACGCTACCGACACGCCGGGCGGGGTCGTTCATGTTCAACAAAATCAATTGGCCGCTCTTGTCCAGCAGTTCCAGAGAACCTATCGCCGCCGCGCCTTCGTTCTGTCGCCCGTAGGGCATGGTGTAGATGCGGGAGTTGCGATAGACGATTGCCGGCTGGACTCCAGAGAGGGTCGCACTCGTGATGTGCACTGCCGAGGGCATCACGTCGCAGCCGTAGAGGACTTCCTCCATCATCACTGGATGCATTTTCGCCAAATCGCCGCCGGCCCGCTCGTGGCGAGCGGCCATCTGATCATAAACCGCAGAGAGAAGCGCGCCCGTCCCGCAGGCGAAATCCGCAACCCGCAAGCTTCCGATGTCTTTCGGGTCAGACCAGTCCACTTCCCCCAGTTTCGCTACCGCTATGTGCGCCAGAAGCGAAGCCGACGCCGGGCGCGTGTAAAAAGTCGCCAGGTATTTCCGGTCGGCGATGAGCCTTTGGAATACCCGACCGGTCAGGTCGTGGGCGTGGGGAATGCCGGCGGCGTCCATCCGCTGGGCGGTACCGCGCAACCTGGATAAAATCCGGGCGGCGTAGCCCGACGACAGCTCTCCCAACATCCGCGCGGCGACGTCGAATATCGGAAAATAATTGACCTGCAGGATACTTCGCCAAGCAGCCAGGACGCTTTCTTTGGGATTGGTCGCCTCAGGCCCACATACCTGGTCCAAGGGGGGTATATCCACATCATGCTGCGTTCCGGCGATGCGCTCATGGAACACCATAGCGTTGGTGAAAATAGCGCAGGCCATGCGGCGGGTCTGGAGAGTGTCGCCCGACTCGAGTATTCCGGCGATTTTCTCCATCATGGCGGGTCGTAAAACGCTTACCTCATTCAGAATCGTTGCCGCCTCGCCCACTCCGGCCTGCAAGGAGTCAGCCGCCCGGTCCACCTCCTTCTGCGGCACGGAGACCAGACGGATACTATCAGCCAGGGCGGCCACCGACCCTCCCAACCAGCCCGATAGGGGAAAACGGACGCCGTCCTCCCGTAGCACGCACCAGGACACCCTCGCCTCGGCGAGGGTCTGGGCCACGTCATAAGCGTCCTCCACCGCTTGCGGGTAGCGAAGAGCGATGGCGGCCTCAATAGGGCGCGCCTCGCCCGCAATCCTCAGCCCCAACCGCTCCCGAGCGTCTCCTTCCACTCCCGGCGACGGCTCAAACTCGGCCTCTATGACAACCGGAGCGCGACCGGGGGCCATGATCAGAACGTCGGGACGGCGGCCTGCATGTTCGATGAGAACCTGCGTATTCTCCGAGCGCACCTCGCAACCGGGCATCATCGCCCGGAGCAAATCTCCCAGGACATTGTTGGCGCTGGGTTCCGTCTGGCGCGGCATGGCGTGTGCTCCCGAAATGGAACTCGTGTTATCAAATTATAACGACGCAAAATTTTCGCAACATATTCGCTTACATCAAAGAGATATGCAAGGGAAGCATTTTCATCTGAGTGGGCGGGCAAAAACCTTATGAGAGGCAGTTTCGGCGGTCAAGCAAGGGAAGCTACGTTGCCCCGGCGGGCGGCCCGCGCCTGGTTTTCAGGCGTTTTCCGTAGCGACGTTGATGGGCGCGCCCTTCAAGAACGCCTCGACGTTCGCCACCGGCATGTTCCGGAACCTGGCGTATGTCCCGTCGGTGATCCACGCCGAGTGCGGCGTGATGACGACGTTGTCCAAAGATCGATACGCGGAATCCTTCGGCAACGGCTCGAAAGGATCAAAAACGTCGAGGCCGGCACCGGCGATGCGTCCGTCTTGCAGGGCATCCAGCAGCGCGCCTGCATCCACGATTTGAGCGCGCGAGGTATTGATGAAATACGCCGCCCTCTTCATTCGGGCGAACTTCTCTCTCGTCATGAAAGGCGCGGTGCTCACTGGTAAATGGAGATGGAGCGACACTACGTCGGATGAGAGACATTCATCAACTGAAGCCGCTTTCGCCCCCTCCGCCCGCGCGCGCGCAGGCGTCATCGAAGGCGACCAAGCGACGACCCGCATTCCAAAACCCAACGCCATGCGGCAAACCAGGCGAGCAATATGCCCGAAACCGATGAGGCCCAGCGTCTTTCCGGCAAGCTCGACCCCATGCTCCCGGGGCCAACCTCCCGCCCGCATGGCGGGGAACAAGAGCGGCATCCTCTTCGCCAACGCCAGCATCAGCATCATCGTGTGCTCAGCCACCGAGGAGGCGCTCGCTCCGGGCGTGATACTCACCACGATGCCGCGCTCGTTGGCGCGATTCATGTCGATCATGCGCGGGCGCGTGCCCATCACGGAAATCATTTTCAGATGGGGAATGTGGTCCAGCAAGTCGGTCGTCTTGAAGTCGGTTTGATACCTCGTCGTCAAAATGATTTCTGCGTCTTCAAGGCGCTCACGAAGGGCTTCGTCGCTTTCGGCGTTGTCCATGTGGTGCCGCACATCGCCCAGGGCGCGCAATCGCCCAAGGGCTTCGGCACCTTCGAACAAGCGGAAACTATCGTCTGGAATAGCGATGCGCATAAACGATGAATTAACTGTCGCTCACGAGAACGACCGCTGACTTGTCGATGGTCAGCCTCACCTTGCTGCCCACGCCAAAGAATTGATGGGGATCGCCAATGACGCGAAGCGGCTCGTCCAAGCCCGCCACCTTCACGAGATAATCCACCGTGCTGCCGAAGTAATACCCCCGCGTGACCTCGCCTTCGAGAACGTTTTGAGCGTCCGCGCCGCCCACGTCGGCGTCTTCGGAATGCACCCGAACGCGATGGGGCCGTATCGAGACGAGTCCACCCGTTTTCTCTCCATGGGAATTCATCATGAACTTCGCCCCTTCGCTGGCCTCAAAAAGGCCCGGAGCGCTTATCCTTCCCTGAATCGAGTTGGTGACGCCGACAAATTCGGCCACGAACTTCGTCGCCGGAACGTCGTATATCTCCGAGGGTTTGCCGAGTTGCTCGATCTTCCCGTTGTTCATGACGCAAATTCTGTCGCTGGTGACCATGGCTTCAGCCTGATCGTGCGTCACATAAATGCTCGTGATGTGAAACTCATCATGCAAACGCCGGATCTCAAAGCGCATCTCCTCGCGCAGGTTGGCGTCGAGGTTCGAGAGCGGCTCGTCAAGCAACAACACGGCGGGCTCGACCACAAGGGCGCGGGCCAGTGCCACGCGCTGCTGCTGGCCGCCCGAAAGCTCCCCCGGATACCGGGAGCCCAAATGCTCCATCTGAACGATGGAAAGCAAGTTTTTCACGCGCTTGTCCGCATCGGCGCCAGTGACGCCGCGAAATTTTAGCCCGTAGCCCACGTTTTGGGCCACCGTCTTGTGCGGCCAGATAGCGTAACTCTGGAAAATCATGCTCATGTTGCGCCGTTCTGGTGGAATAACGCTGTCGCCGTTCGATATGACTTCTCCATCCATCACGATCTCACCCGCGTTGGGCTCGATGAAACCAGCCACAAGCCGCAGCGTGGTCGTCTTGCCGCAACCGGAGGGGCCCAACAGAGAGATCAACTCCCCGTGCTCAATGTGGAGGTCTATCTCGTCCACCGCGCGAACGCTCGTTCCGAATATCTTCAGCAAGCCCCTCAAGTCTAAAACCGCCAACGCAAACCTCCCCCTTCTCTATCCGGCGGACCGCATGAAGTCTCTTCCCACCAAGCGGAAACCAGCCGCAATGGCCACCAGCGTGATCAACAGCAACAAAACTCCCAATGCGGATATAGGACCCAGCAACGACTCCTCGTAAAAATCAACGATGACCACCGAGATGACCTTCGTATTCGTCGTCCACAGCAAAACCGAGGCGCTCAGCTCCCTGAGCGAGGGCATGAACACCAAAATCCAGGACGCGATGATGCCGGTCTTGAACAAGGGCACCGTCACGTCCTTGAAAACCTGAAGACGATTCGCGCCCATGATGCGGCAACTCTCCTCCAGCTCCGGATGAATGCTCGTGAGCGCCGCGTTCGACGTCTGATACGCCAGGGGCAGATATTTGGTGAGGTAGGCCAAAAACATGATCCAGAGCGTCCCATAGAGCACGAAGGGCTGTTTCGTGTAGGCCGCGAAAAGACCCACCGCCAAAACGATGCCGGGAATTCCGATAGGCGCGGTCGCCATGAATCCGAGATATTGATGCCCCTTGATGAGCTTGCGCTGCGCGATGAAGGCGGAGATCGCAGCCACGACGGTGGCGCCGGTCGCCGCCATAATGGCCAGAAGAATCGTATTGTATATCGCCACCCTCACCGCATCGTTCGTCAGGATGAAATGATAATTCCACAGAGTGAAATTCGCCCAAACCAACCCCCCGCCTAGGTTTTTCATGAACGACGTGGTCAGCAAAGACATCGCGGGCAACACGATGGCGCACACCAACGGCAACAGGCAGAACAGAAACACCGGAATTCGCCAAACTCCCAGCTTTTGCGGCCGCCTCTGGCCTCCTTTGCCCCCAACCGTAGCGTAGCCCCTTCGGCCCAGAATCACGCCCCGCGTCCAGACCATGCAGATCGCTAAAACGAGCATGGGCATCGCGTAGGCGGAGGCCAGGCCGAGGAGATCGTCTTCGGAGACCATGAAGGCCCGAAGCTGGGTGGTCATGGTGTGCTGGCCGGCGGGAATCGCCAATACGGCGGGGATGCCGAAAAGGATCATCGCCTCCAGTGCCGCCAGAATGAAACCGGCGAACAGCGAGGGCGCCACGAGCGGCAAGGTGATGCTGAACATCGTGTGAAAAGTGCCGCCGCCCGCCACGTTGGCCGCATCCTCCACGTCGGAGGAGATGCTGTTCAAACCGGATAGAACGACGATGAAGACGAGAGGGAAGGTGTAGAGCGACATGGCGAATACGACGCCCTTCATCGTAAATATGTCAAACAGATAAAACTCGTCGCTCAGGTGAAATACCCAGCGCACCAACTTGTTCAGCCACCCCTCGTTTCTGCCCGCCAGGAATATCCAGGCGATGGCACCCAGAAAAGGGGGGGTTACGAAAGAAGCCAAAATGCCGTTTCTGAGTAAATTCGGGAACGGGATGTCCGTCCGGCTCACTGCCCAGGCCATCATCGCTCCCACCACCAGGGATATGGAACCAACGGAAATAGCGAGCATGATGGTGATATACATTGGCTTGTAGTATTCCGACGTCTGAAAGGCGTCGAAATAATTTTGAAAGGTGAAGCCGCCGGTCTCATCTTCCGAAACAAAAAAACTCTCTTTGAAAAGCTGAAAGATCGGATTCGCCACCAGGATGAGCAGCAGGATGAACATCATCACCCAGACGATGGCGGTGTAATCGAATTTCCTGGCGGATGAGGGACCGCCGCCCGACATCATTCCTGGGAGTCGCTGTGCGCCTTGCGTCATATGCGCGCCTTCCCTTTTTTTCGCGCGGCGTTAAACTGCCCGCAAAAAAATTCCGCCCGCCAGAACAGAAAACGAAGCGGAAGCGATTTCTTAATTTTGCACGAGAAACCGCTTCCGCTCACGTTTTTTACACGCCGAAGAGCTGCTTGAATTTCTTGCGCGTCGACTTATTCTTCTTCTTCAGCTCATCTCCGTCAATGGCCATAAGATTGATGTCCTTGAGCGGCGGCAACACTTCGGGGTACTTCACGTCAGGGTTGCCCACGTAGAGGAAGTAGTCCGCCAGAAGCTGCATCGTCTCCTGGCTGAACAGATAATCGGTGAACACCCGCGCGGCGTTGGGATTCGGCGCTTGCGTGAACACGCCGTTGGGCGAAGTCACGAGCGCAAGACCGGCTGGAGGAACGATGGGCTTGAGCGGCTCGCCGCCTTGTATCTTCTTGAGCAGGGAATAGGAAGTCGTGCCCGCTCCCAGCCAGAGCTCGCCGCGCGCGACGAGGGGAATGCTGCCGGCTGCGGACTGCACAATTTTAGGCTTTTGCATCGCCATCTTTTCGTAATAGCCCCAGCCGAATTTGTTCACGATGCTGATCATGCCGTTCGTGACGAATCCGCTGTAGCTCGGATGCGAGTGAGCGATTTTACCCTTCCATTTGGGATCAAGAAAGCCCGCATACGTCTTCGGGGCGTCTTTCGCGCTGATCTTGTTGGTGTTGTAGAACGGCATCAGCAAGCCCGCGCGGAGAATCGTCCAGTAATTGTCCTTCGTGACAAACTTCGGATTGAAGTTGTCGGTTCCGGCCGGCTTGTAGGGCGTGATGATTTTCTTGCTCTTGAGGTTCAGGAAATGTCCCAGGTTTGACGTGTGAATCACGTCGGCGACATAGATTCCGCCTTTGCGCTCTTGCAGATAACGACGATAGAGTTTACCTGAGCCGTCGCGGTGGAGGACGCACTGCACACCCGTTTTTTTCTTGTTGTAGCGGTTGCAGATATCCTGCGCGATATTCAGCGTGATGGAAGAATACCAGGTAACCTTCCCCTCTTTCTTCGCGGCGCGCATGGTGGCTTCGTCGGCGGCGAACGCCGGCGCACTCAAGAAAGCCGCCGCCATGAGGCCAAATACAATTCGCTTGAGCATTTTTCATTCTCCTCTGCTCGTGGAACAACAATGAAAAGAGTGCGAAAAGACATGTCTCCCATGTCTCCCCGCCTATATCCGGTTACAAGCAATTCATCACGTCATCATATTTCTCAAAATTTATGGTCCCATATTATATCAAAACTGCCCATATGGTCAAGAAGGCATCATTCCACCGAGGGTCGCTGTCTGTTAAGAGCGGGCGGACTCACCCTTGTGCCTTCTGGAAGCCTCGCATTTTCCCGTTTTGCTCCCTCCACAGCCGAGAGGCCGCGCGAGAAAATAGTGGCGATTGCGCCTGCGAGCACCGCAAGCCCCGGGCCGACGAACGCCCAATCCCAATTCACGGAAAACCCACCATCGCCCGAATCGTTGCTCATGTCCAAAAATTTTTCCACCACCGACGGAGAGAGGGAAACTAGCAAAAAGCCCAGACCCGACTGCATTCCCAATGCCGATCCGAAATAGCACCTAGAGGCCGCCAAAAAAGTGACTATCTAGCTCCGGAACGCGAACACCTCCCACCTGTGCGCACCCACGACGCCCACCAACACCCATACGGGAGCCGGAAGTCTGGGCAATTCAAACCCCGCTCCCTCACCGACCCTTTGGGGAGGGCAAAGACAGAAACAAAACGCCATGACCAAAAATCCGACCGCCGGACCCATTGACGTGAAACGAAGGCGGTGCGCCAGTCGTAATTCGCAATGAGGGTACCCATTATTATAAGAGCGAGACGGCGACGCCCAAGGTATAAAAGAGCGTATAGACTCCACCATGCGAGCGCGCTTCCCCTCCGAAACATATCCGCCATCAATCTCGACGCAGGCGCATAGGTCCCGGTCAGCCCCACACCCGTGAGATCCCGAAAAAGCGACGCGCTTACAAACCCATCGGCCAGGAATGGAAACATGAAGTTCAAGATCATCAACCAAAAACTCGATACCAAATACATCTTTTTCACGCTCATGTATTCCGTGGCGGTCGACAGCACGGCCGAGGCGAGGATGTAGCCCACGTAAAACGCCGCATAAATCGTGCCCGCCTGCGCACTGCGCAGACCCCATTCCGCCTTGAACAACTGCAGCGCCGCCACATAGTTCACATAGACGAGCATCATGGGCACCTGCAAATAGCCCAAAGCCAATGGCGTTGCGGCGGACTGCGCTCTTTCACGAAAAAACCTTCTGTTCCAAGATGGGGAGAGGGTAGATAACTGTATCCTCCGGCGTGGCGAGGCAGGGGAGGTTTTTCTTCTCATCGCTACCCGAAAACGACCGGCGTGATGTATCCTCTGGGTTGCGATTCCAAGCGCTTGCGGTTCTCGTTCTCTGGAGTGTAGGGATGCGTACCCCCATCGTTGATTTTAGAGTCTCGTGCCCCATCCCCGAGGGTCTGGACAGATACCTGAAGCCAAAAGGCCGCTTCACGGACTACGCCAGGCACTATGGAGACAAGGTTTACGGGAACGAGGAGGAACACGACTACATGAAGCCGGATGTGTTCGTCGCCTTCCTGGACGCGCAAGGCGTGGACAAGGCACTAATCAAAATTTCCGACATGACGACGATCCACGGCGCGAAATTCCCCGCCGAGGTTTTGCACGAATACATCAAGGATCATCCGAACCGCCTCCTAGGAACGGCTGGGTGCGACCCTTTTCGCGGCATGGACGCGCTGCGCGATCTGGAGCGCGACGTGAAGGATTACGGACTCAGAGGCGTGAACATGGGGCCATGGGAGCTCGGTATTTACGCGAACGACAAGAAATTCTACCCCATTTACGCCAAATGCGTGGAGTTGGACGTCCCCGTTCTGCTCCACACGTCCATGAACCTCTCGCGTTCACACCTGCTCGACTTTGGACGCCCGATCTACCTGGACGAGGTGGCGAGAGACTTTCCGGAGCTTCGCATCGTGGCGGTCCACGGGGGCTGGCCGTGGATCGCGGAAATGATCGCGGTGAGTTGGCGGCACCCCAATCTGTATATCGAGATCAGCGGCACGATGCCCAGATACATCGGCACGCCCGACACCGGATGGGAACCCTTGATTCGCTATGGAAATTCCGTGCTCAAGAATAAGATTCTCTGGGCCTCGAACTGGCCGATGATCAGCCCCAAGGAGAGTTTGGCCGAATTCAACAAGTTCCCGATCAAAGACGACGTAAAAGACCTCTGGTTCGGCGGAAACGCCCTCAAGGTCTTAGGGCTGGAAGAATAGTCGTCGCGGGACGTCAAAAGCCAAAAGTGGGAGTGCCCAGATTCCACTACTTCGTCCGAACGCTACGTCGTCACCGCCTCCTCGATCAACCCGTATTTCCTCGTGAACGCCTCCAACCTCCTCATGTTAGCGTCCGAGGGCGCACAGAGAGGCAGCCTGTACTCCAGCGCGATGCGCCCCATGATCGCCAGGGTCGCTTTCGCAGGAATCGGATTCGTTTCGCAAAACATCATGTGGTTGAGCTCCCACATCTTGTAATGCAATTTTCTCGCCCTGGCGGCGTCCCCATCCAGCTGGGCCTGACACATCTGGGACACGTCTGCGGGCGCCACGTTCGCGGTCACCGAAATCGTGCCCACCGCGCCCATCGCCATCATCGGCAAGGTGACAAAATCATCCCCGGAAAGCACGATAAAATCATCCGGCGCGCGGGAGATGATATCGCAGCAATTCGCCAAATTCCCCGTCGCCTCTTTGATGCCGGTGATGTGGGGAATCTCCGCGAGACGCGCCACCGTGTCGGGTGCTATCTGGACGACCGTGCGGCCGGGCACGTTGTAGAGAACGATGGGGATGTCCGTCGATTCCGCGATCGCGTGAAAATGCTTATAAAGTCCCTCTTGCGTCGGCTTGTTGTAATAGGGCGCCACGAGGAGCGCGCCATCCGCTCCGGCGCGCATGGCGAATCGGGTGCGCTGCACCGCCTCCGCCGTGCTGTTCGATCCGGAGCCGGCGATGACGGGAATTCTCCCGCCGACCTGCTCGATTACCAACTCCACAACCCGGTCGTGCTCTTCGTGGCTCAGCGTGGCGGATTCTCCCGTAGTTCCACACGCCACAATCCCATGCGTTCCATTTTCGATATGAAATTCCACCAGAGAGCGAATACCCTCTTCATCGAGTTTTCCGTCGCGAAACGGGGTGACCATCGCGACATAAGAGCCCTTGAACATGAGAAGACCTCCTTCTTCTCCCTCAGTGGAAAAAAGAATCTCAAGCCTCGCTTTGTCACCGAGCACAATTCACGCGCAACCGCCACGTCGAAAATGGGCATCCCATGACGTTTAGATAAAGTTCACCTTACCAGAGCGAATCACGAGGCGCAATAAACAAACGGAATTTCACGCCCCCGGCATGGACATATAGCCCCGCCCCTGCCCTCCACCACAGATTAACGATAGAAACACTAAGGTGAACCATCATGGCATCTCTTCTACAATTACGCTTATTTCCAATAATGTTCTCCCTTTGACAAACACGCTCAAAAAGTATAATGTTTTTCATATTCAATGGTTTATGCTATTGTATTGAGAGAATTCTTGAGATTCGCTCGACGCCAAGGGGAGATCATCATGCTATTCGCCTCGAAACGCCGCCGACGATTTCTGTGCTCCATCATCACATTTATGTCGTTCGCATTCGCATCTTTCCTGACGTTCAACATCGACCCGGCTTCCGCCCGCAAAGGGCGTTCTCGAAGTAAAGTTATCCCCTATCGCTCCTTCCTGCTGCTCGAAGCGGACACGGGGCAGGTTCTGAAATCACGCAATGCGCGGCTCCCCATAAGACCTGCGTCCATCGTCAAAATGATGACAGCGCTGCTCGCCATGGAGCATATGAAAAGAGGCGTCATCCGCCTAGACGAGGTGGTCACTACGAGCAGAAGCGCCTCCCAAATCGGGGGGCAGCAAGTGTATCTGAAGCAAGGAGAGAAAGTTCCCGTAGAAGATTTGATGAAATCCATCATCATCAGCTCCGCGAACGATTCCTCCTACGCCGTGGCGGAGCACATTGCCGCAGACGTCGAGGTGTTCGTCGAAATGATGAACCAGCGCGCCAAAGAGCTCGGCATGACGGACACCCGCTTTGTGAACGTCAACGGCCTTCCCTCGAGGAGAGGGAGACCGGGCAATCGAATGAGTGCTCGAGACGCCAGCATTCTCGCTAGAGAGCTGTTGAAATACCCATTGATCAGGAAGTGGAGCGCCATCAAGAGGGCACCTTTCCGGAACGGGAAGTTCATCCTCACCAACACGAACACTCTTCTGGGTCGGTTTCGGGGAATGGACGGCTTGAAAACAGGTTATCACCGAAAAGCGGGGTTCAGCATCGTCGCCACGGCCAAGCGGAAAAATTTGAGGCTGATCGCCGTCGTGACGGGTTCGAGCCACTCTCGACGCCGCTTCAAGGAAGCCAAGCGCTTACTCACCTGGGGTTTCGCTCAATATCGATGGATCGACGCCGGGCAAAAAAAGAAACTGAAACACCAGCAAATCAGGGTGCTTAACGGCCGGAAACCAACGATCCGCATCCAGCCTCAGGGAATGGTGAAGGCGTTGGTGAAACGAGGCGAAGAGAAACACATATCCATGAAGGCGGAATTGCCGCAAGCGATACCAGCGCCCGTCCGCGCCGGCCAAAGGGTGGGCCGCGTCATATATGAGCTGGGCGGAAACAAACTTGGCGAGGTCATCCTCGTAGCCGCTGAGCCAGTAGAAAAAGCGGGCTTTTTCCAATCTTTGTTGCGATTTTGGTAATACGCGACGCAAAAAGAAACCCGGTCTCTAAAAAGTCTTGTCCTTCTTTCCCATAAAAGGCAGAGCCGTCGCCATAAACGCGAGCATCACCACCTCGGAATCGCCAAAATTATATTCGAACATTCCCGCACTCAAAAAACCCGCGGCGGCGGCCAAGCCACCCACGATCCGAAATCGCGTTCCGAAAGGCGCGGCCCGCGCGTCTCGGAGCCGCCTGATCACCAGAATGAAATACCCGACCCAGGCCCAAACCCATGCGCCCAAGGAGAGAGCCCCGCGCTCAGCCGCCAAGTGCACTACGTTGTTGTGCAAATGGCCGTAAGATTTCATCGGCGCCTTGGGGTTTGCATATCGCGCATAGTAATGGTTTTTGAGCAGGCCGGGGCCGAAACCCAGAATTTTCCTGTCCGACCACATCCGCACGCCACTTTTCCACATGTATATCCGTGTCGCGATCGACCCGTCTTGAACATTTACGATGCTCTTCACGCGCTGACGCACGACATCGGGTGTCATGAACAGCATAGATACGACCGCCGCCGCCAAGATCAGTCCCCCTTTTCTGCTCTTGCACGCCCCGGCGGCGACGGCCATCCCCACGACAATGCCCACCCATGCGTTGCGACTTAAGGTGGCCACCAATGCCACGATGATCAGCACGATCGACCCATAGACCCATGCGCCCCCTCGCTTCCGGGCGGGCACGAAGACATAAGAAAGGGCCAAGATCGCCACCAGAAGCAAAAAACCGCCAAGCGTCATAGGATTATTCAAAAAGCCCGATAGCCGGTTGCGCAACGACAAGGGCAGTTCCAGGGAAACGGCCAGAGAATATAGAACAGCAACGCTCGTGGCTGCGAAGAGGACTTTCACCAGCCAAAGCGCCTCCTTGTCATCCTCAATGGCGTTGATGGCCAAATAAAAAATCATGATTTGGGTCAATTCCCTCGTCTTGAGCAGGCTTTTGAGCGGATCGAGAGAGTAGAAGGCACTTGCGAGGGTCAACAGCGCGAAAAGAAGCCAAGGCCTCCACAGGGGAAATTTCTGGGTCAGCAAGGGAGCTTCTTTCCCCATGGAAGCCAGCCATGCCACCATGGCCGTGAAGACGCAAATTTGGGCGAGCGATATCGAAAACGGGGCGACGGCGGCAAAACACAAAAGCCCGCCAAATGCCACCCGTGAAAGCGGTGAGCGCCTCTGAAAGCGCTCATCCAATTCGGTGAAGAAGGTCACCGCCGCCTTCCACTTACCCCTCAAGGTCGCTCTCGCCTCAGATTCGAAACACATTTCGTTGTCCGTTTGAAAAAGCGCCTGACGGCATCCTTCGCCCAAAGCGACGTCGAATACGCGAAGCCCTTAGAAGCGCCCGCCCGGAGGATGCGAACGAGACGAGAAAGAACGCTGCCTCCGGCGCCATGACCTGCCTCATTTTTGGCTTTGCACCCACAGGCTTCGGCCGTTCCTCACAATTTTCTCGATTCCGCGCTCACGGCGCCACTCGCGGCCGATGTCCAGGAGCACGTCAGAAGCATTTCTGCGCGTCGAGACGAGGAAGGCGCTTGCAAAGCGAAAGCAGTATCTCAATAGTTTCAGGTTTTGACATTTCTGAGTTTACTTTTCAGGGTCCAGCGCCGGCTTGAGGAGGGCGGCGTAGACCAACGCGAAATCCCTCTCTACAAAACAAGGACTCACCGAGAAATGGGGCGCTCGAAACCGCAGCGGGGTGAACGGCACCAGAATGCGCTGCGTGGCACGCTTCGCACGGCCATTCCAGATTTTCTCGCGCGCCATCAGAGACAACATACGAACGCGGTTTTCAAAAAAAAAAGGAAAAACGCAATCGGGAAAAATCGTATCGAGGGCGACCCAGTCGTCCTCCATGTGGAGCGCGAGAGGAGCCTGGATTTTGGACCAAAGGGTTTTCACGGCTTGGGCGTAACTCGCCACGTCGGGTTCCGTGATTTCCGCGTCGGGGAAATGCTCAAGCACGATTTTCGGACAGACCACCCCGTCGGCCAAGCATCCCAAAAACGGATCTAGGTTCACGAAAACCTTTGATATACGAAAGTTCCTGAAGATTTTCTCTTCAAATGAGCACAGCGTGCGCGCGAGCAATTCCGGCCGCCGACCAGCGACCAAAGTGACGTCAATTTCCGTTTCTTCCATCTCACTTCCTTTTTTGCTTCGTTTCCCCACTTGACATCAACAATCCAGGCGCGTCAGGGAGGCGTATTCTGACGCAGGCGCAATCCATCGCCCCTCTCTTGGATTCATCTCTGGGCCCGAACGGATGCGGCCCCTAACGCGCATCGTCATGTTCCGGAGGCCACCCCCTCGCCCAGAAGAATTTTCCGGTAGAGCTTCTCCGTCTCATCGGCGTTGGCCCGCCAGGTAAACTTCAGGGAGAGGGCGCGGGCCGCCTCGCCCATGGCAGCCGCTTTCTCTTCATCCATACACAACGAAGCGAGACGCGCAATGTCGTCGGTGTCCGTAGGATCATCCAAAATGTAGCCCTCTTTCCCATCAGAGATAATTTCCGCCGCGCCGTTTCTGGACGAGAGCACGCAAGGCAACCCACTCGCCAGCGCCTCCAAACAGACGTTCGCAAACGGGTCATACAGGGTGGGAAACACGAAGACATCCGCCGCCTGATAGAGCTGCGCCGCGGATATTTCATCGCCAAAAAAACGAACCCGCCCGCTGAGGCCATGCGCGCGTATCAACCTCTCATAAGTCCCCCTGGCGCCTCGACCGAGAATCAGCAAATAAGGTTTTTTGCCGTTTTGGGGACTTCCCATCTTGGCGAAGCCCTCTATCAAATAGCGCAGACCTTTGCGGAAGAAACCGCTGCCGACGTAGAGCACAGCAAAGTCGCTTTCCGCCAGATGGATTCTTCCCCTCATCTCCTTGCGCTCTGAATCTCTCGGAGGCCTGAATTCCGCGCTGTCCACGCCATTATAAATGACGGACGCCCTACTAGTGCCAAAATGTTTCCTGATCTCCTCGGCTCCTTTGCGGCTATTGGCCATCACGAACCTGGCACCGCCGTGGCGGATGAGGTTCTCCTCGATCTTCAAAAGGACGTTGTGAAGCGGATCCAAGTTTCTGATGAATTGCGCCCAAGGCGAAAGATATAGCGACGAGACGCGTAGCCATTCACGATGCAAGCCCTCTCCCGCCCGGTAGACGTCGCATCGGTGAATTCGCTCGCATGAGTGAACAATGTCGAAGTACTCTTTCTCCAAGACCTTTTTCACCCCTCTCGCGAAGGACAAAACCTTGGAGAACGAAAAAATACCCGCAACGGGCACAGTGTGAAAACGAACGGAGGGGGACGGGGGTTCAGGGCGCCTCCTCACAATGAGATGAACCTCATGCCCGCGACGGTCCAACTCTTCGGCCAGATGCCAGACGTAGCGTTCCACTCCGCCATGCCGATGCACTGCGGATCGAATGAGCGCAATTTTCACGATCGCCGAACTTGCAGCCAAACGGCACTTCTGGACATCATTCGCCGCGCCACCCACACGATGTTCCGGAACGAGACGGCGGAAAGACTTGCGCTTTCATGGACGGTGAAAACCAATCACGCGGCACTCCCTCCCCGCAATCAGATCGGGACGCGGGGACGCATCTCTCATTCGGCGAGGCGGGCTCTCGAACGCATGGCTTCACGATATATCTCCACCATTCGGCGTGCCATGACGCCCCTGTCAAAATCCCGCTTCGCGCGCTCGCGCGCAGAGCGTCCCATGGACCGGGCAAGGCCGATCTCCGAGATCAATTTCTCCAGTCCCTGAGACAGCACGCGCTCATCCCCCGCGGGCACCAAAATTCCTTCTCTCCCGTCCCGAACGATCTCATCCACGCTTCCCACGTCGCTGGCCACGACGGGTTTGCCCGCCGCGAGATACTCGAACAACACCCGGCTCGTGCCTTCCGAGCGAACAGACGGAAACGCCAAAACGTCGCAGGCGGAGAGTGCATCGGCAAGTGTAGAGAGAAAACCCGTGAACACCACTCTTTTCGCTATCCCCAACTCCACCGCCAATCGCTTCAAAAGGTCGAGGTCCCTCCCCTCACCAATCACGATGAGCCAAAGAGATTTCTCCCGAATCAGTCGCGCCGCCGCGCGCAAGAGCATGTCCTGGCCTTTGATCGAAAATTTGATGCTGCCTGCCACGCCGACCACGCGGGCATTTCGCGGAATCCTCCAAAAATCCCGAAATTCCGCCCCCGTGGCGGTGGGATCATAGCTCGAAGCGTCCACTCCGCCCATCACCGTGAGAAATGAGCCCCTCAAAGACGCCCGACCCTTCATATATCCCTCGCGAATTTTTTCCGTCACCGTCACGGTCCTATCCGTAGCCAGAGCATAAAGCCACCGATTCAATAAATGGCGGCGCACCGGCCGCAATATGTGGCGACTTCTCACCAAAGCGGGGCTTCGCCTCCCCAACAGGGCAGCGGCGGCGAGCCAGTGCTCCACTCCCCTGTGCGCGTGCACCACGTCCACTTCCCTCTCCCTAATCAACATCCTGAGTTTTACAACGTCCCTCAGATAGCTGGCAGGTCTGAAATTCCCACTCGCCTCTATAAAATCGATTTCCTCCACGCCCGCCGCGCGTATTCGCTCGGAAACTTCATGTCCTCTCTCCACGTCTCGACAAAGCAGCATCACGCGATGGCCATCCGTCTGGAGTCCCAGCGTGAGACACATCGCCGCCCAGGCGTCCGAGTTCCAGCCCCGGCACGTCATGATTTGCAGCACCGAGAGGGACCGCTCATCCTTTTTCGTCCCAAGGGATGATTTCACTCGCAGGGTTTGGCAGGGTTTGTGGGTAGTCAAGACGTTTTTCCCTGCGCGGGCGCGACACCCATTTCATCGGAAAGGGGCGCCTCCTCGCTCGTAAATTGCATTTCGTAGAGCCTTTGGTACAAGCCATCGCTACTCATCAAGGCGTCGTGCGTCCCCCTCTGCACAATGCGTCCACCATCGAGCACGATGATCAAATCAGCGTTTCGGACCTTGGAGAGCCTATGGGCCACCACGATTGTGGTGCGACCTTTCATCAAAGGCTCAAGGGCTTCCTGAATCAACTGCTCGCTTTCAGCGTCGAGCGCGCTCGTAGCTTCGTCAAGCAGCAAGATGGAAGGGTCTCCAAAAATCGCGCGGGCAATGGCGATGCGCTGGCGTTCGCCGCCCGATAGGCGCACCCCATCCTCTCCCAGCATGGTTTCATATCCATTTTCAAGCCCCATGATGAAGTCATGCGCGTTGGCCGCTTTCGCCGCAGAGACGACTGCCTCACGACTGACGGCGTCTTTCGCTCCGTAGGCGATATTGTTCTCCGCCGTATCGTTGAACAAGATGACCTGCTGGCTCACTACGGCTATCTGGGCACGCAGGCTGTCGAGCGAATACAGGGACGCCTCTTTCCCATCGAAGGAGATGCTCCCCCGACTGGGTAGGTAGAAGCGAGGAATCAGATCCAATAACGTGGTTTTTCCCGCACCGCTCATGCCCACAACCGCAAAGATGCAACCCGCCGGCACCTCCACGCTGATATCCTCCAGTGCCCTCGCGTCCGAATAGGAAAAGCACACGCCCTCGAATCGAATGTGTTTGGAGAGCCGCCTCATCACTGCGCCATTCGGGTTCTTATCTTCATGGGCGTGCTCGTCCATCATCTCAAAGACTGCCTGGGCGCCCGCGATTCCCTCCATCAAGCCGTGAAAGACACGAGTGAAGGATTTCAGCGGGCTATAGGCCATTCCCATGGCGACCACAAAACTCGTCAGATTTCCCGCATCCATGCTCCCATGGATGACCGCCCGGGCGCCGAACCATAAAACCGCCGCCCCCAAAAAGCCGCCGATAATCTCCACCGTCGGGGGAGCCAGTGAGCGAATCCACATGGCGCCCATCACGGTTTCAAAAAAAGAGAGGGAGGCACGCACGAAGCGGCTCTCCTCCTTGGTCTCCGCGCGGAAGGACTTGACGACGCGCATGCCCGCGTAGGTTTCCTTCATCAAAGTGCTCATGTTCCCCATCCGCACCTGACTCCTGCGCGTGATGCGGCGAATCGTCTCTCCCATCCGCACG
Source organism: bacterium (assembly GCA_965202625.1). Classification (GTDB taxonomy): domain Bacteria; phylum UBA8248; class UBA8248; order UBA8248; family UBA8248; genus Bin107. The sequence goes on along the minus strand of CBDBBI010000010.1, from coordinate 2,757,055 downwards.
ACGAAAAACCCCACGCAGGGAACCACGAAGATGAATATCATCGCCATCTCGGGGCTCTGGTAGATAGCCACGCCGAGCAAAGCAATGAAGGTAAGACCGTGAAGGAACAAATCGCGCACGGAGCTGGTCACCGCTTTTTGCATCAAAGAAATGTCATAAATGATTTTCGCCATCAGTTCTCCGGTCGTTTTCGTCTCAAAAAACCGAAGCGGCAAATAGATGAAGTGCCGATGAAGCGCATTGCGGATGTCCATCACGATGCGTTGCCCGACCCAGGAGATGAAATAATTTTGAAAATAGGCGGCCGCGCCCTTCGTCAGATAAACGACGGGAAGGGACAAGCAAATGAGCAGGACGACTTCCGATCGCTTCGAGATCAAAATATCATTGATGATGTGCTGAACCAGGTAGGCGGGGTAAGCGTTCAGCCCGCTGACAATGACCGTGCAGGCGACGGCGACGCCAAACCGCAGTCGATATGGGGGCAAATACCCTAAGAGTCTGAGATAAACCCGGGTGCGGCTCATCCGAAATCCTCTTCAAAATCCCACTCCGGCGCCATATGAAGCGCCCAGGCGTATACCCGCTCGACGAGTGCGGCGCGTCTCACGCGGCCGTAGAGCCTCTCCACGCGCTCCCGGCCGGCTTGGCCGTAGGAAAGGCGGCGCCCCGCATCCGTCAGAAGCCCCTTCAGCGCGGAGGCCATCAATTCCGGGCTCCCAAAACCCCCCAAAGGCACCACCTGCGCCGTTTCGCCCTCCTTGACGATTTCGGACAGGCCGTTTTTGTCCGTCACCACGCAGGGAAGCCCCATGGCCATGGCTTCAAGCACCGCGCGGCAAGTCCCTTCAGAACCGGGCGACATGAGCGCGAAAACGTCCAGCGCGGCGAGCACCTCCACCAGATCGTCCCCACGGTAACCGGCGAAATTCACCCGATCCTCAATTCCCAGGCGTTGCGCCCTCTCCTCCAGGCGCGGCCGAAACGCGCCTCTGCCAATAACTGCGAGACGCGCATCCGGAACATCCTCCACCACCCTCTGAAACGCCTCCAATAATTCATAAAGCCCCCTGTTGGCGGCAAGGCGCGTCACGATGCCCACCAACAAGGCGTCGGGCGAAACGCCCAGTATTTCTCGCCCCGTCGTCCGGGTTTTCGCACCCGCTGGCCGAAATCTATCCAAATCCACCCCACCTGAAACTACGTGCACCTTCTCGGGGGAGGGCTGGACCCGCGTAAAAAGAACGTCCCCTAGGTAGCAGCTCACCGGTATCAAAGCGTCGCTCGCACGGCCGAGCAGATATCTTGACGCTATGCTCTTGCCCACCGCTCGGGGGTGATGGACGCTGCGCACCAGCAGCGCGCTGCGGCGTGCGCATTTGAGGGCGAGATATGATAGCCAATGGTCCGCAGTCAAGTGGACGTGAACGATATCGGCGTTCATCTCCCGTATCAGAGCCGACAAACCGGAGACGAAATTCCGCACTTTTTTTGGGTTCGTGCTTCGCGTCGGCACCAAGCCGGACACAGTGGGCAAACCCTCCTCCACCGCCTTTTCCTCCAGACGCCCTCCGGGAACGCAAACAAATTCCACACGATGCCCCCTTTTGGCCAAGTCGGACGCCAGAAACAGCGCAGGCTCCCCCGCGCCCGACCACCAAGGGGTGCCGACCACCTGAACGACGCTTAACTTCCGCAAGTTGAGATGACCTCTTCATACAGAACCAGCGTATCGACCACCATCTTATCAAGCGAAAACCATCTGCGCACATATTCGCAACCCGAACGACCCATTTTTTCCCTAGCGACCGGATCTCCAAGCAGGCGCCGAATACCGCTCGCCAGCGCAACGGAGTCGCGGGGGGGCACGATGACTCCGGCGCCTGATGGCTCCAGAACTTCCGGAATGCCGCCAACGTTGGTGCCCACGATGGGGAGACCCATAGACATCCCCTGAAGGGCGACCTGTGGAATCGCCTCGTGTTTGGACGGGATGACCAACACGTCGAGACCGGCCATGACTTCGGGCACATCCGTTCGATACCCGATGAAGGTGACGGTGCCATCCAAAAGACCGAGACGTCCGGCTTCGGCCTCATACGCCCCCCGCCGTTTTCCACCCCCGCCGATAAAAAACCTCGCGCCGCATCCCTCGTCCCTCAGCAGGCGCGCAGCCTTCAGAAACTCGTAGTGTCCCTTGCTTCCCCTGAGTGGGGACATCATTCCCACGACGGGCGTGTCCGGCTCCAATCCCATCTCTCGGCGAAAGCCATCGCCCGTTACCCCCTCGTGAAAACGTCTGAAGTCCACGCCCGTTGGCAACACCCTCACCCGATCAGGCGCGCACCCCCCGTAATCAACCAGAAGATTCCGGGTGAGGCCAGCGGTCGTAATGATCCGATGCGGAAGCCGATACACCCAGTTCAGCCAGTGCGAACTCACGGGTATGGACACGTGGCGGGTACGAACAACAGGCACGCCGAGAACCCTGCCCGCAACCCCTCCGAGCCAGGAATCTTTGCTGCTGTGCGTATGAATCAAATCTGGGCGACGCTTGCGAATCAGTCTGATGAGCCCGATCAACGCCACCGGATCCCAAGAAACCCTCATGCGCATCGGCTCAAAAGGCACACGCGCCTGGCGCGCCTCTCTCCATAGTTTGCCGTCGGGCTGGCCAATTAAAAGGACCTTGTGCCCACGCTCGATGAAAGAGGCGGCCTCGAGCAATATCCGCTTCTCCTGTCCCCCCAGACCTCGAGAGGCTTCCATATGAACAACGCTAAGGATGCGCACGCCCTCGACACAGCTCCCACAAAAAGGCAACTCTCATGAACACGTACCAAGCGGAACCGGCCGACGCCAACAACCCCTCGACGCCATCCCGAAGGCCCATCTTCAAGACGTAGCTTCTGAAAAAGCGCCAAAAAGGACGGATGAAGAAATCGCCTATCCCCGGCCGCGCGCCTTTGGAAAACAAATCTTCCGCCGACAACTTGGCGTATTTAGTCTGCCTGTGGAAGAAATCTGAAAGAGCGTCATAACTGCGGTGATCGATAGGGGACGATAACACGCCCACCCTCCCACGCACGACAACGGACTCATGAACGCATCGCTCGTTAAACGCTCCCGCATCGCGCAGGAACAACCGCACCTGATAATCTGGCCACATATCGCCATGGCGAAGCCAGCGGCCACAGAATATATTTTTTCGGGGCACGCGATACCCTGGTGCCGGACTATCGGCGGACAAAACAGAGAGAATCTCCTTCGCAAGCCCAGGGCTCACACATTCATCGGCATCCAGACTCAAAAGCCAGGAGTGACGAGCTTTGGAGATAGCGAAATTTTTTTGGGCGGAATAGCCCTCCCAAGTGTGATGAACAACCACCGCGCCGCGCTCAAGGCACACTTCATGGGTGCCATCTGTGCTGCCTGCGTCCACAACGATAATTTCATTCGCCCAGGAAACGCTATCAATGCACGCGCCGATGCGGTCCGCCTCATTCTGGGCTATAATCACGACGCTCAGCGGTTCTCTTGTCGTTTCGCGTTCAGACACTCTCCCCAGGCCGGCTTCGGCGGACGTTTCCGCTAGGCGAGACATTTTCGCTAGCTCTTTTCCTGTGCCTTCTCCCACTCATCAAGCGGAATGGCCTCGTCGACGAGCATGATAGGGATACCATCCTCGATTTTATAGACCAGGTCCGACTTACGGGCGATCAAAAAATTTCCGTCCCCACTCAACTCAAGCGGGGTCTTGGTGACGGGGCACGCCAATATCTCCAACAACTCCTTGTCCACGCTCACTTTTCGCCTCTCCCCATTTTTCGGTCAAAACGCCAAGACGACATACAAATCATCAGAGCGATGGCGCCGTCACCTCAGGAAATAAAAAATGGCCGGCTTCATTCACAAAAACGCCTTATTTTCGCATACTTCGCCATGTTTTTCATCGCCCAGACGAAGACGGTTCAAACCATCTATCGCCGCTTCGACTTTCACGCGCTCCAAACACTCTACGTCCCGACATTCTCTCGCATGACAGCCACTGCAGGCGAGGCGATGATGCAAAACAAGATGCCCCGATCCCCAAGGGCCGTTTCTCACGGGTTCGGTAGGCCCCATGATCGTCAGGCATCGGACGCCCATCGCGGCAGCGAGGTGCGTAGGCCCCGAATCAGCACCCACGAAATAATCGCCGCGCCGAATCAAGGCCATCATCTCGCGGATGCTCGTCCCTGGCGCCACACAAGGCTGCGTTCGCATGGCGTTCGCGACCTTCTTCACCGTCTCTTCTTCGCCCGGGCCCCAAACCAAGAGAACGCCTCCCATGTCGCTTTCCCGCCAATAATCCGCAAGCCGCGCGAAGCGGGCCGGCGCCCAGCGTTTCGTCGCCCATCCTCCTCCTGGGTGGATCACCAACAAGGGGCGGCCATCCACGTGATTCACGCTCTCTAGATATTTTTCTGCCTGCTCGCCCTCTTGATACGTTTCCTGAAGGGGAAAACGGTATCTCTCCTTCGAAGGAATGGGCAACCCCAACGGCTTTAGGAGAGACAGATTCTTCTCGACAACGTGATGCGGGGTTTCCAAAGGAAGGGTCTGGCGCGTCGTAAAAAGAACATTCATCCCTTCCCTACAAAAACGATGGTCAAACCCCACACGCACAGGCGCTCTCGACGCCCACGCCAGCAAACCGCTTTTTATGAGTCCTTGGGCATCCAAAACCACGTCGGGCCGCGCGTCTCGCACGGCGCGCAGATCGCGCATAAAGGCGAAAAAACCGCCAACGGGCAGGTTTCTTCTCCACCTCTTGGAGTCAACAATCAGGATTCCATCCACGTCATAATTCCCGAGGAGAACCTGCGCCGGACCGGGCTCAACCGCCCACGTAACGTGAGAATCAGGCCGCGCATCCTTGATGGCGGAAGCCAGGGGAAGGGCATGCACGACGTCGCCCACGGCGCCCAGACGGATGATCAGGAATCGTTCACCCATCTAGGTCCGCATCCTAAGGCGCGCGACGAGGCTTGAGGAGGAATGTCGCTTCGGATCTCCACAAATGACGACTTCCCCGCCATAGCTTCGGACAGTCTCCCGTTCAGGGACCGTCTCCGGTGTGTAGTCCGTCCCCTTGGCGTGAACGTCGGGTTTCAGGGCGAGCAAAAGGCTCGACACATTGAGCGCATCGAACAGCAGAAGATAATTGATCGGCTCCAGGGCGGAGAGTATCTCGAGACGCTCATCCTGTGCCACGTACGGTCGCCCCTCTCCCTTCAGCTCGCGCGCCGAGACGTCGCTGTTGACCGCCACCACCAGCACGTCCCCGTTTTCTTTCGCGGCGCGGAAATAACGCACGTGCCCGACGTGGAGGATGTCGAAGCACCCGTTGGCAAACACGATGCGCTTGCCTTGTTCGCGTAATCCTTCCAACGCCGGCTTCAGCGCATCCATCTGCATCCACTTCCCCCGACACGCTCTTTCTCCGAGGCTCACACGCCATCCTCCTCGAACGTGGCCAGAAGCTCGCGAGGCTCCACCACCGTCGTCCCGGCCTTCATCACCACCAGTCCTGCCGCCCGATTGGCGATCTCCGCCGCCTCCCGCATCGACGCGCCCACGGCCAGGGAGAGCGTGAACGCGGCGATCACCGTATCTCCCGCCCCAGTCACGTCAAGCACCTGGCTTGAACCATGAATAGGGACGTCAAACCTTGGAGAATTCCCTTCAAAGAGGCTCATCCCTTTGTCGCCCCGGGTGATCAACACTCCTCGGGCGCCCGTTTTTTGAAGCAAAGCGGCACCAGCGTCGTCAAGATGATCCCCATCGGGGCGATAGCCGAGCAACTCCTCCACTTCCTCTTCGTTGGGCGTGATGGCGGTGACGCCCAAAAACGAGTCCCCCCCATATCGGCTGTCTACGGTGACGACCATCTTTTCAGGCAATTTCCGAATCGACGCCTTCACGACATTCGTCACAACCCCCAAGCCATAGTCAGAGACGATGAGGGCGTCCACGCCGTCACTTCCTATCCGTTCGATTTCGTGCACCATTCGAGACTCAAACCGCGCGCTCATCTCCAACCGTTTTTCACGATCCACCCGAATCACCTGCTGGCGCGTGGTGTTTCGGCCGCCCGCCATCACGCGCGTCTTCGTGGGGGTGACGCGCTCGGCGTCTTCCCACAAACACTTCGTGTCGACCCTGTGGTGCCCCATCTCGCGACAGAGAGCCTCGCCCATGTCATCGGCGCCCAAAACGCCGATCGCGCTCACATTTCCGCCTAGAGCTGCCGCGTTCATAGCCGCGTTGCCTCCACCGCCGGGAACGACGTCGCGGCCAATGAAATCCAGAACGAGAACGGGCGCCTCCCTGCTGATGCGAGAGGTGGCGCCGTGGATGAATTCATCCGCGATGAAATCGCCGAGCACCGCCACGCGGGCTGATGAAAATTTTTCGACGTATTCCGCCAGTTTCGAATCCATACTAGCAATTCCCCGCCGCGCCCAAAACGATCTCCACTGCATGATACGCATCTTGCGCCACGAAATCCGGCTGACGGGGCCACTGAGAACCGCGCAGTTCTCTCTCCCCCCGTCCATACCCCGTGAGCAACAGGCCCGACCTGCAACCCGCACGCCAGCCTGCCTCCAAATCGGAGTATTTATCTCCCAGCATGACGGATCGCTCCAAATCGACGTCGCACTCCGCCGCCGCTTTCAAAACCATGCCGGGATAGGGCTTTCGCATCTTGCAATCGAACACATAACCGGGGACGTCTCCATTCGGAGCGTGTGGACAGTAATAGATCGCATCGAGCCGTGCTCCTTTGGTGCCGAGCTCGTTCCGGAGTTTGCGATGCACTCTTTCCAAAAAGGATTCCGGAAAGTAGCCTCTGGCCACGCCCGCCTGATTCGTAATCAGTATGGCGAGCCACCCCGCCTCGTTCACCTTTCGCACAGCCGCCGCCGCCCTCGGCAGGAGTTCATATATGTCAAGATGGGTGACATAGCCCACGTCACGATTCAAAGTTCCATCCCTGTCAAAAAATATCGCCGGCCTCATGGGCATGACTTCCTCTATTTCCACTCTTGCGCGCCTCAAATTTTTGACGTAGCAACCCTACGGCCTCGGCCGCCACTTCTTCAGGCGTAATCCGCTTCATGCAGTCGTGATGACGGAGCGGACATGTCCTCTGAAAACACGGGCTACAATCGAGATTCTTATGAATGGTCCGGGCCCGAAGGCCTTTTGGAGCCGTTTGACGATAATCCGTAGGGCCAAACAGCGCAATCGTTGCCGTGCCGACGAGCGCCGCCACGTGAAGCGGGCCCGTGTCGCCGGATATAAGCACGTCCAAGCGAGACAACAAAGCGGGCAGCGTTTGTAAAGTGTCCTTTCCGGCCAGATTCGTCGCGCGCCGGCCAGACATCGTGTCCAATTTCTCCGCAAGTACCAGTTCGCCCGGCCCGCCCAATATGAAGACCCGGGCCCCCTCGCCGTCGATGAGACGGTGGATGAGCGCTTTGAAGTGCTCCAGCGGCCAGGTCTTCGACTCGCCAAAAAAAGCCCCGGGGTGGACACCCACCAACGGGGCACCTTCACCGCCAGAATGCCCCTCTAACAAATTCTCTGCGAATTCTTGCGCCTTTGGCGTGATATAGAAATCATCCACCTGGGGCTGGGTCGTGTATCCTTGCGCCTCAAGAAGACGAAGATAATAATCCGCCAAATGAGGCGCGTTCGGCGAGCGGAGCACGCCATCGCTCAAGAGCCAGCCTCGAGCGTCGACGACGTACCCGATGCGGCGCCTCGCCCCCAACCACCTCGCCAGCAACGCCGCGCGAAAACCATTGGGCAGAATCCACGCACAGTCTACCGTCTCACCCTTCAGCATCCCCTTCAGCGAAAAGAATCTTCTCCATTTCCCCTCATCGACCGACAAGACTCGATCTATCCAGGGAAAGCTGCGAAGTAGACCGGAAGTCCAGGGGCCCGCCACCGCCATCACCCTCGCTCCGGGATGCGCCTTGCGCAACGATGAGAAAAAAGGAGCGGCCATGGCCGTGTCGCCTATCCACGTAGGAGCCACTACCAGGTGCAATTCCCTCTTCTGAACGTCACTGCTCAATCCCTATTCCTCCTCCAAGAGCCGCTCCGCGCCACGGCCCCGAGAGGCACGACGAAGCAAAACTCCCCCTTTTTTCAACGCTATCAACCGATGCCATGAGCGTCAACGAGCGGGAAAAACGCTTTGCAATCCGGCAACTGCTCGTATAGGGTGATATAGGAGCGTTCGGTGAACGCCTCCCAGAGGATCCCTATTGAAAATACTACACCGATACATTCTGGGCGAACTGGCATCCTATCTCCTCATATCGTTATTTTTTCTGACGTTCATCCTTCTACTCAACAAAATGCTACAATTCACGGATTTGGTGCTGAACCGAGGAGTGCCGTTCTCGATTGTGGCGCAATTCCTTTTCGCCGCCCTACCCGTTCTTCTCCTGGCGACATTGCCCATCTCTATTCTCATCGCCTGCATAATGACGTTCAGCCGTTTGTCAAGCGACAGCGAGTTTGTCGCGATAACCGCCTCTGGTGTGAGTTTTTACTCTCAGCTCATCCCTGTGGGAGTTACCGGAATAGCCGCCACGGCTCTGAGTGGATTCCTCATGATATTTGCTCTTCCCTGGAGCCAAAGCACCACCCTGGAGCTCAGCCAGCGGATACTCCGCAGCCGAACCGCTGCATTCGAGGTGCGGGAGCAGGTTTTCAACGACAGATTCGACGGAATCATGATCTACGTTCAAGAAGTCGAAGCGTTGAGCAAGATCATGCGAGGGATCATAATTTCGAATACGAGAGAAAAGGAAAAGAACCAGGTCATCTTCGCGGACCATGGTATGCTCATCAAATCTCCCATGTCCCCGAAAGTATGGCTGCGTCTCGTCAGGGGAACTGTTCATACGGTCGGCGGCACTGAAAAAGCCCCTCGCAAAAAAACAAGCACGCACAACCTTTTCGCCCTCCATAACAATCATTATCAAGTTACTCGCTTCGAGACATACGACCTCAACCTGGACCTCACGACCACTATCGGGAAATCGAAAGCGCTTCGGACGAGCCTGCCCTCTTTTCCGTTAAGCGCGCTCAGAAGAAAATTAAAACAACAAAAACCAGGAACGATCCGATATAACGCCATTCTCGTGGAGATACACAAGAAATTCGCCATTCCTTTCGCCTGCCTCATTCTGGCTTTCCTGGGAGCACCTCTTGGAGCGCAAAACCGACGCTCAGGACGTCACGGTGGTTTCGCCCTGAGCCTGGGTGTCCTGATTCTCTATTACGTAATTCTCACCTTTGCCGAAGGGATGGGAGAGAACGGGCGAATTCATCCCTCCTTCGCCGTATGGGGGCCGAACATATTTTTAGCCCTCATTGCAGGCTATATGGTCCAAACCGTGAAACGGCGCAACGCCATTGACATCCGGGGTTTGCTCTTGAAACCCCTCGCTTTGCTCCCGCGCAATCCGCTTTAAACTCCCGCATGAACTTACTCAACCGCTATATTCTCAAACAGTTTTTCAGAATGGCGCTCATCTGTCAGGCGGGGGTCATCACACTTTTTTTTATAGCGGAATTCGTCGAACGAATTGATGATTTTATCGAAAGAAAAGCGACTCTGATCGATGGCACCCTATATTTCCTCTACAAAATGCCCCAGCTCGTCTTCCTCTCCGTTCCGCTCACCGTTCTGCTGGCGAGCACGCTCACGCTGGTTCTTCTCTCCAGGGGAAACGAATTTGTCGCGATGCGCGCCAACGGGCTGAGCATCTACCGAATCATTACGCCAATCCTCATCGCCAGCCTAGGAATTAGTCTCCTCAACTTCCTGGCGAACGAATACGTCGTGCCGATAGCCAACATGCGCGAGAACTACGTCTGGCGAGTCCGCATCAAAAAAGTCGGCTTGCGAACCCATGCCCAGAGAGACAAGATCTGGTATCGCTCGGGGGACAACACCATCTGGCAAATCACGCACTACAATCCGAACACGAAAACAATGAGAGGCGTTACGCTGTACCGAATAGACCGGGATAATCGCCTATCGCAACGCGTCGACGCGCGCAAGGTGGCCTGGGCACCTGAGAGAAAGCACTGGGTGTTTCATCAAGGCCTCATTCATCATTTTGAGGACGAGGGAAAAATCAGGCGAGAAACTTTCCAGAAAAAAATTTTCATGGTCATGGAAAAACCGGAAGATTTCAAAAAAACGGGCAGAGCACCGGAAACGATGAATTACCAAGAGCTCAGCCGCTACATCCAGAACCTGAGGAGAAGCGGCGTCTATCCCACCCGCCACATCGTAGATATGTGGGCCAAAATTTCTATGCCCTTCATCAGTTTCGTTCTGGTTTTGGTGAGCGTCCCCTTCTCCATTCGCAGCAGCAGAAGCGGCGGAGCCGCTCTGGGCGTCGCCATCACCATCGGGGTTGGCGCCGTCTATCTCGTTCTTTTCTATGCGAGCCTCTCGCTCGGACATGCCGGACGCCTGCCACCCATTCTAGCGGCCTGGGGACCCAACGCCATCTTCCTCACGGGAGGCGCCTATTTGCTCGCCTCCATACGAGGCTGACGCTCCGCTCAAGAGGAAAAGAGTTTCTCCTCAACCAAGGCGGCCAAATCTGTGTCGTCGTTGATTTTCATCGCCACCCGAAGCGTGTAAAACGGTGTCTCACCCAGGAAGGGGGTCAGTTTTATCGCGTCTTTCTCCGTCGTCAGAATGAAATCGGCCCCCGTTTTCTGGAGCGATGAAGCAAGGCGCGCGCCATCGGCCACCACGTAACGAGCATGATCCGGATACGCATGATGCGCCAGGACCTCGACGCGCAACGATTCGAGCGTCCTCTCAAAGCCATACGGATTCCCCACGCCACTCACGGCGACAACTTTCCTCCCCCTCAGCACATCGGGCGCACCTACGGTTTCTCCCTGTGAATTCAGAATCGAATCGGGCTCGAGACTTCCGGTAAAAACGGGAACCTCCTGCACCAGAGACTGAATCTCGCCCCTCGCGCGATCAGAGCATTCCCCCGTCATCAAAACGGCGTCCGCGCGCCTCAAGGCCGAAACCGGTTCCCGTAGAACCCCCGCAGGAGTCACCCTCCCATTTCCAAAGGGACAATCTCCCCGCAGAAGCACCAAATCCATCTCCCGGAAAAGGGACAGGTACTGAAATCCGTCGTCGACTACGACAACATCCGCTCCAAATTCCTCCGCCGCTTTTTGGGCGACAAAAGAGCGATCCACGCCAGTTAAAATGGGAAGATGGGGATATCGCCAGGCGAGCATCGCGGCTTCATCCCCGGCCGGCGGCGACGGCATCCGCCCACCCCCACCATCACACACGACCATCACGTCCCCAGACCTTCCGCCGTAGCCTCGGCTCACCACGGCCGGTCTTCGACCCTTGAGGAGTAATCTCTCCAGAACCCACGCGACGGTGGGCGTCTTGCCCGTCCCCCCAAACGCGAGGTTACCGACAGAGATGACGGGCACGGGAATCCTCTCCACCCGAATTTTTTCCGCCGCATAGCGGCCGCGCCGATACGCCATTGCCGCGCCATAGACGACTCCCAAAGGCAGAAGACCGCTCGCCAGCACACGGGACCAGGTAGGAGACAAGGGATTACCCTCCCAGGCCATCAGAATGCCCCGACGAAGGCTCATGCCGTGCTTCCATCCGATTCCGCCAGAATGCGAGCGATGTATTCCGCGGTTCTATCGGCGGCGCCCCGGTTGTCCCGGACCACTCGGCGCGCCGCCTCACCCGCCCGCTTTCGGGATACCGGATCATGCAGCCATTTCACGATGGCGGCTTCCAAAGCCCTACGGTCGCTCACTTGAATCGCACCGCCCCTCTCCACCATCTCCCGCGCCACTTCCGCGAAATTCTCCATATGGGGACCATACAAGCATGGCACGGCCCAACGCGCCGCTTCTATCGGGTTTTGGCCTCCATGAGGAATGAAACTTCCACCGATAATCGCCACCGTCGCGCACGCATAGGCGTCCGCGAGTTCGCCCATCACGTCCAGAATGACAACCCGATGATCCTCGTCCGCATTTTTCACGCGACTCCATCGCACGGGAGAAACCCCCAAGGTGCGCAGGGTTTCTTCCGCTTGATCGATTCTTGCAAGGTGACGTGGGGCGAGGAGGAGACCCACCTCGGGCATGTTTCGACGAATGGACGATACGACCTCCCCAATCAAACTCTCCTCCCCCGGGTGCGTGCTGCCAGCCACGATGACGTCCCGACACGTGCTCAAGCCATAAGAGGCGGACGACGACTCCCGCACCGGCGGAGGCGCGTCAAATTTCACGTTTCCGGAAACCTGTACGCAAACCGCCCCCAAGTTCAAAAATCGCTCGGCGTCGTCCACTCCACGCGCTAGAACGCCCCTGAGACGCCTGAGAACTGGAGAGAAAAAAAACTGAAAGCGCCTGTAACCGCTATACGAACGAGCCGAGAGCCTCCCGTTGACGATGGACACAGGGATGTTTTTTCTCGCGGCCTCACTCACGAGATTCGGCCATATCTCCGTTTCGATGAGTGCGATCATGGACGGTTGAATTCGCCTCAAAGCCCAGCGGACAACCAAGGAGAAGTCGAGCGGAAAATAGATACGCCGCTCGAGCCCGGGTATTTTCTCCGCCTCCTCCCTTCCCGTTTGCGTCACCGTGGAAAGAACGATTTTCAATTTCGGTTTTTTTTTCAAAATTGCAGGGACCAGATGGGCGGCCACGCCTACTTCCCCCACGGATACGGCGTGGAGCCAGAGGCGCCCTTCCGCCACATCGGGCAACTGCGGCGGAAATCCGAACCTTTGACGCACCGCCCGAAGATCGGACCCGCGCAGCCACAGACGGAACAGCAAATAGGCGAGCAAAGCGGGCGAGAGCAGAAGGAGGAGTGCATTGTAGAGAAACAGCATCGGCGGATCACACCTCAGCGGACTTTTCCAGGCAGGATTTTGCCTCGTTATTCACGTGAATGAGCCGCTTTTCTAGCTCCACGCGCTTTGCCTCCAATACCCTTTTGTCCCGGGTGCGCGGCACGTCCAGCGGCTCGCCACAAAAAGCGGATATCCTCCCAAACGGCAGGGGAAAAATCGTCCCATCCCACGTGGGGATGGTGAAAAAGCGGGACGCCGCGCAAGCGACCGGACAAATCTGATACCCCGTGACGCTGGCCAAAGAGACCACGCCCATCCGCACCCTCCCATGCGGACCCTTCGGCCCATCTGGCGTAATGACAAGTTGGTGCCCATTTTTTTTCGCGGCTCTCGCCATTTGTCGAAACGCGCCGCCGCCGCCCTTGTCCGTCCCATCTGACAAGGAAGAGGAGCCCCTTGCGCAATGAACACCAAGGCGGCACATCACCTGGGCGCTCAATTCCCCATCCCGACTTCTGCTCGCCATACAAGTGCGGCGACCGGCGCTCGAAGAGAAGAAGGGGGCCAACCCCACGTGCCGATGCCAGAACGCCCAAATATACCTCTTGCCGGACGCCTTTATCACTTTTTCATGAAAATCCGTTTGCAGAAAGATCTTTGTCGAAGTGGCGTATACCGCTTTCAAGTAGCACGCTATAACCATACCGCCCAGCCGCGCCGAAAACGGCGCGTCGAAGGCGCGGCCCCATTCATCATAAACACGCGAGCACGAGACTTCACTCATCCCCTCACTCCCGCGCGTCAAAGGCCAAGCGCCGCCGCGACGTGCGCGGCGGCGCACGTATAGGGGTTCGCCCCTCTCAGAGCGTCTTGAATCCTTTCGAACGCCTTGATTTGCCTCCTCCTCACATGCTGATTCCACAACACATCCCGCAACGCGTTCGCCACAAGTTTCGGGCGCACATGGTTTTGATACAACTCGGGAACGGCCTCATATCCGGATAGCAAATTCACGAGACTCAGGTAGTCCACATGAACCAAAAAATACTTGGCCAGAATATACGTAAGCGCATCCCCGGCGTATAAAACAACCATCGGCACGCCCAAAAGGGCAGTCTCCAAAGAAGCCGTGCCGCTCGCCACGACTACGGCATCAGCCGCTCGAATCGCCTGATGAGAATCTCCTCTGAGGGGCCGTATCTCGACCCCCGAGGGCTGCAATCGACTCGAAACGTAGCCTTCGGGAAGGGAGTCCGCCTCTGAAACCAAAAAGCGCAGCCCCGGCGTTTCCTCGTGCATTATCCTCAGCGCACCCACCATGGCGTCCATGTGCGCATCGACTTCCTTGAGGCGACTGCCCGGAAGAAACGCAACCACCTTCTCACCCGTCGGCACGTTCAGCGCACGTCGGGCGACTTCTTTGGAGGGTGCGTCCCGGAGAGAATAGGCGAGGGGATTTCCGATGAACTTCGCTCTTCCGCCCCATTCCTCAAAAATGCGCGGCTCAAAAGGAAATATGTTCAACGCTAGGTCAAAAATCTCTGCGATGGTGCGGGCGCGGCCCCTCCACCATGCCCATACTTGGGGGGTGATGAAATAGATGCGCTTCGGCGACTGCGCCAAAGCGCGCATCGCACGCGCCAAAGAGAGATTAAAGCCCGGATAATCCACGAAAATGACCGCTTGGGGCTTTTTCTCCTCGATTCTCCCCAGCAAGTCTTTTTTGATTCTTCGCAACTTGGGATAAACACGAGGAATTCCGGCAAAACCGACGATGGATATCGAGCTGACGTCGTGAACGAGATCCACGCCCGCCTCGGCCATCCATCGCCCACCCATGCCAGATACCCGGAGACGGGGAATCCTGGCGGAAAGAGCATTCACCAGATTCGCGGCGTGAACGTCGCCGGACGGCTCGCCAGCGACCACCATGACGTCGCACATCCTGAGTTCATCTTTGTCCATTTTGCGACCAGCCGACAACAATGACACCAGCCGCGTCGGCTTCCCGTATAAAACGATCGCGAGCGATGAGAAAAGTCCGGCCCGCCTCCAAGATCAAAGCCGATGCGCTTCCCGACCGCATCGCCTCCAGCGTCTTGAGCCCGACAGTGGGCACGTCGTAACGCATATCCTGATGGGGGCGAGCCACCTTGCAAACGATAGCCCCGCGCCCAGCGAGAGCGCACCCTCTCAGAATCGCCTCATCCGTCCCCTCCAAACCCTCCACGGCGGTCACCGCCCCTTTATGCACCACCACAGTCTGACCGATTTCCAGGTCCGCGACTCTTTGGGCCACTTGAAACGCATACTCCGCGCTTTTGCGTTGACTCTGACGAAATCTCCTTTTCGTGATGACGCCGTTGGGGGTGATGAGATGTTTCAGATACTCCGTTTGCGAAACCACCTTCATGCCATTTTTTTCCACAAACGCAATGACGGCGTCCATGATCGTTGCATCGGCCATGTTCCTGGCGTTTTTCATGAAGCGCAGCACCGTCATATCGAAGCGTAAAGACTGAAATAGGAGCTTTTTCTCTACCTTTCCAGCGAACCCTATTTCGTCGACGTCGTTGTCCCTAAAGAACCGTATGATCTTATTTGGTTGGGTAGGAGGAATACGCGAGACGAAATCCGCCTCTCTCGACAACGCGCTCTCGACTTCGGGAGACAACGCCGCCACGAACACGCACTTGCCCCGTTCCTTCGCGCGAGAGACGAAGTCAGACGACAGCGTTCCTGCACCCGCGACGAGACCAATTCTTGTCCGGGAATTCGGCATGGGGGTGTCAGGGCGTCGAGAACATGGAGGTTTTCAGCATTTCCAGGACGCGAATCGCGACGGCCAAAGAGCGCAACTCTTTTTCGGGATCGCGAACAACTTCCCGCGCCCGCGCCGATTGCAGAAAATGCCGTAATTCCAATCTGAGCGGATTGTCCTTGTGAACGAATACCCTCTCCATCTGAAATTGTTCACGATACGTGATGTTCTCGAGCGTCAAGCGATGCTCGTTCATCGCCTGGCGATGTATTCTGAGTTCTTGCTCCGCGTAGTCAAGCGTAATAAACGCGCTCGGCTGGGACACAGAAAGCGTCCTGACCTTGTTCTGCGTCACCCGGCTCGCGATAAGGTTCGCCACGCATCCGCCCTCAAACCCAATCTGCACGTTCGCCACGTCGTCATGTTCGGACAAGACGCTGGCTCCAGTTGCCGAAAGGCAGGAGATACTCTCGTCCACCAGCCGCAAAACGATGTCGAGATCATGCACCATCAAGTCGAACACAACTCCATCTTCCTTCGCTCTGGACGTGAAGGGCCCGAGCCTGCGACATTCAATAAGCAACGGGTTATCTATGATGCGGCACAACTCCTGAACCGCTCCGTTAAACCGCTCCACGTGACCAACGTGAAGAACCAGGTTATTTTCGCGCGCTAAGTCGAATAATTTCCGCGCGTCTTCCATCATCTCGCAAATGGGCTTCTCCACCAGCACGTGAACGCCATTTTCAAGAAACAGGCGCGACACCGCGAAATGCTGGGAGGTAGGAACAGCAATGCTGACGGCGTCCACAAGGCCGATGAGATCAGATGGATCGGAAAATGCCTCGATCCCGTATCGATTCGCCAGTTCCTCGGCGCGAGCGGGATCCACATCACAGACGGCCGACAAATTCGCGTCCAGGAGATCAGAGAGCGCCGCGATGTGATAACTACCCATATGCCCACAGCCGACGACACCCACTTGCAAAGAATCCATCACGGGATTTTCACCTCGCCAAAGCGTCCACGCTTACATCCGGCCTTGGTAGACACCACGCTTCGAGGTCCGCATAAATTCCACCACGGCACGAACCTGCGCTCCCAACGGCGCCTGCGTTTCTATTCTCTTTATTTTTTGCGCCACTGCGCCCGGCGTACTAAAAAAAATTTTATACACTCTCTTGAGACTTTCTCTCGCTTCGGTCGAAACCCCACCTCTACGCAAACCCACTACGTTCAACCCGATGACACGAGGAGGCTCGCCCGTCATTTTGACAAACGGGGGGACATCTTTTCGCACCGCCGCAGGGCCGGCGACGATCGCGCCCTCTCCTACCCGCACATACTGATGGACGCCGACGAAGTTGGACACAAAACATTTGTTTCCGACTTCCACGTGTCCTCCCAAAGAGCAATGGTTCACCAGAATCACCTCATCGCCTACGCGGCAATCATGCGCCACGTGTGCACCGACCATGATGTAGCATTTTCTGCCCACCCTCGTGTTTTCGCCCCGACGCATGGAACGATGAATCGTCGCCGTCTCGCGAACGATGGTTCCCGCTCCTATTTCAAGACCGCCTGCATCCGACGCCAAATGGACAACTTGCGCCTCTGCACCGATGACGGCGTTCGGGAAAATACGGCATCCCTCACCGACCAACGCAGGGCCCTGAACGCTCGCGTTCGACCCGACTTCGCATCCGTCCTCAAGGACCACTTCCGCGCCCACAAAAGCACCCGGCCCGATCTTCAAATCCCGCCCGAGTTGCGCTTTCGTGTCGATGTAAGAAGTGGGGGCTATATCGTTCAATGGATATCAGGCTGGAAGGGAAACATAGGCGGTGAAGAAACCCTCGGCGGCTATCTGATCCTCCGTAAACGCGCGTCCTTCAAACTTCCACAACGTTTTTCTATGCTTCAGAAGCTTTACGCGCAGTTGCAACGAATCGCCGGGAACGACGGGACGCCTGAATTTCACACCCTCCATGCCGGCTAAAAAAAAATCCACACCCGGCTCGAGCAGTTTCAGTGCGAACAGGGAAATCAAGCCGGTTTGCGCCAAAGCCTCCGCGACCAACACACCCGGCATGATAGGGCGACCGGGGAAATGGCCCGCGAAATACGGCTCATCCGGAGTGACGTTTTTTCGGGCCACGATGGACATTTTCTCCGGGTTAATGTCGAGCACCTCGTCAACAAGAAGAAATGGATGCCTGTGTGGAATGAGCGCCTGTATCCGCCGCTTATCCATCATGATTCCAACTCAGCAATCTTTTTCTCGAGTTTGTTTATTTTTTCCGCCAGATTGGGTAAATTCCTCAATACTGCGATTCGCCTGCGCGCCTCACGAATTTCCGCCGCCGGAGTGTGGAGATACACTTTCCCGCCCTCTAGGCTTTTGGGCGCGCTGGTTCTCGCCCCCAGCTTCGCCCCATCGCCAATTTCGACGTGATCCGCCACTCCGACGTTTCCGCCCATCACAACGCCCCGGCCAATCCTCGCGCTGCCTGAGATACCCACTTGGCTCGCCAGAATACAATTCTCTCCAACGATGACGTTGTGGGCGATTTGCACCAGATTGTCAATTTTCGTGCCTCGGCCGATTCTCGTTTCCTGCAACGACGCCCGATCAATCGTGGTGTTCGCCCCGATTTCCACATCATCCTCAATGACGACCCTACCCGTTTGCGGATACTTGAAGATATGGCCATCCTCATCGGAAACGTATCCGAATCCATCCGCTCCGACGACGACTCCGGCGTGGAGGATCACCCTCGCGCCTATCTCCACCTCAGCGTATAAGACGCAATTTGGGTATATGTAGGATTGTGGGCCTATCCTTACGTTCTCACCGACGCGCGCACCCGCACCGATATAGGATCCCTCGCTCACCACCACGCCAGCGGCGAGCGATGCGAATGGACCCACGTATACCCCATCTCCCAAACGGGCCACGCCAGAGACGCTGGCGTTGGGGTCAACTCCCGGTTGGAATTTTCGAGGCGGACGCAAAAACGACACTGCGCGGGCGAAAGACAACCGGGGGTTTTTCGCAGAAATAGCGGGACGATCGACTTCCAGACCCTTTGGGACGATGAGGGCGCCCGCATTCGATGTCGCGTTGAGCCTTTTCGCCGAGTCCACGTAGCTCAAATCTCTCGACGAGGCTGTTTCGTACTCCGCTACGTCCAGGACGTCCAGGTTGCCATCGCCGATCAATTCCTCGCCAAGCAGATTCGCGATGTCTGCAAGAAGCATTTTATTTCTTCTTCTGATCGTATCGTTTGATCACCCTGTCTGTCAGATCTACCTTCGGGTTGGCGAACAACACCCCTCCAGACGCGCTATCCACAACTACGTCGAAACCTTCTTTCTTTCCGATTTCATGAACGATACCGCGAACTTCCTTGAAAATCCTGGCCAAGGCTGCTTTTTGGCGATCTTGAAGATCCCGTTCGCTCTCGCGCAACAATCGCTTCAGATTATCCTGCTTGCGCGCGAACAACCTTTTTTGAGACCTCAACTCAAAGGTCTTGCGCTCTCTTTCCTCCTGACGCCAAACGCCGTTTTTACGATCGATCTCCAGCTGTAAATCCCGTACCTTATTCGCCGAATTCGCCAAATCTTCGCGTCCTTTCTTAAGAGTATCTCCCAGCCTCTTCTTCTCCCTGTCCAAAGACGCCCTCGCGTCTCGTCCGGCTTTTGAGGCCTGCAATACCCTCTGGACATTGACGACGCCATATTTCGCGTCCGCCGATTCCGCGTCGCCCGCACAGGCAAAGGCGAAAAAGATCGACAGGATCAAAACCCATAGTCCGAAACCCCTCATGCTACCCCTCCTGGCCAAAGACGACCTGATGGCGCTCCGAATCTTAGAACGCGGCGCCAATTCCTAAATGTGTTTCTCGCCTGCGCTCCCCCGACTTTTTATCCAGTTTATATCCGATATCGACGCGCATGGGGCCGATTGGCGTCACGAGGCGCAACCCGAATCCAGCGCCATACCGCAAATCGCCGATGTCAAATGCATTGTGCGTTTCCCATATATTTCCTGCATCGAGGAAAGCGGCGACATGGGTCGGGCCGATAAACGGATGCCAGAGCTCGATGGAGGCGAGCGCGGCAGACAACCCGCCTATCGCTTCGCCCTGCGAGTCTTTGGGACCAAGGTCATTGGAGTGGAAACCTCGGACGGCGCGCCTTCTGCCAGCGTATAACCGGCGAAAGGCGGGCAAATCGCCCTCAAATGAGTCAATATAGCGCACGTTCCCCCTGAGGCTGAGGATCAATTGCCGCAACGCGCGAACACGGATATATTCTCCGATTTGATGGTGTTGCCTAAATTCCGCCTCAAACGAGAACACATCCACGTTTCCGCCCAGAATCCCGCCCGAAATCGTAGGCGCAATGCTCCAGAACGTTCCGCTCGTTGGGAAAAAGCGCCTGTTTTGGTCGTCATAGACGAGGTTGGGCGTAATCCGACTTTCAAAAAACGTCTCTCCCTCTTGCTCAAGAATCGACGATGCCGCCGTGGCATCGACATTGCTGATGCGGGACTCCGAGAGTTCATAGGAGAGCGAGGCATTCAGAAATTCCCGTAATTCGCGGCCCACGGTGATTCGGCCGCCTTTCGTCTTGTTATCAAAGGTCTCAAATTCCTGATCGACAAAAAACAGCCTTCCCCCGAGCGAGAATCCCGTATCGCGAAAATTCGGGTCCAAATACTGGGCGGACAGATCAAAACGCTCAGAAGAAACTCTGGTGAACAGCTCGCCAATCAAACCTTTGCCGAACAAGTTCGACTCCCTTATCTCTCCTTGCAGATATACCCCTTCGCCGCTATTGAGCCCGATTCCGCCCGTGATGGAACCAGTTGGCTTTTCCTCCACTTCAATGTCGATATCGAGTATTTCATCGCTATCGGGACGGCCTTTCTCAACAACTTCCACCTTCTCGAAATAATTCGTGCGCGTGAGACGCTGGCGCGTCAGGGCCAATCCCTTCGCGGTGTACAAAGACCCTTCAACAACGCGGACATCCCTGCGAATGACGTTCTCGCGGGTCCGCGTGTTGCCCCTGACCTCCACTTTTCCGATATATACCCTTCTCCCTTTATTGATTCGAATCGTTACGTCAACCGTCTTGTTCTCGTCGTTCTGCCTCGTGAGAGGACGAACGTCAGCAAACGCATAGCCACGGTTCGCAAACCTGCTCTTCAGCCTCCGCGTGTCGTAGAGCAGGCTGGTTCTGTTGAAAACGTCGCCGACGAAAAGAGACATCTCCCGTTTGAGCTCTTCGTGAGGGATGACATCCTCCCCACCTTGAACGTCAATTTTTGCGATTTTGTACTGAAAACCCTCACTGATGGGTATCGTGATGCGAATCTGGCCTCTTTCCCGATCCTCGCGGATGACGGGCTCCCCCACCTGAACGCTCACATACCCCCGGCTCTCATACAGAATGCGGATTCGCACCAAATCCTTCTGCAACGCATCCTCGTCAAATACTCCCGAGTTCGTAATAAAGGAGAAAAAACCCACCTCGCTCGTTTCCATCACCTTGAGCAGATCTCTTCTGGCTACCTTCTCATTCCCTCGGAAATGAATCGCCTCAATGCGTACGCTTTCCCCCTCGTCTATCAAGAACGTGACGGACACGGCGTTCTGCGCAGTTTTTTTCAGCACGGCTTCTATGCGCGCGAAGTAATAGCCCTGCTCCAGATACAACTTTCGGATATTCCGAACGGTTTCTTTCAGGGCGGATTCGTTGACGATGGTCTGGGGCTTGACCGTGATGCGATCACGGATTTTCTCGGCGTCCACGCCGCTGTTGCCCATAATTTCAATCTTGTTCACCGTGGGCTTTTCGCTCAGCGCATACACGACACGAAGTCCTCCTTCGAGAGACTCGACCTGCACCCGGACATCGCGAAAGAATCCCAGTTTGTATATCGACCGAACGTCCGCGCGTATTTGCTTGACCAACTCTATGTTGGTGTATCTCTTCCCCTCTCTCAGCCGAACATAGAAAAAAATCGTGGAGCGATCCACCCGGCGATTTCCTTGCACTTCAACAGCCCGGATCGTGATGGTTGGCAAGACCGACTGTCCCATTGCCTCATGGGAGGCAGCGAAAAAAGATGCGATGAGAGAAACGGCGCAGACTAACGCCCTCGCCACATCACACTTCAAGGCACCACCCAAGCAAGAAAGGAGAACACGTTTTGCCTGTCCAGTGAAACTAAAGGTCCTGAACACTAAGTACTTCCGTGTCTTCTTTCAGTTCAAACATGAGCTCATCTCCAGCCAGCTTCGCCAAAATCGTACCTCCATCCTGAAATTTTCCGTGCAAAACTTCTTCGCTGAGGGTATCCTCAATATGCCTTTGGATGACGCGACGCAGCGGCCTTGCGCCATAAGCCGGCTCAAACCCCTGCTTCGCAATCCAGTCCTTTGCTTCTTCACTCAACTCAATCAGCATTTCTTTCTCTCGTAGCGTCTCGTTAACCCTGGCAATCTCAATGTCCACGATTTTCAAGATATCCTCATGGGCCAGAGGCCGGAAGATGATGACGTCGTCAACCCGGTTCAGAAACTCCGGATTAAAAGTGCGCTTCAACTCATCTCGAATCCTGTCTTTCACCTTATCGAAGCCAAGGCCCGTTTCCACCTTCTGAAAGCCGAGGGACGTTCCTTTTTCAATGGAGCGCGCAGCCAAGTTTGAAGTCATGATGATGACGGTGTTCTTGAAGTCGATGCTGCGGCCATAGCTATCCGTCAGCAGACCGTCGTCCATCACCTGCAACAACACGTGATAGACGTCAGGGTGCGCCTTCTCTATCTCATCAAGCAACACGACGGAATAAGGCTTTCTACGCACGCGCTCGGTAAGTTGCCCCCCCTCTTCATATCCCACATAGCCGGGAGGGGCTCCCGTGAGGCGAGAAACGTTGAATCTTTCCATGTATTCACTCATATCGATGCGGATCAGCGCGTTCGGGTCGCCAAACATAAACTGGGCGAGCATTCTGGCCATCTCGGTCTTGCCCACGCCCGTGGGCCCAAGAAACAAGAAGCTGCCGATCGGCCTCTTCGGGCTTTTCAAGCCTGCACGCGCCCGGCGCACCGCTTTCGTCAAGACACGCGTGGCTTCCTCCTGCCCGACGATGTGGCTGTTCAGCTCTTCCTCCATTCGGAGAAGACGCTCATTCTCCACCTCCCCGATACGCTGCAACGGAATGCCCGTCATTCGGCTCACCACGTACGCCACGTCATCCTCGGTGACGAACGGCTCCTCATCCGTCTGCCCCGCCTCCCATTCCGCCTTCAATTCATCAAGCCGGCTTCTGTTCTGCTCTTCCTTGTCGCGCAGTTCAACAGCCTTTTCAAAATCCTGCTTTTCAATCATGTCCTTCTTCGTGCGAACCGTCTCCTCGATTTGACGCTGCAGATCCCGAATATTGATCGGAAAGGTTTCCTTCTCAAGGCGAACCTTGCTGCACGCCTCGTCAATGACGTCTATCGCCTTATCCGGCAAGAAGCGATCCGACACGTATTGCGAGGAAAGGCGAACGGCGGAGAGAATCGCATCCTCGGTCAACTGCGCACGGTGATGTTTTTCGTATTTGTCTTTCAAGCCCTTCAATATGTTGACCGTGTCGTCGATGGAGGGCGGATCCACCATCACGCTCTGGAAACGACGCTCCAAAGCGCCATTTTTCTCGATGTATTTTCGATATTCGTCCAATGTCGTGGCGCCGATACATTGAATTTCGCCCCGACTGAGCGCGGGCTTCAGCATGTTGGAAGCGTCGATGGAGCCTTCCGCCGCGCCTGCGCCCACCAAAGTATGTAACTCATCGATGAAGATGATCACGTCCCGGCTTTGCGTGATCTCTTTCATAATGGCTTTCAAACGCGCCTCAAATTGCCCGCGATATTTCGTTCCCGCCACCAAGGCGCCCAAATCTAGCTGTACCACGCGCTTGTTATACAAAATTTGGGGCACTTCTTTTGAGGCGATCGACTGGGCCAAGCCCTCGACAATTGCCGTTTTCCCGACGCCAGGCTCCCCGATCAGCACAGGGTTGTTTTTCGTTCTGCGCGCGAGAATCTGGATGACACGCTCGATTTCGCCCTCTCGCCCGATGACGGGATCCAGCTGCCCCTCGTCGGCGAACTCCGTAAGGTCTCGACCAAATTCATCGAGCGCCGGCGTCTTACTCTTCTCGCGCGAGCGCGCCGCCACCGGTTCCCGGAGAAGGTTGATAGTCTGCTCGCGCGTTTGCTGAAGTTTGACGCCAAAGCTGGCCAGGATTTTAGCCGCCAGACCGTCCTTCTCCCTGACGATGCCCAACAATAGATGCTCGGTACCAATGTAGTTGTGGCCCATCAATCGAGCCTCCTCCACAGCGTATTCCAGCACCTTCTTAGCCTTCGGGGTAAATGGAATATCCCCCTCCACGGGGCCGCTCAGGCTCTTGGGTAAATTGCGCTCCAGTTCGAGGCGAAGCTGCTTGGGATCGACGCCCAGCTTCTGTAAAACCGCTATGGCGATTCCACCCCCATCCTTCAACACGCCAAGAAGGATATGTTCGGTCCCCAGATATTCGTGACGATGGTGTTCCGCTTCCTCTCTGGCCAAGATGATGACTTTGCGGGCACGCTCGGTGAATCGCTTAAACATACGGCCCTCCTTATTTTTGACTTTTTATCGGGCTATTTTCCCGTCGACCACGACGAGCACGCGATCCATTTTTTTCGCCATGGAACTGTTGTGCGTCGCCACCAAGATTGTTTGCCTGCTCCTTTGATTAATCTCCCGGAGCATCTCGAATATCTTCCCCGCAGTTGATGAGTCCAGATTCCCCGTGGGCTCATCCGCAAGTATCACAGAAGGATTGTTCATTAAGGCACGGGCGATGGCAACCCTTTGCTGCTCTCCTCCCGAAAGTTCTCCGGGGCTATGGTCCCATCTGTCGGCCAAGCCGAGCCGTCTCAATAATTCCCGTGCCCTCTCCTCCACTTTTCTCTTTCGAGCACCGAGAATCAACCCCGGCATCATGACGTTTTCCAGGCCAGAAAACTCTGGCAGCAGGTGGTGGAACTGGAATACGAAGCCCACATGCTGATTCCGCAATCGCGCCAATTCCACTTCCGAGCAATCAGAGAGGCATCTACCACCCAGAATTACCTCTCCTTTCGTCGGCCTATCCAGTGCCCCCAAAAGGTGCAGTAAGGTGGTTTTCCCCGCTCCCGACACCCCCATGACGGCGACCATCTCGCCACAGGACACTTCGAGATCAACTCCGCTCAGAGCCATCACCTCGCCGCCGCCCATCTCGTATGATTTCTCCAGCCCTCTGGCGACGATAATATGCGGCGACGCATCTTCTATCGAAGCGGATTCATTCACCTCCAATATGCCTGAATCAACCATAGCGGAGATTTTCTACCGGATCGACGCACGACGCACGCCATGCAGGATAAAGCGTCGCCGCCAAACAAATGAAAAAAGCGGCCGAGGCAGTGATAGAGACGTCAAAAGGCGTCATCTGCACTGGCAATTTCTCTATATGATAAACGCTGGGGGGCAGAATGTCCAGACCAAACGAGCGCTCTAGAAAATCCTCCACCACATGGAGATTCCACCCCAGAAACAGTCCGCCGATGATCCCCAGAACAGCGCCCAGAAGGCCGATGAAAGCCCCCTGAATGAAGAAAATTCTCAAAATTGCTCCGTTCGTCGCACCCATCGATTTCAATATTGCGATTTCGCGTCCCTTTTCCATCACCACCATTACGAGAGAACCTATGATGTTGAATGCGGCAACGACGACGACCAAAAGCAACAAGATGGTGAGTGTGGTTTTTTCCGTTTTCAGGGCGGAGAACAAGTTTCGGTTCATTTGTTGCCACGAGCGCGACCAATACGCCCCCGAGAGCGTGCTCTGAATCTTCCGGGAGATGTGCTCGGCCGAGAAAATATCCCGCACGCGCAGATGCACCCCCGTGACAGAATCGCCGAGACCAAAGAAGATTTGGCTCTCCTTCATGGAAATAAACGCGAGGCCGGCGTCGTATTGATAAAACCCGCTGCGAAAGATTCCCGCCACCTGAAAATTCTTTGTTCGAGGCACCAGGCCCATCGGTGTCACCACCCCCACGGGGCTGACCATCGTCACCGAATCGCCTACGCCGAGGAGCAGATTCTTTGCGAGTTCCTCTCCGAGGATGACGCCTGGCTTGCCGGGCGTCCCTCCGGCACCATTTCCCATCTCTAAAATCCTTTCCAGCGCGCCATCCTTCAAATATCTCTTGATATCCGTCACGTCGACTTCCCGCACTGGGTCAATCCCCCGCACGACCGACCCCGTCGTCCGACCATTGGATGAAAACATGGCCTGGCCATACACGAAGGGACTCGCCGCCACCACCCCCGCCTGGTCACGCACCTTCTGTAGGACGTCCCGCCATTGCGGCATCAGTCCGGCGCCGGACTTCACTACGACGACATGGCTTTGCGTCCCTAGGATTTTTTCGCGGAATTCGCGCTGAAACCCGGTCATCACCCCCACGACGACGATGAGGGTGGCAACGCCCAGCGCGACCCCCAGCACGGATATCCAGGTCGTGAGCGATATGAAGGCGAGTTTGCCCCTCGAGCGCAGGTGTCTGAGGCCAATGAACGCCTCTACGGAGAAGGACACTTCATCCCTGACGTTTCCGCATGAGGGGAAAAAGGATCACGTCGCGAATCGAATGCGTATTCGTCAGCAGCATCGCGAGTCTGTCAATCCCGATTCCCTCGCCCGCGGCAGGTGGCAAGCCGTATTCCAAAGCTTCCAAATAATCTCTGTCGATCTCGTGGGACTCCTCGTCGCCAGCGGCGCGCGCCGCCGCCTGCTCCTCGAAGCGCGCACGCTGATCGTTCGGATCGTTTAATTCCGTATAGGCGTTGGCAATCTCGCGCCCGGCGATGATGAGCTCGAACCGCTCCACCGTATCGGGGTCATCCTCCCTGCTCTTGGCCAGCGGCGAAAGGGATTTGGGAAAATCATAGATAAAGGTCGGTTGCTTGAGTTTCGGCTCCACTAATTCTTCGAACAGATACTCCAGAATGCGGACGTGACCCATCCCATCCGGTATGGGATACCCTTTAGGGCCCGCAATCGCCCTCGCAAAAAGACGCGCCTCTGCCTCGTCTTCGAGCGTCACGCTCGGCGCTCCGCCCAAGACCACGATGGAATCTCGCCACTTGTATCTCGCCCAGGGCGCCTGAAACGATATTTCCTCATCCCCGTATTTGAGGGCGTCTCCGCCCAGAATGTCCCGCGTCAAAGACGCCACCATCTTCTCCGTCAGGCGCATCAGGTCGTTGTAATCCACATAGGCCATATAGAACTCAAGCATCGTGAACTCTGGGTTATGTTGCGTGGATATGCCCTCGTTCCTGAAATTGCGGTTGATCTCATAGACGCGATCCATGCCACCGACCACAAGACGCTTGAGATAGAGCTCGGGCGCCACTCGAAGGTACAAGGGCATCTCCAGCGTATTGTGGTAAGTGGCGAACGGTCTGGCCGCTGCCCCACCGGCGATGGCCTGCATCATCGGGGTTTCGACTTCCAGAAAATTCAAGTCGTCCAAAAAACGTCGTATCAACTGAATCATCCGAGCGCGCACCCGAAACACCTTGACCACGTCGGGGTTGGCAATCAAATCCAGATAGCGCTGGCGGTAGCGCGCTTCTACATCTTTCAGGCCATGCCATTTTTCCGGCAACGGCCTTACACTTTTCGTCAGCAGACATATCCGCCGCACCCAGACGGAGAGCTCACCCATCCTCGTGCGGAATACGCCGCCCTCCGCTCCGGCGATGTCGCCGACGTCCATCTCCCGCACGAACTGAAAAGCCTCCTCGCCAACATCGTTCATTCGAACGAACAACTGGATTTGTCCCGTCCCGTCCCGAAGATCGACAAAGACGACTTTCCCCTGCACCCGTTTAGCGAGGATGCGCCCCGCCACAGAGAAACGCGCCTCTCTCGCCTCATCAAAACCATCTGTCGGCGTTTCACGAAACGCACAAACGATAGCGCCAATCTGGTGCGTCGTCGAAAATCGATTCACAAAGGGATTGACTCCAGAAGCGCGAATCGCGTCGAGTTTTCTTCTCCGCTGCTGGATCAAAACGTTCTCATCCTCGCGCGCGCCCGGAGGCGATGCCGCTTCGTCCGCCACAGGCTCCCTCATCCCGCGTCCTCTTTCATCATATGGCTAAAACTCCCGTTTTCTCCATGCGCCTCTCAGTACCTCACATAATCCCTCGACGACTACGCGCGTGCGTTTGTCTTCTCCTCTATCAAGGAGAGGAGATAGGCGTCGACAAACACATCAATGTTCCCGTCCAGCACGGCGTTCACGTCGGAGTGCTCCACATCAGTTCGATGATCCTTCACCATCCGATACGGATGCAATATGTAGGAGCGAATCTGGCTCCCGAATCCTATCGTCTTCTTCATCGCATGCTGCGTTTCCTTCTGCTCAGCGCGCTTTCGCTTCTCCATCTCATACAACTGGCCGCGCAGCAGTTTCATGGCGGTGGCGCGGTTCTTATGCTGGCTTCTCTCATTTTGACACGAAACCACGATGTTCGTCGGCAAGTGGGTAATCCGCACGGCGGAGTCCGTGGTATTCACGTGTTGGCCGCCAGCGCCCGAGCTCCTGAACACGTCTATCCGCAAATCATTCTCATCGATCTCGATCTCCACATCATCCGACACTTCGGGAACGACGTCCACAGAAGCGAAAGAGGTGTGCCTCTTCGCGCTGGCGTCGAAAGGTGAAATCCTTATCAAGCGATGCACGCCGACCTCCGAGCGAAGATACCCGTAAGCGTAATCCCCCTGAACGATTAGGGTCGCGTTCTTGATGCCTGCCTCTTCTCCCCCGAGCATGGAAACAATACGCACTTGGTATCCCCTCTCCTCCGCCCACCTCGCATACATGCGAAAGAGCATCTCGGCCCAATCCTGGCTTTCAACGCCCCCTGCTCCCGCATTCACAGAGAGAATAGCGTTGGTCATGTCTTCCTCAGAATCCATGACCAAGCGGAACTCTAGGTGCTCGGTTTCACTGAAAAGAGAAGAAAGGGCGTTCTCGATATCAACAAGGAGTGCTGATTCGGATCCTTCCTCCAACTGAAGAAGTTGAAGAAGTTCCTTCTGCTCCTTGAGTCCGACGTTCAGATTCTCCCAGCTTTGAATCGTTTTCTGAACGGAGGAGCGACGCCTCAGCGTGTTCTGCGCGGCTTCGGGATCGTTCCAGAAATTCGCCTCTCCAGCCCGTTTGTCTAACGCGGCGCGATCGGTTTCGAGTCGATCGAGGTCAAAGCCGCCCTCGCAGTTCAAGGAGGCGCGCTTCCAGTAGCTCACATTTCTTGCATAATTCTTCCATGGATAGTTCCCATCCTCCGCAGTCCAACAAACCCGATGATTTTTCGCAGGAACGCACCCAAGCGTCCTACTTACGATACCACATCCAAGAGCGCCGGCTGGAACGAAACAACCAAATCGCCGCCACGGAGACGAAGACACACACATATGCGAACACGTCGCCCATCCTGGCGTAAGCGCTGGGGGGGGCTTTTTTCAGCGAAACGGCGTCGGCGTGTATCCATTCCTCAAAAAGGGGGCTTCGCTTGCGAATCGTTCCGGTGGGGGCGATCAACGCACTGATCCCCGTGTTGGCCGAGCGGACGATCGGAGTGCGAAACTCCACCGCCCGGAAAGCCACCATGGACAAATGCTGTTCAGATGCTGCGGTTTTTCCAAACCAAGCGTCATTCGTGATGTTGACGAGAAACTGCGCGTCTTTCATCCGCCGCACCACGCGGGGAAAAATCGCCTCAAAACAAATCAAGACGCCGAATT
Organism: bacterium; assembly: GCA_965202625.1. Lineage (GTDB taxonomy): Bacteria > UBA8248 > UBA8248 > UBA8248 > UBA8248 > Bin107. Next base: position 2,727,396 of record CBDBBI010000010.1, on the reverse strand, counting down.
TCGCGCCGGCGGCTTCAAACACTTTCGGGGTATCTCCAGGACTGAACGCGCCAATTACCGGCACTAGTTTTTTTACAAAAAACAAAAGCGCACCGAGCGGAACGTACTCGCCGAAGGGCAGCAGGTGCATCTTGTCATATCGGCCCATATCCTCGCCATTCGGACCAAGGAGATACGCCGAATTCGTCAACCTTGGCGCCTCCTCTCCATCGCGCTGCCCGAGCGCGCCAAACAGCAGATAGGCGTTCACCTCTCTCGCGAGCCGGCGAACATACCTTCTCCCACCCTCTTCTCTTTGGTACACAAAAGGTGCTGCCGCCTCCGGCCAAACGAGGAGTGGAGGAGTGCGCAATCCGCTTTCCGGAAAACGACTCTTGAGGTCCCTCGTCAACTCTCCCATCTTCTCGACGATGGACCTCCTCCATTGGGGAGACCATTTCACGGACTGATCCACGTTGCCTTGGACGATGCCTATCGGACGCGCCGCGCCCCTCGTCTCGACAGGCACTTCACGGAGCCGCAAGTGACCGTAGCCCAAAACGAACGCTGTCACGAGCGAAACGCCGACGACCATGGCGTAGGGCACCCTCTGCGGGAAGCGAAAAAAATGCCAAATCGCCGCGTTGACGAACACGATGAAAAACGATACACCATACACGCCCGTCAGATCCGCGATTTGAATGACGTGCAGCGAGCGATACTGACTATAACCCAGCAACGCCCATGGAAAACCGGACAAAACATGGGCGCGAAGCAATTCAAACGAAACCCAAAAAGGCGCCGCGGCGAGAACAACAAGGATGGAATCCGCCCGCATCCGCGCCATGAAAAACGCGAATAGCCCGGGGTACAACGCCAGATAGGCCGCGAGGACGGCGGTCACCACCCACGCGAGCCCAGAAGAGAGGCCGCCATAGGTGGTCATGGAAATTTTCACCCACCAGATGATGACGCCGAAAGAAGCCAGCCCGGTCAGCCAACCTAGCATGAACGCTTCATGCGGCTTTTTGCCCTTCAAGGCCCACAAAAAAGGGACGAGCGAAATCCACGCCAAAACCTCAAACCGAAATGGCGGAAACAAGGACGCCAGCAAAAGACCCGAGAATATGGCGTACCCCGCGTCTCGCGCCTTCAAAGCTCGCCCGCCCGTAAGGCGCTTTTCGCGGTGCTTTCGGCGAACGCGCTCGCCCCGCCGAGTTTTTCTCTCAAGACGCTCACGAGTTTCGGCGTGACGCCCTCCACTTCAAGGAGCGCCTCTTCGCTCGCCTCCAAAACACCCCGCAAGCTGCCAAAAGTTCGCAAAAGCGCACGCTTGCGCTTCGGGCCCAGACCCGGCACGTCGTCAAGGCCGCTCCTCATGGCCGCGTGCCGGCGTCGCGTCCGATGAAACGTCAAGACGAACCGATGCGCTTCATCGCGAATCTTTTGGAGCATACGCTTCGGCGCGCTCCCCTCCTCCAACTGAACGGGGTCAGTCTGTCCGGGAAGGAAAATGACGTCCTGCGCTTCGGGATTGTCGGCACTTCTGCCCTTCGAAATCGCGCACAACGCCACGTCCGCCACTCCAAGTTCCTCCAGCGCCGAGGCGGCAGAGGAGAGTTGTCCCCTTCCCCCGTCGATCAGCAGAAGATCCGGCATCTCGCCTCCCTCGTTCACCAGACGCTCCATGCGTCTAAAAACGATCTCACGCATAGAGGCATAGTCATCGGGCGACTCCTCCACGCTCTTGATCCTGTAGCGGCGGTAGCCATCCTTCAGCGGCCGTCCCTCCTGGAACATGACACTGGCGCCGACAACATGGCTCCCTTGCAGATTCGACACGTCAAACGCCTCGATCCGCACCGGCAATCCCTCAAGCGCCAACGCCCTGCGAATCTCCTCGAGCGTTTGCTGCTCCTTTTTGACCAAAGCGTCTTCCCGCTCCTGGGCGTGCGACGCATTCTCGCTCGCCATCTCGACCAGCCTGCGCTTATCCCCCCGGAGAGGATGGAAAACGGATACTCTCTTTCCCCGCCTCTCGGATAGCCACATAGCGATGAGCGAGGCGTCATCCACGGCGGAGGGCAAGAGCACCTTGTCGGGGAAAAAACTCTTATCCCAGTAATACTGCTTCACAAACGCGGAGACAACCTCCCCGTCGGGAACGTCCTCCCGGGCGGCCACGTGAAATCCCTGGTCGCCCAACAACCTGCCCCCTCGGACGAAAAACACCCGAAAAGTCGCCTTCCCCCTCCCACGATGGTAGCCGAGCACATCCTGATCGCCTCCCCGCACAGACGACATGGTCTGCCGTTCGGTAACGTGCTCAATTCCCCTAATCTGATCCCGCACCTTGGCGGCGGCCTCGTAGCGCTGATCCCGGGAATGCTCCTGCATCTGCTTCCTGAGTCTTCGGATCAGCTCTAGGTTTTTTCCCTTTAGAAAATCAAGAGCGTCCGCAACGCCATCCCGATAGGCTTTGAGGCTTTGATGATCGTCGCAGGGACCCAGGCACTGACCCATCTGAAAGTAGATGCACCGCTTCGCCGTCTTGTCCTCAATGCCGCCCGCGCAGGGCCGAATATGAAACGTTTTTTGCAAAAAGCGAATTGTCCGTCTGAGGCTGCTCGCCGACGGAAAAGGCCCCAGATAGGAGGAACCGTCTCCCGCGGGACGGCGAACGACGCTCAGGCGCGGATAGCTCTCGCCCATGCTCAGCTTGAGATAGGGAAAGTGCTTGTCATCGCGCAACAACACGTTGTGCCGGGGCTTGTGCTTTTTAATGTAATTGCTCTCGAGGATGAGCGCCTCGATTTCGTTGGCCGTCACCACATGCTCAATGGTGGAGGATTCCTCCACCATTTTCTGAATCCAGGGGCCGCGCCCAGTCCTTTTGGCGAAATAGCTGCGCACCCTGCTTCTCAGACGCAGCGCCTTGCCGACGTAGAGGACATCTCCCGTCCGGCCCCTGAAAACGTATATCCCCGGCTTCTCCGGCAGAGACTTCAAGAACGAACGGTCCTCTCCCACGTGGATAGAGCCGGCGGGAAGGGCACCGACGCTCATATCATGACCTGAGGAGGGGCGAGGCCGAGCTGGCGACGCTCGATGACGAGAATCTTGTCGCGGATCTCGGCGGCTTTTTCAAATTCCAGATTTTGCGCTGCCTCGCGCATCTGGGAGCGAAGCGCATCCAAAGCCGACGCGTCCATCTCGGAAGGAGGCGGGATTCCCGCATTGTCCCATTCAAAGGCTTCGTCCCCATCCCGCCCATCGGACGCTTCCAAAAGCGCATCCATCCTGCGGCTGATGGAGCGGGGAACGACCCCGTTCGCCTCGTTGTAAGCGATTTGCGCCCCTCTTCTCCTGTCCATCTCGTCAAGCGCGCGGCGCATGCTGTCGGTGACGCGATCCGCATACATGATGACGCGGCCGCCGACGTGCCTGGCCGCGCGGCCGGACGTTTGAATCAAGGAAGTGTCAGATCGTAAAAACCCTTCCTTATCCGCATCAAATATGGCCACCAGAGCGACTTCAGGCAAATCCAGACCTTCGCGCAGCAGGTTGATGCCGATTAACACATCAAAGACGCCGGACCGCAGCTCGCGAATGATTCGCACCCGTTCGAGAGCGTCGATGTCGCTGTGCATGTAGCGAACCCGAACCCCCAAGTCCTCATAATATTCCGTCAAATCTTCGGAAAACCTCTTCGTCAGGGTGGTGACGAGAATCCGATCGCCCGCCGCCGCCGCCTGTCGCACCTCGGCAAGCAAGTCGTCCACCTGCCCCTGCACTGGACGAATCTCCACCGGGGGATCCACCAAGCCAGTGGGCCTTAACAGCTGCTCGACGACAACGCCTTCGCTCTTCTTAAGTTCGTAGGGGCCGGGGGTCGCAGAAACATATATCGTGTTCTTGAGGTTCGCTTCGAATTCCTCTAGGCGAAGAGGGCGATTGTCCAGGGCCGAAGGTAATCGGAAGCCATACGCCACCAGGTTTTCCTTGCGCGAGCGATCTCCTCGGTACATTCCCCGTAACTGGGGGATGCTTTGGTGACTCTCGTCTATCACCACCAGATGATCCCGGGAGAAATAGGAGAACAATGTCGCCGGCGGCTCATCCGTCAAACGTCCGTCGAGGTGCAAGCTGTAGTTCTCGACCCCGTGACAGTAGCCGACCTCTCTGAGCATCTCGACATCCTGCAAAGTTCTCTGCCGCAAGCGTTGCGCTTCATAGGATTTTCCCAACGCGTCGAGTTTCGCTACCTGTTCCCACAACTCTTTCTGGATGCCCTCAATGGCGCACGAGAGCCTCTCCTCGGGCGTAATGTAATGGCTGTTGGGGTAGAGCTCCACCCGGTCGAGTTTTCTTAAGACGACTCCCCGCATCGGATCGATTTGCGCGATGCTGTCGATCTCCTCTCCGAAGAACTCTACGCGAATCGCTTGCTCCTCTTCGTGGGCGGGCAGAATTTCGACGACGTCTCCGCGCGCGCGAAAGGTGGCGCGGCGCAGACCGGCGTCCAAGCGTCGATACTGAATTCTCGTCAGCTGCGTGAGCAACTCCTCTCGGTCCATCTCCATGCCGACGGAAACGTCGATATGGAGATCAAAGTAATCGGCCGGCGAACCCAACCCGTAGATAGAACTCACGCTCGCCACCACGATGACGTCTTCCCTCATCAAGGCGGAGCGCGTAGCCGAGTGGCGTAGACAGTCTAGCTCGTCGTTGATGGAGGCATCTTTTTCGATAAATGTATCCGTCGTGGGGACATAAGCCTCCGGCTGATAGTAGTCATAATAACTAACGAAATATTCCACCGCGTTGTTCGGGAAGAATCCCTTGAACTCATTGTAAAGCTGGGCGGCCAACGTTTTGTTGTGAGCGATGACGAGGGTAGACTTCCCCATCCGCGCGATGACGTTCGCGACCGTGAATGTTTTGCCGGAACCGGTGACACCCAGGAGAACCTGATGGTTCTGGCCCTCCTCGAATTGTCGGATGATGGCGTCTATCGCTTCGGGCTGATCGCCCGTGGGCGAGAATTTCGAGTGGAGCTCGAATGCGCTCATAGATGACAAACCGCCTCCACCTGTAGGACGCGACACCCGGGCATTCTAGCGGATAAACCCTGAGACTTCATGAACTAGGTGAGGTAGAAATACTTATCCCATACGCCCGGCGCGGCTTGCGGAAAACGATGGTTCAGGTGACACGACACGAAAAACGTGGGTTCTTGCGGCTTTGTTCTTAAACTCAAACCTGCCTCGTCGGGAGTGCGATCTCCTTTTTCGTGTTGCATTTCCGGCAACTGCAAACCATGTTCTCCCACGTGGAGCGACCGCCGCAAAACGTCATCCACCGTCAAATGACTGCCTTTTGCGCCGCAATACTGACAGATGTTCCTGCCGCGCTGCCGCGACGCATCAAGTTTCTTTTGCTGAACGGCGTTTGGCTCCTGTGCGGAACGAAGACATACCCCCGCAGAAGTATGACGGAAGGAAGATGAAACCGCATCGCCTCGCTGCAGAAGAGCAAGCCGTTCGTTTCGATGGCGTCCGCTTTCCCCTTGATCGTCATGCGAATCGCGCGTCGCAAACGTAAATCGGCTCATACTTCTGATTGAGCACCAGAACACGTAATTGCTTAAACACTCTACACGCTCCCTTCAATTGCGACGGACGATGGGACAGGAAGGATACGAAACACGACTTGCCTCCCTTTATGTCGCCCTGATTCACGCTTGTCAACGCAGGCGCGCTCTTTTCAGACGTTGCGCGAACACCGCATCGAATCTACAATGAGCGTGCTCCGCCAAAGTGCGGGGAGACGTCTTTAAAATCCCTCTTCCAAAGAGGACGTTTCGTTGCTTCCCCGTTCTCGACGCGGCAAAACCATTCTTCTGACGCTGGGCGTCATCGCGCTTGTGGGTGGAACGTGCATCGGCGCGGGTTTCAGCTATCTGTATGACTTTCCCGAACTCGAGCGCCTGCAAAACTACAAACCCAGTACCATCACGCGCATTTACGCGCAAGGAGGCGAACTCCTCGCGGAACTATACCAGGAAAAAAGAAGGCCCATCCCCTTGCGGCAAATTCCCCTCACACTACGTCAGGCGTTTCTCGCCATAGAGGATAGCCGCTTTTACGAGCACCCGGGCGTCAGCTATCCGGATATTGCCCGGGCGTTTCTCAAAAACCTGCGGGCGGGCCATTTCGCTCAGGGGGGGAGTACCATCACCCAGCAACTCGCGAGGGTTCTCTTTCTGACGCCCGAGAAAAAACTCAAACGGAAAATTCGAGAAGCGCTCCTCGCTCTTGAGATCGAGAGTCGCTTCACAAAGGATGAAATTCTCGAATTCTACCTAAACCAAATCTACCTCGGCAGCGGAGCATATGGGGTACAAGCGGCCGCCCAAATCTACTTTGGAAAAACGGTCGCCCAACTCACTATAGCGGAATCCGCAATGATCGCGGGGTTGCCCAAGGCGCCTACGCGATTCAACCCCAAAATCCATCCCGAGAGAGGGCTGGAACGACGCAACCTGGTCATCAAAAGAATGCGGACATCCGGCTTTATCACCGCCGAACAAGAAAGAATCGCCCTTGAAGAACCCGTCCAGCTCTTTCCTCACGTCGCCAACCTCGTTCCAGAGGCTGCCTACTTCGTCGAAAAGACACGCCTTCTCCTCAGCCGCAGATTTGGACAATCCCTCTATCAGGGTGGTCTTCAGATTCATACGACCATCGACTTCGCGTTGCAGAAAAACGCGCATCGGGCGCTCGTCAAGGGGGTAGAAAAAATAAACCGAAACCGCGGATTCCTCCGCCCGGAAGAGAAAACCGGAAGACCTCCGCGCCTGGGGGACGGATTCCAGTTTCACGCTTTGGATATCAAGGGAAACATGGTAAGCGGACTCATCGGAAACTATGAAACCGAAATGTCGCTTCCCGAACGGGTCAAACCCAACAGACTGCGAGCGGGAGACCTTCTCCTAGGACGCGCGGTCAAAGTGGATCGCGGTGCGAGGAAACTCTTTCTGGAATGGCAGGAAACCGTTCAGGGCGCCGTTGTCGCGTTCGACCCCAGAACCGGAGCGCTCCGCGCGCTTGTGGGCGGAACCAATTTCCGCCGCTTTCCATTCAATCGGGGCACTCAGGCGCGCCGCCAGCCCGGCTCGGCCCTGAAGCCGATCATCATGGGGACGGCACTATCCCAAGGCTACACTCCCGCCCACATTCTCATGGACACTCCGCTCGTCCGCCGGATGCCCGGCACGCTCAAGGATTGGAAACCCAGAAACTACAGCAACAAATTCCATGGACCCGTCACCATGAGAAGAGCGTTGCAATCGTCCCTGAATCTGGCCACCGTCAAACTGCTGGACCAGCTGGGGCCGCAAAAGGCGATTACGTTCGCGCGCCGAATCGGCATTCACTCAAAGATGCGACCCTATCTCTCCTTAGCGCTCGGATCGATTGAGGTGACGCCATACGAATTCACAGCCTCATACATTCCGTTCGTCACGCAGGGAGTATATGCGCGGCCTTATGAAATCACAAAAGTCACGGACGGAAACGGCCGAATACTGGAGGAGAACGTCCCCACGGCGCATCTCGCCATCCCGCCCGAGACGGCATATCAATTAAAGATGTTGCTGCGCGGTGTCGTCACGAACGGGACCGGAAGGAGGGCGGGAGGGATTGGCGCGTTTGTGGCCGGAAAAACGGGCACGACGAACGCGTATCGAGACGCCTGGTTCATAGGCTTCTCGGAAGACCTCGTCGTGGGCGTCTGGGTGGGCCGCGACGACAATAAGCACATGGGATACCAGGCATCTGGTGCCACCGCGGCCTTGCCCATCTGGATCGACGTGATGAAAAGTTGGCTCAAAGACAAGAATGCGGACGTTCGACTCCCCGATCCGCCGCCGGGCGTTTCCCTAGTGAGGGTAGATTCGCACTCCGGGCATCTGCCCTCCGTCTGGTGCAAGGGAAAGCCGATACTCGAAGCCTTCGTCAAAGGAACAGAACCCTCCGAGCCTTGCCCTGAAAAATCGAACCTTCCAGAAATGTTGAAAGACGGCTGAGGCCCCATTCCAACGGCTATCGCCCGCTGAAAATCGCCTCAATGAAAGCGTCGGGATCAAAATCAATGAGGTCTTCCGCCGATTCGCCCACACCCACGTATCGTATCGGTATGCCGCTCTCATAGGCGGCACCTAACGCCACACCGCCCTTGGCTGTCCCGTCGAGCTTGGTGAGCACGAGACCCGTCACGCCCAGGGCCGGGCCAAACTCCCGCACCTGAGAGAGCGCGTTTTGTCCTGACGTCGCATCCAGAACGAGGAGCACCTCATGGGGTGCCGCGTCAACGAGGCGCCCCGCCACGCGCTTCAGCTTTTTCAGCTCCTCCATCAGATTCTTTTTCGTATGCAAACGCCCTGCCGTATCCACGAACAACACATCGACACCTCGCGCCCGCGCCGCCTGAACAGCGTCATACACCACTGCAGACGAATCCGCCCCCTCCTGGTGGCGGACGACTTCGCACCCGCTTCGCTCCGCCCATACCGACAGCTGCTCGCCGGCGGCGGCCCGAAACGTATCTCCCGCCGCGAGCATGGCCTTGCGCTTCTCGGCCAAGAGGCGCGCGGCTAGTTTTCCTGCTGTCGTCGTCTTTCCGGTGCCATTTACCCCCACGAGCAAAACGACCCTGGGCTCGCCCGGCGGCGGGGCCTGCGGCGCAAACGCGGGTGGGTGGGCGGGACGCGCGAGACAAGAACGCAGCATTTCCTTGACGCGCACCTTCACGTCCACCCCGGCACCTTCTCTCACTCTCAGCCTCTCCATCAGCATCTCGACGAGAAGAGGCCCCAAATCCGCCATATACAGAATTTCTTCCAACTCCTCGAGCCTGTCTTCATCCATCCGTCCGGCGAGCAAGTCGTCCATCTGGGCGAGAAAACCGCCGCGCGTCTTCGCAAGGCCATCGCGCAGTCTGCCAAACCAGCCCTTTGCACCGGCCGGCTCTTGCGGACTTTCCTTCTCCCCAGAACCAAAAGCCAATGCTATCTCCTTCGCGACGCCACGTGAAAAACCAACCCCGACGCCAAGGCGCTGGGGCATGGCCAGAGGAAGCGCTCTCTGAAAAAATATGGACGACTCCTAAACGCGTGACTCGAACGCCGCATCCGCCACGCCGTTCACCCTCGCGCCTTCATGGTTCAGTTTTACGGAAACGATCTCCGAAACGCCCTTTTCCCTCTGCGTCACGCCGTAGAGTTGATTCGCGTAGGACATCGTCTTCTTGTTGTGGGTGATGATGATGAACTGGCTCCGATCCTCGAGCGCGGCGAGCACCTCCCGAAAGCGTCCGACGTTGACGTCATCAAGAGTGGCATCCACCTCGTCGAGAATACAAAACGGACTTGGCCGAACGCTAAATACTGCGAACAACAGGGAAAGCGCGGTGAGCGCCTTCTCTCCGGCGGAGAGCAGCATGATGTTCGAGGGACGCTTACCCGGCGGCCGCACCTCAATGTCGACGCCCGTCTCCAGTGGGTCATCTGCATCGAGGAGGTACATACGTGCTTCGCCCCCCTGGAAAAGACGGCCAAAAATATCCGCGAAGGCGGCGCCCACCTTCTCAAACGCCCCCAGAAAGCGGGACTTCGTCGTCTTGTTCAGCTTCTCGATCGTGGCGTGAAGATCGGCGATGGAGCCCTCCAGGTCCTGTTGCTGTTCCTGTAAAAACGCATATTCCTGATTGATTTCATCATACTCTTCCGCAGCTAGGGGGTTCACCTCTCCCATGCGGGCAAGTCTCTGCTCCAGCATCGCCAAACGATTGACCATCTCCTGGTATTGGGGGAGTTCCTCCCGCCGCTCTTCGGCCGTCTCCTCGAGATCGACTCGATGCTCCGCTTGAGCGGATTTCACCATGGATTCGCGCCGCACGCGAAGCGTCGTCCGTCTCTCCGCCGCCGTGCTCACCTCGTCCTGCAAAGCGGACACATCCGTTCTCGTCGCGTGAATCGAATCGCTCAGCTCCCCATCGCGCAACTGCGCCGCACGCAAGGCATCGTCGCGCTCGGCTTGCCGGGCCGCCACCTCGGCGCGCTCCCCCTGAAGCGCGAGAATCTCCTCCTCGCTTTGCGCGAGAATCTCCTCAAGATGCCTTCGTTTCTCGCCCGACTCGTCTTGTTCCTCCTCCCTGCGAATTTTGCGCGCCGTATTCTGGCGCAATCCATCCACAAGACGCTGTAACTCGGCCCGACCACCCGCCGCTCGACCATTGATTTCCGTCAAGGAGACCTTCCTGTCCATGACGCGCGCCTCGACCTGCGCACACCGCCGGCCAGCGTCGCCCACTTTCCCTTCGAGCTCCTCAATACGCGAAGAGAACGCTTGAGCCGCCTCTTCGGAGCACAGGCTTTCCTCTCTAGCCGTCTGAACTTCATCCACGAGACGCCCCTGGTCCTCGCGCGCTTGCTCTCGCACGGTTTCGAGCGCGGCCAGCCGCCTTTCCAACTCCCCGAGCCTGTCCTCCGCCTGGCGAAGGATTCCCTCGGCCTCCACGCGCATGACCTCGGCACGCTGATTCTCGCACGCCGCACGGTGGCGTCTTCGCTTCGCTTGCGCGAGTTGCACTCTCAGCTTTCGAGAGATCGGGGACAACGCGAGAAGCCGCTCTTCAAGGCGCTTGGTCTCCTGGCGCATCTCCTCACACCTTCGGGAACGCTCCAGGAATCCCTCATTCCGGGCCAGTCCGCCTTCGGCAGCACCATTCGCATGAATCATTTCCCCCGTCAGGGTCACACAAACGACTCCCTGCAACCCGCCGCACCACGCCGCCTGTGCGGCATCGATATTCTCGGCCACTGCCACATTCCCCAGAAGCGACTGAACGAGTGCCTGGCAATCCGTATCGCAACGAACAAAATCCGCAGCCACGCCCAGAACGCCTTCTCCCGAGGAGAGGAGAATACCCGGTTGGGCGCCAACCTCCATTGACAGCACCACGCCACGCCCGGTCTCGGAGTTCATTAGCGCACGAACCGCATTCACCGCATCGTCTGGAGTATTCACCACCACGCCCAGCAATTTCTCACCCAGAGCCACCTCGATCGCTCTTTCAAATTTCGGCTCCACACGAATGAGGTCGGACAACGACGCCAGCACCTGGGCGCCGCACGCCCTGAACGCCTCCATGTCCGCAGTCCCGCCCCCGCCAGAAGAGAGAACGCCTTCTAGGGCAAGGAGGGTCGATTTCGTCTCCATTAAGGATTCTTTCACACCGGCGGCGAATTCTTCATGTCGGCGCAGAGATTGGGATATTCCATCATGCTCGAAAGCTACCCGCTCCAGCTCCTGTTTCGCGAGGTGCTCGGAGGCGTCCAACGACTCCGCCCGGTCTCTCGCATCGTTTGCGTCGGATCGCGCCGATTCGACCTGCTCCTGCATCCCTGCCGCCTCCGCGACCATCCTCCTCACAGACTCGACCAAACCCTCGCGCCTCGACTCAAGGGAAGCGATCCGCTGCCGTGTCGCACTTAAACGCTCCTTTTCCTCCGCTTGCGCGCGCCTGCCCTCGTCGAGTGACTGCTCCAGCTCTCCCAGGTGCACGCGGACGGCGGCCAGCTCCGCCGCGCTGACGTCATATTCCTCTCGGGCGCGACCAGACTGCGCCGCCAGCGTCTCGAGGGTCTTGGCGAGGCCAACCCTCTCCTCCTCCAGGCTCACGGCCTCCGCGTCGAGGGATTGGATTTCCTCCGCGCGGCGCGCATCTTCCGCGTCGAGTTCCAGAAGACGGTTTTGAAGCATCTCGACTCGATTCTCGAGGCTCTGTAAACAGCCCTCCATCTCCACCGCCCGGCGGCGGGATTCCGCCAACGCCTCCGATCGCTCGGCCAGCAAGACGCGCTCCTTTTCTCTCTCGGCCTCCAGCGAGGATAGCCGTGCCAGGAGCACCTGTTCCTCCCCCTTGACGCGATCATGCGCCCTTTCCGCCGGAAAGAGTTCATCCACGAGCCGGAGGTAGTCGAGCGCCAGAATTCTGCAGGAAAGCGCGGTACTCTCGGTCTGGTATTCCTTGTGAAACATCGCCTTCCTCGCCTGGCGGCGCAAAGAGCGCAGGCGCGTTTCTTTCTCGCGCATGATGTCGGCCACGCGAAGCAGGTTCGCTTGCGCGAGCTCCAGCTTTCTCAGCGCCTCGTTTCGCCTGTTCTTATATTTCATGATGCCGGCGGCCTCTTCAATCAAAATCCGCCTGTCCATGGGCCGCGCGTTCACAAGAGTTTCGATCTTGCCCTGCTCCACGATGGAAAAAGTGTCGAGAGAGACGCCTGTATCGAGAAACAAATCCACGATGTCTTTGAGTCGGCAGGGATTGCGATTGATGAGATACTCACTCTCTCCGGAACGATACAGACGGCGGGTAACCACCATCTCGTCAAAATCCTTGAACGCGGGAGACGTCACCACACCCTTTAGGTCGGCGATGGTGAGCGAGACCTCGGACATCCCGATCTGCTTGCGCTCGACACTGCCATTGAAGATGACGTCCTCCATCCTCTTCGAGCGCATGTTTTTCGGCGCCTGCTCGCCCAAAACCCATCGAACGGCATCGCACACGTTGCTCTTGCCGCATCCGTTAGGCCCGACGACGGCCGTAAGACCCTCTCCAATTTCGATTACGGTCTTCTCGACAAAGGACTTGAACCCCTGCATCTCCAAGCGCTGGACTCGCAAACTCAACACCTCGGCGGGCGAGCGAATTTAATCATCACGGGGCGGTGCTGAAATAACGCGAGGGCAGCAGGAAACGTCAAATTATCAAAATTTTCTCAGGTTCGCAAAGCAAAAACATCGCCTTCCGGGAGGGAGCCCTCCTAGGATTCACCAAGGTTGCGAATTGCCTCGCGCGCAGCTTCCTGCTCGGCTGCTTTTTTGCTCATCCCGCGCCCGCGCCCCATTGTCCTACGCCCGAGGCGAACCTGAACCTCAAATTCTTTTTCGTGCTCGGGCCCGCTTTCTCTCACTAGGCGATAGGTAGGCAGATTGCCGCCCTTTTTTTGGACAAAACGTTGCAAGCGGCTCTTGAAATCCTGCGACAATACGCCCTCTTTATCTATGCCTGATGCCCAAAACCACAATTTCGCCCATCGCGCGCAACGAGCGTAGCCGGCGTCGAGGTATATGGCACCTACCAACGCCTCGAACGCTCCCGCCTGAATGGAAGTTTTCTTTCGTCCTCCCGTTTTCTCCTCGCCCTTGCCCAGACGAAGAAATTCCCTAAACCCATGGCACCTGAAAACGCTCGCAAGAGAGCGGCCATTCACTCGCTCGGAGCGCATGTGGGTGAGAACGCCCTCGTCATCTGCCGGAAAATCCTTCCAAAGCCTTTCCGTCACGATGAGCTGCAAGACAGCGTCGCCCAAAAACTCAAGCCGCTCGTTATCGGAGACGGAGGACGTACTTTCCTGAGAAAAGGAACGATGCGTCAGCGCCTGAACGAGGAGTTCCCTGTTGGAGAACGAATGCCCAATCTGGGTTTCGATCTTATCCAGATTAGTACCCCCCGCCGCGCCCACAACGGAAGACCCATTCTCGCCGGCGTCGGTGGAGCCGTCCCCGCCCCCTTCAGGCCGAGCCGTTCGCCGCTCTCGTGAAAAGGAGCGAAGCGTTGGTTCCCCCGAATCCAAAGGAGTTTGTGAGAGCACAACCGATGTCCGCTTCCCGGGGCGAATTGGGTACGTAGTCAAGATCGCATTCCGGATCTGGGGCGTTCAGATTGATGGTAGGAGGAATGCGCTGGTTCTTCAGCGTCAATATAGTAAACACGGACTCGACGCCTCCCGCAGCACCGAGAAGGTGGCCCGTCATGGATTTCGTGGAGCTAACGCTGAGCTCGTAAGCGTGTTCGCCAAACGTTTTTTTGATGGCCGTCGTTTCGAGTTTGTCTCCCGTGCCTGTGGACGTACCATGCGCGTTGATGTAGTTCACGGCCTCGGGCACCACTCCCGCGTCGCTGAGCGCCATGTCCATGCAGCGAGCCGCTCCGTCACCACCCGGGTCAGGAGAGGTAATGTGGTGCGCGTCGGAAGTCAACCCATATCCGCTGAGTTCGGCGTAAACGCTCGCTCCGCGCGCCATGGCATGCTCATAGCGCTCCAGAATCACAACGCCCGCTCCCTCCGCCATCACGAAACCGTCGCGGTCCACGTCAAAAGGACGGCTCGCCCCCTCAGGGTCGTCGTTGCGGGTGCTAAGCGCCCGCATCGCGCAAAACCCCGCCATCGCCAACTCCGTAATGCACGATTCGCTGCCGCCGGCCACCATGACGTCGGCCACGCCGCGCTGGATACACTTCATCGCATCTCCAATGGCGTGATTGCCGGACGCACACGCCGTCGTGGCACAGCTGTTCGGCCCTTTCAGTCCCCAGCGCATCGAAACCTGACCAGCGGCCAGGTTCGCCAACAACATGGGAATGAAGAAAGGGCTAATGCGCGAAGGATCCCTCGTTCGCAGTATCTCCTTGTTCGCCTCGATGGCGGGCAAACCGCCAAGGCCCACGCCAATAATGGCGCCATATCGCACCGCCGCTTCCTGATCCGGAACTTCAAGGTTCGCATCCTGAAAAGCCATCTGAGCGGCCGCGATGACGTACTGGATAAAGGGGTCCATCTTCTTGAGTTCTTTACGGCTGAGGTAATTCTCCGGCGCGAAGCCTTTGACTTCGCCGACGATCTTCGACGCCAGGCGATGCGGAGAAAATCGGGACACCTTGCCGATGCCAGAGCGACCTTGCATCAGTGCCTCCCAGTTTTCATCCACCGACAAACCCAGGGGCGTAAGCAGTCCGAGTCCTGTAACGACGACCCGAATGTCAGATCTAACCAAACCTCGACTATCCATGCGTTCTCTTCAATCCATGTATCAACTTCAGTTCGTGCGACGCTGCTTCGCTAGGCTTCAGACAGCTTGGCGATATAGTCATACGCATCCTGCACCTTGGAAATTTTTTCCGCTTCCTCATCGGGTATCTCGAGACCGAATTTTTCCTCGAAAGCCATGACAAGCTCCACGGTATCCAGCGAATCGGCTCCTAAATCATCCGTAAACGAAGCTTCCGGAACTACCTTTTCAGGCTCAACACTCAACTGCTCAACGATAATCTCTTTTATCTGCTCTTCTATATTGTCCGTCACACCGATTCCTCCAAAAACCCTTTTTCCAAACCTGTACGGAGTCGCCTCCCCAACAGAAGCGGGCATTCCATAACCTTTCGGTAGATTGGGCGCACACTCCAAGTTCCACAAAATCCGCTTTCGCTCTTCATCCTATTCAGGCACCGGGAAGCATCGCATAAGTGCATGATACTTAGGCGACCGCGTCCAGGGCCAAAACCGTCTTTTCCAGACTCCGCGCGTCTTCAACATTGTAGGTCGGCATACCTTTCAATATCCGCCTAGTCAATCCCGAAAGCACTTTTCCGGGCCCCAATTCCACCACTACGTCCGGCTTCTCCTCGCCCGCCGCGCGCACGGCGTCCTCCCAGCGTACGGCAGAGTGAATCTGTCGTTTGAGCAACTCTCGTATTCGTTTGCCCTCCCGCACCGGTTGTGCCGTCACGTTCACATAAACGGGGATGGCTGGATCAGCGATGTCCGCTTCGTCGAGAACCTCGCTCATGCGCCTGGCGGCTTCGCTCAACAAAGAACAGTGAAAGGGCGCTCCCACCGGAAGCATGATCACCTTTCGCGCGCCTCTGTCCTTCGCCAGCCGCGCAGCCGATTCTACCGCGCCCTTGTCTCCCGAGAGAACATATTGGCCGGGGGCGTTATAATTTGCAACTTCCACCACGCCTTCCACTTCCGTGCAAATGACCTCGGCGGCCTCTCTCTCTACACCGAGCAGCGCCGCCATGGCACCACCCCGCTCAGGGACGGCCTCGTGCATGAAGCGGCCCCTCTTCTTCACCAACTCAAGGGTCGTTTGAAAATCAATGGCACCGGCCGCCAGAAGGGCGGAATACTCCCCTAGGCTGTGTCCCAAGGCAAGAGCAGGCCCGAAACCGCGCTCACAGAGCAAAGAATAGGCGATATAGCTGTGCACCAAAATCGCCGGCTGTGTGTTGCAAGTGAGCATCAATTTAGACTTCGGTCCTTCAAAACTGAGCCTGGCAAGATTCCATCCCAGAACGTCGCTCGCGCGCTGATAAGCTTCCCGCGCAAAAGAAAACGCATCGTGAAAGCCTTTGCCCATTCCAACATACTGCGAACCCTGGCCTGGAAACAAAAATGCAATTTTCGCACCCATCTCCCAACCCCTGTCTATGACGTGAACATCAAAGGGTTAAACAATGTATTTAGGCGGACGGATAAAACCGGAGCGGAACCTTCGCGGGTGTTGACAGCATCATTTCCATTCGACCAAAGCAGCGCCCCAAGTGAGCCCTCCCCCGAAGGCGGCCATGAGCACGTTATCCCCACTTCGGATTTTCCCTTCCCTCACCGACTCATCCAACGCAACCGGAATGGTGGCCGCGGACATGTTGCCATATTTACCAATAGTAACGATCACTTTATCCATCGACAATTCAAGTCGGCGCGCCACCGCTTCGATGATGCGTAGATTCGCCTGATGCGGAATGAACACGTCCACGTCGTCCAAAGTGAGGCCGCTGCGCTCAAGCGTCTCATTGCATACGTTCGAGAAATTGCGGACAGCCGTCTTGAACGTCTCACGCCCCTTCATTTGCAACAGATGCTCCTTGTTGAGCACATCGTTCAGCGTCATGGGGGCGAATCGCGAACCGCCGCCGGGAACCTGAATGAGTTCCCCTTCTTTCCCGTCGCTATAAATTCTGGAGCCCATGACGCCTCTGTGCCCATTCTGCGACATCCCCAAAACGACGGCGCCCGCGCCATCGCCCCATAGAATGCAGGTACCCCTGTCCTCCCAGTTAGTCACCCGTGTCATCACGTCCGCGGAAACCAAGAGCACCGTCCGCACCATCTCCGAGCGAATATACGCGTCCGCCGCCTGAAGACCGTAGACGAAGCCCGAGCACGCCGCGTTCAAGTCGAAAGCTGCCGCCTTGTTCGCCCCGATATGCGACTGAAGCCAGCAGGCGGCGGCCGGGCACATCGTATCCGGCGTGATAGTGGTCATAATGATGAGGTCGACGTCATCGGCGATCACGCCGGCCGCCTCCAGCGCCTGATTGGAAGCGCGAATCGCTAAATGGGAAGTCGCCTCACTAGGCTTCGCCACACGCCGCTCGCTGATTCCCGTACGCTCTCGAATCCACTCGTCGCTGGTGTCAACCATCTTTTCCAGATCAGCGTTGGAGAGGATTCTCTCAGGAACATAAGAACCTGTTCCCAGAATAACAGAGTGGGTCACTATAGGATTCCCTATCTGGGCGAAAGAGCTGCCGGGGGGGCTATAGGCTATAGTATGCAGAAATAAACTCAGATAGCAAGAGGGCTCCTCTTTCTTACTTATCCTTAGTTGGACCCTCGTAGAAGATACCCGTTCGTATCTGATTCCACAAGCGCCAGCCGGCGTCGCTGCCACGCTGGATGGAAATATGTTTGTCAATCTCCCTTTGTATCTTGGCACTGAGCTGCACTTTGACGATGTTCGCCGTCGTGCGAATGGCGTTTTTCACCGCCTTCGAGTTACTTCGTCCGTGCCCAATTGTACAAATTCCGCCCAGGCCCAGCAACGGCGCCGCCCCGTATTCAGAATAATCGATTCTCTGGCGCATAGACTTTATGCCATTTTGTAAAAACATGTAGCCAATCTTGCTACGCATCGAATGGACGATTTGCTCCCGGAGCAACGTTGTCAGCATCTCACTGAGGCTCTCGCTCACCTTCAAGGCCACGTTGCCCACGAAGCCGTCGCACACGATCACGTCCGTGGCGCCCTGAAAGATAGTGCTGCCCTCCACGTTGCCCACAAAATTCAGATCGCTCTTCATGAACATATCATGCACCGTCTTGAGCGCCTCGGTTCCCTTGGAATCCTCCCCGCCCACGTTCAACAGCCCCACTGTAGGAGCGGGTTTTTGGAGCACCACCTGGCTATACACCGATCCCATGACGCCGAATTGAAACAGGTGCTGTGGCCGAGGGTTCAAATTCGCCCCTACGTCGAGCATGACGGAAAAGCCTTTCAGGGTGGGGATCAGGGCGGCGATGGCAGGACGATACACCTCTCGCATTCGCTGTAAGACGGCTAGGCCCGCGGCGAAGGTGCCGCCGGTGTCGCCGGCACTGAACACTGCCTGCGCCTCCTCGTTCTTGACCAGTTGAAGGGCGACGCGCACCGATGAGTCAACCTTCGATTTTACCGACTTTGTGGGGGATTCGCCCATCTCAATGACCTGGCTCGCCGCGCGAATCTCAAAGAGGTTCTCATTCGCCCCCAGACGCGCGAGTTCCGTCTCAATGGGCTCCGGTACCCCTACCAGGATCGACTCAATGCCCTCTTGACGATAAGCATCCACCGCTCCCTCTATGATTGCCGAAGGCGCGTTGTCCCCCCCCATCACATCTATGGCTATCTTCATTACTCACACTCCGGGACCGTTTTATTCCTTTACGTCCAAAACCTTCTGGCCCTTGTAATACCCGCAGGCGGCGCATACCCGATGGGGCAGCACCGGATTGTTGCAGTTCGCGCAAGCCGCGATCGACGGTTTCGACACCTTGTAGTGCGTTCTCCTTTTGCGGCCCCGCGCTTGCGAGTGCCGCCGTTTGGGAAGTCCCACAGCCTCTGCGCTCCTTTCAAAATCCCGCGTCAAGGGCAACCATTTAGCACCCTATCGGCTTCATCCCTATCCCTGGAAACGAATCGCCATCTACGTCTATCATACACTATACGTTCGAAACACGTCGCCCATGAACCAAGCAACAAGTCTACCACGAGGAATCCGGCGGTTTCCAGCTCTTGAGTGCGCCCCACCTGGGGTCAGGCACCGTCCCCGCGCCGACGGATTCTCCCTCATTGAGTCTGCGGCAAGTCTCGGGCGTCTCTCCCAGACATCTATCGGGACATCTTAGCTGTATGGGAATGGCCAGACCAATTTGGTCTCGAACGGGCGACGTGAGATCTACTATTTCGTTTTCGATGCACGCGACCTCCATATCCCTCTCATCCAGTTCGACCTCGCCTTCCGCGTCGGTGTCCGGCGGTATCCGGCAGAAATAAACGGCCAGAGACTCGTCGAAGGGATGCGGAAATTCCGCCAAACCCAGAGAACACTCCAGAAGGAGCCGACCGTT
This sequence comes from bacterium, assembly GCA_965202625.1. GTDB lineage: Bacteria > UBA8248 > UBA8248 > UBA8248 > UBA8248 > Bin107. Next base: position 2,708,114 of record CBDBBI010000010.1, on the reverse strand, counting down.
TATACGCCCATAGAAACGCGCCTCGCTCGGGCCGGTTCTCCCCAATCTGCCGATGAGTTTCAGACCCGAGGCAGTGAAGCAAACTTTTCCTAAGTCATCAGTCTCCAAATCCAGATCGACATCAAGTCCATCGTTTGGAATTTGGGCGAGAGGAAATTGAAGTATTCTCCCCATGTCCAATTCCCCGGCACTATGCCCGATTCTCCGGACGGCAAGAGCGTGTCAAACTACAAAATGCTAGGATGACCCTAGGCCCGACGCGGCCAGACACGTTCACACGCGCCGCGCGGGCGTCCGCAAAAGCTCCAGAAGCCTCCCCTCCCGAAGACCGCCTGTGGATACGCTGAACTCCTCTTTGCGTCCCCATCGCAGGAGCGCGCGCACCACGATCAAGCCGGCGAGCACCACATCCTCGCGTCCCGGCTCGAAGCCACGAAGCTCGCGCCTTTGCCCATACTGCATTCTGGCGAACCGATCCACCCACTCCTCGAACAAGGAAGCTGACAACGAGATACCACTCACGCTTCCGCCTAGCGGCGCGCCCTCGGTCAAAAACCACGCTAACGCGACCACGCCCCCACACCCAATGAAGGGGAGCGCCTTCCTCTCCGCCCCGCCAAAATCCACCTTCGACAGCATCGCGTCCACCTCCTCCGCGCAAGCCCGAACTCGCTCGTCCGCCGTGGGCATTCCTGCAAGGTAGCGTTCCGTCAGATACACCACACCGGCGGGCAAACTCACCATCTTCCAAATGCGCTCCCCCGCGGCGAGCATCACCTCGAGGCTTCCCCCACCCACGTCGAACACTAAGGCGCGTTCGGGCAAGGCACCCACATTGACGAAGACACCCGCCAGCGCCAGCCGCGCCTCCTCTTTCGCCGGAATGACGCGCAACGCAACGCCCAGCCGTGCAGCGCGCGCGATGAACGCGCCTGCGTTTCGCGCATCACGCAATGCGCTGGTCGCCACGGCGTCAGCGAGCTGGACGCGATGTGCCCGAATAATCGCAGAGAACCGCGAAAAGCAGGCGAGTCCCCTTCGCATGGCACTTTCGGAGAGCCGCCCCGTTTCACGAACACCCTCACCCAAGCGTATGAATTCGCGCCAGCGGCCGCGGGATTCGAGTTGACCCGCGTCGTCAAGTGTGGCGAGTGCGAGGCGGGCCGCGTTCGCGCCCAAGTCCACCACCGCGGCGAGAGGAGCGGGCGTCTCCAGACGGGGTTCCTTAGGCATTGCGAGGAGATGTTTTCGGCGCGGTCATGAATTTTTGAAGCGCTCCTTGTTTTTCACGTAAGAGACGGCTGTGTTCTTGAATCGCTCTCTTTCCTCATCGTTGAGGTCTCGAACGTATCGCGCGGGCGCGCCCAGCCAGAGGGTTCCTGGGCGAATCACCTTATTCTCAGGCACGACGGCGCCCGCCCCGACAACCGCGCCTTCGCCCACCTCCACGTTGTTCAAGACGATGGCACCCATCGCGATGAGCGCGCCGTCCCCAACTCGGCACCCGTGCACGATGGCCATATGCCCCACTGAAACGTCATCGCCCAGGATGCAGTCATATTTTCCGCCCTCGATGTGCAGCACCGATCCATCTTGAATATTCGCACGCTTGCCCACGCGGATGGGCATCTGATCCCCGCGCAAAACGCAGTTGTACCAAACGCTGCTGTGCGCACCGATGTCCACGTCGCCAATTACGACGGCGGTCTCGGCTAGCCATGCGGTTTCATGGATTCTCGGCAACGCACCCTCGAAAGGAATCCGCATGAGCACCCTGTCCCTCGTTTCCCTTCAGTTCCAAGACGCGCGGCCGCGCCCGGCCATGCTCTCGGCCAATCTCTCATGGGCGGCGACGGAAACCTGAGAGTCCTTCAGCAGTGGCAGGTTGTCAAACATGGCGCGCCGCGCATCCAAAATCTTCTTGAACGCGGGGCGTAACGAGCCGGGAAGCGATACGCCTTGAGGAAGTTTCATCTTCAAGGGGTCCAGATGCCTCCCTCGGTGGGTGATACGGTAATCCAGATGAGGGCCAGTGGACAGTCCCGTGGAACCCACATAGCCGATCACCTGCCTCTGGAGAACACGCCTGCCCCTGCGAATCCCGCGCGCGTATCGCGACAGGTGGAGATAGGCGGTCGCGTAGCCCCCGTCGTGGCTTAGTCTCACCATCTTGCCGGCCTGGTTCTTGCGGCCCTTCCAGGTGACGACTCCATCGGCGACCGCGCGGACGGGTGTACCCCGGGGCGCGGCGTAGTCCACCCCGAAGTGGGGACGATAGCGCTTGAGCACGGGATGGAAGCGCCTCCTAGAAAAGCGGGAACTGACCCGCGTGTAGCGCAGTGGGGATCGCAAAAAGGCGCGCGCCAGGGATTTTCCCTCGAAGGTATAGTATCTGCCGCCCTTGTGATCGAAGTACACCGCCGTGTGACGCTTGCCCCGCACCACGAATTCCGCCGCCAGAACTCTCCCGTAGCCCACGAACTCACCTTCAAGACGCCTGCGCTCAATCAGTGCCTCCACCTGATCTCCATTTTGCAAATCCTTATCGAAGTCAATGACGTATGCAAAAATATCGCTCAGCTTGTTCACCAGCCCGGGAGAACCCCCCGCGTCGGCAATGGCCTGGTGCAAGGAGTCATTGACGCGCGATTGCATGCGAACGACATCCACCAAATAGGGAATGGCCTCTTTCGTCGCCTTCAGCGTTCCCGCCGGCGTGCGAGAAACCCGAAGCCGACGCTCGTTGTCGAGGTGGAAAACGAATTCACGAAACTCGCCGTCCTGTTTGCGCACCACATATCGGCGCCCCGCCCGAATGCGCGAAAAAACGCGTTTTTCGGGCACGCTCGCCACGATATCCTGAATCTCCGAACGACCCAGGCCATGCGCGCTCAACACGCCGCTGACGGTGTCCGCCCTCGAGAATTTACCTGCGCGCGTAGTGAACCCATTCCTCTCAGACGGGCTTTCGGCAGTCTCCTCTAGCCCCCCTTCTGGAAGCTCCCGTTCCGCAAGCTTCCGGCGCACCAGAACGCGAGGCGTTTGGGCAGGTGCGGCGGCGCGCGCCTTCAGGGCTGCGGGCGTCTCAGAAGATCCGAGCGCATTCGCGGCTGGAGCGGACTCTTCAGGTAGGTCACGAGAGAAGTATATCTTACCCAGGAACACGGCACCCAGGAACACGGCCGCTCCAAGGGATAACAACACGCCAACTCGCCGCAGCTTTGCCGAACGCATCATGGCTCGCAGGTTAGGTGCGCACTGCGCGGGGAGACGCGTTTCCCTCCAGATCATCAAAACACCTTTCCAAAGATCGAACGGATACTTCCCGAAAACCGACTATCTCAACAAGAACGTTTATGTCTCTATTTTGACCCTCTATTTTCGCAAGCGTTTTTCATTTTGTAAACCCACTTATCTCGCGCCGTCTCGAGGAAACGGCCGCGCTGCATCTATCATCTCCCGTGACACGCTAAGACGCCCCCGCCGCTCCCGAACCAACAACGACCGCAACACCCACATCCTGAAACACCGTCGAGCCGGCTCTTCTACCAAGAAACGAGGCGCGCGCGAAAGATTCACTCTTTCACCCCTCCCCCTAGCGGCGCCCTTCGGCGGGAGGATTTCGTGAGCAGGGACGCAAATCAGCGAGAAGACGGGTGTCTGCGGGAATGCGGTAGGGGAACATGACGAACGACGCGACCGACGCTGGAGTGATAGCGAGACCAACGGCGCGGACGACATTGAACGAGAGAGAAAACCACCGCGGCGGATGAGAGGACGCGCTTCGTTTGAGCAAATTGAGAACCAGGAAAGGGTCCTGTCAGCGATACCGAAGGAGAATCTCCATGGCGCGTCAAAATCGTAAAACGACGAACGGAGGCTGCGCTTCAGGAAGGCGCCGCGCATGGGGCGGAATGGACGCGAGCCACAACCCGCCCCGCGACGTACCCAGGGAAAATGGGGACGCTTTTTCGGTTATTTTCACCTTCCAAACACGTCAGACAAGCGGATCGAGTCCCAGCAAGGCACGACGCACGAGTTCCATCGCGTAGACCGGGGCGCGCGATTGGACGAACTGCTCGTTGCCCCCGAAGCTCGACGAGAAGTCAAACGTCCCCGCGTCCGTGTCAAGCACCATGTAAGTAGGGCCCAGCGCCGGCGCCCGGCGAGAGTTCTCCGGTTCAATATTCTCGGGCGGATTGGGGCCGAAGACGGCGAGCCCCATGTCGGCGCCCGATTCCTCGCGCACCCTCCGGGCAAGGACTTTGGCGAAACGCTCAGGCCCCGCGCTCTCGTCCACCCCGAACATGTGCGCCAGCTCCTTCGCACGCAGACCGACGATCCCGCGCCTGAGAAACTTCACGCGCTCGGGCCAGGCGTTTAGCCTCTGCAGCAAGGCCCCGCCGGTATTCGACTCGACGATCGCGATGCTTTTACCACGCGCGCCGAGCACGCGCGCCAGCGTCTGCTCAAGTGTAGCCCCCCCCGTGGCGTAAATGGCCGAGCCCAGAATCTCGCGCACCTTCACCTCAAGGCCGTCGATCATCGCCTCCGCCTCCTCAACGTTCGCCGCGCGCGCAGTAAGTCGCACGTCCACCTGCCCAGGGTGGGCGAGCACACCGATGCTCGGGTTGACGGATTCACGAAACAGGTCCGATATCATCTCATCGACCCGCGATTCGCCGATGCCGCAAGTCTTCAGGACGCGCGTCCGGATGACCTCGCCCAGGTCGAACTTCTCTCGCAAGATGGGCAGCGCGCGCTCGGTGATGATGTAGCGCATCTCGTGCGGAACCCCCGGACTCACGATGATGACTCCTTTCTCATCCTCGCACATGAAGCAAGGTGCCGTTCCGCGCGGATTCTCGATGGGGGTGGCATTGGCAGGAACGTAGGCTTGCTTCTTGTTGTTGTCGCTCATTTGAAAACCGCGACGCTGAAAATAGGCGTTGATGTAATCATACAACTCCTCTCGAAACTCGAGTGGCGCGCCCATCACTTTGGCGCAGGCCTCCCGCGTCAAATCATCAACCGTGGGGCCAAGCCCCCCCGTGGTGATCACCACCTGGGAACGCTCATGCGCCTGCCTGATGACGCCCGCGATTCTCTCCAGGTTATCTCCGACGGTGGTCTTGTAATACATGTTGACACCGATGGACTTGAGCTGGTTGGCGATGAAGGCGCTGTTGGTGTCAATGAGGTCGCCAAGAAGCATCTCGGTGCCGATGGCCACGATCTCTCCGCGGATAAGCTCTGCCATGAATGGTTCCTTTATGTCAAAATCATAAAATCGACCCCTCGCCGACAAAGGGGCAAGCTCAAGACGAGGCGATCAGCCCCGAGAGAGCGAGCCAGAGTGCGAACCAGCACCTGGCGCGTTCGTTCAAAGCCTCCAGATGCATCGCCGTATCGGCCTGTATCGCTTGTGGATTCGCGTCCGAGCGTGGGGAGCGCAGATCATCCCCAAATACGTCGATCCACGCGGATATGTCATCCGCCCCGACTTCCAGGTGAAACTGGAAGGCGTAGGCGCACGCACCCCACCGAAACGCCTGATGGGGATATCGCACGGAAGACGCCAGATGAACAGCACCCTCCGGAATGTCAAACGTATCTCCGTGCCACTGAAAAACGGGGAAGGACGACGCCTCGTCTGCAAGTAGCGGATCCGCCCGCGCTTGCGGGGTCAACACGACCGGAAACCAGCCGATCTCCTTCTTCTCCTTCGACGGATACACGCGGGCACCCAATGCCGCAGCCATAAGCTGCGCGCCCAGACAAAGGCCATAAACGGGAAACCCCGCGCGGAGCGCCTTGCCGAGGAAACAAATCTCCTCCCTCAGCCAGGGGTATGCCTCCTCCTCGTAAACGCCCATGGGGCCGCCCAAGACGACGATAGCCCTGACGTCTTTCAGATCGTCCACAGAGCGAGGGAGACTCTCCCCTTCGTGAAGGGCGACATAGAACCACGAGAGGTTTTCCTCATCGAGCACTTCCTCCAGTAGCGATAGTCTTTCCATATCTACATGCTGAAGCGCGAGAACTGACAAGGGATAAATCCTCACGAAAAACAGGGACTACAGACCGAGAATCGGAAGCACGCTCTCCAGAGTTTTGATCTCAAAATCAGGCGGATCGCTTCCCTCGGGAACCGGTGTTCCTTTTTTGTTCAGCCATGCGCATGGCATGCCCACACCTTGCGGGCCCTCCACGTCAGCCTCAAACGTATCGCCCACGAAGAGCGCCTCTTTCGGCGGCGCCCCCAACTTTTCCGCCGCGTTGAGAAACAAAGACGCCGCCGGCTTTCTGAAGCCCTCATCCTCTGAAATATGAATGGTATCGAGATAAGGGACGAGCCCCTCTCGTTCTATAATTCGCCGGGCGGTAGGCGCATGGTCGAAATTGCTGATGAGTCCTATCGGCAGGCCAGCGTCTTTTATCTTCGCCAGGAGGTTGAGTCGACGCCGGTCAAACACAACGGAGCGCGCGATGCCATCCATGTGGGCGTTCATCGCCGTTCGGGCGGCGCTTTCCCTATCTTTTGGGGGAATCGCCACCAAAAACGCCATCAGGCGTCGAAAACGACGTATCGAGCGAACTTCCCTGTGCTCCGGGTCCCGGTTGCGCTCCGCCCACACTTCCTGTGAGTTCCGCACCCAAAGCTGGTGGAAGGCCGAATAATTGGGCACCAAGAAGCCGCTTTCGTAAAGGGCATCATAAGCTGCTCTGGAAGTGGTCTTCTCCTCTTTTCCATCGATTTCGACCACCGGAAAAAGGGAAACGTCAAAATCAACGAGTGTGTCAAAGATATCAAATGCAACCGCGTGATACGAAGCCAAGGACGCTCCTTGCGAAATTTATAAAATCCGGTCTAGGGGTGAAAGCTCAGTCGTAGACACCGTCCATATCCATCTTACGATAGGCGCTGCCATAAAAAAGCAGCGGGGGGCAAATTTCCTCATCCACCAGCACGCGTGTCACGCGCCCCACGACGATGGTGTGATCCCCGCCGGGGAATTCCTCGTGGAGGTCGCACTCCAAAACGCCCGCGTTTCCCGTGAGCAGGGGCGATCCGTTCTCTCCCATCTCATGCACGATGTTCGCGAACTGATCCCCCGAATCCCTGCCCTTTCCAGCAAACCAGTCCGAAGCGCCTTTTTGCTCCTCGGCCAAGAAGTTGACGGCGAACTTTCCCGCCTCCCGCACCACCCTCAAACTTGATGCCTTGTTGTCAAAACACACCAAAACGAGCGGCGGGTCGAGTGAAAGCGAGGAAAACGCGTTGGCCGTCATTCCGCGGGCTTCGGTCCACGTTTTCGCGGTGACCACAGTGACGCCGGTGGCGAATCTACCAAGAGCCGTTCTCAACTCCTTCGGGTCGATGCTCATGTGCGCCGTCCTTTCAAATGAACGCTTTGGATTATTCCGCATATCTTTGTAGATTGAACAGGTCCACCCCTTTATGGTATCCATCCGCCTCCAGGCCGGCAGCGCATCATCGGCCATGCGCGCCTGGGTGGGTGGATTCGTCATGTAGCCCCACACCCGCAGCGAACGATGGCGAACCTGGCGTCCGCCTTCAGTGTCGCCCGCTTCATCGCCTCCCCGAATGAAATGATACGAAATCGCCCATCCTATTAAGCTACAACGGAGGACGCAGTGAACGTCACAGGACACGTCGACGGTAGCCATGGAGATGAACCTATCTTAAATTCGCCTCTAATCCTGCTTAACTGAACCGAACACGTGAAAACCCTACACTTTGAAGTCCGTCTCGGACACGTCGCTAAAATGGACGAGCATCCACCTCTCCTTCGCCGTCCGGCTAGCCAAGACCCGCACTCCAGGGAAATTTACTCGCCCCATTGGCCCATTTGCACCACCTCGTCGGAGAACTCGTGGCTCAAGACCACAGGGGGAATAGTGAAAACCGCGCCCGACGCGATGTGCACGTCCATGCGCAGATACCGGCGTGGACAACCTTTATATTCACCTACCCGGGGCCCTTCACTGGCCTCACCAAAGCCTTCATGTCCCTCTCACATGAGAGAAGTCAAGCGTTGAGCACGGCTATCGCTCGAATCGGCGAACCCGACCCGCCTCGGATCTTGAGAGGAAGCCCGATGTACAGGAACTCCTTGCCGACCACATCTTCGATGTTGCACAGATTCTCCGTGTTGGTTCGACCCAACTCGCGGCACACGAGGTGGCAAGGATATTCCGGGCTGGTCGCCATATCCATGCTGGGGGCGTCGGTGCCCACGTTGATTGCGCCGCACTCGCCATATACATACTCGGCCGCGGCGCGCGTCCAGCCAGCATAAGCCACGGTATACAAGGCAGTCGGGTGATGCCGCTTGAAGTGCCCGTACGTGTAGAGGAGGGTATCGCCCGGTCTTATCTCGTAGTTGTAGTGATCAAGTCGTCTTTTGACGTCGTCCACGTTGATGTAGCTGTTGTCCTGCACGTTCTCAAAATCAATCGCTATCCCCCGACTGTAGAAAGAGTTGAAGTTCATCTCATCGATATGGGGCGCATCGGGCGCGGGGTCCAGATGGCTAATAGAATCCACATGCGTGGGGCCGTGCTCGCAAAACTGAACGATGCCAGAATAATAGCTCATCTCGCTCTTAAAGCGGCCGCTAGCCACACTTTCCTCATGCGTCATGTTCGTCCATCGCCAAGTGTCAGGATGCCCCACAAACACGGGCTGCCCCTGATAGATTTCCTGAGTGAGATCCACAATTTCATGATTTTTATATGCCATCCTTACGCTCCTCCGGCATGTTCCTCAATTAAGTAAGTGAATCATCTCCTGCTTCCCGATCAGTCAAACGAAGCGCATCCCTAGCATTGGCCACGACAAACCAGCGAAATTCTTTAGCCCACATGCAGATTTCTCAACGAAATGTCCATGGATTTTGAGAACTTTTCCACTTTTCAATAATATTAGGGCGCAGGGTGAGGTCTTGTCAACGGAAAGGCTTTCGGGCGCACATCGAGAATTGACATGCAAGCGTCCGCCTCTCTACCATGGCAGCAAGACGCTGGGCATTGTGTTCTGTTTCTGTGGAGAGTGCCACGATGACGGATTCAAACCACGTCAGCGCGATACTGCTCGCCGCAGGGCGATCGAAACGCCTGGGACGGAACAAACTTCTGTTGCCCTTGGGTGCGGATACCGTCATCCGAAAAACGGCGAAGGTCCTGCTTGAGAGCTCGGTTTCAGAGGTCATCCTCGTCACAGGCCACGCGGAGGCAATGATTAAGGACGCCCTGAAAGAACTGGACGTGTGTTTCACGCATAATCCCCGTTACGCCGAGGGACAAAGCACAAGCGTAATCGCCGGGCTGAACGCAGCGGCGAAAGCCGCCGACGCCTATTTGTTCGCATTGGGGGATCAGCCTCTTCTGACTCCTGAAATCGTGGACGACATTATAGCACTTTACGGCGTATCCCGCCCAAGAACACAAATCGTAGTACCGCTGTTCGAAGGTAGGCGCGGAAACCCCACGTTGTTCTCCGCTTCGCTGACGGATGAACTGCGGAGAATCACCGGAGACGAGGGGGGAAGGCGAATCATCCAGAAACTCGAAATGGAATTTCCTGAAAAGATCGTTTTTCTCCACTTACGCAATGGGAATGTATTCCTCGACATTGACACGGAGAAAGATTATCAGATCGCGCTTCACGCTTTCTCCAAACCCTCATTCGAATAGCGAAGGAATGTCTTTTTATGGTTAAAGCGTTTCAAATCGCATCTGGTCCTCAAATTCGCTTCGGTCGCGGAGAAGTCGTGCGCGTTGGAGAGGAAGCGAGGAATCTCGGACTTTCTAAACCCATGCTCGTCACCGATCCGGGACTCGCCTCCAGTGGGGTGCTGCACTCCCTCATGGAGGGGCTTGAAAGCACATCGATCGAATATCAGTTCTACGATCAAGCCGAAACAAACCCCACGGACACTAGCATCATGAAGGCCCGGGATTTTTTCACCCAGCACGGCTGTGATGGGTTCATCGCCGCCGGCGGCGGAAGCACGATGGACACCGCCAAGGCGACCCTGTCCATCGTCGCGAACGGAGGCGCGCCGAGCGACTACTATGGCCGGGGAAAAGCGACGAAGCCCGGTCCGCCACTCATCACCGTTCCCACCACGGCCGGCACAGGAAGCGAGGTCACTTCAAGTGCCATCGTCACGGATACGGCACTGAAAATCAAAACGGTCTTGGCCGATCATTCGCTGTTCGCAAAAGTCGCCGTCATCGACTCCACACTGCTCGCTAAGCTTCCCTCCCATATCGCAGCGGGCGCGATGATGGACACGCTCACCCACGCCATTGAATCCCTCGGATCACCCAACTCCAACCCATGGACGGAAGCCCTGGCGTTTCAGGCCATCACCTATGTCGGCGAGCGCGGTAGAGCGTACGTGAACGATCCCTCCGACCCGGAGGCGGCGGACGCCATCTCCCTCGCGGCCACGCTCGCCGGACGCGCATTCACCAACACGGGACTCGGCATCGTGCACTCGCTCGCGCATCCGCTGGGAGCCCACCACGGGCTTCACCACGGCACGGCAAACGGCATATTTTTGCCGCCCGTCATGGAGTTCAACCTTCCTGTCATGCGCGAAACCTACGCGCGCATGTCTCCCCTCCTTGTCCCATCCGAGAAAAGGGAGGATACGACGCATACGGCGCAAACCACGATAGAAGCCATCCGCGAAATCAACAGGGACATCGGCATTCCGGCGACCCTCAGAGAGGCGGACGTCGTGAACGAAGACTTGGACGTCATGGCGAAAGACGCGGCGGAAAGCCACCAGGTCAACACGAACCCGGTCCCCTCCACCCAAGAGGACATGAAGCGCCTGCTGCTGGCGATGCTCGAGTAAACGATGCCTGCGAACGAGATATTGATATCCCATGCGAACATCCAAAATCGCCTTCCGGCGCTCGCCGCAGAAATCCGCGCGGCACTACCCGCCGGGCCGCTTCACATCATCATGATACTGAAAAGCACTGTATTCTTCGGCGTCGATCTCGCCCGCGCCCTCATGCGCGACGCCACACTCGACTTCCTCTCGGCATCGAGCTATGGCGCAGGCGAGCAAAGTGCGGGCCGCGTGAACATCGACGCCAGCCACCTCAGCACCATCAAGGGGCGAAACGTGTTGCTAATCGACGATATCCTGGATACGGGCCACACGCTCTCGAGCGCACTCGCTTTACTGAGAGGAAAACGCCCCGCATCGGTGAGAACGTGCGTTTTACTGGATAAACCCGCGCGGAGAGAATTGGGGATAGAGGCGGACTACGTCGGATTCACGATTGCGGATCATTTTGTCGTCGGATACGGGCTAGACTACGGCGAGGCGTACCGCACTCTGCCGGACATCCGGATTTATACGCCGAAAGAATCCCCCATTGGCGATCGCCATCTTGTCCAAGGCGCGTCCCCATCTCATCCCCATAAGGACTAAAACGACCGGAGCGCCATGAATCACAAACAGGGGCTATCGGCCTCCTCCCCTCTCTTGGAGTGGAAGGGACCCCTTTCATCCGCTCAGGAGATAATTCATGTCGATTCAGAAAACGAAGGCTTGGGACACCGTAGCGCGAGTCGCCCAGAAATCCAGAAATCGCTATGGGAGCACTTCCGTCGTGGAGCGAATCGTGGTTCGCCTCACAGACGGTGAGGGAGAGGAAGGTTGGGGGCGAGGCAGCACCGCTCATGCAAGTCACACAAGAAACAGGCCCCAAGATGGCTGCTAAGATCCAGGAGGCCGCCCCCCGAATTCAGGGAAAAGAAGCGAGTGAGCTACTCGCCACACTTAATGAGACCGCAGATTTCAAGGGCATGAGCGCAGCACGCAACGCTCTGGAAATCGTCGCCATCAACCTAGCCGCTAAAGTCAGCAAAACGTCGTTAGCTCACATTTTTGGCGGACCAAGAAGGAACACCATCGCGCTCGACGGCCCGATAGGTCTCCTTTCGAACGAGGAAGCCCTCCGAAAAGCGGAAACCCTCGTCCATCAAGGCGTGCGCACCCTCAAGGTAAAATCAGGCTTTAACGCGAAGGCGGACGCCGATCGCATCGCTCGGCTGCACGAAAGATTCGGCTCGCAAATCCAGCTCCGAACGGATGCGAACGGCGGATTTTCACCCGACGAAGCCCTCCGCTTCACGGACGATATGCTCAAGATCGGACTTGAGCACTTCGAGCAACCGGTCCTTCCCAAAGAGAAAAAATGTATCGAGCTTTTTCGGGAGATACGCGCTCGGGGAATGAAGGGCGCCGTGGATGAATCCTTGTTCTCTATCGACGACGCGTACCACATCGTGGATGAGGAGGCGGCCGACGTCGCGCTCATCAAATTCTCGAAATTCGGTGGCACTAAAAACGCATGGAACATGGCGCGGGTCTTTGACGCCGCAGGTAAAACCGCCATCCTAAAGTTCGCCCTATGAGTCATTCGTAGCCAAATCGGCAGGATTCGCCCTCGCCTTGTCCCTCTGGAGAACGTGGACAGAGCGCATCAACTCTCCCATTTCCTTGATGAAGAGCCATACACAGAATGGCGTCACTCCATATCCGAAGACAAGTTCACGCGGGGAGGGGCCCTGGACATGGAGCCGCAGGCATCCCTCCCCCGCCTCCACGAGGCGGGGAGAACCTCGGCAGGATGAGAACAAAATAATGAAAACAAGCCCTTTCCTTACGTAGGAGAAGAAATGCGATGAATCTCCCTAGGCAGGTCAACGTCGTCGAAGTCAGCGCGCGAGATGGCCTTCAGAACGAAAAGCAATACGTTCCACCAGAGGATAAGATCAAACTTTTGGACGCCATCACCGACGCCGGCGTCCGCCGCATTGAGGTGACAAGTTTCGTCAGCCCAAAGCACGTTCCCCAGATGAGAGACGCCAGGGAGGTGCTCGTCAGCTGCAGACGCCATCCTGAGGCAGAATACGAGGCACTGGTTCCCAACGTTCCGGGCATGGAACGGGCACTTGCGTGCGAGCTGAATCGCGTCATGCTGTTCGTCGCCGCCAGTGAGACGTTCAACCAAAAAAATATGCGGGCGAGCCGAAAGAAAATGCTCGAGGTAGCCTGTGAAGTCGCCAAAATGGCTGCGGGAGCGAACCTCAAGCTCAGGGGCGGAGTCGTCGCCGCCTTCGGCTGTCCATATGAAGGACGCGTTTCCTACGTGGACATCGAATGGGTGGTCGGCGAATACGTGGACATGGGGTGCGAGGAAATCGTTTTGGCTGACACCGTGGGCATGACGAATCCATTAGAAATACGGAGGCTCACCACGCATGTGCGCAACAAATTCCCCTCGGTACGCTACGCGCTTCACCTACACAACACAAGGGGCGTCGGCTTGGCGAACCTCCTGGCGGGCCTAGAGGCCGGAATCAACACGTTCGACGCGTCCATCGGCGGGTTGGGGGGCTGCCCCTTCGCCCCAAGAGCCACAGGCAACATAGCGAGCGAGGACACTGTCAATATGCTTCACGAGATGGGGGTGGAAACCGGAATCCACCTCCCAAAACTCTTGGAAGCCGTCGCTCAAGCAGAGAGAATTCTGAACCGCCAGCTACCGGGACAACTCCTTCACGCCGGAATACCGGAGTGGAGAATTACGTCTTAAAGCTGTCCAGCGAATGGCGCATGCGTGTTTTTCAGTCCCTTTTTGGGCACACCGCCACATGTACTGACCCTCAATTGGAAAATGGGAACGGGCGACGCTCCGACACGTGCTCTAAAATCTCTCCGGGGCCTCAACGAAACTCCTTGACTTTACTCATCAAAGCTGATTGTATGCAGTATACACTTTAGGAGATTTATATTGTCGCCAAAATCTAACCATCAAAATCCGATGGATGAGCTGAAGGAACATGCCTCCAAGGCGCGGGCGTTGGGCGGCGAGGCGGCGAAAGAAAAACAGCGCAAACAAGGAAAATTCACCGCCAGAGAGCGACTTGAGCTTCTGCTGGACTCCGGTAGTTTCTCGGAAATCAACCTTTTCATTGAAACGCGCTCATCAGACTTCGGAATGGATGCGAAGCGTACCCCCGGGGATGGCATCATCACCGGAAGCGGACGCGTGAACGGCCAGCTCGTGTTCGTGGCCTCGCAAGATTTCAGTACTCTGGGCGGTTCTCTAGGAGAAATGCACGCGGAAAAAATTGTGAAGGTGCAGGAACTCGCCATAAAAACCGGCTCGCCCATTATAACGATCCTCGATTCCGGTGGTGCACGCATTCAGGAGGGCGTTCTCTCCCTTCATGGCTACGCGCGCATCTTTCAGCGCAACACGCACGCATCGGGGGTGATCCCCCAAATTTCCGTCATTCTGGGCCCTTGCGCCGGCGGTGCGGTCTATTCGCCTGCACTCACGGATTTCGTCTTCATGGTCGACGGGTTGAGCAAGATGTTCATCACGGGGCCAGACGTGATTAAGGCGGTGACGGGAGAAGACGTCTCACCCGAGGAGCTAGGCGGCGGTGCGGTACACAGCGCAACGAGTGGGAACGCGCATTTTCTGGCCAAGGACGAGCGCGCGTGCTTTGATGTGGTGAAGAAACTACTCTCTTTCTTGCCGTCGAATAACCTGGACGATCCCCCTTTGTCCGAGATCTCAGAGTGGCCTCCCGACGAGAACCCCGCTCTGGATGAGGTCGTCCCGGTAAAGGCCACGATCGCCTACGACGTGCGAGACCTAGTGACCAACGTGTTCGACGAAGGCGATTTTCTGGAAGTTCAGCCAGCGTTCGCCAGGAACATCTTCGTTGGATTCGCGCGATTGGGCGGAAAGCCCGTCGGCGTCGTGGGAAATCAGCCGGCGCACCTGGCCGGTGTCTTGGACATCGACAGCTCCGATAAGCTCGCCCGCTTCGTGCGCTTCTGTGACGCGTTCAACGTCCCCATCATCAACTTCGTCGACGTGCCCGGATATTTGCCCGGCGTCCAGCAGGAATACGGGGGGGTCATTCGTCATGGCGCCAAGGTGCTCTTCGCCTACAGCGAGGCAAGTGTGCCGAAAATCGCCCTCATCGTCCGCAAGAGCTACGGCGGCGCCTTTGTCGCGATGAGCGGATTCGGCTTAGGTTACGACCGCGTTCTCGCCTATCCGTTCGCCGAGATCGCCGTGATGGGCCCGGAGGGGGCCGCCAACGTCATTTTCAAGCGTGAGATTAGCGAGGCACAGGACCCCGAGAAGGTTCGCCAGGAGAAAATAGAAGAATATCGAAAGCGCTTCGCCAAACCTTACGCGGCGGCAAAACTGGGGCTCGTAGACGCCGTCATTGAACCGCGCCACACGAGAGGCGCGCTTGTTCGCGCCTTGGAGATGACCGCGCTCAAGCAAGAGGACAGGCCGCGGAAAAAGCACGGAAACATTCCGCTGTAGGGATAAAGGACTCCTTCGTGGATACGTTCACGCCCGCAATTCTGCTGACCATCATCGGCATGGGCGTCGTCTTTGGCTCTCTGCTCATACTTATGGCAGTCATTCAACTCCTAGAGAGACTCCTTGACACCAGCACCGGGCGACGAAAGAAGAATACGAACGCGGAGAACGGGGAAGTCTCTCCGGAAAATGATGACCTCGCCTTCGTCCTGGCCGCGGCCGCAGGATATTTTGGGGAAACAGAAATGTCGGAGGTTCGCGTCCCGAAAGTGCGACGCGATGTGAATTCCGTCTGGGCGCAAACCACCCGTCTGAGCCACTTAAGTCAACAGAGGCGGCGTTGAGAAACTTTTATCTGACCGTGAACGGAAAGCGCTACTCTGTGAGCGTCGAGCGCGACCCTGGCTCGCAGGATATCCACATTACGATAGACGGCCAGACGCATCGCGTGAGAATAGAGGAGGTCTCGCTCCCCACCGCCCCTCATCCTACCAGCGCACGCAGACAGACACCTGAGTCCGCCAGCGACGGCGGGAAGATATTGGCCCCCCTACCGGGCGTCGTACTATCCGTCAACGTGGCGCCGGGCGATGCGGCACGCGCCGGGGATACGCTTTTAGTCCTTGAGGCGATGAAGATGGAAAACGTGATTACGGCTGATTCGGACTGTGTCGTTCAGGCGCTTCACGTGCGAAAAGGCGACAAGGTGGAAGCCGCTCAGTTGCTGCTGGAGATTTCATGAGCCGCCTGTCCTTCTCGGTCGCCGATTTCATCTCCGTCACCGGTTTCTCCGCGCTGAGTTTCGGAGACGTCCTCATGCTCGGAATTTCCTGCTTACTCCTCTATCTGGCCATCCAAAAAGGTTTCGAACCTTTGCTCCTGATCCCCATCGGGTTTGGAATGCTGCTCTCCAACCTTCCCGAAACTGGTATTTTTGATGAAGGCGGCCTCATCCGCTATTTCTATTCCGGGGTGAAGGCAGGCGTATTCCCCCCTCTGATCTTCATGGGCATCGGCGCGCTGACGGACTTCGGCCCGCTGTTAGCGAACCCGAAAATGCTGCTCCTGGGCGCAGCGGCGCAGTTTGGCATCTTCGCCACGCTACTCGGGAGCATCGGTCTGGGCTTCAGCCTCTCCGAAGCCGGTGCCATCGGCATCATCGGCGGAGCGGATGGCCCCACCGCCATCTACACTGCCTCGAAGCTGGCGCCCCACCTGTTGGGCCCCATCGCCGTGGCCGCTTACAGCTACATGGCTCTCGTTCCCATGATACAGCCCCCCATCATGAGGGCGCTAACCACCAAAGAGGAGCGCGCGCGCACAATGATGCAGCTGAGGGAAATCGAAAAACCCGTTCGCATCCTCTTTCCCGTCATCACGACGCTGCTCACGGGCCTTCTCTTGCCGTCGGCAGCACCCCTCATCGGAATGCTCATGCTCGGAAACCTCTTCAGAGAGTGCGGCGTCGTCGAGAGGCTGCTCAAAACCTCAGAAGATACCCTGCTCAACATGGTGACGATATTTCTTGGAGTATCCGTGGGTGCCTCAATGACGGCCGGGAGTTTTCTCAAGTGGGAGACCATCGGCATCCTCGTGCTAGGGTTCATCGCCTTCGGCGTCGGCACCGCCACCGGCGTGATCTTCGGAAAGATAATGGCCGCGCTCAGCCGCACGCCGATCAACCCCCTCATCGGCGCGGCGGGCGTAAGCGCGGTTCCCATGGCCGCGCGCGTGGTTCAAAAAGTAGGCGCGGATGAGAACCCCAGGAACTTTCTGCTCATGCACGCAATGGGCCCCAACGTGGCCGGCGTCATTGGTTCTGCGATCGCGGCTGGCGTGCTGATATCACTTATTCGAGCCTGACGGAGAGAAACCCTCATGTCCGGACCACTAAAAGGTATTCGGGTAGTTGACCTGACGCGCATTCTCGCAGGCCCCTATTGTACCATGATGCTGGGCGATATGGGTGCTGAGGTCATCAAGATCGAAAACCCGGACGGCGGAGACGACACTCGTAGCTGGGGGCCCCCCTTCCTGAACGGCGTGAGCACGTACTTCATCTCCATCAACCGGAACAAAAAGAGCCTCACGCTCAACCTGAAACATGAGCGCGGAAAGGCGCTTTTACGGGACTTGATTCAAAAAAGCGACGTCATGGTGGAGAATTTCAGACCCGGGACACTGGATAAACTCGGGTTTTCCTGGAAGGCGATCCACCAGATCAACTCCCGAATGATATTCGCCTCGCTCTCCGGCTTTGGACAAACCGGCCCCCGGAGGAACGAACCGGGTTTCGACGTGGTCATCCAGGGCGAGGGCGGGGTGATGAGCATCACAGGAGACGCCGACGGCCCGCCTACTAAAGTGGGCGCGTCCATCGCAGACATCACGGCCGGAATGCTCGCCGCCCAGGGCATTTTGCTCTCCCTGTATCACCGCGAGAAAACGGGGATCGGCCAAATGGTTGACATTAGCATGCTCGACGGGCAGGTGGCCCTGCTCACCTACCACGCGAACAGCTATTTCGCGACCCGAAACATCCCGCAAAGAAGAGGAAACCGGCATCCCTCAATTACGCCTTATGAAACCTATGCGTGCAAGGATGGATACTTCAACCTAGGCGTGGGAAACGACAGCCTGTGGAGAAAATTCTGCGACGCGATGGGGCTAGGAGACGTCAAGGAAGATGCCAAATTCGCCGTCAACAAGGACCGAGTGAACAACCGCGAAGAACTACAAGCGATCCTCGACGTCTTTTTTGCCGAAAAAATGGTGGAAGAAATGCTCGAGACCCTGCGGGGGGCCGGTATTCCATGCGGACCGATAAACGACATCGGTCAGGTGCTCAGCGAACCACAGGTGCTCTCCCGGGAGATGGTGGTGGACGTCGATGTGCCTATCGCTGGCCCGACGAAAGTGACCGGTGTGCCCATCAAGCTCTCGGAAGCTCCGGGTGCCGTGCGGACGCCCCCGCCCGCACTCGGCGAGCACACCGAAGAAGTGTTGGAGACTATTCTCGGAATGGATGAAACGCAACGGAGCGTTCTTCGAGGGAGGGGCGTGGTCTGATTCTTCTACAACCTAGAATTCGCCTTGAGGGCTTTTCTTCATTTGATCATTTATCCGTGAAGGGGGCGGACTGAGGCTCGACATGCGCATACTCGGCGTTCAAATCAAAAAACCCAAATCCTTGAGCAGGATGGCGTCGGAACAGATAAAAGACGCCATTCTGAACGGAACTTTTCAGCCGGGAGACAAACTGGTCGAGACGGCGTTGACCCAATCGATGGGCGTGAGCAGAACGCCGCTTCGAGAAGCCTTCAGGGAACTCGCAGCCGAAGGGTACATCACCATCGTTCCCCACAAGGGTGCGTATGTAAGCCGCGTGAAAGAAGACGAGGTTTTAGACATCTACGCCATCACCAGCGTTCTAGAGGGTCTCGCCACGCGCCTCGCAACCCCGAACCTTCAGAAAGGAAGGGCAAACAAGAAACTTCGCCATTTTTTTCAACGCTTGAAACGACATCACGAGCGGGGCGACGTAGATTCCTACTGGGCGACGAACCGCGATTTTCATCGACACATCACGAGTGCTTGCGGGAATTCAAGGCTACAGTCGCTCATCGAAAATCTTCGGCAACAAATCATGAAGACCCGCGTGGTGACGCTCCACGCGCCCGGGCGCCTCGACGACTCTGTAGCCGAGCACGAGGAAATACTCCAAGCCATTCTCGGCAGCGACGCGATAAAAGCCGAGTGCCTGGTGATTAAACACCTGGAGATTCAGGGGAAATTCGTGTTGGGCCTCATCAAGAAATAAATCGAAGCCGCCGGGCTTCAAGCACTGAGGCACAGGTTTCCATGTGGTTAAGTTAGTCTTTTCGTAATGCACGCACCAGTGGAGCTCGGTTAGAAACTTCGATCTTTATCTTTAATTCCGCGCTTAGTTTTTAAGGCTCTCTCTAACGTTTGTCTGCGCGCATCCTTTGCTTATTGCAAAGTCTCCTCAAGAGAGCGGGGTTACAGGAGTTAGTGCGATTGCTCCCCCCCGACCCTCTGCTAGGCTAGATATGCAATCCACCAAGATTTTCTTTGACGACTTTGGTTCTCTGGAGGTTTTCCTCAGCCCGCTCGCGGATTCTTCATTTTGTATAAGCTGTTGAATTTTCTCCTGCCACCCCTCGAGGGAGTAATAATCCTCTCTGTCCTGGAAGGAACGCGCCTAAGCGTCTCAGTGGCAACAAGCCGAATCTCTTTGCCCAGAGCAAGACGGGCGGTTGGAAAATTCATATTTTGGCGATCACCCTATGACCCCCTCACGCGCTTTTTCAATCGCCATCTCGTGGGGTTGGGGTCATTTGCGTCGTTCGCGTGCTTGTTTGTTTTGTTCACTAAGTTTTCCATCCATGTCTGTTGCGGAGCGGCAGCCTCTATTCTTTTGAGAACGTGTTCCTCTTCGTATTTTATGGGGAACACAAACTCGAACTCATGCCCATAAATCACCTTTGGTTGTCGTCCTTGCAACCTTGCCATTCCTAGGCCTCTCGTGTCAACCGAGAGGGAAATCTCCCTCTCTTAGGAAAACACCTCTTTCGCGCTTGCGCGTTTCATTCCCAAGGCTTCCGCCACCCCCGCATGAACAATGCGGCCTTTCGCCACGTTCAAACCATCGGCGATGTTTGGATTGCGCATCACCGCCTCCCTTAACCCCAGGTTGGCCAGCTCCAAGGCATAGGGGAGCACGGCGTTCGACAACGCGATGGTGCTCGTCCGAGGAACGGCCCCCGGCATATTCGCCACGCCGTAGTGGACGACGTCATCAACAACGTAAGTGGGGCTGGAATGATATGTGGGGTGTATCGTCTCTACGCAACCGCCCTGGTCTACCGCCACATCCACGACGACAGCACCTGGATGCATCTCCCTAAGCATCTCGTGGGAAACGAGAACGGGCGTCCGCCCTCCAGGCACCAAAACAGCGCCAATAACCAAATCCGCCTCGCTGATGGCTTCTCGAACGGTGAAACGCGTGGACACCAAGGTCTTTACCCGACCGTCGAAAATATCGTCAATATACTCGAGTCGCGCATGGTTGATGTCGAAGACGGTGACGCTCGCATGCATTCCGACTGCTATCTTGGCGGCGTTTTTTCCCACGATGCCCGCTCCAAGGATGATCACGTTTCCACGGGGAACGCCTGGCGCTCCGGCCAGCAAAACGCCGCGCCCACCCAAATTCTTCTCCAGATACTTCGCGCCCTCCTGAACAGCCATTCGGCCCGCTATCTCGCTCATGGGTTGCAAAATCGGCAAAACGCCGTCGGACGAACTCACCGTCTCGAACGCGACGCCATACACTCCCTTTCGCAGAAGTGCCCGCGCAAGGGGCAGGCAGGCGGCCAAATGCAAGAAAGCGAATAATATCTGCCCCTTGCGCATCAGCGCAAACTCTGATTTCAAGGGTTCCTTGACCTTGATGATCATCTCCCCCTTCGCCCAAATTTCCTCCGCCGACGAAACGAGGCGCCCGCCCACCCCCTCGTAGTCCTCATCCAGAACACCGGCTCCCCGACCAGCACCCCGCTCCACCAGCACGGCGTGCCCCGCCTCCGAAAGTGCCTCCACAGCGCTCGGCGCCAGGGCAACCCGGTATTCGTCCTGCTTGCTCTCTCTCGGCAACCCAATCCTCATCAATCGTCCGCCTCACCTTCCACGACATGAAACATGGCTTCCGCCTCGGCGACGGGCCGGCCGTCCTCCGCCCGCATCGCCTTTCCCACCAGCAGAACGAACTTGCCCCTCTTTTTCTTCAACCTCCCCTCAAGCAACAAGGGAACACCCACTGGAAGAGGTGCCCGGTAACGAATTTCGCTTCTCGCCGAGTAGGCGCGGAACCCTTGCAAGAAAAGCCAGTTCGCCATGACGTCATCAAGAATGCTGAAGACGATTCCGCCATGTGTTATGCCGTCATAACCCTGATGTGCGGACTGCGGCGTGAATTCCGCGCGACAGACGTCACCATCCATGCGAAAAGCGATCTTCAAGCCAATCGGGTTCTTGAGCCCACAAACGAAACAGCCATCCGCATCCGGTCGTCCTCTCAAATGAGACAATTGAGGGTCTCCACTTCATTTGGGGATAAACGAAAAAGGAGAGCCTCATCGGCTCTCCTTACACGCCTCCTCCAGGTTACGGCCCTCTACGCTTCTCCGCGGGCCTCTTTTTTCTTCAGGCGACGCTCCCGTATCTCCTCTTCTTTAGAGATGTCTCTGTCAATTAACTCAAGAATCGCCATGGGTGCGGCGTCTCCCTGTCGAGGCGGAAGACGCAGAATTCGGGTGTAGCCGCCAGGACGTTCCGCATACCTCGGGGCAATGGTGTCCATGAGCTTGACGACCGCACGCGGAGTCTTGAGATAGGAGGCGACTTGCCGACGCGCATGTAGTGTGCCCTTCTTACCCATAGTAATGACGCGCTCGGCGTGCCGACGAACCTCTTTTGCTTTCGCCAGCGTCGTTCGCACTCTCTCCTCAGCAATGAGAGAGGTGACCATGTTCCGCGTCATAGCGTCTCGATGCTTCGACGTACGCCCCAGTTTTCTGCCGTGCCATCGGTGTCGCATCTGCCTACACCCCGCCCCCTTATTCGATGTTATCCCGCCCGCTTAACTCACGCACTGGGAGATTCATGTAGTCCACCAAATCCATCCCGAGGGACAAACCCATGCCCGTGAGAATATCACGAATTTCGTTCAAACTCTTCCGGCCAAAATTGCGCGTTTTCAACAGATCGCCTTCGGACTTTTGCACCAACTCACCCAGCGTGCGAATTCGCGCGTTTTTTAGGCAATTATAGCTGCGAACCGAAAGCTCCAACTCCTCCACGCTTCTGCTGAGGCTCTCCACAATCCTTTGCTTGCGTTCATCCACCTTGGGTTCCTGGGGTGTCTGCTCTTCCTCAAAATTGATGAATATCTGAAGGTTATCCTTCAGTATCTTCGCCGCGTGTGCGACGGCGTCCACGGGAGCGATAGTGCCGTTCGTCTCCACGTCGAGAATCAGCTTGTCGTAGTCCGTAATGTCGCCGACCCGCGTTTTTTCCACCTGAAAAGCGCATCGGCGGATGGGAGAGAAGATGGAGTCCATCGGGATAAACTGAGGGCCGAGGTCAAGGTCCACGTTTCTCTCCGCAGGCACATAGCCACGGCCAACGTTCGCCACGAGTTCCATGTCGAGGTCTGCTTCATCGTTCATGTTGGCGATCCTTACGTCGGGGGTCAGCACCTTCACGCCCGCCGGAACCTCAATGTCCCCTGCCCTGAAAACGCCGGCGGAACCTGAGTGCCGATAATACATGCGAGCCGGCGTATTTTCCGAGTCCACCTGGATGACGACCTCTTTGAGTTTCAAGACGATCTCCATCACATCCTCCATGACACCCGGAATGCTTGAAAACTCGTGAAACACCCCTTCAATACGCAAGCCCGTGAACGCGGCGCCCTGCAACGAAGACAAAATCACCCGACGAAGCGCGTTCCCCAGCGTAACGCCATACCCGCGCTCCAGCGGCTCGGCGACAAAGCAACCGAAAGTATCGGTCAAACTCCCTGGCTGCGGCTCCAGGCCAGTGGGTTTGACAAGCTCAGCAATAGCCGTCATTTCCATGGGTCCTCTCCGTTCGGCGGTTGAGCACTTTTTCAGGGAAGTTGGTTGAAATCTATTTGGAATAAAGCTCCACAATTTGCTGCGCGTTGATGTCGATTTGCGAGTCAAGCAAGCGGGGCGGCTCCAAGACGCGCGCTTGAAGGTCGGCGTGGTCTACGTCGAGCCAAGCGGGAACACCGCGCACCTTCCCATTCTCTGCGCTTTGCAAAACCAATCCCATCTTTTTGCTCTTCTCTTTGATCTCGACGAGGTCGCCTTTTCGCACGATGAACGCCGGGCGATTCACCTTCCGGCCATTCACCAGAACGTGGCTGTGAGTCACCAGTTGACGTGCCTGATTCCGTGAGTCCGCGAAACTTGCCCGAAACACGACGTTATCAAGGCGAGACTCCAGCAAGGAAAATAGATTGTCGCCAGTGACTCCCTTACGGCGCGCCGCTTCTTTGTAATAAAGCCGAAATTGCTTCTCCAACACGCCGTATACCCGGCGCGCCTTTTGCTTCTCTCGAAGCTGAATACCATATTCGCTCAGTTTTCCCCTTGAACGCGCCGCTCCATGCTGTCCCGGCGGAAAGCTCCGCTTCTCAAAAGAGCATTTATCCCCGATGCAGCGATCGCCCTTCAGAAAGAGCTTCATTCCCTCCCTTCGGCAAAGCCGACAAACCGAATCCTTGTATCGCGCCAAAATGCAGACTCCCTCTTCGTCTTAACCTAGACTCGCCGCCGCTTGCGCGGGCGACAACCATTATGGGGAATAGGCGTCACGTCACGAATGAGACTCACTTCGAGCCCCGCTGCGGCCAGCGAGCGAATCGCCGCCTCTCTGCCAGAACCAGGCCCGCTCACGTATACCTCCACAGAAGTCACTCCAAGGTCCAGCGCTTTCTTGGCAACGTCCGCAGCGGCCATCTGCGCGGCGAAAGGCGTGCTTTTTCTAGAACCCTTGAAGCCCTGCCCACCAGCCGTTGACCAGCAAACCACGTTCCCACCCGTGTCGGAAATCGAGAGCATCGTGTTGTTGAAGGTCGCCAATATATGGGCTTGGCCCTTGTTGATGGCCCTTCTCTCTCGGCGTCGCTTTCCGCCGCGTTTTCCTCTGCCCGCTTGCGCCAATTGAAATCTCCTGCCCCGCGAAAGACGAAATGAAAAATCAGGTGTCCTTTTTCTTCGCGCCCACCGTCTTGCGAGGCCCCTTTCGGGTGCGCGCGTTCGTGTGTGTTCTTTGTCCGCGAACGGGGAGGCCGCGGCGGTGCCGAAGCCCCCGGTAGGTGCCGATGTCCATCAACCGCTTAATGTTCATGGTTACCCGGCTCCTCAAATCTCCCTCCACCGCATAGCCGCGCTCAATAATCTCGCGCAAGTTCTGCACCTCGCCCTCGGAGAGGTCCTTCACCTTAGAGAGGGCGTTGATATTCGCCTCCTCTACTATCCTATTCGCCGAAGTGCGCCCGATGCCAAAAATATACGTCAAGGCGACGTTGACGTTCTTGTTATTAGGAATATCCACTCCAGCAATACGCGCCATCCACGTTCTCCTTTGTTTTCCGCCCTAACCCTGGCGCTGTTTGTGCTTCGGGTTTGAGCACATGACGCGCACGATCCCTTTGCGACGGATGACTTTGCACTTATCACACATAGGCTTGACAGAACTTCTCACCTTCATGGTCTGACTCCAGTGTTCAACTGCAATAAACCCTTATTTGTAGCGGCTCGTTATCCGCCCTCTCGTTAAATCATACGGCGAGAGTTCCACCTTGACGTTGTCCCCCGGAAGGATTCGGATGAAGTGCATACGCATCTTGCCTGAAATATGGGCCAATACCTTGTGGCCCCCTTCAAGATCGACTCGAAACATCGCGTTCGGCAGAGGCTCCACTACGATTCCATCTACCTCTATCACACCTTCCTTGGGCGCGCGCTCCTCTCGCTCCACCTGCTCGCGCTTTCTTCTTCTCCTGCTCCCCCCTCGACGCGGCTTCTTCATGCTGTAAGACTCAAAACGTCGGGCCCGCTCTCCGTGATGGCGACCGAATGCTCGAAATGCGCGGAGAGTTTCTCGTCTGCCGTGACGACCGTCCATTCGTCACTTAAGACTTTCACCTCATGAACGCCCATGTTCAGCATGGGTTCAATCGCCAGAACCATGCCCGGCTTCAACTCCGGCCCCGTATCGGGTTCGCCAAAATTCGGCACCTGCGGCTCTTCATGAAGATTCGTCCCCACTCCGTGGCCCACATAGGCACGCACCACGGAAAAACCAGCGCCTTCTGCGTGTTTTTGCACGGCATGGGAAATGTCAAACAACCGGTTGCCCGGCCTAGCCTGCTCGATTCCCTTGAAAAGCGCCCCCTCACAGTATTTCAGCAGTCTTTTCGGCTCAGCACCAACGCTGCCCACCGGAAAAGTGAGCGCATGATCCCCATAGTAGCCATACAATTTCGCCCCGACATCCACGCTGACGATATCTCCCTCTCTCAATTTCCTCTCGGAAGGCACCCCATGAACCACCTCCTCATTCACTGAAGCGCATATAGTGTGTTCATAGCCCCTGTATCCCTTAAAGGCGGGAAGCGCCCCCTGAGAGCGAATAATCCGTTCCGCAAGGGCGTCCAGTTCCAGCGTAGAAGCACCCGGCCGAATTTCCTTTCGGAGCTCCTCCATAACACACATCACCACCCGGTTACTCGCGCGCAATCGCTCTATCTCTTTCTGGGAGCGAAGGATGATAGCCATCAAGCGCACACCCGGGCAACACCTACCTCCACCCTCTGTGCGACCTCCTCCATACTCCCCTGGCCGTCAATTTCAGCGACTTTACCCTTCGCGCGATAAAACGCTACTAGAGGCTCTGTGTGCTCCTTATACACCTGAATACGGCGGAGCACCGTGCTCATCATGTCGTCTTCACGCTGGTAGAGATCTCCCCTGCAGGCGGGACAAAGCGAGGTGTCCATCTTGGGATACGCCGCGCCGCATTTTTTGCACGTGATCCTTCCCGCCAGCCGCGACACCACGACCTCGTTCGATATGTTCATATAAACAACCACATCCACACTTTCGGGCAAAACCCTTTCCAGCGCCTCACCCTGCTCAATCGTCCTCGGAAAACCATCCAGAATAAAGCCATGCCTGCAATCTTCGCGGGAGATGCGCTCTTCGATAATCGACACGATGAGGTCGTCGGGTACGAGCTGGCCCTGGTTGATCATGCTCTCTACTTGCTGGCCAAGCACCGTCCTCTCCGCAACCGCCTGCCGCAACATGTCCCCTGTCGAGATTTCAGGCAGTTGAAGGGATTTCGAGAGCAAGGCACCTTGCGTGCCTTTTCCCGATCCTGGAGGCCCCAGAAGAATGATCCTCATCCAACTACCCCGCACGACCCCGCACGCGGCCACGACGCAAAAAACCCTCATAATTCCGCATCACCAAATGAGATTCGATCTGACGCTGGGTGTCCACCGCCACGCCCACGACGATCAAAAGTGCGGTTCCACCAAAGAAAAATGGTACATTGAACCACTGGATCAGATAGGTGGGTAAAATGACGATGGCACTCAAGTAGATGGCACCCAAGAATGTCAATCGGCTCAGGGTGCGATCAATATAATCTGCCGTAGGCCGGCCTGGACGCCTTCCGGGAACGAAGCCGCCGTATTTTCTTAAATTCTCCGCCACATCCATCGGGTTAAATATGATGGCGGTATAGAAATAGGCGAAGAAGAAAATCAGCACGACCGTCAACACCACATACCAGGTGCTCGGTGGAGTAAGCGCCGCGCTCAATTGTTGGAGCCAGCCCACGTTTGAGAATTGCGCGAGCGTCGCGGGGAAAAGGATCATGGAACTCGCGAATATAGGTGGAATAACTCCAGAGGTATTGACCTTCAAAGGCAGGTGCGTTTCCTGGCCTCCCGCCATTTTTCGGCCCACCATCCGCTTCGCATACTGCACCCTTATTCGACGCTGCCCCGCCTCGAACCAAACCACAAGGCCCACGACGGCCACCATGCCCACCGCCAGCGATATCATGACGAAAGGCTGAAGCTCGCCGGTGCCAAGTAGGCGGAACGTGTTGATGATAGCGCCGGGAAGACCAGCAACGATGCCTGCGAAAATGATAAGGGAAATTCCGTTGCCGATGCCGCGTTCGGTGATTTGCTCTCCGAGCCACATGATGAACGAAGTGCCCGCCACGAGGGTGAGCACCGTCATCAACCGAAAACCCCACCCCGGGTCCGGAACCACGAGCGCTCCCGTGGGAGCGGCCATCTGCTCAATGCCGACGGCGATGCCGAAGCCCTGCACCGTGGAGAGAAAGACCGTGCCGTAGCGCGTGTACTGGTTAATCTTCTTACGTCCCGAATCCCCCTCTTTCTTGAGGCGTTCGAGATGCGGAATCACGACCGTAAGCAATTCCAAGATGATGGAGGCGCTGATATAAGGCATGATGCCCAAGGCAAAAATGGTCAGCTGGCTCAGGGCACCGCCCGTGAACAAGTCGAAAAACTGCATGAGGGTCCCGCCACCGCGGCTCAACTCGGCGAAAAAGGCCGCCAGCGCCACGGTGTCGATGCCCGGCGTGGGAATATGCGCCCCAATTCGGTAGACCGCCAAAAGACCGAGCGTAAACAGAATCCTATTCTTGAGCTCAGGTACCTGAAAGATGTTAGGAACGCCGCCTTCCCTCACTCGCCCTTATCCTCTTGCTTGTCGGAAAGAGCCACGATCTCGACGCTGCCGCCCATGTCTTCGATTTTCCGGCAAGCCGATCGACTGCACTTTTGCACCATTAAGTGAAGGGCGCGATCTATTTCGCCTTCGCCCAGTAGTTTGACGCCATCCTTAGCTATTTTCCGAATAAGACCTGCGGCCTGAAGCGTCACGGCGTCGACACGGGAGCCCGGGGCCAGAGCGCTCAAACGATCCACGTTTAACTCAGAGAACTCTTTTTTGAAGTGATAGATGAATCCGCGCTTCGGCAAACGACGCTGGAGCGGCATTTGTCCGCCCTCGAAACCCACCTTGCGTCGATAGCCGGAACGCGATTTTTGACCCTTGTGCCCACGCGTTGAAGTCTTACCCCTGCCAGAACCCGCACCGCGCCCCACGCGGCGTCTGGCTTTCGTCGCTCCTTCAGGGGAAGCCATATTTCCCAGACCCGTGAATGAGTCTTTTGATGTAGCGTCGCTCTTAGTCATAGACCTCTGCCCAAGGTGCCGGGCCCTTCCTTCATTTCCACCAAATGCTTGATCTTGAACACCATGCCGCGAATGCAAGCATTGTTCTTTTTCACGACCGTCTGGTTGATCCGCCTCAGCCCCAGCCCCCGCAAAACAGCTTGCTGTCTCACGTCTGATCCGGACACACTCTTTCTCAGGGTGATTTTCACCTTCTCGTCCGCCATATCTTCCCTCTATTCGGCTGCGCCGACATCTTCGGCGTTGGCGTCGCCACGCCAATGCGCATGGGCTTTTCTGAGTTCTTACACAAAAAAGGATTCTTCATTCTCGCCCGAAAAACGCGATCAATTTTCTGGCAAGTTCAAAAAAATCAGGTCCGGGCTTGCCACCCGTATTTTCTACGACAACCACAGACAAGAGTGGTCTGCCCGCCTCGTGCTCCTTCACAGAAATTTTACCGAGGACGTCGTGGAATCGTTGATCATCCGCGTTCCATCCGATGATAGGAGCAATATCCACGTAACCGGTGGTTTAACCGGATTTCGCCACATCTCTCAACCTGTCGTAAATTTTCCCCTCCCCAGCGTCTTCAGCGGGAATCCGCTCCACGGTCTCATCTACGATCGCGGCCGGCTCCTCGCCTTGCGTCTGTCGATCTTGGGCCTGCTCAGCCGCCGCGTCCCGTCCCTCTTCACTTGCTACACTTTCGACGCCGATTCCCCGGAGCGCAAACACATCCTCCCTACTGCGCAGCGAGCACAAACCCTCCAGCGTCGCTTTGGCCACGTTGTGGGGGTTGTTCGTGCCGAGGCATTTCGTCAATATGTCGCGCACGCCTGCGACATCCAACACCGCGCGCACAGGACCACCAGCGATAACGCCCGTACCCCGCGCCGCGGGCTTGAGCAAAACGCGGCCCGCGCCGAAGCGACCTATCGTCTGATGGGGAATGGTCTCTTTGTCAAGGGACACTTTCACCATCGACTTGCGGGCTTTCTCCACGCCCTTGCGAATGGCCTCCGGCACCTCGTTCGCCTTACCCATACCGACGCCCACCCGACCTTTTCTGTCGCCGATGGTCACCAACGCGCTAAAGCTGAAGCGCCGGCCACCTTTCACCACCTTGGCCACGCGGTTCACGTAGATAACACGATCAATAAATTCACGCTCCTCGGGATGCTCAGGTTCCCTTTTCCGTCCTCTTCTCGCTTCTCGCGCCATCAGAAACTCACCCCCGCCTCTCTCACGCTATCGGCCAACGCCTTCACGCGACCATGATAGAGATAGCCGTTGCGATCAAAAACCACTTTTCCCACGCCCTTGGCCTTTGCACGTTCCGCCAGAAGCTTGCCGACGATGACGGCACCCGCCACATTGCTCCCACCCGCGCTTTCGGCGGCCTCCGCCTCGGAGGCGAAACCTTTCTCACGCGAGGAGGCCGCCGCGAGCGTCTCGTCCGAGACATCGTTGATCATTTGGGCGTAGATATGCGCGCCGCTCCTGAAAACGGACAGACGCGGACGCTCGCTCGTTCCGCGATTTTTCTTGCGAATGCGCATTTTTCGCTTACGTCTCGCTTCCAGCTTGCTCAATCGACCCACTTCTCCCGCCTCCCGCGCTATACGCCGGTCTTACCCACCTTGCGACGAACCATCTCGCCCGCATAGCGGATGCCCTTGCCTTTATACGGTTCTGGGGGCTTCACCTTGCGGATTTCAGCAGCCACCCACCCCACCATCTGCTTGTCGACACCCTTCACCTTGATTGCCGTTCGATTTCGGTCGCTCTGCACTTCAAAAGTGATGCCCTCGATCCGGTCGACGCTCACCGGATGCGAATAGCCTACGTTCAGGACAACACCCCCGTCCTTCGCTTCCACGCGGTATCCGAGGCCGATGATTTCCAGCTCTTTCTCGAATCCCTGGGTCACACCCTCCACCATGTTGGCAATCAGAGTACGCGTAAGACCGTGCAGCGACTTATCCTGGCGCAATTCGCTGACTCGTGAAACGACGATGCTCTCCTTATCTATGTCTATCTCCACCCTGATCCGGTGATGCAACTCGCGCGAGAGCACACCCAGCGGCCCCTTGACGGAGATGCACCGCCCGTCGAGCTGCACTCCCACACCCAATGGTATATGAATCGGCATTTTTCCAACACGCGACATTCAGGCCACCTCACCAAATCTCACAAAGAACTTCCCCGCCCACTCCTAGGATTCTCGCCTCCTCATCCGTCAGCACGCCTCTCGAGGTCGTGAGAATCGCTATTCCCATGCCATTGAGCACCTTGGGTACGAACTCCTTACCTACGTACACGCGAAGACCGGGTTTGCTGACGCGCTTAAGACCGCTCAGCACGAGCTTGCCGTCCTGAGGAGGCTTGAGATCCACCCTGATCTCACTCTGCCCCGCCGGACCGGGCGCGACTTCGTATCCCTTGACATAGCCTTGGGTCTTCAGAATACCGACGACCTGGGATTTCAGCCGACTCCCAGGAATCACAACTTTCGAATGCCCCGCGCGCACCGCGTTGCGAATGCGCGTCAGAAGATCGGCAACAGGATCTGTCATGCTCATGTTCTTCGTCTCCGACTACCAGCTTGATTTCGTGACTCCCGGAATCTCGCCCTTGAGCGACAATTCACGGAAGCATATCCGGCAAAGCCGAAAGCGCCTCAAATACCCCCTAGGACGCCCGCAACGCTGGCAACGATTATAGGCGCGAACGCCGAATTTAGACTTTTTTCTCTGTTTCGCGATCAGACACTTTTTCGCCACCACATTTCCTCTCTAAGTCGTCCTGAAGGGGACGCCCAACTCGCGAAGCAACGCCCGTCCCTCCTCATCCGTGTTCGCCGACGTATTCATGACAATACCAATACCACGAGAT
Organism: bacterium; assembly: GCA_965202625.1. GTDB lineage: Bacteria > UBA8248 > UBA8248 > UBA8248 > UBA8248 > Bin107. Next base: position 2,676,958 of record CBDBBI010000010.1, on the reverse strand, counting down.
TTATCCACTTTGTCGATGTCGATTTCGGGAAAAATGATTTGATCGCGAAGTCCTAGGCTGTAATTTCCACGGCCGTCAAACGACTTTGGACTCAACCCCCTAAAATCGCGCACGCGGGGGAGGGCCACATTCACCAGACGATCCGTGAAATCCCACATCCGAGCACCTCGAAGCGTCACCATCGCTCCGATGGGCATCCCCTCGCGAAGCTTGAAATTCGCAATCGATTTCCTCGCCCGTGTGATGACCGGCTTCTGTCCCGCAACACTCGTCAACTCCGCGATACCGTTCTGGAGAGTCGCCGCGTTCTGAACGGCCTCCCCAAGCCCCATGTTCAACGTAACTTTCAGAAGCCGCGGAATTTGCATGACGTTGGCATATGCAAACTCCTTGCGAAGCTTCTCGATGATTTCATCACGATACAACCGCAACATTCTGGGAACGTATACCATCTCCGTCAAAACCCTTCTTCGCCTACACTGTGTCGAGCAATTCGCCGCTACGCTGTGTCACGCGTACACGCGCGCCATCTTCAAGTCGCTTCCTTTGAACGCGGGAGGGACGACTCGTCTTGGGGTCCATCGGCATGACGTTGGAAATATGAATCTTCCCCTCGCGCTCCAGAATGCCGCCCCGCTGATTCGCCTGGGTCGGCTTCGTATGTCGCTTCACCATGTTCAGCTTCTCGACAAGCACGCGGTTCTCATTCTTGAGTACCTGAAGCACCTTGCCGGTCTTGCCCTTTTCACGGCCTGCGATCACCTGAACAATGTCGCCCTTTTTCACATGCGCCTTCATAGAGTTCGCGCCCAATTTGTTCCTCACAAAACCTCCGGCGCGAGCGAGACGATGCGCATGAACCGCTTTCGCCTCAACTCGCGGGCTACTGGCCCGAAAATGCGCGTCCCCATCGGTTCACGCGCTTCGTTGATGATGACGACGGCGTTGTCGTCAAAGCGAATATAGGTGCCGTCCGCCCGCCCGGTCTCCTTTACAGTCCGAACCACGACGGCCCGCCTGACCTCTCCCTTTTTCACGGAACTATTCGGTATGGCCTCCTTAATCGCCACGACAATGATATCGCCGATTCGCGCGTACCTGCGCCGAGAACCACCCAACACCTTGATGCATTGAGCGCGCTTCGCCCCCGAATTATCCGCCACGCTACACATCGTTTCAACCTGAATCATTTCTCTCGTTCCCTACCTCGCCCGCTGGATCACTTCCAGAAGGCGCCAGCGCTTCTTCCGGCTCAGCGGCCTGGACTCAATGATGCGCACCCTGTCCCCCACATGGAGGGCGTTTTCTTCATCATGCACCAAATACTTCTTGCGCCTGCGCACGACGCGCTTGAAGGTCGCATGCTTAAAGATGCGCACCACCTCAACGGTGACAGTCTTATCCATGCGATCGCTCACAACTTTCCCTTCTCGGACCTTCCGCCTGCCCCGAACCTCATTCATCTATGACCGCTCTCCCCCAGCGCCCGTCGTCCGCGCCCGCTCATGCCTTGAAGTCAACACCCGCGCTAAATCCTGCTTCAAAAGGCCGATGCGCGCCGTGTTGTCCAACTGGCCCGTCGCCTTGCGAAAGCGCAAGTTGAACAATTCCTGACGCAGCTCCTTCTCTTTCAATCCCAGTTCGTCATCGCTCAAATCGAGCACTTCGCTGTATTTCACGCCGTCAACCTCTCATGAAGCATTCACGATTCGGGTTTTGCAGGGTAGCTTCTGGGCAGCTAGACGAAGCGCCTCGCGCGCGACATCATCGCCGACTCCATCCATCTCATAGAGCACTTTGCCCGCGCGCACGGGCGAGACCCACGACTCGGGCGCGCCTTTGCCCTTGCCCATACGAACCTCGGCCGGTTTCTTGCAAACAGGCTTATCCGGAAAAAGGCGAATCCATATCCGCCCGCCGCGCTTGACGTGGCGCGTCATCGCGATACGGGCCGCCTCAATCTGGCGTGCCGTAATATGTGTCGTCTCCAGGGCTTGAAGTCCATAGGAACCAAACGAGAGCGTGGCGCCGCGCTGGGCCTTCCCGTTCAGACGGCCCTTTTGCATTTTTCTGAACTTCGTTCTTTTTGGTTGCAACATATCTCGCCCCCTAAGCGGCTCAGGTACCCAGCGGCTGAGAAGCCGGCTTTCTTCTGGCCTGTCGAATCATCTCGCCCCTGAATATCCAGACCTTCACGCCGACGATTCCATACGTCGTCTTGCTTTCGGCGAACCCGTAGTCAATATCCGCGCGAAGAGTCTGCAGGGGCACGCGCCCCTCCCGATACCATTCCGTTCGCGCAATCTCGGAGCCGCCCAACCTGCCAGAGCACTGAATCTTCACGCCCTTAGCGCCGAATCGAAGGGCCGAGGTCACCGATTTTTTCATGGCGCGGCGAAAAGCGATTCGACGCTCCAGCTGCATGGCGATGTTCTCCGCCACGAGTTGGGCGTCCATTTCCGCCTTGCGCACTTCCTTGATGTTCACGTTCACCTGTTTGCCCGTCAGCCTTTGCAGATCCGCCTTGAGCCTATCCACCTCTGCTCCACGCTTTCCGATGATGATGCCCGGTCGCGCCGTCCAGATGTTGATGCGCGCCCGCTCGCTGGCGCGCTCGATCTCCACGTTGCTCACCCCCGCGTGAGAGAGACGCTCCTTCACATATTTCTTGATGCGTAAATCGTCCAAAAGCAGATCGCCGAAATTGCGTTTCGCAAACCATGCCGAATTCCAGCCTCTGGTGATGCCGACCCGAAACCCGATGGGATGAACCTTTTGACCCATGTTATCCCCCTAACCCGCCTCTCCAATATCTACGTGAACGTAGCAGCTCCGATGTTTCACGCGGCCAGTGCGGCCGCGCGCTCGCGCGCGAAAGCGCTTGAGGGTCGGCCCATTGTCAACCCGCGCGCTTCTGACGATCAAACCTTCGGGATCGTCGTTCTCCCCCTTTTCCGTGGCATTCGCCAGCGCAGAAAGAAGAACCTTCTCCACCACCCGCGCCGAAGAACGCACGGAAAGGCGCAAAAGCGTGAGCGCGTCCGACACCCGCTCCCCGCGAATCATGTCGGCTATCTGGCGCGTCTTGCGCGGTTTGGCCCGATAGTATAGCAAAGTCGCTCTCGCCATGCCTTTCCCTTGCCCCTCCCGTCCGTTCGAACGAAAAACTATTTCAGCGTCACCTGCCGCTTCGCCATACCGGAGTGGGAGCGAAACGTCCGAGTCGGAGAAAAATCCCCAAGTTTGAAGCCCACCATGTTCTCCGTCACGTAAACGGGGATGAATTTCTTGCCATTGTGCACGGCGAACGTATGACCGACGAAGTCAGGGATGATGGTGGAACGTCTCGACCAAGTCCTGATCATCCTCTTCTCGCCGCTCTCGTCCATCGCCTCCACCTTCTTGCGAAGATGGGTATCTATAAATGGTCCTTTATGAAGAGAACGTGGCATCTCTATGAAACCTCCCTGAAATCCAGCTATCTGGATTTTCCGCGCCGCACGATGAACTTGGAAGAGGACTTTCCCTTCTTCCGCGTCTTATACCCTTTCGTCGGCTTCCCCCACGGAGTGACCGGGTGCCTGCCGCCCGAACTTTTCCCTTCGCCACCACCCAAGGGGTGATCCACCGGATTCATGGCAACGCCGCGGACGTTTGGACGTCGGCCCAGCCAACGCTTTCGCCCCGCCTTGCCGAGACTCACGTTGCCGTGGTCGGAATTTCCCACTTCGCCTATTGTGGCATAGCAAGAGAGGTGAATCATGCGAACCTCGCCGGAGGAGAGGCGAAATTGCGCATAATTGCCCTCCTTCGCCATGAGCTGGGCACTCACGCCCGCGCTGCGGGCAATCTGCCCCCCCCTCCCGGGTTTCATCTCGATGTTGTGGCATGTCGTCCCCAATGGAATCCGCTCTACGGGCAACGCGTTGCCGACGCGAATTTCAGATTCTGGCCCCGAACTGACAGTAGCACCCACTTCCAGTCCATCGGGCGCGATGATGTAACGCTTCTCCCCGTCCAGATAGACAACGAGCGCCAAACGCGCAGAGCGGTTAGGGTCGTACTCAATGGAACGCACCTTGCCGGGCACACCGATCTTCTCGCGCCGAAAATCCACCACCCGATAGCGGCGCTTGTGGCCTCCACCTCTTTGGTAGGTGGTGATGCGCCCCCGGTTGTTGCGTCCGCCGGATTTCGACATTCCCCTGGTGAGGGTTTTTTCGGGGCGATCCGCCGTTATGTCCTCACGTGTCAGGACATCCTGAAACCTTCGTCCCGGAGAGGTCGGTTTGTATTTTTTGACCGGCATAACACACACTCCAAAAACTAAGCGGATTCAAAAAACTCGATAGTATCGCCCTCGCGCAACGTCACTATCGCTTTTTTCCACGGCGGCTTTCTGCCCTGATGACGTCCCATACGAACGCTCTTGCTGGGCATTCGCATCGTGTTCACGTTGAGCACTACCACGCCGAACAACTCTTCCACCGCCTTCTTGATCTCTATTTTATTGGCGTCCATGGCGACTTCGAAGACGATTTTGTTCGCTCCCTCAGCGCTCGCGATGCTCTTTTCCGTCACGCAGGGGCGGCGGATGATAAACGTGCTCTCCACCTCTTAACCCCCCAACCTTTCGGAGATGCCCTCAAGCGCGCGCCTAGTGAAGACCAGGTGCTCATGACCCATGATGTCATACACGTTCAGACCCTCAGGTCTTATCGGCTTCGTTCCCTTGACGTTTCTCGACCCCAACTCGAAATTCCGTTCCTTCCCATCATCCACGACCAACGACTTGCGCCCCAGGTTCAAACTTTCGATGACGCTCGTCACCAGACGCGTCTTTGGCTCCGGCAAATGGAGGTCGCGCACGACGAGCAGTTTTCCTTCCTTCCACTTGAGGTTGAGAGCACTCCTCAACGCGCCGCGCCTCATCTTCTTATTCATCTTCTGCTCGTAGTCGCGCGGCTTGACACCAAAGGCCACTCCTCCATGCCGCCAGATGGGTGATTTCACGTCGCCTGCGCGCGCACGACCTCCGCCCTTTTGCCGGAAAGGCTTCGCCCCCGTGCCATGCACCTCCTTGCGCGTCAGCGTCGAATGCGTGCCCGCCCGCCGCACCGCGAGTTGGGCCTTCACCATCTGGTGGATCAGGTGCATCTTGACCCGCCCGTCAAAAACGGATTCGGGCAAATCCATCCGCTCCACCACCCTTCCCTCTAGGTCATAGACGTCGATTTGGTGCATCTCGTTCCTCAATTTCCTCGAGCGGCCCGCTTGGAAGCCTTTAGAGGATCCAGACTTCTGGTCTGCTCTTTTGGCTTCTCCAACCCGCCCTTGTCGCCCTTGACACTTGTGCGCAAAACCAAAAATCCATTATTCGCCCCGGGGACAGCACCTCGAAGCAGAAGCAGGTTATCTTCGGGAATGACGTCCACCACCAAAAGCCCCTGCGCAGTGAACCTCTTGTTTCCCATCTGACCCGGCATTTTCTTTCCCTTGATGATTTTCGAGGGATAGGCCGAGGCTCCCATCGCGCCGGGCAGGCGGTCGAACATGCCACCGTGAGAGGCCGGTCCGCCGCCGAAGCCATGGCGCTTCATCACGCCAGCGAAGCCGCGCCCCTTGCTCGTACCCGTCACATCAAGGCGATCGCCCCGATCGAATATCGTCACGTCCACCAAGCTACCGGACTCTAAGGACGCATCCCCTTCCTCAAATGGAACTTCCCTCAGATAGCGAAATGGCTGCGTCCCCGCTTTTCGGAAATGACCCAGGGCCGCCTTCGAGAGCCCCTTCTCCTTTCGGGGCATATAGCCTAGCTGAAGCGCCGCGTAACCGTCTCTCTCCTCGCTCTTACGCTGCACGACGGTGCAGGGGCCGGCCTCGACTACCGTCACTGAAACGGAGCCTCCATCCGGAGAAAAAACCTGGGTCATTCCAATTTTTCGACCAAGCAAAAATTCCATCTCTCCCATCCCGTCTAATTCAACTTGATCTCGACGTCCACGCCAGCGGCGAGTTCCAGCTTCATCAACGCGTCCACCGTCCGCTGCGTCGGCTCCATGATGTCCACAAGGCGCTTGTGCGTCCGAATTTCAAACTGCTCTCTCGATTTTTTGTCGATGTGCGGGCCGCGCAGCACCGTATACTTATTGATGGAGGTGGGCAGCGGCACGGGACCAACCAACAAGGCACCCGTGCGCTTCACTGTATCAACAATCTCGCCCACCGATTGATCCAACAGGCGATGATCGTAGGCTTTCAACCGAATCCGGATCTTCTGGCTCATGATCTCCCGCTACCTTTTTTTCACGGCTACTGGAGGACTTCGGTGACGACGCCGGCACCCACCGTGCGCCCACCCTCGCGTATCGCGAACCGCAACTCGCGCTCCATCGCTATCGGCGTTATCAACTCCACGTCCAGAGACACGTTGTCTCCGGGCATCACCATCTCTCGACCCTCCGGCAACGTCACCAGACCCGTCACATCCGTCGTCCGAAAATAAAACTGTGGACGATACCCGTTAAAAAACGGCGTGTGACGACCCCCTTCCTCCTTCGTCAGAATATACACCTCGCCCTTGAACTTCAGATGCGGCAGTATTGACGTGGGCGCCGACAAAACCTGCCCCCGCTCTATCTCGTCTTTCTTCACACCCCGAAGCAAAACTCCCACGTTGTCGCCCGCACGACCCTGATCCAGCAACTTGCGAAACATCTCCACGCCCGTCGCCACCGTCTTCCGCGTATCCGTTATCCCCACTATCTCTACATCGTCCCCCACGTTCACAACCCCGCGCTCCACCCGACCCGTCGCCACCGTCCCTCGACCCGATATCGAGAACACATCCTCCACAGGCATCAAAAACGGCTTGTCAACGTCCCGAACAGGCTCAGGAATATACTCGTCCACCGCTTCCATCAAATCATCTATCGAACCCGTATCGCTCCCCTCCAAAGCCCGAAGCGCAGAGCCGCGAACCACTGGTATGTCGTCTCCAGGAAACTCATACGTCGAGAGCAACTCCCGAACCTCCAACTCCACCAACTCCAGCAACTCCTCGTCGTCCACCATGTCCACCTTGTTCAAATACACGCAAATATACGGAACCCCCACCTGGCGCGCCAACAGAATGTGCTCCCGCGTCTGCGGCATCGGACCATCCGCAGCAGAAACCACTAAAATCGCACCATCCATCTGCGCCGCGCCCGTTATCATGTTCTTCACATAATCCGCATGACCAGGACAATCCACGTGCGCGTAGTGCCGACGCTCCGTCTCATACTCCACATGCGCCGTCGCTATCGTTATCCCTCGCTCGCGCTCCTCCGGCGCCTTGTCTATCTCGTCAAACCCTACCTCCTGCGCCATCCCCTTCCCAGACAAATGCCGCGTGATCGCCGCCGTCAGAGTCGTCTTCCCGTGATCAACGTGACCTATCGTCCCTACGTTCACGTGCGGCTTCGTCCGCTCAAACTTCGCCTTCGCCATGGAGCCTCTTTCTCCTTTTCGTCTTATATCCAGAGATGGGAGCGGGCCGCGCGCCGTCTCTCAGGAAACAGAGCTACGCCGTGTGGGCCGCCGCACCAACGTTTCGCGCCACGAGTTCCTCGGAAAGCTGTCGAGGCGTCTCCTCATAGCGCCCAAATTGCATCGTATAGGTCGCCCTGCCCTGGGTCATCGATCGCAAATCGGTCGCGTAGCCAAACACCTCCGACAAAGGGACGGAGGCGCTCACCGCCTTCGCTCCCGCCCTGTCCTCCATTTCACGAATTCGGCCGCGGCGAGAAGTAAGATCACCCATGACGTCGCCCAGGAAATCCGCAGGACACACCACCTCCACATCCATAACGGGTTCGAGTAGGACTGGGTTGGCTTTCCGCGCGGCCTCCTTAAAAGCCATGGAGCCGGCAATTTTGAAAGCCATCTCGGAGCTGTCCACCTGATGAAAAGAACCATCAAAAAGCGTAACTTCTACGTCGAGAAGCGGATACCCCGCGAGGACGCCGTTTTCCATGGCCTCCTTGACACCGCTCTCCACCGCTGGAACATATTCTCTTGGAATCACGCCGCCTACAATTTTGTTGACGAATTGAAAGCCGCTGCCAGGAACGAGAGGCTTGATCGCGATTTCCACGTCACCGAACTGCCCTCGCCCGCCGGATTGGCGCACGAAGCGTCCATGAGCGACGGCCTCCGCCCGAATCGTCTCCCGATAAGCCACCTGGGGCTTGCCCACACTGGCCTCCAGCGCGAATTCCCTGAAAAGCCTGTCCACCAGAACTTCCAAATGAAGCTCCCCCATGCCGGAGAGAATGGTCTGCGCAGTTTCTTCATCGGAGCGCACCCGAAAGGTCGGGTCCTCGTTCGAAAGCCTAGCGAGGGCGGTGCCGAGCTTATCCTGGTCCGACTTCGTCTTCGGCTCAATTGCGATGGAGATGACGGGTTCGGGAAAGTGGATGGTTTCAAGAAGGACGGGATGAACGGGATCAGAGAGGGTATGGCCCGTTTTCGCCTGCTTGATGCCCAATGCGGCGACGATATCCCCCGCATGGGCCTCCCCTATTTCTTCGCGCTTGTTCGCGTGCATTCGCATGAGCCGCCCGACGCGCTCTTGCTTTCCAGTAGTCGTATTCAACACAGCGGAGCCGGATTTCAGCACGCCGGAATATATGCGCATAAACACCAGTTGACCGACGTAAGAGTCTGTCATCACCTTGAAAGCCAAGGCGCACAGGGGAGCATCGTCTGCTGGTGCCCGATCCTCGGGCCTTCTACCCAATTCTAAATCCGCATCCGAGAGGACCGCCTGAATCGGCGGAATGTCGAGGGGGGAGGGAAGATAATCCACGATGGCGTCGAGCAAAAGCTGCACGCCTTTGTTCCTGAACGCCGCGCCGCATACAACGGGCACGAATTCGCCCGCCAGCGTCCCCCGACGAACCGCGGCACGAATCTCCGCCGAAGAAATTTCCTTTCCCTCCAAGTATTTCTCCAACAGCGAATCATCGAACATCGAGAGGGCGTCGAAGAGATTCTCCCTTAAATCCGCCACCTCCGACCGCATCTCCTCGGGCACCTCTGCCTCCTCGTAGGACGCGCCCATCGGATCCCTGAACACTCGCGCCTTCATGGTCACGATATCTACCATGCCCGAGAAGTCCTCCTCGGCCCCTATCGGTGCCTGAAGCACGAGCGGATTCGCGGCGAGGCGCTCTCTCACCTCCTCCACCACGCGAGTGAAGTCCGCGCCCGTCCTATCCATTTTATTGACGAACACGAGGCGAGGTACGCCGTATTTCTCCGCCTGTCGCCATACCGTCTCGCTTTGCGGCTCTACACCGCCCACGGCGCAGAACACAGCCACCGCGCCATCAAGAACACGCAGACTTCTTTCCACCTCGGCCGTGAAGTCCACGTGGCCAGGCGTGTCGATGATGTTGATGACATGATCGTTCCAGGCGCAGCGCGTCGCTGCAGACGTAATCGTGATGCCGCGCTCCTGCTCCTGCGCCATCCAGTCCATGGTGGCCGCGCCGTCGTGAACCTCGCCTATCTTGTGAGTTCTGCCCGTGTAAAACAGGATGCGCTCGGTCGTAGTTGTCTTACCGGCGTCGATGTGCGCCATGATGCCGATGTTTCTCGTCTTTTCGAGCATCGTTTCTTTTGGCACGCCTCGTCCTTCCCTCGAATCTACCAGCGATAATGGGCGAACGCCTTGTTCGCCTCCGCCATGCGATGCGTATTCTCTTTCAAACGAACCGCGCCGCCCGTATCGTTCGCAGCGTCCATAATTTCGGAGGCAAGGCCGTGCGCTATCTTTCGATCCCGACTTCGGGCGTTCTGGATGATCCAACGGATGCTTAGGGCCGTACGCCTGTCGGGCCGCACCTCCACGGGCACCTGATAGGTGGCACCGCCCACGCGTCTGGAGCGAACCTCAAGAGCAGGCTTCACGTTGTCCATGGCGCGCTTGAATATTTTGATTGGATCTTCCTTCATCTTCTCCTCGACCACGTCCATCGCTCCGTAGAACACGCGCTCCGCCAAACTCTTCTTTCCCTTGAGCATCAAGGAGTTGATGAATTTCGTCACCATCCGGTCGTTGAATTTTGGATCCGGCAAAATGGTTCTTCTCGTGGCTCTCTTTCTTCTCGCCATGGAAAGAATGAACCTCCCTTTTATATCTTGAGCGTCAAGGGCAAACCTCGCTCATTTCGGTTTTTTGGCCCCGTATTTGGAGCGGCCGTTGCGGCGCGCCTCCACGCCCACGGTATCCAGCGTGCCTCGAACGACATGATAGCGGATGCCGGGCAAATCCTTCACGCGTCCGCCCCGAATCAAAACGATGGAGTGCTCCTGAAGGTTATGTCCCTCGCCCGGAATGTAAGTAGTCACCTCCATGCCGTTAGTAAGTCGCACGCGCGCAACTTTTCTGAGCGCGGAGTTCGGTTTCTTGGGCGTCGTCGTATACACGCGCACACAAACGCCGCGCTTCTGGGGACAGTTGCGCAACGCCGGGCTGTCAGTTTTCGTCTGAATCCGCTTGCGTCCCTTGCGTATCAATTGGTTGATCGTCGGCACCGTTCACTCCAAGGTCGAGAAAAGTCGCTCCCGAAAACTATCCCCTTCCGAGCTCAAAGCAATCTTCACAATCATCTCGGAAACTCCCTCCCTTTTGGGCCGAGTACCAAGACGGGATGAATCAAATATACACAATGATTCCGAATGATTACATGGCTACGGAGGTCCGTAAATCACGCAAGCACGCGCAAAGAACGGCGATTATAGCCAAACCCCTACGCTTGTCAACCGCGAACGGTTGAAAAATATAGATTTTCAAGGGGCTATTCTGAAGATGCCCCTTCCTCGGTCGCGGAGACCATCTCCTCCTGCTCGTCCATGACGGCGGGAATGTCATCACCGATGGGCGCCAGATCCACTCCGGGGGACAGGAGTTCCACCTGCTGATATCGACGCGCTCCAGTCCCTGCCGGAATGAGCCTCCCCATAATTACGTTCTCTTTCAAGCCACGCAGAAAATCCACTTTTCCCGAAACCGCGGCCTGCGTGAGAACGCGTGTGGTTTCCTGAAAGGAAGCCGCCGAGATAAAACTATCCGTGGATAAGGAAGCCCGAGTGATGCCCAAGAGGATGGGTTGGCCCGTGGCGGGAGTTCTTCCCTCCTTCTGCGCCTCCTGGTTGCACCTTTGGAACATGTCGCGCGTCACCTGCTCTCCAATGACGAGGTCCGTCTCTCCCGGATCGACGACTTCGAGCCTTCTGAGCATCTGGCGAACGATGATCTCAATGTGCTTGTCATTGATGTTCACGCCCTGGAGGCGATACACTTCTTGCACCTCGTTGACGAGATAATTTCGTAATTCATTCTCGCCGAGCACGGCCAAAATGTCGTGCGGGTTCACCGCCCCGTCCATGAGAGGCTCGCCCGCCACAACGTTATCTCCTTCCTGCACGTTCACGTGTTTGCCGCGGGGAATCAGATATTCGCGCTCATCACCCTCATCGGAAACGACCATGAGGCGCCGCATCCCCCGAAGCGTGCCAGCAAATTTCACGTGCCCGTTGATCTCGGAGATGACGGCGTTCTCTTTTGGCTTGCGCGCCTCAAACAATTCGACTACACGCGGTAGCCCACCCGTAATGTCCTTGGTCTTGGACGTTTCGCGCGTGATCTTGAAGATGATGTCCCCCGAGGAAATCGCCTCTCCGTCCTGAACGCTAATATGCGCTCCAGCCGGCAGGGGATACACAGAGATTTGTTCGCCGGCGTCATCAAGCAGGGCGGCGCGCGGCTGAAGTTTCTCATCGGCGTGATCCAGTATCACCCGGCGGGAAAGACCGGTGATCTCGTCGATCTCCTCCTGCATAGTGAGGCCTTCAATGACGTCGATCAGCGCGACGGCGCCTTCCTTCTCCGCCATGATGGAAAACGTGTAAGGGTCCCACTCGAGGAGAATCTCCCCCTCGCTCACCTTGGAATCCTCTCGGGAGCGAACGTAGGCACCATACACCACCGGATAACGCTCGCGCTCACGGCCCGTCTCATCGCAGATGGCTATCTGGCCGTTGCGGTTCATGTTGATCATATCGCCCTTCTCGGTCGTGATGATCCGCAGGTCGATGTATTTCACGAAACCTTCACGCTTGGCCTCCACCGTGCTTTGTTCACCAGCGCGCGTGGCGGTACCACCGATGTGAAACGTCCGCATGGTGAGCTGCGTGCCGGGCTCGCCAATCGATTGCGCGGCGATGACGCCGACCGCCTCTCCCACCTCCACGAGTTGTCCCGTGGCGAGACTTCGACCATAGCATTTCGAGCAGACGCCCGTGTGGGACTCGCACGTGAGGACGGAGCGAATCGTGACCTTCTCCACGCCGCCCGCATTGTCGATGAGGCGCGTCTTCTGCTCGTCAATCTCCTCGCCCGCCAAGCAAAGAACCTCGCTGTTGAAGGGATCCTTGATGTCTTCGAGGGCAATTCGGCCGATGATCCGCTCACCCAGCGCTTGGATGATCTCGCCTCCCTCGACTAGGGAACTCATCTCAATGCCATTGATCGTTCCGCAGTCTTCCTCGTTTATGATGATGTCCTGGGCCACGTCCACCAGCCGCCGCGTGAGGTAACCGCTGTTCGCCGTCTTGAGAGCGGTGTCCGCCAACCCCTTGCGTGCCCCGTGCGTGGAGATGAAGTACTGAAGCACCGAGAGGCCCTCACGAAAGTTCGCCGTGATCGGCGTCTCGATGATCTCGCCCGATGGTTTCGCCATCAAGCCTCTCATTCCACCCAGTTGACGCAACTGGGCCGTGCTTCCGCGCGCGCCGGAGTCCGCCATGATGTAGATGGGGTTGAAGTCGAACGGCTGGCCATCAGAGCCTCCCGGCCCGCTCATTGCGGAATCATCCTCTTGCTCCAGCACCTTGAACATCTCGCCCGAGACTTCCTCCGTTACATGCGACCAGATGTCGATGATCTTGTTGTAGCGCTCCCCGTCCGTGATGAGGCCTTCGCGGTATTCGTTCTCCACGCCAAGCACCCCGCTTCTGGCCTGCTCGGTGAGCTGCCCCTTGCTGTCGGGCACTTTCATGTCGTCGATGGAGATCGAAATCCCCGCCTGGGTGGCGTGCGTGAAGCCGAGATTCTTGAGCGCGTCGAGAAACGTCACCGTCTTCGAGCGGCCCGCCTTCTCATAGCAGGTGGCGACGAGCCGAGTGAGCGCGCGCTTGTCCATGACGCAATTCGCCGCATCGAACGGAACGCCCTCCGGCAATATCTCATACAGCAGAACGCGCCCGACGGTGGTCTCCACCAGCTCATCCCCTAGACGAATCCGGATGCGGGTTTGCAGTCCTACCTCCCCCTGATCGTAGGCAACTCTGGCCTCGTCCACGTTGCCAAACACGTGGCCTTCTCCCACCGATCCGCCGCGCGGTTTCGTCAGATAGTAGCAACCCAGAATGATGTCCTGGCTGGGAACGGCGAGGGGCGTGCCGTTGGCCGGCGAGAGAATGTTGTTCGCCGAGAGCATCAGCACGCGCGTCTCCTCCACCGCCTCCACCGAAAGGGGCACGTGCACCGCCATCTGGTCGCCGTCAAAATCCGCATTGAACGCCGCACAGACCAGAGGGTGCACGCGAATGGCCTTGCCCTCCACTAAGACGGGCATAAACGCCTGCATGCCCATCCGATGCAGAGTGGGCGCGCGGTTGAGTATGACCGGATGGTTGCGTACCACCTCCTCAAGCACGTCCCAGACTTCCGGACGCTCCTCCTCAACCATTTTCTTCGCCGCCTTGATCGTGGAGACCAGGCCCTTCTCCTCCAGGCGGTTGAAGATGAAAGGCTTAAAAAGCTCCAGTGCCATCTTCTTCGGCAAACCACATTGGTTGAACTTGAGTTCCGGTCCGATGACGATGACCGAGCGGCCTGAGTAGTCCACCCGCTTGCCCAGAAGATTCTGGCGAAACCGTCCCTGCTTGCCCTTGAGCATATCCGATAGGCTCTTGAGCGGGCGCTTGTTCGGTCCCCGGAGCAAGCGGCCCCGGCGTCCATTGTCGAACAGCGCGTCCACCGCCTCTTGAAGCATGCGCTTCTCGTTTCTGATGATGATGTCCGGTGCCCGCAACTCCTGGAGTTTGAGCAGGCGATTGTTGCGGTTGATCACCCGGCGGTAGAGGTCATTCAAGTCGCTCGTGGCGAAGCGGCCACCGTCGAGCGGCACCAGCGGACGAAGCTCCGGCGGCAACACCGGAATGACCTCAAGTATCATCCACTCCGGGTGGTTGCCCGAATTCCTGAAAGCATCCACCACTTTCAAACGCTTGATAAGCTTGCGGCGTTTCTGCAAGTTCGACGTCTCCTGAATTTCTTCCTTCAGCTGCGCGGAGAGCGCCTCCAGGTCTATCTGGTCCAGCAACTCTCGAATCGCCTCCGCGCCGATGCCGACTCGGCATTCATCCTCATCGTATTCCTCCGCTATCTTTCGGTATTGCTCCTCCGTGAGGAGGTCGAACTTTTTGAGTTCCGTCTCGCCCGGATCGATGACGACGTAGCTCTCGAAATAAAGGATGCGCTCCAACTCGCGCAGCGTCATGTCGAGCACATTGCCGATTCGGCTTGGAAGGCCCTTGAAGAACCACACGTGGGAGACGGGCGTGGCCAGCTCGATGTGGCCCAGGCGATCGCGCCTCACCTTCGAGGAGATGACCTCAACCCCGCACTTCTCGCAAACCACGCCCCTATACTTCATGCGTTTGTATTTGCCGCATAGACATTCATAATCTTTCTGAGGACCGAATATGACCGCACAAAACAACCCGTCGCGCTCGGGCCGGAAGGTCCTGTAGTTGATAGTCTCGGGCTTTTTCACCTCCCCCGAAGACCAGGCGCGGATGATGTGGGGAGAGGCAAGGCGAATGCGTATCGCATCGAACGAAACAGGATCTTTTGGCTTCTCGAATAAATTCAAGCTACTGTCCAATTCAATCCTCCTTGGGAGCGCCCGCGCCATCCTCTGGGCGACGGCCAACGGAACGGCCGGGCAAACGGGACGAACACCCCCTCATCAAGCGTCTCTCACACACGATCCGAGTCTCCTAAAATTCGGCGTCACCGCTCCTAAGCGGGGAGCCTAGCTCGGCACCTCGCCGCTCTCGATCAGTTCGACGTCAAGGGCGAGGCTTTGAAGCTCCTTCATTAACACGTTGAAAGACTCGGGCAAGCTCGCCTCAAGCAAGTTCTCTCCTTTGACGATAGATTCATACATCTTCGTGCGGCCAGAAACGTCGTCGCTCTTCACCGTCAGTATCTCCTGCAGCGTCTTGGCGGCACCATACGCCTCAAGCGCCCACACTTCCATCTCGCCGAGGCGCTGCCCCCCAAACTGCGCCTTGCCGCCCAAGGGCTGTTGTGTAACCAGAGAATACGGACCCGTCGAGCGCGCGTGGATCTTATCGTCCACGAGGTGGTGCAGCTTGAGCATGTAGATCATTCCCACAGTGACCTTCTGCTCAAAGGGCTGTCCGTTTTTCCCGTCATACAGCCGGGTTTTGCCATAAGGGGGCAACCCCGCCTCATCCGTGTAGCGGACGATGTCTTCCTCCGTCGCGCCGTCAAACACCGGCGTAGCGAAATGCTTGCCCAACACCTTGGCAGCCCATCCGAGGTTCGTCTCCAGAATCTGGCCGACGTTCATGCGCGAGGGCACGCCGAGGGGGTTCAAGACAATCTCGATGGGCGTGCCATCCTCTAGGCGGGGCATGTCCTCCTCTGGAACGATGATGGACACGACGCCCTTGTTTCCGTGGCGGCCCGCCATCTTGTCTCCTACCTGGAGTTTGCGTTTCATCGCGACATAGACCTTCACCATCTTGAGGACGCCGGGGGGAAGCTCGTTGCCGCGCTGGAGCTTCTCTATCTTCTCCGTCAGTATGCTTTCGAGCAGCTGCACTTGCTCGTCCGTCCGATTGGACATCGCCTTGATCTGCTCGGTCAGTTCTTTTTCAACTGGCAGTTTCAGAAGGTTGACACCGCTGAAGTTCGCCAAACCCTCCGCTTCGAGCTCATTTCCCTTGGCGTAGAGAATCTCGCTCGTTCTCGGGTGAAGCACCTTAGCGCGGACACGCCGCCCGAGGAGAAGGGAGCGGATTCTAGCGTCGCCCTCCTCGTTCAGAATTCGGATCTCGTCGCCATAGTCCTTCTCTAGCCTGCTGATCTCCACACCTTCCAGTTCGATCATTCGGCTGTCTTTCGCCGCGCCGCGGCGGGAGAATACCCGAACCTCCACGACCGTCCCCTCGATTCCAGGGGGCACCCTGAGCGAGGAGTCGCGAACGTCGCCCGCCTTCTCGCCAAAGATAGCGCGCAGAAGTTTCTCCTCCGGGCTGAGTTGCGTTTCTCCTTTCGGCGTGATGCGTCCAGCGAGGACGTCGCCGGGTTTGACGCGCGCTCCCACGCGAATGATGCCGCTCTCGTCAAGGTCCCGCAGTGCCTCCTCGCTCTGGTTCGGAATATCCCGCGTAATCTCCTCGGCGCCTTGCTTCGTGTCGCGCGCCTCGAGCTCGAATTCCTCTATGTGCAAGGAAGTGTAGATGTCCTCTTTCACCACCTTCTCAGAGATGACGATGGCGTCCTCGAAGTTGTAACCGTTCCAGGGCATGAAGGCGACGAGCATGTTTCGGCCCAAGGCGAGCTCGCCCTGGTCCGTGGAGAAACCGTCCGCGACGATATCGCCCTTCTTCACCCTTTGCCCCACATGCACGATAGGCTTCTGGTTAATGCACGTATTCTGGTTCGAGCGGCGATATTTCACCAAGTTGTGAATGAATACGCCCTCCTCGGCCACGTCTCCGTCTTGCTCGGTCGCGCGAATGACGATGCGCGCCGCATCCGCACTCACCACCTCGCCGTCGCAGCGCGCAATGACGACCGCACCTGAGTCACGCGCGGCGATTCCTTCCATGCCGGTCCCAACGAAGGGGGCCTCGGGTCGCAACAGGGGAACCGCCTGACGCTGCATGTTCGACCCCATGAGCGCGCGGTTGGCGTCGTCGTTCTCAAGAAAGGGGATGAGGGAAGTGGCCACGCTCACCAGCTGCTTTGGAGAGACGTCCATATAGTCCACTTGGTCACGCGGTACCATGATGAACTCACCGTTCGTCCTCGCCGAGACGAACTCATTGACGAGGTTCCCCAGCTGGTCCACTGGCGCGTTCGCCTGGGCTATCTTGTACTTATCCTCGTCGATCGCCGAGAGCCATTCGACAGATTCGCCGACGCGCCCGTTCACCACCTTGCGGCAGGGTGTTTCGATGAAACCGTAGGGGTTCACGCGCGCATACGTAGAAAGGCTCGCTATCAAACCGATGTTTGGTCCCTCGGGCGTCTCGATAGGACAGATGCGGCCATAGTGCGTGGCGTGAACATCGCGCACCTCGAAACCCGCCCTGTCGCGCGTCAAACCCCCAGGGCCTAGGGCGGAGAGCCTGCGTTTATGTGTAATTTCAGAGAGCGGATTCGTCTGGTCCATGAACTGACTCAACTGGCTAGAGCCAAAGAATTCCTTCACCGCAGCCGTTATCATCTTGGAGTTGACGAGATCGCGAACCAGAATATTGTCCATGTCCTGGATACTGAGTCGCTCTCGAATGGCGCGCTCCATGCGCACGAGACCGACGCGAAACTGGCTCTCAAGCAGTTCGCCGACCGAACGCACGCGCCGGTTGCCGAGATGATCGATGTCGTCCACAGAGCCTTGTCCGTGACGCAGCTCGATAATGTAGCGCACCGTGGCGGTGACGTCGTCGAGCGTCAGAGTCCTCTGATCTGGCGGGAGGTTGAGACCCAGCTTCGTGTTCAGCTTCAGGCGTCCGATGCGGGACAAGTCATATCGCTTCGCGTTGAAGAAAAGGTTCTCGAATAGGAGTCGCGCCGTTTCTTTCGTCGGCGGATCGCCCGGGCGCAGGCGCTTGTAGATCTCCACGAGAGCGTCTTCGCGCGTCTCGCATTTATCCCCCGTAAGGGTGTCACGGATAGTTCTGTCTGCGCCGACGCCGGAAACGTAGAGAATCGCCAGCTTCGGGATTTTCTTCTCGCGCAGGGCGGCGAGCACCTCCGAGGTGATCTCCAGATTCGTGTCGAAGAGCACCTCGCCGGTTTCGGGATCCGCCACAGGCTGGGCGAGAATACCCCCGACGACTTCCGTATCCTGGAGTTCGAGGTTCTCGACACCCGCGTCCTGGAGTTTCCGCAAGGCCGCACGCGTGAACTTCCGCCCCGCCCGCAGTACCAGCTCGCCCGTCTCGGGAAGAACGATATCCTCGAAAATCCGCTGATTCACCATAAGTTCGGAGAGCTTCTTGTAATAAGCGTCGCGCTTCTCGTCGTAGAAAATATCCTCACTCTGATAAAAGGAATTCAGAATGTCGTCCTTGTCCAGGCCAAACGCGCGCAGGAGGATAGTGACGGGAAGCTTGCGACGCCTGTCGATGCGGACGTAGAGCCATTCCTTGCTGTCAAACTCGAAATCCAGCCAGCTGCCGCGGTAGGGAATGAGCCTGGCCGTGAAGGCGGACTTGGCGGCGGGCTTCGTCTTGTCCGCACTGAAGAAGGCCCCGGGCGAGCGGTGCATCTGACTTACGATGACGCGCTCCGTGCCGTTGACGATAAAGGTGCCATTCTCCGTCATCAGGGGAATATCGCCCAGATATACCTTTTGCTCCTTCACCTCCCGGACGCGTCGCTCCTTCGTGTGCTCATCGCGCTCATGCACCGTGAGGTGTAGCATGACGCGCAAGGGCGCGACATAGGTCATTCCCCTTTGGCGGCATTCATCCGCCTCGTGTTTTTGCCGACAGAAAACCTCCACCCCGTCTTCGTCTTTTACGCCAGGGCCGCCCAGACCCGAATACTCATTGCGCTTCGATTCCCAAAGACCTATTTCATACCCCAGATAATCGAGGGTTACGCTCTCGCTCGAGTCAGATATGGGGAACACGCTGCGAAAAACGCCCTCAAGCCCCTCGTCCGGCCGACGCTCAGAGGGATTTGCCTCCCACTGAAGGAATCTCTCGTAGGAGGTCAGCTGGATGTCGATTAAATTCGGAATATCAATTACCGCGGGAATAGAAGAAAAATCATCACGAACCCGACGGCCGTTTGCGCCATTTTGCATATGCACGTTGGCTCACCTCAAGATGGTAGGGACGATTCCAGCGAAGCACCGGCGTCGCTGCGACCAGCGAAGACCAGGTTATCGGTTTCCCGGGTGAGCTCTAAGCGATTTCCACCTCCGCACCAACTTCTTTGAGTTTACCGGCGGCGGCCTCGGCATCTCCCTTTGGCACCGCTTCCAAAACTGCCTGCGGCGCGCTTTCCACCAGCTCCTTCGCCTCTTTCAGACCCAAGCTGGTGAGTTCACGTACGGCCTTGATGACTTTGATTTTCTGTGAACCAAAAGATTTGAGGGTAACGATGAATTCCGTTTTCTCCTCCGCTTCGGCTTCACTGCCCGCACCGGGACCTGCTCCAGCTATCATCACGGGGGGGGCGGCGGACACGCCAAACTTCTCCTCAAGTTCCTTGACGAATTCGCTTAACTCCATAACAGTCATGTTTTCAATAAAATCAACTACTTCTTCTTTGGTCGCCACAATTCTGCCCTTTCCTCGCGCTCACGATAACCATCGGCCATGTCATGGCCATCAAATCGTAGGAGAATTAGACGCACTCGCCCATTCTCGAAGCAAGTGCACATTTCTACACTTCTTTTTTCTTTCTGGCAATCGCGTCAACAATATTTATGAGTTGCGCGACGACGCCGTTCAGAATTCTCGGCAGACCCGACACGGGCGACTGCAAGGCGCCGATAAGCCTGGAGAGCAAAACCTCGCGCGAGGGCAAATCCGCGAGCGCATTCACCTCGTCGCTCTCAAGAAACCTCCCGTCGAGAACGCCGCCCTTGATCTCGCCCGCGGACTGCTCTTTCACGAAATCCTTTAACACTCTGGCGGGAACCGCAGGGTCGCCGTCAGTTGTCGCGATAGAAATTGACCCAATGAGCCTACCGCGCAACTGCTCGAAACCCGTGCCCTCCAGCGCGCGCTCGGCGAGCGCGTTCTTGATGACGGACAACCGGACGCCGGCCGCGCGTGTCTGCTTCCTTAAATTCGTCATCTGCGAAACGTTCAGCCCGCGATAGTCGAACAACACCAGGGAAGTGGTCTCGTTGAAGTGATTTTGAAGATTCTGGACCATCTCGACCTTATCTGGGCGAGGTGCTTTCCCCCTCGCCAGCCTCCCCTTCTCCATAACGCCCGTCGCCATTTCAGAGACTCCTTATTTCAACGCCGCGAGAAGAGATTGATGATCGACCCGCACACCCGGGCCCATCGTGCTGGAAATAGAGAGACCCTTGAAATATAGCCCTTTGCTCGCCGCGGGCTTCGCGCGAACGAGCGCGTCCACGACCGCCGAGACGTTCTCGGAGAGTGCCTTTGGCTCAAAACTCACCTTCCCCACCGGAGCGTGAACGATGCCTGCCTTGTCCACACGATATTCCACCTTGCCCGCCTTGATCTCCCTGACCATCCGGCCCACATCGAAAGAGACGGTGCCGGATTTCGGGTTGGGCATCATGCCGCGCGGCCCAAGCAGGCGCCCGAGCTTACCCACGACGCTCATGACGTCAGGCGTCGCCACGACGCGGTCGAACTCCATCCAGCCGCCCTGGATCTTCTCGGCCAGATCGTCCGCTCCCACGTATTCGGCGCCCGCCTCCCTGGCTTCAGACACTTTTTCACCCTTGGCGAACGCCACGACGCGCTCCTCCTTGCCAATGCCATTGGGCAGAACCACGCTTCCTCTCACCATCTGCTCCGCATGGCGGGGGTCAACGCCCAGTTTCACGGTGACCTCGACGGTCTCGTCGAACTTGGCCGGGGATACCTCCTTCACCAAATCCACGGCATCTGAGAGTTCACGAAAGCCCTCCTTCTCGATCCGCTCTCGAGCGACTCGATATTTCTTTCCCCGCCTCGGCATTTCCGCCTCCTTCATCGTGGTCCACGCGGTGCTCAAGGAGCACCTCCCACTTTGGGCCAAAAACCAATAACTATCCGCTCACCTCAATTCCCATGCTCCGGGCCGTGCCCTCAATGATCCTGACGGCACCATCAAGGTCAACGCTGTTCAAATCCTCTTTTTTGATCTCCGCTATTTCCTCGACTTGCTTGCGCGTCACGCTGCCCACGCCGTCGCGGCCGGGCTCAGAGGAGCCTTTCGCCAAGGCGGCCGCCCGCTTCAAGAGAGCGGAGGCGGGCGGACTTTTCATGATAAAAGTAAAGCTTTTGTCCGTGTACACAGAGAGCACGACCGGAATGATCGTGCCTTCCTTCCCCTGGGTCTGTGCGTTGAAGGTCTTGCAAAATTCCATGATATTCACGCCCCGCTGGCCGAGGGCAGGGCCCACAGGAGGGGCGGGGTTCGCCTGACCAGCCGGTATCTGAAGTTTAATGATGCCCACTACTTCTCTAGCCATTTAGGCATTTTCTCCCTCACAAGGCGCGGGTTTTGATACTTCAAACCTCTCCTGGGTTTTTCCTCTGTCGAACGTTCCGAACCATTGCCAGGCATCCCGCGGACGCGCACACCTCGCCTAGACCTTCTCCACCTGGAGCATCTCAAGTTCCACCGGCGTCGCACGGCCAAAAATACTGACCATAACCTTCAGCTTCCCTCTGTCGGGGTGAACCTCGTCAATCTCGCCCGTGAAATTCACGAAAGGTCCGTCTATCACCCGAATGTTCTCTCCCTTTTCAAAATCGATTTTGGGCTTGGGCTTTTCGACCTCTCCTCTCATCTGCTTGAGAATGTTCTCCATCTCCTCGTCCGAAATGGGGCTCGGAGCGGTTCCGCCGAGAAAACCGGTCACCTTCGGGGTGTTCTTGACAACATACCAGGTCTCCGTGGGCAGTTGCCCTCCCTCGCCGCACTCCATCTGAATCAGGACATAGCCGGGAAAAAATTTTCGGGAGCTCGTCCGCTTCTTTCCACCCTGCACCTTCACCACCTGCTCGGTGGGCACCACGATGTCGCCGAGTTGCTCCTCATACGGCTTTCCGCGAAACTGCTCCTCAATAGAGTGCTTCACCTTGTTCTCGAAACCCGAATAGGTGTGGACCACATACCACTTTTTTTCAGACATGACCGAACCCTGATTAGAAACCAAAGTTAAGGATATAGCTGACGAATCGGGACAAACCCAAATCGACGAGGCCCAAATATATCGCTATGATAAAGACGAAGACGAGCGCAACCGCGGTTTGCGCCGCCGTCTGGCGTCTGTCCAGCCACGTCACGCGCTTCGCCTCGCTTTGCACGTCTCTCAGAAAGGAGCGCCCCTCGTGAATCCAGCCCACTACCTTATTATGCATTCATCCACTCTCCGTAGCCGAGACTTCGCCTTCGGGCGCATGGCAGGCCAGGAGGGACTCGAACCCCCAACCGCCGGATTTGGAGTCCGGTGCTCTACCAATTGAGCCACTGGCCTTTAATAAAAACCTGACAAACGACTCCAAACGCTACCTTTTTTTCACGGCTACTGGAGGACTTCGGTGACGACGCCGGCACCCACCGTGCGCCCACCCTCGCGTATCGCGAACCGCAACTCGCGCTCCATCGCTATCGGCGTTATCAACTCCACGTCCAGAGACACGTTGTCTCCGGGCATCACCATCTCTCGACCCTCCGGCAACGTCACCAGACCCGTCACATCCGTCGTCCGAAAATAAAACTGTGGACGATACCCGTTAAAAAACGGCGTGTGACGACCCCCTTCCTCCTTCGTCAGAATATACACCTCGCCCTTGAACTTCAGATGCGGCAGTATTGACGTGGGCGCCGACAAAACCTGCCCCCGCTCTATCTCGTCTTTCTTCACACCCCGAAGCAAAACTCCCACGTTGTCGCCCGCACGACCCTGATCCAGCAACTTGCGAAACATCTCCACGCCCGTCGCCACCGTCTTCCGCGTATCCGTTATCCCCACTATCTCTACATCGTCCCCCACGTTCACAACCCCGCGCTCCACCCGACCCGTCGCCACCGTCCCTCGACCCGATATCGAGAACACATCCTCCACAGGCATCAAAAACGGCTTGTCAACGTCCCGAACAGGCTCAGGAATATACTCGTCCACCGCTTCCATCAAATCATCTATCGAACCCGTATCGCTCCCCTCCAAAGCCCGAAGCGCAGAGCCGCGAACCACTGGTATGTCGTCTCCAGGAAACTCATACGTCGAGAGCAACTCCCGAACCTCCAACTCCACCAACTCCAGCAACTCCTCGTCGTCCACCATGTCCACCTTGTTCAAATACACGCAAATATACGGAACCCCCACCTGGCGCGCCAACAGAATGTGCTCCCGCGTCTGCGGCATCGGACCATCCGCAGCAGAAACCACTAAAATCGCACCATCCATCTGCGCCGCGCCCGTTATCATGTTCTTCACATAATCCGCATGACCAGGACAATCCACGTGCGCGTAGTGCCGACGCTCCGTCTCATACTCCACATGCGCCGTCGCTATCGTTATCCCTCGCTCGCGCTCCTCCGGCGCCTTGTCTATCTCGTCAAACCCTACCTCCTGCGCCATCCCCTTCCCAGACAAATGCCGCGTGATCGCCGCCGTCAGAGTCGTCTTCCCGTGATCAACGTGACCTATCGTCCCTACGTTCACGTGCGGCTTCGTCCGCTCAAACTTCGCCTTCGCCATGGAGCTGCTCCCCTCTTGTTTGAACTTCCAAGAATAATCTTCAGCGACGGGGCGAGGAAGCCATTCCCCCCCTAATTCAGGACTCCTCGAAAACGCGCTTGCTTTATACACGCTGCATCGAAACTTTGTCTATCCGGAACAGCAGAACCCGCGAATCTCAAAAATTCGCTGTGCCCCCAAAATAACGTCGGGGTTTCAAAATTTCAATGAATTCCACGCCATTGAGCCCACGACCGGACTTGAACCGGTGACCTCTTCCTTACCAAGGAAGTGCTCTGCCGGCTGAGCTACGTGGGCTGGCTTACGTCACAGTCGCGAAGAATACATTTTATTTTACCCAGAAGAACCTCTCATGGATGATGAGCACGAAGGTTCTCCCTCAACGGATGATACAACCAACTTCAACCAGAGCAACCCGGAGCCGCGAAAAATAAATGTTCGATCTATCGAAAAAAAGGTGCAGATAAAGCCTCGAATAGTCTTGGAGCGGGAAACGGGGCTCGAACCCGCGACCCTCAGCTTGGAAGGCTGATGCTCTACCAACTGAGCTATTCCCGCCTCTGAATCGAAAACGCTCTTCCCTGCCGCCGCAACGATGTGTCAGTTGGTGGGGAGGGGAGGATTCGAACCTCCGAAGGCTGAGCCGTCAGATTTACAGTCTGATCCCTTTGGCCACTCGGGAACCTCCCCCCGAAACCCGCCGTTCGTCAAAAAACCAAACCTTCGTCGAATCCGCCGCGCCCCAAAAACGCGAAGAGGGGAGAGACGGGACAAAGGTCCAGGGGGCGGATCGCCCTTTGGGGCTTTCGGGAATCCACTCCGCCATGGAGCTGGCGAGAGGACTCGAACCTCCGACCTACTGATTACAAATCAGCCGCTCTACCCACTGAGCTACGCCAGCCGACAAAGGCAAATTAAGATAGGCGCCAAAGCCCGCCTTGTCAACCCCCTTTTTATCCCCTTGAGTCGGAAGGCGCAGGCAAGGAAAGAGCGCATTTTCAGGGTTGGTGGAGAGAATCGCCGCGCCGCCTCACGTCGGGGAAACAATTTGCGCAACACCCAGGGTTTTAGCAAGTTCCTGCAAATCGCCATGGCGTTTCCGCTCCCTCACAAGCCACAAATCGGCGAGCAGGCGGTCGTCCTAACAGAGGAACTCAGCCAGCGCCTCACAAGCTCGATGCCGAAATCGCTCCCTAGGTTATTTTTCGTCGCCTTGCGCACATATTCTACTATCCTTCGTCGATTCGGCCGCGCGGCGGAGGTCATACAGCAGAATTGCCGCGGCAACCGAGGCGTTCAGGGAAGATACCGCTCCCTGATCCATAGGTATCCTCACGCGCGCATCGCAATTCTTGCGCACAAGCGGCCGCACTCCCCCGCCCTCCGATCCAATCACCAACCCGCACGGCAAGGGGGGCGCGTCAACGCCCAGAGACTTCTCGCCACGCGCATCCGCCGCCAGAGTCCAGTAGCCGGCCTCCTTGAGGCGCGAGACCGCGCGGGCCAAATTCGCCACGCGAGCGAGCGGCAAAATCTCGATGGCACCCGAGGCCGCTTTCGCCGCGATGGGCGTGAGGCCCACGGCACCGTCCTTCGACCAGACGACGCCGCCTGCGCCCAGAGCCGCCGCGCTCCGCAAGATGGCACCAAAATTTCTCGGGTCCTGCACCCGATCGAGCAGCAGGATGGGAGGGGCCGGCGCCGGCTGCGCCGAGAGCAACGCATCAAGCGCGAGCAGTGGCGTGGGGCACACCTCCGCGACCAAGTTTTGGTGCTTGACGGTAGCGGCTTTGCGGGCAAGCCGCTCAGGTGAAAGCGATTCGACGGGAACGCGGCGCGCCTCGGCGATCCGCACCGCCTCGGCCACTCTGCGGCCTCTTCGCCCTCCGGCGACGAACAAGCACCTGACGCGCTGCGGCCCTCGCTCCAAAGCCGCCAGCACGCTGTGCACTCCACACACGTGCTCCGGAGCGGATCCCATTTTACGCCCTTCTACTGGGCAGGAGACGGCGCGGAGCATGGCCCGCGCCTTTTCTCGACGCCTCCGCCCGCGCGCCTGCGGACTCCGTGATGTTCACGCGAACGAGAGACTGGACACCCAACGACCGCTCCCGCCGCCTAGCTTTGCATCATCCTCATAGTCAAGTTCTTCGCTTCCACAAGGTGCCTTGGGGGCCATCCTCGAGAATGACGCCGGCCTGGGCGAGCTCCGCCCTGATTCTGTCAGCCTCCGGAAAATCCTTGTTCGCGCGCGCGCGCGCGCGTCTAGACAACAACTCCTCGATCTCCTCGTTGCACAAGGCGCCGTTTAAAGAGCCGTCTCGTTCGGCGAGCGCGGCGTCTGCGGCGCTTCGAAACCAATCATGCGGGGCGTGGGAGAAAAGTCCCACGACGGCGCCCACCTCCTCGAAAACCTCGCGCGCGGGCACGGCCGCCTCCTCCGGCAACATCCCCGCCTCGTTGATGAGGCCGTTTATCCGTCGCGCGAAGTCAAAAAAATACCCGAGGGCGCGCGCGGTGTTGAAGTCATCGTCCATAGCCTCGATGAAGCGGGCGCGAAACGAGGCGACGGCCTCCTCTACCCTTTCGCGCCAGTCCCCGGCTTTCTCCCCGCCGCTTCGGGTGAGCCGCAGCCGCACGTTGTAAAGGCGGTCCAGCCCCTTTCGCGCCTCTCCCACCACCTGATCCGAATAATCCACCGGATGGCGGTAGTGCGTCCCGAGCAAGAAATATCGAATCACCTCGGGGGGGTAGTCCTTGAGAATCGCCTTGACGGTGAAGAAATTCCCTTTCGACTTGCTCATCTTCTCGTGATTGATTCGAACGAAGCCGTTGTGCACCCAATAGCGCACCCAGTCGTGGCCGAAACAGCCCTCGCTCTGGGCTATCTCGTTCTCATGGTGGGGAAATATCAAGTCCTCGCCGCCGCCATGCACGTCGAACCGCTCGCCTAGGTAGCGGCTCGACATGACGGAACATTCGATGTGCCAGCCCGGCCGCCCCCTCCCCCAGGGACTCTCCCACTCCGGCTCGCCGGGCTTCGCCGCCTTCCAAAGGGCGAAGTCGAGCGGGTCGCGCTTGCCCGCGCCAATCTCTATCCGGTAGCCCGCCTCCAGTTCCTCGGTGTTCCGACCCGACAGCTTCCCGTAGTCCAAAAATTTATCCACCTTGTAATACACGTTGCCCGCCGCCTCGTAGGCGACGCCCTTGTCGAGCAGTTTGGAGATCATGTCAATCATACCTTCGACGTTTTCCGTGGCGCGGGGCGCGACGTCCGCCCGCCGGACGCCAAGGGCGTCCATGTCGGCGTAGTATTCGCCGATAAATTTCTCGGTCAGCTCGCCGATGGAGACCTTCAGGCGCCTGGCGCGCGCGATGATCTTGTCGTCCACGTCCGTGAAGTTGCACACGAAGCGCACCTCGTAGCCCCGATATTCGAGGTAGCGGCGAATGACGTCGAAGACGATGGACGCGCGCGCGTGTCCGAGATGGCAATGGTCATACACCGTCACTCCGCACACGTACATCCCCACGCGGCCGGCCTCTCGGGGCTCAAAGGGCTCCTTTTTCCGCGTCAGCGTATTGTATAGACGAACACCCAAGCGACTCTCTCCAAGATCCGCGGCGGCGCGCGGGATAAAGACGGCTCTACGGGGCCGGGTTCGGGCAGAAACTTGTCATGTCCTGGGGAAGGGCGTCAAGGAGAATCCGTCCTTATCGTGCAAACCGCCTGGGCCGCCACCCCCTCCTCGCGCCCAGCAAAACCCAGGCCCTCACTCGTGGTCGCCTTGACGCTCACTAGGCCAAGGGAGAGGCCCAGCGTGGCGGAGAGAACTTCTCGTATCGCGGGGACGTGCGGAGCCAGATTCGGCCTTTGCGCCACGACCACGGCGTCCACGTTCTGGGGTCTCATACCGGATTTCGCCAGAAGCTCCACCACGCGCGCTAGAAGCATCTGGCTGTCCGCGCCCCGATACGCCTCGTCCGTGTCGGGAAAGTGGACGCCAATGTCGCCCAGAGCCGCCGCGCCCAGCAGCGCGTCGCAAATCGCGTGGGTGAGCACATCGGCGTCGGAGTGCCCGCCCAGGCCCCGCTCATGGGAAATTTCAACGCCGCCGAGTATGAGATTACGGCCCACCTCGAAACGATGGACATCGTAGCCCACACCGATGCGGATCAAGAGAATCTCCTCCCAATGTCGTTCACGCGCGGTGCACTCCTTGAAAGACGCGATCTCAGAACCTGTGCTCAACCGAGCCTCATATCCAAGAAAATCGCCGCCGCCCAAAGCGTTTTTCCGCACCTAGCAACCACTCCGCACACTGCAGGTCTTGGGGCATCGTCACCTTGAGGTTCTCCGCGCAGCTCTCCACAAGCTTCACACGGACGCCCGTCGCCTCCAACAACGCCGCCTCGTCCGTCCCGTTGAAGCGGTTTGCCTCGGCCCACGTCAACGCGCGAGCGAGCAACTCCCGACGCGCCACCTGGGGCGTCTGGGCGAGCCAGAGTCCCTCGCGCGGGCGCGTCCTCTCGACGTAACCCTCAGCGTCGCCCACCTTCACCGTGTCCACCACGCGCAAAGCGGCCGCGCTCGCTCCCGTTTCGGCTGCGGCGAGCAGGCATCGCTCCACGAGGCCCTGCGGCAAAAGAGGCCGCGCCCCGTCGTGCACGACCACCCACGCTGCGTCGTCACGGAGTGCGGCCAGCCCGTTGCGCACGGAATCCTGCCGGCGCGCGCCACCTTCCACAATTTTCACGTCCACGCCCATTCCGTCGGGAAGAGCCGGCGGGTTCAAAGAGGGGGGGACCACTAGGACGATCGCACCGACCAGGCCCGAGCACGCAACGCGAGAGAGGGCGTGATGAAACAGGGGGACTCCCGCGAGGTTTCGGAACTGCTTTGCTGCCGTTCCGGGCAGGCGCGCGCTCTGCCCCGCGGCGGGAACGATAGCCGCTACCTGATCGGGATGCGGCAACACGGGCGCGGGGCGCGTTCAGGCGCCGTTTCGTGAGGTTTTGGCTTCATCTCGTATTTTCGTGAAAATCATCCGTCCAGCGGTCGTCTGCAAGACGCTCGTCACAGAGACGGAGACTTGCTGGCCAATCCGAGCGCGCGCGTGATCCACCACCACCATGGTTCCATCGTCCAGATAGCCGACGCCCTGGTTGTGCTCCTTTCCCTCCTTGACCACGAACACACTCATTTCCTCGCCGGGCAGAACGACGGGCCGCACAGCGTTCGCCAGCTCGTTGATGTTCAGAACCCGCACCCCCTGCAGCTCCGCCACCTTGTTCAGGTTGAAATCGTTGGTCATCACCATGCCGCATATCTCCTTGCCCAGGAGCACGAGCTTGGTGTCCACCTCTTTCACGCGGGGAAAATCCGTCTCCAGAATCTGAATGTCGAGGTCCTGGTTTTTTTGCATGCGTTGGAGGACGTCGAGACCGCGACGGCCGCGGTTGCGCTTGAGGGAATCGGACGAATCCGCGATCTGCTGTAATTCCTTGAGCACAAACTGAGGCAGCACCAAGGGGCCCTCGACGAAGCCCGCCTCGCAAACATCCGCGACGCGCCCGTCGATGATGACGCTGGTATCGAGAATCTTCGCCCGGTCGCGCTTCTTCTCGGCCGCCCCCTTTTCGCGCCGGGCGGGATGGTCATACCCCCCTCCCGCCACCGCACCGAGGAAAGCGCCCAGATAGGCGAGAAGCAAGCCGAAGGAGGCGCCGGCCAGGGGACGGACGCCGCGCGGAAGCGCCTCCCCAACGACAGCGATGAGCAGCAAGGAGGCCGCAAGGCCGAGGAGCAGGCCGGCCGCCCCTCCTGCCAGCGCGCCGACGCCGGCCTTGGCGAGTTCTCTGGCGAGGGCGAGGACAAGGACGCCCGCCAAGACGCCGGTTGCAAGACCAGCCGCAGCCGCCCACCCGGGCGCGATGAGCACCGCGCCGAGCGCCGCGCCCAAGCCTCCGCAAAGGAGAATGAAAAGAACGCCCGAGGCCAAAGTCAACAAACGCGGCCTCGCACTCTTCTCAGGCGGCGCCTTCCGCATGGATTTCTTGTTCATGCGCCCCCCTCCCGCGACGTCGTATGCAAAACAAAGAATGCGCGAACGCTATGGATCGACAACGTAATCTCCACTTTTTCCGCCTGTTTTCCGCACCAGCCGGACTTCTGCGAGCGTCATTCCCCTGTCCACCGCCTTGCACATATCGTAGACGGTCAGGCCTGCCACGCTCACAGCCGTCAAGGCTTCCATCTCCACACCCGTCCTGTCCTCGGCGCGCACGGCGGCTTCAATGCGGAGCGCGCCGGCCGGCGCATCGGCGGAGAAATCGATCTCCACGCTCGATATGCGCAGCGGGTGGCACATCGGAATGAGGTTCGCGCACCCCTTCGCCGCCATGACGCCGGCGACGCGCGCCACGCCCAGGACGTCGCCCTTGGGGACGCCGCCGGTCATGATGAGGCGCAACGTATCGGGTGCCATCTCCAACCGGCCGCGGGCCACAGCCTCCCTATGGGTGAGCGGCTTCTCGCCTACGTCCACCATTCGGGCGCGACCTTGCCCATCCACATGAGAGAGTTGACGCGCCACCGGAACGTCTCCGCGTGCGCTTAATGCGCCTGCTGAAATGGGCGGTTTCTCTTCCTCACCCACATCATCATACAACAGGCGCGCGAAATATCAAGACGGGCGAAGGTGTCTGCGGTCCTCCTAAGCCGCCGGGCGTTGCCCGCTTCTTCCGACTCTGCTACCTTGCGCGCTCACTTCAAGGGGAGATTCCGCGCGATGCCCACGATTGACTTCAAGGGCAAGCAGCACGTTTACGCCCACCACCTCACCGTTCCCTACCGACCGCTGGTTTCCGACGAAGCCAAATCCGCAGAATGCGGCGACGCACTGTCTCATAGCAGAGAGCAGAGAGCAGAGAGCAGAGAGCAGAGAGCAGAGAGCAGAGAGCAGAGAGCAGAGAGCAGAGAGCAGAGAGCAGAGAGCAGAGAGCAGAGAGCAGAGAGCAGAGAGCAGAGAGCAGAGAGCCAGAAAATAATTATATCATCCACGGGGACAATCTGCACGCCCTGAAGGCGCTCCTTCCCCGCTACGCCGGCAAAATCAAGTGCGTCTATATCGACCCGCCCTACAACACGGGAAGCCAAGCCTGGGTGTATAACGACCGCGTGAACAGCCCGCTGATGCAAGCGTGGTTCGCCCAGAACAGCCCCGTTGACGGAGAAGACCTCGAACGCCACGACAAATGGCTCTGCATGATGTGGCCAAGACTGCATCTGCTCAAGGAACTATTGGCAGATGACGGCGTGATTTTCGTCTCCATTGACGATCATGAACAATGGCGACTCCTGGGTATTATGGAGGAGATATTCGGGGAGAATAACTTTCTGGACACGCTTGTCCTGATTCAGAATCTTGGGGCGGTGTCGGGAAAATGGCTGCGGGAAGTGAATGAACACGTTCACATTTTTGCAAAAGACGCATCCCGAGTAAATATGGGGACGTTCATAAAAACCCCGCCGAAAGAAGGATGGTACAAGGACAAAAGAGGCGATTATCGCTTGGGAAGCGGGCTCGTCCGAATAGGAATGAGCGGAACTCCCGAGGACCGCCCCAATCTGCATTTTCCGATCTTTATAGGAACTGACCTTTCCATATCTACCAAGCGGCGCTCGTCTTCAAACACGGAAATTTATCCTACGGACGGGCAGGGGAAAGCGGCCGTTTGGCGGTGGGGAAAGCAAAAAATAGAAAGAGAGCCGCATAATCTGCTGATCAAGCCGCACAAAAGGATGGGATATCAGTTCACCATAAAAATTCGTCCAAGTGACGCGGACGGCAATTTCAGAGAAAAACCCACCTCGCTATGGAACAAAACGCAATACTCAGCGGCGAACGGAACCAACACCATCAAGACCATATTCGATGGACAAAGGTTGTTTGACTTCCCTAAAGCAGTTCCATTTGTGGCGGATCTACTTCGATTCGCGAACGTTGGCCCCGGCGACATCGTCCTAGACTCCTTCGCCGGTTCGGGCACGACGGCCCACGCCGTTCTCGCCCTGAACAAGGAGGACGGCGGAAACCGCAGGTTCATTCTCATCGAATGCGAGGATTACGCGGATTCCATCACCGCCGAGCGGGTGCGGCGCGTCATCAGGGGCGTGCCGGGGGCGAAGGACGAATCCCTCAGAGAGGGTCTGGGCGGCGCGTTCACCTATTGCACTTTGGGCGCGCCGATAACGATTGAGGGGATGCTCAGGGGAGACGCCCTGCCGACCTACTCCGCCCTGGCCGCCTGGCTTCTGCACACGGCTTGCGGAGCATCCAGCGGCGCGAACGCCCTGGAGCGTCTGAACGAGGACGGCCTGTTTCATCGAGGCGACGCGACCGACTACTACCTTCTCTACGAACCCGACGCGGATTACCTGCGCGGCAACGAGGCGATACTGAACGAGGAACGGGCGGAGCGCATCGGCGAGGCCAGCCGGCGAGACGAGAAAACGGCCATCGTCTTCGGAGCGGGCAAATACGTCGGCCAGCGCGCGCTCACGCACATGGGCGTCACCTTCTGCCAACTGCCTTATGAACTGCACCAGGCGGGATAGCGGACGATGGAGCTGAAAGAATACCAGGTGGCCGTCCTAAAGGCTTTCGTCCGCTGGCACAACGCGCTGGAGGAGCAGCGGATCAGATCCGCGCAAGCCGCCAAAGCGTTGCGGGACGCCAACGCCGACGTTCCCGACGACGTGCGCAACCACCCCAAAACCGCTTGGCAAAAACTGGCGAAAATCGGCGGCGTGGCGGAAACCGCAGGCGACTACGTGAGCCGCACGGACGGGGCAGGACGCCCCATTCCGCACGTCTGCTTCAAGGTGCCAACCGGCGGGGGCAAGACGCTGCTCGCCGCCGCCGCCCTGGAGCGGCTGAACCGACAAGCCGGGCTCACGCTCTGGATAACGCCGACCCGCGCCATCTACGAACAGACCAAGACTGCTCTTTGGAGCAGGGAGCATCCCTACCGGCAGATGCTGGAGCGCGCCAGCGGCGGGCGCGTCAAACTGCTGGAGAAGGACGACCCGTTCACCGCCTCCGACGTCGCCCATTATCTGTGCGTGATGCTGCTGATGCTGCCCGCCGCCAACCGGCGAAAGGGCAGGGAATTCCTCCGGATGTTTCGGGATTCCGGGCGGTATCCCACGCTCTTTCCGGATGCGGACGACGCGCTGGGGGAAGGCCGCCTGCTGCGCGACCATCCGTATCTTGAACGCGCCTCGAAAAACGGGCCCGTCAAGCACAGCCTGTTCAACGTATTCAAGACGCTGCGCCCTGTGGTGGTGTTGGACGAGGCGCACAAGGCCTACGGACCAAGGAAAGAAGCAAACGATGAGTTCGTCCGCTCCGTGAATCGCCTGAATCCCAGGCTGGTGCTCGAACTGTCCGCCACGCCGAACCGGGGCGTCAGCAACCTGCTGGCGGACGTCTCCGGCGTCGCCCTGAAAGAGGAGGAGATGATAAAGCTGCCGGTGCAGGTGACCTCGTTCAAGAACGTCGAATGGCAATACGCCTTGGCGCAAGCCCACGAGGAGCTGGAGAGGCTGGCGGCGGAGGCGGAATCGCTCCAGCACGGCGAGGGCCGCTACGTGCGTCCCATCTCGGTGGTGCGCGTGGAACGCACGGGTAAGGATCAGCGCGACGGAGAGCGCGTTCACGCCGAGGACGCGCGCGATTATCTGGTTCACAACCTGGGCGTCTCCCCCGAGGCGGTGCGCGTGAAGTCGGCGGAGAACGACGAATTGGGCCGCGAGAATCTGCTCTCCGAATCCTCGCCGGTGCGGTGGATAATCACCAAGGCGGCGTTGATGGAAGGATGGGACTGCCCCTTCGCCTATCTGTTGGTGATGCTGGACAACACCCAAGCCCAGCGCGCGATCACCCAACTGGTGGGGCGGGTGATGCGCCAGCCCCATGCGCGGCGCACGGGGCGGGAGCGGCTGGATCAGTGCTACGTGTATTGCTGGAACGCCGACGTGGGCGCGGCGGTCGGCAACGTCAAGAAGGGACTGGAACAGGAGGGCTTGACGGGTCTCATGGACGAGGTGATGGGCGCGTCCGGGGAGTTGCCGCCCGTTCCCGCGCAGCGGCGGGAGCGGTTTCGGGGGGAGGACATTTTCCTGCCACTCGTGCAGCACAAGGACGGAAAGGGATGGATTGAGCTGGACTACCAACGGCATATCCTGCCCGCCATCGACTGGGACGCCGTTGACGCCCCGAACCCGGGAGAAGCTCTTCCCCAACCGGCCAGCTGGCAATCGGCGACCGTCGACCTCGGCGACGCTCCTCCCGTTTTTCATGATGCGCACGAACCGTATATCGACAAGACGGTGAAAATATCATGGTATGCCCGTCGCCTGTCCGACGTCATCCCCAACCCGTGGCAAGCGGCGCGCGTCGTCCAGAAACTGATTGACCGATTACGGAACAAGGGCGAGACGGACGCGGACATTCACGATCGGCGCTCCTCCCTCGCTTTCACGCTGCGCGAACACGTGACCACTCTCGTGGAGCGACAGGCGGAAGAGGCGTTTCGCCGCAAACTGCGCGAGGGCGAAATCCGCTTCGACCTCAAAACGGGGCCGCCCAACTTCCGCATGGCGGAGAGCTATAAAATCTCCGTATCGGAGGAGTGGGGGCTGCTGGCGAGGAACGACGGCCAACCAGCGCAACTCAGCCTTTTCGAGCCGGTGTTCGCGCAGCAATTCGACACCGAGCTGGAGCGCAAGTTCGCCCGTTATCTTGACGAGCAAAAGGCGTTGCGATGGTGGCACCGGGTGGCCGTGCGCCAGCGGGGGGATTACTACCTGCGGGGCTGGAGGCAGCAGCGCATCTGGCCCGACTTCGTGGCGATGGGCGGAGAGCCCGACGGCAAGTCGCACATCTTGGTCATCGAGACCAAGGGCGCGCACCTGCGCGGAAACGATGACACCGACTACAAGCGCAAAGTGCTGGAGACCCTGCAAAACGCCTTCAACTGCGGAACAATGACGGTGAGCGACGGCCCGGCCAAAGGCATGTTCCACCTGGTGTTCAGCGATGAGGACTTCTCAGCGACGACGACCGGACTGAACGCCGGCTTCTGAGAGCTGCGCGGCCATAGTTACGGCAACCCTACCGGAGGCGACGGCTCTCGAGATCTGCGGCAGGTCGCCGCGTCTCTCTCCGGCGCACCTGCGCCCATCAAAGAAAACGACGGGCGGGCGAAAGGGAAACGGCGGTGCGTGCCCGCTAGAGCTTCGCGAGCGTGAGGCCCCGCTGTTTTTGGTATTTGCCCTTCTTGTCGGCGTAGGAGGTCTCGCACTCCTCGTCGCTCTCGAAGAACAGCACCTGAGCGATGCCCTCGTTCGCATATATCTTGGCGGGCAGGGGCGTGGTGTTGGAAATCTCGAGAGTGACGAAACCCTCCCACTCGGGTTCAAAGGGCGTGACGTTGACGATGATCCCGCAGCGCGCGTAGGTGCTCTTGCCGACGCAGACGGTGAGCACGCTTCGGGGAATCCTAAAATACTCCACCGTCTTGGCGAGGGCGAAAGAGTTGGGCGGAATGACGCAGGTTTCGGCCTTCACACAGACGAGCGAACGCTCATCGAAATTCTTCGGGTCCACGATGGTGGAATTCACGTTCGTGAAGATCATGAACTCATCGGCGATGCGAATGTCATAGCCATAGGAGGAGACGCCGTAGGAGATGGCACCCTCCCGCACCTGCCTGTCCTCAAAGGGCGCTATCATGCCATGCTCGCGCGCCATTCTGGATATCCACTTATCCGGTTTGATCGACATCTTGCGAATTCCACTTTCCCGAGCGCGCTGTGCGGCCCGCCCCCTGACGCTATCCGGGTCTCATCGACTCAGGCGCCTCCTAGCCACCCATCGCCCCGCTTTCATACCGTCAATTTCACTAAATTCACGGCGTTTTTCAGTAAATTTTCCGAAAATCAAGTGAAAATATCTGGGGGTAAGAGAAGGCCGACTCCTCTCACCCCCAGACGCCACTCCCATCCGCCCGAAACGGGAGAGGCTTTCTCCTCGCTAGAACGCATACGTCTGAATACCGCACTTTGAAATTCAACTGGAACAAAAGTATTATCACCACAACATATAGCGTCATGTCAACGCTTTTTATACGTATACGAAAAATACAATTTGTTGTGGATAGACCGTGCGCGGATCGGGGATACGCGGGCAGAACTTGTGGAAAAACGTGGACGAGGGGGTCGCGGCGGCCGATGGATCGTCCGCTTACCTGAAGCGATCCGCGTGCACCTGGATTCTGGATTTCTCTCGCAAATCCCTCAGCAGCGCCTCATACCTCTCCCGACGCTTCAGCTCCGAGTAAAGGAGCTTTACGTCGTCCTTGACGTCCTCATATTTCGCATCCTGCGCTCCGACGCGCTCCATAACCCTTATGATCTGCCAGCCGACCGATGTCTTTATCGGATCGCTGGGCTGCCCGATCGGAAGGCTGAACGCCAAATCCTCCAACACCTTCTCCAGCTCCCCCCGCTCGGCCGTCCCCATCATTCCGCCCGAATCGCGCGTGGACTCGAAGATGGAGCGCCGCCTCGCCACCTGCGAAAAGGGAATTCCTCGCCTGAGTTGCGCGACCGCATCCCATGCCTCTTTTTCAGTTTTCAGCACGACGTGGCCGAGGGTCACCGATTCCTCGCGGCGAAATCGCTCTTTGTTGACGAGAAAAAAATCCCGGTATTGCTGCTCAGGTATGCCTACCACTTCCACGTCTCGCCTCAAGAACTGCTCGATGATGAGTCTGCGCTTCAAACGTTCGACCCTTTTTTGAATCTGAGGCAATTCGTCAACCCTTTGCCGAATCGCCTCTTGATATAAGAGCTCCGCCTGCACCAAGCCCTCCAGAAACTGCTCCCTATTTTCCCGAATACGAATTCGAACGGCCGGAGCCATCAATTTCAGTCTCTGCTCTATTTCTCCTAAAGTGATTTTCTTGTCATTCACCTCGATGACAATCTGGTTCATATTGCTCACTGATTCATCGTTTCCCCCCTCCGCCCCTTCAGCAGGGGTGCCGCCAAACAGCAAAACCGCTATGATGAGCGTGGATATTTCTTTCATGTTCATCTCCATTTCCCTCACTGGCCGCAAGAGCGAGAAACGAGCTAAAACCAAAGCGAACCGCTCAACATATGGACGCAAAAGGGCGAAAAAAATTAATCCTCCCTCTCAAAACGCCATGACGCGTCCTCGAACCTGAGAAGAACGTCTCCTAAAGAAAACCTTTCGGATGGCCACGTTGCCCGCCCGGCTTGGCTGCGGCCCGATCCTGGGAAGACGTATCATTCAGAACAAAATCCCTCCCAGACACGGACCTGTTCAGACAAAATACGCGAACATCAGCCCCAGATAGCATACATACACAGAAAGAAGCGCAAATCCCTCCCTGCGTCCGACGCCACATTGCCATAAAGCGAGAAACAAAAACAGAGCCATCATCATGAGCATGAAAGGGAAATCCAAAACAAAGGATTGCCGCTGAAAATGCAGCGGAGTAATCATGGACGCTCCACCAAGAACCCACGCGAGATTCAAAACATTCGCCCCCATCACATTGCCGACTGCGATGTCCCCGTGTCCACGCCAGGAGGCGGCAATCGCTGTGACCAACTCAGGCAACGAAGTGCCAAGCGCTACGAGAGTGAGACCTATGACGAGTTCAGGAATGCCCATCGCTCGTGCAAAATGCGCCGCATTTTGCACGAGTAAAATGCTCCCAAAGACGACTGAAATCGCGCCAGTTATGAATCGCAGCCCGACGCGATACGCCTGGGGAGTCATGGGCGTATTCTCGGCGTTCTCCAAATTCGACCATTTCGCTCTCTTCTTGCCCCATAAATAGATAAACCCCAGGTAGAAAAACACCAATACGAGCAAAACCAATCCTTCCGCCCTGCCGAGTTGCGCGTCCCAGGCCAAGAGAATCATCAATACGCCTAGCGTCAGCATAAAGGCGCCCTTCGGTAAAATGTCTCCTCTGGATAGAGAAACAGGCGCAATCAAGGACGCGACCGCTAAAATGAGCCCAATGTTGCAAATGGTGGACCCCAGCGCGTTTCCGACGGACGTGGCCGGGTGACCCCAATAGGCCGCAATGGCGGAAACGCTGAATTCGGGAGCCGTCGTCCCTAAACTCACCAAGGTGGCGCCAACTACCACTTTGGGAATCCCTGTTATTTGCGCGACGCCAACCGCTCCGCCGGTAAACCAATCGGCGCCTTTCGTGATGATGAAAATACTCACAGAAAATAAAACGAGATTTGCCCAAACAGGCAAACTTGCAAGATAGGCTTCCATACTCAAAAAGCGTCCCTTATAGGGACCGAGTCACCAATCAAAGGCAACCGATCATTTGCCCTGGAATCGAAGGTTTGCGTTTCTCCAAAAAAGCGGAAATTCCCTCCTGAAAATCCAAGCTAGCGCTTCCGCCTCCGAACGAAGCGCGGCGGCCACATCCAGGCCGCTTGATTGATGAACGAGCTTCTTGCCGCACGCAGAGCAATGGATGGCCCATCGACAAGTTTCCGCCCCAGTGCCATCTCCGCCTCCATGAGCGACTCATCGGGGTGAAGGGAGCGAACAAGGCCGATGGACAGCGCCGCCTGCGCCTACGGCAAGATCATTGACCGCCGCCACCGTCGGGCATCGAACTTCTTGATAGCCAGGCCAAAGAAATTCCTCCATTTTTTCACCCATATCCACGCGCGCTTCGATCTCCTTGGGGTCTCCACCTGCGGAGAAAGCGCGTCCCTCTCCCGTTAAAACCATCGCGCGGACGTCAGACGCATTACATCGTTCGCACGCTTCGCACAGCTCTTGGGCCATTTCATTCACTGTTGAGAGCGTTTAGCGCCTTGGGACGATTCAATCGCACGAGGGCCAAGCCGTCTTCTTCAAAGCCTATGGTATTCGAAGGCATTATGCTATTCTCCCATGATTGGTAAAAGATTTCCCTTTACCTTAAAATATGTCATATAATGAAAAGTGAAAAGGAGAAGTTAGAATTGAATAAAAATTACCCAAACTAGGGAGCGTCCCCGTATATTAGTCAACGGAACGACGCTCGCCCACTAGATTCACCGAGTAGCCACGAGGATGAGAAGTCTAGCCGAGGAGCCCTAAAGTGCAATCGTCGGACACCGTAATAAAGATATACGATCGCTGGGGGAAATTCTACGATTTCGTCTTTAAACACGTATTTCACGAAGGCAGAAACGTTGGCGTCGATTTGCTCGACCTGAAACCGAGTGAAAAACTACTTGAAGTAGGCGTGGGCACCGGACTTTCCTTGCCGCTTTATCCGCCCACCTCTGAGATTGTCGCCATCGACATCTCCTCTAAAATGCTCGAAAAGGCAAAACAAAAAGTGGACAGAATGGGGCTTGGCAATGTCGAACTCCGTGTGATGGACGCGCAAAATATGGGCTATGAGGACAACAGCTTCGACTGCGTCACAGCCTGCTATGTGGTGAGTGCAGCTCCCGATCCACACAAAGTCGTTTCGGAAATTTCTCGCGTATGCAAGCCAGGGGGACGCATCGTATTTATCAACCATTTCAAAAGCAATCATCTTTTGTTGTCTAAGTTCGAGGAGCTCATCAACGACGTTTGCAAGAAATTTGGATGGGAGACCACCTTGGATCTCGAACCCCTCCTCGAAGCGAACAACCTTATTCTCAAACGCCAAGAGCGCGTCAACGTCTTTGATTATTGGCGCGCGGTACTTTGCGTCAACCCCGACAAATAACTTTCATTGCCTATACCCCCCACAACCTCCCTCCGTGCCGCACCTCCCCGCGTATTTCCATGGAAATGAACATCGAATCCAATACCTATGGCGTGTTGTTGGCTTCAATCGCTTCTATATCCTGGGCGGTATTCACGTATTTCATCAAGAAAGGGCTGACGAACGCCCCCATCCTCAAAGTCACCGCGGCCGTCACAACCATCAACGCCGCACTCGTAACGCTCATCGCCATCTATCTTATATCAATCGATGACCTATCGAACACCAACACGACCGCTCTGCTTTTTAGCTTCCTGGCGGGCTTCTTCCACATTGGCATATCACGCTCTTTTTTCTACCGCTCCATTCACCGAATAGGCCCAAACCGCTCCATACCTATCGCCATGACATATCCTGTCGTCACAGCAATTACGGCCTCCTTTTTCCTAGGGGAGGCACCAACGCTTTCCATTATCTTCGGTCTTTTGATTTTACTTGGCGGAATAACGTTGATCGTTCAAGCTGAACCGCCACCGCCCACTGCGTCGAAAGCCCACGGAGCCAAATGGGAGCTGTTCGGTTGGCTTTCAGCCGGCATCACGTCTATTCTGTGGGGCGTAGCGGCCGTGTTCTTCAAAAAAGCGTCCTTGAATCTTCACCCGCTCGCCACCGCTTCCATCGCTCTTTGGGTGGGAGCTGCTACGGCTTCTCTCCTCGTCCTATTTAACAAAGGCGAAGAATCACAGGGGGCGATTCCCTCCTCATCATGGCCATGGCTTTTTGCCGCAGGCGCCTGCCAGACCATCGCGGTGCCGCTTTATAATTTCGCATTCATACACACCATGGCCGTACGTGTTACGGCCATCGTTTCCGCCCAGCCGCTTATCGTCATCCTCATCGGTTGGTTCTTCATGCGCGAGGCGGAAAACATTACGCCTCGACTCATTTTTGGATCGCTGCTCACCGTAACAGGCACAATATTCGTTATCGCGTAAAAACTCCGGGCGTGAAATGCCGGTTTTCTCGAATTCATCAGCATGCTATCCTTGGCGCGCAGGCGTCATTTTATAGAGATTCTTCATGCCTTATCCTCTGAAGGAGAACATCGATGGGCGAAATCATTCACGTCACCAAAGCCCGGATCGTCAAAGAACCAGGTAAGGGAATGAAAACGGCGTATTTGGACGCATTTCCGGATCAGCCGATTCCCTATGGCATCCACGGGGGGATCAAAAATTTCTACAAGGCGGAACCCGTGGAAGAACGGCCGGCCACTCTGGATCACCTGGCCGCCGCCGTCGCAGGCTGACTGACTGGTAACATGGGCGGCGCGCTGGAGGCGCGCGGAATCAAGAGCAGTCCAGATAACCTCGTGGCGGAAGTCGAGGGCGTCATTGAGAACATAGACGGGACGGCCTTGGTCACCAAGATCAAGGTCCACTACAGGTGCAAAATTCCGAAAGGAAAGCGAGAATACGCCGAACGCGCACTCGCCGTTCACGACAAAGGCTGCCCAGCCAGCCAAAGCGTGCAGCGCGGAATCATCGTAGAACACACGGCGGAGTTCGAAGAAGTCGACGAATAAGAAGTTCGTCATCGAAACCCCGGGAATTTCCGTTCTTCCCGGGGTTTTTACACCCAAGTCTTCTCAGACAAACAAATCAATTCCCCATGCCATGCAAACAGAGAAATCAACAGGATTCCCAACCCGCTCATCTGCATCCAAGTACCAACGAACACCCACACCTAGGGCAAAATGCGCTCCGCCATAAAATATGAAGCCATGGTTTTAGAACCGATTTGCAA
The DNA here is from genome assembly GCA_965202625.1 of bacterium. GTDB lineage: Bacteria > UBA8248 > UBA8248 > UBA8248 > UBA8248 > Bin107. The sequence continues at coordinate 2,635,529 of CBDBBI010000010.1, read as the reverse complement.
ATGAGAACTCCAGCCCCTAAGGCAAACGTAATGTCAACAAGGACGAGCGGCCAGTCTAAAGGCGAGAGCATAGATCTTTATCTAGCCAGAGTGGGCGAGATTCAAATACACCCTAGAGAAAAAAATACGATAGGGGCACCGCCGCGCTTTATGACGTAGACAAGCCCCATAACGAGTGCGGGGCACTTCATTCAACAAGAACCTTTAGTATTATAGGGGACGCTCGCTTAGTTTTGGCTTCCATTTTTGTTCAGACGGCCCAACGTCTCCATCACGTGATCTGGCGTGATGGGGATGCGCGTAATGCGCGCGCCAATCGCCTGGCCAACCGCACAGGCTACAGCCGCGGCGCCCGCGGTGCAGGGGGGCTCTCCAATCCCTTTCGCCCCATAAGGTCCAAGCCCCTCGCCTGACTCCAGTATGACGTTGTCCCACTCAGGCGCATCTACCGAGGTGGGAATGAGATAGCCATGAAATTCATTGTTGAGAAGCGTACCTTTTTGCGTAAGAACCTCCTCAGTCAAGGCATGGCCGACTCCCATCATCGCGCCGCCCTCAAACTGCCCCTCCACATGCTGCAGGTTAATGGCCTGGCCAACGTCATGCCCCGACCAGTAGTTCAGCACGCGAAGCTCCCCCGTATCGACGTTCACTTCCACTTCGGCGGCGTGAACGCCAAAAACATAATCCATCCAGCCACCGGCATCGCCATATCGTTCATTCCCCTCATACTCATGAACGCCGATTTTCATTTTTCCCACTGTGTGAAGGTCGATTCCCATCCTCCCGCACTGGGCGATAGCCTCGGTGAAACCGACAGCACGCTCCTGGGCGGCTTTCACAGAAATCCTTCCATCTTTCATCTCCAAATCCTCGGGCGCGGCTTCGAGCAGCTCCGCTGCGCCCCTAAGCACCCTCTCCCGCAACTGCGTTGATGCCCGATAACAAGAACCGCCCGAGATCATCGTCTGCCGACTACCAGCCGTCACGCCCACAAGGGGAGTAACGTGAGAATCCGACATGGTCACCGTCACGTTTTCTAAAGAAACGCCTAGGGCTTCGGCCGCGATTTGGCGATTCGTCTGGGTTTGGCCAGCTCCCACGTCAGAAGCACCCGTGCGCACGTTGACGCTGCCGTCGGCATCAATGGACACATAGACTTCCCCCTCGTTCCTGGGTCTCCCATATCCCCCGATATTTGCGATAATCCCGACACCCACGCGCCATGGGCCATGATCTTTCTCGGGCGTGCGTCCTACCGAGCGACCGACGAGCTTTTTGATTTTCTCAGCCAACTCGGGCAACATCACTCGTGAGGGCACGGGTTGTTTTTGCATGAGCGTCGCGCCTTTTTTGATAAAATTCCTCTCGCGAAACTCCAAGGGGTCCATCCCTAATTGACACGCCAGCTCATCCATTTGGGCCTCATAGGCGAAACATACTTGGTTCGCCCCCACGCCGCGCATCGCCTCGGTAAAGGGGTTGTTCGTCTTGACCGCACGCGAACGGCCTCTTGCGTTGGGGATCTCATAGGGTCCGCCGCTCAACACAAGCGCCCCTAAAAGCAGACCCTTGCTGTTGGCCGCATACCCCCCCGCATCGCCGATGATATCCACCTCAAGTGCTGTGAGTTTTCCATCTTTCGTGGCACCGGTCTTGTATTTCATAAGGAAAGGGTGTTTTTTACTACCGGTGTTCATGGTTTCCTCTCGGGAATAGGCCATGTGCACCGGACGTCCCGTTTCCATCGCCAACAACGCCATAAAGGCACCCAAAAGCGGATGTTCTTTCCCGCCAAAGGCCCCGCCCAACATCGGACAATCATATCGAACGCGGCTCAATGGCAAACCTAAAATTCTCGCCACGTTTTGATAATTCTCTATCATTTGGGTGGGGACTCGAATGTTCACCACGCCACGCTCATCGATCCAGGCGACGCCACCTTCAGGTTCAATGAACGCGTGATCAAGACAAGCGGAAAAATAGATATTCTCTACCACCATGTCCGCTTTTTCGAACCCAGCAGCCACATTCCCCTTCTCCGTTTTCCAGTCGCAGATCACCTCGCCTTGCGCAAGACTAGTGAAGTCATAAACGCCCGAAATCCTTTCATAAACGACATTTACGAGCGTGGCCGCCTCATCCGCCAAATCCCTGGTGTCCGCAGCCACGAGGGCAACAGCATCGCCGATACCGGTGACAACATTATCTACGAGTACAGGAAAATCAGGATAACGGCCGGCATTTTTGCCAGGAATGTCCTGCGCGCTTAAAACACAATGCACACCCGGCAGTGCAAGCGCCTTGCTCGCGTCTATCTTTTTGATTCTTGCCGGAGCCATTGGGGCGCGAACAACTTTGCCGTATATCTCCCCCGGCATATGGAAATCATCGCCATAGATGGTGTCACCAACCGCTTTCGCCAGGGCGTCAGCTTTGGTCGGCGACGCGCCAACATAAGTCATCCGAGACATTTTTCCCTCCAAAACAACGCTCAAGACTTATCCCCGAACGGACGCCACCTCCACGACCTGGCCTGTGTTCACGCTCTTGACAACCGCCTCAAGCACCGAGACGACTTCGAGCCCCTCGTGTCCGCCCGTTTCAGGAGTCGCCTCTCCCCGGATGCACTTGCAAAATTCATCCATCTCATCCGCCAAGGCGTCTCCGCCTACGACAGCAACCTCCGTCAACACCTCTTCGCCTACCTTGGCCACATGAAGTTTTCCGCCTTCCTCAAGACTGTATGCTCTCATTTTCGTACCAAAAGCCGCGGTATCACAAATTTTGGGAATAACAAAAGTGGTTCCAATATAGCCCAACGGGCCGCGCTCATATTCAATGATAATGCTCGTCGTGTCGTCGAGATTCGTTTTGCCCAATAATTTTTTACTAAACGCACATACTTTTTTTGCGGGACCAGCCAAGTATTGCAGATTATCGACCATATGCACGCCGAGACCCGTCATGGATCCCACCGGGCATTCTTCCGCATCGTTGCGCCAACCTTGTCTGGGTTCAAACCCCATAGGAAGCGAGAGATTAGCTTCCAGCTGGTGCAGCATACCCAGCTCGCCGCCGTCTATCATTTCCCTGATCTTGCGATTGGCACCGAATCGGCGGCGATGATGTCCCACTTGTAGAGTCACATTCGCGCTTGACGTCACCTCAATCGCCTTTTTTGCCTCTTCGGCCGTCAAGGTAAGAGGTTTCTCGACGAATACGTGCTTGCCGGCCGATGCGGCTTGGGAGATCATGTCAAGGTGCGTGGAATGAGGCGTCGCGATGAGAACGCCGTCTACCTCCGGGTCTTTCCATATATCGTCTAGTCTGCCCGCCGCTCGGCAACTGTATTTCTCGGAAAACATCTTTCGGGCGTCTGCACTCCGCGCGAAACCTGAAACTACTTCGCCGGAACCACTTCGATTCAAAGCATCCGCTAACACACCAGCCCACCACCCAAGCCCGATAGAGGCGAGGCGCACTTTGCCTGTAACCATTTCCGATTCCTCACTTTTAATGGATGAGTTCTCAACACCTAATCAACGCCGCATGATTTCATGCAAAATGCACTATAAACCAACATCCCCCGATTGCAAACCACGCAGGGGAAAATCATGTCGCCGAGAAGCAAATAAAAAACCTCCTCCCGTCTCCGGGAGGAGGCTCTCACGAAGGGAGGAGAAACGTGAGAGAAATAATAGCGTGGCGGAGGAGCGCCGACCCAATCGGCAACTCCTCTCGCCGGCTACCCAAGGCGTGCCGCCTATGAACGCCCTGATTAGCGCTTCTGATCTTTAATGCAAACGTTATGCCATTTTTCTCTATTCTATAACAACTTCTATATCAATGAGATAGAAAGAAAAAACATGAATGAAATTGTCATTTTGTCATATACGTCCGCATCAAAAACGACAAATCGTCATGGCCGCCTGGTATCGGGCATGGATATGGATGAAATTTCTTGACTTCAACCAGAAACCGGAAAATTGTCGGGAAATTCTTCGAGCGCGCCCTGAACGGCGGCTTTCATTTCATCCCCCTGGGACAGTCCCGTCGTTCCTCTCGCCCGCGATTTCCATAGTTCTTCGCCAGAGCTGGCATCCACCAAAAGTATTTCCACTTTGGCGACGCACGATTCCATATCGCTGCAGAGGTGGCTGCCTCTAGCAAATATGATGGCTTGGGCGCCCGAATTTCTGGGTATTAATGGGTAGGTTTGCGCAGTTTTCCCCTCCGAGCGCAGTGAACCACCTGTTTTTTTTATCCGCAATTCTTTGGGGAATGAAACAGCCTCATATCCTTTGGAGGTGATAGCGTCCCGAATCAAAAACGTCCCCTCCACCGACTCGACCTTCTTTCCTTTGGGTATTGCTAAACCTGCTTGCCTGTAGATCTTGCGGAAAAGTCCCGTCCAGTCACTCGAATAACGAAAAGGGGTGACGGCAATACGCCGGAGGGCGCGTATTTTTGTCGGCTGAGAAATGTTTTGCGTTCTAAAAACTTCATAGGCACAGCCTGTGCTCAACGCGCTCAAAAAAATCATCAAACAAAATCGGCATCGCCAAGATGCAAAAGCCATGCGTCCAGATTCCCACCTCATAAAACGCGCTTCATCAAGCCAAACAAAAATGCATACGTATCCCAACTTTCATGCCAAATAGACGTGAGATACGAAACGAGTATACTCCAACCCCCCATGGAGGCGAGCGCCGCGCCGCCAACAAAAACCACCCCCAACAAGAAGATGAGCACCAAAGAGGAAATTCGCCCGCTGCGCGCAATATCGGGCTGCGGCACGCCCAGCACCTTGATAGTCATAAGGACGTGCAAACAAAGCGTTAGGCCAGAGAAAAACGCCGTCGCCCAGTGAACTTTTCCATACCCCAACCCCCAACTGATGAGGGTGCCCAGAATCAGCACCATGATTGTCAAAAGAGGGAAAAAATAAGGCGCCAAGACGATGATGGGGTTCGTACCGCTCAAAACCACTTTCCCGCTCCCTCGCGTCACCTCAAAGCGACGCACCTTTTTGCCGGTGATCAGAGCAAACGTGAGATGCGTAAACTCATGAACGAAAGCGTATAGGAACTCAGGCGGCCAAAATCGATGCCATAAAGCGTAGACCACAACACCGATGAGAAAAGCCCCGCCCTGATGTGTGGGAAGATAAGCGCTAGCTCCTGAACCCTGTATGAGAAAAGCGGACAGAAGGTTCCGGCAAAAGGAAAGCGCCGCCACCCAGCAAACGGGTACTAAGAATATAGAGATCACCCAGCACAAAGATCGAAGGAAAATGAATTTCACAAATTCCATGATAACGACCCTACACTAGGGCTTTCGTCGCCACACTAAGGCGCTGCCTCAACATTACCCATACCTCTCCCCCAAGAACAACAAAGAGCAAACCAGAAACTCCGTCATCACAAAAGGGTTGACAGCAGGTCAAGGGAAACATATATTTAACCATATAGTTAAATATGAAACTTGTTTCCGGAAACAGGCAACTTTGAATTTCTGGCAAATGAGGCGGAAAATTTGACATGGACGCAAACCCACAATAAATAGGATTCGGAAACTCGCCTGAACAGGTGCTCAAATTCAAATGCGCAAAAGAATATGTAGTCAGTTACGCCGACACCGTTCAAGCGAATACGCTTTCTGTCCTCCAAATACTCGCCTCCGATGATTTCGAAAAAGAAATTCCCGATAGCGTTGGCAACACCATAAAAATAGGAGCCTATCTCGGAAGAATGACCGTCGACAATCTCCAACACAGTGGCAGATCTGCTACCTGCGGGGATTCATCACCGGATAAAGCGTTTCCATGAGTCCATCATCCAGTCTCGACGCTACTTTTTCAGCACTCTCAGACCCCAAGAGACGGGCTATTTTGCGCCGACTCTCTCGAGGAGAAACCACCGTCACAAGCCTGGCCGCTCCTTTTCACATCTCACTGCCAGCAGTTTCCAAGCATTTGGCCGTATTAGAGAGTGCCGGCCTTATTCATCGAGAAAAAAGAGGGCGCGCCCATCACCTCCGCCTGGAGGCCAAACCGATGAAAAAAGCCTCCGAATGGATCGACTTTTATCAGCCATTCTGGGAGGAGCAATTCGAGAGTCTCGCTAGATACCTGGACGAAACCTCCGGGAAGGAGTGAAAAAATGCGCCTGTCAAAACACTCGCTTCGGCTCGCGCGAATCTTTCGAGTCCCGAGGGAAAAACTCTTCGCCGCATGGACGCAACAAGAAGCTTTGAAAAAATGGTGGGCCCCAGAGGGGTTAACAACACCCCGAATAGAGATGGATTTCAAAATCGGGGGGGGGGGTACCGGATCAAGATGCGGCCATTTGAGGGAGAATCGTTTTACCTGAATGGAGAGTTCGTCAAGATACACCCCCCGGAGCGACTTGTCTATACGTTCCAATGGGAGAGGGAATTGGAATTATCCAAAAACCTTGGGGACGCTGGAATTTCTTGAGCGAGAAAACGGAACGGAACTGATACTTACCCATGAGGGATTCCCGGACGAGAACATGTGCGATGAGCATGAAGAAGGCTGGGGCGAGTGCCTTGATTCTCTCCTCAATTACCTGGAGAGCGCGTGATGCGCAGAGAGAAGTTTAGTTTCATTGCCTCCTCAACGAATACAGACGCAGGGCTGACCCCAGAGAGGATATTTCAAAACGCAAAGGAAAGTGCGGCGCTCAGAGTGAGACCGGGCGTTCTCGCAAAATGACGCGCGTTCCTCTAGGGAATACATCCCTGCCTATGCGTCCTCGGCTTTCAGGGGCCTCGACATCAGGGCACTTACCGCATCTTTCGGATGATGACCCTCAAACAATATGGCATGGACTTCTCGACATATAGGCATGTCCACGCCATATTTATCAGCCAGCCCCACGGCGGCGGGTGCCGTGGACACGCCCTCGGCGACGGCCTTCATTGATTCCAGGATTTTTTGTAGGGTCTCACCTTGTCCCAACCGCAGGCCCACCGTTCTGTTCCTGCTCAGCTCTCCGGTGCAGGTGAGCACCAGATCGCCCATTCCCGCAAGACCAGAAAATGTTTCCACCCTGCCACCCATCGCCGCGCCCAAGCGTCCAATTTCCGACAAGCCGCGCACGATAAGCGCCGCCCTCGCGTTATGCCCAAGTTTCATGCCGTCGGATATACCTGCCGCCAAAGCGATGACATTCTTGAGCGCCCCGCTAAGTTGGGCCCCGATGGGGTCATCGCCCGTGTAAATCCTGAAATGAGACGCGGAAAACGCTTCTTGGAGCGCGTGCGCAGTATCGGAGTCATCAGACGCTATCGTGATGGCCGTAGGCTTTCTTTCGGCAACTTCTCGAGCGAACGTAGGACCGGAAAGACAGGCGAGCGCGTGCTGTTCACTGCCCACTTCATCAATACATTCAGAGATAACCTGAGTGGGCAGGCAAAGGGTTTTCTCCTCTACGCCTTTGGTGGCGCTTGCGAGAATCGCTTCCTCATGAATTGAGGGCGCCAGTTGCATCCAGACGCTTCGGACCACATGGCTCGGCATGACGCTCACGAGAACGTCCTGGCCCGCCGAGGCCGCCTCAGCCAAATCGGACGTAAATCGCAAATTCTCGCGTAGGGCAACGTCCGGAAGATATACGTCATTCTCATGGTGCGACTTCATGCGACGGCAAAGGTCCGCCTCAAAAATCCAAAGCGTCACTTCGTGGCCCATTTCAGAAAACAAATCCGCCAGCGCCGTCCCCCAGGCGCCGGCGCCTATCACAGAAATTCGCTGCGGCGGCATTATTCCGGGCGACCTACTTTTCTCTTCAGTGCCTTTTTCCCGGACGCGGCCGCTCTTTTTTCCTTCAATGCCTGCTTTCTAGCCACATCGCCCTTAGCAACAGCTTTTTTGCCCGCGTCCGTGTTCGCCTCCCATTTCAACTGGTGCTTCAACAATGCGTCCTCTTCCCAAACATGCTGCGTCCCCTCGCCCATAAACACGACAAAAACTTCGCAGCCATCTGGGTATTCATAAGGGCCATGCGGCAAATCCCACCCAAAAACATAGTCGCCCGGTCTCAAATCCTTACCCGCTACGCACATCCTGCCTCGGGTCACCAAAATGGAATGCCAACTCTTGTGTGTATGGCGAGGCTCCACGTACCCCTTCGGAAATTTCACCTTCATGTCAATGCGTTTCATCACCGGATCATGAGCGAAAACTTTCACTTTCACCCCTTTGGGCAAAGTGAGGAGGTCGGTGCTCACATCTTCTCGCCACTCAACGTCCTTGTCATGAATGGCGCAAAAGCGGTGGTCAAAATCTTTTTTTACAGTCGTTTTTCTTTTCGCTGGCATATTTTCTCCCGATACGGATTCTCAAAAAATCCCCATGACGAAAGCGGTAAAAAGTTTTTCCCTGACAAAATGACCTTCTTCGCTCTCAAAACCAATGCCGCACTCTTCTGCGCAAACGCCTCCAATGCATCCATCCGGCATGAGCCGCTCCCCAAACGCCAGAAATATAAATATACGAGAGTATTCTTTGATGTGAAAGAGACCAGAAACAAGAAGCTGACGATGCGAGAATATAACGAGCCTAATCGTTCAGGGCAAAAACTCGAGATGCGATATCGCGGCCCAACGTATGCTTGTTGCCATTTACCGACAATGTCACTGTGCCGGCAAGGGGCGATTGTTTAATTATTTCTATCGGCATCTCCGGAAAAAAGCCAAGCTCTCCCAAATACCGCAATATCTTCGGGTCATCTTGCAACACGCGGGTTATTTTCGTGGCGCGGCCCTCTTCAAGAGCGATGAGAACAACCTCTCTCGTGTCCACCATGGTGCCGTCTTTCGAGGGAATCGGATCTCCATGGGGATCAAGAGTCGGATAGCCAAGCGCTTTGTCCAAAACAGCTTCCAGCTCCTCGCTCAAAACGTGCTCCAATTCCTCAGCCTCGGCATCCACCTTATCCCAGTCGATTCCCATCTTCTGGTTGAGATACAGTTCAAGTAACCGGTGATGTCTGATGATTTCTAAAGCGACCTTCTCCCCTTTCTTGCTTAAGACAACACCCTTGTATGGTCGATACATAAGCAAATCCAGATGGTTGAGTTTTTTGATCATGCTCGTCACCGCCGCAGTGGATATCTCCATGCACTTCGCTATGGCGTTCGTCGTGACGGGGGACACCTCTTGTTGCAGCTTGAAGATATTCTTCAAATAATCTTCGATTTGCTTGCTCAAGCGCAGCCCTGATTCGGACAAAAGACAATCCTCTGATTGGCGATTCAAAGCGAAAAGAGGGCAATCCTAAAATCCATATTCTCAGGTGTCAACCAATCACATTCCCCAAAGGACAAACAGCCCGGCCAAGCTCACTCATAAGCGAACGCGGCTTTTAAGGACGGGCATATATGAAGGTTGCCTCTATTGTCTTGCGCTTGACGCCCGCCGGAAACGGCCTGAACGGCGCCGCCTTGGTGACAGCGGCCATCGCCAAATCATCGAGAATGGGAACCCTCGAGGACTTTAGCAAACGCACCTCCTCCAAAGCGCCATTTTCTCTCAACACAAAACGCAACGACAGCCGTCCTCCGTATCTTCTGGCCTCCAAAGGCCATTCCCACGCGTTTTGGATTTTCCGTTTGATATGGGCGAAATAAGCAGCATACCGAAAATCGCGCGTATCAAGCGAAATAATTTCACCCGCCTCTTTCTCCAAGTCTTTTTCCGAACTCGCTTTGGCGATCCTGTCCGCTTCCTCATCTGAGAGAGCAAGCCTAGGCGCGTTGGGTTTCCCCTTCGGCTGGGGTTTTACTCTGAACAACGCCAAGGGGTCTTCCGGTTGCGGTCGCCTCGGTGCGAGACGCTGTGGACGCCTCGGCTGAGGATTCGGTCGCAGCGCGGCTACCGCGCTTTTCTTTGGCTTTTCCCTAGCCTCGACTTTCCCTTTTTGCCTTGGAGGTTCCTTCTCTTCGGATTTACTCCTGGCCTGACGCCTCACCGCTAGTTCAGGTTTGACCTCATTCGTTACGACAGGCCTCGGTTTTGGGCTTTTCTTACCGGGTTTCCTCTCCACTTTCGGCGCGACCTTTGGTTCAAGGGCTTCGGGAGGTTTCAAGGGAGCAGGCGTCGTCGCCTTCAGCCTCTCAGGGAGGAAATCTCTCGAATTCTCTGGAGCCGGTGGCTTCTTAGGGCCTGTTGTCTTTTCCGATGGAGGTTTCGGCTCTTTGGAGAGCACACTCCATTTAGGCACTGGCGTTGTGGGCACCGGCGGCGGACGAGGAACGGCCGGGGTAGAAAGTAGGGGTTTTATCGCAATCGGCAATACCCTCGTCTCCGGGCTGAGCCCGCCCCTGCGAGAGGGAATGAAGTTTCTATCCGCGCGCCTTAAAAGTGGGGCTTTACCAAGATTGCCAACACCGCTTTCTTTTCGGTTAGCGTCCGATAAAAACCGACTTTTAGAGCGAAAGGGGAGTTCTTTCTTAGGTTGCTCGACAGATACAACGTGAAACCTAGGCGAACGGCTCGCTTGGACGCGCCTCGACCAAACATATTCTCGACTCAATACGACAAATACGAATAAGTGCAACAATAATGATACGAACAATAGGAGGACGAGGAGATTTTTCGACCTATTTATCGCCATGTGTCCTCCCCTACCTGCCAACATCGTCCATCGTCCGCGCCAGCGCGAGAAACCCCACTAGCGATGTGAGTGCTCAACGACCCTCCACGCGTTGATCCTATGAGACGCACGACTTTATTTTCAATGAGCCTCAGAGACAAATGGCGCAAAAAAGAGGGGGCCTCTGGGAGGCCCCCTCTCGCGTCATCAAAGACGACGATTTACATCATGCCGCCCATTCCGCCTGGAGGCATTCCGCCCGGAGGCATTCCGCCGCCGCCTGCGTTCTCTTCCGGCTTATCGCTGATGATGCACTCCGTCGTGAGCATCAAGCCGGCCACTGAAGCAGCGTTTTGCAACGCAGAGCGCACCACCTTGGTCGGGTCGATGATACCCGCCTTGACCAAGTCCTCATAGCCGCACGTCGCCGCGTTGTATCCGTTGTTTCCCTCCTGTCCTTTCACGTGCTGCACGACCAGAGAACCCTCTACGCCCGCATTGTTCGCAATCTCACGCATGGGCGCTTCAAGAGCACGGGAGAGAATGTCGACGCCAACCTGCTGATCGCCTTCCACTTCAACGTCGCCCAGTGATTTCTGCGAGCGAACTAAGGCGACGCCGCCACCAGTCACAACACCCTCTTCCACGGCTGCGCGGGTTGCGTTCAGGGCGTCTTCCACCCGCGCTTTCTTCTCTTTCATCTCAGCTTCTGTAGCGGCACCTACGTTGATCACCGCCACTCCACCGACCAGCTTCGCCAGACGCTCTTGGAGTTTTTCACGATCGTAATCGCTCGTGGTCTCTTCAATCTGATTGCGAATCTGTTTGACGCGACCTTCGATATCCCTGGCCGTGCCTTTGCCCTCAACGATGGTGGAATTATCTTTGTCGATGGTCACGCGCTTCGCTTGCCCAAGGTCGTCCACGGAGACGTTCTCGAGCTTGATGCCCAAATCCTCGCTCAACATCTTGCCGCCCGTCAGAATCGCCATGTCCTCAAGCATAGCCTTGCGGCGATCGCCGAACCCAGGCGCCTTGACCGCCGAGCAGTTGAGCGTGCCGCGCAATTTGTTCACCACCAATGTGGCCAGCGCCTCGCCTTCGATGTCCTCGGCGACGATGAGGAGTGGGCGGCCCATTTTCGCGATTTTCTCGAGCAACGGAAGAAGATCGCGCATGTTGGAGATCTTCTTCTCATGGAAGAGGATATACGGATCTTCCAAAGCGACTTCCATTCGATCCGGATTCGTCACGAAGTAAGGGCTGAGATAACCCCTGTCAAACTGCATCCCCTCAACGATGTCGAGCGAAGTCTCCATGGATTTGGCTTCCTCGACGGTGATGACGCCGTCTTTGCCCACCTTGTCCATCGCCTCGGCGATCAGGTCGCCAATGGCGGGATCGTTGTTGGCCGAGATGGTGCCAACCTGCGCGATCTCCTTCTTGTCACGCACCGGCTTAGAAAGTTTCTGTAGCTGCTTGACGACTTTTTCAACGGCAATGTCAATGCCGCGCTTCAAGTCGATGGGGTTGGCCCCGGCCGTCACATTGCGCAGACCTTCTCGAAACAGGGACTGCGCCAGCACCGTCGCCGTCGTGGTACCGTCTCCCGCGACGTCCGATGTCTTGCTCGCCACCTCATTAACTATCTGCGCACCCATGTTCTCGAACTGATCCTCCAGCTCCACTTCCTTGGCCACCGTCACGCCGTCCTTCGTGGAGGCGGGAGAGCCGAATTTCTTGTCGATCACGACGTTGCGGCCGCGGGGGCCGAGCGTCACCTTGACGGCGTCGGCCAACTGGTCCACGCCACGCTTAATTTTTGAGCGGGCCTCTTCCTCAAAGAGTATGATTTTTGGCATTTGGGTAGTGCTCCTTATTGGTTGGACAAGTGGCTAGTTGATGATCGCCAGCACGTCATCTTCGCGCATGATCAGATACTCCACGCCCTCGGACTTCACCTCGGTGCCCGCGTATTTAGCGAAAAGAATTTTGTCGCCCTCACTCACTTCGGGGGCCTGTCTTTTGCCATCGTCGGTCACCTTGCCGGGGCCCACGGCGACGACTTCCCCCTCCTGGGGCTTTTCTTTCGCAGTATCCGGGATGATGATGCCCCCGATCTGCTCCTCTTCCGCATCCAGGCGCTTCACCAAAATGCGATCCTGAAGAGGCTGTATCTTTGTTTTGACCTTTGCCATCTCTTCCTCCTTGTAGGTGAGAATACCGCTTTCTCGTGAAAAAAACGCATCGAAAATACTCGAAATCACACGGGCGAAACGCCAATCGAACCCGACACAATTTCTTACTGCCAAAATGTATATGACAAGGTGCGAAGGTTTGTCAAGCGATATTAGCACTCAATCAAGTTGGCTGCTAGCAAGGTGGGTTTTTTTCCTAACTATCTAATTTCTATATGTTTAGCAACATATTTTGATGTGATACGGAATCTATAACCACGAAATTCTTAAATTTTTTTACAAAAAATCTCTCCGAACCGGTCGTGCTCTCAGGTGACGAACGTCGCGCCATGGGCTATATTCCCGTCTAACAATGACGCAAGGACTTCCCCGCATCGGGGAGAATTTCCACCGTTGCGTCACCAACGCGGACCTCACACAAAAGGAGCGAGACGGAAATGCCATACGAGAACTTATTGGTCGAGCGCTCAGAGGGAATCGCGCTCATCACCATCAACCGCCCTGAGAAAAAAAATGCACTCGACCCCCAGACGTGGCGGGAGGTCGGTGCCGTTGTAGAGGCGCTCGAATCAGACGGCGAGGTTCACGTCGTCATCTTCACGGGCGCCGGGGAGAAATGCTTCGCTGCAGGCTCTGATATCGCCCAAATGAAGGAGCGAAATCTCATCGACGGGCTCGCCGCTCCCTCTCAGCGGACGCTAACGCGGCTGGAGATCGTGGAGAAGCCGATCATTGCCGCTGTCAACGGCTTCGCCCTCGGCGGAGGTTGCGAGCTCGCTATGGCTTGCGACATCCGCATAGCGTGTGAAAACGCCAGGTTCGGGCAGCCCGAGGTGAACCTCGGCATAATGCCGGGGGCGGGCGGCACACAGCGGCTCGCCGCCCTCGTGGGCGTCGGAAGAGCGAAGGAGTTAATCCTGACGGGAGAGGTCATTGATGCGCATGAAGCCCACCGCATCGGTCTGGTCAACCAAGTCGTTTCGGGGAGGCGGCTATTGGACGCCGCGCGCGAGTGTGCCCGAAAGATGATGCGCAAAGGGCCGCTGGCGGTGCGCATGGCGAAAATCGCCATCAACGCAGGTCTCAAGTTCGGTCCGGAGGCGGGCATGATCGCCGAGCGGCTGGGGCAGGCCTGCCTGATGACCACGGAGGACAAAGTCGAGGGAACGTCAGCGTTCCTTGAAAAAAGAGCGGCCCATTTTCAGGGAAGATAAGCAAATGCAACTATTCGTTTCGCCTCTCGGTGAGGGGCAGACGGAAGTACGCCGTCGACGTCCTCTCGTTCCCGATGGACGGGTAAACATAAGGGGCGGGCGAAACGCCCGCCTCGCGCGACCTTCAGGTGGTTTGCGTCATTCGCGTCAGGGCGGTGGAAGAGAATGTTTCCGCATCCAGGCGAAACCCCTTGGCGAGGCGTAGAAACACGTTCAAGGACCCTCTCAGTGTAAGAGTCGCCAAGAAAATCGACCTAAATACGTCCATCGCGCAACTCAGAGTGGAAACGCAAAGGTCCATTGTTCGCCCTAATCGGCAGTATAGCGGGACCGAATGTCCCTGACTCTCGTCGTCCTGAAATTTTACTCTAGCGTTAGGCGGACTCTCCCCACCTTCCGGAGACGCACCTCTACCGTAACCGTCCGGGAAACGACCGCTTCTTGTCCGAATGAAAGGATGATGATATAAGGAGGTAGTGGAAATTAAGATAGCGGATATTATTGGATTTTACATCCGTTCCCATTCGCGGCGATGTTCCGATAAGTTCAAGCGCATCAGCAATAGCCGCCACTTTCAACCCGAAACGGAATAAGCATGACCGTCGTCCCAGAAAAAACATGCAGAGTTGCCAAGCCCGCGAGCATTCACGGCGAAGCAGTTTTGTATCAGGCAGACTGTTTCGAGTGGTTGGAGAATTGCCGAGAGAACACCATTCATGCGGTTGTGACTGACCCACCTTACGGCCTGGTTGAATACACGGAAAAAGAGCAGCGCAAACTTCGTCAAGGCAGAGGTGGGGTCTGGCGAATTCCTCCGTCGTTCGACGGATACCGGCGTTCGCCGCTTCCACGCTTCACCACTTTGAGCGCGTCCGATCTCGAAAACATGCGCGAATTTTTCGGGCGTTTCGGTCGTAGCGTATCACGCGTCCTCGTTCCCGGCGCTCATATATTCATGGCGTCCAATCCCCTGGTTTCTCATATCGTCGCGTCAGCACTTGACGCCGCCGGTTTAGAAAACCGGGGCGTCATCACCCGACTCGTCATGACGATGCGGGGAGGCGACCGTCCGAAGAACGCGCATAAAGAATTCTCCGACGTCACGGTGATGCCGCGCTCGATGGCCGAACCCTGGCTTTTGTTCCGTAATCCCTTGGACGGCCGCGTTCAGGACAATTTGCGCAAGTGGGAAACTGGCGGGCTTCGCCGCGTATCGAACGACAAACCGTTCGGTGACGTCATCCCGTCGCACACGACCAAGGCGACGGAGAAGAGTTTGGCGCCACATCCATCGTTGAAACCCCAGTCGTTTTTGCGGAAACTGGTCCGCGCGGCTCTTCCACTCCAAAAGGGCGTAATACTCGATCCGTTCGCGGGTTCAGGCTCAACGCTCGCCGCCGCCAATCACATCGGCTACCGAAGCGTTGGCGTCGAAGTGTCGAAACGGTACGTGCAACTTGCGAAACGGGCCATGCCAAAACTAGAAGCGCTCAAGTGTCCAGATATACCCAACTCCGCCGCAACTTCTGAATGCCGCTTCTGTTCAAGGTAGCCGTTCTCGTTCCGAGTTCGCTTCGCGCATTTCTACGGAAATCATTGACAGTGACGTAGCCGAGATAGACTTCGGAGAATTTCATGGAGGCGCGATCTGCAGCGGGTTCAGTTTCGTTATCAACTTGATAAACAAAAACACACATCCATTGCTTCCGCGCCCCATGCGTATCGACGGCTCCGCCTGATTTGCGAGTGCTTTTGATTTCAACGCCTTCTGTTCCGGCCTTCACTGCATCGTTGGGGTATATCCCGTTCACGATGAGGTCCGGGTGGCCGTTGTGGTACTGGTTCTCGACCAGGGTTCGCGAATGTTGCGCCATGCTCGCCGCAACCATGTCGGAGACCAGCCCTGACATCGCGGCGGGCCGCAGCATTTCATCCAGACGTTTGAGACTTTTATTGAACAGATGCGTATTCACGTCGAAAAAGAAATCATAGACGTCCTGCATGACCAATGCAAAATCTTCCCGGCGAAGTTGATAGGGCAAATCAATGTCGGGGTTGAATTTCGAAACGTCGGGCGTCTGCCGGATGATAGGCATGGGTGAAGTCCTAAAATCGTCGAAGAAATAGATCGAGTTACATCCTTGATGGGAATCCTAAGGGCGAAATCTCCAGATCTCATGAAGCAACACCGTTAATGCCCAGAAAGTTCGCTACAGCCACGATTGATCAACTCAACGAATTTGCGCGCATCAGAAAAATAGTTCTTGAATGCTTCACGAATGCCTTCAGCGGTATCGCCTTTCACCAAAACAATATCCCTACCGGACGGTTCATTTTCGAGTTCGAACAACTTTTTCAATGCATCCGTTGCATGTCGAAACGAGAGAATTTTAAGTGGGGTATCTCCCATTTCTTGAAAAATCAAAATGATATTTTTATAGAGAGAATCCGATTCCTGCTCAGTGTTCAAACCACGCAACATCTGCATAAAGTTCAGTTTGTCATCAAGTTCCAAAAACCCCCTAACTACTTCTCTGTCGTCCAGATTCCTCAGGCTCGAACAACGCTTCTCGGCAGAGCGCGCAATGATTTCACTTGAAAAGCGCAGAATATTCCGATACCGCTCATCACCCCGCTCAAACTTCGGCTGGTTATCAGTCAAAAAACCAACCAACTCAACACATGTCGCCCAAGCATGTTGGGAAAGCGTTCGATACTGCAATTCAATCAACAACCCATTGGAAATTTGACTGTTTTGCGACTTTACATTGTACTCGTACACATCGTGAATTCCGCGATATCCACTTAATTTGGGACTCTTTATGTAATCATATTTGTCAATTTCATTCTTTAGTTTGTGCCTAAATTTTGCTTTGTGAATGTCACTGCGAAACTTGTATAGTTGCTGAATGTTATCAAATATCAAACGACATCCCGCCACATCATCCATGCGGGCTAACTGCATCTTGGGAAATCGTTTGAGTTTATCGATAATCGTGTGCTTACGTTTATGTCTTTGTGCCACGACGATTCCACTTTGCCTTGTGCGACTTATCCGCATTCTAAGAAAAGACCCGAATGTATTTATCACACGCCAATGAGCAGTACGCCAGTGATCAATAACCTGAAAATCTGAATTTCCTGCAGTCTTGTTCCGAACCTGCTGCCCGGCTTTATTAACTCTCTGCCGAGAACCACCTGGAAATTTCCGTCTCTCTGCGTCAGCCACTTGCGTCCTCTGAATAAAACGCGAGTTCATCGCCTCGAATCGCCTTCAAAATAGTCTGGCATTCTCGCATCCGGGTCGCAAACGTCAGCAGATTGTTCCACAAAGGGGGTGCCCAACGAACGCTTTTCAACGAAACAGCTGCTCCCCTAAAATGCCTCGTCATAGGGTAGGAACGTGATGTCCGTCGCCTTGTTGCGGTCGGGGAACTTCAGGATGGCGAACGTGCTCTTGTCGTGCGCGCCGCTCAGAACCCTCGTGAGCTCTCCACACATCACGAACTCGCCGCCGAAAGAGGGGACGATCGCAAGCCCTTTCTCAGCGTAGTCGGTGAATCCCTCCTCATTTTTGATCTCAACGTGTCCGACCACGAATACGCTCATGTTCCCCTCTCTTTCGTCTTTCGGAAACGGAGGCCGCCCGCCCGAAAACGGCTCAGGTGGAGTGCCCCTGAAGATCAGGATTTCGCGTTCCGGACCCACGACGTCTCCGCCTCTCCCCCTCGGCTGCCCCTTTGTGAACGGACAAGGATGAGACGCCGGCAAAACCCGTAAGTTATTTCAAATCGCGGAGAGCTCGCAGGGGGCGGCCAAGCACAGGGGCGCCGAGCGCTCCTCCCCCAGCAAGCCCGACCGCGCGAAGGCAACCATTCGTCTTCGCGCGCCAGGCGGCGCATTCTTGAATCTGTGCTCGCAAGGCGCTTCAAGGGATTTCATACACCTCGGCCCAAGCCGAGCGATTCGTTCTCAAGGCGGCTTCGCACCTCGCCGATCGGGCCGCAGTCCGCCACCAGACCATCTCGATAGAGGATGACGTCGCGCGAACGAATAGAAACCTTGGGCCCCGGCGTGATGATGCCCGACAGATTCATCGGGTCGCTCGCGTCAACGATGGTGGGCCTCCCTTGGGCCGGAATCCGGCGGACGGCACGCAGGGCCTCCACGGCTTCCGGCAAGGCGAACTGCTCGCCGGTGAAGCCCGAGACGAAGCGACCGCCGCGAATCTCTCCCCTGGCCTCAAGACGCCGAAACACTCCCACGAGCTCGCGCCAACGCGGAACGGCGAATTCCCGGACGGCGAGCTCGCGCATCACGACGCCGTATCTTCTCAGCATCTGCCGCGCATGGGCTTCGTGCCGGGCCTCACCGTCCAGGGGGACGTCCTCCACCCCCCAGAGTGACCAGCGGCCCACGGGCATGAAGCGCTTCTTCGCCTCGCGCGATTTGGCGCGGCCCCCCGGCAGAGCGCGGAGCCTTCGTTCGCTCTTTTTCCTCTCCCTCTCGCTCATTATCAACGCCCTGAGACCCGCCACGCCGTCTCCTGTCACCAAACCGCGCGAGACGAGCTCCCAAAGCGCCTCCTCCACCTCGGTTCGCAGCCTGCCCGTCGCCCGCGCGATCTCCGCAAGGAAAGACGCTCCCCGTGCGCCCAGAAAATCGAGCGCCTCAAGCGCCGGACGCGAGAGATTTCGCCGCCATTCATCGCCCGCGCCCCGGGGACTCAGGAACATATCCATATCCTCTCTGTGCAAAAAGGCCAGAAGCGCCCGGCGCGTAGGTCCCGCGTTCTGGGACGTCGCGCGGCGTATCCGGCCCGTTGGAGGCTCAGGCGGATCGGGCGGGACGCCCGGCCGCAGGCGTCCCCACACGACGAGACCCGAGAGACACAGCTGCTCCAGGTCAGCCGGGTCGTAATTCTGAATGCGGGCGGGGAGAATCCGCTCCTCCCAGGCGGGCGCGGGTAGTTCGAGGCCCTGGAGCTGGCGCACCACCTCCAGAACGCCGTCGCGCCCGTGCAACCGGCTCTCCTCATGCAGGTGCTGCCACCTGAGCAGATACCGGATGAAGTCCGCCGCCGTGACGGGTTCGATCTCGCGCCGTAGTTTTCCCAGCGTCATCCGGTGGATGCGGCTCAACAGCGCGCGGTCGCACCACTCAATTGGCGCATCGGGCGAGAGGCGCACGAAGCGGCCTCTGAGAACCGCGCCTTCTCCCTCAAGGGCGGCCAAGGCTACATGGACGTCGGACAATGCGAGCCCCACGCGGGCGGCGACCTCCTGCGCGCTCACGGGCCCCAGGCACTCCATCCAGCCCCGAAGGAGAACGAGCGCCGCAGTCTCCCTGGAAACCGCTTTCGTCTCTCCCACCTGAAGGGGAATCTCCTCGGGCGTGAGCGCAACGCCCGGAATCGCGGCACGAACAAACGCCATCCGCTCAGCCGGAACGTATCCCTCGCACATGGCGCCCCCCGCCCTCCACACCGCCCTGGCTAAGCGGCCCCGGGCACGCAACGCACCCACCCAGGCGAACCAATCCCTCGCATCCTGATCAGGCAGCACGCACAAGGAGAGAAGGGCGTCGTGCAGCTCATCCATGTCTCTCGGAGCCGGCCAGGCTCCCCGGCGCACCTCCTCAATGGCGTCCGCGTCCAGCTGAGCGTTCTGCGCGTTCTCGGGCAGGACGCGCCTGAGCGGCACGGCACGCGAGCGGCGCTCCTCCAGCGGGGCATCGTCGATGAAGGCGTAGGGGTTCGCGTTCAGTATCTCGTGCGACATGGGCGAGGGAGCAGGCGTCTCCACGGCGAAGGTCTTCACCCTTCCGCCTTCGATATCCCGTATCAATTCTCTCAAATTGTCGATGTCCATCGCTTCGGTCAGACAATTCTCCACCGTCTCGTTCACCAAGGGATGGTCAGGAGGCTCGATTGGGCCATGGTGGTTGTCCTGGCAGGCGAGCTGGGCCGGAAAAACGGCCGCGAGCAAATCCTCCGCGCGCATCCTCTGAAGCGCGATCGGTGTCTTCTTCCCCCCAGCGTATCGGGGCAGGGCGAGGGCGCGCGTCGCGTTCCAACGCCAGCGGTTAGCGAACATGGGCGATTGCAGGGCGGACTGGAGCATGTCCTTTCTCAAGGAGGCGAGGCGAGTGAAACCAAAAATCGACTCCAGCGGAAAGCTGTGCTGGGAGGAGAGCGAGAGCACGATGCCGTCGTCGGTCGCGGCGGCCTGAAGCTCGAAATCGAACGTGAGGCAAAAGCGCTTTCTGAGGGTATGGGCCCACGCCCGGTTGACGCGGCCGCCATAGGGTGAGTGAATCACGAGCTGCATTCCGCCCGCCTCGTCGAAAAACCGCTCCGCCACGATTTCGCCTTGCGTGGGAACGCGCCCCAAAATCTGCGCCGTCTCACGCGCGTAAGCAAGAAGCTGCGCCGTGCCCGAGGCGCACAACCCGCACTGCTCCCGCATCCACCCAATCTCCCCATCCTCGTCACACAGGTGCTCCGCAAGTGTAGCCCGCAAGCGGGAGACGGCCTCGGAGAGTTCCGCCGTGCGTGCGGGCGCCTCCCCGAGCCAGAAAGGAATGTTAGGCGGAAGCCCCCACGCGTCCTCCACGCGCACCTTGTCGCGCTCCACCCTCCTGACCCGCCATGAATGATTGCCGAGCAAGAAGATGTCGCCCGCGTTCGACTCTACAGCAAAATCCTCGTTCACCTTGCCCACGAAAGTCTCCGCGGGGTGCTCGATCACATCGTAGTCCGCCGTGTCCGGAATCGCCCCGCCCGAGGTGATGGCGCAGAGCCGCGCCCCGCGCCTCGGCCGCAAAAGGGCGTTCACGCGGTCTCTGTGCAGATGGACGCCGCGTCGGCCCCGACTGGTCGAGACACCCTCGGAGAGCATCTCTAGCACTTCCTCGAAGACGCAGCGCCCAAGCCGCGCGTAGGGCTGCGCACGCCTGACGAGTGCCCAGATCACCTCCTCCTCCACCTCTTCCCGCGCCGCGACTTCGGCGACGATCTGCTGGGCGAGGACGTCGACCGGCGCTTCGGGGAAAATCACGCGATCAAGGGCGCCCTCCCTCACCGAGCGCACCGCGGCCGCGCTCTGGAGAAGATCGTCCCTCGTCAGGGGAAAAACGATTCCCTTGGGCGTCGCGCCCTTCCAGTGGCCAGAGCGGCCCACGCGCTGCAACAGGGAGGCGAGCGTCCTCGGGGCGCCCAGATGGCAAACAAGATCGACGTGGCCGATGTCGATCCCCAGCTCGAGCGACGCCGTGGCGACGATTGCGGAGAACGCGCCTGATTTGAGCCTCTCCTCCGCGTCGAGGCGGATTTTGCGGGACAAGGAGCCGTGATGGGCGGCGACGCGCTCCTCTCCGAGTCGCGCCGTGAGCTGATGGGCGACGCGCTCGGCAAGCTTTCGCGTGTGAACAAACACGATGGTGCTCCGATGTCCTTCGATGTGGCCCGCGAGCCGGTCGAAAACCTCTCCCCAAAGCGCGTGCGAGGCGACGGGCCCGATTTCCTGATCAGGCACCTCCACGGAGAGCGCCATTCGCCGCAGATGCCCCACATCCACGATCGCGCAATCGGGGGCGCCGTCCTCTCGGCTCCTTCCCGCGCCGACGAGCAGGCGCGCGACCTCCTCAATCGGCTTTTGCGTGGCGCTCAAGCCAATGCGCTGAAGCCGCTGCCCACAAAGCGCGTCCAGTCGCTCCAGAGAGAGAGCGAGATGCGCGCCCCGCTTATCTCCGGCGACGGCGTGTATCTCATCGACGATGACGACGCGCACGGTCTCGAGCACCGCGCGGCTCCGCTCCGCCGTCAAGAGGATGTAAAGCGACTCCGGCGTGGTGATAAGGACATGGGGCCGTCGCCTCAGCATGAGACGACGCTCACGGGCCGAGGTGTCGCCCGAGCGAACCGCCACCCTGATCTCGGGCAGTTTGACGCCCCCCTGTAGCGCGAGCGCACGGATTTCGCTCAAGGGCGCCGTCAAGTTTCTCTGAATGTCGTTGCCGAGCGCCTTGAGGGGAGAAACGTAGATGAGGCGGCACTCATCGGCAAGCGCGCCCCTGAGCGCCCTTTGAATGAGGTCGTCGAGCGACCACAGAAAAGCGGCTAACGTCTTCCCCGTTCCCGTGGGCGCGGTGATGAGCGCATCGCGCCCCGCCGCGATCTGCGGCCAGCCCGCCTCCTGCGGGGCGCTCGGCTCGCCGAACTTCTCGCCGAACCAGCGCGCTATCAACGGATGAAAGGAGTACGCGCTCATGGCAGGGACATTCTAGCGCAGGTTCAAAACGCTTGCGAACTCATAAATACTACGCGGCCGCACGTATAACTAACTCGCATCTCCATTGGCTGCCCAGGACTGAATACGGGAAATGTGGAGCGACCTTAGACTGGGAGATATGAAGGACGCCTAAACGCTGAATCGCCCACACCCGAAAGCCCTTATCAGCCCCCTCAAAAAACGCCGCGCGCTATCGTTTCAGTGGCGTAATGTATCGCGTTGACGGAAATAAATTTTATGCTGACCGGAAAAACTCCACGATCTGGACACCGCTGGCGCAACTTCGCCAACGGCGCATATCCGGAGATAATCTTCGTCGTTTCACCCCCCAAGGACATCTACAAAGGCGTGCTATTTCATAGCGAGATGTTGATTTTCGACGTTCACGGATTGAAAGGACATTACTTCTATGATGGCTAGAGCAGATGATTTGCGAAAAAGCCTGGCACAGCACAAGCCCAAAAACATGGAGTCCAAACGAAGCGTTGGGATTTTGAGGAAAGCTGCGACGAGAAATCCTTCGCCATGTCAAGACTATCCATGATGAAGGAGCTTTATCCGTTGAGCCGAACATTGTGTTCAAGAAAAGATAGGGCATCGGACAAAAATCGCTTCTCTCCAGTCTGAATATATTTCAGGGACCCAGAATGGACTGAAGAAGAAACGTTCGACATTCTAAGAGCGGTGGAGGAAACAGCACTACAGTATCATCTAATTCTAAACGCTCCAAACACCGAGTGTGATAGTATTGTGACGTAACCTCACAGTTGTCGCCCTCCGCTATTCCGCTATTCCGCTATTCTATAGCGTGCGGAGTCGATCATTTTAATGCTGTTGTAATTATGAAGGGACTCGAATATGAATTTCCAAATACCGTATTCCTCATCTCTTCTTTCAAAGAAAATCAACTCGACGGGCTTCTCCGTATATTGTTGCCACTGGCGAAACGGATAATAAATCTGCCGGATAATGACGTTGTCCGTGGAGGCATTCTTCGCCTCGACCAGCAAAACCTTGCTTTTCCCCTCGTAGCCAGCGTCAACTTCCGTCTGAACGCTCTGCACACGGAGATTTTGTTCGTATGTGCCTACGGAAAATGAAAACTCGGGAGCGTATTTGCGGCCTCGTATTGTCAAGACGAAAGTGTCGTCATCCATGAAACTGCGAATCAAACTCGAAGCGTAAGCGTAGTCCAAATGCTGCATCTCCGAATTGCCGACTTTTGAAGTATCGAGAGAAAACGATAGCCCTGACGCATAAGTTACGATCTCACTCTTGATGACGGGAATATCCACATAGCCTTCACCCTCAATGATCGCGTAGGTCCCATTCCTGATCGGGAGGATGAAAAGATTATTTTCTCGGAAAACTTTGGGACGATTCTCACGGGAATCCTGCTTGCATAAAATTCGCACTTCTTTCTCGGCGGTCCGCGTAAAATTTTGACAGGATTCTTTAATTTGCGTATTGGTAATGATGAACGGCGAATTTGCGAAATCGTGTTCATGTATTTCGTGATCTTCAAAAATCTTCTCCCATGCCCTATCAGAAGCCATGAAGCGAAAATCTACTTATCGTCGAAGAGGCTATCAAAACACGTTGCAGACTTGATGCCATGGCCATGATCTTGATTCGACAATTTCTCCTGCTTCATCACGTCTTGAAGTCTCTTGATCGCTATTTTTGAAAGATATTCTTTCTCGGAGTCAATTCCGATGAAATTTCTGTCGTTTCTGATGGCGACGACTCCGGTGGTCGCACTTCCACAGAAGGGGTCGAGAACGACGTCGTTCTCGTTTGTGCAAGCGAGTATAATTCTTTCCAAAAGAGACTCGGGCTTCTGCGTGGGATGCTTCCCATATTTTTTTTCTCCGCTCTTCGGAGTGTTGATCGCCCAAACGCTGCGCATCTGCC
The DNA here is from genome assembly GCA_965202625.1 of bacterium. Classification (GTDB taxonomy): domain Bacteria; phylum UBA8248; class UBA8248; order UBA8248; family UBA8248; genus Bin107. The sequence goes on along the minus strand of CBDBBI010000010.1, from coordinate 2,611,290 downwards.
TGTTAGGTTTCTTTATTAGGTCTCCCGCCCATTCTGTTCTTTTCATCAATTCGTAATTGAATTTATGCTTCGCCTTCTTTGTCTTGCGGGCCCAAATCAAGGTTTCATGGCTAGCGGCGAACATTCTGCAAGCTAAATTGGGCGCCGCGTTCGGCTTATACCAACAGATTTCATTCAGCAGATGCCATCCTTGATTTTGCAGCGCGAATCCACAGGCGTATATGGAATGATAGGTTCCCGAAACCCAAAAAGAGCCGTTCTCTTTTAGGATTCTGCGACACGTCTCGATCCAGTTGTAATGAAACGCATAATCTTTCTCTATTCCTCTGCTTTCATCCCATTTTCCCTTGTCCACGCTTACGCGCCTGCCCGCATGGCAGGTAAAACCACCGTTTGAAAGATTATAAGGAGGGTCTGCAAAAATTAAATCCACGCTCTCATCAGGAATGCTCGCCATAACCTCCGCGGCGTCCCCGTTAAAAATCCTCGCATTTTTTTCCGCGTAATACACCTCTGGTTTCCCTATAGGCATGAGGCGTCTCCCTTGAATCGCGCGCAGGGCGCTTTCATCCCCACATACTTTCTCATAAAGTCCACAATCGCTTCCATGACGATGACTTTTCTCAATTTTCCTATACGACTCCCTTTGTTATTCGCGGGAGCATTGTAGCGTAAATCGCGCATTTGCTTCCGCGCGCCTAGTTTCGGGGGATGTCATCCACGGAAAACCTCTATACGCGCTCCTTGAACGGCATGGCGCATTGCCCTTGCGGTCCCCTAATCCATCGGCACATAATCGTGGGCGCGGAAGGGCACATCCAGCTCCTTAGCCGCCCTCTCGCACGCCTCGATATCGACCAGGCCCGACATGCGTACGGCCGTCGCCTCCACCTCGGGAATATAGTTCTTCGCCCAGCGCACGAACTCCCTCACATGCGCGTAGGGCTCCTCCATATCCTTCGTCTTGCAGATTTTCACGTACGCCTCAGGGTCGCCCGCCTGAATGCTGATCGATATCGCGTCCACCAGCCCCTGGAGCTCGGGCAGGACGTTTCTGCCGTGCGTCTTGTTCGCCAGCCCGTTCGTCGCCAGGCGTATTCGCTTCGCGCCGCGTCGCCTCAATTCGCCGGCCACCTCCTTGAGGAGGTCGAACCGCAAGGTCGGCTCCCCGAATCCGCTGAATACGACCTCCTCGAAACGCGAGGGGTCGCCGGCGGCGGCGAGCACCTCCGCCGCGTCGGGCTCGCGCTCTAGGGTTAAATTGTGGCCCTTATAGACGCGATCGCTCAAAAGACCGCAATAGAAGCACGCATTCTGGCAACGGTTCGTGACGTTCAGATACAGAGAGCGTCCGAGCGGGTAGGCGACGCTCCCCTCCTCGCGCCCGGGCCCCATACGGAACAGGCGGCGAGCGTTTTCCGTGGTGATGCGCGCCGCCTCCTCAGCCGATACCCCGTGAATCTCGGCGAAGGCGTCCGCCACCCGAGCGAGGTAGGCGGGCTCGTTTCGCTTGCCCCGGTGGGGCGGAGGCGTCAGATACGGGCTGTCCGTCTCGAGAAGGACGCGCTCTATCGGCACACGCTCAAAAACATCTCTGAGCGCCTCGGCTCGCGAGAACGTGATGGCGCCCCCCGCGCCTAAGTGAAAGTCAATGTCCAGAAATTTTCGCGCCTGCTCGTCATCTCCTGTGAAGCAATGAATGACCCCGCCCGCGCGCCACGCCTTTTCCTCCTGCAGAATCGCGTAGACGTCTTCGGCCGCGTCCCGGCAATGCGCCACGATGGGCTTGCCCGTCTCAACGGCGAGCCGGACTTGCGCGCGAAACCACCTTTGCTGAACCTTGCGAGGCGCGCCGTCTCGATAGTAGTCAAGGCCAATCTCGCCGACCCCGACCGCCTTTGGGTTCTCGAGGAGTCTGGCGACGCCCTTGATGGTTCTCTCGCCCACCCCCGCCACGTCGCTCGGATGAACGCCGACAGCCGCATAGACGCCTGCGTAGGAGGCGGCGAGCGCCAGGGTTTTCTTGCTCGACTCTAGGCAGGTACCCATCGAGATGACGTAGTGCACCCTCTCCTCGATGGCGCGCTCCACCACCCCTTGGCGGTCCCGCGCGAAGGCCTTGTCGATGAGATGGGCGTGGGTGTCCACCAGAACGGGCAGCCCGTTCGTGTCGGGAAGCGCGGCAATGATAGTTTGCGGCCTTGGGCTTCCTCCGCCCTCCGCTCGCCGTCGGCCTCCCCTCCTACGGCCAGGATGCCGACGCCGGACGTCCGTGCCCCTCGCCCTAACGTTTCCCTCGCGCGCCAAGGGCACGCCCGCGCCCGCGGATACATCCGGCCGAGGGACCGATTCAGGACGACTCCCCCCCCTTCGGCCCCGCCTGCGCCGACGGCGATTGGGGCGTCCCGACCTTTCCGGCCGCGAGCGGGATTCTTCCGAATCCGATGGACCAGGCCCGGATCCCGGCGATTCACTCACTCCACGAACTCCTATCCCCTCTCCAAGACGCGCCCATCCCCTACTCTATCGCCGCGCCCGGTGCGGCGCGCTCGTCCACGCCGAGGAGCAAGAGTTTCTCGCCCGCCGAGACGGCGAGCACCATGCCCTTCGACTCCACCCCCATCAGTTTGGCGGGCTTGAGGTTAGCCACGAGTATCACCTTTCGGCCCGGTAGCGCATCGAGCGCGTAATGTTTCGCTAGGCCGGCCACGACGGTGCGGGTTTCCTCCCCGAGGGAGACCGTGAGCTTTAGAAGGTTCTTCGACCCAGCGATGCGCTCCGCCTCTACGATCTGGGCCGCGCGTAAATCTATCCTTTGAAATTCCGCAAGCGATATTTGCACCCTCTCATCCTCTTCGAACGCAGGCTCCTCCCCTCCGGCGATGCGTCTGGCCACCTTCTCCTTGATGGACGCCTTCGCCTCATCCTCGATGCGCGGAAACAGCGGACGCCCAAGCCTGGCGCGCAACTCGCGCGGCAGAGCGCGGGCATCCAGCAACTCCGAGAAAGGCGCGCGCGTCCAGTCGGCGGCGAGGCCGAGCTGCGCCGCCATCTCTCGGGCGGATGCGGGCATGACGGGAGATATCATCACCGCCACGACGCGAATCGCCGCCGCCGCGTGCCAGAGCACCGCGTCCAGGCGGGCCTCGTTCTTTTGTTTCGCAAGCGCCCAGGGGGCGTTCGCGTCGATATATTTGTTGGTGCGAGAAATCACCTCCCAGGCGGCTCTCAGTCCATTCTGAAAGCGGGTCGCCAACATGGCGCTCTGATATTTCGACGCCGCCTCGGCGACGAAGTCGCAAAACGCGTCCTCCTCCCTGGACTCGCAGGATTCGCAACGGCGCAGACGACCATTCCTGTAGCGCTTCACCATGTTCAGGGTTCGATATAGCAGGTTTCCGAGGTCATTCGCCAGATCGCTGTTGATTCGGTCGATCAGGGCGTCGTGCGAGAAGTCGCCGTCTAGGCCGAAGGGTACTTCCCGCAACAGGAAATAGCGGATGGCGTCAACGCCGTATTCCTCAATGAGCCAATGCGGGTCGACCGCGTTGCCCAGACTTTTCGACATCTTCTGTCCCTCGACCGTCCACCATCCATGGCTATAAACCTGCGTGGGAAGTGGAATTCCGGCGGAGAGCAGGAAAGCAGGCCAATATACCGCGTGAAACCTCAGAATGTCCTTTCCGATGAAATGCTGGTCCGGCGGCCAGGGGCTTCCCTCCCGCACCCCGTTTTCATCAAAACCCGGAGCGGTGAGATAATTGCTCAGCGCGTCGAACCACACGTAAATTATGTGCTTCTCGTCCCCCGGCACGGGGATTCCCCAACGAAAGCTCGTGCGCGAGAGGGAGAGGTCCTTCAGACCGCCCCGGACGAAGCTCATCACCTCGTTTCTTCGGCTCTCAGGCTGAATGAACTGGGGATTTTTCTCGTAATGCTCCAGCAGTGGGCGCTTGAACTTGCTGAGTCGAAAAAAATAGCTCGGCTCCTCCACCCATTCAACCTCGGCCCCCGTAGGCGCCAGCTTCGCGCCTCCAGGAGCTTCGACCAACTCGCCCTCCGCATAGAACGCCTCGTCTCGAACGGCGTACCATCCGGCGTAGACGCCCAAGTAGATGTCGCCCGCCGCCTCCACCCGCCGCCAAAGCTCCTGAACACCGAGAACGTGGCGCTCCTCGGTCGTGCGGATGTAATCGTCATAGGAAACGTCGAGTTTCTCCCAGAGTTCGCGGAATTTCGCGCTGTTCATGTCACAAAATGCGAGAGGGTCCATGCCTGCTGCGCGCGCGGCGCGCTCGAGCTTCTGACCGTGCTCGTCGGTTCCGGTCAAAAACCGGATCGACTCACCCCTCAGCCTATGAAAGCGGGCCTTGGCGTCGCACGCCACCGTCGTATAAGCATGGCCCAAATGCGGCTTGTCGTTGACGTAATAAATAGGTGTGGAGACGTAGAAAGGTTTTTTGCTCATTTTATCGGGCCGGCTCCTCCGGAACGCGCGCCGCCGGCCTCGTCTTTCTCGACCACGTTTTTCAGAGAATACTGGCCGGTGGGCAAGCGCGTCAAATCATCTGCGCCCACCGTCATAAAATCTCCGGTTTCCAGGGCAAGGGTCACCTCCTCGCGCAGAAGGTCCTGGCGGACGACCGTCGCGCCGCAACTGCAGCCGCCGACCTTCTTCTTGCACATGGGAAGCTTCTTCTTCACCGACACGTAATGGGAATGCTCGAAGCGCAGGCAGCACTTGAGTCTTCCACAACCGCCAGAGAGTTTGACGGGATTCAGGCTCAAATTCTGATCCTTCGCCATGCGAACGGAAACGGGGTCGAACGACTTGAGAAAGGAGCTACAGCAATAAGTGCGTCCACAATCTCCGCAGCCACCCTTCATCCCCGCCTCGTCCCGAACGCCGATCTGGCGCATCTCCACGCGAACGGCGAGCCGCTCGGAGAGCACCCTCACGAGCTTTCTGAAATCCACGCGCCCATCGGCGGAAAAATAAAACGTCGCCTTCTTGTTCGAGTTGGAATGAAGGTACCGAACCCGAATGAGGCGCATCGGCAGCCGCAATTCCTGGATCTTCGTCCTGCAAAAATCATAGGCACCTCTCTCGCTCTCCTCGGCGCGCGCCACTTTTTTCTCATCCTCCTCGGTGGCTACCCGCACGACCTCCGGAAGAGGGTTTGGATAGTAGCGCGCATCCATCATTCGGGGATTCTCGGACACCTCACCGAACTCCATATCCCCGCCAGTAGTCTTGCGCATGATCCTCACGCCCACCCGCAGGCGCAAATCTCCATAAGTGTGGGGTATAGGGCGGGCGCCGAGGCGCGTTTTTACCCCCACCACCCGAATTTTTCGCGGCGGCGTCGCCACCCCGCTGCTTGGTGCCTCGGTCATCTCCTCGTCCTCAAACTCTGGCGGGAACCGTCTCCCGCAGTGAATACACCAACGTCTCAAGCGTGAGGGATGGGTTCGTGTTTCCAACTCCCACGTCTCGAACCGCCTGGCCCACTCTTTCAAGGGCCCTCGTGAGGCCAACGCCCCCCCAACACGCTCCCATTTCCGCCAGAACCGCCTGAACGTCCGTATGCCACAACTTGAGCGTCCCGGGTGCCTCTTGGGTGATAAGTATATCGCGAAGCAGCCCTTGAAGCATTTCCAAAAAGAGAATCGTCTCGTTTCTCCCCGAAGCCCCGCTCCCCGCTCGTTCGGAGGCAAGCGTGATGAGGGCCGCTTCGTCCGCCTGGGCCATAGGCGCGCTCAACTCCTCAAGAAACCCCATGGCCGCGTTTCTGCGCTCCGAGAGGATTCCGGCGTCCGCAGACATGGCAACTCCCAACCTTCCCATACTAAGGGAGACGAGCCTGTCCGCATCCTCGGTGTCTCCCCCGCGCCGCTCCTCAAGGATAGCGACCAGGTCCGCGCGAGAGAGAGACTGGAACCTGAGCCTCCTACACCGCGAGACGACGGTCGGCAACAGCGTATGGAAGTTGGGGGTTACGAGAATCAGTACCGTCCCGGTGCTCGGCTCCTCCAATGTCTTGAGCAGTGCGTTTTGGCTCACGCGCGTCAGCAAGTGCGCGTCCTCGACGATGAAAATCTGTCGCATCCCCTCATGCGGACGCTGGTGGGCGCGCCATATCACCTCCTCCCGGACGAGTTCCGCTTTGATGGAGCGCGACTCCGCAGCCGGGCCGATGGTGATAACGTCCGGATGCGCGTTCGCGCCCACCTTCTCGCAAGCACGGCAATCCCCACAGGGCGGGGCACCCCCCCCGCATTGTAGGGCCTGGGCGAAAAGACGCGCCGCGCTCGCCTTACCGACCCCATCGGGGCCATGAAAAAGGTAGGCGCCCGCCACTCGTCCGGACGAGACATCCCTTCGCAACAGACTTAAGGCCGCGTTCTGGCCGCGGATGGATTTCCAACCCATTCAAACCTATCCTTCAAGATGGCTATGACTTCCTCATGCACTCCGTGTGCCTTACCCTCGCCCAACACGCGAAAACGTTTCGGCTCCCGTTCGGCGAGCGCGGCGAAGCCGGCCTCTACTCTTCGGTGAAATGCCAGGCTCTCGTCCTCTAGCCGATCCCCCGCGCCTCCCCTCCGCGCCCGCCCGAGGCCCTCCTTCAACGACACAGAGAATAGCAGGGTCAGGTCGGGGACGATCCCCCCGCTCGCCAGCTGGTTCAACTCCCGCACCATCCGCGCATCCAAGCCTCGCCCATACGCCTGGTAGGCCGTCGTGGAGTCAAAAAACCTGTCGCAAAGGACATGGCGTCCCGCCGAAAGCGCCGGCCGAATTACCTCCCTTGCGTGCTGTGCCCTGTCCGCCTCATAGAGCAGAAGTTCCGTCTCCGCCTCAATTACCTCATCACGCGGAGCGAGGAGCAGGCTCCGAATTCCCTCTCCTATCCGCGTCCCCCCGGGCTCTCGCGTGGCGAGGACGGGAAGGCCCGCTTCCTCCATCCACGCCCGCAGACGCGCCATCTGGGTGGATTTTCCACAACCCTCCACCCCTTCGAACGTGATGAAGCAACCTCGCATCGGCGAAACCCCCACGAAAGCGTCTCCGTACGCAGCTTACCACAATCTACACATGAAGCAGGCGGAGATCACCCCCCGCCCAGCTTGCGGTAAATAGTGCGCGTGGCGATTCCCAAGAGGCGGGCGGCGGCGCTTTTGTCCCCACCCGTGTATCGGAGGGTCTCCAGAATCACCTGCCGCTCCACGTCGGCGAGTGAAGCACCCACCGCCAAGTTGATGATTGGCGCGTCCGACGCCATTCGATACTCCTCTCCCAAACGCCCATCCTGGGCAACGCGCGCCGGGAGGTCGTCAACCGACAGAATTTCCCCCTGGCTCAACACCACGGCGCGTTCGACGGCGTTTTCGAGTTCGCGTACGTTTCCCGGCCAACCATAGTTCGACATCGCATCGAGCGCCTCGCGCGAGAACGCGAGAACGGGGCGATTATTCTTCGCCGCGTAACGCTGGAGGAAATGTTCGGCGAGCAGGGGGACGTCGCTGCGACGATCCCGCAGTGGGGGGAGATGGATGGTGATCACGTTCAGGCGATAGTAAAGGTCCTCCCGAAACCTCCTCTCGGCCACGGCAGTTTGCAGGTCGGCGTTGGTCGAAGCCACGATTCGCACATCCGCCTTCAGCGTCTCCGTTCCGCCGACGCGCTCGAACTCGCCCTCCTGGAGGACACGAAGAATTTTAGGCTGAAGGGGGAGGGGCATGTCCCCGATCTCATCAAGAAAGAGCGTACCCTCGTCCGCAAGTTTGAAGCGGCCCTCCTTTCGGCCAGTCGCGCCGGTGAACGCTCCGCGCTCGTATCCAAACAGCTCGCTCTCCAGAAGGGTATCGGGAAGGGCGGCGCAGTTAACTTTCACCATGGCCTTGGCCGCTCTTTCGCTCGTCTCGTGCAGGGCGCTCGCCACCAGTTCCTTGCCCGTTCCGCTTTCGCCCAAAATGAGCACCGTGGCGGACGTGGGCGCTACCTGGCGCACCATCTCCTTCACCCGGCGAATCGAGGGATGGTTCCCCATCATGCCCGAAGCGTCCTTGAGACGTTGCAGCTGCGCCCTCAGGTCCGCGTTCTCACGCTTGAGCGCCTGTTTTTCGAAGGCCTTGTCTATCGCCTTGAGGACGACCACACGCTCCAGAGGCTTGGTGAGAAAGTCATACGCTCCTTCGCGCATCGCCTCGACGGCTGACTCGATGCTTCCGGCACCAGAGATCAGAATCACCTCCGTGTCCGGGCTAACGCGCTTGATCTCCTTTAGCAAGCCGATGCCGTCCATGCCGGGCATCCGGAGGTCAGTGATCACAAGATTCGCCGGCTCTGCCGCGAACATCTCGGCGGCGATTTCTGCGTCATGGGCCATGGCGACGTCGAATCCCTCCTTGGCAATCATCTTCAGGAGGGCTTCCCGACTGCCGCGCTTATCGTCCACCACCAAGACGCGCGCGCCATCCGCACCGCTCACGCTCTAGTCCCCTGGGCGGCAGAGATCGGCAATTCAACGATGAAAACGGCGCCCCCCCCCTCTTCACTCTCGAAGCGGATAGTTCCTTCGTGCTCTGTGATGATCTGTTGGCTCAGCACAAGGCCGAGACCGGTGCCATTGGCCTTCGTCGTGAAAAACGGCGTGAACAAAGAGGCCTGGTTCTTTACGCTGATTCCAGTGCCGCTGTCCGATATCTGGATGGCGAGACGCTGATTTGCCGATTCGGTCCTCACTAGAAGACGACCACCATCAGGCATCGCGTCAAACCCGTTGAGGATCAGGTTCTGAATCGCCACGCGCATCTGCGCCTCGTCCAGGACGACCTCGGGGACGCCCTCCTCCAGTTCCTTCTCGATCCGAATTTTTCGGCCCGCCGCCACCTCAGCGTGGAAGCGCAGTAAATCCTCGATCATTTCGTTGCAATCGACCGGAGTTCTCTCCTGACACGGCATCCGCACGAATTTAAGGTAATCCGCCGTCACTTGGCTGAGAACGTCAACCTCCGCCTTGACGGACTTGAGCAGCGCCCACGCCTCCGAGGCGTCCACCCCTTTGAATTGTGACAACTCGTCCCCGAGCAATTCCGCGTTCAGGTTGATGGCAGAAAGCGGATTGCGTATCGCGTGCGCTACTTGGGCACTCATCTTGCCGACGATCGAGAGCCTGTCACGTCGGAGAACCTCCTTCTCAAGCGCCTTGCGCTCGGTCACGTCCTTCAAATACAAAACGGCTTGCCGCGTCGAACCGGAAGCGTCAAGAATTGGATAAGTATAATATTCCATATCCATTCGTCTCCCATTGGACCCGGAAACTGATTTTTCGAGAAAGCCTGGCTCGCCGGTCTCCAGCGTATCGCTGACCAAGGATCGCTCCACGAAAGCCTCCGGTACCTTGGTATGTGGAGACGCCTCCCATTTCTGATCCGGCAACTCCGATATCTCGCGACCGAAGAGCCGGGCCATCGAACAGTTGAGGGTTCGAATGCGAAAATCCCTGTCCAGAATGCAAATGGCGTCCGTGATGCCGTCGAACAGCGCCTCAAGTCGCCTGTTACTCTGCAGGACCTGCTCGGACCAGTGCATCCTATCTTCAGCGCGTATGCGTCTGCGCTCTCGATCGAGTATCAAAAAGGCGGCCAGAATCAAAGCGATGAAACCGAAACCAGTCAGGAGCAGACCCTTTCGGAATCCGCGCCTGATCAGCCCGACGAACTCAGAAGACGGCGCGGTGAGAGCGAAAGTCCACTTCTCCTCTCCCGCCGAGAAGTTGCTGAACGCCGTGATGTATCGCCGGCCCTTCTTTTTCTGTTCGGGTCTGAGGTCCAGGTGCCAGTCAAACCCGTCGTCTTCTTTCCTCATCCGCTGGGCGATTCTTTCGAGCCGCTCATCCCCCAACCCGCTCGCGAGAGCGGAAAGATTGATGCCCTCCAGCCGGGGGATGTCCGGAGCGAGGATGATCCGCCCCCCGCCATCAACGAGCCACGCCCGGCCCCGGCTTCCCGATTGGGCGGGCCGAACAAAGGAATGCGCCAGATCCGCCATGGAGACCCGCGCGTAGAGCCAATCGCGCTTTAGCCCGTCCCTATCGGGCGCCACGGGCGCCGCAGCGAACAGGGAGACGACCCTTTCCGCCGCATTCCGAACGATGAGGAGGCAGGCGTCCTCCCGACGGGCGCAGCGCGACAACTTTTCGAGATATTCTTCAGACATGCCTGTGCTTGGCTCACCGCCCTCCTGTAGGTAGCCCACCTCGCTCACTCGAAATCTCCCGCCCAACCTTTCATACAAGCCCGCCATCGCCGCCATTCTGCCCGGGTGATGGGGTTCGATGGTGCGCAGAAAACCCGCGCTGTAACGTAGAGAGGCTGTGAGTGCCTCCAGAAAGGAAGCGATTCGGTCGCCAGCCTGCTCCACGTAAAGAAGCTGCTGGCGGTTGAACCTCTCCTCGATCTCTGCTTTGGCGTCAACGTAGATTCGATACGAGAGAAAACCCAATATAAGGATCAAAACGAACGTCCAGGCTATCGTATAATACTGGAACTTGCGGTTCGCCCGGCGCGACTGGGCGATGCGTGAGCGCGTGGAGCCATTCCCCTCCCGCGTCGGCGTCCTCCGCCCGCTCCATCGCTCGATCATTCCTCCAAAGCCTCTCGTCCACGCGCCCGACATGAGCGTCCCCTAATGATCAGCATCTGCAATCCGTTCCGGCGCCAAGCACCTCGGGATCTGCGTTCTCTGGGCCCGAAAACCATCTCCTCTCCCCATCTCCAGGGACTTGACAAGTATTCGCCCCACTCATACCCTATGCAAGTTAGCACTCAATTCGCACGAGTGCCAGACGGCGGCGACGGCGCGCAGGCGCCCAACCAAATGAGGGGCCCAGAATGGACGCCCTGGAACTTGCCGAGAGAAATTGGGAAATCCTTCGCGCCATCATCAACATTTTCGTCGATACGGGCGAACCCGTGGGGAGTCGCACGCTCTCGAAGCATTCGAGCATATCCCTGAGTCCCGCCACCATCCGAAATATCATGAGCGACTTGGCCGACGCGGGCTTCCTCACCAAATCCCACGTCTCCTCCGGCAGACTCCCCACCGATCTGGGCTACCGCGTCTTCGTGGACGATCTGATGGACGCCCACACCCTGACGAGCGAGGAGGAGGAATCCATGCGCCTGGGACGCTACGCTCAGGCCAACCAAATCGAACAGGTGCTCGCGCAAGCTACGCGCGCGCTTTCGGAGCTGACGAACACGGCGGGCTTCGTGCTCCTACCCGCGCGCGAGCAGCTCTACTTCAAGCACATCAGCTTCGTCAGAATGTCAAAGGAGAAAATCCTGGCCGTCATCGTCTCGGCGAGCGGGGTGGTGCAAAACCGCGTCATTCCGATGGAAATCCACATGAAACAGGAGGAGCTCAACAAAATCTCCAACCTCCTCAACGAGGAGTTCAGCGGTCTCTCCCTCAGGGAAGCGCGAGAGAAGATTATCCAAAAGATGACCCATGCGCGAGACAGCCTCGACGCCCTCCACCGCCAGGCACTCAATCTCAGCAAGGAGGCGCTCTCCGAGAACGAGGGTGCGCAGGAATCTCTCTTTCTGGAGGGGACCTCGCGCGTGTTCTCGCAGCCTGACTTCGCCACCAACGCGGAGAAGCTCCATTCCCTCTATCGCACCTTTGAGGAGCGGGAGAAGCTCGTTCGCCTACTCGACAAGTGCCTAGAGTCCTCCGACATAACCATTCTCATCGGCTCGGAGAACGACTTCGACGAGATGAAGGATTGCAGCGTCGTCGCCCAGCGCTATTACATGGACGACCGCCCTCTGGGCAGCATCGGCGTCATCGGACCCAAGCGCATGCGCTACGATCGGGCCGTATCCCTCGTGGAATGGACGGCGGATTCCGTCTCGAAATTCCTATCTTCGGGAAAATCATAAACTAGGACGAAGCGCTCCCCCCCCAAGCCACCGGAGGCGCCCCCCTCTTCCCTAAATTGATGCGTCCGCCGCGCGTAGTCTTCTGGTCCGGCCCCGAAACCCCGCGCTGGCGACGAAACCCACTCGGAACGCTTATACGCCTCCCTAGCAACGTGGGCGGCTCTGGTTTTGTCCGCCTTGTCGCACCTGAGAATTCCTGCTACATATTTTGGAAATTCCACAGCCAATTTCACACTATCCACTATACAGGATAGACAGGGGAGTGTCGGGCATTGTCGAATCAGGCGATCATCAAAGAGTTTATTGAGAAAACACAAGAATTAAACGGCCAGGAGGTGCGCGAGCGCGAGGCGTGGAACAACGAGGCGAGCGCTGACGCCATCCGCCACTTCGCATACGGCATCGACGACGACAACCCGCTTTGGCTGAACCCGGAATACGCGGCCAGTACCCGCCACCAAACCCTTCTGGCACCACCGGCGTTTCTGGTATCTGTCCTCTACCCGATTCTGCACGGAGAACCCATGGTCGCGCCCCTCTCCTCCCTCATTGGAGGAGTGGAGTTCACATGGGAGAAGCCCATCCCCCTCGGGAGCAGGCTCTGCGCCAAGTCCATTCAAAAAGACTCCTACGTCAAGACGAACAAAGCGGGCCGCCCGCTCATCTTCATAATCTCCGATTGCGTCTACTGGAACGAGGCCGAGGAAGTCATCGCCAGGGCCACCGGCACGATGATCCGCACACTACAGGAGGGCGACGCACTACTCTACGAGCGGCCGATCAAGAAATATGACGCCGCGGAATTCGAGGCTATCGAAGACGCCTACGCGGCCGAGGAGAGGAGAGGGGGCGAGGCGCGACGCTTGCGGGACGTCTCCATCGGGGATGCGCTTCCGCCGATGGTGCGGGGACCCCTCACCATCGGCGACATGGTGGCCTGGAACGCAGGCAACGGCCCATCCTACAAGGCAGGGAGGCGCGGCTACCTGGACCTCAGAAGAACCCCACACAACGCCGTTCTCATCCCCCAGATTGGGATGCGGGTGAAAAACTCCCAGCAACACGAGGATTTCAACCTCGCCTCCGGGCGCGGAATGCCGGGTCCGTTCGACAACGGCGTCATGCGCTTCGCTTGGGTGAGTCCCTTCATCACCAACTGGATGGGGGACGACGGTTTTCTCAGGAACCTCTACGTGCAGGTGCGTCGTCCGATGATCTACGGCGACACCATCTGGCACACGGGAAGAGTAAGCGAGAAAAACGAGGTGGACAACACCGTAAAAATCGAAATTACGGGGAAGAACCAGGAGGGCGAGCTGGCGACGACAGGCGTCGCCGTGGTGCAACTTCCCGCTTGAGACAAGATGCTCTATGAGAAAAAAATGGATCCAGCTCATCATTGAGACCCCCGAGGAGCAGGCGGAGGAGGTCTCCTACCGCATCATGAAGGCGGGCACCTCCGCCGTCGAGCAACGCGACGGGGTGAAAGGCGCATCCCTGCTCATCACGCACATTCCCCTTGAAGATGGCGCGACGAGTAGACTTCGCGCGATAGAGGCGCTCCTCGCCACCCTCGGGGTCCCCAAAAACGCCATGACGCTCAAAAACATCGCGGACGAAGATTGGGTGGCCCGCGCGCGTGGTCATTTTCGGGGCGAGGCCCACGGAAAGAAACTCTGGATCAGACCGCCGTGGGATGAGAGTGAGACGCCGGAGGAGCGCGTCGCCCTGCTCCTTGAGCCGGGGCTCGCTTTCGGCACGGGCAAGCATCCCTCCACCCGCCTGGCCCTGCTTGCGGTCGAGGCCGAATGCACGCACAAACCTCCCGGGCGGGTAGTGGACGTTGGCTGCGGCTCGGGTATTTTGGGCGTCGCCGCGCTGCTATATGGCGCGCGCCGCGCAGTCGCCCTCGACCTCGACCCGCGCGCTGTGGAGGAGACCCGCGCTCTCGCGAAGAAAAATGGAGTATCGAGCCGAATCGCCGCGCATAACGCGTCTCTCGGCCCTTGTGTCCTGAAAGGATGGTGGGGCGTCGTCGATTTCATCGCGGCGAACGTCTTTCTGGACGCTCTCGCCGGACTCGCGCCGCTCATCCACGAAGCCCTCGCTTGCGGCGGCCGGGGCGTTCTCTCCGGAATCGGCTACGAGCAGACGGTCCCCCTAGTCCGCGCCTGCAAGGACGCCAGCCTCGTGGTGGAAAAGATAAATCGTCTCGAGGAGTGGGCGAGCCTTGAGATTAGAAAACTATGACGCGGGACGGACTCCGCCTTTTCTACGCCGACGACGAAGCGGTCCAGGACGGGCGCGTCCTTCTCGGAGCGGAGGAATCCGCGCACGCGCGCCGCGTCCTCAAGATGAAGGCGGGCGCGGTCTGTCGCGTGGCGACCGAGGAAGGCGAGGAATACCTGGTGCGGCTGACGGAAATATCCCGTGAAGGAATCGCTGCCGAAATCATCAAGCGCCTCCCCGAAAGACCCCCCGCGCCCTTGTGGATCTCCCTGGGTGTCCCGCTGCTCAAGGGGGAAGGATTCGAGCGGGTGCTTGAGAAAGGGTGCGAACTGGGGGCCAGCGCGTTCCATCCGCTCCTCCTTGAGAAGCGCGAGGTCAGACTGAGCGAGAGAAAGAGTGCCGGGCGACGCGAGCGCTGGCGGCGAATCGCCCTTGAAGCAGCCAAACAGTGCGACCGCGCCCCCCCGCCCACGATACATCCGCCTAGAGGGCTGGACGACTACCTGAGAGAAACGAGAGATTTCGGGTTGAAGTTGATGGGGTCTCTGCAAGAAGGCGCGGTCCCCGTCAAGGAAACCCTCGCGCGGGCGCATAAACGCGTGAGCGACACGCCGCTTCGCGTCGCGATCCTGACGGGCCCGGAGGGGGACCTCTCGAACGAAGAGTCCCGGCGCGCGATTGACGCCGACTTCGCGCCGATCTCCCTGGGCCCGAGAATACTGCGCGCGGACACGGCGCCCCTCTCACTCCTCACGATCGTCCAGCACACGCTGGGCGACATGGGCTGACGCCTTCCCGCATCGCTTGACGCCCTTCTCGCGCCGCCTTAAGTTGTGGTCTTTCTCGCTTTGGAGCGCACGTTCACGATGAAGATCATCGTCGTGGGCGGGGGTGGCCGAGAGCACGCCCTGGCCTGGAAGCTCAGCCGGAGTCCGGACGTGGAGGAGGTAATCTGTGCGCCCGGAAACGCGGGCACCCCGCAGGTCGGGCGAAACGCGCCAGTGGGCGCAGTGGACGTGGAAGGTCTCATCACGCTGGCGAAGGAGGAGGAGCCCGGCCTCGTCGTGATCGGCCCGGAAGTTCCTCTTGCCCTCGGGCTCGTGGACCGACTGGAGGCGATCGGAATCCACGCGTTCGGTCCCACGGCCGGTGCTGCGCGCATTGAAGCGAGCAAGGCATTCGCAAAGACGCTCATGGACGAAGCAGGAATACCCACTCCCGCCTACGGGGTTTTCGAAGAGGCGCGCGCAGCCAAAGGCTTCGTCTCAGAACGCGGCGGCGCATGGGCCGTGAAGACGGACGGTCTAGCCGCCGGTAAGGGTGTGCTCCTGTGCCCAGACGTTGCGAGCGCCCAGGACGCCATATCGCAAATCATGGAAAAAAGGGCGTTCGGCGAGGCGGGCGCTAGATGCGTGGTGGAAGAATTCATCGAGGGCGAGGAGGCGAGCTTCCTCGCGTTCGTGGATGGCCATACTGCCCTTCCCATGGCCTCTTCACAGGACCACAAGACCATCGGCGAGGGCGACGTCGGACCCAACACGGGCGGCATGGGTGCGTACTCCCCCGCTCCGGTGCTCTCGGACGCGCTGGAGCAAAAAGCGCTCACCACTGTGGTCCAGCCGGCCATCGACGCTATGGCGAGAAAGGGGACGCCCTATCGCGGCGTTCTCTACGCGGGTCTCATGGTACAGGATAACCAACTCAAGGCGCTGGAATTCAACTGCCGGTTTGGCGACCCCGAATGCCAACCCCTCCTCATGCGCATGGAAGGGGACTTGCTGCCCATCCTCATGGGGTGCGCCCAAGGCGTGCTTCACAAGACGACCATTCACTACGCAGAGGACGCGGCAGTCTGTGTCGTCATGGCCGCGGGCGGCTACCCGAACGCCTACCGAAAAGGGGATGTGATTCATGGAATCGACGACGCCGATGCTCTTGCCGGCGTTCGCGTCTTTCACGCCGGCACAGCTCTGAACGACTCCGGAGACGTGACGACCGCTGGCGGGCGCGTGCTGGGCGTCACCGCGCGCGGAGCCGACATCGGCGACGCGGTGAGGCGCGCGTATCAAGCGAGCGACCTCATTCACTGGGAAGACGCCTACTTCCGAAAAGACATCGGCGCGAAGGCCCTCAGACGCTCGGAATGACGCCATGATGCCCGAGGCCGCCGGGGAAACCCCGATCATTTTGGACGAGGGGCGACGTCCCCCGTTTCTAGACGTCGCCGAAGCCGCGTCAGGGGTGGCGCTTCAGCCACGGAAACTTCTCGTCCAGGCCCGGCCATATCTCCCGAATCGAGAAAAAACATATCCCTATCCAGATGGCGAGGCCCGCGTCGAAACCCTCCAATATCCGCACCATCCAGATGAAGTCAAACGCGCCCAGAACCAGTGCCGACAGATAAGAGAGCCACGCGAACCCGCGCCACGTCCCCAGCCCGCACAGAATCAGGGCGACGCCTCCCGCCAGCGTTGTCCAGCCGTAGCCCACCCGCCCCGGATCGCCCGCGTAGAGGGCCGAGGCAGTGAACGCGAGCATCAAAAAGGCGACCAGCAGCGTGGTCTTGGCCGCGCGTGCCGGGTCGAACGTATTTCCTTGACTCCCGCCGGATTCACTCATCGCGTTTTCACCTTCGATACGGGGATACCGCTTCGCGCCGGAGGGTACGCCATCCGCTCCTCGTTGCCTAACGCTCATCTACATGGTGTAATTGGAAGGTCGAGAGCGCATTTCACATCTTCTAGGGAGGACGTGCCTTGAAGGCGATGGTGTTGAGGGAGCCGGGAAAACCCTTTGTCGAGGAGGAATATCCAGACCCCGCACCCGGTCGGGGGGAAGCCATCGCACGAGTGTTGGCGTGCGGCGCCGGGCTGACGATTCACCACGCCCGCATGGGCCGAGTGCCCGGCGTGAATTATCCCCTCGTCATCGGCCACGAGATCACCGGAGTCGTCACCGCCGTGGGCGAGGGCGTAGAGACGCTCAGGGAGGGCGATGCGGTGACCGCCTATTTCTACGTCACCTGTGGAACGTGCAAGTGGTGCTGCATTAACCGGGAGACGCTATGCGAGAACTTCACGGGCTACGTCGGCCGCCAGGTACAGGGCGCCTACGCGGAATACATCAAGCTGCCGGCGAGGAATTTCCTCAAACTCCCCCCAGGGCTCGACCATGAGAGCAACGCCGCAGAGGTGTCCGTCATCTGCGACGCGATAGCCACCCCGTATAAGGTAACGAGGCGCGCGCGCATCGCGCCGCTGGAGACCGTGGCCGTCATGGGCGCCGGCGGGGGCGTGGGAATCCACATGGTGATGCTGGCGAAGTGGGCGCGCGCGCGCGTCGTCGCTGTCGACGTCGCGGCGAACAAGCTGGGCAAATGCCGGGACGTGGGAGCGGACGAAGTGATCAACGCGTCTGAAAGGAACGTCGCCGGAGCGCTTCTCGAGATGACGAACGGCAAGGGGGTGGACGTGGTGATCGATTTCGTCTCCTCCGCCGCTACACTGGAGGCCGGCGTCCAGGGGCTGGGCCGGGGAGGGCGTCTCGTCACGCTAGGCGGCACCGGCCAGCCGTTTCAGACCCCCTCGCGCGACATGGTCCAGAAGGAACTGGAGCTCCTGGGAAGCAGATACGCGACGAAACAAGAGGTGAAGGAATCGCTCGAACTCGTGGCGCGCGGTGACGTCTGGCCTGTTGTGACGGAGACCTATTCGTTCAGTGTCGATGAGGTGGAAAAAGCCCACGAACGGCTCGAGGGAGGAGCCGTGACGGGCCGCGCCGTCATTCTAACATGAGGCAGAGCGGAGCCCTCTAATTGACGAGCCGCCACTGCCCGTCGGGCTGCCGGCAGGCAGTTCCGTAGGCACTCTCCTTCCGTCCGTCGATGACGACCGTCTGCTGAAACTCCCGACAATACTGGCCAATCTCGTTCTGAAAGGCCGGCTTGGGAACCACGACGCCACATGAGTGCCTGTCGGGGTCGTTCCAGGTGGTTGGGGTGCCGGAGCGTTGGCGCTCCAGGGCGTACTGCGTGGTGTGCGCAAGGCGCAACCTTGAGGCTTCGTCCAGATCTCGTCCGACGCTCGAGCCCACGCCTACGCCGATGAGCGTCCCCAGAAACATCGCCAACGCCCGACCGCCCCCTTCCCCGATTTGATAGCCGACAGCGGCACCGCCCACCGCGCCTACCAGCGTCAAGAGTTCCTCATGATCCAGCCCGTGCGAATAAGAGCAATACGCATTCGGGTGAAGACGCGCGTGGTGATGATGGGAATCGTGGCGATAGATAATCGTCGGGCTATACCAGAACGCGTTATGGAAAATCCGGCGTCGATGCCGGTAGCGCCTATGGTGGTGATGCCGATGACCCTTGTGGTAGCGTCCATACCATCCGTCGCGCTTATGCCGATGGCGACGACCGCCCTCCGCCGCCTCGCCCATTGAGAAGACAACGGCCAAAACGCTTAGAACCAGGACGACGCCAAAACGTCTCATTTGTCCATCCCCCCGTTTGCGTTTCTTGATCCTTTTCAACTCCCCATCGCGCTTCACTCATATCTTCATGGACATCTTCTTGAATCATACCATCCGGAAAATCCGGATTCCATCTTTTTTTTATATTCGGAATTATGGAGGGATTTGCGCAGACAATCTCAGTCTACCCTAGAATGCATGGCTTACTTCTCTCGCCGCAGGGCTTGAACACACATTTTCTCGGCTCGCGAAAACCCGACCGCGCTTTGGGGTTTCGCCACGCGCCCATAGAATCGCCCTCCTAAGGAATTGCGCAATTATTCAGGAGGTTTCATGGACGAGGGCGTCGCGTTTGAAAAGTGGGAGGCCGGAAGCAAGTTCGTCCTCCGGGGCAGAACCATCACCGAGACAGACATGGTGAGCTACGCCAACCTGATGGGCTACACGGAAAGCCTGTTTCTCGAGATGACGTTTTTGAAGGAGAAAGGACACGAGAAGCGCATGGCGCCGAACTGCGCGGTCGTCAATACGCTCATCGTCCAGACGCGGGTGTCCTGCGCGATTACACGGTCGCGCTTCTGGGCGTGGACGGCCTCTTCGCGCGCGCTCCGGTCTGCGTGGGGACACCCTGAAGTGGAGGTCGAGACGATCGGAGTTCGTACCTCCAGAAGCAGGCACGACCGGGACGTCGTCTCCACGCGCCAACGGGTGAGGAACCAAAGAGACGAGGTCGTGCTCGAATACGACGTGAAACGGATGCCGCTCAGAAGCGACGGATGAGGGCACATCTCGTCGTCTCCGCAATGCGGAAAATCTACAATTCAAAAAACGTCTGCGCCGTGCCGCTCCAGATTTTTTCGGCCTCATGGGGAGATAGGGACAGCCCGTTCACCAGCTCCACGTGGCGCTTCACGGGCACCCAGGGAGCGTCGCTGGCGAACATCATACGGGACGCCCCCATCTCCTGCAGAGCGAACGCAAGCGCCGTCTGCGAGTGGGCGACCGTGTCCGTGCAGAAACGCTCGAAGTATGCGCTCGGGGGCCGGGTAATGAGATCCTGCTCGTCTCGGTAGCGCGCGCTCAGATTGTCCACCCGCCCGATGAAGAGCGGGAGGGAGGCCCCCCCGTGCGGCAAAAGCACCTTGAGGTCGGGGTGGCGCTCCAGCACGCCGCCCAGAATGAGCCTGAGCGCCGCCAGACACTCATCGAACATGAAGCCGATCATCGGCCCCAGCCAGTGAGCCCGATAATGCGGGCCCGAAGGGGAAGGCCCCGGGTGAAGCACGAGCGGCACGCCGCGCTCGGCCAATAAACTCCACAAGGGCTCATGCGCGGGGTCGTCGATATAGCGTCTACCGCCCACATAGGCGAACACCTGCAAGGCGACGAAACGCAGCGCGTCCACGCACCGCTCGAGTTCCCGGCAAGTCGCGTCGATCTCCCCGAAGCCGAGCGATGCCATGCAGCGGAACCGCCCTGGATGAAGGGCTGCGGCCTCGGCCAGAGCGTCGTTGCCGATACGCGCGAGCGCATCCGCCTCCTTGGGGTTCTTCGCGAGGTCCGGGCCCGGAATGTTGATGCTCATGATTGCGAGGTCGATCTCCTGCGCGTCCATTTCGGCGAGTTTGATCGAGACGTCCAGGGCGGGAGAGCGCATGGGGAGTTTCTCATCCGGACTCGCCCACGCCCACCAGAAATCCTCCGCCCTCTCGTAACGCGGAAAATCGGAGCGGGCGGCGAGCGCCTTGACATAGGCTTGCGGCACGTGATGGGTTTGAACATCAATGCGCATGGGATTCTCCCGATGCATGATGGGAACGGCGGAGCCGAGGATTATCCCCTCCCGAACAGCCTGGACGCAAACGATATGAGGAGATGATTGTGAAAACGACAGGAGTGGCCGTCATTGGCACAGGCGGAATCGGAACGCTCAGGGCGCATTCTTGCGCGCAGATTCCCCAGGTAGATTACCTTGCGGTGTGCGACATCGTACCCGAGAAGCTGGATCGACTGGCGGAATCGGTTCGTGCAGACGTGGCGACGGAGAATTACGAAGAGGCGATACGGGATGAGCGGGTGGGCGCCGTCATCGTCTCCTCGGACGAGGAGTTCCACCACGGGCCGGCGGCACTGGCGGCCGAGCTCGGCAAGCCCACGCTCATCGAAAAACCCTTCGTCCTCGACCTGGACGAGGCGGACGACATACTGGCGAAGGCGGAGAAATCGGGCGCGGAGGTTTTCGTGGGTTACACCCAACGCTACAGAAGGCGCTTTTTGCTCGCCAAGCAGGCCGCCTTCGCCGGGCAGCTCGGCGACATCGTGATGGCGCTCGGAAAAATCTACGTGACGCGCGCCGTGGGCGAGGCGGTGGCCAAGCGCTCGCCCAACACCACGCCTTCCATCAACACGCTCACCTACATGGTGGACTTGATCCTCTGGTACATGGAGGGGAAAAAACCCGTCGAGGTCTATGCCCGCTCGGCGAGCTTCGTATTTCAAAAATACAATCGCGATGATTTTCAGTGGATGATCGTCACCTTCGACGACGGGAGCGTGGCCACGCTGGGCACCAGCTGGCTTCCGCCCCACCACTGGCCCGCCTATACGGCGACGATGGAGATCGACCTGCAAGGCACGCGCGGGTCGATGAACATAGACGACGCGCACAGGGACGTGATTCTCGCCCCCGAAGAAGCGATTCCCTGCCCCTACACGCCCGAGCATCAGGTGAACGTCGCCTTCCTCGGCTCCGCCATGCCGGGGGATTTTGTGATGGGCGAGTTCTTTGGCCCCATGAAGGAGGAGACGGACGCTTTCGTGCGCCATGTTCTGGGAATCGGCGGCGTGGGACTCGCCACGGGCGCGCACGCCAGAGAGGTGCTCGCCCTCACCATGGCGGCGGACCGCTCGTGCAGGGAGCGACAGGCCGTAAAACTGTAAAGGAGATAGAACGGGAGAAATATATCTGCCGCTTTGGTGGCTATCGAATGGCGGATAAGCGCGAGGCGCGGACCCCCAGTCTGTCAAAGGAGAACAAACGCCATGAAACGCTTGCTTGTGGGATGGATAACGACCTGGATGATTTTCGCAACGGCGAACCCAGCATTCGCCGGAGAGCCTTTCGGTTTCGACGTCGGCAAACACCCCAAAACTTACGGGTTCTGCAAAAAGATGAAAAAGAACAGCTATTGGTGGAATTGTGCGTCGGCCCCACGCCCCCACAGCGCATTTGAAACTTACTTGCTCCAATACGTTGAAGGCGTCGGAATCTGCATCATCAAAGGAATTGGCGCGACAATTCAGAATGACTCTTACGGCACAAGCCTGCGATCCAAAATCGACGAACTGCACGGCCAACTCGCCAAAAAATATGGGACGGGGGAAAAAAACGATTTTCTGAAAACCGGCTCCATTTGGGATAAGGCAAATGAATGGACGATAGCAATAGAAAAAAACGAAAGACTTTACGCCTACGTCTGGCGGACGAAAGACGGATTCCGTCCTGTCGAAAACGTCATAAGGCTTGTCGTGGCCGCACAAGCAGTATCGAGAAGCGGATACGCAGCAGTGGAGTTTCATCTTGCGTCAAACACTGCCTGCGAGAAGAAAATCAGCGAAGAGGAAGCCAAGGCGTTTTAAGCGGGGCGATTCCCCCCTAGGCCGTCTTTTGCATTCGGCGCGCGGCGTCACATCAAGCTTCTGATCTGCGCCTCCAGCGGCTCGGTGGCGAGCCGCCGGTAGCCGAGACGCCGGGAGAGGGCGTCGCCGTCGAAGCGTTGTCCCTCCCTCCACAAATCCATCAAAAAGCCGCCGCTCCCCGCCTCGCACCACCACTTCTCCCCAAACCTCGTCTTCAAGACCTCCGCCATCTGGGCCTGGAGCATCCACGCCCGCAGATAATTCGCGCAATAGAAAAACGGGTCCACGTCGTCGAGATAGGCGACTGCAGGAAAATCCACTCCCGTCGCCGCACTCAGCTTCTTCCGATACGCGACGTCCTTGCCCGAGAGTTCCGCGTCTTCATGAAGGGTGAGTTCATAATCTATTTTCGCCGCATAGCGTCTCAACATGTACAACTCAAAAAGCGCGTGGCGGCGCAAGAACGCCGCGTAGTCGCGCTCCTCTCCGCCGAGGACGTCGACGAGCCAGAGCGGGTTCAGCAAAAGATGATCGAAGAGCATGGCGAAACCCTCGGTCACGGAGTTGTCGCCGAGGCGCCTCGACTCGAAATCCGCGTCCGCCGCCACGTTGGCGAAGTGCAGGGCATGGCCCAGCTCGTGCCAGAACGCGCGATAATCATCATGGCCGCCCCGGGGCCGGATGACGAGATAGACCTCCTGCGGCACGCGCACGGAGGCGCAAAACGCGCGTGGACTCTTCAAAGGACGCTCCGCAAAGTCCAGGCACACCCTGCCTCGCGCCGAGAGGTCGAGACCCATCGCCCTGCAAACCCGCCGCGCCGAGGGTTCGATCTTCTCCGCCGGAAATAGGCGATCGAACTCCACGCCCCGGAAAAGACGGAGGGCGTCGTGGCGATGCGCGGATGCGGGGGGGACGCCCGTCCCTCTCATCGCCTCTTCCATCGCCTCTCCGTAAAGCATCTCCGTCCGCGCGAGAAACCGGCGCATCTCCTCACGAATCGGCAGAAGCGGATAGGGCTTGAGTCTCGCCATCATCCCCAGGTAGCCGCCAAAATTCAGGCTCTCCGCCATCTCGTGAGCAATGCGGTGCATTTTCTCCAAAAACCCGTTCTTCTCCGCCAAAACCTCCGAGCGGGCGTTTTCCAGAAAAATCCGCCTCTCCCGGCGCGGTTCGTTCAAAAGCGTGACGGCACTCTGTCGATAGGGAATGTAAGTACCCTCAGCCGTCCTCACCATGGTTCGCATCTCGAAGCGAAGCGCATGCTCGCTCCATTCCCTGCTCGCTCCGCGTATCGTGCCAAAGGCCAAAAAACCAAGGAGCGCGCAGAGACGCGCGGATTCTTCCTCCCCATCCTCAAAGTCCGAGAGAGAGTGGAGAGCCTCTACGTTCTCGCGCGTGAAGAGATCGGCGTATTTGAAGAGTATCTCGCCGAGGCGGGTCTCTGCCCTCAGACCCGCACCGACTTCGTAGCCATCCTTTCGGAATTCGACGAGAAAATCCTCCGCGCGCGTCCGAACGTCCGCCAGGCGCATGAGACGTATCCTATATGACAGGGCGGGTGAAGCCGCGCGGCAAGACGATGACTCCGGAAGGATCGGACAGGGCGCCGGGGTGGGCGTCGGCGTTCGCATCCATGACGCAAGCGCCCGCCTCGATCTGATTGAATCGATCCACGATCGCCTTGCGCAGCTTCGCTCCGACCCCGATGTGGGTGTGGTCCATAACGATGGAATCCGTGATTTCCGCCCCTTTTTCGATTATCACGCCGCGTCCGATGACGGAGCGCTCAATCCGCGCGCCCACGATCCGACACCCCTCGCCGATAAGGGCGCTTTCCACCTGCGTGGACACGACGCGACTACCGGGCCCCGGATAGGCTCCGGTGCGTATCGGCCAGTCGGGATTCCCCAGATCGAGGCGCGGCGTCTCCCCGAGCAAATCCATCTGCGTCTCCCAATAGGTCTTGATCGTTCCCACATCGCGCCAGTAGCCCCTCTCCTCGCTCACCTTGACGCCGGGAATCTCGTTTTTGAAAAAATCATAGGCGTAGAGTTTCTTGTGCTCACCCAGCAAGGCGGGAATGATGGTGCGCCCGAAATCGTGCTCTCCCTCGCGCGCTGCGTCGCTGATGAGCGCGTCCATCAACACGCCGGCGGAGAATACGTAATTCCCCATGGAACAAAGGGCGCGTGAGGAGTCGCCCGGTATGGGCCGGGGGCGTGGAGGCTTTTCATCGAAGCGCTCCACCCGTCCCTCCTCGTCCACTGCGAGCACCCCGAAGCCGCACGCCTCATCGAGCGGCGCGGGCAGGGCCGATATCGTCGCGTCCGCCCCGCGCTCGAGATGGAAGCGAACCATCTGTCTTACATCCATGCGGTAGATGTGATCCGCCCCGAACACCAGCACGATGTCGGGCGCGTGGTCCGTCACCAAGTTTCTGTTCTGATGAATGGAGTCGGCCGTTCCCTTGAACCAGAACTCTCCGGAGCGTCCCTGCGGCGGAACGGCGGTCACGAAGTTGCGATCCAGCGATCCGCTGATGTTCCAGGAACGCCGCAGATGATCGATCAGGGATTGGGCCAGGTACTGCACCAGCACATAAATGGACTGATAGCCTGAGTTCACCAAGTTGCTCAGCACGAAATCAATGATCCGGTATTTCGACCCGAAAGGAACGGCGGGCTTGCCGCGGGCGACCGTCAGGGGGTGCAGCCTGCTTCCGGCGCCGCCCGCCATGACGAAGGATATGACCCGAGAACCATGCGGATCCACCATTCGTCCTCCTCGTCTCTCAAACTGCCGGCGCGCGCATCGCCCTCTCGTATAGCTCAACGTAGCGGGGGGCGATCTCATGCCAGCCGAAGTTCTTCTGTATGGCGTTGCGCATCATCCTACGCCAAAGCCCTTGATTCTGAAACGCCTGGCAAACCCTCCCCATTCCAGCCAGAAAATCGGCCGGGGCGAACGCATCGAAATGAAAGCCCGTGTCGGCGCGCGGGTCAGGCACGGGCGAAGACGAGAAAACGGAATCCGCAAGGCCGCCCACTCGCCGCACGTAGGGCAGGGCGCCATAGCGCATGGCGTAGAGCTGGTTCAGACCCGCAGGCTCATATCGAGAAGGCATGAGCAAGACGTCTCCGCCCGCGTACATGCGGTGGGCGAGTCCCTCGTCATAGGCGGATACGAACGCCACCCGGCCCCGCCTGGCCGCGGCCGCCTCGGCGAGGGACTCCTCCAGCTCTCTCTCGCCGGTGCCCAAAACACCCAGGCTGATTCCCAGCTCCATCAACTCGTCCATGGTATCGAGCAGAAGGTCGATCCCCTTCTGGGAGGCCAGCCGCGAGACGACGACGCACAAAGGTCCGTCCCCACGCGCATCGAGTCCTAACTCCGCCCTCAACGCCGCTTGACACCTCGCCTTTCCCTCCAGGCACGCGATCGAGAACGGTGCCGGAATCCAAACGTCGCTCTCCGGGTTCCATACCGCGTCGTCAATGCCGTTCATGATTCCGAACAGCGCGGATAATCTTAGAGCGACCACGCCCTCCAGCCCCTCTCCCTGCTCTTTCGTCTGAATCTCCCGCGCATACCTCTCGCTCACGGTCGAGAAGACGTCGCTGAACAAAATGCCGCCCTTCAGGAAATTCACGTCGCCGTGAAACTCCAATCCCTCAACAGCCATCGCTTCGTCGGGCAGGCAGGTATGCGCGAAATCCTCTTTTTGAAACCGCCCCTGATACGCGAGATTGTGAATTGTGAAGACGGTAGAGGTTCCCCCCCACGCCCCATGGTCCGCGCGTCGCCACCTCAGCAAAGGCGGTATCAGAGCGGCTTGCCAGTCGTGGCAATGGATGAGGAGAGGATGCGTCCCTCCCTCCTCCATGTGGGAGAGCGCGCCTCGGGTGAAGCGGGCGAAACGCTCCGCGTTGTCGGGAAAGGCCCCGCGCGCATCCCCGTAAAAGCCATCGCGGTCGAACAAGCCGTCAGCGGCAACGAGGTGCACGAGAACGCCCTCGCGTTCGAGCGAGAATATCTCATAGCGCGCGTTGGTGAAGACGTCCGCAACCTGAAAGGAGGCTCGCGGGTCATATTCGCGAAGAACGGCGCGGTAGGCGGGCAGATAAACGGAAACTTCATGCCCCATCCGCCGCAGCGCCAGCGGCAGCGCGCCGATGACGTCCCCCAGTCCGCCCGACTTCGCAAAGGGGAACATTTCGCTCGCCACCATGACGATGTTGATCGATTTGTCCATGCCGGCTCCTAGGCTCACGGGTTCGTCTCCACTCCAAGGGCGCGGGCAGGCGAAGCCGCGTCCCCCCATCATATACATGAACGATGAAGGTTATGTTATAATTAAATGCTGCGTCTATAGAAACTAAGGGGGAGAGCGATGCGATACCTCGTGCGGGGGAAAGTGATTGAGGGCAAAAGCGCGGCTCTGCTCGAAGCCATCGAATCCGGCGCCCTCGGGCGCGGCTCCATCGCGCACGAAACCTTCTTGAAGTGCATGAAAGAGGCGAGGCTCACGGAGCAGGGCGAGACGCGCTGGGTTGAGGTCTGCTACTGCCGAGAGGCGTTCGGACCGGGCTATGAGCTATATGAGGAATTGCCTTACTGGGAGGCGTATTTCGAGCAGATCGACGTGCGCTTTGCCCGAAAGCCTGAGGATTGCGAGGGATATCCCGTTTGCGGCGATTGCGACTGCACGAAAAAACTCGAGGCGAAACTCGACAAACTGGGCGTCCCCTTCCTCGCGCGCCTGAAAAAATCCGCGTCCTCCCCTCAGCCCGCCTCGTGAGCCGGCCCGCCACCCTTGGCGATCTTCCATCTATCATGAAGCCATAGATACTGGTCCGGTCCTTTGCGAATCATGCTTTCCATCTCCTCGTTCACCGCCGTCGTGAGCCTTGCGATCTCCTCCTTCGCGCTTCGCGCGCCCACGTCGGGCGTTATCGGCTCGCTCAAAAAGGCTTCGTAGCGCCGGCCATCGCCTTCCCCTCTCAGACACGCGACCAAAACGATGGGGCGGTCGTAAAGAATCGCGAGTGCGGCGGGGGCGGGCGTCGTACTGGCCGGCTCGCCGAAAAACGGCGCGGCGATTCCCTCTGCGCCCGCGTTCTGATCCGCCAGAATCGCCACCGAGCGGCCCTTGCGGAGTGCCTCTCGCAGATGAAAAAAAGCGTTCCTCTTAGAGATGATCTCGTGTCCGGAAGCCGCGCGCATCTTGCGCAGCGCGCTCTCCAGCCTTCGATTGTCCAGGGACCTCACGGGAATGGTTAGCGGGACGCCCGCCAGCGCGCCCGCATGGACGAGGCATTCCCAGTTTCCCAGATGCGGCGTGACGAAGACGCACCCGCGTGCGCCTTCATGAGCAGCGCGTACTTTTTTCAAAATTTCCTCCGCCCCGTCGACGGCATTTGTCAGCATCGCTCTGGCCCGCTCCGGCTCGAAACGGGCGAAAAATTTCGCTCCTTCCAGACACGTGAGGACGAACGAACGGCAACTGCGCCTCGCCAGGATCAGACGCTCCGCCTCGCCGAGATCGGGAAACGCCAGGCGCAGATTGGCGCGCGCGATGCGTCTTCTTCTCGGGATGAGGCGAAAAATCATCTCTCCCCCTACGACGGAAATCGCTCGGCAAACCCTATAAGGCAGCAGACGAATCAGTTTCAGCAGCGAGATGGCCAAGGCGTACTCCACCCACTGGTGAAACGCGCTCTTGTCCTTGCTGCGCTTTCTCTTGTTTCGCCTTGTGGACTTATTCACCGCGCTACGACGACGGTAGCGGAGGATTGCCCGCCGATGCCGTGGCTCAAGGACAAAAACGCGCTTCCGACGACGGAGCACTCCTCATCAGGAATACAAAGAGCGGCGAAAGCATCGTCTTTGCGCTCAAGGCCCGGCGTGGGAGGAAGACGGCCCTCTCTCAGGGCGGACAACCCCAGAATGATTTCTCCCAAATCACTGGCCGAACCCATGTGCCCCGTGTAGGGCTTCCAACCGGCGAGAGGACACAAAGTCTCCGCCTTGTCCCGGTATTCCAGCAAGGCGGACAACTCGCCCGCGTCCCCTCTCGGCGTCCCGCTTCCGTGGAGAAGGACGAAAGCAAGCGCGTCAGGGCCAAGACCCGCCTCAGCCATAGCGGATTCCACGGAGAAGCCCACCGCTCCCTTGGGAACGGGAATGTGACGCTCCCGCGAGAATTCCTGACAATTCGCCGTTCCAACGACGCGGCCCAAGGGTTGCGCGCCTCGCGCCCGGGCGCGTTCGGCCGCCTCCATCACCAGAGCGGCCCCCCCCTCGCCGGGGAAGAATCCATCGCGCCTCCTATCAAACGGCCGAAACGACGCAGCACCCTCCTTCGCCTGAGAGAGAACGCCCAGACCGTCGAGTTCCAAAAGCATCATAGGATGCGCCCAGCTCCCGCAGCCCACGACCAAACCAACGTCGGCCTCTCCGGAGCGCACCACGCGCTCACAGTTTTCCAGTGCCTGCGCCCCGCAAGAGGAGAGACTAGAGAAACTGCCGTTTGGCCCCATGGACTTATAAATGGCCGAGAGATAGCTAAAAAGATTGTTGGACAGGCCCTCGAGTAAAAAAAAGGGGCTCACTCCGTGGAGCACCGCTTGGTTGAGGTCCTCCGTTTTTGGAAAGTTCCATGCTTCGCCGGCCGTCTCCTTCAAGGGAGCGTAGAAATCCTCATAGCCCATCTTCGTGAAATCACCGGAGCCCACGTAGAGGGCTTTTCGCTCCGGGGCAATCTCGCCCATATCGAGGCCAGCGCAAGAGGCCGCCTCCCTGGCCGCATGAAGCCCGAGGATGGAGCTTCTGTTCAAGAATTTACGCTGGCTCGCGAGCCCGGACGGCACCTCGGGTGGGTCTTCATAGCCGGCGACCCTGCCGTGATAGGAGAGATGATTCGGCAAGGACGCGCACTCTCCGTCCCGATGACAGGCGACACCGCTTCTGCCGGCGCAAAGTGCCTTCCAGTTCTCCGACACGCTCGCGCCCAGAGAGGTGAGCAGCCCCACCCCCGTGATCCAAACCTCTCTGCCTTCCATCGCGCATTCCGCCTAACCCAGCCGAATCTCTCGGCTGAGAACGCGGAAGTGATGGCGTTGCTCCTCAGGGTCCTCGTAATCCGCGAGGGCCACCAGCTTTCCGCTAAACTCAACGGCCACCCGACGCTCTCCCTCCACGGCGGCCATACCCTTGAAGTCCTTCCATCCCCCCTCCTCCGCGCACGCTTCCACTCTCAGGAGAACCTGATCTCCGGGAAAGGCGAATCCATAGTATTTCACACTGCGGGCCCTCTCCAAAAGAACCCATTTCGTGAAATCCGAGCTGGCCGCCTCGAGCCAGCCAGCGAGCTGGACCAACCCCTCGAATATCAGCGCGCCCGGCATGACGGGAAACCGCGGAAAATGAAACTCTAAAAAATCCTCGCTCATGGTGATGTTCTTCACCCCCTGGATGGATTCTCCCGCCTTCCACTCCGCCACCCTGTCCACCAACATATATCTCAAAAATGATTCCTCCGACCCACTCACCCCTCGCGCGGCGGGGTTGCCGAAACCACCTCTAGCGCAACCCCTCCGGCGCGCCATCTCCCACGAGAATGACCTGCGCCATAGCTAGCTCCAAAGTATGGCTCATCGAAATGGTGGACTGGGTGATCCTCTTTCGCACGCGCATGCGCTCCATTGAGCCGTGCAGCCGCAGCGCAGGCTTGCCCGACGCCGCCGATTCCACCTCGATCTCGCGCAGGCGACCTCTTCCGCCCAGGCCGTCAGGCCCTGACAGACCAACGCCGAAGGCTTTGAGACAGGCTTCTTTCGCCGCGAAGCGGGCGGCGAAATGGGGATAAGGATTTCGGTGCTTCTCGCAATAGGTGCGCTCGGCTTCAGTGAATACGTCCTCCTGAAACGCATCGTGACGCTCACAGGCTTTTCGCAAGCGCGCCACCTCTACCAAATCCACCCCCTGATACAGGCGCATTCGCCAAAACCCCCGTCCTCATCCAGTGAGCATGCCGCCGTCCACGGCTATCGCCTGGCCATTGATGTAATCCGATTCCGAAGACGCCAAGAACAATACGAGCCTGGCCACGTCCGCAGGCGTGCCGAAGCGGCCCGCCGGAATGCGCGCCAGAATCGCCTCTCCCGCTTTCTCGCGCACACGTTCGCTCATGTCGGTGACGATCATCCCCGGCAAGACGGCGTTGAACTGTATCCCGCGCTTTCCCATCTCGGCGGCGCAGGCGCGCGTGAAGGCGACCAGCCCCGCCTTGGCGGAGGCGTAGTTCGTCTGGCCGCCCCCGCCCGAGATCGCCATGACCGAGGAGATGGTGATCACCTTGCCAGAACGTTTCCTGAGCATGATCTCGCCGGCGAGTTTCGTGCAGTGATAGGTGCCGTCCAAACTTACGCCGATCACCTTGCGCCAGCCGGCGGGTTTCATCGTGAGCAGCAAGGCATCGTGAACCACGCCCGCGTTGTTCACCAGAATGTCGAGCGTGCCGAAATCCGCCTTCACCTTCTCGAACATCTCCCCCACCGCGTCAAAGGAGGAGACGTCGGCCCGGTAGGCGCGCGCCTCGCCGCCCGCCGCTTCGATCTCTCCTCTCACTTCCTCGGCGGCCTCCGCCGAGCGGCTGTAGTTGATCGCCACGGACGCTCCCGCCTCGGCAAGGCCCACACAGCAGGCGCGACCGATGCCCCGGCCGCCTCCTGTCACCAGCGCAATTTTTCCACTCAAGTCAATCTTCATCTAAGCCGCCTTTCTGATGAGGAGAGTGGCGTTTTGCCCGCCGAAGCCAAAGGAGTTCGTCATGGCGGCCGGAACAGGCATGTTTCTCGCTCCCTCAGACACATAGTCGAGATCGCACTTCGGATCCGGATTCTCCAAATCCCTCGTAGGATGCACCATATCGCGCGCCACGCTCAAGGTCGTAAAGATGAACTCAGGCGCGCCGCACGCGGCGATCAGGTGCCCGATCATGGACTTGGAAGAACTCACGGCTAGCGCATCCGCCCGCGCCCCAAAAACCTCGCGAATCGCCCGGGTCTCGGCCGGATCGTTGAGCTTCGTGCCCGTGCCGTGCGCGTTGACGTAGGCGATATCGTGGGGAGCGGAGCCCGCATCCTTCAACGCCTCGCTCATCGATCGAGCGGCGCCGCGGCCCGCCGGATGCGGAGCCGTGACCTGGTGGGCGTCCATGCTCGCGCCATAACCTGAAAGAATGGCATAAGGCGCCGCACCGCGCGCGCGCGCGTGCGCCGCAGATTCCAGGACGACGACGCCCGCCCCCTCGCCAACAGCAAGGCCAGAGCGTTTCCTGTCAAATGGGCGGCAAATCGGGACCCGCGATTTCGAGGCGGCACCCAGCAGAAGGAATATAGCCATCCCGATAGGATGGATCATCGAGTCAGCCCCGCCGCAAAGAATCACGTCCGCCTCTCCCCGGCGAATCATACGCATTCCAAGGCCTATCGCCTGCGCCGCCGCCGCACAGGCGGAGGTGATAGTAGCGCTGGGACCGGCGAGGTCAAACCATTCGGCAATTCGGGACGTCGCGCGCTCGGGCGGATTCTTGAAGTAACCTGAATCTTGCGTCCTGTGGAATTCCTTTGCAAAACGCGCAGCGTCAAACCCATTTTCAGGGTCCGCCCAAGCGCAGAAATCCTCCAATCGATAAGTGCTCAGACCGGTCCCCATCACCACGCCGGCGCGTTCGGGAGCATAATCCCCGACACGCAGACCGGCGTCCTCCATCGCGCCGCGCACAGCGTCAAGCGCGAACAGCGTCCTGCGCTCCCCCTCACCCGCGTATTCCTCAGGCAATCTCTCCCTGATGAGGCGCATCGCCTCCTCAGAAACCTCGCCCGCCCCGGCGATGGGCAGCGCGCTCGCGTCGAAGGACGCAATCGGCCTTAAACCCGACTCGCCAGCCAATGCCCCTCGCCATGAAGTTTCAACGTCCGCCCCAAGAGAGGTCACCATGCCGAGACCGGTGACGAGCGTCTGGGTGCTCATGAACCCGCCTCGAACCCCAACCATCCGTAGCGCCTGAATCGCTCTTTCAGCGACTTGGGATCATCGTTGGGAAAGTGGGGATACACGAATCGCTCCACCCTGGCCAACACGACACCGTCTTTCTCGACCCGCGCGCGGCACAGGCTCGCCCGCTCGTTCGTATCAATCATCTCCCCATGAATCTCCAAAGAAACTCCCGGACGCAGGTCGCTCGCCACCTCCACGCCATTGATGAGCGAGATGACGCACGAGGTCCTGAAATCATACGTATAGACTACGAGCCAACCCGCAATCTGCGCCATCGCCTCTATCAGAATGGATCCGGGAATCCGGGGCGCGCGCCTAAAATGCGCGTTCAGATAGATTTCGGACAAAGGAAACGTCTTGAGGCCCAGAATACGCTCCCCGCGCACCGCCTCCTGGATTTGATCGAACAAGAGAAAACGCAATCCGCCATTCCCCCGTCAAGGGTTTTTCCCCACCACAAAAGCCGCACATACGCCGCCGAAGCCCTGAAGAAGGAGGAGCGCGTCTCGCATCTCGCGCCGACCAGACGTTCGCTCTACGCCCTGAAACGCCTCATCCGCGATTCCGTGAGGCGGGGGCACCTCCCCCTCCGCCAACGCCTTCGCCGCGATGATGAGGTCCAGCGCCGGGCTCGCCCCCCAAAGGTGGCCGAATACGCCCTTCGTGGCAAGCAGGAGAGGTCTGCCCGCCTTGAAAATGGCGGAGAGCGCCTCCGCCTCCGCCCTATCCGCCTCGGCGCGCCCCTCCCCGCAAATCACCAGAAGGTCCACCTCATCAGGTCTCAGGCCAGCGAGCGACAGCGCGGTCTCGGCCGATCTTTGAATCGCCCGGGCGAGGCCCCCTCTTCTAGCAAGCGCGCGAACCGAAGCCTGCCCCTTGAGCCACCCGCGTATTCCCTCCGGTTGCACAGTCTCCCCGAAAAGCACCACCGCCGCACCCTCGCCCAGCCCCCAAGCACCGGGCAACGCGCCGGACATCGCCGCGCGGGCGAGCATTCGAGCGGAAATCCGTCCACTCACTCCGGCGGCCAACCCAAGCCTCGCCTTGCCCAAACGAACGGACGCCGCCGCCTCGCAGATGGCGCGCGCGCCCGCCTCTGGACCCGCGCTGAAAACAGCGTTCTCCCCTTGAAGTTGATGTTGAATCGCCACCTGGCTGAAACCTATCGCGTTCAACAGCTCGAGCGGCCAAAGCGGAGGAATGCGATCCATCTCCTCGCCAAAAAAACGCCTGAGATTCACTTCAGCCCCTGATTTATGAACCGCCCCCATCAAATCATCGCTCGCCGGATCGACCGAATCCATGCCGGCGAAAAAGGCGACCTCCGCCCCCGCCATCTCCGGAGCGAGGGGAGCGTCCCTGAGCGCGTCGTGAACCGCCGCCAGAAGCATGTGGGTATGACCGCGCATGAGCTTGGCCGCCCGGCGATCCGCACCGAGGGATTCCGGGTCTATCCGCCCGCATCTCGCCGTTCTTATCGGCGCGAAGCCGGCGAGCTCTGAGTCCGGGTCAAGTACCAAAAAGGAGCGGCGCGCGCAAAGCGCCTCCCAGGCGGGCGCGACGCCGATTCCCGCCGCCGTCACCAGACCCGCTCCGGTGATGGGAAGGGGGGAAGATCTCACGCGATCTCGGGGCCGCCCAGGCACAGGCAGGCGTTCTGCCCTCCAAAGCCAAAGCTATTGGAGAGGGCTACGCGGTGGGCCTGCGCCCTAGTTTCATTGGGCACGTAGTCTAGGTCGCACTTCGGATCGCGGTTTCGATAGTTGATGGTGGGCAGGATTTCGGAGCGGCGCATTCCCTCCAGGGTCAAAATCGCCTCGACGGCACCGGCCGCGCCAATGGTGTGTCCGATCATGGACTTATTGGAACTGATCGGCACCTTCTCCGCGTGGGCGCCGAACACCTCCTTGATGGCCTTGGTCTCCGTCGTGTCGTTCTTTGGCGTGGAGGTGCCGTGCGCGTTGACGTATTCGACGCACTCGGGCGCGACGCCCGCGTCGGCCAGCGCTCTTTTCATGGCGAATACCGCCCCCAGCCCCTTCGGGTGCATGTCGGTGATGCGAAACGCGTCCGAGGAATCGCCATAGCCGAGCACTTCGCCCAGAATGTCGGCGCGGCGCGCGCGCGCGTGCTCGTAGCGCTCGAGTATCATCGCCCCCGCCCCCTCGGACATCACGAAGCCGTTTCGCTTCCTGTCAAAGGGACGAGACGCGGTCTGCGGGGTCTCGTATCTCTCCGCCAGCGCAGTGAGTAAGACGAACCCGAGAAACCCGACGTAGGTGATGGTCGCCTCGCAGCCGCCCGCCACCATGACGTCAGCCCTTCCGTCCCGAATGAGACGCACGGACTCGCCAATCGCCTGCGCCCCCGCCGCGCAGGCCGAACAGATGGATACCATCGGCCCCCGGCAGTCGAAATCCAGCGCGACTACCGAGGTCGCCACATCCGATTTTCTTCTAAAAAACCCCATGAAGTCATAGGCGCCGCGACGCCTGAGCGCCTCAACGTCCCACCCGCCCCCTGAGGGCGCCCCCTCCTCGGGCTTCCAATAGGGGAAAACGCGCAGCAAATCCTCGATCTGGGGGTGCTCGCCGTGGGAGCCGAGCGCGACGCCAACCCGTCTTCTCTGAGACACCTCATCAAGGCGCGCCGCCCTGGCGGCCTGCGAGACGGCGACGCGCATCATGCGCACTCCGCGCGTAGAAAACTTATCGAGTCTGCGCCCCTCGACGTTTTCCTGGGAGGCGATCCACTCGTCTTCTATCTCTCCGGCGATCTGGCAGGGAAGTTTTTCGGGATCGAAACGTCGGATGACGTCAATTCCGGAGCGCCCCTCTCGCATGGAGTCGAACGTGGTGGTGACGCCCGCGCCCAGGGGCGTCATCGCTCCGTATCCGGTGATCACGACTCGTCTGCCGCAACCGGCCATTCACACGCTCTCCAGACAAGACGGGCGAGAGGACGCAGGCCGCGTCAGGGGGAGAAGAGCCGCCTTTGCGCTTGCACTTCGCTCAGCCAGTTTTGCACCACCTCATCCCCGCTGGGCAAAGACGCGGGATCGCCCGTCTTGGAGCACACGATGCGCGTCCGGTCCTCGGTTTTCCAAGCCTCCGCCGCCGGGCTCTTCTCAGACAGGCAGTCCAAAACCTCACGCACCGCACCGACCAGCGTTCTCGGCGTGACGAGGGCGGGAAGCTCGTCCACGGGGGTTCCCGACTTCAGGTCCCTGGCCGCTTCATTCAGGCGCAATTTCAGGACCTCCACCCCCTTTTCCGTCACTTCGCTCTCCTCACTGATGGCCACACCCTCGCCGAACATCTCCTCCACGTGCTCCAGAACGAAGTTCCGCGCCATCTTGATACCGAACACTTGCTCCAGACGAAAATTGATGTCCAGAAAATCCAGCGACAACACGTCCAGATCATCCACCAAGGAGCTGTCCGGCCCAATGGTCTCCTCGTCGATTCCCGTAGTGTGGGCAATCGCCTTTTTCACTTCCTCCAGTATCGTATCGTCCGAGATCAGGTTTTGGGACATCGTTTCCCTCTACACGAAGAAGCTGAAGCGACTCTCTATTCTTTTATCGGGACGGACACCGTGAAAACGCGCTCTCGTCAAAGTCTATACAATCAGGGAGAAGCGTGAAAATCAACCGCCTGCGGAAATTTTGGTCGATTCCATCATTTCAACGGACGGTTCAGCCGGTTGCTGAGTCCCCTATCCACCACGAGCGTCTGCCCGCGTATGGAATCAGCACCCGCGCCGGCGAGAAAGAAGACAGCCTCCGCCACCTCCTCGGGCGATACGAAATAACGCTCCGGCAGCGCGTCCAGATCCGGTTGCACCATTCGCAGCGTCTTGAACGAATCAGTTTTGACGAGGCCCGCGCAAACGGCGTTGACCGATATGCCAGCCTCGTCAAAACTCTCCGCCCAATGCCGAACCGCCGCCTCCATGGCCGCCTTC
Organism: bacterium; assembly: GCA_965202625.1. GTDB lineage: Bacteria > UBA8248 > UBA8248 > UBA8248 > UBA8248 > Bin107. The sequence continues at coordinate 2,574,966 of CBDBBI010000010.1, read as the reverse complement.
ATTGGGCCCAGCGGATACTCCGGATGATAGAAGCGGCTCCCCAGGCTGGAGATGAACACGACCGCTCCCCCTCGGCGCGCGAGTAGCGGAAGTGCTTCCTGCAAGCAGAACACGTTGCCCAGAAAGTTCGTCTCCACCAGGAGCCTCAGGTCACGCTCCAGGAGCTTCTCCCACGGCTTGAAGGGCGCGCGCGCCGCGTTCAGGATCAGGGCGTCGAGTCGTCCAAATTCATCCTCCAGCTGCGCGAACATGGTCTTGACGGCGTTTTTTCGGGAAATGTCCGCGGGAATGGCGACGGCGCGCGCGCCGGCGGCATCAACCTCTCGACAAAGCGCGTCCGCCATGCGCGAAGCTCTCCCTCCTCCCACCCGATGGTTCAAAACCAGACGCGCGCCATCCTGGGCGAAGCGCCTCGCAATGGCGGCGCCAACCCCGCGCGATCCGCCCGTCACCAAAACGACTTTATCCTTCATCCCAAGCGTCTCCAGCGCGCCCATCGCTCATCTCCCATCGCCTGCGTGTTCCGGCTCTCTCGCACGACAAAGGGAGAGCGCCTCTCCCCTCGCAAGAGCGCACACCTCACTACAGAGCACGGCGGCAACGTCCGGACCGAAAGCTTATATCCCAGAAGCTCCCCATCATCAAACGCTGCGCGGAAAATCGCCAAGCGAGGGTTTGTTTGTTGAACCACCGCCCGATACCCCATACAATAGGAGGACTTCTCACGCCTTTGGGGCGTCATGCGGTCTAGAGGAGACCATTCTATGGAACACCTGGACCTCAAGGAAACGCCGAACCTCAGAGATCCCACTCTCCTCATGGCCTTCGCAGGCTGGAACGACGCGAGCAGTGCCGCCACGACGGCCGCGAGCTTCATGACCGAGAAAATGGGGGGGCTGGAATTCGCCCAAATCGACTCCGACCCGTTCTACAACTTCCAGGACATGCGGCCTCAGGTGCGCTTCGATGAGAACAGCCGCAGAGAGATCACCTGGCCTGCAAATACGTTCTACGCATGTGAAACGCCGAACCTCGAACACGACGTAGTTGTGTTTCTGGGGGTGGAGCCTCATCTGCAGTGGGGGCGTTTCTCCAAAATCATCTTGTCCATGATTCAGGAATGCCGGATACGTATGGCCGTCACCGTGGGGGCGCTCCTCGCCGACGTCTACCACCGAAGCAGGGTTCGAATCACCGGCACCTCCACAAACCCGGATCTGACGGCACAGCTCGGCCTCAAGCCCTCCCATTATGAGGGACCTACCGGAATCGTCGGCGTGCTGAACAATTTATTTCGGGACGAGAACCTGCCCGCCGTCAGCGTCTGGGCGAACGTTCCCCACTATGTGAACGTCTCGCCCAACCCGAAAGCCGCGCTCGCCCTAGTGGAGCGGCTCAGCGATTTTCTCTCCTACCCCCTCAACCTCTCCGAACTCGAGGCGGGCGCCCATGAGTTTGAAGACAAGGTCGACGAGGCGCTGGAGAAGAACAAGTCGGTGCGAGACTACGTGGACCAGTTGAAGCGCAAGGAGGAGGAGCACGACGAGGAAATCGGTCCGGGCGAGTTGCCATCAGGAGACGAACTGGCGAAGGAGCTGGAGCGCTTCCTCAGAAACCGCGGCACCGACTCGGGCAAGAACGACTAACGCAGACGTATTCCGCCAACGGACGCGAGGGTGCTGAAACGACCAGCGAGCGGCCGCGCCGCCCGGTAATTCCGGAGGGCGTCTCATCAGAACAGGCGCGATTCGCCACCGACTCCCGCACCAAGGCACTAAGTTCCGCTGCATCCCCACCGGCTTTGAGAGACAGCGCGTTGTGCCCAGGCGCAGAATGCGCTTCCGGCCGTCTCCATCGGCGCGGTCGCTGATGATGAGGACGAGCATGTCTCCATTCGCGCCGTCCTGCTTGATCTGGCGACACACTTCATAGCCGTCCACCTCTGGATGATTCAGAACGAGTATCACGACATCCGGCTTCGCCCTGGCGTAAAGGACGCCCGCGCTAAATCTATCGCGCGCCACCTGCACTTCATAGGCCGGCTTGTCGAACAGCAGAGCCTCCTTGAGAGAGGCGGCGAACCCCTCCTCGCCGTTCACGATGAAGAAGAGAAGCGCCTCTTTACACACCCTTCTATGCCCTCCGTGCGTGCGGTAAGCGCGCAGTCAGCTCTTGTCTATCCAGTTTTGAATCGTCACGGGCGAGACGTCACACATCCTCCCCCGCATTTCAACCGGAAAGCACCCTGCGCGCCCGAAAAGCGCCGCTTGGATGGCGGGCGTTGAATTTCAGGCGCATCACCGTATATTCTCCCTCTCGCCCGGCGGCCCGCAGCGCGCGGAGGGAGCAGCCGCCCCTTGAGAAAAGGACGCCTCTTTGGAGGAGCGCACATGAGAGCCGTCGTTCAGCGCGCGCGGCGCGCAAGCGTCAAGGCGGAGGGAGAAATTACCGGAGAGATTGCGGGCGGGATGGTCGTCTTTCTGGGGGTGGGCCGTGAGGACACGGAAGAAGACGCCGATCTTCTGGCGGAGAAAATCTCCCGTCTCAGGATATTTCAGGATGCGGCGCGAAAGATGAACCTCTCGCTGCTTGACCTGGGCGGGGAGATGCTCATCGTCAGCCAGTTCACCCTTCAGGGGGATTGCCGAAAGGGGAGGCGTCCCAGCTTCGCCGCCGCCGCCCCGCCCGAGAAAGCGGAGCCTCTTTACGCGCGCTTCATCTCCCAGGTCGAAAAACGGGGGGTCCGGATCACAACGGGCCGCTTCGGCGCGGCGATGGAAGTGGAAATCGTGAATGATGGGCCCGTCACCCTGATGCTCGACACCAACGGGGCGTTTTGATGGGACTCACGGACAAAAACGTCGCCCTCCTCAAGCAGAAGCTCGACGCGCTCGCCGGCGCGTATCACGAATCCTACCTTGCCACCGACCCGCTGGGAATCGCGCACGCCTACGAAGAGAAACCGGATCGGGAGATCGCCGCGTTTTTCAGCGCGTCGCTGGCCTTCGGCAACGCGGCGGCCATACGGACGAGCGTCCAACGCGTTCTGGAGCGGGTGGGGGGCCATCCGGCCAGCGCGCTGCATCGCCACCCTCCAGAGAGAAGCGCGCGCCTTTTTCAGGGGCTGCGCCACCGCTGGGTGGGGCCGGAGGCCATCGGGCTTCTCGCCCAGGCACTCGGGGCCGCGCTGAGAAGCGAGGGCTCGCTTGAAGCGCTGTTTCTGCGGCACTACCGCCCGAATGCGGAAACCCTGCACGGGACGCTCAAGGAATTTCGGGACCATCTGCTTGACTTTCTTCCGATGCCGAAGGATGGGGACGCCAAGCGCGGCCTCCTCTACCTTCTGCCCGATCCGGCGGGGGTGGGCGCGTGCAAGCGGCTCCACCTGTTCCTTCGCTGGATGATACGGCCCGCCGACGGTCTGGACCTCGGCCTGTGGAAAACGCCCAGGACGCATCAGCTCGTCATTCCCCTCGACACCCACGTCGCTCGCATTGGCCGCCTCCTCGGGCTCACCGACAGGAAGACGCCGAACCTCAAAATGGCGCTCGACATCACGAAAAATCTCAAGCGCATCGACCCTGCGGATCCGGTACGCTACGATTTTGCCATCTCCCGAATGGGCATCCTCAAGCGCTGTCCGAGCAAAAAAGACGTTCTGCTTTGCGCGGGCTGCCCCCTTCAGGACGCCTGCCGATACTGGCGGCGTCTGCCCAGGCGAAGGAAGCAGGCCGCGAGGCGGGGCGCGCGCGCCTGAACCCCGGAGAGTGCTTGCCCCCTTGAACGCCCTGGGATATTTTTTCCCGACCGACACGGATTCGGGGGATTCCCATTTGCCTGCGAACATTCAGCGCATCGCCTTGACCGCATGGGCGGAGGCCCAGAACAACCCGCTCGACTTCGCAGAACTCACCGCCTGGCTGCAAGAGAAGGGCTTTGAGGTGGAGCACGACCTTGACGCCGCCAGAATGGCGGGAGAAAAAACGGGACGCGAGAGAGAGGAGGTCGTCAGGCGGGCCGACCTCGTCATCGTGTTCGGCGGCGACGGCTCCATGCTGCGCACCGCGCACCACGTCAAGGGAGAATCTCCTCTGCTCCTGGGAATCAACACGGGGCATCTGGGGTTTCTCGCCGACGTCCCCCAGGCGGACCTCTATCCGGCGCTTGAGCGCATACTGCTTCACGAGGAGTTCTCCATCGAATCCAGAATGCGGCTCAGCGCCTCGGTGCGCAAAAACGACGCGCCGCTGAAACTATCCGACTCGCTGAACGACGTGGTGCTCACCACCGGGCCCCTAGCGCGCATGGTCGAATACCAGATTCAGATGGAAGGACGGCATCTGGGCTACTTCCGCGCGGACGGCCTCATCGTCGCCACCCCGACCGGCTCCACGGCCTATTCCCTCTCCGCGGGCGGGCCGCTCGTCCTGCCGGAACTCAACGTGATGCTCATCAACCCGATATGCCCGCACACCCTCAGCAACCGGCCCATCGTCGTCCCTGCGGAGGCGAAACTGGAGATCACCATCTTTCCGTACACCAGGGACCAAGGACGGGAGGTGCTCCTCACCCTCGACGGCTTCGCCGGAGGCGCACTCGAGGCGGGCGATTCGGTGAGAATCCGCAAAAGCCGCTTCGCCGTGCGAATCATCCGCCCGATGGGGGTGGATTTCTTCCAGACCCTGCGGGAGAAGCTCCTGTGGGAGACGCACCCACGCGGCGGGAGAAAAAACCGGAAAACCTCGGCATGACGAGGAGCGTCAACACAAGATTTTTCAAAGATGCGAGCGGTGCGAGCGGCGGGCGGAGATTCTAGTCCGCCATGCTCCGCGTTCTGAGAATCGCGAACTTCGCCATCATCGACGATCTCGAGGTCGCCTTCGGGCCGGGGCTCAACGTCCTGACGGGGGAGACGGGCGCGGGCAAGTCCATCGTCTTCGACGCCCTGGGCCTCACTCTGGGCGCACGCGCGCGAAGCGACATGGTGCGCGCGGGCGCGGCCGGGGCCATCGTCGAGGCCGCCTTCGAGATACCGGACGCCGCAGGCGGTCTCGCGGCGCGCGCCCTGCTCGGCGAGGCGGGCGTGGACGTTCCGGATGGGGGCGAGCTCATCGTGCGGCGCCGGGTCGCCAAGAACGGCAGAAGCCGGGTGTATCTGAACGGCGCGATGGGGCCGACGTCCTTGCTCTGCGCCGTGGGCGAGCGTCTGGTGAACGTCCATGGCCAGCACGCGCACCAGAGCCTCCTTCGCCCCGCCACCCATCTGGAACTGCTGGACGACTTCGCGCGGACGCGCGCGCAAAGAGACTCCCTGGGCCCGTTGGCGAGGGCGCTTCACGCGGTCGAGGAAAAACTCCGCGCGCACAAGGAGGGCGTCCGGGAGCGCGCCCAGAGAGCCGACCTGTTGCGCTTCCAGGTGGAGGAGCTGGAAAGCGCCCGCCTGCGTCCCGGCGAGCTGGCGGAGATTGAGGGTGAGCTGCCCAAACTGAAAAACGCAGAGTTTCTGGGAGGGGTCGCCGCATCGCTCTACGAGCGGCTGTATGGAGCGGAGGGTGCGGTCGTCGAGAAAACGGGCGAAATCCGCAGGGAACTCGAAGGCATGGTCCGTCTAGACGCATCCCTGCGTCCGCTTCTGGATGAGGCCGCCTCCGCCCAGGCGCAGCTGGAAAACCTGGCGGACGCGCTTCGAGACTACGCGGCGGGGATAGCCGACGACCCCGAACGCCTGGAGTCCCTCGAGGCGAGACGCGCCTTCATTCGAGAGATGATCAGGAAATACGGGAGCGACGAGGCGGAATGTCTCGCCTTTTTGGAGAGGCGCCGAAACGACCTCGAGGAGGTTGCGGACGAAGCGGGAACCGAAGCGCGCCTTGCGGAGGAGCGCGACGGGCTGCAAAAGAAGATCGCGCGAATCGCCCTCTGCCTCTCCAGAATAAGAGAAGAGGCGTCCAGAGGGCTCGATGCGGGAGTGGAGAGAGGGTTGGACGAGCTGGGGCTGGCGGGGGCTGCGTTTCAGACGCGCATCACGCACCAGGAGACGGCGGCGGGCTTCATCCGGCGCGATCAGAAAACGGTCGCGCTTCGCGCCGACGGCGTTGACCGCGCGGAGTTTCATTTCTCCCCGAATCCGGGCGAACCCCCGCGTCCCTTGCGCCGCGTCGCCTCGGGCGGGGAGCTCTCCCGGCTCATGCTCGCCCTCGAATCCGTCCTGGGACGCGCAGACCTCATCCCCACGCTCATCTTCGACGAGGTGGACGCCGGCGTCGGCGGGGCCGCAGCCGAGGTTGTGGGAAGAAAACTCAAGGCGGTGTCGGAAAACCATCAGGTGCTCGTGGTCACTCACCTGCCGCAGGTGGCCAGCCTGGGGGATCGCCATTTTCGGGCGGAGAAGCGGGTCGTGAACGACCGCACCGCCACGACGATTCACGCTCTGGCGGATGAGGAGCGGGTGGAGGAGATCGCCCGCATGGGAGCGGGGCTTGCGATTACGGACGCGGCGCGCCAGCACGCGCGGGAGATGCTGGGGAAGGCGGACTGAGAGGCGGCGAGGACGCGGACGCCCTCGCCCCCAGCACGCTCGACGACCTGCCTTGAACGGCTTTTTTTGCAACGCCTTTTCACGGGCCGTTTACGCACGAAAAAACATCCTTTCCCCCAAGCGTTTCGCAATGATTTTTGTTTGGCTACATTGGAGATTTGACATACCGGATAAGCAACGGAAAAAAGGAAATACACAACACTGGGCAAAAAAATTATGAATGCCGCCGTGGACATGAATATATTGCGAGGGGAGATGCTTCGCGCAACTGGACTAACGCGATATCAACTAGGTCAAATGCTTTTCAGTGACAGTTAGAATCCGTCTGCGCTTGAAAAGATATTTGAACTGTTCCCTGCATACTTTGACGACAAAGATAAGGAACATTTTCGCGAAACCGCACAATCGCACAACTCATGGCGGCATTTTCGTTTTACGGTGAGGCGGGGTTCATTTGAAGAAAAAATGCTAGATGAATTGCAGAAAACCTTGAAACAGAAACGTAAAGATAACAATATGTTCAAGGATTTGATAGCCCATTTGCAAGATTGGCGCTTGGCCGCAAAAGATGAAACACTAGAAACAGAACAGGAAGAGCAAACACTATAAAATGGACCTCGCCCCCTTCCTTCTTCTACCTTTGCATATACACTGGCATGGTGTCGTCATCTCCTATCCTTCCCTTTGAAGGCGTGAATCCCGCCTCTTCAAGGGCTTCTGGGCCAAGTTCGTAGGCGACCCTGCGCATTCCACCAAAACGAAGGCGCATAGACGATCCGTCTTTGTCCCTTATGAGCTTTGCGCCAGGCAGCCGCTTAAAATAATCTTGCAGTCCGATATGCCTGTATTTCGTTCTCTGGATGATCGCGTTTTGCGGTTCAAGGTTGCCCGCTACAAACATCCTTTCCGGGCCGTCCATGCGAAAACCATGACGGCTCGCAATGCCCAACATCATCTGGTTCGCTCCAGTCGGCATGAACGTCCCATCCTCCGTGAAATACGCCACCCTCAGCACCTCGGCCAGCGTTATGCCTTCCTCGCCAGGGACGTACACAAGCGACGTAAGCAGCGTGGAGAGGACGGAGTAGGTGTCGTTGGGATTATTCTCATCGCGCAGGACATATGGCTTGTAATCGCCTCCCATGAAGCCTGCCCCTGCCGTGAGCGCCGCAGTCATCATGGATAACCTCATGTCCATCTTCTTGCCAAATACGCGGGACATGTCGTCCAGTATTCGGTTCACGCTTGCAAGAATAGATGGAGTGTTGCGTATGACGTGCGTTCGGATGGCTATCGTCTTTTCAGGAGTGGTGGCGGCAAGGATGGAATCTCGCACCTTTGGCCAATCCACTACAGGCTCTTCCGATAAACGCATGGTGAAAAAATGTGAACCGTCAGTAGTGGAGGGGTTCGGCATCATCCTGCTCGCCACAAGCATCGAAAAACGTGGACGGTGCATAATAGCCTGCTTGTTTGACGCAGTGCCTCTGATATGAGCGTCTGTTCCGCCAGAAGCCAACCGAATGAGGTTCAATATCTTTCCCCACTTCTGCCCCTCGCCTTCATGCGGTTCAAATTCATCGAAATAGCAGGGCAGGGAATCCGATTTCATCACAGCGCGAAGCGCCGCTTCCGTGGCGTTTGCAAAAGCGGAAACCATATGTTCCAGCGTTGTGGTCAATACCTTTTCCAAAAGGAAAGTCTTGCCTGTAGATGCGGGGGCTATCAGCCACCCCATAGGCCTGAAATCCAGTGCGCCTCCCACTATGCTGGACACGATCCATCCCATAAACGCTCGACCGTCTATCGCTTCGTTCCACCTGTAAGCCATCACGGCGTCATAGAGCTCTTTGCACCATCGCTCGGCGCGCACGTCCTCCTTGAGTTTAATTTTGGGGCCAGGCACATACAGGTACTCGTCATCCATATCCGAGAACAGCTTTTTATCCGACAGCCGCCCATCGGGCCCGGCAACCAGAACTCCATCGCCAACGTTATAGGTGACGCCTTTTGGCGATACGGCTGCACCGCGCGCCCTGATTCTTTCCGAAACGTTGATGCTTCCCTTTTTTTCTGCCGCGCGAATGATCGAGTCTGCAAAAGCCAGTCTTATCCCCTTTTTTCCGAATCCCTGCCCTCCCGCCTGCTCGATCCACCATTGCAGCGGTGCAATGGTGATCAGATTGCCTTCCTGCTGGATCGTGTCTCGCGGGATGACCTGTATTTCGTGCGTTGCCTTGATTTGTATCGCCACATTTGTAGAGTCGGGCAATCCAAGGACGCGAAAATGCTCGGTTTCCGACATGGGTTCAAAATGGATTATCTCTTTCGGCTTTTTTGCGGCTCCACAGCTCTGAATGTCTCGAGATCTCCTATTGGAGTTCTTTAAGGTCGGGGTCTGCGGCGGAGGCTTATCAGGAATAAGCCCCTTCAAAAACTGCTTTACATCGTCTGCGTGCGGCTTGGTTCCGCAGGCGCTCTCCACCTCTTCGGTGAGCAAATCGCACAGCTTCCCATCCGGAGTCTCCAGGAGTTCTCTCCAAACGCCCGGAATGGCCCTGTGCGCTTTCGTCTTGTCCTTATTGTTTTTGTGTTTTTCCTCCGCAGTGCGCTTGGCTTCACCGGAAGCGACGTTGCTTTTTCGTAGATATACTTCAAAAAATTTGGCGTATTCGGGAATCCTCTCCTCGCGCGTCAACTCCACTCTGCAGAACTGTCTATTGGCGGGTTCGCCGACCGCCATGCTGAGGTAAAAATCCCAAGCGTCGCCATCCGTCAAAATAAGGAGGGGGACGCCCTTGTTGTTCGCATATCGAAACAGCTGTTCCTCAGCCTTTACATCCACCCCACCGGGTCTTTTGGCTTCGATGAAAACCAGCGGACCATCCGGCGCGCAAAGCAGCGCGTAATCTACGTAGCCCTCACTCACAGAAAACTCCGGCACGAACTCGGCCGGGTCAGAATCGTCCCAATCCAGGGCGCGCAGAATCGGCAGGACAACTGCCTGCTTGACTTGCGCTTCCATCATATCAGGATGGAAATGCTCGGCCGCCTTTTTCAAGGTTTCTTCCAGACACATCCGCAGATACCTCCTCGACAAAAGAGCGTGAAAACGTGAAAGGTTCGCTGCCCTCCCCTAGGCGCGCGTCAAATTTCAATCAGCTTCAAACTGCGCGCTGAACTTCACGCCCGCGATCTCGCAAGCGATTTTGATGTAGTTTCGTATTTGGCTCATGTTGCGACAAGTCCCCAGCCACCATCCATTTTCCAAGTCTCGGGAGTGTTTCACCGCCAAATCGGGCCTGACGTTAATGTCCTGGCGATTCCGCGCCACCAATCGTTGTATTGGAGTCCCATCCCCTTGCTTGCTTTTGCTCACCGTTTGAGCGGCGAAGCGCTCCATAAAACCAGAATCGCGGCGGGCGAACTTTTTTATCACTTCGGCCAGGGTTCGACTACCAACGCCCGTTTCCACGCGCTTGCCGTCCAGAATGAAGCCGATAATTTTGGAGTTCTTTTCAATCAGCCTCAACTCACCAAGTTTCGGCGGGGGTGGGGGTGGCGGAGGAGGTGGCGGGACATCGGGAATAAGCCCCTTCAAAAACTTCTTTACATCGTCCGGGTGCGGCCTCGTTCCGCATTCGTCCTCCACCTCTTCCGTAAGCAGGTTGCGAAGCCTCTCTCCACGCGCCCGATTTGAAGCGTCCACCAGCTTCCGCCAGGCGCGCAGCATCGCGTCGCCCCAGCGTTCCCTGAGCCGTTGCTCCGCCGCGCGCCTCGCTTCGCCTGAGACAACGCGACTCCGGAAAAGAAATATCTCCAGAGACTCTACGTATTCGGAAATCCTTTCCTCGCGCTTCAATTCCGCTCGGTAGAATCGGCGCTCGGAGAGGGTGCCGTTCGCCGTGCTGAGATAAAAATCCCACAGGTTGCCGTCCGTCAAAATGACGAACGGAATCTTATTTTTGGAGGCATATGCGAACAAATACTTCTCATCCGCAGCGTCCATAGAGCCAGAACGTCTGATTTTCATGAAAGCCAGCGGTTCGCCATGCCTGCGGAGCAATAGATAGTCCACCTTGCCGCCGGCGATGGAAACATCCGGCCTGATTTCGTCTGGATTATCGTCTTCCCAATCCAGGGCGCGCAGAATCGGCAAAATCACCGACAGTTTGACTCCCGCCTCGTTGTTCAGCACGCCGGAGCGAATGAGAGCGACCGCCTTTTTCAAGGTTTCTTCCAGACGCATCACCCAGACAGCTCCTCTTCTTCTGGATCTGGTGGCGGAGAAGCGGAAACGTCATCAATATCTTCCTAATATGCCATCAACTCTTTTAATTCTTCATCTGTTGCATCGGTGAATTCTTGTTGATCTGTTGTATCGGGCGGACCAGAGGATGGTTTGAAAATACCGGGTTTCCGGGCACATGCTGCCCATCCGCCCACATATCCCATCAAATCCCACATCTTATCAAGAAGCCCAGGCTGCGACGCCTCTCCGGATTGTGCTTTTGCGCGAAAACGATGGATGTTTTCCTCGTCAAAAAACGTCGGAAAGGCGGCGACAAGTTTGTCGAGCACGTCGGGGGAGTAGCGATCGTCATACACCATTTGGCGAATTACGTGCTGTCCAGCGGCGACAATGCCGACATATCGGTCAAGTCCAAATTGTTTCAGCGTGCGCACCGTCTGCCATAAAAGCTCCTGTCGGTGGACGAGGTAAAGGCAGACAACGCCCTTTTGTCCCTGCATCTGCCGAAATATGCGACGGGATATTTCACCGGCGATGATGGTCTTGCCCGCACCCGTAGGCAAAACAATGCAAACCGATCTGACCGAACGAAAGCTCCTCGACACATTCTCCACTATGTCGTTTTGGAACGGATGCAGATTCACTTAACCGATGTCACATTTGCTTCGGGACGTCCATCGCTCACCCTGTCTCCGATCAACTGCAAAAGCAAATACAGGCTCCTTTTGCCGTATCCTTCCTTTTCTACTTCAGATGTGAGGTATGCGTTAAAGGTATTCAACACCTTCTCTTCCCAGGAATCTGTTTTAACCCTGAATTCAATAATGCGGTATTTCCTGTTCACTGAAGAACTAGCGCCCTCCATAAAAAGAGATTTCTCCTCGTCCGTGAAATGTCCATCCAGGAAGGACATAAGACGTTCGAGAGCGATCCTGTCATATCTCTTCTCAAACATGATTTTTCCCATCTTATACTTTGTTATTCCGGCGCCGCTCTCGAGGTCTTCTCGCTTCATGTCTATTTTAGCGAGGATTCCTCCGATTTTCCTGCCAAGCTGCGTTTTTTTTCTGCGTGTTTTTCCCGTCATTTTCAAACCTCCAGTAAATCCCATCCTTTGGGGAGTTGGGCAGAAGTAGCGCATAGGATGATGCGCACGTCTTTCCGATCAAGAGCAGCGACCTGCAAAAGAGCGACGAGGCCGTCCCATAATTCGCCTGCATCGCCCATTCCGGCTACCGAGCCGCTATCCCCTCTTTTTCAACGCGGGCGAGGGCCAGCCGTTCTCCTTCACGCTCTGGCGGGTCGTCATTCCAGTGCAAGAGCGGATTCCGCGACGCCTGGGCGACGGGCCGGAATCCAGGGGCCGTATATTTCTCGCCCCTCATGGTTTGCGGCTTTCGCCGGAATGACGGGCTTATGTCGTGCGACGCCTTCCCTCTACTCGTCCTGATACTCCTGGAGGCCCTGGAGGACGGAGATGTCCTCAAGCGTGGTCGTGTCGCCTATCTGATCGGCACCCGAGGCGATGTCGCGCAGGAGCCGGCGCATGATCTTTCCGCTCCGGGTTTTGGGCAGCGCGTCGGTGAAGCGCATGTAGTCGGGCCGGGCGATGGCCCCGATCTCCTTGACCACCCACGCTTTCAGCTTGTTCTCCAGCGCCTCGTCCTTCTCGTTCGACCCTTTCAGGGTGACGAAGGCGGCGATGCACTCACCCTTGATCTCGTGCGGAACCCCCACGCAGGCGGCCTCGGCCACGTCGGGGTGCGCCACAAGAGCGCTTTCCACCTCCATCGTACCGAGGCGATGGCCCGATATGTTGATGACGTCGTCCACCCGGCCCATGATCCACACGTAGCCGTCCGCGTCGCGCCGCGCGCCGTCTCCGGTGAAGTAGCAGCCCTTCACGTCGCTCCAGTATTGCTTCTTGTAGCGCGCGTCATCGCCCCAGATGGTGCGCAGCATGGAGGGCCAGGGCTTTCGGACGACGAGCAGGCCGCCGCCCTCAGGCCCGACGGATTCCCCCTCTTTCGTCACCACGTCCGGCACGACGCCGAAAAACGGGAGCGTCGCCGTTCCGGGCTTAGTCGGCGTGGCGCCGGGCAGGGGCGTGATCATGATCGCGCCCGTCTCGGTCTGCCACCAGGTATCCACGATAGGGCAGCGCTTGCCGCCGATGACGTTGTGATACCACATCCACGCTTCCGGATTGATGGGTTCTCCCACCGTGCCCAGAAGGCGCAGGGAGGAGAGGTCTCTCTTCTCCGGGTGCGCGTCCCCCCACTTCATGAACGCGCGAATGGCGGTGGGGGCGGTGTAGAAGATGTTGACCCTGTATTTTTCCACGACGTCCCAGAAGCGCCCCGGGTCCGGATGGTTGGGCGCGCCCTCATACATCACGGAGGAGGCGCCGTTCAGCAGCGGGCCATAGACGATGTAGCTGTGCCCCGTCACCCAGCCGATGTCAGCCGTGCACCAATAGGTGTCCTCGTCTCTCAGGTCGAAGACGTATTTCGAGGTGAGATAGACACCGCACATGTATCCGCCGGTGGTGTGCATGATGCCCTTTGGCTTTCCCGTCGTGCCGCTGGTGTAGAGGATATAGAGGGGGTGCTCCGCGTCGAGTTTCGCGGCGGGGCAGACGGGCGAGGCGTTCTCCATCAAATCGTGATACCAGTGATCGCGCCCCTCCCGCATCGCCACCTCGTTGCCCGCGCGCCGCAGGACGATCATGCTCTCCACCGACTTGCAGCCCTCCACCGCCTCGTCCGCGTTTTCCTTAAGAGGCACGACGTTTCCGCGCCTGAAGCCGCCGTCCGCCGTGAGCACGGCCTTCGCGCGGCAATCCTGTATACGGTCGCGCAGCGCGAGTGCGCTGAAGCCGGCGAAGACCACGCTGTGCGGGGCGCCGATGCGCGCGCAGGCGAGCATGGCGATGGCCGCCTCCGGCGTCTGGGGCATGTAGATGATGACGCGGTCGCCCTTTCTGATGCCGACGCTCCGCATCGCGTTGGCGAATTTGCACACCTCCCGGTGCAGCTCCTGATAGGTGAGAATCCGCGAGTCGCCCGGCTCTCCCTCCCAGATGAGAGCCGCCTTGTTCTTTCGCCAGGTGTCGAGGTGGCGGTCGAGACAGTTGTAGGAGACGTTGGTCTGCCCGCCCACGAACCATTTCGCGTGCGGCTCCTTCCACTCCAGCACTTTTTTCCACCTGGCGAACCAGTGAAACTCATTCGCCACCCGCCCCCAGAACCTGGACGGCCTTTTGACGGACTCCTCATACATTTCCCTGTATTGGGCCATGGACTTGACGTGGGCCCGCTTCGAGAACGCCCTGTCCGGTCTGAAAACCCGCTTCTCCTGCAACAAGGTGTCGAATTGTTTGGCGTCGGCCATGAGAGTCCCCCCAGTCGGTCGCGTGAAAACCATGAGAATGGAAATTTTGCGCCATTGTTGAGCATTCAGGCGGATTTCTCAAGGGGCTGGCGCGCAACTTGACCGCGCGCCTAAACGGACAAGGCCGCGCGCACCTCCCGGACCGCCCGGACCGGATCGTCCGCTCCGAGAATCGCGCCGATGAGCGCGACGCCGCGCGCGCCTCTCGCCAGACAAGCCGCCGCGTTCGCAGCCCCCACGCCACCCAAGGCATAGACGGGCCCCTCACAGACGCCAAGGGCGCGCTCGAAGGCGTCAAGCCCCAGGACGGGGCCGGAGGAGAATTTGCTGACGCTCGGAAAGACGGGGCTGAGGGTGACGAAATCCGCGCCGGCGGCGAGTGCCTCCGCCGCCTCCTCTCCGCCGTGGGCGGAATAGCCGATGACGCCCCGATACCCCCGCGCCCGCATCACCGAGACGGAAACCGTAGCCCTGCCCAGGTGGAGTCCCGGCGCGCCGAGAGCCTCGGCCAGCGCGGGCTCCCCGTTTACGAGCATGAACGCGCCGTATCTCTCCGCCAGGGCGGCGACCTCCCTTCCCAGTTTCAGCCGTTCCAGAGGGGGCAAATCCTTTTCTCTGAACTGGACGAAGCGCACTCCGCCGGCGAGGGCCGCCTCCAGTGCGCCCAGAAGATCGCCCGACTCAGGGGCGTTTCTGTCGGTGATGAGATACAGCGGGTCGAGGCGGGGCTTCAAGATTTTTTCGCCGCCGGAGACCTAGGAGCCGATGACGCCCGCCAACGGGCTTGACGCCGTGGCGTAGAGCTTCATGGGAATCCGCCCCGCCTCGTGGGCGAGGCGGCCCGCCTCCACCGCCAGGTTCATGGCGCGCGCCATCTTCACCGGATCGTCGGCGCCGGCGACCGCCGTCTGCGTCAAGACGGCCGTCGCGCCCAGCTCCATGGCCACCGAGGCGTCAGAAGCCGTGCCCACTCCGGCGTCTACGATGACGGGAACAGAGATTTGCTCCAGGATGATCTGGAGGTTGTAGGGGTTGCGGATTCCGAGACCTGAACCAATCGGCGCGGCGAGGGGCATGACGGCGTGACAGCCCAGGTCCTCGAGCTTCTTGCAGACCACCGGATCGTCAATGCAATAGGGCAGAACGATGAAGCCGTCCTCAAGCAGAATCCGGCACGCCTCAAGCAGTCCCTCGTTGTCCGGAAAAAGGGTGTCCTCATCCCCGATGACCTCAACCTTCACGAAGTCAGAGCCTGTAGCTTCGCGCGCCAGCCGCGCCGTCGTCACCGCGCTTTTCACGTCATAGCAGCCCGCCGTGTTGGGGAGAATGGTATACCTATCCCTGTCGAAATGCGCCCAGAAGCCCTCCGCCGAATCATCGGCCAAATCCACACGCCGCACTGCAACGGTGACCATCTCCGTCCCGCTCGCCTCCAGAGCGTCGCGCATCACGGCGAAACTCGGATATTTGCCCGATCCCACCCACAGGCGGGAAGCAAACGTTTTGCCCCCGATTTCATACGTGCTCATCTTGTGAACCTCCCGGCACAGGGCGACAAAGGCCCGCGCCCGTTTCTGCTCCAGATTCAGCCCCCGCCCACGGCGCGGACGATTTCGACCTCATCCCCATCCGATAAACGCGTATCGCCGTATGCGCCGCGACGGACGATTTCCATGTTCAGCGCCACGGCGATGCCGTTGCGCTCCAGCGACATGGACGAGAGAAGCGACGCGACGCTCACGCCCTCGTCCAGTTCCTTATCCTCTCCGTTCACCCGGACCCGCAAGCGCTCATCTCCCCCCAAGAATTGGCGGACGCCTCGCCGCCTCAGATTATAGGGGATCGACGCCTCCGCGCAATTCCCCCTCACGGGAGAATGCAAGACGCGCTTCTTTCGCCCGCGCGCGCCGCCTTGGGCGATTCCGCATCGTCTCGCAGGCCACATCCCCCGTTCCTTCCCCCTTCCCTGCCCTGGAATTGCCAAAAGCGCCCAGGGACGCCTCCCGCGTCGCAACGCGCAGGCGAGCGGCGCGAAGCCGGGTGCAATTCATCCGCATTTCAGGTATGAACGTGAAAATTGCATGACATATCCACGAGGCTCATCCACCAGGGAGTGTGCCCATGAAAGCAGCCATATTCCACGAAGTCGGCAAGCCGATGACCATCGAACCCATCGAGGTGGCCCCGCCCAGGACGGGGGAGGTGCTCGTGCGCTACCGCGCGGGCGGCGTCTGCCACAGCGACCACCACGCCATGGCGGGCGTGTTTCCGGTGCCGACGCCCATCGTCATGGGGCATGAGGGGGCGGGCGTCGTGGAGGAGGTGGGGCCCGGCGTGCGCTCCGTGAAGCCCGGCGATCACGTGGTCTCCGTCTGGCGCTACAGTTGCGGGAATTGCGAGCTGTGCCTCTCGGGCCGGCCCGCGATCTGCGGCGAGGGCATTCGCATGCGGACCGACGGGACGCTCTCGGACGGGACCACGCGCTTCACGATAAACGGCGAGAAGGTGCACCACTTCCTCGGCGTCTCCACCTTCAGCTCCCATTCGGTAGTCTCGGAAAAATCGGTTTTGAAGATCAGGAAGGACATGTCGCTCGAGAAGGCGGCGGTGGTGAGCTGCGCCGTCATCACCGGCGTGGGCGCGGTGACGAACGCGGCGAAGGTGCGTCCGGGCGAAAGCGTGGCCGTGTTCGGCGCCGGAGGCGTGGGGCTGAACGCCATCCAGGGCGCGGCGCTCGTGGGGGCGGAGCCTATCATCGCGGTCGATCTGATGCAGAACAAGCTGGAGATGGCAAAAACCTTCGGCGCAACCCACGTCGTGAACTCCTCGGACGAGAACGCCGTCGAGGCCATTCGGGAGATCACGAAGGGGAAGGGTGCGCACTACGCCTTTGAGCTTATCGGCTTGCCCGAGGTGATGGCGACCGCGTTTCAGAGCGTCCGCACGGGCGGAACGGCCGTCATCGTGGGAATCGCCGACGTGAAATCAAAGGTGTCGATACACCCCACGGCGCTGGTGACGGAGGAGAAACGCCTGATCGGCTCGCTGTATGGCTCCTGCAACCCGCGCCTCGAGGTGCCCCGGCTCATCGACCTGTATATGGCCGGAAAACTGAACCTTGACGACCTCCTCACGAAGGAGTGGTCGATAGAGCAGATCAACGAGGCGTATCAAGCGCTGATCAACGGCGAGGTGGCGCGCAGTGTCGTGGTGCACGAG
Organism: bacterium; assembly: GCA_965202625.1. Taxonomy (GTDB): domain Bacteria; phylum UBA8248; class UBA8248; order UBA8248; family UBA8248; genus Bin107. Next base: position 2,557,564 of record CBDBBI010000010.1, on the reverse strand, counting down.
TAAAAACCCGGAATTTGCTTATGCGTTATTCTTCAGCAGAAGGTGAAACCATGATGGAAGTGAATCGCGTTTACCATGCCAACGCGTTCGACTTGTTTTCAAAAATGAATGATGGAATTTTTGATCTGATCATTTGTGATGGGCCTTATGGCGTAACTACGAATGAATGGGACAAGGTAAGCGACGTTCAAGAGTTCAACCTGCGCCTGATCAAGATATTTGCCTCAAAATTAAAAGATGGTGGCGCATTGTATCTGTTTGGAAAACCAAACTGCATAGACTTCATTGATTATCGGCCATATCTCAACCTGCAATCAAAAATTGTCTGGTTTCAGCCTGGCAGATTGTCTCAAGGCAGAATCAACTATACGAACAACTACGACATAATATGCTACTTCATCAAAGGGGACAGACCAAAGATTTTTGATCTCGATGCAATTCGGGTGAAACAGCTTGTGGAACTGGAACACAGACTTAGGTGCGAACGTGTCCCTTCCGTTGCCAACGGAAAATTCGGCAAAACAAAATTCAACGCTCAAGGAAAGAACCCTGGAGACGTTTGGGGAGATATTAAACAATTAACTTACAAGTCAAAGGAGCTTGCGAGTCGCAAAGTTCTAAACACCATACAAAAACCTGAGAAGTTGATGGAAAGATTGGTGAGAGCAAGTTCAAGGAAGGGTGAACTTGTGCTCGATCCGTTTGCGGGTGTGGGGACGTGTTCCGTAATATGCCAGAAACTTGGCAGACGATTTATTGGCATTGAAAAACACGAACCTTTTGTTGCCATTGCAAACGAAAGGTTGAAAGAAGCAAAGCGTCAATCAATACAGAGTTTACTTTAACTCTACCGTGAGAAAAATATATCATGAAATCATAAATCTTATATTAAAAGCGGCGGAGCAGGCGCGATTGATAGGTATTCCTAACCTATTGCAACCAGGACTGGTAAAAGAAATGATCATCGCCGATTTATTGGGACACGAGTTAATTCACTCGAAACGCGATGCGGACGCCCACGCTCCCGATGACCCGAACAAGAAATATGAGTATCTCTCTTGCAAAGAAGACGGAAGCGGCCAATTTGATAGAATGTTCAAGGAGCCACTGAACAAACGGAACGAATCCTTAAACAGAATAACCAGAAATTCAAAAATATATTTAGCCGTATTTTATGAATCGAACCAAATAAAATGCAAAATCATATATGAGATAGCGCCAGAAATTGTCCTTAACGAAACCAAACGTCAATTAGACAAAAGTAGAAACGCTATCTCGCATGTAAGCCTGTCCGTGAAATGGGCACAACAAAACGGGAAAGTCGTATATGAGAATGCAGATGCGTAATTTGTTGCCAAACCTTCCTTGACGAGTCTCTCAACTCAACTTTTTCTTACGCAAGACTGAAAATCAGGACAAAGAATCGGATGCGGAGCGCGTGCGAAAATCGCTATCTGGAAATTTTCGGCCGTTTTTTGATATTCTTGATATTCTAATGCTACTCTGATTGTTTTTGATCCCACCTGAGGAGCGCGCATGAACATCATCGACATCTCTGTTCCCGTGCGGCAAGGAAAAATGCCCATCTGGCCGGGGAATCCGGGGCTGGAAATGCGCTTTCACGCATCCTTCGAGGCGGGGGATTCCGTCTGCCTCACGGAAGCCGTCTTCGGCGCGCACACCGGCACGCATCTGGACGCGCCCATGCACTATTTGCCGGGTGCGGGCGGAATCGAGACGCTCCCCCTGGAAACCTTGGCGGGCCCCGCCCGGGTGATAGAGATAGAAAATCCCGAACGCGTGAGCGCGGAGGAGCTGAAGACCAAGAACCTCAGCGGCGCGACGCGCTTTTTGATCAAGACGCGCAACTCGGAAAACAGGTGGTGGGAAAAGCCGTTCGACCCCCATTTTTGCCACATGACGCGCGAAGCCGCCCAGCTGCTGCTCGAAAACGGAATGGCGCTCCTGGGCGTGGACTACCTCTCCGTGGACGCGCCCAAAAGCGGCGGCCCCGTCCACCTGCTTCTGATGCCCGAGGGGGTCGTCCTACTGGAAGGATTGAACCTGGCGAACGCGCCAGAGGGCGACTATGAACTCATCGCCCTGCCCGCCCTGTTCACAGGGCGCGACGGCGCCCCGGCCCGCGCGATTCTCAGAACGCTCCCGCCGCTTGCCTGAAATTCCATTTTGGGGAAATACTTCTCCCGACGCGCGACCATCTATTCTCGACAGGAGCGGTATGAACACGTCCAGGGAACAGCGAGACGCCGTGCAGCGCATATACAACCAGGATTCGGACTACTACGTCACCAGCACGCCCCACGCGCGCAGCAGCTCTCTCTCGCGCGCCGCCGAGGTGCTGAACCCGAGGGGCGGCGTCCACCTTGACGTCGCCACCGGCGCCGGCCACACCGCCTACCAGATGGCGGACAGGTGCCGCCACGTCATCGCGAGCGACTTGACCGCAGGAATGCTCGCCTCCGCGCGCAGGCTCGGCCAGCGGAGGGGCGCGGAGAACGTCTCGTTCCTCAGAACCGATGCGGAGAACATCGGCATTCTGGACGCGTCGATCGATTCGGCGTCGGTGCGCATCGCCCCCCACCACTTCCCCGACGCCCAAGCGTCGATTCACGAGATGTTTCGGGTTCTGAAACCGGGGGGAAGACTCGTCTATATCGACAACATCGCGCCTGAAGAACCCAGAGAACAGACGCGCTACAACGATTTCGAGCGTCTGCGCGACCCGAGCCACAACCGCTGCGACAGCCTGCCCGCCCTGGTGGAGATGCTCGAGGCGGCCGGTTTTCGCGTCATCTACTCCGAGAGCCTACGCAAGAAGATGGTGCTCTCCGAGTGGGTGAACCGTCCCCACCTGGCAGAGGAGGAGAAAGCGGCGCTTCGGAAATATCTGGAGACCGCCTCGCCCGCCATCGCATATTGGCTTAACCCGCGCGAGGAGGACGGCGCGTACGTCTTCGACGAGCGAGAAGCCGTCATTCTGGCCGAGCGGCCCGCCTAGGCATGGACGAGGTGGAACGCCTCGCCCGCCTGGCGGCTGCGGACCGAAAAAACCTCTGGCACCCCTTTACGTCCATGGACGAATGGGAGAGCGAGGACCCGCCGCTCATCATCGAGCGCGGCGAGGGCGCGTATCTCATCGACGCGCTGGGCAACCGGTATCTCGACGGCGTCTCCTCCCTTTGGGTGAACCTCCACGGGCATCGCAAAGAGGAGATCAACGAGGCGATTCGGGCGCAACTCGACATGATCGCCCACACCACGCAGTTGGGCATGTCGAATCCGGCGGCCATCGCGCTGGCGGAAAAGCTCGTCGAGATCGCACCCGCCCACCTCACCCGCGTCTTTTATTCGGATGCAGGCGCCACGGCGGTGGAAGTCGCCCTCAAGATGGCCTTTCAGTATCAAAAGCAGAGGAGGAACCCACAACCTGCGAAGGACAGGTTCCTCGCGCTGAACCTCGCCTATCACGGCGACACCATAGGCGCGGTGTCGCTGGGCGGAATCGACTTGTTTCACAGCATCTTTGGTCCCTTGTTGTTTCGCGCCATGCGGGCGGAAACGCCCTATTGCTTTTGGTGCCCAAGGGGGGCGGAGCGTCCCCCCTGCCCGGTGTGCGGGGGCGATGAGATAGTCCACCACATCCAGGAAAACGCGCCGCACCTCGCCGCAGTGGTTCTCGAACCCATGGTGCAGGGGGCGGCGGGCGTCATCGTCCAGCCGCCCGGCTTTCTTCAAAAAGTGCGCCAGGCGTGCACGGAGAACGACGTGCTCCTGATCGCCGACGAGGTGGCCACGGGGTTTGGACGCACGGGCCCCATGTTCGCCTGCGCGCACGAGGACGTGGCGCCGGACATTCTGTGCCTGGCCAAGGGCCTCACGGGCGGCTACCTGCCGCTGGCGGCGACGCTGGCCACCGAGGAGATATTCGACGCCTTTCGGGGGGCGCCCGAGAAGGGCCGCGCCTTCTTTCACGGACACTCCTACACGGGAAACCCCCTGGGGTGCGCGGCGGGGCTGGCGAACCTCAGAATTTTCGAGCGGGAGAAGACCATTGAGCGCAACGGGCCAAAGATCGCGCATCTCTGGGCCGCGCTTGAGAGGCTCAAAAGCGCGCCCCGCGTGGGAGACGTGCGCGGCCTGGGCTTTATGGTCGGAGTGGAGCTCGTCAAGGACAAGGAGAAGAAAGAACCCTACGCGCCCGCCGAGCGCAAAGGCAGGGAGGTCATACTGGCAGCGAGAAAGCGCGGCCTCGCCCTCAGGCCCCTGGGCGACGTCATCGTCCTCATGCCCCCCTATTGCGTGACAAACGAGGAGATCACCCAAATGGTGGACGTTCTGGACGAGTCGATACGCGAAGCGTGCGCCTCCGGCTAGGGGGACTCTCCCGGTACGCCTACGGCACCGACGGCCGGTTTGCGATCCGGAACGCCCACGGCCTCCACCGGCTCCTGGCCCGCCGGCGGACTTCCCACCACAGGCGGACTCGCCGCAGGGGCGGGGGTGCGACCCCCCTCGGGGGCGATGCCGACTCCCGCGCGGGGCACACGCGCTATCAATTCCTCCCGCACCTTGAGCGGACCCGCAATGGCGAGAGCACCGGCGACGCTTCGGGCCTCCTGTCCCTCAATGAGCAAGACGACACGATCAAAAAGATCGGGGAAATTCTTGACGACGGTGCTGACGACTCCGTAGGCGGTCATCAGCTCCGCCCATGCGCCGCCCGGATGCGCGTCCCGAAAGGTTTTGTCGAAATCAACGTAGGCGATCCCCGCAGGACCTGGAAAGGCGGCGCGCAACTTCGTCCCTTTCGGCAGAATCGGCGCGTATCCTTCCTTTTGCGGTCCCTCCAGAAGCGCCCCCAGCAGGTTATGAAGGGTGTGGAACTCGTCCTCTCCGACCTCCACCTCCACGCTATAGGGGACCAACAGGTCCTCCTTCGCACCGGCGAAATACAGCGTCTTCCTCACGCTGTGCCCATGCGCGGAGTCTTCCGGCTTGGGGCCGAAAGCGACGCGCCGGCTCCGCTCCATCAGGTCCAGGACGGCGTCCTGAAACGTCCAGACGAGAGCACCGCTCACGAGCACGAGCAGGATCGCGAAAAGAAGCCTCTTGACCACCCTAGCCCTCCTGTCCATCAGGGGCGCGCCCCTGCGCGTCGCGCCGGGGGCGCGGAAGATCGAGCTGGAGGCTCCCGAGACAGTTTGGCGAACCGCAGTATCTCCCGGACGACTCCCACGACGCAGGCGTCCTCCTCGTCCATCTCGCTGAGCCTCGCCTCCTCCTCCGGCGTGCTGATGACGCCCAGGCTGAGATACACCGCCGGCATCTGCGCTCCCTCCAGATTACGCACGGGCAGAATGTGGAGGGCGAGCTTTTCTTTTTGACCGACTGCGGCGAAACGTCTCTGCAGCCCGAGGGCGAAGCGGCGGTTCGCCGCCAGATGCACGTTCTGGCTGCGCTGCCAGCGAAGGGCGACGGCCTCGGGCGCCTCGCCCTTCACGCGAGGCGGGCGGCGGGGTGCCGCCACCATGATGCGGGCCCCTCGCGCCCCCGATCGCCAGGAGGCGTCCGCGTGGAGGGTGAGGAACAACGACGCGCCGTTGTAATTCGCCACGGCGGCCCGCTGCGCGGCGCTCATCTGCGTGTCGGCCTCCCGCGTGAGGACTACCTTCACGTCCGGCCGCTTCGAGAGAAGCGCGGCTATCAGGCGGCTCGCGCGCAGGGTAAAATCCTTCTCCAGAAGCAGCGCGCCTCGACTCCCTGCGTCCTGTCCTCCGTGGCCCGGGTCGATCACCACGACGAAGGGGGAACTGAAACCGCTCGCCCGGGACGCCTCCCCTGGGGAGAGCGCCCGGCGGGGGGGAGCCTGCGCGCGCGCGGATTCCCACAGGGCGTCGCCGCAAACGACGCCGAGCGTCAGAAACGACACCGCCAGAAGCGGAAACAGATACGAGAACGCAGGTCGCCGCAAAGCCAAAACCTCTCCTCCCATTCGCTTCCGCCAAATTACCATTCAGGGAACGGGAAACCAACCAGAAGCGAGGACGCGCGCCACCCTTGCGCTGATGAGAAATATACCCGAACATAAGGGAGGATTCCGTATTGCAGACGCGATATGCAACGGTGAAACGGCTTGAGGAGCGCCAGTTTGTGGAGCGCGGAACCGCCGGAGGGCGTGAGGGGATCATCGAATTTAAGGCGCATCGCCACGGTGGGCGGGCAGATGGAGGCGCTCATCCTCAAGAGCAGGCTGGAGGCCGAGCGCATACCCGTGCACCTGAGCTATGATTCGGCGGGCGCCGTCTACGGATTCAGCCAGACCCACCTGGGCGCGGTGCACGTCATGGTGCCCGAAGCCTTTGAGGCGGCGGCGCTTCACATCCGCCAAAAGATTCAGGGGAGCGACGACGCGCCCGAGTGAGGGGGCATTCCCGCACCCGCACAGGTGCGCCCTCGCGCTTCACGGGGCGGCGAAACGCTCGGGCTGCCCCATCCATCCATGTCCTCAACAACGCCAAAACACACGCCATGCGCAACAAGAAGAACGACCACACCCGACCGACCACGATTCGACGAGAAAGGCGACGCCATGAGGAGGGATGACGCAGACCTGGAAGCCCTGCGCCGGCTTTTGCTGGAGAAGGCGTATGAGAAGAAAAAGGTGCGGCTCGCCTCGGGCAAGGAGAGCGATTTTTACGTCGATTGCCGCCAGGTCACCCTCCATGGCGAGGGGGCGCGGCTCGTGGGGCGGGTGATTCTCGAGCGCATTCGGAAAAGCGGGGCACAGGCCGTAGGCGGACCCACCCTGGGGGCGGACCCGATGGTGACCGCCGTCTCGATGACCGCCGCGCTCTCAGGCGTCGACGTCCCCGCCTTCATCATTCGCAAGGCGGAGAAGGGACACGGAATGCAAAACCGCATCGAGGGGGCGGGAAACCTGAGAGCGGGAATGCGTGTCGCCATCGTCGAGGACGTGGTGACCACCGCCGCCTCCAGCCTCGTGGCGATTGAGGCGGCACTCTCCGCAGGTCTCGAAATCGCGCAGGTCATCTGCCTCGTGGACAGGGAGGAAGGCGGACGGAAGAACCTCGCCGCGCGCGGCTTCGCCCTTGAGGCGGTGTTCACCAAAACGAGTTTGCTGAAGGGTGCGGAGTGAGATGGATACGAACCTCGAAACGTTGATTCAAACGCACGCTGAGGTGATGGCGAAGCAGATGGTCGGGGCGGCTCAAGGGGCCGGCTCGGAGGAAGACGTGCGCCATGCGTGCAACAATCTGATCGACGAGTTCATCAACAAAGCGGAACTCACCCTCAAGGGCCGACATGAATACGACCTGGCGGGCGGACGCATCGACTCGAAATATGGCGGCGTGGTCATTGAGTACAAGGACCCCAAGGGCGCAGGCAAAATTACGGAGAATGAGAACGCACCGGGCGCCAAAGCCGTTGTGAAGCAACTCAAAAAACGCTTCAGGGACTTTGAGGCGAAAGAGCACGTCGGCATGGATCGCATCCTCGGCGTGGGGTGCGATGGCGACGTTCTCGTGTTCGTGCGGAAACATGGGGCCAGGTTCGACGTCGAGAGTCCGCAGCCGGTCACGGCGCATACCGTCCAGCGTTTGCTGCGGGCAATCGTGTCGGTGGGCGCGCGGGGGCTTTCCTTCACGCCGAAGAACCTGAGCGACTATTTTGGCTCTGAGAGCCCGAGTGCCCAAAAAGGCGTTCGCCTCATCCATGACCTCATCCGCACGACCAACAGCCCCAAGGCGCAAACGTTTTTCCGCCAATGGCAAATTTTATTCGGCGAGGTTTGCGGCTATGACATCCATGGTCGGAGTCACAAGGTCAGAGCATTGGCCGACCATTATTCGATACCCGGGCCCCGTCCAGCCCAGCTTCTCTTCGCCGTTCATACCTATTACGCCATATTCATGAAAATGCTTGCCGCCGAGATAGTCGCCTCCTTCTCGCCCCTGGGGACTTCAACGCTGAGGCGACTCGTCTCCGCGCCTACTTCGGCCAAATTACGGGAGGAACTGCGGAATCTCGAACACGGCGGCATCTGGTCGCAGATCGGCATTCGCAACTTCCTCGAAGGCGACCTCTTCTCCTGGTATCTCGACGCATGGGACGAGGGATGCGCGGACGCAGTGCGCACGATGACAAAATACCTTGACGAATTCGACCCCACCACGCTCAGCGTCGATCCCGCAGAATCCCGCGACCTGCTCAAGCAACTCTACCAGCAGCTTTTTCCAAAATCCGTCCGGCACGATCTCGGAGAATACTACACGCCCGACTGGCTCGCCGAACTCGTGCTCGACGAACTCGGCTATGACGGTGACCCCGACAAGCGTTTGCTCGACCCCGCCTGCGGTTCGGGCACCTTTCTGGTGATGGCGTTGAATCGCGTCAAACGCTGGTTTGGCGAACACCGCTACGAATGCGGCTTCAGCGAGGACGGGTTGCTGCGCAAAATTCTGCGCAACGTCATCGGCTTTGACCTGAATCCGCTGGCCGTCATGGCCGCGCGCGCCAATTATCTCATGGCTGTCCGCGATTTGCTGCGCCATGCGGATGCGGTCGAGTTGCCCGTCTATTTGTGCGATTCGATCATGACGCCCTCGGAATATAGCGACCTCTCCGTCGGAAGACTGGACCGCGTGCGGCGACTCAAGACCAGCGCCGGAGACTTCAACATACCGGTGGAAGTCGCCGGAAATCGGGAACATATCGGCCGCTACGCCGACGCGCTCGAGTTCTGCATCGGCAACGGCTATTCGCCCGACGAATTCCTCGAGCGCTGCGAGATCGAAGCCATTCCAGCGGGAGAAGCCGAACTCCACAAGCAACTCTATCGCGAACTTCAGCGACTCGACGCCGAGAACAAGAACGGCGTCTGGGCGCGCATCATCAAGAACGCCTTTGCGCCCCTGTTCATCGGCAAGGTGGACTACGTGACGGGCAATCCGCCCTGGGTGAACTGGGAGCATTTGCCCGACGGCTACCGCGACGACATGAAACCTCTCTGGCAGGAATACAATCTCTTCACGCTGTCGGGGTCGGAGGGTCGTCTGGGAGGAGGCAAGAAAGACTTGTCCATGCTGTTCACCTACTCCTCGGTGGACAATTATCTGGAAAAAGGCGGGAGACTCGGGTTCGTCATCACGCAGAGCGTGTTCAAGACGCAGGGCGCGGGCGACGGCTTCAGACAACTGAGATACGTTCAAGACAAGCCTCGCATGACGTGGCACCTCAAACCACTCATGGTCCACGACATGAGCGCAATGCAAGTCTTTGAGGGCGCGACCAACCGCACCGCCATCTTTATCTGTGAAAAAACGAGACGACCCTTTGCCTACCCTGCAAGATACACGACATGGAAAGGCGCTTCACGCATTGCGCAAGAGGAGTCTCTTGCGAGCGTTCTCAAAGCGACGGAGCAAAGGAGAATTGAGGCGATTCCGGTTATCCCTTCCAAAGACTCGTCCCCCTGGCTCACGGCCCCAAAACAGGCGCTCCCCGGTATCCAAAAAGTGATCGGGGCGAGTGACTATCGGGCGAACGCCGGCTGCTGCACGTGGCTGAACGGCGTGTACTGGATTCGTATCCTGGAGAAACGACCCAATGGCGAACTCCTGATCGAAAACCTGCACGACGTCGGCAAGATCAAGGTCGAGCGGACGCAGGCCGCCATCGAGCCGGATTTGGTCTATCCCCTGCTGCGCGGTCGGGACGTCAAACGCTGGCGCGCCCGGCCTTCCGCATACATCATCCTTGCGCAGGATCCGCAAACGAGAAAAGGCATTCCCGAAGCGGAAATGAAACGCCGCTGGCCGAAGACCTTCGCCTACTTGAAGCGATTCGAGGGCGACCCCAAAAAACCTGAACGTGGAACGCTGCGCGGGCGCTCAGGCTACCGCCGGTATTTCAAGCCTTCTGATCCCTTCTACTCCATGTACAACGTCGGGCCATATACCATGACGGAATGGAAAGTGCTCTGGCCCGAAGTCGGACACACGGTCCGCGCAAGCGTGTGCGGTTCCTCAACAGTGGAGAACATGAAGCCCTCGTTGCCTGATCATTCAATCGTTTTGGTCTCTTCCGACAACGAGCATGAGGCCCACTTCATCGCTGGAATGCTCAATTCTTCACCTGCCCAAGCGGCGGCGGCGGCTTATGTCGTTCTCCATCCCTCACCACATATCATGAAGAACATCGCCGTTCCTCGATTCAGGAAGAGGGACAGCATCCATGCGCGGCTGGCGGAACTCTCGCGCCAATGTCACGTTGCGGCGGAAAACGGCCAGAAAGACGTGATGATGGAACTGGAGGCTGAAATCGACAGGGCGGCGGCCGCCATCTGGAGCATCACCGACGCCGAATTACGAGCGATTCAGAAGGCTCTTTCCGAAGCGTAGCGAAGAGGCCGGCCGCCATCTCCCATCCCTCCGCCGGACAAATTTCCCGCCCGTCATGACGGCGGACTATCCGCTTATTCAACGTCCTTCTTCCAATACATCCAGAGTCCATGCTTCGCCTTGATGCGGGCGGAATCTCCGATGCCTGCGCTTTGGGCGATCCTTTCCGTCTCGGTGCGTGAGAGGCGCTTTTTGCCCAGCCTATCGTTCAGCGCGCGCGCCCTGGGCAGCAGCGCCTCAATGAGGGCGTCCGGCGCGCCGGCGCCGAACCCGCCGCCGTGGGCGCCCAGGCCGCCGGGCCGCAAAACGCGGTGCATCTCCGCGATGATCCTCTCCTGCCCATCCCAGAAGAAAAGCCCGCCCCGAAAGACGACGAGGTCGAACGAAGCCGGGTCGAACGGCAGGCAACGCTTGTCCAGCCGCCGCACCCGCACGCGCGAGGGCATTCCCGCCTCGGCTATCCGCTCGGCCAGATAATCGTTCACGGCGTCCGCCTCGTCCCCGCACGTGAAGCGCATCTCGGGACACCGCTCGGCCAGGGCGAGCGCCACGCCCGGGCCATAGGGGCCGACCTCCAGAACGCATCCTGCATTTCGCCCGTATTCGGCGTGCACCTCCTCCGCCACGTAAGCGTAGAAGGGTTGAAAATGCGCGTTCACCGCGCGTATCAAGTCTATATTCACCTAGCCGCTCCTTCTGGTTGCGCCCACCAATCGTCCAGGGCGAGCGCGGGGCGGGATGGGAGAATGATACACCAAACGTAAGTCGTCTCCGAAGCCGCGAGGGCGCGGCGTCCCTCCTCCGCCGGCGGGAGAGGACCGCCCTGGTTTCCGGGGCGCGCGTTTTCAAAATCGCCTCTCTGGGATATTCTGCGTCTTGAGAGAGTGTATCTGAGCACAGGAGGCTTCAGTGGACGCGGTGAGCGAGGCTGTGGATCTCTACGAGGCGATGGAGGTTTATCACGCGAGGGGATGGACGGACGGCCTGCCCGTCGTTCCGCCCAGACCGGACCTGCTTGAGCGCTTTCTGGAAGCCTCGGGCCTTGAGGCGGAGGACGTCGTATTTCGCCTGGCGGAGCGAAAAAGGACGGTGCGCGCTGAGAAGGTGGCGCTCAACGCCATCATGGCGGGGTGTCTGCCCTCCTACATGCCGGTCATTCTCGCCGCGCTGGAGGCCATGGCCGACCCTGCCTACAACCTGCACTCGAGCGCCACCAGCACGGGCGGGGCGGCGCCCTTCATGGTCGTCAACGGTCCGGTGCGCCACGAGATAGACCTCCACATGGCGGGAAACATCTACGGACCGGGCAACCGCGCGGGCGCGACGATAGGCCGCGCGCTTCGACTCGTCATCATCAACTGCCTGGGCTCGAAACCGGGGCTGCTGGATCGCTCCACCCAGGGAAATCCGGGCAAATACAGTTTCACCTTCGCCGAATGGGAAGAGAAAAGCCCCTGGGAGCCGCTGAGCGTAGATCTGGGACATGCCGAGGGGAGGAGCGCGGTCACCCTGCTCGCCGCCGAGGGGCCACACAACATTCAGAACCACTACGGACGCGGACGGGGAATCGCCGAAACCGCCGCCGCCACCATGACGGGCCTGGGCAGCATGAGCGAGGGACAATCCTTCTTCGTTTTCGCGCCCGAGCACGCGCATCTTCTGGGGCAGGAATTCCCCACGAAGAGGGAACTCAGGGAATACCTGTTCGAGAACGCGACGCTCCCCTTACGCCTGCTCCTCAAAACCGGCAAGATCGACAAGCCCATCGCCGCCGACGAGAACGGGAACGTGCGCCACGCGCTCACCCCCGAGGACGTCCACGTCGTGGTCGCCGGCGGAGAGGCCGGAGGACATTCCTCATGGGTGCCCTCGTGGAGCAGGAGGCGAAACGGGGAGGCCGTCACCCGCCCGGTTCTGAGCGCGACGGAGAGGAAAAGTAAAAATACAGAATCCAACGATGGCGAACTGACGGGAGGGAGTGCTCGATGAATTCCGCAGTGGATACGGCGATACCGATTTACGATCCGACCGTGGAGCCGGAGATCGAAGACGAGAGGCGCATCGAGCGCGACGGCGCACTGGCCGGCAAGCGGATCGGCTTGCTCTGGAACTCCAAGGTGGGCGCGGACAAGCTCATGCGCTACGTGCTTGAGGAACTGCGGACGGACGGAGCGGACCCCGACCTCGCCGTTGCGCTGTCGAAGGAATATGACACCCGACCGGCGAAGCCGGAGATGTATGCGAAGATGGCCGAGAAATGCGACCTCGCCATCACCGCGGTGGGCGACTGAGGCTCCTGCTCCTCGTGCAGTGTGCACGATGGAATCGAGTTGGAGAAACGAGGCGTCCCCACCGCCGTCATCTGCACCGAACCCTTTCGGCCCACGGTCGAGATGGTCTCCAGGGTGCGCGGAATGCCGGGCTATCCGGTGGCCTACGTCCCCCATCCGGTGGGCAGCCTGACGGACGCGCAGCTTCGGGAGCGCGCCCGGAACGTCGCTCCCGAAATACGGGCGCTCCTCACGGGCTGAGCGCTACATCGCTTGCAGAGCGATGAGCACCCCTCCCGCCACGGTGCAGACCGTCCCCAGCACGATGGGGAGCGTGATGCGCTCCACATCGCGCAAAAACATCCAGGTGAACAGGAGCGCGAAGAGAGGTGCCGTGGAGGAAAGCGGCGATACGACCGATACGTCTCCATACTTCAAGGCGGCGAAATGGCTCAGAAACGCCAGGGTGTTGAGCAACCCGCAGGGACCGTAAAAATGCCAGGCGCGTCCCCACCCCAGAGATGGGCGCTGGGCTTTGGGCAAAAGCGGCAGGAGGGCGAGCAGGGCGGCGAGACCGAAAACGCTGGTGAGCGTGATGCCCAGAAGCGCCGAGGGGACGAGATCGATTCCGACCTTTCGGAATATGTTGGAGATGGAGAACCCTAAAACGGCCATCAGGGGCAGCCAGATGGCGCGCCTGTCCCAGGGTGCGTCGCTCTTGCGCTGATAGGTGATGCCGACGCAGCCCAGGACGACCAGGACGATTCCCGCCCAGACGTAAGCCCCTGGCCGCTCGCCGAGGAAGAAGTAGGCGAAGACGGCGGAGAAAAGCGGATTCGCCGCCATGAGGGGAATCGCGCGCGACACCCCGAGGCTGTGTATCGCCCGAAACATGAACACGCGGCCGAGCGAGGGCCCCGTGAGGCCCGATAGGAAGAACCAAAACCAGGCTTCTCCGCTCCAGTAGGCGGGCTCCCAGGTGAGAATCGTGAGCACGATCAACCAGGGGACGTTGGCGAGCAAACCGATGACGACGCCCGTCATCGCCGAGCCATGCTGCTGCCCGCGCCTGGCGACGAGGCTGAAGGCCGAGGACATGGACGCGGTGCCCAGTGCGAAACCCGCCGCCAGCAGCGCGTCGTTCATGGCGCCTCCTCCGCCCGGCAAGGGCGAAAATCCATTCCGCTTAAAACGGCGCGCGCGTGCCTGGCCTGCGAACAAGGGAATGGGCTGAAGCCATGCGCCGTTTGATTCGCCCTCCCCTCTCCCCTTATATTCAGGTTTTAAGGGTTCGATCCAATCTTTTATCATAAAGCCGGGTTGTTCACGCCCAGCGAGGACGAAATGCGCGCGGGGCCGCAGCTCAACGTCCATGAGACAGCCGCGCGGCTTGCATCCATCCGGGAAGTCATGCGGACGGAATATCGCAAGGCGCCCGCCGACCCGTGGATGGTCGCCTACTCGGGCGGCAAGGATTCTACCCTGCTCCTTCATCTCGCCTGGGAAGCCATGCTTTCCTGCCCTCCAGGGGAGCGCAGACGCGAGATGCACGTCATCGGAAACGATACGCTGGTCGAATCGCCCCTCGTGATTCGGCATCTGAAAGAGAGTCTCGACGCCATCAGGGCGGCGGCGGAGAAGGACGTGCTGCCCGTCCGCGTTGCTCTTACGAAACCCTGCGTTGATCAGACCTTCTGGGTGAACGTGATCGGCCGGGGATACGTTCCGCCCACGCGCAATTTCCGCTGGTGCACGGACAGGATGAAAATCCGCCCCACCGAGCATCTACTGGAAAACCTCCTGCGCAGACATAAGCGCGCAGTGCTGCTGATCGGCACGCGCAGAAGCGAATCACAGAACAGACGCCGCAACATGGAAAAGCACGGAGTGCAGGCCGAAGAAACGCAGCCGCACGGAACGATAGAGGGGTGCCGCACGTGGGCACCTCTCGCCGATCTCCGCGACGACGAGGTGTGGATGATTCTACCGCAGCTCAACCCGCCCTGGGGCGGCACCCACCGCAACCTGATCACCCTCTATCGCAACGCAGGCGGCGGCGACTGCCCGCTCGTGCTGACGAAAGAGGACGCGCCATCGTGCGGAACGACCTCGCCGCGTTTTGGTTGCTGGACGTGTACCGTCATCAAGAAAGACAGGAGCCTGCGCGGCATCATCGCCGCCGGGCATGAAGAGGAGGAGAAATTCGAGGCATTGGCGGATTTCCGGGAATGGCTCATCGAATTGCGCGAGAACAACGAGAACCGAATGCCCGTGCGACGGGACGGCAAGGCCAAACTCAAGCCCAACGGGAACCTCGTCCGGGGCCCGTTTCGGTTCGAGGTGCGCAGCGAAATTCTCCGCCGTCTCCATGAACTGGAGGGAGAGGTCGGAGAGCGGCTCGTTTTGCCGTCTGAAATCGAGATGATCGAGGAGATATGGCGCGTGGACAAGGTGCGCGAAAACGGGAGGCTAGCGCTGATCGAGGCGTGCACGTGAGCACAACGCCCGCCGCCGAAGAAACCATCATCACAACGAGGCAGAGGGTTTTCTCGCACCTGTTTCACGCGGGAAAGTTCGTCGTGCCCTGGCATCAACGGCGATACGACTGGACGAAAGAGCACGTTCGGGAATTGCTTGAGGACATAGATGAAGCCATCAAAGAAAATCGCAACTGTTATTTTCTCGGTGCGATCATGCTAGTGGAAAAAGGAACGAAAGTTTGGGAAATCAACGACGGCCAGCAACGCATGGTGACGGTCTCCCTCGTTTGCGCGCGCCTCAGTCGCTTGTTTCAAGAGGCGAACGAACAAATATATGAGTATTTCGCGCTTAAGGTTTTGTTCGATTTGGGTGCGACCAACGCGGCGCGGCTTGACGACGTCAGCGAATTTGAACCCCGCCTCACGCCGCCGAGAGACGACAAAACACGCTACAACCTGATGATTCGCGGAGACAGCATCGGAACAAACGGCAAACTCACCGATGCGTGGCGGGAGATCGATCAATTCATCTCTCTTATGGAACCAGAAAACGCCAAACGATTCATGGAATTTTTGCTCAAAAAAATTGAAGTCGCGTGCCTCTACATACCAGATGCAGTAGACCCGAACTCCGTGTATGAGACGATCAACTGCCGAGGCAAGCAACTTGAGGATTGGGATCTGATTCGCAATTTCATGTATTCCTATTTCAACGCACCCGAGGAACAAGCACGGCGCGACACGGTACACGAGAACCTGGAAAATATGCGCGCGCAATTGAGGAACGACATGAAGGCGGGCGAATACGCACGATGCTATTTTCAGTGCAAATACGGCTTTTTGCCCCAAAAAAGTTTTTACCGGACGACCCGCAACACCATTCGCTCCGTAATTGATTCCAAAAATCCAGCGAACTATATCTATAATTTGGTGAGTGAATTCTCCCGCCCGGACAGCGTGGAGCTTTTCCAGACAATCACAAGTCCAAGCATGACGGGTGATTTTATCCAAATTTTTCAAAAGCATTCCCACTCGAATAACCGCAAGCGAAACCTGTCCGTTTTTCTTCAGGAACTGAAAACCTACAAGGTGGCACAACCGATGGTGTTCGCACTGTTGAGCCGCTACGTCATAGAACCGGATACAAGAGAAAAAAGGCGTTTGGCGAAACGCATTCACGCTGATCTCAAACGCATCACCTCTTTCATCATGCGGACGGCTTTCGTCTCCCCCAAATTTGAGCCTTCGCATTTCGAGAGCGAGTTTTCGGCCCTGGCGAAAAAAATCATGGCCACCGAAAAACTGGACGATATTGACGTCATGGCCGCCTTAGAAGAATTCGACGGAACCTACGGAATCATCGACGACGATACATTCATCGAGAAAATGAAATCTATCGAAATCCGCGATGCGAGAAGAAGAAGCAAGCGTTTTCTGCTCAGCGTGAACCATCACATGCAAAGCGACAGCGACCTGATTAACGAAGCCCACTGCACGGTGGAGCATATTCTTCCCAAGTCGCCAGAGCATTGGGCAGACTGGAAGAATTTCAAGGAGCAAAAACCTGAGCATTGGATTCATCGGATAGGCAATCTGACTCTGATCGGGCAGAAAGACAACAGGCCAGGCAAAAGCGACAACGCGAGCTTTGCCCGAAAGAAAGAGATTTTCGGGCGTAGTGCCGTCGCGCTTACCCGACAGATTGCTCACGAAGAGTGGTCGCCAGACGCGATAGCCGCCAAGCAGAAAAGCTGGAGAGAATCGCCGCAAAGAAAGTGTGGTCTTTTTGATTCATGCGTCAACAAAAGAAGGATAAGCACCGCGAAGTTTTCAGGTGGGACTACAACACCATCGACAGAATACCGCGCTCGGCACATGACGTTTACGCTTTTTGGTCTCGAAAGACTGGCAAGTGCGTTTACGTAAGCCAGGCACCCAGGCAACCCATACAAAAGCGACTCAAGGACCACTGGCGCGGCTCCCACAATGAAACGCTCAGGTTGTGGATCGCGGAATTTGGCGCATTTCTGGACATATGCTATATGCGCATGGAGCCAGAGCCAAGGAGAATTGACCGCTTTGAGCGACGCTTAATCCGGCTTTAGCGGCCAGAAAAAACGAGCATCACAACCATTAAGAGGTTCCGGATGGCCAAAGCGATTGCCGCGATGAAGGCTCGGTTGGGCGACACGGATTATTATATTCTCACGATGAAGGCGGGGGAATTGATAAGCAGCGTCAGAATTCCCAAAGAGATGGAAGGTTGGGACGATATGTCCATTGAGGAGCGCTACCAATCCGACATCAACTACAACCGCGTCAAAAAACAAATCGCTCCGTATCTGGCCAACGATGAATCGCGTTTTTTCGGCGCCATCATTGTCGCAGCGATGAACTTTGGGGAGGAAATCTTATTCGAGCCTTTATCTGACATGACGACGAAAGGCTTGCCCAACCTGTATCGCACAGCCGCTTCCGGCATGGGTTTTCTCACTTTCACCGGAGGAGAGATGCTCGTCCCACTGGATGGACAGCACCGGCTGAAAGCGATTGAGTTCGCCGTTACCGGGCGAGACCAGAATGGTTTTTCGCGCGACATTTCCGGCATCGAGCCATGCGCGCAACTGGCGCGAGAGGACGTTACCGTCATTCTGGTCGCCTACGAACCGCAAAAAGCGCGCAAAATTTTCACGCGCGTCAACCGATACGCCAGAAAAATCACGACCGGTCAAAACATCGTTACAGACGATGACGATTTCGCCGCTGTGCTCGCGCGCGAAATAACCAACGATCTGCTTGATGGACGCCTCGCAAAATACACCAGCAACACCTTGCGTCCGAGAGATCCGGAGTTCACCACTCTGGCCATCATCTACAACTGCAACAAGGCGATTATCGAGACGACATTTCCTAAAGGTAAACTGGACACGACCAACCTACCCGATAAGAAAGAACAACACCTCTACCGGGATAAAGTGCGGCGCGTGTGGGAAACGCTGGTGGAAGAAATCGACGTATTCGCCGATGCACTGAGCGATCGAGAGGAATCGGGAGAATCGGGAGACGAAAAGCGTCGAGAAATACGGAAAGCGAACCTGCTGGGCAAACCTGTGGGGCAGGAATGTCTCGTACGCGCCTTTTTGCGTCTCACGGGTGCTCCCACCAACATGAGCGACCAGCAAGCGTGCGAGAGTTTGAACGCCCTGCCCTGGGGGATCACCGAAGACAACATCGAGAAAGTGTGGGAGGGCGTTCTTTGGACGGGCGGGGCCGCAGACGGCAGAATCATCACCAAAAATCGCAATTTGGCGACCGATCTCATCGCCCACCTCGCCGGCGAGAGGATGGATGCGAAGAAAAAGAGCGCATTGCTGGAGGACTACCGCAGACAATTCCCGGAATCGAAACGCGAAGGGATGGCGTTGCCCGAACTCCCCTGAACCGATGCGGCGGCTGGTGCCCCCCTCTCCATGACATGGCGCGCGAGGGGCGAAAGAGAAGACCCGCGCCCTCGCAAGCCGTCATCCCCCCGTTATCGGCTGGGCGACGATCCACAAGCTCGCCATGGTGTAGCCCACCATGAGGACGAGCATGGGGTATTGGCTGCGCACTGCGGCGAAGCGGTTCTCCAGAGCGCGAAGCGCCGTGCGGTGGGCCAGATAGACGGCGCAGACGTGGCCGATGACGATCGCCGCTATCGAGACGCGCCAGGTCGTCCTCGCGCCGATGACGCCGATGTCGATCTCGTAGGCGGCCGTCCCCCACAGGTTCCAGCCCGCCCCGAAAGGATCGGACAAAAGCGCGATGACGCGCTGCCCCTGAACGAGAAGAAAAGAGAAATAATGCGCCACGTGATACCCCACCGCGATGGGCACGAGGGAGAGCACGAACAGGCGCGCGAATTGAGGCGTGGAGAGCGCGCTTCCGCTCATGGCGCGCATCAAGGCGCAGAAGCCGTAGTACGCGCCCAGAAACAGCACCGGAGCGGAGAGGAGGGCAATCGTGTCGGCAAGGAGCAGGGCGTCGCGCCCCGCCCAGGCGACTCCCTCGTATATTCCGGCGCGGATCACGTGCCAAAGCGGGGTTTCGGTAAAGCCGTCAAAACTCACCGTCGACAGCATCAACACCACCAAAGCCACCATGGAATCGCTCACGCCATCCTCATCGAGCAGCCCCACGGCCGGGGGTCTGAGCCGCCACCGCCCGCGCGCGTCCCCATCCCCGTTCGCACCCGCCTCGGTGCTGGAGAAGCGGCTCATCACGCCGAAGATGACGGAGAACGCCTCGCCCCCTTCGAGCCACGCCCTTTTGCCATAGACGTACATACCCGCCCAGGTGATGACGGAATAGCCCAGAGCGGCGAGCGCGATATTACGGGGGAGGTCGTTATACGGCCAGACGATCTCGGCCCAGGCGAACCACAGGAACAGGCACAGCGCCGGCCAGGCGCCCAGGCGTTCAGGGTAGGGGTGCTCGAGCGAGAGGGAATCGCCCGGACGCATTTTTCGGTAGAGCGCCTCCGCCCAGGAAAACGCGATCTCCCAGGGATTTACCAGCGCCCACAGGTTCCCCGCCAGCGCGCAGACGTAGGCCAGGCCCACCCACCAGACGATCCAGACCATGGTGGGAGCGAGGTTTTTTTCCGGATTTTCGGTTCCCCACAGACCCGCCGCCAGCGTCAGGACAAACAAGAGCAAGGAAAGCGCCCTGATAGACGAGAGGAGACGCGCACCGCCCATCCACGAGGTGAACGGGGAACCGAGGAGATCGCAGCGCGGATAATCCGCGCCTCTGCGCCCCGCGCGCACGAAAAGACCCACTCCCAGAAACGAGAGCGCAACGGACGCGCCCGCCCCGAGCATGAACAACCCCAGAGGCACGGGCAGATCGTATCTTTGGCCGAACCCATGGGCCGACGCGAAGGAGGGAAGAGAAACGGCGGCGGCGAGTCCGGCAGCCAGAACGAAAAGCCTCATGAAGCCCGCCCGCGTCATGGATGCACCTCCAGATAGAACAGCACTTTCTCTCCGTGGGCACCGCCCTTTGCCGGTTCATGGGAGTGGGAAGCGTGCAGGGTTGCGGGAAACCGGCCCGCCACTCTGGCGCGAAATTCCATCACGGCGACCTCGCCCGGCCGCACCTCCCTTTCCAGGTCGTAGCCGTGGAGGTGTACTTCGGCGCGCAGATCGGACGTCAGCGCAAGCCGCACCCCCTCCCCCTGCTTCACGCGCACCACCTTTCGCCCGCCCTGCACCTCCCCGCCCGCGAGGTGGAGCGCGATGCGGCCGCCGACCGCATCCGCGCCCATGGCGAGAGTCGCCGCAAAAAAAACGCCTAACGCAAAAACTCCAAAAACCCTGCAGACGTATTTCATTGCGCATTCCCCCTCGAAAAATTTTTAAAAACGCCCCCTTGCGTCAATACGCGCAGGGCAGTCTTTCGCCTGGACGCTGCTCTGAGAGACACCCCACCGTGCGCCGCCGGCGGACCGGAAGAAACCGGTCGTGGAGCCCGGCTTATACCAAAACGCGCGGGTTTTCGCCTCCTCAGAGGGCGCGGCCCGCCACCAGGACGCCGCCTGCGACCACCGCCGCCGTGCCCAGAAGGATCGGCCAGGTGATGCGCTCGCGCTTGCGCAAGAAGATGGCCGTGAACAGCAGCGCCCACAAGGGGGCGGTCGCAGAGAGCGGAATGACGATGGTGAGGTCTCCGTAGCGAAGGCCATAGAGGTGGAAGAGAACCGCAAGGGCGTTCAGCGCGCCGCCGATGCTGTATGCCGCCCAGGCCCTTTTCACGTTGAGGGAAGGTCTGAGGGCCGCGGGCAGATATTGCCCGAAAACGTAGAGGCATACGCCGCCCGAGACGCTCATGATGGATATCCCCAAAAACGGATTGGGCGCGGGCCCCACGCCCAGCTTCCGCAGCACGTGCGAGAGGGAGAAAAAAACCACGCTCGCCAGCGCGACGAGCAGGTGCCGCCCTCCGACGGGCTGCGCCTCTCCCCCCCTTGAGGTGATGCCCACGCACCCCAGGACGATGAGCGCCGTGCCGGCCAGAACGTATGTCCCCGGCTCCTCGTCCAGGACGAGCATGCCGATCATCGCGGAGAAGAGCGGCATTGTGGAGTTGAGCGGCACCGCGCGCGCCACGCCCAGCCGATGAATCGAATGGAAAAAACACACCCTGCCCACCGCGGGGCCCATGACGCCGGCCAGCCCGAAAAACGCCCAGGCCACAGGCTGGTAATGCGCGCTCTCCCATGTCCAGACCGCTCCTGCGAGGAGTGCCGGAAAAGAGACGATGATTCCGATGAGAACGCCGGAGACCGCGTTCGCGTGCCGCTGTCCGCTTCTGACGAACAAGGAGAAGGAGCCGACCACCAACGCGGTGGACAGCGAGAAGAGAACCGAAAGGGTGGAGGTGCTCATGCGAAACCCGCCTTTTTCTCACGTCAAACTCCAGGCGGCGAGGGTAGCAGATGCGCCATGCAAAATCGCGCGGGCGCGCCTTCTCCAGGAAATCGGCCCGAAGCGAGGGCGGGAAAGTCCTTCGAGGCGCCGCCCTTACCTTCCCGCTGAAGAAGCGGATAAAGAAGCCAAAAAATCCTGAAAATCTTATGGAGGGTTCGCCCCCCCAGGGGAGCTCTACGCGCCCGGCATCTCGCAGGGGGCGTAATGCGAGAAGCGAATGGAGTGGATGGCGCGGCCCTGGGTGATGGAGCGCAGCGCCGTGGCGTAGCCGAACGTTCTGGCGAGGGGCATCAAGGCGCGGACGACACTCACCGGCGAGACGCCCCCGCGCTCCTCCACGCCGGAGACCTGCCCGTCGCGCGCGTTGACGTCGCCGATGGTCCCGCCCAGAAACTTTCCGGGCGTGACGACCTCCAACGCCATGATGGGTTCGAGAAGCTGGCCGCCCGCCGCACGGCAGGCTTCCGTGAACGCGCTCGCCGCCGCGACAGAGAAGGCGGCCTCCGTGCCGCGATCGGGGTCGTAATCCGCCTCAAGCAGACTGACGCGCAGATCGGTCATCTCATATCCCGCCATGACGCCACTCGAGGTGGACGCCTTCAGAGATTCCAGCGCGGCGGCGATCAAACGAGCAGGAATCGTAGAATCCCCTATTTCGCTCTCGCACGAAACGCCGGCGCCGGGCCGAGGCGCCACGCCCACGCGCACCCGCGCGAACTGCGGGACGCCGGCCAGCTCCCTCTCGAAGGTGAACTCCGCGTCGGCCTCTCGCGCGAGCGTCTCCCGATACACGACCCGGGGGGTGCCGACGCGGACGCTCACGCCGAATTCCTCGTCTATGCGGCGCGCGAGCACCTCCAGATGCAGCTCGCCCATGCCGCTCATCACCGTTTGACCCGACCCGGAATCCACCCGCGCCTGAAACGTGGGGTCTTCCGCCTGAAGCTTCATCAAGGTTTCGCCCAATTTTTTGGCGCCCGTGGCGTCCTGAGGCTCCACCGCGACCGAGATGACGGGCCGGGGCGCGTGAATCGGCTCAAACGCTATCGGATTTTTCTCATCGCAAAGGGTGTCGCCCGTGGCCGCCTCCTTCATGCCGGCCGCCGCGACGATATCGCCCGGCTCCACGGTCTCCAAGCGCTCGCGCTTGTGGGAATACATTCTGAAAAGCCTGGCGAGGCGCTCGCCCCCCCCTCGCGCGGGATTCCACAGGATATCGCCTACCTTCGCCACTCCGCTATACACACGCAGGTAGGTGAGGCGCCGTCCTCCATCCATTTGCACCTTGAACGCCAGGGCGGAGAAGGGCGCGTCTTCGGCGGGCGGACGCGCGATGGGCTCCGCATTCCCGGGAGAGAGACCGCGCGCGGGGGGGGCGTCCAGAGGGGACGGCAGATAATCCACCACGGCGTCCAACAGAGGCTGCACCCCTTTGTTCCTCAAGGATGCGCCGCAAAAGACGGGAACGAGCGCGCCGGCGATCACCGCGCGCCTCAACGCCGCCTTCACGACCTCCGCGCGAATGACGCCCCCTTCCAGATACGCCTCCATCAGGGATTCGTCATAATCCGCAGCCGCCTCGACGAGGGCGTCCCTCAGCGCCCGCGCTTTGGACTTGAGCGCGTCAGGGGGCGCGCTGCGAGCGCTCTCCCCGCCATTCCAAGTGAGAAAATCGCCGCTCAACGCCTCCACCTGGCCGGTATATCCCTCGCCCTCTCCATCGGGCCAGTGCATGAGCACGGGCTTGGCCCCCAGTTTCTCGACCATCATCTCCACGGCGCGCTCAAAATCAGCGCCCTGACGATCCAGCTTGTTGATAAAGGCGATCCTCGGCACGCTGAACTTGTCCGCCTGGTGCCAGACGGTCTCGCTCTGGGGTTCAACGCCCTCCACCGCGCTGAAAATCGCGACCGCCCCATCCAAAACGCGCAAACTTCTTTCCACCTCGATCGTGAAATCCACGTGGCCGGGCGTGTCGATGATGGTGATCTCATGATCCGCCCAGGTCGTGGTGATGGCCGCGGAGGTGATGGTGATGCCGCGCTCGCGCTCCTGACGCATCCAGTCCATGGTGGCCGATCCCTCGTCCACCGCGCCGATTCGGTGCACGGCGCCCGAGCAGAACAACATGCGCTCCGTGGTCGTCGTCTTTCCGGCGTCAATGTGAGATATGACCCCGATGTTTCTTCTCATCTCAAGCACGGGACGCTTCATCAGACAATCTCCCCCCTGGAAAAACCAGGGAGAAGATTACCCCGGGAGGGAGGAGACGGGAAGGGCGCGGCGCCATTTTCCCCGCACGCTGGGCGAAGTGCTCAAGCGTAGTGACGTTTTGCGCCTGAACCTCTTCGGTGCCTGGCTTCATCCGGATGGGAGCGTCGGACTTCAGACCCTGCCCCGCCCACGGGCGAGACGATACGCGGAGAGAGGGGCCGAGCGCGTCAAGGGGTGCTGGACGCTTACGCCCCATCGGAGAAGGGAATCAGGCGGCTTCGGGCGTCCTTGGAGCTTTGGGTTTCCATGCGGCCAAGGGGAGCTCGGGGGCGGGCGTAAGCCTTGATTCCAGCTCCTCCTGCCGACCTTGCCAGTCCTGGTAAGAGATTTGCCCCTTTAGATACAGGGCGAGGTTGCGCATACAAGCCCGGTGGATATGCTTTGAAACGTGGCTCGTCCCCTTCATCCTGCGTCCGGGTTTTCGCTCTGTCATCATGACGGGCCTCCTTTCGCGCCTCACCTCTCGGCATAGGAACGGGGAACACCTCTATTTTACTATATATAGTGCCTATTTCGCCATTACGCACTACATTTTGTGCGAAAACTGTGTTAAATATGTATTGTCCATAGAAAAATTTCAGGTTTCTCATGAAAAACAAATATAATGCGAAAGTGCAAAAAACGCAATTTTTTATTTTTGATACACCAATCGCCGTGATATGAACGCGACAGGACGTTATTTTCGCGTCCTCGCTCCGCAGTCCGCTTTGCGGACGCTTGCCGAAAGATGGAGAAAGGAACGCGCCGTGGATCTGAAGAGCATCTCGCCAAACCTTCGCCGCCGAGTGTTTCCCTTCCTTCTCTCATCCTTGCTCTTGCTCACTGGTTGCGGCGGGGGCCATGACCATGAGACGCGAACCCCGCGCGGGGAGGGAATTCGGGAATGGTTCCTGGAGTTCGCATGGGGGCGCGTGGAGGCTTACGCCGTTTGGCCTTCCGGCGAGGGGTTCTCCTCCGCAGGTCCCTACCCGGCGATACTCCTCCTCCACGGAGAGAACGCCCGGGCCCAACGGTTCAAGCGCGCCATGTGGACGCACGCGCGAGACGGGTTCTTCCTCATCAGCATTTCGCTGCCCGGCTTTGGCGCGTCCACGGGGCCGGAGGATTTCGCCGGGCCCAGAAGCGTGGAGGCCGCTCTGGGCGCGGTTCATTATTTACGGGCCAGATCCGGCGTGAGAAAAGACGGTATTTTCGTCTATGGCGTCGGACAAGGCGCTTCGGTGGCCGCCCTTGCGGCCGCCAAGGACGAAGGCGTTTCGGGCCTCATTCTGGAAAACGGATTCTATGACCTGGAAAGCGCCTACACGCGCTCCCCCGCCCTGCGCAGAGCCAGAATACGCGCGGCGCTTGGCGGCCCGCCCGCGCAAAGAATGGACGCCTATCGAGCGCGCTCTCCCGTCCGGGCGGCGGCCCGCATAAAGGCGCCGGCTCTTTTTCTGCACAACCAGAAAGCATCCTATCCCCTGAGCGGTGCCGAGCGTTTTGTGAAAATTCTCAAGGAAAAAGGCGGGAGAGCGGAACTCCGGCGTCTGGGCGGGCAAAGCCCCCTCGCATTATCCAGGCGCCCGAACGTCGGAAAGTGGGTCATCCCCTACGTCAAGAAAACGCTCCAGGCGCGCTGACGCCCCGCTACACGGCCCCATTTCGTCAAATAAACCAAAACCCATCCAGCGGCGGGGTTCGGACTGACTGGTTTTGGCAAATGCGCTTGTGCCGCCTTGAAGCGGGGCCGCTTTCTGCTTTTCAAGGCTCCTGCGAACCCGCGACAAAACCGCCCGTCATCCCCTCTCCCACGATTCGATTCGCACCAATCGATCAAAGACCGATGGGTGCGAATGAAAGAGCGCGACCACCCAGCCGGGCGGCATGGGGTCCGCCAGGTTCTGCTTGCACAGCCTCACAAGGGCGGAGGCCAAGCCGCCTCGTGCCCGCGCGTGCCGAACGGCATACCGATCGCAGCGATACTCCAGCGCGCGAGAAAATGCCAAAGCCCAAGGGGAGATGACGACTCCGGCGAGGGTCAGCATCACCCATATCACCAGAATGCCCGCGGGCTCTCCCGGCTGCGCGAGAGCGGGGTGCGTCCATTCGCCCAGCCATTCCAGGACTTTGTAGGAGAGATACGCGCCAACGGCCAGCGCCGCGCTCCTCATCGCCAGAAGAATCGCGATATGACGTCCCGCGTGATGCGCGATTTCATGAGCCAGTACTGCCTCGATCTCATCGGGCGTGAAATCAAGCAGCGTATCGGAGAGAACCACCCTTCGGGACGGCCCCCAGCCCACAAGGGCGGCGTTCGCCGTCTTGCTTTTGGCGCTCAGCTCCATCTCCCAAACGCCGCCGTATATGCGCGCTTTCGTCTTCTCCAGCAAGGCGAGGAGCCGCGCTTTCAGGCTTTCATCCGACAGGGGCTTGAAGCGGAAAAACAGGGGCGCGAGCAGGACGGGAGCGATCAGGGAGATGAAGCCCAGCAAGACGATCGAAGCGAGGGCGGCCATCCACCACCAGCGCTGCGGCCACGCAGCCATGAGCGTCAGGCAACCACCGCTGGCCGCCCCGCCCAAAAGCAGCAAGAGCGTGACTCCCTTGCACTTGTCCCACAACCAGCCGCGCAGCGACTCGTTCGACAGGTTTTCCCTGTGAGCGAGCGCGTAGCCCGCATAGAGATCAAAGGGCAGGGAGACCAGCGTCCTTGCGAGCGCGACGAGGCAGAAGAGCCCGAATCCGGCCAGGAACGCGCCGCCTGACGGAGTCCCGGCGTCCGCGCGAAGACGCCAGAGCAAAAACGCGAGCAGGACGCCGAACTCCAGGAGCGAGGAGAGGAGACCCGCATACAGACGCCGCATCTGATATGAACGCGCGCGCCTCAGAAAGTCATCCCCAAAAATCACAAGCGCGTCGAAGTTTCGCACGTCGGTCTGATCTCTCTCGCGTTGAAATTCCAAAAGCTGAAAATGACGGGACGATAATTTGGCAAATCACTCGCGATTGTGCAAATATGCTCTCTCCTTTGGCCGGAGAAAGCGCGCCGCCAGGTCGTAAAAAGGCGTGAAAAACCGAACGCGTGAAATCCGACTCATGGAGCGAGAGCCAAAATCCCTGGAGGTTTCCTCTGTGTCCCGCCGTCTCATTGACTTGAGAAGCGACACCGCAACGCGCCCCACTCCTTTCATGCGCGCGGCCATCGCCGAGGCCCGGGTGGGCGACGACGTTCTCGGGGAGGATCCGAGCGTCAACGAACTCATCGAGAAGGCCCGATCGCTTTTCGCCAAGGAAGACGGACTCTTCGTATCATCCGGAACCTTGGCAAACCAGTTGGCTATCAAAACCCACACCAACCCCGGCGATGAGGTCATCGCCGATTCCCATTGTCATCCCTTTCGAAGCGAGTTGGCCGCCGGCGCCTTCCTCGCCGGAGTGCAATTCGCCCTGGTCTCGGCGACGCGCGGAGTCTTTGGGCGAGAAGACGCCGAGGAGTGGCTTCGTCCCAAAGGACATCCCAAAAGCGCCCTGCTCTGGGTGGAGAACACGCACAACCAGGGCGGCGGCAACGTGTTTCCCCTGGAGCGTCTCGACGCATTGCGCACGTTCTCTCGAGAGCGGAACATCCCCCTTCACATCGACGGCGCACGCATATTCAACGCTGTCGTCGCCTCGGGCGTCCCCCCCCACGAGTGGGGGATGCGATGTGATTCGATGTGCTTTTGCCTCTCCAAGGGACTGGGCTGTCCCGTGGGCTCTCTCCTGCTCGGGACAAAAACGTTCATTCAAGAAGCGCGGCGGTATCGCAAAATGTGGGGCGGCGGCTGGCGTCAGGCGGGCCTTCTGGCCGCCGCCGGAATCCACGCCCTGGAGTACCACGTGGCGCGTTTAGCGGATGACCACGCCAACGCCCAGTTTTTCTCTGAACTTACCGCCGGCATCCCTGGCATTCGACCGGTCTACGACACGACGCCCACCAACATCGTATTCCTGGACGTCTCGAAAACCGGAAAAACATCCGGCGCGATCAACGAGGTGACGGCCGAGAACGGCGTCGCCTTCTCCACTCCGAGCGCGAAAACGCTTCGCGCCGTCACCCACCTGGACGTCTCGAGGGAAGACGCGCAAACCGCCGCTCAGGTTTTAGCGGAGGCGGCGCGGTGAGTGCGCGCGCGCGCGTCACCGTCCTGGGCTGCGGTACCTCCACGGGCGTCCCCTCCATCGGGTGCACGAGCCCCGCCTGTCTTTCCGAGGATCCGAAAAACAAGCGGCTGCGCCCGAGCATCCTCATCGAAAGCGAGGGAAGAAACCTGCTGGTGGACACGGGCCCCGACTTGCGCGCGCAGGCACTCAAGCACCGGATCACCCGCGTGGACGCCGTCGTCTACACCCACTTTCATGCGGATCACACCCATGGCATCGACGATTTGCGCGCCTTCAACTTCCTGATGCAAAAGCCGATTCCCTGCTACGCCTACCCCAATACGGTGCGGATTCTCCGCCAAAATTTCAGATACATCTTCCATGATGCAGGAGGCGCCGATCATGGCTTCAGGCCGCAACTCAGGATGGAAGAAATCAATGGCGCGACGTTTGGAGCGGCCGGCGTAGACGTCGTCCCCTTTGAACTCGAACACGCCGGCATGAAGGTGATGGGCCTGCGGGTAGGCGATTTCGCCTACGCCACGGATTGCAACGCCATTCCGAAAAAATCCATGGAAATTCTCAAAGGGGTGCGCGTCCTCATCCTCGATGCCCTGCGGCACCGGGAGCATCCCTCTCACTTCACGGTCGCCCAGGCGCTGGAGATCGTCGATGCGCTGAAACCGGAGAGAACGTACTTCACCCACACGAACTACGAGCTAGAATACCATGAAACCAACCGACGCCTGCCCAGAGGCGTGGAACTCGCGTATGACGGGCTGTGTTTCGAGGTTTTCCTGTAAGGGGGGGAGGAACTAGGAGTCCCCCGTCTCCTCCGAAATTTCCCTTGATTCGTCTATGTGATTCGCGCTCGCCGCCTGGCAAAGATCGGAAAACAACAGATACCCCGCCAGATAATATGAGATCGAGGTCACCATCACGCCCGTTTGCAACAAAACCTGGCCCAAGAGACCGCCTCCAAAAATGCCCTGTATGAACTGCCAGAGGATGAACCAGACCAAGAGATAGGTCATCGCCAGCGCAACGACAACTCTCTCACCGCCGCTGGAAATCACGCCGGCGCGCCGAAAAGCCCCGACGAAGCCGTCGCTATACAACATCGCGGTCAAGGTGCAAAAATAATAACGCACGGCGGGGGCGAGAACGAGAAAAACCGTTATGGCAAACGCGAACGGAAGCCCGATGGGCGCGGAGGCGAACAGGAAATCAATGACGAACAATCCTGCAGCGAAACCAACGGCGCCCAGCAACTGCAAACCAAAGGTATATGCGAGGTCCACCTTGGCGACGGATTTCAGGCGACGCATCGTCTCAGCGACGTCCCAAACACCGCCTTCGCCCTTACGTTCTGATTCCACCCTTAGAATCAAAAGGATGAACAAAAACACCTGCAACACGCGCAAGAGCAGCTGTGAGGCGATCATGAGGGGGAACAAGAACGCGAGGTTCGCTTCAGGGGCGATCAGCGATTTGAACGAGGGGTGAAGCGAGAGCGCGACCACCGATACCGGCACGTAAATCATGACAAAAAACAGGGTGATTTGCGCAAAATCGGCCATGTGAGCGCGCACGCCATACCCGACGTACCTGGAGAGGGGTCCGACCGCTTTGTTTCTCATGTAAAGAACTCCCCCAGAAGAAGGCAGTCGCCCGCGCGCTTGGGCGTTGATTCCCCACCCCCGGAGACGATATACTAGGGATTGGTTCTTGCCGCCCATCGCATCCGGAAATTCTCGTTCATTCAACGATGCCCACTATACTTGCTCACGATGAGGAATAGAAGGCCCAAGCCGATGAGCTTTACCAGGATGACGAAGGAAGGCGTCAGGACGCTAGGCCGGCGCGTGATGGAAGTCGTCGAGGGGATGGGAGCCGCCACGATTTTTCTGGGTGAGTCCATTCAGTGGATTTTCATCCCTCCCTGGCGAGCCTCGCTCCTAACGCGCCAGATATACGTCATCGGTACGGGCTCGCTCTCCATCGTCTTGCTGACGGGTTTGTTCACCGGAATGGTTTTGGCCCTCCAGGGAATCTATGCTTTTAGAAAGTTCGGCTCCGAAGCCTTTCTAGGGCCCGCCGTGGCCTTTAGCCTCATTCGGGAACTCGGGCCGGTTCTCACCGCTCTCGTCGTCACGGGAAGAGCGGGATCCGCCATGACGGCCGAGATCGGCATCATGCGGATCACCGAGCAGGTGGACGCTCTCAAGAGCATGGCCGTCAGTCCTTTGCAGCGTCTCGTCTCTCCCCGTCTGCTGGCGGGCGTGATAGTATTCCCCCTGCTCACGGCGCTTTGCGACCTCATCGGCATATTCGGGGCTTACCTCGTGGGCGTGGAGTTGATGGGACTCAGCTCGGGTGCTTTTTTCGGAGAGATGCAGGACAAGATCGAGATGCACGACATCAACGTCGGCGTATGGAAATCCATCGTCTTCGGCATGCTCGTGACGTGGATTTGCTGCTATAAGGGATATCATTGCGGCCATGGGGCCGAGGGAGTGGGAAAGGCGACCACCTCGGCCGTGGTTTTGTCCTCCGTCCTCATACTGGTGAGCGATTATTTCCTCACCTCAATTTTCATCTAGGGAAGGAAGGGCGTTGTCCCGGAAAAACGTGGAACTCGGCGTCGGCCTATTCGTTCTGGCGGGAGTCCTCGCCCTCGCCTATCTGTCCGTCACGCTCGGCGGTCTCGATATTTTCGACGCCGGCACATACGAGGTTTCGGCGAAATTCACGAGCGCCACGGGATTGCGGCGTGGCGCGCCCGTGGAAATGGCGGGCGTGCAAATCGGGCGGGTGCGCGAAATCTCCCTGGACGGGGAAGACGCGAAACTCACACTCCGTCTTGATGAGAACGTCGAGCTCTCCCGAGACGCCATCGCCTCCATTCGCACGAAAGGGATTCTGGGCGATAAATACGTCAGTCTCAGTCAAGGGGGAGCGGAAAAAATCATCCTCCCGGGCGGGCGGATTCGGGAGACGGAACCCCCGATTGACATCGAAAAGCTCGTCGGAGAATTTGTGTTCGGCAAGGTAAAAAAGTAAGAGGCCACACCCCAAGCGGGGCGACGCGAGACAATGAACGAAAGAGTGTGGATGAATGTGGTTTTCGCGCCGGCGGATTCAGAATCCAGACGCTACGCCATTCGCCCGGACGTGTAGCGGCGCCTCGGTCTCATCGTCTCCGCGTTTGAGACGGAACGCACGAGGAGAACCCATGTTGCCCAAAAAGCGCATCGCATCGCTCATCGCAATGTGCCTAGCCGGGGTGCTCATCGCGCAACCCGCCGGGGCGGGAAAGCCGACAGAGTTGTTGAGCGCGAGCATAAACGGAGTGTTGCGCGTTCTCCAACAGCCTGAATTGAAACGTCCCGAGAGAAAAGCCGAGCGCAGAAGCCAGATTCGCAAGATCATTCATCGGTATTTTGATTTTGAGGAAATGTCCAGACGAAGCCTCGCCCGAAACTGGAGAAAGCGCACGCCGGAGGAGAAAAGGGAATTCGTCCGTCTTTTCAGCCGTCTCATGGAGCGCAACTACGCCGACAAACTAGAGAGCTACTCGGATGAGAAAATCATCTTCGGAAAGGAGACGGTCGACGCGGAGTTCGCCAAAATCTACACCAAGGTGGTTCTGAAGGGAGGCCGGAAGGTCAACATCGCTTACCGCATGCACAAAGCGCAGGGCGAATGGCGCGTCTATGACGTATTGATAGAGGATATCAGCTTTCTGAA
The DNA here is from genome assembly GCA_965202625.1 of bacterium. Classification (GTDB taxonomy): domain Bacteria; phylum UBA8248; class UBA8248; order UBA8248; family UBA8248; genus Bin107. The sequence continues at coordinate 2,525,753 of CBDBBI010000010.1, read as the reverse complement.
AAACTATCGTGAGCAGTTTCGCTCCATCATCCGGAAAACTTCCTACGCCAACCTCGTGAAAATCCTCCAGGCCAAGCGAGACGCGGACTAGCTGGGTCGCCTGCGGCGGGCGGTCTCCCCGGCACGCGGGGGAGCGGGTATTTTCGGTTCACTTCCGCGTGGTTTCGCAGCCCCATCGCCTCTCTTTGCACGATGAGGAAATAGCGAAGCGATAGCGCTCCGCTTCATCCATCGCGCTCTGAAGCGCGCTCCTGAGCCTCTTCCCTCTCTCGTCGCCCAGCCCCCGCCCTCTCTCCCAGGCGCGCCATGCACTCCACGCTCTCCCTTGACGCTTGGAGAACTCGCTTCCGATGCGGCCCAGGGAGGAGGCCATCTCCTCGGCTATCTCGCGTTCCACAGCCAGGGGTTTGAATTTTCGATCCACGCGAGCGTCTCCCCTACGTCGTCTCTTTGGGCAGTCCCAGAGAGATGAGCGAACCCACAAGACCAAACACCATACAGACGATGGGCAGGGCACGCGCCACGCCGATATAATCGGCCAGACCGCCGACGGCGATCATTCCAACGCTCGCCACGAACCAGACCACGCCGAGCATGAAACTGCTCGCCAGCGCGGCGTGCGCGGGGGCGAGCTCCTGCGCATACGTCACGGAGACCCCCATTTGCGCATAGAAAGCGGCGCCCGAGAGCATGACGAAAACAGTCCGCAAAGGCTCATCGAGCAGGAAAGCCATCCCCAACGCCGGCGTGCCGACGCAGATCGCCAAAATCGTCACGATCCGCCTGCCGAAGACATCTGAGAGATGACCGCCATAGACGCCTCCGATGGCCGCGGCGACGAGGAATAGCGTTACCGCCGTGCCGCCCGCCGCCAGCGAACCACCCTTGGCGATAACGTATATGGGCAAGAAGACCTGAACGGTCATGGTCACCGTGGTGCGGCACAAGTTCACGAGCCACAGCAAAAAAAGAGGCCGAAACACGAGGCTGAGCGCGCGCATCGTTTGCACGAAACTTCTCGAGCCGCTCTTCCCCGTCTCGCGTATGGGCGGGGAGACGAAAAACAGGGGGATGCCGATGAGGATTCCGACGAGGCTGGCGTAGGGCATGGCGTCGATGCCCCATCGCGTAACGATGAAAGTCGCCATGCCCGCCCCCAACCCCACGCCCAGACGACCGCCGGCGACGTAAAGCGACATTCCGAATCCCTTTCTCGCGCCCGAGGACTGACCGGCGATGACCGAGGCTACAGGATGAAAACAAGCCGAGCCTGATCCCGCAATCAGCATGAGAAGCATGAGGAACCAGAAATTGGGCATATAGAGCATGAACGCGAGAAGCGCCCCTCCCAACGGGCCGAGCGCCAAGAGCCACCCTTTCTTGAGCCTGTCCGCGAAGTAGCCGAAAAGGGGCTGCCCCACCGCACCGGTGACGGAAAGGGTGGTGGCCAGAAGGCCCGCTAGGCTCAAGGGCAGATCCATACGCTGCACGATGAGGGGAAGCAGCGGGGGAAGAAAACCAAAATAACTGTCGTTGGCGATGTGGGAAACGATGAGAAGGGATATTCTTCTTTTCTTAAGACGGCCTGGAGCCGCGCCGGCCAGCGCCGTATTCATCAAGGCTTTCTCCATAAGAAAAAACTATCTGGTGAATCAATGCGAGAGAAGCGCGGATGCGTGGTCATGCCATTTTTTCGATCAGCGCTGGAACCGCGGCGAGGGCGTCGGCCACTTTTCCCACATCCTTGCCGCCCGCTTGCGCGAAGTCTGGCCGGCCCCCACCCTTGCCGCCAACGAGGGAGGCCACCTCTTTCGCCAAATCTCCGGCGTGAAAGCGAGAGGTGAGGTCTTTCGTGACGCCTGCGGCGATGACGACCTTCCCGTCCGTCACGGCAACAACGACCGCCACGCCGCTTTTCAGCCTGCTCTTCGCCGCGTCAACGATTCCGCGCAAATCGCCCGCATGAAGACCATCGCGCCTCGCGGCGATGAACTTCACGCCTGAAACTTCCTTCGCCTCGGAAGCCAAATCTCGCATCTCATCGCGCGATTGCCTGTCCCGCGAATCCCTCAACTGCCGCTCCAGCGTTTTTACGCGCTCAAGCAGGAACCGCACCCGCTCGGCTTCCGCCAATGGCGCCGCCTTGGTGAGCGCGCCGATTTCAGCAAGGACGCTTTGTTCCTTCCGCGCCTGAAGAACCGCCCTCTCCCCCGTCAAGGCTTCTATGCGCCGCACGCCAGAGGCCACGCCGCCTTCGTGCAGGATACGCAAGAGCCCGATGTCTCCGGCGGCGCGGGCGTGCGTGCCCCCGCAAAGCTCCTTGCTGAAATCCCCTACGGAGACAACCCGGACGCTCTCGCCATAACGTTCGCCGAATAGCGCTGTCGCGCCTTCGGCCAAAGCTTCGTCTATCGGCATTTCGCGCGCCTCCACACACGCGTTCTCACGAATACGCTCGTTGACGACGTCCTCCACCCTTTCCCGCTCACGAGTCGTCATGGCCGCGAAATGGGTATAGTCGAACCGAAGTTTTTCGGGCGAGAGGTGCGAACCCGCCTGCTTGACGTGATCTCCCAAAACCTGGCGCAGCGCGTATTGCAACAGGTGGGTGGCCGAGTGGTTCTGCCTCAAAAGCGCTTGCCTGCGCACGTCGATTCGCGCCGTAAGGCTTTGTCCTTTCCTGAGCGTTCCGCGCGTCACTTTCAAATGGTGGACATGTACGTCAGACAGAGGCTTTTGCGTGTCGAGAACAAGGGCGGATCCCTCCGGCCACGAGAGCACGCCCCTGTCGCCTTCCTGCCCGCCCGATTCCCCGTAGAACGGGGTTTTGTCGAGCACCACCCGCACTTCCGCGCTCGCGCGGACCTCCTCCCTGAACGCGCCATCCACAACGAGAGCGCACACACGCGCGTCCTCCACTTCGCTCTCATAGCCCGTAAATTCGGTCTCACCCGCCTCCTCACGCACTCGATGCCAGATTTCCTGGACAGCGGCCTCGCCCGAGCCCCTCCAATAGGCGCGGGCGCGTTCGCGCTGCCGCTCCATCGCCTGTTCAAAACCACCCTGATCAATTTTCAGACTATGCGACGCGGCCGTCTCCACCGCCAAATCCCATGGGTAGCCATACGTATCGAGAAGAGTGAACACTTCCTCGCCCGGGATGAGGGCGGCGCCCGATGCTTTTACCTCCTCGGCAAGCGCGTCCATGCGGGGCTGGCCTTGGGCCAGGGTGTTGGCGAAGCGCTCCTCTTCCGCCAGCGTAACGCGAGAGACGTAGCTGAGGCTCTCCCTCAGTTCAGGAAACGCGTCGCCCATCACGTCGGCCAGCAGACCCGCGGTTTGATACAGAAAAGGCCCATCAACACCCAGCATCCTGCCATGGCGTAAGGCCCGTCTCGCCACGCGCCTCAGCACATAGCCCCGGCCTTCGTTGCTCGGCAAAACACCGTCGGCCACCAGAAAGCCGACCGCGCGAACGTGGTCTGCGATGACACGGAAGGAAACGTCGTTCGGCGTGTCGCCGCCCGCGTATTCCCTCCCGCAACGCTCCTCGACCCAATGGATGAGGGGCATCAACAGGTCGGTGTGATAATTGGAATCTTCTTTCTGCGCCACGGCCGCCAAACGCTCCAAGCCCATTCCCGTGTCCACGGAGGGCTTGGGCAGAGGCTCCATCCTGCCCGAAGCCTTCCGGTCGAACTGCATGAAAACCAGATTCCAGAGCTCCAGATAGCGATCCCCGTCTTCATCCTCGCGCCCGCTTCCAGGCGGGGCACCAACGATGTGCTCCCCCTGGTCATAGATGAGCTCCGAGCACGGGCCGCAGGGCCCGGTATCCCCCATCGCCCAGAAATTGTCCTTCTCATCCATCCGGGCGATGCGTTCGGACGCAACGCCCACGAGCCTCTCCCAAAGTGCCGCCGCCTCGTCATCTTCCCGGAAAACGGATACCCACATACGATCCGCGTCGAGACCCATGCGATTCACCAAAAAATCCCAGCCGAACTCAATCGCTTTTTCCTTAAAATACGCACCAAAGGAAAAATTGCCCAGCATCTCAAAAAACGTGTGGTGCCGCGCCGTTCGACCGACGTTTTCAAGGTCGTTGTGTTTACCGCTCACACGCAGGCATTTCTGGGAGCTCACCGCACGGGAATAGTCACGCCTCTCCAGTCCCGTGAACACATCCTTGAACTGGACCATACCGGCGTTGGTGAACAGCAGGGTGGGATCACTCATCGGCACCAGCGGCGCGCTACGAACGATTCTATGCTCCCTGCCCGCGAAGAATTCAAGGAATTCCCGTCGAACCTCATTGCCTTTCATATCGCGCCTTCTCCAAATGCCGCGCGCGCGGAAAAATGGAGTGGCGAGGTGCATTCCACCCCGCCTTAGATGAAAACGCCCTCTTGATACAGACCAAAAACCTCGCGCATGGTGTCCGCGATTTCCCCCACCGTGGCGCGCGCCTTCACCGCTCCCAAGATGTAGGGCAGGAGATTCTCCGCCCCGCCGGCGGCCTGCCGCAAGGACGCCAAAGCCGCGCGCGCGCGCGTGGCGTCGCGCCTTCTTCTGAGAGAGGCAACATGCTCTTTTTGCTCCGCTTCAACCTCCGGGCGAATCTGGAGAGTCGAGATGGGCGTATTCTCCTGCTTTTGGTGCTTGTTGACGCCAACGACGACTATTTCCCCCGCATCCACGGCCCGCTGGTAGGTATACGCGCTCTCCTGAATCTCGCGCTGCGTCCATCCCGTCTCAATGGCGCGAAGCATCCCGCCGGCGTCGTCGATGCGCTGAATCATCTCTTCCGCCCGAGAGGCGATCTCCGATGTCAGTGATTCAATGGCGTACGCCCCACCGCATGGGTCCGCCACGTTCGCCACGTTCGATTCCTCGGCGAGCACTTCCTGGGTTCTGAGCGCGAGCCGCGCCGCCTCTTCCGTAGGCAGAGAGAGGGCTTCGTCCATCGAATTCGTGTGAAGCGACTGCGTGCCCCCCAACACGGCGGCCATCGCCTGAAGCGCGACGCGGACGACGTTGTTTTTCGGCTGCTGCGCAGTCAACGCGCTTCCGGCGGTTTGGGAATGAAACCGCAAGGCGCAGGCCTTCTCAGAGCGCGCCCCGAAGCGCTCGCGCATAATCCGCGCCCAAAGCCTCCGCGCGGCGCGGAATTTGGCGATCTCTTCGAGGAAGTGATTGTGAACGTTGAAGAAAAAGGATATCTGCGATCCGATTTCATCCACGTTCATGCCCGCATCCACCGCGGCCCGCACGTAGGTGATGGCGTTCGCAAGCGTGAAAGCGACTTCCTGGACGGCGGTGGCGCCCGCCTCCCGAATGTGGTAGCCGCTAATCGATATGGCGTTCCATTTCGGCGCCCTTTCCCTGCAAAACGAAATCGTGTCGGTGATCAGGCGCAAGCTCGGCCCCGGCGGATAAATATAGGTTCCGCGCGCGACGTATTCCTTCAAGATGTCGTTCTGCACGGTTCCTCTAAGCGACTCGGACGGAATGCCACGCTTCTCGGCCACCGCGATATAAAGGGCCAACAAAATGGCGGCGGTGGCGTTGATGGTCATAGACGTGGAAATTTTGTCCAGGGGAATGCCCTCCAGCAGCGCTTCCATGTCCTCAATGGAGGCGATGGACACCCCCACGCGGCCCACCTCGCCATAGGCGAGGGGATGGCCCGGGTCGTAGCCAATCTGGGTGGGGAGATCAAAAGCCACGGAAATTCCCATCTGTCCCTGCCTGAGGAGGTAGCGGTAGCGTTCGTTGCTCTCCCTCGCACTGCCGAAACCGGCGTATTGGCGCATCGTCCAGAGCCGGCCCCGGTACATACTTTCATGGATGCCTCGGGAGTAAGGATACACGCCCGGCTTCTCATCGGAACTCTCGGAATTTACGCTCTCCGGGCCAAAAAACGCTGGAAGAGCAATTCCCGATAGCGTGGCCTTGTCTCTTACTTCCGTGGGCCAGGCACTTTGCGCCGTAGTGATGCTCGGCTCGCTCATCGTGAGAATCTCCAAAAACGCAAGAGGGAGGCTCCTCTATTTCTCAGGGCAAGCAAAATACCATATTCGCGCGCGAACAAGCCAGCCTGAGGCGAATTTTGGGAGTGTCCCGAGCGAGCGACGTGGCGTCCGCATCGCCTCCATTCAGCCGGGAAACACCGAGAACGGCCGCCGGATTTCCAGAACGTCGAAGCGCACCGCCGCACGGCCCCGCTCGCAGCATTTCTCCTCCGGCGGCTTTTTCCTAGAGTTCCAAAATCGCGCCATTCGGGATAGACTTTTCTTATGGCTACCTATCGCTTACCCCTCTTCCCGCTTCAGGTCGTGCTCCTGCCTGGCCAGCGTTTGCCCCTACACATTTTTGAGGAACGGTACAAGACCATGATCGGCGAATGCATTGAAGGCGACGCGCCCTTCGGGGTCGTCCTCGTGGAGAGAAGCGGCATCCACAAAGTGGGATGTGCGGCCCACATCACCCAAATACTCAAAAAATTCCCTGACGGCAGAATGAACATCCTGACCCGGGGCGCACAGCGGTTCGCGCTTTTTCGCACCTATGACGTGCGCCCCTACCTCGAGGGAGAAGTGAGTGATTTTCATGACGAAGCCGAGGAAACCGCCGAATTATGCGAAAGCGTATGGAGCACCCTCAAGGGAGGAGGAGCGGCGCCCTTGCGTTTACCGGAGGAGTTGCGAAAAAACCCGTTTCACCTCTCCTTCGTTGTGGCCGAGGCGCTCAGACTACCCCTTCGGGAAAAGCAGGCTTTCCTAGAATCGCGCTCGCCCAGATGGCGCCTGAAGCGGCTGCTCGCGTTGCTGCAAAATCAAAAGACCCAAGAACCCGCCGCCCACGAGAAGGCCGCCCAGAGAAACGGACATCCCTAAGGACCCTCTCCACAGTGGAAACGAAACGAGCGAGATTGCTACCGCGTCCCCTCGCAAACCTGGACGCGCTCAATGGAAAGGGCCTTTCCGCTATCCGGAGCTATCTCGACGAGCGCGCCGTTGAGTTGCCCCTCCCCTCCGCCCACCTCGAAACGACGGGGAAGCCCTGAGAGAAATTTATCCAGAACGATCTCCGTCTTCATGCCGATGACGGAATTGCGAGGCCCCGTCATGCCGACGTCCGTGATAAACGCCGTCCCCTTGGGCAACACCCGCTCGTCTGCCGTTTGAACGTGGGTGTGCGTGCCAAAAACGGCACTCACGCGGCCGTCAAGGTGCCATCCCATCGCCACCTTCTCACTCGTGGCCTCCGCGTGAAAATCCACCATCACCATCGTCGCTTCCCGACGCGCCTCTCTCAAAAGCGCGTCAGCTTCCCTGAAGGGACACTCGACAGGCGGCATGAAAACGCGGCCCATGAGATTCAGAACGGCGAGGCGGCCTTTCTTAGATTCGAGGACGAAGACGCCCTTGCCGGGCGTTTGGGGCGGATAGTTCGCCGGCCTGAGCAAGCGGGGTTCGTCGACGATGAAATCGGCGGTTTCCGGCCGATTCCAGATGTGATTCCCCGAAGTGATGACGTCCGCGCCCGCATCAAGCAACTTATCGACGTGGCTGGGGTTTATTCCAAAACCGCCCGCCGCGTTCTCCCCATTGACGACGCACACGTCCACTCCGCGCTCCTTCCGAATCGCGCGCAGGTGGGCGGCGGCCATCCGGCGGCCCACTTTTCCGTTGACGTCTCCAATAAACAGCAGTTTCAAGGCGTCCTCAGCGCGCGGTGGCGGTGTGACGGGTTTCACGGATGACGGTGACGAGTATCTCGCCCGGATAGGTGCGCTCACTCTCGATTCTCTTGGCGATGTCGCGCGCCAGGAAGGTGGCCTGCGAATCGGTGATCTCATCGGGCAGGACGGACACGCGAATCTCCCGGCCCGCCTGAATGGCGAAGCACCTCTCCACACCCTTGAAGGATTCGGCGATCCTCTCCAGTGCCTCGAGGCGCTTGATGTAGCTCTCCATCATCTCGCGCCTCGCCCCCGGCCGAGCGGCGGAGAGCGTATCGGCCGCCTTCACCAGAACGGATTCGACGCAGTTCGCCTCCTCGTCCTCATGATGAGAGAGAATCGCGTTGAGGACCTCGGGCGGCTCGTTGTAGCGTTTGGCGATGTCATAACCTATCTGGACGTGAGAGCCCTCAACCTCATGCGTCGCCGCCTTGCCGATGTCGTGAAACAAGCCGGCGCGTTTGGCCATCGTGGGGTCTATCCGCAATTCATCCGCCAGCATTCCCGCGAGATAGGCCACCTCCTTGGAGTGCATCAGCACGTTCTGGCTGTAGCTCGTTCGGTATTTGAGACGCCCCAGCAACGCTACGAGCTCGGGATGCGCATCGCCAACCCCCAGTTCCAGGACGGCTTCCTCGCCGGCCCGGCGTATCTGCCCGTCGATATCCTTCTTCGTCCTGTTGACGATGTCTTCGATTCTGCCGGGGTGGATCCTCCCATCCTGCACCAGCGCCTCAAGCGCGAGACGCGCCGTCTCTCGGCGCACCTTGTCAAAACCCGAGACGACGACGGCCTCAGGCGTATCGTCGATGATCACGTCCACGCCGGTCGCCATCTCCAGGGCGCGGATGTTTCTGCCTTCACGGCCGATGATGCGGCCTTTCATTCCATCGGTAGGCAAATCCACCACGGACACCAGGTTCTCCGCCACGTGCTCGGAGGAGAAGCGCTCGACGGCAAGGGCGAGCGCTTTTCGCGCCTCCGAGTTCACGGAACTTTTCGCCTGGCGTTCAAGACGCCGCACATCGGCGGCGATATCCTGCTTCGCCTCCTCCATAAAGCGATCCATCAACTCCTTTTTCGCGTTCTCGACGCTCAGACCAGAAATTTCCTCCAGTTTCTTGAGCTCCTCCTCTTGCAATCGCTTATAATGAGCCGCCTCCTCTCTCAGCTCCTGCTCCTTTTGCCCCAGCGCGGCCTCACGACGCTCGACCGTCGCTTCCTTGCCGTCGAGGCTCTCGCGTCGCCTGTCCAGAGTCTCCTCGCGTTTATTCACCCTTTGCTCGAGTTTTTGCAGCTCCTCCACGCGGGACTTGTTCTCTCGCTGAATGCGCTCCCGCTCCTGCAACAATTCCGCCTGGTGTGCCATCTGCGATTTCTGAATCTTCTGCGATACCTCCTTCGACGCGCTTTCGTTCACCTGTTGAATCCGCTTGTCGAAATCCGACTCCGAGCGGGCGAGCATCTCGTCATAGCGGCGCTTCATGGCCCACCGGATGAGGAACGCCACCACGCAAACAACGATGAAACCAACAACTAGCGCCCACAACAAAACCGCGTTGTCCATACTTGTCTCCTAGGACATATATTCACGCGGGAGGCAACGCAGCGCCTCCCTCTCGGTTATCACCCAGTCAACGCCGACGTCCCAGGCGTCTTTTCTGAAAGATTCGTGCACGAGCAACTGAAACGCATAGCACGCGCCCACGAACAAGGGTCCGGAATCGTCCGAATCATCTGGAAGACGCTGAAACGTTCGATCATAGAATCCGCCGCCGCTGCCCAGCCTGGCGCCATGCGGAGCAAAAGCGAGGCCGGGGGCGACGACCACATCAAGCGCATTCACGTCCAGTGCCGGAACGTCGCGGAAAGGTTCTGGAATGCCAAACGCGCCCGGCTGAAGCTCCCTGTCGGGACAACGCACCGGACAGAAACGCAAAACGTCTCCCTCTACTCTGGGGAAATAGTATCTCCTCTTCTCATCCCTCCCTTTCCCCCAGAGCGAGGAGAGATCTATCTCACCGCGAACCGCCGCATAGATTCCCACCTTTCGCGCACCCAGAAAGCGCAAAAGGACATCCATGCGGCGCCCCGCCCGACAGCCCAACGCGCCGCCCTCGGCAGCGGGAAGACGCGCTCGCATCTCCTTCATCCGCAGTCGAACGGCTCGTTTCTCATCATTCCGCACGGCCATGAATCGGCTTCCACCGCTAGGCGCAAGCCCCTTGGCGCAAAAAAGCCTCGGGCGATGCCGGAGAATATGCGCAATGACCCCGCCTTGTGCCGTGTGAGGTTCGCTTTGAACCCAGCTTTCGCCAGGTGGGTGCCCAAGTCCGCGGCTTTAGGTCAAATTCCCCAAGGGGAATGACTCACCACAGCGGGGCAGGACTCCCGTCAAAGTAGTACTGGGTCAAAATGCTTTCCCCCATCACGAACACGGCAGGGCCAAAGCAAAATGTATCATACCATCAAAACCGGGGGATGAATACCAGAAGAGCCCGCCGCGCGGTGAGAATCTCGGCTCAGTCCGCCCTTCTCACCATTTCCAGGAGGGAATCGGCGCGTCGGGAGAGGACTTCCTCGCTTTTCTCTTTCGTCTTTTTCTCCTCAAACAATTCACTGGCGATGTTCATCGACGCGAGCAGAGCGACTTTGAGCGGATCGTTCGACTGGCGCGAGACCTTGTGAATTTGCGAATCCACGTATTCGGCGAGCCGGGACGTATATTCAGAATTCGCCGAACTTCTCAAATGCAGAGACTGGCCAAAAATTCTCACCTCCAGATTATTCCCTTCGGCCATACCCGTCTCCTTACGCCGTCGTCCCGCATCCCTCCGAATTACTCGATGCGTCCCAGAATCTTCTCCACGCGCGCGCGCACCTCGGCCTGCTCCTCCTGAAGACGCGCATTTTCCGCCTGAAGTTCCGTTATCTCGCTGGCCTGAGTGCGCGCGATCTCCGAAGCGGTCCGGGATTTCTCCTTCAACGCTTCTATCTGCGACTCCAGCTCGGTCCGGTTTTCCCTGAGCACCTTGCGTTCCTCTAGAACGCTTGCGATCGTCGATTCGAGTGCATCCAGTTTTTCAATGACCATTTAAGCTCACTTTCCTAGATAGGGCGTAAAAGCGCGGTTGAGACAAAGACGTACGGGAGATTCTAATTTCGCAAAAAAGCGGTGTCAAGGAAACGATCACGCCCGAAGACGCGCCCCCAGTTCAGCGTCCAGACGCTCCACGATCCTCCCGAACGCCTCCTCGATCTGCGCGTCGGTGAGCGTGGCCTCCGGATGGCGAAACACCAGAGAGTAGGCGAGGCTTTTTCTTCCGGAGGCACTGAGAGCGGCATCCACATAGAGATCGAACAAATCCACCGATTCGAGCCAGCCTCCACCCGCTTTGCGGATGACTTCCTCCACCTCCGCGTTTGTTCGATCGGCGCGCACCACTACCGCCAAATCGCGCAATGAGGCCGGATATTTCGGCAAGGGAGTCATGCGGAGAGGCGCGGGCTTGATTTCGGACAGGGAGGCGAGGCTGATTTCAAAAGCGGACGCGCCGGTTCCGACGTCCCACGCACCCAGCGCCTCGGGCGATGTCAACCCCACGTGGCCGAGCGACGCGCCTGAGACGAGGATGCGTGAAGCAGCGGACGCATCCCACCCCGGAACGGCGTCGGTCGGAGTGAACGAGAGGTTTTTCACCCGCAACGAGCCGAGGAAGCGCTCGAGCACCCCCTTGAGTTCAAACAAGGCGCCTGAGAGCGGCGCATCTCCATCGGACGGCGCGCCCCCCACCACGAGGCCAGCCAAGCGCAGCGCCTGATGCGGCAGCGTCTCCCCTTCAGCAGGATGAAACGTGCGCCCTAGCTCAAACAGGCGAATCTCATGCGCTCCCCGGCGCAGATTGCGCGCCGCGTTCGCCAACAAGCCGGCGAGCAGCGTGGTTCTGAGCACGTCCATCTCGACGCTCAGGGGATTGCGCAGCGCGACCATCTCCTCATCGCGCCATCCCATGCGCCGCAACGCCCTGCGACTGACGAAACTGTAGTTCAGCGCCTCGCTGAACCCTCCGGCCAGCATCATCCGGCGCGCCTGCAACTCAAGGGAGCGAACGCGGGCGGGGCGCGCGGCGGGGCTTCCCGTGGCCGGCAAGGTGGCGGGAATGTTCTCATATCCCACCCTTCTGGCCACTTCTTCAATGAGGTCCACCTCGCGCTCCACGTCCGGGCGAAATGTCGGAACCTCGACGCTGAAAACGTCCCTCTCCTCCCCCACGTCCACGCGCATTCCCAGAGATTCAAGACTCTCGCTCACCTGGAAGGCGTCCAGGGACACGCCAAGCAGGCGCGATGCGCGCGCCACCCGAAGCGGCGCCCGCTTCGGCGCGATGGGCTCGGGATAGACGTCTATCACCCCATGCGCGACGACGCCGCCCGAGGTTTGGCGAATGAGCTCGGCGGCCAAATCCACCGCGCGCGCGGTCCCGGAAGGGTCCACCCCGCGCTCGAAACGATAGGACGCCTCCGTTGACATGCCCAGGCGTCTGCGCGTGCGCCGAATGCTCTGGGGCGTGAAGTAGGCGCTCTCAAGAAGTATGTCCTGCGTACCGGAGCTCACCTCGGAGTCGAGGCCGCCCATCACGCCGCCGACGGCGACGGGCTTCTCTCCGTCGCAGATCATGAGGTCCGCATCGTCCATCTCGCGCTTCTGGCCATCCAGCGTGGTGAAGGAGCCGTCGCTTTCGGCCCACCTTCTCACGATGATTTTCTGATCGGCCAGACGCCGCAGATCAAACGCGTGGAGCGGCTGTCCGAGAGAGAGCATCACGTAGTTCGTCGCATCAACCACGTTGCTGATCGGCCGCATTCCGGCCGCCCGCAAACGCCGCTGCATCCACGCCGGCGAAGGGCGGATTTCCACTCCCTTCATGACACGGGCGGCGTAGCGCGGACATTTGTCCGCATCCCATATCTCTACCGTGCAGGCCGAGGCCGCCGAAAGATGCATGTCCTCTCGCACCGAAATTTTTGGCATACGCAACGGCGCGCCCAAAAGAGCCGCTGCCTCCCGCGCCACGCCCAGAACGGAGAGGCAATCCGCCCGGTTCGGAGTGATGGAGATGTCGAAAATCACGTCCCCCAGACCCAGAAGCACCGCCGCGTCGCTCCCGACGGCGGAGGCGTCGTCGAGCAGCATGACGCCGCTATGATCCGTCCCCACGCCGAGTTCGCGCTCAGAGCAGATCATCCCGTCGCTCTGCTCGCCGCGAATCCGGACGCGCTCGATCTTCTTCCCCCCCGGCATCCGCGCCCCCGGCACCGCCAGAACAACGCGCCCGCCCGCCGCGACGTTGGGCGCGCCGCACACGACGGAGCGTTCGCGCACGCCATCGGCGAGGCGGCATACCTTGAGCTTTTCCGCGTTGGGGTGGGGCGCCACGGACAACACCTCGGCCACGACCAGGCCGTCGAACTTCTCCGCTGGCCGCTCAAGCGCCTCGACCTCCAGGCCGGCAAGCAAAAGCCCGTTCGCCAGGCGATCGGGCAACTCCGCGTCCTCCAGGTCGAGGTCGAGGAAATCCGCGAGCCACTCCAGACTAATCCGCATCAGGGCTCCTCATCGCGCACCTCCTGCGCCAAACATCAGAATTGCCGCAACATTCTCAGATCGTTTTCAAAGAAAAGACGGATGTCGCTGACGCCATAGCGCAGCATGGCGATACGCTCCACGCCCAGGCCCCAGGCGAACCCGCTCCACTCCTCCGGGTCGTAGCCCACGGCCTCGAACACGGCGGGGTCCACCATACCGGCGCCCAGAACCTCCATCCATTCCCCGCCGGCCAGATAGTCGCCGGCGATGTCCACCTCGACGCTCGGCTCCGTGAAGGGGAAAAAACTGGGTCTGAGGCGCACCCGGTAATCCGGCCCGAAAATTTCACGCACGAAGGCTTCCAGCGTCCCCTTGAGGTCGGCGAAGGACACGTCCTTGTCCACGTACAAACCCTCGATTTGGTGAAACATGGGCGCGTGCGTCACGTCGGCGTCGCAGCGAAACACCTTGCCGGGGGCGATGACCTTCACGGGCGGGGCCTGCGCCTCCATGACGCGAATCTGCACAGGCGACGTGTGCGTGCGCAGCAGGGCGCCCCCCTCAAGATAGAAGGTATCCTGCATGTCCCGCGCCGGGTGGTCCGGAGGGATGTTCAGCGCCTCAAAATTATAATAATCGAGCTCCGCCTCCGGACCATCCGCCACAGAATAGCCCAGGCGCGTGAGCGCGTCGATGAGATCCGCCATCGTCTGCATCAGCGGATGTTCATGACCGATGCGGGGGGCGCGTCCGGGAATCGTGAGGTCAACGCGGGGGGGCGCAGAAGACGGGGCGGCACCGAGGCCGAGAATCTCATCCGCCATCCGCCCGAGCCTCTCGCCCAGCGCCTCGCCGCTTTCCCTTCCCCTGAGCGCGTCGCCCAGGGCGCGATGCGCCTCGACGATCCTCTCCGCATCGCCCTCCTTGACGGCCGAAACGCTGGCCTCCACGTAGGTGCGCACCGCATGGGCCAGCGGGCCGACGACGCGCTTCTCCTCTCCGGATAAATCCTTCAGGCCCCGCATCACCTGGTTGAGCATGCCGCCCTTGCGGCCCAGATAGCGGATGCGCGCGTCCTCAGCGGCTTGCGCGTCGCGCGCACTCCAGGCTTCAGAGAGGGCGCCCGACGCCTCAAGAACGATGTCCATCAGGAGGTTCTCGCTCATGCCTTCTCCATCTCCTGCGCTTTTACAAAAAAAGCCCCGCCCCCCGGAGGGCGGAGCCCGCGCGCGTCCTCTCGCTGGATTCTAGGCCTGTGCCCGCGCGATTTCCACGAGTTTGCCGAAAGCCTGGGGGTCGGAAACCGCCAACTCCGCCAAAATCTTGCGGTTCACCTCCACCCCCGCCTGGCCCAGCCCCCAGATGAAGCGGCTGTAGTTGAGGCCGTGCAGGCGCGCCGCCGCGTTGATGCGCACGTTCCAAAGGCGCCTGAACTCGCGCTTGCGCACCCGGCGATCCCGGTAAGCGTAGGCGCGGGCGCGGTGGACGGTCTCACGAGCGGAGCGATACCGCTTCGATCGGGCGCCCCTGAAGCCCTTCGCCTCCTTGAGAAGCCTGCGATGTCGCTCTCTGGACGCCGGTTTTCCTGTCGCGCGCGGCATAATTCATATACTCCCAGGTTCGATGATTCCCATTCGTTCCACAAAGCCCGGCCCGCGTGAATACTCCCCGCCGCCCAAGGTGGGGAATATACCCGCCACGGGGGAGGAGCGCAAGCCCAGAGGCGCGAAAAAGACGAGCGGTGCCCTCCTCGCGCGTCCGTCGATGCGAAAAATCTACATATAGGGTATCAGCCGCTTGATCATCTTCGCGTCCGTGGAGTTCGCTATGACGCCGTGTCGAAGTTCCCTTTTTCTTTTCGTCGTCTTCTTCGTCAGAATATGACGGTGATGGGAACGGGCGCGCTTCACCTTGCCCTTGGCGGTCAATTTGAAGCGCTTGGCCGCCCCTCGGTTCGTCTTGATCTTAGGCATCTTCTCTCGCCTCTCCCTGGGGTTTCTCGTCCTCCGCCCCGTTCGCCGGGCGCACCTGGACTTGCGCCTCTCGCAACGCCTCGGCGAGGGGCGCCGTCAGTTTTTCCCCCTCCGCCGGAGCGTCCATCCTTTTGGCCGACTTCCTCCTCGGCGTTGTATCCTTTTTCGGCGGCTTTGTCGATTTCGGCGCGAGAACCATCGTCATGTTGCGGCCCTCCAGGTTCGGAAACTGCTCCACCGTGCCGATTTCCAGCAGATCGTTCGCCATGCGCTCCAGGAGTTTCCGGCCCAGGTCCGGATGCGTCACCTCCCGCCCGCGAAACATGATGGTGACCTTCGCCTTGTTCCCATCGTTCAAAAACCGCTCCGCGTGCTTTCTCTTGATCGCGTAATCGTGCTCTTCAATCTTGATGCGCAGCTTGACCTCCTTCACCTCCACGACGCGCTGCTTTTTTTTGGCCTCCTGGGCCTTCTTCTGCAGCATATACTTGTAGCGGCCCAAGTCCATGATCTTGCAGACGGGCGGATCCGCGTTGGGAGACACTTCCACAAGGTCCAAATCCCGCTCCTCGGCAGCCTCGACCGCCTCCTCCGCGGTGAGCACGCCGAGCTGCTGGCCCTCCTCGTCAATGACCCTCACCATCGGAGAGCGAATGTCCCGATTGGCTCTGGGGCCGGTGGGGGTCGGATGAATGTCTCGTCCCCTGAAGCGCGACGCCATATCAGCTCGCCCCCGCCGTGAGGGATTTCTTCTCAACGTCGTTTCGGATTCTCTCCATAAGTTCCTCCAGTGGGATGGCGCCCACGTCGCCTTGCCCGAGAAGTCTCAGGGCGACCTCGCCCCTCTCCGCCTCGCGTGCGCCGAGGATGAGCATATACGGTATTTTATCTCTCTGGGCTTCCCTGATCTTATACCCTATCTTCTCGTTTCGGAAGTCTCCCTCCACGCGAAAGCCGCCGGCGCGCAGCCGCTCCTCCACCTTTCGGCCGTAGGGAACGTGACCGTCGGTGATCGTCATGACGCGCGCCTGCTCGGGCGCGAGCCACGGAGGAAACGCGCCCGCGTAATGCTCCAGCAGCCCGCCCACGAAACGCTCCATCGAACCCATCACGGTCCTGTGGATCATGACGACCTTGTGGCGTCCGCCGTCCGCGCCGACGTAGTTCAGGTCAAAGCGCTGGGGCAGGTTGAAGTCGAACTGGATGGTGGGCCCCTGCCAGCCCCGGCCCAGGGCGTCGCGCATCTTGATGTCGATTTTCGGTCCGTAGAACGCCGCCTCGCCCTCGATGCGCTTATAGGCGATGTCCCTCTTCTCCAGGGCTTCTCCCAGAGCGGCCTCCGCCGCTTCCCAATCGGCGGGCGCGCCCGCGTATTTGCTGAAATCGGCGGCGTCATGCACAGAAAGCTCGGTTTCAAAATCCTCGTAGCCGTAGGTCCGCAGCATGAAGTGCGCCAGATCGATGACGCCCAGTACCTCCGCCTCCGCCTGTTCCGGCGTGCAGAAGATGTGCGCGTCGTCCTGGGTGAAGCCCCGCACGCGGAGCATTCCGTGCAACGCGCCGCTGCGCTCGTAGCGATACACCGTGCCCAGCTCCGCCAGGCGGTAGGGCAGGTCGCGGTAGCTGTGGATTTTCTGCTGATAGATCAGAATGTGGCCCGGGCAGTTCATCGGCTTGAGGACGTATTCGTCCTCGTCAACGTTCAGGACATACATGTTTTCCCGATAAAAATCGTAGTGGCCCGAAGTTCTGAAGAGCGCGTCCCGCGCGATGTGGGGGATGGAGACGAGCGCGTAGCCGCGCTTGACGTGCTCATCCTCCCAAAAACGCTCGATCACCCGCTTCACCGTCGCGCCCCGGGGCTGCCAGTAAATCAGGCCCCCGCCCGCGCTCTCGTCCACCAGGAATATGCCGAGTTGTTTGCCGAGGAGGCGGTGATCCCTCTTTCGGGCGTCCTCCAGCCTCTCCAGGTGGGCTTTCAGGTCCTCCTTCGTGGCGAAGGCGGTGCCATAGATGCGCTGGAGCATCCTGTTGTTCTCGTCTCCGCGCCAGTAGGCGCCCGCCACGCTGAGAAGCCTGAAATGCCGCAGCATTCCCGTATGGGGCGCATGCGGCCCCCGGCACAGGTCCACGAAATCGCCCTGGCGATAGACCGAAAGCGCCTCATCTTCGGGCAATTCATGAATCATCTCTATCTTGTAGCTCTCGTCCCTCGCCTTGAAAAGCGCCAGCGCGTCGGGGCGGGAGACGTCCTCGCGCTCGATGGCGTATTTCTTTTTGGCGAGCTCTCGCATCCTCCCTTCGATCTTCTTCAAATCATCGGGGGTGAAGGCGACGTCCACGTCAATGTCGTAGTAAAACCCGTTTTCGATGGGGGGGCCGATGGCGAGCCGCGCGCCCGGATACAGCTCCCGCACCGCCTGGGCCATGAGGTGCGCGGTGCTGTGACGCAGAATCTCCAAACCCTCCTCGGAATCGAGAAGGATGAACTCCGGCGCGGCATCGTCAGGGAGAAGGCGATTCAGGTCAACGGGCGCGCCGCCCAGTTTGCGCGCGACCGCGTTTTGGGGGAAGTCTTTCTGATCCGTTCGCTGGGACATGGACGGGCGTTCGATAGCGCCGCAAGCTCCTCTCGAAGTTCCTCGCACCATCAAGCCTCACGAGGCGGCGCAAGCGCGCCCCGCATCGGCCATTGCATCATGGTAGGCGCGGGCGGTTTTGAACCGCCGACCTCTTGCGTGTCAAGCAAGCGCTCTCCCCCTGAGCTACGCGCCTTCTTCGGTATTCTGAAATGATATGGGGCGTCCCTCGCATTGTCAACGCGCCCCGCACGCTCGTGAAAATAGCGTTTTTCCTCAAAAAAACCAACACGGCACCACAAGGCGCGCGGCGCGCATCCTCGAAAGGAGCGAGGAGTCCCAATGGAACAAGAGAGGAGGAGGCTCGCGCTAGCTCGCCTTCTCATAGACCAGCAGCGGCCTCTCCTTTCGGACCACCACGTTTTCGTTGATGATGACTTCCTTGACGCCCGCCATGCCCGGCAGCTCATACATCGTGTCGAGCAGCAAATCCTCAATGATGGAGCGCAGCCCGCGCGCGCCCGTTTTGCGCTCCAGGGCTTTGGCGGCGATGGCGACGAGCGCGTCCTCGGTGAATTGCAGGGAGACGTTCTCGAACTCCACGAGCTTGCTGTATTGCTTCACAAGGGCGTTTTTCGGCTTGGTCAGGATGCTCACGAGCGCCTCCTGGTCCAAATCACTCAGGGTGGCCACCACCGGCAGACGGCCCACGAACTCAGGAATCAAGCCGTATTTCAGCAGGTCCTCAGAAGTCACCCGGGCGAGCAGTTCGCTCAGCGACTCATCCGCCGCGCTCCGCACGCTGGCCTCGAACCCGATTTCGTTTCGGCCCACCCTCTTCTTGATGATGGCTTCGAGACCCACGAACGCCCCGCCGCCGATGAATAGGATGTTCGCGGTATCCACGCGCAGAAACTCCTGATGGGGGTGCTTTCTCCCCCCCTGGGGCGGCACGTTGGCCACCGTCCCCTCGATGACCTTGAGCAGGGCCTGCTGGACGCCCTCGCCGGAAACGTCCCTGGTGATGGAGGGGTTCTCGCTCTTTCGGCTGATCTTGTCGATCTCGTCAATATAGATGATGCCGCGCTCGGCTTTCGCCACGTCGAAATCGGCCGCCTGGAGGAGCTTGAGAATGACGTTCTCCACGTCCTCGCCCACGTAGCCGGCCTCGGTGAGCGTCGTCGCGTCAACGATCACGAAGGGCACGTCCAGCAGGCGCGCCAGGGTTTGCGCCATGAGCGTCTTGCCGGAGCCGGTGGGGCCGATGAGCAGAATGTTGCTTTTTTGCAGCTCCACGTCGTGCAGCAGGCCGACGGGCGTGTCCACCCGCCGGTAGTGGTTATAGACGGCGACGGAGAGGGATTTTTTCGCCTTCTCCTGCCCCACGATGTGCTCATCAAGTATCGCCTTGATCTCGGTGGGCTTCAGAAGGGGTTTGCCCTCGCGCTTGCGCTCCTCGCTCCACTCCTCCATCATGATTTCCTGGCACAGCTCCACGCACTCATCGCAAATATAAACGTGCGGTCCCGCGATGAGCTTCTTCACCTCCTCCTGGCTTTTTCCGCAGAACGAGCAGCGCAGAGCGTCTTTTTTGTCTGAAACCCGCCTCGCCATCGAACATCCTCCCTTCGGAGAAGAGCGCTTTGCCGCGCGATACCAGCCCCCTGGCTAGGAGCCGTTTTTCTCCTCGTCTCCCCTCGCGCCCGGTTTTTTACCCGACGCGTCCTTGCGCGAGACGATCACGTCGTCAAGCAGGCCGTAGGCCCGCGCCTGCTCGGCCGTCATGAAATTATCCCGATCGGTGTCTTTCCCAATCCGCTCGAGAGTCTGGCCGGTGTGCCTCGCGAGAATTTCGTTGAGCTCCTCCTTCATGCGGAGAATCTCGCGCGCCTGAATGTCGATGTCGCTCGCCTGCCCCTGCACGCCGCCCAGGGGCTGATGAATCAGAATGCGCGAGTTGGGCAGAGCGTAGCGCTTTCCCTTGGCGCCCGCCGCCAGCAAAAGCGCGCCCATGCTCGCCGCCTGGCCGATGCAGATGGTCGACACGTCGGGGCTGATGTATTGGATCGTGTCGTAGATGGCCAGGCCCGCCGTGACGGCACCGCCCGGGCTGTTGACGTACATGGCGATGTCCCTGTCGGGCTCCTCCGCTTCCAGAAAAAGAAGCTGTGCCGTCACGAGGTTCGCGATGACGTCGTCTATCGCCGTGCCCAGAAAGATGATCCTCTCCTTCAGCAGGCGGCTGTAGATATCATACGCCCGCTCGCCTCGATTCGTCTGTTCCACCACCATGGGTACGAGAGCCACTTTTCATCCATCCTCTTGCATATCGCCGCCGGATGCGCGCGCCTCACTCGCCCCTTCTTCGGAGCTGCGCGCGCCCGCTTCGCGATCGTCATGATCGGCGGCGTCGTGGGCGTCAAATTCCACGTTGGCCTGATCAAAGAGCCAGGCCAGCGTCTTGTTGTAGTTGATGTTGGAAACGAGCGAGGTCATCGCCCCGGTCGTCGCCATCCTCTCGCGGAGCTTGGCGGGCGTCATTCCGTAGCGCGCGGCGGAGAGGTTGATCTGCGCCTGAATCTCCTCCTCGCTCGCCTCGATTTTCTCCGCCTCCCGAATGCGCTCCACGATGATGCGCTGACGCACGCTCTGCTCGGCCCCTGGCCGCGCTTCCTCGCGCAACTCCTGAAGCCGCCCCTCCGAGAACTGCGCCTCCGGATTCTCCTGACGCAGGCGACGCTCATATTCGCGAACCTGCGCCTGCGCCTCGCCTTCCACGAGCGTGGGCGGTGCCTGGAAGGGATGCGCTTCGATCAGCGCGCCCAGCAGTTCGGAGATCGCCTGGCTTCGCGCGTTGGCGTCCTCCGTGGACTCCATCTCCCTCGCCACGTCCGCCCTCAAATCCTCCATGCGCGTATAGCCCCGTCCCAGAGATTTGACGAAATCGTCATCCAGTGCGGGCGGATGGGCCTCTTTCACCTCCTTGAGGCGAATGCGGAATTGCAGGCGCTTGCCCGCGACGTTGGGCGCCGCGTTCTCCGGAACGTCGATTTCGATCTCCTTCTCCTCGCCGCCCCCCATTCCGACGAGCGCGTCGCTCAGCGCCTCCTCGCTCCCCTCTCCGCCGATCAGAAGCGCCTGGTTCTCTCCTCCGGTCCCGGGGACGGCCTTTCCGTCCTGGAAGCCCCCAATGTCGAAAAGGACGTAGTCCCCCTCCTGGGCCAGCCTGTCCACGTCCTCGAACGTGGCGGCCCGCCGCCTCAAAGCCTCGATCTGCTTATCGACGAGCGCATCCGTCACCTGATGGCGATGCGCCCGCACCGAAAGCCCCGTATACTGCCCGAGCGCGAAGGGAGGGATGACCTCCACCGTCGCCCTGTAGGTCAGCTCCGGCGCGTCGTCCTCCATCTTGATGTCGGTCACGCTCGGCTCTCCCACCGGACGCATCCCCCTGTCCGCCAGCAGCCTTCGGCAAGAAGTCGATATCACGTGATTCATCACCTCCGCCTGCAGTTCCTCGCCGTAGTAGCGCTCGAGCACGTGGCGCGGGACTTTGCCCTTTCTGAAGCCCTTCATCTTCACGCGCCCCGACAGGCGTCTGTAGGCGCGATCCAGCTCCTCTGACACTTCCGCGCGGGGGACGGCGACCTCCAGACGCTTCGTGCATGCGTCAACGTCGCTCACTGTGCCGCTCATTCCTTCATTCTCTCCTCAAAAAACAAACCCCACCCGGTCGAAACGGGGAAAAGTGCACCATAGTTACAGCGGCTACGTCTCGGATTCCAAAGTGCCCAACGATGCAATCATCGGAAGGAGAACTAGAGATACGGCTTGCGTAAATTCGGAGATGCGATCATACACGGACACACCATTTTGGTCTGGGTCAGAGCCATTATTATTTTCGGCATGATTTTCGTCAAAATGGAGAAGCGACATACCCAAAAGAACCATTCCGGTCTTATATCTTTCCTCTAATATCTTGGAGTCGGCCTGGGCATTACCTTTAAGTTCGTTTCTACTAAGTTCGTTTCTCAAGTATACGTTATCCATGTTGACATAAAAATCATATCCATTGCCTTCACCAGTCCCTTTGACTTGCAAAGAACTTTCCTTGTTGAACTTGAATTCTTCCCAACGTTCTTCTCGTATCTCTACTACCTGAGGAATATCAAGATTCGCTTGTCTTTGCCGCTTTTCGCCTTCCTCATCGCTTGGTGGGTCTTTTCTACCATTTCCGTTAGAATTATTCGACTTACTTGCTTTTTCTACCCGAATCCAGAACTCGCTTAGAAAAGGTTCCACTTTACTTATATCAGACACTTCCGTTTCAAAACAGCGCAAATCTCCGATATCTACTTTTGGCAGATTTACAGTCAAACTAGCCAGCCCGTTCCATAAATTCAAAGAGGAACCCCGAATTACGCTTCCCCCCAGTTTCAATGTGAATTTTCCCTGATCTTGATCACGATTGAAATAGTCATTTTCGGCGTCAGTCTGATATTGGACTCTAAAATTCCGGTTGATTGCGCAACCTTTAGGGCTGTCCTCCGTGTAGCTCTTATCTAAAACGAAGTAAGTCGGAAACTTTTTCCCCTGGAACTTCTTCCTGGTGCCAGACCCTTTCGTCTTGAAAGGGTTTGGTATTCTGCCGCCATTCAAAAGGAGATTTGAAAGGGTTGGATCTTTCTTGATGATATCTGTTAAGAGATCATCAAGCCGTTTGGAATCTCGCAACTTGTCGGAGAGTGTTTCTTCACGACGTCTGCTTTGCAGATCTTTCAGTCCAGGGTGGGTTTTTATGATACTCTCCAACTCTTTTTCAATATCGCTCAGAAATGAAGTCCGAGCAAGCCGGTCCCGACTGGGCATAAATAATTTTTCCTGCATTTTTCTTGATATTTTCGAGCAGTCCATCACTATCAAAATACTATCGGATAGATAGGACATCCCCACTGCTTTGCGCTCAAAAAATCGCTTTTGCAAAAATCCATGCGCTTGCCCATTTATCGAAAAAACAATACCCTCGTTTCTTGCATAATTCCCCTTCTTCCCTTTTTTGAAAACATAAATGGAATAATTAAATTTTTCCCCATCAATAGTTATTTCTCCCGTGCTGGGCTTTTGGAACTCAGGCTCGAGATTGCCGCTTCTATCATCATCCAAACGCACGCTTAAACCGGCAAGCGTTTTTTCGTGAGCATGGCCTTCATAGTCCCGTCGTTCAAACATTCTGATGGGCAAAGCCACATCAGGCATGAGAAGCGAAAGACGATAATACAAAGCAAAAGCGATTATACTGGGTAGCGGTGGGCCTATCTCATATTCATACAGCTTGACATATGTTCCCGATTCAAGCGGATTGCCAAATGCTCTTGGGTGAGCTTTTGGCAACAGAGGCAATGCACGCGCCTCAAACGACAATATCCGCCCCTCTGGAGCCAAGTAGGTATAGTGTGAATTACGCATCCCCTCTTTGGGTTCTTCCTGTCTAATGATTGTCACGCCCCAAAAGGCCTTCGTCGGATCTTCGTCGTGATCTCGGATATTTACATTGCGCTTTGAGATCAAAAGTTGCAAATGATGTTCAGAGCTACAAAACCTTAACACACCGGTTCCACCCATTCCGAACTTGCCTTGCACGAACGGAATCTTGATTTTGTTCTCTTTGGTCAAAGATAGTATCGTTTTGGGCATACTATTCGGCGTCTGACCCTCTCCCTTATCTATAATGGAGAATGAGGGCTTCGTTTTACTACCGCTGGCGACGAGTAAAATGTTGTCTGCAAGTCTCGCCCTTTGCGTTCCATCCATGCTTGATAGCTTGCCGTTGCGAATGCCGAAAAATTTTCTTTGCGCCTCGGCAATGTTCTTCGGGGCACCTGCACTATCCGGTGCGATCCCCCGACTCCAACACTCTCTCATCAATACGGCATCCACTGAATTGATCAGTTTTTCCACCAATGCGTGGTCGGCGAAACCACTTTGGTTGGCGATAATAGAGAAATTCATTGAATTGTCCCCATATTCTCGCCAAGCGCTATCATCATTCCAATATCCCGATTCTTTCAAGATTTTGACGACTTCTTTTTCCTTGTCCGCTTTCGCCAGTGAAAGAGCAAATCCTTTCATTTCGTCGTTTGTCATAACTTGAACCTCCTATTGTGAGGAAAGTGAAATTTTGATTTCGTCTCCCTTACAAATCGTTCAATTTCTGAGAAAATTTTATGAATATCTTCTTCTGTGTATTCGTAAACGCTGCGGTTGGCGCAGTTTCCCAATACTTTGAGCTTTTGCAGCACCGCATTGGTTCGCCGTGAAGCCAATCGCTTAAATCGCTCTTTCTTACCTTCTTGATTGTCCATATTTATAAATATGGTCATTATTTATCGTATGTCAATGCTATTTTCGCATACAGGCAATATATTTTCATTTTTTATAAAGATAACCAAATACGAAAACGAAATGGCAAAAATTTCGGGCGGCGCAAAGCACCGCCCACGGTATGGCTATCAAATATTCAAAATTTTTCTGTGGTGCGAAGGGGGGGATTCGAACCCCCACGCCCGAAGGCACTGGATCCTAAATCCAGCGCGTCTGCCAGTTCCGCCACCCTCGCATTCCGCCGGCGGGCCTTCCGGGCCGGAACGTCGCGCCCCGCAATCTAGCCGCGCAAGCCCGATCCGTCAACGGCGTTGGGGGAGCGGGCGCTCAGGCACCTTTCGAGGATCGGCGCTCCAGCGGCGTCTCGCTTTTTGCGAATTTCTCATCACGCCTCGGGCGGGAGACCTCATAGTTCAGGGAGGAGACGAGCCATCGCTCGACGAAGGCGGGCTCCATCCCCTTTCTGCGGGCGTAGTCGCGCACCTGATCCTTGCCGATCTTGCCCACGCCAAAGTATCTCGACTCCGGATGCGCGAAATACCACCCGCTCACCGATGCGGCGGGCCACATGGCAAAACTCTCCGTGAGGCGCACGCCCGTGCGCCGCATCGGGTCGATGAGGCGGAGGAGCGTCTGCTTCTCGGTATGATCGGGACAGGCGGGATAGCCGGGGGCGGGCCGGACGCCCTGGTATCTCTCCTTGATGAACGCCTCGTTGCCCAGTCCTTCTTCCGTCGCGTATCCCCAGAACTCCTTGCGCACGCGCTCGTGAAGACGCTCGGCGAACGCCTCCGCCAGCCTGTCGGCCAGCGCCTTCACCATGATGGCGCCGTAATCGTCGTTCTCCCGCTCGCACGCGCGCGCCGCCTCGTCGCAGCCCAGGCCCGCCGTCACCACGAAGCCGCCGATGTAATCCTTCGCCCCGCTCTCTCTGGGGGCGATGAAATCCGCCAGGCACATGTTCGGGCCGCGGGGGGCCTTTCGCATCTGCTGGCGCATGAAGCGGGCCACGGCGCCAACCTCGCTCCTTGACGCGTCCGTGTAGATTTCCACGTCGTCGCCCACGGCATTCGCCGGAAACAGCCCAAAAGCCGCCTTGGCCGTCAGGGAGCACCCCTCGATGAGGCGCTCGAGCATATCCTGCGCGTCCTGGTAAAGGGCACGGGCCGCCTCGCCCACCACCGGATCTTTCAATATCGCGGGATACGTCCCGCTCAGCTCCCAGGTATGGAAAAACGGCGTCCAATCAACGCGATCGCGCAAATCCGCCAGAGGGTAGTCCTCGAGAAACACCACCCCCTCCGTTTTCGGCACAGGACAGACGCCTTCCGGCCAGGCGATTTGCAGGCGATTCTCGCGCGCCTCCTCCAGAGAGCAGAACGCCCCCCGCGCGCGCCCCGCCCCGTGCCGTGCCCGCACCCTCTCGTATTCCGCGCGCGTGTCATGCACGAAGCCCGCCCTCTGGGAATCGCTCAGCAGCCGGGCCATCACGCCCACGCTTCTCGATGCGTCCTCCACGTATACCGTCGGCCCGCCATAGTTCGGCGCGATCTTGACGGCGGTGTGCGTCCTGGAGGTCGTAGCGCCTCCGATGAGGAGGGGAATCTCGAAACCGAGGCGCTCCATCTCGCCCGCCACGTTCACCATCTCATCGAGCGAGGGCGTGATGAGGCCGCTCAGGCCGATGACGTCCACCGCCTCCTCGCGCGCGGCTTGCAGAATCTGCGCGCACGGCGTCATGACGCCCAGGTCAACGACCTCGTAGTTGTTGCACTGCAGAACGACGCCCACGATGTTCTTGCCGATGTCGTGCACGTCGCCCTTCACCGTGGCCAGAAGCGCCTTGCCGTTCGAGCGCGCCTCACCCTCGCTCTTCTCCGCCTCGATGAAGGGGATCAGATGGGCGACGGCGGTCTTCATCACCCGGGCGCTCTTCACCACCTGGGGCAGGAACATCTTGCCCGAGCCGAAAAGTTCGCCCACGACGTTCATGCCGTCCATGAGCGGGCCCTCGATCACCTCTATGGGGCGCGCGGCGGTCAGGCGCGCCTCCTCCGTATCCTCCACGACGTATTGCGTCATCCCCTTGACCAGGGCGTGGGCCAGGCGCTCCGCCACCGGCCTCTCGCGCCAGGCGAGGTCCTCAACGCGCGACCTGGCCTGGCCCTTCACGTCATCAGCCACCTCGAGCAGACGATCGGTGGCGTCCGCCCGGCGGTTGAAGAGCACGTCCTCGATGCGTTCGAGCAAATCGGCCGGAATGTCCCGATACACGGCGAGCTGGCCCGCGTTCACGATGCCCATGTCCATTCCGTTTTTGATGGCGTGGTAGAGGAACGCGGAGTGCATGGCCTCGCGCACGCCGTCGTTGCCCCGGAAGGAGAAGGAAACGTTGCTCACCCCCCCGCTCACGAGCGCGCCCGGAAGCTCCGCCTTGATGCGCTTGATCGCCTCGAAATAGGCTGCGGCGTATTCGTTGTGCGCCTCTATTCCCGTGGCGACGGCGAAAATGTTGGGGTCGAAAATGACGTCGTTCGGCGAGAAGCCCACCTCCTCGGTGAGAATTTTGTAGGCGCGCGCGCAAATCTCCAGCTTTCGCTGCGCACTCTCCGCCTGACCCTTCTCGTCGAAGGCCATCACCAGAACGGCCGCGCCGTAGCGCTTCGCCAGCCGCGCCTGCTCGATGAACGGCTCCGTTCCTTCCTTGAGGCTGATGGAGTTGACGATGGGCTTGCCCTGCAGGCATCGAAGCCCCGCCTCGATGACCTCCCACTTCGAGGAATCGACCATCACCGGTACGCGGCTGATGTCCGGTTCCGACCCGATGAGCTTGAGGAAGGTGTCCATCGCCTCCTCGGAGTCGAGCATCCCCTCGTCCATGTTCACGTCGATGATCTGGGCGCCGTTTCGCACCTGCTGGCGCGCGACCTCAAGTGCCTTCTCGTAGTTCCCCTCCCGAATCAGCCTGGCGAAACGCGCCGACCCCGCCACGTTGGTGCGCTCGCCCACGTTCACGAACCCCGTCTCGGGGCCGACGTTCATCGGCTCCAGGCCGCTCAGGCGGCAGCGCGGGGGAATTTCCGGAATGCGGCGCGGGGCGAGCCCCTCCACCGCCTCCCTGATCGCGCGAATGTGGGCCGGCGTGGTACCGCAGCAGCCGCCGACGAGGTTCAGAAAGCCGCTGCGCGCGAATTCGCCCAGCACCTCGGCCATGGACTCCGGCGTGTCGTCATACCCGCCAAATTCGTTGGGCAGCCCGGCGTTGGGGTGCACGCTCACCGGCACGTCCGCCACGCGGGAGAGTTCGCGCACGTATTGGCGCAAATCCTGCGCGCCCAAAGCGCAGTTGAGCCCCACGCTCATGGGCCGGTAGCCCGCGATGGAGTTCCAGAACGCCTCCGTCGTCTGGCCGGAGAGCGTGCGGCCGCTCGCGTCCACGATGGTTCCCGAAACCATGACGGGAACGCGAAAACCCTGGGCCTCGAAATGCTGCTCCGCCGCGAACAGCGCAGCCTTGCAGTTGAGCGTGTCAAAGCTCGTTTCCACAAAGAGCGCGTCGGCACCGCCGGCGAGCAGCCCGCGAACCGACTCGGCGAAGGCCGCCGCCAGCTCCTCGAAGCAGATGTCCCTGAAGCCCGGCTCGTTCACCCGGGGCGAAATGGACGCGGTGCGGTTCGTGGGTCCCAGAACGCCCGCGACGAAGCGGGGCCGGGACGGCTCCCTGTGCTCGAACGCATCGGCCGCCTCTCTGGCGATGCGGGCCGACGCCTCGCTGAGTGCGTAGGCCATGCTCTCCATCTGGTAATCCGCCTGCGATATGGCGGTAGAGTTGAACGAATTCGTCTCAAGGACGTCAGCGCCCGCCTCAAGATAGTCCATGTGAACGCGCTTGATGATCTCCGGCTGGGTGAGGCTCAGAAGGTCGTAGTTGCCCTTGAGGTCGCAGGGATGATCGGCGAAACGCGCGCCTCGGAAAGCCTCCTCGTCCAGTTCCTGTTCCTGGAGCATCGTCCCCATCGCGCCGTCGATAATGACGATGCGCGAAGCCAAGAGCCTGGAGAGCGCGTCAAGCCTGTCGCTGCGTGATGATGCTTTCATATGCCATTCCGAATCCATCGACTAAAGATGCCGATCACGGAGGGTTTTATAGTGCATTTCTCCGCAAGATGAAAAGGGCGAAGCAGCCTTGCGCGCCCTCTTGCTCTGGGCGCCCTTGCTCGCATGAAGTGCGGCCTACCCCTCGCGTCTCACCGTCTCCTCGACGAAGGCGTAGGCGTTGTGATCGTGGATGGATTCAAAATTCTCCACCTCCACCTGAAACCATCTGATGCGCTTGTCGTCTCTGAGCAGAAGGGCAGCCTCGCGCACCACGTCCTCCACGAAGCGCGGGTTGTCGAACGCCGTTTCGGTGACGAACTTCTCGTCCTCGCGCTTGAGTATCGGATAGAGTGCGCAGCTGCCCGCGTTCTCGGCGATCTCCACGAGCTCCTCTATCCAGAACTCGCCGTCGAAGCGCACCTTGATGCGCACGTGTCCCCTTTGGTTGTGCGCCCCGCGCAGGCTGATCTCCTTCGAGCACGGACACAGCGTAGCGATGCGCACCATGATGCCCAGAATGAAGTCGTCCACCGCACCCGAGGAGGCGTCGAAGCCGCACTCGAGCGCCATCAAGCCCTCCGCACCCGACACCGGAGCCGCCTTTTCCATGAAATAGGGGAAGGATACCGAGAAATGCGCCGTCTCCGCGTCGAGGCGCTCCCGAATCGTCCGCAATATGGACGGCACGCCGTCCACGCTGATCGCGTCGATGTGCTCGTTCAGCACCTCCAGAAAGCGGCTCATGTGGGTGCCCTTGAAGTGGTGCGGCAGGTCCACGTACATGTTGATGTTGCCGATGGTGTGCTGGGCCTCCTTCGCCCTGTCCTTCACCACGATGGGATAGCGGATGTTCTTGACGCCCACCTTGTCTATCTTGACGTTGCGCGCATCGGAGCCCGCCTGCACGTCGGCGAGGTCGGCGGAGTCGGTCGGAAGACCTGGCATTGGAGTTTCATCCCCTTTCGTCGGTTCTGGAAAAATCGGTCCGGCGGCTTATTTTTCGGGGTCCCGCCCTCTTCTGCGCTCGATTTCGGCCATCTTCGCAGATACGGCCGCACCCAGGTCGATCCCCCGCGCGTTGGCGTAGTTCATCACGGCGATCATGACATCCGCCGCCTCGTCTGTATAGGCCGCCGCGTCCACCCTGCGGCCCTTCCATTCCTTTTTCTCGAGATTGGCGAGCTCGCCCGTCTCGCCCGCCAGCTCCAGGGCGAAAAACCGGGGCGCGCGTTCGGGAAACGCCTCCGCCTGATACCGCGCGAACTCCGCCTGCAGGGCGCGCAACCCCTTATAAGAGCGCGGGAGCGGCGGAGCGTCCTCTTGGTTCACTTGCTCGCCATCCTCCATCAGGCGGAAAATCTCCTCCCCACAAGGTGCGCGAACCTGTCCGATTCCGCGCGCAAACCCGAAAGCCCGCAACCTCCGCATGACAAGACAACGAACGTCCTCGCACGCGCGAATGAGCGAATTACAGTTTCTCACCCTGAAGCGGGGGCGTCAAACCAGAGACCGCAGCATGGATTGACGCCAAAAGCCCCAGATTCTACCCTCTGGGCCAGATCGATATTCGCCTCGACAACCAGGCGGGCGCGACGACGCCCCCCAAGCACCCCCAAACGGAGGAAGCCCTTTTGCCCAACATCGACCTGCACCATCACATCTACGTTCACGAAGCGGAGGAGCGCGCCGCCAAGCAGCGCGAAAGCCGTCCCCAGCACGCCGACAGTTTCGAGGGGTTCTTTCCGCCGGTCTCCTCTCGATACAACGCCAAGATGACGCGGGAGCACTGGGGGACGCAGCTCGCCGACGTGGATCGAAAGCTGCGCGACATGCGGGCGGACCGCCTCGACATGGCGCTGGTCTCCCCCCCTCCGCCCACCTTTTACTACTGGATAGGCGGAAGAGAGGGGGAGGCGATCATCAGGACGCAAAACGACGGCGTGGCCGAGTTCTGCCGCAAGAACGCCGATCATTTCCGGGGCCTTTGCAACCTGCCCATGCAGAACGGGGGCGAGGCGGCGGCGGCCGAGCTCGCCCGCGCCATGGAGCGGGGGCTGCTCGGCTGCATCATCTCCGATCGCATCGGTGCCCACGCGCTCGATGAGCCGCAATACGAGGAATTCTGGGCCGCCGCGGAGAGGCTCGGCGCGCTGGTGTTCATTCACCCTGATTTTGCGGACTTCAAGCCGCTGTATCCCTTCTACATGGCGAACTGCGTCGGCAACCCGCTCGCCACCACCATCGCGGCGACGAGGCTCATCCTCTCGGGGCACTTCGAGCGCTACCCGAACCTCGAGGTACTGCTCGCCCACGCCGGCGGAAACCTCCCCTGGGCGATTGGCCGCATACAGCACGCCTGGGAGGCGCGTCCGGAGACGAGGGCACTCACTCCGCATCCGCCGCGCCACTACTTCAGGAACCTCTATTTCGACGTCATCACCTTCAACCCCTCCGCGCTCAGGTGGATGGTCGAGGAGGTGGGAGCGGAGCGCGTCGTCTGCGGCACGGACTACCCCTACGACATGATGCAGGAGCGCGTGGTGGATTTCGTGGAGGGGGCGGGCCTCTCCGGGGAGGCGCAGGAGAAAATCCTGCGCGCCACGCCGGCGCGGCTCATGCGGCTCTAAGGGACGCGCGGAATACAGGAGGCGGCCAGAGCGGAGCGGGCCGGACCTTCCAGACGCGACGCGAACAATTTGAGGGGAGGAACCCGAGATGTACACCGCCACAAAGGACGCCATACTGCCCACCACCATCACGGGCTCCCTGCCCCGGCCCGGCTGGTTTCGCCAGAACATCGGCAGGAGGTCGTTTCGGGAGGCGATGATCGACGCGGACTTCCGGGAGCAGTATCTCGACAACGTATCCTGCGTCATTCGGGACCAGGAGCGCGCGGGGCTGGACATCGTGACGGACGGGGACGCGCGCTTCGACGCCAACGTGGGCGGACGCGACTGGGTGGGCTACGTCGTCGACAGGCTGGAGGGCTTCTCGGGACGTGAAACGTCGAGAAGCCACGCCGCCTGGGGAGGCTCCGTCCCCGGAGAGATCATGTTCGAGGTACTGGAGGCCCGAATGCTCCCCAGGGTCACGGCCAGAGTGGGTGCAGGCCCCCTCGAATACGCCCAGATGTGGCGCTGTGCGCAAGCGATGACGGAAAAACCCCTCAAGTTCGGCTCCATCAGCGCGGATTGCCTCGAATCCATCGCATCGAACGAGTTCTACGACGACAGGCGGGAGCTTTGTCTGGATCTGTGCCGCGTCATGCGCGCGGAATTCCACCGCCTGGCGGATGCGGGCTGCAAAATTTTTCAGGTGGAGGAACCCTGGGTACACCGCTTCGACTTTCACGCGGAGGATGCGGAGATGTCGATGGCGTTCTACGTCGAGGCGTTCAACAAGAGCGTGGCGGGCCTCAGGGAGAAGCTCGAGCTGTGGTGCCACACCTGCTGGGGCAACCCCGCCCAGCAGAGGTTTTATGAATCCTCAAAAAGCTACGCCCCCGCCCTGGAGCACATGAACGGGCTGGACGTGGACGTGCTGACGTTCGAGTGTGCGAGCACGGGGGGAATGGACCTGGCGGAGATCGGAAAGCGCATCACCAGGCCCAAGGTGGCGATCGGGGTCATCAACCATCGGGGACTGCAGGTGGAGCGTCCCGAGGAGGTGGCCGCCCTCATCCGCAAGGGGCTTGAGGCGATTCCCGCCGAGCGGCTCTGCATCTCCACGGACTGCGGCTTCGGCCGGGAGGGCATGAGCCGCCGCCACGCCTTCTACAAGATGGTGGCCCTCGCCAGGGGGACGAACATCGTGAAAAAGGAGTTGGGGCTTCCGGAGACCTATATACCGGCGGCGGACGCCGCGTTCACGCTGAGCGATGGGGGGTGAGAATTTCACGCATAAGATGACGCGGGACGCTAAGGCCCTGCCCCGCCCCGGGCGTCCTCCCCCGCTCTGAGCACAGCCCGCAACTCGTCTCCGCCGATGGTTTCCTGATTCAGCAATCGCGCGGCGAGGGCTTCCAGATCGTCGCGCCGCTCCCGCAATATCCCCATCGCGCGCGCATACGCCCCGTCCAGTATCTTTTCCACCTCCTCGTCCACCTCGCGCCGGGTCGCCTCGCTGATGTCGGCATCCCCCGAGGCGCCGTTCATCGCCCCGCCCAGAAACAGCGGGCGCGACGCGACGCGCAGGGCGTGGGGGCCGAAGCGCGCGCTCATGCCGTATTCGGTCACCATGGAGCGCGCCATGTCGGTGGCGCGCTGGAGGTCGTTTTGCGCACCCGTGGAGACCTCGTCAAAAACCGCCTCCTCCGCCGCGCGGCCCGCCAGGAGCACGGCGATCCGATCTTCCAGTTCCTTCTTCGAGAGCAGATACCTGTCCTCCGTCGGGCGCTGCAAGGTGTAGCCCAGGGCGGCCAGCCCCCTGGGGATGATCGAGACCTTCTGTACCGGGTCCGCCGTGCCCACGAGCTCGGCCGTCATGGCGTGGCCCAACTCGTGATAGGCCACGCGGCGGCGCTCCTCGGTCGTCATGACGCGGGATTTCTTCTCCAGCCCGGCCGCCACGCGCTCGAACGCCTCCTCGAAGTCGGCCATCATCACCGCGTCCCTGTCATGGCGCGCGGCGAGCAGGGCGGCCTCGTTCGCCAGGTTGGCGAGGTCCGCACCCGAGAGGCCCGGCGTCATCTCGGCGAGCCTTTGCACGTCCACGTCCGCCCCCTTGGTCAACGTTCTGGTGTGCACCTCCAGAATGTGGCGCCTGCCGATCAAATCCGGTTTGTCCACGAGCACCTGCCTGTCGAAGCGCCCCGGACGCAGGAGGGCGGGGTCGAGAATCTCCGGCCGGTTCGTCGCCGCCATGATGATGACCCCCTTGCGGGTGTCGAAGCCGTCCATCTCGACGAGAAGCTGGTTCAGCGTCTGCTCGCGCTCGTCGTGGCCGCCCATCAGGTTTCCCACGCCGCGCGCCTTGCCCAGCGCGTCGAGCTCGTCGATGAACACGATGCAGGGGGCCTTCTCCATCGCCTGCTCGAACAAATCGCGCACGCGCGCAGCGCCCAGGCCCACGAACATCTCCACGAACTCCGAGCCGCTGATGCTGAAGAAAAAGACGCCCGCCTCGCCCGCCACGGCCTTCGCCATCAGCGTCTTCCCGCAGCCGGGCGGACCCACCAGCAGGACGCCGCGCGGAATCTTTCCGCCCAGCCGCAAATAGCGGTCCGGGTTTTTCAGATAATCCACCACCTCGGCGAGCTCCTCCTTCGCCTCGTCCACCCCCGCCACGTCGGAGAAGCGCGCGTCCACCTCTTTCTCCGCGTATATCTTCGCCTTGTTCCGGCCAAAAGCCATCACCCCCTGGCCCGGCCCCATGCGCCGCAGCACGAAGAAGTAGATGGCGAAGAGAATTCCGAGAGGCAGTACCCAGCTCGTGAGCATCCGCACCAGCCAGGGCGGATCGAACTGGCCCTGAAAGGTGACGCCCGCACCCTCCAGAAGGTTGATGAGCTCGGTGTCCGCCACTTTCGCCGTCTCGAAGAAGCGCTGCCGGTCGTTCGCATCGCGCTTTCTGAGAACGCCCTGAAGACGATCTCCCCTGATGTCCACCCGCTCCACCTCCCCCTCCTTCACCATGGCGCGAAACTCGTTGTAGGGAATCCGCTGGTATCGGGCACCCTGAAAGAACAGGGAGTGAATCAAGGACATGATGACGAAGATGAAGAGGAAATAGCCGATGGAGAATTGCGTTTTTTTGTTCATCGTCCCCTCCTTCGGGGAAAAGCGGCGGATGCGCGCACCCGGCGCGCGCCTCTCCCCGAATATAGCAGACTCCCATGGATACGGGAATTTGGCGGGGACGGCGACGCGCTTGCGTCCCGCACCCTATTCGTCCTTAATGATGGAGGCGATTCTTTTCATATTTTCAGGGCGCGGGGGGCTGGAAGCGGGCCGCCTTTTTGCATCGTTCCCGCGCGGGGGGCAGAGGGTTCCATGCCTACGGAGGCGTCCACGGAATACGCATGGTTTCTTCCGACGGGCAGATACGGCGACGGGCGGAAGATCAACGCCAGGGTTCCCGAGCGTCCTCCCACCGTGGAATACCTCACAGAGGTGGCGCGCGCGGCGGAGAGTGCCGGCTTCGTGAACCTCCTCGTTCCGACCGGTTCCCACTGCCTCGACGCCTGGATGATCACCCTGGCCGTCGCCGGGCACACCGAGCGCATCAGGTTCTGCGTGGCCTTCCGCCCCGGACTGATGAGCCCCGTACTCACCGCCCAGCAGGCGAACACCTACGACGCCATCACGGGCGGGCGGCTGACGGTGAACGTCGTGACCGGCTCGACCCCTCTGGATCAAAAGCGATACGGCGATCATCTCGCGCACGAGGAGCGCTACGCGCGGACGGAGGAATATCTCGACGTCATCAAGGCGCTCTGGAGGAGCGAGGAGCCGGTCAGCCACGCGGGCCGATACTACAAAATCGAGAACGCCGCCCTCTACGCCCGGGCGGTCTCCAGGCCGCATCCCGCGATATATCTGGGCGGCAGCTCGGAGGCGGGGCGGCGCGTGGGCGCCAAGCACGCCGACGTGCACATGATGTGGGCGGTGGCGCCGGGCCAGGTCGCCGAGGACGTATCGGACATGCGGTGCCGCGCCCAGGCGCGCGGGCGCGAGGACTTGCGCTTCGGCCTGCGCCTGCACGTGCTCTGCCGTGAGAGCAAAAAAGAGGCCCGCCGCGCGGCGGAGGCGTTAATCGCCGACAGCGCGATCGAGAACACGCGCGTCTGGGCGGATCAGCGCAACCACTCCGAGAGCGAGGGCCAGCGACGCATGAACGCCCTCTCCGAGGGCGGCTCCCCCTGGCTGACGGACACCCTCTGGATGGGGGTGAACAAGGTGCGTTCGGGTGCCGCCGCCACCCTGGTGGGCACGCCCGAGATGGTGGCCGACGCACTCAGGGAATACGTCGCTCTGGGCGTTGGGAACTTCATCCTCTCCGGCTGGCCGCATCTGGAGGAGGCGGAGATTTTCGGTCGTGAGGTCATGCCGCTGTTGAAGGACACCCGGCCCGCACGACTCGCCTATGCGGACGGGGCGGGTGCGTCCCCCGCCCTTTCAACGAAAGGATGAACGATGGGCTACCGCGTTTTCGACAGCGAGGAGATGGATCACCAGCAAACCTATCGCCTGCTCATCGGCTCCGTCGTCCCCCGGCCCATCGCCTGGGTGAGCACGATGAGCGCGGCGGGTGTGCCCAATCTCGCCCCTTTCAGCTTCTTCACCATGGTCTCTCACTATCCGCCCATGGCGTCCATTTCCGTCGGCGAGCGCGAGAAGAAGCCCAAGGACACCGCGCGCAACATTATGGAGACGAGAGGCTACGTCATTCACACGGTGACGAACGGCTGGGAGGAGGCGATGAACCAGAGCGCGGGGAATTACGCTCCCGAGGAGAGCGAGTTTGAGGCCGTCGGCCTCGAAACCCTCCCCTCCGACCTGGTGGACGCCCCGCGCCTCAAGAACGCGCCCGTGGCGATGGAGTGCCGCTTCGAGCGGATGATTCCCTTCGGCGATGAATGGGTGACGCACCTGATCATCGGAGAGGTACTCAGGTGGCACGTCCGGGAGGATTTGATGCGGGAGGGCAAATACATCGACCCGGCGAAACTCGGGCCGGTGGGCAGGCTGGGCGGCCCGAGATACTGTCGGACGGGGGAGATTTTCGAGATGCGCCCTCCCTACGTCATGCCGGACAGGGCACACCCCAACGATCCCGCCCGGAACGACGTCTAGAGCTGCGGATGAGAGTCCCTGTGCAATTCGACTTTGCGGAAAAGGCGCATTCGCACCCGACAGCCTCTGGGCGAGGCGTCTGATGGGCGAGAACCCCACGCGGGCCGACGCGCCCGAGAATGCGCAAACACCGCAGAGGAGCGCCATGAACGACGATCTGCTTCGGAAGATGGCGGCAGAAGATCTGGATGCGGCACGCGTCGCGCGCGACCCGATCACACAGTTTCGCCGCTGGTACGCCCAGGCCCAAAGCGCGGGAATTCACCGCGAAGACGCGATGACGCTCGCCACCGTCCAGCCGGACGGTGCTCCCGCCGCCCGGATCGTCCTGTATAAGGATCCGGAAACTCTGGGGGTCGATGCGCCGGGCTTTCTCTTTTTCACCAACTACGAGAGCGACAAGGCCGCACACCTGGAGGGCGACCCCAGAGCCGCCCTCGTCTTTCACTGGAAAGAGGCGGGCCGGCAGGTGCGCGCCGAGGGCGTGACCGAAAAACTGCCCGCCGAAGTCTCGGACGCGTATTTCGCCTCCCGCCCGCGCGGCAGCCAGACAGGCGCGTGGGCCTCCCCCCAGAGCCGCGCGATACGCGACAGGGCGTTTCTTGAGCGAGGCGCGCGCGAGGCGGAGGAGAAATACGCGGGCCGCGCGGTACCGAGGCCGCCGGGCTGGGGCGGCTACCTCCTCACCCCCGTTCTGTGGAGTTCTGGCGGCACAGGGACAGCCGCCTCCACGACCGCGTGCGCTACGCCCTGGAGACGGACGGCGGCTGGCGGATAGAGCGCCTCGCCCCGTGAGGGCCTATCCCTTTATGCGCTGCACCCTGCGGACAAAGAACAAAATCAAACATGCGGTATATGCGCGCACTTGACAAACACTATATCTTTTGTAGTAGCCATGTGATTTCGTGGTGTAGTTTCGCTTTTGGGATTGCGCTCAAATCTTGAAAGACAAAGACGAGCAACGCCAACCTCAATCAGAAAATTGCTGGCCGGCGAGCGAGAATATGAACGGCACAGAGAAGGTCATCAAACACCTGGAAATGACCCAAGCCATTATCAACCGTTTGGGCAACAACTCCTTTCTCGTGAAAAATTGGAGCATGACTGTCATTGTCGCCGCCATAGTCTTGACTGCAAGGAGCGAGATACAAAATCCGTTTATTGTTCTTCTCCTTATTCCACCCGTTATAGGGTTCTGGTGGCTGGACGGATATTTTCTCTGGCAGGAAAGACTTTTCCGGCAAGTATATGACGAGATCAGGGTGCAATCCGATACAGATTTCAAGATGGACGTGATGAAACATGGAAACAAACCTGAAATGTAGTCGGGTCATCCGCTATTTTTTCTCAAACTCTTTTCATTTTTTATTTGGTGGAGTTTTTCTTCATTTTTTTAGTGTTCGCAATAATTTATTGTGGAGGAGCATGAGAATAAAAAGGAAAACCGTCATGACAAAAAGACAAGTGTTCTACAGTTTTGACTATAAGCCAGACAGTTGGCGTGTGGCCCAAGTGCGCAATATAGGCGTTATTGAGGGAAACGAACCAACATCTGATAACGGTTGGGAGCAAGTCAAAAGAGGCGGCGAAAACGCTATAAAACGGTGGATTGACGAGCAAATGCAGTATAGATCTTGCACTGTTGTTTTGGTTGGAACAAATACCGCAGGCAGAAAATGGATTAACTATGAAATAATAGAGTCATGGAAACAGGGTATGGGCATCGTGGGTATCCATATTCATGGATTAAAAGATAGTCAAGGATATAGTTCGGGAAAAGGGCAAAATCCTTTTGATTTTCTGTATCTCTCACACTTGGTCAAATGTTATGAGCCGGCAGGAAGGAATAGCCACGAAGTATATGCCTGGATTTCAACGCATTTATCAAATGTAGTGGAAGAAGCAATCAAGATAAGGAAAACAAATTAAGTGAACAAGCCAGCAAAACCCGACAGGGCTTGCGGTTCACAAACCTCCCCCCTCAAACCTTCACGCCCCCGATGCCTCATGAGGTGTCCTTCGCCGTGACGAAGACGTAGTCCGCATCGCCGAGAATTTCGCAGGAATGCACCGCGTTCGCCGGAATGTGGGCGATGTCGCCCGGAGCGAGCGTCCCCGTCTCCTCGCCTATCTTCATGCGCGCGGCACCGAGGCCGCTCGGCTGGTGCGGCTACCTCCTCGTGCCCCGTTCTGTGGAGTTCTGGCGGCACAGGGACAGCCGCCTCCACGACCGCGTGCGCTACGCCCTGGAGACGGACGGCAGCTGGCGGATAGAGCGCCTCGCCCCGTGAGGGGGGGATGTAGATCATATTCGTATTGAATCCATGAGGTGCGTATCGTAAGCTGGGCGCGCCGCATCAGCAGCGACGTCTGGGCACCGGAATGTGAGGTGATGATTTGAGCGATTCGCCTGTGCAAGGCTCCGTCAAGCTCGAAGTGAAAAATTTCGGACCCATTGCCGATGCGAAAATTGCTCTGCGTCCTTTGACCGTGTTCGTGGGCCCGAGCAACACCGGCAAATCCTATCTGGCGATTCTGATATATGCCTTGCACCGGTTTTTCAGTCGTCACCTTGATGGCCTGGGTCTGCCTGGCTTCCGACACTTTCCCTTAGGTTACGACCTATTTGTGGACGACGAGGAGAATCAACCCACCAAGGAAACTTTGGATGGGTTTCTCGATTGGGCGAAGCGGACGTTTGGGGACGAGGAGGCGTTGTCAAATGCGAAAAGCATTCTTATCCCCGATCCCATCGCAGGTTGGGTTCTTTCAGCACTCACCAGACTTGACGCCCTGGGCGGAAATCTCGGCAATGAAGTCAGCAGGTGCTTCGGCGTTAACGAGACGAAAGAATTGATTCGTAAAGGGGGAAGTGCACGGAACGCGCAGGTCGTTCTGCGAAGGGGCGTCTCGGACGATGCCGATCCTTTCGTTCAAGAGCTGAGAATCCACGCGCAAAAGCCCGCGCTCAAGACGAAGATTCCCGAAAATACGCCTATACGGCTCAAGAATGATGATCGGTCATTTTCATTAAGGAGCTTCGGCAGTTCCTACCGCATGAAGATGCATATATGGAAGAATGAGTATCCAGAATTGAAGGCACTGCGGCTGATATCGAATTTAAGCGACTTCACTGCAACTCAGGTCTTTGCCCCCCTACATCTTCCGGCCTTCTATCTTCCCGCCAGCCGCACAGGCGTCATGCACGCCCATCAGGTGGTCGTAAGCGCCTTGATCGAGCGCGCCACCAGGGCGGGTCTGCATCAGGATACCCCCACCCCCCTGCTCTCGGGCGTTCAGGCGGACTTCCTCGAACAACTGATTGAGATCGACAGTGGGCAGTCTGGGCGCGAAACTCAAAATCCTCTCGACAAGGGAATCGAAAAATTCATCCTAGGCGGAGAAGTGAACGTCAAGAAAACGGAAACCGGCTACCCGCGCTTCACCTATCGGCCGGAGACGTGGAAGGCCGACCTTCCGTTGATGAACGCCTCGTCCATGGTGTCGGAACTCGCGCCGGTGGTGCTGTATCTGCGCTATGTGGTGAGACCCGGCAACGTGCTGATCATTGAGGAGCCGGAATCGCACCTGCATCCCGCCATGCAGGTCGAATTCACACGGCAAATCGCGGCGCTCGTCCGCGCGCGCGTTCGGGTGCTCCTCACGACGCACAGCGAGTGGGTGCTGGAAGAACTCGCCAACATCGTGCAGTCATCGAACCTGCCTAAAGATGGCGACGTCGATCTACGACCTGATGAGGTGGGGGTATGGCTATTTCAGCCAAAGAACCGCCCAAGGGGTTCTATCGTGAAGGAAATCCCTCTCAATGATTCGGGGCTTTTCCCGTCTGGTTTTGATGACGTCGCCGCCGCGCTCCACAATGACTGGGCGGATATTTCCAGCCGGATTGGAGAAAAAAGCGGGTGAAGGGCCTCGTGGATGCAGTTCGGGCAGAGGTTTCTCCGCAATGTCTTTCAGATAATTGCCGCAGGGATGGTTGCCGCGTATCTCTTGAAGGTGCGCCGTCGCCACGCTTGATCATCGATTTTGACAAACCGGGTTCGCCCCTCGGCAAGAATCAGAAACGTCCCGACTACCTGTTCATCGCCGAAAGCGGCAACTGCTCTTTATGGGTCGTGCCGCTGGAACTGAAGAAAGGTCGGTTGGACGTCAGCCAAGCCATTGCACAACTTCAAGCAGGGGCGCGCGCCGCCGAGGGGGTTGTTCCCGAAAATACAGTGGTCCATTTTCGTCCCGTCGTCGCCCATAAGGGCGTGAGAACATCGGAAATCAGGGCACAGAGGAAAAATGGAAGCGGAAAAATACGTTTCCGCGGGCGAAGTGAAGCCTTACGATGGCTCAAATGCGGCTCCAAATTGACCGATAGACTGAGATCATAGGGAAAATGAATCCGCCAACTAAAGTCTGAAGGCGGAGTGCACCCCCCCCTCAAGCCTTCACGCCCCCGATGCCCCATGAGGTGTCCTTCGCCGTGACGAAGACATAGTCCGCATCGCCGAGAATTTCGCAGGAATGCACCGCGTTCGCCGGAATGTGGGCGATGTCGCCCGGAGCGAGCGTCCCCGTCTCCTCGCCTATCTTCATGCGCGCGGCACCGCTCAGGACGATCACGAACTGCTCGTTGGGGTGGGAGTGGGCCTCGGCGCGTCCTCCCGCCGGAATGCGCATCTTCCCAAAGATGACGCGCGCACCCGTCACCCACGCCCCCTCGGTCGGACTGTAGGTCTCGCCCGCCAGCCCCTTGTCCATCGCCTCGGTGTCATAGAAATAGGGGATGCGCCCCGCACCCCCGCTTTCCCCGCACCCGGCGGTGCGCCCCATCTCGGCGGGCGTTCCCTCAATGCCCGCGGCCGTGTCCTTCGCCACGATGAACTCATAATCCGCATCGTCCAGCACCTCGGCCTCGTGCACGGCACCAGCGGGCCGGTAGGCGATGTGGCCGGGCTTGAGAACCCCGCTCTCGCCCTCCACGTTCAGGCGGACGCTTCCGGCGAGGCAGTAGCCGAACTGCTCGTTCGGATGGGAGTGCGCGCTCGAGCGCGTGCCGGCGGGCATCCGCATCTTGCCGAAAATGATCCGCTCCCCCCGTACCCACGCCCCCTCGGTCGGGCTGTATGCCGCCCCCGCAAGGTTCTTCTCCATCTCGCTCGTCCTGTAGAAACAAGGCATCGCGCTCCCTCTCTTTCTTGAAAGATGGCGTCCACTCCGCGCCTGGTGCCATCATTTCCCGAAACCGCGCGGCAACAGAGGGACTATCGCGCATCCGCGCGGGTCGGGCAAGTTTCGGGCGGTGCCCAAGGGGTGCGGCGAGGCGGGCGCATTGCATACCCCATGTTTTCGCTATACATTCTCACCGCCTCTCGTATGACGTGAAACCAGGATTTTTCATGGACGCCGGCGGGAAAGCCGCGTTCCCCGCGCGCGCGTCCAGCACACAGCGAACAGAAAAGGAGACGACGCGATGATGCGAACCAGCGACGAGATACCCTACAGCGAGCACAACGCGCGCCGAATGCGGCGGGCCTGGACGTGGCGCGAGCAGAGCAGGAAAGCCGGATCGGACGAGGAGAAATTCCTTTTTCTGTGGATCGCCTTCAACGCGGCCTACGGCGATGAGCCGACGGGCAGATACGAAGACGCTCCCACCGAGAGCATGAAGATCACCGAATTTCTACGGGAGATCATCAAGCGCGATGCGGGGGAAACGATAAGAACCATTCTCTGGGAGACGTATTCGGGGCCGATTCGCATTCTTCTGGAGAATCACTACGTCTTCAGGCCGTTCTGGCAATACGTGCGTGGCGAGCCTATGGGAGAGGGGTGGCACAGGCGCTTCGAATCCAGAAAAGAGAGCACGAGAAGGTCCATCGGAACCGGAGACGTGCACGCCGTGTTCAGGGAAGTGTTCGGGCGGCTGTATCAACTGCGCAACCAGGTGTTCCACGGAGGCGTGACTTTCGGCGAAGGATGGGGCCGGACCCAGCTCAGGGATGGTGCCCGCATCATGGAGAAAATCGTTCCGGCGATTCTCGACGTCATGCAGGCCGACATCGAGAAAAACCCCGACTCGGAGGTTTGGGGAAAAGTCGCCTATCCCCGAGTCGGCGAGAGTCCCTCTTAGTCCGGCGCATCGCCCGCAGAAGACAATGCTTTGTCGTTGCGAAACAAACAACCAAAAGAGGAGCAAAAAAATGAAGAAACGCATGGGGACGTTTTCAGCGGCGCTTTTTCTGTGCCTCGCCCTAATGGTCGGCTGCGCTGCACCCTCTCAGGCGACGCAATCCCCTCTAGCCGCGCAGGTCTCGTGCGAAGAATGGAACACCGGGGCGTTCTTCAAGCGCGCTTCGGCGGCGGACGTCTCCCGCTGTCTGAAGGCCGGAGCGGACGTGAACGCGCGCGCGCGGGGCATGCTCGGATTGACGCCCCTGCACTTGGCAGCGCAGTTCAGCCAAACGCCCGGTGTCGTGGCAGTGCTCGTGAAGGCCGGAGCGGACGTGAACGCGCGGGCCTTTCACGAAATAACGCCCCTGCACTGGGCGGCATGGTTCAGCAAGACGCCTAGAATCGTGACGACTCTCGTGAAGGCCGGGGCAGACGTGAACGCGCTGGATGAGAAGAAACGGACGCCCCTGCATTGGGCCGCGATGAACAGCAAGAAGTCCCGAGTCGTGGCGGCTTTTCTGGACGCCGGGGCGAACCCGGCGGCAAAAGACGGATTAGGCAAAACGCCGTGGGATTACGCGAAAGAAAAAGCCGCCCTCAAGGGAACGGACGCCTATCAGCAGCTGAACGAGGGACGGACGCTCCAGCGTAAGACGGAGGACAGCAAGACGCCCGGAGCGGACACGGCGGCGCAGGTTTCATACGAAGAATGGAACACTGAGGCGTTCTTCGAGCGCGCCTCGGCGGAGGACGTTTCCCGCTGTCTGAAGGCCGGGGCAGACGTGAACGCGCGGGCTGAGTTCGGAGAGACGCCCCTGCACTGGGCGGCGGTGCACAGCAAGACGCCCGAAGTCGTAGCGACGCTCCTGAAAACCGGCGCGAAGCTGGACACGCGGGATAAATTCGGAGGGACGCCCTTGCACCACGCGGCGGAGAATAGCGAGACGCCCGAAGTCGTGAGCACGCTCGTAAAGGCCGGAGCGGACTTGAACGCGCGAGACAAGAACGGAGAGACGCCCCTGCACGAGGCGGCACTCAGCGAGACGACCGAAGTCGTGGAGACGCTTCTGAAGGCCGGAGCGGACCTGAACGCGCGGGACGATTTCGGAGGGACGCCCCTGCACGCGGCGGCGGAGAATAGCGAGACACCCGAAGTCGTAGCGGTGCTCGTGAAGGGCGGGGCGAACGTGAACGCGCGGGACGAGAAGGGAGGAACGCCCCTGCACTGGGCGGCGGTGCACAGCAAGACGCCCGAAGTCGTAGCGACGCTCCTGAAAGCCGGAGCGGACCTGAACGCGCGGGACACTAAATACGGAGCGACACCCCTGCACGTCGCGGCACAGTGGAGCAAAATGCCCGAAGTCGTAGCGGTGCTCCTGAAAGCCGGAGCGGACCTGAACGCGCGGGACAAGGACGGAATGACGCCCCTGCACGCGGCGGCGGATCGCAGCAAGACGCCCGGCGTCGTGGCCACGCTCCTGGAGGCCGGGGCGGACGTGAACGCGAGGGACGAGAACGGATTAACGCCCCTGCACTGGGCGGCGTTGTTCAGCAAGACGCCCGAAGTAGTAGCGAAGCTCCTGAAGGCCGGAGCGGACGTGAACGCGCGAACCGAGGAGGGATCGACGCCCCTGCACTGGGCGGCGGAGAACAGCAAGACGCCTGATATCGTGGCAGTGCTCCTGAAGGCAGGAGCGGACGTGAACGCGCAGGACGAGAACGGACGGACACCCCTGCACAGGGCGGCGCGGTTCAGCAAGACGCCTGATATCGTGGCGAAGCTCCTGAAGGCCGGAGCGGACCTGAACGCGCGGGACAAGTACAGAGAGACGCCCCTACACTGGGCAGCGGGGCACAACACACCCGAAGTCGTGACAGTGCTCATAAAAGCGGGCGCGGACCTGAACGCGCGGGATAAGGACGGAGCGACGCCCCTGCACAAGGCGGCGTTCAACAATACGCCCGGTGTCGTGGCCGCGCTCATCAAGGCCGGAGCGGACGTGAACGCGCAAGACGAGAAGGGATGGGCGCCCCTGCACCGGGCGGCAAGGGACAGCGAGACGCCTGAAGTCGTGGCCGCGCTCATCAAGGCCGGAGCGGACGTGAACGCGCAAGACGAGAAGGGATGGGCGCCCCTGCACCGGGCGGCAAGGGACAGCGAGACGCCTGAAGTCGTGGCCGCTCTCATCAAGGGCGGGGCGAACGTGAACGAGCGAAACGAGATCGGATGGACGCCCCTTCACCGGGCGGCGGGGCAAAGCAAAACACCCGGGGTTGTGACGGCACTCGCGAGAGCCGGAGCGGACTTGAACGCGCGGGACGTGAACGGATGGACGCCCCTGCACCAGGCGGCGGTGCTCAGCAAGACGCCCGAAATCGTAGCGGCTTTGCTGGATACCGGAGCAGACCCGGCGGCAAAAGACCAAACAGGCAAAACGCC
This sequence comes from bacterium, assembly GCA_965202625.1. Lineage (GTDB taxonomy): Bacteria > UBA8248 > UBA8248 > UBA8248 > UBA8248 > Bin107. Next base: position 2,480,972 of record CBDBBI010000010.1, on the reverse strand, counting down.
GTGGGATTACGCGAAAAACAACGCCGCACTCAAGGGAACGGACGTCTATGGGCGGCTGAACGAGGGGCGGTTCAAATAAAGCGCGCCTCGCAAAGAGGACGCCGCAGACGCCTTTGCGAATGCGATATTTCGCATTCTCTCCCATTCGTCGGGGTTTGGCTGGGCCGGCGCATCGCCGGGAATGAGACGATGACGTTAAGAGCAAACAACCAAGGAGGAACGAAAAAGATGAAGAAACGTATGGGGACATTTTCAGCGGCGCTTTTTCTGTTGCTCGCCCTTGCACCATCCGCGCCCGCTCTGGCGGCACAGGTCTCGTGCGAAGAATGGAACACGGAGGCGTTCTTCAAGCGCGCCTCGGAGGAGGACGTTTCCCGCTGTCTGAAGGCCGGAGCGGACCTGAACGCGCGGGATACTATGTACGGATGGACGCCCCTGCACCTGGCGGCGATGCACAGCAAGACGCCCGTTGTCGTGACCGCGCTCGTAAAGGCCGGAGCGGACGTGAACGCGCGGGACTTTGACGAAATGACGCCCCTGCACTACGCGGCGCGGTTCAGCAAGACGCCCGTTGTCGTGACCACGCTCGTAAAGGCCGGAGCGGACCTGAACGCGCGGAGTAATAGTCTATACGGAGAGACGCCCCTGCACCTGGCGGCGGAGTTCAGCGAGACGCTCGGTGTCGTGGAGGCACTTCTGAAGGCCGGAGCGGACGTGAACGCGCGGAACGCGAAGGGATTGACGCCCCTGTACGCGGCGGTGGGGTCCAGCAAGACGCCCGGTGTCGTGGCCGCGCTCGTAAAGGCCGGAGCGGACGTGAACGCGGGGGATACTAAATACGGATGGACGCCCCTGCACTCGGCGGCGCAAAGCAAGACGCCCGGTGTCGTGGCGGCTTTGCTGGACGCCGGAGCGAACCCGGCGGCAGAAGACAATGCAGGCAACACGCCATGGGATTACGCGAAAGGAAACGCCGCACTCAAGGGAACGAAAGTCTATTGGCGGCTGAACGAGGGGAGGTTCAAATAAAGCACGCCTCGCAAGGAGGGCACCGCAGACGTCTTTGCAAATCCGATATTTCGCATTCTCTCCCATTCGTCGGGGGTTTTGAAGGGGCCGGCGCATCGCCGGGAATGAGGCGATGACCTTGAGAAGCAAACAAACAAAAAGGAGCAAAAAGATGAGGAAACGCATGGGGACGTTTTCGGCGGCGCTTTTTCTGTTGCTCGCCCTTGGGCCATCCGCGCCCGCTCTGGCAGCGCAGATCTCGTGCGGAGTATGGAACACTGAGGCGTTCTTCGAGCGCGCCGGCGCGGCGGACGTTTCCCGCTGTCTTGCGGCCGGAGCGAACGTGAACGCGCGGGGCCAGATTAGAGAGACGCCCCTGCACCTGGCGGCGGCGAAAAGCAAAACGCCCGAAGTCGTGACGACGCTCCTGAAGGCCGGCGCGAACGTGAACGCGCGGAACGAGTTCGGATGGACACCCCTGCACACGGCGGCAAAGTGGAGCAAGACCCCCGAAGTCGTGACGACGCTCGTAAAAGACGGAGCGGACGTGAACGCGCGGAACGAGTTCAGATGGACACCCTTGCACGCGGCGGCACAGTGGAGCAAGACCCCCGAAGTCGTGGCGGTGCTCGTGAAGGGCGGGGCGAACGTGAACGCGCGGAACGAGATCGGATGGACGCCCCTGCACGCGGCGGCAGGGTTCAGCGAGACGCCCGGTGTCGCGGCAGTGCTCGTCAACGCCGGAGCGGACCTGAACGCGCGGGACGAATGGGGAGAGACGCCCCTGCACTACGCGGCGGCGCACAGCAAGACGCACGGAGTTATAGCGGCTCTCCTGAAAGCCGGAGCAGACGTGAACGCGCGGAACGAGAAGGGATGGACGCCCCTGCACACGGCGGCGGAGTTCAGCCAAACACCCGGTGTCGTAGCGGCTTTGCTGGACGCCGGAGGGGACCCGGCGGCAAAAGACAAAACAGGCAAAACGCCGTGGAATTACGCGAAAGAAAACGCCGCCCTCAAGGGAGGGGACGCCTATTGGCGGCTGAACGATGCGCGGTTCAAATAAAGCGCTCCTTGAGGCGATGCGATGACGTTAAGAACAAACAACCAAGGAGGAGCAAAAAAATGAAGAAACGCACGGGGACGTTTTCAGCAGTGCTTTTTCTTTTGCTCGCCCTAATGGTCGGCTGTGCTGCACCCCCTCGGGCGACGCAGCTCCCTCTGGCGGCACAGGTCTGGTGCGAAGGATGGAACACCAAGGCGTTCTTCGAGCGCGCTTCGGCGGCGGACGTTTCCCGCTGCCTGGAGACCGGAGCGAACGTGAACGCGCGGGACGAGAACGAATTGACGCCCCTGCACACGGCAGCGGTGTTCAGCAGGACGCCCGAAGTCGTAGCCGCGCTCGTGAACGCCGGAGCCGATGTGAACGCGCGGGCCAAGAGGGGATTGACACCCCTGCACGCGGCAGCGGTGTTCAGCAGGACGCCCGAAGTCGTGGCAGTGCTCGTGAACGCCGGAGCGGACGTGAACGCGCGCAGCGAGGATGGATGGACGCCCCTGCACGCGGCAGCGGCGAAAAGCAAGACGCCCGGTGTCGTGGCAGCACTCGTGAAGGCCGGAGCGGACACGAACGCGCGGGACGAGAAGGGAATGACGCCCCTGTACACGGCGGTGATAGTCAGCCAGACGCCCGAAGTCGTGGAGGCTTTGCTGGACGCCGGAGTGGACGTGAACGCGCGGGCCAAGGGCAGAATGACGCCCCTGCACCTGGCGGCGGGGTTCAGCAAGACGCCTGAAGTCGTGGCAATGCTCGTGAACGCCGGAGCAAACGTGAACGCGCGAAACGAGGATGGATGGACGCCCTTGCATGCGGCGGCGTTGAAAAGCAAGACGCCGGGTGTCGTAGCGGTTCTCGCGAGAGCCGGAGCGGACGTGAACGCGCGAAACGAGAATGGATTCACGCCCCTGCACGCGGCGGCGGCGGCGAACAGCAAGACGCCCGGTGTCGTGGCAGCACTCGTGAAGGCTGGAGCAGACGTGAACGCGCGGGGAACTAAATACGGAATGACGCCCCTGCACCTGGCGGCGGCGAACAGCAAGACGCCCGAAATCATAGCGGCTTTGCTGGATGCCGGAGCGAACCCGACGGCAAAAACCCAAGCAGGCAAAACGCCGTGGGATTACGCGAAAGAAAACGCCGCGCTCAAGGAAACGAAAGTCTATCGGCGGCTGAATGATGCGCGGTTCAAATAAAGGGCGCAGTGTAGCCGGACAAAAACATTGCATGGCCTGGAAAAGCCGTTTTTCGGGGCGTGAACGGCTTGTGAAACGGCCTTGAAAGGGCGTTGCAAAAGCCGTTCAAAGCAGGGCGTCACGCGTGATGGAACCGCAGACGCCTTTGCGAATGCGATATTTCGCATCCTCTCTCCCGTTCGGCGGGGTGTTTGGATAGCGCCGGCGCATCGCCCGCCGGAGGCGAGGCGATGACGTGAAGAGCAAGCAACAAAAGAGGAGCAAAAAGATGAAGAAACGCATGGGGGAGCAGGTCTCATGCGAAGAATGGAACACAGAAGCATTCTTCAAGCACGCTTCGGCGGCCGACGTTGCCCGCTGCCTTGCTGCCGGAGCGGACGTGAACGCACGGGGCAAGGCCGGATGGACGCCTCTGCACTGGGCGGCGGAGCAAAGCGAGACGCCCGAGGTCGTAGCCGCGCTCCTGAAAGCCGGAGCGAACGTGAACGCACGGGACAAGAATGGATGGACACCCCTGCACCGGGCGGCGAGGTTCAACCAGACGCCCGGTGTCGTAGCGGCACTTGTAAAGGCCGGAGCGGACCTGAACGCGCGGGATACTAAATACGGAGAGACGCCCCTGCACACGGCGGCACTCAGCGAGACGCCCGGTGTCGTGGCAGCGCTCCTGAAAGCCGGAGCGGACCCAAACGCGCGGGAAAAGCACGGAGAGACGCCTCTGCTCTGGGCGGCGGAGTTCAGCCAAACGCCCGGTGTCGTGGAGGCCTTGCTGAAGCGCGGAGCGGACGTGAACGCGCGGGACAAGCGCAGATGGACGCCCCTGGGCATACCGATGCCGGCGATAGACAGCAAGATGCTCGGTGTCGTGGAGACGCCCCTGAAGGCCGAAGCGAACGTGAACGCGCGGGACAAGTTCGGAAGGACGCCCCTGCACCTGGCGGCAAGATACAGCAAGAAGCCCGGTGTCGCGGCCGCGCTCATCAAGGCCGGAGCGGACGTGAACGCGCGGACCGAGGACGGAGAGACGCCCCTGCACTGGGCAGCGAAGAGAGGGACGCTCGAAGTCGCGGCCGCGCTCATCAAGGCCGGAGCGGACGTGAACGCGCGGACCGAGGACGGAGAGACGCCCCTGTACTGGGCAGCGAAGAGAGGGACGCTCGAAGTCGCGGCCGCGCTCATCAAGGCCGGAGCGGACGTGAACGCGCGGACCGAGGACGGAGAGACGCCCCTGTACTGGGCGGCGAGAGACAGCGAGACGCTCGAAATCGTGGCAGCGCTCGTAAAGGCCGGAGCGGACGTGAACGCGCGAGACAAGGACGGATGGACGCCCCTGCACGCGGCTGCGCAGGCGAATTGGCGGTCGTGGAGCAGAAGGACCCATCCACCCGAAGTCGTGGCCGCGCTCATCAAGGCCGGAGCAGACCGGGCGGCAAAAAACAAAGACGGCAAAACGCCGTGGCAAATAAAAATCGCAAAAGGAGAGAGAGAAAGAATGAGAGAAAGAATGAAGGAATTATCAATCGCAGAGAGAAAGAAAAAATACAGGTATGGGAGAGAGTGGCTCAACGAATACAGGTATGGGAGAGAGCGGATCAACGAATGCGTCTTCAAACGAGAAGGATGCGTGATACCGTGAACGAGGTGCGGTTCAGATAAGGTGCGCCTCTCCGGTCGGAGAGCGGCGTTTTGCGGTTGCGAGCAGGAAAAAGGAGCAAAAAGATAAGGAGGTTTTTTCCAGCGACGTTTTTTCTTTTGTTGGCCCTGACGCCCGGTGCGCCCGCTCTGGCGGCGCAGGTCTCGTGCGAAGGATTGTACACTGAAGGATGGCCCACCAAGGCGTTCTTCAAGCGCGCTTCGGCGGCGGACGTTTCTCGTTGTATTGCGTACGGCAAGGACGTGAACGCGCGGGACAAGATCGGAGCGACGCCCCTGCACCGGGCGGCAAGATACAGCGAGACGCCCGGTGTCGTGAAGGCTTTGCTGAAGCGCGGAGCGGACCTGAACGCGCGGGACAAGTTCGGAGGGACGCCCCTGCACCGGGCGGCGGGGTTCAATACGCCCGAAGTCGTGGCCGCCCTCATCAAGGCCGAAGCGGACGTGAACGCGCGGATCAAGACAGGATGGCAAGCCGGATGGACGCCCCTGCACCAGGCGGCAAAATACAGCAAGACGCCCGAAGTCGTAGCGGTGCTCATCAAGGCCGGAGCGGACGTGAACGCGCGGGAGGACGAGGGCGGAATGACGCCCCTGCACCTGGCGGCGGTGTTCAATACGCCCGAATTCGCGGCCGCGCTCATCAAGGCCGGAGCGGACGTGAACGCGCGGGACAAGGGCGGAATGACGCCCCTGCTGGACGCGGCGGTGTTCAATACGCCCGGTGTCGCGGACGTGCTCATCAAGGCCGGAATGGACGTGAACGCGCGGTTCAGATAAAGGGCGCAGCGTAGCCGGACAAAAACATTGCATGGCCTGGAAAAGCCGTTTTTCGGGGCGTGAACGGCTTGTGAAACGGCCGTGAAAGGGCGTTGCAAAACCCGTTCAAGGCAGGGCGTCGGGCGTCCTGTGCACCTCTACACCACGACGTGTTCGCGCGCGGGTTCGCCCAGGTGCGTCATGCCCGTCTCGGTGACGAGGACGGTGTATTCCGCGTGGACGCCGCCCTCGCCGAACCTGCCGGAAGGCAACTCCACCGAGAGCACGGCGCCGGCGGGCAGCGGAATGTCCGAATCGGGAGGCAGAAACGGGTCGTCGAGCTTGACAGGCTCGCTCAGCGTCCAGGGCAGCTCGCGCGCCTCGATTCCGATGGTGTGTCCGCAGAAGGAGCCGTTGTAGCGGGGCAGCCCGGATTTTCTCGCCGCTGTGACCGCCGCGCGAAAAATAGCGGAGGGCCGCACTCCCGCCCTGATCGCGCCCAGGGCGGCCTCGAGCCCCGCCTGAATCGCGCGCCACTGCGCCTTGCGCTCCGCGTCCGGCTCGCCGAACGAACCGCAGCAGCCCACGTCCGCGCAGTAGTGGTTCAGCCGCATTCCGGCGTCAAAGAAAAAGCCGTCGCCTGCTGCGAACCTCCTGTCAGAGGGCGGAAAAATGGAGGCCGAGCGCCTGCCGCCGCCCAGGTGAAACCAGCTCCACTTCCCGCCGCCCTCGGCGACGGTCCGATAATAACGGCGCGCCGCCTCGCGCTCGGTGCGCCCCGGGGCCATCTCCGCATGGAAGGCGGCGACCGCCCGCTCGTTCAAAAGCGCGGCGGCCCGCATCCGCTCGACCTCCTCCGGCGTCTTTTGCAGGCGAATGAGCCGAAACAACTGAGAGGCGTCCAGAAAAGACGCGCCCGGCACAGCCGCCTCGGCGCGCGCGCGCGTGCTGGGGCGCACCCCCTCGCCGTCGAGTGCCACCCTGCCGCTCGATAGGCCCCGCTCCCGCAAAACTCTGAGAAGGGCGTCCGTCGCACTCCCCTCGCGCGGGGCGTCCTCGGCGATGAGGGATACGTAATTCCTCTCCTCCTCGTTGGTGCCTCTCTCGCCGGGCGGCACGTCGAGTGCCGAGCGGGGGCCATACCCCCGCACGTCCTCTATCCATGAACCCATGGCCGCGTAGTAGGTCTCGTCCTGCCGGGAGAGTATGAGGGCGGGCGGAGAGGACGGATTCCGAAAGAACAGGGCGAAGGTCTCCGTCACAGCGTCTCCGTAGGTCTCCTGTGCCCACCCTTGAAAGCCGGAGAGATAGAGGACGTTGTGCCGCGTCGTCGCTATCAGCGCGTCGAGGTCGAACCTCTCCATGAACCCAAGGGCGCGTTCCCGATGAAAGAGCATGGTCTGTGCCTCAAAAAAGAGAAAAGGACGGGGGAATCCCTTTTGACTCAGGCGTTCAGCCTCCCCTCCTGTCCCGCGCTTGCCCCCCTGTCCCGCATTTGCCGGACGAGCGGAATGCCTCCGCACACCAGGCCCGTCGCCAGCATGGCGAAGCTGAAGAAGATGACGAACAGGATGAGCGAGACGAAACAGACGAACAAGAGAATGCGCTCGTATCCATGGAGCCTGTCCAGAAGCCAGCCCTGCGTTCCGGCCGAGAAGGCGACGAAGCCCAGAAGGGTCATGGACGCGGAAAGGGCGACGCGCGCCGGATGTCCGAAGGTGAGCAGAGCCGGGTCGAACATGAACAAAAAGGGAACGATGAAGCCCACGATGGCGAAGCGCAGCGACATCATGGACGTCTTGAAGTAAGTCGCCCCCGCCAGCTTGGCCCCCACGAGCGAGGCTATCGCCACGGGCGGAGTGATGGCGGAGAGTATCGCGAAATAAAAGATGAACATGTGGGCGGCCACCCGGTCGCCTTTGGCGGCCACGAACGCTTGCGTCCACTCCGCTCCATAGACGTGCGTGAGCTCGGGGCCGACGAGTTTGATCAGCACGGGTCCGCCCAGAATGGCGAGCAGCACGTAGGCGGCCGTCGTCGGCATCCCCATGCCCAGAATCGCGCAGCAAACCGCCGTCAGCAGCAAGGCGACGAAGAAGCCGTCAAGACCGATGTAATACGCACACCCGCCGCCGGCCGCCGCCCCGAACAGGCATAAGTCCTTGGAGAGAGCCTCTATCATGAAGGCGAACTTGTTGCCCACGCCCGTGATGGTCAGTACCTGGACGACGACTTCAATGGTGGCGAGCGTCACGGCGAATTCCGCCCCTTGCCTGCCCCCCACCCGCAAGGCGTCGCGGATGCTCAAAATCCACCTGGAGGCACCCTGGGCGGCGCGCACCCCCGCTCCCGTCTCGCCCCCCTTGTTCGCCCATCCCAGATAGGTGAACGGATTACAGGATACGGCCAGCACCTGCCTGACGCTCGGCGTCTGCCTATCCGCTTCCGCCGCCTGCGAACCAAACGAAAGAATGACCTTCTGCACGATCACGGCGAGACCGAAAAAGATGAGCGCGTGGTAGATGAACCCGAAGGGGGTGAACCATTCGCCAAAGTTCGCAAGCCCCGGAAGGAGCGCGTAGAGCCCCGTCTGGACGTAATAGGCGCCCACCCAAATCATGGCGAAATACCAGGGTATGGTCGCGGCGGGCTGCGGGGCGTTGCCTTTGAGGACGGCGCGCGCGCCGAGGAGAGCCAGAACAACGGCGGCTCCGATCACGCCCGAGGAGAGGCCGAAAACGCCCCACAAGCCCAGAAAAGCGAGCGGGAAGATGCCGAGCCAATTGCGCTCTGTCTCCGCCCAAAACTCGCCCGCCCAGGAGAGAGCGCGGGTGAAAACGCTGAGGAGGACGAAGCCGGCGACGCCCAACGCCAGGGCGGCGCGCATGGCCCCGCCCCAGGTGGGTGCTCCATACATTCCCAGCGGCAGCGCGAGACCCCACTCCAAAACCGTGAGAAGTCCAAAAAGGAAGAACGCGAAAACCCAGAACGTCACCGGCACGAAAACGAAAATCTCATCGGGGATGGTCTTCTCGCCCTTCCGCAATGTTCCAAGAAATTCCACCACGTTCCGATAAAACCACACCCCCACCATGATGAAAACCGACATCACACCGGCGAACACGGGCGTTCTGCCCTCAAAGAGGAAATAGACCAAAAACGCCAGGGGCACGAGATAGAACCACCCGTCTCTCAGCTCCGCCCTCCAGCTCGGAATCTCGGAACTGGGCAACGGCTGAATGTTCAGCGCCCCGGCCGCGAAGTGGATGTTGATCCCCACGATGGTGAAATACAAAATCGCCGGAATGGTAGCGTATCCGATGAGCTGGAAATACGGCACCTCAATGAGTTCGCTCATGATGAAGGCGCCCGCGCCCATGACGGGAGGCATGATCTGCCCGCCGCTGCTGGCCGCCGCCTCCGCCGCCCCGGCAATGTGCGGACTCAGTCCGATGCGCTTCATCAGCGGAATCGTGAACGTGCCGGTGGTGACGACGTTGCCGGAAGCGCTGCCCGATACCGTGCCCATGAGCGCGCTTGATCCCACCGCGGCGAGGCCCGCGCCCGCGCGCATCTTTCCGAACAGGCCCAAGGCGAAATTTACGAAAAAGCGTCCGGCGCCCGATTCGTGCAGGAACGCCCCCAAGATCAAGAACATGATAATGAACGTGGCCGAGATGACCACCAGAAAACCCAAAACGCCTCCGATGAAATCGGTCGAGAGTTTCGCCTGAAGCTCGAGCCACGTATGGCCGCCGTGCCCGAATGGAGGGGCGAACAGATTGCCCCAGACCCCATAGGCGAAGGCGATAACCGCCAAAGTCGGAAGCGGGGGGCCGAAGCAGCGCCTCGTCAGTTCGAGGGCGACGACGAGCATGACGAAGCCAACGCGCGCATCGCCGATCGTCGGCGCGCCGGGGCGGTCCACCATGTCTTCATGGTAGTAGAAAAGATACAGACAGGCGGTAGCCACGAAGAAAAGCATTCCGGCGTTCAGCCCGATCGTGAATCCCGCCGGAAAAGGGTGTGCCGGATAAGCCTCAAATACCTCCTTGGCGCGTTTTTTCGCCCAAAAAAGCGGAAAAGCGCATATGGCGACCGGCCAAAGGTAAAACACGCTTCGCACCGCATCGCTCTGCGCGGCCCACAAACCTATCCGCCACCCGCCCAGGATGAGCGCCACGAAAAACACCACGAGGAAGACGCCCGCTTTTCTCACGCCCTCGGCGGGTCTGAAAAAAATCGCGAACAAGGTCCACATCGCAGGAATGACGGAACACGCGACCAGCAGCCACCAGAACGTGGGCTCATGCGTGCTCTCGGGCAGGGAATCCCAATACCAGAACAGTATCGGTGCCGGAGCAAAGCCCAAAATCCAGAGCAGGAGCGCGAGCCACGACTTCTCCATGACCATCATCGCCATCCATATGAAAAACGGAAGCGCATACACCCACCAAACGCTCGCGTCGGACCAGTCTTCTCCCATCTCATAGACGAAATAGTAAAAAATAACGGCGGGAACCAAAGAGAAAAGATACAAAACGGGCAAAAACTGCAACTTCCGAATCTTGTCTCCGTAAATCTGGGGCATCGCCCCGGCGCCGCCGATGAGAAGAATGGCGTAAGCGAGCAGCATGTGCATGTTGGGGTGCATCTCGCCTGGCAAGGGCCGCAGATAGACTGCCGAAATGTGGTACAAGCCAGAGAGCACGCACAGCCAGGACGTGATGAAAACCAGAGCCCGGACGAGAGGAGCCGACCGGGTGGGGTCTGATTCAGTGCTCATGAGTCTCCTTCTTTCTCCACCGTGGTGGATGCGCCATGACGAAACGAAGCGATGGACTTGAACCTATTCATTCTAACGGATAGCCTCCCTCTTTTTCCAGTGACTCACGCAATTTCTCGATCAAACCTTCCGCGCTGCGCATTTCAGTACTTGACCAAACTACGAGGTTTTGCTTTAGTATCAGCATCAAGAATTTGGAAAACCTGAACGCTTGGTGTCTATTCATGCGTTTCGGCATCACGAATCGAAACAAGAGTGGAGTCAAGCAACCTTTATACCCAAAAGGAGATGCAAATGAGCAAGTCCACGCTTCGCCTGCTTACCTTGGCAGCAGGCCTCGCCTTTATTGTCGGGACGGCCCCGATGGCGGACGCAGCCAAAATACTTCTGGGAACGTCCCAGCCCGGCGGTGCCACCTTCGAGATCGGAACCGCGATGGGCAAAGTCATCACGGATAACTCGGGCGGAAAGATTTCGGTATCCGCATCCGTCACAGGCGGCTCTACCGCCAACGTCCGCATCCTTCAGAAGAAAAACAAAAACCAGCCCTTCCGCATGGGCATGGCCACGGCACCAGCCGTCGCCTGGGGGCAAACGGGCAGAAAACCCTTCAAGAAGCCCCAAGACGTTATGGCGCTTGGCGCTCTTTATCCGCTGACGGTCGTCTACACCACCTTCAAATCCACGGGAATCAAGAACTGGGCCGACCTGGACGGCAAAAGATTCGTCGTCGGCGGTCGCGGCGGCTCAATTTACATCGTTACGCAAATCGCGCTCAAGCACAGCGGCATGTTCGAGAAGGTGAAACGGGAATTCTTCAACAACAACCAGAATTCCGCCGCCCTCAAAGACCAAAGGGTGGACGCCGGCTTTTTCTTCCTGAACGGGGGCGTTCCCGCGCCCGTGTATATGGACCTGTCGCGCACTCTCTCGGGCAAACTTCACTTCTTTGGCCCGGATGAAGCCACGATCAAAAAACTGGCCGAGAACGAAGCGGGCATCGTGCGCGACGTCGTCAGCGCCGGCTCCATTCCAGGCTACGACAAGGACGTCGTGAGTTGGGGCCAGATGTGGACCATTATGACCAACAGCAAGATGAGCAACGACAACGCATATGCGATCGTCAAATCCCTCTATGACAATCACGAGCAAATCACCAAATACCATCCTGCTGGAAAGTTCATCACCAAAAAGACCGGACTTCGCGGCTTGAAAAAACTCAAAATGCATCCCGGCGCGGCGCGCTACTGGAAAGAAGCCGGCATGATGTAAAAATCAACAAAATCCCTAAAAACCCCCTGCTTCGGCAGGGGGTTTTTTCTTCGTGGCCAGAAAGCGCGCACGCGCAACGAACAATGAATGAGACACGAGGGGTTCCAGGCGTTGCGCGAGAGCGGCTTTGATGAGTCGGCGATCGTGGATATCGCCTTGGTCGCATTACCGGAGAGCGGCTTCGCCCGGGACACGAGCATTTGGGCGCGCTTTGAAGACGGGATGGATTGGCCGGCGCAACATGCGCCATCCGCCACTTGCCTAAACGTCATCGACCGATGAGGGCGCCCCTCGACGGATTTCGTCACCAAGGAGAGAAGGTTCATTCCCTGGCGTGATGTTGCAACCGAAGACCCAGCTGCGAATGGACGCCCTCGCCCGCTTCGCCCACCCGGAGTTTTCCTCTCGCCTCCAAAGGCGAGGACGCCTTCTTTGAAGCGCTATGCGGAAGCGTCTCAGAGGGGTAGTTGTAGAGCGAGGCCAAACAGCCGTCGATCTTACCGTGCGTCTGCGCGACGGCCGCGCTCGTCACGCCCATGAGAATGAGAGCGACAAACCCCATCATCTTGAAAAAACGCATAAAAACCCCATGCGAAGAATTTTTTGCTGAAGCGCACGTACAAATCATACCACAATTTTTGATGAAATCATTTTTCGCTCCGATCTCCGCAAGATTTTCAGGTTGAAAAGCAAACCCAACTCCGATAAAGTACTTTCCGTTTTCAAAAATGAAAAATAGAGACTTGGGGAAAGGGGGTTTGCCCCTGGTTGTTCGCCGCGCATTTCCAATTCGTAAAGCCTTGTTTTGAAAGTGACCTTTCGTGCCCACATCCCCGAATTTGCTTCAAATGCGGAAAATCGACAAATCCTTTCCGGGCGTTCATGCGCTCAAGGAAGTCGATTTCAACCTCAGAGAAGGCGAGGTTCACATTCTCCTGGGTGAGAACGGGGCCGGAAAATCCACGCTCATTAAAATTTTGGCGGGCATCTATCAAGCCGATTCAGGCGAAATCGAGATCAACGAAACGCCCACTGTGGTTTCCGACGCCAGAACCGGACGCGATTTAGGCATCAGCGTCATCTACCAGGAACTGAATCTCGTGCCCGATTTAAGCGTGGCAAAAAACATATTCCTGGGCAGAGAACCCGTCCTTGCCGGCGTCATGAAGCGCGTGGATTGGGCAAAAGTCGAACGAGAGTCACAGGCGATCATGGAACGCCTGGACGTGAGAATCGACGTCAACGCGCCGATCCGCTCTTTAAGCGTGGCGGATCAGCAAATGGTGGAGATCGCCCGCGCGCTCGCCTTCGACTGCAAGATTCTGGTGATGGACGAGCCCACCTCCTCCTTAAGCGGGCACGAGATCGAGGAACTATTCAAGGCGGTCAAGCTGCTGCGCGAGCAGGGCGTTGGCATCATCTACATTTCCCATCGGCTCGAGGAAGTCCACGAAATTGGAGATCGCGTCACAGTCTTGCGCGACGGGGAATACATGGGCACATGGGAAATTCAGAACATTGCGCTTGATTTTCTGATCACGCAGATGGTGGGACGCACACTAGATGAAAAATTTCCATGGACGCCTAGGACGCGCGGAGAAGTGGCCCTGCGCGTGCGTGGACTCACACGAAACGGCGTATTTGAAGACATCGACTTCGACCTGCATTACGGCGAAATCGTGGGCCTCTCAGGTCTCGTCGGCGCAGGGAGAACCGAAATGGCCCGAGCCGTCATGGGGGCGGACCCTGTGGATAGCGGTACCGTAGAGATGACAAGCGCGACAAAAGAGAAAGAATATATTCAGCGTCTCCCGCATTACCCATTTTGGATCGCAATCGTGGACGTGGTCGTCTTCATTCTGGCTTTACCCCTCTTCACCGTGATTTTTCAGGGAATTTACGACCCTATCACGCTCAACATGAACACGCCTCCTCCTTTGTTCAGCAGCGCGTGGTTTTACGAGTGGACACTCGGTGGACCCTTGTACAACATACCGGATGGACCGGCTCCCTACGTCGCCGCCGCCGGGCTGGCCGTCATACGGCAGGCAGGGCTCTGGTTTCTGGAACGGCAGTATCACTGGCACACCATGGCTTTCGACTTCGCAAACTGGTACGCCCTGGCGACATGCGCGATGGTCGTGACGAGTTTGTTCACCCAAAATTTCGTTCTCGAATGGGTCATGATCTGGGGCGGCGTCGCCATGGTCCTCATTCGATTCTTGAAAACGCTCACCCATGAGCGCAAGTGGACTCCGAGCCTGGCTATACGACGAGGGCTTGGGCTGTTGCCCGAGGACAGAAAAACCCAGGGCCTCACCCAGGTACTCTCAGTCGCCTTCAACACCACGAGCGCGAACCTTATCCGCCTCATCAAGCGATGGTGGCTGCTCAATTTGGGCATGGAGAAGGACCTCGTGGATACGCACATCAATCAGCTCAAAATCATAACGCCGAGCCAGGAGACGCAGGTACGTTTTCTATCGGGCGGCAACCAGCAAAAGGTCGTTCTCGCCAAGTGGCTCTTCAGGCGCGCCAACGTGCTCATCTTCGACGAGCCGACTCGCGGGATCGACATAGGCGCGAAGTTTGAGGTCCACTCACAGATGCTGCAACTCGCCAAGGACGGCGCGGCGGTGATGATGATCTCAAGCGAACTGCCGGAGATTCTCGGAATGAGCGACCGCATTTTGGTGATGCGCGAGGGACGGCTCACCGCGAATATCGGCAGGGAAGACGCGACGCAAGAGCAAATTCTGCGCTACGCCATGACGGCGGAATGATCCGCGTTTTGCCGGAACGTTTCGCCCAAATGCGAGCGATAGGAGTTTAGGCGCAATGAGTGCTGCGACATCTATGGGGTATGAAAAGCGCATTCTGGGATACCCGGCCAAGGATATCCCGTGGGAACGCGCGCTCCTCATCTTCGCGTTCGCCGTTTTGATGATCTTCTACACCTTTGCGACCGAGAATTTCCTGACCCTCGAGAACTTCGCTAACGTCGTGCGACGCGACGCCTGGCTCTTCTTCCTCGCCTACGCGCAAACGTTGGTCATTCTCTCGGGGGGATTTGACCTATCCCAGGGTTCGATCATGAGCGTGGTGAGCGTGATGGCCTGGAGCGCGATGCTGCACTTCGGGTTTTTCGTCGGCCTCATCGCCGGCATCGGCATCGGCCTGTTGTGCGGCGTCATCAACGGGTTCCTCGTCGGCGTGGTCAGGGTTCAGCCGTTCATCGCCACATTGGGGATGCTCTTCGTCGGAAGCGGTACAGCGCAACTTTGGACCGGCGGCCTTCAAATGGGGGGCGCGAGAGAGGGCGCGACGCTACAAAAACATGTTGAGGAGGCATACGTATTCTTGGCGAAAGGAAACTTAGGGCCGGTTCCGTTCACGTTCATCTGGATACTTATCGCGCTGGCGTCCATGTGGTATTTACTCAAACACACCCGCTTTGGCACCTACGTATACGCTCTTGGCGGAAACGAACAGACGGCGATTTCCGCAGGCATCAACTTTCCCGCCATGAAGATCGCCATTTTCGGCATCGGCGGACTTTTGTGCGGCTTCGCGGGCCTTCTTCTCTCAGCGAACGTCAGCGCGGCGGGCGAGCCGAGGCTGGGCGGCGGTGATCAGTTGCTCCAATCGATCGGGGCGACCATCATCGGCGGCACGCATATCTTCGGAGGACGAGGCGGCGTGTTGGGCACAACACTCGGCGTTTTTCTGATCATATTCCTCGTGAACGGACTGAACATCATGGGAATCGACACCTACCGGCAGCAAATCATCGTCGGTTTGGTCATCCTCTCCTCCATCTGGGTCAGCACCCTGCGCGAGCGAAAAAACTAAGGGAGACTCCACATCATGGCAAACATAGCGGAGACCCCATCCAGACCTTCCGCCTCTTTCCTGACCATGTTCAATTACGAGAAATACGGTTTGTTCATGGTGTTCATCATAATGATGGTCGTTTTCTACCTTCTTCAGTTGATGGGCTACGTGCACAACTTCATCGAAACCCATAACCTGACCAACCAGCTCAGGAACGCCTCTCTCCTGTTCTTCATCGTCGCCGGCCAAAGCATGGTGCTGCTCGTGTCGGGAATCGACCTGAGCCAGGGCTCCCTGCTCAGCCTCTCCAGCGTGGTGATGGCCCAAGGCATTCTGGACTTCGGCCTCGCGGTGGGCGTTTTGATGGGCATCGCAATGGCGACGATGTTCGGCTTCATCAACGGCTACCTCGTAGGCCGCGTGAAGATACAGCCCTTCATCGTCACCCTGAGCATGCTTTTCATCTGTGCCGGCATCGCCTTGGTCTTTACGGGCGGGCGCACCATTCATCAGTTCACGGGTAAACAAAAAGACATTCTGCAAGCCATCGGCCTCACGGATTTCTTTCACATTCCTGGAACGCTCTTCATCGCCATCGTCTTTTTCATCGCTCTCTACCTGCTGACAAAACGAACGATACTGGGCCGGGCGATATATTTGACCGGCGGGAACGAAGAGGCCGCGCGCCTCTCGGGCATCGATACAGGCAAGGTGAAACTCATTTGCTATCTGATCAGCGGCATCTGCGTGGGCATCACCTCGTTCCTCTATTTGGCGAGACTCCCCGCCACGAACGGCCTCGCGGGGTTTCAGCTCGAGTTTCAATCCCTGGCGGCCACCGTGGTGGGAGGAACGACGTTTCACGGCGGAGAGGGAGGCGTGGTACAAGCGGCGATCGGGACGCTGTTCCTCACATTTTTGCTCAATGGCCTGATTCTCTTGGGCGTAGGCACGTTTGCCCGGGAGGTGGTGGTAGGCGTCTTGCTCATCGCGGCTGTGGTGGCAAGCTCCCGCAAACGGCGGGAATAATAGGAAATACGATTATTGCAGCAGGTATTTTTCCTTTCGCGGAGGAGAGCGATTTCGTCCGTGAAACCCATTCTGCGAGGAGAAGATTCAAAATGAAAAAACTGTTTCGCTCTTTCATGGTTCTCGCTTCTGTCTTCACGTTCGTCTTCGCAACGATAACAGCGGCACCGGACGCTGAGGCGGCAAGGAAGGCGAAGAAGAATTACAAGATCGCCGTGGTCGTGCCGAATGGCGTCGACCCCTATTTCTTCTCGAAATGGTACGGCAGCGTTCAGGCGGCAAAAGACGCCGGCGTGAGCGTGACCATGTTCGACGCGGGCGGCTATGAGTTCCTGCCCAAGCAGGTGGCCCACGTGGAGGACATCATCGCCGCGAGATACGACGGGATGATCATCTGCCCCATCAGCACCAAGGGCATGGTGGACGCCGTGCACAAAGCGATGGACAAAGGCATTAAGGTCGTCGTGGACAACATTGACCTAGACAGCAGTCGCGTCAAAAACCGCGTCATGAAAAACAGTTACGAATTGGGTCTTCTCATCGGCTCTACCTTGGCGCACTCCATCAACTACCAAGGCAAAGTGATGATGCTGCCTGGGCCCAGCGGCATCGAGATGGTGACTTCCATGGCCAAAGGTTTTGAGGATTACATAAGCCACTATCCCAAAATCCAGATCGTGGCGAAGGAATTCACTAAATCGAACGTGCAGGCCGCCTACCAGACGGCGGAGGATCTGCTCAAGAAGCACCCGGACGTAAAGGGCATTTACCCTTGGGCGACGCTCATCGCCCGAGGCACCGTGGACGCCGTGAAAGCGGCCGGCTACAAGCCGGGCCAGATCAAGATCGTGACGCACAACCTTGTCGTCGGCATCGAAAAAGACATTCGCGACGGCTGGGTGCACGCGGCGGTGCTGGCCGAGCAGATCGCCATGGCGAAAGAGGCGGTTTACAACATGATCGACCTGATTGAGGGTCGCCAGCCGTCTGGAGCGCCTCACCGAGGCGGTACGCTGAGCTACATCCAGAATTTCATGGCGTATCAACACAATCTCGACATTATGGATCGCAGCGGCATTGAGGCGCCCAAAGAGTGGATGATCAAGCGCCAGAAGCGCGCGACGAACATCGTGGGTGGCAAACGCCGCTAACCCTCACGCTCCTAGAAGACCAAACCCCCGCCGGACGCGCTCGGCGGGGGTTTTTCGTGTGCGTCTCTTGATTCGCCTATAAGTCTCTCACATATACGCTAAGCCCCATTCGTCCGGTCGATCCACCGGGTTGCGGATCGGAAATCCGATCCGTCTGCGTCTCTCCAGTCCCATCCACCGCCCGCACCGTCACTGGATAAAATCCATTCCCCTCAAAACGCAGAGGAAACGCCCAGACGCTCCACGCGAGGGTACCGAGGGGTTTCTTGAGCAAAGCGGGCGTCCAGGGACGCAAACGTCTTCCTTGGCCGTAGGTTACTTCCACCCTGCGAATTCCCCTATCGCCCGCAAAAGCGGAACCCACGAGCCAGATGCGGGGGACGCGCACCTGAACGCGCCTTCTGGGAGCCTCGAAGCGACTCAGCGTCTCGACAATCTCCTCATCTGACCAGCCGCGCCTTTGCCAATACCCCCCACCATGACCTTGGGTGGAGATTTCAATGGATTCAATCCATTTCACGTTCTTGAGACCATAGACGCCCGGCGCCAGGAGCCTGAGCGGGGCGCCATGATCTCGCGGAAGATTCTCTCCGTTCATCTTCGTGCAAAGAAGCGTCCTCGCGTCCAGCGCCCGTTCGAGAGATATCGAATCGTGGTAGCCATCCGCCGCGCGAAAGATGACCCTGGCAGCGACGGAGCGGCGGACACGCTCCGCCACGCCGACGCGCTCCAAAAGCGTTTTGAGCGGCATCCCCTCCCACAAGGCGTTTCCTATCTGTCCGCCGCCCACTGGATTTCCGATACAGGTCATCGTCGCCCAAGTTTTCACTCGTCCCAGCACGTTCATCTCGGACAAAGAGGCGGAAAACGGCGCGACCACTTCGCCCTTTACCTTCAGCCGCCATTCTCGAGGAGATATCGCGGGCGGCGCGGCACCGATGCTCTGCACGTAGAATTTTTCAGTCGGCGTGACTTCGGGAAGAACACGCGCGGCGAAATCCAGAATTCCCTCTCCGGAAGCGGGAGTCTCGACGGGGCGGCTATTCAGCCAATCGAACAAACGGCCCATCATCGAGGCGCGCGCGTTGTGAGGGACGCCGACGATGGCCAAGAGCGCGGCACGGGCTGCGGTCTGCAACATCTGACGTCTTAAAATGAGCATCCGGCCTCCCCACGTTTTACATTTTACGCCTTGCAGGCTCTCTCGCATTGTTTTGACGGACGATATCCTCACAACGCGCCGCTTTATCAAGCAGAAAGTGATCAAACGCGATGCGCTTCTGCGCATAGAGGCGAACGTTATGAAATCGCGTGAGAGAGGTAATCTATCAAGCCCGAGGGCATTATGCGAGACTTCCGTCCCCTACCTCAAGAGGTTCGATGCCGCTGATGGCCCCATCATAGTTTTGCGAGCTAACGTCAGAAGCAAACATTTCCGCAACGACCATCACACACGGATATCAACGAAGTCGGCTCAACGGCTTTCGTCATTTCCTGCATTTAGGCGATGGAGGAAGATGAGGACACAAATTGTGCGACGATCCTTATGCGGCGTTGTTCCCTATGAGGAGGTAAAGGAGGAGGTTCAGCATCTCATCCATATTTTCCCGTCGCCGAGAGATTTGGTTCGTTATCGGGTTTGCACTATGAACGATATCTTCAGGCGCGTCATCAAGGACGACGCAAGGCAGATCGTCTCACTGGCACGGGTTTCGACATGCCCCAAAATCCGCGGCGGCTTTCTCCGACTTGATCGGGTGGTACTCCTATTACGGACTCAAGTCGCCCTGAAACCTAGAGGCTGCGCCCGGCTGCCGGCAACCGGGCGAGAAAATACGCTCGATATAGTTTGGTGACCAATCTGTCTTTGGTCATCTTCCAAACCTCTACGCAAAGAGGTTTGATGCGAGAGACGCGCCATCCGGCCCCAGCGACGGCGAGGCAAGCGGAAATTTTGCCCACGACCATCATTTCTGGCCCGAAGTTTCTCGCGAGACGTTCAGAAGCAATCACATAAACCAACCTTCTCAATATATCTGTTCCCATCCATTCTCCAGAACTGCCGGCGCAGTTGCGCCTGGGCCACGGCACTACAACAACTACACTGCGGGGCATATCCGACTTCGGCAGAATGGCTCGTAACACAGGAACTGGCACCAAATCTCCCTATATGACGCCCCTCTAAAGCGTGATAACCTGATCCGGCGGATGAGGGGCGAGCGCGGAATAGAGCTGTGGAAAGCAGCCTGCCTGCACTCCGGCGACGGTGCCCCTTGCCGTCACCTCTCCTGACCCACACTGCTCAAAGGTCCCCTCGGCGAGGTTGCGCCTCACGGCGCATTGATCGCAGATCATGAGAAGGATGCTCTGCTCCTCGGCAACTTTGGCCAGACGCTCTCCGATCGGATCGCCCTCGCGCAGGCAGAACATATTGTCGTCGAAGAAGAACATGCCGACGACGGTCGCCCCGTGCGAGCCGGCTTCGAGCTGCGGGAGGATCATGGTGGCGAGCTTGTAAGTCGCCGACATACTCGTGGCGAAAACGTATGCGACTTTCATTGATTTCATTCCTTCCCTTAAGTCTGTCAAACCATAGTTGGATTGTAGTGCCAGGGCCCCATTGTCATCAGATCGCGCTCAACGGTGATTCACGGGCGACAAGGTGAGGAATCCGGACCGTTGCTGTGCCGCACCGCACGCCCTTCGAATCGGCTCCGCGACAGAGCGAATCTCTGACACTGGGCACTCTGGCGTCAATAGCCAAGGCAAGATTTCTAGAGTTGCAATAACGCATCACGCGCAGGACAATCAAACCTTCATCGGCAGAAAAACGGAATTTTGGTCGAGAGCTTCTTCAGGGCGGACCTTCTGTGACGGCGCGCCAGGCTTCAGACGGCACCCGAATTGGACGTCAAAATGTTCTTGGATGAAACCGAAGCGGCCTCCAACGCCGTCATCACGTCTGAGGTCACCGGCTGGGACGGGACGGATTTGGTTGTGCGCGGCGTTTGATTGCGTCATGCCGAATCCAGGCGGCGCATTCGCGTTCCGGCTCATCCGGCGAACGCGCAAGCCAAAGCTTTTTTGAGAAAACCGCCGAGGCCTCGTCAATACGCCCTACTTGAACCGGGCATCGCGCAGTCGTCAACGGAAAGGACTAGGGGACTCCCCATGCTTACATTCTCCCCTCCAATGGGTATATTCCAACGCGCAGACCATTACCCAAAACATATGAAATTTTGGTGGAGGCGGCGGGAATCGAACCCGCGTCCGCAAGGCTTCCGTCGTGAGCGTCTACGTGCGTAGCCGGTGGTGAGGATTTTGCTCGGTCTCAAGCCCACCGGCGGGCCATCCTCCGGGCTAGTCCGATTGATATTCGCCTAACAAGCTCCGGACAGAAACCTGGGTCGGCTAGTCCGCATCATGACGCTCCACACCTCCCCTGCGGACGAGGCGAGGGGGAGCGCTCGCTAGCGTCTAGGCCGCGAGAGCCAGCTCGTTGTCGGCTGGTGTGATTTTGCCACATTGATAACGGGGCCAAGTGGCGTCCCCGGCACGCAGCTCAGACTTCAAATCCTCCCGTCGAAACCAGATCGCCCCCATGAGAGATGAACGCCGGCGTCAGGGGCGGCGATCATACGCCCCAGACCCGACTTTGCGCACCCTATTTGCGCCCGCCCCACATGCTGGGGTAGAAGACGATGCCCAAATAAACGGCGGGCAGAGCGAACATCAGCCAGAGCCAGACCACCCTCTCCCGAAAAAGTTCCGGCCAGGTGGCGCCAATCGCCAAGCCGAACGCCATCATCGAAATTTTGAGCAAACCCACTTGCAACCAGGACATTGTATATTCTCTGAAAATGCGTATCATCCCCGATTCCTTTCTGCGAGCGCGCGCTCAATATCACGATTGGCCGCGCGCTTTTTCAATTCCTCGCGACGGTCATGGCGTTTCTTACCCTTCCCCACGCCAATCTCCACCTTGGCGCGGCCTCGGGCGAAATACATCTTCATTGGCACGAGCGCCATCCCCTTTTCGTTCACGCGGCCAATCAAGCGCCCAATTTCGCGTTTGTGGAGCAACAGCTTCCTTCTGCGCGTGGGCACATGATTGTGTATGTTGCCATGTCCATAAGGGCTAATGTGACAATCGACCAGCCAAGCCTCGCCACCGACGATGTCGCCATAGCTCTCCTTTAAGTTCGCACGACCCTCTCGAAGCGCTTTCACCTCCGTGCCCGTGAGCACTAGGCCCGCCTCGTAGGTTTCATCAATCGCATAATCGGCGCGGGCGCGCCTGTTTTCCGCAATGATTTTCACGCCGCCCGCCATCGCCGCACCTCACGAAAAACTGGAAAAAGAAAAAGGAGCGGATCGCCCCTCCCATATCTTCTATCCTCAGGAATCAATATAGCCCCTCACAGGATTTTCTGCCACTGGAGAAACCAAACAACACGAACAGGACGCTTCTCTATCAAGCATCCAGGCAGCATCTGCGGGAGTCAACGGCGCCGACTTCCTCTCCTCTTCGGCTTGCCCCTCTTTTGACGTCGAGGATTTGAGCGTCTCTCTCCCAGGTGGCGGCCGGGGTTTTCGGAGGCGCGGTATGAGACTGGAGCGTCGCCGACCTTCCCCTTCGTGCCACCCCCCTGCAGATGAAAGGTGACGCGCCTCGCCGCCAAATCAACCCCCTCCACCCGCACAGTGACGGCGTCCCCCAAACGAAACCGCCGTCCCGTTCTGCGGCCGAGAACCGCGTGCTCCTCCGGAATGAAGCGGTAGTCGTCGTCCGTCATGAATTGAAGCGGCACCATGCCCTGCACGAAAATATCACTCAGCTCCACAAAAATTCCGAAATTCGTGACTCCCGAAACGTGCCCTCGGAAACGCTCGCCCACCTTGCCCCGCATAAAAAGCGCCTTCATAAAATCCGCCATCTCGCGCGAGGCCGCCTCCGCCGTGCGGTCTTTTTCCGAAATATCCCGACAAAGGGCAGCGATGCGCTCAGGTTTTGGCTTTCGCCTTTCGCCACGCATAAGCCTTTTCAGCCTTCTATGAACGCACAAATCCGCATATCGGCGAATGGGGGACGTGAAATGCGCGTAACGCTCAAAACCCAGCCCGAAATGAAGGGCGGGGGCGGCATCGTAGCGCGCAATCTTCATGCTTCTGAGGGCGGCGAGATTCACGTAACGCTCCACGTCGGAGCCTCGCACGGCGTCAAAAACTTCTTGCAATCCTCCCGGACTCCTTAGAATGGAAAGGCGGGGCGCTTTGAGGCCCAACTTCGAGAGCATCATGCGTACACCCTCCAAATCCTCCTCTCCGGGCGGCTCATGCACGCGGAAGATTGCGGCACCGCCCGCCTCGGCGAGATATTGGGCCACCGCCCGATTCGCCGCCAACATACACTCCTCGACCAGGCGGTGCGCCGCAGTCCTCGGCGCACGCGCAACGCCAGTGGGCACTCCCCTCGCATCAAGCAGGATATGGGCCTCCGGAAGGTCGAAGTCGAGACTGCCCCGACGCATGCGCCGCGCGCGAAGGTCATCCGCCAGAGCCGATAATTCCCTGAGCGGTGCCTGAAGATCGCGAGCGCTTTCCATTTCGTTTTTTTGCGGAATCTCGCTGCCCGCCAAAACGGCGGCCGCTCCCCGATAGGTCAAAGAGGCGCGCGAGCGAATCCGCGCGAAGACGAGCCGCAGACCCGTTTGCTCTCCACGCCCATCAAAATCGAGCAAGACGCTCAAAGTGCGCCGAACCGCCCCCGCGCTCAAGGAACATACCTCGCGGGTGAGACGGGGCGGGAGCATCGGTATGGCCCTATCCGGAAAATACACGCTCACGCCGCGCTCGCACGCTTCTTTGTCAATCGTGCCACCGAACTTCACGTAATGACCCACGTCGGCGATGTGCACGCCGAGACGGCGGCGGCCACGGGTTGCGCTTTCAATCGAAATCGCGTCATCCCTGTCTCGCGCATTAACAGGATCGATGGTGAACGCGCACAAGTCTCTGAAATCCTCCACCCCCTTCGGAAAAGGCGCGTCCTCCTCCGGCGGAAACAGCCCTCTTTCCTCATCGAGAACCCCGGGAGGGAAATCCTCGCGAATTCCGTACTTGGCGAGTATCATCTTCTGCTCGGAAGCCGGGTTTTTCGGATAGCCGAACGCCCTGAGAATGCGCCCCTTGGCGGGCTCTCTTTGGGTCGGATATCGACTGATCTCCACTTCCACCCATTCGCCCGGCTTGGCCCCTTCGCATTGTTCGGAGTCGAGCGTCACAAGATGCGGTATGCGCTCTTCCTGAGGCGCGACCCAGGCACTCCCTCCCTCGACACAAAGCCTGCCCACCAAGGTTGCATGCGCGCGCTCAAGCACGTCGATCACGCTGCCCTCGCATCTTCCGTCGGAATCGACTCTCTCCACCCTGGCGGAGACCCGATCTCCGTCCACAGCCCCCCTCGCGCGCGTTTTCTTGATCAGGATATCGGGGGCTCTCTCCTTTCCGAGCACTTTGTCCGGAATGACAAACCCATACCCCTGCCGGTGGCCACGGAAGATTCCCTGACAAATGGAGAGAAAACCCGGAGCCGAATAGCGACCGCGAATCCGGGACAAAGCGCCCTCCTCCGCCATGACGCGCAGGTGCTTTCTGAGCGAAGGCCGCGCGTCGGAGGGGGTCTTGAGCAGGCGGAGTATCTCACGCACGGCCACCGGCCGACCCTGTTGGATGAGCAGGTCCAGAATCGTCTTGTCATCGGGAATTGCGTTCGGGTTCCGCTTCACGAACGATTCAACTCATTGCACTTCTTGAGAGAACACCTGATAGCAATCTACGAGCGCGTTGTCGGCGAGTTGTGCGCACGTCAAGCACCCGCCGAATACGGCGCGCGTGTCGATCCCCAAAAACAAGGGGAGTTTGTCTCTTATCCCCGAGGCCGGAGTGTGCCCAAAAACGACCGGCTTTCCAAAATCATGTTCCGCCTCGATAAATTCCTCTCGTATCCAGACCAAATCCATCTGCTCTTGCTGGTTGATGGGAACTCCTGGCCTTAAGCCCGCATGTGCGAAGATAAACCCACGGGTTTCGTGCATCCACACGAGCGCATTGAAGAATTCCCGATGCAAGGGGGGAAGCCGAACCTTGCCTTGCCGATCAAGGCCGTAACCCCTGAGGGTTTCCAAGCCGCCGTTCATGGCGTAGACGTCCGGATGATAGATTCCGCCTCCAGCCAGATAGTCCAAGAACATGTCCTCGTGATTTCCCCGCAAGCACACGGTCTTGGGATATTTCCGCCTGAATTCCATTAAGAATTCGACCACCCCTCTAGAATCCGGCCCCCGATCGATGAAATCCCCGAGAAAGACGATTTCATCATCCTCCCGAAAGGGCACGCGCCGCGCCAAGGCGTCCAGCATGTGCAGCTGGCCATGAACGTCGCCGATGGCATAGAGGTTGGACATAAAGAAGCGACCGCCTTCCGGAGGGTTCGAGCAAATCCCCGTCATCCTGGCGCGTGGAGGGGAACGACGCGCTCGATTCTATGAGCACCGGCGGAAACGCGCAAGGCGAGAGACGCGCCTTCATGGTGGATCAGAGAGGAAAGGGAAAAAACGCGTCCTCGAAAATCAACGGAAGGTTCAATTCCTGCGAGAGAAGCGAGCTACTTCAAAGCGCCCCAATTCTTGCCCGCGCTCACGTCCACCTCGATAGGAACGTGAAGGCGCATCGCGCCCTTCATCTCCTCCTCAACCAGGGCGGCGACGCTCTCGACCTCCCGGGGCGGTATTTCGAACAGAAGTTCATCGTGCACCTGCACGAGCATTCGCGCCTCTCTCCTTTCTCTGTTGAGCCGAGCCGCAATAGCTATCATCGCCCGCTTGATGATATCGGCTGCGCTGCCCTGGATGACGGAGTTCACCGCCGTTCGTTCGGCGGCGTTCTTCAAATTACGATTTCGGCTGTTCAGATCAGGCAAATACCGCCGCCGCCCCATGATGGTGGAGACATAACCGCGCATCCTTCCATCCTCGATGGTCCCGTCCACGAAGGCGGGCACGCTGGCGAAGCGCTCGAAGTAGGTTTCGATGAACGAGCGCGCCTCGGACTGAGGGATGCCGATGGCTTGGGAAAGACCAAAAGCGCCCTGCCCATATATGATGCCGAAATTCACCGCCTTGGCGACGCGGCGCATCTCGGAGTTCACCTCGTCGAGCGGTACGCCATAGACGGCGGAGGCGGTCGTGGCGTGAATGTCCTCCCCCTTGCCGAAAGCGTCGACGAGGGCCGTATCGTTCGTAAAATGCGCCAAAACCCTGAGTTCTATCTGGCTGTAATCCGCAGAGAGAAGTTTCCACCCTTCCTCGGGCAGGAAAGCTTGGCGTATCTGACGGCCCAAGTCTGTTCGGACGGGGATGTTCTGCAAATTGGGGTCAGAGCTGCTCAGTCGGCCCGTGGCGGCGACGGTTTGGTTGAAGCGCGCGTGGATGCGGCCCGTGTCCGGATTCACCAGCTCGGGTAAGGTATCGACATAGGTGCTCTTGAGCTTGAAGAGTTGCCTGAAACTTAAAATCTCCTGGGGCAAGGGATGCTGGGGCGCGAGTTTCTGAAGCGTGTCG
This sequence comes from bacterium, assembly GCA_965202625.1. Taxonomy (GTDB): domain Bacteria; phylum UBA8248; class UBA8248; order UBA8248; family UBA8248; genus Bin107. The sequence continues at coordinate 2,454,606 of CBDBBI010000010.1, read as the reverse complement.
ATGTCGGTGGAAGCGCCGGTCTTCGTTTTTTTGATCACCGGAAGGTTCAGTTTCTCAAACAGGATGACCCTGAGCTGCTGGGTGGAATTGACGTTGAATTCCTCACCCGCCAGCTCGTGGATATGATCTCTCATTCCCGCAAGACGCGCTTCGAGCTCCTTCCCCATGTTTTGCAACAAGTCCTGATCCAGACGAATGCCCGCGCGCTCCATGTCGATCAAAACGCGCAGGAGAGGAATTTCCAGTTCCTCGAAAAGATTCATCAGGCCAGCGTCTCGCAGCTGCGGGGCCATCACTTCAGCCAAACGATAGGCGAGGTCTGCATCCTGGCAGGCGTAAGGCGCCGCCGCGTCAATAGGGACGTGCGAGAACGGGATTTCCTTGACGCCCTTCCCGCAAAGATCAGCATACTTTATCGTCCTGATCCCGAAAAACTCTTGCGCCAGATGGTCTATCCCATGCCGCGTTCGACCGGCGCCCAAAGCCGTGTGGTCCGAGCGTAGGAGATAGGAAGCGAGCATGGTGTCGAACAAAGGGCCGCGAACACCGTATCCATTTTCCTCCAGCACCGCGACGTCGTATTTGACGTTCTGTCCGATTTTCTCAACCGTGGGCGATTCCAACAAGCGAGAGGCTTCCTCTAACACGTCCTCCAGCCGAAGCTGGGGGCCGGAATCCACGGTTTCATGGCCCACGGGGACGTAAAACGCGCGTCCCGGGCTGGCGGACAGGCTCAAACCCACAATGCGCGCCTTCATTGGGTCGAGCGAGGTGGTCTCCAGGTCGAACGCGAAACGCCCCGCTCTCTCCAGCTCCCTCAAGGCGGATTTCAGCTCCTTGAGCGTTCGGACGACGTGGTAGTCGCTCTCGTCCGTCCCGGATGGAGAGGTCGTCTCCTCGGGCGCGTCCTCCTCTTGGCCGGACGCGCCGTATCCAGGAAGCTCCTCCATGAAATCCCTCTTAAACTCCAGCTCGTCCAGGAAGAGTTTCCTGCTTGCCTCAAAATCGGCGTCACCCAAGCGACACGACTCAAGGTCTCCCTCAAGCGGCAAGTCACGTTTGATGGTGCAAAGCGCGCGGGAAATTCTCGCTATCTCCACGTTTTCCTTGATGCTCTCCCGCTGCTTGGGCCGCTTGATTTCTGCCGTGGAGGCGAGGATTTCATCGAATCCGCCGAACTGTTGAATGAGCGCGGCGGCAGTTTTTTCTCCGATGCCTGGAACGCCCGGAACGTTGTCCGTAGTATCTCCCATGAGTGCCTGGAGGTCCACGAATTTCTCCGGAGGCACGCCCCATTTAGCTTCGACCTCCGCAGGCCCCATCTCCTCATCCTTCATCGGATCCCAAATGCGCACGCTCTCGGAGACGAGCTGAGCGAAATCCTTGTCGGCCGTCACCAGAATCACGTCGTAGCCCTCCCGCTCCGCCCGCGCGGCCAGGGTCCCGACAATGTCGTCCGCCTCGAACCCTGCCTGGGCAAGAAGGGGAATGCGCAACGCCTCAACGACGCGGTGCATGTAGGGGATTTGCTCGACCAAATCCTCAGGCGCGGCATCTCGGTTCGCCTTGTAGGCAGGGTAGATATCGTGGCGAAAGGTGCGTTCGGGACGATCGAAGGCGATGGCGACGTATTCGGGCGCTCGCTCCCGAATCACCTTCAAAAGCATTCGGGTGAAAGCGAGGGTGGCGCCCGTGGGGGTTCCTTTTGAGTTCGAGAGGCGCTGGCGCATCATGGCGAAGTAGGCCCTGAACATATACCCGGAACCGTCGATCAGATAGATCTGTTTTTTCTCTTTCGTCATGTCTCAACACAAGCAAAAAGGAAATGGGACATTTCTGGCCCAAGTTTGCACGAGAACGATTTTCCCGCAACTGCGCATCCATCATTTCAGCCACCCGCCAGACCATTCGAGCGACGCTCCGTCTTCGGTATTCTCCCCCTCTATTTGATCGTTGCTATCGAGTGCGCGCGAAACCCCGCTTTGCGCTTTCCCGCTCCTCCGCATTCTTGCTATCCTGCCTGCGTTCAAGGGGGTCTGCGCACGTCACGCGCGAGGAGGTTCTCATCCATGTCCTCATGGTGTTGTGATGAGGAGGGACGCATAAAAAACGCCGTGTGCGATCTCTACGCGAAGGTAGCAGCCGGAGAGGTTTCCTGCTGTTGCGGGGACGAGAGCGTCAGTGCGCCCACGGGCGCGGGAAACGTCGAAGCCATAGGCTACCCAAAAGAGGCCGTTCGGCAGCTTCCCGATGACGTTCTCACCTCCAACGCAGGGTGCGGAAACCCCATATTGAACGCCCGCCCGCAACCGGGCGAGACGGTCCTGGACTTAGGGTCGGGTGCGGGTCTCGATTGTTTTCTCGCCGCGAAGGAGGTGGGGCCTCGGGGAAGCGTCATCGGTTTGGACATGACGGACGCCATGCTGGAAAGGGCGGAGGAGAGCAGACGAATCTTGGCCTTTCGAAACGTCTCGTTCCGAAAGGGGGACATGGAGAACATGCCGATTGAAGACGGTAAGGTCGACGTTCTCATCAGCAATTGCGTGATCAATCTCTCACCGGACAAATCCGCCGTGTTTCGGGAATCCTTTCGCGTGTTGCGCACAGGCGGTCGGTTCGCGGTCTCAGACGTCATCAGGGCGGCCCAAAAACCCATGGAAGACGAAGCGGCCGGGCCTTTAGGGGAGGCTTTCATCAAGGATTGGTGCGCCTGTGCTGCCGGTGCCATTCGAGACGACGCCTATGTGGCCGGATTGCACGAGGCCGGTTTCGTCGAGGTGGAAATCATAAACCGAAAACCCTATGCAGCACCCAACCTGGAGAGTGCGACCATCAAAGCCGTCAAGCCTTGAATGGACTTCGCTCGCACCCTCCCTTTCTCGGGTATCGGAAAACACAAAACCCTCATCGCACACACCGTCACAGACGCGCGCAACGCGGCGAAAGCGCGTGAACGACGCGATAAACGAAAACAAAACAGATGGAAAAATCCTTCAACCCGCAAAAGATGTATTCAAGCGTCCTTGATCCATCGTTGACACCCCTCGTCTACGGGTGCTAACTATCGGGTTTGCCCCCCTCCAGGCGCGGAGACGGAGAGAATGCACATTGACGCCCATTGCCACATATATCCCGATGAATACTTGGAAATTATAGAGAAAGAGGGTCCACGATACGGCGTCAGATTCTTCACCGACGAGAAAGGCGCGCGCCGCTTAGACATCAAGGGTATGACGCACCCGCCCCTGGAGCCTTTCACCAGCGTGGAGTTACGGCTCAAAACCATGGACGAGATGAATCTGGACATGAACGTCCTGTCGTTCTCATCAAACCCGGGCGTGTACTGGGCGGATGATGGCCTGGCCAACGAACTCTCCCAGGCGGCGAACGACGCCTACGCCAGCATCGTTGAAAAACATCCGGATAAATTCCACGCCCTGGCCGCCCTGCCCGCCCAAAACGTCTCCCTCTCGGTGAAGGAGCTCGAGCGCGCCATCAACGCACTCGGATTGAAGGGTGGTTTTCTGGGCACGAACGTGAACGGCCGATATCTGGATGATGAGCGTTTTTATCCGCTCTACGAAGCGGCCGCGGAGATGAAAGTGCCGATCATCGTTCACCCGGCCAACCCGGCGGGCAAGGAGCAGATGAAGGATTACCACTTGTTCAACCTGGTCGGATTCCCCACGGAGAGCGCGAACAGCATCGGCCGCCTCATTTTCTCCGGCTTATTCGACAGGTTGCCGGACTTGCGATTCATATTCCTGCACGGCGGAGGAACTGTGCCCTATCTCGTCGGTCGCTTCGCACACGGCTGGAAGGTGCGGCCGGAGTGTAAAAAAATATCGCGCCCCCCCCTCGAATATCTCAGGTCGAACTTCTATCTGGACATGCTGGTGTTTCACCCGCCCGTCGTCCGCTTCCTCGTGGACGTCATGGGCGGCGAGCGAGTTGTGCTGGGCACGGACCTGCCCTACGACATGACGGACGTCCAGATAGTCGAGACGCTTCAAAAATCCGGGTTGAGCCAGGAAGAATACGAGAACGTGTCCCACAAAAACATTCAAGCCCTGTTGAACCTGTAGCTGGACGCCGCTGAACCCATGTGGCCATCCTGGGATATCGCGCTTCTCATATTCGCCGCTGCCCTTCTGGAGGGAGCCGCCGGAATCGACTTCGGCCTGGCGGCCACGCCGATGCTGGCCTCCCTCATCGGGGTACGGGATTCCGTGCTCATCCTCTCGCTTCCGAACCTCATTCTGATGGCGATTCGAGCGATGGGGGGCGGCGTTCCCTCCACGTCGCTCCGGCGCCTCATGCCTTTTCTCGGCGCAGGCGCGGTGGGGGTTGGCGCAGGCGCGTTGGTCCTCATATCGAGTCCGCCCACCTTCCTTAAATGGGCGGCGAGCGTCATCGTCTTGTTGTTCGCCGTCTACAGCGTCTCGCGTCAACGAATACAACTCGACATGCGCGATGAGACTTTCTTCTCCTACGTCGCCGGGTTCTTCGCGGGCGGCCTGAGCGGTTTTTCCTTCTCCGGCGGTGCATTGAGCGTCATATATCTCGATAGTCTGGGCGCGGGCCGCGCTCGAATGATGCGGCTGATGTATACCAGCGCGCTGGCGTTCGCGAGCGTTCAGGTAGCCGTGCTGAGCGGCGCCGGCGCACTGGGGCCCGCCGAGTCCGCGCGCTCCGCCGTGTCGATCCTGCCCGCCGTCGCTGGATTTCTTCTGGGAAGGCTGCTTCGTGGCCGTATCTCTCCCGCTCTCGGCTACGCGAGCGGTCTGGGTCTGATGATAGCGGGAGCGATCGCTCTTCTGGTTTTTGGGCCCTCAGGATGGGAATGAGGCACCGCGCGCCACCCAAAAGACGCGAAGAGTTTCCTTGTAAATCAGAGAACGGGGGAGAGCTACACGACTCCAGCGCGCAACAGATGGTGTAGATGCACCACGCCCGCCAAACGCTTCCGCGCGCCATAGGTGACCACCAAGGACGTGATGGCATTCGCTTCCATCAGCTGAATCGCCGCGGCCGCCATGTCATCGCCATCGATCGTCCTGGGGTTGGGCGTCACCAAATCTTTGGCGGTCATGTCGGACAATCCCTCGGTTTTCTCCAGCGCGCGTCTTAAATCCCCGTCCGTAATGACGCCCACCAGTTCTCGGTCCGCACCCAACACGCACGTCATCCCCAGTTTTTTGGCACTTATCTCACGCACGAGCCGAGCGAGCGAAACCGCCTCGTCCACCTGCGGGACGTCATCTCCCGAGACCATCAACTTCTTGACGCGAATCAGTTTTTTTCCCAGAGAACCTCCGGGGTGAAGGCGGGCAAAATCCTCTGGCTGAAATCCCCTTGCCTCCAGAACAGCCATCGCAAGCGCGTCTCCCATGGCCAGGGCGGCGGTGCTGCTCGCCGTGGGCGCCAGCTGAATCGGGCAGGCCTCTTCTTTCACAAAAACGTTCAACACGGCGCGCGCCTCTCGCCCCAGCGTGGAATTCTCCCTTCCAGTGATAGCGATCAGGGGAGCGCCCAGACGGGCGAAAACAGGCAGGATGCGCACCAACTCATCCGTCTCGCCGCTGTAGGAGAGCGCGACGACGACGTCGTCCTTCGTCACCATGCCCAAATCGCCGTGAACGCCCTCGGCGGGATGAAGAAAATAGGAGAGCGTCCCCGTGCTCGCGAGGGTGGCGGAAATTTTTTGCCCGATCAGTCCACTCTTCCCCATGCCGGTAACTGCGACCCTCCCCCGACACTGGAGAACGACGTCAACCGCCTTGATGAATTCATCATCCAGGCGTTCAACAAGCCCGGACAACGCCTCCGCTTCAATCTGAAGGGTACGCACGCCCCTCTCAAAGGGATTCACCGAAAATACCGTTCTTTCAGACCGCAGCGCTCATCCTCCTCCGGATACGTTTGGCGAGAAGATATCACTTCATCACGAGAGTGTCCATCAAGCGTTTTGTGGGCGCCTGGCTCCCCTGCGGCCCATTCACGTCTTTACTCCCATGAGCCCCCATGCTAGAAAATATAGTGAGAATTTGCATTAAAAACGAACACCCTCAGCGGGACCGAAGATTCGCGCGGCCGCATGAGAGTCACAGGAGGGCCGCATCATGTCCGGTCATTCCAAGTGGAGCACGATAAAGCGAAAAAAAGGCGCGCTCGACGCCAAACGCGGCAAGATATTCACAAAACTCATCAAGGAAATCACCATCGCCGCCAAGCAGGGAGGTGGAGATCCGGATGGAAACCCCCGCTTGAGAACAGCCATTCAGACGGCGAAAGGGGCCAATATGCCCCAGGAGAATATCACGCGCGCCATCGCCAAGGGCACGGGCGATCTGGAGGGCGTGAATTATGAAGAAGGCGTCTACGAGGGCTACGGCCCCAATGGCGTGGGCATCCTCATATCGGTGCTGACGGACAATCGCAACCGAACGGGCGCGGAAGTCCGCCATATTTTGACGAAAAACAACGGTGCCATGGCGGAACCGAACGCCGTGGCGTGGAACTTTGAAAAAAAAGGACTTTTCCTGATTTCCCAGGAAGGCGTTGATGAGGAATCGCTCATCGAACTGGCACTGGAAGCGGGGGCGTACGATCTGGAACCCGCCGATGAGTCGTTCGAAATCCATACCTCGCCGGACGCGTTTGAATCCGTGCGCGAGGCACTGGAGGAGCGCGACGTTCAGGTGGAATCCGCCGAGCTCACCATGCTGCCCAAATCAACGGTGCATCTTACGGGAAGGGAGGCGGAGCAAATGCTTCGTTTGATGGAGGCACTCGAGGACAACGACGACGTTCAGAACATCTACGCCAATTTCGACATCTCCGAGGAGCAGATGGCGCAAGTGTCCGCGTCAACCTGAACACCACCGCCCGTGGGGTGATTCTTTGCCGCAACCTGAAAACACGTTTCGCGTTCTGGGCGTCGACCCCGGCCTGGGCGTCACGGGTTACGCTCTTTTGACGTTGGACCTGGACGCAATCAATCAAGAGCCGTGTCTCATTGAGGGCGGCGTGCTCAAGAACAACTCAAGGGCACCCATCGAGACGCGCCTGCATGAACTGCACAAGGATCTTTCGCGCATCATCGAGACGCACAAACCCAACGTCATGGCGGTGGAAAACCTTTACAGCCACTACAACCACCCGCGCACTTCCATCATCATGGGACACGCGCGGGGGGTTATCTTGCTCGCCGCCTCGGAAGCCAACGTTACGGTGGCCAGCTATGCAGCCACAGAAATCAAAAAATCGCTCGTTGGTACCGGACACGCCACAAAGAAACAGGTTCAGCAGATGACCCAGCGCCGAATGGGACTCGCCGATCCCCCTGAGCCTGCGGATTTGGCCGACGCCATCGCAGCAGCATACTGCCACGTCGAGCGAAACCACTTCAGAAGCACACAGTCCGTCGGGAGAAGCGCATGATTCGCCAAATCTCAGGAGAGATCCTCAACGTTCAGGGCGAAAGCGTCATTCTGAAAACACCGTCCGGCATCTCTTACGAAATGCAGGTGGGCGGATACGCGGTTCACGAGCTGCAGGCGCTCATGGACGCGCGCGAGGCTGCAGAGCTCCACACCCATCATTACCTGGAAGGAAACGTGGCCACAGGTCAGCTTTTGCCTCGACTGGTGGGCTTCCTGTCAGCGGAGGAGAGGGCGTTTTTCCTGTGCTTCATCAAGGTGCCCGGCATCAGTCCCAAAAGCGCGGTCCGAGCGATGAGCCTCCCTCCTCTTCAAATCGCCGAGGCCATCGTGGCGGCAAACACCGCGCTGCTCACAAAGTTGCCGGGCATCGGAAAGAAAAAAGCAGATCAGGTGATCTCGAAACTCAGAGAAGAAATCGCGGCGCTTCAACTGGCGCGGGAGCCCGCGCTTCCCCTGGTCGAGCGTCACGAGGCAGCGCCCCTTCACGCGGACGTCATGGCCGTTTTGGTCGGACAGTTGGGATACCGAACGCCCGAGGCGGAGAATCTCATGGAGCGCGCGCTCGCGACGCTGGGGACGGACGCGGAGGCCGAGGCCATCCTGCAGGAAGTATTTCGCCTGAGCAAATAGCAAGGAGGCGGGAGACAAAATGGTCATTCAGCGGCGCGTGAGCGCAAGGGCGGCAAGCCCAGAGGAGGAGAAAACGTTCACGTCGCTTCGGCCGAGGAGACTTGAGGAATACGTGGGTCAGACCGGCCTCGTGGCCAAGCTCCGAATCGCGCTCGAAGCCTCACGAATAAGAGACGAACCCGTAGGCCACATCCTGTTCCATGGACCTCCCGGTCTCGGAAAAACTACGCTCTCCCACATCATCTCCGAGGAGATGGGCGCCCGCCTCGTGAAAACCTCCGGCCCCTCCCTATCCAGACCGGCCGACTTGATGGGCATCCTCACGGGGCTCCAGCAGGGCGACGTTTTGTTCATCGACGAGATTCACCGAATGCCCAGCGCGGTGGAAGAATTCCTCTATCCCGCCATGGAGGACTATCGCGTGGACTTCGTAGTGGATCAGGGCCCCATGGCGCGCACCATCAATTTTCCCCTAAAAACGTTCACGACGGTGGGCGCCACGACGCGCCCCGGCTCCCTGACCGCCGCCCTCAGAGAACGCTTCTATCTGGTCTATCACGTAGATTTCTACTCTGAGCAAGAGCTGGAGCATATTTTGTTACGAAGCGCGGCGCGCCTGGACGCGCCGATAGAAAAAGGGGCGGCGCGCGAACTCGCCCGCAGAAGCCGGGGCACTCCGCGAACAGCGAACAGGCTCCTGCTCTGGACGCGCGATTTCAGCCAGGCGCGAGGCGATGGTGCCATCGGCCTCTCCACCACGCGCGAGGCGCTCGCCATGGAGGGGGTGGACGAAACCGGTCTCGACGCATTGGACAGGAAATACCTCAGAACGATCGTGGAGCAATACGGCGGCGGCCCTGTGGGCGTGGAGGCCATCGCCGCCAGCATGAACGAGGAATCCGAGACGCTGGCGGACATGGTGGAGCCCTTCCTGTTGCGCACGGGCTTCGTGCAGCGCACGCGGGGGGGGAGACGCGCGGCACCGGCCGCCTATGCGCACCTTGGAATCGCGCCCCCAAAAGGCACCCAGCAGGATCTCTGGGACGGCGGCACGTAACGTGATGAAACCGATTAAACCCGTATAGGGAGAGATCCTCTCAGATGGAGCACCTCAGCGGCTTAGGGAAAACGCTCATACTGCTCGGCGCGATCCTGGCGGCGGTCGGCGTCGTGTTTCTCGTGGCGCCCAAGATTCCATTTCTCGGGAAGCTGCCCGGCGACATTCATCTGCGCGGAAAAAACTGGAGTCTTTATTTTCCGGTGGTAACCTGCATCGTCATCAGCGTCGTCTTGACAATACTGATGAACCTTTTCTCCAGAAAGTAGGCTACTTCCATCCCGCACCGCCGTTCACCAATATCGAGTCCGCCGTCATGAACTCACACGCGTCGGAGCAGATGAACAACACCAGCTCGCCAATCTCCTCCGGCCTGCCGTAGCGGCCCATCGGTATCCGATCCATCAAATACTCCTTGGGCGGAGAAGGGGAAACGTCATAAAACGGCGTTTCGATGGCCCCCGGTGATATGGACATGCACCGGATGCCCCTGTCGGCGTATTCGCGACCCACGCCCATGCTCATCGTCACCACGGCACCCTTGGTCGCCGCGTAGTGAACCGCGCGCCCCCCCCCCCCCCCTCGATGGGCCATGCTGCCCATGTTGACGATGACGCCCTTGCCGTTTTCCAACATCTCGGGAAGAACGGCCTGCATGCTGTAGAAAACGCCCTTGACGTTGAGGTCGAACGTTCGTTGCAAAAGTTCCTCATCAATGCCCAAAAAATCGGAAGACCGAAAGGCGGCGCCGGCGGAATTCAACGCGAAATCCACCCGGCCGAATCGCTCCTTGGCGCGCCGTACCATGGCGAACACCTGCTCGCGCGAGGTGACGTCCACTCGCATATGAACGCCCCGGCCCCCTTTTTTGGAAACCCCCTCGGCCGCATCGGCCGCGCCCGCCTCGTTCATGTCCGCACAGAGGACGTTCGCCCCCTCGCGCCCGAATATGAGGGCGGTCTCCTTGCCAATACCGCTGGCCGCGCCGGTGATGACGATAGTTTTGCCCACAAAATAGTCGGGCGTCCTAGGCACAGAAAATCCCATGGGTGAGGAGAAGCCCCCACATACTCATCGCTTCGCCTCGGCCATGACTACGCGCTGCATCTCGTATTCCTCATCCGGCACAAGCCCTGGAATCGGCCGGCTCTCCAAAAAACACAAGACGTTCTCCGTCGCGTCCAGTTCCATTTGCAGGCGAGCAGAACGCGCACGCGCTCCTAGGTGCGCGGTGAGAATGCAGTTGGGCGCCTGCGCGAGAACTCCTCGGTAGGGTTCTTCCGGAAAAACGTCGATTCCGGCGCCTCCCAGGTGCCCCGAGCGCAACGCGCGCACCAGCGCGACTTCGTCCACGACGACGCCGCGCGCCGTGTTGATGAGGAAAGCGCCCCTTTTCATCATCGCCAATTCACCCTCTCCCACCAGGCCGACCGTCATCGGCGTAGCGGGAACGTGCAGGGAGACGGCGTCGGCGCGCCGATAGATTTCCTCTTTCTCCACCCACGTCACGCTGTAACGCTCGCCGAATTCCACATCGGGCGTCAGATCGTTCGCGATGATTTTCGCCCCGAACGCGGAGGCGTGGCGTATCACCCGCTTGCCGATTCGTCCCACGCCAACGACGCCCAAGGTGATCTCATCGAGCGTGCGACCCATGAACTGGACCCACTCGCCGCGCGTCAACGCATTGTGCGAATGGTGGACGCCTCGCAAAAGCGAGAGCAGATGGCTCAGCGTCAGTTCCGCCACCGCCTGGGCGTTGGCTCCAGGGGTGTGCGCAACGCGTATATCTCTGTCGCGTGCCGCGTTCAAATCCACCGTTTCCAGCCCGACGGTGGCGCGTGAAATCAGCCGAAGCCCCGCCGCCAAATCCAGCACTTTGGGCGTGAACGGCTCCAGACCCGCGATGACGGCGTCAAAGCCGTCGCGAATCATCTCGGCGAACTCGGCCTCGTTCGGCCGCCTGCCCAAGGGGTTGCGCACATAGTCGACGCCCGCGCTCTCGAGCATATGGACGGGCTTCGGGTCAATCTCCCCGAACGGGATGGTGGAGAGAAGTACGCGGAGTGCCATCGGCAACCCCCCCCAAAAGCGCGCTTGATGAAATCAAGCCCGCACTGCGGCTGGTGCGCGAAATATCGCAACGGTTAAAGCATTAAAAACCTCCGAAACTCGCTCGGAGGTTATCTGCTCGCGTGAAACGCTGTCAATCGCAAGGAGCTATCTGATAAGACGCCTCTCGCGGCGCGATTCCCCTTTGTCGCACAGGAGGGGACGCCATGAATTCCATTGCCGCGGCAATTCCGTCGTATGAAACGCTGATAGAACTGAAATGCGACAAATAATCCTGGACGCGGTGAAAGCCCTGACGCCGCAGATCGCCTACGCACACCTGGTGCATGACGTGAGAACGACGAAATACCCCACCCACCCCGAGCCGTTGAGCCACAACGAGTTGTACCAGAGCACGTTTGGGGAGTTGAGCGCCGAGCTGCGGGCCTCACGCGCGAACCTTTCAGCGGGGCGGGGCCGAGGATTATCTCACCCTTCCCGACGCTGAGAGAACTTTCTGCCGAAGATGCTTGAGGCGATCACGTTTCGCTGCGCCTGGGTGGTGCCGCCGCCGATGGTGAACATCCTCACGTCGCGCGCCATGCGCTCAATCGGCAAGTCGCGCGAATAGCCCTCCGCCCCGAAAATCTGGAGCGCGTCGTTCGTCACCTTGATCGACGCTTCCGCCGAGAATGTCTTGGCGATGGCGGCCAGGCGCATATCAGGAAACCCCGTTTGGGGGTCTTCTTGCACCGCCGCGCGATGAAGCAAGAGACGGGCGGCGTCGAGTTGAATGCGCGCGTCCGCCAGAATCCACTGCAACCCCTGAAACTCGGCGATCGGGCGGCCAAACTGCTCGCGCTTCTTGGCGTATTCCACCGCTTGCGCGAAGGCGCCCTCGGCAATGCCCAAGGCTACCGTGCCGGCGCCCACCCTCTGGGCGTTGTAGGCAGCCATCAAGCGCCCAAATCCGACCGTCACCAAATTCTCGCGGGGCACGCGGCAGTTTTCAAAAATCTCCTCCCCCTCGGGGATTCCTCTCAAGCCCATCATGAAGGCGCGCTCCCCCACCCGAAAGCCCTCTGCGCCCAACTCCACGATCAACGCGCCGATGCCCTGCTCCTCCCCACCGTGCGCCACGCGGGCAAAGACGAGGTTGATGCGAGAGACGCCCGCGCCGGTGATCCATTTCTTCTTCCCGTTCAATACGTATTCATCGCCATCCAACACAGCCTTCGTCGTCATGTCGGTGGCGGCGCTTCCCGCCTCGGGCTCAGTGATGGCGATGGCCGGCTTGTCTCCTGCGAGCACCATCGGCAAATACTTTCTTTTCTGCGCCTCGGTTCCGTATTGAATGATGGCGCCCACCACGCCCATGTTGCTGTCCACGACGATGCGCCCCGTGATGCCGCAGACCTTCGCCATCTCCTCGACCACCAGAACGGCCTCTATCAACGGCCGCTCAGGCCCGCCAAATTCCTTGGGAACGTTCATGCCCATGAAACCCGCATCCGCCAGGAGTCGGGCGTTCTCCCAAGGGTATTCTTCGGTGCGATCCCAAAGCACCGCCTTGGGCGCGATTCGGCGCACGGCGAGTTCGCGGGCTTTGCGTTGAATTCGTTTTTGAGAGTCCGTGAGATCAAACTTCACCGCGGCATCCTCTCCGATGGTAGTATGGGACGAAGGACGATTTACTTTCCCTTGAAGCGAGGCGGTCTTTTCTCATGGAACGACCGTATGCCCTCTCCTCCGCATCCTCGATCTCCAAAAGACGCTGGAGGATCACGTCTCCGAAGCCCAGGGCGTCCTCCATCGTCATGTCGCGCTGGCGGTGATCTTCTTGATGGCGCGCACCGCCAGCGGCGCGTTCGCCAGGCCAATCCGCAGGGCGTCTTGCGCGTCGATGAACTCGCCGGTGAACAGGCGATAGTGGGCGAAGCCAAGGCTTGTAAAATTCCATGACAACCTGATAGAGGTCGGAGACGGGCTTGACCTCCCTGCCCTCGGGAATTTCGTCCGTGAGATCATGACCGCTTGAGAACACCTCTCCCGCGCCCGTGATTAAGCATTCCCATACCTCGGGGTCGCGCTCCATCCTGGCAAAAAGCGAGAATATACGCTCGCTCGTCTCATGGTTGATCGCGTTCATTTTCTCCGGCCTGTTCAGCGTGCCGTAGGCCAGCCTGTCTTTGACTTCATAGAGAATCTGCGCCAAATCGCCCCCTCGATCCTATACGTCTAGCCGTCCGGAAGATGCGGAATCAGCTCGTGGACGGTCTTCACCTCAAGGTCCGCCGTCACGTCTGGATCTCCGGCTATCGCGCCCCAGCGGTTCACCCAGACGGTGGCCATACCCGCGTTTCGGCCGCCCATGACGTCCGTCCTCAGGTTGTCTCCCACCATGACGGCCTGGTGCGCGTCCACGCCCAACTCCGCCAGGGCCTCCTCGAACAGAAAAGGCTCCGGTTTTCCGAAAAACACGGGATCCCTGCCCGCCGCCGCACGCACGGCCGCCATGATGGCGCCCCCACCCAAGGAAAACGCGCCATCCTCGCGCGGCAAGCGCACGTCAGGATTCATGGCGACGAAGTGGGCACCTCGGCTCACGGCGCGCGCGGCGGCGCTCAACGTATGATAGGTGAGGTGCTCATCAAGGCCCACCACGACGACGTCCGCCTTTTCCTCCTCCTCGCGCCCGAGTATCTCGAAGCTCTCTGATGAAATTGCGATCTTCAAGGAATCCGTCCCCAGCACGTACGCCCGGCCCGACCCGTAGTTTTTCCGCAAAAACGAGCCGACGCGATCCAGCGCTCCCACGATGAAGTTCTCCCCCGGGTCCACGCCAATCCTCGCCATGTGGGCGCGAATCTCCGCAACTGTGCTGCGACTGATGTTCGTGATGAAACGATGGGGAAGATTTCTCCCCTTGACCGCGCGCATCAACTCCACGCCGCCGGGCATCACCTCGTCTCCGGCGAAGAAGACTCCCTCAAGGTCGAACACGAAAGCCTTTTTGTCATGAAACATAGCGGCCCCTTAAATCGCCTCGCGCTCTTTCAACGGCCTGATTTCCCCATCCCCGAGACCGAGTGCCTTCCGGAAGCAGCTCTGCGGTGTGCTCGCCCATCAAAGGGGGCGGCACCCCAAGCGCCTTCCACCTTCACGGGCGTGTTGAACGTCTGCATTTCGCCGCGCGCGCGACGCGCCATCGCCACCGCCATCTTACGGGCCTGCATTTACGGATCCCCCAAAGTCTCGTCAATGCACTGAATCGGCCCACACGGAACCCCGGGCGCCTCGATTTTCGTTATCCAGTGCACCGCGGTGTTCGTCCTGGGCGAGCGCGGCGCCGGTCTCGGCGATGTGGGGAGTATTCTCCCGGCGTGCCGATTCTCTCCTCATACGGTGCATCTGGCGCGTCCCGCCATAGGCCACTGGGCACGTGATTTTCCGAGTTACAGGTCGCCTGTCAGCCTTCGCCATCGCTCATCCTTGCTCTAGAGAACTGGAAAAGCGCGCTTGCGCAAGAACGAAAAGGAGGAGAGAAGCACTCTCGTATTGATTATCATACTCTCCTCTGAGGTCCAACGAGAACGCCCGCCCCCGTTGACCCCGCGCACCGCCGCATAGAGAATCGGGATGGCCCGACATACCTAGAAAGGAGAACCAACCCATGAGCCAATCTCTTTTTGATCTGAATGGGGCGAAGGCGCTCGTCACGGGCGCAGCGCGCGGCATCGGACGCGCACTGGCGGAGGGTTTCGCCGAGGCGGGGGCTGACGTAGCCATCGTGGATGTTGACGTAGAACCCGCCCATGAGACGAAAGAAGCCATCAAGAGGATGGGTCGCAAGTGCGCGCTCATCCAAGCGGACGTCACCGACACGGCCTTGGCCGAGCGCATGGTGCGAGAAGCCGCTGCCGCGCTGGGTGGACTCACCATTCTCGTGAACAACGCGGGCACGAACGTGCGCAAAAAACTCGAAGACCTCACCGAGGCGGATTGGGACAAGGTACTCGACCTGAACTTGAAAAGCACCTTCTTCATCACGAGGCGCGCGGGCGAGGAGATGAAGAAAGCGGGCGGCGGCAAGGTGATCAACATCGCCTCGCTGATGGGCTGGTCGGTTTTCAGAAACCCCCGAGGCCAAACCTATGGGCCCTACACCTCCTCAAAGAGCGGTCTCATCGGGCTGACCCGCGTTTTCGCCTCCGAGTGGGCGAAGGAGAACATCCAGGTGAACGCCATCTGCCCCACGTTCATCGAGACGCCGCTCACGACGGCCCTCAAGGAGGACAAGTTGATCTACGACGCCATCTGCAGAAGAACGCCCATGGGCCGATTCGGACGGATGGATGAATTGGTCGGCCCGGCCATCTTTCTCGCCTCCCGCGCCAGCAGCTTGGTCACCGGCACGTCGCTCATCGTGGACGGCGGATGGTATGCCACCTGAAGGCGCCAAGCGCGTCCTCGCGCTCATGACGACGGCCACCTATCGCGCGGCCGCCTACGTGGCGGCGGCGGAGGCGCTGGGCGTCCAACTCACGGTGGGAACCGACAGGCCCGACCTGCTGGCCGGGCTGAACCCCGGCGCTTCCCTCACGCTTGATTACGGCCAGCCAGATGCGGGCGCCGCCCGCATCCAGTCGTTCGCAAAAACGTTTCCCATCGACGCGGTCGCCCCGGTGGACGATGAGACCCTCATACTCGGCGCCATGGCGGCGGAGGCGCTGGGCCTGCCCTATCACCCCGTCGAAGCAGCGCGCGCCACGAGAAGCAAATACGAACTCCGAAAGACGCTCTCTGAAGAGGGTCTGCCCTCACCCGCGTTTCGCCTCGTCTCCGCCCAGGACGACCCCGAGAGAATCTCGGCACGCATTCGATACCCATGCGTGCTCAAGCCCACGTTTCTGGCCGCCAGCCAGGGGGTGATTCGCGCGAACGACGCGGCGGAATTCGCCCAGGCCTACCGCCGAATTGGCGCCATACTCGAGGAGCCCGAGAACGTCGCCCGAGGCGGCGCGGAGGCGCGGATGATTCTCGTGGAGGACTACCTGGAAGGGGTCGAGACGGCGGTGGAAGGGTTGGTCGTACGCGGCGAGGTTCACCTGCTGGCCATCTTTGACAAGCCGGACCCGCTCGAAGGCCCCTTTTTCGAGGAAACCATCTACGTCACGCCTTCAAGGCTGCCGGATGAGACCCAAAGGAGAATTCGAGAAGAAACCATCCGCGCCGCCCGGGCGATTCGCCTGCGCGACGGCCCGCTCCACGCGGAACTCAGAGTTGACGGCGCGGGCCAAGTCTGGACGATCGACGTGGCGAGCCGCTCCATTGGCGGGAAGTGCTCCCGCGCCCTCTCGTTTGGAGGAGGAGCCACTCTCGAGCGTCTCATACTCTCGCAGGCCCTGGGCGTCGCGCCGCCATCCATCGAGCGGGAGAAAGCGGCGTCGGGCGTCATGATGATTCCCATACCCGAAGCGGGCGTCCTGAAGCGCGTCGAAGGCGTGGAGAAGGCCCGCGCCGTTGCCGGCGTCGAAGGGATCGACATATCGATTCACGTCGGCGGCCGCGTGACGCCCCTGCCGGAGGGAGATAGATACCTCGGCTTCATCTTCGCCAAAGGAAAGAATCCCGAGGAGGTGGAGGCGGCCCTGCGCGTGGCATACGGAGAGATCGCATTCAAGATTGTTGGGGAATAGCCCGACAAAGAAGCAAAAAAAGAGGGGGCCGGCCCTCCATCGTTTCACCTCAAAAAACGCATGGGGACAACACGCCTGACACCTTTCACAAACCCCGCTTTTCCTTCCTCAAGGGCAAGGACGCCAAACGATCCGCATTTCTCTTAGGCACCAGCACATGGCCAAGCGGCGCATCGCCTCACGCATGGCGACTTGTTCGCACCGCCCGTATTCACGGACGGCCGTTCTCCGCCGGAGTTCGATCTTGCGATCATGCGCACCGGTTTCGCTGGTCATCCCGCAACGTTTTTACGCAGGAGCTGGATAAACGCCTGGCGTCAGACGCCTCTCCCTTCAAGGGCACTTTCGAATTCCGCCTGAAAACATCTGGGAATGACTCACCGCTTGCCTACGTGACGCCCGAAAAACCTACTTCTTCGTCGGTGCGTAATAGGGGTTCGTTCCCGATGCGTGGTCCGTGGTATCGACCACCCGAATCTCGGGGTCGAGCTGTTGCAGGCGCGCCTCCACACCAGACTTGAGCGTCACGTCCGCCATGCCGCAGCCCGCGCAGCCTCCGCCCATCTGGACGAAAACGCGCTTCTCCTCCATGTCCAGCAGGTTGATGACGCCCCCGTGAGACGCGACGGCCGGGTTAATCTCCGTGTCGATGATCTCCTGGATCTGCTCCAGCAGTGAGGTTTCGCCCACCGACATCGCGCGCGTCACCTTGAACCCGCTCGTGGGGCCTTCGGTCACGAACTCGATTTCGGCCGCCTCCGCTCTCGCGAGGTGCTCTGGCGAAGCGAAAACGCCCAGCAGCGGATTCTCTACCTGGGCGTATTGCGCGGCGTCCTCATCCTTCACCAGGTCGAGCTTGTAGCCGCCCTCGAAGCTGATCAGGATTCCGGCGAAGCCGCCGCCGTTTTGCTGCATGATTTCCTTGACTTTCTCCGCCGCCGCATCGGTTATCCGCATGGCATGACTCCACTAGAGTTGACTATCTCCGAATCAACGCGCTCCCCACGTCGGTTCAGCATATCACAAGACGACCAAAAGACAATGGGGCAAGAAAATGCGGCGCGTCCTCCACCGTCCGCTCCCCTCGAATACGCCGTCGCTCCGCCTGAGCCGATAAAACCTCAAAGCGGCGTGCGCTCTTTCAGGTCCTCCTCCGTTACGTCTCCCATATAGACGTAGCCCGTCTCCTCCACGCTCCCGCTTCCGATATAGACGCCCACCGCCTCGATGGGATCGGAGGCGCTCAGGTTGTGGAGCCAATGCTCCACTCCCTTGGGAATGTAGTGAAAGTGTCCACCGCGCACCTCGACGCGATCCGCCCCCGCGCCCGCCAAGCCATGACCGCTGATGACGTAGTAGATTTCCTCGCAGTTGTCGTGCCTGTGCTTTTTGTGCGCGGCGCCCGGAAAGAATCTCGCGCGAAACAGCGTCGTCCCACTGCCGTTGTGCTTGCCCAGAGGGAGCCTGAAATCGGTTATCGACCAGCCCTCCCCCTCGTTCATTCGCTCGCGCGGCACGTCGTCGAGATGCCTCAGAACGCCCTCGGTAATCCCCTCGCGCGGCGCGGCGATGTCCGCCGGAGTCACTTCGCCGCGAAACTGATAGCCCGTGGCCGCAAGGCTCGGCGCACCGACATAGAACCCGACCACCACCGCCTCCTCGGCCTTCGTCTCGTTGTGAAAGAAATGCGTCGAGCCTTTGGGCATGAGGCGGCAATGGCCCGCGCGCACGTCCGCGCGCTCATCGCTCTGGCCGACCACGCCGTTTCCCTTCAGATAGACCGCTATCTCCTCGCACTCCGCGTGCAGGTGTTTCGCGTGCGTAGAACCGGGCCGGAATATGGAATGAAAGGCGGTGGTCGAGCTTCCTTGAGCGCCGGTGATGGGCAGGCGAAATTCCGAGATCGCCCAACCCTCCTTCTCCTCCATTCTCTCGGGGACGACGTCGTCAACGTGCACCAGGGGATATTGAAGCGCCATTCACGTACTCCTCACAAGATGGTCGTTGCACACCTGTCGGACGCGACCTTCCCAAAGCCCACCGGGGGACGGAATGCGTCCCCGCACCTGATGAGACGCTATGCGATCGCGCCCGTTCGCTCCTTGAGGTCGTCCTCGGTCACCGGCCCCAGATACTCGAAGCCGCTCTCGTCAAGCCCGCCGACGCCGATGTACCAGCCGGGGGCGGAGAGATCCTCGTCGTCGCTGATGTTCGCGAGCCAATGCTCCGTGGCGGCGGGGATATAGTGGACGTCTCCGGCGAAAACCTCCGCGCGATCCGCGCCCACGCCGGCCAGCCCGTGGCCCTTCAGGACGTAGCATATCTCCTCGCAGTTGTTGTGGCGGTGCTTCATGTGCACGGTGTGGGGGCCAAAGTAGCCCTGCATCCAGCACGAACCCGCGCCGTGAGTGCGGTTCAGTGGCTCGTTGAAATAATCCTGCGCCCAGCCCTCCTCCCTGGATACCTTGACGAAGGGAACCGAGTCGTTGTGCACGAGCGGACATTCGAGGTCCGCCGTCCGAAGTGTGCGCGGAGCGGCGAGGTCTGTCGCGCCTACGTCGCCCAGGTAGAGGCGGCCGGTGTCCTTGAGAGTGGGGACGCGATCATAGAACCCGATGATGACGAGGGGGTCGTGCCGGCCCAGGTTCACGAGCCAGTGCTCCACGCCTCTGGGGATATGGTGAAAGTGCCCCGCGTGCACCTCGACGCGATCCGCCCCCGCGCCCGCTAGGCCGTGGCCGCTTACGACGTAGTATTGCATGTCGCAGTTCTCGTAGCGGTGTTTGTGCTGGCGATCCCCAGGCTGAAGGGTGGCGTGATACATGATGGAGGAGCAGCCTTCCTTTCCACTGATGACCACCCGGAAATCAGAGACGGACCAGCCCTCCTTCTCGTCCATCTTCTCGGGCACCACGCTGGCGATGCGAACGTATGGATGCTCAAGAGCCATGACGACCTCCTCACCCCTCCTCCCTATCCATAGATTCCATACTCTCCATACCCTATCCAGGAGAGGATTGCGCTAATCAGCGATCCGACGGTTTGCCATATGTATCTGTTGAGGTCTGAAGCCAGCTCTATGAGTCGGGTACCACTGTATTGGTCAATTATAGCGACGACCAACAGAAAAAATCCGACCCTCAGCAGGAATACGACCATATATCGCCCCTTCGGAGCAGGCGTCTTTTCGTCCGGGCCGCGCCTTGTTCTCGACGGGAAGCCCGGAGCCCCCTGCAAGTTGACGACCAGCGGGCATCGAAGAGCGCCCCGGCCGCCGCGATCGTCAATTCGCTATATTGATCACCGCCCGGAGCGTGCCGCCGTCTCCTCCCCCATCGACGAACTCAAAACCCTCCTGAATCTCATCAAGGGCGAAGTGGTGCGTGACGAGAGGCTCCAGGTTGATCTGGCCGGTCGATACCAGGCGGATGGCGCGCTCGAAATCCTCTGGCAGACCGGCACGCGATCCGATGACGGTCAGATCCTTGAAATAATATGCTTGGCCGGGTACGCGGTCGAGCCGGGCCGGGCCGATGCCGAATTGCAGGATGACGCCGCCCGCGCGCACCATCTCGTAGGCTTGCGTCATGGTCTCGGCGGCGCCCGCCGTCTCGATCACCAAATCGGCGCCGAGGCCGTCGGTCAAGTCGCGCACGGCCTCCACCGGGTCCACCTCGCCTGCGGGGACGATTTCATCGGCGCCGAGGTTGCGCGCCGCATCGAGTTTCCATTTGCTTCTGGTCACGGCGATGACGGTTTCCGCCCCCGACGCCTTGGCCAGCTGGGTATGGAGCAAGCCGCTGCTCCCTTGCCCCAGCACGGCCACCCGCGAGCCTGCGACGTAGGGCGCCTTCCTTTGGCTATAGACGACCGTGTAAAGGCCCACGAAGTTCGTCGCCGCAGCGAAGCTCACGCGCTCAGGGAAGGCGAACGCCTCCGTCTCTCGCACGGAGACGTATTCGGCAAAGGTGCCCGGAACCTCCCGCCCTCTCAGTCCGCCGTGCAGGCAGATGTTCGTCTGCCCGCGCACGCAGTAGAAGCACGCCCCGCAGCTTGCGAGCGGGTTCAGCACCACCCGGTCGCCCGCCTTGAGGCGGGCGACGCTCTCGCCGACGCGCTCCACCACGCCAGTGCACTCATGGCCGGGAATCAGGGGAATCCGCGCGGGCATCTTTCCCGCCCAGATGGAAACGTCGGTGCCGCAGATCGCGGACGTGGCCACCCGCACCAGAACGTGATCGGCGGGCAGCTCCGGGTCTGGCTGCGCGCCGACGCGCATCGTTCTCGTTTTCTCAAGCAAGGCCGCTTTCATAAAATTCTCCGTCGGCGCGGGACGCCTCGGTTTTTAGAAAGTCATGGTTGTCCAGGTGGAAGAATACGGCATCCCCCCGCCCGGGAAAAGTGCATTTAGCGATCATGCCCCCGACTTCCCTGATCTTCATTCTTCACGACTTTCCGAAGGGCTCACTACGCCCAAACCGCACATCAAAATAACGAACGTAAACAGCTTGCCTCCCACTGTTATAGGATAGACATCACCGTAGCCCACAGTCGTAAGGGTCGCAACAGCCCACCACAGGCTGTGTATGATTGAGGCGAAGTTCTTGGGCTGGGCGTCATGCTCAAAATAATAAATGCCCACCGCCGAGAGATAGAGAAGTATAATTGTACCGAAAAAGAAGATTGTGACTTCTTCTTTGGAGTACAAGATAGCTTTCCAAAAACGCGCCATCGCATCGTCAAATCGAGCGAGTTTCAAGATGCGGAAAATGCGGAACAAGCGAAAAGCGCGGACAACCCGAAGATCAATCCCCAAGGAGACGTAAAATGGAAGAATGGCCGCCAAGTCAACGATGCCATAAAAGCTGAATATGTAACTTTTTTTCTCGGACGAAGTCGCTACGCGAAGAACGTACTCGATTGTGAACAGAACGACTGAAACCACCTCGAAAATATGAAACGCCCGTTTCGTGGCCGGGGACAAGTCGGGCATCGTCTCGAAAGTCAGGGCGATGACCGAAGAAAAAATCAGAAAGATCACTACGAAATCGAACACGCGGCCCGCTGTCGTGTCCGATTCCTGGACCATGTTTATTATGCTCATTGATTGAGTCCTACTTTGAATCCCCGTAATATTGAAGAAGAGAGCCGAAGTCCGGACTCAAGAAAGGAGAACCGCGCACTAAGCGCGCCTCGAAGAACATGCGCTCGGCGGATCGGGAATCCTGGGTGGCTCAATCTCGCAATCAGCATAAAATATCGACAACCGGCCTTTCCCGGTGGCAACGCGCATATGGGCGAACGAGCCCGCATCGGGGAAGCGCGCGATGAA
This sequence comes from bacterium, assembly GCA_965202625.1. GTDB lineage: Bacteria > UBA8248 > UBA8248 > UBA8248 > UBA8248 > Bin107. Next base: position 2,432,391 of record CBDBBI010000010.1, on the reverse strand, counting down.
GGCGTCCGCCAGCTCCTGCGGGCTCCTTTCCGCTTGCGTCGCGCCACCCGAAAAACGGCATCCCCATCGGCGGAGGAATAGAGCGTGTCCCTGGAACCTCCGATCCGTCCGGCTGCGTCCAGGGCGGCGATTTTACAGCGCCAATAACATGCCAGCCGGCGCCATGCCGATTGCCATCAACCCGTTCCTCTCCTGTCCGCCCAGATATTCTTTGCGCAGGCCTTCGCATAGAAAAAGGGCGGCCCAAACGAGCCGCCCCCTCCATCAATCACGCCATCTCACGCGAAGGAGGTGCCGAGGACGCCGCCAGGCGCAGCACCCCGCGCCGCCCACGCTTTTTGCACCTATCGATTAGCAGCATCGTGGATTTCCTTTTCCGTCTCTTCTTCCTGCTTTTTCCGTTCTTCTTCCAGCATCATTTTGAGTCGCTTGTATTTCTCCTGCTCCGAGACCGACGCAGAATCCACCGGCTCCATCACCAATTTAATTGTCGAAGAATACTCCTGCGCGGCACCGCTCGCGATATCTACGAACAACCCCACGCCGCCACCTAGGATAACGTTGCCTAGGGTGGCGGCAACGAATGTTTCATCGAAAGAAAACAGTGTCTGCTTAAAGCCCTCCAAGGTGCACACGAGCTGAATCGGCCCGTCCCCCTTCTGCACCGTAGTGACTGCCGGTGTTTTAGGCCAGTGGTATTTTCGCCCCGCCTTGTCCGTTCCTTCGCACGACGCCCCTTTCGCGTTGAGGACATCCACGGATACCGCCTGCGTCGTCCCTGTGGTGAGGGTCGCGCACCCAACCAACAAGAACGCCCCCGCTATAACTATCCACGTTTTCATCTGCATTTCCTCTGTTTTCCAAATATATTCGATCGAACGCGACAAAGCGCTCATCGATCAAATTAAGCAGAAGCTCATCAAGACACTTTCCGCGCAAAACAGAAGGAGACGACGTGGACGCCGCCTCCCTCCCACGATGAGGCGGGACGCCTAGTTCGCCCCCGCCAGCTCCTTGAACTCCTCCATCGTGAGCAGACGATGTAGGCTGAGAGACTTCTCCTTGACGTCCATGAGGAGGGCCATCTTCTCCTCCTCCGACGCCCTGATGCCCAGCTGCTCCAAAAACAGGTTGATGGAGTCGATGCCGCTGCCCTTGCCGATGACCGGCGTGGGTTCTTTTTGTCCGACGAGACCGGCGCGGAAGGGCACGAGCTCGGTCGGAAAGTCCTTCTCACAGTTCTTCAGCCAGCTCACGATGATGCCGCTCTCGATGTCGTAGAGGTTGTCGCCCACGACGCAGCGGTTGGGCGCCAGGCGGACGCGTCCGCACTCCTGCACGAGCCTCGATACCTCGGTGAATTTTTCGGTCTTGAGACCCATGTCAACGCCATACATGGTGAGCATGGCCAGGGCCAATTCTTCATAGGCGGCGTTGCCCGCGCGCTCGCCGATTCCGCTCACCGATGTCTGCGCCACCTGACAACCCTCGGCCATCGCCATCAGCGTGTTGGCCACGCCCATTCCGTAGTCGTCGTGGAAGTGCGGCTCAAAAGGCTCATCAGGGAATACCTCGCGCATCTTCTTGATGACGTAGGGCACGGTATGGGGACTCAACACGCCGAAAGTATCCACAATCGCGAGCGCGTCCATGTGCCCCTCGGTCGCCACCTTCTTCAGCAGGCCCAGCACCCAGTCGAGCGGGGCGCGGGAGAAGTCTATCGGAAAAAATACGGTGTAGAGGCCGCACTCCTTCGCCACCTGGGTGGCTTTCACGGAGGTGTCGATCGCCTTGTCGAGCTCCCACTTGTAGGCGCGCTCGATCATGTGGGTGGAGCTCGGCACCTCCATGACGACGCCCTTCACTCCGGTGTCGGCCGAACGCTTCACGTCGTCGGCCATGCAGCGCGCGAAGCTGAACACCTCGGTGTCCGTGCCCTCCAGGCGCTTGACGATCTCCCGAATCGCCGCCTCGTCAGAGGGCGAGACCACCGGCATTCCGGCCTCGATGCGGTGCACGCCGGCCTCGGCGAGGGCTTCGGCGATTCTGATCTTCTCATCCTTGTTGAACATGACGCCCGCCTGCTGCTCGCCGTCCCTGAGCGTCACGTCGTGAATTCGCGGGTTCGGGTCGAACTTGATGTTGGCGGTCACCTCGCCCTCAAAATTCCAAGGACTGGTGAACCACATGTCGGTATTCCAGGGTTCGCTCATCTCAAGGTTCTCCTGTTTGCCCTCTGGGGAAGCGATTCTCCCCTTCGAGGCGCAAGATAAAATGCGGGCCCGCCCGCGCCAAAAACGGCGCAGGCGCGGACGGGCGCATCCGCTAGGCGGGCGACTCGAAGCGCGGCTCGCCGCGCGACTTCGCCGAGAAATCAAAATAGGGCGAATCCTCAATGCACTCGTCGTAGTGCGAGGAGCCGGTAAACACGATGGGGCCCTCCGGGCCGACGAGCACGTTCTCCTCCAGACGCACCGTCTGCGGAAGCCCCGGATGTCCGGCGAACGTCTCGATGGCGAAATACATGTTCTCCTTGATCTCCACCGGATAGTCGAGACTGTAGGCCCGGCTGATCCACATGCCCTCATACAGGTCGAGACCGATGGAGTGGGCGAACTGCTGAAGCGTCACCGTCCCGTATTTGTCGTCGGCGTACACGGGGAACTGGGAGGCCACGTCCTTAGAGGTTCTACCTGGAACCAGCTGGGACATACCGGCATACATCGTGTCGTACACCTCTCGGTAAAGCGCCTTTTCCTTCTTCGTCCAGCCGCCGCCGCACTTGAAGCAGCGCACGTAGTCCACGAAATAGCCGCCCGGGCCGATGGCGTTGATGTCCACGACCACGAGGTCTCCGTCCCGAATCATCTTGTCGGTGTGCCAGCGGCGATAGGGGCTCGTGTTTCCGCCCGAGGCGACGATGATGTCGTAGACGAAGTCAAAGCCCTCCTCGTAGAGCAGGTTGTTGACCCAGGCCGTGAGGTCGCACTCACGGATGCCGGGCTTGAGCCACTCGTTCTTGATCTTCCACATGCAGGTGTCGCCGATGGTGGAGCTGATCTTGAGGCATTCGATCTCCTCGGGCGTCTTGATGACGCGGGCCTCGCTCATCACCGGCCACGCGTTCACCAGGTTCACGCCCTTCTCGGTGAAGGCGCTGTAGGCCTGCATGTCCATGATGTCGATGCCGATTCTGCCGTTGAGGGGAACGTCGTTCTCCTTGAGGACGTCGATCACCGAATCCGCCATGCGGTTCACCATCATCTGCTCGGCGGTCTCGGACCACTTCCAGGTGATGGCGGGGCGGATGTTGCCCTCCAGCCAGGGGGCGTCGATGCGCGCGCATTCATAGTCGGAGCCCGCCGTCTCGAAGAGCACGGGCGTCTTCGCACCCCGGCAGAGCACGGCGTAGCGGATGAAGATGTTGTTCTTCCAGTTGCCCTGGAAAACCGACGCGGTGTAGCGGATGTTCTCGCCCTTGTACATGATGATGGCGTCCATGTCGTGCTTCTCCATCATCGCCCTGGCGCGGTCGAGCCGATCCGTGCGCATCCTGTCGAAATCGACGCGGCGCTGCCAGTCGCTGCCCGTCTGGCTATAGACGCGCCGAGGGGACTGGTAGTGCTCTTTCTGCAAAAAATCCATCGGCATTCCCTGCTTGCTCTTTTCCACCATGAAGGTTCCTCCTATGCGGAAATGGGGGTGAGGCGTTCGTTGTGCCACACGTGAAAAATCGCGCGAGGACGCGAAGGGGCGAAAGGCCCTCGCGCACAGGCGCGCATCGTCGTCTCCTCCTCTCCAGCCGGCGCGGCGTCATGCGCGAAGGGGCGCCGCGTTTTGGGAGGCCGCCAACGCCCCCTGCAGGCGCGCGCCCTCCGCCGCCATGTGTTCGCGCATGGCGAGTGCGGCCATCTCCGCATCGCCCGCCTCCACGGCCTCCAGGAGTTTCTCGTGCTGGCGGAGTGCCTCGTCCGGCTGTCCTGGAATGCCGATGATCTTGCGCTGGCTCTTCTCGATCAGATCGGCGATGGCCTCCCACACCGTTCTCAGCACGGCGTTTCCCGCCGCCTCGCACAGCGCGCGGTGGAAGGCGACGCCCGCGCGCACGAAAGCCTCCGGCCTGTCGATGCGCTTTCGCATCTCCTCCGTATGACGCCGCAAGGCGTCGAGCTGTGCCCGCGTCCGCCGCCGTGCCGTGAGGCGCGCGATCTGCTCCTCCAGCCCCTGCCGCACCTCCCAAAGCTCGAGCAGGGTGTCCTCTTTCACGTCGAGCAGGAAGGCGAGGCTCTCGCGCACCGTGGCGAGATAGGGATCGACCGAGAGGTTGCGCAAGAACGCCCCCTGGCCGCTTCGCACCTCCACCAGGCCCGTAGCGTCGAGGGCGCGCAGGGCCTCCCGCACGGAAGGCCGGCCGATGCCGAGGGTCGCCGCGAGTTCGCGCTCAGAGGGCAGCCTGTCGCCGGGGGCGAGCTTCCGCGTGCGTATGAGCCGCTGTATCTGCTCCACCACGCTCTCATACAGCCTTGTTTTTCGCACCGGTCGCAGCAAAAAACCGCCTCCGCAGCACGCGAGCACACCCAGGCGATGCGCGAGAACCGTCCGCGCCCGTCCCCGCCATGTCCTGAGAACCGAAAAACTCTCTGGTCAGATGGTATGACCAATTCTAGGCGCGCGCAGCGCTTTCGTCAACCGACGGCCGCGCATATATTCCCCCGCACGCCAAGCTCCCGAGAAGCGATGGGTTTGATGCGCATTCCCGCTCCCACCGCCCCGGCCCGACCTCCCGTTGGCACCCCCCTCCTCCGGAGCGTATAATCTTCCCGCATCCCCGCCTCCGCCCCGCACTCGTCAAAGGGTTTCAGGTTTGCTCAGAACCCGCCGTGCCTTGTCCGCCCATCTTTTCGCCCAGGAACCGCTCCGGCACGCCCACCTGACGGAGACCGCCGAGGCGGGCTTCCGCAACGTGGAGCTGTGGGCGATGACGCCGCATTTCGACGTGAGCGACGCCTTCCGGCTCCAGGTACTCAAACGCTGGCTGGCGGATCTCTCCTTGTCCGCACCCACCTTCCACGCCCCTTTTTATGCGAAACTGGAGGAGGCGAGAAAAGGCCGCTGGCTCTCCCTCGCCTCGCCCGATGCACAGGAACGGGCGGAGGCACTCGATAGAACCATCCGCGCGGCGCGCGCGTTTCGCCCCCTGGGCGCGCGAATCGCCGTCATCCATCCGGGCGCGCCTGCGAAAGCGGGTGCGGGCGACACCTACGAGAGGCTTGAGGAGAGCATGGCGCGGCTCTTGCCGGCGGCGGAGGAGATGGACCTGGTGTTCGCACTGGAGAACATTCCGGCGGCCATGGGCCGCGTGGTACCGCTCGCCGAATTTGTGGAGCGCATCGACCACCCGAGGCTGAGAATCTGCGCGGACGCCGGCCACGCCCTCATCACCGAGCGGGAAAACCTGCCCGACGCCATCGCGCGTCTGGCACCCTTCTGCGCGGCGGTCCACCTCCACGACAACGACGGGCACAGCGACGCGCATCTCCTTCCGGGCGAGGGGGCGATGGCGTGGCCCTCTTTTCTCGCCCCGCTCCACGCGAAAGGCTACCGGGGGCCGCTCACCTTCGAGCTGAGGAGAAAAGAAGAGCCCTACCGCAAGACGCTGGCCGATCTGGGGCGCGCCATCTCCGCACTCCCCTTGCAGGACGCACCAGACACCGCATGAGCACAACAAACCCCGCAGCGGGTGGGCATGCGCGTCTGAAAGCCCTGGTGCGGGCCCGCTTCGGCGTCGCCGTTCAATCGCTCACCCCGCTGCGGGGGGACGCCTCCGATCGCACCTACGTCCGCCTCCTCCACCCTGGCGGGGAGCGCACGCGCTCCGTCGGCATGATCGCATCCGCACCCTTCCAGCGGGAGACGCTCCCCTTCATCGACGTGCAAAGGCATTTCGAGGCCATCGGCCTCAGCGTCCCGCAAATTTTCGCGGTGGATGCGGAGGCCGGCGTCATTCTGCTGCAGGACTGCGGAGATCAGACGCTGGAGGACGTCTGGTGCCTCGGGGGATGGGAGAAGGCGGGGCGGTTCTACGCCGCCGCCGTTGACGCGATGGCGGCCATGCAGGAGGCACCGCGCGAGGACGGGGGGGTCGCGCTCGCGCGGCGGTTCGACCCCTCTTTTTTCGTGGGCGAGCTGCACCACGCACGCAAACATGCCTTTGAAAGCCTTTTGGGCATGAAAACCGACGCGAGCGGGCTTGACGCATCGTTTCGGGAGCTGTGCCGGGAGATATGCCAAACCCCCTTTCGCCTCACCCACCGCGACTACCACAGCAGAAACCTGATGGTCTCCGGGGAGGTGTTCATCATCGATTTTCAGGACGCGCGCATGGGCCCCTGCCTGTATGATCTGGCGTCCCTGGCGTTCGACAGCTACGTCGGGCTCGACGATGCGGTGCGGGGGCGCATCATCCACCGCTACTGGGAGACTTGCGGTCGCCGGCACTTCTCGGATAAAGAAGGGTATGAGCGTGCCCTGTGCGCGGCGGCCATACAGCGCAACCTCAAGGCCATCGGCACCTTCGCCTTCCAGAAGACGGTGCGCGGAGCGGCGCGCTACCTGGAAAACATCCCCCGGACAGCGCGGATGGTTCAGGAGCATTTTGAAAAAAGGAAGGACCTCGCCCACATCCACGTCCCGCTTGCGCCTTATCTCGAAGCGCTCATGAAGATAAAATAAGGGAGCCATCCTCTTTTGGATTTTCTGCGATCAACGCTTCTGACATCGGTGGAGCTCTGTCTTTACGATTTTTCGTATCCCGCCGAAATCCCCCAGAGCGAGCCGCGGGTCGAGGTGGAGCACGTCATTCTGGAGCGCGCATCCGCCCATCGCCACCTCATCTCCGACGTGCAGGGCGAGAGTCTGACGGCGAAGCGCTTCGAGCGGGGCGAGAAGTGCTTCCTCGCCCTTGAGAAGGGCAAGGGGGTGAGCTACATCTGGGGGGCGCGCGGCATGGTGGGCGTGGAGGAAATCGACAAAGCGATTCAGCCGGCGGCCACGGAAATATATCTATACGACGCGTTCACCCTCGCCCACCGCCGGGGGAAGAACCTCTATCCCTCCGTGCTCAGGCACGCTCTGGAACACGGCGCGCACCTAGGGCTCAAGCGCGCCCTCATCTTCGTGGAATCGAAAAATACGGCCTCACGGCGCGGCGTGGGCAAGGCGGGCTTCACCCATTTTCAAACGCTATACTACGACCGCCTCTTCGTCTTCGCCCGCTCGCGCCTCTCCGAACCCCTGAAGAACCACCCTCCGGCCAGGTTCGTGGGGCTGCGTCAACTGGACTGAGGGGCGAAGCAGAGCGCCTCTGCGAAAAACGCCCGCGCGCGATGATAAAATGGATAAGATGAAAGGGAAGGAACTCCGATGCCGCAAATCTCATGTGCCTCGCTGCAAACAGAGATTCTCTCATCGCCCCGGGCGTTCGCCGCGCTGGAGGACGAATGGCGCGCGCTGATGGCACGCTCCAGCCACGCGCACCCTTTTTACGACCCCGCGTGGCACTCTTCCTGGTGGAGGAATTTCGGGGCGGGGCGGCTGTGCCTGTGCGCCGTGCGCGATGAGGAGGGCACACTCGCCGCACTCGCCCCCTTCGTCCTGGGCGCGGAGGGGCGGTTGCGATTCACAGGGGGGGATGATCTTTCCGACTATCTCGACCTCATCGCCGCCGACGGGGCACACCTCGCCTCCTGGCGGGCGATTCTTCGCGCCCTGGGCGAACCGGGCGCGCCGGACTGGCGCGAAATCTCCCTGCGGGGGATTCCCGAGGCGTCTCCCACCCTTCCCGCCCTGGAGGAGGCGACGGGCGGGGCCGTCTCGATATCGCGCGAGGAGGTCTGTCCCGTCATCGCCCTGCCCGATTCGTGGAGCGCATACGCCGGAGCACTAGGGGCAAAAGAGGAGCGGGATTTGCGGCGCAAGATACGAAAAGCCGGCATGGAGGAGGGGCTGGCGTATCATCGAACGGGGGCGGCGGACGCCCTGGCCGGCGATCTGGACGATTTCATCTCCCTGCACGCGCTGAGCCAGCCGGAGAAGGCGGATTTCTGGAACCCCGAGAGAAAATCCTTCTTCGCCGACGTGAGCCGAAAGATGCTCGCGCTGGGGTATCTGGATTTGACGATCATGCGGGTGGACGGCCATCCCGTCGCCTCGAACCTCTCCTTCGACTACGGAAACAGGATATATCTCTACAACTCGGGCTTCGATCCGCTGGAGCGCGAATTGAGCGCGGGGGTCGTGCTCCTGGCCCACAAGTTGGACGAGGCGATTCAGGCGGGCCGCTCCGCCTTCGACATGCTCAGAGGCGATGAAGCCTACAAATACCGCTTTGGGGCGCGCGACGAGCACATTCTCCGCGCGCATCTGAAAAGGGAGGATGGATGACGGCTGGACCGACGGCAGGGGGGGAAATGCGCCTGGCGATACTCTCGATGCACACGGACCCCCTCTCCCCCCTGGGCGGCGACCTGACGGGCGGAATGAACGTCTACGTGCGCGAAATCGCCAAAGCACTCTCCGCCCTTGGGGTTCAGGCGGACGTCTTCACGCGCCTGGAATCCGGCGCGTCCGATACGCACACTCCCCTCGCACCCGGCTGCCGCCTCGTCCGCATTCCGGCGGGCCCCGCAAGAAAACTCGACAAGGACGCACAGCACGCCTGGGTCGAGGCGTTCGCGCGCGGGATTCTGGCGTTCTCCGAGGAGAGCCAGACGCACTACGACGGAGTTTCCGCCCATTACTGGCTATCGGGCCGCGCCGGAGAGATTCTCGCCCAGACGTGGGGCGTTCCCCTCGCCTTGCGCTTTCACACCCTCGCCGGGCTCAAGAACGACGCGCTCGCCTCCGGAGGCAGGCGCGAGTCGGGCGCCCGCCTGACGGCCGAGGCCGCACTCGCGCGATCGGCCGACGCACTCCTCGTCTCCTCCCCCGCCGAGGCGCGCGCGGTGGAGGAGGCCTCGGGCGTCGCCGACGCCCACGTCGTCCCCTGCGGGGTGGACGCAGAGAAATTCCGGCCCCATTCCAGGGGTGCGGCGCGCGCGCGCTTAGGGATCGCACCGGACGGGGCCTACGTTCTCGCCGTGGGCCGCATCGAGCGCGTCAAGGGCCTCGACCGCCTGATCGAAGCCCTCGCCATGCTGACGCGCGAACACCCCGACCTCAACGCACACCTGCTTCACGTGGGCGGTGTGCTCAGAGAGAACACCGGAAGGCTCGGAACGACCCCCCGCCGCGCCGAGGACTACGCCTCGCCCGCCCAGAGAGCGGAGGTCGCGCGCCTCACCCGCCTCGCACACCGCCGCCGCGTGGACGCCCGCGTCCGCTTTCTCGGAGCACGGCCGCAAGAGACGCTCCCCCTCTTCTATTCCGCCGCCGACCTCCTCGCCCTCCCCTCGCACTATGAGAGCTTCGGCATCGTCGCCCTTGAGGCGGCCGCGTGCGGGCTGCCCACGCTCGCCTTCGACGTGGGCGGCGTCTCCCGGGCGGTGGGTGCGGGCGAAAGCGGATATCTCGTTCCGGAGGGGGACACGGCGGCTTACGCGCGCGAGATGGCGAGAATTCTGCAGGGTGCGCGCACCTTCCCCAGGGCGGCGGCGTGGGCGCGATCCTTCACCTGGACGCGAATCGCCGAGGCGGAACGGAAAATCTGGCAGAGGCTGCGTCAGCCGGCCGAGGCGACGCTCGCATCTCATCACGCTTCATAACAAGGAGGGAAAACGGCATTGAATCACTCGGAATTTCAGCAGGTACTCGTCATCGTCGCCCATCCGGACGATGCGGAACTCTCCGCCGGCGGCAGCATCGCCCGCTGGACGGGGGAGGGTGCCGCAGTGCGCACCGTCGTCTGCACGAACGGCGACAAGGGCACGAAAGAGGACGTCAGCCCTTTTGATCTCGCCAAGACGCGCGAGGCGGAACAACACGCCGCCTCCCGCATTCTGGGCGTCAAGGAAACCCTGTTTCTCCGCCACCGGGACGGGGAGCTGGAGGATACCCGCGCGTTCAGAAACCAGATCGCCTTTCTCATCCGCCACTTTCGGCCCGACACCATCCTCACCCACGATCCCTGGCGCCCCCACTACCAGCATCCGGACCACCAGGCCATCGGGCACGCCACGTTCAAGGCGGTGATCTACGCGCGGGATCACCATTTTCTGCCCGAACTCGGCTACGCGGGCATCGACGCACACCACACGAACAACCTTTTATACGTCAACACGCTCCACCCGAATTTTTTTGTGGACGTCTCGCATACTTTCGATCAAAAAATTCGCGCGATATGCGCACACGAGTCCCAGATCAAGAATCCCGAGCAAATAGAAAAACGCATACGCGAACGGCTGGAGAACGCCGGGCGTCTGGCGGGCGTGGCGATGGCCGAATCCTTCACCATCACGCGGATGCGCCAGGGCTGAGGGGCGCGCGTGAAGCCCTGGACGCCTGAGGTCCGCGCCGGCCAGCACGTCATGGTCGGCTTCGAGGGTACCCACCCCCCCGCCGCACTCCTCGCACGGGCACGGGCGGGCGAGGTCGGCGGCGTCATCCTGTTCAGGCGCAACGTAGAGTCCGCCGCGCAAACCGCCGCACTCCTCGCCTCCCTGCAGAAGGCCGCCCGCACCTCGCCCACCGGGCTTCCGCTTCTGGTCGGCATCGACCAGGAGGGCGGGCGCGTGAATCGCCTCTCCGCGGATTTCACCACCTTTCCGGCGGCGCGGGATTTTGGCGAGGCGGACGATTCCGCACTTGTGAAGGAAGCCGCCCGCATCACCGGAGCGGAGCTCCGCGCGGTGGGCGTCAACATCAACTTCGCACCCGTCCTGGACGTCCTCTCCAACCCGCGGTGTGCCGTCATCGGCGATCGCTCCTTTGGCGCGTCTGCGAACCTCGTCGCACACATGGGCGAGGCGCTCACCGAAGGCCTGCAGGAGGCGGGCGTGGCCGCCTGTGCCAAGCATTTTCCGGGCATCGGCGACATGGCACCCGACCCCCACGACGCGCTGCCGGTCTGCTCTCTCTCGCTTGCGGACCTCAAGACGCGCGAGCTGCCGCCGTTTCAGCGTCTCCTCGGTCGGTGTCCGCCCGCCTGCGTCATGGCGGCCCACGCCGTCTATGCGAAAATAGACGAGACGACGCCTGCGAGTCTCTCGCCGCGCTTCATCGGGGAACTCCTGCGCGGCCTGCTGGGGTTTGCGGGCGTCTGCATCACCGACGACCTCGACATGGGCGCGATAGAGGATCCGCCGGCCGCCGCTCTGGAAGCCATCCGCGCGGGCGGGGACGTCGCCTTGATATGCCATGCAGAGGACGCCCAGACGCGCGCCTTCGAGACCATCGCCCGCGCCATAAGGGAGGGTGCCATCTCCGAGGAGGCGGAGGCGGCGTCCGCCGAAAGGATACGCAGGCTCAAGGAAGCCTTCTGTCGCCCGCTCGCAGGCGGGGCGAAAGAAAACCTGAAAACCATCCGCTGTGCCGCCCACCAGAGGGCACACGCGCGCATCCTCTCCCGCATATCCGCCGCGCGCGGCTGCGCGCATTCATAAAGCCGCGTCGCTTCTCCTCCCGCCTTCCCCTCACACGTTGAAGCGCACGTGCATGATGTCTCCGTCCTCCACGACGTAATCCCTGCCCTCAAGGCGGAGCGTTCCCCTCTCGCGCGCGGCGGCGAGCGAGCCGGCCGCCATGAAATCCCGATAGGAGACCACCTCCGCGCGAATGAAGCCGCGCTCGAGGTCCGAATGAATCGTCCCCGCCGCCTGCAGGGCGCGGACGCCCGCGCGCACCGGCCAGGCGCGCACCTCATCCTCCCCCACGGTGAAAAAACACCGCAGATGCAGCAACGCGAAAGACGCCCGAATCACCCTGTCCCGCGCGGAGGATTCCAGGGCGTAATCCGCGAGAAACGCCGCCCGCTCCGCATCCGGAATCTGTGCGAGTTCCTCCTCCAGTCGTGCGGCGAGCGGAACCGGGGCGGAGTCTCCCGCAAGGCCGGCGCATACGTCCGCACCGCCAGCCAGCTGTGCCTCGTCCACGTTCACCACGGCGAGAAGCGGCTTGGCGGAGAGGAAGCCAAACCCTTTCACCGCGCGGGCCTGCGCCTCGTCCATCCCCATGGAGAGGAGGGGCCGGCCCTCCTCCAGAACAGCCCCCATCTCCCGCAGCAGTGCGCACTCGCGCGCCTCTGCCGGGTCTTTCCGCACCCGCAACGTCCGCTCGAGACGCTCCAGGCGGCGTTCGATCACCGAGAGGTCGCGCAGAATCAAATCCAGCCGGACGTCCTCCAGATCGCGCGCGGGGTCTATGCGCTCTCTGGGGTGCGGAACGCCCGCGTCGGCGAAAGCGCGCACGAGGACGAGGAGTGCGTCCGCCCCCTCCAGTGCCTGGGGAATCGCCTCCGCGCTTCGGGAAGCCGCCCCCGCCTCGCCCACGCCCGGTGCATCCACGAAACTCACGCGCGCGCGGGTGGTTTTTTTTGGCCGGAAGATCGCGCTCAGTGCGTCCACCCGCTCATCCGCCACCTGTGCCGCACCGACGCGCGCCTTCGACGCCCCGTATCCCCCCGTCTCGGCGTCTCCGCCCGTCAGTGCGTTGAACAGGGTCGTCTTCCCGCTGGCGGCGGGGCCGATGATGCCGATCTTCACGTCCGTCTCCCCAAAGCGATGCAACTGATGCGCGCCCCTGCGGAGGCACCGGGCGCGCGGTCAAAAAGAAAGGCCGTATATCCCAAAGCGCGGGAAAAGAGGAACCCGCGCCGCTTAGTCCGCCTCTGCCGCCTCCTTGGCGAAGGTGCGCGCCTCGTCGATGAGGCGCGCGAAAAGACGCCCCGCCCCCTCCCTGTCGGCGTAGCCATAAGCCGACATGGATTCCGGATGCCACTGCACGCCCAGAACGAACCGGTGGGCGGGGCACTCTATCGCCTCGATGACGCCATCCGCAGCTCGGGCGGATACCCGCACGCCTGTGCCCACCTCGCGCGCACTCTGGTGGTGGTGGCTGTTCACCCTTGATGTGCTCCCTAAAATTTCCGCAAGGATGGAATCGCCGAGCTCTATCTCGTGGAAGGCGTAGGTGCTCTCCTGCGCGTTCTCGGGCCGATGCGTCAGCGCACCCGCCACCTGGGAGGGAATGTCCTGATAGAGGGCACCGCCCGCTGCGATGTTGACGACCTGCATCCCTCCGCAGATGCCGAGCACGGGCATGTCGCGGGAGATGGCGTCCCTGCACGCCGCCATCTCCGCCGTCTCGCGCCGGGGGTTCGTCGGGCCGCATTCGGGCAGGCGCGCCTCCCCGTAGAGCGTCGGGTCGATATCGTGTCCGCCGCCGGAGATGATCAGCCCGTCCACGCCCCCCACCGCGGCGGCACAAGCGCGCGCGTCCTCGGCCGCAGGAAGCAGGAGCGGCACTCCGCCCGCCTTGATCACCGCCTCCACGTAGGCGTCCATCAGCACGTGGCGGGGGCGTACCCTGGGGGCTTCGGGAAAGTTCCGCTTGCCCACGTCGCAGGTGATTCCGATTCTCGGCCGCCGCATCCGCTCCCCCTTCCCACTGGAACGAAAAATGAAAGATAGACGAAACCGAAGCGCATCATACGGCAAAAAACGGACGCGATCACATTTCGCCGGACGGTGCAAACCGGAACCCGCAGAAGCGGGGGACGGCGGCTTTCCCACGCGCAGATCGCGCGGACGCCCCGGAGGAGGCGCGAGCGGCGGTGACGGCATTGTCGCGCGGGGGGAAACCCCTTATATTCGGCGGCGGGAGGTTCTCGCCATTGCTGCGTCTGTATCTCACGCGCCTTTTGCTTCCCTTCCTCTTCGTGGCGGGGATGGTGGCGGCACCCTTTCTCTGGCTGCCCGAGGTGGAAACGCCCGCCCTCAGCGCGCGCGAGGACGCCTCCAAAGTCCAAAAAGCGTCGCCGTGCCACTCCGTTTCAGCGGGCGATGACGATAGGCTTCGCGCTCATTCTCGTCTCGGTGAGCGCCGGCGGCTTCATGCTCTACCGCATCACCCGCGCGCAGACGGCGAGCTGGCGCCGCCGCTTCGCCCCCTCCCCCCGACGCCGAAGGCGCCCATAAGCACGCATTCAAGAAATTGCATCCAATACGCGGCGCGACTCCGCCCGGCAGTGCCGACGCCTCCACGCATTCCGACGTCGAGAGCAACGGTGAGGACGCCGACGCCCGCGCCGCCCTCACGCTTGACGCCCTTTTGAACGACTTTTGCAACGCCCTTGCACGGCCGTTTGAGGAGCCGTTCAATCCCCCTGAAACGGTCATTCCCAGGACGTTTCGCCTCGGAAAATCCGCTGTTTCTCCAAGCCGTTCGCAATGATGATTTTTGTCCGAGCCCCAAGCGGGGAACGCTCCGCACCCATTCGAGGCGCAGGCGAGCAGGGTTTGGTGAGACGAGATGCGGCGCGCCCATGCAAGCCCGCTTGAACCGGTGATAGGGAGGCGTTCTAGGCTATGGCTTTTCGCTCGATTGAGGAGAGTGTGGAACGTCCATGCCGAGCCGAAAATACTCCCTGCCCGTTTTTTTGTTGTTGCTGTTCCTCGTTGCGGTTTTAGCGGTGCTTTTGGCGCTTTTTTTGTTCATCTTGTTCTCCGAAGAACCGAATCTCCAGAAAGATCCTGAAAGGGGCTTTTTACCTCTTCGGGATAGATGACAAGATAGATCGCAAATTTCAGATTCTGAAATTTCTGGGCGTCGCCATGGGCGGCGTCGTTCTCGCCATACAGGCTGTGACAGCCCACAGGCGCGCCAAGGCGATGGAGAAGACGGCGCGTGCTCAGGTCGATGCTACGGAACAACAGGCCAAGACCAACGAGAACGCCGAGAGGGGGCTGCGGCAGGAGCGTCTGAAAAACGCCATCGAACACATCGGCCACAAATCGGATTCCGTTCGCCTGGGCGGGGCCTACGAGCTCTTCCATCTGGCGGAAGACAACCAGGAATTGCGGCGGACGGTGCTCGACGTTCTCTGCGCGCACGTCCGCCGGATGACGAGCGGGGATGCGTATCGCAAGGATTACCCGGAGAAACCTTCCGAGGAAATCCAAAGCCTGCTGACCCTGCTTTTCACGCAAGAGCATGACGGCTTTGCGGGTTTCCACATCCACCTGGCGGGCAGCTGGCTGAACGGCGCGAACCTTCAAAATGCGCGCCTGGGAGGGGCGAATCTTTGGAATACGCAGTTGCAAGGGGCGATTCTCTTCGGTGCGCAGTTGCAAGAGGCGGATCTTCAGGGCGCACAGTTGCAAGAAGCGAATCTCAGTGCTGCACGGTTGCAAGGGGCGAATCTCTGGGAGACGCAGTTGCAAGGGGCGAATCTTCAAGGCGCGAAATTGCAAGCGGTGGTCAGTGAAGGGATCTGGGACCCCTTTCTTTTCGTAGAACGGATAAAGTCGTTAGTCGGGGGTGTGAGCGCGCTCTCCGGCGTCATTTTCGGGGGCGGACTGACGAGGGGAGACGTGGATTCCATCCTTGAAGGCTTATCCAATGAAAGAGCACAGGTATTAAGAAAAAAACTGGAGCCGCATATCGACAAGCCGCCAAGCCATGACTTGCCGAAGGATAGCGGCGCCGAAACCGGAGCCTACACCCCCGAACAAGCAGAAGCGTGGATTGCCGAATACGAAAAAGCCACCCCGAAAATCCCAAAGCCGGAGACGGGCGATAAAGGCGGAGGCTAAACCATGCGGACACTGCACTGGCTGAAAACCCGTATCTGTTCTTGGTGGAAAGACTCTCCGCTCGTTTTTTTGTTGCTATCCCTGCTTGTGGGTTTGTTGCTGGTTTTTTTGGTCATCGCCTTCTCCGAAGATCCGGAATGGGTTTTTTGTCTCTTCGGGATAGGTGACAAATTTCAGATTCTGAAATTTCTGGGCGTCGCCATGGGCGGCGTCCTGCTCGCCATACAGGCTGTGGCAGCCCAGAAGCGCGTCAAGGCGATGGAGGAGACGGCGAAGAACACCGAGAAGGGGCTGCGGCAGGAACGTCTGAAAAACGCCATGGAATACATGGGCAACGCCTCGGATTCCGTTCGTCTGGGCGGGGTCTACGAACTCTTCCATCTGGCGGAAGACAACGAGGAATTGCGGGGGACGGTGCTCGACGTTCTCTGCGCGCACGTCCGCAGGACGACGAGAGGGGCTGCGTATCAAAACGAGTGCCCTACGAAGCCTTCCGAGGAAATCCAAAGCCTGCTGACCCTGCTTTTCGTGCAAGAGCATGACGTCTTTGCGGGTCTCCGCATCCACCTGGCGGGCAGCTGGCTGAACGGCGCGAACCTTCAAAATGCGCGCCTGCAAAAGGCGAATCTTCAGGGCACGCAACTGCAAGGGGCGCATCTCATAGGGACACGGTTGCAAGGGGTGAATCTCTGGAAGGCGCAGTTGCAAGGGGTGAATCTCTGGTATGCGCATTTGCAAGGGGCGGATCTTCAGGGCGCGCGGTTGCAAGGGGCGGTGCTCTGGGGTGCGTGGTTGCATGGGGCGAATCTCGAGAATGCGCAGTTGCAAGGGGCGGATCTTGGGGACGCTCGGTTGCATGGGGCGGTCAGTGCAGGAAGCTGGCCCGATGGGTTTGCGGAACGCATGGAAATTTTAATCGGCCGGAAGAGCGATATCTGCCGCGTTATTTTCAGTGGCGGACTGATGATGAAAGATATGGATTCCATCCTTGAAGGCTTGTCCGATGAAAAAGCAGAGGAATTGCGAGAGCGGCTGGAGCCGCATAGGTGCCAGCAGACAAGCCATGAGTTGCCGGAGGGGAGCGGCGCCCAAACCGGAGCCTACACTTCCGAAGAAGCCGAAGCGTGGATTAAGGAGTATGAAGAAGCCATCTCGTGAGATCCAACGCCGGAGGCGGACGATAAAGGCGGAGGCTAAACCATGCCGACGTGGAAGTGGTTGAAAACCCGTATCTGGTCTTGGCGGAAAGACTCCCCGCTCGTTTTTCTGTTGGTGTGCCTGCTTGTGGTTTTAGCGGCGTCTTTTTTGGTCATCTTGTTCTTCGAAACCCCGAAATGGGCTTATTACATCTTCAGTATAGGTGACAAATTTCAGATTCTGCAATTTCTGGGCATCGCCTTGGGCACCATCATCATAGGCTTACTCGCCATCCCGTTTGTGAAAACCCGTATATTTTCTTGGTGGAAAGACTCCCCGCCCGTTTTTTTGTTGGTGTCTCTACTTGTGGTTTTAGCGGCGTCTTTTTTGTTCATCTCGTTCTTTGAAGCCCCGAATCTCCAGAAAGACCTGAAAGGGGCTTTTTACCTCTTCGGAATAGAAAACAAATATCAGATTCTAAAATCTCTGGGCATCGCCATGGGCGGCGTCCTGCTCGCCATACAGGCTGTGACAGCCCACAGGCGCGCCAAGGCGATGGAGAGGACGGCGGAAGAACAGGCCAAGACCAACGAGAACGCCGAGAAGGGGCTGCGGCAGGAGCGTCTGAAAAACGCCATTGAACACATGGGCGATGACTCGGGTTCCGTTCGCCTGGGCGGGGCCTACGAGCTCTTCCATCTGGCGGAAGACAACCAGGAATTGCGGCGGACGGTTTTCGACGTTCTCTGCGCGCACGTCCGCCGGACGACGAGCGGTTCCGAGTATCAAAAGGAATGCTCGAAGAAGCCTTCCGAGGAAATCCAAAGCCTGCTGACCCTGCTTTTCACGCAGGAGCATGACGTCTTTGCGGGTCTCCGCATCCACCTGGCGGGCAGCTGGCTGAACGGCGCCCACCTTTCAAATGCGCGGCTGCAAGGAGCGAGTCTTTGGAATACGCAGTTGCAAGGGGCGGTTCTCGTGGACGCGCAGTTGCAAGGGGCGATACTCATGGATAGTTGCAAGAGGCGAATCTTTGGGATGCGCAGTTGCATGGGGCGAATCTTTGGGATGCGCAGTTGCATGGGGCGTCTCTCAGAAGGACGCAGTTGCAAGGGGCGGTTCTCGGGGGTGCGCAGTTGCAAGGGGCGAGTCTCATGTGGGCGCAGTTGCAGGGGGCGGCCAGTGAAACAATATATATTCCCGATGGGTTTGCGAGACGCATGAGGTCGTTAGTCGGCAGTGAGAGCGCACTCTCCGGCGTCATTTTCAGTGGCGGATTGACGAGGGAAGACGTGGATTCCATCCTTGAACGCTTGTCCAATGAAAAAGCACAAGTGTTGAAAAAGGAACTGGAGCCGCATATCGGCCAGCCGCTAGTCTATGGATTGCCGGAGAGGAGCGGCGCACAAACCGGAGCCTACACCCGCCAAGAAGCCGAAACGTGGATTGCCGAATACGAAAAAGCCATCTCGGAAAGCCCAACGCCGGAGACAGGCGATAAAGGCGGAGGCTAAACCATGCCGACACTGCACTGGCTGAAAGCCCGGTGGAAAGACTCCCCGCCCGTTTTTTTGTTGGTATCCCTGCTTGTGGGTTTGTTGGTGTTTTTTTCGGTCATCGCCTTCTCCGAAGATCCGAAATGGGCTTTTTACCTCTTCGGAATAGAAAACAAATATCAGATTCTAAAATCTCTGGGCATCGCCATGGGCGGCGTCCTGCTCGCCATACAGGCTGTGACAGCCCACCGGCGCGCCAAGGCGATGGAGGAGACGGCGCGTGCGCAGGTCAATGCTACGGAAGAACAGGCCAAGACCAACGAGAACGCCGAGAAGGGGCTGCGGCAGGAGCGTCTGAAAAACGCCATTGAACACATGGGCCACAAATCGGATTCCGTTCGTCTGGGCGGGGCCTACGAGCTCTTCCATCTGGCGGAAGACAACCAGGAATTGCGGGGGACGGTGCTCGACGTTCTCTGCGCGCACGTCCGCCGGACGACGAGAGAGTCCAAGTATCCAAAGGCTTACTTGGCGGAGCCTTCCGAGGAAATCCAAACCCTGCTGACCCTGCTTTTCGTGCAGGAGCATGACGTCTTTCAGGGTCTCCACATCAACCTTGCAGGCAGCTGGCTGAACGGAGCCTACCTTCTAAAAGCGCGCCTGGGAGGGGCGAATCTCTTGGGCGCGCGTTTGCAGGGGGCGTATCTCAAGGAGGCGCGGTTGCAAGGGGCGGTTCTCGGGGTTGCGCACTTGCAAGGGGCGAGTCTCAATCAGGCGCAGTTGCAAGGGGCGAGTCTCTGGCGTGCGCAGTTGCAAAGGGCGGATCTCGTGCGCGCGCAGTTGCAAGGGGCGGCTCTCAATCAGGCGCAGTTGCAAGGAGCGGTTCTCGGGGGTGCGCAGTTGCAAGGGGCGAGTCTCATGTGGGCGCAGTTGCAGGGGGCGGCCAGTGAAACAATATGTATTCCCGATGGGTTTGCGAGACGCATGAGGTCGTTAGTCGGCCGGGAGAGCGATCTCTCCGGCGTCATTTTCGAGGGCGGACTGATGATGAAAGATATGGTTTCCATCCTCGAAGGCTTGTCCGCTGAAAAAGCACAGGAATTGAGAGAGCGGCTGGAGCCGCATATCGACAAGCCGCCAATCTATGGGTTGCCGAAGGATAGCGGCGCCGAAACCGGAGCCTACACCCCCGAACAAGCCGAAGCGTGGATTAAAGAGTATGAAGAAGCCATCTCGGAAAGCCCAACGCCGGAGACGGACGACAAAGGCGGACGCTAAACCATGCCGACGTGGAAGCGGCTGAGCGAGAGCCGCGAACTGAGGACGCCCGCGCCGCCATCACGCTCGACGACCTTTTGAACGACTTTTGCAACGCCGTTTTACGAGCCGTTCAGGCACCCTCAAACGGCATTTTTCGGGACGTTCGCCATGATTTTTGTCGAATCGCAAGCGGGGACGCTCCGCGCCCATCCGAGGCGCAGGCGAGTGGGTTTGGTGAGACGAGAAGCGCGGGGCGGGACGTCGAGTCCCGATGGGGCGCAAAACGGGCGGCATCGGCGTCAAGGGGGCGAGAGATGGATGAACGAAGCGGACGCCCGCTAGGAATCAAGCGCGGGGGGAGGGAATCCACGATGCGGGCGGCATCGGC
The DNA here is from genome assembly GCA_965202625.1 of bacterium. Lineage (GTDB taxonomy): Bacteria > UBA8248 > UBA8248 > UBA8248 > UBA8248 > Bin107. The sequence goes on along the minus strand of CBDBBI010000010.1, from coordinate 2,412,364 downwards.
GCTCAGGAAGACGGCACGTCGAGTTCAAAAAACCCGCCCAGCGTGATTTCTCCGGAAGAGAGGCGTATCTTTTCTCCGGCGGATCCGGCGGCGGATACGGGGCAGTGCGTCAACTCGCCCACCTTCACCCGGCCGTTCACGGCATACATGTCCACGCGAACGAACGCGAACTGTCGGGCGAGCCGCTCCGCGATATGAAGCATCTTTTCCAGCATCGCCGGTCGGGGGCAGGTGGACGAGATTTCGGGGTAGCGGAGCTTGATGGGCAGCCTGTTCCACGAAGTGTCGTAGAAGAGGGATAGGGTGTGGCCGGAGAAGCGGTCCTGGTCCACCTGGACGATTTTCGGAGCCCCTCCGAAGCAGAAGACCTTATAGTCTTCCGGTATCGTTCGCCCGTCTTCGGAGACGAATTCCTCAATGATGACCTTCGAAGCGAGCGGACGATAGTTCTGCTCTCTGGTCTCGTGGTAGAAGTCGGCGGCGAACCATTCCCTCAGCAGGTCTCGGTGCAGGGGGCTGTCCGCATCAGGGTGCACCTGGGCTGGTCCGCTCATGTGCGTGGGCTTCACCACGCAAGGAAAGCGATCCAGCGCCAGCCCGTCGACTTCCGCTTTCGTCCGCAGGACACGGTAGGTCTCGATGGTGTGTTCCCACCCGACCACCGAGGCGATAAAGTATTTCGCGTATTCCTTGTCCGTCGTGAAAACGCAGAGTGGATCCTGCAGCGAACCGTCCACCTTCAGCCTGTAGAGGTAGTCGTTGAAGCGCCTCGGGTTGCGTCCGCGGGGCCAGCGTCCGAGCCGGATCAGGTAGTAGAGCGTAGCGTACAGGGCGTCGCCCCAGTCGTTCTTCGGAAGAATCGCTCGAAGAAGAGTTGTTCGCGATAACCTGGGCAAGCGCATCAGGGACTTTCTTGGCCGCCCGGGTGGATTTCCGCCCGCCCTCCCAGCTTCTCCGCCAGCCAACGGAAGGATTCTGGCGCCCAATGGTCGAAGTATTTGAGCACCCAGCGGCGGAAGAGCGCCTCCTCTCTCTCGACCGTGGTCGCCGGAAAAGAGGGACCATCCCCCGGCGCTCCGAATACGTGCGCGGCGCGCTTGTTCTGGCTGGCGCCGAAATTCTCCATCTCCCCCTCCGTCATCCGGTATCCGAAATGGTGGCCCGCACTGGCCACGGCCGCCAGGCGAGAAGCGCGGGGCGGGACGTCGAATCCCGATGGGTCGCAAAACGGGCGGCATCGGCGTCAAGGGGGCGAGAACTGGATGAACGAAGCAAGGGGCGTCAGGAATCAAGCGCGGGGGGGAGGGAATCCACGATGCGGGCCGTCTCGACGCTCAGGAAGACGGCGCGCCGGACGGCGGCTATCAAGTCGCGCGGGTTATCAAACCAGCCGTTGGGGTCGTTCACGATGCCGCTGTGCTTGTCCTTCACGAATCGGTAGCGGTCGATGAGCCACTCCAGGGGCGTCCTTCCGTTCACGACGTAGCCGTGTGCCGCCTTCGGGATGCCTTCCAGCCGGACGTGCTCGTTCACGATGAGGGTCGTCTTCTCCTCCTTGTCGGCGAAGCGCATGGCGCGCGCCCCGAGGCGGAAATCCGCGTCGCGCGGCTGCCCCACGCCTGAAAAGGCGACTTCCAGCGGATGCTCCGCACAGGTCTCATAGCCCAGATGCAGGGCGGCGAGGGCGCGCCCGGCGGCGGAGAAGGCGTGAAAACCAGACGCCAGAGGGATGCGCGGCAGCTCCTTCGCCAGGTCGTTCGCGAAACGCTCTCGGTAGTCGGGGGCGTGGAGGACGCCATAGACGTAATCAAAAACGTCGTCCTTGGTTATTCCATCCTCGCCATAGCGGACGCGGAAGGTGCGCAGGGCGGCGTCCGTCACGTTGTCCACCCGCTCCATGCCGCCGGCGATATTCGGCAGAACGTCCTGGCCTGCGGGCTTCTCATACCGATAACGCGGAAAGCACTGGGCACCCGCCGCGTTAAAATTCAAATCCGGCATCGTATCGACCAAGAGGGCGGAAAAAGGTTTGGCGGAGCCGATACCGGAGATGCAAATGGCGCGGTTCTCACTATCGGCGGACGGAAAGATGCGGTCTACTTGGAACTTGCAGTGTGCGAAAGTGTAATCAGCGTAACAGTTCGTCTTCACAAAGGGGCGATATGCGGCCTTCCAAACATAGGCGTCATCAAACGCAGCGTGTTTCCCGCGTCTCAGATTGTTCCTGAGTTCCCTGTCCCACCGAAGGTTTGCGGAATGGCGGCGTGTGATGGCGTCCAGGTCGAGAGTCCGGCTTCCGGCTTCTTCCAGTTCGCACAAGGCGGCGGCGTAATCCGCAACCATCTTGCGGGCGTTCTCCGCGCAAGCCGTGCGGGAGAAGTTGTAGATATAGGCGTCCCGGTTGGTCGCCAAACCTTGTGAATATAAACTAAAAATCGTATCGTTCGCCCGGCCCGCCTTCGCCTCCTTCGACCCCACCGGATAGAGCCGCTGGAACGCCGCGCTGCGCTGCCCTATCCAGTCGTGGTGGGCGTCGGGGGTGATCTTCCGCCAGTCGTCGATTCCGGCGATTGACTTCGCATCGCGCAGAAACGCCAGCTTCTCCTCCCGCTTGAGGTAATCCCCAATATCTTTATAGAAGATGCCTTTCCGCTCCCTTGCGGAGCGGACGAGGATGGCGATCGCCACGGGCGCACGGGAGCCCTGGCCGAACACGTTGTCCCCTTCCGCGCGCCTTCGCTCGCCGGAAGTTCTCGCGTTGCCTCGCAGATTCAGAACGTATATTTTGTCAAATTCCTCCGCCAGGCAGGCGCGCACGCCGGAATCCGCGTTGCCGTCGATCCACGAGCCGTTGGTGACGAAGGCGACCACGCCCTCCTCCCCTATTCTGTCGGACGCCCAGCGCATCGCCATCTTGTAGGAATCGTAGAGGCTGTTCTTGTTCGTCGCCCTGGAGCGGGCGGCGTAGGTCTCGGTCACGCGCCGCTCCAGTTCGGGATAATTCACGTTCTGGTTCTCGTCCGCCGCGCTCCTTTGTCCCGCCGACCAGGGCGGATTGCCGACGATCACCCGAATGGGCGCTTTCCGCTGGCGTTCCACCCGCTTGCTGTTGTCGGGAAGCCACGTCCCCGGCAACGCGCGGTCGGACGCCAGGTTGAAGGTGTCCGTCAGCGCGATTCCCTCAAAAGGCGCGTAGGCATCCGCGCGTGCGCGGCCGTGGTATGCCTCCTCCACGTGAACAGCCGCGATGTAGTAGGCGAGCAGGACGATCTCGTTGGCGTGCAGCTCCCTGTGGTATTTCCTCGACAGGTCGGCGTCCCGAACCAGTGCGGACTGGAGCAGGCGCACGAGAAAGACGCCCGTACCCGTGAAGGGGTCGAGGACGTGTGCGCCCGCATCGCTCAGGCTGCGGCCAAACTCCTCGCGCAGAACGTGATCCGCGCTGTGCAGGATAAAATCCACCACCTCGGGCGGGGTATAGACGACGCCCAGCCTGTCGGCGTCCTTCTTCATGGCGGTGGCGAAGAAGTTTTCGTAGAGCTCCATGAGCACGCGCTGGCGCGCCTCGGGGCTGTCGAGGCCCCGCGCGCGGGTACGCACGCTCTCGTAGAAAGGCGCCATATCCTGAATCTCGTCCTCAAAGCCGAACTCGCCGAAATCCCGCCGCAGGGCATCAAGGGCCTGCGAGACGGGGTTTTTCCCCGCGAAATCGTAGCCCTCGAAAAGGGCGTCGAAAACAGGCCGCGTGAGGACGTGCTGGGCCATCATGTGGGCGGCGTTTTCCCCCGTGATCGACCCGTTGATGGAGACCTGGAGCTCCGCGTGAAAATCTCCGAACCACTCGCGCAGGGTTTCGTTTTCGGGACTTTTCAGAAGGTTTTGGATGCCGGCGACCAGGCGGGCGAATATGTCCGCGACGTCCTTCGCCCAGGTTTGCCAGTATTTTCTGTCTCCGCATTTCTCCACGATTTTGGCGAACATCGCACCGGGCGGCAGCTCAAGCGGCGGAAAGGGCAGCTCGGCCGTCTCCGCTTCCACGTCGTCATCCCCCGTGAAGATGATGAGGTTCTCCGGTAGCTTCTGGTTGAGGTCGATCTGGTTGATTCTGGCGTCGAACCTGTCGTCGTGGGAGCGCAGGGCGCGCAGAACGCTCCAGACGGCGGCGAAGCGCTCGTTGTCGTCCAGGGCGCGGGCCGGGTCCATTCCCGCCGGCACGGCGACCGGCAGAATGATGTAGCCGTATTCCTTGCCCTCCGCCTTGCGCATGGCGCGCCCGACGGCCTGCACGACGTCCACGTGGCTGTTGCGCGGATTCATGAAGAGCACCGCGTCGAGGGCGGGGACGTCGATGCCCTCCGAGAGACACCGCGCGTTGGAGAGAATGCGGCAGGCGCCGTTGCAATCGGTGGAATCGCCCTTGAGCCAGTCGAGGCGCAACTTGCGCTCCAGGGCGTTGTGCTGGCCGTCCACGTGCTTCGTTTCGCAACGCAGCGCGTTCTCGCGCTCCTCCTCGGGCAGAAGGTCGCGTGCCCGCGCGACGACGTCCCCCCAACGCGCCTCCAGGCGCTTCGACCCGCGAATCGTGTTGGTGAACGCGATGGCACACCGCAGGGGACGGGGCGGGGTCGCCTCCTTCTTTTTTATGTTCTCCGGGTTTTGCAGGGCGCGCCAGCAGCCGACGACCTTCGCCGCGTCGGTGATGTCGAGCGCGTTCTCGCCCTCGGCGATGTGTGCCTGAAGGGCGGCGTCCACCTGCTGTTCATACACGCCGAACACGACGACCCTGTAGTCGGAGAGCAAATCCTGCTCCACGGCACGTGAGAAGGGAAGGCGGTGAAACTCCGGGCCGTATATGGCGGCATCGTCCATGGAGAACACCTCCACGTCGTGGCGTGCCGCCTTTTTTTTCGCACTCTCGGTGTAGAGGCGCGGAGTGGCCGTCATATAAAGCCGCTTTTTCGCCTTGATTCGCTCCGCGTCGTGCACGAGCACGAAGGGGGACGTCTCCTTCCCCTCGGGCCGCTCCACGCCCGTCGTCCTGTGGGCCTCATCGCACACGATGAGGTCAAACGGCGGTGCGCCCGCCTTCTGGGCGTCCTCCACGAGGCGGAGCGAATGGTAGGTGCAGAAGACGATCGTCATCGCGTCCCCAGAAGTCGCGCCCAGTGCGTTCGAGATTTTGCGCGGCGCGGTGGTGACGGGAATTTCCAGCTCCTCCATCGAGGCGTCCTCGTCCGTCCGTCCCGCGCGCGTATCCGAGCAGACGCCGACGTAGCGGTGCGGAATCTCCTTGTGCGTCGCCCATTCGCGCATGGACTGGGCGAAAAGGGAGATGGAGGGCACGAGATAAAGCGCGCGTCCGCCGACGCCCGCGCACTCCTCCGCGATGCGAAGCGCGGTGAAGGTCTTGCCCGTACCGCACGCCATGACGAGTTTGCCGCGATCATGGGTGCGAAAACCGGCGATCACGTCCTGGAAAGCCGCGCGCTGATGCGGACGCAAGCGAAACGTCTCGCGCCGATAGCGCAGGTCTTCCGGTGTGCCGCGCACGAGATCGGGCCAGTCGAAACACTGGTTCAGCAGATCGTCCAGATAGCGCACGTCGCACTTGGGGTGCAGCCCGGCGATGGTCTTTTTGGCGCTCGGTCCCCAGGGATGGCCGGTATCGACCAGAATGCGGGCGGTGAAGATGGGGCGGCTGGAGGCGGAGATGAACGAATCAATATGTGCCCTGGAAATCCGCGTCTCCGGCGCGTAGCACTTGCACTGAATGGCACAATAGCCGCCCGCACGCTCCTCCGCCACGAGATCGATACCCATGTCCTGCCCATCAAAGCCCTCGTGTGCCGCCGCCCATTCCGGCCAGAGCCAGACGCGCGAGAAGCGCGCCCCATACAGCGGATCCTCGCCAAAAAACTTCTTCATCACCCGCTCGAAGATGCGCCCCTTCTGTGCCTCCGAATCCGATATCGCGCGTATCTGCGCGAGCATCGTCTGAAAATTGCACCCCATTCCCCACTCCTTCCGAAACCGCGCAGGGGCGCGGCAATCGCACCGCGCGAAACGCTCTCTCAATGAAAAATTCGCGCAGCCCATAGCGCGCATGGCAATGCGTATAGGGGGCGAATGTAGCCGAGGGGACGCCGAAACTCAAGGCGGAGGGTGTGCGCGCTGCCCGGCGGGGTTTCTTATCCGGAGGGCGGATAAGACGCGGAGGAGGCACCCCAAGAGGACGGCTTCAGTCCGCACCGCCCGGCGGGGTCTCCGTCCCCTCGTTGAGAATGGAGAGGTATCGCGCATAGCAAAACAGGCGGCTGCGCTTCCCGCCCGTCAGTTCGCCGACGATTTTCAGCCGCTCGAGGGTCTTCATGGCGTTCGCCGCAGTAGGGAACGAGAGGCGCGTTTGGTTCACGACGCCTCCAAGCGACGCAACCGGGCGCTCCTGCAACACCTGGTGGACGCGCAGTGCTGAACGCGCCGCGCGGCCCGCTCCTTGTTCTATTCGCGTCTTATCCTCCCCAAACAAGGACAACAGCCCCTGCGCAGCCGAGACGGCACTCTGCGCCGTCTGCGCCACGCCCTTAAGAAAGAACGTGAGCCATGCCTCCCAGTCGCCGGTGCGCCGCACCTCGCCCAGGAGTGCGTAGTAATCCCTCCGGTTTTCCTTGAAATAGAGGCTCAAATACAGAAGCGGCGCACGCAACACGGCGTCTTGCCACAGCATGAGGCTGATCAGCAGCCGGCCGATGCGGCCGTTGCCGTCCAGGAAGGGATGAATGGTCTCGAACTGCGCGTGGGCGAGGCCCGCGCGCAGAAGCGCGGACAATTCCGAACCTGGAGCATGGATGAATTTTTCCAGTGCCGACATGCAATCGGCGACCCGATGCGCCGGCGGAGGGACAAAGTGTGCCGTTCCGGGTCGGCTGCCGCCGATCCAGTTCTGCGAGCGTCTGAATTCTCCCGGATCCTGGCTGTCGCCCCTGCCCCCCTCAAGCAGTTTGGCGTGCACCTCACAAATGAGGCGCCTTGAGAGCGGAAAACCACCGCGCATCCGCTCCAATCCGTGCTCCATCGCCGCCACGCAGTTCGAAACTTCCACGACGTCGTCCAGGGGCGCGCCGGGCGCCTCCTCCGCCTCGAACAACAGAAGATCGGATAAAGAGGACTGGGTGCCCTCAATTTGGGAGGAGAGAACAGCCTCTTTCCGGACGTAGGAGTAGAGGAAGGTGTGCGGAGCGGGCAGTAGATGGGATACGCCGTCCAGACGGCCCAACTCCAGCGAAGCCTCCTCCAGGGGCGAATGCAGGACAGCCACTTCCAGCGGGGGCCTGGGCGGAAGAGGGTGGGGAACGAAAGCCCGGACGTTCTCGCCGCCGCCCGTCGTGATCTCGTATTCGCCAGTCTCACCGCGTTTCACAACGAGGAATCCTCCTCGTATCGCTATAAAAGATTCGCTGCCAAAAGTTTAATAAGCAAGACCGCTATTAAAGATTCGCGGGAGCCGGCCTCACTCCTCCTCCGCCCTCTGGCGGCGGCGTTTCTTCTCGCCGCGCGCGCGCTTCTCCTGCAGGCGCCTCTCCCTGGAGGCGCGGGTGGGGCGCGTGGGGCGACGGGGCACAGGCGGGGCGGCGGCTTCGGCGAGCCAGGCTTTGAGCCTCTCCAGACAATCGGCGGCGTTTCGGCCCTGATTCCGAAAGCGTTCGCTGGCGATGACCACCTCGCCCGTGCGCGAGATGCGGTGCGCGCGCCTCTGGCAAAACCGCCGCTTCACCTCCTCCGGAACGCTCGGCGAGGCGAGCGCGTTCCAGCGGAGTACCGCCTTGCTCGATACCTTGTTGACGTTCTGGCCGCCGGGGCCCCCGCTTCGTGCGAACTGAAAGCGGATTTCCCGAAGCGGAATTTTCAGCCTCTCGTTCACGATGAGCATGGACGCCTTTCCAAAACCGCACCAGAACGGGGCGATGCGCATCGCCGCCCACGCGCGAGGGTCAGCAAAACCCAGGACGCCGGAGAAGCCTCCCCCCGTCCTTCCATACGACGGCCTCCCCCCCATCCCGCGCACGAGGCGAGGCGCCTTTTCTCAGATTACAACAGAGGCGGCGGAGGGCAAGCGCGGGCGGTCTGGCGGAAACACTCCTGCCGGAGAGCATCTGGAATCCCCCCGGCGGTGGGCCCGCGCCTGATCAGCTCAGCGCGCATCAAAAACGCGCGGGCGGTTTGTTCATGAAAATTTCGGTATGCGGCAAGTATGCGAAAACGCCGATGCGTTCATGGAACGAAAAAGAGGGAAGCGGGAGGGGGCGCGGGAGGGCGTAGAAAAAATTTCCGCTCGATATCCACTAAATCGCTTCTCGCTCGCGCATCCCCCTTATCGCCTCAACGCCGTAGCCGAGTTCCCGCAAAATTTCTTCGGTATGCTCTCCCACTCGCGGGGCGGGGCGGGAGAAATCGGTCGTCTGCCCCTCGAAGGTCAACGGAGAGGCGGGCAGCAGGCCCAGGCCCGCATCGGGGTGATCCACCTCGACGAACGCTTCCGGAAAGCGCTCCTTCACCTGGGCGACGTCGTTGATGGCACTCACCGGAACCCCTTGCGGAATGAGTGCCTCCTCCCATTCGGCCGTCGTCTTCTGGGCGAGAACGCTCTCCAGAATCTCGCGCAGGGCGGCGTCGTTCGCCACGCGGTCCCTGTTTTCTGCAAAACGGGAATCGGCGGCGAGTGCGGGCCGACCGAGGGCTTGGGCGAACACGCGAAAGCGGCTCGTGTTGGAAATGGCCACGAAGATGAGGCCGTCCCTGGTGCGATAGCCCGAGAAGGGGGAGACCACGGGGTGGGAGAGACCCTCCGGGGCGGGTGCCTCGCCGGTGAAGGTGTGGCGTGCCACCGGATTTTCCATGACGTTGACGGTCGCCCCCATCATCGAGGCGTCGACGCGGGTTCCCTCTCCCGTGCGCTCTCTGTGCAGCAGGGCGGTGAGGATGCCGGAGAGGAGGTAGAGCCCGCTGGCCACGTCCACAATCGACACGCCCACGCGCACGGGCTCTCCGCCCCGGGGCCCCGTGACGCTGATGAGACCGCCCGCCGCCTGCAAAAGGCTGTCAAAAGCGGGGCGCGCGGCGTTTTTCCCCGTTCGTCCAAAGCCGGAAACCGCGCCATATATGAGCCCTGGATTCTCGGTGCGCAGGACGTCCCAGCCAACGCCGAGCCGATCCATCACGCCGGGGAGAAAGTTCTCCACCAGAACGTCCGCCCTTCGGCAAAGTTTCCTGAACGCCTCCACCCCCTCGGGGTGCTTCAGGTTCAGCGTGATGGAGCGCTTGCCCCGGTTCAGGCTCATGAAGTAGCTGCTCTCGCCGCCGGAGAAAGGCCCGATGGCGCGGCTGTCCTCTCCGCCCGGGCGCTCTACCTTGACGACTTCCGCGCCATAGCCCGCCAGATAGAGGGACACGATGGGACCGGCGTTGAACTGGCTGGCGTCAACGACGCGCAAGCCTTCCAGGAGCGGCATGGAGTGGATGCTCTAGCGGGGCTTTCCGGGGCTTCTGGAGGCCGTTTTCTTTCGCGTGGTTTCTTGTGAGGCGGGTTCTTTCGCCGCCGTCTCGTTCTTTTTCTTCAACAAAGCGGCTTTCCTCTTCGCCGCCGCTCGCTCTTTTTGTTTTTCTTTTTGTTTTTCCTTTCGCACGCGAGCCGCCTCCGCCCGGATTTCCTCCTCCGTAGGCGGAAAAACAGGCTTTCTACTACCGGTCACCAGGCGAAAGGCATACCCCACCTGGGTTTCGCGCGATTCGTTCTCTCCGAGGTCTTCCAGTACGAGCGCAACCGGAGAGCCCGGAACCAGCATGTCCCGATACCCTTCCCAGCCGATCAAATGGGAATTTATCTTGATGCCCTCGTTCAGGAGTATGACCGCCGAGACGCGCTCTCCCCCCCCCCCTACGGAGGACCGCGTAATCGCGGCGGAAAGAAGCTTTCCCTCCCCGCTCAAAAGCACTTCGCTCGTACTGCGCGGGCAGGCGGGGACGTCGCAAGTGGTTTTTGACCCCATCTTCGGGAAAAAATGCTCCTCGCATTCCTTGCATACAGAGCCAATCAGTTTGGGTTTGTGGCGCGGGTGCCGGGGAATCGTAAAAACGTCCCGCATAAAGGGGACGGCCTTTTTGCCTTTGCCGGGAACAAAAATGGGAGGTTCATTCTGGGGCGAATTCATGCGCTGCTCTGCGTTTGAGATGGAAAACCTGCAACCGGAACAAGCCGCATATACACAGCCGCCTCCCACATACAGACACAGACAAGCGGTTTTATGGGCGCGAACGCTATCAAGGGCGCGCGCGCGTGTCAAGATGGATCCGGTGCGGAGAAACTCCGAACCTCCCCGCTTTCGATTGCACGACTTGACCATTCAAAACCCGCAATCTTATATTCATCCATGGTACCGTCATAAAGGATGCGGCATGACTTCTCCTCGCACGCCAAACGCCCGCTCTGATACGCTGCGATTATTGCCCTCTGTGGATGAGATCGTTCATCGCCTCAAAAGCGAAGAGACGAACGGCGCATCAGACGCCGCATTATCCGATGCGGCCAGAAAAGCCATCGACGCGAAAAGACGGCTTCTGATCGCGCAAACCGATCAAGAAACCCCCCGGGTTGCGGAAAACGCGCCCACCTCCGCGCAAGCCCTCCGAAACGTCCTCCTCCGCGACGCAAAGCAGATTCTCGCTTCCCGCAAACGACCCGGCTTGAAAAAAGTCATCAACGCCACAGGAATCGTCCTGCACACGAACCTGGGCCGCGCCCCGTTAAGCGACGCCGCCAGAGCAGCCGTAGGCGAGGTCGCGCGGGGATATTCCAACCTGGAATTCGACCTCCGCCTCGGACGAAGAGGGCAAAGGGGGGGCGACGTGGAGTCTCTTCTTCGTCAACTCACCGGTGCGGAGGCGGCATTGGTCGTCAACAACAACGCCGCCGCCGTGATGTTCGCGACGCAGGCGATGGCCGACTCCGCCGAGGTGATCGTCTCGCGGGGAGAGCTGATCGAAATCGGCGGTTCGTTTCGCATTCCGGATATCATCCGCCAAAGCGGGGCGAAACTGGTGGAAGTGGGAACGACGAATAAAACGAGAATCTCGGACTACAGAGAAGCCATCACCGAGAATACGGGCTTGCTGCTGAAAGCCCACACGAGCAATTACAGAATCGTGGGCTTTACCGAGGAGGCGTCGCGCGATGCACTCGCCGGGCTGGGGGAGGAGAAAAACATACCCACGCTCGAAGACCTGGGGAGCGGCGCGCTTCTTCAGGTGGACGGGCTTCCGCATGAACCTGCCGTGGCAGAATCCATACGGGCGGGAATCGACGTCGTCACCTTCTCCGGAGACAAGCTGCTGGGCGGCCCGCAAGCCGGCATCGTCGTGGGCAAGGCGACGTGGATACAGAAGATGAAACAACACCCTCTCATGCGCATTCTCCGATCAGACAAACTCGCCCTCGCCGCCCTGGAGGCAACGCTCAGGGCGTATCTGGACCCCGACGCCGCACGCGCGGCACTCCCCGCTCTCCGCATGTTGTCCGCCGACACGCAAGAACTGAAAGGACGCGCGGAATCTTTGATGCGCCTCATGGGGGAGGGAGCCTGCTCCGCTCTGGGTGCCCGCATAGAAGAGACTTCCGGCATGGTGGGCGGCGGTGCCATGCCTCTGGCGGAGCTGGCCAGCTGTGCCGTGACGCTATCTCCCCGGAATTTTTCTGTGGAATCGCTGGAAGCCAGACTGCGCAGCAGCACCCCCCCCGTCGTGGGGCGGGTGCACGGGGACAGGGTGGTGCTCGACCTGCGATGCGTGAGAGAAGATGAAATCCATCAACTTGCCGTTATTCTGGGCGAACTCGCAAAGTAATTTGCAAGTATTTTTCCACTTCACCATTCGCCATCACGGAAACAGGGAAACAGGGGGAAACTTTCCATGCCGGCCGTAAACTCCGAAGGCGTCTTGATCGACTATGAAGTCATCAACCCGCACCATGCGGGGACGCCCGTATTTTTGATCAGCGGATTAGGAGGGGTGCGCGCGTCCTGGACGCAGCAAATCGACGCCTTCTCCCGAAACAGGCCCCTCGTTCTGCATGACCACAGAGGGACGGGAAAAAGCGACAAGCCCCCCGGCGTCTACAGCGTGCCCCGCATGGCGAAAGACGTCACCGCCATCATGGATAGTCTGGACATAGAAAATGCGCACCTCGTCGGAAGTTCCACCGGCGGGGCCATCATACAGGTGATGTGCATTGACCATCCCGCCCGCGTCAAAAGCGCCTCCATCGTGAGCTCCTGGCCCAGAAGCGACGCGTATTTCACCCGCCAGTTCAGCGTGCGCAAAAAAGTCCTGCTGGAGATGGGATGGGAAACCTACACGAGATTCTCCACGTTCACCCTGCATAGCCCCGAATTTTTCGCCGACAACGCCCAAGCGATAGAAGAGCAGGAGAACGAGGCGATCCGCAACGCGCCTCCGGCCGAGATCATGGCGGAGAGAATCGACTGCATCATCGCCCACGATCAACTGGCGCGCCTGGGGCAAATCACGCACCCGGTGCTGGTGGCCGTTGCGAGAGACGACGTCGTCACCCCGCTCTATTACTCCCAACAGTTGCGCGACGCCATACCCGGGGCGGAACTGAAAGTTTTTGAGGCGGGCGGCCATTTCGTCTATCTCGAAAAATCTGCCGAGTTCAACCAGGCCATTCTGGAGTTCATCGCTCGCCATGACTAACACCCGCCGCAAAGCCGCACCCCTTCATCGCCCAGACCAGGTACTCCCATGAAACACGTCGTCATCGGAACCGCCGGCCACATCGACCATGGCAAGACCTCGCTCGTGAAGGCGTTGACCGGGACGGACACCGACCGCCTCAAGGAGGAAAAAGAACGCGGCATCACCATTGAACTCGGGTTCGCCGCGCTCCTTCTCGACGACGTCCACGCGGGCATCGTTGACGTTCCGGGCCATGAGCGATTCGTGAAAAACATGCTGGCGGGAGTCGGCGGCATTGATTCGGTCATGCTGATCGTCGCCGCAGATGAAGGCGTCATGCCGCAAACCAGGGAGCATCTGGCCATTTGCCGGCTCCTGGGCGTCAGGACGGGCCTCATCGCGCTCACCAAGACGGACCTGGTCGATCCCGAATGGACAGAACTCGTCATGGAGGACGTAGGAGATTTCGTAAAAGGCACCTTTCTGGAGGGCCAGCCCATCCTTCCGGTCTCCACCCACACGGGGGATGGGCTGGAGAATCTCAAAGACGCCCTGGGAGAAATCGCCAGGGCGACGCCCGCCAAAAGCGAAACGGGCATTTTCCGCATACCGGTGGACCGCGTATTCACGATGCGCGGCTTTGGCGTGGTGATAACGGGCACCCTGTTCAGCGGAAGCGTGGCTTTGGGGGAGCAGGTGGAAATCCTGCCCCTGGGCCATCAAGGGCGCGTCCGGGGCTTGCAGGTCCATGGAAAGCCCGTGAAAGCATCAACCGCCGGCCTCAGAACCGCCGTCAACCTTCAAGGCCTCGAGCGCGCCGAGATATTCAGGGGAAACACCATCTGCCGTCGCGGCGAGATGAAGGCGACGTATATGCTGGACGTCCATATCGAGCATCTGGCCGACGCGCCGCGCCCGCTCAAGACGCGCAATCGCATCCGCTTCCACTCCGGTACCGCTGAAATCATGGGGAGGGTATCCCTCATCGGCCGAGACCTGCTGGAGCCGGGAGACAGCGCCTTCGCCCAGATACGGCTGGAGGCACCCGTCGCCGTCCTCCCCAGAGACCGCTTCGTCATCCGGAGCTATTCGCCCATCGTCACGATAGGCGGCGGCGAAATTCTGGACGTCATGCCCCGCAAGCACAGACGCTTGCGCAGCGCGTCCATGGACCGCCTTCAGGCGCTTCACCAGGCGGACGAGACGGAGAGGCTGCTCATGCTGCTTGACGACGCGCGGCTGGATGGAATGGACCTGCGGGGGCTTGCGGGCCGCCTCACCCTCCAGCCGGATGAGGTCAAAAAAACCGTTCAGGAGTTGTCCGCGCAAGAGGAGGCGCGCATTATCGACCCGGCCAGCCTTCTCGCCATGAGCGCGGGACATTTCAGCGTCGCCCAAAGAAACGTCCTCTCTTTTCTGCGCGCATACCACGCAGAGAATCCCCTGCGCCCGGGTGCCCCGCGGGAGGAGGCGCGCGGAAAGGCGGGTGGGCTGAACGAAAAGATATTTGACGCCGCACTCGCGCATTTAAGCGCGGCGGATGAAATCGTGGAAGACGGCGCCATCCTGCGGCTCGCCTCCCACTCCGTGAAAATTGACGAAGAGCTCCGGGGGGTGAAAACGAAACTCGAGGCGGTTTTCCAGGGCGCGCGCTTTCAGCCCCCCTCCCTTGAGGACGCATTCCTGCAAGGCGGAGGCAAAGGCGACGCAAACCGGAACGCGCTGCAAATTCTCATTGACGAAGGCGCTCTACTGCGACTGAAAGACAACATCATCTACCACAGAGGCGCCTTGAGCGAAGCGGAGAATCTTTTGCGGGCGCATCTCTCGCGCAGCCATGAAATTACGGCGGGGGAATTTCGGGATATGCTGGGCATTACGCGAAAACACGCGATTCCCCTGCTGGAGTATTTTGACACCTCGCGCATCACGCTGCGGGTGGGAGACAAAAGGGTGCTTCGGCCGGATACGGGATAACGCTTTTCAGGAAGGAACTGAAAATGGCTCTCGACCCCCATGAAATCAGACGGCTGCGCGCGGACGTTCCGGCACTCCAAAACCAGATCTACGTCAACTGGGGCGGCGGCGGCGCGTCCTCAGAATCGACTTTCGGAGAGATGGAAAAGTTTTTGAGGCGCGAGCTGGTGCTCGGCCCGTTTCATCCGAAAGCCAGAGATGAAGCCAGAGCGGCTCTGGAGAGCGCTCGGGAGAGCTGCGCGAAACTCCTCGGAGCGCGCCCTGCGGAAATCGCTCTCGTGAACAACACGACGGCGGGCGTCAACATCGCGGCGGCGGGCATCGAATGGCGCCCGGAAGATGAGGTCGTTCTCACCGACCTGGAGCATCCAGGGGGCTATCTGCCCTGGCTGGTATGGCGCGGCAGGAGCGGGGTCAAGGTAAAAATATCGAGAACCGGCGAGGATGATCGCGCGCTTCTGCAAAACCTGGAAAACGCCGTCTCGCAAAAGACCAGAGCGGTTTGCGTGAGCCACGTCTCATGGCTGACGGGCAGGAAGCTCCCCCTGAAAGCGATCAGCGAGATATGCGCGCGCTCCGATGCGCTCCTCGTCGTGGACGGGGCGCAGTCCGTTGGGCACATACCCGTCAAAATCGAAGAAACAGGGGCGGACGTCTATACCATATCCGGCCAGAAATGGCTGATGGGACCGTCGGGGACGGGCGCCGTATATGTCCGGTGCGGCGCAGGAAAGGATATTCATCTCGCATCCGCAGGTTATCGCTCCGCCCAAAAAAAGAGATTGGAAACCTTGTCTTTTACTCCGCAACCGGACGCTGTGCGTTATGAGATCGGCACTCTCCATACGCCTGCTTTTCTGGGATTGCGGGTCGCGATTGACCACTTCAGAAAAACGGGGCCAGCATCCATCGAAAAGAGGATACTGGGGCTGGCGAATCGCCTGCTGAGCCAGATACGCGCGATGCGGAACGTCGTCGTCATCACGCCGCCGGGAGAGGCGCAGTCGGGGCTGGTCTCTTTTCGGATCCAGGGGGTGGAATCGCAAGGCGCGGTGGATGCGCTCGGCGAGCAAAACAGGATCATTCTCAGGGCGGTAGCGACGGAGCCTCCCGCCATTCGGGTTTCCATTCACTACCTGAACACAGAAAAAGAGATGGATGCGATAGCGAGTGCGGTATCCGCAATAGCGTCCGGTGCGAAAAACAGACAACAGAAAACCACGTAAAACAGGCGACGGCTGCTTGTTGCAACCGCCGCCTGTTTTCGTTTTGGTTCGCGGCTATTTTTTCAGCGTCACCGCCACCTCTGTGGCAGAGCCGTCTTTCACCGACACGTTCATGGATTTTCTGCCCAAAACCTCATGCCAGATCTCCAGCGTATAGTCGCCCGCCGGAACGTCCCTGATCTCGAACTTGCCGCCTGTGCCCGTGACGCTGACGTAGGGATTCTCCGCCACGACGACAAACCCCCGCATCCAGTCATGCACGTCGCACGTCACCTTGATAATGCCGGGCTTCCTGAAATAGCGGGTCGACATTCTCAGTTTTTTCTTGAACCTTGGCTGTGCGATATTGGCCACCGGGTTTCCCGTTTCACCGGGGTGGGTGTGGACGTTGTGGAGTACGCGGTCGCTATTTTTTACCAAAAGTTTCGTGCCCGCCTTCATTACAGTAATCCGAGGCAGATAAACGCACCCCTTCTGGTCAACGACCGCTTTTTTCTGGTCTTTTGCCCATTTCTTGCCGGATTTCACGTCCTTCAAGGATACGACGGCCCATACCACGCCGCCGTCCTCGACCACCAGACTATCGTCGGTGATAGGCTCTTTTGCGCAAACTTTCTTATCCTTGTTCACAGACAGGGTTTTGCGCCTGGGAGCGTCGCCCTCGAACCCGATCACTCCGGAAATCGAACCGCCGCCTGCCGCGCCTTCCTTGTAGGCATCCGCAGTGCCGGCAAACGCAACGCCCAGCCCTACCGTCAACGTCAGGCACAAACAAAACATTCTGGAAATCATATCTGCTTCTCCTCAATGCAGCGCATTTGTCTATCGGGTTGTCAATTTTCCGTCGTTTTCAAAAAGCGGGAGCGGCAATATGTCTCTGACGGAATCCGTCCTGTCAGATACGAGTCTCCAACGCACTCAAATAATGTATCCCGCACTTCAAGTCAAGTCTCCTCCATGGTTGACGCAAAAGCCTGACAAGACGCATTGTGTCGTCGGGACGTGAAATGGTGAAAAAGGCGGCGACCGCTGCGCAAAACGCTCCAAACCGAACAGAGACGTCACAGAAAAAGGGATGATGCGCAAATTCCCCCACATATCCGTCCGTTTGCTGTGTTTGCTCATACCGGGCATCCTCTTTGCCGCGCCATATGACAGCCCCGCGCACCATACCAGCTCCATCGCCTACGTCCTGCAAAAAGTCGGCCAGCAGGAAATCGGGAACGTGAAAATAGAACTCAACACCATGCCGCCAAAACGCATCGGAGGCGAGAGCGCCCGGGAATCTCCTGAAAATACGCACGCGCTGCTCTCTCAGTTCACGCATCATTTTGAAATGCGCGTGGTCAAAAAAGAGGACGATGCCTCCCTCCCGCCGGAGTTTGGCGTAAAACTCGCGTTCGCCCAGGGCGAATGGAGAAAAACGTTTACTCTCAAAAGATTGCCTCAACGAGGCGTTTACGGGGCCAACGTGAAACTGGACGAAAAAGGGGCATACGTCATCACGGCGACGATATCCGGCCTGTCGCCTCCTCCCGCCCGCGCGCGCTTTTCCTTCGACTTCGATCCCGAATCCGTCAAGGACGCCATGCGCGGTATGGAAAAGACTTTAGGGCGTCTGGGGCAAGAGACGCTGACTCTGGGGCTGGACGGGAAATCCGTCCCGCCGCAAAAAGAGCGGCGCATCAGAGGGCTGGCCGCAAAGTTCGCATATCTCGTTCCCTGGGCATCGAACCTCCGGGAGGGCGACGCCCAGGAGTTGTATGACGAATTCACCGAGAAACTGCGCGCCCTGTCCAGTGTGATGACGAAAAACATTGAAAAACCGGATTACGATCGACTCGCCGAGAACCTCGCCGCCGCAAGAACGCTCTGCGCACAATGCCACCGCATCTTTCAGGAGGCGGATGCGGAGGGACGCCCCATTCAGTCGCCCCGTCCATCGTCTGCACGTTAGCGGGAAGAGCGTCCAAATCAAGAGGTTTGTTTGCAAGGCGAGGTACTCTCAGGTATCTCTTGTGTCCGGATGGTCTCTCTCTGATGCGCCCGGTTATTCAGGAGCAAGCGCGTGAAGCCGAACCTCCAGGACGCCAAAACCAAAATGCCCGAGACGCTCGATGGCTGGGCGATTCTGCATCATATCTTCAAGATAGACTGGCCCGCCTGGAACCGGCTGGAAAGCGTCAAGCGACACCGCATTCTGAACGAAGCGACCGAATACTTCGGCGCCGTCTTCCGGCCCGCATCCGGAGAGAGCGCCCTTTTCAGCGTATTGGGGCACAAGGGCGATCTCCTCTTTCTCCATTTCAGGCCCACCCTTGACGCCCTCAACGAAGTCGAACTGGGTCTTCGCCGGCTGTCGTTGATGGAATACCTGAACGAGACGACTTCCTACCTCTCGTTTCTCGAGCTCGGCCTCTATGAGATGACCGTGAAACTCCACTCCCGGCTCATGGACGAGGGTCTGGCGCCCGGCAGTGACGCCTGGAAGTCGAAATGGTCTGAGCAGATGAACGCCCAGCGAGAACGCATGAAAGAACGCCTCTACATGGACATCCCCAAAACGAGATATTTGTGCTTCTACCCGATGAACAAGCACAGGGGCGAGGAGAAAAACTGGTATGCCCTCCCGATAGAGGCGCGCCAGAAAATGATGCGCGAACACGGCTTCGTCGGCAGAAGATACGCTGGCCTCGTCCAGCAAATCATCACGGGCAGCATCGGTTTTGACGACTGGGAGTGGGGGGTGTATCTGTTCTCGGAAGACCCGCTCGTGTTCAAGCGTCTGGTCTATGAGATGCGCTTTGATGAGGCCAGCGTCTGGTATGGAGAGTTTGGCCCGTTCTATGCCGGGCTGCGCGTTATGCCGCATCATTTAAGAGATATCTTTCGGGGGAGAGTCCCCCCGCTCGAGGCGTCGCAGGAGTAGGCGCTCGCAGGAAAACAGACCCTCCATGGCAAACGTTCTCATCGTTGGATGCGGCTACGTCGGCGCGGCGCTGGGCGCAGTTCTCAGCGCTGAGGGACACCTCGTCCGGGGTCTGCGCAGAAACCCGAAAAATCTGCCCCCCTCTATCGAGCCGATTGCGGCGGACGTCCACCAGAGAGACCTGGGCGCCCTTCTTCCCGACGACCTGGATTTCATATTCTACACCGTCGCCTCGGGCGGCGGCGGGGAGGCCGGCTACCAGGCGGCGTATGCGGACGGGCCCGCAAACCTCATCCAGGCGCTTGGCGAGAAAGGGAAAAAGGTCAAGAGAATTTTCTTCACATCGAGCACGGCCGTCTATCCGCAGACGGACGGGGGCTGGGTGGATGAGAAATCACCCGCGCGACCCACGCATTACGCGGGCCGCATTCTGCTGGAGGGCGAGCGCATTTTCTTGCACAGTCCCTACCCCGCCGTCATCCTACGGCTGGGCGGCATTTACGGTCCGAATCGTACGCGCTTGATCGACGCCGTCCGGGGCGGTCAGGCGAAGCGCGGCGCGGGCGCCCCTCGCTTCACGAACCGCATCCACCGGGACGACTGCGCAGGCGCCCTCGTCCACCTTATGAAGATGAACGCGCCGGAAAGGGTATACGTCGGCGTCGACGATGAGCCGGCCGAGCACGGCGCGGTGCTGGACTGGCTGGCGGATCGGCTGGGCGTTCCGCGTCCTCGCGGGGGGGGGGACGAACCTGCACCCTCGCGCCCGGCGACGAACAAGAGATGTTCAAACGCCCGACTCAAAACTTCCGGATACCGGTTTCTCTATCCATCGTATCGAGACGGCTACGCGGAGATGCTCGAGAGCGCAAAAACCGCGCCGCCGCCCGAAACGTCAGGACTTTAGGGCGATTATCAGGTCTTCTCTCAATTTCTGGAGCGAGGCTGCGTCGTCGCTGTGATAATACCCCCGAATGTGGAAGTTCCTGTCGATGAGGACGAACCGGGAGCTGTGCGAGATCAAGGATTCCGGCGCGCCTTCCTTCTCCTGGTGCCCGGGGTGGTGGGCGTGGGCGACGTCGAGAAAAAACCGAAAAGCCCGATCGCCCATGGACGCAGGGGCGCGCGCGGCTTCTCTGGTGGCATAGCTCAGGCGGAACCCCTTGAACGCCAGATTTCGGATTTCTCTCTCGCTTCCCGTGAGAAAGAACCAGCGCGATCTGTCCGCGCCGAACTTTCGGGCGTATTCTTCCAGAAGCGTCCCCGTGTCGTGCTTCGGGTCCGCAGTGATGGAAAGTTGCCGAAAATCCGCTTCGTGCGAGAACGCTCGCTGCAATCGCCGCATCTCCGCCGTTTGCAGGGGACAGGTATCCACGCACCTCGTGTAGATGAAGTCCGCCACCCAGACCTTCCCTCGCAGGCGCTCCCTCGTGAACGCGCGGTCCGATGCGTCCACCAGCGCAAAATCCGTCAGCTGAAAGTAAATCGGAAGATTCCGGAAAAAATAGCCCTGCAACCAGCGATAGCCGGGCGCGGCGGCCAGCATCACTATGAGCCCCAGAGTCGCCCATAAAATCACCCGGCGCGTCATCGCCCCTTCCTTTCAGAACGCAGGAGAATACCTCTTTCGCACTGTAGCAATTTTGACAAAAGGGGCGCGCTCATGCAAAACCCGCCGGAATGAATTTCGGTTTTCTTGCGGATGAGAATTGCGCGCGGGGGGGAATCCGCCGGAATGGACAAAAAATTTTCTGGATTCGGTTCGCTGTCGGCGCGCTCCTCGCCGTTCTGAAAACCCGTTTCCCGCTGGGCCGCTTTCCACCTGCTCCACCCCCATGGAGGTTTTCTCCACACCCGGCGGCGTCGCGTCTTCGCCTGTTCCGCATCTTGCCGAAACTTTCTGGGTTATCGGCGACATCGGCATTTGAACGGCGGCGCCTATGGATTCTCAGCCGGGCGGAATTGCGCACAAACGCCGTTCCCTGAAACGACTTCACTCTGGAGTCGCCCCCCCCCCCCCCCGCGCCTCGCGGGGTTGAAACTAGTTGTGAATTGCAGGCAGGCATCGATCAGCTACAATCAGATAGACGTTTCGAGCGTAAGCGGCATGGTTGTGAATTGCAGGCAGGCATCGATCAGCTACAATTGAGGACGTTTCTTTTTGATTTTGCTATTGGTTGTGAATTGCAGGCAGGCATCGATCAGCTACAATCGGCACTGGCCAAGACCCTCAGCAGCAAACGTTGTGAATTGCAGGCAGGCATCGATCAGCTACAATAGAATTTGAAGTGGGGAATATCTGCGTTATGTTGTGAATTGCAGGCAGGCATCGATCAGCTACAATTGAGGACGTTTCTTTTTGATTTTGCTATTGGTTGTGAATTGCAGGCAGGCATCGATCAGCTACAATTCTTTCAGGTTTCGGTGTCCTATTACCTGTGTTGTGAATTGCAGGCAGGCATCGATCAGCTACAATGCTCGGCGAAAGATATCATCGAAGCATTTGTTGTGAATTGCAGGCAGGCATCGATCAGCTACAATTTGATGGCGTGTGTGCCCTTGTGTTCTTTGGTTGTGAATTGCAGGCAGGCATCGATCAGCTACAATGTCCCCTGCTGTGCAGGCGGCGGAGCGTCAGTTGTGAATTGCAGGCAGGCATCGATCAGCTACAATTTCAATATCTGAATCTCCCCAGCCCATACTGTTGTGAATTGCAGGCAGGCATCGATCAGCTACAATGCACACCATCACCGGGTACCGCGGATATCTGTTGTGAATTGCAGGCAGGCATCGATCAGCTACAATGCACACCATCACCGGGTACCGCGGATATCTGTTGTGAATTGCAGGCAGGCATCGATCAGCTACAATCGCGCCGCATCGCTCGCCACCGCTTCGCTCGTTGTGAATTGCAGGCAGGCATCGATCAGCTACAATCGAACCATATTATGATTTGCAGGGCGATCAGTTGTGAATTGCAGGCAGGCATCGATCAGCTACAATCTTCCGCTGCCTTCAATGTTTAGTTTTTGGTTGTGAATTGCAGGCAGGCATCGATCAGCTACAATTCTCGCCAAGAAGCGAGGGGATAAAGACCTGTTGTGAATTGCAGGCAGGCATCGATCAGCTACAATAACTCGACCGCGCTGTCTAGATCGGTGATGTTGTGAATTGCAGGCAGGCATCGATCAGCTACAATATCGCCCTGTCCTGATCGGGATGTCCGAAAGTTGTGAATTGCAGGCAGGCATCGATCAGCTACAATATCGCCCTGTCCTGATCGGGATGTCCGAAAGTTGTGAATTGCAGGCAGGCATCGATCAGCTACAATATCGCCCTGTCCTGATCGGGATGTCCGAAAGTTGTGAATTGCAGGCAGGCATCGATCAGCTACAATTTCCAGCAGGCGTGGCAAATCTCTTCTGTCGTTGTGAATTGCAGGCAGGCATCGATCAGCTACAATCCAAACACGTCTTTATAGCAGACTACCGCCGTTGTGAATTGCAGGCAGGCATCGATCAGCTACAATAGAAGCGCCATGAGATGAAGCCGAGGGTTGGTTGTGAATTGCAGGCAGGCATCGATCAGCTACAATGCGGAGGCGGAAGGGTTCCCAGTTCCGCCTGTTGTGAATTGCAGGCAGGCATCGATCAGCTACAATGTAAGGGCTATGAGTTTGCTCGACTTTTTGGTTGTGAATTGCAGGCAGGCATCGATCAGCTACAATCAAGAACGCGCTGGTAATCAGACAAGGACTGTTGTGAATTGCAGGCAGGCATCGATCAGCTACAATGTTCTCGTCTTGCGTACATGGTTCTTATTAGTTGTGAATTGCAGGCAGGCATCGATCAGCTACAATATCACCACCAGCGCCCACGCGCGCATAGCAGTTGTGAATTGCAGGCAGGCATCGATCAGCTACAATGTCTCGATTGTCGCCTTCAATTCTGACAAGGTTGTGAATTGCAGGCAGGCATCGATCAGCTACAATTCTGCGTCCATATCTTTTGCGCCTCCGCAAGTTGTGAATTGCAGGCAGGCATCGATCAGCTACAATATCCACGACCTTGCCCGCGGAGACGCCTAAGTTGTGAATTGCAGGCAGGCATCGATCAGCTACAATCTATGCCGCAAAACAAATCGACCGCCTGCAGTTGTGAATTGCAGGCAGGCATCGATCAGCTACAATGAATATAAAACGCGCCCAGTGAGACCGCAGTTGTGAATTGCAGGCAGGCATCGATCAGCTACAATAGTCCTGCCCACGCTTGGCTCCCCCAGGCTGTTGTGAATTGCAGGCAGGCATCGATCAGCTACAATAAGCCCGGATTCACGCAAAACGAGTAGTTGTTGTGAATTGCAGGCAGGCATCGATCAGCTACAATTGCTCCTGGCGATTCTTTTTTCATGTGCAGTTGTGAATTGCAGGCAGGCATCGATCAGCTACAATTCCGCCTACGAGCGGCTTGATTTCGCATCGGTTGTGAATTGCAGGCAGGCATCGATCAGCTACAATCTAATCGCCAAAATTGACAACGGACAAATCGTTGTGAATTGCAGGCAGGCATCGATCAGCTACAATCCCGCTTGATGCAAAGTCTATGTAAAGAGTGTTGTGAATTGCAGGCAGGCATCGATCAGCTACAATTGGGAAATATACGACGCCCTCCGAGCAGACGTTGTGAATTGCAGGCAGGCATCGATCAGCTACAATATCTGCTTTAAGGTTGAGGCGGAAAGGCTTGTTGTGAATTGCAGGCAGGCATCGATCAGCTACAATAGAAAGACGAGCGGTTGATTGCGCCTATAGGTTGTGAATTGCAGGCAGGCATCGATCAGCTACAATTTGTTCAGAAATTTACCACTTACCACTTTTGTTGTGAATTGCAGGCAGGCATCGATCAGCTACAATCTCGAAAGGTGTTTTCCAGCCTTTGTCTCAGTTGTGAATTGCAGGCAGGCATCGATCAGCTACAATGAATGTAAAACGCGCCCAGTGAGACCGCGGTTGTGAATTGCAGGCAGGCATCGATCAGCTACAATTCGACGCCCCACGCTTCGCATGCGCCGCGAGTTGTGAATTGCAGGCAGGCATCGATCAGCTACAATGTAAAAGTTGAGAGCCGCGGAGAAGCTGTCGTTGTGAATTGCAGGCAGGCATCGATCAGCTACAATCCCGTGCGCCAGCCGATTGCGAACGCGCGAGTTGTGAATTGCAGGCAGGCATCGATCAGCTACAATTGCGGGGCTTCGCGTGATATTCGGGCTGGAGTTGTGAATTGCAGGCAGGCATCGATCAGCTACAATCCAGGTCACGAGGTTTCCCGTGTATTCGCAGTTGTGAATTGCAGGCAGGCATCGATCAGCTACAATTCCTTGCGCGGCGGGATGTATTCTTTGTCGGTTGTGAATTGCAGGCAGGCATCGATCAGCTACAATCAAAGAATTTACATCCCTCATTCCTTCTTGGTTGTGAATTGCAGGCAGGCATCGATCAGCTACAATACACCACAAAATTCCTGGGCGTCAGTGTGAGTTGTGAATTGCAGGCAGGCATCGATCAGCTACAATGCGCATGAAAAAAAGAGTGTGGGTCTCAGAGTTGTGAATTGCAGGCAGGCATCGATCAGCTACAATTCGTGATGGCCAGCATGAACAGAGCGCATGGTTGTGAATTGCAGGCAGGCATCGATCAGCTACAATAATTGTCGACGAAGGCGTTGGTTTCGACTGGTTGTGAATTGCAGGCAGGCATCGATCAGCTACAATAAGAAAGTTTTTGACACCATTGGCGGTCTGGTTGTGAATTGCAGGCAGGCATCGATCAGCTACAATCAATAACTACTGACTCTGTTGCGGACGCTAGTTGTGAATTGCAGGCAGGCATCGATCAGCTACAATGCACCTGGCGGGATGAATTTATAGTCCTCCGTTGTGAATTGCAGGCAGGCATCGATCAGCTACAATAATCAAACCGGTTGGGCCAGTCATTGGTTGGTTGTGAATTGCAGGCAGGCATCGATCAGCTACAATACGCCCCTCTGGCCATCTACCTCGTGAATTGTTGTGAATTGCAGGCAGGCATCGATCAGCTACAATTCTGACCGCGAAGCCGTCCTCATACTTCTTGTTGTGAATTGCAGGCAGGCATCGATCAGCTACAATCCCTATGTAGAGGTCGCTCCGGTGCGTCCGGTTGTGAATTGCAGGCAGGCATCGATCAGCTACAATTAAAGTCGATTTTGAGAGAGATATTCGCTAGTTGTGAATTGCAGGCAGGCATCGATCAGCTACAATCTCGGCGACGCGAGGGTCCGAAACGGAAGGGTTGTGAATTGCAGGCAGGCATCGATCAGCTACAATGAACGCTTGATACACCACCCGTCGAAACGCGTTGTGAATTGCAGGCAGGCATCGATCAGCTACAATAAATATGAGGACGGCTTCGCGGTCAGAACGGTTGTGAATTGCAGGCAGGCATCGATCAGCTACAATATCCCGATATTCGTTAATGCCAGCGTCGCAGTTGTGAATTGCAGGCAGGCATCGATCAGCTACAATCCCAAGCAAACGGGCAAGGACGGCAATGGAGTTGTGAATTGCAGGCAGGCATCGATCAGCTACAATGAGGAATGCGCCCAATGCGCCTTCTTTGTCGTTGTGAATTGCAGGCAGGCATCGATCAGCTACAATGCGTCCCCCTGAACGCCTGCAAATTTGCGGGTTGTGAATTGCAGGCAGGCATCGATCAGCTACAATTAAAGACGGCGAATTCGTCAATGAATGCTTGTTGTGAATTGCAGGCAGGCATCGATCAGCTACAATGATCCCGCTCACCACCCGAGTGCCGTCAAGTTGTGAATTGCAGGCAGGCATCGATCAGCTACAATAACAAGAAGGCAGATATGGAGTCTGTTTTGGTTGTGAATTGCAGGCAGGCATCGATCAGCTACAATTTGACCTTCTCGCTGTTCTATGGCACGCGGTTGTGAATTGCAGGCAGGCATCGATCAGCTACAATAGCCCCCCTAGGCCGCCTATAAAGGGGGGTGTTGTGAATTGCAGGCAGGCATCGATCAGCTACAATTTCACGATTTACGCCCCTCCGATGGTGTGGTTGTGAATTGCAGGCAGGCATCGATCAGCTACAATTGATTCTTTCCAAGTGATTGAATCGATTCGGAAAAAGCTCCCGGCGGCAGATCAGAAAAGGGTGATCTGCTCGGGAGCCTTTTCTGTCGCCCCTCGAATCTTCCCGTGAAAAATCTTCATTCGAGAGAACTGCTTGTCGGTGAAAAGAAGAAGCCGCACCTCCCCGTCGGGGGGCAAGGCGGCGTTCACCCGCTTCTCGTGCACCTCGGCGTTCTCCACGCTGGGGCAGTGGCGGGCATAGACGGAATACTGGAGCATGGCGAAGCCGTTATCGAGCAGCGCGCCGCGAAACTCCTGATACGCCTTGCGGGCGACTTTCGTGTCGGTCGGCAGGTCGAACATCACCATCAGCCACATGCTCCGCCATCCACCAAAAGTCACGGGCGGGGAATTTCCGCTCCCTTCTCCTCTCCACAAAGGACGCGGCGCACGCCGGCGGCGTAGTATTGCAGAGCGGTGATCAGGGGATAGGTCTTTCCGCCGAGCCGCGCCTCCCCGGCCAGAACACCGAGAATCTCGCGCTTCTCCTCTTTCTCCAGGTCCAGATCCTCCCCCCAGACCTCGGGTGCGTCCCGCATGAGGCGCACCTTGCGGTCCACCATCGGGCGAAGCGGCTCCATCAGGTCATCCGCCAAGCAAAAGCCGTCGTATTGATTGTGATGGTGGAGGCCGAAGGCGGGGTGAAGGCCAGCGGAGACGATAGCCCGCGCCGTCGCGGCGCGAATGAGGGAATAGCCGTAATTCAGAAGGCTGTTGACGCCGGGGAGGGCGTGGTTTCGCCTGAAATCCGCGCCGAACATTCTCGGCCAATACATGCGCGCGGCGCGGGCCTCCGCGTGTGCCGGGTTCTCCCGCCCGGCGCGTCCGGCGATGGCCCGCAGGGGGCCGCCGTATTCCTTAAAGGCGTCTAGAGCGTCGGCCTGGGCCAGAATTTTCGCGCACACGATAGCACACCACAAGCGGCTCAGCCGCCCGGGAGTGGCGGCGGCCTGCTCCTTCACGATTCGGCTGTGGAGGGTGTGTCCGTCCAAAGGGAGCAGGACGGAGGCGGGCAGGTGCTTCTCGTCGCACATCACGACGACGACGTTGTTCTTCAGACACTCCGACAGCAGGCCCTGCGAGGGGCGGATGGCCGGATGGTCCAGAATCAAAACGCCCAAATCTTCCACAGGGAGAGATTCAGCCGCGCATTCCTCCCGCTCCACTTTCAGCTGCTTTCGGCTGAGCGAAAGCCGGGCGGGGCTTCCGATTTCGACGATACGCTTAATCATGGGCGGTCTCCAGGTTTCCCAGGGGATCGATGGACATCTTTTTTAGCCCCTTGGACTTGTTGAGTGATCTTATTCTTACGAGTGTTGTCTTGTCGTCTATCGTGGCGGCCGTATGCGCCCGCAGATGAATATCTCTGGGGGAGATGCTCTGAACGCGATACAGGTCGCAGCCGTTCACAGGTTCATCGATCTTGACGATATCGTTGATCGAAAGCGACATGACGAACCGCCACCCATCCCCATGATCGCGCCGGACGATGGGCGTCTCCGCGCGGCGGGCGCGGCGGGCGGCTTCCATCGCCGTGACGATGATGTCCTTTCGCCTGCCCGTCTTGACGTTCTCGATGATTTCGACATGGTGGTTGTTCCCAAACGGATGATACTTGAAGGGTTCCTCCTCCCCCTTCCGGCGGACGCCGAAAAGGCCGTCCAGGCTGAAATTCTCGGCGACGCGGACCGTTCGTATCCGCGTTCTCCCCGTTCCCTTGCGGGAATGCGGAAGGTAGAGAGGCTGGGCGAAGGCGGCCTTGGCCTTTTCGCCGTGGGCGTCCATGCGTTCGCGAACAAGCGACTGGATGCGGTGGTCCACGATTTTATCCACCTGCTTCGCCGTGAGCGACTCAAGTCCTACCCTGCGGACGAAGAGATCTTCTCCCTCGCGCGAGATGCGCCCATACGCGGTCTCTTCATGCAAGGCGCCGCTGATCTTGCGAAGCGGCTGGTGGGAGACGACGATATCGCGCACCTTTTCGCGCACCTCATCGTCGAACCCAGGCCAGGGCTTCCGCAGCGAAAAACGCCGCTTGCCGAGAACCGCGCGATGCTCGTCGGAGAGGCGCGCGATGCCGTTAAAGAGCGCTCGGTTCGTGAGGGCGACCACCAGCGCGTCTATGGCGTGGTGGCGATGGTCGGCGCGGTTTTTCTCCATGTCGGAATCGACGGCGAGAATCGCGTTCAGCCTCCAGGAGCGGCGCAGGGCGGCGGTGGCCTGTCCCGTCGTCACCTGAACCCCACTCCCCAGTTGCTTCAGATATGCACTCGCCTCCCGGCTGATGTAGCGGGTGTCGTTGAGCTGGCGTTCGATGAACTTATCCAGCTCGATCTCCTTCTGCTCGAAGCGTTTTTTCTTCGAATAGGGCATCTCTTTCATAGAGAATACGCGCTGGCGCATCTTGTCGAACTCCTCCGGGTCGCCGCTCCTCCATTCATGAGGCGTCCTGTCTCCCTTCCGCCTGTTGGCGGAGGCCAGAGAGAGCGTCTTGTTCATGTAGGAATCATCCAGCGTCCTGCTGTAGGGCAGGACGTGATCCACCTCGAAGTCGGGGGAAAAAATATCATGCGCGCCGATGCTCTTTCCGGTATAGGGGCATACCTTATTCTGCTCTTTCCACAGCCGATACCTGAGCCTGTTTCCCCCGTTGTCGGATTGCCCCAGGTACTTCATCAACTTGCGCGCCTCTTCGTTCAGATCTCGGTTTCTCTTGTTCTGGCGATTCAGGACGTCCTTTTGCTTCTTGCTGAGTTTGAGGTTCCGCGCGAGTTCCACGCGGATGCTGTCCGGCTTCCCGTGTCGGCGGATGATGGCGTTCACCACCTTGCGCACCTCGTTGACGGCTTTCTGAACGATGGGGTTGCGGAGATCGGGAGCGGGCTTGAGCGCGTCTTTCGCGTCGATTTGTTTTTGATCATCGCGCAGATAGCCGGCATCCTGACAGGCGTCGTGGTAGTTGCGCCCTCTCTCCAGAAACGGCGTGATGCGCCGGATCGCCCGAAGCGAGAGGGAGGAGTAGCCCGGCTGAAACTCCGTGTTGAGCAGCGCGTTCGCCTGCTCGCGAGAGAGATTCCAGTGGTTCTCCAGGCGGTTCAGAAGGGTCTCCTCCTTGTGGATGGAGAACATATCCTCCCAAAAAGCGTCTTGTTCTCTCTTGGACATGGCGTCCCACTTCTTTTTCGTGAGGATTTTCTGGACGTCGATGCAGGTGCGCGCGCCTATCAGGTGCTTCTTCCCTCCCTCCTCCAGGTTGAAGAACTCTTTGGAGTGAAAGCCCAGCGCCTTGCGGACGCCGTTCCACGTGAGCGTCTTCTTCTCCCTAAGCTGTTTTTTGACTTCCTCTCTTTCATCCGGACGAAGCGGACGGTGCACGCCCGTCTTCGGGTCCCGGACCTCTAGATGGTTGACGTCCTGAAGCGCCCTGAACCACTGCGCTTCCGGCCGGGCCCAGGGGCATCTCTTTCTGTGCAGCTCGAAGGTACACTTTCCGACGAGATTCTTCTGGAGTCTTAAGGGGCGCTGGAAGAACAGAATTTTTCGAACGCGGGCGCATCGCGCGTCGCTCAGCAAATCGGGTTGAAATTCCGCCTGCTTCGTCCACAGAGCGTCAAACTCCTCCTCATACATTTTGCGCTCTGTCCGAAGGCTTCTTTTCTTGGGTCTGGAAGCCAGAAAATCGCCCAGCGTGCGGCTGCCGGATTTCTCGATTTCCCCCCTCAGCTCTCCAATGGCCTTGATGACGACGCCATCCTCTTTTTTCTTCTCCTTGGTATCGCGCACCTTTCGGTTGCTGAGAAATCCCCGCCTCTGGTTCAGGTGGAAGATGGCCCGGCCCAACTCATGCGGGGTCAACGTATGGTCAAGCCCCCGTTTTCTGATCTCGTAGGGGTCGTTCTGGCTGATCTCGTAGGGGTCGTTCTGGTCGCAATGCTTCTGCCTGAATCCAAACAGATTGCGACGCTCCGCCTCCTCCTTGGGCAGAAGGCCGCACCGGATGAGCTCCCCCTGGAGGGTGTCGCGCCGCATCTTTCGCCTGGAGCGCAGGCGGCGCGCCCCCCGAGCGGCGCGCCTCTTGTGATTCTTGGGCGTGCTGTTCTTTCTGTCCACCATTTCCTGAAACACCCGGACGCCGATGGCCTCAAGACTTTGGGGGTTCCCCGCCTCGTCTTCCCCGACGAGCGCCCAGCCGATAGAGTTGGGCCCAAGGTCGAGCCCGAGCGTGAGACGACGCATGTTAAATGTCTCCTTCCTTGACAAGATGAACAAGATGGCGTAGAAATATAGCAGTTTTAGCTGATCGATGCCTGGTTGCTTTTCACCACAAGAAGTGAACAAGCTTCGCAGGCAATTCCCCGATCGGGGAAACGACCACCCCTCGCGCGCATCGTCGCCGGGGGGTTATGTTATTCAGCCCGTCTTTCCCCAGCGTCCCGCCCCAAGTCGGTATTATTCAGAAAGGTCTCGGACGCTTCGGCGGAACGCGGGGCGTCTGGCGCGCATTCCGCAAATCCCCGTCGATGACGCGAACGATTTCCGGCTTCATCAAATTATTATTCATGCGCCGGCGAAGGCAAGGCGTTTTCCGAGGCGCCGGGCTTCCTCCGCGCGGGCGGGGAGGCTCCTATTTCGGCGGCTCAGACCTTTGTCCACGTGAGGATCTGGTTCAGGAACGCCCTGGTGCGGTCGTGCCGCGGACGGAAGAAGAACTCCTCCGGCTCGTTTTCCTCCACGATCTCGCCCTCGTCCATGAAGAGCACCCGGTTGGCGACCTCGCGCGCGAAGCCCATCTCGTGGGTGACGCAAAGCATGGTCATGCCCGACTCGGCCAGGCCGACCATCACCTCCAGCACTTCCTTGATCATCTCGGGGTCCAGCGCGGAAGTCGGCTCGTCGAACAGCATGATGCGCGGGCCCATGCACAGGGCGCGCGCGATGGCGACGCGCTGCTGCTGCCCGCCTGAGAGCTGTCCCGGGTATTTGCCCGCCTGCTCCGGAATTTTCACGCGATCCAGATACGCCATCGCCGCCTCTTGGGCGTCTCTCTTCGGCGTCTTGCGCACCCAGATCGGCGCCAGCGTGCAGTTCTCGAGAACCGTGAGGTGCGGAAACAAATTGAAGCTCTGAAACACCATGCCGACCTCGGAGCGGATGGCGTCGATGTTCCCGAGGTTGTTCGAGAGCCTGACCCCGTTGACGATGATGTCGCCCTCCTGATGCTCCTCCAGCCTGTTGACGCATCGAACCAGAGTGGACTTGCCGGAACCGGAAGGACCGCATATGACGATGCGCTCGCCGCGCGTCACCCGCAGGTTGATGTCCTTCAGAACGTGGAAGGCGCCGAACCATTTGTTGACGCCGCGCATCTCGACCGCCAGATTTTCCGTCTCCATCGCGTCGTCTCCCTGCGTTCCCTGGGTCACCGCTCGTCTCCGCGCGAGAGTTTCTTCTCCAGCCACAGGCTGTAGCGCGACATAGAGAAGCAAAATATGAAGAACACGATGGCAATGAACACGTAGAGGTCAACGTCGAGGCCCATCCATTCCTGGTCCGCGACGATCGCCCTCGAAATGCCCAGCAGGTCGAACAGCCCGACGAGCGCGACCAGCGTGGTCTCCTTGTAAAGGGCGATGGAGGTGTTCACGATGCCGGGGATGGATATTTTGAGGGCCTGCGGCAAGACGATGAGCGCCGTCGTCCTCGCGTATCCCATGCCCAGCGCGTCGGCCGCCTCGAACTGCCCCTTGGGTATCGCCTGCAGCCCGCCGCGAATGACCTCCGCCATATAGCCCGAGGCGAAGAGACAAATGCCCACCACCGCGCGCAGATAGGCGTCGATGCTCACGCCCTCGGGCAGAAACAGGGGCAGCGCGATGTTGGAGAAAAACAGAATGGTGATCAGCGGCACCCCCCGAATGTATTCGATGAAGACGACGCTCAGTTTGCTGATCGCCGGCATCCGGGAACGCCGCCCGAGCGCCAGAAGGACTCCGACGGGAATCGAAACCACGATGCCGGTGACGCCCATCGCGATGGTGAGCAGCAGGCCGCCCCATTTCGAAGACGAGACGAAGGACAAGCCGGCGAACCCCCCGTAGAGAAGCCAATAGGCAATGAATGGAAAAGCGGCGCAAAACGCCAGTCCGTATTTCCGGCCCGGCGCCTTGTCGTAAAGGCCGTAGAAAAGGGCGAGCAGCAAAAGGCCGAAGGCCAGGTTGGGACGCCAATGCTCCGATTCGGGATAAAAGCCGTAGATCAACTGATTCCAGCGCACGTTGACGACCGCCCAGCAGGCGCCGGCGGCGTCCGCGCACGCCTCTCGCGCGGGGCCGAAAGCGGCGTCAAAAACCATCCAGTTCAGAAGCGGCGGAACGGTGAGGAACAAGAACGTGAGCGAGGCGAAAGTCAAAAAACCGTTGAAGAAGCTCGAAAACAGGTTCTCCCGCATCCAGCCCAGCACGCCGACCATCGAAGGCGGCGGCGGTCGGTTCGGCAACGGATTCCAGACGAGCGCGTCCTGCAGCGCTCTCGGGGGGCTCTCGCTCATCGAATCAACGCTCCACCAGTTTGACGCGCTTGTTATACCAGTTCATGAAGGTCGAGATGAGCAGGCTGATGGTGAGGTAGGTCGCCATAGTCATCGCCATGATCTCGATTTCCTTGCCGGTCTGGTTCAGCGTGATGCCGGCGTAAACGGCGACCAGCTCGGAGAAGCCGATGGCGTAGGCCAGCGAGGAGTTCTTGGTGAGGTTCAGATACTGGCTCGTCAGCGGAGGGATGATCACCCGCATCGCCTGCGGAATGATGATGAGCCGCATGTTCCAGTTGCGCTTGAGGCCCAGCGCGGAGGCCGCCTCCGTCTGCCCCTTGTGCACCGCCAGGACGCCGGCGCGAACGATCTCGGAGATGAAGGCGCTGGTATAGAGCGTCAGGGACAAGAGGAGCGCGACGAATTCAGGGCGTATCACCATGCCGTCCCGCAGATTGAAGCGCGTGGCGCGGGGGTGGATCCATTCAATCGGCTGGCCGGCGAGGAAATAGGCCGCCGTCGGCAGGCTCAGCAAGAGCCCGAGGGACGACCAGAAGACCGGAAAAGTCCGCCCGGTCGCGTCTTGCCGAGAGCGCGCCCATTTGCGAAGGACGATCGTCGCCGCGACGGCCGCCAAAAACGCCGTCGCCACCCACCAGAAGGCGGGCTGAAAATCCGGGCGCGGGCCGAAGACGCCGCGATTGTTCAGGTAGAGGCCGAACCAGGGCGTATCCGTCCGGCTCCAGCGCGGCAGACCCAGAAGCGTTACGTACCAGAAGATGATCTGGAGGAGAAGCGGAATGTTGCGGGTGAACTCAACGTAGCAATAAACGATTCGACTCAGCAGCCAGTTGCGCGAGAGCCGCATGAGCCCGAGAAAGAGGCCGAGCATCGTCGCCAGGACGCAACCCAGACTCGATATCAGCAGCGTGTTCAGAAGTCCGATGACGTAGACGTCAATGATCGGGGAAGTCGGCGAGTAGGGGATGAGGGTCAGCGGAATGTCGAAGCCCGCCGGCTGGGACAGAAACCCGAAACTGAGATCCTTGCCGAGATTGCTCATGTTCCGCGCCGCGTTGTAGGTCAGCGCGAAAAGGGAGAGCATCACGAAAACGAGGACGAGCGTCTGTATGAGGAGCGAGCGGAACCGCACGTTGGTCCAGATAGAACCCCCGCCCTCTACGGCTATCGGCTCATTCGCCATCGCGCCCGCCTTCCGCCGAAGAAAACACCATCTCTCGCCGCCGAAGCTGAGAACCTCCTAAAAAGGGCGGGACGCCGCGCTTCGCGTCCCGCCCTTTCAGTCCCTGGACCCGCGGCCGAAAGACCGGCGCCCTGGCCCTCCTTCAAAAGGATTATCGGAACGGCGGAACGTACAGGATGCCGCCCTTGCTCCACAGCTGGTTCAAGCCCCGCTCCAGCGCGATATTGGTTTTGGGGCCGATATGGCGATCGAATATCTCGCCATAGTTGCCGACGGCCTTGATGACCTTCAGCGCCCAGTCTTTCGAGAGCCCGAGCATCGTCCCGTATTCGCCCTCGGAGCCCAGCATACGGCGGACTTCCGGATCCTTCGAGTTGGCCATCATCGCGTCGACGTTCGCCGAGGTGATGCCCTTCTCCTCCGCGATAACGAGAACGTTCAGAGACCAGCGCACGACGTCGCCCCATTGGTGGTCGCCATGACGGACCAAGGGCCCCAGCGGCTCTTTCGAGATGATCTCGGGCAGAATGACGTGCGCCTTCGGATCATTGAGGACGGCGCGGGTTGCGGCCAGACCGGAGGCGTCCGACGTGTAGGCGTCGCAGCGCCCCGCCTCATAGCCGGCGCGCGCCTCGGCGTTCGTCTCAATCGTTATCGGCTCATATTTCATGCCGTTCGCGCGGAAGAAGTCCGCCAGGTTCAGTTCGGTCGTCGTGCCCGTCTGAACGCAGACCGAAGCGCCGTTCAGCTCTTTCGCCGACTTCACGCCCAAAGACTTGCGAACCAGGAAGCCTTGACCATCGTAGTAATTCACGCCGACAAACTCGAACTTGAGGTTCACGTCGCGGGAGAAAGTCCACGTCGTGTTGCGAGAGAGCATGTCGATTTCGCCGGAAGCCAATGCGGGAAAACGGGTCTTGCCGGTGAGGGGCGTGAACTTCACGGCGTTCGCGTCCCCGAATACCGCGGCGGCGACCGCGCGGCAAACCTCAATGTCGAAACCCGCCCATTCGCCCTTGTCGTTGGGCGCGGCAAAGCCGACCAAGCCCGTGTTGATGCCGCACTTCAAATGCCCGCGCTTCCTTACGTCGTCCAGTTTTCCGGCGCTTGCGACCCCGACCGAGAAAGCCATCGCCGCCGCGACGATCCCAAAAACAACTTTTTTCATCTCCTCTCCCCTCCCTATGGTTGATGCGAGTTAAAAAATCACCCTGAAATAATGCCGAATAAACGATACCCATCTCGCCCGGGAATAAAACCTCCACTCGCCAAGCATCCTTCTGGAAACATGAGATAATTATGATTTTCGATGCGCCGCAAGTCAACACACGAACGGGAGATCGCCAAAAAAACGGCGCGAAGGTAGATTTGCCGCTTCCTCTACCGAACGCGAGGAGAAATCTCCGAATTTTCCGGCGGCTATTTCCTCATCGGCACCTTTGCACCGTGCACGGCGGAGTCGGCCGGCGCTCCCCTTCGACCTGCTGCGCTTCTGGCGCGTGTCTCAACCCTCCCAAAGCCTCATGCTCACGCGCGGCATGGACGCGGACGCCCTCGGCCGCCATCACGCTCGACGACCTGCTTTGAGCGACTTTTTCAGCGACCCTTTTTCCAGGGCATTCGCAATGATTTTGCCGGCTACGTTCTTCCGGCCGGCGTCTGCGGCGAAAATTTTTTCGGCTTTCTCAAGAAACGCGTTTTACGCTTTTATTCTCAGCTTTTCAGGCTTCGTGAGATTTGATATTCTTTTTGCATCATCACAATCACATGGGCCGCATGGAAGCGTCCCGGTTCACCGTGGGCGCGCTCCGGCATCCCTGGATAAGTCCCCCTGATCAAGGAAACCCATCATGTATCTGAACGAAGAGCGGGCGCGGGGGCTGATGGCCGATTTCGGCTTCGACGCCCTCATCGCCTCCACGCCCGAGAACGTCACCTACCTGGCGGGGACCGTGGGCTGGTCGAACAAGGTCTACGCCTATTCCGTGCACATGTTCGCCGTCTTCGCGTGCGAGGAGGGGACGCCGCCCGCCCTCATCGTTCCGGGACAGGAGGTCACTTACGTCTCCGCCCAGCAGTCCTGGATACAGGACCTCTACACCTTCGGGGGCAAGAGCGCGCTCATCCAGCCGCCTGAAGAGGCACCGCAGACGCCTGAGGAGGAAACCTACCTCGGCATGTACAACAACGACGCCAGGCGAGCGCCCCACCCGGGCGCCGCGCTCGCTCTTGCTCTCAAGGAGCGCGGACTTTCGAAGGCGCGGCTCGCGCTGGACCAAGAACGCGTGACGCCAGGCGTCCGCGCACAGATAGCAGCGGGACTGCCAGAGGCGGAAATCGTCGATGCTGCGGATTTCTTCCGCCTTGTCCGCATGGTGAAGACGCCGGACGAGATCGCCGCCCTCGCCGCGGCCGCCGAAGTGAACGAGCGGGCGGGAATCGCCGCCTCAAACGCGGTGGCCGAGGGCGTGACGGAGCGCGAGGCGGCCTCCGTGTTCGCCGCGGAAGTCGGGCGCATGGGCGGCAAATGGCAATGGTTTCACTTCTGCTCGGGCCGCCGTGCGACGGGCATATTCCCGCCGACGGACAAGAAGATCGCCAAAGGAGAGATGTGGAAGTTCGACGCGGGTCTCGTCCTCGACAACTACCAGGGGGACACCGGCTGGGGGGGCGTGCTGGGCGAGCCGACCCGGGCGCAGCGCGATTTGTGGAAAGCGACGGAGGAGGGATTCGAAGCCGCGCTCGCGCAGGTGAAAGTAGGCGTGCGCGGCTCCCACATCCACCGGACCATGCTTGAGACCACGCGCGCGGCGGGACTGCCCGAGCACAACGGCAACTTCGCGGGCCACGCCATCGGCCTTGAGCAGCGCGAGGTGCCCTACGTGCTGTCTGCGCCCGCCCCGCAGGGCAGCCCCTTCCTGCCGGAATCAAGCGATTTCCCGCTTGAGGCGGGCACCACGCTGTGCATCGAAAACCCCTGCCAGATATTCGGCATGGGGGGCACGCAAATCGAGAAAACCATCGTGGTCACCGAGACCGGTTATGAGTTCATCTACCCGCAGGAGAGAAAACTCTGGGCCCTATAGGGTTCCGCGCGAGCGGACTGCCCCTCAGCGAAGGATTTCACCCATGTGCGCGACGAGATTCATTGACTTGAGCACCCCCATCATGAACGGATCGAACGAGCCGCGCCCCCCTGAGGTCACCTATCTCGATCACGAGGAGTTCGGGGCGCGCTCCGCCCAGGGCTGGGGGCTTCCGATGGAGGCGCTGCACGACGGCGTGGGCGGGGCGGCGGAGTTCGTCACCGTCTCCACGCACTCGGCCACCCACATGGACGCCCCCTGGCACTATGGCCCCACCGTGGCGGGCGCGCCCGCGCGAAAAATCGACCAGATCCCGCTCGAATGGTGCTACGGGGACGGCGTGGTTCTCGACCTGAGGCAGAAGAAGACGGGCGAATGGATAACGGAAGAGGATATCGAGGAACGTCTCGCCCGAATTGACTATCAGGTCAAGGCGGGCGACATCGCCCTCCTGTGGACGGGCACCGACGCCCATCGGGACAGTCCCGATTACCCCGAGCTGCATCCGGGCATGGGCATTCCGGCGACGGAGTACCTCCTGGATAGAGGAGTGCGCGTCATCGCCATCGACGCTTTCGGTTTCGATAGGCCCTTCAGCTTCCAGATTCCCGAGTTCAAGGCGGGAAAGCGCGAATCGCTGATGCCCTGCCACCATATTCTAGGCAGGCGACGCGAGTATTTCCAGATCGAGCAGATCGCCAACATCGGCGCGATACCCCGGCCCCACGGCTTCAAGGTCTGTTGCTTCCCCATCAACGTGAAGGACGCGAGCGGCGCATGGGTGCGTCCGGTTGCGATAGTGGAGGATTGAACGAGGAATTTTCACGAAACCAGAACCCTCACGGGAGGATATGTTCATGAAAAAGCGTCGATTCACTCTCGCCATTGCGGCCCTGTGCGCGTTCTTGGCTTGGTGGCCGGCCCCCTCGGCCGCCGCGAAGGAACTCCAGAACATCAAGGTGACCATGGCCAACCCGCTCTTCAACCCGGGACTCTCTTTTCTGTGGATCGGAAACTTCCTCGGCTATTATCAGGAAAACGGCGTGGACGCCCAGTTCGTCGCCGCCCAGGGCGGGGCGCAGGCAATGGGCTGGGTGCTTTCCGGCCGCACCCACGTCGGTCTGCCAAGACCTATCCCCATCCTCTTCCGCGCCGCGCGCGGGCAGAAGATGCCCCCCGTGAAGGGGGTCTATATCCTGAACCGAGACTCCATCTACACCGACGGCGTGGCGGTGCCGCCGGGCAGCAAGATCAAATCCGTCTGCGACTTGCAGGGCAAAAAGGTGGGCGTCATGAGCCAACGCGACTCCGGCCCCATTTTCGTGAGAAAAGCGCTGGAGACCTGCGGAATCCCCGCCGCCAAACAAGAGGTGACCTACCTCCCCGTCGGGCCGGTCTCCCAGGCGGCCACCGCCATGAAGCTCGGCCGCGTGGACGCCTGGGCGAACGTGGACATTCAATACACTCTGGCGCGCGCGCGGGGTTTCCAATTCGACGTCATCCCCTACCAGGAGAAATGGACCCAGAATCTGTTCGGCAACGTGGTCTGGATCAACAAGGAGTATCTGGCGAACAACCGAAAAACCGTCGTGGGCTTCTTGCGCGGTCTGGCCCAGGGCAGCCTGTTCTTCTACACGAACCCCGAGGCGGCGCTCCGAATTCACTGGGTGCTCTATCCTGAGTCGAAACCCAAGGGCATGAGCGACGAGCAGGCCACCGCCCTGATGATCAAAGTGCTCAAGGCGCGCGCGCCGAAGCTGCGCCTGGACGATGAGAAAATCGACAAGTTCGGCGCGCACCACGACGGCGAGTGGGAGGAGTACGTGAAATTCGTGGGCCTCGACAAGAAGCTGAGCGACGCGCAGGTG
The DNA here is from genome assembly GCA_965202625.1 of bacterium. Taxonomy (GTDB): domain Bacteria; phylum UBA8248; class UBA8248; order UBA8248; family UBA8248; genus Bin107. Next base: position 2,373,610 of record CBDBBI010000010.1, on the reverse strand, counting down.
AAATCCCTCTACACGAACGATCTGATCGACGAAGTCAACGATTTCGACCGCAACGAGGTCATCCAGCGCGCAAGGAATTTCGACTTCGCCAAGGAGATGAAGCACTTCCAGGCGATGATGCGGATGCAAAAATAACGGGGAAGGCGGAATGAAAACCAACGACGAACCGGCCAAGAACGCGCGCGGCCCCTCGCTCTCCGAGACGCTGCTGCAAAGACCCTATCTCCTGTTCGGCGTCTCTTTCGTGCTGCTGCTGATAGCGTGGGAGTGGACGGTGCGCCACTTCGAGGTGGACGATTTCATCTTTCCGGCCCCGTCGGGAGTCGCCATGGCGCTTTTGCGCGGTCTGTTCTTCTACGACGCGGGCGACCAACTCGGCGCGGCCGACTTCATGGGGCTGATGAAGACCAGCTTCTACAACCACATCAGCCACACCTTGTTCGAGGCCGTCATGGGCTTTTTCATGGGAAGCCTGATTGGTCTGGGGCTTGGACTGGCCTTTATGCAGTCAAAATGGGTCGAGGCTATCGTCATGCCCTACGTGGTGGCGTTTCAAACCCTGCCGAAGCTCGCCATCGCGCCTTTGTTCATCATCTGGTTCGGCTACGAGGTGAAGTCGAAAATCTTTCTGGCCGGCCTCGTGGCGTTTTTCCCGCTCTTGGTGAACACCATGGTAGGGCTGAAATCAGCCGCTGCGGATCAGCTCGACCTCATGCGCTCGCTCTCCGCCTCGCGTTGGCAGACGTTCTGGAAGATGCAGTTTCCCAACGCGCTGCCCTTCATCTTCGCCGGTTTCGAGATCGCGGTGGTGTTCAGCCTTCTGGGCGCGATTCTCGGCGAGTTCGTGGGCGCCGGCCAATGCATGTGGGGAGGGCGCGGCCAGTGCGGCCTGGGGATACTGCTAATGCAGATGAGCTTCAGCAGCGACACCACGGGCACATTCGCCATTCTGGCGATCCTATCCGTCATGGGGCTGGGAATGCACCAAGTGGTGCGCTTCGTGAAGAAAAAAGTGCTCTTCTGGGCGCCGGAGACGGATAAGACGATGGGCGCCTAGCGGAGAGCGTTTTCGAGGAAACCGCCCTCGTCGGAGAGTATTCCTCTCCTGCGGGGGTTTCAGGAGAACATGAACGCATACATTTCGGTAGCGCATCTGGAGAAGGAATACGTCACGGCGAGCCGTGAGATCGTGCGCGCACTGGCCGACGTCAGCTTCGACGTCGACGAGGGCGAGTTCATCTCCGTGGTCGGCCCAAGCGGCTGCGGAAAGAGCACCCTCCTCAAGATTCTGGGCGGTCTGCTCGCCAAGACTTCCGGAAGCTGCGCGCTCAAGAACACGCCCATCAACGGCCCCCGCAACGACGTGGGAATCGTCTTTCAGGACCCCGTTCTCCTCCTGTGGCGCAACGTGCTCCAGAACACCATGCTGCCCGCGGAGATTCTGGGGCTGGACGCCAAAAAAATGCTTCCCCGCGCCCATGCGCTCATCCGGCTGGTGGGCCTCGACGGTTTCGAGGACAAATATCCCCATGAACTCTCGGGCGGGATGCGCCAACGAAACGCCATCATCCGGGCGCTCATACACGACCCGAGCGTTTTGCTGATGGACGAGCCATTCGGCGCACTCGACGCCATGACTAGGGAGCAGATGAATCTTGAGCTTCAACGAATCTGGCTGGAGAGCAAAAAGACCGTGTTTTTCATCACCCATTCGATTCCGGAGGCCGTATTCCTGGGCGACCGCGTAATCGTCATGACGCCGAGGCCGGGCCGCATCTCCGAGATCATCCACGTCGACATTCCGCGTCCACGCTCGCTCTCCACCATGGGGGACGAAACCTTCGTCGAGCTCACGCAGAGAATCCGAAACCTCCTCTACGTGGAAGGCTCCATGGACTAGGGAGAACCGCGCAGGGGCGTCAGGGGGAGGGAGCACAGGGATGGAGAAACTCATGATAACCAACTGCGCGGCGGACACCTTGATGCACGAGGGGGTGGCGCCACGCCTCTCAAATTCAGACGCTCTCGCCGATTCGGTGGAAAAGGCGCACCGCGAAGGTTCCTGCATCGCCCACATTCACGCGCCCCCCGCAAACTACGAAGCCTGGGCGTCTCACTCAAAGGCCATTCGGGACAGGTGCGGCGTCATGATCCAATACGGCATATCCACGCAGACGGTGGACCAGCGCAAGGAAGTGGTGAAGAACCATCCCGAGATGATATCCGTCGCCGTGGGCGCGCACAACATGGCCTTCGTCTCGCGCGACGTGATGATGCTTCACCCTCGGGAGGAACTCGCCGAGATGATGCGGCTGTGCAGGGACTACGGCGTCAAGCCCGAATTCGAGGTGTTCTCCTTGGGCGAGACCTGGATGATCGACGACTTGCTGCAAAAAGGGCTGGTGGAGACTCCCATTCTAATGACGTGCTTCTTCGGGCGTCCGGGCGGGGCCTGGTCGCCCCCCTCGATGAGCGAGTTTCTCCACCGCGTGGCGAACCTGCCGGAGGATTCGATATACATCGCCAGCGCCACCGGCCCGACGCACATTCACATACAGGCCATGGCGGTAATGGCCGGCGGCCATGTCCGGGTGGGCACCGAGGATGAGCCCTACCTCCACCCAGGCGCGCTGGGCGAAAACGCGGATCACGTCGCGCGCATCGCGCGCATCGCAAAAGAACTGGGCCGGAAGGTCGCCAGCGTCGAGGAGGCCCGGCGCATCATTCAGATTTCATGATTCCATCGCTTCTCCTTCTTCGCCCATTCACACTTTAGAGGACAGACAAGCATGCCCAAGATGAGCGGGGCGCAGTTCATGGCTGACGCCCTTCACGCCTACGGAGTCACCCACGTTTTCTTCGTGCCAACGATATTGAGCCACTCCCTCGCCCAGATGGAGGCGCGCGGGACGAACATCGCCCGCATCCTCACGCACGGGGAGAAGGCCGCAGCCTACATGGCGGACGGCTACGCCCGCGCCTCGGGGCGACCCGGAGTGTGCATGGCGCAGATCGTGGGCGGCGTGAACCTGGCGGCCGGGCTCAGGGACGCCCACCTCGCCTGCGCGCCCGTCATTGCGTTCACGGGCGGCACCACGCCGCAAATTCGCTACCGCAACGCCTATCAGGAGGTTGAGGACGTCAGCGCGTTCGACCCGGTGACGAAGTGGAACGCGACGGTGGAGACCGTCGCGCGCTTTCCAGACATGCTGAGGCAAGCCTTCCGCGCCGCCACCTCGGGAACGCCAGGACCGGTGCACCTGCGCTTCGGCGGCAACCTTGGACAGGTGGAGCAGGAAGAGGCGGATTTGGAGCTCATCGTGGAGGAGAATTTCAAGCGCGCGCCCGCCTACCGGCCCGAACCCGCGCCAGAGATCGTCACCCGGGCGTTAGAGGTGATTCGTTCAGCCGAGCGGCCCATCATCGTGGCGGGCGGCGGCGTGCGCGCCTCCCGCGCGAACGCGGAACTGGTCGCCTTCGCCGAGAAACTCAAAATTCCCGTCGCCACCTCCATGAACGGCAAGGAATCAATTCCGGGCGATCACCCCCTCTCGGTCGGCGTGGTGGGAACCTATTCACGGCGAAGCGCGAACCAGCTCGTATCGGAAGCTGACCTCGTCTTCTTCATCGGCACCCAGACCGGCGGCATGACCACCCACTTCTGGCGGGTGCCGAAGATCGGCGTCCCCGCCGTTCAACTTGACGTCGATCCGGAGGAGCTGGGGCGTAACTACCCGCTTAAGGCGTCGATCATGGGGGACGCGAAAATCTCCCTCCAGAAGATGATCGAAGCGGCGAAGCCGGAGCCGGAGAGAGAGGAATGGCGCGCGCGCGTGGCGGAAGTCGGGACGGCTTGGCGAGCGGAGTTCGCACAGCTGCTTGATTCGGACGCCTCGCCCCTCCGCCCCGAGCGCATCTGCAAGACGCTGGGCGAGCGTCTCCCCTCGGATGCGATCGTGCTCGCCGACACGGGACATTCTGGTATGTGGACGGGCGGCTACCTCGACCTCAAGAGCCCTGGAATCAGCTTCATGCGCGCCGCCGGGCACCTCGGCTGGGGGTTTCCCGCAGCACTGGGAGCGAAATGCGCGGCGCCCGAGCGCCCCGTGGTTCTGTTCACCGGTGATGCGGGCTTTTGGTATCACGTCGCGGAGCTGGAGACGGCCGTGCGCTGGAAGATGGGCGTGGTCGTCATCGTGAACAACAACGGCTCCCAGAACCAGGAGACGAAGATTTTTGACGACGCCTACGGCGGAAAACAGCATGGGCGGGCGCATGAGCTGTGGCATTTCAACCCGACGGACTTCGGCGCCATCGCCAAATCCATGGGCGCTGAGAGCATTCGCGTGGAACGGGCGCGCGAGCTCGAAGGCGCGCTCGACAAGGCGTTTCAGATGAGCGGCGACGGCCCCGTGATTCTGGATGTCCTCACGGACATCAACGCCCTGGCGCCCGGGGCTTATGGGTAGCAGAGCAGATCGCTTCGATGGGAGTGGAAAGGAAGATCACCCGCAATCCGCCGAGGCGAGAAAAGCGTTCAAACGCCGCGCAAGCGCGCCTCAAGCGTCCCAGGTCAGGGAGCCAGTGGGCGCGGCTGCTTCTGGGTGCGCCGATGGGAGAAAGAACGTCCGCATATGCTTCATCTCTCATCCTTTCCAACTCCCTCTGGCACTCTACTTTCCCGTGAACACGGGCTTTCTCTTCTCCATGAACGCCGTGCGGCCCTCTTTGTAATCCGCGCTGTCGAAACATTCCTGCGAGAGCCGGTCGATCATCTCGAAGTCGCGCTCTCTGCCGTCTTTCACCACTTCGCCGATCGTGAGCTTCGACGCTTTGACCGAGAGCGGGGCGTTCTCCGAGATGGAGGACGCCATCTCCACCACAGCGTCCTCCAGTTCATCAGCCGGAACGACATCGTTCACCAACCCGATTTCAAGCGCCTTCGCCGCAGGGACGCGCCTGGCCGTGAAGAGTATCTCCTTCGCCTTCGCCGGCCCCACCAGATCGACGAGCCGCTTGAGGCTGCCGAAATCATAGGCGATGCCGAGGCGCCCGGCTGGAATGCCGAACTGCGCATCCCCCGAGGCGACACGAATGTCGGCCTGAAGGGCGACGCCCAGACCGCCGCCCAGGCAATAACCCCGAATCATGGCGATGATGGGCTTTTTCATGGCCGCCATGATGTCCTTGGCCTCCTCCGAGACCCGCGTGTATTCGGCGGCCTGCTCCGCGTTGCTCCTGTTCTTCGCAAACTGGGAGATGTCGGCGCCCGAGACGAACGCCTTCTCGCCCGCACCCCGCATCACCACGACGCGGACCGCCTCGTCCGCCTCGAAGCCCCGGAGTATCTCTGTCATCCCTCCCCACATCTCCAGCGAGAGCGCGTTTCTCCGCTCCGGATTGTTGAACGTCATCCAGCCGATTCCCGCGTCCGCCTCAAACGCCATCTTCTGAGTCGATAACCGCATTCCACACTCCACCCGTTGCGCCCCGCAGGGGACAAGTAATTTTCAGACGATGCCAGCAGCCCGCAATTCGCTTATCGCATCCGCATCGTATCCCATTTCCCTCAAAATCTCCTCCGTGTGCGCGCCCAGCTCGGGCGTCGCCCTACGCATCATCTGCGGCGTGCGCGTGAGTTTCACAGCCTGACCCACAATTCTGATCGGTCCCATCTCCGGATGCGGAACCGAGGGGTTCATATTCAGTCCCCTGACCTGGGGGTCGGCGAACGTCTCATCCACCGCGTAGATGGGGCCGCAAGGAATTCCTGCCCGGTTGAGTATCTTGATCCACTCCGCGCCGTGTTTCGTTCGCGTTCGGCTCGAGATCCTCTCGTGGAGCGCCTCTCGGTTCTCGAAACGCTTATTCAGGGTCGCGTAATCGGGATGCGCGATGAGGTCAGCGAGCTCGAGGGCGCGCGCGAGCCGCTCCCAAAGATGCTGGGGGCCAGACTGGATGTTGATCCGCCCGTCGGCGGTCTCGAAAACGCCGGCCGGCAAAAAGGTGGGGTGGTTGTTTCCCGCCTGGGCGGGGACTTCGCCATCCAGCAGATACCGCGCGGCCTGAAAGTCCATCATCTGAATCTGCGCCTCGAGCAGCGAGGTGTGCACCCACTGTCCCTGGCCCGATACCTCGCGCTCAAGGAGAGCGATGAGAAGACCCTGGGCGAGCATGAAGCCGGCGGAGAGGTCGGCAATCGGAATGCCCACCCGCATGGGGCCGTCTCCCGGCTTTCCGGTGACGGACATGAGACCGCTCAGCCCCTGTGCGATTTGATCCAGCCCCGGTCGCTCACGGTAGGGGCCCTCCTGCCCGAAACCCGATATGCTGCCATAGACGATGCGTGGGTTCACCGCGCGGCACGACTCGTAATCGATCCCGAGCCTGTGCTTCACGTCCGGCCGGTAGTTCTCGACGATGAGGTCAGCGTCGCGCACCATTCGGAAGAATATCTCCCGTCCCCTCGCCTCCCTTAGATTCAGAGACATGCTCCTCTTGTTGCGGTGGAGGTTTTGCGCCTCATAGCCGCGTCGGGAACTCACCATGTTGTCGGCGTAGCCGCTTGAGGGGGGCGCCTCTATCTTGATGACGTCCGCCCCCCAGTCGGCAAACTGGCGAACCGCCGTAGGGCCCGCGCGCGCCCGCGTGAGGTCGAGCGCCTTGAAGCGGGAAAGGGGCAAGGAATGATCGGACACGCGCGCGCTCCTCGAAAATGAAGCCAATTTTGAAAAAAGAGACCCTTCCGCCCATGAAAGTATCAAAATTCATCGTTTTTGCGCAGGGGGTCGTGGATTTAGCGCGAGGCTTCCATACACAACCCTCCAGAGAACGCGGGGGGCTGGAGAAGTTCAGAAGGGGACGAAGGGAGAGATGAATCCCCCGTTTCTTTTTGTCGTTTTCAAAAAGCGCGCGAGGGCGGCTTACTTCGACCAGCTGAAAGGCGCTTCCTGATCCTCCAGGCGCTCTCCCTTGACACCTCGCTCTTGATAGTTTTCGGTGTAGATTTGATTGTTAACGCTCTTGTTCTCACCGCGTAATTTCACGCATGAGACGAGAGCGACGTCTCTGCGGAGACGCTTTCGTGGTCGGGGCTTTTATCGGCGACGCTATCGGGCATTATGGCTCCTATCCCATCATGCTCCATATCGCCATCGTCATACCCGTCATCATAACTGGATGATCCCAAAGCATTCCTGAACACTTCGCGGCCGCTGGGAATCGGCTTGCCCATCGCCTCGCCAATCAGTTCGAGCATGGCTTCGCCACGCTCCACGAAGAAATCTTTGAACTGATCGGTTCGCAAGTAATTCCGGTCCACCCAATGCGCACTCAAAACCTGAGCCAATTTCTCCTCGTCGTCCATCGCATCTTTCAGCTCAAGCAGGTATTTGGAAGGAGCTTCCCCTCCTATTTTACGGTTGGTCTCCGCATCAATGGGAGTTTTGTTGATCACAGAATTGTATAGATTCGGCGATATCTGGGTCTTCTTACACCAGGATTTCGGAAAAATATGATGGATATCGATGTTTCGTTCGTTCCATATGCTGCCGATATGGATAGGGCTGCCAGTCAACCAGTCGGCGGCGCCGTTTTTCATCTGCAACGCATAAAGCCCCTTGTAAGCCGCGCTATTACGGGTGCGCAGGGACAACAACCGCTCAGGGATGAAACTGGCCTCGCGGACCAATGAGGGCTCTTCCGCTTCGTCTTCCCGGACATACCGGGCCACTTCGGTAAGGTCGAGAGCGAACAGCGTTTCTATGGGGCCGCCATAGACTTCCCCGAAGACGCCCGACCAATACCAACGTTCCAGTCGGGACTTGGCCTTGCCCGTTCGCAATTCCTGTCCCAACTCCACATAGAGCGCGGCCAATGGCACCAGTTGCGCGCCGTAAGGCACGTCTTTCCCCCGGAATATGTTTTGTTCAAGCAAAAACCCGGCTGTTTTTTTAAAGCCGTCCTCCACCTTGCCAGCCCAATACGTATATTCCTGAAGCGTAAGTTCTAGAATATCGCGCTTCTTGCAGCCGACGCCCGGAAGTCTGCCCGACGCGCGTCCCCCCATGGCTTCTCTTCGCCTCTCCTGGGTCGCCAACAAAGCGACAACCTGGAGAAACTGCTCGGGGCTAACACCCTGGAGCGTTCCGGAATGTTCGTCCAATCTCTTTTTCCGAGCATTCCAATCATCTCGCAGTGAAAAATTATCTGCGGCAAGAGAGGCTGTAAGAAGCTCGAACACGTTCAGGGTCACGCCACCGGTGTTGACCTTTTCAAAAATCGTGCAGACCGCCTCCTTCGGCGTTTCCTTTGTGAGCTCGATGACGGGTAATTGATACTTTTTTATAAAGGTATCCAGCAACGACTTCTTAAATCGATTGAAAAACTCGTGAGCATTGGATTCGGGATGCTCAGCACCGTTGTTCTGCCAGTGTTCTACATAACCAAACGACCAGTCCCAGTAATCAAGCAGTCGCTCCGTCGGCATCATATGGTTCTCGTATTCAAATTCGGGTTTGGAGAGATCGAGTGTAATTTCACGACCGAAATCCCGAGTGCGCTTCCGGTTCTCCCGAACGCTGAATATCGCATCCTCCCGGTCGCCACCCGAATCCATCGCCTTGCGCATATCGACGTAATACCAACACTTGACCTTTTTTCCGCGGTGGTCCTTGGTATCTACTGGACCTTCATGGAGCATCGCCTGATACAGGGAGGTAAGTCGCTGCTGACCGTCCAGCAAGAAGTGTTCAGGTGCTCGCTCCGCATCACGTGCGCCCTCAATCGGGCGGGTGCTGAACCTGATGTCCGCATCCGCCGCAAGCGTCATCACAGCCCCGATGGGAAATCCTTTAGAGATGCTAGCCAGCAGGCCGCAAATTCGGCCGTCGTCCCAAACCCATCCGCGTTGAAAATCCGGAAGCTGGATTCTCCCATCCTCTACCTGCTTGAGTAGATCCTCCAGAAGTACCGGATTGGTCTTAAACATAAAATGCACCCTTTCAGCTCTTGGACAGACGTTCTTTCGTGGTCGGGGCGAGAGGATTTGAACCTCCGACTTCCTGCTCCCAAAGCAGGCGCGCTACCAGGCTGCGCCACGCCCCGAGAAAGGCCGCCCAGCGTAGCACAACGGAATCAGGACTGAAATCAGAAGCGGGAAAATTCGAACCCGCCTGGCGCGTCAGGCAGCGGCGGCCGTCCGCCCGTTGCGTCGGCTGCGCTGATAGAGATAGAGACCAACGAAGACGGCTACTGCGAGAAGCTGAATCATCGGACGCGCCCCGCCTGTAAAATCCGTGATGAGCGAAGGTCTGAAAACCGAGACGCACACCAGCAGCAGCAGCGCGCGCTCGCCCCAGTTGCAATTATCGGCGAAATAGCCCTGGAGGGCGGACGCAAAGGCGAACATGGCCGCCAGGGAAGACAGGCACACCCAGACAATTTTCAGCGCGTCCGTTATCCAAATGATCTCTCCTTTGGGGCCGACGCCCTGCATCATCAACAACTCCAGATTATAGATGAACACGAACGGCAAGATGGCGGTTCTCAGATCATAGACGAAACCTTGCACGCCCGTCTGGATGGGGTCGGACTTCGCTATCGCCGAGGCGGCGAAGGCGGCGAGACCCACCGGGGGGGTGTCGTCGGCCAGAATGCCAAAATAAAAGACGAACAGATGCGCGGCGAGCAGCGGAACCACGAGGCCCGCCTTGCCGCCCAGGCTCACGATGACCGGCGCGGTGAGCGTCGCCATGACGATGTAGTTCGCGGTGGTGGGAAGGCCCATCCCCAGCACCAGGGAGCACACGGCGGTGAGAACGAGCATGAGCACCACGTTGCCCAGAGAAACGATCTCGATGAGTTCAATGAAGCGTCCGCTCAGACCCGTGAGGGTCACGGTGCCGACGATGATGCCTGCGGCGGCCGTCGCCACACCGATGCCCATCATGTTCTTGGCGCCCGCCATCAAGCCCTGCCACACGTCTCCAAAACTCCGGCCGAAGCCGCTGAGCACCCCATGCCAAAGCCGCTCCTCCACCTCCTTGAAGTGCGACTCGCCAAACAGCTCTCTCAGGCGGGCGACGCCCTTCTCCCTCTTCATCTCGCCCAGAATGAGAATGGTGTTCTCCATAGGACGCTGGACGACGATGATCGCCATCGTCAGCAGAATGGCGTTGAACGCGGACGCCACGGCCGACATTCGCAGGATGACCAAGGTATAGATCAGCGCCAGAATGGGAACCACATAGTGAACGCCGCTTATCAGCGTGCCCCAGAAAGTGGGCAACTCATCCGCCTCAAGCGGCTTGAGGTCAAGCTTGAGCGCCTCGAGATGAACGACGTAGAAAAGGGCGATGTAAGAAAGAAGGGCCGGCAATATGGCGGCGCGCACCACGTCCAGATAGGCGAGCCCCAGAAACTCCGCCATGATGAACGCGGCGGCGCCCATCACCGGCGGCATAAGTTGCCCGTTCGTGCTCGCAGCCACCTCCACGGCGCCCGCCTTGTAGGCGGGCAGACCCACTTTTTTCATCAACGGAATCGTGAAGGTTCCCGTCGTCGCCACGTTCGCGATGGATGAACCCGAGACCAACCCCGTCATGCCCGAGGCAACCACGGCCGCCTTGGCGGGTCCGCCCCGAAAGCGGCCAAGCGCCGCGAAGGCCACCTGGACGAAGTAGTTCGCCGCCCCCGCCTTGTCGAGCAGGGAGCCGAACAGGACGAAGAGGAACACGAAGCTCGTGGACACTCCGATGGGCACGCCCCAAATGCCGCTGTCGCTCAAATACATGTGGTCCACGACAAATTCGAGCGGAATGCCCGGATGCGCGATGAAAGAGGGCATGTAGGGACCCAAGAAGCAATAGAGCAGGAATACGATGGCCAGAACCGGTAGCGCGGGCCCCAGCGCGCGGCGCGCGGCCTCCAAAAGAAGAACGACGAGAATCGCTCCCACCACCACGTCGCGCTGAATGGGAAGCCCCGAGCGCTGGATGATGTTCACATAGTCCCAGGCCATGTAGAACGCGCCCGCTCCGGCGAGGAGGGCGAGCGCGTAGTCGTACCAGGGAATCACGTCCCGGGTGGGGCGGGCAGGGCGCATGAAAACCGGAAAAACCTGTATTGAGACGCGCTGCATCCAGCTCTCGCCCGTTCTTTTCAGCCCCGGAAAGGCCAGATAGACCATCGTGATGGCGAAAGTGAGATGAACGCTTCTGGCGATGATCGAATTCATCGGGGTATAGGCGATGTAAAGCTGAAATGAGGACCAGAAGAGTGCCAAGATCGAGACGAGCCACGCCGTGAGATTTTGGGGATTTCTGCCGCCAGATTCCGCTTCGGCGGCGATTTCCTCCGCTTTCCGCCTTGACTCCTCATCCAGCCCGTCGCTCAAGACGTCCGAAGAATATGCCGCCCGCTCGTTCATTCGCCCCTCAGCTAACTTCTCTGCCTACGTCGCCGCGCAAGTGCACGGGGGGCACCTTGCGCGCCCCCCGGCTTGATAACGATAACGTCGTCTTGATGCGCGTCGATTCCTCAAAATCACTTCTTCATCATCATTTTGTCTTTTTTCATCATGCCCTTCTCCTCGTAATAGCGCATGGCGCCCGGATGGAAGGGCGCCGAGAGGCCCTTGAGCATGTCTTCTTTCTTCAGAAATTTGAACGCCGCGTGCGTGGCGCGGAACTGATCCAGGTTGTCGAATATGGTTTTTACCACGTTATAGACCACATCGTTGGGCTGCTTGTCCCCCGTCACGAAGGTCGCCTTCACCGCATAGGTAGGCACGTCCTGGGAAACGCCCTGGTAGACGCCGCCTGGAATCGTCGTCATGACGTAGTAGGGATTGCCGGCGACCAGCTTCTGAATGCCCATGGAGTTCACGGGAATCATGCGAATCGCCGTGCTGTTGGACACCTCAAGTCCCCCGCCCCAAGGGTTGCCCACGGTGTAGAAGAACGCGTCGATCTTCTTGTCCACCAGAGCGCGGTTCGCCTCGTTTTGCTGCAAGCCCTCCGCCTGGATGTCCTTTTGATCGATGCCGTAGATCCGCAGGATGTCCTTCGCGTTTCCGCGCTGGCCGGAGCCGGGGTTGCCGATGTTGATTCGACGCCCCTTGATGTCGGAGACCATCTTGATTCCCGAATCGGCGCGCGCTACGAGCATGATGGTTTCCGCGTGAACGCTGAACACGCTCCGCAGACCTTTGTAAGGCTTGCCCTTCCAGTTGGCCGCGCCGTTGTAGGCCTGCCAGTTTCTGTCGGACTGGGCGACGCCGAAGTTCAGGAGTCCGCGCTTGATCGCGTTGATGTTGAACACCGAGCCCAAGGCGGGGCGGCCGATGCAGTTGTAGCCCTTACTCTTGAGGTTCTTGTTCACAAGTTTGCAGACGTTGAGCGCCACTTGATAGTACACACCTGTGGTGGAGCCGCCACCGACCACCAGAAACTTCTCGGCACTCGCCGGAACCGCCGCTCCCGCCAGCGAAACGGCTGCCGCAAAAGCAAGCATGAACTTTATTGCCTTTTTCATGAGATACCCTCCTTCAGGTGCGATGAGATAGACAGAGGGCGCGCTCATCGGTTTTCGGTAAGCGTCCCTTTGACGCAAGCCACCGGCGCTCCGCACAGGTGGCGAATTTCCTGTAAACCCCAAATCACGACTTCTTTCAGTGATTCCGCGGTATGATTGCTTCCTCCAAAGTATAATGAGCGAAAAAAATTATATGTCAAGAGAAAATCTGTATATCTTTGGGATATCCTTATCAGTCGGAGACGTTTGATTTCCGGCGCGGCAGCCCATAGAGATACGTCATGCCGCTCTTACGCCTTACCCTTGTCTATCGGCCCCGAGGATGCGAGATGAATCAGACGACGTGGGACGTCATCATCATCGGAGGCGGCATACTCGGCCTTTCCGCCGCGGCGGAGATCGCCCGCCACCACCCCCGCAAGCGCCTGCTCGTACTCGAGAAGGAAGAGGAGGTCGGGCGTCATCAATCCCTCCACAACAGCGGTGTGATCCATGCGGGACTCTACTACCGGCCAGGCTCGCTCAAAGCGAAAACCTGCGTCGAGGGCGCAGCCGCCATGGCGCGCTTCGCGCAAGAGCAAGACATAAAGCATGAAATATGTGGCAAGGTGGTCGTCGCCACGAACCCGGCGGAAGTCCCCCGACTCGACGAACTCCACCGCCGGGGGACGGCCAACGGCATCGCGAACATCACCGTCCTGGGACCCGAGGAGCTGCGAGAGATAGAACCACACGCCCAAGGCGTCAAGGCGCTCTGGGTCCCCTCCACCGGCATCATCGACTACAACGCCGTGGTGCGCGCGCATGCGCGCCTCCTCACGGCGGGGGGGCAGAGAATCCAAACCTCAGCGGAAGTTACGGGAATCGCGCGCGCAAGCGGAGAGAGGCGCGTCGAAACGACGGCGGGAGATTTTGCGGCCAGATTCATCATCAACTGCGCGGGACTTCACGCGGACAGAATCGCCAAAATCGCGGGCGGCGCGCCATCGATGAAAATCATCCCCTTTCGCGGCGAGTATTACGAACTCGCGCCTGAGCGGCGCGGGCTCGTAAAAGGGTTGATCTACCCGACGCCGGATCCTGCGTTTCCCTTTCTGGGCGTTCACTTCACTCGTCGCGTGAGCGGTGCGGTCGAAGCCGGACCGAACGCCGTCCTCGCCTGCATGAGGGAGGGTTACGCGAAAACCCGTATCGACCCTTACGATCTGCTCGAAACCCTGACTTACGTCGGCTTCTGGAAGCTCGCGCGAAAGTATTGGAAAACGGGGCTGGGCGAGATAATCCGCTCCATCAGCAAATCCGCCTTCACGCACGCCCTGCAAAAACTCATTCCCGAGATTCAGGAGTCCGACCTCATCCCCGCGGGCGCGGGCGTTCGCGCACAGGCGGTGGACCGTCGCGGTGCCCTTCTGGATGATTTCGCGATCATCCGCACAGAGGGCGCCATCCACGTGTGCAACGCCCCCTCGCCGGGGGCGACAGCTTCCTTGATGATTGGCCAGGCCATCGCGAACATGGCGGATGAGATGCAGACGTAAAGCATAACGGCGCGCGCCCAAAATCGCGCGCGTTCCGTGTCCGGCCTACACCTGTGGCCGATACGCTCTCTCGGGCGAATCGGCCTTATCTCCAGCACACAATGAGTTTTTCGCCCTTGTAGACAGCCTTGATAGGGGCCGTTTGGCGTGAGCACCACGAGGGACTGCTTCCCCGCTCATCTTCTGGCGATATAGTCGGCTTTGATGAGCGCATCCGTCACCACGCAGTGACGGTCCACGAAATAACGTTTCCCCTCCAACGCGTTTGGGTGTAGAGCAGGGACAGGCGCAGTGCGGCGCATACGGAACCGGGCGGAACGAGGCGGAACAAAACGGAACGGCTTCCCCTCTCGCAAGACACTGCGCCTCGGCATTTGATGAAAATGCTCTCCTCGACGTTCGATGAAAACGTGCGATGAAAACGCTCTCCCCTTGAGCAATTTCTCTCGAGCAACTTCCTCGATCAGTTCCCATTCGGGTTTCGCTTCGAGTTTCGCGTTGGATTGCGCTTCACTCATGCCAAAGCCTCGTGCGCGGCTCCAGAAACTCCCGCCCCTTGCGATGGGCGGCGGGAACGACCCGGGACCGCATCGCGGTGAAAAGGCGTCCCGCCCCTGATAGACATATCGCAGCGCGACAGACGACAGAAACAACCCAGACGTGATCGCGGTGAAAAGGCGTCCCGCCCCTGATAGACATATCGCAGCGCGACAGACGACAGAAACAACCCAGACGTGATCGCAGTGAAAAGGCGTCCCGCCCCTGATAGACGCGCATTTCCTCCGCAGTCGAACGGCGCGGACGGACTCTCGAAGCCGCTATACAAGGCCTCGAAATTCTGCGCGCACAACGGCGTCATATCTTCCTTTTTTTGCGCGCCGCGCGCTTCATTCCCCCATGTGGTCTCTGCGAAAGCGAGCGGGGGGCGTCTCCGATGCGAGGGAAGGAGCAGGCCCGGCTTTCGCTCCGGCCAGGGACAAGGCCCGGGATATGGCCACCGCGCCCTGCTTGAGGAGGATCGCGCAATAGTCCACGTCCTGACTCGACATCTCGCGCGGTGCGTCAAAGTAAAAAGAGGCCATGCCCACCACCTTGCCCAGAGCGCACAACGGAAAGACGATGGCTCCCCGCACGTTTTCCGTCTTCAGAACCTCGGGGGCGTCATGCCACGCATCGGTGGACATCACCTCGACGATCTCTCTTTCTCTGAGCGCGATTCTCTCCGGCAGTTCCAAAGCGGGCATCGTCGTGGCGCGCCGGTAAGCCTCCCCGATGCGTGAGGCGCACACCGCATGGAACTGATCGGTCGCCTCGTCATACAATGCGGCGCAATACCTGTCGGTCGAGACAAATCGGGCGACCTCGCGCGCGCTGGCGGTGATGACGCGGCGAAAGTCCTCCCCGCTGGCCACCAGTTCGCTCATCCGGGAGATCACGGCGAGCTGGCCCGGTTCAGCCCGCCGCACGACGGGCACATCCCGTTCAGGGGGCTGTGCCGCCTCAAGCGGATGGGGCGGCTCCTCGTCGGGCGGATGGGGCGGCTCCTCCTCCGGCAAGGCGGACGCCTCCCCCCCAGCAGACCTATCCAGCCGAGGGATTTCGGGTTCAGGCCGTCTTCCGCGCCCCATGAAGAAAAACAGGGCGAAGGCGACCAAACCGCCCGCCCCCAGAGCGACGACCGGCACCGTCAACGCATCGAACAGGTCCGCGCCCATATTCTCGCGACCCGCCACGTGGACGAGGCGCAGCTCCCGCACGCCCACCTGGAAGGCGGCCTGCGTCATCCAGCGCCCATCCTCGTTTACGGCGTTGAACGCAGAGGGGACGCAGCAGCGCGAAATCCCGAGGATTGCGGCGAGCCTCTCCTCAAAGGCGTGGGCGATCTGCCCAGAGAAAAACGTATCCCCCCGCCTGGCGAAAAGAATTTTTTGCGCGGGTGCCGCCAACAGGAAAACGCTCTCGCCGGAAGCCACTTCCCCCTCCGCGGCGGACAACAGGGACTCCGCCGGAACGAGGACGCCCCAAAAACCTCCGGTGGCGGGCGAGGAGGCCAGCAGATACGCCGCAGGCACGCCGCCCAGGGCGACTGCCTGAACGTCGAGCGTCCCCCCTGGCGGTCTCGCCTTCCTCCGGCGCGCCGCCCGAAGAAGATCGTTCCGCGCCCTCACCCAGAAGCGCTTCTCCTCGGTGCTCGGCGACGGCATGTTTCCGGCCCGGCGCGAAGCCAAAATTGCGCCCCGCTCATTCAGCAACACCGAGGCGGCGAACCCCTCTTGCGATTTTTTGCCCAGAATGGACGAAAGCGCGCGCCCTATCCGCTTCTTCTCCCTCGGAGAGGGGGCCACGAGCAACTCCGCCCCTCGCATTCTCTCGCGCAGGGAATCGACGCGATTGCGCACCATCTCCTCAAAGGCGCGCAGGCGTCTCAGGTCGCGTTCGGCGTATTCGCTCAGGAGCATCCGCCGGGTGGATTGATAAACGAACGCCATCGCCAAGGCGAGGAGGACCGTGAGGAAGGCAAAAGCCAGGAGAGGCAAGAATGTTTTGGAGGAGCTATCGTCCATCATGCGCCAGCCTTCGCCCGTGCGGGGCGGAAGTCGATCGCCCGAAAAAAAGAGGACGCAACCTAGGCTGCGGACGTTCCATTCATTTTGGGCGCGCCGCCATAAAGTTTCTCCGAGAAGTGGCACGCCGCAAAATGGCCTGCGCTGATCTCGCGCATCTGCGGCTCCTCAGATACGCACCTATGTTCCTTGTAGGGGCATCTCGTATGAAAGCGGCAGCCCGAGGGCGGATTCACGGGGCTGGGCACGTCGCCGGTCAGAATCATGCGCTTTTTCTTTGCCGTCGGGTCCGGAATCGGCACGGCGGAGAGCAGCGCCTCGGTATAGGGGTGCTTCGGGCGCATCACCACCCTATCGGCCGTGGACGTCTCTACGATCTTGCCCAGATACATGACGGCGATGCGGTCGCTCACGTGCTGGACGACCGCCAGATCATGCGCGATGAGCACAAACGCGATTCCAAACTCCTTTTGCAGATCCTCCAGCAGGTTGATGACCTGCGCCTGGATCGACACGTCAAGGGCGCTTACCGGCTCATCGGCGATGATGAGCTTCGGGTTGAGCGCAAGTGCGCGGGCGATTCCGATGCGCTGGCGCTGACCGCCGGAGAACTCGTGGGGGTAGCGGCGTATATGTTCCTGCCGCAAGCCTACGCGATGGAGAAGCGAGGCGACCTTCTTCTCTTTCTCCTTCCCCCTGGCGATTTTGTGGATGGTCAAAGGCTCGCCGACGATGCTTCCCACCGTCATGCGCGGGTTGAGGGACGCGTATGGGTCCTGAAAGATGATCTGCATCTCGCGTCTGAGCTTGCGCATCGACTCTCTGTCCAGAGAGCAGACGTCGGTGCCCTCGAAGTTCACTTCGCCCGACGTGGGTTCGATGAGGCGAAGCAGGGCGCGGCCCGTGGTGGATTTGCCGCACCCGCTCTCCCCGACCAGCCCGAGCGTCTCGCCAGGCGCCAGATCGAAGCTCACGCCATCCACGGCGCGCACGTAGTTGCGCACCCGGGAGAATACGCCTCCCCGCACCGGAAAATGCTTCACCATGTCTTTCACTTCAAGCAGTTTCTGGGCCACGGCGACGCCCCTTCGTCAATGAAAATTCGCCCCTCAGAGATATCTATCCCCCATTTCTATCACCCAGACCCGAACCGGGCAAGTCGAAAAATTGCTATGGCGCGTTTGTCGAGGCGAGACCCCACCAGACAAGAAAATCGCGCCCGCAAGAGCGCGCGATGCGACCTCTCTCCCAAACCCCTGATTCCCGGCGGGCTTTCATTTCCATTCCGGCGTTGATCGCACGCCCCTGTTTTGCTAGGTTGCGCGTTCCGCTTGTTGCAGCGGCGACCATTCGGCGAGATCATCTCCATGAACAGGGGGGCGGGGGCGCGCCAACGGGCAGTGATTCGTTTTTCACGGGAGGCGGAAATGGCGGAAGGGAAAAAAACAGGAGCACAGGCCCCGGCGGATGCGGGACCCGTCTTGACGGCCAAAGAGATCGACAGGATGAAGATGAACGTGCCCAAACTCAAGGAAGCCGCCCTGGGCTACGGCGGAAAAATCTCGGGCGTTCACGGGATGGACAAAGGCCAGTTGATACGAGCGCTCAAGGAGATCAACAACATTCCGATTCTTGAGACGAAGCGCGCCTCCAGAATCGACAGAAGCGCCGTCAAGCAGCAGCTCAAATCTCTCAAGGGCGCGCGGGATCAACACGTCGCGGCGAAAGACGGCGTCCAGCTCAAGCGCGTGAGAAGGCGCATGAAATCGCTTCGCAGAAAACTGACGCGAACCGCTTGAAGTGGCGAGAAAGTGACCGGACCGATTCCATCAGAGAGAGCGAAGCCCGCCTCGGCGTCCCTGCCCCTTTACGTGAACGGGGCGGAGAAATTCGGCGAGCGCGTCCAGAGGGACGTTTCACGGCTGGATCGGGTGGAGCTCTCCACGCTCCAGCTGAACGTGGGCAAGTATTGCAACCAGACCTGTGCGCACTGCCACGTGGGGGCGGGGCCCCACCGCAAGGAGATCATGACGGAGGAGACGGCGAGCCGCATCGTTGAATGGCTCGGGAACACGCAAATCTCCACGGTCGACATCACGGGAGGCGCACCTGAGCTCAACCCGAATTTCAGGCGCATCGTCGCACATGTTCGCCGCCAGGGCCGGCGCGTCATAGTGCGCTCCAACCTCACGGTGGTGTTCGAGCCCGGAGAGGAGGACCTGATTGATTTCTACCGGAAGAACGAGGTGGAGCTCACCTGCTCGCTTCCTTGCTATCTTGAGGAAAACGTGGACGCCCAGCGCGGAGACGGGGTCTTTGAAAAATCCATCCACGCCCTTCAGAAGCTGAACGAGGCGGGGTTCGGCCCCCCTGGAGCACTCGTGCTCAACCTCGTGTATAATCCGGTGGGCGACTACCTTCCCCCTCCCCAGGGGGTGCTGGAGGCGGACTACAAGCGAGAGCTTCGCAAACTCTACGGCATCCGCTTTCACCGCCTCTACACCATCACCAACATGCCCATCACCCGGTTCGCCAGCTTTCTGAAAGCGAGCGGCAAGTGGGAGAGCTACACGGCGCGGTTGCGGGAAGCCTACAACCCGGAGACGCTCCCCGACCTGATGTGCCGAAACCTCATCAGCGTGGGATGGGACGGCGCCCTGTATGATTGTGATTTCAACCAGATGCTCGGCATGTCCCTGGGCAACGGGAGACCCTTGAAACTCTGGGACGTCGCGCCGGCGGAGCTTCTGGGCCGGGAAATTCTGCTGGACGAGCATTGTTTCGGCTGCACGGCGGGTGCGGGCTCCTCCTGCGGAGGCGCCTTGACGTAAAACGGCAGAGAATGAAGCCCGCCGGAGGGCGGGGCACCGGACGCCAAAACGAAAACGGAGAGCACTTCATTGCCGCACGCAAGCAGAAACAAACGCCCAGACAGATGGAAGCGCGGACTGCTCGCTCTCGTCCTGACGCTCGCACTCATCCCCGCTTCCTCCGCCTGGGCGTCGGACGACGACCTTGGTCAGGAGGAGGAAACGCTTCAGTCGATAGATCCGCTGGAGCCGCTGAACCGCGTGATCTTCGACTTCAACGAAGTCCTGGACGACTTCGTATTCCTGCCGCTCGCACACGCTTATCGATTCGTATTCCCCCAACCGGTTCGTGATTCTTTCCGCAATTTTACCCGCAACCTGAACGCCCCCTTCGTCCTGGTGAACGACGTCCTGCAGGGAGAGGGCAAGCGGGCGGAGATCACCTTGCACCGGTTTTTGATCAACACCACCCTGGGAGTGGCGGGGCTGTTCGACGCGGCGAAAGACATGGGACTCCCCCATCACGATGAGGATTTCGGCCAGACTCTGGGCGTCTGGGGGGTGGACAAGGGGATATACCTCGTGTTGCCCATTCTGGGTCCCTCGACCATCCGGGACGGGCTGGGCAAGGTGGGCGACGCCTTTATGAACCCTCTCTATTATTACGTGGGCACCGCCGGAGGCGATACGGAAAAATTTTTATTCTGGCTTAAGACCGCAGAGGGCATCGACACCCGAGAGCGTTTGATCGAACCCATTGCGCAGCTCAAAAAAGACCCCCTCACTCTGGATTCCTATATCCTCTTTCGCAGTATTTTCCTCCAGCGTCGGAACAGCGCGATTTTGAACAAAAGATAAACGCCGCTCCGCTCCCCCGTCTGCGCGCGCTTTGCACCGATGCGCGCATTCCGCAACATGGAAGGGAAAACCGCATTTGGAGATTCTTTTGCGCACCTTGTTCCCTCTCGTCATCACGGCGGTGCTCGCCTACGGCCTGGGCGCCGTCTCTCCGGCGCGCTATGCCGCCAGGGCGCGGGGGCTGGATTTGCGCGCGCAAGAAGACGGGAAACTCGATTTTGCAGGCGCCGGCGCCGTCCTCGGCAAACGGGTGGGGGGGCTCATCTTCCTCGCCGATTTCCTGAAGGCGCAACTGGCCGTGGGCCTCGCCTGGTATGCAGGCGGCTCTCTCTGGTTCGCCGCCCTCGCCTGCGTCGCCGTGGTGGCTGGCGAGATATGGCCCTTGTTCCACGGGTTTCGAGGCGGGCGCGGGACGGCGAGCGCGACGGGTGCCCTCCTTGGCGTCTCTCCGTTCACCCTGCTGATCAGCGCGACCATCGCGCTGCTCGTCTCCTCCCTCACCGGCAGGCGCGACCACGCGGAGCTCATCGCCGTCTCGCTGATGCCGGCCGTCGCCATTTTCGTGGGCAAGGGAAACCTCCCCCTGATGGGTCTCGCCATCGCTCTGGCGGGTATGCTGCTCTGGACGCGCAGGGAGCTGGCGGCGACGCTGCTGGGCGTCGGAAAACAAGAAAAAAACTGAAGATGCGCCAGGCCGGCGAAGCGGCGAGAGAGACGAAAAGCGTCCCGTTCAGATGCGCGCGCGTCCCTACTTCTCGGGCACACCCTCCTTTGCCCACCAACAGTCGTTCATGAAATCCGCAAAGTCTTTTTTGTCGATCACGACGGATTGCGTGAAAAGACGCATCTGATCCGTGCCCTCCACGTCGCTCTCCAGCGCGTCGGTGAAGCGGTTCCACATGTTGAAATAGCCGGAAACGAGCGTCGCCTCGACAACCTGGGCGTCATCGTAGTGCTTCTTCATGTTCTCCAGAACCTGCGGGTTCTGGGCGAAGGTGTATTTCGTGAGGTGATGTGCCCAGGCGATCACCGCCTTCTCGGCGTCTGTGAACAAATCCGATTCTTGATACGCATCGTCTCTCACGGCGTCGATTTGCGCATCCGACAGCCCGCACGCCCGACCGAACGTGACGTTGTGAGCCGTTCAGTACTTGCACCCGTTCTCCATGGACGTCTTGAGAATCAAAAGCGCCTTCGTCTTGGCGTCGAGCACGTCGGTGATCTCGGCCCGGCACAGCGAGATCAAGAAACCAAAAAGCGGCTGCAGCATTCTGGGGCTGGCCGCACTCATCCGTATCGCGTTGGCCACGCGGCCAAACATCCGTCGGCTCGCGTCGAACACCACTCCGGCCTCGGGTCCCGCCTCCTCATCGCTCAGAATCGGTAGTTGCGCCATGCCGTTTTCCTCCTTCTTTAGGTGTGATCCGTCAGAAAGCAACCGCACTGCTCGGCGGAGCATGAAGTTCGCGCACACCTCATGGGATTGCGCTCACGCCCTGAATCAAGGCCGCACCGCAGGTCTCTCCATTCTCCGGAAGGTCGCCGCAAACGATGCGATCAAAGCCCGATTCATGGGCGTCTGATAGCGGGACGAACGGGCCCAGTCCTGGCTCCTCGCCAGGCGGATGAGGCATTCTGGGGCGGGCGTCGAACGGCCGCTTCGGCCTGGGGACGCGCCTTCTAGGTCGCCTCACCGCTCACGGGAGGCCACAGCCGGCGGCCCACGCTCGGACTGCCGGGAGCGTGGACGAGTTTGCGCACCACGCGGCCCGACCACCCGCTTGCGTCCAGCGAGAGGCTCTCATGCTTCTGGAAGCCCTCGTGTCTCGCCTCGAGCGAGGTGAACTCATACAGGATCGAATGCTTGGCCCAACCGGCCGCGGAGAGGAGCTTCCGCGCACCGATGCAGCCCGGCATCCCCTCCATGAATTTCAGGCGATACCGGGCGTACCACGCCCCCAGGTCGCACTCCGCCGCCGCGTCTTCCGCCAGAAACTGCCCCATTTGCATCGCGGGCCCCGGCGTGATTCCGGGTGCTCTCGCCCCCACCTCGGGGCCATCGACGCGCACCTCCTCGCTGAACACGCAGGTGCGCAACCCCGCGCGCAGACGCAGCATGGCGCGCGCCTCCTCGCCCTCCTCCCCCTCGACCTCCTCCATCAGCGGATCAAAGAACACGTGGGGAGACGCCGCTCCGAAAAGAAGCGCGAACTGCGTTCCGGAGGGGACAGTCCCGCCCTCGGCGTAGGTGAGCGCGTCGGCTTGGACCCGCTCCATCTGCGCACCGCCTCCCGTGATTTCATAATGTGCCGCCCACAGAAAACCCGCGCGCCTCAACGCGGCGGGCAGATAGTCCCCATGCAGCCACGCGCAATAGTCTTCTTTTCTATCTTCCGGCAGATCATACCAAGCCGCCCATATCCCTCGGTCCATCATGATGGCTCCATGGTTTCGCTGACGGGACGCTACTCCACGAAGGCGGTGCCCGCCTTGTCCTGGTGGGAGCAGTTTCCGTAAGTGGCGATGAGTTCAGCGGGTTCGGTCTGGCTCGGGTTTTCCTGGCCGTGCGGCTCGCCGGCGGGTGCGTAGCAGAAATGGCCGGCTTCGACGAGATGTTTTTCCGGATTTTCCGGATCGCCGCAAAAGACGTAAATCGGCCCCTTGTTCACGTAAAACACCGCGTCGCACGCGTGGGTGTGCATTCTGTTCTTTCCGCCCGGAGGAATGATGGTGCGCTGCATGGTCATCACCCTGGTGTCCGTCGTCTCATCGTTCACCCCCCACATGATGGAGTAGGGAGGCTCATAGGCGTCGTCCTTGCCCACGCTCATGGAATTGATGATCTTCACAAGTCGCCCTCCCCTCCTTCGCCCCCGCCCGCCTGCCCTCGCAGAAACGCGCGCTTGACGAAATGGAATGCATGTTTGCCCTCGCCAACCGATTGATGAATAATACGCGCATCTCTCGAATCCCGCCACTTCGTCAGACGATGGGGAGAGTTTTGGGGTTGGCGACGACGAAAGACCGCACCCGGCAGGATAAGCCCATGCCTTCGGACGAGGAATCGGCGCACGCGGCGAGCCCCATGCTGATGCGCCTGGAAATTTACTTCGCCGCCGCGCTGTCGCTCATCGCAGCGTGCCTCTTCGCCTTCATGCCGTATCTGATCGCCTCCGGCGGCATCTCCTCCGCCCAGGATTTCATCACCCTCTCGCCCATTTTCTTCCCCAGGCTCGCGTTCGCCGTGCTCACCGGGCTGTGCCTGTGCTACCTGCTGAACGCCTGGCACAGGGCGCCAGCGCGCCAGCGCGCCGCCGACCCCGCCGACCCCGCCGAGAAGGCGCGATTCCTCCGAGGGGCGAGAATGGCCATCATCATCGCCGCCTACGCCGTGTTCGTCTCGCGCTTCGGCTACGGCCTCTCCACCCTGCTGATGGCGGGTGCGGCGATCCTCTATCTGGGGGTTCGCCAGGCGCACATTATCGCACCCGTCGCCATCCTCATGCCCATCGTGATTCGCTTCGTCTTCGAAAGGCTGCTGCTCATCTCGCTGCCGAGGAGCGAATTCGAATCCATCGCCATCGTGGAGGACGCGATCATGCGGTTTTTGTCCAGCGTCTTTCTGGGGACGTAAGGGAGACGGGTTTTGCTGGACTCCTTCATGCAGGCCTTCACCCTCCTGATGCGGATAGACACCTATCTGTATATCAGCGCGGGGCTGGCCATCGGCATGTTCGTGGGCGCCATGCCCGGCCTCACCACCATTCTGGCCATGTCGGTTCTTCTTCCCATCTCCTTCAAGCTCGAACCCCTGCTCGGCATCCCCTTCTTGATCGGCATCTACAAGGGGGGGATTTACGGGGGCAGCATTCCGGCGATTCTGGTCGGCATCCCCGGAACGGGCGCCTCCATCGCCACGACTTTCGACGGACCCGCGCTCACCCGCAAGGGCGAGGGGCGAAAAGCCCTGGAGATGGCGCTGTTCTCCTCCACCATCGCCGATACGCTCTCGGACGTCTTCACCCTCGCGCTGATCGGCCCCATCGCCATCGTCACGCTGTTGATTGGCCCGCCGGAGGTGTTCGCCGTCATCCTCTTCTCGCTGGTGCTCATCGCCAGCGTCTCGAGCGACTCGGGCCTCAAGGGAGCCATCGCCGCCTGCATCGGCATGGGACTGGGGTTCATCGGCACGGACGCCACCACCGGCGCCACCCGAATGACGTTCGGCCTCGAGGCGCTCAGCGCGGGCATCCCCCTCATTCCCCTGGCCATCGGCATATTCGCCATGCCGGAGGTTCTCGAGGCGGTGGAATCGCGAACCGCGCGCTTCATCAGCGAGCACGTGAACCTCGCCAAAACGGGAGAGCGCCTGCGCTGGGGCGAGTTCAAGGCGTCGATTCGCAGCATCCTGCGCTCCACGGCCATCGGGACGGGAATCGGCATGGTGCCGGGCGTGGGGCAGGTGGTGGCCGCCTTCATCGGCTACAGCGCGGCGAAGCACGCGGCGAAAAATCCGGAGGAGTTCGGCAAGGGCGCACTCGACGGCATCGCGGCACCGGAGGCGGCGAACAACGCCGTCAACGGGCCCACCCTGGTTCCCCTGCTGACTCTGGGAATTCCGGGAGACAACGTGACGGCCATTCTGCTGGGGGCGTTCGTCGCGCACGGAATGCGGCCGGGCCCGCAGATTTTCCAGGAGCAGGGCGCGCTGATGTATGCGCTGATCCTCACCATGGTGCTGGCCAACGTGCTGTTCTTCTTTCTGGGATACGTTCTGCTCAAGCCCTTCACGAGGGCCATTCAGCTGAAAAAGGCGTATCTCATTCCCGTCATCGTGGCGCTGGCCTTCGTGGGCACGCTCTCCACGGGCTCGAACACGGACGTGATCCTGATGGTCATCATCGGCGTATGCGCCTATGTTTTAAGGAAGTTCGGGTTCGACCTCGCGCCTCTCATCATCGCTTTTGTTCTGGCCGAGCCGATAGAGTATCGTTTGAGTCAGTCGATGCTGTATGCGAAAGGCGCTCCTTTCGCGTATTTCTTCGTTCAAAGGCCGATCGCGTCCGCCTTTCTGGTGGCCGCGCTGATTTGGGTCTTGTATCTCATTCTTCGTCCGATGTGGCGGCGGGCCAAGGGGCCCGTCCCCTCCTGAGGGCATATTCAAGGAGAACCACCATGAAAAAACGTTCTTTTGGCGTCCTGGCCGCCCTTGCGCTCATCGTCGCACTGGCGATGCCCTCCGCAAGCATCGCGGCCTATCCGGATCGCCCCATCACGCTCGTTTTGCCCGTGGGCGCCGGGGGCAGCCACGACCTGCACGCGCGCGGCATCACCAGCATCATCGCCGACATTCTCGCCCAGCCCATGATCGTGAAGCTCGTGCCGGGCGGAGCGGGCATGAAGGGCACGGGCTTCGTGGCCAAGGCCAAGCCCGATGGATACACCATCCTGTTCAGCCACAACGGCTTCGATCAGCTCGTGCCGCAGACGCGCAAGGTTCCGTTCGACACGATGCACGATTTCTCGGCCATCGCCAAAATCAACCACGCACAGCCGCTGTTCTTCTCTCTGGCGAGCAAGCCATGGAAGTCCATGGAGGAGTTCGTCGCCTACGCGAAGAAAAATCCGGGCAAGGTCAACTGGGGCCACAGCGGCGTCTGGGGAGCGGGACACGTGCCCTCCATGCAGTTCGTGCGCGCGGCAGGCATCAAGGTGAACTTCATTCCGCACAAGGGCGGCGGCCCCTCGCTTCGCGCCGTCCTCTCCGGACAAGACGACGTGGGCATCGGGTTCCCCACCCAGCTGCGTCCGCATCTGCTGGCGGGGAAGATCACCGTCCTCGCCCTCACGGGCGACAAGCGTCTCTCCAGCGACAAGGACTTCAAGGACATTCCCACGACGGAGGAGCTCGGCTACAAGGGCGTCAGCTTCCGGATGGACCGCATCTTCATGGCGCCGTCCCAAATACCCGCAGAGCGGCTCGAGATGCTGCGCGCCGCTTTCGTGAAGCTCACGGCGAACAAATCCTTCAAGCGCTTCATGCGCAGCATCGGCGAGGGGGTGGAGTTCGTGGAAGGGGCGGAATACGACAAGATGCGGAAGCAGAATTTCGACGGCTTCACGGAACTCATCAAGGCGATGACGAAATAAGCGAGACTTACCCGCAATACACTGGCGGGGCGGCCCCGGCGCCGCCCCGCCAGAAGACCGCAAGAGGGGGGAGCCGGCATTTCCGACTTCCGCTATCTCCCTTCCTCATGCGAGAAGCGAAAAATTGCGGCCAAAATTTCAGATTCCCGAAACACGCCCGCACACGGAGGTTTCCAGTTTGGCGGACATTATTACAGGCATGATAAAACGCTACGCTTCCGACGACCGCTTCACGCCCGAGCCCGACCCTTCCGGCCGCTCCATTCGTCTGAGAATGAGCGAAACGGCCTGGTTCGAGATCGAGAAAAACGACGGGGCGGGCAAACTTCGCATCAGCTTCGCCACCGCCGACCGCTACATGAACGAGGACATCGAACACGCCATACTGGACAGCAAGGATCCGATAGACGATTTCGTCTACGACGGCATGGAGGAGGCCGGCGAGGAGGAAGAACACAAGGTGGAACACTACCATGACGGCGCGTTCCGCTACGCCATCGACCTGCCGCTCGACAAGCCGGGGCTTGACGAGCAGGCGGGGCGCGTTCTGGACGGGATGTTCTACACCTTTGAGGAATACGCCGAGGGCGAGGATTGACGCACACAAAGGCGTCTCGCCCAGAACCTGGACTCCACCCTTCTGCCTTGGGGGCCGTTGTCGAAATCGACTAGGACGATCTGCCGCCAGGTTCCCGTGATGAGCCGCTCCCCTTGAAGAAGGGGCAGGACGATACTGAAGGCCCCTCGGGCCAGGCGGCTAAGCAAGATGGACATTTCCGAAAACAGAGCGCCTACCGTTTTCTGGAGCGCGTGCCGAGGCAGTCGGCGGTAGAATATAGAATAGCATGGACGTGATGGTAAACGTCAGATCAAAGATTCACAAGGGGATTCGTGATGACTAACGAATATACGATGAGGATATCCCGACTCACGGTCGACAAACTCGGCGTGAAACTCTACGACAAGGTATCCGCGGTCATCGCCGAGCTCATTGCGAACTCTTACGACGCCGATGCCAAGGAAGTTTTCGTGTGCGCACCGATGGGACAGTATCTTGCAACAAGGGCGAAAGGTACCCTTAGGGACAAGAATCTCACGATAGAAGTCGAAGACGATGGAACCGGTATGACGCCGAAAGAAATGCAGAGCTTTTTCCTGCTCGTTGGCGCCGAGCGGAGAACGGATTCCCGTCGAGGCCCAACTTCCCCGATCCACAAGCGAAAGGTCATGGGAAGGAAAGGCGTTGGCAAACTGGCACCCTTCGGAATCTGCAAGATTATAGAGGTGATAAGCGCTGGTGGCTCAAAGATCACTCGAGAAGAAAACAGAACGACAGAAAGCGGATACTTAACGTCGCACGTCATTCTCAAATATGATCAAATCGTTGCCGAGAACGGAGAACCAGACGAACAGTACAAGCCAAGTGTTGGAAATCTGGATGATACACTTAGAGACAAGACCGGAACGAAGGTAATACTGAAAGATTTCAATTACCGGCAGGTTCCCGACGTTCAAACTCTCTCCCGACAGATTGCCCAGCGGTTTGGCATTCAGTCCAAGAATTGGCGGATAGTTCTTCAGGACAATACTAAATGCCCTTCCGACCCAGACCATCTTAGGAACGTCGGTAAGTTCGACGTTCCTAAGATGCCGAATACGAACATCTTGTTTCAGCAGAATAGCAACACAGGGCAAGGAGAAGTCATCGGGCCCGACGGCAATACGATCAACGTTCTTCAAGCAGGCTTCGAGCATGATCAAGAGCCCTATCCTATAAGTGGTTGGATGGCGTATTCAAAAGAACCATATAAAGACGACTTGATGGCTGGAGTAAGAATTTATTGCCGCGGAAAAATCGCCGCCCAAACGATGGTGTTTAACAAGCGCGCTGGTTTTACAGGAGAGCACAACGTCCGTTCTTATCTGGTGGGCGAGTTACACGCGGATTGGCTTGACGAGGACGAAGATTTAATTCAAACGGATCGGCGGGACATCCTTTGGTCCGACGAGCTCGGTTTCGCGTTTCAAAAATGGGGACAAAGTATAGTTGCGCACATTGGGACTCTATCCCGAGACCCGATGAGAAAAGCCACTTTAGATTTATTTTTTGAGACCGGGCGTGTCTGTGAGCGTATTCGGGAGAGTTTTCCGAACGATGCCCAACAAGAGATCCGGGATCGGGCAACCGAAGTAGCCAAAATATTCGGACGATCTATCAGTCGCGCGGAGGCGGAAGATGCAAGCGTAGCAGATGATCTTGTTAATCTAAGCATAACTTTCGCCCCACACATCACCCTTGATAAAAAGATGAGGGATGCCGCCAAGCAAACAGAAACGCCTCTTGCGATGCTTAGCTCTCTCTTGCGAACCGCTCGCATTGCGGAACTCTCGTCGTTTGGCCGGATTGCCGAGGGTCGTCTTAACGTCATCAATCGTCTAAAAAAGCTAAAAGACGAAGAGAGTACCAAGGAAGTCTGCTTACAGAATTTGATAGAAAACGCCCCTTGGCTCGTCAACCCCGAATGGGCGCCGGTAATTGCGAATCAATCACTCAATAGCCTGAGAACAGAATTTGAGAAACACTATGAAAAGGAACAGGGACAATCTATTTCTTTGTCTGATTTCCACGATCCGAATAAGAGACCAGATTTCGTTTTGACAAGCCAAGAAGGGATAGTTCAGATCGTCGAGATCAAGAAACCTCACCATAAGCTCACGAACGAAGAGATGGACAGGATCGTCACGTATTACGACTCGATGGATTTGTTCTTACACGACAAGGCAAATGCGATTTTTCAAAAATCATTTCGTGATTTCCACATCACCCTTGTTTGCGATGAGATCGCTTTAACGGGTTCTCAGCGTGCCGCCTATAATGGCTATACGGACCAGAAGAAGTTGACCTACTTTAATTGGCGAAGCTTTCTGCGACGGACTGAAAACATGCACAAAGACTTCTTGGACGAGGCCGAGCAGCAACGCACGTTGGTTTCCTCTAAGAGGTAATCGTTAGCATGGCACTTGCGGCAATCGATCTGTTCGCTGGGGGCGGGGGCCTGACCGTAGGTTTGAAGCGGGCCGGGTTCGACGTAGTGGCGGCGATTGAAATTGAGGAACACTCCTACGCGACCTATCGAGCGAATCATCCAGAAGTTCGCGCTTTGAAGGAAGACGTCGCCACCTTTTCAGGCGAACGTCTGCTGGGCCTCACCGGCAAAAAGAGCATTGATTTACTGGCGGGGTGTCCGCCTTGCCAGGGCTTTACGAGCCTGACTGTCAAATATCGAAAAGACGACGACCGAAACGATCTGATCTTCGAGATGGCGCGCTTGGCGGAAGAGATGAAGCCGCGAGCCCTCATGATGGAAAACGTGCCCGGCTTGGCCAAGAAAGGTGCGCCGCGCTATGAAGAGTTGAAGCGGCGGCTTCAAGGGATCGGCTACGATCTGACGGACGACGTGCTGCAAGTCGCCGACTATGGGGTTCCGCAGCTTCGACGGCGTTTGGTGTTGCTGGGCGGACTCGGCTTCAAGATTGATATGCCAATGCGAACGCACTCGAGAAATGGCGAAAATGGGCTGAATCGCTGGAAAACAGTGAAAGACGCGATTGGTCGTGTGGCCGAGCCGGTCACCTTGCGGGAAGCCAAGGAGCGCGGAGAAGTGCGACTCTCGGATTGGCACGTCGTGCGAACGCTTTCCCCGGAGAACGTGAAGCGCATCAAGGTTGCGAAAGCAGGAAAGACCTGGACGAGCATCCCCGAGCGGTTAAGGCCGAGTTGTCACCAAGGCGGCTACGAGGGGTTCACGAACGTATACGGCCGCATGAAGTGGGATCAGCCGTCGCCTACGATCACCGGCGGATGCACGACGTTCAGCAAGGGCCGGTTCGGACATCCGATACAGGATAGAACGATCTCCGTTCGTGAGGCCGCACTACTGCAAACCTTCCCCGAAAATTATCGTTTCGATACACCATACATGGAACACGTCTGCAACGTCGTCGGAAACGCGCTGCCGCCCGATTTCGCGGAAGCCGTATCTCGTCAATGCCAAATGGGATTGATGCACTCTGCCGAGCAAAAATAATGAGCCGCAAGGACGACTTGCGCGTAGATGAGAGCGTGTCGTTTCGCATGAAACGTGTGAAGCAGCGAGATACGGCTCCTGAATTGATTGTCAGAAAACTTCTTTTTTCAAAAGGCTATAGATACAGGATTCACCGAGACGACCTTCCCGGTTCTCCCGACGTCGTGTTTCCGGGTAGAAGAAAAGTCATCTTCGTGCATGGCTGTTTTTGGCATGGGCACGAGAACTGCAAGCGCGCGTCTCTGCCGAAAACCCGAACCGAGTATTGGGCGAGTAGGGTTGCTAAAAATCACGAGCGGGACGTTCGTTCGATTTCCATTCTTGAGGAATTGGGATGGTCAACTTACGTCGTATGGGAATGTGAAACTAGCAACGTGGACTCCCTGGAACGACGCCTTTCGCGTTTCTTGGAGTAACCTGATAGAGAAACTTGGGACCCTCCTACGGAGGCTAACCCATCCAGAGCCGAGGACATACGCACCGCCGTCACGTTCGACGACCTGCCTTGAACGCCTTTTGCAACGCCCTTGCACAGCCGTTTTACGCCCCGAAAAACGGCCTTTCTCGGGGCGGTTCGCAATGATTTTTGCTGGCTGCATCGTCCATGCGCGCGCGGTGGAATGGAAAGCATCCATGAGCGCCTCGCAGGGTGAGAAGCGCTTCGCCTCGTCCATGAACGCGCGAAATTCGAGGGGTGCGTGAGGGGCTATCCGAAGAAAAGCGCCGCGGTATCGAAGAAGTCCTCAGGCAGTTCGTTCACCTTTCCGAGCGCCTCGCTCAGCGGAACCGGATTGATGGCGCGGCCCTGGAGGGCGACCATGACGCCCCAGGTTCCCTCGTGTGCGAGTTCGCTCGCCCGAACGCCGAGGCGGGTCGCCAGCACCCGGTCGTAGGGCACGGGCGATCCTCCGCGCTGGATGTGTCCCAGAATGACGGCGCGCGTATCCACGTCCATTCGATCCCCGATTTCTCGGGCGAGATATTCGCCGACGCCGCCGAGCTGGACGTGTCCGAAATCATCCTTCGACTGGCTGCGCGTGATGTAGTCTTCCGCACCTTTGGGCTTGGCACCCTCCGCCACGACCACGTTGGCGAAGTTGCGCCCCCGCGCGAAGCGGGCCTTGAGGACGTCGGTCACCTCGTCGATGTCGAAGGGACGCTCGGGCACGAGAATGAGGTCGGCACCGCCGGCGATTCCCGCGTAGGTGGCGAGCCAGCCCGAGTGGCGTCCCATGACCTCGAGAATGATGACGCGGTCGTGTGCCTCCGCCGTGGTGCGAAGGCGGTCGATGGCGTCGGTGATGACGCCGACGGCGGTGTGAAAGCCGAACGAATAGTCCGTGAGGCCGATGTCGTTGTCGATCGTCTTGGGCAGGCTGATGACGTTGAAGCCTTCCTTGTCCAGAAAGGCGGCGACGCTCAGCGTGTCATCGCCCCCGATGGCGATGAGGCCGTCGATTCCGGATGCGCGCCAGTTCTCCCTGAACTGCTCGAGCATGGCCGGATCCTTCATCGGGTTCGTCCTGGATGAGCCGAGAATGGTACCGCCCTTGTCAAGGATGCCGGATATCATCGGGCCCGTAATTTCGACGAAATCCCCCTCCACCAGGCCGCGCCAGCCTCGGCGAATGCCCAGGGTGTGGATCCCGCGATGGAAATTCGAGGCCGTCACGGCGCGGATGACCGCGTTCAGGCCGGGGCAGTCTCCACCCCCGGTCAACACTCCTATCTTCATGTCTCGCGCTTCCTTCTGATTCGGGTGATGTTCTCTCATCCAGAACGGACGCTCATCCTATCACAGTCATGCGCGACTGCGTGAGGCTTGACGAGCGGACGAGCGCCCATCTCCGGTTCGCTGGAGAAAACGTGGCGTCTGAAGCGGACGATCCCGCCTGGAGTCCGGAGCGTCTCGAACCCAGGCTCCGGGGGCAGGTTCACGCCCAGAACGGCGAAGAACAACGCCAGTTCCAGAAAACAGTGCCGCCGCCAGGCGGGCGTGCCCAGCCGTCTTTTTCCGTTCTCCTCCTCACCTCATCGCGCGGCCAGGGCAGTAGATGCCCGCGTGAAATCGCATGGACTTCCCCTCCTGGATTGCATAGAATCGCCCCTCACCTTCACGCGCATTCGCAGCCCACGATATAGTCCACGATATGAGGAAAAGCCTATGTTCTTCCAAACTTGCAGACTTGCTTCCTGCTTTGCGCTGCTGTTGTTCTGGGCGGCGTTAACCGGCTGCGGAGGCGGCGGAGGCGGCGGTTCAGCCGCTTCACCTGCTCCTATCCCCACTCCGACGCCTAACCCCACGCCCACTCCCACTCCGACACCCACTCCGACACCCACTCCGACACCTACTCCCACACCTACTCCCACGCCTGATCCCACACCTACTCCTGCGCCTGATCCTCCACCTCCACCACCTCCACCTCCTCCGCCTCCACCTCCGCCTGTGACTGATCCTGATCCTCCCCCTCCGACTGGCGCCTGCATTCAGACTGCCGACCATGGATGCATCTCGGAGAGTGAATTCTACAGTCGGCGCGATCCGATCGCCGATCAGATTGCGGCGACCTCTGATTTTCAAAGACAGTGGGGTCTGGGAGCACTCAACGCGGACGAGGCGCACGCGGCGATACAGGTGAAGCACGGCATGGACGCGCGTCCGGGCGCCGGAGTCCGCATCGGCGTTCTGGATTCGGGCGTCGATCTCGGCCATATCCTATTCACCGGCGCGCGCATCACCGAAACGCTCCTGCAGGGGCTGCCGGATGAGGTGCTAGCGGGTTTCCCCACTCTGAATAGTCTTTCGCATGGGACGGCCGTCACGGGCATCATGGCCGCCCAGCCCGGACGAGGGGGTTTCACCGGTCTCGCCTGGGGTGCGGATTTCAAGGTGTTCACCGCACCCATCACCGACTACTTTTCGGCAAGCGAGATAAGCTCGTTCGATTATGCCGCGGCGTATCGCGCCATTCTGCAAAGCGGCGTGGACATTGTGAACAACAGCCTCGCTATCCAGTCCACCTTCGTCGAGAATTATGATGTGGGGGGACCACTACGCGGGTCCGCCCTTTTCGATGAGGTGTTAGATGACGTGGCACCGGTAGCACAAACAGGCGTTGAGAATCCGGCCATATTCGTCTGGTCCGCAGGCAACGACCACGGCGCGGAATGCGATGGCCCCCAAGATCAGAATTGCTTCGCCGATTCCGGCAGTACCACGGGCTACAGCCATCGGGCGACCTCGCCCAACGTTGACGCCGGGATAGTCGCCTTGCTGCCTGAACTTCAGGGGCACAACGTCGTCGCCGTCGCCACGGACCGGAGCGGCGAAATCGCCAGTTTCTCCAACCGCTGCGGAATCGCCGGCCCCTGGTGCATCGCCGCCCCCGGGGTCGACGTCATAAGTGCCTACTTCGGTCCCCAGACGGATTTCGACCTCATCATCTTCAGAGGCACCTCCGCTGCCACGCCCATGGTCTCCGGCGGTCTTGCCCTGATGAAACATTTCTTCCGGAATCAGCTCACCAACAGGGAGCTGTTGACGCGCCTCTTTGCGACCGCAGACAAGAGCGACGTCTATGCGCCGGACAGCACCGCCGACGACGGCACGCCCTATTCCTCCATTTACGGGCAGGGGATGATGGACCTGGGCGCGGCGGTCTCGCCGGTGGGCACAGCGCGGATTTCGACGAGCGCGCGCGCGGACGCCCCCGGAGGAGAGGACGTCCGCACCACCTCCCTCCAGACGGGCGCCGCTTTCGGGGACGTATTCAGGCGCGCACTGGCCGGGCGCGAGATCGCCGCGTTCGACTCCCTCGGCGCGCCGTTCTGGTTCAAGGCTTCGGACTTCGCCTGGAGTGCGGGCCGCTCTTCCGGCCTGCGGCAGCTGAGCGATCTCATGGCGCCGAAGGAGGCGGATTGGACCGCCGCGCGCGGGACGCGTACCTCGCTCGGTGCCCATGCGCGCGCCGTCCATCGGGGCGGATGGCGATTCGCCTCGTCCGGATCGCCGGGCAGTGCCGAGAGTAGCCTGCTCAACGTCGCCGAGAACGCCTTGACCCTCGCCTTCAGAGCGCGAAACGGGCTGGAGGCGACCATGTTCGCCGCCCCCGACCACGACCGGGGGAGCCAGGCCTCGGAAATCGGCGCCCTGCTCGCCTGGCGGCCGGCGGAGACGCCCTTCGGAGTGCGCCTGGGGTGGCTCCGTGAGGAGGAAACCGTGCTGGGCTCCAGGGCGGACGGCGCGTTCGGCAGCCTCTCTGCGGACAACCTTTTCGCCGGCTTTGAGGCGGCCGCCGAGTTCGGCGGGTGGCGCCTCGCTCTGGACGCCGAGATCGGTCTGGTCGCCCCGGGCGTGGGCGGCGGAATCATCGACGACTTCTCGAGGCTGACTACGAGTGCGGTCTCGCTGCGCGCCAGCCGCCGCCTGGGCGATCGCGACGAGGTGGTGCTTTCCGTATCCCAGCCGCCCCGGGTAGAGAGCGGCTCGGCGCGGCTCACCCTGCCGGTCGGACGCGGCAGGGACGGCGCGGTGCTCAGCGATTCGTTCTCGGCCAGCCTCGTCCCCTCTGTGCGGCAAATTGACGTATCGACGCGCTGGCGCCGAAAGGGCGTGTTCGGCGGCGAGCTGCGCGCGGGGGTGATCGTCTCGCACAACCCTGGACACGCGGACGCGAAGCCCGCCCTCAACCTGATGACGGGCTGGCGGACTGAGTTCTGAAGGGCGTTTTCTCGGACGAAGCGGCTGCGGGGAGGAGAGGAGGTTTGCTGCCATTTTGGAGCACCGCACCGACCCTGTTCTCGGCACTCCTGCTCTGCAGCTGCGCCGTGCCGACGGCACCTGAGCGGCAGGGGGGCGCGACCGCAGAACCTCGCCCGTCCGGAGCGGGGGATGCGAGAGGGCCGCGCCGCGCGGTGCTTAAAAGGGCGCGGGAGCACAGGTGTGCCGCTGCGCGACATCAAAAACTCATCGGCCAGCCGTGGGGGGAGATCGACCCGGCCGCCCTGCCTCGACCCCTGCGCGTCTATCGCTTTGGCAGCCGCATCTCCATGGATTACCGGCCGGAGCGGCTGAACGTCGTCCTCGACGATGCGGGGCGGGTTCTCAAGGTGCGGTGCGGGTAGGCGACGGCGGAGGCGGGCGCGCTTCGGAATACTCCGTTTTGCGCAGCGCGCGCCTTTCATGCTAGGATGGAAGTTATACCGAATCGAAAGATAAGAGAAAGAAAGAGGGCAAGGAATCTATTGCGCAAGGGATGCGGGATAGCCCGCGCGTCGGGTCATGGTTGGCTTGCGTCTCGCCATGATCGGCCTTTTCACCTCAACCGTTTTTCATCTCAACCGGAGGATACGCCATGTCCAGAAACACACCCCCGGACGATTCGGGAATCATCGTTCCCGAATCATCCCACATCACGCGCCGAAGCTTCATTCGAACCCTCGGTGCGGCGGGTGCGGCGGCGGCAGTACCGCTCGCGTTCACGACGCGCAAGGCGGGTGCCGCCGGCTGGCCCGCGCGTCCCATCACCACCGTCGTCATGTATTCGGCGGGCGGCGGCACGGACACCGTCATCCGCACCCTCGTGGGAGAGATGGCGCGCTCGACCGGCTGGGCCATAAACGCCATCAACCGCCCGGGGTCGGTCGGCGG
This sequence comes from bacterium, assembly GCA_965202625.1. Classification (GTDB taxonomy): domain Bacteria; phylum UBA8248; class UBA8248; order UBA8248; family UBA8248; genus Bin107. The sequence continues at coordinate 2,337,418 of CBDBBI010000010.1, read as the reverse complement.
CGTGGCTACCCGCTACGTGCTCAACAAGGCGGCGGATGGCTACACGTGGCTGGGAGCGGCGAACTACAACAAGTTCGTCCGGCCGATGGGATACGCGGATTCGGCGGCGTGGATGGACTGGCAGCATTTCGCGGCGGCGACCTCGCTCGCGAGCTGGTCGGTGCGTCCGGACTCTCCCTTCAAGACTTTTGAGGACGTGATAGCCGCGGCCAAGAAGAAATCCGGCCAGATCACCATATCGACGTCGGGCGTAGGCAGCATCTGGCACGAGGTGGGCGCCATCGTCGCTGACGCGGCGGGAATCGAGCTGCGCTTCGTCCCCTACAAGGGCGGAAAGCCGGCGACCGTCGCCGGCCTGCAGGGCGAGGTGGACATCGCCGGCGGCGGCGTGCATGAGCACGTCGAGTTCTTCCGGGCGGGCAAACTGAGAAACCTCATGCAAACGGGCCCGGAGGATCTGGACATTCCCGACTACGGAAAGGCGTATACCGTGGCCAACTACATACCCGCCCTCAAGGCGCTGACGCCCATGGGGGGAACCTACAGCATCGCGGTGCGGCGGCAGACGCCGGTCGAGGCGCTCAACAAGATCAAGCCCGCCTGGATCGCCGCTGCGAAGTCCGACGCTTTCACGAAGATCGCGAAGCGCAAGTATTTCCAGAGCGACATTCGCGTGGGCGCGGACGCCGATCGCCGCGCCGCGCAGCTGGAGAGCCTGAGTGCCACCACCCTGCTCAAGCTGCAAAAGCACATCGGCAAAAAGGTGCGCGGGCCCGAGGAACTCGGGCTTCCCGCTCCGAAGGATTTCGACGCCTGGTGGCCGCCCAAAGGCTATACGCCGCGCATGAGCTAGGCGGCTTTTCGCGCAGCGTCTGCTTCGGGTGCCCCGCTCAAAAGATGAGACGACGCGCCCGAAGCAGGCGGGTTTCCTTGGTCTCGATATACGCCGGAATAATCGCATGGTTTCCTCAAACGACGATGACCGCAAGACCCCTCTTCCCGCAAAGCCTGCGGAGGGGGGAGACCCAGCCGGGGCGAGAAAGGACCTGGCGGCGGCAGGCGTTGTGGGAGCCGTTGCCGTTCTCGCCATCATTCTGGGGCTGCGCATGCCCAATCCGGAGGCGAACGTCTTCACCGCACCGGGCTTCATGCCCTTTCTCACGGGCTTGAGTTTGCTGGTGATGGCGGTCGGCCTCGGAGTGAGCGCCCTCAAAAAGGGCGCCTGGACGGGGGCGGGCTTCTCTCCCGGAGAATTGCTGCGCGGCTATTTTGGCGATTATGAGAACCAGTGGGCACTCATCCTGATGGGGCTGGCGGTCCTTTACGTGCTTCTCATCGACTGGGTGACGTTCGACGTCGCAATTCCGCTGGGGGTTGCGGGCTGGCGGTTCGGCTTCAGCAGCTTTGAGGCCGTCACCATCCCCGCCCTGGCGATCGTGCTGCGCATCTTCTGGCCGAAGTCCTTTATGCGGTGCCTTCTCGTCGCCGCAATTTCCACGCTCGTTCTGGCCGCAGCGTTTCGCTACGGGTTCAGGATTCCTCTGCCGGGTTCGGGATAGCCCATGTTTTTCATAGAGCAGCTCATCTACGCATTAAACCCGTATCTGGTGCTCGTCTGTATTCTGGGCACGATACTGGGGTTGCTGTGGGGTTCGATGCCGGGCATCTCGACGACCATGTCCATGGTGCTGCTCATCGGCCTTTCCACCCAGATGAGCCAGGACGTGGCCATCATGTTCCTGCTGGGGGTGTATACGGCGAGCGTCTTTGGCGGTTCGATCACCGCGGTGCTCATCAACATTCCCGGCACGCCCGCCGCCGTTCCCACGATGATCGAGGGGTATCCCCTCGCCCAAAGGGGAGAGGGCGGTCTGGCGCTCGGCACCGCCCTGGTGGCTTCTTTTCTCGGAAACTGGGTGGGCATCCTGCTCCTGGTGGCGTTCATTCCCCTCGTCCTGTTCATCGCTTTGCAGTTTCGCTCCTGGGAGATGTTCCTCCTCGCCCTGTGGGGAATCGCCATCTGCGGAACGCTCACCTCGGGCGAGACGCCCATCAAGGGCTGGATATCGGGCTGGCTGGGGCTTCTCATCGCCTACGTGGGGCTCGACAACATATACGGCGTCCCGCGCTTCACCTTCGGGAGCGTGCTCCTGGAGGACGGCATCAGCTATATTCCGGTGATCATCGGCTTTTTCGGACTCACCGAGGTGCTCTGGGTGCTGCCGCAGCGAGAGCCGCCCGCGATTCCCGAGAAGGTGGGCCGGGTGGTGCCCCCCTTCACCATGCTGTGGCGCTACGCGCGCTCCTCGGTGCGCTCGGGAATCATCGGCACGGTGATAGGCGCCATTCCCGGAGCGGGCGGAAACATCGCCGCCTTCGTCGCCTACGACGTGGGCAAGCGCCGGGCCAGCCCCGAGGAACGCGCGAAATTCGGCAAGGGGAGCTACGAGGGCATCGTGTGCGGGGAGGTGGCGAACAACGCCTGCATCGGCGGAACCATCCTTCCCACGCTCACGCTGGGGATTCCGGGCAGTCCGCCCGCCGCCGCCTTCATGGCCGCTCTTGAGCTCAAGCACGTGGTGATGGGCCCCACCATCAACATCGAGAACCCCGGGCTGATCTACTTCATCTACGGGGCACTCGTCGTGGCGAACTTCCTGATGTACGTGTTCGGTCTCCTGCTGGTGAAGCCGGCGATCAAGCTCTACAGCCTGCCGCGCACCCTGCTGATGCCCATCATCATCCCCATATGTATTCTGGGGGCGTATGCGGTGCGCCTGAGCATGTTCGACGTCTACGTCATGCTGGCTGCGGGGTTCGCCGGCTACGTTTTTCGCAGCCTTGGCCTTCCGCTGGCGCCCATGGTTCTGGCCGTCATTCTGGGCTCCCTGGCGGATGAGAACCTGCGCCGCGCGCTGATCACCTTCGAGAACAAGCCGTTCTGGTCCTTCCTCGCAAGCCCCGTCGGAACCGTGCTGCTCTGCGTCTCCCTGTTCACGTTCTACGACGGCATCTTCCGCCGGGGGAGGCGGCGGCGGGCCAGCACCTGAAGGGACGGAAGTTTTGCTTCCGTTCGTCCGCCGGCGCCAGTCGGCGCGCTTGCACGCAATGCTCCCCTTCGGAAACGCTCTTGCATAGACCGGGTGGGAGGCTCTGTATCCCTCCGCCGGTCGCCTTTGCGTGCGGTGCCCGGGCGGACGTCGCGCGGAAATTTTGAGAAGGCAGGCTTCGTTTCTTGCGCGCCGGAAGGGCTTATCTCCTCCGCCTGGCGAAAAACTCCCGAAATTTCTCGGCGAGCCGCGCTTCGCGCCAGTTGTAGCCGGTGGCGTCCGCCGCCTTTTCCATCTCCTCTCCCGTCCAGTCCTCTTCATCCGCCAGATGATGCAGCGAGCAAATCCCGGCCCGCCCCGTCGCCTTTCAGTGGACGAAGGCGGGGCCGTGGGCTTTCGCCTCGCGCAGTGCCCGGCCCACCTCGGCGAGCGAATCCTCGCTGAACTCTACGGGCGAGACGGGAATGTTGAGGTATCGCATCCCCAGGGCTTCGGCCTCGGTTCTGGCGCGCGCCGGCGGAAGGGCGCCCTGCTCCTCGTCCGGAAAGCGGGTGTTGATGATGGTCGCGACTCCTCTGGCGGCGAGTGCCTTGAGGTCCTCAAGGGCGGGCTGCGAGCCGAAAGAGACGTCTTCTGATGCGTCGAAGTATTCCATGAGAACTCCATCCAGAATGGGGGCTGCTTCTTTTTGCAAACGTCGAGGGTGCCATTCTACAGCAGTTCTCCGGAATGGGGGAACGGGCGATTGCGGTCGTTTTTCGGAAGACGTCGGCATACGGAAACGTTTTGCGCTTGACCGACCCGAGCAGAGCTGGATGAAAACGCCGAAGACGCGGCAGAAAGCCTCCTGTGCGCAGGCTTGGGGGGATCGATAAAAGGATGATGATCGCTTCATCTCAAGGTGCAGAACCCTGGATTTTGCCTGTGCGGTATGTGAGACTTATCTTGAATATGGGAAAGGAGAAAGAGAAAGGAGGAAACCATGTCTCAAAAAAACAAGAAAGAAAAATCTCCGATGATTACATGGCGACGTTGGAAGAGGTGAAAAAGCAGTATCAGCAATACGTGGAAGTGAGCAGGCTTTACGAATTGCCGACTCACAAGGAAGAGGAGCCGGTGCAATATCAGCCGCCCAGCCTGGAACATCCCCTGACGACGAATAGAATTCACATCAACAGGACGTTCTCACCGCCTATCATTTCATTGCCGGCGATAGAGGCAAGATATGGGTGAAAAACCAGCCGCAGGTTCTTGTTCCGGCTCCCCCGTCTGTTTCTCCATAAGCGCGCTTCGGCAGGGACTTCGGCCCGCCGCATCGCCTCGGCTTCGTGGGGCGAGGCGGCGGCCGGAGTCTAGTCGGTCGTCACCCCCTCGATGGGGAAAGGCGCGCCGTTCACCTCCACGGTGGAGTGCAAGGGTACCGGCTGGGTGATGAGGCCCTCGGCGAAGCATCCGTTCTTGGCGTTCTTGATGAGGTGGGCGAGCTTCTCTTTCGGTGCGTCCGATTCCACGCACAGGTGCGTGTCCACGCCCTCCCACTTGTTGAACACCGTGCCCTTGAGGACGGAGCCGCCCAGAATTTTCCGAAACCGAACCGAGACGCTCGCCCCCTTGACGGCGAGTTTCATCATGTGCGCGTACCGCGACACCTGGGTGAGCAGTCAGAACCCCGTCGCCATCGCCAGGTAGGCCATCGGCGAGGGATATTTCGCCGTCCCTCCGATGTGCGCACCCTCGTCGCAGAATATCTCATACGCTCCGGCCTTGCCGCGCTTGAGCTGCAGGGAGCCCTCCACCATCTCGGTGTCGACGATATGATCCGTGTAGAGTCCCTTGGGGGGGAGTTCGGGTTTGTCGATGACGCGCTCGCCGGGGACGGTGGACGTGGTGTGTCCGTCAATGGGGCCTTCCATGGTTTTCTCCTTGTGGGTGACGTAGTTCGCTTGACGCCTGCGAGACGCACTCAGGATATGACAAACGCGCGCGCAAGTATAGTTTCGCGCAATGAGAAGCGCGGGCGTTGGTGATAGAATGCGGCGCGGCAGGATGGCGCGTCGATTTTTTGAAGGCTTGAGGAGGAATGCGGACATGTTCAACAAGGTGCATCACATCGGGGTGGCGGTGAAGGACATGGACGCCGCCATCGCCCTCTATGAGGGCATGGGCGCGAAATTGCTCGCGCGGGAGACTTCCGCCGACGGGGCGACCGATCTCGCCATGCTGGATTTGGGCGGCGACCTCATCGAACCCATCTCGCCCCGCAAGGAGGGGACGAACCTCGCCAAATTCATCGCAGAGCACGGCGAGGGCATCCACCACGTGGCGTTTGACGTGAAGAACATCGACGGCGTTCTGGCCGATTTGAAAGCCCAGGGCTTCGCGCTCATAGACGAGAAGTCAAGGCCCGGCTTTGGCGGGCATCTCATCGCCTTCATTCAGCCGAAGAGCACGATGGGCACGCTATGGGAACTCGTGGAGGACGTCTAGGCGATGGAAGGAGTGCCGGGAGAACGACGTGCCCGTCCTTGACATCAAGCCCACGCGCAAGCCCGTCCGGGCGTATTATGATTCCCTCGCCCAGTTCGAGCGGCTCGGCGTCACGCATGAAACCGCGGTGCGCTCGGCGTTTCAGTCGCTGCTGGAATCGTGTGCGCGGCAATTCCGCTGGAAGCTCGTCCCCGAGCATTCCATCGCCCTTCCGAGGAACAGGCGCATCGCCGTCGATGGCGCGCTGGTGGACGATTTCAACCTGACGCACGGGTTCTGGGAGGCGAAGGACGTCCACGACGACCTGCCCGCCGCAGTCCAGAGCAAGTTCCAGGCGGGCTATCCCCGAAGCAACATCTTGTTCCAGACGCCGAAAAGGGCACTCCTCTGGCAGAACGACGAATGCGTTCTCGACGCGGATTTGACGGACAGTGCGCAGCTGGTCGATGCGCTCCAGACTTTCTTTTCGCATCGCCCGCCGAACATCGCCGAATGGGAGGAGGCGGTCGCCCGGTTCAAGGACAAGGTACCCGACGTCGGGTGCGGCCTGGCGAAGTTGATACGGAACGAACGCCAGACCAACCCCAGGTTCACCGCCGCGTTTGCGGGCTTTCTGGAGAAGTGCCGCTCCTCCATCAACCCCCGCCTCGCAGAGGAGGCCGTGGAGGAGATGCTCGTCCAGCACCTTCTGACCGAGCGGCTCTTCCGCACCGTGTTCGACAACCCCGACTTCGTCCGCCGCAACGTCATCGCCCAGGAGATCGAAAAGGTCATCTCCGCACTCACGGAGCACGCGTTCAGCCGCGATAATTTTTTCAGAAGCCTCGACCGCTTCTACGTCGCCATCGAGGGGACGGCGCGGACGATTGGCGATTTCTCGCAGAAGCAGCACTTTCTGAACACCGTCTACGAGCAGTTTTTCCAGGGCTTCTCGATCCAGATCGCCGACACGCACGGGGTCGTCTATACCCCGCAGCCGATCGTCGATTTCATGGTGCGAAGCGTCGCCCACCTCCTGGAGGCCGAGTTCGGCCGCTCGCTGGCGGACGCCGGCGTGTGCGTCATCGACCCGTTCGTCGGAACGGGAAACTTCATGGTGCGCGTCATGCGGGAGATTCCCCGCATCGCACTCGAGGAGAAATACGAGGCCGCCCTGTACTGCAACGAGGTGATGCTCCTGCCCTACTACGTCGCCTCCATGAACGTCGAGCACGCCTACTATGAGGCGACGGGGAGATACGCCCCGTTTCACGGGATATGCCTGGCGGACACCTTCGAGCTGGCGGAGGAGCGGCAGCTGGCCATGTTCACGGAAGAGAACGCGGCACGTGTGAAGCGGCAGAAGGAAACGCCGATGTTCGTCGTCATCGGCAATCCGCCCTACAACATGGGACAGGTGAACGAGAACGACAACAACAAGAACCGCAAATACGAGGCGATGGACGGGCGGGTGGCGGAGACCTACGCCGAAAGCTCCAGGGCGACGCTCCGAAACAAACTCTACGATCCATACGTGAAGGCGATGCGCTGGGCGTCGGACCGCATCGGGGAGGAGGGAATTGTCGCGTTCGTGACGAACAACGGCTTTCTCGACGGCGTTGCGTTTGACGGAATGCGCAAGCATCTGGTGGAGGATTTCGACGCTATCTACGTTCTCGACCTGGGCGGAAACGCGCGCAAGGGCGTGAAGGTTTCCGGTTCCAACGTATTCGACATTCGGGTGGGCGTGAGCGTCAACCTGTTCGTGAAGACGAAGCGCAAGCCAAAGGAGAGGGCGCGCATCTTCTACCATCAGGCGGACGATCTGTGGAATAAAAAGCGGAAATTCGATTTTCTGAACGAACGCGAACACGTCGGCAACGTGGACTGGCGCGTCCTTGAGCCGGACGTGCGGCATACGTGGCTCACGGAAGGGCTCCGCGCGGAGTTCGAGACCTTCGTTCCGTTGGGGACCAAGAAAGCGAAGGCGGTGCGGGGTGCGGCGGAGGACGTGATTTTCAAGACCTACAGCCTGGGCGTCAGCACGAACCGCGATGCGTGGGCGTATAATTTTCGCCGGGACGCGCTCATGGAGAACATGAAGCGGATGATCGGGTTCTACAATGCGCAGGCGTTCCAATGGGAGCGGCGCGAACGTCGGAACGCGAGCGTCGATGATTTCGTGGCGTATGATGATCAGAAGATCAAATGGACCGACAGGCTGAAGCTAGAACTGAAAAGAGGAAAATCCATTGATTTCTCACCGGAAAAGGCGAGGACGTCCCTCTATCGCCCATTCACGAAATCGAACCTTTATTTCGACAGGCTGATGAATCAAAGGGTATGCGGATTTCCTTCCATCTTTCCCACGCCAGAGACTGAAACGGAAAATCGGGTGATCTGTATAGGTGGCTACGGCCGAAAAGAATTTGCTATTTTGATGAGCGCATTAATTCCTGATTTGAATTTTTATGCAGATCCACAACAATCTTTCCCCTTCTACACCTACGCCGAGGACGGGACGCAGCGTCGGGAGAACGTCACCGACGGGGCGTTGGCGTCATTCCGCGCACACTACAAGGACGACGCGATCACGAAACGGGACGTGTTCCATTACGTCTATGGTCTGCTCCATTCTCCCGATTATCGGGAACGATACGCGCGCGACCTCAAGCGGGACCTGCCGCGCATCCCCTGTGCGCGGGATTTCCGGGCGTTCGCCCAAGCGGGGGGGCGCCTGGCGGAAATCCACGTCGGCTACGAAGATCAGCCGGAGCATCCCCTGGACTTCATCGAAACGCCGGGCTTGGCGCTTGACCTGCGCGTCGAGAAGATGAAGCTCTCCAGAGACAAAACCAAAATCCGCTACAACGATTTCCTCACTCTGGGCGGAATACCGCCCAGGGCGTTCGGCTACCGGCTGGGAAACCGCTCGGCACTGGAATGGATAATCGATCAATATCGCGTGAAGACGGACGGGCGAAGCGGCATCGTCAACGACGCGAATCGCCCGGACGCGCCGCGCTACGTCGTTCGACTGATACAAAAGGTGATCACGGTGAGCCTGGAGACCGTCGATATCGTGGAGGGCTTGCCGCCCCTGGTTCTGGAGGCGGGAGCGTAATTCCTGGGGGCGTTCGCTCTCACTCTCCCCTGATGAGGCCCTCTCTGACTCTGGGCATGGTGCGGGCGACGTCCCTGATGGGCAGGCCATGCGTCGGGGCGACCACCTGCACGTCCAGCCCGTCCATCAGCTCCTCGAGCTTGTCGACATAGACGTTCATGTCCGTGAAGGTCGTCCAGAACAGGGCACGCTCGGCGAACACTCCCAGGACGTCCACCAGGTCGAGAGAGGTGGCCTCCTCGGCGAACAGCCCGCAGTGGCCGTCCGTGTGGTAGTGGCTGTAGGCGAAGCCGTCTCCGGGAAAGAGTACCCGCCCGCTCGTCTCGAAGCCCCAGAGAGAACTCCGCAAATCCCGAATGACCGGCTCCACGGCCACGAACCGCCTGTCGCCCAAATCAACGGCGTCTCCCACCGCCATTTCCCTGAAGCGTGCCGCGTGCTGCGGAAACGCGAGGTGGTAGTCCGACATGTCTCCGTGGACGGTGAGGTTCGGGTAGAGATCGAGTACGCGGCCCAGCCCCCCTGAATGGGGGGTTTCCTGGTGGGTCAGAAACAGGTGCCGAAGAGCCCCTCCTCCTCCTGTGCGCGAGAGAATTTCCCGCATCTGCCGCTCGATGACGGGAAAATCTTTCGGATGCCCCGTCTCCACGAGCATGGAGGATGTGGTGCCTACGATGAGATAGGCCGCGTTGTAGGAGTGATAGGTCTTGCCCTTTGCGTGCTGGACGAGGCAGTCGCCGAGCCAGAAAACGCCGGGCGATATTTCACGGGGAAGCGCGTTGTCCATGGAAGCCGCCTATCTCTCCACGCCGAGGGCGACGTATTGGGGTTTGCAGCTTCGGCGGTCGAGGCGCGCCAGCACCTCGTCGAGAACCGAGAACTGGTGCTCGACCAGAGAGCGTCCGCGCAGAACGGCGCCGTAGCCCGGAGCGATGGTTTCGATATCGTAGCGCTCGAAGACGGCGGCGATCCCTTTTCGGAGAGTGCGCGTGTGCGCCCCCTCAAGCCACCAGTAGCGCGTGTTCAGCAAAAAGGAGCGAACGAAATCATGCGTCGTCGTGTCCTCCTCCCGTATCCAGGGGCCCTCGGCGGTCGCTCCCCACACGTGGCTGAACATGTCCGAGGTGAACAGGGTGTGTGCGGCCTCGTCATAAATCCAGCGCGTGCTGATGAGGCGAATCGGTGCGTTGAACACCTCGACCTGCCTCGCACCGATCTGGACGCGCTGGAGCGGCTTCAGGATGGTGGTGGGAAGCAGGACGGGAGCACCGCCGCTCTCGCCCGTCGGGTCGGTCGTCTCGAACGCGAGCCACTCGTTGATTCTCGGCACGGAGGAGAAGCAATCCGCCACGTTGAACCGCCGGGCGATCGCCATGGCGTTGCCCACCGACATGAATTCGTTGAGGCGAAGGGGAAGCAGCGACAGGGGCGCGTCCGGCGGGATGAGGGATTCCAGCTGCGCGAGAATCGCCGCTTCGTGGGCGGCGTAGCCGGTGTCGAGCAGAAGCGCGCCTTCCTCCTCCTTGAGGAGGTAGCAGTTCGAGACGCTGTAGCCGCGCGCACTCAGGGGATAGGCGCTGATGCGGCCGTCCAGCGGAAGCGCATTCTGGAGGACGTATACCTTTTTCGCCGCGAGTTCGACGACTCTGGAGGTTGCCATGCGTCGGGTGGCCCTCCTTCCTTGTCGTTCTTTGTCGGGCGCGAGACGAAAGCCCCATCCCTCCCTCGGGGGGTTGCGCGCGCGCGAGGTAAAAAACAATTCGCGCTCCATTACACACGAAAACGCCGATGCGCGCACCCCGCAGGACGGATGGGCCGCCTTTTCCGTGATGCGATGGGCCGGTTGGATTTCCGCACTTTCAAAAAACCAGGGTTCGGGATAGGATTCTCGCTGGATGCACGCGATGGAGTCGGCCGGCCGGGTCTTGTGCGGCGGGAGCCTGTGAATCCCGTCAGGTCCGGAAGGAAGCAGCGGTAAGCGGACACTCCCGGGTGCCACGAGGGTGCCTGGCCGGTCGACTCCATCGCGTGCTCCGCGCGTTTCTCCTGGAATGCGAAACCCGTTCCACGTCGTCTCATCCTTCAGGGCGGATTCTTCCATGGATTTCATCGGGAGTGCGAGGCAGTGGCGGCCGCAGCGCTTCGAGGACCTCATCGGCCAGGAGCACGTTCGGCGCACGCTCTCCAACGCGCTCGCCTCGGGGCGCGTCGCATCCGCCTACCTGTTCAGCGGAACGCGCGGCGTGGGCAAGACGACCACCGCGCGCATTCTCGCCAAGGCGCTGAATTGCGAAGGCGGAGAAGCCGGAGAGGCTCCTGTTGCCGAGCCCTGCAACCAGTGCGGATCCTGTGCGGAGATCACGAGGGGGGGGCACCCCGACGTTCTGGAGATCGACGCCGCCACCTATACGGGGGTGGACAACGTGCGCGAGCTCAGAGAGGGGCTGCGCTACCATCCCGCGCGGGGGCGCTACAAGACGGTGATTTTCGATGAGGTGCACATGCTCTCGAAGAGCTCCTTCAACGCCCTTCTGAAAACGCTTGAGGAGCCGCCGCCCCACGTCGTGTTCATTCTGGCCACCACGGAGATGAAGGGGGTTCCCGACACCATTCTGAGCCGCTGCCAGGTGTTCGAGTTTCGGCGGATTGCGACCTCCGTCATCGCCGCACACCTTGAGGGCATCGTCAAGGAGCAGAACAGGGAGATGGAGCCGGCGGCGATCAAGATGCTCGCGCGCATGGGAGAGGGCAGCATACGGGACGCGCAGTCCCTGCTCGATCAGGTGCTCGCCTTCTCCTCCGCCGATCCGATTTCGGGCGAAGCGGTGGAAGAGGTCGTCGGCGTACCGCCGGGGAGCATCTACAAGGGGCTGGTCGAGGCGATAGTCGAGCGCGACGGCAGCCGTGCTCTCACCACGCTCAAGGACTTGTTCGACGCGGGCCACGACCTCAAACTCTTCTCGGCGAACCTGTTGGCGTATTTGCGCGATTGCATGGTACTCCTCTCCGCCGGAGACGACGCCGCCCTGTTCGACGTGGCCGTCTCGGAGGTGGAGGAGCGCAAGAAGGTGGCCGAGAGAATGTGCTTCGCCGATGCCCATCAGGCGTATTCCATCCTCCAAGGGGCGGAGGCGGAGCTCAGAACCTCGAATTACCCGCGCATGACGCTTGAGATAGCCATTTTGCGGATGTGCCAGATTGAGCCGCTGGCGGATTTGGGCGTCTTGCTAGAGAGGCTCGAATCCATGCGCGGGGCGGTTGCGTCCGGTGTGCGCACACCGAGCGGGGGGACGTCCCCCGCCGCGCCCTCCCCCGCCGCATCCTCCTCCGGTACCGCGCGCTCCGGTGCTGTGAGAGAGACGACCGCAAAAGCCGCAAAAGATGCCGCGCCGCGCGCAGCGTCCGCGCCCTTAGCCGCCGCCTCGGGAGGGGTGCCCGCCCCGAGGGCCGAGACAGGGGAATGGGATGCGGAGCGCGTGCGCACCTCCTGGGGGGGAGCGGTGGAATCCCTGCGCGCGACGAGGCGCGTGATTTTTCACGGCGCCGCCCTTGACCTGGAGACGGCGGGACGCATCCGCGTGACCCTGGTGCCGGAGAACCAAAACGCGCAGAGTCTGCATATGGCGGAGGAGGTGCTGCCCGCACTGGAGGCGTTCTTCAAAACGCATTCTCCGTGGAGCGTCAAAGTCGAGATAGCGACGGCGGAGAGCAACGGGGGGGGCGCACAAGGCGGAGGGGAGAAACCGAAGAAAGAAGACGGGGGGCGCGCCCAGCAGGCGGAGGAGGCGGAGAGCGTCGCCATTCAGGAGGTCGTGGATCTGTTCAACGGAAAGATAGTGGACATCCGCCCCCGGCGGATGCGAAACGCGAGCGGGAATTCTTCCGCATAGGCCGGTAGAGAACATTGGGGAGCTTCTCATGCTAAAAGGCGGTATCGGCAACTTGATGAAGCAGGCACGCCAGCTGCAGGACAAGATGGCGAATCTTCAGGAAGAGATGGCGAAAAAGACTGTGGAGGCCTCCTCCGGCGGCGGCATGGTGCAGGTGACCGCCAATGGTGCGGGCGACGTGGTGGGGGTGAAGATAGACCCCCAGGTGGTGGACCCGAAGGACGTGGAGATGCTGGAGGATCTCGTGCGCGCCGCGTGCAACGAGGCGTCCCGAAAGGGCAAGGACATGATGTCTGCGGAGATGAAGAAGCTCACCGGCGGCCTTCCGGTTCCCGGCGTATTCTGAAGCGAGGCCGGGCGCGTGCCTCCGGCAAGAGCCGGGCGATATTGCATCGGCATTTCGTTCCCACGTGCTTTGCGGTCGCCGCCTCCGATAACCTGAGCGAGAACCCCCCATGCGACTGAGCCAGTTTCCCGCCATAGAGGAATGCGTCGAGGCGTTTCGCCGCCTTCCCGGAATCGGGCCGAAGAGTGCGCAGAGAATCGTCTTTCATCTGCTGGGCAAGGACCCGGAAGCCGCCGGCAGAATTGCCGCCGCGTGCGGGTGCCTTCACGAGAAGGTGGGTCTGTGCTCCACCTGTTCGATGCTCGTGGAGGGCGAGGCGGGCGGGGAGGATTGTGCCGTCTGCCGGGCGGCGGAACCCAGCGTCATTTGCGTGGTGGAGGAGCCCGCCGACGTGTTCGCCATGGAGCGGGCGGGCGGAGTGAAGGGCCGCTATCACGTGCTGATGGGCGTCATCTCCCCTCTGGACGGCGTGGAGCCCGAGAATCTCACCATCGCCCGGCTGGTCGAGCGCGTGAAGCGCGGAGAGGTGCGGGAGGTGATCCTCGCCCTCAACCCCAACATGGCGGGCGAGGGAACCTCTCTGTATCTGGCACGGATACTCAAGCCGCTCGGCGTGCGCGTCACCCAGCTCTCGCGCGGGCTGCCGATGGGAAGCCATCTCGAATACGCGGACGAGATGACGCTCACCCGCTCCCTGGAGGGACGGCGCGAGATGTAGCGAGCCGCCGCGCCCGTTATTGCGGATGCGTCCGAATCGAGAGTATCCGCACCTTCGCAAGCGGTGCGCTTCCCGCCCCCACGGGCGTCTCGCCGATCTTCTCCACCACGTCCATTCCGCGCGCCACCTTTCCGAACACCGTGTGCTTGCCGGCGAGCCAGGGGGTGTCCGCCAGGTTGATGAAAAACTGCGAGCCGTTCGTGTCGGGCCCCGAGTTCGCCATCGCCAGCGCGCCCTTTTGAGGGAGGCGCGAGCGCAGGGCTTCGCTGTAGCGATAGCCCATGTTCTTGTAGGCGTCCTTGAGCGTGAGATTCGCAAGACGCTCTTGTACCTCTGCCTTCCGCTTATCGAGGTCGGCCTGGGAGCGCAACCCCATCTGTCGGAACAGGGGGTGCAGCAGGGTGCGCTGAAAGTCGCTCTGCGTTCTGATGGGCAGGAAGGAGTGGGCGCGACCGTCCTTCATGGCCTTCATTTTGTGGAGACCCAGGGCGTCCGCGTTGATCTCATCCTCGAAGCGATAGCCGGGGCCGCCCGTCCCGTCGCCCTTGGGGTCGCCCCCCTGAATCATGAATTGCTTGATGACGCGGTGAAACGTCAGCCCGTCATAGAACGGACGCTTTACCTCCGCACTCGTCTTGTGGTCGGTGAACGCGCGCCTCCCCGTGGCGAGTCCGATGAAGTTCTCCACCGTCCTGGGGGCTTCCTCGGGAAACATCTCAAGGAATACGTCTCCGAAATTCGTCTTCATCAAAAGAATCGGGTTGGACGGCTTCTCTTTCGCTATCTCCTGTGCGGGAGAGGGCAAGGCGGTGAGGAGCAGGAAGGCCAGTGCGAGAATGATTTGCATCGCGCATCTCCATGTGGCGGCGCGGGCGGGGACGTTCCGCCTCCCTGGCGCGCCGGGGCGATCAGGGAATCCGACCGAAACGCTGGACGAGCGCCTCTTCTCGATAGGAGAAAATGCGCCGCAGCTGCAGGCGGACGATAAAGCGATCAACGAGAAAGGAGAGCGGCCCCAGCGGCAGCATATAGTGGACGACGTCGCGCATCTCCACGCCTCCGTCGATCGCGCGAAAATGGTGCTGGTGGTGCCAGAAGCGGTAGGGGCCGAAGCGCTGCTCGTCCACGAAGAAGCGGCCCTCCTCCACGTGCGTTATCTCGGTCACCCAATGGATGGGAATCCGCCAGAGCGGCCTGACGCGATAGCAGATGATGGTTCCGGCGCGCATTCTGGAAGGCAGCTCGTTCTCCACCACCAGGTGGAGTTCGGGCGGCGTGATCTCCGCGAGGTTTCGGGGATTCGCGAAAAACGCCCAGGCGTCCTCCAGCGGAATGGGAAGCCGGGTGGTCGCCTCCAGGCGAAAGAAGTTGCGTCGCCCTTTGTCTTCGCTCGCTCCGGCTCGCAAGGCGTCCTCTCCATTCATATGGGTCGGGAATGCGGGGGTTTCAACGTGGCGGAGAGAGAGGGATTCGAACCCTCGAGGCCAGTTTCCCAGCCTACTCGCTTAGCAGGCGAGCGCCTTCAGCCACTCGGCCATCTCTCCGTGATGCGGCACCCTCTTCCATCGGACGACGCACCGCCCGTTCTCGCCATCAACGTCCGAAGCGCGCGCATCGCCTCCTGGCGTTTTCTCTCAGAATCAGCCGCGCCCGCCCCGGCGCCCTGCCGATCAAGGCGTCTCCTCTGGCGGAGGGAGAGGGATTCGAACCCCCGGAGCTTTCGCTCAGTGGTTTTCAAGACCACCGCCTTCGGCCGCTCGGCCATCCCTCCGCGCCTCCATTTTGGAGCGGAAAACGCGCCGCCGCCATTCTAGCACGCCTCGCCTGCGGTTGGTAAGACGAGATGCGGCCCGCTTGCACCGGTGCCGGGGGGTGCCGCTGTTGACGTATGAAGAAGAGGAGCGGGCAAAGGGAGCCGCAGGGTGGAACCAGCCCAAGGCGTCAGGGGCAAGTATCCCGTTTGAGCAAGCGTCGATGCTGCCTGGTTTGGTATATCTTTCCCTGGATGATGTCTTTGAAATCGGCGTGCAGGGGCTTGTCAGCCGAGACCAGCAGTTTGACGTTGGAGACGCGCGCCAGAGCGATGATGTCCGGATCGTCCGATTTCAATTCCGGCAGATTCTTTTTTTCTGCTTCGACGGCTGCTTTATCAACGAGTTTGAGTTTTCCCGCTCGTCTGTAATTATCGAATATGATCCGCATTTTTCCGTGATTCCAGAGTTCTTTTTTCATCTTGCGCGTCGGTGAATAGACAATTTTGCCTTTTTGTTTCTTCATCCACTTCCTCACGGGTTCCATGTCGGCGTTCTTCGGGTCAAAAAACGAGCCGTACATGTTCTTATCCAGAATGAGACACATGGTTCCTCCCTCAAAAGATGCCGAGCAATTCGTCGGATTCCTTGAGGAAGAATTGTCGGTAGCTGTTCGGGGCGTCGATCAGATTCGCTTGATCGTCGAATGCGATGTTGTGGACCTTGACGCTGTTGCGGACCGGCTCCAGATAGATGAGCGATACGTCTTCCGGGGCGATGCGCTTGTTCATGATCTCGATGCGCGCCCTGTCCACCATATAGTCGCTGTGCGTCTCGATGACGAAGCCTTGCTTCCTTTCTTTCACCATCTCGATCAGCAGGGAGGATAGTGCCGCCTGTGCTTTCGGATGCAGATGCACCTCCGGCTGCTGGATCAGAAAGTCGCGTGCACACCCGTATTAAAAATGCGCACCAGAATCGGAAGCAGCTGGCTGACGCCGTAGCCCACGTCTGCCAGGTTGGCACTGGGGCCTTTCACCTTGATTCGCAGTTGAAACGGGTCGCCTCTGGAGCCGCCGAGCTTTCGGACGCTGATGTCGGAGAACAACCCGGAAACCTTGCCGAACCCGACCAGGCGCTGCCTGATGCTTTCCCACGCTTTTTTGTACGATATGAACGTGTTGCTCAAGAACATGGGCATGTCGCCGCCCTCGGGTTCCATTCTTTCTTTCAGAGGATCGTATGTCCGCTGCGGCCTGGAGCGAATGGGCGCGAAGCTGAACACTCCGCCGGCCGCCCAGGGGCGATACGGAGGTAAGTTTTCTGTAAAGTTTCGCAATTCCTCGAGCTCAGGTGAGAAATTTTTTTCTCCCCTCAACCACGCCAACCCCAAGGACAATGCTCTAAAGGCGGGGCTACCTGGACCAAGCAAGCTGACGACGAATTTCTTTTTCTCGCCTTCTCGAACAACCTCCTTCACCTCCAGGTGATGGGGAAAATTCACGCTCTCCTTTGATGCGCCGTTTTGCTTTTCCCGCGCGATCATGCTTATCTCGCCTTCAGGAAAAACGATTCTCTGCTCCCGAATGACGGGCTCGGAACCCCTTTCCTTTTCCCCCAGAGTCAATAGGTGCGTAATGGTATCGTCGGTTGTTTCGTCCTGAAATTCAAGGCCTATTTGAAAACTCTCTTTGGCGGGCCTCGCTTTCCTCACGATATCGGCGAACGCGCCCATCTGGTAAGGATCCGCATTGAAATCTGGGTCCAAACTCCAAGCATATCTCTCCTCCATAAAATCAGCCAGTATCTGAAAACAGCCGAGCGCGGTGGATTTTCCCGTGCTGTTCTCGCCCACCAGAAAGGTGACGGGGCGTATGCGGAACTCCTGCCTGCCCGAGAAGCAGCGGACGTCTTCAATGATAAGTTTCCGAATGTTCATAACCCTGCTTCCATGATGGGTATGGCGGCACGACCGAAAGTAGCCCCCGCCTTCGGCCGCTCGGCCATCCTCCGCGCACCTCCCGGAAGCCCCGATGGCGGGGCGAAGCCGAGGAATATTTTAGCACGCTCGCCTGCGGTTGGTAAGACGAGATGCGGTGCGCCCATGCGGCCGGCTTGCACCGGTGATGGGGGGTGTTCCAGGCTATGCCTCCCGCCCGAATGAAGAGAGCAGAGGATACCCATGCCGACGCGGAAGCGGCGTAGGAGAGCCGAGGACGCCCGCACCGCCATCACGCTCGACGACCTTTTGAACGGCTTTTTCAACCCCCTTGCACGGCCTTTTCCGCGCCGTTTCCGCCCTGAAAAACAGCCATTTTTCCAAGGGGTTCGCCATTATTTTCGTTTGGCCGCAATCGCACCGCATCCCCAATGAATGCGTGAAAACGTCCGCGGCACCCGGCAAGCGCAAAGAACGGGGGCAATTTTGCGAGGCGCGGATTTTCGGAAAGGGGTTTCGGGAATATGGGCGCTCAAGGCGTCTCGATGCGCTCTTGTCCGCCCATGTAGGCTCTCAGGATTTCTGGAATTTCCACGCTTCCGTCCGCGCCCTGGAAGTTCTCCAGAATCGCCACCAGAGTCCGTCCGACGGCGAGGCCCGAGCCGTTGAGAGTGTGGACGAATTCCGGTTTCGCTCCCGGTGCCGGGCGAAAGCGAATCTGGGCGCGTCTGGCCTGGAAATCCGCAAAGTTGCTGCAAGAGGAAATCTCCCGATACGTGTTCTGGGAGGGCAGCCATACCTCGATGTCATACGTCTTGGCGGCGGAGAAGCCCAAATCTCCCGCGCACAGGGCGACGACCCGGTAGTGAAGCCCCAGACGCCGCAGCACCTCCTCGGCGTCCGCCGTCAGAAGCTCCAGCTCCTCATAACTTCGCTCGGGCCGGCTGAACCTGACGAGTTCGACCTTGTTGAACTGATGCTGGCGAATGAGGCCGCGCGTGTCCTGGCCGTAGGAACCCGCCTCGCTCCGAAAGCAGGGGGTGTAGGCCGTGTATCTGAGCGGCAAATCCCGTCCGTCGAGAATTTCCTCTCGGTGGATGTTGGTGACGGGCACCTCGGCGGTCGGAACCAGATAGAATCGTCCGCCGTCCACCCGAAAGAGGTCCTCCTCGAACTTCGGCAGCTGGCCGGTGCCCGTCATGGCCGCAGGGTTCACCATGAACGGCGGAAGCCACTCGGTGTAGCCGTGCTCGGCCGTATGCAGGTCGAGCATGAAGTTGATCAAGGCGCGCTCCAGGCGCGCGCCCGCCCCCCGGTATAGCGCGAAGCGCGCCCCCGCTATCTTGGCGGCGCGCTTCATGTCGAGAACCCCGAGGGCCTCGCCCAGGGTGTCGTGCGCTTTGGGTGCGAAGTCAAAAACGGGCTTTTCGCCCCATGTCCTCAGAAGGGCGTTGTCCTCAGCGCTTCGCCCGTCGGGAATGCTCTCGTGCGGCACGTTGGGCAGGCCGAGCAGAAAATCGTTTTGCTTTCGCTCAAGCTCCCCCAGTGCTCCCTGCATGGATTTGGCCTCGGCCGTCAGTCGATGGCTCTCCGCCAAAAACCCCTCCACCTCCTCATCGGACGCCGCGCTGCGCTTGAGTTCTCCCACTCTCTTGCCGCGCCTTCTCACGTCGGCCGCCCGGCTCTCTACCTGATGGGTCAAATCCCGCCGGCGGGCGTCGATTTCCCGTATTTCCGAGACGTCCCAATCGCCGCCCCTTCGGGCGAGGGCGCGCGCCACCGCTTCGGGATCGTTCCTGATCAGGCGAATGTCGAGCAATTTCTTTGGCGCCTCCGTGATGAAAATGCCGTCCTGCCTTCGTATGGGCCAGTGAACATAAAACGATGGGCGGCGCGCGTCAACGCAGGAGAACGCCTTGTAAAACATGAAAAGCACGCGCTGGATTTCGGCTTCAAAAGTAGGGTATTCTGAACGAATCGAGAAATATTCTCCGGAGTCGGCGCGGACATAAGGAGACGAGGATGTTTGGTTTGCTGCGGGTGATGATGCGCTCGGGCGGTGCGGTGGCCGTTTGCCTGGCGATGGTGGGCCTGGCGTTTTACGGCATCGCCCAGGTGAGCGTCATGATAGTGGACGAACCCCTTCGGGGGCTCAAGGTGTTGGGCGTCTTTTTTGTTTTCTCGGTGTTTTTCGGCTTCATGATGAGGTGGATTTTGCGTCAGGCCATCGCACAGGCCCTGCGACCGATTGACGCGGCGAAAGAAGCGACTTCGCGCCTCGTCTCCATGGGGGAGGAGAGCGGGAGAAAAGCGTTTCGCTCGCTGGGGAGAAGAACGCGCATCGCATGGGCGGCGGGAGGAGCGGCCAGAGCCCTGTGGCGCGCGCGCGGCGTCTGGCCTTTATTCTGGAGGGGACGCGGTCGGAACGATGCGCAAAAACATGCGGACGTCATCCCCCTCAAGAGAAATCGAGAGGGTTTTTGACTTTCTCTGAAGACGCGAGAGGCGCAAGCCCCGTTCTCATGGGGAGCGAGGCGGGTGAAATCCTCTGCGAAGCGCGCCTCTCACGCGTCGTGTGGAGGCGGCCGTCATGGCTACGCTCCCCTTTTCGTCTCATCCTCGGTTTGCTCGAAAATGAGATAGCGGCTTTGGGCCATGTGCAGGCTTTTATACGCAGATTGCGCGTCCGTATTTCGGGCGTCCACGTATAGTTGCAGACCGCACGCACCCCCCTGGGCGGCGAGATTCTGGACGTAGCGGTGCATGGCGGCGTAGACGCCCTGTTTTCTCGCCGATGGAACGACGTATACGTTCTGAATCCACCAGTAGTGCGCGTTGTGCCAGTCGCTCCACTCCAGGGTCACGCGAATTTGCCCCAATATCTCATCGCTGCGATGAGAGAGGTAATAGCGTCCCATGGAGGGGTCGGAGAGCGATTTTTCTACGCCCTTCCGAACTGTCTCGGGCACAAGATGCAGATTCTCACTTTCCAGGGCCATCGCGACGTTGAATTCTACAATTCTCTCCACGTCTTGCGGGCCGGCCGGACGTATAGCGAAACCCATCATCGCTCCGAATGCAAAAGGGACGGTCTCCATTTCTTTGATAACCCTATCGAATGCAATGGGGCAAGCAAAAACCGCGCGGGTCATCGCCTTTTCTGTTTCCTGGTGGGCGAAACCCTTGGTGCCTAGGCGGAAAATCCGTCTCTCCAGAAAGCAGCGGCCTGATTCTGGGCTGGAAACAGGCCCGGCGGAGCGTTACCATCGCATCTGTTTTTCTTTGCGGAATTTCTTTTTGCGGACGCTGTTATAGAAAAGCAGACGGGAGATGGCCATGAGCCGCTGGAGCGGGAAGGGTGCAATGCACCTTACGTTTATGTTCTCCATCGTTGGAGCGTTTTTTCTCGCTTTCTCCGGCGTCCTTCCTAAAACGTCGGATGGCTTCCTGTTCTCCGCCGTCGCAGCGGAAGAGAAAAGAGCGGTTTCCGGAAAATGGAAGCGTTGGCGAGATTTCGTGGACGCGCATTTTCGCTATCCCTTGCCCCCCATGGGCGAGGCGCCTTCCTCGCACAAAGGCACAGAGCGTTCTCTTTTGCCCGAGAGTTGCGGGAGTTGTCATCCCGATCAATACAAGCAATGGAAAACGACGCTTCACGCCAAAGCGATGGGCCCGGGCGTCTATGGACAGCTCGTTGATATGTGGAAAACGAATCCCGAAGGAGCGCGGGGCTGTAACGAGTGCCACGCTCCTTTGGCGGAACAGCAAAAGCGCGCGCGGCTGGGTGCGGGCCCTTTTGCGAACTGGCGGAAAAACCCCGTCCACGATCAAAAACTGGAGATGCGCGGACTCGCCTGTGCCGCATGTCACGTGCGCGATTGGCGCGTGCACGGTCCGCCCAAAAAGGAAACGCCCGAGGGGGTGGACGACACGACGAGAACGGGTGCGCACGCCGGCGTGGAGCGCACGCCTTTTTTTGCGCGCGCTGAATTTTGCATGCACTGCCACCAACATGCGTTCTCCGGCCCAAACGGGAAAGCGATTCAGAACACCTACAACGAGTGGAAAGACTCGCTTTGGGGCAAGGAAGGCGTCGCCTGCCAGAGTTGTCATATGCCCAATCGCGCGCATCTGTGGCGCGGCATCCATGACAAGGATATGACCCAGGGCGCCGTCCAGATAGAGGTTGTGCTCGGAGAGGAGTCGTCGCAGGATATCGTCACCGCCAGCATTCGGCTCACGAACTCAGGCGCCGGCCATTATTTCCCCACCTACATTACGCCTTCGGTGGACGTCATCTCCGAGCTGGAGAATGAGAGAGGACGGGCGATTCCGGGTTCCAGGCAAATGAACGTGATTGAGCGGAAACTCTCGCCCGATTTCAGTCGGGAAATCCATGACACGCGCATTCCTCCCCAAAAATCCATCACGTTTCGATACAGGAGGGGGCGGCCTGAGAAGGCGGTGAGGCTTCGGGTGCGCGTTCACGTGCGGCCGGACGCCTTCTATTACGATTTCTACACGCGGTTTCTTCAAAATCCGCAGATCTCAAAATTATCGCGCAGGCTCATCACGCAGGCGCGAGAGGTGGCGTCATCATCGGGCTTTGATATTTATGATGAAAAATTCGCGTTGAAAAACTAGAGAAATTTACGCAGAGGAAACCTTTTCCCGAATTGCGCGAAGGATGCCTGGAAACGATGGGTAATCATCCAGTGATTCACGGAGAACGGGAGCGGCGGCGGCGATTCTTTTGATCCTGGCGTGAGGGTGCGGGCTGAGGAGCAATTTCGCGTTGAGGCAGCCGCCCCTGTGCAGGTCATCGGCAAAATCGGTGGTGACCGAGACTTTCTCCTCTGCGTCGAGCCTGGTCATGTGGGTTTGCCCGGAACTTGATAATGCGCCATGTGCTCCCTCATCAAGGATTTTGAGGCGTGATCTTACAGGGTGCAACCTAATTCATGGTTCTGTTTTGATTCTTTCAAAAAAATTGCGAATCCGTCTGGCGTTCGCCCCAACGTCGCCCACGCCTACGCGGGATTTCGAGCGGACGTCAAGGCGCGTCCCCCCGTTATGCGGCGTGAGCCGGATGACAACGTCGTCAATGAAGCCATACCAAAAAGTAGCGTCATACGCCTCAATGCGTCCTTCTTCCGGTTTTGACGCCGCCACTTGCCAGCCCATGGCGTGTGCGGCCGCCAGGGCGCGCGCGAAAACTTCTCTTTCAGAGTCTGGAAAGATGAGCGGCCTGATATCCGGATATGCTTTTTTCTGGAGTCGCGCGATGCGGATGCCCTCATACAAAGGCGGATTTTTCGCCCCTTCTCTCAGGGGAAGGAGAGATTGAAAGGCAGGCGGGTTTTGAACGTCTGTCGTGATGTCGTGAATTTGAGGGACGCGCCTTGCGATTTGCACCTGCGCATACAGAAAACCCGCTACGGTGAAGCCCACTGCGACGCCAACGGCGGCGGCCAGCGTCTTATCCCTGGCGGCGTCTCGCAAGGCAAACAAACCCCCCGCCATTGAGACGGCCACAGAAATGAGCGAGATGATGGATGCGGCCTTCCAAATCTGAAAGCCCGCGCTGAAATGCCACAAGCCCCAGCGATGGCCCAAACCTGACGCCAAGGCGGCGAGTGCGCAAGCGACTGAAATGAACAAGCCCAGATAGGAGATGGACGAGAGAGCGTAGAATTTTTTATCCATGAATTTTCCTTTTTCATCTCTCAAGAGTCGCTTTTCCCTCTTTCGATGTCTTCGATATTTTTCGCTATAAAGAGGCGCTGGAGGCAGCGGCAAACACAGGCACTCGGTTTGCGAAGTTTTCTCTGCGACGAGGCCGTGATGGTATCGACAATGTTTTCCTCCTTCAAACCCGCGCTATGCAAGTGCTTGAGAATGCGGTCGGCGATGCCCCATGGAGCATCCAGCCTTCTCAGTTCGAGCAGACGCACCGAAAACCAAAAAGTAGGTGTCGGGTGCTCGGGTCTCGTCCATGACGAGCGGCTGCGCGCGTGATGCCTGGCTGATCGTCCCAGGACCCGCCGCCTTTCATCGTGGCTTTTGATGGAGAAAACGGCGTGGACGTCCACTCGAAGACGTTTCCGGCCATGTCGAGCACTCCGTATGGGCTTGCGCCCTTTGGGTATGCGCCTACAGGCGTTGTGCCGCGCACTTTGTAGCCATAGTTCAGGCGTTCGGGAGCGAAAACACTGCCCCAGGGGAAGTATCTGGCGTCGGCACCGCGCGCCGCTTTTTCCCATTCCGACTCGGTGGGCAGTCGGTATTGCGCGCGAGATTTTCCGCCCCGCCAGGCGCAATAGGCCTCCGCGTCGGATTGGCTTACCAGCACAACGGGGTGATCCTTCAGGGTTTTGGGGTATGTCGGCCTGCCATTTTTGCCTTGTATCCAAAGATAGCGGCGCACGGACGCATAGGGATGGACGAGGTAGCCCTGGTGCTCGTAATCCTTGGGAGAGATGAAGGGAGCGCGGTGGCCGCTCTCCCAGACGAAGCGGCGGTATTCGGCATGGGTCGTCAGATTTTTGTCGATGAAATACGCGGGCAGAAAGACGCGCTTGCGCTGCCGCTCCCAGTTGTCGAACCAGCGCCATCTGCGCGCGGTGCGGCTGCCGATTCGATAAGCGTAGTCACGCTCGGCCCTGTCGCTTCCCATCCAAAAGGGGCCTTCGGGAATTTTGACGACTTTATGAGAATCTCTCCCGCAGGCATGAAGTGCGGCCTCTGCGGAAACAGGAAAGGCGAGGAGCGATAGAGCGACGAGGACAAACCACATAGGCGCGCTCCTTTTGATGGGGATTTGGCGCAAGGCTCCTTTGGTTCGCATCATCTGAAATGTGCTATCTTGCACCAGGCCGCTTGTCAGTTTACACAAAGGAGCGTCATGCGACCAATTTCATTCCGCACACTTCCATGTCTCGCTCTTGGCGCCTTGTGTTTTTTTGCCATGTCGATTTCTCCGGCGGACGCCCAAGAACGCTTCAACGTTTTGAGGGCGGCGCCCCCGAATTCCGCCCCGCCGCCGGATTTTCAACATCCAGACCTCGCGGGGAAGCCCCATAGCCTCAGCGATTTCAAGGGCAAGGCGGTGGTGCTCGTTTTTTTCGCCACCTGGTGTCCGCTATGCGCTGAGGAGATGCCCAAGTTCTCCGCCCTTCAGAATACATATGAAGGGAAAGGCTTTACGGTTTTGGCCGTTTCCGTAGATGCGGCTGGCCCCAATCTTGTGCGAAGGTGGGCCGAGAGCAAGAATCTGAACTATCCAATTTTACACGATCAGAAATGGGCGTCTCGCCGCACGCACAACGTGCGTTTTGTGCCGACAGCGTATCTTATCGACCGTGCCCAGAAATTGGCCGCCTGGGTTGTGGGTTCGGCCGATTGGAATGGCGCCCGGGCGCGCGATCTTATTCACCGCGCGCTTCAGAACAAAGCAGCCGCTGGAGAATCCGCCGCTGGAAAGAAAATGGTCGCGCTGGCCGGACGGGACTCTTGAACGACGGGCTAGGGGTGGACTGATATCGCCCATCGTGAAGTCCGCGTCCCTATTATCAAGGGGGACGCTTTTCATCTTGTGGTCATCATGGAATTTGACCCGTCTTTGATCGTCATCACCGATGAGAGAATGCTTGCGCAGGCTTCCGGATGGAAGTTGAAGGACGCCGTTCGCGCGGCCGCAGCTGGCGGGGCGAGCATGGTGCAGTTTCGAGAGAAAAATATGCACAACCTGGAAATGCTTCGTTTGGCGGATGCGTTAAAAGAGGTGCTGGAGGGTGCCGATTGCACCTTCACTGTGAACGATCGGCTTGACGTGGCGATGGCCTCGCACGCGGATGGAGTGCATCTCGGACAAGCGGATTTTCCGCTTCAGCGGGCCAAAGCGATAGCCGGCGACGCTCTGTTCTATGGCGTGACGGCCGGCAAATCTGCATGGGCGTCGCGCGCCGCGGCGGAGGGTGCGGATTATATCGGCGTAGGCCCCATTTATGAGACGGGGAGCAAGGCAGATGCGAGGGTGCCGATTGGGCCGGAAGGGTTCCGAAGAATCATCCGACAAACTCCGGAATTGCCCGCCGTCGCCATCGGGGGAATCAGCGTCGAGAACGTAGAATCTGTTATCGAGGCCGGCGCTTCCGGAGTCGCCGTGATCGGCGCGGTTATGGGAGCGTCCAATCCGGAATCTGCGGCCAGAGCGCTGCGCAGTCGCATCGAAAAGGCGAGGGGATGAGCGGCGAATCGGCGAAGGGATTCGGCGAGTTCGCCCTGCTC
Organism: bacterium; assembly: GCA_965202625.1. Classification (GTDB taxonomy): domain Bacteria; phylum UBA8248; class UBA8248; order UBA8248; family UBA8248; genus Bin107. Next base: position 2,311,845 of record CBDBBI010000010.1, on the reverse strand, counting down.
GCTCGTCTGAGAGGCAAACTGGGCGCGGTGCGGGATGACGCGGACGTCATCGTTGGCAATGGAGATGACGCGGCCGTCATCAAGGCGGGAGAGGGAAAATGCTGGGTGATGACGTGCGATTCGCAGGTGAGCGGCGTTCATTTTCCATCCGTTGAAGACGCTTCTGGCTTCGCCGTTGGCTATAAGTCGTTGGCGGTGAACGTGAGCGACGTATCGGCCATGGGAGCGAAACCGCGCTTCGCGCTCATCTCGCTGGGCATACCCGAGGACACGGACGTCCCGTTTCTGGATGACGTCTATGAGGGTATTCGCGTGCTCTCAGAGCGATACCGCATCGTGATTCTGGGCGGAAACGTCACACGAACGGATGGGCCTTTGTTCGTCGACGTGTTTATCGTAGGCGAGATGAGGCGAGAACACGTTCTGTGCCGCAAAGGCGCGCGCGTGGGAGATCAGATTCTCGTCACCGGATACTTGGGCGATGCGGCCGGGGGACTGCACGTATTGTCCCGGCCGCAGACCCCCATACGCGAAGACGTATATGCGCGTCTTGTCTCCGCCCAGCTGAAGCCGCAGCCTCGCGTTGCGGAAGGGGCGGCTATCGCGGAATCTGGATTGGCCACGTCTATGATGGACGTCAGCGATGGTCTGGCGGGCGATATCCATCACCTGTGCGATGCGAGCGGGGCGGGCGCCGTCCTTTGGGAGAGAGAACTGCCCTTGTCCCCCGCCCTGCTTGCATTGGCGTCTCGCACAGCGCAAGACGCTCGTGAATGGGCGTTGCGCGGCGGAGAGGACTATGAGCTTCTCATCACGGCGCCCGCAGAATCGGTTTGCGCTCTCCATGAGGTCGTTCGAGGAGCGGGGGGAGTGCCTCTCACGCCTGTCGGAGAAATCTTGCCGGCTTCTGAGGGAATTTCCCTGGAATGCGCAAACGGGATCGTGGAGCTGGAAAACCTTGCCTGGGAGCATTTCCCACCTCAAAGGCACCCATCGTAAGTCGACGATACACTTTCGATCAATCCCGCAAGCAGCGCGCCTCTTGGAGCGATGGAGTCGAGTTCCAGATATTCCTCCTCCGTATGCAAGTTTCCCCCCACGGGCCCCAGTCCGTCGAGAATCGCGACTCCAAGCGGGGAGAGATAATTGCCATCAGAACCCCCGCCGGTGGGAGTATGCCGAAATTGGACGCCCGCATTCCGGGCGATTTTGCCCGCTGCGAGGAGGAGTTTCTCCGTTCCCTGGTTGCATTCCATAGCGGGCCTTCCGCCGAGTTTCTGAAATTCCAGATGCGTTCCCTCGATGTGGGGCTCCGCAATCATTCGGCACAGCGCATTCGCCATGGAATGGAGGGTCGCTTGCCGATCTGCGCGTATTTCGACGTGGCAAGAAGCCTCATCCGCCACGATGTGCGGCCTCTCTCCGCCCGAGAGTCCGGTGATGTTGATCGTCCCGCCCTCGCGCTCCAGGCCTTGGATGACAACCATTTGGCGGGCGAGTTCATGCACGGCGCTTCGGCCTTTATCGGGTTCGACTCCCGCATGGGCCGGAATTCCCCGCGCGCGCAACCTCCCGTAGCAACTTCCCTTTCTCGAAGATACGATGGAGCCGTCTGCGCGACCGGACTCGATGATCAGCGCAACTGCGGCGTCTTTTCCGATTTGTTCTATCGCCTTTCTGGAGGAGGGATTTCCGCGCTCCTCATCCGTGTCGTATAAAACCTGAATTCTCGAGAACTCCCGGAATCCCTCCGCCAGCAGCGCTTCCATCACGAATTGACAGACTACCAGGCACCCCTTCATGTCGGCGACTCCGGGGCCGTAGGCAAGGTTCTTCTTGATGGTGAACGGCCTTCGCGCGGCGGTTTCCTCTGGAAAGACGGTATCACAATGCCCGATCACGAATATCTGGGGGCCGTCTTTCCGCGCGCCATGAAACGTCGCCAAAAGGTGATCCCCTGTTTCATGCGTTCCGGGAATCATCTCTACGTCGGCCCCCATGCTCCGGTATGCCTCCGCAAAATGAGAAGAAACCGCGTTTGTTCCCTGGCTGGGGAACGTCGGGGAGTCGATGTTCACCACGTGCGCGATTTGCTCGATAATTTCACCCTTGCGGGTTTCGAGAGATTCTCTGATGGCCGCCGCGCCAATCATTCGTTTACTCTCCAGAGATGAAAATTTCCCGATACGGAATCGCCTCCGATGAGGAGGTCGTAGGCGCCGTCCGGTATGGCACTGCATACCGCTTGCGCGTCGTGGAGAGATTTTTTTGAGGCGCAATGGCTCAGGTAAAGTATCTTCTTCGCGTTTTGAGGAAAGCGGAGCGGATAGCTGCTCGGATGACTTGCCAGAATCGCCAAATGGCGCGGTTCGATGACGTCTCCGGCTTTCAGACCCGTTGCGGAGCAAACCTTTTCCATGCGATGGATGGTTTTCTCATTCGCTTCTCGTCCAACCGCAATCAGCCCCAGGACGAGGACGCAATGCGTGGCGCCTTGGGGAACGACCGGCTCATGCGGCCCCGGCGCCTTGATGAGTCGCTTTCTCGCGCCGTCCGTCTTCACTATGATCACGCCATGAAAATCTGATCGGCCCAAGGCCTCCACCTGGCTCACGTCAAGGCCGCGAAACATATTTTGGGGCAATTTTTTCTCCACCCAAACGACGGCGCCGCGCTCGGCCCAATCCTGAGTGGCGGATTGCAGAGCGAATCGCCCCTCCTCGCTCAGCAGAACGTGCGGCGCATTCTCTCCACCCAGAGCGTGGAGATTCGTGGTGCTGGTGATGATGACGGGAAAGCGCTCATCCAGCATCTCCCGAATGAGCCGCTTCATGATCGTGGCCTTGCCGCCGGCGCCCATAACGCAGACCATATCTCCGCAAGAAATACCCATCATCGGGCCCAGGCTGCGCGAGGTGGTAGATTGTATCCGCATTTTCAAGCAGCCGCGCGGTAGATTCTCTCGATGTCCTCAAGCGTCAGTTCTTTGGGATTGCAACTTAAAAGACGTTCGAGTTTGAAGGCGGCTTCCGCCAGCTCCGGTATGGCGTGAGCGGGAACGTCCACTTCACCGAGCCGGGTGGGGACCCCGCAATCACGGCAGAGCTTCTCTACCGCGCCGACGGAGAGCGCGGCCGCCTCGGCAGGGGAGGCGCTATCCACCGGCGCGCCCAGCAACCGGGCTATGCGGGCGAATTTCTCGGGCGCGACCGTATGGTTTTCTTTCATGACGTGGGGGAACATCAGGGCATTGCTGACTCCGTGAGGGATGTGAAACCGAGAGCCGAGCGGATACGCCAGGGCGTGGATGGCGCCCGCCCCCGCGCCGGCGAGCGCGACGCCTCCGTAATAGGAGCCGAGCGCCATGTCGGTCCTGGCTTCGATATCGCCGCCGTCATCGCATACCCGCTTTAAGGAGCGGGCGATGCGCTTCATGCCTTCCAGGCTGTACATCTCGCTCAAGGGAGTGGCGTTTCTGGCCACGTAGGTTTCCAGGCAATGCGTGAAGGCGTCCACACCGGCGGCGGAGGTGACCTTGGGGGGTGCGGAAAGCGTGAGGTTCGGATCGACGATCGCAGCGAACGGAATGACGTGCGTGCTGACGATCGCCAGTTTCACCTGCTCCTCTGGTACCGAGAAGATGGCATTGGGCGTGGCTTCCGCGCCGGTTCCGCTCGTGGTGGGCGCCAGAATGGTGGGAACGCCGGGTTTCGGCACGCGCTCAACCCCCAGATAATCCCTCGGCGCGCCGTCGTTTCCCAGCAATATGCCGATGGATTTCGCCATGTCCATCGAACTGCCACCTCCGACTCCGACGACGAGGTCGAAAGGACGGCCTTTGCATTCGGAGAAAGCCTTTTCGAGATCGCCTATGGCGGGCTCAGGCGGGCATTCGTCGTATATCGTAACTTCCACGCCGGCCTCTTTCAGGGGCGCCAGCGCCATGTCCGCCACGCCTGCGCCCCTCACGCCCTTGTCCGTGAAGAAAAGCGCGTTCGCAGCGCCCAGAAACGTCGCCTCGTCTTTCAGTTTTTCGATGGTCCCTAAGCCAAACCAGGTTCTTTTCGGGTGGCGTATGCTGTGCATGGGGCGAACTCCTCGCTCGTGGGCTTTTCGCTTGGCAAACTATTTTCCGGAACGGTTCCGACGCGCAGAAAACCCCATTATCCCCACCCCTCCGCCTTGTCGCAACGGGCGGAGAAGGTTTTGCGCTCAGGGCTTCCAGTCCTGGCGCATCAACAGACGCCATGCGTTTTGGTATGCGATGCGCCCTCTGGCGGACGGGCTTATTTTTGCGAGAACGTTTTGACGAAAAAGGCGCGTCTTTCTCGCGTATGTCGCCCGGTTGTCCGTGGATGAAAAACCGCTTCCGACCATGAAATGTCGCACCCGAGACTCAAGCAAAGCCCGCCATTCGAGAGAAAGCGCACCTGCCGGATCGAAGAGATGATTCGTTCGCGCAGCCAGAAGGCCGGTAGGGGGGGGGGGCTCTTGGGTCAACGTGAAGAAGAGGTGGACGTGTCTGAGGCTCAATGCCCTCAAAAGGCCGTGCCCATAGCCGGGAAGAGCGTCCGGATCGGGTATTCTGCCGGCTTGCGTCCAGATGATTTTCGCCTCGGGCACTTCCCTCAAATGGCGCTCGAGCCGTCCCAGGCCAGCGTCATCGGGCGCCATCTCGATCCAAAGGGGCGCGCGCCGCTCTTTGGCCAAGCGAATAATCGCCCCCAGCGTCTCGCCCGCCCGGGCCGCTTCGACTTGATCGGAGGGTGCCGGCCGCCAGGTAATTTTACCGATTCCGAACGCGCCTTGGGCAAGTTGACGCTTGAGGTCGGCAAGGCGGCGGCCTTCCGCTTGCGCCCCGCTTTCGGGAGCGGATGAGGTGGTGAGCGGAATCAATCGGCCGGGGTAGCGATCCGACGCTTTTTTGATGGCGTCTTCGCTTGCGGCGGTGATCGCGGCCAAGGCGACTCCCGCGCGGTTCATTTCCTCTATGAGTTGTGCTGCGCTCTTCCATCCGCCGAGCGAGATTTCCGTGTCGATCAAAGGGTAGGGGTCGGAAGCCAGGCGCGCCCGCAGCGTGCGCGCATACAGGTGGACCCGCGCTTCTCTGCTTCTGGGGATTTCGTTCGCCTTTGCTTTCCATGCTACGGGCGATTTGACCTCCTCCGCGCAGCCCCCCATGAAGAATGGCCAGATGAGTGCGGGGAGCAGGGAGGCGACAAAGCGTGTGACGCTGCCCCGGGTACGCGCCGTTCTCTTTCTCACGGGAGCGGCTTTTCCATTTACCCGTTCACGATGGCGACGGCGCGAATGTGGGTTCCAGTGGCGCCTCGCCAATGGAGCGGCAGAACGCTGGCGATGAACCCCTGAGCGGCGGGGATGGCGTCGAGATGGCAGAGATTCTCAATGTGCCAGTATTCGCGCGTCTGAAACAGACGATGGCAGGGCCAAGGGTCTTTTCTTTCGAGCATCTCCTTGATGGGGAGGTCGAAGCCCGGCGCGTCGATGCCCATCACCTGCACGCCTTGCTCGATCAGCCATTCCGCGCTTTCGCCCACCATGCCGGGGTGATCTGTCAGGTAGCGCGGCTCGTCGTTATATGCAGCGGCGCCCGTCCAGAGAAAGACGATCTCTCCGCCTTGAATGGCACAGCCCGCCTTGGTGAGGGCCGCTTTCAGGTCATCCACCTCAATCGGCTCTCCGGGTTTCTTGTGACGCAGGTCCAGCCTGAGCCCCGGACCGTAGCATTTATCGATCGGAATGTGCTCTGACCAGGAGTCGTTTTGCCCGCCGTGGCTTCTCGCGTCTATGTGGGTGCCACAATGCTCACTGAATATGCACACGCTGTGCGCGAACAATTCGGGAAAGCCCATCTTGTCCGTCCCGATGCGCTTTGCGGACTCATGGGTGCTCTCTATCATCTGGATGATGGGCTGCGGCGTGCCTGGATAGCGCTCCATCCACATGTGCACCGGCATGGAAAGGTCGATGATCTGGCACATAGACGCGAGGCTCCTTGTGGGGTAGCGGGGCGGACAACTTCTCAGTATACGCCCATTTCGCCGAGAGGAGAACGCCCTTTCTGTGGGCGCTTCTGGTACATTTTTTTATTTGCGGGAATTCGCATCCACGCAGCAAGGAGGGCGCACGCGCCTCTCTCTCGCGCACCATTCGGTGATGGTTGCGTTCACTCCCGTTTCCATTTGGCGAAGTCGAGCCACCACGATTCCCGAATGATTTCTTTGAGCCGGATTTTCATGGCCGCGCTTCTGGGCGTCCCGTATGCGGCGTCGGCCCAGTCTTGTGAAACCGGAATGTGCGGATCCTCCAGATCATACATCGCCAGGAGGGTGCGCCCGCTCCTCTTCGTGTCCTGAATTCTCGCCTCCGCCGTCTCGCCTCCGGTGGCGGCCGCCTCGTGCTGGAACACGCGGCCCCGCGTCACCCCCTTGAGCGCGCAAAGGCGCGGCAGATGCTCTTCGCGGTACCAGTCCAGAATTTCGCGCTTCACGTCCTCTCCGCCCGCGGGGTTCACGCTCACCGCGTAAACGTAAGGCGCGTCGTAGCGATGGGGTTCTCCGACCGATTCCTGAAGGCTCAACACCGCGCGCTCGGCGTCGCGGATGAAGGCCATACATTTCCTCGTCCAGGGGGAGGGATTGTTTCTCGATTCGAGATAGTAGGCACTCTCAAAAGCGGCGAGGTCGTCGCCCTCGAATACGCACAGGAAGTCGTGATGCGCATCCTGTGCCATCGCGTTGTAGCGGTAGCTGACGCGAAAGCCGGGACCGTCCATTCTATCCGTGGAGTGCTCGCAGTTGTGCCATCGCCTGAATTCCTCATGGTTCTGCGGCGCGACGTTCAGCCAGATCGCGACGAGTGCCTGGGTCGTCCTCATGGGGGTCGCTCCGGTTATGAGATGCCCGCCAGCCGTTTCGCGTATTCCACGGCGGGCCCGACCTCGTGCTCGCGCCAGATCGTCATCTTCTCCGCCTCAATGCTGCCCTCCGCGTGAACCGCCAGTACGGCCTGGTAGCCGGCGAAGTCCGACGCCGTGAGATCAGCGAGCAGGTTCATCAGTTTCAGCCGATCCGAGGCGGACACAGCGGGCGAGGCGCTCAGATATTTTTCGATCAGCCGCGCCAGTTGCGGGTCTTCCATATCCTCCGCGCTGGGCCCGGTGACGAGCAGTCCGCCCGCGATGTCCTGCACCCAGGCGATCGCCTGATGATAGCCCGACGCGAAATGGAGTTTCGCGACGTTGATGATCTCCGCGTTGGGCACGGCGACTCCTTCGACCATCCGACATTCCCGGGCGGCCTCGCGGGTCATGCCCCGGCAGATTTGCGCGTAGGAGATGAGCCTGGCGAGCTTGTCGCGCACATGGCCCGCCCGCAGGACGCCGTTGTAGTCCGCCATCAAATGGGACGCGCCAACGAAAAGGTCCACGAGCGGCAGTTTGTAGCTCACGGCGGTGAAGCGGTGAAACTCCACGAACGTTTTCGCCAGTGGCCCGGCCATGTCCACCTCCCCGTTCAGAAACACGCGCTCCCAGGGAACCTTCACGTCCTCGAATACGGTGAGGGTCTCCATCATCTTGTGTCGGGTGGAAATGGGGTTTTCAAACGCGGTTCCCTTTCTGCCCCCATAGCCGCTGGCGAGCATGGTGAGGCCCGGGGCGTTCGCCGGAACGGCGCAAGCCACCGCGTAGGCCTCATCCCCCGCGCGCATGTTTCTCGTCGGCAGTATGATGATCTCATGCGCGTTGGTGGAGACGGAGGTGTGGACCTTGGCACCGCGCAGGGTGATCCCCGCCTCGTCCTCGGCGACGACGCGGACGTAGTAATCCGAATGGGACTGCTGGCCGGGGACCTTCCCCCTGTCCCCTTTGGCGTCCGTTTGGGCGACGGCGACGGCCAGGTCGTTGTTCCGGCAGTGTTCGTGGAACTTCTGGACGCGAGCGAGGTAGTTTGTCCCCTTGTTCTTGTCCATGTAGGAGGCGAGAAGGCGCAGGGCGAAGAGCGCGTCGCTGCCAATTTCCTTGATGAGGACTACGAGGCCACCGCCCAGTGCCGTGGCGCGTTCGATGAGAGAGCTGCGCTTGAGCAAATCGTCAGCGCTTTGCGGGACATGATAGTAGCGCGAATAGGGGCCGTCCGCACCCTCGACCAGCGCGAGCGCCTCTTCGTTCTCCGCCATCTCGTAATCTATGGCGGCGTGATTCACCGCCACCCCGATGACGGGATGGGAGGCGACGTCCTCCACGCGCGCGCCCCGGTAATAGACCATCCGGCCATCGCGCAGGCTTCTTTTATATTCGTCAGGGCTCATGAGCGGCATCGCGTTTTCCTTACGTCCTGAGAGGCCGCGCCCCTCCTCCTCTCCCAAAGGGGGGCGTTCGCGCTGGGAGCGCGGAGAATATCCCTCGCTTTTCACGAAATGAAGAGGCGTCCCTCAGCCGGAGAGAGGCGAAAAAAATCGCGTCCCAGTCGCCCTCCCGCGAGGTGCCCGAAAGCCTCTATCCCGCGAGCGTGCCCAGTCTTCCTTCCTTGTCATACGCCTGGAGCTGCGGAAATCCGCCGATGACCTCGTCGTTGATGATGATCTGGGGCACGGATTTTCCGCTGGTGCGCTCCCGCATAGTCTCCCATTCGGGCGTCCCGCCGAACACCAGATGTTCTGTCCACGCAAGTCCCCGTTTTTTCAGGAGATTTTTCGCTGCGGCGCAAAAGGTGCAAGGCTCGGTGGTATAGACTTCGATATGGGCTGCCATCCTTCCCTCCATGAAAGCGATAGGTGATGAATGGGACGCGAACGCTCTCTCTCCTCCCGACTGAAAAACGCATCTATACAATAGCAAAACTCCGGAAGGTCGTCATCCAGAGGGGAGGCGCGCGCGGCGGTCTTGTGTCGCCAGCCCGGAGAGGGGGTTTCCCTATGCCGCAGGCGGTGCGAAAATTATTGACGTGGGGAGTGAAAAAAATATAACGTTCTCCCTTTCACGGTTTAAGAAACAATTTTTTTGAATCATACTTTACTAAACAGCCGACTTGAGCGAGACTCCGCTTTTCTCGAAAACGAGTCGGCGCGGGGCGGAGCCGCCGCTTCGGGAGCGCGGTGCTTTTTCCGCCCCTGGATCATGGGCGTCGGGAGGTTCTGCTGTTGGGCCTGGCGATGGAGTGGAGCCGGACGGAAAAAGAGCGCGCACCGAAAGTCGGGACGAGCCGCTCCGTAGAGAGCCTGCTCCGCGTCGGGGTGCGCATTCGGGATTTGCGCCGCTCCCATGGACTCACGCAGGAGGAGCTGGCGCATCGCTCGAATCTCACCAAAGGGTTTATCTCTCAACTCGAGCGCGACCTCACCTCGCCTTCGCTTGAGAGTCTGTTGGAAATTCTGGAGGCACTCGACACCGACATCGTTCGGTTTTTTCAGGGACGGCAGGAGGGGCGCATCGTTTTTGGCGCGGCGGACTGCCGCAGCGCGACGACCTATCCTGAAATTCAGGCGTTTCAGCTGATGGTGCCGGGGACGGCGAGTCGCGGCATGGAGCCCGCACTCGTGACCATCGCGTCCGGCGAGTCGATTCAGGAGGACGCCCATGCGGGCGAGGAGTTTGGCTACGTTCTGAAGGGCAAGGTGCAGATCAGACATGGGGAGCAATTCGGGGTGGCGAAGAGCGGCGAGTGGTTTTCCTTCGTTTCCGACAGAACCCATCAGGTGGCGAACCCCTACCAGAAGCGGGCGCGGCTCCTGTGGGTATCCACGCCTCCCAGCTTCTAGGCGGAGGAGATACGGGAATGGCGCATCGCGCGTCCAGGCGCAGGGAGAGTGCGCTTTGATCTCCTTGGGACGTCACATTCTGGCGGAATTTTATGATTGCGACGCGGATGTGCTGAACGACCCGAAGCGGGTCGAGCGGTGGATGAACGAGGCCGCTCACCTGAGCGGGGCCACCGTCGTGCAAAGCGTGTTTCACGCGTTCAGCCCGCACGGCGTGAGCGGAGTGGTCGTCGTGGAGGAGAGCCACCTGGCGGTGCATACGTGGCCGGAGCATCGCTACGCCGCGGTGGATTATTTCTCCTGCGGAGAGGTGGATGCCGAGGCGGCCATGCGGCATCTGGAGAATCGGCTTCTCGCGGCGCGCGTCGAGACGGCAGAGGTGGCGCGCGGCGTCATGGAGAGACGCGGCGCGCCTCTGGGTTCGCCCCTGGTCTCGAGCGGGGAATGAAAAACTCCTCTCTCTTCACATGTCGGGGAGGCGCGTGAGCGATGCTCATCTCCACGCCCACGAAGTATTTCATGGCCCATGGATGCGCGGAAGGACCAAGTGCGCTCAACGCGTTTGATTTCGCGCTGATCGACGCCGGCGTGGGCAACGCGAACCTGGTGCGCGTGAGCAGCATTCTGCCGCCGGGGTGCGAGGAGATGGAGACGCAGCGGCTGCCTCAAGGCGCGCTGGCACCGACCGCCTACGCTTCGGTGACCTCGGAGACGCCGGGCCAGGTGCTCACGGCGGCGGTGGCGATCGCCATACCGGAGGATGAGGCGCATTGCGGACTCATCATGGAATACCACAACTTCGCTCCGCGCGCGCTGGTGGAGGCGAGGGCCCGGCGCATGGCGGCGGACGGCATGGAGTTTCGCAGAAAACGCATCAGGGAGATCAAGAGCGTCGCCGCGGAGCACGTGGTGCGGAAAACGGGAGCCGCTTTTGCGGGCGTGATTCTTTGGAACTGACAAAAACCCCCTTTATGCCCGCCTCCCCTCCCAGGGGGGGAGAGTTCTGGTTCACCGAATACCATGGGCCGGGCACCGGCCTCGCCGTCAAGGTGCGGCGCACCCTTTTCTCCGCGAAAAGCGCGTATCAGGAAGTCGCCCTGGTGGAGACAGAGGATTTCGGTCGCGCACTCGTGCTCGACGGCGCGATTCAGACCACCGAGCGCGACGAGTTCATCTATCACGAGATGCTGGTTCACGTGCCCATGTGCACGCACTCCGGCCCCAGAGCCGTTCTCGTGATCGGGGGCGGAGATGGCGGCTGCGTCCGGGAGGTGCTCAGGCACGAGACGGTCGATCGCGTCACGCTCGTCGAGATTGACGGGATGGTGGTGGATTGTTGCCGCGAGTTTTTGCCGGGGATCGCGGGCAAACTGGACGACCCCCGGGTGGAGATACGGATTGAGGATGGAGTGCAATTCATCGAACGTCATCAAAGGGCGTTCGACGTCGTCATCGTGGATTCCACCGATCCCGTCGCCATGGCCAGCCCGCTGACCAAAGCCTCTTTTCTCCGCGCGGCCAAGCGCTCCCTGGCGCCTCACGGCCTGTATGCCGCGCAAACCCAGGGCCCGGTATTCGAGGGGAGCCGAATGCGCAGAATCGGCAAGCGGATCAAAAGGGTGTTTCCGGGCGCCTCGTTTTATCTGGCCAACACGCCAACCTACCCGGGGGGGATATGGTCGTTCGCACTGGCGCCGAAATCCGCAAAAGCGCAAGGTCACGCAAGGCCCAGAGCGCTGCGCCCCCATGAGAATACCCATTATTATTCCCCCGCCGTCCACGAGGCCGCGTTCGTTCTTCCGCCCTATGTGGCGGAGATTCTCCGCTGATGGGGCGAGAGGACGCGCCCTGTTTCCTGTGCGCAGAAAGATCGTATGCGTCGGCACGCGTCGCGCTTCTGGGATGTCCTTTTGACGGGGCGGCGAGTTTTCGAAAAGGCGCGCGCCTTGGCCCCGAGGCCATGAGAAGCGCGTCCGAGAGTCTGGAGAGTTACAGCCCGCGCCTGGACAAGGACCTGAGCGAGGTATCCCTGTGCGATCTTGGCGACCTTGATCTCTCCTGCGACGCAATCCCCTCCGCCCTGGCGTCCATCCGGGCGGCGGCGGCGAAGACGTTCCGCGACGGCAAGCGCCTGATCGCCTTGGGAGGAGATCATTCGGTCAGCCTGCCTCTGGTCCAGGCGGCGCTGGAGTTTTTTCCGGAACTCATCGTTTTTCAATGGGACGCGCACGCTGACCTGAGAGAGGCGTATCTGGGAGAGCGCCTCTCCCACGCCTGCGTGGCGCGGCGCATCCTCAATTTGGGCGGGGTGGGCGGAATGTATCAGTTCGGCGTCCGCTCGGGGACGCGGGAGGAGTTTCGGTGGATGAGAGCAAACGGGACGATGCGCCCCCTCACGCCGCAGAACGTGGAATCCGCTTTGGAGGACGTAGGCGCGCGCGCGGTCTATATCACCATCGACGTGGACGTCCTGGATCCGGCGGAGGTGCCCGGAACCACAAACCCCGAGCCCGGCGGCGTCCGCTTTGCGGAGTTGAGCGACTGCCTCTTGGTCCTGAACGATTCCGGCGCCCAGATCATCGGGGCCGACGTCGTGGAGCTGACACCCGAATGGGACGCTTCCGGGGCGAGTGCGATAGCCGCCGCCAAGATAGTGCGCGAGCTCGCCCTCGCCCTGAGCGGATGAGCTCTCGCGCCGAGCAGGGGAGACGGGAATGTTTGGGAATGCGGTTTTGGGGTCGTTTTCGCCGTCTGGTGCCGATTGGATGAAGCAGGATATTTGATATTTGTATACAGTATACTTGTCTCATAGAATAAAATTTTTACTCTTTACTTCAAAGTTGGGTAAAGATTATGGGTGAAATTATCCTAAAAGGGGCGTTTTGGGTGCCCGTTTGCCGGTTTGGGAACAACGTGAGAAGTGCGTCCTCAGAACGACCGGTGCTGCTTTGCCTTCAAGATACATGCGGCAAGAGATACATGCGGATTATTGTCGTTTGATTCGAAAGCGCATGGAGCGTTGCTTGGACGATAAAAGAACTTTATGGGACGTTCGGTGAAGATCTGCAATAAGAGATTCACCAAGGCCGGTTAGTTAGTGGGGAAACGCATGGGGAAACGCATTTTCATATAAACTCCTTTATATGAAAATGAATTTTTGACGCTCTTTTATCACTTTGCGTATGGAGACGCCCATGGCTGAAGAAAAACCTCGCCAGTTTGTCGGAAGCGTGGAATTCAAGAAAGGTCTTGAGGGGGCCATCACGAACGAAAGCGCCATCAGCTACGTGGATGGAGCGAACGGGAAACTGATCTATCGTGGATACAGCATTGACGATCTCTGCGCCGGAGGCGGAGGGTATGAGGAAACGGCCTATTTGCTGCTTTACGGGAAGCTGCCCACCGGTTCGGAGCTCGAAGCCTTCAACGCGGATTTAGCCTCGCGCCGAAGCGTTCCGGCGGAAGTAAAAGACCTGATCGCGCAACTCGCCCCAAGATGCCATCCCATGAGCACGCTGCGCACCGCCGTCTCCATGCTGGGCTGTCTGAACCCCGAGGAATTTGACGTGAGCGTGGAGAATGATTTCGACATCGCGCTCACGCTGACGGCGCAGTTTCCCACCCTTGTGGCAGCCATTCAGAGGACGAGAAGGAACGAATCCATTCTGGAGCCGGACCCCTCGAAGGGATTGTCCGAGGATTTTTTGAGAATGATGACGGGCGCGGCGCCCGACGCGCGCACGGCGGAGGTGATGGACATGGCGCTCATCATTCACGCCGAGCACGGCATGAACGCCTCCACTTTCTCCGCCATGGTGACGAACAGCTCCCTCACGGATTTTTACAGCTCCATCGTCGCCGGCATCGGGTCGCTCAAGGGGCCCCTGCACGGCGGGGCAAACGAAGCCACACTGCGCACGTTCCTAGAAATCGGGGACCCCGCCACTACGGAGGAATGGTTCAAGGCGGCGAAAGAGAAGAAGGTGAAGGTGATGGGCTTTGGACACCGCGTCTATAAGGCCTACGACCCGAGGGCGCGGCTGTTCGACCCCGTCGCCAGGGAATTCGCCGAGCGCGCCGGCACAGCGCATCTCTACGAGATAGCGAAGAAGCTCGAAGCCCTGGTCGTGGCGGATCTGGGCGGCAAAGGCATCTTCCCCAACGTCGATTTCTTCTCGGGCGTCATCTACAACGCCATGGGAATCGACACGGACATGTTCACGCCTATCTTCGCCGTGCCGCGCATCGCCGGATGGTCCGCGCGGATTCTCGAATATCTGCCGGACAACCGGCTCTTCAGACCTCGCGCGGTCTACGTCGGCGACCTGGAGTCGCCCTACACGCCGATTGACGAGCGTTAGGGATTCCATTCTCGGTCGCATCCGCTCGTCTTCAGGCGGCCCGCGCCGATGGATGGGCACGCGGGGAGGACACGCGAACCGAAGGGCGGCTCTCATACGCCCGCCCTTCTCGCGCGAACACTTTCGTCTCGCGCACCCGGTGGGTTGTTTTAATCCTTCTGGGAGCGGTCCTTTAAACGAGGTGATCCTCGCGCTTTCCCTGGAGCATGGGCTGTCGCGAGATTTTTTCCCTGTGCGACCAAACGCAATTTCCCTTGCGAACGTAGCCAAACAAAAATCATTGCGAACCGCCTGGAAAAAAACCGTTTTTCGGGGCGTAAACGGCTCATAAAACGGCTGTGCAAGGGCGTTGCAAAAGGCGTTCAAAGCAGGTTGTCGAGCGTGATGGCGGCGAGGGGGCATCCGCATCCGCCGCAAGGGCTGCGAGAAGTTTTGATATAATACATTGGCCGCCAAAGGTGGCGGAGAGGGAGGGATTCGAACCCTCGAGGCACCTTGTGGGCACCTATACGATTTCCAGTCGTACTCCTTCGGCCTCTCGGACACCTCTCCGCATCGGCTACGCGAAACGTGTATATCACGGACGGCGGAGGGATGTCAGGCGCAGTTCCTATCCCGCGTTGACTTTCCTTCGCACTTTTGGCATCATTACAGGTACGTCAGAAAGGAGGTGATCCTATTATGAAAATAGACTGTAGGGACGAGGTGGCTGGCGCCTAGGGGAGAGGGACCCTGAGGAGATTCCCGGGTTTTCTTTCGCCCAGGCGAATCCCCACCAGGCCACCGAAAGGTGAAACCCCGGCCTTTACAGGCCGGGGTTTTCCATGTCGCCCGAAGCAAGAAACCCTATCTTTCAACACTGTTCGTTTTCCGGGACAAGGAGGGCATCGCCATGTCGCAGGCCAGCTGGAGCGTGTATCTCTCGGGCGAAGTCCATACAGATTGGCGAGAGAGAATCCAGAAGGGTGCGCAGAAAGCGGGGTTGCCGGTCACCTTTACGGGCCCCGTCACGGACCATGACGCCAGCGACAACTGCGGGACGTCCATTCTGGGCGATGAGGAAAAACCGTTTTGGAAAGACAGCAAGGGCGCCGGCGTCAACGCCATCAGAACGCGCACTCTGATCGAAAAAGCGGACGTCGTGGTCGTTCGCTTCGGAGAGAAATACAAACAATGGAACGCCGCCTTTGACGCAGGCTACGCGGCGGCACTTGGAAAAGCCCTCATCACCCTGCACGGGGCGGGGCACGCCCACGCGCTCAAGGAGGTGGACGCCGCCGCCATGGCCGTGGCGGAAGAACCGGAACAGGTGGTGAGAATTTTGAACTACGCCATCAACGGCGCTTTGTAGGAGAGACGACAAAGAAGTTTTCTGCTCAAGCCTCGTCCTCCGCTCCCCCGCTTTCGGAGACATGGCGAAACACCCGGAATCCCTCCCCGCCGCGGGGGCGCGTCTTCATCGGTCACACGCTCACGGGCAGTTTTTCAAGCGCCTCGTCCACCTCGTCAATGATTTTTTGCGCGGCGCCCCGCCGGTCTCCGCCTGGCGCGTTCAATATCGGTCGGCCCACCACGAGATAATCGGCACCCCGACGAATCGCATCCCTCGGAGTCGCGCACCGCTTGTGGTCATCCGCCGACGCCGACGCCGGTCTGATTCCAGGGCTTACGATAACCGCGTCAGGAAACCTCTTGCGGCAGTTTTCTATGGCCGTGCCGGAGACGATCAACCCGTCGCATCCATCATCCAGCAACTTTTTCCCGCGCGTGAGAATGTGCGCCGTCGCGTCGGCTCCCCCCAAATCCACACTATCGAGGCTGGAGAGCAGGGGGACCATCAGCAATCTCGGATCGCGCTGATGCGCGCCGCGCGCGTCCAGTGCGGCTTTGATGGTCGCCACCGTGAGAGCATAGGGCACCGACTCGACCAGCGTGATGAACTTGACGTTAAGCGCTTGGGAAGCACATACGAATCTGGAAATCGTGTTGCCGATGTCGCCGGATAATTTGAGGTCAACGAATACGCCGCCCTCGCCTGAGCGCTTCTCCTGAATTTTCTGTATGAAGCCGAGCAGGTCGCCCGCAAGGAAGAGTTCAAGACCCACCTTGAAAAACGACACGTTATCCAGCGCGTCCACCACCGCAAGGGCTTGCTCGTGGGTCGGAACGTCAAGCGCCACGATGAGGCGATCCTTGCCCGTGAGGCACGCCGCCGCTCTCTCGTTCATATTCACGCGCTCTCCTGACTCTTTCTGCGCTAGAAGGGATATGCGCGGCATCGGGCGCACCAAGGCTCCAAACTGCGTCTCCCGCCCGATAAACGCACATTGACGAAACAAATTCATATCACATTACTAGCTAGGGATTAGGGGCGTCAAATTCCACTTTCACGAGAAATTCCACCTTCACGTGCGGAAGCTTCGTATGCTTCGAGGTTGAGGAGCCTAGAGGGCTTTCTCCCCTGAAAGAAATCCAGAACGCATCTCGTCGCGTGGCGGAGGGTGTCGCGTATCGCCTCCTCGCCCCGGCCGCCGAGGTGCGGCGTCAAGACGACGTTCTCGAGTGCGAAAAGGGGGTGCGCGCAGTCAGGCGGCTCCTCGGGAAACACGTCAACCCCCGCACCCCGAATGACGCCGTCTTGAAGCGCCTGGGCGAGTGCGTCGATGTCGAAGACGGGACCCCTTGAAGTGTTGAACACGAAGGCGTCCGGCTTCATGAGGCGAAAAATCTCTCCATTGATGATGTGCTTCGTATCCGGCGTCAAGGGAACGTGGCACGTGAGGTAATCCGACTCCCTGGCCAACTCCTCCAGGCGCACGAAGCGAACGCCCAGCGCATTCGCCGCCTCCTCATCCTGTGCGACGTCGTGGGCGATCACGTTCATCTCAAAGGCGACCGCCCTTCGCGCCACTTCCTTGCCAATGTTCCCGAACCCGAGTATTCCGAGCGTCATTCCATTCAGGGGACGCATCGGCGGCTGAATCTCTCGCCAAAGGCCTTTGCGAACGTTGGCGTCCAACCAGCCGATGCGCCGGCAGGCTGAGAGCATCAAGCCGAACAGGTGCTCCGCCACCGACCTGGAATTTTGCCCCGCCGCGTTCGTGACGAGAATCCCCTTCTCCGTGGCCGCCGCAACGTCAACGTTGTTCACTCCCACTCCGGCGCGCGCGATGATTCCCAAATGCGGGGCGTGGTCCATGACGCGCCTGGTGTAAGGTTCCGCTCCGGCGATGACCGCAGTGACGTCTGCCAGGCCGGCGATCACGTCCTCCTCCGGCATATAGCCCCGGCACTCGTCCAGGCGAACTTCCAGCCCCTCATCCGTCAGAGGTTGGAACATGGCCATGGGATTCTCAAAATTCAATATGAAGGGGGTGCCTACCCAAACCACAGGTTTCGTCATTCGTCCTCGCCTCCTGGCGTTGAGAAATACGGAAAAACCACGGCGGCGTCATTCGCCCCGCCACCTGCGGCCAGCCCATGGACGCCCGCTCGGAGAAAACCAGAACGTCCGCGTTCAGCGCGAAGCCCTCGGAAGCCCGCGCTCTGGGCCAGGCAAGGTCCGTTAATCGCGCAGATAATAGGTTTGTATAGATACCTGCGATACAGGTAAAGTGCGTCGTTCGACATCACGCGGCCATCGTTCTCAGGGGGGCTTTTGCCAAAATATCCTTGCCCGAGCAAAAAACGTCGCTCGCCCCCGTGATGATGGCCACCCAGATATCCGGATTGTGCTTCATATCCGCATACGCGTCCTGCACCTCTTTTCGTATGGCGTGGTTAATGGGGTTTTTCTTCTCCGGCCGATGCAGGGTCAGATAAGCGACGTGGTCTTTCACTTGGTATATCGTTGCCTCTCGATTCGCGATGGCCCGGCTCCCTTTCTCTCACAAAACGGGGAACGACGCGGGATCGCCCCAGGAATTCCTCACGAGTTGGCCAAGGCGCATTGTATCGAAAATCGGCAGAAGCACTGCTCCTGGAGACGCAAATTTCCTTGCGCGCCAACTTGTGAGAAAATCCGAATACGCACCGGACGACGAAACGCATCCAGACAGCGGGAGAATGCACATGCGCGTGGTTGACGTCATCGCTCAAATCCTCAAGCGCGAAGGGGTGAGATACCTCAGCTGCTATCCCACCACCGTTTTGATCGAGGCCGCAGCCAAGGTCGGGATTCAGCCCATCGTCTGCCGCCAGGAGCGCGTGGGGGTAGGCATCGCCGATGGCTTCGCCCGCGTCACCAACGGCTCCACGCCCGCCGTCTTCGCCATGCAGTATGGACCAGGGGCGGAAAACGCGTTTCCGGGCGTCTCCACCGCCTTCTCGGATTCCACGCCCATCCTCCTGCTGCCCCTCGGCCACACCAGAGAGCGGGACCGCGTGTTCCCGATGTTCAGCTCCGTTCGCACATACGCCTCGGTCACGAAATCGGCGGAGCAAATCAACGTGCCCGAACGCGCGGCGGACGCCATGCGCCGCGCCTTCAGCGCGCTGAAGAACGGACGCCCGGGTCCCGTGCTCGTGGAGCTGCCGGTGGACGTCGCCAACGCTGATGTAAGTGAAGACCTGCTCCGCGGCTATGCGCCGGTGCGGCCAGCGCGCGCCCAGGGGGACCCAAAAGACGTCGAGAGCGCCGCCCAAGCGCTGCTCAAGGCGAAGCGACCCGTCATCCTCGCAGGGGCGGGCGTCCTCTACGCGCAGGCCACGGATGCGCTGGAGGAGCTGGCCGCGCTTCTGCAAATTCCCGTGATGACCACCATGGAGGGGAAAAGCGCGATCTCCGAGAAAAGCCATCCCCTGGCCCTCGGCGTCGGCTCGAGCGTCATGGCCGGCCCCGCCTATCATTTCCTCAAGGACGCGGACCTCCTGTTCGCCGTCGGCACAAGCCTCACCAACCATGGACTCGCCACGCCCATACCCGCCGGAAAAAAGATCATCCACGCGACAAACGACCCCGTGGACCTCAACAAGAATTATTCCGCGGATCATCCCGTGCTCGGGGACGCGAAACTCCTCCTTCGCCAGTTCCTCGACTGCTGCGCCGAAAGCGCGGGGAGCGCGAGAGCGGAGGAGCGTGAGGGGGTGAAAGACCAAGTGGCGCGGGCGCGTAAGGCCTGGCTTGACGAATGGCGGCCAAAACTCACCTCTGACGAAGTCCCCGTCAACCCCTACCGCGTTATCGGAGAGTTGACGCGGAACATCCCGCCCTCGGAGGCCATCGTCACCCACGACTCTGGAAATCCGCGATACGAGGTGCTGCCCTTTTATCAGTCCGATGGGCCAAGGTCCTATCTGGGCTGGGGAAAATCCCATCAACTCGGCACGGGACTCGGCCTCGCCATGGGCGCCAAGCTGGCGGCGCCCGATAAATTCTGCCTGAACTTCATGGGCGACGCGGCGTTCGGCATGACGGGAATGGACTTCGAGACCGCGGTGCGCTCGAACCTCCCCATCTGCACGGTGGTGCTCAAAAACTCTACGATGGCGGTGGAGACGAACCACATGATGCTCTCCCACGAGAAATACAGCACGCGCGACGTAGGAGGCGAATACGCCGACATCGCAAGAGCACTGGGCGGATGGGCAAAGCGCGTGGAGGACCCCCGGGAAGTCGGCGCGGCCTTTCTGGAGGCGAGGCGAAAAACGCAAGAAGGCGAGGCCGCCCTCCTGGAGTTCATCACGAGCCCGGAGATGAGCTACTCCCACCTCCACCCATTCAGGTGATTCCACCGCGCCGCGCGCTTACGCCTCGACGACGATTTTGCCCATCTGCCGGTTCGACTCCATGTAGCGATGGGCCTGCGCCATTTCCTCAAGCGGAAACGTCCTGTCGATGACGGGAGAGAGGACGCCGGACTCCAGCCCCTGATAGATGAATTTCTTCGCCCGCTCTCTTTTCTCGGCGTCTTTCGTGATCTCCATCAGCGTGTAGCCCCGGAACGTCAAGCCTTTCGCCAGAGACGGAAACAAGGGAAAGACCGCATCCGCGGGCGCCAGGACGCCGTATACGAAGATTGTGGCCCGGGGCGCGGCGGCTGCTGCGAGTTTTGGCAAAAAAGGTCCCACGACGGGGTCGAATATGATGGTCGCCCCCACGCTGTCCGTCGCCTCCATCACCACATCGGCCAAATCCACGTCGTCTGTAACGACGACGCCGTCCGCGCCCGCCTGCAGGAGAAAATCCCTCTTTTCCGCTCCCCGCGTGGTGGCGATCACCCGGGCGCCCGCCGATTTCGCGATTTGAATCGCCGCCAAGCCGACGCTGCTGCTCGCCGCGGTAATCAGCGCGGTGTCCGCCTCCCCCACTCCCCCGTATTCGACGAGCGCGCCGTAGGCGGTCGTGTATGGCATCCAGATGGCGGCGCCCTGGACGGGCGTCAAGCGATCAGGATATCGGGCGGCGGCGTAGGCAGGCACAATCGCCTGCTCGCCATAAACCCCGTATTTTCCAATCGAAAACGAAGGAATCGTGCTCACGCGCTCCCCGACCGCCCAACCCGCAACGCCTGCGCCAAGGGCGTCAATCGTCCCTGACGCCTCATAGCCAAGGCGGGAGGGAAATTGGGGCTTCTCATGGTATTGCCCTTCACGAAACATCACTTCCGCCCGGTTGATCCCGATGGCCGCCACTTTGATGCGCACCTCGCCCTCCCCCGGTTCGGCGACAGGCGCCTCCGCCACGCGGAGCACGTCCGCACCGCCCGTCTCATCAAAAAGAATCACCTTTGGCATCCACGCACCCTCCATTTTGTAAAAATCGCTCAGACACGCTTACAAGCCCGTAAGCCGCTTTCTACCGGCGTCTTTCGCGCTACAATGAAAACACCCGGCCAGCCGCCCTCGCAATCATTCATCATCGATTCAAGGCTTTCGGGCGAAGCCTATGCGAGAAGTGCGTAAAGGAGGAACCATCCGTAGATGCGGCGGCGTGCGGCATTGAATATCCCTTGAGGCTTAAGGGAATCCATGAGCGAGCGGGCGGCGGTGTGCGTCTTTTCCCGTCGGCCTTCCCGGCGATTTTTTCATCCACTCATTTCAGTTTCTCATCGAAAAAAGCCAGCGTCTTCGCCCATGAATCCTCGCTTTGCTCCGCGCGAAAACGCTCCGGATTATCCTCCCACTGAAAGGCGTGTCCCGCCCCGTCGTAGCGATGAAAGACATACGCGACCCCCGCGTTTCTGAGAGCTTCTTCGTAATCGTCCACGTCCTCGGGCGAGGGATTTTGATCCTCGTTTCCAAAGACACCGATGAGGGGGCAGGAGATGCGGGAGATCAGCGCGATGGCGGGCGGATTCCCCTCGCCGCGCACCTCTTTCACCCCGCCCCCGTAGAAAACAGCACACGCCCGATACCGAGAATCCATACACGCCCCCAGCCAGCTCACGCGCCCACCCCAACAATGTCCGACGATACCGATTCTGTCCGCGTCCACGCTCTCCAGGGCGGCCAGTGCGTCAAATCCCGCCTTGAGATCCAGAACCGTCTTCGCGTCGTTGAATTCCTCGCGCTTGATTTGCATTCCCTCATCCTTCGACCACCAGTGATACAAAAACGGAACCGACACGGCGTAGCCGTTCCCGGCGTAGCGCGTCGCCGTTTTCAGCGTGAAAGGGTCTTTCTCGATTCCTTGATGGCCCGGTATATGCTGGCAAAGCACAAGCCCTGGATGCGGACCCGCCCCCTCAGGCTCATACAAAAAAACCTCCATCGCGCTGCCTTCCACCTTGGTCGTCTCGATTCGATACGCCATCGTTCTCCTCCTTATCTTTGCCGACAAAAGACGAGTGCGCCATCTTATCTCATCCATTCGGACGCATCATCTCCGCTCACCCGCATCGTAAAACAGTCTATCCCTATTGCTGTGGCGAAAATTCCCAAACGCATTTCCCATGCCGCCGTCGGCGCCCCTATCATGTTTGACTGCTCTAGGCGCGCGCTGCTACCGTAAGCGGAAATGAGGATATAATGTGATGTTCATCCAATCAAAGACCGGGCCGGGCGCGCAAACCTGCCCGCCTTGCGAGAATTCCAGGTGTTCGTCGTGAACCCGGACGAATTGGTTTTGCTCACCTTCGATTCGGTTGCGGCTTCACTGCGGGCGATGTCAAGTCTCGTATCCGACAGTCCGGATATTACCGATATTCTGCCCGCGCCGTAAAATCAGACGCTCAAGCGCGGCGTTCGCCCGCAAAGTCGGGCAAATCATCGTCCAGCGCCCTTTTCCCGAAGGATGCGTTCAAACGCCATGAGGCCGGACTTATCCGCTGAAGAATCCGAAATGGTGCGCCGGGCGCGAGAGATCGCCCGGAAGGACCTCCTCCCCATCGCTGCGGCGAGAGACAGAAACTACCCACCCGGCGAGGCGTATCCCTGGAGCGTGGCCGAGAAAATCGACGCCGCGGGCCTGAGGACGCTCACCGTGCCTGAGGAGTTCGGCGGCTTCGGGGCGCGCCACCTGGTCCAAGCCATGGTGGCGGAGGAGATCGCCTATGGGGATCTGGGCGTCGCCGTCTCGATGGACCAAACCTACAAGTTCACGCAGCTGCTCACGAACGAGACCTCGCAGGAGCAACGCGACCTCTATCTCGAGGATTTTCTGAACGACCCGAGAGCCCTGCTCGCCCTCGCGACCACGGAGCCGCAAAGCGGAACCGATACCTTTCTCATGCACGATGCGCCGGGTGCCGGCCCGCGCATGACGGCGCGAAGAGAGGGCGACTTTTACCTCCTCAACGGAACGAAACACTACATTTCAAACGGGGGGCTGGCGAAATACTACTTCATATTCGCGCGAACCGCGCCCGGGAAAAAGATGAGCGAAGGACTCACCTGCTTTCTCGTGCCGCGCGATACGGAGGGCTTCGAAATCGGAGAGGCGCACTCCAAACTGGGAAGACGCCTCCTGCAAAACGGCGAACTCGTTTTGCGGGAATGTCGGGTGCCCGCTCACAACCTTTTCGGCGAATGGAACGGCGGTCTCTCCATCTTGCGCCGGATGGTGAGCGGTGCGCTCATACCGGTGATGGGCCCATCCCGTCTGGCGTATGACCTCGCCCGCGCGGCGGCCCAGCAGACCGGCGCCATAGAGGAGCAGTGGGCGCGTATGGTGCTCGCCGAGATGTATATGCTCATCGAAGCGTCGAGGACCTACCTCTATTCGGCGGCGTGGCACGCGGAAAAACCGACGGACGACCCGAAGCGGCGCCTGATGTCCAAGGTGTTCGCCTCCGAGGCGGGCATCAAGGTGTGCCGCATGGCGATGGAGATTTGGGGAAAGGCGGGCGCCGCCCACCACGACGACAGGCCAACGCCCGAGAAATGCTGGCGCGACGTGCTGAGCTACCTGCACGGCTTCGGCACAAACGAGGCGGTCAAACTGAAAGCCGCGCCCCTGCTGGCTCCCGTCGGTGAGGATGAATGGTAGAATGTGATAGCATCTCTCAACCATACACGAGGAGAAAAGGAGACTTCGATGCCCGGCTACAAAAAGTCAGACGCGCGCGCATACTGCAAGGAGAACATGAGGGGAATCTGGGCGGCCATACCCTATCCATTCGATGAGAACGACAACGTTGACGAGGCGGGTTTTCGCGCCGACATCCGGCACTACATCGACAACCTCCAGATCAAAGGCTTTTTCATCGGCGGAATGATCGGCGAATTCTGGTGCCTCACGAAAGAAGAGCGTCTGCGCAGCCAGGAAATCGCCTGCGACGAGGCGGGGGACGTCCCCATCATCGCACATACCGGCCACACCTCGGCGAAAGAGGCGATAGAGCTGACGGAAGCGGCGATAGAGGCGGGCGCCGCCTACGCGATTCTGGCGAATCCTTACCTGGGCGCGCAGGGAATTCCCGATCGCGTTCGCGCGTATTTCAAGGAATTTTGCGCCAACGTCGAAATCGGCGTGTCCTTGTTCAACACGGCGGCGGCCGGCTATTCGCTTTCGCCGAACCTGATCCGTCAACTCGTCGACGAGAACGAGAACATCTGCTGCGTCAAAAACGCGCAGCCCAAATATCACTGCGACGAGGTTCGAGAAACCGTGGGGGATGATATCGTCGTGAGCGACCCGATGGAAACCCAGTGGTTCTTCAACCGGGCGTATCACAAGCAGCAAACCTTCATGAGCGGGCCCGACCCGTTTCTCTTGCAGCGCGCCGGCAACCTGGGCATGCAAAAATATACGGACCTCATCGACGAGGGAAACCTCGATGAAGCTTGGACCGCGCGCGATTCCATGAACCCGATGCGGCGCGTGGCGGAGAAATGGATTTGGGCGCCCTGGTACCGGGGGGCGTTTCCCATCGCCGCACTCAAGGACTGGATGAGCCTGATGGGGATGCACGGGGGCCCCTCGCGCGCGCCGATGATCCCCTTGAGCGAAACCGAAAAGGTGGAATTGGCCTCAGACCTGAAGAACGTGGGCCTCATTGACTGATTCTGCGCCGCTTCTTCCACGCATAAAGGTTAAAGGTCTCAGCGCATGGATTTTGCCCCCGGAGAAGCTTGCCTCGCCCTTCAGCAGTTGGCGAAAGATTTCGCACGGCAGGAAATTCTCCCTCGCACGGACGCGCTTGACCAGGAAGAAAGGCCAGAAAACCGTCTCCCGAAAGAAGTTCTCATCACGGGCAGTCGATTGGGCCTGCGCACCCTCCCCCTTCCGGAGAGCCACGGCGGAGGGGGCGTCGATTTGCTGAGTCTATGTTTCGTGGGAGAGGAAATCGGCTGGGGAGACCTGGGCGTCGGCGTCATCCACGCGCAGGATTGGGCACTCGCCCACGCCATATTCCGCCTGTGGGATGCGGCCGGATGCAAGGCGTTCGCAGAACGCTTCACGAACGACCACGCATCTCGGCTGGGCCACGCGCAAATCAGCCCAACGCCTTCTCCGGAAGAGAAGAGACCTTACAAGTCAACAAATGGCCTTCAGGTCGCCTCCATCAGGCGAGAGGAGCGAGAATCGCACCTCCACGGCGTGGCCCCGCACGTGCCGGGCGGTGCGGCCGCCCGCTTTTTTCTTCTGGAGTCTGCCGCGCCGCGCGAGGGCAGTCGCCAGATTTTCCTGCTGGACAAACAGGAGGAACGAGGAATCCGCGTGGCCCACTATCATGATTCGATGGGGATGCGCTCATGTCCGGACGTTGACCTCCACTTCGAGAACGTGCCGCTCCGCCCTCGCCAACGGGTCGATTGCGCCGAGGAGGCATGGCGAAGCGCCACGCACGCCGCCCGCATCCTTCCGGCTGCCGCCGCCATCGGAACGGCGAGAAAATCCGACGAACAAGCGCTGCGCCACGCGCGCGAGCGCGTCCAGGGGGGGAAGCCCATCATTGAACACCAGACGGTGGGCTTCATGCTTTGCGACAACGCGATGGAACTCGACGCCGCCAGAAGAAGCCTCCAGGCGGCTGCCTGGGCGGCGGAGAGGGGCGAAAATCCGGACCCCAAGCAGAGCTTCCTCGCCAAGGCCCTGGCCACTGAAGTCTGCGAGCGCGTCGCGCGACGCTCCATGGAGGTCTGGGGCGGAGCGGGCTACATGACGGAGGCGCCCATGGAAAGGCTGCTGCGCGACCTCGTGCGCTTCTCCCATTCCTTCGGCCTGGGCCACGCCATGCGCTCCGCCGCCATGGGGATGATGTAGGGCAGCGCGCAATCGCCGTCCTGAAGCCCAAGTGCCCGAACGTGAAGCGAGGGGCATGATGGCGACAAAATCCGGACTGCCCCGA
This sequence comes from bacterium, assembly GCA_965202625.1. Classification (GTDB taxonomy): domain Bacteria; phylum UBA8248; class UBA8248; order UBA8248; family UBA8248; genus Bin107. The sequence continues at coordinate 2,285,972 of CBDBBI010000010.1, read as the reverse complement.
ATGAGCGCCTCAAACAGCGCAAGAGGGCTCAGTTTTTTTGCCGGCGATGGGAAAATGAACGATTCCGCAAACCTGTGCGCTCCACTCCTATCTCACGGCCATGGGAAAGCCGTCCCGTCTGGCCCGGCTCTGAAGAGGAGGAGGAGTCCGCAGGGGCTTCTTTGAAAGGCGCGTCGCTTTGGCGATGTGCCGCGTGGATGATACGGTGCGCAAAATGAGGAGAGAACGCACAATGAGCGAGAGAATCACCTACGTCAAAGGCCGTTTCGTTCCCGAATCAGAGGCGAGCATATCCATCCTGGACCGCGGCTTCCTGTATGGCGACAGCGTGTATGACGCTGCGCGCACCTTCAACGGCCAGCCCTGGCGTCTCAGGGCGCACATCGACAGGCTCTATCTGTCCTCCCGATACGCGAGGCTCGACCCCGGCATGAGCGCGGACGAGATGGAAGCCCTCACGTTGGAGCTCGTGGAGCGAAACCGCCCCGCATACGAGGAGGGGGAGGAATTCCGAATCAACCACTGGGTGACCCGGGGCGGCGGCGTCAGTTCCGCCGCCACGCACACGCATGGCGCGCATACCGTGGTCATCTTCACCTTGCCGATGGATTATTCGCGCTATGCCCAGGGCTACAGGGAGGGGGTGCCCTCGGTCGTCACGGGCGTGCGCCGCATTCCGCCGGAGTGCGTCGAGCCGCGCGCCAAGGTGGGGGGCAAGATGAATCACGTGCAGGCCGAGTTCCAGGCACAGGAGGCCGGGGGTTGGTCCATCATGCTCGACGTGAACGGCTTCGTGGCCGAGGGGGCGAGCTACAATTGTTTTTTTGTCCGAGACGGCGAGCTCCTCACGCCTGCGGCACATAATTGTCTGGTCGGCGTCACGCGCACCCACGTCATCGACATGGCGAAGGAGCTTCGCATTCCGGTGCGAGAAACCGACCTCACGCGCTACGATCTGCTCGTGGCCGATGAGGCCTTCCACACCGGAAACAGTATCTGTATCCTTCCCGTCTCCTCCATAGACGGCGTCAGAATGGTGCATGGCGCGCCCGGCCCCATCACCAGGCGGCTCATGGACCTGTGGGCGCGCCAGGTGGACTGCGACTGGGCCGCGAAATCCATCGCCGCCCTTGAGGCGGGTTGATGTAGAGAAATTGCCCTTGTTGATACGGATGAGGCACAAGACGGGCGGGACGCTTCGTTCTGCATGATGAAAACGACCGTCTGCGACGGACCCCCTACAGGAAAAACGACGCCTTTCTGGCGGACAAAAAAGACGGCGCAAACTCCAAAAGAAACGACGACCGACAACCTTGAAAACGCGAAAGCGCGCATTGGCTCCACCACGCCCATTCTCACGCGCGCGCTCTAGTCATTTCCCCCTAATGCCGCTATATTGCGCCCACCGCCGATGCGCTTTCGCGTTTCTCAGCGTTCTGCGCGAGAGGGAGCCCGTATGAAAGCAATGGTGCTCAGGGAGAGGGGCGCGCCTTTTTCTCTCGAAGAGGTGCCCGAACCGAAACCCGGAGCGGGCGAGGCGGTGGCGCGCGTGCTCGCCTGCGGCTCGGGGCTCACGATTCATCACGCGCGAGCGGGCCGCGTGGAGGTCGATTACCCCATCATCATCGGACACGAGGTGGTGGGCGAGATCGTGGAGACAGGCGGCGGGGTGGAGAACGTGAAGGCGGGCGACGTCGTCACCTTTCACTGCTATCTGACGTGCGGGCGGTGCCGCTGGTGCCGGGTGAACAGGGAGCCTCTGTGCGACAACATGGCCGGCTTCGTCGGCAGGCACCGCGACGGCGGCTACGCGGAATACGTGAACCTGCCGGCGCGGAACTACGTCCCCGTGCCCGCCGGCCTCGACCATCGGGCGCATCCGGCGGAGGTGGCCGTCATCTGCGACGCCATCGCCACCCCCTACAAGGTGGTGCGCCGGGCGCGCGTCGCGCCGATGGAGACCGTCGCCATCATCGGGGCGGGCGGAGGCGTGGGCATTCACATGGTGATGATGGCGCGCTGGGCGAACGCGCGCGTCATCGCCGTGGACGTCTCCGAGGAAAAACTGGCCAAGTGCAAAGAGATCGGGGCGGAGGCCGTCGTCAACGCGTCAAAAGAGAACCTCGAAGAGGCCCTGCTTGCGCTCACGGACGGGGCGGGCGTGGACGTGGCGGTGGACTTCGTCTCCCAGGACGCCACGCTCGAAGCCGCGGCCGAAGCCCTCAGCAAGGGAGGCCGCCTGGTGACGCTGGGCGGCTTCACGCCCAGGGCGTTTCGTCTCTCCGCCGGCCGCGTCATGAACGGGGAGCTCGAGATCATGGGCAGCCGCTCCTTCACCAAGCAGGAGATCATAGAGTCGCTGGCACTCTGCGCGCGCGGAGAGGTCTGGCCCCTGGTCACGGAGACCTACCGGCTGGAGGAGGCCGAAAAAGTCCACGAACGCCTGGAGGCGGGAAGCATCATCGGCCGCGCGGCGATCGTGATGAACTAAACAAATTCTCACCCAGGGGAACACGATGGATTTCACCCTCACCGAACACCAGCTGAAACTGCAAAAACGCGCGCGCGACTACGCGAGAAGCGAGTTGCGCCCTCATGTGCGAGAGCGCGAGCGGCTCACGGACCCGCGCGAGAGATTCCCTTGGGACCTTCTGGAGACGGGCAGCCGGCTCGGCCTGAGAACTCTCCCCATTCCCGAGGAGAGGGGCGGCGACGGGGCCGACATATTGACCCTGTGTGTCGTCGGGGAGGAAATCGGCTGGGGAGATTTGGGCGTAGCCGTCACCTTCGACCAAACCTGGAAGGTGATCCATTTCCTCGACACCGTCTGGAACGAGGCGCAGCGCGCGAAGTTCCTGCCCGAATTTCTGGGCGACCATCGCTTCCATCTCGCTGTCGGGATGACGGAACCCGAAATAGGCTCAGAGAATTTCATTCCCGAGGAGGGGCCGGAACTCGGCGTCCGGACGCGCGCCGAGCGCGACGGCGATGCGTGGATCATCAACGGGAAAAAGCACTACATCAGCAACGCCGGCGTCGCCAAGCTCTACCTGCTCGTCTGCCGCACGAATCCGAACGTCGGCGTCTCGGAGGGCGTCACATATTTCATGGCCACGCCGGACATGGCGGGATTCTCCATCGGGCGGGTTCACGGGAAGATGGGCCAGCGTCTCTCGCAAAACGCCGAGATCATCCTTAAGGACTGCCGCGTTCCGGATGCGTATCGCGTCACCCCGATAGGCGGAGGCGTGGTGGCCCGCTCCGGGCCCTTCTCGCGCGGCTCGGTCATCGAATCCGCCGCCACGGCCTTGGGGCCCGCTCGTGCCGCTTACGAAGACGCCCTGGCATTCGCCAAAACCAGGGTGCAGGGCGGCAAGCCCATCATTGAACACCAGGGCGTGGGCTTCGGGCTGGCGGATTGCTTCATCGAGTACCAGGCCGCCCGACAAACCCTGCACTACGCCGCCTGGCGGGCGATGCGAGAGGGATACGACCCGAAACTCGGCTACATGGCCAAGACCTTCGCGTCGGAGGCCGGTCTTCGCATCGCCACGCGCGCCCTGGAGGTCTGGGGCGGAACTGGCTACATGACAGACGCGCCGATGGAAAAATATCTGCGCGACGTGGTCAGCTTCCTGCACTCGGCCGGCACCAACCAGGCCCAGCGCATCCGCGCCATGTCTTACTTCTAGGACGCTCCCCAGTGCAAGGAGGCGCCGGGCAACAAAGGGCGCGGAGCACGACGAAGACGGGGAACGGGCCGCCATGCGCGAAAACACTTGCGGCGACGCTCTTTTCAGGGACACGTCAGAGATTCCATGGCGTCTTTCATCCAAGCGTTGAGAACCAGGCACGCCGTCGCCTCAAAGACGGACTGCATGTCATTCGTGTATCGGATCGGAGAGAATTTTTGACTTGATGGACCGCTTGAAGAACGCATCCATCTCTCGGGCGAAAGCCCTGAAAGGCGAGGTGAGGACATGAGCAAAAAAATTGCCGTACTGGGTGCTGGGGCCATAGGCAGCAGCGTGGCGGCCGACCTGACCGACGCCGGACTGGACGTCACCATCATCGACCAATGGCCGCAGCACGTAGAAGCGATGAAAGAGAAGGGGCTTCGCGTCCAGATGTCCGATATGGACTTGCAGACGTCCGTGCGTGCGCACCATTTGTGCGAACTCGCGTCGCTTAGGATGGAGTTTGACGTGGTCTTGCTGATCGTCAAATCCTTCGACACCTGGTGGGCGTGCGAGCTCATCAAGCCTTATCTCAAGAGCGAGGGCGTGTTCCTTGGAGTGCAGAACAGCATGAACAACGAGACGATCTCCTCCATCATCGGGCGCGAGCGCGTGGTGGGATGCTGCGTGGAGCTCTCGGCGGAAATTTTCACTCCCGGGCTCGTCCAGCGAAACACCACCCGCGCCGGGACCTGGTTCGCCGTGGGAGAGATGGACGGGGCCGCCACGCCGCGCGTAGAGGAAATGCGCTCCATCATGGCCAACGTCGGCGTCACCGAGATTACTCCCAACATCGAAGGCGTGAAGTGGACGAAGCTAATCGCCAACTGCATGACGATGGGCCCTTTCGGCCTGCTGGGACTCAAAAACGCGGAGACCAGGGACTTGCCAGGAATCATCGAGGTTTCCGTGAAGCTCGGAAAGGAGGCGATGGAGGTGGGCGCGGCCCTGGGCTACGGGGTGGAGCCCGTGTTCGGCTTGACGGCGGACGATTTCGCGGGCTCTGACGATCAGGTATTGATCACGGCCATGAAGACACTGTTGGGCCACGTGGGCACTCGCTCCCGCACCGCCCCGATTCACGATCATATCAAGGGCCGCAAGAGCGAGATGGAGCACATCAACGGTCTCGTATCGCGCAGGGCGAAAGAACTCGGCATACCCACCCCCTGCAACGACGCCGTGAACGAGATCGCAAAAATGATCGATGCGGGCGAAATCGAGATGGGCCGCTCGAACTACGCGCTTCTCCAGTCGAAAATCGCCGCGTCCGCTTGAGGCCAAAACGTTTCCGCCGCACAGAACAAAACAGGCTGCCGAAAGCGAAAGAGCGTGGAATTCTGAATGCGCTTCTCGTACTTAAGTCCGCCAAAATTCCCTGAAGGGAGAAAACCCGATGATCGACCCTTTCCGCACGTGTGCCGTATCGCGCGTGCGCTTCGGCCGAGGGGAGGCCGCGAAGATCGGCTCCGAAGCAAGGGAGCTGGGCATGAAACGCCCCATGCTGCTCGCCGATCCTGGGCTTTCGCGAGCCGGTGTGCTCTCCCCCATCACGGGAGGACTCGAAAAGGCAGGCGTCGAATACTGCCTGTATGAAGAAGTCGAGCCCAATCCGTCGGATGGGAGCATCACGCGCGCGCGGACGTTTTACGAGGAGAACGGCTGCCGGGGGATGATCGCCGCCGGCGGCGGAAGCGTCATCGACACAGCCAAGGCGATGGGCGCACTGCTCGCCAACGGCGGACGCCTGAGCGACTACTATGGGGCCGACAAAGTGATAAAACGCATTCCGCCCTTCATCACCGCACCCACTACGGCGGGCACGGGCAGCGAGGTGACGCGCGGCGCCATCATCACCGACGTCGAGCGGGGAACCAAAGCGAGCGTTCACAGCGACGTGCTCTACGCCGACGTGGCGGTAGTGGATTCGTCCCTTCTCGCGGGGCTGCCAAAATTCTACGCCGCCGGCGCGCTGATGGACGCCCTCACCCACGCGGTGGAATCCCTCGGCTCCCCGCGCGCCAACCCCTGGACGGAAGCGCTCTGCTTCCAGGCTATCGGCCTCATCGGCAAAAACGCACGTCGCTTCGTTGCCGACCCCGCCGACGCGGACGCCGCCGACCCTCTGGCGCTGTCGGCGTGTCTGGCGGGTGCCGCCTTCACCAACACCGGGCTGGGCATCGTCCATGGACTCACGCATCCGGTATTCCACTTCTTCGGCGGCCACCACGGAACCACCAACGGAGTGCTCCTCGCCCCTGTGATGCAGTTCAACTTGTCCGCCATGCGCGAGAAATACGCGCGTCTCACCCCGCTTCTGGCCGACCCGAACGCGGTGAAAAAAGATGGGACGCAAGACGCGGAACTCGCCATCGCGCGCGTTCGCTCCCTAGCGGATGATATCGGAATTCCTGAATCGCTCGCCACCCTCGGCGCGAAGGAGGAATACCTGGAGCGCATGGCGCGCGAGGCGGCCGCCAGCCACACCGTGGCGACGAACCCCGTACCCGCCGACGCCGAGGACATGAGACGAATTTACATAGGGTTGTTGTGAGGCTTTAGAAAAAACGAGTTTCTTCCGCCTAAATCCGCTTGCGACGGCGAACAGAACGAACGGGAAAATGAGCGCATTCAATCTAGAATCAAAACATGTGCAAGCGAGCATCGAGAAAATTATTCTAGCGGCGCGATGCCCCAAACGTGTGTCGGGACTCACTCATGGCTTCTATCGTTATCCCGCTAGATTCTCACCCACATTTGTGCAGGCGGTGATTAAAGCATTTTCAAAACCAGGGGATTGGGTTGTTGACCCTTTCGTCGGCGGTGGCACCACGCTCGTTGAAGCCTTGGCTTCAGGACGCAACGCGCTCGGCATTGACGTTAGCTCGCTAGCAACGTTTATTTGCGAAGCGAAGACTCTCATCTTAACCACTCAGGATGTCGGCGCGTTTAAGCGATGGATGATGCGCATGCCAGGTGTTGTGAACATGCACGCGGCAGGTTTTCGCTTCACTACCTACGCCGATGCGGGTTATTACAAAAACCTTGGGGGTCACGAGTTTTGGAGACTCCGCAAAGCGATTGAACAATGCTTGGCTTCCGTGAAACGACTTCGATGTCAGGGCGCACGTACCCTCGCTCGCTGTGTCGTGCTACGCACAGCACAATGGGCGCTTGATGCTCGAAAAATACGTCCCTCAATTGCAAGCTTTCGTGTAGAACTTCAGCGACGAGCTGGGGCGATGTTAGAGGATGCTCTAACGTTTCGCAGGAAAATCAATGGCTCAAGCAACACACTAGAGTCGCGAGCAATGTGCTTAAATAGGAGCGCCGCCGGAGCAGAAGCCGAAAACATTGTAAAACAAATATCCCCACCTAGGCTCATCGTCACTTCGCCTCCTTATCCCGGTATTCATATTCTTTATCACCGTTGGCAAGTGGACGGACGGCGTGAGTCGTCCGCGCCTTTTTGGATCGCGAACACACTCGATGGCAACGGATCAGCCTACTATACAATGGGAAACAGAAAGAACTCGAAACTAAGATCATACTTTGAGAACCTAAAAGAATCCTTTCGATCCATCGCGCGGATAGCCGGACCAGAAACGACCATTGTCCAGATGGTCGGGTTCTCAGAGGCGGGATGGCAACTTTCGCAATACCTTGAAGTGATGGATGACTGCGGATTGCGCGAGGAATTACCTTGGAACATCAACGCGAGGGATGGCCGTCTTTGGCGCGATGTGCCTAATCGCAAATGGCACGCTCAACAAAAATCACGCTCTCCCGGCTCACGAGAGGTCGTTCTTGTCCATCGGACACAATAAAGCTATACAGCTTCCTCTAAACCATCGATCCGATCGTCGGCTCCCAGCTCACCCGTCCCAAGAGAAAAAATCGCAGGCAAGAAAGGCGCCAACGCACGGCATGTCCTGTCAATGCGAGCCTCTATATGCTCCTGACGCATATCCCCCTCGTCTTCTGGTTGGAGGCGACTTTGCTTCTCATCATGCAAAAGTGATAAACCTATCAGGACATTCGCATAAAGAAACCGCTGGCGCAGCACTTCATATTGGTTAACATCCAAGTGCTTTCGAGTAGCCTCGTTTGCGAGAGGGATGTTGTCCATGTTCACCTTGAATTCATAGATTTCCGTTTTTTCGTCTTTCGTATAGTCGACACACTCTACCTTCATAGCGGTAAGTTCATCGAAATCGTTCTCATCCCACTGCTCTCGATAAACACGTTTGATTCTGGGTAGAGCAAGGGATAAGGGGCCTTCACGCCGCTTTCCGTCCTCTGAACCAGGAGGTGCAGGCTTAGGGGCGGGGGGATTAGGATTATCTTTGGGCTTTGACTTCGGCTTCACATTGACGATAAAGCGATTTTCAAACTTTCGGAAAGAATCCCTCACTCGTGCGATAAACTCGATCTCATCACCAACGGCCACATCGTCAGGCAAAACTAATGTTACAGTTGAAGATCCACTCTTCAACTTCGGACCCCGCCAACTGGTTTTCCGTTCGTTACCGTCTTTACCAATCCATGTTAGCTCGAATGAACCACACTCTGCAAAGCGCGTAAAGTAATCATCGCGCGCATCCGTCTCGAAATTAAACCGCATTCCCTGGTTGATAGGGCAGGGACGCTTATGTATTGTCCCGTAATTAATGCGCTTTGTCTTAAAATAAGTAGGATAGAATTCGCCTTGAAATTCTCCTTCCGGGTCGGATTTCGTCGGCCGAGTGTCGAAAGGCGCGGATATCCGCTCTCCCAACTCGAGTAGTGTCCTAAGGTTCGGTGAGTTCTTAATCAAGGCTTGCAAAACATCAGTAAATGGCTGCTCGTTCTTCAATTGTTCGCTCGTCCGCTCTTTCTGCCTTTGATGTCGAAGCTCTTTTAGCTCTGTGCAATCGTGGATGGTCTTCTGCAGATTATCGACTAAATCTTTTTTGAATTTGTTATCGACAAGCTGGGTACGATTCGTCATAAACAGATATTCACGGACGAAGTTGCTCAACTCATCACAATCGACAAAAACCAAAAGGTCATCGGCGAGAGGTTTCATCTTCACGGCATCGCGCCGGAAAAAATCCTTTGGTAGGTTGCCCTGAGTTTGACCGTTGCGCATGAAAACAACACCCTCGCGCCTACGATAGCTGCGCGCTCCACCTGGCCTGAAGGCAAAAATGTGCACGACCAACTTCTCTCCTTCAAAATGGAGGGGGACGGCAATCGGAAAACCATCCTCAACATTTTTTTCGTTGTCGATCAGACGACGCAACAACCCAGAGAGGGTCGTTCGCCGGCTTCCAATATCGAGAAATTCGCCTTTCTTGTTCGTCCTGTACTCATATAATCGGACAGGTAAAGCAATTTTCGGCAGCAAGAGATCGAGACGGCTAAGCAAGCTCTTACCCCGCAATATGTTCGATTTCTCACCTACAAAACGGTAATTGAACATTTTAATGGCAGTTCCATACCCTGTTTCTCGCGCATACGGTCCATTGTCGTTCGGGAATATCGGAAAGCTCTTGGCCGAAAACGACAAGACATCACCACGATGAGGGTTATTCTCTTTGTCAACACCTACGGGTGCTAGATAAGTGTATTTAGAGTTTTTTCGATTTCCAGAAGGGCGTTCTCTTCGCACGATGGTAAAACCCCACTCTCTCGCGCGCGCGGTGCTGCTCTCCTTCAATAGTTTAGGATTACGCCTACTCACTACAAGTTGAAGGCTATGCTTTCCACAAAAGCGAAGCGCTCCACTCCCACCTTGATTGAACTGCCCTTGAACAAAGGGGATATACAGTTTGTTGTTTTTACTAAGGGATAAAATCGTATCCGGGAGACGAGTGGGAGTCTGCCCTTCGCCGCAATCTGCAATCGTGATGTTGAGGGACTCAGGCCGGGTGCCTGTAACACATAAAGTGATCCCCTCCGCAATCTCCCGGATTCGAGGATGTCCCCAATTTTCGATCAAGCCGCCAGTTACAGTCCTATCGCCTGAACCATCTTCAAAAAAACGTGCGATGGCTGCTTGGACCGACTGCGGAGCTTGAGGATCGGTGGGCTCCATTCCGTGCTCATAGCATTCATTGATAAGTCGAGCATCGACGGAGTTAACAATTTTCTCGGCCAGAGCAGTCTCGGCCAAATTCTGCTGACTACCACTTTGGCCCCAATTATTTTCAACATCGCCGTAATGACGCCACAGTTCCGGTATGTCCCAATATCCTTCCGTTTTAAGTAATGCAATAAAATTATCTTCGCTGTTGCAAGAAAGCAGATCAAGACACAATATATAATTGTCTTTCATCTCTTCCCTAACCTCCGAATTTAGAGAGTGAAATTAACCTCATCAGAACCCTTGTTGTTCTTCATACGAACCTCTAATGCGTCAATTTCACCTTTGAGTGCTTTGACAATCTTCCTGACATCCGTTTCGTCGTAGTCATAAGCATTGCGATTGCCCAACTTGCTGATCACCCGAATGGCTTTGAGCGCGTTGATGGTTCGTTTTTCTGCCAGGGTTCTAAATTTTTCTCTCTTTGATGGAAATTTTATTGATTCAACTCCTTTAATTTTCTGAGAAGAAATATCCATTTTTTCTCCTTTATCGCAAGGAATAATAAGCGTATTTCTATCTAAAAAATATATTAAAAATTTATTATATTGTCAAGTTTTTTTGATGGAAATTACAAAAATTTTATTCACTAAAAAATTATTTCTCAAGCGTGTAGAAAGAAGTCTCTTTTGGAATTTTTCGCTATGGGGATTGCGAAGGTTTGAGGCGGGACGTGAATCGCGCGCTACGGCGCGGTCTTCTCTATCCTTTCACCCACTGGCGCGCCTCTTCTCTGATTCGGCGCGCCCGTTCGGTGTTCTCAAGCACGAGATTCTCCGTCGGAAAGTGCCCGCTGAACTTCGCGTTGCGCCAGCAGTGATAGCGAAGCGCTTTCGGATAAGGAGTGAGGTCCATCGCCTGAAAATAAGACGCTGGAACCTCGCCCGGCCTGTAAGGGTCCATCCGGTCCTTCTCGTATATCATCGTGCGCTTGATGACGCGCCACCGCCCATCCTTATGCTCATGCAAATCCAGCACGCTGCTCCAGGTCGAGAAGTCAAAGTCATAGCCATCGATCGCCCTTCTTTGATGCAGGACGAGGTAGTACTCGCAAACCCCGCGCGCACCGCCCACCCGCGCCCACGCGGTGCCGGCGACGTGCTTTTGAGAATCCTCCGCGTGATGGCCGCTCATCATCCGGCGCGAATCCCGAATGAACTCGTGCGCGTTGCCCGAGAACCACGAGGTGGTGATATCCGCGTCCGGATGGAAGCAATCCAGCAGATTCTCCCAGTCGCCCGCGTCCCGACAAAAGTGGGAAAACATGGACGTCTCCATCATCTCCAGTTTGTCCGCCGCCGCGCGCAACCGCGCCTCATCGCTCATCGCCCGTTTCCTCCCGCGAGCTTTCAACTCTCCCTCATTGAAGAAGGCCCAAGCCGCATCGTCTCGGATCATCGCGCATTCACCCTATAAAACCGTCCGCGCGCCAATTCCGGGCTCTCCGCGCCCCAGGCCGGGCAATTCCCAGACGCCGGCGCCGGCGGGGTTTTCCTCTCCCTGAACGTTCGCGTCGATCACGTAGGGGCGCTCCGCTTTCAACGCTTCCTCCACGGCTTCGCTCAAATCGGCCGCCTTGTTCACCCGCACTCCCGCAACGCCCGCCGCCTCCGCCATAGCGACGAAATCGGGATTGTAGGGCGCGGCGGAATCGTGTTCCTGAAAATCGGTGGCCAGCTCACGACCGTCCAGATAGCCACGCTGAAGCCCTCGGATGGAGGCGAAAGCGTAATTGTTCCAGACGATCCAGACGGCGGGAATGCCGTATTCCACCGCCGTGGCGATGGCGCTCAGGTGCATGGCAAAAGCGCCATCCCCGCATACCGAGACGCAAGATCTGTCTGGCGCCGCCAGCTTCGCTCCCAGCACACCCGCCACGCCGAAACCCATAGCGCCAAAACCCATGGAGCCGATCAACGATTGCGGCCCCTTGGGACGGCAAAACTGAATCAGCCAGTTGTGGTGAACGCCAACGTCGCTGACAAGGATGGCGTCATCAGGCAAAGCCTTGTCGATCTCACGGGCCGCCTGCTGGGGGTGGATGGGCTCAGTGTCCTCCCGATAGCCAAGAGCCGTGAACTCCTCCCACTCGTTTCGCCAGCCATCGATCTCGCGAAGCCATCTCGCCCGGGCACCTGGAATCTCTATTTCCCCTGAAGCGTTCAGCGCTTCTTTCACCTGGTTCAGAAAAGCGCCCACATCCGCCATGAGACCCAGGGCCACGGGATAGTTGCGCGCGATTTCCTCGGGGTCGATATCCACGTGAATCAGCTTCGTCGGCGGAATGTTGAACGAATATCCAGGCAGCCAACTGCTTGAGGTGCGGTCGTCGAAACGCACACCGAGCGCCAGTAAAACGTCGGCCTGCCGCGCGGCGTGGTTCGCCGGATAGGTCCCGTTTCTGGCGATGAGGCCCAAGGACAAGGGATGGTCTGCGTCGATGGCCCCCATCCCGCTTGCCGAGCACGCGACGGGAATCCTCAATCTTTCAGCGAGCGCGACCATCTCCGCCGCCGCGCCGCTGTATTTAACGCCTTGGCCCACCAACATCACCGGCCGCTCGGCGGACAAAAGCATCTCGACGGCTCTTTTCACCCCTACGGGATCCGCCCCGCAACGGCAGGAGACGTTCCCGTTCCACGCGGCGGCCTGCGGCATCTCTACTTCGGCTTCCTCCTTGAAAACGTCGAAGGGCACGTCGAGCACAACGGGGCCGGCTCTTCCAGTCATCATCGTCTTCCACGCCTGGCGCGTGAACTGCGGCACCATCTCCGCCCGCGTCGGCTGATACACCCGCTTACAATACGCCTGCACGGTCGAGGGGAAATCCGCTTGATAGTGGCGATAGGTTTCCTGAAACGCCCCGCGGTTGAACTGACTCGTGGGGACGTTTCCGGTCACGGCCAGAAACGGAACCGAATCAAAAAAAGCGTTGGCCAGAGAGATCGGCATGTTGGCGGAACCCGGCCCGCAGGAGGTGAACGTCGCCACCGGTCGATTCGCCACCCGGTAATATACATCGGCCATGAAGCCGCACAGCGACTCATGGCGCACGGAGAGCGTCTTGATTTCATCGGCGCGTTCATATAGCGCGTCCAAAAAACTGATGTTCCCATGTCCGCACAGACCAAAGACATAGGGGACGCGTTCCTGGATCAGATAATCGACGATGATTTGGCCGCCATTCATTCGGGGCAACGCGCGTCTCCTCGCAGGACAAAACAAGGGATCGTATCACGAAAATTTAGAAACTCGCGCGAACCCTGTCAATTCGTGGCGGGCACGTCCGGGGACGCAAGACTTTTTTCGCTTGAGGGCCGTCCCTTGAAGCCCCGTCGGTTTTGACCGCCAGCGCACAAAACGCTCTACTCGTCTAGTTCGGCTGCCGCCGCTGGAGGAATCAGCGTAGGTATGGCGCACCCCACCGACGTCTGTCTCCAGATGCGCTCTTCGCTCTTGGCCCTACTGGGCGGAAGCCTCCCATCCACCCTTTTACTGATAAAGGCAACGTCTCTCTTTCTGGGGATGGAGTTCCTCCATCACAGCCTCCTCTCTCGTTTTGGTCGTTCCTCCCATCGTCGTGCACATGCTCGTCTTCTGGCTGGGTCAGAACTCGAACATCACGCCGCCCGCCTGTCTGAATACCTTATACGTCGTCGCATCCATCGCCAACGCGGCAAGGGGCAGCTCTCCTGGCCTTGATCTGCATGCGAAAAAATGCGGGCGGGCGAAACCAGAACGCCTGGAGCTACCAGCCTCTCGGCTCGCTCTCCAAAACGCCGAGTGATTCGAGCGTCTTTCTCGCGCGGACCTTGGCGTCAGCGTCAAGGGGCAAAATGGGTTTTCGCGTCTCCCCGACGGATCGGCCCATGAGCGACATCGCATACTTCACCGTCGCGGGATAGTTCGTCTGCAACAACTTCAGAAGGGCACCCATTTTATATTGTAAAGGAAGCGCTTCTTCGTAGTCCCCCGACGCACAGGCGTCAAAAAGAGAGAGAACCAGTCGGGGGGAGACCTCGCCACAATTGGAGAACGCACCCGACCCGCCAACCGGAACCGACGTGAGGAGCCACTCTATCCCAGTGAGGACGGAGAAATCCGCTCTTGCCTCGGACGCTATCAGGCACGCGCCCGTAAAATAGTTCATGTCGAAACTGGCGTCTTTCAGCGCGTGAAGGTTCGGTAGCCTCTCGACCATCTCCCGCAACGTGTCGTGGGCGATGGACACCCCAATCTTTCCGGGGTTGTTATAGGCGATCATCGCAACCTCCGCGCATCCGCCTATCGTCAAGAAATGGGCCAAATGGGCCTCGGACGCAGGCGCCCAGTGATAGGGCGACAAGACGACGATCCCCTCCGCGCCTATCGTCTCGGCATGTTTCGCCAAATCGACACAGTTGTCCGTTCCTGGGACACTCACGTTCACGAATACGGGAACGCGGCCCGCCGCCGCCTTCACCAGACATTTCGCCAGTTCCTTGCGCTCCCGCTCACTCAGATTCAGGGATTCTCCGATGTGCATGGGATGGGCGATGAAAGAGAAACCTTGCTCGATCAGAAAATTCACCTGCTTCCCAAAAGTATCATAATCAACGCTCCCATCCGCTTTGAACGCCGTCGTGGGCGCACCCACCATACCCTTGATCTTCAATTGACCTCTCTCACCAGGCACTGCTGGGACTGAACCCATGCGTTCTGCGACGCTTCGACACTTCTCCGGCCCAGAGATTTTTCCTCTTCGTCTAAACCGACAGCTTTTCCATGCTTCCGAGTTTTCGGAAAATAATCGTGCCCACCAGGAGCAGAATCGTCTGAACAAGCGCGAATGCCGCCACAACGCCCAAAGCCTCGTTTTCCTGCAAGATGTAGAGTGCCACCGCCATGGGAGCGCTGTCTTCTGTCGCCAGGAGCACAGACACCGGCAACTCCCTTATGAACATGATGAACAGCATCAGATAGGCCGCGAAAATACCCGGTTTCAACAACGGCACCGTTATTTTCTTTATCGTCGCAACGAACGAGGACCCGCAGATTCTGGCGCTCTCCTCGAGCTCGGAACTCAATGATTGAAGTACCGAAGATATCGTTCTCAGACCATAAGGCAGATAGCGCGTCATATACGCCATCATGAGCAAGAGCAGGGGGAAGCCATAAAGCGGCGTTTTGATCCACGTGATGAGAAAAGCCATACCCATGATAAGACCCGGGACGCCGATAGGCAGGGTGCTAAGGTAATCAACCACGCCGCTCAATTTCTTGTTCTTGCCCCTGAGAATGACCATGGACAGGAAGGTACAAAGAACCACCGTGATGAATCCTCCCACCAGCCCCAGGAGAAGACTGTTTTTGGTCGCCTGAATGGCATACTCGTATTCAAACAAGACATAAGCCCAGTTGTAGATGGAAAGCTGGCTCCACCGGAATCCGCCCAGCCAGGCGCGATTGAACGACGCCAGCAAGAGCGCTCCCAGTGGGAGGATGACCGCCAATAGAACGTATAGAAAATTGATGCCGAGCGCGAGGTATTTCCAATTGCCCAAAGAAACGCGGCTGGGACGGTACCCTTTCCCTGTTACGGTCACGTAACTTCTCGGGGCTATGATCTTTCTCTGAAGGTAAAGCCCCAGAGCGGTGAATACCATCAAGATGCTTCCCAGGGCGGCCGCCCCGCCAATATCCAGGGGATATTCTTCCATCTTCGTATAGATGATTGTCGACAGCGTTGATATCCTTGCGATAGGGCCCAACAAGCTGGGCACGCCGAACACCCCCATGCTCACCACGAAAACAATGATCGCTCCGGAGAGCATCGCGGGCGTGGATAGCGGAATCGTTATTCTCAAGGCCGTGCGCAAAACGCCGGTTCCGCATACCCGCGCGGATTCCTCAAGGGCGGGGTCCATCCGATTCAGGGAACCTATCGTAAAAAGATACATATAGGGCGTATAGAACAACGCCAACACCATGACGATTCCGCCCATCGAATAAATGTTGAATGGCGGGGTCGACAACCCGAAGATATCGATCATCCAGCGATTCAGCATGCCCGTCCTCGGGGCGGCGAGTGCCCACCAGGCGACGGCCCCTAAAAAAGAAGACAGGAAAAAGGGAATCAAGGTCAACGCCTCCAAAGACGCTCTGAAAGGCATATCGGTACGCGCGTGAAACCAAGCGAGTGAAACGCCCGTCAAACAAGAAAAAACGGACGTTCCCAGCGCGATGATCAAGGTATTCAGCGAAGCGTCCATTACCTCGGAAGTGGTGAACGTTTTCGTGAAGTTCATAAATGTGAATATGGATTTTCCGGCTTCAGGGTGGGTCACGAATGCACTGTACAGGAAAACGCTTACCGGCACGATGGCAAGTATGGTGAGCAGACCCAAGGAGCCCAGCTTCAGCGTATTTTCAGAATTGAAAAAACGCCCCAGTGGAGCGGTGGCCAGAGCGGCTGATTGTCCTTCCGCCGCTCCAGCCTCCAACACCGTTTTGGGCGAGGTGCTCAATTCCCGGCCCCCTCAGGCATTCCTCGTCATTATTTTTTCGTCCCCGAACCGAAAACTTCGATAAATTCCGCCTTCCATTTCTTCACATCGGCGGGCGTGACCTTGCTCCAGTCGGTCGGGATGACATTGATCTTGTCTATGGGAGGCGCAATTCCGTCTTTCGCCAAGATGAGTTTGTTGATTTTCGCGTCCTTATGCGGTGGAAGCGGTCTTCCGGAATTCAGCGGATTATAATTCAGGAGCATGTGATGCCCTCTCACACTCCTCCAGTAATCGACAAAAAGTTTCGCCATATTGGGATTCTTCGCTTTCGCCATGATCACAGAGCCGATGGGAAGCGCCACTACGCCTTCTTTGGGGTAGATGGGATCCATTTTCACGCCGGCTTTCTTCGCAATCCAGTTGTGCCTGGCCATAATCGTCGTTCCGAGCCAATACTCCCCTGCCATGATGGAGCGCCTCTGCGCGGAGCCCCTCGCCATCACACCCGCTTTCGCAGCGCTCAACTTCAAGAAGAAACTTTTCGGCAAGCGCTCTCGAAGTCCCTTGTACCAAAGTGTATATGTCTCGGAAGGCCTCGCATCACCGACCAGCACTTTCCCCTTGAATTCCGGTTTCAGCAGATCATACCAACTGGTCAGTTTGACGTTGCCCGCCAAATCACGGTTTACGGACATGGTGTTGATTTGCGCATCGGCCACCCAATAGCCGCCGCCGTTCATATTCGCTTTCTCCGCCAGGTTATAATGCTTATCTTCCGGTGAGACATATTTCATCAAATTCCCACGACGCTTCATTGAATGCAGCCAAGAGGCCGCGGCGAGCACAACCACATCAACAGAGAGCTTGTTCGCCTTGATTTCCTGCTCGAAACGCTTGATGAGCGTCCCCGAGCGCCTGTTGGCGAAACGAAACTTCACCTTCGGCAGTCCATAGAGTTCCTTGAAGGCCTTCTCCATCGCCTTGGCCGCTTTCACGGGGGCGAGATTCGTGGCCCAGGAAAAAGCCCCCTCCTTTCTGGCTCCTCGAATCAACTTCATGACGCGGGCTTTTTCCGCACCTTGCAGTTCTTTCAAGATGGGCGCCTCCGCGGCGCAGGCAGTTCCATTCAGCGTAAACATACCTATCAGAAATACCACCATTCCCAACCAGAAAATCGATCTTGTTTTCATCAACCTTCCTCCAAAATAAAAAATAAAAGGTAAAGATGAAACTGGCTTCGCGCAGGAAACCCCTTCGGCATGCCCTCTCTCAATCGCTCAACACCACACATCTTGAAGGAGGTATGGTCATGGTGACGGGATGACCAATCCGAATTTCCGCATCTCCACGAACGTGCACCCTCAACTCCGATCCGCCCGATTGAATCAGACAATCCCAGGATTGCCCCAGATAAACTGCATCTCTCACGTGGCCCCTTAAAACGTTTTTATCGTTCGACCCGCTTTCTTCGAATTCGATGTATTCAGGACGCACGGTAACCAGCAAATCGGAACCAACCAGAACCTCACGCTCAATTCCCTTGGCGCAAAGGATTTTCGATTCAAGAGCCGGCACTTCCACCCAAAGACCCTTGCCGTTCTCCTGTTCACCGGCCTTGCCTGCAAGGATGTTCGTCACGCCGATGAAATCGGCCACGAAACTATTGACCGGCTCATTATACGTGGAGTGCGGATCCCCTTCCTGTTGTATTTTTCCGTCTTTCATGACGATGATCCGATCACTCATGACCATGGCTTCGGCCTGGTCATGGGTCACGTAAATGGCCGTCAATTTCAGCTCTTTTATCAAACTCGCCAACTCGACCCGCATGCGTTCTCGCAGTTTTGCGTCAAGGTTGCTCAGCGGCTCGTCGAAAAGAAGAACACGGGGGTTGTAGGCCAACGCGCGCGCCAGGGATACGCGCTGTTGTTGGCCGCCGGAGAGTTTGGTGGCGTTTCTCTCACCTAAACCATCCAAGCCGACAAGCTCGAGTGCCTTGGTGACCTTTTCGCTCACTTCCGCGCGATTCGCCCCCTGTGCCTGGATGCCGTAGGCCACATTTTCGGAAACCGACATATGGGGCCATATGGCGTAAGACTGAAACACCATGCCGAGCCGCCGCTTCTCGGGCGGCAGGCAAACGCCATTGTGGCTGGAAGTGAATACTTCGTCAGCGATGAGGATATCTCCCTCATCAGGGGTCTCGAGCCCCGCGATGCAGCGAAGCGTCGTTGTCTTTCCGCATCCGCTGGGACCCAGTAAAGTCACAAATTCTCCCTCACCCACAGTAAAACTGATGTGGTCCACCGCCAAGGTTTCCGAACCAAAACGTTTTACCAAGTCCCTTACGACTACTTCCGCCATACGAAGACCCCATCAATCGTGATTACAGTGCTCAGGTGTAGGTATGTTACTATCATATCTCTCATACCTACGTAAAATGCAAGTGCCTTTGCTCCCACATTCCTAATCGGACGATCCTCATGGTTCCATTCGGCTGCGCATTCTATGATTGCGAAATTAGATGAAACCCTTCGTATCCCGCCTCCACGATTTGCGCGCATTTTCTCGCATACAAGTCGAATCCGGCGATGTACGGCATGAACACGCGCGGCTTGCCCGGTATGTTCGCTCCCAGATACCAAGAGGTGCAGCGGTAGCGCAGCGTTTTCACAGCCTCCTCGTTGTTATGCGCCACCCAAGCGTCCTCCGCTTCCGAGGACGCCTCAATGGCACTCAATCCCCGCTCGCGCAAAAACACGAGACACGCGCCGATCCACTCGACATGATGGTCTATGGAAGTTTGCATGTTCGTCAGAACCGAGGGGCTTCCCGGACCTGTGATGGTGAACATATTCGGGAAGCTTGACGTCATAAGGCCTAAATACGTGCGCGGCCCCTCCTTCCATTTCTCTCGCAGGGTCTGCCCGGAGCGACCCCGGACGTCGATCTTCAGCAACGTTCCCGTCATAGCGTCAAATCCGGTGGCTAGAATGAGCATGTCGATTGCATGTATCTCTCCCGCCACCATCACCCCTTCGGACGTGATTCGCTCAATGGGCGATTCGCTCACGTCCACCAGGGAGACATTCGGGCGGTTATAGGTTTTGTAATACCCCGTGTCCACGCACAACCGTTTGCATCCAATGACCGTCTGCGGGCAAAGCAGCTCCGCAATTTGCGGATCGTTCACGATTTTCCGAATCTTGTTTCGGACGAATTCACCCGCCGTCCGGTTCGCCTCCTCGCTGGATCGCAAATCCGTGAAAGCGGCGAGGAAGGGCAGTCCTCCGTGTGCCCAGCGTCTCTCATATTCGCGCTGACGCTCATCCTCGCTGACTTCCAGAGCGGCCTTGTCGTTGAACGTCTGGTCAAAACCCGTAGGCGATTGCCGGGCCTTTTCCCGTATCCGGACGTAGTTCGCCTTCACTTCTCGAAGCCGCTCCTCGCTCAGGGGGACATTGTGTGCGGGCACGGCGTAATGCGCCGTCCTTTGAAAGACGAGCAGCTCCGACGCTTCGCGCGCGATGATGGGGATGGACTGCATCGCCGACGACCCAGTGCCGATGACGCCTACGCGCTTTCCCGAGAAATCAACCTTCTCATGCGGCCAGAGACCGGTGTGAAAAACAGGACCGCCAAAGGACTTAAGTCCCGGAAAAGCGGGCAGGTTGGGCGAGGAGAGACACCCAGTGGCCATCACGCAGAAGGCGGCAGAGATTCGCTCGTCGCTCTCGATCTCGACCACCCAATGGTTCACATTCTCATCGAATACGGCGGACGCGACCCGCGTGTTAAAGACGATGTCCCGCCTCAAATCAAAGCGCTCGGCCACATGGCGGATGTAGCGCAAAATCTCCGGCTGGCTCGCATATCGTTCGCTCCACACCCATTCCTGCTGGAGTTCTTTCGAGAATTGATAGGAATACTGAACGCTCTCTGTGTCGCACCGCGCTCCCGGGTAACGATTCCAATACCAGGTGCCGCCCACGTCGCTGCCCGACTCGTATATCCGCGCCTTGAAGCCCCTAGAGCGCAGCCGGTAGAGCATGAACAGCCCGGCTATGCCGGCCCCCACGATGAGGACGTCCAAGTCCGTCTTCAAACCGTCTTTCAATCTGAAGTCTCCTTTCGCCGGTTCTTTTTCGCTTCAGCGAAGCATCGCATATTCTTACTCGTTTTGCGAAAAATACCACTTGCTTATCGTTTTTTGATTGACGAGGAAATCATATGGCGAAACCAGAACACGGCGGTGCGAAAAACGCCGCAGCAAAGACGCGGACCATTGTGCCGAAATAGGCAGGGGCGGAGTGCTTTGGAGCGCCTCCATCAGACATTGCGAAAACCGAAGATCCCCCATAGTATTTTGAAATCATCTCAAGTTGATACGCCTCGCCCGGCGGAATGAGAGCGAGAAGGTGGGGGGACATGAAAGGATGCGTCATGGGAGATAAAAACGGGGCGTTTCGCTTAGAAGAAGCGACCATCAAGGAGCTCCATACCGCAATCCAGGCTGGACGAACGACCTGCGCCGATGTGGTCAAGCGCTACATTGAGCGCGTTCGCGCGTATAACGGCGTGGCCAGTATGCTCGTGACTGAGGATGGCGCCCCGGTTCCCGAAGCTAGGGGTGCTGTGCGCGCGAAAGCGCCGCTTCGCTTTCCAAGGGAGAGCGTGAAGGCCGCAGACGTGCTGCCCGATCTCGACAAATACCAGGGGCCACCCCTTGAGTTCGGACGCATGGAGCCGACGGCATCGGATCCGGATGTCCAGCAGCAGTACGGGATGATCATCGGAATTCCAGACGCCGGCCAAGTCAACGCCCTCGCCACCCTCAACATCCGCGGCGAGCGCTCCGTCACCTGCCGGGGCGACTTCGACAGGCATCCTTCCGAAGGCCCGCTGCCGCCGGGCGCGCCTCCCGTCTGCGAGGTTTTCCGGCACTACCCCGACGCGCTCGAGCGTGCGACGGAGCTCGACGCCGCGCATGGAACAAGGCCCGATCTTGAAAAAATGTCGATGTACGGCATGGTATTCTCCTTCAAGGACCCTTTCGACGCCAAGGACATGCGCTCAACGGGCGGTGGAGACGCGCGCTACGACATCGATTTTCCCGCGCGCGACCACGTGCTGATCGAGCAATTGAGAAACAAGGGCGCCATCATCTTCGCCAAGGCCGTCAGCACGGAATACAACGGACGCGCCGGCGATCCGGGCGGGCAGCACGAACCCGATAAGGCGCTGCCTTCCGTCCTGGGCTACCAGCGCAGCTCTTGGGGCGGGAATCCATCGAACCCCTATGACACCACGCGCGCGGCCTCGCTCGGCTCGAGTTCGGGTTCCGCGCTCTCGGTGAGCACCAACATGGTGATGGCGAGCTTGGGTGAGGAGACG
Source organism: bacterium (assembly GCA_965202625.1). Classification (GTDB taxonomy): domain Bacteria; phylum UBA8248; class UBA8248; order UBA8248; family UBA8248; genus Bin107. The sequence goes on along the minus strand of CBDBBI010000010.1, from coordinate 2,264,226 downwards.
AGAGCCTCCTGTCGGGGACCTTCGAATCACAACGCCGTCGCGCTGATTCTGCCCCACAAGGCGATGCTCGGCTTCGACGGCGGCGCCATCGGGGCGGACATCTACTGCGACAGGAGCGGTATCATGGCACGAACCATCGGCGATTGCGCCAAGATACTCGACGCCCTCAAGGACCCGGAGAACGGCTACTACGACCCGCGCGATCCCTTCACGACGGTGCCCCGTTCCTCCGTCCTGGAAACGCCCTATTCGAAGCACGCGCGAATGAGCGGCGAGGCAGACGCGCTCAAGGGAATGCGCATCGGGATCATTCGTGAATCAATGGTGTATCCGAGAGGGTCAAAATCTGAAGAGCCGATCGTCACCGCTGCGGCCAAGGAGATCAAAAGCATCATTGGCGCAAATCTCGGGGCGACGCTCCTCGAATCCACCGACCCGCTGTGGAAGAGCGACCCCGAGGTCGAGACCATGAAAACGGACTTCAGGCGCGCGCTGGCCAGACTCGTTCCCATATTCATGCCAGACATCATGTTTCGGCTCACTCCAGAAGGAGAACCCCTTTTCCGGGAGTTTGCAGAGGCCATCGTCCCAACCGAATTCACACCGGGGAAATTTTTTGGGACAGGCGACATGCTGCCGATAGACTATATGCTCGACATGGCCGAGGGCAGAGTCGAACCGCCCGTCAACCTAGACCTCGCCACCGTCCAGCAACAAGAACTCGCCATGACGTTTCGCTACCACATTCATCAATACCTCTCGCGCCGAGCCGAGGACTGGAAAGCACGTGGATTCACCGAGACCATCACCGGCTTTTCCGAGTTGAACGCGCGCTCGAAGTTCTGGGGAGACGACCAGCGCGCCGCCTTCAAAAACTGGGAAGAAGTGGACGATCCGCGCAATCCGCACGGGAATCGGCAGGGGGTGAACGAGCGCATCATGCTGCGCGAGCTTCTCCGCCGCGTGGACATGATGGTCATCCTCGAAAATAGGCTCGACGCCCTCGTGCGACTGCACACACCGCTTCCGCCCGCCATCATCGGGGGCGCGAGCCAACCGGGCCTCCTGCTGAACTCGAGACCTGAGTCGCAAAGCGGCCCGAACGCCGGCCTGACGGAGGTACTCGTGCCGGCAGGCTACGTGCGGACGACCTATGACCCTGTTTTTGAACTGAACGAGGACGGGACCCGATTCGTCCCCGCCCCCAACGACCAGGCAAACACCATCCCGGAACCAGGTTTGCCGTTCTCCCTCGTGTTTCGCGCCGAACCCGGCAGGGAAGACGCGCTCCTCCAGATCGCCTCGGCCTATGAGGCGGCCTCAAGGCGCCGCATTCCCCCGCCTGATTTTGGTCCGCTCTCAGGATAGGCCTATCTGCTGAGCCTTTCAGAATCACGCAACGGGAAAGAGGAGCGTCTCGCTTTCTCTTGCCAGAGGGAAGATTTCCGCTTCACCGCCTGAACGAAGGGAGGCGAAAAACCCCCTTCGCCAAAAGCGAGAACTCTCTAAGCGGAATCGCTTCCTGGCCATAAAGCATTTTTCAGGCGGCGTTCCAGACCTCAAAATACGTTTCCCTCAAAACCTATGGAGAATCCATCAGTCCGTGAACCAGCGTCCCCGGCCGCGCCATTCCGGCGCGGCGCTTCACGAAAATCGTCGAAGCCTGTCGCACCCTCGACACGGTAGAAAAAGCGGAAACACCCACTCACCTCACCTTGACGAGGAAATAATAGGGGGAACCGCGCCCTGCGCGTTCAAAGCCGAGCGGCCATTTCCTCCCTCCCGGCAAAGATACAAAACAGCGATCAAAGCAAAACTTCCTCACGGCACAGTCGCCATATCCACCATCTGATCAGAGGGCGCGCTAAGTTAAGCACCTCACTCACCAGACAACCAGGCGGTGCGAGGCAGACAGAAGATACGAATCATGGATAGACACATGTCGCCGCGTGATGACGACTGAATATGAGTGGAAGGCAGGTCGTGGCGGCACATGGGCGTTGCGCGAATTCCGAGCATCGTCCATGTGTTTCCTCGGCGAAGCGAAAAGTGCGGATACCCGACGTTTTCCGGTCCCCGGCTTGACGCCGGGGACCGGCCTGGGACGCTCGATCTACTGAACCGCAATCTGCCTCGGTTTGCTCACCTCGGCTATGGGTACCCGAAGCGTGAGGACGCCATCCTTGAGTTCCGCACTCGATTCGTAGTTCTGCACGATACCAGGCAAAACGACCCGCCGGCTCAAAGAGCCCATGAAACGCTCGCGGCGATAGTATTTTTCATCTTCAATTTCTTTCTCCGTTTGTTTCGTCGCCTTGATGGAGAGAACACCCTTTTCAATCCGAAGGTCGATATCCTCTTTCCTAAACCCCGGAAGCGACGCACGCACGACGACATCCTTATCCGTTTGTGCGATGTCGATAGGTAGAATCTCCTCCTCGGCGTCCTGGCGGAAAGGCCTGGCGAAGGAGTCCTCAAGCATACGGTTGAGCACATCGTGAAACGAAGCGCGACTCATCAAACTGGTCATTTTCCGCTCCTTATGATGAAAGTGAATTTAGGGGAACCCCGCACCCCCCGGCCCAATTATATGAGCGTTTAATACTCATATAATCTATATTACACAAAAAAAGATATACTTATTTTCCGTTTTTCACAATAAAAAAGAGAGATTTTCAGGAAAAATTCGATATATTTCCTGCTTCCTCGCGGAAGTGGTAGATCGTCTGACGCGGCTGTCGTTCTCCGCGGCTCTTTCCGGACGTGCGGGACTCATGGATTCGGAGAACGAGGCGGGTGGGTAGATTAGGGCGAGTGCGGCGATGCCTGCGCCTGAGATTTTAGACGTTCCGCCTGGGGAGGCGGTGGATTTTTTTCGCGCGAAGGGCTACGCGGTGGGATTTGACTGGCGCGACGTGGAGGCTGCGGAGCACGCGCGGGCGTTCAGCGTGGCGAAGGCGATGCGCATGGACGTTCTCGGCGACGTTCGGGCGGAGGTGGATCGGGCGATAATCGAGGGGAGCTCTCTCGCGGATTTTCAGGATGCGCTGGAGCCGTTGCTTCGCAAGCGCGGGTGGTGGGGTCGTGCGGAGATGAAAGACCCGCTGACGGGGAAGACGCGCGTCGTCCAGCTGGGCTCGTCGCATCGGTTGCGGGTCATCTACGAGACGAACCTGCGGACCTCCTACGCCGCCGGGCGGTGGCGGCGCATACAGGCGGAGAAGCAAAACGCGCCCTGGCTGCGCTACTCGGCGGTTCTTGACGCCTCGACCCGACCGGCGCACGCCTCCTGGCACGGCGTCGTCCTGCCTGTGAACGATCCCTTCTGGCGCACGCACTATCCGCCCAACGGGTGGGGCTGCCGGTGCACGGTGATGCAGCTCTCGGATGCGGACCTTGAGGAGTTCGGCTTCGCACCGAGCGAGCGGCGCCCCAGCCGCCGCAAGTCGGCGCGCGTGAACTCCCGGACGGGAGAGGTCGTCCGCGTTCCGGAAGGAATCGACTCCGGCTGGGATCACAACGTGGGCGCACAGGCGGGTGGTGCCCCTGCCGGCGTGGTGAAAGACCCCCTGGAGCGCGCGATCTCCAGGATGGACGCGGCGCCCGACCTTGCGCCCGCCGTCGCTCAGGACTTCATTGAGGGCGAAGGGGGGCGTGCGTTTGGCTTGCACCTTGCGGGCAAGAGCGCGGGCGACTGGCCCGTGGCAGCGCTCGGAGACGACATCGCCAGGACGATGGGCATAAAATCCCGCGCTGTGCGCCTGAGCGCGGAGACGGCGGCGAAGCAAAGCAAGCGGCATCCGGACCTGGGCGCGAAGGACTACGCCCGCGTCCAGCGGATGCTGAATGAGGGCCGGGCCTTTCAGGCGGCCGACAGCGACAGGGCGCTGATCGCCTTCCTTGAGGAGGACAAAAAGCTCTGGCGCGCCTCGGTGCGGGCGTCCGAGGATGGGCGCACGACTCATCTCACGTCGCTCAGACGCGCGGCGGCGGACGAGCTCGAGGCGGCGGAGCGGGAACTGGCCGAGATCGTCGACGGCAAACTGGTGCGCAAGGGCGCCATACCGGAACTCGACGCCGCAGTCGCACTGGAGCGGCGCATCTCGGGGCCGAAGGGCAGCAATCCGGGGGGACTCTATCGGGGCGCGGACGGGGTGGAGCGCTACGTCAAGCAATACGACGACCCCGCCCAGGCCTACTCCGAGGCGGCGGCGAACCGCATCTATCGGGAGCTGGGGCTTGAGGCGCCGACCTCCGCCCTCGTCCGCGAGGGCAAGAAACTCTCCATCGCCAGCGAGATCGTCGAGAACACCGGAACCCTCGGCAAGAACAGGTTGACGAAAGCGCACGCGAACAAGGTGCTGGATGGCTTTGCCGCCGACGTCTGGCTCGCCAACTGGGACGCGGTGGGCCTCAAACTCGACAACGTCGTCATAGCGGGAAAGAAGGTCGTCCGCATCGACCAGGGCGGCTCCCTCCTGTTCCGCGCACGCGCGGGGCGCAAGCCGTTGGACCGCCTCCATAAAATCGCCGAGTGGGACGGCTTCAGCAACCCTTCCATCAACCCCGCATACGTGCGGATATTCGAGAAGGCGGACCTCATCGACGCGGACGAACTCGGCCGCCGCGCCCTGCGCCAGATGGAGGACATCAAAAAACTCGGGGAGCGCACGAACGACTTCGCCGACCTCGTTCCGGCCGTGAAGGGCGTCCCGAAAGCGGACAGGGACGCGATACTCGACCTCCTGCGAAGGCGCGCGCGCCTGCTGGAGAACGAGATCGCACCCAGAGTCCGCAAGGCGATGGAAGCGCTCAAAAACGTCCCCGCGCCCCACCGCAACTTCAAAAAGCAGATGGGGCGGAAGTTCCGCTCTTTTCTCTCCGCCGCCAGGGGCAGGATGCCGGACGGGCAGCGCCACGGCCTGAGCGATATAGAGATGGCGGCCCGCTACGCCTACACAACCAGCGACTCGAAGTGGGGCTACGGGCCCCTGAACGACGCCCTGCGCTCCCGCGACCAGAAGAAGATCGCCGCGGTGCGCGACTATGAAAAAACCCTCAAGGACGCCCTCGCCAAGCTGCCCGACTACGCCGGAGAGGTGAAGCGCGGGACGACGCTGCCCGATGACGTTCTTGACGGAATCGAGAAGGGGGGAATTTTTGAGGAGCGGGGCTTTTTCAGCACCTCCCACAGCGGAGAGGCGGCGTTTGGGGGACCCCATGAATTTGTGGTACAATCCAGACACGGCAAGCGCATCAACGGGGCTTCCGCTTTCCCCGGAGAGCGCGAGGTCCTCTTCACCTCCGGGACGAGGTTTGAGGTGAAAGGATTAAGCCCGAAAGACGGCGCAATTAAAAATCTACATGAAGGAGATCGACTGATGGCGGTGGAGATCATGGAACCTACATCGCCAAGCCGGCGCACGAATAGCCGTCAGTATCGGGACGGAGACGAGACAGGGTCGCACGTCTGGGCGAGGGCATGAAACGGAAGAGGAACTCGTCGCCGACATTGAGCGACTGGCTCAAAATTCCTGAAGGAGGACGCCGAGAGCCAGAAAAAAGCCCTGGAGGCGGCCCGGCTGCAAATACGCCGGCATGAGCGATGCGGAAAAAGAAGAGGTGCACGCGGAGGCGCGCGAATACGTCAAACTGCTGATGTTCACGGAGGCGCAGTGGGACAAGGCCGTGATTGCGGCCACGGCAAACATGACCCACGGCATCTCGAACCTCGCCAAGAAGATGCAGGACCAAGCCCTCACCAGTGCCGCGCTCAGGCCCGGAACCGAGGCGCGCCAAGTCTATGACGAGGTCATGGGACTGAGCGATGAGGAATTCTACGCGAAGTTTCCCCACGTCCTTGAACCCGATGACGAGGAAGAGGAAGACGAGGACGCCTGAGCACCCCCGCCTCGACCCTGAAAACCCCGCAATTCACGAAGCGCGAACTGGCGGATACCGCCGCTCCTCCACTTGAGCGCCCCGCGCCCGCAGCACCCCGGAAAACCCCTTGCTTCAAAGGCGCATCGACAGGCCGAAAACGCCCTCCATAAACGCTCCCGAAATCCCCCCCGATTCACCAGCCTTTGCAACGCTGAAAATACCCCCGATAAACGCCCTTGAAACACCCTGGAAAAAGGCCGGTGGATCAGGCGGGCTCTCGCTTCCGCAAAAAGGAGGTTCGTTTTAGAAAAACGCTGATGAGGTAGAGCAAAGACACGATCAGAAACACCAAACTGATCGGCTTGCGGACGAAAATGGTGGGGTCGCCATCCGAGAGGATAAGCGACACTCTGGCGTTTTTCTCAAAAACGGGACCCAAGATGATCGCCAGCAACAAAGGCATGATGGGATAATCAAATTTTTGCATAAAAAAGCCGAGCAGTCCGAACCCAATCATCAAAAACACATCGAAAAAGCTGTTCTGAAGCGCAAACGCCCCGACGACGCAAAACACAGCGATGCTTGGAAAAAGGAGTCCCGGGGGCACGCGCAACACCTGGACGAACAAACGGATGCCCAGCAACGCAATGATGATGGTCAAAAACAAGGCGATGAAAAAAGACCCGAATATGGAAAATACAAAGCCGCTGTGAGTCTCAAACAAGAGAGGACCTGGGGCGAGACCCTGGATCGTGAGTGCGCCGAGCATCACGGCAGTGACAGGATCACCAGGAATTCCCAGCGTGAGCATCGGGATCATCGCGCCGCCCGTCATGGCGCTGTTGGCGGCCTCGGGCGCGGACACGCCTTCCAGTTTTCCCGTGCCGAACGATTCCGGCTCCGCGGAGCGGCGCTGGGCCGTGTTGTAACTCAACACGGCGGCGACGGCACTTCCCGTTCCGGGCAAAAGTCCTATGGCCGTTCCGATGAGAGAGGATTGCGCGAGCGTCCTCCAAAGTCCAAGGAAGATTCCCGGCGCGGGCAACAAATCCCGCAGGCGCGTGGAGAAACACGGCAAAGAAACGGCGGAGCCGCGCATGCCCGATATGATTTCAGGCACCGCGAAAAGTCCGATCATCACTGGTAGAAAAGAGACGCCTTGCTGAATCTGGACGACGGAAAACGTGAAACGCGGTATCGAGTCAATCGGGTCCATGCCGACGGTGGAGAAGACCAAACCCAAGGTGCCCGAGATAAGCGCTTTGCTCATTGATGTCTGGGCGAACCCACAAATGAGGCAAAGCCCCAGTAAGACCAGCGCCGCCAGCTCCGGCGCGCCGAAGTTCAGGGCAAAATCCGCCAACTGAGGCGCGATGGTCGCTAAGCAGACGAGACTGAACAACCCGCCCCAAAAACTGGAGAAGAAAGCGACCCCCAGCGCGATTCCCGCCTTCCCGCTCTGGGCGAGCGGGTATCCGTCCAGACTCGTGACGATAGCGGCGGGATTGCCCGGAATGTTGAGCAAGATGGACGAGATACTCCCCCCCGTCATTCCGCCGACGAAAACACCTACGAGAAGGCTCATTGCTGTCGCGCCGGCCATGTGAAAGGTAAAAGGCAGTAGGAGAATGATTCCCATGCTCACCGTGAGGCCAGGAATAGCCGCGAATATGATTCCCAAAAAACTCCCCAAGACGGCGAACAAAAAAGGCTTCAACGCAAGTGCATGGACGAGGCCATCCACAAGGAGGTTCATCTTCAGAAGAGCCCTTCCTGGGGCAAGGGAACTTGAAGAACATGGTGAAAAATATAGTTCACTAACGCGGCGAAGATGATGGCATAGGGGAGAAGGATTCCCCAGGCGCGGACTCCACTCCACCAGGTGGAGATGGTGAGAAACGCCGCGGCGGCGGAGAAGAAACCAATTCGCTGAATAGAGAGCGCGAATCCCGTCAACAACAAGACGAGGAGCAGGGCGTCGAGAACGCTCTTGCGCGCGATGGAGACACGCGCCCTCTTCTCGCGCACATCAAAGCAGGTCGCGCCGATTTCGAGCAAAGTGAGAGTGATGAGCAACAACACCCACAACCAAGGCATAAAAGAAGGCCCCGAAGGATATTCCTCTCCGTGCTCCTGGGGCAACTCAAGAATGAGGAAACCATACCCAACACAAAAAACCATCTGAAGAGCCGGAACGATGGTGCGCCCAACGCGCAATCGCCGGATTTCCCCGTCATTTTCCATCATGAACGCCGGATCCCCTATGGCCTCTTGCTCTCAGCAAAGATGCGATGAAGTTTATTTTTTCTTTTTTCTCTTGTCCAATCCCAGAGAAACCACAATGTCTCTTATCAGTGCGTTTTGCTCAGCCACGAAGCCCGGGAATTCATTTGGCCCCATATAAGAAACCAGAAAACCTCTTTTCTCGGCGGTGGCCAGAACCTTTGGATCCCGAGAAGCCGTCTCGAAGGCCTTGTGGAGCTTTTGCACCGCTTCGGCGGGCGTTCCCTTGGGAACGTGTAGACCCCTGAACTGATAAAAACCAACGTCCCACCCATGCTCGCTGAACAGTGGAACGTTCGGATAAGCAGGATGCCGCTTCGGGAAGGAAACGGCCAGCATTCGAACTTTGCCCGCCTTATGAAGGGCCAAGACCTCAGGCGGATGTACCGAAATCGCTTCGACCTCTCCACCAAGGAGGCTGGGCACGCGGCGTTTTCCCAAGGGGATGTGGCGAAACTTGAAGCCCGCCTTTTTCGCCAGCGCCGAGGCAGTCAGCCTCGTAAAGCTGCCAGAACCGGCGCTTCCAATTTTCAGGGTTTTCGACTTGGCCGCCTCCACGAGATCAGGAAGCGTTTTGTAGGGGGAGTCGCTCCGAACGACGATGGCGGTCGCCTCGAACACGACCCGGGAAACGTAATCCCACGCGTCATAATCGTAGGGGAGGCGCCCCATGTTCGTGCCGGTTAAAATCGAGGCCGAAAGCCAGCCAATCTTGTAGCCGCTAGGCGGCGCGGTCTTGACATACGCAAAGCCGATCGTCCCTCCGGCACCTGGGCGATTCACGGCGACTATCGGCTGCCCGAGCACTTTTTCAGCCGCCTTCGCCACGGTGCGGCCAGAGATGTCCGCCGCTCCACCCGCCTTGAAAGTGATGGTCATCTCCACCGCCTTCGTCGGATATGCCGCCGAGGCGGGTGCAGCGCACACGCCAAGGGCGAGGAAAGTGAGCGCACAAGTCAGCCAACCTTTGTTCTGCATTGTAAATCCTCCTTGAAATTCACGTCTTCATGTCAATCACGATTCCAAGAATGCCATTTTGAGAGCCCGATACAGACGCTCTTGACATGGGTATATTCTCGCAATGCCTCTTCCCCATGCTCTCTGCCAATGCCACTCTTTCGCACGCCGCCAAAAGGAATCTCAGAACCATAGCGGTAGGTGTTGACGAACACGTTCCCGCAATCCAAATCGGCAGCCAGTTGATGCGCCCGTCGTAGGTCGCTCGTCCAGATGTAACTCGCCAACCCAAATTCCGTGGCGTTGGCGTCTCGCACCGCATCATCGAGAGAATGGAACTCGTGAACCGTGAGAACGGGCCCAAAAATCTCCTCACGCGCCACCCGCATGCCCTGGTCCACACCGGTGAGAACCGTGGGCTGCATAAAATTCCCGTCTGACTGCCCCGCAAGTACTGCACGGCCGCCTCCACAAGCGACGCACGCCCCTTCCGCCAGTGCGGATTCGACGTAACCAACGACGTCAGCAAGGTGGTCACGGGAAATGAGAGGCCCCATGTTGGTTTCCTCATCCATGGCGTCGCCGACGCGTATCTCACTGACGCGAGCGATAATTTTATCGAGGAACTCTGTGCAAATGGAACTTGGTAGAAAGAGGCGGGTCCCAGCGAAACAAACCTCGCCCTGGCGCGCGAAGGCTTGACTCATCACGCCATCTGCGGCCTCGTCAAGGTCGGCGTCCTCACAAACGATGATGGGACCCTTGCCGCCCAGCTCCGCCAACACGGGAGTCACGTTCGAGGCGGCGAGCCCAAGAACTTCGAGGCCGCCCTCGGTGCCACCGGTGAAGACGATTTTTCTGACGTCCGGATGACCCACGAGCTTCGCGCCCGTCGATCGTCCCGAACCCACCACGATGTTGATCACCCCCGGTGGAAACCCCGCCTCTTCAACCAGCTTTCCAAAATACAGCACCGAGGCGAGGGCGACGGCGGAGGGTTTGATGACCACCGTATTACCGCAGGCCAAAGCAGCGGCCAGCCCACGGGACATGAGCTTCAGCGGAGTATTCCACGGAACGACGATGGCCACCACCCCCAAAGGCTCTCTCACCGAATACATAATCCGATCGTTCATGAGGGGCTGGGCACTGCCCGAGACTTTTCCGGACCATCCCGCGAAATACTCAAAATGGCGCGCGGAGGAAGCGGATTCCAAGCGACTCTCTCGAATGGGAATGCCTGTGTTGATGGATTCTAATCTAGCGAGAGTTTCTGCGTGCTCCCGCATCAGCACAGCAAGGTTGTTGATAAGTTTCCCGCGCTCCAAAGCGGGCATACGCCTCCAGACCGCATCACGAAACGCCCGCCAGGAGGAGTCAACGGCTTGGTCAACTTGCGCATCCGACGCCGGAAACAACTGAAAAATCGTTTCGTTATTCGATGGATTCACCACGTCCACCGGCTCGCCACGCTCTCCCCTGAGCCAATTCCCGTCGATATACTGCTGCTCCATTTCCTGGGTGAGCGGAAACTCGGCCACCCTCACGAGGTCACGCGACATCCAAAGCTCCTTTTATAGAACGACTTTATCCACCAAAGTGGCCCGAGGGGCTGCCTATCTCTTCAAAATCCCCGCATCGGGACCAGACCATTCCTCGTCGCTGAGAACATCCTTATGAACGACGTTCTCATCAACGGAAGCGACGACGTCCTTGGCAACCTGCTCATACCAATGGGCCACGTCTTTCGGGTAGTCCATGTGGCTGGGGAGGTCTTTAATGAGGGGCCCCTCCACAGAGGGAATATCGTTCTCACCGTCGAATTCCCGGGAATATTCCCGTCCTTTTCGCGCGGCGAACGTCTTGTCGATGGTAGCATCCAGCTTGAGCCACTTGCCGTTGAGATACGCCTCCCCCAGCGAGTGCCACGGCAGTTTGCGATCTCCCCAAATTTTGGCGACTTCCTCATTCATGAAAGGCTTGTCTGGGCAATGAAGTTGCTGAAAGCCGATGCGAGAAGGAATGCCCGAGGCCCGGCAAAGGGCGGCGAACATGCTGGCCTTGCCCATGCAAAACGCCTTGCCGTTGTTCAGTACGTCGCTCGCTCGCCGCTTCCCCTCAGCAAGGTAGCGGAACGAGTCCAGAATGTCGTAGGGAAAATCGCGAACGAAATAATAGATTTTGCCGAGTTTCTCCTTATCGTTCGCGCAGCCTTCTGTGAGTTCTTGCGCCTTCGAAACGACGTCCGGATTGCCCGAATCAATAAATTCCGTGGGCTTCAAGTACCCGGTCAGACCTTGTTTTTCACACATTGTAGAATCTCCCAGCTCGACAAGAGGGCGTCACCCCCCGTTCGATAAACTCCTGACAACGGGCAGAATCTCCTCCCCCGCAAGGCGGAGCATATCCATTTTCGCGACATCGGGAATGGTATACAGAAAATGTCGAACGCCCGCTTGGACATATTCCATAATTCGTCCCACGCATTCCTCAGGTGTGCCGGAGATTATACCCGTTTCCGGAACGGCTGAAAACCGCCTTTTTTCCGCCTCCACGCGCGCGCGATCGTGGCTGGGCAGAAGAAGGCACATCAAAGAGCGCTTGAGCCCATCCGGCTCACGCCCCGCCTCTTCGCAGTGGGCGTCAATCTCCTCTTTGCGCTCTCGGTAGCGCTCAGGAGGCCACCAGCGCACGTTGAAGCCATCGGCGTACTTTGCCGCGACCCTGAGAACTTTTCGTCCCTCGCCGCCGATCCATATGGGAGGCGAGGGTTTTTGAATCGGGGGAGGGTCGCACACCGCCCCTTTGATCGCGTAGTGCACGCCCTCGAACGTGGGGTAAGGCTCCGTCCAAATCTTGCGGATCAACTGAATGGCCTCCTCCATTTGCGCAATTCGAACGGAAGCCCTGGGAAAGGGAATTCCGTAAGCCTCATACTCCTCCTGCATCCAGCCCGCGCCAAGGCCCAGATCGAGCCGCCCGTCGCTGATATTGTCCAGCGTCGCGCCCATCTTCGCGAGCACTGAGGGAATGCGGTAGGAGTTGCTCAGAACACTGGTCCCGAGGCGAACCTTTTCGGTCACCTGCGAGAGGGCGCTGAGCGCGGTCCAGGTCTCCAGCAGGGGGATGGAGCCGGAGCCGACGCCCCCAGACATTCCGGACTCGTCAAAACCTGCTTCTTTCGCATATGCGCCCGGATCGAGTGTTAAAAAGTGATCGCACAACCATACCGAGTCAAAGCTGAGACTCTCGGCCTCTTGCGCCACCGCCCTCATGTCGGCAAAGTTTCCGACGGCAAGCCCGCGGATGGTCAAGGCCATGATCAAACCGAATTCAACGCGAGAGTTCATGCAAAACCCTCCTCATTTCCATTGACGGAAAAATGAAAATCAAACGGCTAGATAGCGCGATTTCCGTTCTTCCTCCTCTTCAAGTTGCGCCACCGCGCCATGAAAACAAACCCGATCATCGCCGATGATGCAGACGCAATTCAGAGAGCCGACAAAAGAAGCGGGCGTTTTGCTCCACCAGGGGAACGGCAAGCCCCTCGTCCCGGAGCGCCCCGATCATCTCGCCCACGCCCCTCCCGATGGCTGGCGCCAGACCCTCAGAGGACGCATCGCCTACAACGCGCTTGGGCGCGCCCATCGGGACACGGGCGATGGCCGGCATCTGCTGCTCCCCACCCCTCAGTTCGTTTCCCTTGTGTACTTTCAGTGGAACGCGTTTAGAAAAAAGACCATAATATGCGACCGAGCGTCCAGGGGCTAGACCGGTCCAGATTGAACGCGCCAACCTCAACGTTTTCCTCCACACGCAGGCGAAAAAGATTCTCCTGTCCTCGGGCACGAAGCCCACGCCCTTCATGGAAATCCCATAGGGCTCGCGGCGTTGTGGCTCCTCGCCCAGCCAGCGCACGCCGTCCTGGTACGGGTTCACCATCCACCCATCAACGGACCCGACGGACGGCGAAAACCCCGCTCCCATGCAAGCCGCAAATGAGCCGGCCAAAGCGCCCGCTAAGCGGAAGAAGGCGCAGGGGGGGACTCTTGCTTCGCCGCTCTATTCCTTATTCTCCATTCAAGAAAGAACGGCCAGACGAACGAGACGAACGAGAGACAGAGAAAAAACAAACACCACGGAGAGGTGAAGAAAACCGAAACGTCGCCTCTTGACGCGGCGAGGGCGACCCGCAAATGCTCCTCGAGCTGGCGTCCCAGCACGAGCGCGAGCAGGAGCGGCACCACGGGAACGTCGAGCCACTTGAAGGTGAGGGCCACGAGACCGAAAAAGAACATGACGTGGATATCGAAGAACGAATTTCGCAGCGCATACGTCCCCAAAACACACAGGGCGACGATGATCGGCAGAAGGAGAGATCGGGGGATGGACAGCAGTTTCACGATGACCCGCAGCCCCAAGAACGCGACCAGGGCCGTGCTGCATATCGCGATAAAATACGAGAAAAGGACGGAAAACGCGAAAGAACCCTGCTCCACGAAAAGGAGCGGTCCCGGTGCCATTCCATGGACCAGCAAGGCGCCGATGAGAATGGCGGTTATCGGATCACCAGGAATCCCGAGCGTCATCATCGGAATGAGCGCGCCGCCGGCGATGGAGCTGTTCGCCGATTCAGGAGCGGCCACTCCCTCGACGCAACCCTTGCCGAATTGCTCCGGCTCCTTGCTGGCCTTCTGGGCGTAGTCGTAGCTCACGAAAACCGCTATCGGACCACCTGCTCCCGGCAGGATGCCGACGAAAGTACCCACGACAGAGCCAATAGCCACCGGAAGCCGGATTCGCTTGATGTCCTCCCAACTGGGCAACACGCGACCGAACCTTGAGGCAACCGAGCGAATGTTCCCTTCCGCGAGGTTCGCCACTATCTCCGGAATGGCGAAGAGGCCCACGAGGGCGGGGATAAAATGGATTCCAGCGAGCATGTTCGCACTGCCAAAGGTGAAGCGAGCCGTTCCCACGAGGGGATCCATCCCCACCGTCACGATCATGAGGCCAAGGAAGGTGGACAACAGCCCCTTTGCGAGCGATTTCGCCGCGAAGGCGGATATGACCGACATTCCGAAGAATACGAGCCCGAAAAGGTCGGCCGCCTGGAACTGGAGGGCCACCTTCGTGAGTTGCGGAGCGATCAGCATGAGGCAGAAGAAACTGAAAACACCGCCGGTGAAGCTGGAGACGATGGAAATCCCCAGCGCGCGGCCGGCCTCTCCCTTCTGGGTGAGGGGGTATCCATCCATCGTGGTGGCCGAAGCCGACGGAGAGCCCGGAATGTTGATGAGGATGGCGGCGAAGCTTCCCCCCGTCATTCCGCCCGCGAAGACGCCGAGCAGAAGTGCCACGGCCGTGGTGGGCTCCAGAATGAAGGTGACGGGGAAAAGGATGATGATGCCCGCGCTCGTCGTCAATCCCGGCATCATGCCGCATATGAGGCCATGCAGGGCGCCTAAGGCCGTGGCCAGGATGCTCGTCGGCGCGAGAGCGAGATAGAAACCCTGGAGCACGTCACCGTTCATCAGACGTCATCCTCAAAAACTTCCCCTTGGCAGAGGAAGTTGAAAAAGGTCACGAAACAAAAAGAACAAAAACATCGGAACGACAATCGCAAGGGCGAGAAGAACCTGAAGGCGTCGCTCGCCCGTTATCCACATGAAAGCGGCGAAGAAGAAGGGGGTCGCCCAAAAAAATCCAAACGTGGAAAGAGAAAGAAAATAGAGCCCCGTGAGCAGCAGGCCAGCCGCCGCGCGCGCGAGGCTGTAATTTTGATTCGCGGAGGAATTCTTGGGAATCAAGTCGGCGAAGCCTGAGGAGCCTTTGAGTCCTCTCACCCCCTGGAGGAAGATCATTCCGGTGAGAAAGAGTATCGAGACGGTGATCAGGTAGGGGAAAAAATGAGGCCCCGGCGCATCGGTGGTGGCTCGCTTTGGAAGCAGGGCGGCAAGACCACCATAGTAGAGCGTAAAACCAAGGATGGCCAGCGCGCCGACGATATTTCTTAAGCCCATCGCATATAACCCGTTCCACGAGAGAGAAGGAATCGCAAAACGAGGGCCGCTCCCTCGCCAGAGAAGGAGGCGGCCCCATATGGCGCGCGCGACTCGCGCGGCTACTTGTTGGACCGGTAGATGCCCGAAGCCTTCATGATATCAGCGACAATCTTGTCCCGCTCGGCGAGCATCTTTCCGAATACCTCGGGCCCGCTCGGATCGATCGTGAATCCCTTGGTTTTCGCCAGATTCGCAAAAGCCTTCGAGCGCGCCGCTTTTGTCATGGCGTCCACGAGTTTCGCCTTCACCTCCGCAGGCGTCCCCTTAGGCACGCTGAGACCCCGAAAATGATCGAAGGAGATGTCATATCCGAGTTCTTTCATGGTGGGCACGCTCTCAATCGTCTGGTTACGCTCCCCCGTCAAATGGGTGAGGATGTGAAACTTCTTCGCCTTCCACAGACGCACCGCTCCCGTAAGAGGTGCTCCCATGGCGTCAACCTCCCCGCTCAGAAGCGCGGCGTTGCGCCGCTTGACGCCCAGAGGAATAAGGATGGCCTCACACCCGGTCATCTTCGTGAAGACGACGGCCGTGAGATGGGTCGTGCTTCCGGTTCCCGCATGGCCAACCTTGAGCGTATTTGGCTTTTTCTTGCAATCGCTCACAAAATCGGCGACCGTCTTCCATTTTGATTTGGAGTTCACCGCCACGACCAGAGGCTGGAAGTGGACCCGCCCGATATGATCCAGGGCTTGGTAGCCCCACGGAACGTTGCCGATGTTCGTGGAGGTGAGGATAGACGTTGAATTCCAGGCCACCGTATAGCCGTCTGGCTTGGCATTTTTCAGGAAGGTATAGGTGACGGCACCGCCCGCTCCCGGCTTGTTGATGGCCACCAAGGGGACGCCAAGGATTTTCGCCATCTCCTTGGCGAGCAGGCGACCTTCGATGTCCGCACCGCCGCCCGCACCAAAGGGAATGATAAACTGAATCGGCTTCTCCGGGTAGGCCGCCGAAGCCTGCTGCAACGGAAAGAAAGCGGCGAAAGCAGATATCAGAATGGACCACAGGACGTGACGCATTTTCATATTCTTCCCTCCTCGGCTGGAAAAGACACGCTTCTCATTTTGCGTGAATCTCGAAATGAGAAATCGCTTCTGATGTGTAAGTGATTATTATCTCTCATTTTCGCATCAGAATCCATCTCTGATTTTCCCAAGAGGCGACATTCACTCCAAAAAGACGCCAACAGGCGTTTACCAAGCCGCGCGCAACGCTGGCGCAACCCGCCGGCGTTGCGGGGCGGCGAGAATCTACAATCTCATCAGCGTCTCCCACGCGAACGACGCTCGTTCAGCTTTCTGCGCTGCGCTCTATCTCCAATTTCCTCAAAGCGCCTCTTTGTATCTTTCCCGTGGGCGTGAGGGGAAGGCTTGCGATGAACTCCACGGCTCTCGGATACTTATACGGTGCAATCTGCGATTTCACGAAATCCTGCAGTTCCTCAATGGTCTCATTCCGCCCCTCGGGGGTTTCAGCGGTCGAAGATTCCGCGAGAACGACAAACGCCTTCACGATTTCTCCTCGCTCGAGATTCGGCGAACCCACCACGGCACACTCGCGCACCCTCGGGTGTTCGAGCAGCACGGCCTCTACCTCCAGCCCGGATACGTTATATCCTCCGGTGTTGATCATATCGTCGGATCGCGCTTCGAAGAAAATATACCCATCCTCATCGACGCGGCAGAGGTCTCCCGTCAGGTTCCAGCCATCGCGCACGTAATTCCGCTGTCTTTCGATATCATCGAGATAACGACATCCGGTGGGTCCCTTGACAATCAACTGCCCCACTTCTTCCGGGGCTGCGTCCTCCATCGCATCGTCCACGACCCGAACCTGATAGCCCGGCACCGCCCGGCCAATCGTTCCAGGACGAATGTCCTCGCCGCTGGCCGAAACGAATATGTGAAGCAGCTCGGAGACACCTAGGCCGTTGATGATCTCCACCCCCGTCCTCTCGCGCCATTCGCCGAACACGGAAGGGGCCAAAGGCTCTCCCCCCGCAACGCAGACGCGAAGGCTGCCCAAATCGTGCTCATCCAGGATAGCGAGCATCTGCTTATAGCCCGAGGGCGTACTGAAACACACCGTCGCCTTGTATTTCTGGATGGCCTCCAGGAGATCACGGGGAGTTCCTCTTTCAAGCAAAACCATGGAGCTGCCGAATCTCAAAGCATCTGTTATGAAAGCGCAAAAGCCATACAAAAAAGCGATCTGCGGGCTGCCACAAACGACGTCGTCGGGACCGAGGCCAAACAGGCACTTGGGAAAAGTATCCGCGGCGGCGAGCAAATCGCGATGAAAATGCATCGTCCCTTTCGGGGTTCCCGTGGAGCCCGACGTAAAGCCAATGAGAGCGACGTCATCGGCGGCCGTATCCACGTTCTGATATTCAGACGACGCCTGGGTCATCAATGCTTCGAGGCTGCTGGAATCGTCGTCGTTGAAGCGAATGACGTCTCCAAGGGAGGCGGAAGACTTCGCCGCACCCATCAGGTCCGCACCCAATCGGGCGTCGCAAATGGCGAACTCGACCCTGGCTTTTTCAAGCACATAAACCAACTCGCGCTCGCGCATCACCGGCATGGTCGGAACTACGACGCCGCCCGCTTTCAAAATCCCCAGACACGCAGCCACGAGCATCGGGTGATTCGAGGCGCGAAGAAGCACCCGGCCTCCGGGCACGAGACCAAACTGATCGCTCATCACCGAGGCGATTCGATTCGCGCTCTCCAAAAGCGTTTGATACGTCCGGAGGGTCTCTCCAAAGTAAATCGCGGGCCGAGCACCCTGCGCGTCCTCCGCCACCTTGTCTATGAGCTCCACCCCGGCGTTCATTCGGGATGGATACGCCGCCAACTCCGGCAGGGCACCATAATTCATCTCCGGCCACAAAGAGGCGGGCGGAAGATTATCTCGCGCGAACGTATCGACGTGTCCGCTCGCCTCAGCCGACATGACGTCTCACCACCGGCAAGAGTTCTTCCGTCAGCCTCGCCATATGGTCCACCTCCTCATGGGCAGGCGCCGCCGTCTTGAAGATAAAATGCCTCACGCCCACTTTCGAAAATGCGCGTATCACGTCCGCGCAACGCTCGAGCGGCCCATGGAGCAGATACTTCTTCGCCGCCTCGCGCATATTGCTCCCGTATCGCATCGAGAGATTTCTGGTGCCGTCATCCAGCGCCTTGTCCTCTTTTTCGTGAAGGTTGACGAACAGGTGAAGGACAGGCGTCCATGGTTTTCGGGGATCCTCCAGCACCCTTCCTCGCTCGGCGGCGCAGCGGCGAATTCGGTTCAATCCCTCTCTCATAGCGCGATGGGGAAAACAGATAGGGCACGTAGCCATCCCGTAAAGCAGCGGCGCGTCTTTGCGAGGCTTCGCTCCTGCCGCCCACCCAAACGGGCGGGCCACCCGCGCTCGAAGGGGTAGGGCTTTGCCGCGCCTCTGAAAAACGAAAAAACTCTCCCGGGTAGTTCGTCGGCTCACCCGACCACAATTTGCGCAAAACCTATATGGCTTCATCCGTGCGGGCACCGCACTCTGCTTTCGACACGCCGCAAGCGTCGAACTCCTTCGTCTCCTCGCCCCCGATTCCGATTCCAAAGATGAAACGTCCGCCCCCGCTCAGATAATCGACCGTGGTCGCCGCAGGGGCAGGAGGTAGACGAGGCTCCCGATGGTGATTCGTTCGGTTCGAGCAGCCACGGCGGCGAGCGCGCTGAGACTCTCCAGATAATTGCCGCGAAACGCGATGTGATCGTCAATCCAGATAGAATCGAAGCCAGCCCTTTCCACTCTCTCGACGAAAGCGAAAAAATCCCGATGGGAGGGGAAGGCGCCCGGCTGCATTCCATGGCTATATCCGTATTTCATCGCTCCATTCATGGGCACCCCCTCGATGCGTCATTCCATAGCCCGCAAATGAAGATGCGCCTCGGCATTCTGGCTCGCCACCCAGCCGGGCGGCACCAAGGTGTTCGAGCCGTATTCCTCTATGACCGCCGGGCCATGTATTTCCTGGCGGATGGGCAGGGAATCTCGATGATAGACGGGGCAATCCGGCACGCTATCCTCAAAAACGACGTCTCTCCTGTCCCGCAACGCGCTCCCCAAATCTCTTGGCGACTCCGCCGACCTCCCCCACTTCAACTTATCCACCATCCCCGATATGCGGGCGCGCAAGCTGACGATCTCCAAAGGCGCTTCGGGATGAGAATGCCCGTAGCGCCGCTCGTATCGGGCGTGAAACTCCCCCGCCAACGCCTTCAGCCAGCCGGCGGTTTCCCGAACCGGAATCGTCAATTCAAACGCCTGCCCGACGTAGCGAACGTCCAAGTAGCGAAGGCTGCGAATCTCGTTCAAGCCGGCTGCCCGGAGATGATTCGCAGAAGACGCAGCCAGCCTCTCGTAAATGCGCTCAAGGGAGCGTTCCTCCGCTTCCTCCAGTGCGAGGAAATGCGTCTCGACATTCTCTTGAACGACATCCGACATCAGAAGGCCAACGGCTGAGAAATTCCCCGGAAACCGGGGGATGACGACGCTTGAAATGGCCAATTCCCGCGCTATGAGGGCGGCGTGGAGCGGCCCCGCCCCGCCGTAGGCGAGCAGCGCATGTTCTCTCGGGTCGAATCCACGCTCAATGGAAACCTCGCGAATCGAACTCACCATCTTCGCCACGGCAACGTCGATGATCCCGCGCGCCATCGCAACCGCGTCGTGGACGCCCAGGTCGTCAGCCAGCAGTTGAAGAGCGCGTCTCGCCCTCTCAGGATAAAGCTTCAACCCGCCAGCCAAAAGCGCACGCGGTCCGATGCGAGACAAAACCACGTTCGCATCCGTCACCGTCGGCTCCTCGCCGCCGAACCCATAACAGGCGGGACCCGGGCGCGCGCCCGCGCTCCTGGGTCCGATATGAAGCGCACCGTCCTCATCGCGCCATGCGACGCTCCCCCCGCCAGCGCCTACGGTATTGATCTGGAGTTGCGAGGTTTTGAGAGGGTAGGAGCCAACCAAGTTGTTTCTGCTGATGACGGGCTGGCGGTCCCGAATAAGGCATACGTCCGTGCTGGTGCCCCCCATGTCGTAGGTGATCAGATGCTTGAGGTTCAGAGCCTCGGCGATGGCAACCCCGCCCACCACCCCGCCCGCCGGGCCGGAGAGTATCGTCTGCACGGGAAATCGGGTGGCCCGTTCGACGTCCAGCATTCCACCGTTGGAAGACATGATGAAGAGGGATGCGCGGCATCCTCTTTCCTGAAGCACGCCATCCAGCCGGCTCGCATAATCTCTTATTCTGGGGCCGAGATAGGCGTTCAGCGCCGTCGTTGAAAAACGCTCAAACTCACGATATTCGGGCACGACCTCATGGGATAGCGACAGATATACGCTCGGCAAGACTTTCTGGAGCTGCGCCGCCGTCCGCCTTTCGTTCTCTGCGTTCACGTAGGCGTGTAAGTAGCAAATAGCGACGGCTTGAACCCCAAGCTGCTTCAGCCGCTCGGCCTGCCTGTCAACGTCCGCCTCCTTGACGCGGGTTTGCAAGCGGCCGTCGGCCAAGGCGCGCTCTTCCATTTCGAATCGCATCTCTCGGGCAACGATGGGCTTGGGACGAACGAACTTCGCATCAAACAAGGTTCGGGGGACGAGGCGCTGCGTTCGGCCAATCTCCAAGACGTCGCGAAAACCGCGCGTCGTCAAAATGGCGGTACGCGCTCCTGTTCCCTCTAATACCGTATTCGTGCCCACAGTGGTGCCATGCGTAATTCTGATGAGCGAGGAGACGTCCACCTCCTCAACCGCCCTGAGAAAAACCTCATCTTCTTTGCCCCGGATGGTGGGAATTTTGGAAACTTTTATCCGCATCTCGTCTTCATCATAGAAAACCAGATCGGTAAAAGTTCCTCCGGTGTCTATCCCGAGGAGGCTCAATTCGCTGCCTACCCCTTCAAAAAGGGCTTATAGAAAATTTTAGCCAAACCCATAACCTAGCTGGGACGCTCTTAAAATGTCTTCCGGCGTACCCGGTATTGGCGGCGGCATTCTCCAACCGGCCGACCTCTTGGGCGCTTATCATTTTAGTCGTGGTTTTCTCCATTCGGGCATATTTCGTAATTTGAATTAAATAGGTTTGGATCAATATTATCAATTTGCTGTTTCAAATAATCCAAAAACGACTCGTCAGAATCGCAACAGATACTATGTCTTCCTTCCTCTATGGATACTCGTGTTGTTATGCCGCTTCCACTAAAGAAATCTAGTACTGTTGAACCTGGATATGATAGAGAGCGGATCAACCTCTGAATAACGGCTCTTGGTTTCTGTGTCGGGTGACCCACTCTTTCTCTTGAGTTTCCATTCAGACGGCACATGCGCCAAACATTTGTCGGATTTTTACCTTTCTGAATACTTTCAGGATTCAAGCGTTTATCCTTCAGATATACCTCTTTGGTCTCTTCATTATATTGTTCTCTGACAGAATCCAGATCGAAATAATACTTTTTTGTTTTTGCGAACCACGCAATTTCCTCATGCCTGTTGGCAAAAAATCGTCGGGCGCTCATTCCGTTCGGGTAGTTCCAGATAATGAGATTAACGAGGAGCATACTGCTTGTTGTTCTCAAATGATTCATGATCGACAACAAGTCGCCGCTTCCAGCTTCATTTTGATATTGCAATCCACCAAAAATCGCCGCACTTCCGGTCGGGCTTAATACTCTTTCAATTTCCTGAAGCCATATAGAAGCCCATTTAATATAGTTATTATATTTATCCCAATCGGCCATCAAGATATTGTATGGCGGATCGCATATCACCAATTGAACAGATTCATCCGGTATTCCGGCCAAGAAACCACAACAATCTGAAACTTCAATAATATGTTTTGTTGTGTCCGGGAGCTCGATATTAAGGCCACGAATAGATGAGTGCGTAGCTCCATTTCGATTCATCGCATTCATCGCCTTATAACCCGAGTTCCGGTGTGAACGGTTACTCATTACTTGACTTCCATAACAATGAATCAGATAAAATTTCCAAAGAGGTCAAAGATATCTCCCACATAATTTTCAACATATCTTCCGCTTTCCACGAATCACTTTGAAAATAGAATGACGCGGCTTGAAGCATTTGCAATTTGCCGCCAAGATCAACGAATTTATTCTTGCAATAATTCTTATTGATCTCCATCCCAAAGCTACCGGCGGTAACACGATCAATACGATTCAAACCTCCAGAATCATGTGCAATTTTCACTTTTCTCCCATCAGGTGCATTTATGAAAAACGCCTCAGTAGCAAAATTCGAACCCTGAAGAAAAAAACATATGGAAAATGAATCTCACGTAACATCAAATTCCTGTATATTCTTGTGAACCCTTTCAATCGCGTTTCCGGCAATCATTAAATCTCTATCTTTATTCTTGCCTTGCTTGATTCCTTCTTGAATTTTCTAAACATCATTGCCTTGATGTTTTGATTCACTTACAAGGATAATACGATGATTTCCATTTTTATCTTCCACTTCAACTATTCCCCCATCAGGCTTAATCCCAGATTTCTTAACAAACAGAACTTGCCCAAGGTCAGAATCGACTAACGCGAGTTTCTTGTTAATCTCGCTTTTCGGTACCGCAGTTCGATGGTAAAACCTTAGCTTTGGAAAATGAGATTTCAAACTTTTAACAACCATTTCACCTACAATTTGAATTGAAAAATCATGTCGTTTCGCTTCTTCTCCAAAAATACCTAACGGACCACCAGCTAATTCGTGTTGTTTCTCAAGTCTAAAAGACTGCCCTTTAGCGCGTGTTGAACCTTCTTGCTTGATTCTCTCTTTCCATGAAATCCTTCGATTTTGATGAGCGTCAAAATTAGACTAAAGAAAAGAAAGCCGAATAGGTTTTACCCTTCATAAAACGACTTGATACCTCATAATTTCCTCTATCGGCCGGCTATTCTTGAGCGAAGTTCGCGAAGCTAACCCCTAGCTTCGCTGGATAAGATTGTATAATAAGGCCCCCCTTCAAAATCACGCAGACAAGAACGTCTCGTTATCAAGTGGAGAGTTCATCAAACCGCCCATGCGTCCACGGAAGACAAAAAAATTTCCTCTCCTTCTCCCGCATCGAGCATGGCCCTGCCAACCGCATCCAAACCTATCGCGTTCTCCGGCAGGGCCGCGTCTTTCTCCATCCAGGCGCGGAGGGGAACCCCCCATTTTCCGCTCAACTCGACCAAACCTCCCTCACGGAGATTCCGTCGCGCAAGCGTTGCTGGACTCGCATAACATCTGCGGCGGGAACCCGCCCGGTTTTTTTCATTTTTTTGAACTACCCCCAGGGAACACCTTGCAATTTGGGCAGCGCGCCGAGAGGCGCGCGTCCTATCTCCATCCACGACTCCCTCTCGCACGAGAACGGCGTAATCCTTCCTGGCTCCCTCTTCCGTCACGTAGCCGGCTCTCACGTCGGCGAGAACCAACGCGTCATCCCGCTCAAGGGGATCCCCAAAACCGCCTCCACCAGAAGTCTCCATGACAAGAACATCGCCTCGAAGCAGAGGAAAACCCGCCGCCTTGCCGGGCGTTTCGGAGGGCATCAGGATTTCAACGCCCCTTCTTACGATAAATCGATTGGGTTTCCCCGGCCTGCCTCCAAATATACCGAACGGAGGAATGACGTTCTTGTCAGAGGAAATCGACAGCAGGGCGTTATCGGCCAGCACTTCCACTTCACGACGCAGACCCAGCCCGCCTCTATGGGTTCCGGCCCCGCCTGAATCCGTGCGCAACGAGAGTTCCCTTATCCGCAAGGGTTGACTCTGCTCAATGACCTCGATGGATTGAATCGAAGCGAAGTCCCCTTCGGTGAAATTCCGGGTAGCGTTGTTGCCGTCGCCCTCCTTAAATCCTCCGGTGCCACCCGCTGGAAACTCGTAGAACAAGAAAGGCTTGTGGTTTTGGGAAGCATCCCCTCCGATATAGACATGATTCGAAGTCCCCTTCAAATCGCCCGTGACAGCACCTGACGCAAATGGCGCAGCTACGCCAATCAAGGCGGAGACCACGGCGTGGCTCACCTCCATGGAACCCGCGCAACTCGCGGGATAACGGGCCGAAAGCAAGGAGCCGGGCTCGACTTCGATGCGGAGCGGACGAAAAGCCCCCTGGTTGATCGCGCCCTTTGGGTCGAGGAACGACTTGATGACGCTGAAAGCGGCGGATGGTGCCATGGCGGGCCCAACGTTGTATGCCCCCTTCGTCTGCGCGTCTGTTCCACGAAAATCAATCACCAAACCATCGCCTGATTTCTTGAGTTTTACGCTGATTCGTATCGGCTCGAGCGAGTGACCGTCGTGATCCATGAAATGCTCATAGGTGGATTCTCCATCAGGCAAAGAGGCGATTCTGCGACGCATGGAAGCCTCGGCCCTATCGAGCAGACGATCCTTCGCGGCGAGCACGGCACTCCAGCCATACTTCGCCGCCAACTCCTCAAGCCGCCTGTGGGCTGTATGGCACGTGGCCAACATGGCGAAAAAATCTCCACGCCTCTCATCGGGAACCCGCATATTGTGCAGGAGAAGGTCAAGAATCCCCTGGTTTATTTTTCCTCTTTCGATAATGCGCAGTATGGGTATGCGAACGCCATCGTGGAGAATTTCGGTATTCTTGCCGGAAATGCTTCCCGGAGTAGTGCCGCCCACATCGCCCCAATGGGCGCGAATGACGGGGGAGATGGTCGTTTCCGCGCCATCAAACAGGGGCGCGACCATCGCCACGTCGTTCAGGTGCGTTCCGCCCGTGTAGGGATCGTTATGAATGAACACATCGCCCGGATGGACGTCTCCGGAGAAGCGTTTACGCATCTGCGCGACTTCCATCGGCACCGGAAAAATATGGACAGGATTATCCTCCGCCATAGCAACGAGCCCCCCCTCGCCATCCACGAGGACGCATGAAAAATCATGCCCCTCATAGATGATGGACGAATACGCCGTCCGCACCATGTTCGCCCGCATCTCTCGTACGACGGCCACGAAGGATTCATTTATCACTTCAAGGGATATGGGGTCTATTTCTCGGACAAACGCCTGATTCATAGATTTCCCGTTTCATCAAGGGATGCGCGTGACGGCGTCATTCTAGCCCGAATCCGGATATTTCTTCACCTCCGTCTTCGGGAGTGAATCGTGAATGCAACATCTGACTTGGATGATGGAAATTCATGCGCCCAGGTCGCGGCAAGTGATCGACGCCATCAGCCCTGAATCCATCGTCAAAACGCGATGGCGAGGCTCAAAAATGAAACCCCCTTGCATCGCTCGCGCAACGCCCTTTCCCGCCCCCTGAAACGGTGGGTTTTCCAAGCCATTCGCAATGATTCTTGTCGCGCTACATGCCCTCCACGCCGCCCCCCAACGCATCGCCTCCATATTTCAAGTGTTGACACGCGGTGCACAACGCCGATACGCTCCTCTTGGCCGCAAGATATTTCCTCGGTTCTCCAACTTTTTCAAAGGGTGGCTGGCTGAAGATATGCACAAAACGAGCAAACTGAAACAGGACCCCCGCAAACGCCGGGTGATGACGGTCATATGGATCGCTGCTTTTTTGCTCGCCCTTCCGGCGTCGGTGGAAGCCTTATACCCTGTTTTCTCCACCCTCCTTGGAGGGGCCATTCGAGGGTATGACCCGGTGGCCTATTTCACGGAGAATCAGCCCATAAAGGGAAAAAAAGCCTTTTCCCACCAATGGAAAAACGCCACATGGCGTTTTGCAAGCGCACGAAACCGCCAATTATTTCGCACCAACCCACAGAAGTATGCCCCCCAATATGGCGGCTATTGCGCATACGCCGTGAGCCAAGGCTACACCGCAAGCATCAACCCCCACGCATGGAAAATCGTGGAGGGAAAACTCTATTTGAATTACAGCAAGGGCGTTCAGAGGCTCTGGGAAGAGAATACCGACGGGCACATCAAGCGCGCTGACGAAAACTGGCCGCGCATTCTGGCGCAGAACTGACTCCCTCTTCGCGCGGGAATTCTCCTCGAATTTTCCATCCGGGAATTTCTGAGCAAATCGATCCTTTGAATGCAAAACCCGCGATGGCGTGATACGGATACTACCCGCAAACCCTGCTTGGACGCAAAGAAAATTGATGGGAATTGGGAATGAGAAGAACTACTCCGGGCTTCGCCTCGGGTTGTGGCCTTCCACCATGAAGAGGACGGCCTCTGCGATGTTCGTCGCATGATCGGCGATTCTCTCTAGGTATTTCGAGATGAACGTGAGGCGAGTGGCTCGGCTGATGTTGCGCGGGTTATCCAGCATATAGGTCAATAGCTCTCGGAACAACTCCTCGTTCATGTTGTCCACCTCATCATCGCTCGAGATGACCTTTCGAGCCAAAGCCACGTCTTCCTTGATGAAACTATCCAAGCTCTCGCGCAGCATCTGGCTGGAGGCGCTAGCCATCCGGGGCAGTTCGATATAGGGCTTGAGGGGAGGCTCCTCGTTCAATTCCAGTGCTCGTTCGCAAACGTTGGCGGCCAAGTCGCCCACCCGTTCGAGATCCGAAGCAATTTTCAGGCCCGTCGTGATAAAGCGAAGGTCCACCGCCGTCGGCTGTCTCAACGCCACCATCTGTATGCAAAGAGCGTTCACGTCAACTTCGAGCTCGTTGACTTCCGCATCCTCTGCGATGATAGCCTGGGCAACCTGGGAATCGCGCCGAGTAAGGCTTTCGATGCTTTTCGCCATCATCATCTCTACCTTGGCGCCCAGCTCCAGAATAAGGCGGCGGAGCTCTTGGAGTTCGTTGTCAAACTCCTTGCTCGTGTGTGTTCTTCCGCTCGTCAGCGCCATGTCAATTTCCTCCTTCGCTTAGCCGAATCGACCGGTGATGTAATCAGAGGTCCGGACGTGCCTGGGGTTCATAAAAATCTTTTTCGTATCTCCATACTCGATCAATCGTCCCAGAAACATGAAAGCTGTGTTGTCCGAGACGCGGGCCGCTTGCTGCATGTTGTGCGTCACGATGACGATGGAGAAATGCTCCTTGAGCTGCGCGATCAAATCCTCAATGCGGGCCGTGGCGATCGGGTCGAGCGCCGAGCAAGGCTCATCCATCAAGATGATCTCGGGTTCGGAGGCAATCGCCCGGGCGATGCACAAGCGCTGTTGCTGGCCTCCGGAGAGGCCAAGCGCGTTGTCCTGCAAGCGGTCTGACACCTCATCCCAGAGCGCCGCGTCCCTAAGAACGCGCTCGCAGGTCTCCTCCAGCACGCGCCTGTCGCGAATCCCGTCGACTCGCAAGGGATAGACGACGTTTTCAAATATGGACATCGGAAAGGGATTCGGTTTTTGGAAAACCATGCCGAGACGCTTTCGCAGCTCGATGACCTCGACACGCGGATCGTGAATCTCGTTTCCGTCAATCCGTATCTTTCCATCGTGGCGAATACCGTCGATGAGGTCGTTCATCCGGTTCAGCGAGCGCAGAAGCGTAGATTTTCCGCAACCGGAAGGACCGATCAGGGCGGTGACAAGCTCTTTCTGGATTTTCAGGCTGTTGTCGAACAGCGCCTGTTTCTCTCCATACCAGAGGCTAAATTTTTCAACATCGATAACGCTCCCCTCCGCGCTTTCAACGGGATGGTACGCCGTGGCTTCGAATTCGACCTGCGGATCAGCCATTGTCTTGCTGAACGACATCTCGATACATCTCCATTAAAATTGACCTTCTACGAATTTTCGGCGAAGGCGGTTGCGAACCACGATGGCGAAAGCGTTCATGAAGGCGATGATCGCGATTAAAAGAAACGTCGTGACGAACACCATAGGTTTTCCAGCCTCAGAGTTTCGGGACTGAAAGCCCACATCGTAAATGTGGAAACCTAAGTGCATGAAGCTTCTCTCCAGGTGGAGGAACGGAAAGAAGCCATCGAAGGGAAGTTCCGGCGCCAGCTTCACAACCCCTACGAGCATGAGTGGTGCCACCTCGCCCGCGCCGCGCGCCATCGCCAGTATCAGGCCAGTCATGATGCCCGGCATAGCCTGGGGCAGGACGATGTGCCGAATCGTCTGCCATTTCGAAGCTCCGCAGGCGAGCGAGCCTTCCCGCATGGAGCGGGGGACGGCAGAGAGCGCCTCCTCGGTCGCCACGATGACCACGGGAACGGTGAGGAGCGCAAGCGTGAGAGACGCCCACAAAAGACCGCCCGTTCCAAACGTGGGGGTGGGGAGTCGTTCCGGATAAAACAACTGGTCGATTCTGACACCGACGGTGTAGGCGAAGAACCCGAGGCCAAACACACCGTAAACGATGGAGGGCACCCCCGCCAAATTGTTCACGCAGATACGCACAATGGAAACCAGAGTCCCCTGCTTGGCGTATTCGCGCAGATAAAGGGCCGTGATCACGCCAAGGGGAGCAACGAAGACGACCATGAGCAACGTCATCAGGACGGTGCCGAATATCGCCGGCAGAACGCCGCCTTCCGTATTCGCCTCCCGCGGATCTTCCGTCAGAAACTCCGTCCACCGGGAGAAATAGACTCCGATTTTTCCCCCGAATGAAAGGCGATTCGGCGGATAGATGCGGACCACCTCGGAGAGCCGTAAATTTTTCTCGCGGCCGCCAATTTCTCGCAAGGTGATCGCGTATCTTTCATCCTCGGCGTTGATCGAGGCGATTCTTTTCTTGAGCGCCGAGAATCCCCTTCCCATCTCCCGCACCCACCGGTCAAACTTCGCTTTCTCGACGCGATACTTCTCGCTGTTCTCCCCGTAGTCCAGCGCGGCGCGGCGCAAGGCGAGCCGCTCCTTTTCTATGTAGTAGTTGATGGCGCCTATCTCGTCCACCTCAATAGCCCGAATCGCGTTTCTGCGATCAAGTGCTTGCTCATGGGCGGCGAACAATTCTTCCAGCGACATGTTCTCGCCCGCGATGCGGCGCCCGTCGAGCTCCAGAACTTCGACAAAACCGATAAACGGCCCCCATTCCCTGCGCTCGACGAAAAATACACCTGGCGGCGTCTCGTTCTTGGCGATCTGATGTTCAACCGCCCACTTGAAATCTTCGTTGTAGAGGTCGAAATTTCCGATCCGGTACAGCGTGCGGCTCGCAAATCCCTCCGCCTCCCTTATCGCACGGCGGGATGGCGCGTCGAGGCCCTTCAACTGCTCGTCAGAGGGACGAAAACGCTCCGAGCGAAACGGCTCTCCGGCGATGCGCTCTCCGTTTTTGAGCGTCACCACACGCAACGGCCCAGGATAAAAAGTCACGATTCCGTTCCAGAGGACAAGTGCGAGGAAGCCCACGATCATCAACACGCCGAGGGCGAGCGCGCCGCCCATGAGCCAGATGAAGGGCTCGCCCCTGGCCTTGAAATCCAGCGCGGCCCGAAGGCCCGTCCCGGGGGAGCCTTTTTCGCCTTCGACGGCCTCTCCTTTTTGGGGAGAATACGCCGCATCATTTCCCGATTCTTTTTGCGGAGTCCACATCTCCTCCGCTCGACTGTCCTCCGGCTTTTGGGGCTTTTCTGTATTCATTCCGCCCTCACAGCTGCGCGGCGCGCTTCCGGAAGCGAAGGCGCACCACCTCCGCAACCGTATTGACGATAAACGTCATCGCGAAGAGAACGAGCGCCGCGAGGAACAACACCCGGTAGAGCGTCCCGTCCTTGACGGCTTCGGGAAGTTCCACGGCGATGTTCGCCGAAAGCGCTCTGAGTCCCGAGAAGACGTTCCAATCCAGAATCGGAGTGTTCCCCGCCGCCATGACCACAATCATGGTTTCGCCCACTGCGCGGCCCATGCCAATCATCACTGCGGCGAAAATTCCGCTGGCCGCGGTGGGCAAGATGACCCAAAGGGCGGTCTGCCACGGCGTCGCGCCACAAGCGAGGCTCGCCGCCCTGAGGTGGCTCGGCACGGAATGGAGCGCGTCCTCGGCGATGGTGTAGATGAGCGGAATGACGGCAAAGCCCATCGCGAAGCCCACGACGAGGGAGTTGCGCTGAACATAAGTGTCGATTACCCCGCCGCGTGCGTCGAAGCCGAGCATCGTAAGCGCCGCGGCCGTCCCCCAGCTCAGCAGGGCGGCAGCGGCGAGCATTCCACACCAGCGGAGGAGTTCAAAAAACGCGGCCCGGGAATGCGGCATCCGCCTCATCTTTTGTTTCCATTCATAGCCAAAGAGCCGATCGGTCACAAAAGCGACTGCCACAAAAGACAAGGGGAGGAAAACGAGGAACAAAACCGGCGTCGCCAACCCGATGTTCCCATTCGCCCAAGCCTTGAAATCACCCCCAAAGAAAAATCTCTCGAACCCCGGTCCGAGCTGATAGGCGAGCAGCGATCCGAGAGCTATCACGATGAACATCAAGCCGACTTTGGGAAATCCCGACAGCGAGAGGGAGATTCGAGGCGGCGTCAACTGCCATAGATAGGCCGAGAGCAACAACAGAAAAGGGATCAACATGAAAGTGAGGATAACCGCGGCAATCCATGTTTCCACTATCGGGGCCAGGATTAAGGCGGCCACGAAACCGAGCACCACCGAGGGCAACGAGGCCATCATCTCCATAGCGGGCTTCACGATGGATCGGATTTCCGGGCCGACGAACTCAGAGGTGAAAATAGCGGCTAAAACCGCGATGGGTATCGCAAAAATTAAGGAGTAGACCGTCCCCTTGATGGTTCCAAAAATAAGAGGAACAAGCGATATCTTCTCCTCGAACGCATCGTCTCCAGAAGAAGATTGCCATGTGTATTCAGGTTTGGAATAGCCCTCATACCAAATTTTTCCGAACAAGGTCTGAAAGGTCGTCTCGGGGTGCTCGGCAGAGAATTTCCAAAAATGCATCACGCCATTTTCATCCGCCGTGATGAGCGCGTCATCTCGGGGAGAGAGACGGACAAAGCGCCTGGCGTCTGTCATACCTTTCATCCGAAACCGCAACAGAGTCGCCTCACTCGTGGAATGGCGCAGCCAAACGTCTCCGCCGAAATCCAGCGTGAGGAACATTCGACTCCTCTGGGACGCGGAGAAGCCCGAGACTCCTGCGGCGTGTTTCTCGAGATTGCGTGCGCGCGCCATCACCAAGCCGTCCGGCGTCGTCGCCCCCGGTCGGCGTATCCGGAAAAAGACGTTCAAAGACCCTTTAGAGCCTCCCGCGACGATGGATTCATCGCCAATGAGAAAATCGAACACCGTCAATTTTTCATCCTCGGGAAGGAGGTTTTGCTTTTCTACGAGGGATACACCGTTGAAATTTCTCGCATCGTAACGCAGGAGGACTCCTCGTTCTGTGCCGATGTAAACCGCGTCGGCTCTTTCCGTGAGGAGAATTCCGAAAATGCGCGTCCGACGCGGCAAGTCGGGCAGAACCACGCTCTCTACGGATGGGGTGGTCAGCCCCGTCAGAAGATTGACCCTCGTCTGGGTCAGGCTGAGGCGCGCCACTCCATTGGCGTCCAACGTGGCGAAGGAGACGCTCGGGCGCTCAGGCGTTCCCCCCACCTTGTAGTCCAGGTTCACGATGGGTGTCCCCTTCGGCGCCACCTGTTGCGGGTCTCCCAGCTCTACCTCCACCCAAATTTTCCGAACCTGCTGACCTGGAATTTTCGAGAAAACAAAGCGCCCATCGCTAAAATCGCGACTGTTGAGCCTGGCGAGGCTTCTGGGCGCCCGCTCAGCGGGCAACACCTCTGCACGAAAATGGATTTTTCCAAAACGAACCGTTCCATCGACAAAACCGAAAGCGACGTTTCCATCCTTGAGCGTTCGCGCGAACGCGGTCGCGCGCGCTCCCCCAAAATCCAGTTTCCACTTCGTGAGAGGGCTTCCCGTTGGCGCGTGCACGGAAGTGAAAGTCCCGTCCTTTGAAATCAAAACGGCCACGCTGTTGTAGTCATCCACTTCAACACTGAGGAGAGGGCTCTCCGGAGGGGTGATTCTAAAAGCGGCGGAGTGGGTTATCGTCTCTCCAGCGAAAAGCGGCAGGGTCACGGCGATGAGAAACACCATAATTCCGAGGACGGCCAAAATCACGAACAGCCCGCCGACGGCGATAACCTTGCCGGCAACCTTGTCGATTATTCGAACAGAACGCCTCGTGCTTAAATCTCGCGCGCGCCTGGGCTTACCCTGGATTGCGTCGTCTTCGCCTAATGCTCGCCGGCCGCTCATATCTCTCGTTTTCAAAAATGAAAGCGGCGGGGGGACAAATCGGCTCGCGGCCCCCCGCTGCTGCACGATAACGAAGGGAAATTCCCCTGCCTTAGTTGCTCCCCAGTCCGAGGCGGAGAGCGCCCAGGTCACTCTCGGCGATAGCCGAGTTCACGGGGAAGAAACCCGCCTTGATGACCGCCTGCTGACCGGCCCTGGAGAAGATGTATTTGATGAACTGCGCCCGCAGGGGGTCGAGTGCCCGGTTCGGGTTCTTGTTGACGTAGACGTAGAGGAAGCGCGCGACTGGATAGTTGCCCGAATAGGCTTCCTTCGCCTCAGGCGCATAGCATTTGGCGCCGGGCTTCCGGGAAATCGGGAGCACGACGACGTCTGCGGTTTTATACCCTATGCCAGAGTAGCCAATGGAGAACTTGTCCGAAGCCACCCCCTGGACCACTGCCGAGGAGCCGGGCTGTTCTTTGACGGAATCTTTGAAGTCGCCCCTGAAGAGGGCCACTTTTTTGAAGTAGCCGTAAGTGCCTGAAGCGGAGTTGCGACCATAGACGGAAATGGGCTTGCGCGCCCACGTGCCCGAGAGACCCGCCTGACCCCAAGTGCCGACGCTCGTCCGCATACCCCCCCTGCGGGTCTTGGAGAAAATGGCGTCAACCTGCTGTAGGCTCAGGCACTTGAGAGGGTTGTCCTTGTTCGTGAAAACGGCCAGGGCGTCCACCGCAACGCGGATGCGGCCGGGCTTGTAGCCAAATCGCTTCTCGAAAGCGTCCACTTCCTTAGACTTCATGGCGCGGGACATCGGGCCAAAGTTGGAAGTTCCAGCGATAAGGGCGGGCGGTGCCGTGGAGGAGCCCTTCCCCTCAATTTCGATTCGCACGTCTGGATAAGCGCGCTTGAAGCCCTCGGCCCAAAGGGTCATCAGGTTGTTCAGCGTATCCGAACCCACCGACTTCACGTTCCCCGAAACGCCGCTGGCGGCTTTATAGACGGGCAATTTCGAGTCCACCACTAGGGCGGCGCTGGGCTGCGAAACGAACGCGCAACATATGGCGGCGATGACCGCCAACAAACCCCAAACTCTTAAGAAACCGCTTGTTGCTGACATCCTGTCCTCTCCTCTAATCAGGTTAAAACTACAGGAAAAAGCAAAAAACTTTGTTACATTTGCGTGACAAAGCATTGAACATACCGCGACATCGGCATTTTCCACCTGCGACAGCGGAACGCGCACTCGCCACGAGCGTCGGTGCCCAGAGAACGGCATCGCCCTTTATAGCGACTGCGGACTGCGCGTCAGCGGCCATGAGCAGAAGCGCTCTTTGCCGCGATCGATCTCCGAGCGCGTGGAATATAGTGCAGAAAGCGGGGGGGAATGTTAAAGCAGCGTGGCGGTCAGGTGATTTTTCGGATAAACCAATTTTTCAAGATGCCCGCCTCACTGTCTGCACTGTGCGATTTAAGAGGCGCGCGCACCCTTGAGTCCGAGAGAAGGAAATTTCCCTCTCCTTCAAGGAGTGGGAACGGTGAAGCGAAAGGTGGAACCTCGGCCAGGCGTGCTCTCGACCCGCACGTCTCCTCCCATTTCCTGAACGAGATGCTTCACGATGGAGAGCCCGAGGCCCGTGCCTCCATTATCTCGAGAGCGGGCCGAATCCACCCGGTAGAACCGCTCGAATATCCGGGGGAGGTGCTCGGGGGGAATTCCTTCTCCCCGATCAGCCACCGCGATCTCGACAAAACCATCTTCGCGCAGGCGCCCGGAGACGGTGACCGCGTTTCCCTCGGCACTGAAGCTCACCCCGTTTTCCACCAGGTTGATCAGAATCCTCTCCAGCGCCATGGGATCCGCCCACACCTGGTCGGCCTCTTCGGGAATCTCCACGTCCAGGCGAACTCCTTTTTCCTCAACGAGGGGGCCCAAAGTATGCGCGGCTGAGTCCATCGCGCCTCGGATGGAAACCTCCTCGGGTCGAACGTGCTCTTCCTTCGACTCTATCTTGCCCAACTCCAACAGGTCCTCCACCAAGGCAGAGAGGCGCCGGGCGTGCCGGGCGATGGTCGAGGCGAACCTGCGCGTCGCTTCTGGGTCTGCGTGCGCGGTCTGCTGGAGCGTCTCGGACGCCCACTGTATTGCCGTCAGGGGCGTGCGTAACTCATGCGAGGCATTGGAAGTGAACTCCCGCCGCACTCCCGCAAGCCGCTTCATTTCCGTGATATCGTGAAATACCAGAACGAGGTTCGGTTCTTTTTCCGACCCCTGTCGCTTGGCGTGCAAGGTCAGCGTTCGGGCAGGAAGGATTTTCACCTCGCGCTCCATCCGAGCGGCGGAGCGCGAGAGCATCTCCCGCACCGTCTCTTGCACCTCGGTGGAGCGCACGGCTTCCAGGGGAATCGGCGATCCGTCCTCGAACCCCGGAAGCGAGGGGAAGAAATCCCTCAGCGCGGCATTCACGAGAAGGATATCCCCAGAAACGTCCGTGACCATGACGCCTTCGGTCATTCCTTCAAGAATCGCCTCTAGGCGCTCACGTTCGTAGCGCGATTCATCAAGACGGGCTTCCACCTCTGAGGCGAGCCTGTCCATTGTCCGCGCAAAGTCTCCCAGCTCGTCCTTGCGTCGGGAAGCGATTCGACGACTGAAGTCGCCGCGGGAAATTTTTTCCACGGCGCTGTAGATGTCGTAAAATCCCCGCCGTACGATCGCGCCCGCCCCCAAACTGACTGCAACGGCGAGCAGAAGCGCGAAAACGCCAAATACGAGGAGAAGTCGCCACATCTCGTAGATCGCCTCCTCGATCTCGCCAAGATGCATCGCCAGCCGAATCACGCCTCCCGAAACCGGGCCCGCGTCTATGGGAAGGGCCAGGTAAAGCGAGTCTCCGCCAAGCGTCTGGCTGTGACGGACGCTCGAACCCACCCCTTTCTTTCTGGCCGCTATGACTTCGGGCCGGGCGGCGCGTCTTTCGACTTGAGCGGAGCCACCAAGGGCAAGATGGGAATCAGAGAGCAACTGTCCCGCCGCAGATATGATCGTCACCCGGACGCCAAGTGCGCGGGCGATTCCATCGGCGAGCTCATCCATTCGTTTGCTCTCAGAACCCTTGGAGGGCAACGAAGCCAACTGGTAGCGCGCGAGACGTGCGTTGCGCGCAAGATTCTCCCTCGCTTTTTTCATCCACTGCGCGGAGAAGCCGAAATGGAGATAGATCAATCCCGCAGTGAAGACTACGGTGATGACCACGAGATAGCTCGCCATCCATTTCTTGTAAAATGACCTGCGCATATCCGGAATGCTTTCTAGGCATCAGGGAGGGAATCCGCCTTCGGACATTTTCTGAAACCGATACCCCACGCCCCGAAGCGTCTGGATCATGTCTCCGGCGGAGCCGAGTTTCTCCCGAAGGCGGCGGATGTACGTGTCGACGGTGCGCGGGGTGACGAATTTGTCTTCCCCCCAGATTACGTCGAGCAACTCATCGCGATTCTGAACGCGCCCGGAGTGAGCCGCCAGGTGGTGCAAAAGCCGGAACTCCGTCGCCGTCAAGAGAATCTGGCGTCCGTTCACTGTCGCTTCGTGCTGTTCGGGGTCGATGACGAGCGCGCCGCGCCGGAGCGCTTTTCCCGCAAGCCCCACGGTCGCCTTTGAGCGCGCGAGCACGGCTTTCACCCGCAGGAGCACCTCTCTGATGTTGAAGGGCTTGGTCACGTAATCATCCGCGCCCAATTCAAAGCCGACGATCCGGTCTATCTCCTCACCCTTGGCGGTTAACATGATGACGGGGAGATGAGCGAGGGAAGAATCGCGCCGAATGTAGCGACAAATCTCCAGGCCAGAAACGTCCGGCAACATCAGATCGAGAATGACCAACTGAATCGACTCATCCCTGAGGATATGAAAAGCCTCCTCGCCATTGGCCGCACCCAATGCTTCGAACCCTTCCGCCTCCATGTTGTAAGTCAGGAGTTCACGAATATCGGACTCATCCTCTACGACGAGAATCCTTTGCGACACTTTTCTCTCTCCGCCATCCACCAAAATATCGCGTTCATTTGATCGACGCCTGGCTCCAGTATTCAAGTTATATAAATAAATTCAACCATGGAGGCTGCAGGAAGGCGTGGGGCAGCCGGTGGGTGATGGATTTCGCTGCGGTGCAACCGATGGGCGTTCCAACGCATACGCGGAAGGAAACGACTTCTCACCAGACGCCTCATCATCCCCGAACAAGCGAGCGGGGGGAGGTTGGAAAATCGGAATGACTGATAGTATAATGTATAATGTGAAAGTATAAAAATAGGTTAAAATTTGAAAATAAGAGCGAGCTGCTCATCATTCAAGGCTCGAGGCGATAAATATGTTGACGCATTGCTCATAGGGTTTTGGTGATGCTCGTTGACCATCCAATTTCAAGGGGAAAATTGAGGTGGCGTCCATTACGCTCAAAAGTCTGATCAAGAAATTCGGGGAAAACGTCACCGCAGTCGCGGGAGTCGACCTTGATGTCATTGACGGGGAGTTCATGGTGGTGGTCGGACCTTCGGGCTGCGGAAAAACCACCACGCTCAACATGATCTCCGGTTTCGAGGAGCCCACGAGCGGCACAATGCTGATCGGCGATCGCGTGGTGAATCACCTCGATCCGGGGGACCGCGGCTTGGGCATGGTGTTTCAAGACCTCGCCCTGTTTCCCCACATGAGCGTTTTTGAAAACATCGCTTTTGGTTTGCGCGTGGACAAGGTTGCCGAAGCGGAGCTAAGAGAGCGGGTTTCAAAGGTCGCCACAACCATGAAAATATCCCACCTGCTTTCCAAAAAACCCGCCCAATGCTCCGGAGGCGAGGCGCAGCGAATCGCCCTGGCGCGAACGATTGTAACCGAGCCGGAAGTGTTGCTCATGGACGAGCCGCTCTCCAGTCTGGACGCCAAACTGCGCATCGAAATGCGCACAGAACTCAAGCGCCTCCACGAGGAGTTGAAATCTACCTTCGTCTACGTCACCCATGATCAGGCCGAAGCCATGACGATGGCGGACCGCATCATGGTCATGGAAGGCGGGCACGTGCAGCAAATCGACACGCCGCTCGGAATATACAGAAAGCCTAAAAATCAGTTCGTCGCCACGTTCTTTGGTCAACCAGCGATGAACATCATTTCGGGACGCATTGGCGAGAAGGATGGTTCGTTGAGGTTCGCGTCCGCGCATTTCGAGACAAGCATCGATCCGGACATCGTACCCGCATCTGTCGGCAATCAGCCGATCCACCTTGGGGCGCGCGCGGAGAATGTGACCATCGGGGAGGAGGGCGCGCACGGCGAGGTCAGACTCATCGAGCCGATGGGAGACGAAACGCTCATATTCTTCTCCTGCGGCAGCGAAGAATTCCTCGTGGCCAAGGTGGACGCCGAGCGCGAATTCACCCCGGGCGAGAAAATCCATTTTGGTTTTCAGTCCAGCGGAATGCATTTTTTCGATGCCGACAGCGGGTTGCGGCTGTAAATTAAGTCTGCGAGGCACCCATGAAAGGAAAAACGAAGGTTTGGGAGCTGGGAGCAGCCTCGGAGGTTTTGTGTTCGACCTCGGCGATTTGGAAGCGTGCTATCGCCATTTCTAACGCGAAGGGAGGAGGAATCAAGATGAAGAGAATCATTTTCTCAGCGCTGATACTGATGGGCCTCACGGGATTTATGGCCTCAGGGGCCATCGCTCAGGCCTTGCCTGGCGCGACGGTGGAGGAGCGGGCCATCAATGGGGCGAAGGCGTACGTCAAGAAGCACAATCTGAAGAATCCGACCCAGACCATGCTTCTGATTTCGCTCTTCAAAAACTCTCAGCCGAAATACCTCAGAGAATGGGAGGAACTCACCGGCGTCAAGATCAACACCATCCAGTATGGCTACACGGACATTCCGGCCAAAATCATGGCGGAAGCCATAGCGAAGACGGGGCAGTACGACATCATCAACCACTTCCCCTACGTCATACCGGACGCCGTGGGCGCCGGCGTTCTTCAGCCGCTTGACGCCTTCATGGCGAAGGGAAAGCCTGACTTCACGGGCATCGACCCCGGTCTTCTGGCGCAGCAAACCTACAAGGGAAAACACTACTGGTTCATTCTGGACGGCGACCACCTCGCCTTGTTCCTGCGCTCCGACATCATGAAACTGGGAGCGGCCGAATACAAAACCAAATTCGGCAAAGAGCCGGGCTGCCCCGATACGATGGCCGAATGGGAACAGATGGCCAAGTTCTTCCACACGAAAAAGGGTGAGACGCGCTGGGGCAAAAAGTTCGACCAGCCGCTCTACGGTGCCCAGGCCTACCGGAGCATCAATTTCTCCTACCGGCACTTTCCGGCTTATATGGGCGGATTGCTTTTCGACAGGGACATGAACCCCACCATCAACACTCCGAACGGCGTCCGGGCCATCAAGGAATTCTCCTCCATCGTCAAGTATATGCCTCCTGACGTGCAGGGTTGGGGAACGCCGCAGCTCTACCCCCACTGGGGAAGCGGACAGGCCTTCTCCTTCATGTCCTTCCCCTCGGCGATGGGCTACGCCAACCGCAGCCCGAAGAGCAAGATCAGCGGGAACCAACTCGCCTGCCCGGTTCCTGCTGTCCAAGTGAACGGCAAGCTGGCCCAGCGCGCTCCCCAGGCGGCCGGCACCGGCTACATGGTGAATGCGCATGGCAAGCACCCCGAGCTCGCCTATTACTTCATCCAGTGGTTCACGGGCCCGACCAAGGGCGATGAAGCCATCGCCGATCCCAAGGGCTTCTGGGACCCGATGCGCGCCTCAAACCTGACGAACAAGGCGGTGCTCGCCAAACACACCGAGCCTTTCGTCAAGATGACGATGAAGAACGCGAAAAACGCCATCTCTCTTCTCATGATCGAGGGCAACTACGAGTATTTCAACGTGCTCGACAAAAACCTGGCCCAGGTTATGCAAGGCAACATATCCGCAGAACAGGCAGCGAAGAACATAGAGAAAGGCTGGAACCGCGTCACCGAAGACATCGGTCGGGCAGAGCAGATCGACGCTTGGAGGAAGAGCGTCGCCAGCGGCGCCTATATCGACAAGTTCGCGCCGACGAATTAAGCACGGCGCCTAAGGGCGCCTGCTCCGGCGCGCAACAAAGACCGGGGCAGGCGTCCTGCGCGATACACAATAAAAGATGAAAAAATGAACCAAGCCCCAACAACAGAACGCCGAAGCTTCTCCGCCTGGCTGGGACAGGAAAGGGTGTTCCGCCTGATTCCGTTCGTCATGGTGGAGGCTATTTTCCTCCTGCTTCTCGCCATTCCCTTCCTACTCACGATTTACATCAGCCTCCTCAAATGGCGCGCCAACCGCCCCTTCGAGATGGCTTATTTTCACGGCCTTCTGAACTACGTTCGCGTCCTCACCAACGAGGATTTCTGGTGGGCACTCGGACGGACGTTCTATTTCGCCGGAACGGCGGTCATCCTTGAATTGCTCCTGGGCTTCCTTCTCGCCATGCTGGCCTACAAGCAGTTTCGGGGCAGGCGATTTTACATCACCATTTTTCTGATCCCCATGATGGTGGTGCCAGTCGTCGGGGGCTATAATTTCTCGATGATCTATATCGACTCAGGGCCCCTTAACCAGATTCTATCCCCGATCACGGAGACTTTGGGAATCAACCCCCGCATCCGCTGGCTCTCTCACCCCATCGCCGCCCAGTGGGCGATCATCCTCGCCGACGTGTGGCAGTGGACATCGCTGACGTTCCTGATTTTCCTCTCCGGCTTCACCGCCCTTCCCCAGCAGCTCACCAACGCCGCTCGTGTTCTGGGGGCGAACCGATGGCAGATATTCTGGCAAATCCATCTGCCGCTACTCAAGCCTGCGATCACGATCGCCGTCATCATCCGATCGATGGAAGCGCTTAAACTTTTTGACCTCTCCGTGCTGCTCACCTTCGGCGGCCCGGGGACTTCGACTGAAACCATCGCGTTCTTCCTCTGGCGTCAGGTGTGGCAGTTCAACAAATACAGCTTCGGCGCCGCCGCCTCGGTCCTGCTGCTCTTCATGTTTGGAGCACTCATCTTCTATGGAATTCATTTGCTCGTCCGGGAGCGCTCCATCGTCGAAGAGGAACGACTAAGATGATGAACGATGCCCGCTCCGACCGATCAGATATCTCTTTCGCCAAACGGCACAACCTTTTCGTTTGGTTCCGCCACGCCATGCTGCTGGGCTGGGCCATGATTGTTATGTTTCCGATCTTCTGGATGATATCGACTTCCTTCAAGGATTCGGGCGATTGGGTCGCCTGGCCGCCGAACTGGTTTCCGACCTTCCTCGGCGGGGGGTACGAACCCACTCTTCTGAACTACCAACAAATTTTCACTCTGGCCGGGCACGGCGAAAGCCTCAGCCGGGAAGCCACCGAACAGGCCTACGCCATCTGGGGAGCGGTGAGAGATTCGATGCTTATCGCCTCTCTCAGCGCCTTGGCCGCGCTTCTGCTGGGGACGTTTCTGGCCTATTCGATATCGAGGTTCAACGTCGGCGGAAAGTATTTCCGCTACATGATTCTGACCATCCGGATGGTGCCGCCCATCGTTATCGCGATCCCCATCGTGATGTACTACGCCATTCTGATTCCGTTCTCATCCCAGGCGATTCTCGGATTCCGAATCAGCCTGATCGACACCTACATCGGCCTCGGGCTCCTCTACACGGCAACCACGTTGCCGTTTGTCATCTGGATGATGCTGAACTTCATTGAGGAGGTCCCCTATACCATCGAACACGCCGCTCAAATTATGGGCGCGAGCCGAATCTACACGCTGCGCCGCGTGGTCATCCCCCTAGTTGCTCCAGGCATGGTGGTGACTTTTCTTTTCATCTTCATTCTGAACTGGAGCGAATTTCTGCTCGCGCTGACACTGACCCAGCCGAACGTAATCACCCTCCCCATCCTACTCAATAAGTTCCAAAGCGCCGTGGAGGGCAGACTCTACGGCCCCCAAGCGGCGATCGGCACCGTGATCACCATCCCTGTGGTCATTCTCGGCGTCTTGATTCAAAAGCATCTCATCACGGGCTTCAGTTTTGGCACCATCCGCAAATAAGGCGCCTCCTCCGAGGGTTTCAGATCAAAAGACGCGCGGTGCCATGTTCCCGCACCACCTCCTTCGCAATGCATTTTTCGAGCGCAAGCTGCCAGACCCCAACCTTGGTTTCACTGAGCCGCCACTCACGAAGTGGCCGCCGGTATTCCGGCACTCTCCCTTCTCTCCAATGGAAAGTGGCAGGCGGCCTCGATTCCGTGAGAATAGGACATGAGCGTGGGCATCTCTTTTTTACATTTCTCCTCCCTCTGCGGGCAACGGCTATAAAACCGACAGATGCGCGGGGAAGGATTGATGGGACTCATCGCCTCGCCGGTCAGTCGGACCCGTTTGGTGTGCTCGGTCGCGTCAACAACAGGTATAGCGGAGAGGAGCGCTTGTGTATAAGGGTGACGCGGGCGGCGCAAAATTTCCCCTGTAGGGCCAGCCTCTACGATCTTGCCGAGGTACATCACCAGAACCCGTTGGCAGAAGAGTCGACGGAATCCTCCCTATGTTTCTCCCCTCAAAAACAATATCGCCCGACGTGGGATCTTGCAGGCGGGCGATTAAACGGGCGAGTGTAGATTTCCCGCAACCTGACTCGCCGACGAGGCCGACGCTCTCCCCTGCTTTGATTGAAAAGGACACTTCGTCCACGGCGTGGAGATAGTCCGTCTCGCCTTCCCTTTGCGTCCCCATTCCCCGCAAAGCGCTCCAAGCCCTGCGAAGCGCCCCGCCTTGGCTGATAGGAAATTTTTTGAGGAAAGCTCCGTCATGTCTCCGTTTGTGTTCGGCGTGGCGCGAATCAGTTTCGCCGTGTAGGGATGCCTTGGGCGCATGAACAGGCGCTCGGTATCGGCAACCTCGACGACGTGTCCATCGAGTGCGAGAATGGTGGCCATGTTGCGTTCACGCGCGGCGTCACTGACAAGGTCCATGATCAACGCCTGGGTCGTGACGTCCAGACCGGTTACAGGTTCGTCCGCAATGAGGAGCCAAGGGTCCGAAGAGATTGCGATCGCTATCATCACGCGCTGACACATACCACCAGAAATCTCAGATGGATAAGCATTATAGCGTTTTTCCGGATCAGGGATGCACACCTGGTTGAGCAGGTCGATCGCGCGCACACGAATCTGTCAGCCGCGAAAGCTGCTATGGCGATAAATGACGTCCTCGAGTTGTCTGCCAATGGTTCAGATGGGGTTCAGCGCCGTTCTTGGACTCTGAAAGATCATCGCTATCTCGCGTCCTCGCATCTCTTCCAGTTCGCTTCCGGATTTCCCAAGCAAAGAAACGCCTCCAAAAACAACCTGACCCGAGGTGATTTTCGCCGCCGGATCGGAGATATCCATAATGGCGTAAGACATAACGGACTTGCCCGATCCGCTCTCGCCAACCACGCCAACCGTCTGCCCTTTTTCAACCTCGAAGCTCACGTTTTCCAGTGCCTTGACAATGCCGGTGCGCGTGCGGAACTCAAGCGAGAGGTCGTTGACGACCAAGAGAGGAATGGGGGACTCCATCAGGCTCGCATTCTCGGGCCGCTCAGGTCTCGGAGACCATCGCCCAGAAGGTTGAAGCACAACACGGCGAGCATCAGAGCGGCTCCGGGAAAGATGGCGAGCCACCACTCGCCCGAGACGATGAACTTGGCCCCCTCGGCCACCATGATCCCCCACTCAGGGGTCGGGGGCCGGACGCCGAGGCCGATGAAGAAAGACCCGCGGCGTTCAGTATCGCGTAACCCATATTCAGCGATATCTGCACC
Source organism: bacterium (assembly GCA_965202625.1). GTDB lineage: Bacteria > UBA8248 > UBA8248 > UBA8248 > UBA8248 > Bin107. The sequence goes on along the minus strand of CBDBBI010000010.1, from coordinate 2,220,982 downwards.
ATCATCGGCGGCATGATGTTGGGCCACATGTGGAAGAAAAGAACCCGTTCGTGTCCATTTCCCCGAGAGGCGCGCCGCCTCCACGAAGCCCGCCTCGCGCGCGAGCTCGTCTCAGCCCGCGCCACGCGGGCGTAGAAGGGAAAGTTGATGACGGCTGTCGTATAGACGATGTTTTCAATTGTATTCCCCAGGGCGGATACAATGCCCATGGCCAGCACAAACAGGGGAAACGCCATGATGGTGTCGGTGAGCCGACCGATGAGCTTGCCCGTTGCGCCGCCGAAGTAACCCGCGCAAGCACCGGCAACGCTTCCCGCGACAAAAGAAAGCGAAACAGCCGCCACGGATATCGCCAAGTCGAGCCGCGTGGCCGTAATGACGCGACTGAAAACGTCTCGTCCCAGGTTGTCCGTGCCGAACAAATGAACCCACGAGGGCGGCTTTAGAGCGTTGGCGATGTCGCTGGCGCGCGGGTCGATGGCTGTATAGAGGACGTCAATCGCCAGGTTGAGGAGCAAGTACATCAACGCCATCGTCAGAACAAAGCCCTGCACCACAGCGTAGTCCGAAGTGATAAGCGCCTCAATGGCGAAGGAGCCGATTCCGGGCCAAGCGAAGACCTGTTCCACCAAAACGTTCGCTCCAAGCAAAAAAGAGAATACCATTCCCAACGTAGTGAGGCCGGGAAGGATGGCGTTCTGAAAGGCGTATATCCAGAGGATGGAACGGCGCGACAAGCCGCTCGCGCGCGCCGTGCGTACGAAGTCGCTCGATAAAACCCCCAGCATCGCGGGCCCGCGTCATGCGTGTAATCGGAGCCAAAGCGAAAATAGCCAACGTCGAGGCGGGAAGAATCATCTGCGAAAGCGCGGCGCGAAAGACCTCGAAATCACCCGCGATGAGGCTGTCAACGAGGTAGAAGCCTGTGAGATGCTCGGGAGCGAGATGAATGATGCTGAGTCGTCCGATAGGGGCGGGCGAGAACCCCAGAAGAAAATAGAAGACATAGACTAGAAACAGGCCGGTAAAGAAAGTGGGCAGCGAAACACCGATGGTAACGACGAGCCGGCAGAGATGATCGACAAATGAGTTGGGCCGCGTGGCCGCCAGCACCCCCAGAGGTATGGCGATGGCTAGCAATAGGCTCGTGAGCGTAAGTTCCAAGGAAGCTGGCAACCGCGTGGCGAGTTCCTCCAGAACCGGCTGACCCGTGCTGATGGATTTACCCAAGTCTCCACACGACAAACCCTGCAGGTAGAGCCAAAACTGCTCGGGCCAACTCTTGTCGAATCCGAGCGAGGCGCGTATGTCGGCGATGGATTTCTCATCCGCCGCGGGACCAGCGAAGAATACCGCAGGATCGCCAGGCAAAGCGCGCGTCAGAATGAACGTCACCAAGATAATGCCCATCACGACCGGTGCCGCCTGGAGGAAGCACCGGCCGATCAGGAGCAAAGGATTGCCTCTCATCTCATAGTCCACCCTTCAAGAGACGCGCTGTCTCATGTTGCGACGTACTTGCCCCAAACCTCTAGGCTCTACGCAATTTCGTGAACGACCTCACGTCAAGCTGACGGTGAAACCAATATTCGTACCCCTCTATGTTCTTTTGCATCGCGACATCCAGATAAGGTTGCCAGAGCGGAATGAGGGGCACTTCCTCGAAAGCGATTTTGATGAAAGCTTTGACGCGCTCCGCATAGCCGGGGCTGCCCACCGGCATGTGCAGGGTTTCGTCCACAAGTTTGTTCAGCATCGGGGTGTTGTAGTTCATCGAGTTGAAAAGGCGCTTCGGCTGATAGGCCCAGGGGAACACCAGCGATCTTGATCTTTTTGTTGTTCGTAAGTTCCTTGGTGTCCTTCGGCGGGAGATCAAGAGACACATCGGCATCTCCTCGCAACAACAGGGCGCGACGCGTGGAGGCCGACGCCACTTCCCGAATGATCACCCGCTTCACGCCAGGCAGGGGGCCCGATTTCCAGGCATCGTTGCGAATGCAAACTGTATGCTGTCTGGGTTTCCATTGCTGCAACTTGAATGCGCCGCTTCCCTGCGGGTTCCTGTGCAAGTATTCCGTCGCCCACGGGTCGCTCTTTGTAGCTTTTGCTTTGGCGACCACCGAGTTCATAATGATGGGAACGGGAACGCCGAGGTCGGGCAATGTGAGCTTGCTCTTGCGGATAAATTTGATCTTGAAAGTATAGTCATCAACGACGATGAACTGATCGGGGCGAACAAGCGAACCTGCCTTCATCTGGACGGCTGGAAAACCGCCCGGTCGAAAGACCATTTCACGTCATGAGCGGTGACGGGTTTTCCGTCGTGGAACTTGGCATCCTGGCGAATCTTGAAGGTGACGGCCATGCCGTCCGGGGCGAACGCCCAGGATTCAGCCAGCTCCGGTTCAATCTTCTGATAATCGTACATGACGTTCCCGTCTGTGAGTTTCTTTCTTCCATAGGTAACCAAACGATCATAGAGGTTCACGGCAACTTGATAGCTTGGGCGATTTGTTCCTTTTCTGTGAATGTCCATGCCGTTGGGGCCGTTGCCAATGACGACCACGAGCATGCCGCGGCCCGTGGCGGCCTCCGCGGGCAAATATTTCAGGAGTGGCAACAACCCCGCGCCAGCCGCGCTTGCTCCCATTTTCAGAAAATCACGGCGCCTGAACCGCCTGTCATGAGACAAATTTTCCTTCATTGGGCCATCTCCTTCGTTAAAACGAGTATCTCGGTTTTAGGGGAATTAGTGGGCCAATACAGATGAAGATTCAAACAAAGTAAACGCCGCCACCCCATGACTACATCCATGATATGGGCGATACATATATTGTTCGTTTCGCAAGCGTTAATTCTGAATTTCTGATTTATTTCTCGAATGCTTCTGGGATTTCATTTCATTCTGGGAGGGAGCAATATGAGATGTGCATCGGGCGCACATGGGCAACCCTGAAATTCTTATCCTTAGATCTGTCGAACGACCCCCGGGCGGTGAGACGCTTCTGCTTGAATGAAAAGCGGAAAATCCTTCCCCAAGGGGGAAGGGCGCGCGCAACCGCGCACGGAAAGGATCCAACGGGAGAGCCGCTCCAGCAGATCTTCGCTTCCTGAAATCCGAATGGCGGAGAGGGAGGGATTCGAACCCCCGGTGTTTCCTTATTTTTCAATAAGTTAAAAAGGTACCGTGTCCAGATCGCGTCTAATTCGAACGCCATCCTCTCGCGCGTTTAGTCTTCGTCCGCGTGCGAGTTCCGTGTAAACGCCGTAGACGAGGTAACCTGACTGCCTGGTTTGTTGTCCCACTCGAGCACCCGCCGCGTACGAGAATCGATGTTCACCGTGCTGCGGCCGAAATACCACGTCTCGTATCCCAAGGCATCGTAGCGCGTGATATCCGATGGTGTCCCCTGCAATCGAAGTACGTCGTCCTGGTGTGAGTTCCTAGTAAAGTACGCGTTTGGCTCGCCCTTCGAGCGTGTGGCCGTACTCGGTGGCGTGACACCGCCAGTGGTCGCCGATGTGCCTCGTGATCGACGCGAGACAACCTCTAGCCGAAGGCGCTCTAGCAGTGCCTCTGTCACTTGCCCGTCAGCGGCGAGTCCGACGTCCCGCTGGAAGGACTGGATCGCCGACCTGGTTCTGGCGCCATACAAGCCGTCAGCAGGCCCCGGTTCGTACCCCAACGCGGTCAGTGCATTCTGCACGTCCAGTGCTAATTGTGACTGTTGCTGAACCGGCCGAGGCTGCGCCGGCGCGACGCTCGCAACGATCTGCGCTCTCACACGTTCGACTTCTCGTCGTGCGCGCGTCAACGTTCCTCCACGGTAACGGTAGTTCCCGCATCGGTTGTTGTAGTCAGCGACGACGGCGTTGAACTGGTCTATCTGCGAGTTCGTCGTCGGCAGAGGTCGCAAGACTTCAATCCGAATCTCCTCCCGAAGGCACCATCGTATTTGCGCGACGGACAGCACTTTGTTCTGGCCTACAGGTGGCTGCGAAAAATCGAGCCCCGGTTGCTGCGCCGGTGACACCGGCGGCGTGTAACTAGGCGTAGGGGTGGGTTGGGTATACGAGCGACCACGGCTCGGACTGCTGCTGTCCTCTTGAGCAGCGTTGAACAGCCAGATCAACACACCAACCCCGACCAGACCCCAGAACCACTTTGCGCCAGAAGATCCGGAGGTAGGGGCTCGGGATGTACCTGAAGCCACCTCCTCCGGCTCGGGCCGTTGAGAATGTGAGGGCTTCGTCTGTGCTGCTGAACTATGCGTGGAGGATCCGGTGCTCTGTCTCTGCGGTTGCGCAGCGCGTCTTTCCGTTTGATCCTTTTGGCGCGGTGTGTCTGCCGCGACTTCCTCAACGTCGGAGGCAAGAGACGAGAGCCCAGAGAACCCTTTTTTTCCTTCTCGTCGCTCATTGTATCCTCTCACGCCAATTGCCACTTAGTGCGTCTTGTTTAGCAGATCGCTCAGCCTGGGGCTGGCGTTCTTCCAGAAAACGCGCATCGCAGCCTCGAGGATGTGGACGTTGTCCATATCCTGATAAGGCAACTCGACCGCTACCTTCTTCTCATCCTTCTTGGCGATGTAGAACGTACCGCCTCTGTTGCCGATGACCAGTTCCGTCCACGGGCAGAGAACCCGTTCATTGGCTGCGAAGAGATGGCGCCTTTCCAGCTCAACACCATCATCAGTAATGACGGCTGTTCCGAACCTATATCGCTTGCCGGCCTTCAGCCCCTCGAGCATCTCCGTTAGGAGGCGCACACCCGCCGTCTTCCAGAGGCGGCCTACAAACTCCGAGTAGATATGCTCTTTTCTCAGATTGATAGTGGTCCCGCCCCTCGCGGCGCCAACGAAGATGTTGTACGTCGTACCAGTTGGAATACCGTTGACGGAATGCCGGGTACCGCCCCATCTCACTCGATTGATATCTTCCAGTGGAATCTTCGTTCCTTTCCACAGGACCCCGGCCGGTGAGATACGCAGCTTATCCTTGAACATCACACCAACGTCGGCTTCGTAGGTGACTTCGCGTTTCCAGGACTCAGCTCGAGTCTCCATGTCTGCGAGAAACTGACTCCTCTGCTCGGCAATCTCATCCAGCGCGGAGGCATCCTTCTCCAACTGTTCCACTACCCTGTCAACCTCGGCAAACACCTCCTGCTGGAGTGCCGTTAGTCGCTTGGAAAGATCGAGGAGGCCATGCTCGTTGAACAGGTCCACCGCGAGACTTCTAATCTCGCGCGCAACCTCATGGCTGGGATCGTGCCTCATGCCCCGGCTCTGGGCACTCACTTGGATCGGCTGAACCACCGTGTCCCAGTTCTTGAGCACTTTTTCTAGCTGTCCGACAAGGCCACCGATATATCTCTCGCCTTTCTCGCCCTCGGCCGCGCTTCGTACTCCCTGCACAAGCCCCGCGATATTCTTCGTCTCCATTTCAAGAAAACCCTGGGCCTCAAGTGCAAAACTATCCGCCAAATCGTCAATCAGAATCGGAGCGTGCTTTGAGCCGTTGGCGGTCGCCTGATCAACCGCCCGTGTTACGACCTCCACGAGAGATGTAGCAGGCAACTGGTCGAGAGCATCCTTTATCGCCTGGCAGTAGTACCGGCGCCGAGCCCGAAGCTCTTCCTCTACATTCTGGAGATCTGAAATATCGGGGAAGCCAGCCACCGAACGTTCCTTGTTCAACAACATGACCGTTAGCTCGATTTCGAGGTCGTCATACGCCTCGGCCTCGGCAAGTTGAACGATCCATTTCGCAACCTCGTCGAGTGGCAGCTTCGCAGCGGCGCGCACCAAGCCATCAGCTAAAAGATTGGCAAGTGCGAGGGCCGGCAAATTTCCCTGAGTGCGGACCTTGATAGGGTCTTTTTCTAGAACAAACAACGTCTCTGTAATTCGCTTCGGGCCGAGCCCCGGCAGCCAACCCACCTCTGCTGCGAGGCGCCTTCTCGGATTAGTAAGGGTCGCTCTGGCATCACGAACCGAGCTCTCGTCAGAGAGCAGACTTTTCTCTTCGGCCAGTTCCATGATGCGGCGCCGGTCATCTCGCATCGTGGCACCAAGGACGAAAAATGGATTCTTTAGCAGCTCCACGGCCTAATCCTGAATGAAACCGATCGATCGCTTCTTCGGCTCGGCCGGGGGAAGACTCGCGAGCGCTGCCCGCAAAAACTCGTCGTCCAGAGCGTTCTTCCCGGCGCGCGCCGCGAGCCGCGCGGCCTCCCGCACAACGAACACAGTGTCCGATAACGCCCTACCGGTCAATGCCTCCACCACATCCTTGGTGTCAATTGCGCCTTCTACCGGAACCTTGACCAGCAGTGAGTCAATCAAGCTCGAAACTTCAGTGGCGGATGGCATGCCCACCTCAACAATATGGTCAAATCGACCACGTCGAAGAATGGCCGAGTCGATCATCTCTAGCCGATTGGTCATGCCAATCACTAGGACGCCGCGCTTGTTCGCCTCCGGAATACGGCGAAGGAACTCGGCAACTTCTTCGACGTGGTGAAGGCCGGTAGATTCATGGATTTGCCGGTCCGACAGGTATGACTCCATTTCATCGATCACGATCATCGATGGGGATGCGTCCATTGCCTTATCGAACACCTCGCTTACCTTGCGGCTGGTTTCGTGAATGTATGGACTGCTGACACTGTTAGAGTCGACATAAAAGATCGGCCAATCGAGATACTCGACGAGCCGCTCCACAGCGAATGTCTTTCCGCATCCCGGCGGTCCGTGCAAGACGATGGCCGTCGGGAACTCGATCCCCAGCGCCTTGTACCGCTCCGTGTTTTCGATGATGTCGATAACGTGCTCGTTGAAGAACGCCTCCAGGTCCGGGCGCCCCGAAAGCTGGAACTGTCGCATTTGCGGACGCTCACCTGAGTCTCCTTCAGTCAGCGTCCGAGGCGTTGCAGCCTTCTCGCTTTCAGGCTTTGTTTTTCCGCGCTTCGGCCTCTCTTTCGTCAGCGACCCGCCTGAATCCAGCGGCGCCGAAAATCCTGCTGCCTCAACGAGGTCGTGAACGTCCTTCTTGTCAAGCCACCCCAGCAGGCTGGACAGGCGCCGAAAGGAGGTCGCGGGAATGGATACGCCGCCGGTCAACCATCGTCCCAGAACCTCCTCATCAGAGGTTGCTTCCGACACGGTCCAGGTCGGGAGCAGCCGCGAGTAGCGCTCCGCGTATACGGCGTCATGCAGCGGAACCTCGGCGTCAATCTTTCGGCTTTCGCGTAGACTGAGCGCAAAAGAGAGCCCATCCGCTTTGCTGTCCGGGGAACCACCTTCCGCGACAGGCTCTAGTCTCTGGTCCGGCCCTGACGCCATTGCCTTGTAGCTCTCCTTGCCGAACGTGAACAACTCAAGAACAGTATCCGGCAAAAAACCCGCTTCTACCCACCGGTCGGCAAGAGTGCTTCGCGCTACCAACACCGAATTCTCACGGTCAAGTCGGTAGATCTGCCAGTCCGCCCCGCAGTGCAGAAGGCGACCGAGCTTAGACCGGCCTGACAGCTCGTGCTTTACCGGAAACCAGCGCTCTTGAGCCATGGCTAGCCTCGGATGATGTTGGCGATGTCGAGCATGTCCGTATCCGCTCCCGTATCAATCCGGATATGTTCAAGGCGCCCGACGATCTGCCGCAGCGAGTCAATATCGTCAGCCTGGAGTGAATTCAGGCCCATTGAAACGAATTCCTTGAATCGAACCGGGTCAGAGAAGTGGTGTGGTGAATCAGCCATCCACTGGAACTTCCGCACGACGAACCAGTCTTGCCGCCACAGGATTTCGAAGTTCGTGCGTTTGAGTTCCTCCAGATGGCTCTCAAAGTCCTTGTCTTTTCGTTCAATAGCGCGCTGAGCGGTCCGCACCAGATTATCGAACGCGTTTTTCTCGCTCGGGCGCGCGAATTTACGAATGTGCTCATTGAAGAATTCAGTAGCACTGTCAAGCTCCATCGGCCGAATCTTCTTAAGGTTCTCTTTTCGCAACTTCGCCAACAGACGACGCACTTCAACGACTCCCTCCATCGCTTCTTGGGCGCGCTCGGTATCCGGCTCATCCGCATTGAGTTGTGATGCCAAAGTCAGCTTCCTGTGCGCCTGCTCGAGTTTGGGGTCGTCTATGACTTCGGCGATGTCGTCGAGGCGCTGAAGTGTCCGTTCTCCCTCTTTACTGATACGCGCGGATTCGCTACTGAAGTCCATCTGGCCTTTTTGGCGCGAGTAGAAGTTCCGACCGGAATGAAACGTTCCACGGATGCTCGGAACGGACACCTCGAGCACTATGTTTCCGGAATCAAGCATTTCGAAATCGCACTGGAGGTCCGCTCCGGCCGGGATCACCCCATCGTCGAAGTCGCTGCCCGTGATCTTTAGAAGCCCGATAAAGCGATTGTCGGCTGGCACGTCGCTCTCGCCCTCAAGCAATTTGAAATTGAGCGCACCAGTGCTACCGGCCTTCAACGACTCGCCCGCCTTGAAAACTCGCTTTCCCTTCTTCGGTAACTGGTCTCCCGCCCGGACAAGCCATTCGATAGTGGGTGTACCACCGAGCTTCTCCAGCACTTCAATGCCTATGGAGTGCGAGGCCGGGATAGCATCGACCGTAGCCGCAGTCCTCGTGATCGCAATCTTGTCCTGTTCGAGCGTCAACGGCAACGGGCCGCCAGCCGCATCGAAAACAAAGACTTTGAACCCGTTTTCTCCGCTCTTCGAGAGTGATACGTCGACGGCGGCGCCATTGCTCAGCGGCAATCGGCCAGAGGTCCAACCAGTATCCAGACTGTCCACCTGGAACTCCGCACCTGGCATCACCTGACCGCCAACCTGCACGACGATCTTCGCCCGAGTATCCGGCGTGCGTGCGGTGTAATTGAAGGACAGATCGAGTTGTCCGCTCGATGCTAACCTTCCGCGATTGCTCTTACGACTGCGATTCTCTGAACCCCACTCAATAGATTCGGCAAAAAGAGCAGCGCCTTCAGCAACGGCCGTCATCGGATTGACTTCGGTGCTCGCAGATATCCCAAGCTCGAACGACACTTTGTCTCGCAGCGGCTTGTAGTTCGTGGGACCGCCAACGAAAACGACCCGCTCGACGTCGTGAGGACTCCATCCAGCTTTGGCAAGCGCCTCCCGTGCGGCCTCGATTGATTCGCCAACCTTCTCATTGATCAATTCGTCCAGGGCGCTCCGATCCAGCGGAATATCGATGTAGATCTCCTGATTGGATTGGTCTCGAACGCGCGCCTCAGTCTCGGACAGACTGATGATCGCCTCTTTGCGCGCCGACAGTTCAATCTTGGCGCGTTCGGCTGCCCAAGCTGCCAATCGAAGCAAGGGTTTATAGGTCGAGTCGGTCGAAATATCTTCAGGGAGATCAAAATTCTTGAATAGCCAAGGTTTGATGACGCTATCGAGGAGAAAACGGTCGAAATCCCTTCCGCCGCACATCGCTATGCCACCATGCGCAAGAAGGTTAATTCGCCCCCCAATGCTCTCTGCAAGCGCAACGTCAAGCGTGCCGCCTCCAAGGTCGTAGACAACAAAGATGCCGTCCGCATTGCGCGCCTTCATGACGCTCATCACCGCCGCAACGGGCTCTTGCATCAGTGCGACCCGGCCGATTCCGGCCAGCTCTGCCGCCTGCATCGTGGCGTTCTTCTGCATCTGATTGAAGGCGGCAGGCACCGTGATAACGGTCCCAACGTCCGAATCGTTTCGAAGTTCCTCCGGTAGGTAGCCATATAGCACCCGAAGAATCTCGGAAGAACATTCCTCTGGGCTCATTGTGATATCGACCGCTGATAGCTTAATGGGCGTACTCGTGCCCATCAGGCGTTTGAATAGCATTGCGGCGTTGTCCGGGCTGTGGGGTGCCGAGTCATAGGCCCGTTTACCTACGTACTTGTTTCCCCGCCGGTCCATGTAGATCACCGATGGCGTCACATCGTTCTGCTCGGGGCTTTTCCAGATACGGGTCTCGTCGCCGTCGTATGAACAGATCGCACTGTTCGTCGTACCCAGGTCAATACCAACATAGTTATTCATGACTCCACCTTCCTGAGCGTGACCGTGCCTAATCGGACTACGCCCTCCGGGCCCATAATTATTGGTTCGAGCATCTGATCGACGACCAGCGCGTCCTCAGATCCAAACTCCTTGATATTGAGGGGTGTCGCAGCCATCCCCATATCGAATGGGTGTCCTTCGACGTTGACAATCCGCATCCCGGCGTCCGTGAGGGAGTCCTCGAGTTTTCTCTGAAACCAACGAAACTGGCCTCGATACCTTCCTTGTTCGCCCGCGTCCAGCTTCCGCAGCAACCGGTCGCACAAGCGCCCGAAATGCCACGAATCCACGACAAAGTCTAGCAGCGATTTCGGCAGCGTTGCGGGATCTGCTTGTTGGCTATCGTCCGTCATCGATCTTGGCTCCACAGAAACTCCTGCCGGCGGCATTTCAGAAAGCAAAATGTCGACATGCGGCCTATTCCTCCTCGAAGCCTTGGCTCGTGAACTTCAAGATCCGCCCGTTCTCCGTAACCGTGCGAACGACCTGGTCGGGTGCGCCCGACGGGATCTCCGCGTCGATCTCCAGGGTCACAGTAACTTTGGCGCCAACGAGACCGGAGAGGTGCGCAATAACCTCATCCGCGATCTTGCTCGCATCCGCGTCCCAACGCGCGTGGCGTCGATCTGCACGGTTCCATGGAATCGCTTCGGCTTGAGCGGCCTTGGCAGGCGTTGCGACTTCGTCTTCCTCACCAGGACGCTGTTGTCGAGCGATGGCGCCAGGGGTTGAAGCTCGTCCCCGACGATTGGCATCTAAGTTATGGATTTATTGGCGGAGAGGGAGGGATTCGAACCCCCGGTACAGTCGCCTGCACAACAGATTTCGAGTCTGCCGCCTTAAACCGGACTCGGCCACCTCTCCCAGACGGGCGTCTTCAGCGGACGGCCCCCCTCGCCTCTCGAGCGACGCGGCGTCGCTCTTCAAAAAAAGCGCGCAGCATTTTGCCGCTCTCCTCAGCCATCACCCCCGAGGTTATGGGGACGCGGTGGTTCACGCGCGGGTCCGAGGGAATGTCAAACAAAGAGCCACAGGCCCCGCCCTTGGGGTCTTTGGCGCCAAACACGAGCCTGGCGATCCTCGAATTGATCATGGCGCCCGCGCACATGGGGCACGGCTCAAGCGTCACATACAAAGTGGCGCCATCGAGGCGCCATATACCGTCGGTCTCAGCCGCTTCTCTAAGCGCCAAGACTTCGGCGTGCGCCGTGGGGTCGCAAGCGGCCTCCCGTCTATTGAACCCGCGCCCCAGCACTCGACCTTCACGAACCACAAGGGCACCCACGGGCACATCTCCCGCATTCTCAGCCCTTTTGGCCAATGCCAGCGCTTCTTCCATCCATCGCTGGTCTTCCCCCTCCTGCTTCACCGAATGCACTTCCCTCTCCTCCATTCGTGCTCTTTCACGCCCCTTAAAAGACCATGAATCGAAACCTCTGGCAAGCCAGAAAGCATCTCCCGCCTAAAGCGCTCGCCAAGGTGAACGTCCGCGCCTTTTTTCTCGCTTTCGGGCCACCCGAAAATGAGAAACGCACCGGCTCACATCGTCCGATCCGGATGCGCGCCTTGAACGCCCACGCCCCGCCCTACCGTGAGCGAAGATACGGATACCACAGGGGACGCGCGCAACTCCACGCCTGTCAATCAGTGGGGAGAGCAAAATCCGCCGAGGCCCCCTGATAAACCCCGCCAAAACCTTCACGTCATAGCCTGGATATATGAGAGTCCTTGCCGAGCACGAAAAAACCTGAGAGTCTTAACGCCTTCCATATTTCTTGCCTTATTTTAAGGATACCTCCATGCTTTGGGAAGAGTTAAGTTGGCCGGAACACAAGAAAATGGTCCAAGCCGGTGCCGTGGTCGTCGTCCCCTTCGCTTCAATGGAACAACACGGGCCTCATAATCCCGTCGTGGTGGACACCTTGTTGTGCGAGAGCGTTTGCCAAAAGGCGGTGGATGGCCTGGAGAACGTACTCCTCACCCCCACCATGTGGGCAGGCGCGTCTTGCCATCATATTGAATATCCGGGAACCATCTCACTCAGACTTGAAACCTACGTCGCGCTCATCAAGGACATCATCCGTTCCGTCGCGCACCATGGATACAAAAAAATATTCACCGTGAACGGCCACGGCGGCAACGCGCAACCCCTTCAAGCGACGTTGAACGACATCGGCTATGACCTCGACATCACCATCTGGATGGTCACCTACTTTCACCTTGGAAACGAAATCGCGCAGACGGTCAGAAAAAGCGAGGTTGGCGGCATGGGGCACAGCGGCGAATTTGAAACTGCTATGATGCTACATCTTCGCCCTGACCTAGTGAACATGGATGATGCCGTGGATCAACCCAACGCAAACACGCACCCTTTGATGACAAAAGATATGCACCGTCGTGGAATGCTTTTCCACCCCGTGGACTTCAACAGAAACCGAGCACCCTCGGGCGTGTCAGGCACTCCAACGGCGGCAACGGCGGAAAATGGGGGGAAATACTTTGAATCCGTATCCGCCCGCCTGCATAGTTTGATTGAAGATATGGCTGCCCTCAAGACCTAGGACAATCAGCCTCCAGAACGAATTCCAATCCCAGGAATGGGGTTCGAATGAACAAAACAAGCACCAAAACGTGTATGAAGAGCTGCGACCGTGCTTTCTTGTGGAAAATACTCAAATTGGGAATACGACATGCAGCCGTATCATTCCGCGCCCGGAGAAATGATTACGTTTGTTGGGTATGGTAAAGATAGATGGCCAAGGACGACCAAAACAGAGAAGATCGTGAAATCCTCTATCTCGGAGGATAAGGGCTACGCTATGAAGATGATAGATAATCTCCCCTCGTCTGCCCTCGGATGATCATGGGCCGCGAATTCAATCGATTCTCCCGAACGGCCAAATACGTCAACGTCAGCCATTCCAGCACAGACGATCCTGTCGTTTTATGCTATGAGGCTTTTGGGGATGGCGCACCGATTCTGTGCGTCCCAGGGCTTGGGGACACCAACTGGGTATGGCGCAAGCTCATCCCTACTTTAATGCACCTGCACCGCGTCATCGCCCTAGAGCCAAGAGGGCATGGTCGCTCTTCAAGCCCTCGGGGAAAATATACACTGGATGAGATGGCGGGCGATATCCAGAATGTCATCGCTCTTTTGAGCCTGGAGAAACCCATCATCATCGGACACGGGTTAGGCGCAAGAGCGGCGCTCCTGTTCGCGATCGAGCAGCCCCGTCACCCAGCCGCGCTCGTTCTCATTGCGACGGGCGCCGCGCCCGCCAGCAAGAGCGTGCGCAGGGGAATCGCCGAGCGAATCCATCTGGCCGAAGCAGGAGAAATGCGCGAAGCCTACAAGAACAGAAAAAACGAGAACAGAGAACCCAGAGGCATGAACCCTCGAGAGCGCGCGCAGCACCATCGCCTCTTCTTACAAAATAACCCGTCCGGGTATGCTTCGGCTGGATACGCAGAACTGCTGGCACCCGACTTATTGGATCGCCTAGGCGAGGTCTCCTGCCCGGTTCTCGCGCTTACAGGTGAACACGATGGGGAATATCATCCGGACATTCAAATGCTGTCCACAAAAATTTCCCGATGCGAATCTGTTTTAATAGAAGGGACGAGCCGTTACGTTCAACTGGACAAGGCGGAGGCGACGCTTGCCCTCATCCATGATTTCCTTAGAAAACATCATCTCGTAGTTGCCAACTCAACGGAGGAAGACGATGAGCCGACTCATTGATCTCACTGTGCCTCTGGGGCATCCGGACCTTTGTGAAGTTCCGACGTTTCCCCCGGTGGAATACTGGCAGTTTCATGAACATGCATCTCATGGCCGTCAAAACAGCGCGGTAAAAATGGCGATACACCAAGGAACACATATCGATGCGCCCAACCATTTCTACACAGATGGAAGAACGATCGATGAAATGCCACTTGAAACATTTTGTGGCCGCGCCGTGAAAATCGACTTGAGGGGAATCGCCCGAGAGGCGCGCCCCATCAACCGAAAGATGATTGCCTCTTCCTCCGGGTTCGACCCCAAGCGACTGGATGGCGCCATCGCCGTTACATGGACTGGTTGGTCGAAAGAGAAAATCTTCACCCCTGATTACTTTGGCCCCAATCCTCATCTCGACACAGAAGCGTGTCATTTTTTATGTGATTGCGGAATGAAGGCCCTGTGCATGGACCATGCGATCGACCCGGGCTTGCGACCAGACTCCATCGTCCACCACGAAGATTCCCCCGGCCACCGGGCGGTATTGGGACGAGGCATTCCACTCATTGAACACATCGTCAATTTGGACACGTTTGATGAAACCGAATTTGAAATGTTCGCATTTCCCATGAAGCTCTATAAAATTGAGGGAGCGCCCACTCGGGTGGTCGCTCGGCTTAATTGAAAACAAGGGGGCGTAAAATTGCCATTTTACAGGATATCTGAAATGGAAACGCAATTCGTTGATATGGGGAACGCACGTATGCAAAGCGTGGGCGGGGAGCTCATGAAGGCCGGAATGATAACCTATCCTGAAGGCGGCGGTCCGCCCCCTCATTTTCATCCGAACGAGGAGCAGTTCCTTTTAGTGATGGCGGGCAAGGCGAATATGCTCCTGGGCGAGGAAACCCGCGTTGTCGGTCCCGGAGATTTGGTCCATATTCGCCGCGGTGAGCGACATGGCCTTTTCATCATGGAGGGACCTTTCTCGTTCTTTACCGTAAAAAGCCCCGCGGGGGACGGCGACCTCTACCAAGACTACAACATGGACAAAGACGTCGAGGAGGCGCGAAAAAAACTGAAATCAATCTGATATATCTCAAAAGGAGATTTGGGATGCCTTTTTATAGAATGGAAGAACTCCCCAAAGGCAGGTCAAAAGTAGGTCCAGCCATCAATCACGCAACGACTGGCGAGTTGATGAAGGTGGGGTGGGTCATCTATTCACAAGGGGATGGCCCGCCGCCGCACTTCCATCCCAACGAAGAGCAATACATTTTGATGCTCGAGGGAAAGATGAACATGATCTGTGGCGAGGAGATTCGAGAAATTGGGCCTGGTGACTTGGCGCACATCCCCCGGAACACGCGACATGGCATTCACATCACCGAAGGACCAGCAAAATTCTTCGCGGTCAAAAGTCCTGCGGGCGACGGCACGTTGGACCAAGACTACAACAAGGCGTCCGATGCGGATGAAATAAAAGAACGTCTCAAAAACACGTAAAGACAGCTCCAAAAGCCGGTGAGGGCAGCCTCGCCGGCTTTTTCTAATCCCTATCCCGAGCCTGAGCCATCCGTCTTTTTCGAAACTGCACAGCCTGGATCACGTCCTGCCAGACGAGCCGCCCGAGAGGGCCTGAGCTGTATAGCGCGACGTTCACCTTCCCGTCCGGCGAGAGCAAAAAATTCGTAGAATGAAGGTATGGTCTTGGCTTCTCGCCCGCTTCGGGCGCGTAATAAGCGCCTGTCACCTCAGAGATGCGCACGGGATTCAGGCTGTGACCGACTGGAAAGTTCACCTTGCTCGCTTCGATGGATTGCATGGCTTCATTTTCAGGGTCAGTAGACGCCGCGACGACTTTGATGCCTTCCGCTTCAAGCTTTTCTCCCGCCCGGGAGAACCCCGCCATCTGTGCGAGTCAATAAGGTCACCAATGACTTCGGTAGAACAACACAACACCCCACGCACCCCTCAAATCATCAGGCAGAGTAATTTTTCCACCACCCACTTTCGAGATATACATACTCGGGAAATCATCCCCGGTATCTAGAAACAAATCGTTCACTTTCGGCATAATCAACTCCACTTTTATTGAAAGATGAAAGCCGGCGAACCGAGCTTGCGCACGAGAAAAACACCCCCTCAGCATCAACGGCTGAGAGGGTGCTCTCAAAAATCCGCTCCTAGTTTTGCGCCGCCATCATTTTCTTATGAAACTGAACCATATTCAGAACATCCTGCCACACGAGCCGGCCGATGGGCCCGGTACTGTAAACACCCACAGCAACCGTTCCATCCGGCTTTAGAACGTAGCCCGTGCTGTGAAGAATCTGGCGTTTCTCTTCATAAAAACAACCAAGGAGCTCGGATACCTGTTTGTTGTCGAGGCCATAGCCCACGGGAAAGTGGAGTCCACATTCATCTATCGTCCCCTGGGCTTGCTCCTCCGTGTCCACGGAGGCGGCAACAACCTTGACGCCCTCTTCCTGGAGCTTCACAGCTCGTTCGAAGGCAGTAAGTTGCTGCTTGCAATACGGTCACCAGTGCCCCCGGTATAAAAGAACTACTCCCCATGCACCCGACAGATCGCCGGGAAGAGAGATTTTACCTCCCCCCACTCGATCTACTTCAATGCTGGGGAAGGGATTGCCCGAATCAATTATCTTTTCCGCCATGCGTGGCATCTGTGTAACCTCCGAAAATGAGTGAAGTGCAAACAAATCCAAAATAATGAGGAAAAAGCCCAATCAATTATACTTGGGGGACGGAGATATTTCAAACTAATTTGGAATCTCTCCCCTCTCTGAGAATTTTGAAGTTTCTCACCTGAAGTGGTCTTGACACCAAGAGGTACGTTTTCTTAGCATAGGCCTACTTTTCCAGGAGATCGACAATGAGCGATGCGATTGCTTGCGAATGCAAGAACATCAGACTGGAAGGTGAATACAAAAAAGCGTCTAGCAACTGCAATCGGAAGGTTTATTTATCCGACCAAGACGCGGAGCGCTACCTTCCCCGCGACGAATCCCAAAAAAACCAGATCATCTCTAAAGAATGTCAAATTCCGCCTCTCACCAGCGTCATCCGATATGGCCAGGATTATTACGTGCTCAAAAAGGGTCGGGTCATGCGGAAAGGATTCAACAGAACGCTTCCTGAGTATAAGCAGTAACTACGTCGGCGCGTTTCCCCGCCACCCAAAAGTGAAACAACGCACAATGGGACGTTTTCCAGTGAAAAGCATGAATGTCATATGGACTGCATAAGTTCATAGAGCAAGATTTCCTGAGCACGTTCTCATCACAAAGACCGCGCTTAAGTGAAAAAAGGGCTTCTTGCATTCGCAATTGAAGCGACCGAATCTGAGGAGATACGCCATGCGCGCCAAAAAATATCATTGGAATGAGATAGTAGAAGAAACCGTGACCACTTCTTTTTCGAGAAAAATGGTGGTGGGTGAAAAAGAGATGCTCTGTTGGATCAAGCTAAAACCGGGATGCCGGGTTCCTACGCACAGCCACGAGAACGAGCAGATATCTCACGTCATCAAGGGAAAACTTAGATTCGTCATTGACGACGAACCTGTGGAGATTGGGCCTGGAGAAACGCTTTTGATCCCCCCAAACGTTCCACACTCCGCAGAAGTCGTGGGTGATGAAACGGTGATAGATTACGATATATTCAGCCCCATTCGGAAAGACTGGCTTGATGGAAGCGATGGTTATTTAAGGGACAAGCAATGAGACATTTCCATCAGGGTGGTCAAGACAGCAAAAAACGTCGCTTGCTTTGCTCTTTTGCCCATATTTGGGCGTCGCGCCTTCGCCGCAACGCGCTTGACGGTGAAACCGACAAAATGATTCGTTCCCGAGAGAGCGGTTAGAAAGCCGGAGTTTTCTCTTACGTGCAAGATATTGTATCCACAGCTCAGAGTTATACTACATATAGATTCCCTATAACCCATTGCTTTTTATAATCTAATTGGTCTATTCCCCTCTGGATAAACTGTGGGTAAAACTCTATCCAGATCGCTACATATTGCGGAATCATGAAAAAACACACTACATTTTGTATGAAGTCATCTAGCAATCATATTAAGCAATATTTCAGGCAAGTGCACCTCCACATTTTTGCTCCCCACTCACGGATGATTGATTGACGCGTCTTCATATATAAAAGGAAAGATAGCAGGCAACTCTTTTGGGCATCGCCCATGCCTTCCCTTCATACAGAAAAACCGGAAAATCCGCTTTCCGTCTTTCCTTCGCCATTCAGAAAAAGAGCCCCCTCATAAAGAGGGGGTTCTTTTTCACCAGAATCAGCCTCATTCGGATTTTTTTAGATTTTCGTTCTTTGACCCCTGCAAAAATCTGAGGAAATCACTGCTCGCGGGCAACACGATAGTCGTCTTATCTTTTAGAGAGCGATGATAAACTTCCAAACTCTTCAAGAACGCATAAAATTCCTGATCCTGCCCAAACGCCCTAGCGTTAATGTCAATGCTTTTGGCGTCTCCCTCGCCTTTGATGACTTGTTCTTTCTCATAGGCTCCCGCCAAGAGCACGTCACGTTCACGATTCGTTTCCGCCCGTATCTTTTCGGCCTGCTCTTTTCCTTCTGAGCGATATTGGCGCGCAATCCTTTGACGCTCAGCTTGCATGCGCCCATAAATCGCCTTTAAGTTCTCCCCCGGCAAATCCGCGCGCTTCAAGCGAACGTCTACTATCTGAATGCCATATTGACGCGCCTTTTTATCGCTCTCTCTCGTGACTTTGGCCATCAACTGCGCGCGGTCTTTGGCCACGATGTCGATCAAATCCTTGCGGCCAAGTTCCAGACGCAATTCACTGTAGATGATGTCATCAAGCCTCGCCTGCGCCCCCGTTTCGCTTCGGACCGTGCGCAGAAATTGCAGCGGGTCGACGATACGCCAACGCGAAAAATTATCCACAACGAGGGACTTTTTATCCTGCGTGATGATCTCCGTCGGGTTGGAGTCATACTCAAGCAAGCGACGATCAAAAAACGATAGTTGCTCCACAAATGGTAACCGATAGTGAAGACCCGCATTACGCAAAACGCGCACCGGCTTACCAAACCGAGTGACAACCACTTGCCTGTCTTCGCGAACCGTAAACAAAAGAGCATTGGACGCAACGACAAGAAGCGCCACGACAACAAACAGAACGATCGTCTTTTTGGGCAATTTTACGGTTCCCTCGGTGCTCATCGTTTCGTTATCCCTTCGATTCCATTGCCCCGGAGCGGGAGGATCGGCAATACACCCGATTTGCCTTGATCCATGATCACCTTGTCCACCGTCGGCATCACTTCCTCCATCATCTCGAGATACAAACGTTCGCGCGTAATCGCTGGCGCCTTTCTGTATTCTTTGAGCGTCGCCAGGAAACGATTCGCATCTCCGCGCGCATGAAGAATTTTTGTCTCCCGGTAGGCTTCCGCTTTTCTGAGAACAGCGGCCACCTTGCCCCGGGTCTCCGGTATCACCTGGTTTTGATAGCCCTGCGCCTCATTCACGAGGCGGTTCCTGTCTTCACGAGCACTGGCCACATCCTTAAAAGCATGGATAACCTCTCGCGGCGGCGTCACGTCTTGAAGCTGTACTGCCACCACGCGCAAACCAGTTTCATAGCGATCCAATATCTTTTGCAACTCTACCGACGTCTCTTGTTGAATCGCGCCTTTTCCCGTAGTGAGCGCCTCATCAATGGGCTTGCTGCCTACCACTTGCCGGATGGCGGCCTCTGCAGCGTGGATCACAGTCTCTTTCGGGTTCCGAACCTTGAAGAGGTATTTGTCCGCCTCTACGATGCGGTATTGAACGATCATATCGACGTCCACCATGTTTTCATCACCCGTCAACATTCTCGATTCATGGGGCTTGTCCGAATACCGCGCAGGAGGCCCCGGATCGATGGTGCGGAAACCAATTTCCACGCGCTTTACCTCTGTTACTTTCGGCGTGTAGGCAGTCTCTATCGGGAAGGGGATATGATAGTTCAAACCCGAGGACACGACTCGGTCAATCTGTCCGAATCGAAGAACGATCCCTTGCTCGTCCGGCCCAACGCTGAAAATTCCAGACGCCAGCCAAATCAGCACGACCACCACGAATATCGCCGCCGATGGCAGCTTGAAACTGGGCAAACGGAACTGGGGCAGCTTGATTTGTGGGGGCATGCCACCGCCACCGCCTTGTCTTTTCGATTTGAACTCATCCCAATCCATCGGCATGAGGAGTTTCTCCTTTTGGTTGGCGACGCAATCAAAATTATGAGAGGCGAATGTCGTTCATCCAACACCCACTCAAATTTACCCTATGCGGGTTATTGATTGAAGTCAACCAACCCAAACCTGTTTGTGGCGCACCTCGCCCTGGGTTTTCATAATTTGTCGGCGCGAAGGCAAGCCCGCCTGAGCACCATGTCTTTTTACAGAACACGAGCCCGCGCCAACTGCGAAACGAACCGCATCTTCAAGTTCCGTGCACTCTGAAAATTTAGCCACTAGCGCCCCACAAAAAGCATCGCCCGCCCCTGTCGTATCCACCGCCTTCAGTCCAACGGGAGCTCTCAGCCAATAAGCCTTGTTTTGATTCAGAACAAAAGCGCCCTTTCCCCCCGCCGTAATGATGACGCAAGAAGGCCCCAACATTTCCAAAGCGCGCGAAGCGCGCAAAAACTCCTCGGCACTCGTGGGTATTCTCTTGAGCTTGGCCAGCTTCGCCGCTTCCGTTTCGTTTGGCGTCAACACATCGACCAATCGAATCAGCTCTTGAGGCAAACTTTCGGGCGCCGGGGCCGGATTTAAGATGTTGCGAGCACCGCGCCTCCTCCCCTTTCGGAACACGGCTGTAATGGATGAAACCGGGACCTAGTTGCGCTAAGACAATCTCTCAGAAATCCAAAAGCCTTGGTTTCCTTCTCATTCTTCCAGGCGTGAGGAACCGATTTGCGCCAGGAGTCACAGCGATTTGGTTCTCACCCCCTTTCCCCACCACAATCAGCGCCCTACCCGTCCTTGACTTACAACGCAATACGCCATCGGGCGATAACCCACTTTCCATCAAATAACGACGATAGGCGTCGCCTTCCGCGTCATTTCCCAACATGGTGACAAAATGGACCTCCGCGCCAGCGCGGGCGGCAGCAAGAGCTTGGTTCGCCCCTTTTCCACCCCAATGTTCCTGAAAGCTCTCTCCCATTACCGTTTCACCCGCAGACGGGAGTCTATCCACACGAACGACGATGTCGACATTCGAGCTCCCTAGCACCAAAATGGTGCCTTTTTCATTTTTCATCGGCGCTCCATCCACGATATTTACGCAGCTGCGAGATGAAGAACGCCAAAAAACACTTTACGTCCACATCCAAGGCCACGTCGATCGGATTTTTGACGCGAGACTGCACCTTCTCCCTCAAATCCACTACCGTCATCCCTCGCGCGATGCCCTTGCTCGTGTCCACGTCTACCCGACACCGCCTTGTTTCTACGAAACCTGGCTTCATTCCGACGGCGAGCGCCAGAGGATCGTGTAAAGTAATATCATTTGTCCCTCTTCTTTTTCTGGAGAATTGGGCATACGCTTTGATGAGATCTCGAAGCGCCGCCCGAAATGGTCCGCCGCCTTCAAATTTATTGACGTGAAGAAGAGCACGCCTCGTGACATCAAGACCCACCATCGTGATGGGAAGCCCGGATGAGAATACTTCGGCCGCTGCCTGGGGGTCGCAATAGATGTTGAATTCGGCCGCTGGAGTCACGTTGCCAGGCATTTGAGCGGCCCCTCCCATGACGACAATCCGGTGCACCCGAGAGAAGGCATCAGGGGCACGTCGCAAGGCCAAGGCTAAATTCGTCAACGGCCCCAAGGTGATGATGGTGAGTTGCGAGCCCCAATAACGAGCCTGCTCAACGAGCACATCACAAGACGATTTTGCGCCTCCTTTGCCCAGGCGACGAGAGCGTCCTTCGCTCCTGAACATCATCCCTAGGCCATCCGCCCCGTGAATCTTAAGTGATTCGCTCCGGTTCAAGCGGCTTCCGTCCAAGGCCAGCGAGGCCCCCCGGTAGACAGGAACATCTTCAATGGAATGCTTGAGGTGCGCGCGCAGAAACGCCGTGAGTTTCCTCGCATTTTGGTAAGCCAAACGCGCGGAAACATTACCATGCACGGTTGTCACCGCAACGTATTGCAAAAAGGAAGACGAGAAACCCATTGCCAAAGCAAGCGCGTCATCCACGCCTGGATCGCAATCCACCACGGCATATTGAACGACTGATCCCCTACCATCTTTCACCCTTTCACCGTCAAATCACACCTCACCCTTACGGAAGAAAACACGCACCATGTCGTATAGAAATTCCGCCCTGCTACACAAATTACGATATTTCATGTTTTATTGACAATGTAGATATTCGATTATAATTTTACAACTATAAATATATCAACAGTTTAACCCAAACATCCCATCATATTTATATTACTTTCATTATTTCTGCCCATTTTCCAAAATCCTTAACTTATTAAAATTCAATACCTTAAAGCGCATCCATCTGATCGAGAATTGACAAAGCGTATATTTTCATATACTTATAGAGAATGATGATGTTTCGCTAATCTTTTCTATTTCTACTTCAAGAGGCTTGCCCACAACTTAGAAATGGTAAAATCTGCTTCATCATCCACATCAAGATCGAGAAAGCGACTTGTCGCCGCTATAGACATCGGAGGCACGTTCACTGATATCGCGATTTATAGTCCCTCGAACGGAAGAACCGCAGTTGGGAAATATCTCACGACGCTGAACGATCCTTCCATCGGTGCCCTCGCAGGTCTGCGGACGTTGCTTGATGAGGAAAATCTGCGCTTTCGCGACCTCGGCCAAGCGATTCATGCAACCACTCTAGCCACCAACGCGATCATTGAGAAGAAAGGCGTCCCCACAGGTCTTCTCGCAACAAAGGGATTCGCCGACATCCTTTTGATGGGTCGTGAATCAAGATACGACATCTACGACATCGTGCCCGAATTTCCAGAACCTCTCGTGTCCGGACCTTTTCGGCGCGAATTAACCGAGAGAATTTCTGCGACCGGTGAAATCCTCCAACCGCTGAGCACCCAAGAGGTGAAAGTAACCATCCAGGAACTCGTCGAGAAGGGGGCAAAATCCATCGCAGTTTGCCTCCTGCATTCCTACGTCAATTCGGCGCATGAGGATGAAGTCGGCGAAGCGATAGCGCAGTCGTTCCCCGATGTAGATTTCAGCCTCTCCTCTCAAGTGTGCCCGGAAATAAGGGAATACGAGAGGACCTCCACTACAGTGGCCAACGCCTATATTCAGCCGATTGTCTCCAAATATATCGAAGACTTGGAAATCAATCTCGAAAACGTATCGCTATATATCATGCTCTCAAACGGCGGCATCGCCACCGCGAAATCCGCTGCGCGGAGTCCCATTCGCATGTTCGAGTCAGGCCCTGCGGCTGGAGCACTTTCCTCGGTCTACTATGGAAAACTCGGCGAGTTCGAAAATCTCATCGCTTTTGACATGGGTGGGACTACGGCGAAATCGTGCATCATCGAAAACGGAGAACCGCACTTGTCCGTTCAATTCGAGATCGCACGCGTCAAACGCTTCACCAAGGGGAGCGGAATACCCATCCAGGTGCCGTGCATCGATCTTATCGAGGTGGGTGCTGGCGGAGGCAGCATCGCGCGAATCGATGATTTAGGACTGTTGAAAGTCGGCCCCGAAAGCCAAGGAGCATCACCTGGGCCCGCTTGCTACGGCCTAGGAGGCGATGAGCCTACTGTGACCGACGCCAACCTGCTCCTTGGCTACATCAATCCGGAGTATTTTCTGGGCGGTGAGATGCCCGTTTTTCCGGAGGCGGCGTCCGAAGCCATACGCGCCAAAATAGCCGAGCCGATGAAAATTGAGGATATCCAAGCGGCTTGGGGCATTCACGAGCTGGCGAACGAGACCATGGCCGCCGCCGCACGCATCAAACTATCAGAGCGAGGCAAAGATCCGCGCAACTTCACTCTCATGGCTACGGGGGGCGCCGGCCCTGTCCACGCTTTTCGGCTTGCGCGCAAAGTGGGGTTGCGGCGCATCGTTTGCCCGCCAGGCGCAGGCTTGGCCTCCAGTCTGGGGTTGCACACCGTTCCCTTCAAAGTGGACACCGTGGACAGCCATGTGATGCCGCTTGAGGACGTCAACCTCTCAGATTTGAACGATATGCTCGTCCGGCGCGAAAAGCGAATTCGGAAAGTCCTCATCGACGCGGGCGTGAAAGAGCGCGAGATTCGCATTCAACGCATGGCCGACATCAGCTTTGAGGGCCAAGGCTTCCCCCTCACTATTCCCATACCACGCGGAAAACTAACGCAGAACCACTTTGGGGAAATCAGCGATACCTATCACGAGCACTACGCCTCCGCCCACGGGCGCGCCATCAAAGAGGTGCCACTTCAAGTGTTCAGTTGGCGCATCTTCGGTATGGGACCAGAACCCAACGTGAGTTTCGATTTCTCGAATCTGGCGGAAAAAGACGTCAAAAACGCCCTGAAGGGTAGCCGACGCATCTACATGCCGGAGAACAAAGGCTTTCGGAAAGTCAACATTTTTGACCGCTATCTGCTAGAGCCAGGCCAGAAATTCAAGGGGCCCGCGCTGATAGAAGAACGAATGACGACCACGGTCGTCGGGCCGCGCTCGAACTTCCAGGTAGACAAATTCCAAAACCTGATAATCGAACTCTAAAGAAGAGACGGAAAACATGGCCCGCAAAGGCATTGATTCAATCACGTTGGAGGTTCTCTGGAACCGGCTCATCGCCATCGCTGAGGAGGCGGCCATCGAGATCGTGCGTACCGCTTTCTCCACCACGATACGCGAATCGAAAAATTTCGCAGTCATCATATTGAACCCCAGCGGGCAGTCCATCGCCCAGGCCAGGTCCACCATGCCCAGCTTCGTGGGCGCGCTGCCTATCACGGCCAAAAAACTTCTGCAGATTTTCCCGCCTGAAACCCTCGTCCCGAGCGATCTCATTCTGACGAACGACCCCTGGATGGGAACCGGCCATCTTCAAGATCTCGCCTCCCTTACACCCGTGTTCTACAAAAAGAGGCTGGTCGCCCTCATCGGCATTACCACGCACGTAACAGATATGGGAGGGAAGTTGAAGTCTCCCGAAGTGCGGGAAATCTACGAAGAAGGTCTCCAGCTCCCACCTTGCAAATACATGTCGGCGGGCCAAATCAACGAGGGCATCCTGCGCATCATCAGAAACAACGTGCGCGTGCCGAACCAGGTGGAAGGAGATCTGATCTCCCACATGTCCGCCGGTCGCCTCGCCGCTAGGCGCATCGGCGAGATGCTCGAAGAATACAAGCTCGCTGATCTCGAAGCGCCGGCCACCACGATCTTCCAGCGCTCTGAGAACGCGATGCGCGAGGCCATCAAAAAAGTAGAGGACGGTGAATACCGCTTTCAGGTGTCCACGGACGGATATGACGAGCCTTTAATCATCCGCGTGGAGGTCAAGGTTCGCGGAAGCAGCATTCTGGTCGATTACACGGGTTCATCCCCGCAGGTGGACCGCGGCCTAAATTCCGTCCTGAACTACGTCTATTCCTATTCCGCCTACTCGTTGAAATGCCTGTTTTGCCCGCAGATTCCCAACAACGAGGGCAACTTTCGGCCCGTAACGGTATCCGCCCCCGAGGGTAGCATACTGAATCCGCGCTACCCGGCGCCCGTAAACGGCCGCTCCATGGTAGGACATTTCATTCCCTCGGCCATTTTCGGCGCGCTGTGCAAGGCGGTTCCCAACCTCGTGCAGGCGGCTAGCGGCAGTCCCACGTGGGGCATAAACGCGGCGGGCATCACAAAGGAAAACCGACGCTTCGCCGGCAACTTTTTTCTGCACGGCGGACAGGGCGCGACCAATGGGCACGACGGGAGAGTATGCCTCGACTTCCCCTCGAACACTTCGAACACCCCCATCGAAATTCTCGAGCACCTCGTACCCCTGCTGGTGGAGAGAAAAGCGTCCATAAGGGACAGCGGCGGCGCGGGCAAATATGCCGGTGGAAACGGCCAGCAGGTCATCGTGAAATCGCTCTCCGACGGGCCGATTCTCCTCACCTTCATGAGCGAGCGCACCCGGCATCCCGCCTACGGACTGTTCGGCGGGAAAAACGGGCGCGTCGGCAAAGTGACCCTGAACGGACGCCCCATCAACCCCAAGCGTCAATGGCTCATGAACCAAAGCGACAGACTCGTCCTGGAGGTGCCCAGCGGAGGCGGCTACGGGGACGCCAAAGACCGTTCATGGCGTGCCATTGAGCATGACCTCCAAGAGGGACTCCTCTCCGCTCAAAAAGCGAGAACCGAATACAACTACGGCGGCGACTTTACCGCCACACACATGTAGTTCCCCTCATGCCGTCAAAGAGACGATGGGTAGCCGTCACCTCCACCCCTGATTTTCCCGTCGCCATGACGCCCGTTAAAAAGGCGTTGGCGGGCGTTGCTCCCGTTCGGGCCGTGGTGCTGCCCTTCAAGCCCCTGGAAGAGGAGGAAGAGGCGCTTTTCGCCCAAACCCTCCGAGGAGCGGAGGGCGTTTTACTGCGGCCCGGTTACGTCACCGCCTCCCTGCTCGAGCGGCTTCCGGACTTGCGGGTGGTGGCCGTGCACGGCGCGGGCGTGGACCAGGTTGACGTGGACGCCTGCACAGAACGGGGCGTGCTCGTCACGAACGCGCCAGGGGCGAACGCGAACGCCGTGGCCGAACTCGCCCTCGGCTTGATGCTCTCCGTGGCTAGACGCATTCCCCAAGCAGCGTCGCACGTGAGCGCAGAGCGGACGTGGGGGGAGGCGCGCCACACGGGCGTGGAGCTTCGGGGCAAGACGCTGGGCCTCATCGGGATTGGGCAGGTGGGAAGCCGGCTCTCGAAAATGGCGGACGCGATGGGCATGAAGGTCCTTGCGCGCGATCCGGGCCTCTCGCGCGAGGAGATCAAGGCGCGTGGAGCGCGGCCCGCGCGGCTTGATTCCCTCCTGGCGCAAGCAGATTTCCTCTCCCTCCACGCACCGCTCACCCCCGCCACCCGCCACCTGATCGACGAACGCACAATCTCCAAGATGAAGAAGGGCGCTTTTCTGGTCAACGCCGCCAGAGGCTCTCTGGTGGACGAGGACGCGCTCACGCGCGCGCTCAGAAGCGGCAAACTCGGTGGAGCGGCACTCGACGTGCTCGAAGGGGAGCCGCCAAATCCAAAAAGTCCCATCTTCGACGCGCCGGGCGTCATCTTGACGCCGCACATGGCGGGCTCCACGAAAGAGTGCCTCGAAGCCATCGCCGCCTGTACGGGCGCGGACATCGCCCGCGTCCTGAACGGAAAGCGACCCAAATATCCGGTGAACGATCCAAAGAAAAAAAACGGTTGAACGCATCGCGCGCAACAGCAGCCTGACAGACCCGGCCCCAGGCGAGCGACACGAAAAACGCAGAGAAACGCGGAAAACCCGAACCGGCCGGGACGTTGGCATTTTCCGCGCATTCTCGCAAAATATCTGAAATCTTGTATATTCTCCGCCTTTTGTCTCCATAAAAAAGGCGCCTCAAAACTGCGGACAAAAATGACCCACGCGGTTCATGACGTTCCGAGGCTGGAGATTTTTGGGAAAGCCCGGCCCGTTTCATCGCCTGACAGCGCGCATCCGTTTCACTATGAATACCCTGGCCATGAGGAATTGCCGCACGTGGTCAAATTCTCCGGAGGTCAGACGAGCGGGATGCTTCTTTTCGTGCTTCTTGAGGCGGGGATTCTGCGCCCGGAGCGTGGCGACGTGGTCATATTCAACAACACCTCCGCCGAGCATCCCGAAAAGACGGTACATATCAAATTCGACTATGAGCTGCCGCCAGGCGTCGACCTGATGGATGAGGCGCGGGTCGTGTCGAAGGCGCAGCTGATGCACCGGGCTTCCCGCTCTGAAAACCAGAGGAAGTCGTGATGGCGAAAGCGGGAGAACTCGTCCGCTCCCTTCCCTATCCGGCGCTTGAGGACGGCAATATGTCCTATCCAGAGGGAGAATATCTGGTGGAGGCGAAGCCCAGGCAAGACGGGGCCTCGGTGGTGTTGAATCACGCACTCCGGGGGGCGGCTTTCCTCGAGCGCGCAATCTCCGAGGGCAAAGCCAGATACGGCTGTCTGGTCGCCGTGCCGTTGACGGGATACAGAAAATTGCATCTCGCAGACGACGCACGCCAGCAGGTGGAATGGAAGATGGACGTAGTGGGTGAGCCGCCCATTCTGCGTCCCCTCATCGTCGCTACTTCTTCATTTTCCTGCATCTTGGGGCCGCACGACGGAGTGGCGGAAGCCTGGCAAGGCCGAGAGGTTGAAATTCCATCCGGCGCGCGTCTGGCCCTGCAAAACTATCTGCGACCGACGGCCTCTCTCCATAATTTACTTCGCGTCGAGAAGGATACGGACTTGCCGGATGGCTGTTTTCAGGTGGTGCCGTGTCAGGAGGATGGGTTTTATTTCAAGGTGCATACGGCATCCAATCTGTTTTCCTTTATGCAAAATGCAGGGGGGCATCAAGCCCACTGCAATAGCGTGCGGACCCATGTAGTGAGCAGGTGCTTTGAGATATTGGTGCGCGGCTACGGCGAGAGCGCCGAAGAGGAGGAGGCCCCAAAATGGGAAGCGTTCAGCAACCTGAAAGCGCTGAGGGAGATGCTTGAAGAACACGACCTCCTGACATGGGACGACAAAGACTTCTTGGCCGATGAGGTCGCGACGAAGTTGTATCCCCATGTTCCGCCTCGTTTAGAGGTTGAAGGAGTAGGGATGCCCTGCGAAAAGTTTGAAGACGCTTCCTATACCAAGCTGCGCAAGAATTTACTCAAATCGAAAGGTTCTGATGCGCAGCGTGAATTTCTGTCCGTCCTGTGCCGCAGCGATGAATTTCCCAGTTGGATGAGAAATGAAGTCAGGGTGGAAGAGGGAGAGGCTCCGTCGATGCTGGAGGAGCCGCTCACAGAATCGGAGTTCAAGGATCCGCCGGAAAGTGCTGAGGAACGGATGTTTGAGGCATGGAAATCGCTCTCTCCGGCGGATGCGTGCCGGGTGACGCTCTGGGGGTTCATCACCTTGCGCCACATAGAGGCGGGCCGCATTCAATCCTCCTACCTCGCCGCAAACGGCGGCGACGCTTCAAGAGGACTCGAAAGAATCGAACGGGTGCTCAAAGGAGAAAACAAAAAAGAGGTTGACGACGTCGTCCGCACCGCCATCAGGCGCATGA
Source organism: bacterium (assembly GCA_965202625.1). Classification (GTDB taxonomy): domain Bacteria; phylum UBA8248; class UBA8248; order UBA8248; family UBA8248; genus Bin107. Next base: position 2,191,812 of record CBDBBI010000010.1, on the reverse strand, counting down.
GTGGCTTGCCGGAAGCGCGCGGCAATCGCAGCGTCTACGTAAACTGCCCGTTCGCGCGCGCCTGGTGGCGCGGACATCTCACCCGCGAGATATGCGAGCAGTCCGGCGCGGAACCGAGAAGCGTCCGAAAGGTGCTGAGCGTCTCGCAGTCCTATTGGGAAGAGTTGATCAATCTTGTCGTGTCGAGGAATTCCGTCCCCGGGGACGTCAAGGTCCGCACCGCTCTCATCTGGGCGCTTTCCGAGCTCATGGATGATCCGGACAAGGAACGTCTGTTTCAGGGGAAATCCTTGAAGCGTGTCCAGAGACGCATCGGAGTGCGTGCGGCATGGCAGGAGCTGGGTGTTTTTCCAGTGGAACAACTCAAGGAAATGATGAAGAACGAATTTATCGCGGCGCCTTAGTTCAAACGCCTCATTAAGGCGCCGCGTCCCCGTGAATTGGGGGGAGTCGTCTGTCCGAAGATCCCCGACAACGGGGTCGCCTAAGAACCCAAGATGAAACTGGCGGTCAAGAACAGCGTGCGGCCCTGCTGATAGGAGCCCATGCTCAGATTGCTGAGAGTGGTGCCGAGAAAACCCGGCTTTCAGGGTCGCCTGGCGTATTCAATTCTAGGCCATAAGTCCCATGCGCGAGCGCGCAACCGCGCCGCGCCCTGGTCCAGTAGGCTCACACGCACGCCGCGCGACTGGTTGACGAATTTTTTGTAGAGAATCGGCGCGTCCAGATCACCCACGGCATCGTCCACCTCTCGAAAGCGTTCGAGGCCCTTCTTCAGGTTGGCGAGAGCACCCTTGTGGTGACGCTGCTGGAGCTTCACGTAGCCGGCAGCGATCTGGATCAGGCCCTGATAGAACTTCTTCGGCGTCGGCGCAGCGCTCATCCAGACGCCCTCCCACGCCTCGTGGGCGCACCAGTATTCCCCCTGGTTGAAAAGGAATACACCCGCGTCGCTGCGCGCATTCCAAGGGATGGGATACAATTTTCGATCTCCGAGAACAAGAGGACGCTCCGACATGGTATGGTAACGCCCTTCTTGAAACGCCCCTGCGCGAAAAGCCCCGCAGGCTGGGTTCCGCCTGCGGGGCTTTCGTCATATTCCGGCAACGACCCACTCTCCCACGGAAAGGACCGCAGTACCATAGGCGCTGGCGGGCTTAACTGCCGTGTTCGGGATGGGAACGGGTGTGGCCCCGCCGCTATAGCCACCGGAAATGATTGAAAATCCCGACAACTGAATCGCGCGATTGGCATCACGAGGCTCCCGACTGGAAACAAATAATCTCCATTCGATCAAGCCGCACGGCCTATTAGTACCGGTCAGCTGAACACATTGCTGTGCTTACACTTCCGGCCTATCTACCTCCTGGTCTCGAAGGGGCCTTCAGGGACCGAAGTCCAGGGAGATCTCATCTTGGGAGGGGCTTCCCACTTATATGCTTTCAGCGGTTATCCCTTCCGAACATAGCTACCGAGCACTGCGGCTGGCGCCACAACTCGAACACCAGAGGTTCGTCCGACCCGGTCCTCTCGTACTAGGGTCAGCTTCCCTCAAATCTCCTGCGCCCACGACAGATAGGGACCGAACTGTCTCACGACGTTCTAAACCCAGCTCGCGTACCGCTTTAATTGGCGAACAGCCAAACCCTTGGGACCTGCTTCAGCCCCAGGATGCGATGAGCCGACATCGAGGTGCCAAACCTCCCCGTCGATGTGAACTCTTGGGGGAGATCAGCCTGTTATCCCCGGCGTACCTTTTATCCGTTGAGCGATGGCCCTTCCACTCAGAACCACCGGATCACTAAGCCCTGCTTTCGCACCTGCTCGACATGTCTGTCTTGCAGTCAAGCGCCCTTTTGCCTTTACACTCGACGGCTGGTTTCCATTCAGCCTGAGGGCACCTTCGGGCGCCTCCGTTACATTTTGGGAGGCGACCGCCCCAGTCAAACTACCCGCCTGACAATGTCTCCGACCCGGATTCACGGGCCTGGATTAGACATACAAAATAACAAGGGTGGTATTTCAAGGTTGACTCCACACAACCTAGCGGCCATGCTTCAAAGTCTCCCACCTATCCTACACATGCTATTCCGGATGTCACTGCCAAGTTGTAGTAAAGGTGCACGGGGTCTTTCCGTCTAGTCGCGGGTAAACGGCATCTTCACCGCTGCTACAGTTTCACTGAGTCACTCGCTGAGACAGTCCCCAGATCGTTACGCCATTCGTGCAGGTCGGAACTTACCCGACAAGGAATTTCGCTACCTTAGGACCGTTATAGTTACGGCCGCCGTTTACCGGGGCTTCGATTTACGGCTTCGCGCCGAAGCGCTAACCCTTCCTCTTAACCTTCCGGCACCGGGCAGGCGTCAGACCCTATACATCGCCTTGCGGCTTCGCAGAGTCCTGTGTTTTTAGTAAACAGTCGCCTGGGGCGTTTCACTGTAACCCCTTTCGGCTCCACGGGCGAGCCGCTTCACCTAATTAGGGCACACCTTCTCCCGAAGTTACGGTGTCAATGTGCCGAGTTCCTTAGCGAGTGTTCTCTCAAGCGCCTTGGTATTTTCTACCCACCCACGTGTGTCCGTTTACGGTACGGTCTGCTCGATCCTATCACCTAGAGGTTTTTCCAGGCAGCATGGGATCAGTCACTTTGCGGAGCAAGCTCCTCGTCATCGCACCTCGGCGTTGAAGAGGGCCCGGATTTGCCTAAGCCCTCCGCCTACATGCTTAAACCACCATCCATCAGGTGGCTGACCTACCCTTCTGCGTCACCCCATTGGCAGTCCCGTGCAGGTACGGGAATGTTAACCCGTTTCCCATCGGCTACGCCTTTCGGCCTCGCCTTAGGGGCCGACTGACCCTGAGCGGATTAGCCTTCCTCAGGAACCCTTGGGTTTTCGGCGAACAGGTCTCTCACCTGTTTTATCGCTACTCGTGCCTAGATACTCACTTCCGCCTCGTCCACCGGTCGTCGTCCGTCCGGCTTCAACCTAATGCGGAACGCTCCCCTACCACTGATCACATCCGAGGAAATGATCAATCCGCAGCTTCGGTGGCGCGCTTGAGCCCCGTTACATTTTCGGCGCAGGACCATTCGACCAGTGAGCTATTACGCTTTCTTTAAAGGATGGCTGCCTCTAAGCCAACCTCCTGGCTGTTTTGACGTTCCCACAACCTTTCCCACTTAGCGCACACTTGGGGACCTTAGCTGGCGGTCTGGGTTGTTTCCCTCTCGAACGCGGATCTTATCACCCGCGAACTCACTCCCGCACAAGACATCTCGGCCTTCGGAGTTTGGTTGGGTTTGGTAACCTGGTAGGGCCCCTAGTCCATCCAGTGCTCTACGACCGAGAGCATTCATGCGAGGCTGTACCTAAATACATTTCGGGGAGAACCAGCTATTTCCGGGTTTGTTTGGCCTTTCACCCCTAGCCACAGCTCATCCAAGCAGTTTTCAACCTACACTGGTTCGGGCCTCCACTGGTTGTTACACCAGCTTTACCCTGGCCATGGCTAGATCACCCGGCTTCGGGTCTACTCCCAGCGACTCAACGCCCTATTCAGACTCGCTTTCGCTGCGGCTACACCTTGCGGCTTAACCTCGCCACCGAGAGTAACTCCTAGGCTCATTATGCAAAAGGCACGCGGTCACACGGCAAGGAGGCGAACCTCCCCACATCGTGCTCCCACCGCTTGTAGGCATACGGTTTCAGGTTCTATTTCACTCCCCTAACAGGGGTACTTTTCACCTTTCCCTCACGGTACTAGTACGCTATCGGTCGCTAGAGAGTATTTAGCCTTGGAGGGTGGTCCCCCCAGATTCCGACAAGATTCCACGTGTCCCGTCGTACTTGGGAATGCTGTCCAGAAAGAACGCGACATTTTGCTTACAGGACTATCACCTTCTATGGTGAGCCTTTCCAGAGCTCTTCTGCTATGCCGCATTTTTATGACTTTCCGGGCCGAAGCCCCGACAACGTCCCGCAACCCCGGAGCATATCGCTATGTTTCCGGTTTAGGCTGTTTCGCTTTCGCTCGCCGCTACTCGCGAAATCTCGGTTGATTTCTTTTCCTCCAGGTACTGAGATGTTTCAGTTCCCTGGGTTCGCCTCCATCCGCCTATGGATTCAGCGGAGGATTCTGGGAAATTACTCCCAGAGGGTTTCCCCATTCGGACATCCCCGGATCAAAGCCTGCTAGCGGCTCCCCGAGGCTTTTCGCAGCTAACCACGTCCTTCATCGCCTTCTAGCGCCAAGGCATCCACCGTACGCCCTTAGTAGCTTGACTGAATCTTGAGATTACGATTCTCAATCAATACTGAGAGCCTTCATGATTATGCCAATTCACGCGATTCAATTGTCAAAGAACAAAAAACGGGAGAAACTCCCGCATGAAATGCACCACCAAAAAATGATAGTCACGAAAACTATAGCCAATAGCGAGGCGCGTGAAATCTCAAAATGGTGGAGATGAGCGGAATCGAACCGCCGACCTCCTGGTTGCAAACCAGGTGCTCTCCCAACTGAGCTACATCCCCATAGTAAAACTAAGTTCAGGGAGCGGCCCCCAAGGCAAGCCTTTCTCGGTTCGGTTTAACGGTCCATCCGTCCCTCCGCCATTTCCCCTTGCGATGCGTTTCACGCCCGCAAGATGGTGGGCCTACCTGGATTTGAACCAGGGACCTCGCGCTTATCAGGCGCGCGCTCTGACCAACTGAGCTATAGGCCCTTGAATGCGGCTTGCGCGTTCCGAAAATCCCTTCCGCAACACCTAAGCCTCACCCAGGTATTTGACCGAATGCATCTCCTTGCATTGGAGTGATTCGCATACCCGCCGTGGCGTCATTTTAAGAACAGGATATGGACGGCCCGAGACGGGCCGCTGACCTCGAAGCACCGGCTCGTTTTGCAATCATCCTTCAATACGCCCGAAAGCGTAAAAAGGCATCGCGCGATCCTCAGGCAAGAGAACGATCCAATTCCCCAGACGAGGAAATAAATCTCACTCCCCTCCCACGCTTCTTGAAAACGAAAACCTCTCAGCACTCCTTAGAAAGGAGGTGATCCAGCCGCAGGTTCCCCTACGGCTACCTTGTTACGACTTCACCCCAATCACCGGCCATACCGTCGGCGCCTGCCTCCCGAAGGTTGGCTCAACGACTTCTGGTACCGTCGACTCTCGTGGTGTGACGGGCGGTGTGTACAAGGCCCGGGAACGTATTCACCGCGGCATGCTGATCCGCGATTACTAGCGATTCCGGCTTCACAAAGTCGAATTGCAGACTTCGATCCGAACTGGGGCACACTTTTTGGGATTGGCTCCCTCTCGCGAGTTCGCAGCCCTTTGTATGTGCCATTGTAGCACGTGTGTAGCCCTGGGCGTAAGGGCCATGAGGACTTGACGTCATCCCCGCCTTCCTCCGGTTTGTCACCGACAGTCCCCTTAGAGTTCCCGGCCTAGCCGATGGCAACTAAGGGCAAGGGTTGCGCTCGTTGCGGGACTTAACCCAACATCTCACGACACGAGCTGACGACAGCCATGCAGCACCTTTGCAAGGGCCCCGAAGGGAGACCATGTTTCCATGGCTGTCCCAAGCAATTTAAACCCAGGTAAGGTTCTTCGCGTTGCGTCGAATTAAACCACATGCTCCACCGCTTGTGCGGGCCCCCGTCAATTCCTTTGAGTTTTAGCCTTGCGGCCGTACTCCCCAGGCGGGGCACTTAATGCGTTAGCTCCGGCACAGGAGGGGTCAACGCCCCCCGCACCTAGTGCCCATCGTTTACGGCTAGGACTACCGGGGTATCTAATCCCGTTCGCTCCCCTAGCTTTCGCGCCTCAGCGTCAGTATTGGTCCAGAGAGCCGCCTTCGCCACAGGTGTTCTTCCTGATATCTACGCATTTCACCGCTACACCAGGAATTCCGCTCTCCTCTACCACACTCAAGAACGGCAGTATCGAATGCACTTCCTGGGTTGAGCCCAGGGCTTTCACATCCGACTTACCATCCCGCCTACACGCCCTTTACGCCCAGTGATTCCGAGCAACGCTTGCTCCCTCCGTCTTACCGCGGCTGCTGGCACGGAGTTAGCCGGAGCTTCCTCTGGAAGTACCGTCAAACAGAATAGGTATTATTCTACCCTGCCGTTCGTCCTTCCTGACAGGAGTTTACAACCCAAGGGCCTTCATCCTCCACGCGGCGTCGCTGCGTCAGGGTTTCCCCCATTGCGCAAAATTCCCCACTGCTGCCTCCCGTAGGAGTCTGGGCCGTATCTCAGTCCCAGTGTGGCCGATCACCCTCTCAAGTCGGCTATCCATCGTCGCCTTGGTGAGCCTTTACCTCACCAACAAGCTAATGGACCGCGAGCCCATATTCGGACGATAGCTTTCATGAAGAGGCCATCTTTTACCCCTGAGCCATTCGACTCCGTGGTCATATCCGGTATTAGCCCCCCTTTCGAGAGGTTATCCCGAATCCAAATGCAGGTTGCTCACGTGTTACTCACCCGTTCGCCACTCTACTCGCCCGAAGGCTTTCTCGTACGACTTGCATGTGTTAGGCACGCCGCCAGCGTTCGCTCTGAGCCAGGATCAAACTCTCCAATTGATATTTCTCATCCAGAGGGAAAAGCACTGGGCCGGTTTCCCGACCAAGATTCCCGTCCCTCTAGTTTCAATCGGGAATAACTAAAATTGAGCCCGTTCAGGTCCGTCTCATATCCTATTCTTTTTTCAAAGAGCAAATCTTCTTGAACCAAGAAGGAAATATAAGACTATCAATGACAACTGCGCGTGTCAACCAAAAATTCTCACAATATCTCAAAAAAACGCCTTAAACTTAAACGACTCTGCCCTGCTCCACCAGGGCCGTCGTCGTGGGCGCCACCTCAGGCGCGGGGGTGGCTTCATCCGCGCCGACCACCTCCTGGCGCCTCGGCCGCACCTCCCCGTCCTCAAGTGAGAGCACGACGTTGCAGCGCCATTCCTCGCGCATCTCGGGGCAATCGGCGCGGAAATGCCCGCCCCGGCTCTCCTCGCGCGTCAAGGCCGCCACGCTGAGCATCCGCGCCACGCCGATCAGGTTGCGAGTCTCCTGAATTTTCCTCATACAGTCGAAGCGCTTGCGAGGGAGGTCACCGACCACAGCAGCCGTCTCGTTCTCCGCCTCCAGCGCGTCGAGGCGCTCGATCGCGCGTTTGAGCCTCACCCTCTCCCGAACTTGACCTATCTCCTCCACCCCCACGCGCTGGACATCTAGACGCAAGCGGCCGGCGTCCGGCCCGCTCTTTCTCGCCTCACGCGCCCGCAGCCTCTCCAGCCCCTCTCGCCAGCCACCGTCCTGGGGATCCGGCCTCTCGCGCCTCGCTCCCTCACAGGCAGCGCCTATTCCCGCCCTAAGCCCGAACACGTAGCTGTCCGCCAGGGCCGCTCCGCCCGTCCGGTTCGCTCCATGGACGCCGCCGGCGGCCTCGCCTCCCGCGTAAAGTCCGGCAAGATTCGTGCGGCCCCATTCATCTATTCGAATGCCCCCCAGATAAGTATGTGGGCCGCTCGCCACCTCAATGGGAGACTCGGCCATATCTACGCCCTGGGTCTTGAAAACGCGGATGATGTCCGCCGTAGCGCCGTCGTTCACCTCTTCGATCACGTGGCGCGCGTCGAGATAAACGCCGTGGTTCTCCGTGCTCCTGCCCTCAAAAATTTCTACGCCCACCCCCCGGTTCACCATGGCGCGCGTGGCGCGCTCGCCGCGCTCGGGGTCGTAATTCCACATGAAGCGTTCTCCATCCCTGTTGTAGAGATAGGCGCCCGCGTTGATGAAGCCACTCGTGTGCGGCGGATACCCCCGGATTCTAGGGGGCGCAGCCGCCAGCAACTGATAGTCGATGAACTCCATGTCGATGAGCTCGGCCCCCGCCCTGAGCGCCATGGCGTAGCCATCGCCCGAGATGTAGGGCGGCGAGTCGTTCACCTCGTGCAGCTGAGGAGCGCCGCCCGTGGCCAAGACCGTCGAGCGCGCGTGCACGACGATGGGAACGCCCTCTCTGTATAAAAACCCCCAGGCACCGACCACGCGATCGCCTTCTTTCATCAGATCCACGAAAATGGCGTGGGAAATCGTTTCGACGTCCCACGCCCTCATCTTCTTCGCCAAAGCCTGCATGAGCGGCTTGCCCATCAGCCTTCCGCAATGCAAAAGGCGCGGAAAACGATGCGACGCGCTTTTTTTCTGGTGATACTTGCCGTCCTCCATCCGCACAAGTCCGAGTCCCCAGCCGTCGAGTTCGAAAGTTCTCTCGACCGCCTCCTCGCTCATGATGCGCATCAGCCGGCGATTGCACACGCCGTAGCTCGCCTTGATGGAATCCTCATACAGGAACTCTGGCCTGTCGGTGGGCTCGGAATGGCCCATCGCCGCTGTGTAGCCCCCGCGCGCCATGGAAGAGCTGCCGGAGGGAAACGTGGCTTTCGTGATGAGGATGGGCTTGACGCCCGATCGAACGCAACCCACCGCTGCCATCATACCGGCGACGCCGCCGCCGATTATGAGCACGTCCGTCTCAATTTTTCTGATCTCAGAAAATGGACTCAAACCCCGAACCTCCATTTACTTCATTCTTACCAAAGATTTGTCTGTGGTCAACGAAAAGCGGAGACAGAACTTGCCTAGGATACCAATATCAGAGTGATTTGCCAGATTAAGAAGGTATGCAAAGAAAGACCCATATATGAGTTCTTGAGACTTAATATGAAAACACTTATTTGAAGAGTTTCACCACACAAGCAGAAAATTGAAGACGCGAATAATGGGTAATAGTACTCATGTCGATTATCACGATAACGTCTCCATCCACACTTATAGCTGGTGAGGGTTGGTATGTTGGGGGAAATCTACACCGCAAAAATTTACAAGATTGGAACAGCGCAACATCTGCAAACCGACTTGCAACAGCAACGGATATGGCCTCCTTAGTTTTAGGAGCGAGAAAAATAAAGCAAAGAGGTGGGTTGCCCTACTTGCGAATCAAAGCCGCACAATTAGTCCGGTGTATAAATGAAGTAGCCGTTGATTACAGGTTGGGTCATATGGCTGTCGCCGAAATTGCCGCAAGCTGCCAAATACTAATGAACTGGCACAAGTAGCGCGCAATAATGTTTTAGTCTTTGTTTCCACATTGTCCTGTGTCGCCCAACATATTCATACATTTCAAATTGAGCCCACCATCGAACTTTCCCCTGCTATAACGATTAATGTTTCGCCAAAAAAGCCGAGACGCGCGTGGTTACCGCCTCGGCGTCCTCAATCGGCATCAGGTGTCCCACGCCCGGAATCACCGCCTTCTCGGCACCCTCTATATTCTCGGCCAACTCATCCGCGCAGGCGTGGAAACCCGGCAGATCCCTCGCGCCCACCATGAGGAGCGTGGGCGCGGCGATGCGGTCGGCAACGCTCAGGAGCGAGGTGTCCTGCGGCGGGTCTTGATCGAGCCAATGCGCGCCGGTGTAGGTGAGGAGCATATCCTCCGCCCAATCAGCAGCGTCCTCCTTCTCTCTCAAGGAAGCGAAGATGGGAAGGTCCGCCCAATAGCCTTTAGCCGCCCGCAGCCCCTCGGCCCGCAAGGTGGCCATGGTCTGAAGCCTTTGGTCGGCGAACTCGGGCATGAGACGGGGAAAATCATAGCCCGCCCCTATCGCGACGACCGAAGCCGTCTTGTCCGGATGCGCCGCGGCGAAGGCGAGGGCGATGGCGCCTCCTCGACTCAAGCCCACGAGGTGGGCCTTCGATATGCGGGTAGTTTCGAGCAGGTCGGCCAAGTCCGCCACCTCGACGTTTCGGCCATAGCCCGTAGAGGGCTTCTCCGATCGGCCGTGCCCTCTGAGGTCATACGTCACGACCCGATACGCGCCCCTGAACGCGAGCTTTACGCGATCCCACATTGAGCGGTTCAGCCCTTGCCCGTGGAGGAACACGATGGGAGGATTCGGGGTGTTGACCCCATTGTCGTTATAGGAAATCTGGACTCCGTTGCATACCGCTTGTGCCACAGAAATTGCCTCCGGCGGGACGTTGACCATCCAAACCGCACCGCCCGGCTCTCGCGCGAGCCGTCCCGCTTTGGCGGCCGGGTCAGGTTGGTAAAAATCGTGTATACAATGATTCGGGACGATGCGCAAAGCTTCAGACGGATTCAGATGCGCGTGGAGGAGAGAGTGCCGCAACAACACTCGGCCTGTGCGTGGCGGTTCACGCCACACTCGTCGAACCGGAACCATCTCGGCACGCTTCAAAAAAAGGATGTTTTGCGCCACAATGCGGATCAGCCGGATCTACGACGCGCAATATCAGGTTTTCATCAAGTTCACGCATGGCCGCACGGATATCGACGACGCAGCGGGCTTTCGAGAAAGATCGCTATGCACCTCACCTATGAGCATGCGCACATCATCCACCAGAACCACGACGAAGCCGTGCGCTTTTATAGAGAAACCCTGGACGCGCACGTCGTCGATTCGCGCGAGCGTAAAGGCGCACCACAGACCAAGCTCATGCTCGGCGGCGGAATGCTCATCATTCGGGGGGTTCGCCCGGGAGAAAACCCTACTCCAGCGGGCCGCACCCCTCGGTTGGGGGTGGACCACATCGGCTTTTACGTGGGGCGAGGGGAGCTCGCCACCGCCCGCCAAACGCTTGTTGCGAAAGGTATCCCCATTCTGGAAGAAGACGACATGCCACACCTCAAATACCTGTATTTTCAGGCGCCGGACGGCGTGGTAGTTGAACTCATGGAGACGAAGCCGTCCACTCCGGCGTCGCGCGGCTAGTCGAGAACATATCAAGGAGCATACGTTCATGGAAAAAGCGCGCTCGCTGATGGAGATGACGAACCCCGAGGCCGAGAAAATTCTGTCGGAGACCGCCCTCGCCATTCTGCCCCTGGGCAGCGTAGAGCAGCACGGCGCCCATCTGCCGCTGGGAACGGACTACTACGCGGCGGAGTCTTTCGCCAAACGGATCGCGTTTATCACCGGCGGTCTGGTGGTGGATTTTTGCCCTTTCGGCGTCACGCCCTTGCACATGGGGTTCGGCGGCACGGTGTCGCTGCAGTCGGAGACAATGATCCGCCTGATGCGCGACGTCGTTTCCAGCCTCCATCGCCACGGGGCGCGAAGGGTGGTATTTCTGAACTGGCACGAGCGCAATCTGCCGGCTATAGAGATCGTAGCGGAGGACGCCCAGAACGCGCACGAGGATTTGAGAATCCTCATCGTTCACGCGCATTTCATCGCCAAGGACATGTATGGCGAGAAGGTGGGCCTCACCCATGGAGGGGAGCTCGAGGCTCTCCCCATTTTGGCCGACAGGCCCGGGCTCGCCCATCTGGAGCGTGCCACCGACCCATCCCCCATGGACCGCGGGGCGCGAAGCGACGCCGCCCGACGCGACAAGGCGGTCTATTACATTCCCAAGGACGTGCGGGAAATGTACGAGTCGGGATGGTATGGGCGGATAGAAGACACCTCCCCCGCGCGGGTGGCCGAGGTGATGGAAGGGGTCTCCAGGGAAGCCGCCAGACGAATTAAAGCGTATTTCGGGTTGCGGTGATGCGGATGAAGTGCGCGCATCCGCATTCTAGTTTCATGAAACGCCCTTGGGGGGTAAGTCTCCGTCGCTCAGTTTTCCGCTTACGGACAAAGGACGCGGAAGATAGCTCCCGAGTGCTGGATTCTTGTTCTTCTGGCTACGCATCGCCGTATTGTGCCGGCCTTTTCGCCTGCGAGAATGCTGGTTTCCCGCTTCAGCGGAAGGGTCCGTCCACCTTAAAACGTAAGGGAGGCGCACCTTCACGTATGCGCCCCTTGTCGAGCGGATTTCCCTCTCCGCTCCTATGTGCCTGGGGAATGACGCCCGATGGAACGGCGTCCTCTCTGCAGAAATCCCTGCTCCATGATAGAAGACCGAGCGCGTTTTTGTCGGCCTCACCTAAATTGTTCCAAAAAGCGAAACCCCCGCGTCTCAACCTGCGCCTTCGGAGCCTCCAGTGAGAAAAGCACCTCGCCTTCTATGTCTTCATTCAGTACAAGATACGGCGCTTTTCGTCATAATCCGTTTCCGCGCGTATCGTTTTTCCCTATTGATCAACCTACGTGGAAGTGATGGAGATGACGAAGGCGGATGGGCAGCCGCGATCGCACGACGCCACCTGTGAAATTTCCGGAATGAAGGCGAAAAAAACGAGACGCGAGATCGCGTGAGTATGTAAAGGGAGGCCATGCGTCCATCCCCAAAGCGATAAACACCCCTTGCGTGCGGGATCGTCGCGCCAGGGAGGAGCGTTTTTCCCTTCAGACGAAACTACGCGGGCGGGGATACCTCTCTTCCGTAAATCTTCTCGGACTGCGCCTGCGTCACGGGGTTTCCCTCTGGATCGTGCTGGGGGTAGGCACGCAGCGTGCGCATGAACACCTGAAGACCATAGTGCAGAGCCGCCATCGAGCCGATCTCCATGATCTGGGCTTCGGAATAATGCTTTTTTCCCTCATCGTAGAATTCCTTGTTCAGCCTTTTGGCGTCGCGATACATCCAATAAGCGTATAGAAGCGCCCATTTCTCCGCATCGGAGAACTGCGGGTCGTTCTCGAAGTCTCCGCAGGCGGCCTCGATGCGCGCTTCCGTCAGACCCTCTTTCTTCGCCTTCTCCGAGCGCAGATTAGCGAAGTAGGTATCCTGTGCTGTGCGGGCAAGCTGAATGCGAATCATCTCCTTGAGGCGATGGTCCACTCCGCCCATGGCGTGGGATCGGTGCATGGCGTCGTGGAGGGCGCCGACATAGCCAGGCGCGCGCGCCATGATGCACGAGAACAGAGCGTCTGGCGCCTGCGTCTCAGCTGTGCGCTCCATGACGCGTTCCCAGCCCTTCTCCTCAATCGCCTCCGGCTCAAGCGGCTCGATTATCGGCATGGCGACTCTCCTTCGTTTCCATTCGCCTGACCCTCCTCCCCCGTGGCGCGCGCGAGCGGGCCGCCCAGGTGCGAGACGGGACACTCGCCATAGATGCGACGCGATTCCTCCTGGCTCACCAGCCGGCCGGCAGGGGAGAACATGGGGTAGAAATCAAGCGTTCTGAAAAAGGTGTGATAGCCAACGTTGAAGCCGATGAAGGAGCCGAGCTCCACGATTTCCGCCTCTGAATAGTGAGCATTCAGGCGCGCATAGAACGCCGCGTCAATTTTCTCGGGCTCTGAGTCCATGAGTTCGCTGTATTCGAGCGCCAGTTTCTCGGCATCGGTGAAATTCCCGCTCTCGCGCCAGTTGTCGATGCCATCGTCTATCATCTCCTCGGTCAGGCCCGCCTGCTTCGCCGAAGCAGATCGGACGTTGCCTCAGTAGTTGCAAAAGGCGCGGCGGGAGAGCTGAACGCGGATGATCTCCTTGAGCTTGTGATCGATAGCACCGGTGTTGAACAGCGTCCCCCAAGCCAGATACATCGACTTCGCCAAATCCTCGTTGTGACCCTGCATGGCGTGAAAGGCGGGGTCAGGCGCGCGGTGCTTGAGCGCCTTGTTGACGAAAGGGGCCAGCTTCGTCTTCTTCAGCTCCTCAACGTCGAGCATGGTGATGTTGGACATCTCTCCATCTCCTATAAAGATGACGCATGAAAACAGAATTTCCGGTCTTTCGCCTCACGCTCCGATCTCCGCCTGGACGCGGCGCAAGGCAGCGGCGAGGGCGGCGGCGGCGCGCTCCGCCTCCGCCTCGGTGAACACCAGCGGCGGACTGATGGTGACGGTATTCGAGGGACCGGCGGCGACGCCAGCGTTTTTGCCGAAAATCACCCCTTGCTCCTTCGCGTAGGCGAGCGCCCTGGAGGTGGCCGCCGTCGATAAGGGCGCGCCGTCCTCCTCTATGAGTTCCACTCCCCAGATGAGGCCCACGCCGCGCACATCGCCCACGCAGGGGATGTCCGAAAGCTTGCGCAAAAGCCCACCCAGATAGGCACCTACTTTTCGCGCGCGCGCGGGCAGTTCCTCCGCCATCATGATATCGAGGTTTTTAAGCGCCGCCGCGCAGGAGGCGGGGTGTCCGCCATAGGTGTTGATCTGCAGGAATCCCGACTCGCCCTCCTCGTTCAGCGCCTCGAATATCTCGTTCGTGGTCGCCGTCGCCCCAATGGGCAGGTAAGCGCTGCTCAGCCCCTTCGCCATCGTCATGACGTCCGGACTGATCCCGTAGAGATCAGAGGCGAAGAGCGCGCCCGTGCGACCGAAGCCGGTGATGACCTCATCAGCGATGAACAAGACGCCGTGGCGCGCGCAAACCTCGCGCATGCGCTTGAGGTAGTCCGCCGGGGGGGGTATCACCCCGCCGCCGCCGATGACGGGCTCGGCGATGAAGGCCGCCACCGTTTCCGGGTCCTCGTAGCGAATCACCTCGTCGAGCTCCTCCGCGCAACGTCTGGCAAGCTCTTCTTCCGTGGCCGCGCCGCTTCGGTAGAAGTAGGGCGCGCTCACGTGAATCACCCCCGGCAAAAGCGGTTCGAACGTCGCGCGCCTGAGCGTCTGTCCGGTGACGCTCGCCCCGCCGATGGTCGCCCCGTGATATCCCTGGTGGCGGGCGATGATCTTGTATCGCCTCCCTCCGCCCCGTCGCCCATAGACGCGGGCGATCTTGATAGCGGTGTCCACCGCCTCGGAGCCTGAGTTCACGAACCAGACGCGCTCGAGTCCTTCCGGCAGCAGGGAGACGAGGCGCTTGGCGAGCCTGGCCGCCGGCGGGTTCACCTGGGTGAGGGGATAATAAGCGAGCTCCAGCATCTGCTCATACGCCGCCCTGGCGACCGCATCGCGCCCATAACCAATGTTCACGCACCAAAGCCCCGCCATGGCGTCGATGTATTCCCTGCCGCCGGCGTCCTGAATAGTCGAACCCTTAGCCTTCACAACCACGTCCAGCGGATTTTCTTCCATCCCCGAATGGTTCATGAGAGGGTGCCAGACATGCGCTCTGTCCATCGCCCGCAAGGCTTCGGCTGTCGCTGGGTTCATAGACCTCACTCTCCAGTGTGGCGGAGGATCAATGCTCCCCCATACTAATGCGCGCGAGGGAGGAGGATCAAGTACGAGAAAAACAAGTCCGGAGCGTAGGCACGCCTAGAGAGACAGCCCCTTTTTGCACCGAGCCTTCCCGAGCGTGCGAGAGCTTACTCCGCCAAAAGACGGCGCATCTCCAAATCTGCAGCGAAGTACTCCCAATTATCCGGCACCCCGATCTCCGCCCGCTCTCTGGCCACCGCCGACCCGGCGTTCAGGGATGAGACATGGGCCAATCTTGAGGTTAGTGATTCTCCCTCCGAGCAAGACGCCGACGCGCATGGGGGTGCGCTTTCAGGTTCCGAATTCGCGTGAAAAAAATTTCACCACAAGGACGAGGTTGGAGCACCACGCGCGGCATATGCCGCGTTCCCCCATTGCTGGTCGAGGGCTGCGCGGAGAGCCGCCGCGCATGAAACTTCAGGCATTCAGTCGTTTTTATTCCGCTCTTCGATGCTTCGCCAAAAAATCGAGAATGAGGCGCCGCGCGGTTTCATTCCGGGAGAAATTGTGCGCCCGGCCCTCGAACAGATGAAACTCCATGTTCACGCCCCGCTTTCCCGCCTTGCGAAAACACAGATCGGCAGGCCTGCCGCGCCGCCACGGATCGTCCTTCGAGTATAGGGCGAGGGCGGGGGTCCCTGGCGGCATGAGGACGCCGCGCCCGCAAATGGAGCCGCTAATGACGCGCGCCCTGAACTCATCCCCCTGGTAGGAAGCCACGGCGGAGCCGCCCTGGCTGTGGCCCATCAGAAACAGGTTGTTTCTGTCCACCCAGCGCATCCGCCGTACCCGATACGCTGCGTGGTGAATCTCCTCCTGGCGCATCTGCCCCACCCTTCTGAACGGCGCGCCCGGAATCGGCTGACGCGCGGAGGGAAGACAGGTGTCGGGTCGATAGCGGCGCGCGAAGCTATCGGGGGCGAGGACGGCGTAGCCGGCCCGCGCTAGCAGGCGCATATAGCGCAAACTCCAGGCACCAAGCCCTGAGCAGCCGTGCGCATAAATGACGGTGGGCCGTTTTTGCCTGAGGCTCGCGAGCCTCTCCTGAACGTATTTCCGCCGCACTCGGCCTTCAATGAGCGCGCCGTCCACCTCGACCATGAAATAGGCGGCGTCAAAGGCGCGTCGCGCCTCACCCACCAAATCAAGGGTTTGCGGATCAATGCGCGCCAGACACCCCCCAAGAAGAAAACAAAGCGCAGCAAGAATGGCACGGAAGGCGAACATCCCGCCTATGCTGTCACCCAGAGCAGAACCTGCCTTGGTGGGCGGGCCGTCAGGAAAACCCACGAGGTTCATCAACCCCGAGGCGGCCTGGGAGACGGCGTCGTATCCCTCGTCCGGGCCCCTCTGGCCGTAGCCCGTGATGGAACAGTAGATCAAAGAGGTCTTGCGCGCCTGAAGAGTTTCGTAATCGATCTTGAGCCGTTTGGTGACGTCGATGTAGAAATTTTCCACCACGACGTCGGCCCGATCGACGAGTCCGTAGAACATCTTCCGGTCTCTAGGGTCCTTGAGGTTGAGGGTGATCGCCTTTTTCCCGCGCGTGCGCTTGAGGTAGGCGATGCCCATGTCCTCATCTGTCCGGGAATGATAGGAAACGCCCTTCGCGCCGACGAAGGGAGGGGAGTAGGCCACCGGATCGCCTGTGGTCGGATTGCCAATCCAAATGACCTCCGCGCCCAGACGCGCCAGAAAAAGCGTGGCATGGGAACCCGAGAGAAACTGCGTGAGGTCCAGAACGCGAACGTCTTCGAGTGACTTCATCGTCAAAGGGTGATATATTCGCTAAGTAGGACTTTTAACGCCTGCCGAGCCGCATCGCTCGCTCGCGCTGATATTTTCTCATCCGAGAGCGTGCTCAGAGGATGCTTGATGACCACGGGGTCGAGACCGTCCATCCCCAACGCCGCCCTTTGCACGTGGGCTTCATGCAGAAAAACATCCGTCACCACCACAGCGGTGGGCAACCCCACCTGCTCCAGGGAGACCGCGTCGTGCATACAGCACGAGGTGCAGGAGCCTCAGTCGCCAATCGCCGTGAGGACAACGTCGTTCTCCTGCGCGATTTGGGCAATCAGCGCAGGCGCCGCGTTCTTGGAAAAACTCTCCTTTTTGTAGTAACGCACCTGCGCGAAGGGGCACTCCGCCTCCATCAGCGCCGTGGTTTTCTCAAGAAGCCTGCGCGCGTTCCATTTCGTGTTGTCTAGGACGCCGAGATTGAGACCCTTCAAATTCCGGACGCGCGGCGCGATAGGCTGGGGCTCGGCCTCGACCACCCCTCGGGGGTCATAGACGATTTGGCCGGTGATGAGGTCGCTCATGGTTTCCCTCCTGTTCTCGATCCGCTCTAAAGCAAACAGGCGCCATCCAAGCAGGCATGCCCGCCCTCGGGCGCTTTGCCGTCAATCGCCCGCAGCACCGGATTCGTCATGTGGCCCCAGCCGGGAATGAAGGCGGAAAAACGGCCCGCCTCTCCCCCCGCTACGAACAAATGGATGTTCTCCGGACTCGGCACGATGGGAATGCGCGCGTCCGCCTCGCGCCTATACCACCTGGGGATATTGCGGTTATAGACCTTCCCGTAGCGGTGGTTAAACGAAATGTCGGCGAACGTGTTTTTGGTGTGCATCCACAGATAGCTCTTCACGTCGTTTCGCGTCCAGCCCTTCAAGCTGATAGTAGCCGCGTGCTCGGGGCCTATGACGACGGCACACGAGCCGCTGCTCACCGCATTGTTGTGCGCGATCGTGCTCATCGCCGAGCAAATGCTGTCGAGCACTCCCTCGGGGTCGTCGGAGACATGGTTCGTTACGCTGTGGGGCGCCTCGGCCGCGATGGCGAGGACCGTGGAATCCTCGGGCGCGTAGCCCTGCTCCACGTGATAGGGTGCCCAAGGGCTCGCCTCCTCGTTCTCGGCGATGCAATAGGTGTATTTCGTAGGACAGCCCAGCGTGCTCTTGTCGAGGTCGCCCGGCCACGCGCCACCCACGTTCAGGAGCGTCATTCGCACCGCCCGGCCTATGGTCGCGTTCGCGCGGTTGCCCGAGCCGAAAACGTTGCCGCCGGCGTTCATGCCGATCTCGCCCCGCACTGGTCCGTTCACGACAATGAGAGGACACGCCATGTGGGTAGTGGCCTGGACGCCGTTCAGGTTGAAGTGGGGGTCGCAAATCGCGCGCATCGCCGCGCGCGTGACGGATGCGTATTCCGCCTTGCAGCCCGCCATCACCATGTTGATCGCCAGAACCTCTCTCGTGAGATTGCCCCAGCGCGGGGGCACGCGGCACTCGATGAGGTCTCCCTCCCCCCCCAAGGCCGAGATGGCAGCGTCGATTTTCTCCGGTGTGGGCGGAACGACGGGAAGCCCGTCCGAGAAGCCCCGCTCGTAATAGTGCTCCACCAAATCAATTTCGGCGCCCACCGTCTGCATCGTCCGCCGCATGCCGCTCCCTTTCATTCATCCTGAGAGAGCGCATCATAAACCGAATCCCACAAAAGTAAAAAGACGGAAAAAGGGCAGGATTCCGTAGAAGAGCGTATCAATCGGGCTGCAAAAACCCCCTATAAAAACGCGCTGGACATTTTGTGCGACGGATTATGCACAAGCCCAAAAAAGGAAAACCAGCGTCTGAATTATGGGTTCAAAGAGATCGTGTCTTCATCAGAAATGGAGCCCCTGCTCTCGCATAAACAAAACAAGACAACCGCGCAGGATGAGAAACATCATCTGCGGCGCATTCCTCTCACGCATCCGGAAAGAGCGTTTTCTCATTCCTGAGCGCGACTTTGGCCTGCGCGGGCGTCAGCCCCCGCACACCAGAGAGATCGACGCCCCGGACGTCGACAAGCTCCAAGTCTGCATCGTGAACGAGGGCATCCGCCAGATGGGCGCCCGTGAGCTTCGCCCGCTGTAACGAGGCGCCGCGCAGGTCCGCCCCTCTTAGATCAGAGTTCGTCAAATTTGCGAATTTCAGGTCCGTCGACATCATGTTCGCCTCGGCCATTCGAGCACCGGTGAGATTCGCCCCTTCTAAGCTCGACTGAAACAGGTCGGCGCCTTCTAAACGAGCGTTCGAGAGGTCCGCCCCGCCCAGGTTCGCCCATTGCGCGTGGGCGCGGACAAGGCGCGCGCCCCGCAAACTCGCCCTGGAGAGATTCACGAGAAACAGACTGACGAGCTCAAGACGCGCGTTATCAAACTCGGCGCGCTCCCCGCGCGCGCCGGCACTATCGAGCCACTCCGCGTGGGCTTTGACCTTCTCGCTGAAAAGGGCTTCTTGCACCGCCTGGTCCGGGGCCATGGGCAGGCTGAAGGTCGGGCGCGCCTCGGGCGGGTCGCCCCCGAAGGGAGGCCTGTTCTTTTTCAAGAACCAGCCAAGAATTTTCTTGATGATGGGGACACCTCGCTTTCCAGCCCCGGGGCCGCCTGGCGTTATCGTCCAAAAAAGCCGTGCCGAATCGTTCTTGCCCCAAGTCAAAGATTTTTGTCAAATCACGCTCCGGAGTCGTCCCCCACGGCCTAAGGCGATGGCCTCTGATAATTCACAAAACCTCGCGTTTCATGCGCTTGACCTCCGGGGATGAAGCATGACAATATGAAAGTTAAATGAGGTGAATTCATTTGGAATACTTGCTATGAGCCAAGCCAGTCTGCAACGGCGAGCAAATTTATTTTCCTCTGCAGGCTCCTCTATGGCTGAGCGGGAATCACGCATCCATCATCAAATAACTCAAGCGGACGCGACAAACCCACACACGCTACCAAGGGAGAGCGTGGACCTCACGGTCACCTCCCCACCCTACAACCTATCCAAGCCCTACGACGGGAGCGAGGAAGGCGACACCATGTCCCTCAAAGAATACAGGGACTTCACCCGCACCTGGCTCACAAACGTCTACCACTGGACCAAGCGGACAGGGAGGCTATGCGTGAACGTCTCTCTCGACAAGAACAAAAACGGCAAGCAACCGCTATCGTCAGACGTCACCCAGGCAGCCCTGGAGGTCGACTGGAAATACCACGCGACCATCATCTGGAACGAGGGGAATACTTCCCGACGAACGGCCTGGGGGAGTTGGAAGTCAGCATCAGCCCCTCACGTGATAGCCCCCGTGGAGACAATCATCGTCCTCTACAAAGACGAGTGGAAAAGAGAGAGGCAGGGTCAAAACGACATCACCGCAGACGAGTTCAAGGACTGGACGGGAGGACGGTGGACCTTCAACGGAGAGTCCGCAAAGCGGGTCGGTCACGAAGCTCCGTTCCCCAGAGAGCTACCCAGGCGCTGCATCAAGCTCTTCTCATTCAGGGGGGACACCATCCTCGACCCCTTCCTCGGGAGCGGCACCACAATGATCGAGGCCATTCTAAACGGGCGGAATGGAGTGGGGCTGGAACTTGAGGAAAAGTACTGTGAATTGTCCATCAAACGGATACGTCAAGAATGCAGTCTAAAATTACAGAAATCACAACCGGCGCAAGCGGGCACATATACCATGCCTTGCTGGAAGATATAAATTACGGTGAACCGCATAAGTTCATAGAACAGGTTTACGATACCTACAGGGCCAACTACCCCAACAATCCGAGCGTCAACGGGCGGATATTCGAATATCTCGTTTGCGAGACTCTGGCGCAAGAGAACGTCGCGCCGTTTTACTACCAGGCGAGGTTTGAGCGCGTGCCGAACGCGGATTTTGATCTCGTGCTTTATGACCCGAAGCGACCCGTTGTGCTGACGATGAAAACGTCGTTGAGAGAGCGCTACAAACAGGCCGACCTTGAGGGAATGGCGTTGAAGCAGGTATACCGACAAGCTAGAATCTACCTGCTCACACTCTCCGATGAAGCCCTTGGAATCCAACAAAAGATACAGACGGGAGATATTGCCGGACTGGACAGATGCCTTATAGCGAAGCATAAGGAATACGTCGCGCTGATCGAAGAATGGAAGCGATGCGAATTCACACGCGCTAGGAAGGTTCTGCCCCTGATGGGTCAAGCCCATCCAGGACCAGGAGCATAGCTCCCCTCATTCGCGTCAAAAGAACGCTGTGCGCAATGGCTCTCTCCGTCAAGTGGGGACAGAGGCGAGGAACGCATGGCAAATCCGGGCGAATGCGTCGGGCCTCTCGATGAGCGCCACGTGGCCCGTCCCCTCCATGACGATGAGCCTTGAGTGCTTGATGCGCGCGTGCATCTCCCTCGCATGATGGGGATCAACGATGAGGTCTCGGTCCGAGCAAGTGATAAGGGTGGGAACCCTGATGTGATGGAGACGCTCGAGCGTATCGCCTTCAAGGCAGGCGGTCAGCTGCCCCTCCCAGCCTAGGTCGGCACCGGATTGTTCGGTGAGCCACATCCTTTTTTGCTCCAGCAAGTCGGCGTTCGCATCGTAGAATTCATGGGAGTAAAGCCCCAGGAGACTGAGTTCCACGAGCGCTTCGCGCTCGCCGCGCGCGGCCAGACGCTTGCGGGCACGCTGAAAAGAGCCCAGACGCGCGCAGTTTCGTGCCCAGGTGTGGTGAAGTCCCAAGCTGACGACGCGCCCGGGGTAGCGCAGGGCGAGCTCGGTGGCAATGTGCCCGCCCATGGAAAAACCCATGATGTGGGCGCACTCGACGCCTGCGGCGTCCAGGACGCCGGCGGCGTCGTCCGCCATGTCGGCGAGGGAATATCCCGGAGCGGGCGCATCGCTCTTGCCAACCCCCCGGTTGTCAAAAACGACGCAACGATAATCCGCGCGCAACAAGGGCAGCTGCCCCGACCAGAACGTGTGGTCGTGACCCGTTCCGCTCACCAGCAGAAGGGGCGGGCCCTCCCCATAGACGTCATAGAAAATCTTTGTGTTGGAGCGCAGCGAGACGCATGGCATCAGGCTCTCCTGGAACGAGGCGGGACCAGGCGGAACAGAGAGGAACCGGGCGGGCG
This sequence comes from bacterium, assembly GCA_965202625.1. Lineage (GTDB taxonomy): Bacteria > UBA8248 > UBA8248 > UBA8248 > UBA8248 > Bin107. The sequence continues at coordinate 2,169,787 of CBDBBI010000010.1, read as the reverse complement.
CGCCCGCCCCCTCTCAAAGCCCGCTGGATGAACGAATGGGCACCCAAGCGATGGCTGCATCCACAGCATCAGCAAAGCGGCCGCTCGGAAGGCCCGGTTTTTTTACACGCCCTCGCGCACTTGAAAACAGCGTCAGCAAAGCGGCCGTCCGGAAGGCCCGGCGCGAAAAGCGCGTCCCCTCACATTCTGGGTTCGTCCTCGGGGCCCCAGAAAAACGGATCCAGCAACAGGCCCTCTCTGGGAACCTCGACGCGCAGGGCGAGCCCCTGTTTTCGCTTCAGACGCTGAATCGTCCGCAAATGCGCCAACGCCTCCCAATACATCTGCCGAAGCGTTCCGCCCAGAGTGAACGTGAACTTCGTCTCATCCTCCGCGTCCTGGGATATCCCCTCGTCGTGAAACGTGGAGACGTGCGACCAGAACCGATAGACCGGCAGATTCGTGTCCCCCATCATCAGCTCCCGTTTGAACGCGCGGGTGATGGAAAGCGTCCGCAAATCCTCCGCGCCTCGTCCCTCGGCGGCGCGCTCGGCGAAGCGGAGGGCCTCGTCGAATTTGGGAAGCAAATCCTCCAGATTCCAGTATTTTTCCTCATCCAGCCTTCGGTCATACGCATCAGGCGCCGCCTTTGCGAAATCCACCGGGTCCTCCGGCGGGTCCTCCGGCCAGAGCGTCTTGCCCCACATCTTCACCCACCAGAAAAAATAGGCGAGCGCCACGTGACTGATTTGTCGCCTGGCGCTCCAGCCCGACCACTCCTCAGAGGGGTCCTCCCAATCCAGCTGGGCGTCGCTCAGCCCCTCCACCTCCTGATGAAACATCTCGCACAGCGTCCTGAAATCGGGGACTTCCGTCCTCACGCCCGCCTCCTCTCAAATGAACGTCCAGCCGTCGTCCCATCCGGCGGCGGCCGTCCAGAACCGGCGCATGGGGGCAGGATACGCCCGCACACCGCCGCTCAAAACCCGCAAATCCACTCCCGTCATCTCAGACGGAGGCGGAACGTCCATCAACCCCTCAAGTGAACGTCCAGCCGTCGTCCCATCCGGCGGCGGCCGTCCAGAACCGGCGCATGGGGGCAGGATACGCCCGCACACCGCCGCTCAAAACCCGCAAATCCACTCCCGTCATCTCAGACGGAGGCGGAACGTCCATCAACCCCTCAAGTGAACGTCCAGCCGTCGTCCCATCCGGCGGCGACCGTCCAGAACCGGCGCATGGGGGCAGGATACACCCGCACACCGCCGCTCAAAACCCGCAAATCCACTCCCGTCATCTCAGACGGAGGCGGAACGTCCATCAACCCCTCAAGTGAACGTCCAGCCGTCGTCCCATCCGGCGGCCGCCGTCCAGAACCGGCGCATGGGGGCAAGGATACGCCCGCACACCGCCGCTACAAAACCCGCAAATCCACTCCCGTCATCTCGGGCGGAGGCGGAACGTCCATCAACCCCAGCAGGGTGGGTGCCACGTCGCAAAGCGCACCGCCTGAGCGGAGCGGGCCGCCGAAGCCGCCCGCCACGACGACGCAGGGCGTCTCGTTCAGCGTGTGCGCGGTATGGGGGCAATCGTTTTCCGCATCCCACATCGTCTCGCAATTTCCATGGTCCGCCGTGACCACCGCCGCCCCGCCCGCCCGTTCGAGGCTCCGGAGAACGCGCCCGAGGCAGGCGTCCACGAAGCCCACCGCCTGAACGGCGGCACTCTCCACGCCCGTGTGCCCCACCATGTCGGGATTCGCGTAGTTCAGGACGATGGCGTCCTCCGCCCCGTCCTCGACGGCCTGGATCGCCGCCCGCGTCACCTCCTCCGCACTCATTCGGGGCCGAAGGTCGTAGGTGGCCACTCTGGGCGAGGGGATCATGCGCCGCCTCTCGCCTTTGAGCGGTGCCTCCTCGCCGCCGTTGAAAAAATAGGTGACGTGGGGATATTTCTCCGTCTCCGCAAGACGCAGACACGCCCGCCCCGCGTCCGCAAGCGCGTGGCCGAACAGACCCCGCATCCGCAAAGGCGGAAACGCGACGGGCAGGGCGAGGCGCTCGTCATATTCTGTCATGCAGACGTAATGCGTCGAGGGCCTGTCCGAAACGTCGAAGCCGTCGAACCCCCGCTCCGTGAACGCGCGGGCGAGCTGCCGCGCCCTGTCCGCGCGAAAGTTCATGCAGATCACGACGTCGCCATTTCGAATCAGCCCGTCCTCGCGCAACACCACAGGCTCGATGAACTCGTCCGTCACGCCCCGCGCGTAGGAGGCTTCCACCGCCGCAGCGGCGCTTCGCGCGCGGATTCCCTCGCCTGCGACCATGGCGCGGTAGGCCCGCGCGCTTCTCTCCCAGCGCTCGTCCCGATCCATGGCGTAGTAGCGGCCCATGAGGGTGGCGATTCTCGCCCCCGCCTCGCGCCGCAGGCTCTCCGCGTAGCGACTGACGAACCCCAGCCCCGAACGGGGGGGCGTATCCCTTCCGTCCGTGAAGACGTGCGCGAAGATGCGCTCGACTCCGAGGTTCTTCCCCAGACGCGCCAGCCCCACCCCGTGCTCCTGAAGGCTATGCACGCCCCCGTCCGAAACCAGCCCGAGAACGTGCAGCGCACCGCCTTGTGCGCGCGCCCTCTGCACACCCTCCACGAAAGCGGGAAGCGCAAAAAAATCGCCCCTCTCAATGGAGCGATCGATGCGAACGACGTCCTGATCCACCACCCGGCCCGCGCCAAGGTTCAGATGCCCCACCTCCGAATTGCCCATCTGGCCGTCCGGAAGCCCGACGGCGCGCCCGGAGGCGATGAGGCGGGTGTGGGGGCGATGCGCGCACAAGGCGTCCATGGTCGGAGTGTCGGCCAGTGCGACGGCGTTGTGGGCGCGCGCACTGGATAGTCCCCACCCATCCAGCACGATGAGCATGACGGGACGGGGAACGACCGGGGGTTTCACGCGGCGCTTTCGTGAAGGGAGGACATGCCCTTTCAGCCTGCGTCAAAAACGCGGACGAATTGCGACTTTGTTTTGCTCCAGCGCCAGAATTTCTCGAACGCAAACCGGGCGACCGATATCGAATTCTTCCGCGCACCGCCCGGATCAAAAAACCGCTCCTCGTATCTCCTCACCCCCTTCAGGATGAGGGTGACCGGATTGCCCGGTCCGTTAAAGCGAAAACGCGCCCTGGCCCGAAGGTTTTCACTCCTTTGAACGGCGCGGTCCTCCTTGTGCCCCACGTAGGCTATCGGCCATTTCCACTCCTCCTCCAGGCGCGCGAACCACACGAGCGCAAAGCGGCGCTTTTCCGTCAGCTTGACGATCCGCACGGCGTCGGAGCGCTGGCCGATCAAGCCTCCCCGCACGTTCACCATCAACTCGTATGCGCCATCCGCGGTCAGGTCGGCTATCTGGTAGGTGATCTCCCGCCCATGGCTCATGTCGCTATAGGAGGCGAGCGGGGCGCGGCGCCTTCCGTCATCGTCCATCAGACAGAAGGTGACGTAGTTCGCCTTGCCCTTCTCGTAGTCCGACTGGATGACCATCAGGGTTTCGAGGCGATCGTCCTCGTCCATGTCGAGCGGAATGAAATCCACGGAGAAAGCGTAGTTCCGCAGATGATCGGAGGAAAGATACCAGGGCCATTCCCGTTCCCCGATAGAGCAATGCGACAGCGCGTCGCTCTGCTCGCTCAAATCGGGGGAGAAGAGTCGGCGCACCAGAAGCCAGTCCCGGGGTCTCTCCAATCGCTTGAGATGGGAGACGACGCGGGCGATGCGCCTTTTCTCTACAGCCTCGGGCGTCGCCGACAGCGCGCGGACGCTCCAAAGCGAAACGAGAAGGCACGAAGCCAGGGCCATCCCCATGCGGCCTCTCATCGGATACTCCTTGCAGGGCAGCCGCCCGGCCCTGGACGACGACCGGGGGAGGCTGCGTCCAGGGTGGAAGCAACGTCTTGATTATCTCTTTTTCGCGCGTTTTTTCAAGCACCTCCGGCACACTCCCTGCATCCTTTTCGAGATGGCGCGGGAGAATCGACATCAACGAAAGGAAAAGACGGCCGTATGCGCACAAGGGCACAACCCCGCGCGCGGTCTCCGAGAGTGCGCGCCCGCATCCTTGTGAGAGAAAAGTCAGAGCGAATGGAGCGGATGCGGAAGGCCGAAGCAAACGCACCGGGCGGGGACGGTATGCGGAAAAGGGGCGTTCCGGCGTATCCTCGTCCGGGAGACGCATCCGCCATGTGCCGCGAGAGATCCACGGGCCGAGCACAGCGGGCGGACGCGGCACATGGAGGGAGAATGGGGCTGTTTCCAGGGTTCATCCTGCTCGCACTTCTCGCGTCGTTTCTGATCGGGGTGGCGGATTACGTCTATGGCCGCGCAGTCAGAAACCGCATATCGCCAGGGACGATGACGGTCTCGCAGGCGAGTTTCGTCGTCCCCGCCACGTGGCTCTGGGCACACATGGAGGGTGCCTACGCCTGGACGGGTCCCGCCTTTCTGGGAATCGCCGCCGCCCTGTTCACCTTCACCGGCTTCTGGAGTTTTATGAAAAGCGCGCACCTGGGGGAGGCGAGCGTCAGCACGCCCATCTACCGAATGGGCTTCGTCGTCACCGCCGCTGCGGCGATCTGCTTCCTCGGAGAGAGCGTCACGATGCGGAAAATCATCGGCTTCCTCCTCACGGGCTGTGCCATTTTCCTTTTCTCGGATTTTCGCCTTGCAGGCTTCTCCGCCGAGAGGCGCGCCTCCATCCTGTGGGCCGTAGCGGCGATGGCCTCCGTCGGTCTCGTGAACTTCATCTACAAACTCGGCGTCTCGGGCGGCGTGGCACCAACCATGTTTCTCCACAGCCAGTCGGTCTTCTTCATCGCCATCGCACTCGCGTATGCGTCCATGACGCAGGGCGGCCCCCGGTTCTCCAGAAAGGGCTGGGCACACGCCCTCATCACCGGAGCCTGCTTCACCTTCGGAAACGTCGCGCTTCTGGCCGCGCTTCGGGACGGGGAGGCCACCATCGTCACGCCCATCGCCCAGCTGAGTTTCATCGTCAGCGCGTTTCTGGCGGTATGGCGGCTTTCGGAAAAGATGACGATCAGAAAGTTTCTGGGGCTGGCCGCCGCCGCGGGAACCATCCTCGCCTTCATCCCCTGAGCGGGGAGCCGCGGTCCCTCAAGCGGAAGGCGCGCCCGTTCCGGCTCCGCTTTGGCGCTCAGGGGACGGGCGCGCGCGCGCTGACGCCGCCCCGCGCGCGAATCGCCGCCTCGCGCAGCACCTCCACGTCCGCCTCCGAGGTGTCCTTCAGAACCGCGACGGCGAGCGCAAGCGCTTCGTCCTTTTGCTGCGCGTCCGCCTCCTTGCGGGAGAGCGGCGCAGGCGAGCCCGCCTCGACGTCAGGGCGAATGCCCTTCTCGTGAATCAGGCGACCGAGGGGCGTGTAATACTTCGCCGTCGTCAACCGCAGCGCGGACGCTCCCCCGGTGGGAATGATGGCCTGCACCGAACCTTTCCCGAAGCTGGTCTCGCCGATGATGAGGGCGCGATCCGTATCCTGCAAGGCACCGGCCACGATCTCCGACGCGCTCGCGCTTCCCTTGTTGATCAGCACCACCAGGGGCTTTTCCAGCCAGACGCCGTTCTCGTGCGTCTTGAAGTGCACCGTCTCGCTGTGCCTGCGCCCCCGGGTGAAGACGATCATCCTGCCCGCCGGTAAAAATCTCCTGGATACGTTGACGGATTGCGTGAGAAAACCGCCCGGATTGTTGCGCAGGTCCAGGACGATTCCCCGCACGCCCCTGCGAATCAACTCGTCCATCCCCTCGTCCAGCTCCTCCGTGGTTCGGGCATGAAACGCCGTAATTCTCAAATAGCCCACCCCGCCTTCCTTCACGTCCGTCTTCACGCTGCGAATGCGGATGACGGCGCGGTGCAGACGCACCTTTTGCGGCTGTGCCCAGCCCGCCCGCGAGATCAGCAAATCCACCGGCACACCCGCCGGCCCCCGCATTCGGCGGACGACCTCGGACAACCCCATGTCTGCCACCGACGCGCCGTCGATCTCCAGAATCACGTCTCCGGACTGAAGCCCCGCACGAAAAGCGGGCGTGTCCTCGATGGGCGATACGACGGTGAGCTTCTTCTCCCTGCGGGTGATGATGACGCCCACGCCGCCGTAACGGCCCGCATGTTCCGCCTTCATCTGCTCATAGGACTCCGGCGAGATGAACGCACTGAAAGGATCGAGGGAGCCCAGCATGGCGGAGAGTGCGGCGTACATGACGCCCAGCCCGCCCTTTTTCGGCTCCTCCGCCGAGGCGTTCTCCATCACGAACCGATAGGCGCGCTCGAAAGCCCCCAGCCCGCCTTCGGCGTCTCCTCCGAGGCGAATGAGCAGCGCGTTCTCCCGCACCTTGAGGAGCACCCTGTTCCCCGCCTTCTCCACGAACGCGAAGCCTGCTTCGCCCCCTCCCTTCTTCAGCCCTTCCAGACCGGCGAGGTACATCTTCCTGAAATCGGGGGTGCGCGCGTAATTCTCGTCCACGATCCGCACGGTCTCATGCAGAAGGGCGACGGCTTCTTCCTGCTCCGAGGAGAGCGAGAAGCCGAGACTCGCCGAGAGCGCAGCGCCCGAGAGGAGGAGAGCGAGTGCCAGAACCCACGCCCGCCGGGCGCGGCGATGCGAATGAAAGAAGCGGCTGCGGCTCCTCGACATAGGCGCTTCCAATCGTTAGGATCGGCCTGGGTGCTCCCGCCAGCCCGGACATCATACCATAGCCGAAAGAATCGCTCGCCCACCGCTTCGATGAAGGGGGAGGAAACCGATGCTCTCCATCGTCGTGCCCGTCCTCAACGAAGGGCGGCGCCTGCGCGATGCCCTCGACATGCTCGATGCCCAGCCGGGGGAGAAGCAGATCATCCTCGCCGACGGGGGAAGCGTCGATGGGTCGCTCGACCTGGCCGAGGGGCGCGCCCTCATCGTCAGGTCAAAGCCCGGACGCGCGCGCCAGATGAACGCGGGCGCCGCCCTGGCGCTTGGGGAGACGATTCTGTTCCTGCACTGCGACACGCGGCTGCCCCGGGGGGGGCTTCGGGCGATCCGGGACGTCATGCGCGCGGACGACGTCGCCGGCGGAGGCTTCCTCCACAGCTTCGACCGGAAGGATCGCTTCAGCCGCCTCATCAGTCTGAGTGCCAACGCGCGCGCCCGAATGGCGAAAATTTTTTTGGGCGATCAGGCCATCTTCGTCCGGCGCGAGGCGTTCGAGCACATGGGCGGCTACCCCGATACGCCCCTGTTCGAGGATTGGGAGATCAGCAGGAGGATGCGCGCTTTCGGGCGCGTCGCCGTCATCGAGACGCCCATCGTCACCAGCGGACGCCGCATCGACGCATGGGGCAAACCCCGGTGCCTTCTCATCTGGTGGGGGTTGAGCATCCTCTACGCCCTGGGCGTTCCGGCGCAGAGGCTCAGCCGATACTACGCCCACGTGCGCGATTCGGAATGAGGGAGCCGATATCGCACATGACTCCTTGCGCTCCACCGCCCGGAGAATGATATATTCTTCCCGAATTCATCATCCATTCGCAGATGGCGACTCGACAACCCCAACGCGCACAGGGCGCGCATCAGGGCACGGGCGATCGGGAGGGAGGCGACGGAATGCGATTCGCGGTCGATACGGGCGGGACGTTCACCGACCTCGTCCTGGAGGAAGCGAGGGGGCGTCTGCGCATGTTCAAGGCGCCCACGACGCCCCACGACCCCGTGGAGGGCATTCTGGCGGCGGTCGATGCGGCGGCGGAGGCCCTCTCGAAAACCACCCGCACCCTCCTCGCCCAGGGGGAGCTCTTCATTCACGGCACCACGCGCGCCACCAACGCCATCGTCACGGGAAACACCGCCAGGACGGCCTTTCTCACCACCCGGGGACATCCGGACGTCCTGGTACTGCGCGAGGGCGGGCGCATGGAGCCGTTCAACTTCCTCGTCCCGTTTCCGAAGCCATACGTCCCGCGCGCCCTCACCTTCGAGGTACCCGAGCGCGTAGGTGCCGACGGCAGCGTGTATGTGCCGCTGGACGAGGCGGGCGTCCTCGCCGTCATCGAGGAGCTGCGGGAGAAGAAGGTGGAGGCCGTGGCCGTCTCCCTGCTCTGGTCCACCGTGAACCCCGCGCACGAGATCGCCGTGGGCCGACTGCTGAAAGAGCACCTTGAGGGCGTTCCCTTCACCCTCTCCCACGTCCTGAACCCCATTCTCCGGGAATACCGGCGGGCGTCCTCCACCTGCATCGACGCCTCTCTCAAGCCCCTCATGTCCCGCTACGTCGGCGGCCTGCAAGAGCGGCTTCGGGCGGCGGGCTTCGGCGGGCGTCTGCTGATGCTCACCTCCAAGGGCGGCGTCATGGACGCGGACGAACTCGCGGAGGCACCCATTCACTCGGTGGGTTCGGGGCCGTCGATGGCACCCATCGCGGGCCGGCACTTCTCGCGCACCGACGCGAAGGCCGCCACGGCGATAGTGGCCGACACGGGCGGTACCACCTACGACGTGAGCCTCGTGCGCAGGGGCGAGATACCGATGACGCCCGAGACCTGGCTCGGACAGCGCTACCGGGGGCACATTCTGGGCTTCCCGTCCGTGGACGTGAAGAGCATCGGTGCGGGCGGGGGGAGCATCGCCTGGGTGGACGAGGGGGGACTCCTCCACGTGGGGCCGCAGAGTGCGGGTGCGGCGCCGGGCCCCGCCTGCTACGGCCGGGGCGGAACGCACCCCACCCTCACGGACGCCTCGCTCGTTCTGGGCCACATCGATCCGGACTACTTTCTGGGCGGAGCGATGACCCTCCGCCTGCCGGAGGCGGAGGAGGCCATATCCGAACACGTGGCCGCCCCCCTGGGGCTCTCCCTTCAGGAGGCGGCCTCGGCCATCCTGCGCCTTGCGACGGAGAACATGGTGGGAGCCATTGAGGAGATCACCATCCACCAGGGCATCGACCCCAGAGGGGCCGTGCTCATCGGCGGGGGCGGAGCGGCGGGGCTGAACTCCGTCGCCATCGCCAGACGCCTGGGATGCCAATGTCTCGTGATTCCCGAGGTGGGCGCGGCACTCTCGGCGGCGGGTGCGCTGATGAGCGACCTGCACGCCGATTACCGCTCGATGTTCTTCACCGCCACGGATCGGTTCGACTTTCTCGGTGCGAACGCAACGCTGCGAAACCTCGGGGCGCGCTGCCGCGCCTTCATCCGGGGCCCCGGCAAGGGGGCGGCGGAGAGTGCGGTCGAGTATTACGTCGAGGCGCGCTACAAACACCAGATATGGGAGATCGACCTGCGCCTGCCGGGCCATCGCTTCCGCTCGAAAAAGGACGTGCGCGAGGTGCGCGCGGCGTTCGACGAGGCACACGAGGAGGTTTTCGCGTTCCGCGACCCCTCCTCCGAGGTGGAGTTCGTCGGCTGGCGCGCCGTGGCGCGGTGCAGGCTGCGGAAGGGCCGCCTCGGCAGGCTCGCCCGCGGAACCGTCCGCGAAGCCGCGCTTCCCAAAAGACGCAAGGCGTGGTTCGAGGGAAAAGGACTCGTGAACGCCCGCGTCGCCGCGTTCGACGCAATGCAGCCCGACGCCGCCCTGTGCGGGCCCGCCGTCGTGGAATCTCCCTTCACGACGGTGGTGATCGATCCGGGGGCGCGCGCCGCGCGAACGGGAAGCGGAAGCCTCCGCATCACGCTCTAGGAGTCAGCGACATGGCGAGAGGGAAGACGAGACGCTCCGGAAAAAGAAGCGGGTTCGACCCGGTCACCCTGGCCGTGCTGCACAAGCGCTTCGACGCCGTGACGGCGAAGATGGCGAACACCCTGCTGCGCACGGGCCGCTCGGGCGTTCTGAACCTCGCGCGCGATTTCTCCACCTCGGTGGTGACGCGCGAGTGCGCGCTGCTCACGGGTGCGGAATCCCTGCCCATCCACCACCTGAGCGGGGCGGACCTGATGGCGCGCTCGATGATGGACCTGCACCCCGACCTCAAGCGGGGCGACGCGTATCTCCACAACTCGCCCTATCACGGCTGCTCGCACCCGGCGGATCACACCATCCTCGTCCCCGTCATCGACGGGCGGGGAACGCACCGGTTCACCGTGTGGGTCAAGGCCCATCAGGCGGATTGCGGATGCAGCCAGCCCACCACCTACATGGGCGGGGCGCGCGACGTGTATGAGGAGGGCGCGCTCATATTCCCGCCCACCAAGGTACAGGAGAACTACGAGGACAACCAGGATTTCATCCGCCTCTGCCGGATGCGCATTCGCGTACCCGAGCAATGGTACGGCGACTACCTGGCGATGATAGGTGCTGCGCGCATCGGCGAGCGCGAGGTACTCGCCATGGGCGAGGAATACGGCTGGGAGACGCTGCACACCTTCACGGAGGAGTGGTTCGACTACAGCGAGAAGCGCATGATCTCCGCCATTCGGAAGCTCCCCACCGGCCAGGCCACCGCCCACAGCACACACGACCCCGTGCCGGGCACGCCGGAGGAGGGCATTCCCATCACCGCCCACGTGCGGGTGGACAGCGCGCGCGCCGCCATCGAGGTAGACCTGCGGGACAACCCCGACGCCATGCCCTGCGGGCTGAACCTGAGCGAGGCGTGTGCGCGCACCGGAGCGATGATCGGCGTGTTCAACAGCATCGACGACGTCGTGCCCACGAACGCGGGCAGCTTCCGCCGCATCCGCGTCCTCATTCGCGAGGGCTCCGTCGCCGGCGGGGGCAGGCACCCCACCTCCATGTCGGTCGCCACCACCAACCTCGCCGACCGCGTGACGAACCCCGTCCAGCGTGCCTTCTCGATGATACAGGACGGCATCGGGCTGGCGGAGTGCGGGCCGATATTCCCCGCCTCGATGGGCGTCATATCGGGCTTCGACCCCAGAAACGGCGACGAACCCTTCGTGAACCACCTGTTCCTGATGGTCACCGGAGGGGCGGGGGCGGGGAAGACCGACGCCTGGCTCACCATCCTGCACGCGGGAAACGCCGGCATGTGCTTCGTGGACAGCATCGAGCTGGACGAGCTCCACTTCCCCATCTACGTCAAGACCAGAAGGCTCGTCCCCGACACCGAGGGGGCGGGCCGGACGACGGGTGCCCCTTCGGGCTATTGCGAATACGGCCCCGTGGGCGGAGGGGACCTGGAAGTCCTCTACGTGTCGGACGGGGCGATAAACGCCTCCCAGGGAACGCGCGGCGGCATGAACGGGGCGGTATGCAGAAACTACCTCATGCGCGCGGACGGACGCCTGGAGGATTTGCCCGCCTGTGCGGACGTCGTTCTCAAGCCCGGAGAGAACGTGGCCTCCTACTGCACGGGCGGGGGCGGCTACGGCCCGCCGGGCGAGCGTCCCGTCGAGAAGGTGCGCGAGGACGTGGAGGAGCGGTGGATCACAAAAGAGCGGGCGTATGCGGTCTATGGCGTCGCCATTGATGGGCGCGGCGAGGTGGACGAGGAGAAAACCGCGCGGCGGCGCGCCGAGCTGCGCGGAGGATAAGTCCAACACGCCCGAGGGAGCGGTTGCGCCGGAATCGGGAACGCCCCCTCCCCTCGCCGTTCCGCACCCTCCCCGCCATCGCCATTGCCTCCGAGGCGCACAGAACCCCCCATACATATAGCCGGACAAAAGTCATTGCGAAACGCCCTGAATAAAGACCGTTTTTCGGGGCGTAAACGGCTCGGAAACGGCCATGCAAGGGTGCTGAAAGGGCGTTGCAAAAGCCGCGCAAGGCAGATCCTCGCGCGTGAGGGCGGGCGCGGGCGCGGTGCTCTCGCCGCTCATCTGCGGTGCCTCCTTCCCGCCCGGCGCACGCGACGCAGATGCGCCTCGCTTGGTCGAAGGCAGGTGATCATATCATCCCCTTCAACGACGACCTGGAGACCCCTCAGACGCTCAAGCCGTTGGGCTTTACGTTTCAGGGCGCGTTCCAATAGCTGCTTCCCGCTCCCCAAGTCGCCCTCCAGCTGCTGGAACACGCGCTTTATGTTTTCCATTTCACGCGCAACGTCGGAGTCTTTCATGAACCACTCGGAGGGGCCGATCTGCGTCCCGTAATCCAAGACCAACTTGACGTCCTCCTCTCGCACCCCTCGCTGGCTCATGCGCGTCTCGGCGTGTTCGGTCACGTTCAGGTGGAATTTACGCATTCTCGCTTCCTCCCTAGTTTGGCGAATTACCAAGAACTTTTTTGTCCTCATCCGGCTAGCGCAATCTGTTTATGACAACCCAACCTTGGTCAAAAGGGCGCTTCACTTCCCAATAAATCCAGCCATCAAGATGAGTTTTCTGCCCCTTCTTGGTGACGGCAACACCACCGGCTGCGCCTGACGGACTTCCATACTCTCTGCCCTCCACCAACCAATGGCCATTATGGATGACGCCGGTATACTCGCAAGGGCCGTATTTCATCCGCAACTTCGTTCCATGGGGCAACTCCACGCCTTCCCCCCACCACGATCGCCCATCCCTCTCAGGAGGGCGTCCTTCCATTTCACGCGCAGCGTCAGAGTCTTTCATGAACCACTCGGAGGGGCCGATCTGCGTCCCGTGTTGATAGACCAACGCGACGTCTTTATTTCGCACCCCTCGCTGGCTCATGCGCGCCTCGGCGTGGTCGGTCAAGTTCAGGTGGAATTTCAACATTCGCTATTCCTCCCTTGTTGGACGAATTACCAAGAACTTTTTTGTCCTCATCTGACTAGCGGAATTTTTCAATGGGAATCCAATTTTCATCAGAAGGGCGCTTAACCTCCCAGTACCTCCAGCCGTCAAGAGAAGTTTTCCCCCCATTCTTAGTGACGGCAACGCCACCGGCTGCGTGTGACGGACTTTTATACACTCTGCCCTCCACCAACCAATCCCCATTATGGATGACGCCGGTATACTTGCGACCGTTATATCTCATCTGCAACTTCGTTCCATGGGGCAATTCCAAGCCTCCTTTGCCCCACCACGATAGCCCATCCCTCGGAGACATTTCTTCAACGAAACGATGTTTCGCGCGGACATGCAGGAATTGGCCCCTAATTACGTCACCGCCCGCATATCTACCGCCCTTTTTTTTAACGCGCCTTTTTTTTCTTTTACTTGCGCTCCCCGCAGGTCGGCGCTTATCGTTCGCCCTCCTCCTGATTGTGGAATTTTCAGAAGGCCCCCGCCCTGTCAAGCCTTTGCCCGACAGCGCTTCTCTACCGCGATCTTCAATTCTCAAAAGACGACGCAAGACATCATTCGGCGAATCGGCAAAATTTTGTCGAGCCTCAATCGCTTTGTGGACGTCGAAATCAATTTCAATCGTGCGGAATGGAGACATCAGGTATTCCTCCCCCTGCGACGCACTCGACGCTGATGCGCTTCGCTTGGTCGATAGCAGGTGAGCAAAGCGTCGCCTTGAACGACGACCTGGAGACCCCTCAGACGCTCAAGCCGCTGCACCTTACGCTTCAGAGCGGGTTCGAATCGCTGGTTCCCGCTCCCCAAGTCGCGCTCCAGCTGCCGGATTTCACGCGCAGCGTCAGAGCGTTTCATGAACCACTCGGAGGGGCCGATCTGCGTCCCGTGTTGATAGACCAACGCGACGCCCTTATTTCGCACCCCTCGCTGACTCATGCGCGCCTCGGCGTGTTTGGTCACGTTCAGGTGGAATTTACGCATTCTCGCTTCCTCCCTCATTTAGATTTGCTAGAATTCGATTTTGACCAGCCTATGAGTTTGATACTCCTCCCAGTCCTCGTCCGGAATGCGCTCCTCCAGCCACTTCACGCGCGCGGCGGCGGCCTCGTCTTCCTCGTCTGCTCTCCGCGGGGGCATGAGCTCTCTGGGAATATTCCTGATGCGCGCATATCCGCCATCAAGGGCGCAGTCGGCGCGAGAGGAACCGCCCGTGAGTTTTTCCCGGAATTTATTGAAAAGAGAGAACTTGTGGAGGAATCCGCTCCCTTCCACATCGAAATGTATCTTCTCAGGATCAATCGCGTCGTTCTGGGGGCCCATATCCTTCGCCAGCCGGCCCAAAAAATCGGAGAAAGGGTTGCGCCTTTCTTCAAAATACTCTTCGTTTCGATAGCAATCATCGAACATTTCATTATATTCAGGATCTCCTACATTACGGGCAAAAATATCCCGCCAGGAGATGAAGACCAACTCATCCCAGAGATGATGCAAATTCAGGGGTGCTAGGTGTTCCGGGAATTTTCCTTCCAAGGCTGCGTTCACTTCATCGGCTCGGCGGCGGCGGTCGGCGAGGCTCATCTCCGCCAGAAGGGTGAAGAGCAGTGGTGCCGCATGAACGAGCGACAGCATGTCCACGCGGTAATGCTCCCTCACCAGGTCATAGGCGAGCAGAGCTTCGCCACTGAGGGTAATCCTGTGGCGATAGAACGCGGTGCCTAAAATTCGACTGGAGACGCCTTCCCCGGCCAGGAAGTCGGAGCTCTCCTCCGCCATGTTTCCGTGCGCAGTCCCAGGCTCTCCGGTCAGGACTTCGATCTTGACGCTCAGGGCCTTGGCAAGCTCCTTGGCGGTGCCTCCGCGCGTCTCGCCCCCCTTTCCCGTCTCTATTCTGGCGATGGTTTTCTTGGAGACTCTCGATACGTCCGCCAGCATCTCCTGGCTGAGCCCCCTCGCCTTGCGCAGCTTCTTCAGTGTTTCCGGGTCTATTCGCATCGCAGCCTCCAAATATGAATGAGAACCTCTCAAACTTCACGCTTCCGATATCCATAAAAATATAGTCTCCATATATTGAGGTCGCAATAGAAATTTCGGAGCAAAATAACCCTAAATATCGGAGTATTTTAAGGCGTATCGACTGGATAAAGCCCTTTAAGGGGACATTTACAAGGAATAGGTTCTCCGGAGATGCCATGCCGGGCGGCGAGCACGAGACAGAACGGGGCAATTCCCTCCCCCTTCCCCTCACGGCCAAAGGGGGGTATCATGTGCGGCACACTGCATCAGGCGGGAGATTTTTCGCTTTCAGAAAAGCCCGAACGCCCCGAGGGGAGGAGACGCCCATGAGGCTGAAGGAGAAAGTCGCTGTCGTCACCGGCGGCTCGCAGGGAATCGGTGCGGCCATCTGCCGCCGCTATGCGGAGGAGGGTGCGCGCGTGGCCATCGTGAACCGCACTGCGGAGAAAGGAGAAGCCCTCGCCTCCGAGATCGGCGAGGCGGCCAGGGCGTTTCCGTGCGACGTATCCCGCAAGGCGGCCGTGGAGGAGATGGTGGCGGACGTGGTGGCCGCCTTCGGGACGGTGGACGTCCTGGTCGGAAACGCGGGCATCATGATCAACAAGGAGCTGGAGGGATATTCCGAGGAGGAATGGGACGACGTCATCGACGTCAACCTCAAGGGCAACTTTCTGCTCGCCCAGGCGGTCGTGCCCATCATGAAGGAGAAGAAAGCCGGCAAGATCATCTTCGTCGCCTCCATCGCCGCCACCCACGCCTTTCCCAACGCGGTGCCCTACTGTGCGAGCAAGGGCGGAGTCTATATGCTCACCCGCGCACTTGCGGCGGAGATATCGAAGTGCGGCATCAACGTGAACTCCATCTCGCCGGGCAACACGGCCACGCCCCTCAACCAGCACCTACAGGACGACCCGGAGTTCGTGAAGCGCATGGCGAGCTACACCCCCACGGGCCGGGCCTACATATCGACGGCCGAGATGGCGGGTGCGGCGGTGTTCCTCGCCTCCGAGGACGCCAGTGCGGTACACGGCCTCGACCTCATCGTCGATGACGGCTGGTGCGCGATCTAGAGAGCACCTCCATGTCCCTCGTCTGCTACGTGAACGGCGCATACGTCCCCGCCTCCGAGGCGCGCGTCTCCGCCTTTGATCACGGGTTTCTCTACGGGGACGGCCTCTTTGAATCCATGACGCTGAGGGGGCGGCGCATCTTCCGCTTCCGGGAGCATCTCGACCGCATGGAACACTCCGCGCGCGCACTCAAAATCGACCTTCCCGAACCCCGGGAGAGAATCGCGCACATCGTCAAGGAATGCGCGCGCAGGTCGGGCGTGGACGAGGTGTATCTGCGCCTCGTCGTCTCCAGGGGAGCGGGCTACCCCCTGCTCGATCCGAGGGTGACGGGAGAAGCGACGCTCGCCGTGCTGCTGCACCCACCCGCCCCGCCGCCCGAGACGGGCGCGAGCTATCGCGCGAAGGGTGCGGGGCTGCGCCTCAAGACGGCGGCGGTGCGCAAGGTGCCGTCCGCATCCCTGGAGGCGCGCGTGAAGTCGCTCAATTATCTCAACAACGTGATGGCGCGTATCGAGGCCGTGGAGGCGGGATATGACGAGGCGATTCTTCTGGACGCGGGCGGCTTCGTGGCGGAGGCACCAGGCGAGAACGTTTTTCTCGTGAAGGACGGCGCCCTGAAAACGCCCCACGTCCACAACGCCCTCGACGGCATCACCCGAAGGGCGGTGATGGAGATCGCCGCGCGCGAGGGGATTCCCGCCTCTGAGGCGGACCTCACGCTCTATGACCTCTACACGGCGGACGAGTGCTTTCTCACCTCATCGTTCAGCCGGGTGTGCGCGGTGCAGGAGGTCGACGCGCGCCCCATACCCGCCCCCGGCCCCGTGACGACGCTGCTGCGCGCGGAGATTCTGGAGATGGAGAAAACCGAGGGCGAATCGATTGACGAGGCGTAAATACCAAGGGCAGCGCAGAACCAGAGGAGGAGAGAGACCAGGTGGCGACGATGGAGGATTTTGAGAAGCTCGACGTCCGCGTGGGACGCATCATCGAGGCGGAGGATTTTCCCGAGGCGCGAAAGCCCGCCTACAAGCTCCGGATCGATTTCGGCGAGGAGGTGGGCGTGAAGAAATCCTCCGCGCAGATCGTCGCCCTCTACGAGAAGGAGGCGCTCAGGGGGAAGCTCGTGCTCGGAGTGGTGAACTTTCCGCCGAGACAAATCGGCCCCTTCGTCTCCGAGGTGCTGACGCTCGGCGTCCCGAACGCGCGGGGCGAGGTGGTGCTCTTATCTCCCGATGCGAAAAACCCGCGCATCGGCGGGCGGCTGTTCTAGGCCAAATCCGGCCGCTCGTCGTCCTGGTAATGCGCGAGGCCTTTGGGCGCCGTTCCCTTGTTTCTCAGCACGTGCATGGGGGCGGGCTGCAGGGGCTTCCACTGCGCCTCTTCGGGCGGCTCATGCCACGCATGGGGCAGGTGGCGATAGGCGTTGGGCCCCCGTGCGGCTTCCAGGTGTGCGCACACGTCGTCGCACACCGCGCGCTGGCCCGCCCTGTCGCCCACGTCTCCCAGAATCCGTCCGAAGGGATACTGAATGAACGCCGCCCTCGGTACGCAGACCTTCTCGGAGACGGCGGGCTGGTTGCATATCGAGATGGTGGCGATTCCCAGCTCTTCCAGCTTTCTTTGCAGCAGGCTCACGGACCGCATGCAAAGCGGTCAGACGGGAAACAAAAACGCCGCATCCACGCCCTCAGAGCGCATCTTCTCCGCCATGAGGGGGGCCGTCTTCTTGATCAGGGGATGGAAGTTGGGCGTGTAGCCCATGGTGGAATACAGCGTGTCGGCGAGGGTGCCGATCCTGCCCTCCCGCTCGTAGTCCAGAAAAACGTCCACCGGAAACGCCACGTTCCTGTCCGCTTTCAGATATTCGGTGTTGACGTGCAGATGGGAGTATTCGCAATCGTCCTGGCCGGCCGATTTCGGAATCTCCCGGTGGGTGGGATCCCCCCAGTGCGGCTCTCGCCATTCGCGCGCGTAATCGAAGGAGACGTCCCCCTTCATGAATATGCCCGCCGTGGAGACGAGGGTGACCCGGCATTCGGCGAGCGGTCGGGGCAGCGGCGTCCAGGGCGTTCTGGCGGGGTCGGCCTGCCGCATCGCCTCAATACGCCCCCTGCTTTGGGGATAATAGGCGTATCCGTCCACTTTCGTAATCGTCATGTTCTCAACCACCTCAAGGGAAAATGGAGGTTTGGCGACCTCCTAATAGGTCGTGTACAAAACGCGCAGGAGCCGATCTGCCAGGTCCGGGTTTCCCTCGACTTCCAGGCGTCCCGCCGCCATCATGGCCTCGCGCTTCGCGCGCCCGAACATGAGGAGGACGTGGGCCTCGCCATCTGCGGCGATGCGGGCGTCGTGTGTTCCGGAGGCGTCCGCGGACTCCTCCGCCCCCGTACCGTCGACGGTGAGCGTCCACGCCCGATCGGGTTCCGTCGAGCGAAAAGCGAACCGGCCCTTGAAGGGGGGCTTCTCGCGCAGACCGAAAAACCGGCTCTGGTTCTCCGGAATGAAACTCATCATCCCCTCCACCCCCTGGGGGGCGACGCGGGCGTCAGGGTCCTCCCCGTAGCGAATATCCCAGTCGTGAATCACCATCTCGGCGAGCCGCATCCCTATCCAGGCGTCGAGCCTCGTCAGACCGCGGGGGTGATAGCCGCGCTTGCCGAGGTCGTCCGTGCCCACCGCCTCAAGCGCGTCGTTCACGGCAAGGGCCGAGGCGTCGAACGCATTCAGCATCTCCTCCCGGGGGAGTGCCATAAGCGCCTCGCCCTTGTCCTTGCGGATGGCAAAAAACCCTTTCGTGTCGTTCCCGTAGGGCGGTGCGGGCGGCAGACCGTCCAGTGCCCTGCGAACCGAGTTCGCATAAAAATCGCCCCCCGTCGCCAGGTGGGAGACGGCGTGTCGTGCCCGCCAGCCGGGGCAAAAGGTATCCACCTCCCAGCGGGCGTCCGAGAAGCCGCGCCACTCTGCGGACAGACGCCCGGTCTCGGATTTCACAAGGGCGACTCGGGAGAGATATTCATCTGGGCGCATGGGGGTTCCTCCGTTTTCGCTTGCGCGCGGTCTGGATTCCGAAACGCCGGTCTCCCCACGGCAAGCGGATGAAGGGGAGGGGGAAAGTATCCCCAACCGCAAGTCGCTTGTCCAGGGCGGGAAACTGGCGAGAGGAGGCCGAGTTCTGCTAGGGTATGCGGACGCCCGCACCAGGGCGGCAGGCTTTGGAGAGCCACACACGCATCAGGAGACGAGAAGCCGTGAGCGACGCCGGCGTTCCTCCACACGCAAGCGCGTTTTTTCCGTCGCCCCGGCGACCGACGCGAGGAGCATCCCCCCCATGTCCGCGCTGATGGTGGTCGCCGACCAGGACGGCAACCTGTTCGAGCATCCGACGCTGGAGATGGTGGGCGCGAGCGGGGCGTCGCCCGTGGCACCGCAGCCGGAGGAGCTCTCGGCACTTCCCGAGGGAAGCAGACTCTTCACGATTCCCGACAGCACGCCCATGGGCGGCGACTCCGAAACGGGTGCGCTCCTCAGCGTGGCCGAGGCGGACTGGGACGAGGGAGCCGCGCCGCTTCAGGCCGCCTGCGCGTTTCCCGCACCGGGGTGGATGCGCACCCTCCTTCCCTATGCGGAGAGAGAGGAAGGAGCCGCCGTCCTCCCCCTGTGGGCCTACGCGGCGCTGGGCTTTGATGCGGAGAGGGGCGAATTCGTATGCGCCGCCGTGCAGGTGGACGACTGCCCGCGCTGGGCACCCGCCGAATACGACGACGCGCACCTGCCCGAGCGCATCGCCGAGATGCGCGAGGCGAACCCAAAAAATCGACTGCTCCCCCACCTTGCGCGCTGTGCAGGCGCGTTTCATTGCTTTGCCGCCAAAAACTTCTTCGCCCGCCGATGGGAGATGGGCCTGCCCATCGCTCCGCTGTGCAACGCGGACTGCCGGGGGTGCATCTCCCTTCAGAGCGACGACCTGTTTCCGGCGAGCCACCAACGCATCGGCTTCGCGCCGACGCCGGAGGAGCTGAGCGCGATCGCCGTCCCCCATCTTGCGGGGGCGGAGGCGGCGGTCGCCAGCTTCGGGCAGGGATGCGAGGGGGAGCCTCTGCTCCAGGCGGGGATCATCGAGCGGGCCTGCCGACGCATACGCGAGCACACCTCGCGCGGTACCCTCCACCTCAACACGAACGGCAGCCGGCCCGAATGGATGGAGAGGCTCGCCGCGGCGGGTCTGGAGAGCGTCCGCATCAGCATGAACAGCGCGACGCCCGCATGGTATCGCGCCTACTATCGTCCCGAGACGTATGACTTCGACCAGGTGGAGGACTGCGTGAAGGCCGCCGCCGACGCGGGGCTTTACACGCAGATCAACTATCTGGTATTCCCCGGCGTCACGGACCTTGAAGGCGAGGTGGAAGCCATGCTGCGGTTCGCCGAGAGAACGGGGCTTCACGTGATACAGATGAAAAACCTGTGCATCGACCCCGCCCTCTACCTGGAGACGCTGCCCGAGGTCGAAAGCGCCGGAGAGGCGATGGGCATGGCGCGGATGCTGGAGGTATATCGAAAGGAGCTGCCCGGGGCGGCGATTCGCTATTTCAACCGCCCCCGGGAGGAATGGCATTGCGACCCGAGCACCCTCCGGGCGGGGGCGGTGCGATGAGCGGCGGGCTCCTCCAGATACGGCCCATCTCCGAGATGCCCCTCGTGCGGCGGGGCGCACCCGCGCCGGCGGAGGCACCGAGGGCCGCACTCGTCTCACTGGGCTGTGCCAAGAACACGGTGGATTCGGAAATCATGCTCGCCGCCCTGGCGGAGGCGGGCTACCAGCTCGTGGGCGAGGCGGAGGAGGCCCAGGTCGCCATCGTCAACACCTGCGGCTTCATCGAGGATGCGAAGCGCGAGTCGATAGACGTGATTCTGGAACTGGGGCAACTCAAGCAGACGGGCGCGCTGGAAACGTTGGTGGTGGCGGGCTGCCTCGCCGAGCGCTACCGGGGAGAACTCGCCCAGGGGCTGCCCGAGGTGGACCTGTTCATCGGAACCCGCGAATACGACCGCCTGCCCGCCCTCCTGCTCGGCGGTGCGCGCGAGGCGTTCTCGGACACCCTGATGGATTACGGCAGAAGGCTGCCGCGCATTCTCGCAGAGCCCGGCCCGAGCGCCTACCTGAAAGTCGCCGAGGGCTGCTCGCGTCCGTGCACCTTCTGCGTGATACCGAGGTTTCGCGGCAGGTTTCGCTCCCGCCCGCTCGACCTGCTGGTGGAGGAGGCGCGGGCACTGGCCGAGGCCGGCGTGCGCGAGGTCAACCTTCTGGCACAGGAAATCACGAGCTACGGGAGAGATTTACGATCCGGCGCCTCGCTCGCGCGGCTGCTCGAGGCGCTCAACGGCGTGGAGGGTCTGGAGTGGATTCGCGCGCTCTACAACTACCCGCGCGGAATGACGGACGCGCTGATCGACGCCTACCGGGACCTGCCGAAGGTGTGCGAGTATATCGACATGCCGCTTCAGCACGTCTCCACTCCCGTGCTCGCCGCCATGCGGCGCGGAATCGACGAGCGGGGCACGCGCACCCTCATCTCGCGCATCAGGGAGAGGGCGCCCGGCTGTGCGCTCAGAACCACCATGCTCGTCGGCTTTCCCGGAGAGACGGAGGAGGATTTCGCGCTTCTTCTCGACTTCGTGGAGGAGACCCGCTTCGCGCGGCTGGGCGGCTTCGTCTTCTCGCCCGAGGATCGCTCGATAGCGGCACGCCTGCCGGAGCAGGTACCGCGCGAGGTCGCCAAAGAGCGCATGGCCCGGCTGCTCGCGCTTCAGGAGCGCATCATGGCCGAGGACAACGCGGCGCTGACGGGTGCGAGAACGCAGGCACTCGTGGAGGGGCTGACGCCCGAGGGACTCCTGCGCGGGCGGACGCGGCTGCAGGCCCCCGAGGTGGACGGCGAGGTCTTTTTTCACGAAACAGACGCCGCGTCCGGAGACGTCATCACCTGCGAGATCATCGGCTCGAACGGGGTGGACCTGGTGGCGCGCGGCGTCCGCGCGGACGGACGCCCCCAGACGAGGGGGGAGACGCGATGAAGAAACAGAACCTTGAGGCGGCGACATGAGCGGGACGTCCGCATACGACCCTGATGCGTTCAGGGAGTTCGAGCGCGCGGGATGGAACGGCGTGGCGACGGATTACAACGATTTGTTCGGCACCGCCACCACGCAGGCCGCCGCCGCCCTGCTCGACGCCGCCGGTGCGCGCTTCGGAACGCGCCTGCTTGATTTGGCGTGCGGGACGGGCGTCGTCGCTGCGGGGGCGCTCATGCGCGGCTGCACGGTGGTGGGCGCGGATTTCGCCGGAGACATGATCGCCGAGGCCGCGCGCCGCTGGCCGGGGGCGGAGTTCCGGTGCTGCGACGCGGAGGAGACGCCCTTCCCCGACGCCGCCTTTGACGCCGTTGTGAGCAACTTCGGGTTCATCCACTTCTCCCGTCCGGAAGACGCGCTGGCCGAAACCGCCCGCACCCTCAAACCGGGCGGAAGGCTCGCCCTCACCGCGTGGACGCATGACGCGGGCCACAGGCGGCTGATGGAAAAAGCGGTTCAGACCCACGGGGAGGCCCAAACGCCCCTCCTCGCCGGCCCGCCCGCTCCGTTTTATGCGGAGAAGGACGCATGCGCGCGCGCGTTTGAGGCGGCGGGGTTCACAAAGCCGCAGTTTCTCGACCTCACCCTCTATATGCGGGCCGAGGCGCCCGCGCGCATCGTCGAGATCATCGAGAAATCCACCGTGCGCACGGCGGCACGGCTGCGCGCACAGCCGCCCAGGGCGAGAGAGCGCATCAAGGAGGCGATCCGCGAAAGCGTGATGGAGTTTGCGTGCGAGGAGGGCGTCATCCGCCTGCCCATGGAGGCCACGCTCGTTCACGCGCGCAAGAGAAGGACGGTCGCTCCCTGATCATCAGGGACGCGACACCCGCGCGCACACGCAGACCGCGCCTCCGCTTCTACGCTTCTACGCTTCTACTTGAAGGGCATGATGGAGCCGGTGCGCCGCATGGGCCGCTCCAGACGCCAGAGTTGTCTCTCCAGGGCTTCTTCCGCACACGTCGCAAGCCCGAGGGAGCGGGCCACGTGGCGGCTCGGAAACCTGTGCCCGCCCGGCGTGAGACGTGAGGGTTCCGCGCCGATGGTGAGGCATTTCTCTGGATGGTGCTCAAGACTTAAGCGGTAATTCTCAAAACGCCAGACGCCGAGCGGGCGGCCGTCACACGCGCGCAGACGCACCTTCGCCCCCTCGGCGGCGGAATCGGCGACGACGCACAGCCCGTATGCGGGCATTCGCAACGCACCCTTCGAGACGGCGGACAAATCAAAACGCTCATCGAGGTTCCACATCCCCTCCTTGCAGGTGTGGACCACGAGGGCGGCGGCGGTGTTCACACCGGAGCGGTGTCCCGGTACGTCCACGCAGTGAAACCTCGGCTCGTCCAGGGGATAGAACGCCTTGAGAAAGACGACGTTCTCCTCCGCACCCTCCGCCGCCCCGCCTCCGGAGGGGAGATACGCACAGAGCAGAAAAACCGCCGCCAGATGCGCGATACTTTTGAGGAACCAGGTCATTTTTATCTCCTTTCCCGCCAGCCGAAGCGTCCGCTCCGCTTGCCCGCTGGAAAATACTCCCCGTCCAAGTTCCTCATCACCGCTGATTTTCTCGGTGCTTTCACTCCACCCCATCACCCTGCCGTTCAAGTTCGCCCATTGCTTCGCGCACAAAATCGTCGGGAAGCGTCTCGGCAGTGGCATATCTGGCGCGTCGATGCGCACCCGCCATGTTAACCGAGCACAGGGCAGCGCCGTCTGAGCTGCACAACAGCAGGACGGAACTCCCTCGGCCATTCGTCGCGTCAACCGCGATCTCCCCATCCGGCATGGGATACACCTCGAAACGGCGGGGGGACAAGTCATACATTTCCGTGAGCAGACGCCGCGCGTTCAGGAACGCCGCATCCGTCGGAACCAGAAAACCCTCTTCCTCCGCTTCCGCCCGCACCTCGTCCAGATCGCGCAAGGCATGGGAGAACTCGCCCAGGTTGAAATCATTTTTCATCCGATCATTCTCCCGTCCGCAAAACGAGATGTCCGGCCATGCTTTCACGGGCGGGGAGCGGCGTCAACGGGCGGATCAAGCAGGCCGTGCAAGGGCTTTGCGGCGAAGGCCGTCCTCCGCGGCCAGTGCGCGACGCCCGACGGGCCGCATGGTTCTCATGCTTTCATCCTTCCGGTCGTTGATATGTTCGCCCGCCTTTCCCGTCCGCTACAGATTCTTCAAAAAATCGCGCAGCCCCTGGAAAGCGGCGTCATCCAGATTCCAGACGCCCTGTTGTGCCGCCACGCCGACAGAATGGTGCGCATCGCGCCTCGTCGTCAGATAGGCGAAAGCACGCGCCTTTACGTTCGGTACGACTTTCACGCACTTGAAAAAATGATCTATGCAGACGTTCTCTGGAGAGTTTGCGAACGCGCGGCAAAGGAGCGTCTCGAGCATCCCCTCAGAGGCGTTGTCCGGCAGTATGAACACGCTCACGTCGGGCTTCCCGCCTTGTCGCTGTCCCGCTTTTTTCGGGACGGGAAGGTTCGCGTGTCTAAGTGCTCCCTGAACGCTCCGGAAGGTGTTCTGAGCGGAATTCTCGGCGTCGCGCACGATGCCGAGGCTCTCTACCGAGTGAAAGCCTGACCTCTTGACGAATCCCCCCAGAAAACGTCGCAAATCATCCCCGCCTCCGTAATCCTGTATCTGTATGTCGCAAAGCGAGAGGTGCTTGACGAACGCCTCAAAGAAGTTGCGCTGATCCTTCCCCTCGACAAGGAGCTGCCTGGGCGTTTTAATCTGTTCTGGAGAGGCCACGTTCAGCGTATCTCAAAATTGTGCTCGACCGTCGTCCTGATTTCTTCCGCGTTAAGAGTAACGCAGCGTATGGTTTCGTCGATTACTTCGAGGCGGTGAACGAGCAAATCCTGTTCGTCGAGTGATCTATGCGCCGCCTCCATGCACTCGAAGCTGTGCGTCGCCGCGACGATCTGCGTATCACATTGCCTGGCCGCCTCTCCGATAGCCCCCCAAACCTTGCCCAACACGGAATGGTGGATGCCGTTTTCGACCTCATCCACCAGAACGACGCCGCCAGGCGAGTCGGAGATCGCCAGAATCATTCGGGCGATGCGCGTCATGCCCTCGCCCATCATCGGCAATGGTATGAGCTCGGACAAGCCGATATCGCCCCAAATCATGGGCACGCCGGAGGCGGAATTCACCTCGATGCTCCGCAGTCTCGGCTCGACGCGCCGCAAGGCATCCGTCACGCGCTCCCCTTTCTTCCGCTGCCGCAGCTGCCCGAGGCGCATGGCGTCATCCTGAAGGCTCGCCGTGCGCGACGAAAGGAACAGCGCCCGAAACGGCGGGGGCGCAACGGGTTGATCAACCTGGAGATCACCACCCGCGAAACGCATGTTCCTCTCCACGAGAGGTTCTGCCCCTTTTTGGAACGAAAACTTGAGCCTGCTCTCGCCCGACCATACCGTTCTCTCCACCATACGACCGGAGCTGTCGAAAGGGAGCTGAATGGTATCCGGTCGATGGAGCATAACGTGCAATATCCATCGACCATACAAAGTAGAATCACCCTCGATTTCCACTGTCCTTGCCATGTCCATATCGGCGAACAGCGGCTTCCAGAACATTTCGGGTATCGCCAAACCTCCCGCCATGTCGATTCCGCGCACTATGTTGGTCGTCAACGCCAAACTAGGATCTCCTGCGCCGGAGAGCAGAAAAAGCGCTTCAAGCAGGCTCGTCTTGCCGGAATTGTTCTTGCCCGTGACGAGGTTGATTCGGCCCAGGCGGGGAATCTCTAAATTGCTGAGCCCGCGAAAATTCCGTATCGCCAGGTTCTTGAACATCCGCACTGCTCCTCAGGTATATTCTGGCCGATGCTTCCACTTATTTTGCTTGTTGATGCTTTCACGGGCGGGGAGCGGCGTCAACGGGAGGATCAAGCGGCCCGTTGAAGGACTTTGCGGCGCAGGTCGTCCTCCGCGTCCAGGGATGCGACCGCCGTCCCCGCGACGTTGGTCAGCCGGGCGAGGTCGAGCCGGGGGATCTGCTGTTGATCGGCGAACACGATCACGGACTCGAAAGAGAGGCGGTTCAGCAGAAAGTGGGACAGCATGATGGTCGTCAGCCGCGCCTTGTCCCGGCCCGGAACGCCGTAGAGGAATATCGGAACGTCGTGCTTGCCCGCGATTCGGTAATCTACAGGATAGTCCGCCCCGTTCGGAACGTCCGCCGGTATGTAGTCCCTCTCTATCTTTTGCGCGTCTATCATCCTGAAAAGCAAGGCTTTCAGGTCTTCGTAAAAAGTAGAAGCGACCCGCGCGCGGCTCAAAAAGGTGAGGTCGTAGATCTTCGTCAACGCCTGGCCGAAGGTGAAAAGAGCGTCCGCAACGCCATCCGGTACCGCCTCAATGGTAAAAACGCCCTCGTTCTCCTCAATCCCCGCCTCACGGACAATCTGCTCGCGCAGCACCGCGCGCGAACCGTCGTAGAAAGCATCGACGTCGTGCTCGTAGCTCGCGTGCATGAGCGTATGTCCGCGATCGCTTAAGATCACGCCGCCGGCGCGGCCCTCGGAGAGATAGATCGGATAGTGATCGCCGTCTGGAAAGGTGAACGGCGTGTCCAGCATGAGAACCACGTCTGCCCGCTGATGTATCCGGACGCTTCTGCATAACCTCTCGCACAGGGTTTTTTCCAGTCCCGTTTTATCCAACGTCATCAAACAACTCCGGATGATCGGGTTTAGCGGCCAGACCCTGAACGGCGCAATCTTCGATCAGGCAGGCAAGCGCGCCATCCAAAGTCCGGTATCTGTCCGTTTCCTCCGCATGGCTATCGAGTTTTTTTCCGGCGGAGAGTGCCTCCGCCGTGGCGCGATGGATGTGGCAACGATGCGCGATGGCGCCATGGAGATGATTCGCGCCGTTGTAGCGCGCGAGACTGAAAAGTTGCCCGCTATTCTGAATCAGCGCGAGACCGCAGGAGAAATCTATCTCGTCGTGGAGATTTTGCCGGAGATATATCAGAAATTGCGCGCGCGCTTCATCTTCGGAAACAGCTTCGTAACGCCGTTGCCGATGGCCGGGCTTGCCGCTCCAGCGCGCCCCGGGGTTGGTGACGCGCTTCGGGAGCGAACGATACGCCTTGCGTTCGTCGTCCGACAAGAGCCGTTCGGTCACGACGCCTCTCCTCCCGCGCTTTCCGCCTCCATTCTATTTCGCGTGCATGATATGCGACTTATCCGCCGACGGCAATTATAAGGCAGGAGTAGCACAAAACCCCCTCACAGACGCACGTCTGCGTCAGGGGCGGCAGCGGTGAGGGCTATGCGTATTTGAGAGTGCGAGGCGTGCTGGTGTATATCTCTTCCGAGGATTCCGAATGCGTGTCAGAACTCTCGGTGGAGTGCATGACGCGCCCGTGGTGTTCCATCATGGATTCGCATACGCCCTCTATCGCCTCGCCAATGTTGGCAAGCGCGCTTTCCTGGGTATCGCCCTCTGAAAAGCAGCCTTCGAGGTCCAAGCACTCGGCGACGTATCCGCCGTCCACCTCGTCTGGCTCCAGGGCGATCCGGAACGAGCCATAACTGCTTTTATTGAGAACATGAATATATTGCTTCATCGCGGCTCTCTCTTCCTTTAGGGTGTGTGCTTCATTACACCCCATCGTCTCTCTCGCGTTCGCTTGAGGTCGGCCCAGCACCAACCTGATATTTAATAAAATATAAGATATTTTCCGTTTGGCGTCAAACTTTTGGCGTCAGTCAAACTTTTGGCGTCAAACACAGTTTTGTCAACACATATCAGGTCTTTTTTATCGGCACTCATCATGCCTCCTCCACGACTATAGCCTATTTTCGCCCCAATTCTTCAAACTCTTGCGGCGTCAGCCCCGCGGCTTTTATCAACTTGATGAGCAGTCCGATCTTCAGGGTTTTATGATCAGGGATCGAAAGGTGTCTTTCCGCTCCGTCTTTTACGTAGATCATATGGCTACCCTTCCGTCTGCCAAAAACCCATCCCGCTTTTTCAAACACTCGGGCCGCCTCACGCCCAGAAACTCTCGCTACCTTGACCATATGTGATATCCCAAAATTCCCGTTCACCTTATCCAAAAAGTGATTTGTTGATCATGCCCTGGCAACACGCACAGCCCGCTACATTTTATCACAGGCACACGTCCGCATCCGGTGCGCCGGCGGCGAGGGCGTTCATCCAGGCGAGGCACAGGTCGCGCGAGCGGTAGCAGCCGCAAGCCTTCTTCTCCTGGGCCTCGACGATGGGGAAGGTGGAATAGACGTAGGCCGCCTCGTCCCGATCCGCAACGCCGTAGAGATGAAAGAACACGGCGTCCAGCTTCGCCCGAAGCCGCAGACGACGCTCCTCGTTCCAGACGAAGGGTGCGCGCACCTCGCCCGCATCATCCACGTAGCCCATATCCCGGGCGAAGGGTGCCATGTCGTGGGCGGTGTAGGTGAGCTCCAGGACGGCTTCCCGCACAATCTCTCCGGCAGTTTTAGGGCCAAAGAGGGTAGTCTCAAACGTTTCGGGCGGAACGACGGGGAGCTGTTCGACGATATACCAGTTGAGATGCTGGCCCTGAATTTTCTGGCGCGCAACATAGTCAAACGGTATCGCATTGAAATTAGCAAGCAAGCTCGCAGTTTCTCCGGCGGTTTGTCTTTCATCCATTAACACGACAGGAAGCGTATTCCCGGCACCTCCGTTTGGGATCAACGTCGCAATCATGGATCGGACGTTGGTAGGTGCGGTCACGTCCTTGAACGTTAGCAAATATGATGCCCTTGGAAATGATATTTCGCTCTTCAACACCCAATACTGCGGATCGGGCAGCCAGTCCGGATCCTCATGCTGTGCCAGGGTGGCGGGTACGGGCTGAGCGGGACGGTGCGTATTTCCGGGGTTCACGACGACGCGGGCCGCGCGGTGGTCGAACGCCTGTACCATCTTGCCCTCATAGAGCCGAACCCACTCTCCCGCCCTGCTGCGGTAGCGATTGCCGCCAACCGGCCAGGCACCCTCGTTTTCCTCGAGCTCCCGGCGCGTGCGAAACAGAGCAGAGTCGTTGGTCATGTGAAACATGGTCGAATACTTCACCGGCCACGTCTTCACCGCCGCGTTTGAGGAGCGATTCACCAGAACGGGCAGGCGGTCGTAGATGGCGGTGGTCAGCCGGGCGTCCCGCCGCGTGCGAAAGATGGGGGCGGTGCCCGTGTTCGGGTTCACGCGGGCGAAATTCTCCGGCATGAGGGGGAAGCATCGCTCGGGGTCTTTCAGTTCCGATACGTCGTGCACATAGAACGCGCACCTGGCCGGCCTTTCAGTCGGTGAGGCGCCGGCGACGAAAACGCAGAACTTGAACGATGCGTGAACGGCGGGAAAGAACACCTTTTTGTTCTCGAAGTCATAGAGGGCGCGCAGACGCCCTTCCGTCGCCACGCCCCGAAAGAACCGCGCCGCCGTCTTGTCCGAGGCGATGCCGGAGGGTGCGAGCAGGCCGACTGCACCTTCCGGCTTCACCAGAGACATGGCACGCTCGACGAACAGGGAGTAGAGGTTCACGTCTCCGCCCGAGAGCAGGGGGTAGTCGCCGGAGGTTCGCACCATGCGGGCCGCATCCGCCGCGCGCGCACTCGCCCTGGCGAACGCGCCGGCGAGCGGGTCTTCCTCCTCCACCAGCGCGGCGATCATCCGCTTGCGGTCGGCGGCACGCGGGGCCATGGCGATATCCGGCCGACGGGCGGCGAACCACTCCACCTGCTGGAGCTTCACCCTGTCCCAGGGCGGATTGCCGATAACGGCGTCGAAACCACCTTGGCGTTCCGCGCGCTCCCACTCCGACCACACGCCGGGAAACGCCACCTGCCAGTGGAAAAAGCGCTCCTCCTCCATCAGCATCCGCGCGCGCTCAAGAATGGCGGCGAGGCGCCTCGACCCCCGCCCGTCCCTCGGCGCTGTGCCCTGGACGATATCGAGCGGATCGCCGAACGCGCCGGAGAAGAAGCCTTGAAGCGCGGCTTTGTCTTCCTCCTCCTTCGGGCGTAGCCAGTCGAGGGCGTGGACTAAGGAAAGCAGGTCGGAGAGCGGCGCCGTTCCCTCCTCCACCTCGGAGAAGCGCGCGGCGGATTCGCGCGCCTCGGCCATCTCCGCGTCGGTGAGCCGCTCGACTTCCCGCATCGGCGCCGCCGCCCGCATCGCCCGCTGGATGGGTTCGCGCAAAAAGAGCGCGCCGCCGCGCGCCTCCGCCCTCTCGCTCCCCTCCCGCACCCATGCGCCGAAAAGGCTGTCTCCGCAGCGCAGGTGGTGATCCAGAAAACTGAGCGGTGCGCCCACCGTGAAGGTGTGGAGCCAGAGCGCCACCTTGGCGAGTTCCACCGCCATGGAGTTCTTGTCCACTCCGTGAACGCAGCCCTTGAGCACCATGCGGCGGACGATGCGGCGATCGTCCAGCTGCGCCTCCTCCAGCCGCCAGACGCCTTTCGCCGCGTTCGCCTTGATGGTCTCGCGGATTTCCTCGATTCGTCCGGCCAGCGGCGAGACGTAGCCCTCCGCGGCGGCCTCCGCTCCGGCCATGGCCTCGATGACCCTGTCGGCGAGGTAGTCCACGAGGTTGACGAGGAAATGCCCCGAGCCCATCGCCGGGTCGCAGACTCTCATCTCCAGAATGCGCTCCGCCGGATCGCACCTCTCCAGCCCCGCGCGCTCCTCTTCTGTAACTTTCCGCTTTCCCGCGCGTTTTGCCGCCGCCTCCCCGAAAGCGTCCATCCGCGCGCGAACGAGCGGGCCGACCGTCTCCTCGATGATGAGGCCGACCAGATCGTCCGGCGTGTAGTAGCTGCCTGAGCCCCTGCGCGCGAAGGCGTTGAGGCGGACATCGACTTCGCTTCCGAGGCGGACGACCTCATACTCGAGCAGGCGCTCGTAAATCGAGCCCAGCTGCTGGACGCCGAGATCCCGGTAGTTGATGTAGCGGCGGCCGGCTTGCGTTTTCTCGAACGAGAGGGCGTCCACCATGCCCGCCATCAGGCTATCGTCGAGACGTACCCGGTCGAGAACCGGCGTGCGCGCCGGATCAAAAAGCCCGCCGTTATAAGGCGGCAGGCCGATGGAGGCGTCGCCCGCATCAATCAGCCGACAAAGATCGCCAAACGCCGACCAGTAGGCGGTCGCGCGCGTCGAGAAGGATCGGTCGTTCCGGCTCATGCGGTGCCCGACGTCGTCGCGCACCCTCTGGCGCAGGCTCAGGGCGTCGTAGCGATCGTCCCGAACGGGGAGGAGGTTTCTGTCCTCCGCGTAGAAGATGAACAAAAGACGATACAGGACGACCAGGGCGGCCTCGCGCGCCTCCTCCAGCGGGGCGTCGGGGGCGGCGGCGGCGATGGCAGCGGCGAGATCGGGGAAAATTTTCTGGAACACCAGAGCGGAAAGATCGTCGGCGACGCGCTCCTCGTAGCGCCGCCCCTCCTCCATCGCGCGCTGGTGAAACGCGCGCCCACCCTCTGCGGTCGGCAGAAAGGCTTCGCACCGAAACATGAGCGCGAACGCTTTGAGGCAGTGGCGGCGCGCGTCTTCGTCGAGAGCGGATGCGTCCTCCTCGCGCCCGGGCGGATGCAGGATGCGCGCGAGGTCGGCCTCGAAGAACTGCTCGGAAACCGAACGCGCACCGGAGTAGTAGAGCCGCCAGCGCGCCCCGTTGGTGAGGACGCCCCAACGGAGGCTGCCGTCCGTCAGGTCGTCCGCGCGCCGCAGATAGTGGAGCATCTGGGTGGAGGGTGCGGGCGCCTGGGTCGGGCGTCTGTTGGCTCTCCTCGCGCGCGCGGAGAAGCCGAGCGACATCTGGGTGGAGGGTGCGGGCGCTGTTTCCTCGCTGTCGGAGCGGCGGTCGAGCGGAAGCCCCCAGCGTTTGCACTCCACCATGGCGAGGCCGAACGCATAGCGCCGCCATTCGGAGGAAAGGCCATTGGCGCGGGCCTTCGCCGCCGCATCCTCGAACAGGAGGCCGTCGGGCACCTCGCGTCTGCCGCGTGGCGAGAGATTCTGCTGGCGCAGGTGCGCGCTCCACCCGAGGCGCTCAAGGACGGGCCAGATGAGGTCGTCCTCCGTCTGGCTCTCGTTGGGCGTGCCGTCCGTCGGAAAACGCCCGAAAACCTCGCAAAGCGCGCTTTCGAGGGCGTCCAGGGCGGAGTCGTCAAACGCTTCCCACTCCTCCATTCCGGTGATGCCGGCCTCGAGGAAATCGCGCGTGAGGAGTGCGCCGTCGAAGACGGTCTCGAGCGTCGCGCGCCGATCATCTCCGGACATATCGCCGACACTCCCCGCTCAAGACCGCATGAAAAGCTATTTTCCACGTATAGCGCATACGCACACCCTCCACAATTCGCCCGCATTCCGCCGGTTCCGGTCCCGTGCGCTACGCGAACTCCGCATGGCCGCCCGGACGGCGAAAGCCGTCATTCCGCCCCCTCGGGAGAGGCGAGGCAAAATGAACTACTGGCAAGGTCCTGCACAGGAAAAGAACGTAGGCGTTTCGCGTGATGAAATTATGGATGATGCGGAATTAGAAGTATGATGTATATTTCTTTTGTTAGTTCTTCATCTGTAATGGGATATATTGAATTTTTTTTCGCGTCGGTTATGAACGGCATGTCGGTGAGGACTTAAATTGAAGACACAACTTACCCCCCATCTCGTCGATCTTACCTTTGACGCGGCACTTAAATCCTTCTGGCGCAGAAATAAACTTTCATTATTTTTGGGAGCATTACAGATACAAGATCTGCCTGAATGGCTTCCCAATGAAACAAAGAGAGATTATCTGTCGCGTGTTTTCGAATTGCTCCAGAAAACCGAACAAAGAAGGAAGATTATCGAACTCGCTCGATCCCTTTCAGAGCAAACAGCCTTTCCAGACCTCGAAAACTGGGAGGATAGCGAAAATAAGATCGCCACCGCAAAAAGTGCAGTCGATACGCTCCGGCGTTATCTGTCAAAACAGAACACACAGATTACGTCAGAAAAACAAAAACAGGAGGCACGCAGAAAATTCCACAAGTCTCAAGCTCAGACCCGAGCGTCTCAGCAAACCCTTCAATCACTTGAGAACAAACTCTGCGATCTCGTGAGCGAGAAAGGATCGCCCTCCGCAGGCAAAGGCTTCGAGAAATGGTTTTATAAGTTGATGGATTTTAGCGAGATTACCTCTCGACGACCATATAAAACGGGTGGACGTGAAATCGACGGATCAATTACTATCGGTGATACAACCTACCTTGTTGAGTGCAAGTTCACGACAAATCAGACGGGAGCACCCGATATCGATATCTTTCGTTCGAAAGTTGAAACCAAGGCTGACAATACGATGGGCGTGTTCGTTTCTATATGTGGATATAGTCCGGTCGCGAAGCAAGAGGCATCCGGCAAAAAAACACCTCTTCTTCTGCTGGATCACAACCATTTATACCACGTATTGAGGGGAATATCCGGCTTTCAGGACGTTATCGAACGTATCAGGCGGAACGCCTCGCAAACTGGCGAAGCCTACCTACCCGTGACTAAATTTTAGTAGCCGCAAACTACAGTCAAGACAAGCGCATCGCGGACACGCCTGCGAGTGCGGGTGAAGTATTCGCCCTCCTGTAGAGGAACGGGGGGGCGCGCGACGTCCTCCGCCCCACTCGCCGCGCGGCTCACAAACCTCCTCAGCGGCCCAGGGCGATGGCCGCCATGCCGCTCGCCGTCACGCACACGCCGAGGACGAGCCGGGGGCGGACCCGCGTCATGTCGCGCAGCATGAGCGCGGTGAAGATGACGGAGAATATCGGCATGGAGGCGATGATGGGCCCGACGACGCTGACCTCGGCGTTGATGATGGCGAGGTTGTAGAGCATCTGGTTGCCCGCGTTCAGCACGCCCACCAGAATGATGGTCGCCACCGCCCAGCGCGGCCCCCAGTCAAAGAGGGCGGGCGGGGCGAGGAGCCTGAGGCTGTAGATGATGGGGATGCTCACCATGTTCGACCACGCGACGGTAAGGCCTACGTTCGGCATGGCGGCCAGACCCTTCTTTCTAATGAACACGCTCACGCCCAGAGAGATCGCACTGGCGAAAGCCCACAGAATTCCCGTCTGCAGCCAGCGGCCCCGCCCGGGTTCGTAGCTCACCAGAACGACGCCGAGGACGACGAGAGCCGTGCCGCCCAGAACGGCCGGCCCAGGCTTCTCGCCCAGAAAAAGAACGGCCAGAGCGAGGCTGAGCAGGGGGGAGGCGCTCATGATCGTCATGAGCCTCGGGGGGCCGATGGCGTCAATCGCCTTGTAATAGACGAGGCGCCCGCAGCTGTAGGCGGTGACGCCCAGAAGGGCGAACCACAGGACGCCCTCGAGCGTGACGTGGGCGTGCTCATATTCCCACCAGCCGAAAAGAGCGAGGACGAGCATGTTGAAGACGTTGGTGAGCAGGGTGGCGGACATCAGCCCCATGTGCCGCAAGGGCCTGGCGGCGAGAACGCCCGTGAACGCCGCAAGAAGGGCTGCGGCCAGCCCCCAGAGAATCCCCGTCGTGTTGTCCATCGCAGAATACGCCCGTTCTCGCGTGAGAAAGCAACAGAACAGCACGGTACTAGCCGTGCCGACCGACCCCCACCGCCACGATGCCTACCACGGCGATGCACACGCCCACCGCCACGCGCGCGTTCAGGCGTTCGACGTCCCGCAGGAACAGCGCGGAGAGACACAGGGCGAAAATCGGCGTGCCGCTCAGAATGGGCGCCGCCAGCGAGAGCTTGCCCTGAAGGGCGAGGTTGATGAGGATTTGCATCAACCCGTTCACCGTCATTCCGAACACCATCAACGGAAGGTAGCGCCTTGCGCCCCATTCAAAATAACGCCTGGGCAAAAAGCGGCGCAGCGCCTCGGAGGTGGGAATGGCGACGAGGGCCGACCAGGCGGTGAGCAGGGCGGGTGCCGCCATGTAGGACATGCCCTGTTTTCGCATGAAGGCGCTGGCGACCAGCATGAGCATGCTCGTGAGCGACCAGCCGATTCCCGCCCGAAACCACCTTCCGCCGGAGGGCTCGTAACTCACCGCCGCCACGCCCAGAACGACGAGAAACGTTCCGAGCAGCACCAGGCGGCCGGGCTGCTCCCCCAGAAAAACGACCGCCAAAAGCAGGGTGGGGAGCGGAACCATGCTCGTGATGGTGATGTGGCGAGAGGGGCCGACCATTTTCATTCCCGTGTAGAACACCCAGCGGTTGATGCTGTAGTTCATCACGCCCAGAGCGCTGAACCAGGCGAACGCCTCCCAGCGAAAGCTCCCTGGCGCATACATCCAGAACCCGATCGCCCCCAGCATCACGGCGTTGCCGACGTTGTTGAACTGGACCAGGGCGAACGAACCCATCTGCCGCAAGACGGGCGCAAAGGCGACGTTCGTCACCGCACTGGCGAAAGCCGCAGAAATCGCCAGCACGATGGTTTGGGTTTCGAGGGTCATGCGCCCGTCATTTCAAAAACGCTCCTTCTCGCGCCCGCATCCGGCTTCCGTTATGGCCCATGCGGATCATATCCTTCCCTCCCTTTGGGGTCGATGCCCGGAGGGGCGCGCCTCCGGGCAAAGCGGCGCTTGCGCGTCGCTCAGCCCCCCCTCCCCGTTTGCACGTTTGCCCCCGAATGGAACTTTGGTGTATCTAAACGAATGTTGTGGCCTTTATTGCCGCCGGCATATGGGACTGAACGGGGCGAGGAGGAAAAATGCGAGACCATCTCTATCTTTCAAAATCCAAATGGGCGTGCGCCCGTTTTTCTCTCATGGCGGCACTGCTTGGATTCGCCTTGTTTTCCGCGCCGATGGACGCGCAGTCCGCAGTCAGCGCGGGCGGTCTGCCGTCCCTGGCCGAGCTGGCGGAAAAGCTGAGCCCCTCCGTGGTGAACATCCGCGCCGAAACGGAGACGCAGAGGACGAGCAGAGGACGAGGAGGCGGAATTCCGGGAGTGCCCGACGAGTGGAAAGAATTTTTCAGACGCTTCTACGGGGGACCCTTCCACTCCAGACCCAGAGGCGGCTTGCGGCCAGACTCCGCGCCTCGACGGACGTCCCAGCAGGGTTCCGGCTTCATCGTCAACGCCGGCGGGCTCATCATGACGAACAACCACGTGGTCGAGAACGCGATAAAAATCACGGTGCGCCTCAAGGACAAAAGGAAAAGAGAGGCGCGGATCGTGGGACGTGACCCCCAGACCGACATCGCGCTGCTTCAGGTGGAGACGAAGCCGGGGGATACGTTCATCCAGGCGAAGCTGGGGGACAGCCAAAAACTTCGCGTCGGCGACTGGGTGATGGCCATCGGAAACCCTTTCGGGCTGTCCCACACGGTGACCGCCGGAATCGTCAGCGCCAAGGGGCGCGTCATCGGCTCGGGCCGATTCGACAACTTCATTCAGACGGACGCCTCCATCAACCCCGGAAACAGCGGAGGGCCCCTGTTCGACCTGCGCGGCAACGTCGTGGGCATCAACACCGCCATCTTCAGCAGGGGCATCGGAAACATCGGCATCGGCTTCGCCATTCCGATCAACATGGCGAAGAAACTCATCCCCCAGCTTCGCAAAGGGGTGGTGAACCGTGGATTTCTGGGCGTATCCATTCAGCCCGTCAATGAAAGCCTGGCGAAGGAATTGGGGCTGAAAGAGACGCGCGGCGCTCTGGTCTCTCATCTGGCGGAGGATGGGCCGGCGAAAAAGGCGGGCATCAAAAGAGGCGACGTCATCGTAAGCGTTGATGAGAAACAAATCGAAAGCCCCCGCGAACTTTCTCTCATGGCTGCGGATTTAACGCCGGGGGCGACCGCGAAAATCGCCCTCATCCGCGACGGCAAGAAGCAAAGCATCAGCCTCAAGGTGGGCAAGCTGCCCGGACCAAAGCAACTGGCGAAGGCGTTCAAGCCCGCGTTTCAGAAAAGGCTGGGAATCGAGGCGCAAGACCTCACGCCTGAAATCAGAAAAGAAATCCGCGCGAAAACGAAAAAGGGCGTCGTCATCTCCAACGTTCTGCCGGATACGCCCGCGGACCGGGCCGGCCTGCGCCGGGGTGACGTCATCGTAGAGGCGAACCGCAAGACGGTCGCCGACACGGAAGGGCTGCGCGCGGCGCTCAAAAAAGGGGAGGGCGAGGGAAATCTGCTCCTCATCGAGCGGCGAGGCTCGACGTTCTACGTCGCGCTGGAGGGAAAGGGGCAGGGATGATGGAGACGCTTGAGGAGAGGCGCGTCGGACTCAGCGAAGCCATCATCGCCGCGGCCGCGCAAATTTGCGACGAGATGGACGCCAAGGCGATCTTCATTCACGCCGACGCCATGAAGGAGCTTGACGCCCTATCCGATCTCCCGATGGGAGTGGAGCGTTTCGCCACGACCTGCTCTCCCGAGATATATGAAGAGCTGGAGAAGCGCGGATGCAGGGTGATGCGGTTGCCCGCCCTGTCCCTGAACAGGATCGACACCATCAAGATGGGCGTCGTCATTGCGCTGAGCGAAGGTTCCATCGCACTGGACGACACCGTGGTGTGCCTCTCGGGTCTGCCCGAAAACGAAGAGATTGACACCCTGATGGTCTTTCACCTGGATCGCGAACACGAGATGATTCAAACCTCGGAGACGCGAAGCGCCGTCGAAGGCGTGGATCCCAAGGTTTTCGAGACGGTATTGTCTCTCGCCCTGGAGATTGGCGCCGAGGGACGAGAAGGAAAACCGCGCGGGGCGCTTTTCGTTTTGGGAGACCACGATCTGGTGCTTCAGTATTCACGCCAGCTCATCATCAACCCCTTTCATGGATACCCGGAAGAGCAGAGAAACATCATGGACACGACCCTTCGCGAGACCATCAAGGAATTCAGCAGCATCGACGGCGCTTTCGTCATCCAGGGGAACGGAATAATCGAAGCCGCCGGCAGGCACCTGAACGCGGCGTCAGAAAGCGCTCTGCCCCCCGGCCTGGGTTCGCGCCACATGGCCGCGGCGGGCATAACGGAGGTGAGCGACGCCATATCGTTCGCCATCAGCGAATCAACGGGAAGCGTCACCGTGTTCAAGGAGGGCAAGGTCTTCATGCAGATCAGCAAATCCCAGCCCGCCAGAATCATCAAGAAGAGAAAGGGGAAAAAGAAATAGACGCCCCTCTCATGGTCAGGAGAAAAACGTGATGGTATACGGAAAACTTTTCGGGCTGTTCGCTCTCATCATCGGTGGAATCCTTGGGTTGAGCACAATTATTCTCATGCTCGACTTAATCGGCCTCTCGATTTTTTAAGCGCGCCTTCAAAACCGCTTCATGGAACTCGACCCGTTCGAGCGATTCAAGCACAATCCCTTCCTCGTCCCCATCTCCATCTCCACTCTCGAGAAGGTGGGAAGCCGCGCCGGACTGTCGGCGGACTCTCTGGTCGTTGACGCCGCGTGCGGCAAAGGGGGGAGCCTGCTCGCCCTCGCGCGGACGTTCGGATGCGCAGGGATCGGACTGGGCGATCGGCCCGAGTTCGTGGAAGACGGAAAGCGTCGCGTTCTGCTTGAGGACATGGGCCACCTCATAGATTTGCTCGTCCACTCAGGCGACGCACTCCCCTTTGACGAGGATTACTTCGATTTGGCGCTTTTGTGCGAACCAGCCCACCCTTCCAACGCCATCGACAAACTGAAGAGGCTGACGCGCATCGTGAAGCCGGAGGGATGGATCGCCTATTCCGGCCTGGTCTGGAAATCAGGGGACGAAGCCGCCTCGTCTGAACGGTTGACGAGGTGGCTCGACAATTATCTTCCCTGCGAGCCGATAGACGTGGAGGAGTTCTGGGGCTGGCTCGTGGAGGAGGAATACGGCGTCGAGTTCGTAGAGCATGAAACGGAGCGCGCATGGGAAAGCTTCCTCGCCCCCCAGGCACGCTCCATTCTGGAGAACCGACGCGAATACGCGGATTCGCCCGAGGCGCAAGACACGCTGGACGGATGGCAGCGAGACCTCGATCTCTATCATAGCGGCGGCGGAAAACAGGCTCTCAACTACGCCACCTTTTTGCTTAGGCGCCGGGGTTGACGGCGCGCGCTATTGACGCTTCCCTGGGAGCCGGGGCTGGCCGCAGCCGACACGTCCACAAAGGAACACGCATGAACGATCTGCTTTTTCTCGACGTCGCCCAAATCGGAGAAGGCCTCAGAACCAAGGCGTTCAGCGCGGAGGAACTGGCCAGGGCGTATCTTGAGCGCATTGCGGAAACCGAAGGGAGAGTGAACGCTTACCTGAGCGTTCTTGAGGACGAAGCGATACGGGCCGCGCGCCGCGCCGACAGCAAAATGGAGGCGGGAAAGCACGACTCTCCTCTTCTGGGCGTCCCCGTAGCCGTGAAAGACCTCCTTTGCATGAAGGGGACGAAGACCACTTGCGGCTCCCGGTTTCTGGAGAACTTCGAGGCCCCCTACGACGCCACCGCCATGGCGCGATTGAAAAAGGCGGGCGCGGTGATACTCGGTAAATTGAACATGGATGAATTCGCCATGGGCTCCTCATGCGAGCAAAGCGCGTTTGGCCCGACCCATAATCCATGGAACCTGGAAACCGCTCCGGGAGGCAGCAGCGGTGGTTCCGCCGCCGCGGTTGCGGCGCGATCCTGCGCCGTCTCTCTCGGATCGGACACGGGGGGCTCCATACGCCAGCCGGCGGCATGCTGCGGCGTCGTGGGAATGAAGCCCACCTACGGGCGCGTCTCGCGCTACGGACTCATCGCCTTCGCCAGTTCTCTGGATCAAATCGGTCCTTTTGCGAAAAACGTACGCGACGCGGCCATCTTGCTGGGCGCCGTCAGCGGCGACGATCCGCGCGATTCCACCTCGGCGAACGAACCGGTGCCCGATTACGCGAAAAACCTGGAGGAGGGGGTGAGAGGCCTGAAAATCGGCATTCCGAAAGAATACTTCATCAAGGGCATGGACCCCGACGTGGAGGCGGCAGTGCGAGAGGCGATCGCCGTCTTTGGGAATCAAGGCGCCGAAATTCTCGACGTCTCCCTCCCCCATACCGAATACGCACTGCCCGTGTATTACATTCTCGCCCCCGCTGAGGCGAGCAGCAATCTCGCACGCTACGACGCCGTGCGCTTCGGCGCGCGCAAGGAGGGGGACTCAGAATACGGCCCCTTGTTCGGCATGTATGCGGCCAGTCGAGAAAACGGCTTCGGCGAAGAGGTGAAGCGCCGCATCATGCTGGGCACCTACGCGCTTTCCTCCGGATACTACGACGCATATTACGCAAAAGCGCAAAAGGTCAGAACGCTCATTCGCCAGGACTTCAGCGCCGCGTTCGAGAACGTCGACCTCATCCTGTCCGCCACGGCGCCCACCCCCGCCTTTCGCATCGGGGAGCGCCTTGACGACCCCATCAGCATGTACCTCTCCGACATCTTGACCATCCCCTGCAATCT
This sequence comes from bacterium, assembly GCA_965202625.1. GTDB lineage: Bacteria > UBA8248 > UBA8248 > UBA8248 > UBA8248 > Bin107. The sequence continues at coordinate 2,129,420 of CBDBBI010000010.1, read as the reverse complement.
GGCCGGTCTTCCCGGCATCAGCCAACCTTGCGGATTGACTTCGACGGGCTTGCCCATCGGGCTTCAACTGGTGGGAAAGCCATTTGGCGAGGAAACGATTTTTCAAGCGGCGGCGGCATTTGAAAGAGCGACGACGCACCATGAAGCTCTTCCGCCGCTCTGACGCGCGTCCCTTGACAATGACGGATTTCGGATGGCCTCGCTGCTCCGCCGCGAGACGAGGCGCAGGGGCAAGATTCACTCGTCTTCTCGACGCACCGCCGCCTTTATGACGTCCGGCGACGGGGTTGGGGCGAAGGGTTTCGATGGGAGAACGTGATGACATACGAAACGGTTATCGGTCTCGAAGTCCATGCCCAGCTAAGCACCAAAAGCAAAATTTTTTGCGGTTCGAGCTCCGCGTTCGGAGGAGAGCCGAATGCGCATACCTGCACGGTGGATCTCGGGCTTCCTGGCGTGTTGCCGGTTTTAAATCGAAGCGTCGTAGAATACACGCTCAGGCTTGGGCTGGCCGTCGGGGCGGAGGTCGCGCCGATTTGCCGTTTCTCCCGAAAGCATTACTTCTATCCAGACCTTCCGAAGGGATACCAGATCAGCCAATACGAGGAACCCATCTGCATAGGGGGACGCGTTCATTTTACAACCAAGGATGGGCGAGACGCGACTGTCCGCCTCACCAGAATTCACATGGAAGAAGACGCGGGCAAGCTCATTCATGGAGAGGAGTTAGGAGACGCCAACCATTCTTTTTCAGACCTCAACCGCGCCGGCGTGCCATTGCTTGAAATCGTCTCCGAACCAGACATCCGAAACACCGAAGACGCGGAATCCTACATGAGAAAGATCAGAACCCTGGTGCGCTATCTCGGAATATCCGACGGCAACATGCAGGAGGGCAGCTTGCGGTGCGACGCGAACATATCTCTGAGAGTGCGAGGGGCAGAGGAATTCGGCGCGAAGGTGGAAATCAAGAACATGAATTCTTTCCGGAATCTCAGACGCGCACTCGAATACGAGGAAAAACGCCAGCGGGAAATTCTGGATTCTGGCGGCGTCATTCATCAAGAGACCAGGCTATGGGATGAATCCGCCGGCGTGACGCGGGGGATGAGGTCAAAAGAATACGCCCACGATTACCGCTACTTTCCAGACCCCGATCTGGTGCCCCTTGAAGTGGACGCGAAATGGCTTGATGAGGTTCGCGCGCAACTGCCGGAACTGCCTGACGCGAAAAGCAGGCGTTTTCAGGATGCGCTTGGCCTTCCCCAATACGACGCGGAATTTCTCTCGGCGGAAAAAGAACTGGCGGACTATTTCGACGAGGTCGTGCGGACTGCTGGAGAAGAACGGGCCAAAACGGCGAGCAACTGGGTGATGGGCGACGTTTCCCGTCTTTTGAACGAACAGAAGATAACGATCGACAAATGTCCCATACCTCCTGAGCGACTGGCCAGAATGATCGCGCTCCTCGCCGAGGACGTCATCAGTGGGAAAACCGCAAAAACCGTATTCGATGCCATGGCGGAGAACGGAAAAGACCCGGAGACCATCGTAGAGGAGAGGGGATTAAAGCAAATCACGGACGCGCGCGCGATCGAGGCCGTCGTAGAAGAGGTGCTCGCTTCAAACCCAGAGGAAGCGGAAGCCTACCGGGGCGGAAAAACGAAACTGATGGGCTTTTTTGTGGGCCAGGCGATGGGGGCGACGCAGGGGAAGGCCAACCCCAAAGCCTTGCAAGAAATACTCAAGGAAAAACTCAAAGACGCACCATGAGGGACGCCTAGCCTCCACGGGGCCTCACTGGTCAAACCCATACAAGAGGGAGGGGTTCTCCACTGAGGAGGTCCGCCCAATCGCCGTCGTTGGGAATTTTGGGCTTCACGTTCGTATGCGGGCAATCCGTTTCCCATACCGCCCGCTCCGTTTCGGCGTCGAGGCAGGGAGCTCCATGCCGCGAAATGCAATCTGCGCCGCTCAGCTTTACCCACGCGTTTCCACCCTCCAGCAAACCCAGCAGCAACCTGAAAGCAGGTTGCGCCACAGGCGGGCTCACGGGAAAAAATCCCATAGGGATAGGGATGAGGCCTATTTTCTTTTCCCTTCTTTTTTCTTTCGATACGGCTTGTGGCACTGGCCGCAACTATTCGACAAAACGGTGAACGCGCGCATCACGCCGCTTCGATCCTCCGCCACCGCCGCTTTCGCAAGCTCTCTGGCAGTTTGAGCCGAAAGCCCGGCGATTCTTTTGTAATCATCAAACTGGCTCCATACGCTCGCCTTCATCCGCGTCTTCTCAAAATTGCTGCCCTCGGGGCTTAAGTGCGGAATCGCCGCAGTGAGCAACGCCACTTCCTCCGCCGCCCGCGCCACGCGCTCGTAATTTCCTTTCTTGGCATACGCCCTGATGCGGCGCATTGAGCGGCTGATGCTCTTCATCGTGCGCACGCGCACCCTCTGAACGCCACGCAACGCCTGCTCATCTTCGTCGGCGGAGAACGACGTGAGAGAAAAAAACACGACAGCCATCGCACAAACACCCGCGCTCACCCACTTCCCAAACCACATATCCACCTCTCCTCTATGGCTTCAAAAACCCCCTTCCGCTCCTCCTCCCACGTCGGGAATGCGGAGAGTACCGCGTCAATTCATCGGACAATATGAGAGATTATAATGGAATATCCTATAAATATCTCCCTTTGAATGCGTTGCCAGTCCAACGACCGGGGGAAAACGCGCGCCCGTCGCCTCGGTCGCGCTCAAGCGCAGATTATGATAAGGGAGGGTTCCGTCGTCCTTCGTCTCATTTGCGCACGAGGAGAAAAGAATGCGCGATAAAATCCACCTTCTCGTCCCAGACGGGGCTTCCGGCCGTTTTCTTGAAAGAGTGAAGGCGTCTCCTGCGGCCGCCCCTTTCGAGATCATAGCACCTGGATCCGGAGAGGAAGACGCCCTGGTTGCTCTCGCACCCCAAGCCGACGCTATCCTCTGCTACAAGGCGGCGCTTCCCGCCTCCCTCATCCAGGCGGCCGAGAACCTCAAATTTATCCAGAAGCACGGGCTGAACCGAAAGAACATCGACATGGAGGCGGCCGACGCGCGGGGGATTCCGGTCGGCACGCAGTCGTTGATGAGAAACGCCACGGTGGCCGAACAAGCTCTCACCCTCATGCTCTGCTGCGCGCGCAAGGCGATTTCAGGCCACCGCGCGGTCCAATCCGCCGTCTATCGGGAGATAGGAGTAGAGCCGATTGAGACCAGCCAGTGGAACTTCAGGCCCAACTGGGCAAAAATCGACGGGGTCGGAGAGCTGTTCGGCGAAAGCGTCGGCGTCATCGGCATGGGCGACATCGGCATGGAGATCGCCAAGCGGTGCCTGGCCTTCGGCATGAGAATCTTCTACTACCAGCGCACAAGACACCCGCCCAAGGTCGAGGTCCAATACCAGGCCAGCTACCTCTCCTTCGATGAACTCATCGCCCGGGTCTCTTACCTCGTTCTCGTCCTGCCACACACCGCGGAGAGCGAGGGGATGATCGGCGCGGAGCAGCTCGCGCGCATGAGAAACACGGCGGTCGTCATCAACGTGGGCAGAGGCGCGCTGATCGACGAGGAGGCACTCGCCGCCGCCCTCCAAAAAGGCGATATCACTATGGCGGGGCTCGACGTCTACCGCCATGAGCCCCTGCCTGAGGACAACCCGCTCATCCGCCTGCCCAACGTCGTGCTGACGCCCCACACGGGCGGCGGTTCAAACCGCCAGTGGGACGTGGACATCCCTGCGTCCCTGAACCAAATCGTCTCGTTTTTCAAGGACTATACGCCAAAACAACGTCTTGAGAGTTAACATCTCCCATACGAAACGAGGGGTACGAATCCCCTACGTTTGCGCCCAATCAGGAATTTCCGCATCTTTCGGAAGGTGCTGCACCAGTTCTATCGCGAAGCCACCAGTGGTGGTGGCGTCCGTGAAGGTGATGACGCCGCCGCGCGAGCCATAAGTGGGCGGGAGCGTGAATTCGACTCCCTTGCCCTCCCATTCGGCCATTGTGGCCCTTAAGTCATCGACGACGAAACAAACATGGTGCAGCCCCTCACCTCGCGCGGCGATGAATTGGTTGAGCGGGGCCTCGGGGCTGCTCATCTCCACGAGCTCCATTACCGCGCCGTTCGCCTCATAGAAGTCGAGCCTGGCGGTGTTGCCGGGACGCTCATAGACCTTTCTCTCCAAAAACCGACAGCCCAGCAAGTCCTCCATCACGCTCTTTTTCTCATCCAGATTGCTGACGGCGTAGCCAATATGATCGACCGTTGGCATTTCTCAAAACCCCTCCCAAAACGAAAACCGCACAAGAAACGAACGAGAACGCACCCGCAGGCTACCCTGTGCCTTCGGCCGCGCGCAAATTCCCACCCTGCCTGGTCGTTTTTCTCTCTGACCCGAGGAACCTCGGCGCAAGGAGAACCTCCCAGCAAGACGCACGAACGGGTGGAAATACAAGGGAAGAGTCTGTATACTCAGCCTCCTTTCCGGCTCAAAAGGGACTCTCAAGAAGAAGCGTATGTCCGCCATTCCGCCGCTTTTGAACATCGTTTTTCCAATCATGGCACTGATCGGCATCGGCTTCTTCTACGGGCGATGGAAGACGCTCGACCCCAAGGCGCTGGCCGAGCTCGTCCTGTTCCTGCTCGCGCCCGCCGTGATGTTCGACGCCTTGGCGCGGCAACAGATTCTCTGGGAGGAGCTGATACGGGCGAGCGTTTTCTCCTGTCTGATTCAAATCATCCCAGGCGCGGTCGCCTACGTCATCAAGCGCGCAGCAGGCATGACGCAACGCGCCTTTGTACCCAGCGTAATGATCATGAACGCCATTTCGCTACCCTACCCCCTCGCGCTTCTGGCCTTTGGCGAAGAGGGCCTGGGCCACATGGTGCTTCTCTCCATTCCGAACATATTCATCACTTTCTCGTTGGGAATCATGGCCCACGGCGGCGGCGCCAGCATCAGAGAACCGCTCAAGATGCCCGCTCTCTACGCCGCAATAGCGGGCATCATCGTGGCGGTTGCAGCGCTTCCGGTACCTAGATTCATCACGCGCTTCACGCACCTCACGGGGAGCGGCATGTTTTCGGTGGAACTATTTTCGCTGGGCTACCGGCTCCGCGCCATCAGGGCATCTGATTTTAGGATCAGCGTCTTGGTAGCGACGCTCAGGTTCGGACTTGGATTTCTCGTGGCTTGGACACTCTGCGAGGTCTTCGCGCTCACCGGCGCGTTCCGGGCGGCGCTCTTCCTCATGTCGTGCAGCCCACCCGCCGTGCTGAACTACGTGTTCGCCGAGCGTTACGGGAAGGAAGGCTCCCTTGCCGCCTCCATCGTATTCACGGGCACGGCGTTAAGCCTCATCACCACGCCCTTGCTTCTTTTGTATCTGGGCGTGGGCTAGCTTCCTATCCTGGACCTTGTCCCTGAACCAAAGACGCAAGGGCTCCTGAAAGTAGACCGCCGCCGCCGCGACGATTACCACGATCACCAGAAGAGCGCCCACCATCCCATATTGCTCCTCATAAAGCCCGGCGCCTTGCAGTCCCAGCATGATGGTGCCCGGGATTCTGCCAAAAAAAGCGACCAGCAAAAACGAGGAGGTTCCCAGCGGACTCAAACCCAGCAGGTAGCACATGTAGTCTTTGGGAAAACCGGGGATCGAGAAGAAGATGAATGCAAGGAAAGCGCCCCTGTTCGTGACGAGGAAATCGAATTTCTCCAAAATTTTCGGCGGCATGAGCTTTTCCACGAAAGGACGCCCCAGCCTCCGCCCGAGATAAAACGCGACGAAACTCCCCAGCGTCAAACCGATGGTGCTAAAGATCGTCGCCAGGAACGCTCCATAAAAGTAACCGCCCAAAAAACCCGTCAACTCCCCCGGTATGGGGGAGAAAACCACCTGGAACGCCTGCACTCCGACGAACACCACTGGACCCCAGGGACCGAACGAATACATCCAATCCCTGAATTTCTCTTTTTTGTGGTGGAGGTTCGCCAGATGCGCCCAAGCGTCGCCTATCTCGCCCCAAAAAAGGTAGAGGAGCAGCCCCGCCACGAGCAAGCAGAGTGACGCCGCCCATAATAGTCTTCCCTTGCGCACTAACGACATTCCCTTTTCCCGAGCGATGAAATATCCCCATCAAAACGTCCCATTAAATAGCATCAAATCTCCCACATGGGTAATCCAAAACTACCTCTCAAACAATTGTTGACATCAAACCGTCCGCCATCCAAGATTGTTGATTCGCCGGCGCAACTCCCCTCTCACGGAAAAGATATAAGACATGATGGGTGCCCACTTCAATCCGCATCATCCATCTCCCCGCGCGGGGAGAGGCTCATGAAACCGCTCCGAATCACGACTCCCGATCTCACGAGGGCTGCAAAACAACACGCCCTGGCACACGGCTTCGACCTTGCCGCCATCGCGCCGCCCCACTTGGGTCAAGCCCACGAGCGATACCTCGCGTGGCTCGAAAAAGGCTACGCGGGCGAGATGAGCTATCTGCGCAGAAATCCTTACGTGCGCGGCGACTTGCGCCGCCTTTGGTCGGGTACGCGCGCGGTGCTCGTCGTCGCCATGCGCTACAGGCCCGAACAGGAGACCCCCCATGCGCGCGGGCGGGGAAGAATCGCACGCTACGCCCATGGCGGGGATTATCACAAGTTCATGAAAAAGAGGTTGATTCGCGTTTTGCGCGATTTGAGAGAGATCGATCCAAGCATAGAGGGCAGAAGCTACGTGGACACCGGCCCGTTACTCGAACGCGATCTGGCCGTCATGGCGGGTCTGGGCTGGAAGGGGAAAAACTCTCTGCTGCTCTCGCGTCAGCTGGGCAGCTATTTTTTCTTAGGCGCACTGCTCCTGAACAAAGCGCTGGCGGTGGACGCGCCCTTCGCCGAGGATCATTGTGGCACATGCGTTCGGTGCATCGAGAAATGTCCGACGGACGCCATTGTTGCGCCCGGCGTGGTAGACGCGAGGCGCTGCATCTCCTATCTCACCATTGAACTTAGAGGCCCAATTCCCAGAGCGCTTCGCGCCCCCATGGGCGCGCACATCTTCGGGTGTGATATCTGCCAGGAGGTCTGCCCCTGGAACGAAGACGCCCCGCGTGCGAGCGAGCCAAGGTTCGCCCCTCGGGCGGCGGCGCGCAACCCCCAGTTGCGTCGCTTTCTGGAGATGGATGAGGCGCAATTCCAAAAAGCGTTTCGCGGCACACCCATCATGCGCGCGCGATACGGAGGCTTCTTAAGAAACGTCATCGTCGCTATCGGAAACTCGGGAGGATCCGAAAGCATCGCGCCCCTCGGCAAAGCGCTTGGGCATCGAGAACCTCTCGTCCGAGGCCATGCCGCGTGGGCACTGGGCCGCATCGGCAAGCGGGTGCGGGATGGGCGCGCGCGCCTCGCTCTTGAGGGTGGACTCGAGATCGAAAAAGACGCCTGGGTTCGTGAGGAAATCGAGCTCGCGCTCGGCGAATTCGCCCTGTTCGCGCTTCCCATGTGCGGGCCAGAAAGGTAAAAAGCCGCTTTTGCCCTAAGCGGCAGCCTTATTTCGCGTATCGGATATCTGAAAATCAGGCACTTCCACTTCTCGGTATGGCAAAATTTTCCTGGTCGTGCTCGGTTCCGCTATCCATAACCCCAAAAGCGACAAAGCGAAAAAACGCGCCAAAGACCCTAACAGTATAGCCTTTTATTTATATGCGTCTCAAGATTTGATGCCTGCCCAAGCGATCTGGCGATCTTTCACAGTCATGCTAGACTGGACGTTCCGAAGGACGATTCGCACCTTAAGTCGGTTCAAACACGAGGGGAGCACTTGATGAAAACCGTATCCGCGCATGGACTCGAAGTCGCTTACGAAGAATCCGGCAGCGGCCCCCCGCTCCTGCTCCTCCACGGCTTTTCCCTGGATCACACCATCTGGAAGGCGCAGGTCGAGGCGTTGGAGGGGAGCTACCGGGTTTTGCGCCCCGACATGCGCGGCATGGGAAAAACGAGCCACGCGGGCGGGGGCATCACGATTGAGATGATGGCGGACGACATGGCGGCTTTCCTAGGCGCGCTAAACATCAACGCCGCCGCCGTGGCCGGCTTCTCCATGGGCGGCTACGTCCTGCTGCAAATGGCGATTCGCCATCCGTTGATGGTCCGCGCGTGCGCTTTCGTCAGCACCCGGGCTACGGGCGATTCCGAGGAGGGGAGACGGGCGCGCCTACAACAGATGCGCATCGTCATCGACGAAGGAATGGAGAACTTCTCGGCCCACTTCCTGCCCAAACTGTTCTCTCCCGGCTACGCTTCCACCCATCCCCTCGCAGTGGAGGCCACGAGAAAAATCGTCACCAGCCAAATTCCCGGCCACGTCGCCTCCCTGATCGACGCCAACCGCCAGCGCGAGGACATGACGCCGCGCCTGAGTGAAATCGCCGTCCCCTGCCTCGTGTTTGGCGGAGCGAACGATGCGCTGATATCGGTTGGCGATATGGAGTCCCTTCATCAGGGGCTGAACGATTCGGTCTATGAGATGGTGGAGGGGGCCGGACACATGACGCCGCTCGAAAGCGCCGAACGCGTCAGCTTTCAGATCGATCAACTGCTCCAGGGCGCGGGCATGTGGATGTAAGTGCGCCTCATGCCATCTCTTGGGGGTGAAGCGCAGAAGCCTGAAAGCGGCGGGGCCCCTCGCCAAAGCACCCTTTGAGGCATGAGCGGCTCCGGAAATCCAGTCCCTGCAAAAGCCTACCGAGCGTGGGGACTGGCGAATTTAGCCCCAGGAGATCTTTTCTCTCAGCCAGTCGATTTGCCCGCTGGGGGCGGCGACCGCGGGCTCTGGCGTTGCGTGTCCGTCGGCGAGGGCAGCGTAGTCGATCCGCCTGCCCGAAACGTAAGCCACCGCTCCGCCCGCGCGCTCGTAGATGAGCGCGGCGGCGGCGAAGTCATAGGCGTGTAAAGGCTCCATCAAAACGCCAAAAGCACAGCCCGCCGCCGCAAAGCAAAGATGGCAAGCGGACGAAGCCAATGCCAGAAAGCGCCCAGGATATTCATGAGAGAGACCCACCACTTCGCTACACGGAATGAAGAGATAGTCGTGCTCCTGGAGGGCGCCCTGCTCCACGCGAGAGATGGGCGCCCCTTTGCGCATCGCGCGGCCGGAAGCCGTGGCGGTGAAGGTCTCCCCCATCGACGGCATGTGAACCACCCCCGCCTCCACGCGATCGCCCACCAGACAGGCGATGGAAACCGCCCAGAAGGGAAGGCCTTTGAGATAGGGGCCAGTGCCGTCAATGGGGTCTATCGCCCACCAGCGGGTATCGGCAGCAATCTCCCGCGTCCCGCTCGCTCCACTTTCCTCCGCCAATAAGGGATCGTCTGGAAACGCGGAGCGAATCTTCGAGACGATGAGACGCTCTGCCTCCCTGTCCGCGTATGAGACAATGCTTCGACCCTTCGGTTCGGTCTTCACGCGGCCAGACAGCTGCATGGCAAGCGCACCCGCCGCTCGCGCGGTTTTTTCCATGAACGAGATGAGGTCGAGCATTCGAACTCTCCTTTTCGCCTACTCGCAAGAACCATGAGTCATGATGGACAACCCCACATTCCATGACAAGGCACGAGGGCGTCATTTATAAAAAGAGAGTCGCACCCAGAGTAGAGTGAAGACGTGAGAGGGTCGCTCCATGCGAGCTCCAAGTCCCCGAGTCACAAGCAAGATACGGACGAATCGTTGACATTTCTCCGTCCCTTCCCTAGATTCTCTCCACTGGGCGGTATCCTGAACCCTCACCAATCGATTTTACGTCTCAAAAAATGAAAGCATGCTTAACCGCCCCGCGAAGTTTTTCGAGGCTCAAGACACTCGCCACCGTCGAGTAGAAGGGGCGAGGCCATGTTGCGTCTGGCGCTAGAAGCAGCGAGGTGCGGTCGCATCAAAATGGAAAGAAACGGATAGATTCGGAAACAATCGACAGACATAGGAGACGCGCCCATGCCATTCGCACCAACCCATCGCCTCACCACCAAGGGGGCCAGACTGATGATGACGGCCGCCATCGCCAAGGCGGAGGGCTTCGGCATCCCCGTCACCGTGGCCATCGCCGACGCCGGAGGACACCTCATCCTGCTCGAGCGCATGGACGGCGGGCGTTTCCACACCGTTCATTCATCCACCACCAAGGCGGTTTGCTCGGCTTCGAACAAGCGTCCCACCACAACGCTAGGCGCACAGGCCCAGCACCTCGACACCGCTCACGCCCTTGGCCTCGCCCTCGCCGCCGGCCCCGAGCGATGGACGGCGATGGAGGGTGGCTTTCCCATTCTATATGACGGCGAATGTCTGGGAGGCATCGGCGTGAGCGGAGGCGACTGGGAACAAGACAAGGCCATCGCGCGCGCCGCCGTCGAGGCGGTAGGCGCCGCTTTCTGATTTTTATGGCGAGCGCCTCGTGGCTCCTCGGCCTCATCAGCCCTCGGGAGCGTCCCGCCGGAGAGCGCACGATGGATGAAGATGCGTTTCTTCACAACCCTTGGTTCAGCGGCAAATGGAGGAGTCTGTCAAAATGAGTGCAAAGTCCCTGCGAGTAGCTTCGCTCGGCATGGGGTGGTGGTCGGACGTTCTCGCCGATGCGATTCAGCAGACCGATAAAATCGAGATCGTCGCCTGCTTCACGCGTTCTGAGGGCAAGCGCGTCGCCTTCGCCAAAAAGTACGGCTGTGAAGCGGCGAAAAGCTACGAGGAAATCCTGGGGGATGCGTCCATCGAGGCGATCATCAACACCACCCCGAACCACGTTCATCTCGAATCCACCCAAGCGGCGGCCCGGGCGGGCAAGCACGTTTTTCTGGACAAGCCCATCGCCCACACCATCGCCGACGGCCAAGCTCTCACACGCGCGTGCGCCGATGCGGGCGTGGTACTCGCCATCGGCTATCAGAGGAGGCGCGAGAATCACTTTCGCTGGATCAAGAGCGAGATCTCGGAGGGAAAATTCGGTCGTCTGGTGCAGGCGGAGTGCAACATCAGCAGAGACCGGGAGGGCCAGTTCGAACCCGGCCACTGGCGCTATCAATCAGAGGCCATGCCGGGCGGGGTCATGCTTCAGATCGGCATTCACTACACCGACGTCCTGACCTACCTCATGGGGCCCATCGTGGCCGTCTCCGCGCAGGCGGCGCAACTCGTCCTACCGGGAGAGAATCCCGACGTGGCGAACCTCATTCTCGAGCACGAATGCGAGGCCATCTCGAATCTCACGGCAAGCTACGCCTCGGCTTCGGAGTATTATCTCATGAACGTCTATGGAAAGACGGCCACGGCCTATTATACGCTCTTCGACGGCCTGCGCGTTCTCTACCGGGGGGAGAAGGCCCCCCGGCCGGTGTCCTGCGAGAAGAACAACACCATCGTGGAGGAGTTGGAGGAGTTCGCGGACGCCGTTCGCGGAAGGGCACAGCCAGAGATGGGCGGGGACGCCGCCGTATCCTCCCTCGCCGTCATTCGCGCGGGCGTCCGCTCGGCGCGGGAAGGCCGCCGCGTGGAGGTGTCCGAAATACTGAACGATGAAAGCGAATAAACCTCAAAGGAGAGTCCATGCCCAGAATTCAGGCCGGTGAAGTGCATCTGAATTACTCCGAACGCGGGGAGGGGGAGGCGTTCTTGTTCATTCCAGGTCTCATGGGTCTTCTGGACGCCTGGGATTTCCAGATTCCCCATTTCTCGGATCGCTACCGCTGCATCACGTTCGACCACAGGGGAACGGGCGAGAGCGACAAGCCCAAGGATGCGTATTCCACCCGCCTCATCGCACAGGACGCCATCGGTCTGCTCGACGCACTGGGAATCGAAAAGGCCCACGTGGCGGGCACCTCCACGGGCGGCTGCGTGCTGCAAAACCTCGCGCTTGACTATCCCGAGCGAATCGACCGCTGCGTTTTCACCAACACCTGGACGAAAGCGGACCCTTATATGACGCGCCTTCAGACCTCGCGCAAACAAATCGCCGAAGCCTACGGACTGGAGGAATATATCAAGTTCAGTTCGTTGTGGACTTGCGGGTGGACGCAATTCAGAAACATGTATGACAATCTTCTTGAACTCGAAGCGCGCCAGAAGGACACCATCGCGCCGGTGGACGTCATCACCGCACGGATTGACATGACGCTCACCCACGACAGAACTGCCGAGATTCATCAGATCAAGAAGCCATCGCTCATCATCGCCGCGAAAGACGATGCCCTCACTCCGCCGTACTTCGCCCAAGATCTGCAAAAAGCCATAGCGAGTGCGCGGCTCGTGATACTAGAGGAGGGGGGGCATTACAGCTACCGCCGCTCCCACACTGAATGGAACGCGGCCGTGGATGCGTTTCTCGCAGAATCGGCTAATTTTTGACGGCTTTATCGCGCTCGGGCTCGGCGGGCACGCCGTTTCCACCGGCCCCGGACGCGGCGGAGAGCGTCGCCTCGAATCGCCGCGCCGCGCCGCCGGGCCGCACGAGGCCCAGGAAATCCACCCACAAGGAGAACACCACCGGCACCAAGAGCAGGGTGAACAGCGTGGAGGTAGCCAAACCACCCAGGACGGCCGAACCCAAACCCCGGTAAAGTTCGCTGCCGGCACCAGAAGAGAGCACCAGGGGCAACATGCCGAGCACGGTTGTCGTCGTGGTCATGAAAATGGGGCGCATCCTGTCGCGCGCGCTATCGAGAATCGCCGCGCGCATGGGGAGTCCGGAACGAAAATGATTCAGTGCCTGGTGGACGAGCAAAATCGCGTTGTTCACCACGATGCCCGTGAGGATGATGAAGCCCAGCATCGTGAGCGTGTCCATCTTCACCGACGGTTCTATTGAATTCATGTAGCTCACCATCAACACGCCGCCCGTGGCGGCGAAGGGAACGCTGAACATGATGATGAGTGGGTAGCTCCACGCCTCGAACAGGGACGCCATCAACAGGTAGGTAATCAACAGCGCGAGCAGCAGCGACCACTTAAGCGCCCCCCAGGTTCTTTCCAGATCCTTCGCCCGCCCGCTCACGTCCATCGAATACCCCAGCGGAAGCGTCCTGCGCATCGGGTCGATGACCTCCCTCTTCATATTCTCGATGGCTTTCTGAAGCGGCAGTTCGTTGCCGATGTTGACCGTCAAGGACACAGAGCGGTCTCGGTCGATATGCTCGATCTTCGTCGGGCCCAAAGCCGGACGAACCTCGGCGATGTCTCCGAGCCCGGCAATCCGGCCCTCGAGCGTGTGCACCCTGATGTCGGAAATTCCCTGCGTTCTGGTGAAATCCGAAAGCGGCCCGCGCAGAACGATGTCGAGCTCCTTTCCACTGTCCCGAAATAACCCGGCCTTTGTTCCGTTCACTAGCGTCTCCACAATGTTCCCGATCTCGGAGACGGACAGGCCGAACTCGGCCGCCTTTTGTCGATCCACGTGCACCTGCAATTCCGGATTCCCCAGATCGAAGCTCGAATTCACGAAGCGCACGCCCTCCAGCCGGCGCGTCCTGTCTTCCACATCGGCGGCGATGCGCTGAATTTCGCTCAAGCTGCTACCGGTGATGTCCACCTGCAGGTTGATTCCGCCGATGAAACCCGAACCCCGCCGCCTGAACAAGGACGCCTGGGTGACGAACACGCGTACTCCGGGGACGCCCTGGAGCTCGCCGAACAACCGGCCGACGAGACGCCGCATCGACTCCAGATCGGAATGTTCCTTTTTCGCGATGAGGCCGAGGATGGGCCTTTGCGCGCGCACCACGGCGAAAAACCGGTCGAGCTCCTCCACGCGCGCGAATTTCGCCTCCAGCCCCTTCACGATCTTATCCACTTCATCGAGATTCAGGCCCGATGGGGTACGCAAAAACACGAACATGAGGTTGCGGTTGCCCTTGGGCAAATAGTCGATGGGAGGGAAAAACTGCACCGCCATGAGGATCGCCCCCGCCGTGATCACCGAGACGACGAACACGCGCCTAAGTACCCCTCGCAACAGCCAACCGAGAGAGACCACATACATTCGCTGACAGAGCCTGCCGAGCGGGTAAATTCCCAACACGCTGAAAAGGCGAACCAGGGGGGAGGTTTTTCGCGCGTCACTCAGAATGCGAGAACTCAGCATCGGCACCACGGAGATCGACACCAAGAGGGAGAGGGCCACCGCCACGCTGATGGCGATCGCGATGTCCCGGAACAACTGGCCCGACTCATCCTGAACAAACACGACCGGGATGAAGACGGCGAGCGTGGTCAGCGTCGAGGCCAGCACCGCGCCCCAGACCTCTTGCGCACCCTCTACTGCGGCGTCCCATCTGGTTTTTCCCATCTCACGGTGACGGAAGATGTTCTCCAACACCACGACGGAGTTGTCCACCACCATGCCGACGGCGAACGCCATGCCCGCCAAAGAGATGATGTTGATGGAGCGGCCCAACGCGAAGATCAGGATGAACGTGGCAACAACGGTGACCGGTATGGCAACGGCGATGACCAACACACTCGAGAGGCTCCCCAAGAACAGGAGCAACACGCCTATCGCCAAGGCCCCGCCCACGAATATGTTGTTCACGACCAGGGAGCGGGACTGGTTGATGTAGTCGGTCTCGTCATAGACCTGTCTGAGCTGGATGCCACGCCCCTCGTAGATGCTGTTGATTTCAGCGATCGCTCTTTTGACACCCGCCATCACCTCAATGGTGTTGGCGCCGGTTTTTCTCAAAACCCCAAAGCCCATGGTAGGGACCCGCTTGATGCGAATCCGCCGCTCGGTGTCGCCATAGTCGAAGGAAACCTTGGCGACGTCGCGCAGATAGACCGCGCCTCCCTCGTTTTGCGCAACGATGGTGTTCCGCAGCTGATCGAGCCGGGTGAAATTGCCCACGGTGCGCACCGCGTAGCGGCGCTTTCCCTCGTCAATCCTCCCCGCCTTGGTGTTTTTGTTCTCGCGCCGCAGGGCCTCCCTCAGCGCGGCGACCGTAAGTCCGCGCGCACTCATGGCCGCGTAATCCAGCGTGACGCGAACCTCCCTGTCCTGACCCCCGAACATCCATACCCGGCCCACGCCCTCCACGCGCTCCAGTTTGGGGCGGATGACGGCATCACCCTCTACGCGCACCTCGTTGATGGGCAGCTTGGTATCGACTACTATCCATGCGATGGGGTTTTCCGCGTCGGTGTTCAGCGCGCTGATGGTGGATTTGTCCACATCATCGGGCAGGTCACGCACCAAGCCGAGCTTCTCCGAGACGTCGAGTCGGGCCACGTCCTTGTTCGTTCCCCAGTCGAACTCCAGCAAGACGCGCGAGCTGCCCTCCTGGCTGCTAGAGGTCATCCGCGTGAGGCCTTCCACCGAGGTGAGCTTCTCCTCGATGGGCTTCGACACTTCCTCCTCCACCTCGAGCGGCGCCGCACCATCATATTTGGTCCCCACCGTGATAACAGGCCGCTCCACCGTCGGCGTCATCTGCACCGGAATCCTGGAGAGGCTGATGGCGCCGAAAAGCACCGCCAGGATGACGCCCACGCTCGTGGTGACGGGGTATTTGACGCTCGCGCGCGGCAAATTCATCCTTTCTCATCTCCCTCGGCGGCCCATTTTTCAAACGCTCGGACATGCGTCAAAAACGAAAACTCACCCTCCGCGCGGGCAGTCGGCTCAGACGCATCGCCTCATCCACCGGCTTTGCGTTTCGAGGCGGAGCTTGCGGCGGGCGCCTTCTTCCTGCCGAAGGCTTTCCCGCCGCGCGCAGCACCGAACCCGCCACCCTGAAGGCGAACGGCCATACCGGCTCTCAGGTTCTCGTTTCCCTTCACCACGACCCGCATTCCGGCTTTCAGCGCGCCCTTCGGGACCTCCACGAAGGAATCCACGCTTCTGCCCTGCTGAAACGAAACCTCCCGAACGCGCCCCTTCTCGAAAACGAAGACGGAGGCTCCCCTCGTTCTGAGAATCAGCGCGTCCTTGGGCACCAAAAGCGTCCTGGCCGCCTCCCCGTATTCAAGGCGCAGGCGCGCGAACATTCCCGCCTTGAGTTCATAGGATTTGGTGTTCCTTATCTCCACTTCCACGGGGAACGTCCGGCTTTTGGGGTCCGCCTTTGGAATGATGCCGCGCACCCTACCCGTAAACGCCCGGCCCCCAAGAGCGTCGATGACGACGCGCACCTCATCCCCCACGCGCACCAAAGAAATGCGCCGCTCCGCGATCGAGGCGCGCACCAACACCCTGTCGAGTTCGATGATTTCGGCCACGCGGCCGCCCTTGGTAAGCCACTGGCCAACCTCCACCCACTCTTGGGTGATGAAGCCGGTCAACGGAGAGCGAATTTCCGTCTTGGCCAAATCATCGCGTATCCGTGCGATCCGCGCCCGAACTCGGCTCATCTCCGCCCTGGCGCGGGCCCTCTCCTCTTTCCTGGGACCAAGCTTAGCAAGCTTCAGATTCAGGGAAGCTTCTTCATGCAACTGCCGACTGGCTTCGTAGTTGGCCTCGGCGCGATCGTAGCTCGACCGATCCAGGATTTTTCTCTTATACAGATCCTGGGCGCGTTCCCGCTCGAGCTCATGGTTTCGCATCTGCGCTTCACGCTCCCTCATTCTGGCCTGAAGCGCCGCTATCTGTTCCGGACGGCTTCCCCGTTCGAGGCGCAAAAAGTCCTGGCGCGCCTTCTCCAGCTCGGCTTGCATGATACGCAGTTCGATCTCCAGATCGGAGCGACGCACCGTCGCGAGAACGGTTTCGTTCGCGCGAGCGAAATCCCCCGCCTGGAGCGGGGCCGACTGCACCCGGCCCTCGAGCTCGCTGCTCACGATGGAACGGCGGTAAGGCTCCACGCTCCCCACGACGATGAGGGAGTTTCTCACCTGGCGCTCAACCACTTTCGACAAGGATACAAGAGGCGGAGGGGGTCTCCGCGGCCGTCCGGCTTCCGAGGTGGGCAGCTCAAAGCCAAAAGAGGCGAGAACAAGGACGGCGAGGATGGTTCGGGCGATAAGATGGCTCACGTATTTCCTCTTTCTCGTGAGGGGCGCGCAACGCGTAAGCGGCAACGCCAAGCGACATCATCCCAAAATCCCTGACCAATGGCAAGGAATGGAGCAACCGGGCAGGGAAGACGTTTGCGGCGCGCAAGGAAACGTGGACGCCTGAAGGGGGCGCGGATTCGAATTCGGCGAGATCGCGCGCTCTTTCACTTCTCCCCTTGTTCTTGCGCCATCCAGGGTTTATAAGGACCGTGCGTTTATGATCAGCTTTTCTGCTATCCAGAGTTTATTGATGACACGCTCGCAAACTACGCCTCTTCAATGAGACCCATGCAAATCATCCTTGCTGGCCACAACGCAGACGTTGATATGCTGAAGCAGGGCGCTACGCCCGAGACCATCAGTGCGGCATACGCGCGCATCAGTCGAGACCCGCGCCCCATCGACGCGCTTCGCGCCTCCGCTCGCCTGGACGTGGAGAAAGCGCGCAGGAGCAACCAGACCATCATTTTCGACTACGGGCACAGCTCCGTTGCAGAGCACGCTACCTTCAACGTCGACGTCATCGGCGTGAGCCGCTATGCGGTGGAGGAGATACAAAAATTCAGGCTCTTGTCCTACACCGAGAAAAGCCAGCGCTACGTCCTGCTTGAGGACGACTTCGTGGTGCCCAAAGAGGTCAAGGAAACGGGGTTTGGTAGTCTATTCGTCCGCACGATAAAGATGCAGAACGCCTGCTACCACGCTCTTTACAAGAAGCTCAGGCCCTGGGTATTTGAACAGCACCCCCAGCTCGCGGTCAGCAGGAAAACACACAAAACGCTGGAGGGCCTGGCGAAAGAGGACGCGCGCTACGTCGTCTCCCTCGCCACGCAGTCGCAAATCGGCATGACGCTCAACGCGAGAAACCTGGAACACGTCATCAGCCACTGCGCCGCTCATCCGCTCGAGGAAGTTCAGGAATACGCGCGGCGTCTGTATGCGTCCGTCAAGGGCGTTGCGCCCTCGCTGGTAAAATACACAGCCCCCACTCCATACAATATCCACACCCGCGCCGCGCTCAGGGAGACGACCTCCAGGCTGCTTGAGAAGGCGGCAGCTCCCCCCGACGCGGGCGGAGACGTTGTTCTGGTGGACTACACGCCGAATGCGGACGCGCTCGTCACAGCCGCCCTCATCCATTCGTCCTCAGGAAAGCCCATGTCCCGCTGCCAGGCAACAGCCCAAAGCATGAATGAGGAGGAACGCAAACGCTTCATCGCCTCCACGTTCAGGTTCATGGGCGGGCACGACTCCGTTCTGCGCGAGTTCGAGAACGTGCGCTGCGTTTTTGAGTTGACGCTATCCGCCGCCTGTTTCGGGCAGCTCAAGCGCCACCGCATGGCTACTCTCAACGCCCAGCCCTATGACGTTGCACTGGGCGTCACCACGCCCCCCTCCATCATCGAAGCGGGGGCGGAGGCTGAGTTCCAGGTCGCCATAGCTGCTACCAACGCCGCGTATAAGAGCATTGCCGCGCAGGCGCCCGAAGCCGCACCCTACGTCCTCACGAACGCGCACAAACGCCGCGTGCTGTTCTCGGTAAATGCGCGGGAGCTCTACCACGTTTCAAGACTCAGGGAAGACCCCCACGCCCAGTGGGACATAAGAGACAAGGCGAGTGAAAATGATTCAGCTTGCCAGAGAAGTCATGCCCGCCGTCATGCAGCTGGCTGTGGGAAAACATCGCTTTGAGGAAACCCATGCGGCGCTTTTTCCGGAAGAAACCGAAAAAAACAGCCATGAAGTAGCAAATTCGTCGAAAGGAGTCGGAGAATCGCTCCTGGAAAAAGCTGAAACAAACGGCCATGAAGTAGCGCCCTTGCGGCAGCATCGGCCCCCGGCCGGCCTCACAGAACGGAATCTCGGCTTTCACATGGAGAATTCCACCGAATAGCGCGGGCGAGTGAAACGCCGCGCCTATGTCTTTTGCCGGAACAAGACCACGCCTCCCGTGGCCAATCCCAAAACGTGGAACCACGCCGGACCCAGGAACAAGAGCAAGGATGCGCCCATCATCATGGTTCTCATCCACACGTTCATGGGCGCTCGGCCAAACCCCATTGTAGCCATCGATAGAAAAGCGATGCCTGCGCAACTCACGGCGAGGCGGTAGCTCACCGTCCAGAACGTGCCTTGGAGCAACAAGAGCTCCGGGTAGTACACAAACAAATAAGGCACGATGAACGCGGTGACGGCCAGCCTGCAGGCGGTGAAGCCCGTTTGCATCGGATTCGCGGCCGATATGCCGGATGCCCCATAAGCAGCCAGCGCCACCGGCGGCGTGATGGAGCTGATCACGCCAAAGTAGAAAATAAAAAAGTGCGCGGCCACCAGTGGCGCTCCCAAACTGGTGACCGACGGCGCCACTACGATCACCAACAGCAAATAGGCGGCGACGGTCGGTAACCCCATGCCCATCACGAGCGATGCGATCATCACCAGGAAAAACGCCAGGAACAAAGACGTCGAGGCCGTCTCCGTCACCAGGATCGATATGCGGACGCCGACCGCGGCGAGCACCAAAAGACCGACGATGAGGCCAATGGCGGACGTCGCGGCGACCAAACCCAAGGAGTTTTTCGCCCCCGTTTCCAGGCTCTTGAGGATGGCGCAGCCAAGGTCGCGCGCGCTCTTTTTCGCCTCCAGCGTCTCCGGTGTCCGAAATACGGGCAGCGCGACGAGATAAACCGCCATGCAGAAAACGGCAATGGGCAACAAAAGCCCGACAAAGGGAATTTGTCCCATCCACAACAACTCGGACGGTATCTTCCATCGCGCCAAAGCCAACGCGATGGGGAAGGCGATTGGCAAGCTCCGCCATTGTGGAACCAAGGCAAAACAAACCCCAACCAAGAACAACGCCAGTCTGTGAAGCGGAACTCGCCCCAAAGAGGAAGCACGACGTTTTGAGAGATGACGGCCGGAGCGCTTATGGGCCCAAAAGACAAGAAGATGGCCGCCAGAATCAAACCGCCCGCGGCATACACGCCCAGACCTCCGCAGTTCATTCGAATCACTCTGAGCGATCGCGCCATGTCCACCATCACCACAAGCGAGACCACCGCTTTGTATCCGGCCAAACCCGGCGTCTCGCCACTCACGATGCTGGCCAGCAGGATCAACACAGGAATCAGGAGGTAGCCCCCTCGTTGTACCTGCTCCCATGCGCCGGGTATTTCCGCACTATCCAATCGCTTGAGGTTCAGCCTGCGCGCTTCAAAATAAATCGACGTGGAAAGGCTGAAATAATATAAAAAAGCGGGAATCAGCCCATAGAGCATCAAAAAGACATAGGGAATTTCAATCAGCTCGGACATGATGAAAACACTCGCGCCCATGATGGGCGGCACTATCTGCCCGCCGCATGAGGCCACCGCCTCCACTGCGCCCGCAAACAGCCGCGAGAACCCCGTGCGGATCATCAGAGGTATCGTAAACGTGCCCGTGCTCACTACGTTGGCCATCGTAGAACCCGAGACCATGCCGAACATTGAACTGGCCACAACGGATGCCTGCGCGGGTCCGCCGCGAAAACGGCCCGTCAGCGCGAACGCGAGGTTGATGAGTATCTGCCCAGTCCCCGTCGCTTCAAGAAGGGCGGAGAACAAGATAAAAATGAAGATAAACTCGCTCATGATGGCCGAAATGGTTCCAAAAGTGCCTTCGGAGGTGAGCCACAGGTATGCAGCCAGACGGCTATGCTCCTCACCCTGGAAAGTATAGATGGCGGGGTCCAGAAGACCACGTCCCGGCCACAGGAAAAACAAGAGGAGAAGGAGAGAGAACCCGCAGGCGACCTTCAGACCCGCGGCCCGCTTCATCGCCACGAATACGAAAACGCCCGAGAAAAAGATGAGCGTCACATCGCCCAAATAGGAATAGACCAGGATACAGAGCATCACCAAAAACAAAGGGATGCCCACCGCGCGGCGAACCATCTCCAGTAGCATGATGGGTCCGATGCCCGCGATGATGAGATCAAGCCCGGTCTCGGCCCCGCTTCGATCCGCCAGCGCTTCCTCCTCAATGACGAGGTAGGCGCAAGCATACAGAGCGAGGCCGATGAAAAGCGCGTCCCACCCGATGGCGAATACTCTGGGGAGTGGCGCCATGTCCTCACGTTTGTCCCAATCCAGAAAGGGTTTTGTGAGAAAAACCAGCACGCTCGCAAAAGCGAGCATGGTTGCGCGCTGCGCAAACGGGGAGAGAACCCCAAAACCAACGGTGTAGAGTTCAAACAAGGAAAAACCCAGCGCAAGCGCCGCTACGATTTTGGGGTTGATTCTACGATAGGCATCCAACGCAATTTATACCCCACGGGAATACGCAAAGAATCCTCCCCCCGTGAGTTTTCAACTCCACGAGAGGAGGTTCTTCGATTTTCAAAACCCGGGGAACGCCCCTAACAACCCTTGGCGCCCACTTCCTTGTAGAAGCGCCTGGCGCCATCGTGCAGCGGAAGGGAAAGGCCCTTACAGGCCCCCTCGAGCGTGACGTTCTTCGCCGCTTTGGCCGTGCCGTGGAATTCCTTCAAATTGCTGAACAAAGTTTTGGTCACCTTGTAAACGGTGTCCGCGCTCACGTGGGTGCCGGTAGAGAATCCAAAATTGATGAAGATGGTGCGCACCGACTTTTTGTTCACTTGGTTTTTGCCGTACACGCCCGGCGCGAGAGTGGTCGCCGTGAGGCCGGGACCGTAGGTGTCCACCACGTGCTTCACGGCCGCAGCGTCCATGTCCACCAAGCGAATTTTCTTGAGCACCGCCAACTCCTGGACGAGGCCCATCGGCGCCATGCCCATGGTGAGGTGGGCGTGGACGTTGCCGTCTCGCAACTGGCCGAATCCGCCCCGAAAGCCGGGCGTGCTCTCCTTGTAGTCGCCCTTTTTCAGGCCATGCGCAGGGAAGAAGTAGCGCGCATAAGTCTGCGTGGTGCTGGCGGCGGAACCCACCGATATCTTCTTGCCCTTGAAATCCCGCACGCTCATGACGCCCGAATCCGCCAGAGTCAGCCACTGGAACTGGCCGAAGGGATACGCCAGGACGGCGCGCAGGTTTTTCTTGGGCCCTTCTTTCTGAAAGCGCCTCGTCCCTTTATACGCCCATGCGCCCACCGGACCGCCCAGGCCCCACGCGAAATGCGCCTGGCCTTTCGCGATGATGCGCGCCTGCGCCACCATACCCTTGGCCGATTGGGGCGTGGCGCTCATCCCCGCCCTGGCCTTGAGAATCTTGCTCAACCCCACGGCAAACTGATAGGGCTGGCCCTTGAGACCGCCGCCCAAAATGGTGACCGATTGCGCGGACGCGCTGGCGGCGAAAGCGAATGCGGCCGCAACCAAGACGACAATGCTGAAATATGTCCGTTTCATCAAATTACCTCCCGGGAAGAAAGGCGCTGAAAGAAAATGCACCTTCAAAAAATCATTGCGTGCGTTGAACCATACACCTTACCATAAATGGAGAAATCGAAAATGCGGTTTCCAAGTGAAAATTTCGGGAGCGAGGTGCTCCGTTTCACGAGAGAGCTCGCCCGAACGCCCCTTCCGGACAGGCTTATTTCTGGGACCTCCCCCTCAATCAAAAGGTGAAAATTGACGCGGCGGGGCAAAGGTCTTAGGGTGTGTCGCGCTCAGGCTTCGACCCGAATGCGCCATTCTTTCGGGAGGTCGCCATGACCTTGCTTCAAACGCTCATCCGACCTGATCGGGAGGAGCACACCCAACGCGCGGAAGTCGCCAAGGCGGCCAACCTGCTCCAGGTCGGAGAGTTTCAGTTTCTCCAGCTCGCCTATAGCGAGTGGCACGGGCGGGAGATGTCCGAGGAACTCATCAATCGCCTGTTCATGCGCTATATGCTTTACGATCAGACGCCCTACTGGGCGCGGCATTTCGCCCATCACATACTGGGGCTGGACAGACAGGGCGAACTGGACGAGGAAGACCCCGCCTACCACAAATACGACAGGGATTATGGCGAAAAACTCTCCAGGGACGTTTCGCGCTTTGTCATCGCCGCCGCCATACTGGTCTCGCTCATGGGCGGAGCGCTATGGCTTGGCCATCTGATCGCCGGAGAGAGTGCCTCCTTGCTCCCGCCTTATTTCACCCAAAAAAGAGATGAAAAGCATGGTGAAGGAACGCAAAATCAAGGAAACGCCCCTCGCACCGGGCCGCCTGAGCACAGGCTAAAAAGCCCCAGGTTGACACCCGGAAACGCTTCGTGAAAGCATTTGAGAAATTTCGGCGAGGCGGGACTGCTTCGTCTCGACGGAGAATGGATGGGGCGTCACGCGCGAGAGCGATCATGTTCGAATTCGCAGGCGAGAACCAGCAGGCCGTGAACCTCATCTTCCTTCTCACCACGGGCTTCATCGCCATCAAATCCATCCGCACGCGCAATCCGGACGGAAAGTCGGATTTCGTTCACCTGCTCTTTGGCTGCATCGCCGCGGTGTTCTTCTTTTTGGTGTTGTTCCAGGACGTGCTCGGCATCGTCCGTTTTTAGGGACGAAACCCTGGGGCCACGCGCGGGTCAGGGCTTGTGCATCCGCTGGGCCGCGTCAATTTCCGGCACGCGCAGCAGGCGTTTCTCCGGTGGAAGGGCGAGTTGCCTCTCGAGATATATCGCCCTATCGCGCACCGAGGAGGGGTTTGGCGTTCCGTAGATCACCTTGTCGATGATTCCCGGCCCATCCACCGCTCCCTGGTCGATGCGAAGCGCCTCGACGTAGTCGGCGAGCGCCTTCCGGTAGCGGCCCCGTCGGTCGTGGACGATTCCCCGGTTGGCGTAGGCCGCCGCCATGAGAGCGTTGCCCGTCGCGTCGGCAGCGTCCGCGTTTTTCTGGAGATAGTCGATCAGGTAGGCGAGCTCGGCGGACGCTTCGCCGTATCGCTGCGTCTGAATGAACACCAGCGCGCGGCCCATCAGCGCGCCTCGGTGGTTGGGCCGCTCTCGCAGCGCGCGGTTGAAGCTCGCCATCGCCTCCTCGAAGTTTCCCTCGCTCAGCCGAATGTCGCCCTGGCGAGTGGCGTAATCCCCCGGCTGCTCGTCGGAATATATTCTCCAAAGCGCCCACAGGGAGAACGCGACGACAACGAGAATCGTCATGTTCTTGACGAAGCGCCTCAACACGCGCGGGTCCATCACGGCACCCGAAAGAGATGGGCCACGTAAAAATAGGAAAACACGAAACAGAGCAGCAGTGCTGTCACCCCTGCGCGCTTTTTGAGCGCGAGGCGCCCCTCCTCGGAGGTCCGCTCGCCGTCGTTCTCCGCGCGCCTGACGAAGAGCACCCAGATGAGCCGTCGTACGGGCAGGAACAGCGCGGCGGCCAGTGAGAGTGCCCAGAGAAGCATGTATTCAGCGGTGAAGAATTGCGCCATCGGATCATTCAGCCATCAAGGCGGCGGAAAAACGGATGCGGGGGAGGGACTCGCGCGCGGTCCCTCCCCCGCATGGGGATGCCTAACGTCATGGCAGTCTCGTCTAGGACGATCCCGCCTGCTGCGGAACCACATCGCCAATATCCTCCACGAGCGCCTCGATTTCCGTCTCCGGCACCGTGGACATCTCCATCTTGTAGGCAAGCAGCCACATCATGCCCACGCCGAGCGCCCAGAAGAGAATCTGCCAGGCCCAGATCGAGGGCATTCCGAACGTCCAGCCCGCCCGCCCCTGATCAGGAGCACCAAAGATCCAGTTGCCGATGACGGCGCCCGGGCCGATGCCGAAGAACATCCACGCCAGCGTGACGCCCCACGCCATGGGAACGAGGCTCTGCTTCTCCGGCGAGAGCGAGGCGTGCTCCGCCAGGAATTCATGATACTTCTGGCGGTGGGCCGCCGCCGCGCTGTCCTGCGTGTTCACAGAGACGATCCAGCACACCGCCACGTTGAAGAGAATGCCCCAGCCGGCGGAGTGCATCGTCCACGGCCAGCGTCCCCACAGGTCGATGCCGATTCCCTTGAGAATGGTGAGGCCAAAGTTCTCGGTGAATATGACGGCCAGCAGACCCGCCGCCAGCCCCCACGTGGCGCCCTCTCTTGTGATTTTCGGATACCAGCACACCGCCACCAGAGCCGGCCACATCTGAAAGCCAAAAGCGACGGCGAGCCCTCCAAGCAACACGAGCGCGTCCCGCGAGAACGTCGCCACGAGGAGCGCGGAGAACACGATGATCAGAACGCCGACCCGGCCCGCAACCTTCTGGGTGTCATGCGAGGCACCAGGGTTGAAATACCTCTTGTAGAGGTCGCGGGTGAGCATTCCGCCCGCCGTGGACATGTATGCCGCGCCAGTTGACTGCATGGCGGCCAGCGCGCACACCGCCAGAAGACCAACCAGCCAGGGGGCCGCGGGCGCGATCCAGTTGAAATAGTGAGGCACCAGGGAATCCGGCTTCTGCGCGATGGACGCGGCAAGCACGTCCGAGAGCGCGAGCCCCGCCTGGGTCACCGCCGGATTCGCGCCGAGAAGGTGCGCGCCCATTCCCTGAAACGCGGTGAAGAAGAACAGGATGAACCCGATGCCCACAGAGGACGCCCAAACCTGCTGGGGGGCGAAGGGGCGCGGGTTGTTGTTCGAGAACGCCCACATGGAGAAAGCCGGAGAGGACTGAATCCCCATCAGCGCGAACATGTAGGTCAGGCACATGACGCCCGTCCAAAGACCGCCCACCGGCGTTTGTTTGCCCAGGCCGGCCGTGAACTGGATGACGCCGGGGATGGCGAAATAGGCGTTGTAATCGCCACCGCCATACCCTTTCGTCGTTCCCCACTTGCCCACCGGAGAGGCCGCCAACTTGGCGAGGCCCTCGTTGAGCGCACCCCATCCGCCGGCGATGTTCAGCGCGATGAAGCCCGTAATCACGATGCCCAGCGCGAGGAGAATGCACTGGAGCGTATCCACGTAGGCCACGGCGCGCAGACCTCCGGCCGCCACGTATATCAGCACGACGAGCGAGAGCAGCCACATGCCCACGTTGATGCTGAACAGTCCGTCCGTCAGCACGTTGAACAAAAAGCCCGAGGCTCCCAGCTGCACGCCGAGGTAGGGAATCGAGAACAGCAGGGCGACGATGACCGTGAGGATGCGTATGGCGTCGCCCTGGAAGTAGTCGGCGAACATCTCACCGGGCGTGACGTATCCGAAACGCTTGCCCAACATCCATTGGCGCTTCAGAAATATCACTCCGGTGAAGGGAATGGTGATGGTGTAGAAAGAGGCATAGGCGTACTGGAAGCCGTCTCGATAGACGAGTCCCGGGTGTCCCATGAACGTCCATCCCGAAAACGACGTCGCCGTCGCCGCCAGGACGAACACCCACATTGAAAGCTGGCGACCCGCGATGAAGTAGTCCCCAGCCGTCCTCGCCATTCGCGCGCACTTGATGCCCCAGAAAATGCAGTAGGCCCAATAGAGCACAACGAAGGTAAAAAGCCAGAAGATTTTCGCATTCATACAAGCGCCTCCTCATTGATGGGATCCAACCTGATCATGCCGCACACACTGGACGCTGGGATATCCAAAACCCCATCCTGCGACCACATACGTTGAGCACTATCCGATCAACACCGCTCCCTTTATCCCTTTAGTGACGGAAACGTGGAAATTTCACCAAGGCGAAAACTTCATTCGCACACACCAATGTGTTGGCAAATATACAAATATAATATAATAGTATTATAATCCTAATGTAATACATAATAAGCTAAAATACAAGTAGATGTAGATCCACCGCCCGATTTACAGAACCTTCCCTTTCACTTATGGTTCGTGGAAATCTCCAACTCGACCCGTCTGCTGCCTTCAGAGCAAATTCGTCGGGTATCATCATATTTTCCAGCGTTTCCAGCGAAGGAGCGAGACCCGACAAAAAGGACGCCGGAACGACGAAGATTATATGAGGGGGCGCAGGGACGTCCCGTTGGAAGGGGAGAGGAAATTTTGAAGGAAGATCGAAGGGTATCCATAGGTTTTTGCATCTGGCAGGACGAAAGTGGGAGATTGCCGCACAAGGTCTTACTGATGCGTGCGCCAAGGCGCCCACTTGATTGTCCTTAACCTTCACCATACGAGAGGCTCAAGCAGGCAAACGCTTCTGCGCTGGGCGATTCCCTTCCGCCTAGGCTTCCTCATCGCACGAGACGAGACAAAAGCCGATTGGCGGAGTATATGCGGTGGCGCGCCAGGGAAGATTCGAACTCCCGACCTTCTGATCCGTAGTCAGACGCTCTATCCAGCTGAGCTACTGGCGCCCCTCGTCTCTTTATATCCCCTTAAGCGCGCAGCTTGCAAACAAGCAGAAAAAACCCGAAGCCGCCCGCGCGCATGGATATAAAAATTTTCGCGCCCGTCGCTTGAAAACGCATCCGCTTATCCTTTAGACTTCGCTTTTGTGGCAACCCTATATTTTTTGCGGCTTTCCGGGATGCGGCGTCCCGAGCCGCTCTTCAGACGGCGCAAGCCCGGAGGATACGCTTCATCATGATGAGCTGGCTCCCAGAGAACATCTCTCTTGAAGGAGAGGAAATCGACTTTCTTTTCTACGTTTCCTACTACCTGACGGCTATCGCCTTCATTCTGGTGGCCGTCGCCATGGTGTATTTTCTCATCAAATACCGCGCCAAGCCAGGCGTGAAGGCAAAATATACGCACGGCAACAATATGCTGGAAATCCTTTGGACGGTGATTCCAGCCTTCATACTTCTCGTCTTCATTCTGATGACGCAAACCTCCTGGGCGAAGCTCAAGCTGGCGATCCCCCAGAATCCGCACGTGCGCGTGGAGGTGACGGGCAAGCAGTTCAACTGGATCGTCCGCTACCCGGGAGGCGACGGCGAGTTCGGCACGAAGGACGACCTCGTGCTGGACAACCAGCTGAACGTTCCCGTCAACAAACAGGTGCTCATCACACTCAAGGGGACGGACGTCATCCACAGCTTCTTCATTCCCCACACCCGCATGAAGCAGGACGTGGTTCCGGGTCGGACGATTCCGCTGTGGTTCACGCCGACCAAGGTCGGCTCCTACGAGATGCCATGCGCCGAGCTTTGCGGCTTTGGGCACTCCGGCATGAATGGAGAGCTCGTCGTTCACTCGGCGGCGGACTATGCGAAATGGCGCAAGGAGGCGTGGGCGAAAAAAGATCAATAGACGCTGGACTTCGGCGAGGGCGCGGGCGTCCTCGCTTCTATCTGGAAACAACTCGGAGAAATCGTCTCCTCTTCCGAGAAAACACGAGGGATGCGGGAAACCATGAATGAAACCACGACAGACGCGCACGTCCACCACCAGGGCGGGTTCTGGAGCACATATGTCTTCTCGCTGGACCACAAGATGATCGCCAGGCAGTTTCTGTGGCTCGGCCTCGTCATGATGATCCTCGGCGGAATCCTCGCCCTGATGTTCCGCTGGCAGCTCGCCTGGCCGGAGACCCCCGTCTGGGGCTTCGGCTGGATATCGGACGAGAGCGACGGAATGCCCGAGGGTATCATCACGCCGAATTTCTACAACATGGCGGTCACCATGCACGCGACGATCATGGTTTTTCTCGTGGTGATGCCGATTCTGGTGGGCTGTTTCGGAAACTTTCTCATCCCCCTGATGATCGGGGCGCGGGACATGGCGTTTCCAGTGCTGAACATGCTCTCGTTCTGGGTCGCCGTTCTGGGCGCCGTCATCATGACTGCGGGATTCATGGTCGAGGGAGGACACGCCGCTTCCGGCTGGACGGGCTACGCGCCCTTGTCCACCGTGCCGGAGTACTCCGGCGTATTCATGGGACAGACCCTGTGGGCGCTGAGTCTGTTCGTCTTGACCTTCTCCTCCCTAATGGGGTCGATCAACTACATCACCACGCTCATCAACATGCGCACCGAGGGCATGTCCTGGTTTCGGGTGCCGCTCGTCGTCTGGTCCCTATTCATCACCGCGATTCTCGGTCTTCTCGCCCTACCCGTTCTCGGCTCGGCGGGGGCTATGATGATTTTCGACCGCGTGTTCGAGACGAATTTCTTCAACCCCATGAAGGGTGGAGAACCCCTCTTGTGGCAACACCTGTTCTGGTATTTCGGCCATCCGGAGGTGTACATCCTCATTCTTCCGGGCATGGGGATCGCCTCGGAGCTGCTGAGCGTTTTCTCCAGAAAACCGATTTTCGGCTACCGCGCGATGGTGTACTCCATGCTTTCCATCGCCTTTTTGTCCTGGATCGTCTGGGGACACCATATGTTCCAGTCCGGCATGAACCCCGCCCTGGGTTCCGCCTTCATGATGACGACGCTCGTCATCGCGATACCATCCGCCATCAAGACCTTCAACTGGCTGGGAACCCTGTGGGGCGGCTCAATTCGCTTCACCGTGCCCATGCTCAACGCTCTGGCCTTCGTCATCCTCTTTGTGATCGGCGGGTTGAGCGGCATCTTCATGGCCTCGAACGTAGTGGACATCTACATTCACGACACCTACTTCATCGTGGCGCACTTCCACTACGTCATATTCGGCGGCAGCGTCTTCGCCATCTTCGGCGCCGTCCAGCACTGGTTTCCCAAAATGTTCGGAAAATCCATGGACGAGGGGTTGGGCAAGGTGCATTTCTGGCTCACGTTCATCTTCTTCAACCTGACGTTCTTTCCGATGCACATTCTGGGCGTCGGCGGTCACATGCGGCGCATCTACAACCCCTTGCAGTATGAGTTCCTGCAAGAGATGCAGCCGCTCAACGTGATGATCACCCTCTCGGCGCTGGCGCTGGGACTTGCGCAGATCCCCTTCGCCTTCAATTTTCTGGCCACCATCTTCCGCTGGAACGCGAGGTGGTTCCGCGTCCTCGCCCAAGCGGCGTCCGCCCTCATCGTCGGCTTCGTCGGCTACCGAGGTGTGGTGGTATTCATAGAGGGCTTCACCGAACCGGAGGTCTCCATGAGCGGGCGGGTGCTGGGCGCCGTCGTATTCATCGCCCTAGCGGCCTGGATTTACCGCTACCTGGAGAAGAACATGGGCGAGCTGGGCGCGGAGGCACCCCAAAATCCCTGGAACGCCAGCACGCTCGAATGGGTGGCGCCCACGCCGACGCCTCATGGGAACTTCGGCCCTACGCTGCCTGTCGTCCGGCGTGGACCCTATGAATACAGCGTCCCCGGCGAGAGCACGGACTGGGCACCGCAGACCGATCCCATGGACCCTGAACTCGCCAGAGCCGCCGGTCACTAACTCCAACGCGCCATGCCACGGGAGAACGCCATGGCATCGAATAGCCATGCCAGCCTCCCCGCCTCGAAAAGGGAGGTCTGGCCGCGCCGCTTCGCCCTAACCACCTGCGTCTTCACTGTCGTTCTCATTCTCGCCGGTGGTCTGGTGACAAGCACGAATTCCGGCCTGGCGGTTCCCGACTGGCCCACCACGTTCGGCTACAACATGTTCTTCTTTCCGTGGTCGAGGATGGTGGGCGGTATATTCATTGAGCACGCGCACCGTCTGCTCGGCTCGCTGGTCGGGCTTCTTACCATCCTGACGTCCGTCTCCATCTGGATGACGGACGAGCGCAAATGGATGCGCTGGCTGGGCGCGTTCGCCGTGGGCCTGGTGATCCTGCAAGGAGTCCTCGGCGGAATGCGGGTGGTGCTCATCCAGCTCAACCTGGCCATCATCCACGCCTGCGTCGCCCAGATGTTCTTTGGCCTCATGGTGAGCTTGGCGCTGTTCACGTCCAGCGGCTGGCGGAATGGCGCAGGAGAGGTGCGACACAAGGGTTTGGCCAAATTAGGCTGGGCCACGGTCGCTCTCATTTACCTTCAGATCGTCTTTGGCGCTCTGTTGCGTCACACCGGAAACCGTCTCGACGCCCATCTGCTTTTCGCCGCCCTGAGCAGCGCGGGCGTCATCATCCTCGCCTGCCGGATACTAAGGCGGCCCGAGGCGAAGGCGCTCGAAAGAGAAGCCGGCCGCCTTTGGGCTTTACTGCTCGTTCAGCTCACGCTGGGCGGTGCCTCGTGGTTCGGAAAATACGCCGCCATGGGCGACGCCTTTCCCCCCGGGCTGATCGTCGCGCTCACGTCCGCGCATGTCGTGGGGGGGGCGGCCCTCTTCGCCACGTCTCTCACCCTTGCCCTTCGCCTCCACAAGGGCGCCTTCGCCGCCTTCACGCCTCCGGAGAACACCATCGCGCCCGGAGGCGCGCGCGCATGACGCACTTCCGCGCCGAGGCGATGGGCGTTGAGAGCGCGAATACGCGGAGAAGGGCAGCGGACTATCTCGCGCTCACAAAACCGCGCATTTTGCCGATGGCGCTGGCCGTCACCGCCGCCGGCTTCTGTCTCGCCTCGGACGCAGGGCTGCAAATTGTCCTGCTCGTCCATACACTCGTCGGCACCGCGCTCGCCACTGGCGGCGCACTGGCGCTCAACCAGACGGCGGAGGAGGACATCGACGCGCGGATGACGCGCACGCGAAAACGCCCGCTGCCCGATGGACGCCTCTCGAAATTCGACGCGCTCCTTTTCGGCTCCGCCCTCACTTTCCTAGGCGTGGCGTATCTCGCTATTTTCGTGAACCCCTTCACCGCTCTACTCATCGCGGCCACGGGCGCACTCTATTTGTTCATATACACGCCACTCAAGCGCATGACATCGCTGAACAGCGTGGTGGGCGCGGTTCCAGGCGCCATGCCCCCCCTCATCGGCTGGGCGGCGGAGACGGGTGCGCTTTCGCTCGAGTCGTTCGTGGTGTTCTCTATCATGTTTCTCTGGCAAATCCCCCATGCGCTGGCAATCGCCGTGATGTATCGCGAGGATTTCGCCAAGGCGGACATCAAGCTCCTGCCCCTTGAGGACCCCGACGGGGCGAGCACGGGCAGGCAGGTCGTCTCCTATTGCATGGCGCTCATTCCCGTAGGCATGACTCCGGCGCTCATCGGCATGGCGGGCTTCGCCTACTTCGCGGCCTCCACGATTCTGGGCGCCGCCTATCTGGGCTACGGAATCCACATGGCGAGAAGAAAAAGCGCCGCCTCGGCGAGACGCCTGTTCTACTGCTCTCTCATTTATCTGCCGGCAATCCTGCTGGCGATGGTTTTCGGCTAGCCGCGCCGATGGAGGAGAGGCGCGTCAAAAACAAGAACCGGCGCACCGGTGCTTATCTCCTGCTCTTCATCGCGTGCCTGGCCGGTCTCGCTTGGACCGTGGCCATCATCCGAAACTAGGGGGAGTCGCCTTGCATCCCGTATTGGAAGCACCCCCAAAAGAAACTCCGCGGCGAGGGGGAGGCGCGCCTCCGCCGACGCCGCCCGACGATGGGGGGGGAGGAGGAAATTCGGGAGGTTCGCCCCCCGCTCGAAAACCTGCGCTCGGAAACGCCCAGCTCGCCATGCTGGTTCTCATCGCGGGCGAGCTCATGTTCTTCTCTGGCCTCGTGGGGGCCTTTCTGGTATTCCGCTTCAGCGGAAAGCCTTGGCCCCCTCCTTTTCAGCCGCGTCTGCCCGTGGAAGTCACCGCCGTCAACACGGCGTTCCTGCTCCTGAGCAGCTACTTCATGGCGCGCGCCCTGCGCGCGCTCAAAACAGGCGAGACGCGCGCCCTGCCACGATTTCTCGCCATCACAGGAGCGCTGGGAACCCT
Source organism: bacterium (assembly GCA_965202625.1). Classification (GTDB taxonomy): domain Bacteria; phylum UBA8248; class UBA8248; order UBA8248; family UBA8248; genus Bin107. Next base: position 2,096,729 of record CBDBBI010000010.1, on the reverse strand, counting down.
TTTTCTCGCCATTCAGGGCTACGAGTGGGTGCGCCTCGTTGGTTTCGGACTCACGGCGTCATCGAGCGTCTATGGATCGATCTTCTACACCATCATCGGGACGCACGGGTTTCACGTACTCAGCGCGGCGAGCTGGCTGCTCGTGGTTCTCATTCGCGCGCGCCTAGGCAAGTATTCCCCCGAAAATCCCACCGGCGTCATCACGTGCGCTATGTATTGGCATCTGGTGGTGGGACTCTGGCCGGTTTTGTTCTTTCTGGTGTATCTGCTCTGACGCCGCGAAAACCGTCGGAAACGTTGACACTCTCCCCAAGGCGGTGGCATATTCAACGCAAGGAGATTTCAAGTGAAACGGGTCGCCCACATACCCATCGTTGCGGTCGCGGGACTTGAGGTTCTCAACGGTCAAGCCGCCCTTGCTTGCGCGGTCTGCGGGCTGGACGGCGAGCCGGGCTTTCTCTGGAGCATGGGCTTTCTGATCAGCATGCCGTTTTTGATCGCCATGATCGCCGGCGGTTATTTCACCTACAACTCGCGACGCGCCAAGGACAGAGCATCGGCGAGCAAAGGTATTTTTTCTGAATAATCTGCATGAGAAAGAGAGGGCGCAGTGAGTGAAGCCGCCGTAGATCACGCCCACGAAGTGGAGCCAACGGAAACCCCCCTTACCCCCGAGAGTTGGGGCAAGCTGGGGATGTGGGTATTTCTGGCGGGCGACGCCATGTCGTTCGGAACCTTGCTGGCGGGCTACGCCATCATACGGGGCAACAGCGCGAACTGGCCGGTGCCCGTAGATGTTTTGGGCATTTCCCTTACGGCGTTCATGACGTTCCTGCTCATTTGCAGCAGCGTGACGATGGTGAAGGGGCTAGACGCCATCAAAAGGGGCGATCAGGCAGGGCTGGTGAAATTCCTGTGGCTCACCGTCGGCGGCGGGCTCATCTTTCTGGGCTTGCAGGCATATGAGTGGACCCATCTCATTCACCAGGGTCTCGGCCTTTCCGCCAACAAGTGGGGGGACGGCCTTTTTGGTACGACCTTCTACATCATCACCGGTTTTCATGGAATGCACGTCACCGGCGGCGTCATCTACCTGGCCGTCATCGCGGTTCGGGGCGCGAGGGGTGCCTATTCCGCCACAAACTGGAGCGAGGTCGAAATTGCGGGCCTCTACTGGCACTTCGTTGACCTCGTCTGGATTCTGGTATTCACGTTCATCTATCTATTGTGACCGCCCAAAGAGCCGTCCGAGGCGCGCTTTGGTTCGATTGAGGGAGAACACGCACATCATGGTTAGCGCAGGCCACGCGAAACACGACGATCACCACGTGAATTACATGGCCATCTTCTGGTGGCTGCTGGCGCTCACGATACTCGAGGTGCTCGCCGGCATTCCCCAAGCGAGCCCCGCCTATCCGCAACTGCTGAAGGGGGCACTCCTCGTCATCATGGCCCTGGCCAAGGCGGTGCTCGTCGCCCTTTACTTCATGCACCTGAAATTCGAGAAAGCGGCGCTGGGCTTCATCGCCATGATACCGCTCATCTTGTGCGTGTTCGTCGTCCTGATGGTGTTGCCGGATTTCTAGGCCAAGCCGCCCAGGGACGCTTCAGAAGATCCATGCCCCTTCACTATCTGCCCACGCTGAACGCCTTGTTGAACGCCACGAGCGCGCTTTTGCTCATTCTCGGGGTGAGGCGGATTCGTGCCAAAAAAGTGGAAGCCCACAAGCGCTTGATGGCGAGCGCGTTTCTCGTCTCCTGCCTGTTCCTCATTTTCTATCTCGTTTATCATTTTCAGGTGGGCTCGGTCGGGTTTAGGGGAACGGGCTGGATTCGCTACGTATATTTCTTCATTCTCATCACGCATTCCGTTCTGGCCGCCTTGGTGCCTCCCATGGCGATCATCACCCTCTATCGCGCCTGGAGGGGCGATTTTGAGCGCCATCGCCGCATCGCCCGCTGGACTTACCCCATCTGGCTCTACGTCTCCTTCACCGGCGTCTTGGTCTATCTCTTCCTCTACGCGCTCTATCCAAGGCCATGAGAGGGTTCCTAAACGCCCTGAGGCGCGGGGGGACGCTGATATGCCCGAGGTGTCCCGAGCCTCTTTTCACCGGCCTGTTTCACATGCACCGGCAATGTCCCGCCTGCGGATATCTCATCGAGCGTGAGCAGGGCTATTTTGTCGGCGCCATCTACGTCAACTACGCGATCACGATCCTCATCTGTCTGAGCGGCTATTTTCTCACCGAGCGCCTCATCGCGCCGGGGCTGAGGACGCAGCTCATCATCTGGGGCGGGCTTTGCATTCTGATTCCGCTATTCTCGTTTCGCTACTCCCGGGCCATCTGGCTAAACGTGGATTATTTCCTCAGCCAGAAATTCTCACGCGCCGACGATGGGGACGCATCGCATTGAAGCCAAACCCCGCCCTGGCCGTTCAAGACGTATCGCACCGCTACGGAGAGCGCGTCGCCCTCAGGAGCGTGCGCTTCGAGGTGTCAGCGCGCGAGATATTCGCACTTCTCGGCCCGAACGGCGGCGGCAAAACCACCCTGTTCCGCATCGTCGCCACCCTCATGCGCCCATCCTCCGGCGACGCGCGCGTCTTTGGTCATTCGGTGCGGAAAGCTCCCCATTCGGTGCGCAGGAAAATCGGCGTCGTGTTCCAGCAACCGAGCCTGGACCCGAAACTCACCGTTTTGGAGAACATGCTCCATCACGGAAGACTCCACGGAATGCTTGGCCGCCCCCTGCGAGAGGCCGCCTCGAATCTTCTGGAGCGATTTGGCCTTGAGGACCGAAAAAAGGATTTTGTCGAAACCCTCTCAGGCGGGTTGCAGCGCAGAGCGGAACTCGCCAAGGCGCTTCTGCCTCGGCCCGATATGCTGCTGCTGGATGAGCCCAGTGCGGGACTCGACCCCGGTGCCAGAATCGATTTCAGAAACGCGCTCCGAAGGCTGAGAGACGAAACGGACGCCACGGTCGTGCTCACCACGCATTTCATCGAGGAGGCGGACCACGCCGATCGAGTGGGCATCCTCCACAAGGGAAGCCTCGTCGCCATCGGCGCACCCGACGCGCTCAAAAAGGAGGTGAGCGGCGACGTGCTGACAATCGAAGCGCGAAACCCCGAATCCCTGCTTCCGAAGTTGCAGGCCATGTTTTCGTGCGACGTGAAAAGCGTGGACGGCTTCTTGCGCGCGGAGATGAACGATCCCCACGCGGCCATTCCAAAAATCGTCGAGGCGTTTTCCGGCGAGCTGAAATCCATCGTCCTGGGAAAAGTCACGCTCGAAGACGTTTTCATCAAACAAACAGGAAAACGCTTCATCGACGCGGACGCCCCCCCTCCCAACCCCAAGGCGAAGAAGCGGTGACTCCTTTTTTGCTCTGCATGGGAACGATTTGGCAGCGTGAGATCGTCCGCTTTTTGCGTCAGCGCAGCCGCGTCATCGGCGCGCTCGGCCAGCCTGTTCTTTTCTGGCTGCTGCTGGGTAGCGGCTTTGGGCGGAGTTTTCGCTATTCGGGCGGCGGAGAAGGGTACCTAGAATACTTCTATCCGGGCATCATCGTCATGGTGGTGCTCTTCACGGCCATTTTCTCCACCTTCGCCGTGGTGGATGACAAAAAAGCACATTTTTTGCAAAGCGTCCTCGCAGCGCCCGTCCCACGCTCAGCCATCGTACTGGGACAGGCGCTCGGCGGCGCCACGCTGGCGCTACTGCAAGGAATTCTCCTGCTCCTCGCCGCTCCTCTGGCGGGCGTTCCGCTCACACTGGCGGCGGCGTTCGCCTCGGTTGCGGTGATGGGCCTCATCGGCTTCGCACTCACCGCGCTCGGGCTTCTCTTCGCCTGGCGAATCGAATCCACCCAAGGCTTTCACTCCATCATGAACCTGTTGCTGATACCTCTTTGGTTGCTCTCCGGTGCGGTGTTTCCGACCTCGGGCGCGCATCCCCTCATCGGGCTCGTCATGGAGATCAACCCCCTCACATACGGCGTGGCGGCTTTGAGGCGAACGCTCTACATGAGCGCGCCCGGTGCCGTGGACAGCCTGCCCGGGCTGGGGCTTTCCCTCCTCATCATGCTGAGCTTCGGCTTCGTCTCCTTCACTCTGGCGGTGAAAACCGCGCAGAGAAGCGAGGTCTAGGGCACCGGCCCAAAGAGGCAGGGATGCAAAGTTTAGCGCAGGCGATTCACGTATCTCGCCACGTCCTCCAGTGCCTCGCCCTTGAGGTGGGGCAGGGCGGGCATTTTGTTCTGCCCCCTTTGGACGATCTGCTTTATCAAGGCAACGGGAAGGATGCGGCCACGAAGAGGCCGTCCGATTCCGCCCGCCCCCCGCACGCCATGGCAGACGGCGCAGTTCTGGCGATAGAGGATCGCGCCGTCTCCTTTGGCGAGGGGCATCTCTTCACGCTTCGGGTTCTGAAAAGCGAACAACAAGACGAGGAGCGCGCCGCTAAAAGCGAGAAACGAAGCGACGACCCACCTGCGCAAGAGTGGACGCCCCCCTAGTCGGTCTCGTCATGCAGGGAAATTGGCTGATGAAGAAACGCCCGCCCGCCCGCGCCTTCATAGTCAGAGACAAGGTGTCCCCTTCCCGTGAGATGGTATTTATAGGTCATCAATCCCTCCAGGCCGACGGGGCCGCGCGCGTGTATTTTGTCGGTGGCGATTCCCACCTCCGCGCCAAATCCGTAGCGAAAACCATCCGCCAGGCGCGTGGACGCGTTCCACATGACGCTGGCGGCGTCCACCCTCGACAAGAACGTCCGCGCCGCCGCCTCGTCCGAGGTGACGATCGCCTCGGTGTGACGCGAACCATACCGGTTGACGTGATCCACCGCCTCGGCAAGGGAGGCCACCACGCGGACGGAGATGATCAAATCCAGATATTCCATTTTCCAGTCATCCGCGGAGGCCGCCTCCGCATCTTCGAGAATCGCTATCGTCGCATCGCAGCCCCGAATGGTCACCCCCTTTTCCCTCAAGGCCGCAGAGACCAAAGGGAGGTATTCTCCCGCTTTGCGCTCGTGCACCAAAAGCGTCTCTATCGCGTTGCAAACCGCAGGGTATTGCGTTTTCGCGTCCAGGGCGAGGCGCACGGCCATATCTGTCTCCGCCGCCTCATCCACGTATAAATGGCAAACTCCATCCGCATGGCCCAGAACCGGAATGGAGGAACGCTCCTTGATGTAGCGCACGAACTCGTTGCTGCCGCGCGGTATGAGCAAATCCACCGCGTCGTCACGCGACAACAACGTCTGCACGTCCTCTCGCGCCTCGATGAGCTGCAGGGCATCCGCCGGAAACTCTCCCGCCGCCGAGGAAGCGCGCCGAATCAGATCGGCCAGAAGGCGGTTTGTATGCGCGGCCTCGCGGCCTCCTTTGAGGATGACGGCGTTTCCCGATTTGAGGCAGAGCGAGGCGATTTGCACGAGGGCGTCCGGTCTTGACTCGAATACGGCGGCGATCACGCCCAAAGGACACGTGACGCGCCTGAGCGTAAGTCCCTCATCAAGCAGCGTCGCCATGCACACGACGCCCAACGGGTCCGGCAGCCCGGCCACCTCGCGCACGCCAGCCGCCATCTGCGCTATCTTGTGCGCGCTCAGTTCAAGGCGCCGAAGCAGCGGTGGGGACATCTCTCCGCGCGCCAAGAGTGGCCGCGCGCCGGCGACGTCCTCTTCGTTCGCACGCAGAATCCGCCCGGCGTTCTCGTCAATCGCGTCGGCCACGGCGGCCAGCGCGCGATTTCTCGCCCCATCGCTCAAGGGAGCCAGCGCGAGGGCAGCGTCTCTCGCCGCATGGCATATCGCGTCAACGTCGCTCATCAACGAATTTCTCCCCTTTTAGTATTCTCGTCCAAAAAGCGATCCTCACGCGCTCCGAAAACGCGGCGCCGGCGGCGCACCCTTGCGGCGACCCTCTTTAAGGTCAGCGGTCGATTATAGGGGCAGTGCGAAAACCTCGGCAAACGAATTACGCCTTGCTCCTCTTCCATTCCTCGTAGCGGTGCTCAACGTAATCCAAAATCATGGAGGCCACCGGCGGGCCGCCGGCGCGCTCCACGCCCTCAAAACCAGGGGCGGCGTTCACCTCCAAAACCAAGGGGCCGCGACTGGTTTCCAGCAAATCCACGCCGGCGATTTCCAAACCACATAATTTCGCGGCGCTTTTGGCGAGTTCTGCGCTTCGGGCGGCCGGAACGACTGCTCGTACATAGCCGCCCCGATGGAAGTTCGCGCGAAACTCGCCGGCAGACGCGCGCCTTCTTACGGCGGCCGCAATTTCACCGCCGACGACGATGATTCGGAGATCCCTCTCCCGCGCCTCTTCCACGTACTCCTGAACAAGGGCGTCGCGCTGGAGACTCCACATCACGTCCAAGATGGACTGCGCCTCCTCCGGGCCGTGGGCGCGCATTACACCCTTGCCCTGCGTCCCGCGCGGCAACTTGATGACGACGGGCGCGCCCCCCACGCTGTGGAGCGCGGCGCGCAGATAGTTCGGATCAGGAGCGAACGCCGTTCTCGGCACCGGCAAGCCGTTTCGCGCCAAAAGCTGCAGGGTGCGCAGTTTGTCCCGCGAGGTCTCAAGCGCATGGGAGCCGTTGACGAACAAAGCGCCGCTGCCTTCCAGGTGCCGAACAAGGGCGAGAGAATGCTCTGATATGTTCGCCCCCAGGCGCGGCAGGAAGACGTCCGCTCCTGAAAAGGGCAAGCCTCGAAACTCGAGCGACATTCCCCCCTCGTTCAGTTTGAGCAAAAATCGATACGGATCCAGAACCTGCACCTGGTGCTTTCTGTTCCTGGCGCTCTCTGAGATTCTCCGCACGCCGTGCAAGGTCTCATCACGACACAAGACGCCAATCCGCATCCGCCATTCCCCAAGCGATTCGAACGAGAGGAGATTCTACCATCCAGCGAATACGAGCGGAACGCGACCAGATCGACAGAAGGTGAGGATTCCCCGCCCGGCGGCCCGGTGCTGGACAGCGTGGACCACCAGGGGGGAGGCAAGTGGGGGCGTGGCCCAGTGATTGGGCCACGGCAGGTTTTTCTCTAAGCGACTCTCTTGAGGGTTTTTGGAGATTGCACCGAATCTTGCGTCAACAAGAGACGGGATTTCACTTTCTTCGCCAGGCGCGGGGCGAGGCGCGCCAGCCCCAGACGTCTTCTGAACCACCTGGGCTCCTCGCCGCCGAGCAGGATGAGGTCGGCGTCCAGTTTTTCCGCCCTCTCGACTATCTGACTCAATGGATCGCCGGTGCTCACGGAAACCTCCGCGCGCAAGCCCCGGGACTCGAGTTTCTCCCGCAAAGGACGCAAATACGCTGTGCCCGCGCGCTTTCGCGCATCCTCGATCTGATCGGCATACATCGCGTAGCCCTCAAGTTGTCTCGACTGCATGACACCGTTCTCCACCAACTGCAGATGAACGACTTCCGCGTTCGGCGAGAGGCGCACCACCTCATCCACGGCAGCTTCCGCCTCCTCCGAACCGTCCAGGGGAATCAAAATTCGCTGATACATGGGTTTTCGCTCCGCTGTTTGCATGTGCTGCGCGCATTTTCTACGCGGCTTTTTGCCATCTCGCCTGTTTGACGACGGCCCGGCCGCCTTCGGGAGCAGCCGCGCGCGAGGCCCTCCTCGGAAGATGCGCGACGACGCTGCAGGTCATAAACCACCAAATCGCGCCGAAAGCGATAAAAACGGGCAACGCCGCCATGACATACACCTTGAGAAATTCCATCTCCGCCTCCTTCCCCTTATCTCCAGGAGAGACATGAAACAATAGTTATTATATTTTAAGCAAAATTTATGCCAAAATAGAAAATTTCTGTAAATCATCACAAAAACAATGATTTACGAAATAACCCGCTGGATGAAGGGATAAGAAAAAGAGGCCTATAAATTACAAAATATCGATATTTTACGATTTATCGTTAAGTAATCCGGTCGGTTTTGTGCGAGGATGGACAAAAAAGGTACCTGTCGCCGAGCAGGAACGGAACCGCCAGGGTAAATGGGCGACTACGTACGGGCGCCAAACTTCACAGATCGTCTGGGGATCGCAAGAGAATATCACTCCCTGAACAGGCGATTGAAAAAATAGCCAGCGCAAAAACCCAGAACGATCCAGAACATGGCCGAGGCGGCGAGCGCCGCCAGGACAAAGCTTCTCGCCAGAGCATCGGGCACCGCGCCACCATGCACATCAGGATGCGGGGTGCCCAGAGCGTGCGGCGAAAGGATGAGGACAACCCCCAGAGCCTTGAAAACACTCCCAGGTTTGAAAACCAACAGAATCAGACCCGAGGACGCACCCGCCACGGTGAGAACCCACCAAATCTGCCTATCCGCCACGGCAGCGGCGAAGGCACCAGGAGGCACGGGTGATAAGCCGACAGAAGGCGCAAGGCTGAAGACGGCGAATCCGCCAATCCCCCAGAGGATTCCCTTTTTCCCGTCCACGTTCCCCCGAAGGGCGAAGCAGGCGACGAGCAGCAGCGCGAAGCCAATCGCCGCGAGGCAGTTCGAAACCAGCGTGAGCGCGAACCTCGGGAGGCCGCCGCCCGCATCCTCGGCTGGGGGGACAGGTTCTTTTCTCTGTGCCTCGAATTCTTCCGCCTGACGCATCAAGGGGAGGACGCGAAACGAATGAACGGCGGATACGAAAAGACCCGCGATCACGCCCGATATGAGCGCCGCAAAAAAGATGCGCTGAAACATTCCAGGTGCTCCTGGCCCACGACGCATTTTCCGGCTTCTACTTCATCTCCATCAGCTCGATCACGACGCCGTCCGGCGCTTCCAGGTAGGCGAAATACAACTCCTCCGCCTCACCCTCCGCCACGACCTTTCCGCCGCGAGCGCGAACCGCATCAAGTGCGTCGCCCAGCTTTCCCTCCACGCAAAACGCATAGTGGTCAACGCTGTAGCGTGGCCAGCCGTCTGGTGCCGGGGCGAGCTCCTCGCCGCCGCGGCGCCCACGAACGATGACGCTCGCCCCGTGGACGTCCAGATACACTTGTGGCGCGCCGCCCCGGTCGATTCGGTTGGTCTCGGTCGCTCCCAGAACGTCCGTGTAGAACGCGACCGCCGCATCCACGTCAGCGTGAACGCAATGGATGTGATCAAACGTCAGTTTCATCTCGCCTCGTCTCCCGTGATGTTCTGTGCCCTCATTTTTTCGGCCCCATGTTACGCAATGTTCTTTTCGCCAAGTCTTTGTAAAAGCTGTCTCGCTCGCCTGCTGCAGCGATTATTTTGTTCAGCCATTTCTTCATATTATTATTATGATACTCAACATTAGCAACCCAATACTCCTGGGCTATCTGATATCTGAACGCCTACAATGCACCAGATTCCGGAAAATCCCGTTCAAACGCAGCGAAAGTTTCCAGTAATTGCGGCATATATTTCCTAGACTTGCTTAAACCAAAGGATGAGCCAGAACGCCTCCATCCAATAAGCGTCTTGAGCTTGCTTTCGTATGCGAGTTCGGCGGCGGGTGTCTTCGGAAATTCAGCGATAATTTTATCATACCATTTATTCGCCGCTTCAACACGCGGAATCCAACTACCATCTATAGAAAATACTCGGCTTCTCCCTTTCGACCAGAAATCCCCATGCCGCAAGTAAGAGCGCGCAACGGCGTTTTTGATGGATTTTTCCGTCGATTCGCCGACTATCTCCGCCAGTTCAGATATTTTTCCTTGGACGAGTTTCGCCTTTCCGGATTGTGGAAATTTCGCAACGAGCGTTCTCCAGGAATCCAGGGCAACGGAAATTTTTTTCTCGTCGAACGCGATGGTTCCAAGCAAATAGTAAGCCTCCGCCTTATCGCTTCGGGAGACTCTGCTGAAAATGAGATCGATAAGCTCTCCTTTCGCTTTCTCCTTCAAGCCATGCTGGTTATACATGATGGCTTTTTGCAGTGAGGCTGCGCCAGCCGTGCCGCAAAGAGCCAGAGAAAGCATGACCGCGCATATTCCCAAATAACGTTTGTTCACAACTTCTCCTTTGTTTGAGCACACTTTCATCTTCGCCTGAAATTCCACTATTCATATGCGGTTTTTTATGAAACCACCAGATCCACCCAGTTCAGCTTCAGCAGGTTTCCGTCCGGATCCTTGAAAAAAATTGTCTTCCTCTCGGGCGCGCGAGACAATACATCAGACAGCAGCTCCACGCCCACCTTCAGTAGGTGCGCCACGGCTGCTTCTATGCCCTTGACCCAGAAGGTGATGTAGCGAAACCCGGCCGCTGAATCGGCAAGCGCATCGCCAGAGGCAGGCACTCCCTCAGAATGGAGGAGTTCACGGCTCCGGCAGAAAAATCTTCTGCTCCTCTATCATCGGTGCCATTCCCGGAACGGACTCCCTCCATCGCAGCCCTCCATGCGCGCACGACTTTATCCACCGACCCGGCGCGCGTCTTGATGAGACCTTTTGTGCTCGCGGCGGGATTGGATGCCCAGCTTCTTCATCCGGCTCCTGAGCGTCGTGGGCTTCATACTCAATATGCGGGCCGCTCCGCGCGCTCCGGAAACCAGGCCGTCCGTATGCGCCAACACCCGCAGGATGTAGCGTCTTTGGTATTCTTCCATGGGCGCAAATTCACTCTCCCTTGACGAGGGGGGAGATTCGCCCAGAAGCTGCCCGTCAAACCTGAGAACCTGCCCGCGCCCCAGGACAAGCCCGCGCTCCACCACGTTCTCCAGCTCCCGGACGTTTCCTGGCCAATCATACCGCATGAGCCGCTCCAAGGCTTTTGGGTCCACGGATTTGATCTGCCGATTCATGCGGGGACCATGCTTGCTCACGAAATAATCCACCAGTTCCGAAATATCCTCCTTGCGTTGCCTGAGCGGTGGCACGTGAATGGGTATTACGTTGAGGCGAAAGTAAAGATCGTCGCGAAATCGACCCTGGCGCACCTCTTTCTCTAGGTCTCTGTTCGTGGCGGCGATGATCCTCGTATCCACCTTCAGCGTCTGGTTGCCGCCGACTCTCTCAAACTCTTTCTCCTGCATGACCCGAAGAATTTTCACCTGCGCCTCGGGGGATATCTCCCCGATTTCATCGAGAAAAATCGTGCCCTTATCCGCAATCTCGAACCTGCCTTTTTTTCTGCTCACCGCTCCGGTGAACGCGCCCTTCTCATGGCCGAACAACTCGCTCAGCAGCAACGTATCCTGCAACGCCGCGCAGTTCACCTTCACCAGCACGCGGTTGCGCCGCGCACTCAGGTGGTGTATGCTACGCGCGACCAGCTCCTTTCCGGTTCCTGTCTCGCCCAAGATGAGCACCGTGGCTTCTGTGGGCGCCACCTGTGCGACCAACTCCCGAATATCGGCCACAGCCCGGCTTGAGCCAGTGAGATCATCCGGATTGTGGATCTCCTTGATCTGATCCCGAAGATGGAGCGTCTCTTGATGAAAATCATCCCGCACGGCCTCCAGTTGGGCGTATGCCTGCGCGTTCGACACGGCCGTGGCGATGGCCGGCGTGAGCTCGCAGAGAAACTCTCCCATCTCTTCGGTAAACTGGCTGGGCATGCTGCTGGCGACGGCGATTTCCCCAAAAACGTCATCGCCGATGACGAGCGGGGTGCGAATGCCGCTTCGCATTCCGCGCTTGAAAACTGCCTCGTCCTCAGCGAAAGGGCGTTCACTGTCCAGGTCCTTGTAAATGACATAAGGCCTTTCCCGATGCGCGATGAGCCAGCCCAGAGCGCCGCCCTTGAGCGGTATGTCCTCCCGTGGCGCGTTGAGTATTTCATCGCTTGAGGCGAGCACCCTGATGGTATAGGTTTTTTTATCCGGATTGACCAAATAAAGAACGAAATGATCCAGCGGGAATATCGCCCTCGTCTCACGCGCCACGCGGCCCAGGACGACTTCCATGTCCAGGCTCGAATTCAGCACGTGTCCCACCCGCTGAATGACGCGCAATCTCTCTTCGGTAGATACCGTGTGAACGACCAAAACCACCCCTCCCGAAATGCAAAAGGATCACGACACAGGCTATCATAGAAAAAAGGCTTTCGCGTTCCTCGCCTCATCAACGAACGGACGATGACATGAAACCACTGTCGCTTTACGTACACGTTCCTTTTTGCATCGCCAAATGCGGGTATTGCGACTTCAACTCATACGCCCTGGATTCCCTTATGGAAAAGGGTCGCGCCGACGCGGACTGGGCGCGCCGTTACGCGGATGCGCTGATGAAGGAAACGAAAGGCCGCGTCAGGCAGTTCTCCCTTCAAGGGGGAGAGGTGAAGACGATATTTTTTGGTGGAGGCACGCCCTCGCTGTTTCCGCCTGAGGAAACAAGGCGCGTTTTGCGCCTCCTCTCCGAATTGTTCGACGTGTCTCCGGATTGCGAAATCACGCTTGAAGCGAACCCCGGAGCGGCCGAGGCTGAACGCTTTGGCGCGCTTCGGGAGGCCGGCGTCAACCGGATCAGCATTGGCGTCCAGACGTTTGAGGATGGCGGGCTGAGAAAGATCGACAGGGTTCACAGCGCGGACGACGCCCAAAAAGCATTCCATTCCGCGCGCGCGGCGGGCTTCTCCAACCTCTCGCTCGACCTCATGTTCGGAATTCCGGAACAGACGATAGACATGGCCGCCCAGGACATTGAGTGCGCTATCCGCCTCGGGCCCGACCATCTCTCCGCCTACGAGCTGACCATAGAACCGGGCACAGCGTTTCACGCGCGAGAAGCGCGGGGAGAGTTGTGTAGCCTTCCCGACGAGGAAGCATCCCTGCGCATGTGGGAACTTCGGGATTCGATGCTGGCCGGCGCCGGCTTCGAACGCTACGAAATCAGCAATTTCGCAAAACCGGGTTTCGCGTGCAGACACAATCTGAATTACTGGCGGCGAGGAGACTACCTGGGTCTTGGCGCGGGAGCGCATTCGCTGATGGAGGGGAGGCGTTTTTGGAATCACGCCAGACCCGACGTTTACGCCCGAAAAGCGGGCGATCCGACCCTTGGAATCGAACGCGTGGACACGCCCCGAAAAGCGATGGGCGAGGCGCTCATGCTCGGACTTCGGATGAAAAAGGGTGTTTCAACGCGACGAATCGCGCAAGAGTGCGGCGCAGACCCCGAAGACGTCTTTCAGGAACTGCTCGCAGACCTAGAGAGTTCCGGCCTGGTGGCGAAGGAAAACGGCCGCCTTCGCCTGTCAGAGAGGGGAACACTTCTGGCGAACCAGGTTTTGGCGAAATTCCTGTAAGGGCGAGCATTCATGCCCCCGTCCGTCATCGAGAAAATACCAACGCCCATGGAGAGGGTGTTCCGCTTCACCGCCCATAAAAAGGGGGGACGGGAACTCGGTTTCGCCAGATATAAACGAACGGCATCGAGCATATATCTGAGATCTTCACCTGGAAACCAAGTAAAAAAATCACGGGGCGTAATTTTGAAATCGGCGGGACAACATCCGTGATGACTATTGTAGCCAAACAAAAATAATTGGGAATGGCCTGGAAAAACAGCGGATTTTCCGAGGCAAAACGGCTTGTAAAAAGACCGTGAAAGGGTGTTGAAAAAGTCGCTCAAAGCCAGGGCGTCAAGCGTGATGGCGGCGAGGGCGTCCGCAGCACTCTTAACGTCGGGATGTGCAGGGGCGACATTCCACAAGAAATTCACGAGACGAGAGAATCGCACGAAGGAGAAATTTCTGCGAAAAACCTTTTTGCGCTTGTGAAAGGCGTTTTTCACCTCCCATTCCCAACAAGTCTTCTTCAGGAAATTTCCTCCCACTCCCCGCAAAGACGTCTGCCCAAATCCGGATCGACTAGAATCGTTTTGTGCCCCGTGAACAAGACCTGCCCGGGACGCCCTCCCCTCGGCCTTCTAAGAGAAGGGAAGGGAAGATAATCGACCGGAAGCTTCGAATCCGTCCGGCTTCGACTGAAATAGGCTGCGAACGCCGCCGTATTCACCAGAACATCCTCATCGGGAGCCCCTTGCGCGGCGCCGGCGCGACGCAGGAGAACGTGGCTCCCGGGAACTCCTTGGGCGTGAAACCACATATCGCTCGCACGGCCGACGCTCCTGAGCATCTCATCGTTGCCCAAAGCGTTTTTCCCCACGATCACCTCCCAGCCCGAAGCCGAGAGAAATCGCCTGTAGTTCCTGGAGCGCGTGGTTTTCCCGCCCTTCGCTCGTCCGTGCTTCCGAAGCCCTCTCTTCTCGCGCCACCTGAAGTAGCCCGCTTGGGACAACGCTTCCTCCACGCTTGCGATATCTTCCATTTCCTCCGCCGTTTCCAGATCAAACGTCAGGCTGTTGATAAATTCTTCCTCTTTTTCCATCTCCTGAAGGCGCGCCATTGCAAAGGACGCGCGCCTCTTGCGCTTCTTGTAGCGGTGAAAGTATTTCTGCGCGTTCTCCGAAGGGGTAAGTCTCGGGTCCAGGGCAATCTCGACCAACCCGCTCGCGTCCTGAACGGAGAGGACCTTCGCTTTTTCGTCCACCTTGCCCAGGTTCTCGAGCAGCAACTCTCCTTTTCTCAAAAAGCACGCCGCCTCGGCGGCGGATTCCAAATCCCTTTGCGCCGCGTCAATCGCGCCTCGTATGCGCTCACGCACACGGCAGAGAATTTTCGAAGCGCCTCTCTTCCGCTCGCCCAGCCGAAAGTCTTTTAGGACGTTTCGGTAAAACAGATCCGCCGCCTCGTTCATGGAACCAAACGCGCGATAGGAATCGGCCTTCGCAACAGGTGCCTGAACCGCGCTGAGCCCCACAGGTTGCCCGTCGGCATCCAAAACCCAGACAGGGGTAAATTCTCCTCTGCGGTAGGTCTCCATCACACGCAACAGGGCCTCCGCCGCTCCCGTCCATCCATCATCGGCCCAAGAAACGCGCGCAATCTCCCAAGCGAGCGACGGGCTCACTCCGCCCACCGAACCCACTAGCCAGCGCGCGAACTCCTCCCGCGTGGCGGATTGGAGGTTTGACTCCGTTATCATTTTCCGCATCGATTCTCTCGTGAGCCCATTCGGATCCACCTTCTTCTGGACCGGCGGCAACTGATACCTGCCACCCCGCTCCAAGGGCCGTGAGGGGTTCCGGCTTCGCGCGATCCGACTTTTGGCGTCCAGAATTTCACCCGTTCCGCCGTCCAGGAGTATCAGGTTGCTCCATCGGCCCATCATCTCCGCCATCAACGCGAAAGAGCCGCCTGGTCGGGAAACGCCCTTGTGCGAGAAAGAGAACTGGAGGACTCTCTCCCATTCTCCCGCCGCGGCGCGCGCGATGCGCAAACCGCCAAGATATTTCCGGAGAGTTCGGCAAAACGCGGGTGCTTCCGGCAAGATTGGAGGAGGTTCAGAAGTGAGATGAATCCGCGGGTGCGCGGGGTCCGCGCTGATGAGAAGGCAGCGCCTCCCTCTTTGGGGAACGGAGAAAAAAAGGAGTATCGTATGCGCATCCGCTTGGGAGATTCTGTCGAGACGCGCGCCCAGAAGGTGTTCTTTCAATTCCTGGGCGATCGCCTGAATCACAAAAGTATCCATGAAACCGGCCTAAATCCCTATACGTTTTCCGGGGCGCGCAAATTGACAGGTCCCGACCAGAAAATTATTGTAAGCTTTTTAGATATACTGACAACACATCCCAGGATGAATAATGATAGACAGCATGACGGGTTACGGAACGGGAGAAAGGCCGCTAGGCGACATCTTGGTCAGCGTTGAGGCGCGCTCGGTGAATCATCGATATTTGGAGGTCTCGATTCGGGGTCCGCGCTGGTCGCTCCCACTCGAGAGCGAAGTGCGCGAGGCGGTGAAAAAGCACTTTTCTCGTGGACGCTTCGATATCTACATCCGTCTGGACAGGGGTGCAAACGCTGTATCGCCCATTGACGCTGAGGCGGCAAAATCCCTTCTCTCCAACTTAAACACCCTGAAAAGCGAATTGGGAATCCCTGGCGATGTGGACTTCTCGACGCTCGCCGGTTTTCGGGACTTTCTCAAAAGCCCGGAGCCGGAGCCGGAAAAAGACGCCATGCAATCACCCTTGATGGAATCCCTAGACGAAGCGCTAGGCTCTCTCGGCCACATGCGCAGAAAAGAGGGAGATGCGCTGGAGAAAGACCTGACCGTGCATCTCCGGGGGGTAGAAAACCGGTGCGGGGAGATTCGCAAATGTCTGCCCGAGGCGCGAGAATCACTCGCCGCGCGGATGCGCGAGAGAATTCTTAAATTCGCCGAGGGGGTCGAGGTGGACGAAGGCCGTCTGGAACAGGAGATGGTTTACGCCGCCGAGCGCGGGGATATTAGCGAGGAGCTGAGCCGTCTTGACAGCCACATTGCCCAGTTTCGCGAGATACTGACAAGCGAACACCCCGTCGGTCGCAAACTCGATTTCCTCGTCCAAGAGATGCACCGGGAAGCCAACACGATTTCATCCAAATCCTTCGATTCGCGTCTCACGCAAAGCGCGGTTGACATGAAAAGCGCGGTCGAGAAAATCCGCGAGCAAGTGCAAAACGTCGAATAATGCGCCAACAAGGCCATATTTTCGTTATCTCCGCCCCTTCGGGGACGGGTAAGTCCACGCTGATCGCCCACTCATGTGAGGAGCTTCCGCGCGTCTGGCACTCCATAAGCGCGACGACGCGGCCGAGGCGCGCTCTTGAGGAAGACGGTGTTCACTACCATTTTCTAAAAAAATCGGACTTTCACGAGATGATCACCAAAAACGAATTCCTCGAATGGGCGCACGTGTATGGCGAATACTACGGAACGCCTCAAGGGGACGTAGAAGCGCATCTCTCCAGGGGAGACGACGTGATCATGGACCTGGATGTACAGGGCGCCTTGCAAATCAAGAGAAGGCGAGCGGACGCCAGCCTCATCTTCGTCATGCCGCCCTCACTTGATGCGCTTCGCGACCGCCTCAAAGGCCGGGCGACGGAATCTGATGAAAAAATGGAATCCCGACTCTCGGAGGCGGAAGAGGAGATGACGCAAAGATATCTCTACGACCACGTCATCATCAACGACGACATGGAAGCCGCCTTTCGGAAACTGAGAGACCTCCTCCTCAAAAGAAGAGGGGAGGGAAATCCCCGTTGAGCGCGCATCTCCCCTCAGGCCCCATCGCCGGCAAAACAACGATCCTCGGCGTATCGGGCGGCATCGCCTCATACAAATCCATCGCGCTTGCGCGCCTTCTTGTCCTAGACGGCGCCGAGGTGCAAACGGTCCTAACGCAAAACGCCTCCTCGTTCGTTCAGCCCCTGCCCTTTGAAGTGCTCACGGGCAAGACGCCCATTCAAAGAACACTCCCGGTGGAGGGGGACGCGTTCACAGGGGATATGCCGCACGTCTCCCTATCCGATCGCGCGGACCTCATGCTCATCGCGCCGGCCACGGCGAACATCATCGCGAAGTTCACCCACGGAGTGGGGGACGATTTTCTCTCGACCCTTCTGTTGTCCGCAAAACCGCCGGTGCTCATCGCTCCGGCCATGAATCCCCGAATGTGGGCGTCGTCCGCCGTTCAGGAGAACATAGAAATCCTGCGCGAGCGAGGCCACATCGTCATGGAACCAGGCGCAGGCCACATGGCGCGCGCGGAGGAGGGAGCGGGACAGGGGCGGATGCCCGAGCCGCGAGAAATACTGCTGGTCGCGCGGCGCATCCTAGCGGCGAATCCGGACCTCTCCGGCATGCGGATCATCGTCACGGCGGGGCCAACGAGAGAGAGATGGGACGCCGTACGCTTTCTCTCGAATCGCTCAAGCGGAAAGATGGGCTTCGCTCTGGCGAGGGAAGCCGCCGGGCGCGGAGCGGATGTGCGCATCGTCAGCGGCCCCGTCGCCCTCCCCGACCCGCCTGGGGTGAGAGTGGTTCGCGTGGAATCCGCCGCTGACATGCGCGAAGCGGTGAAAGACGTCTGGGCCGACGCACACGCCCTCATCATGGCGGCGGCCGTGGCGGACTATCGTCCTATCTCCCCCTCATTCCAAAAACACAAAAAAGGCGGCGGCGCACTCTCCATCGAACTTGAGCGCACAACCGACATACTCTCTGAACTGGGAGCGGAAAAGGGGAACAAAATTCTTATTGGCTTCGCCGCCGAAACCGAACGGATGGTCAAGCGTGCGAAAGACAAACTCAAGCGAAAGAGGCTGGATTTCATCGTGGCGAACGCCGTTTGCGGAGAAGAAGACGCGATGGGCGCGGATTCTTCCCGCACCTGCATTATTCATCCAGACGGGGCGACGCAAGCCCTTCCCCTGCTCCCAAAACGGATTCTGGCGGGGCGCATTCTCGATCATCTCGCAAAACTATGGCAAAATACTTCCGCGTGAATTCATTTCTCGCCGCACCCTGCGGTTGACACGATGACCAACCGAGAAGAGTTGCTTCGATGTGTAATTGGGCATCTGCGAAACCAAAAAGCCGCAGGGATCGGCTACGTGGGCCTAGGTGCTCCTCGCGAACCGATTTCCGAAGCCCCACGCGCCGAGAGGGTCGCACCCTCCCCGACGCTGGAGTCCGCATCCGCAAAGAGTTCTGAGCAGCAAATCCTGATCCCTCCGACGGGGCCGGAACCCGCTTTGAATTCCACGGGGAGGCGTGTGAACCGGGGGCCAGAGCCACCGCCCTTACCCTTTGATCCGAACGCGAACATTTCGCTTGATGCACTCTATACCGCCGTAGAGGGTTGCCTGCGCTGCAAACTGGGAGAGAGGCGAACGAATCTCGTATTCGGGGCGGGAAACCCGAACGCGAAACTCGTCATCGTGGGCGAAGCACCGGGAGCCAACGAAGACGCGGAGGGAGTCCCCTTCGTCGGCCGGGCGGGTCAAATGCTGACGAAAATGATTGAAAACGTCATCGCAGTCCCTCGTCAGGAGGTCTATATCTGCAACATCCTCAAATGCCGACCGCCGGACAACCGCGATCCCGAACCTGGGGAGATCGCCTGTTGCGAGCCCTATCTTCACAAGCAACTCGCTATCATCCATCCCAAATTGATTCTGGCGCTGGGAAGATTCGCCGCGCAATGGCTGCTCCAGACGAGAACGCCCATCGGCAAGATCCGGGGGAAGTTCGGACGCTACCAAGGAATCCCCTGTCTTCCGACCTATCATCCCGCCTATCTGCTCCGAAATCCGCGCGACAAGAGAGTGGTGATGGACGATCTACTCAAGGCGAAAGCCGTGTATCACGGAGAGGCGGAAGCCGAAATAGAGATTTTCCGCTAGGATCAAGAAGGGAAGTACGAACCCGACGCGCGTCGGCCCGCCTCCACTCTTCGATCGCCATATGGATTCCGCCTCAAATCCTCACAAGATGACACTGAGCGCCCATACAGGACGAACTTCAGGAAAAAACGGCGGGACGATTCACTCCGTCTCGTCGGGATAGTTAGACATCTCAATCAGGTTTCCGTCGGGATCCCTATGAACAAGAGGCTGTTTTTCGGTGATTTACGGGCGCGCGCAGGGTCGGTTTCGGGCGGAAAGAAATAATTGCGAATTTCGCGTGTAAAAGGCGAAAACACGCCCTTTTTCGGCCTTTTTCCAGGGTGTTTCAAGGGCGTTTATCGGGGGTATTTTCAGCGTTGCAAAGGCGCGTGAATCGGGGGGTATTTCGGGAGCGTTCATGGAGGGCGTTTTCGGCCTGTTGATGCGCCTTTGAAGCAAGGGGTTTTCCGGGGTGCTGCGGGCGCGGGGCGCTCAGGAGGAGGAGCGGCGGTATCCGCCAGTTCGCGCTTCGTGAATCAAGGGGTTTTCAGGGTCGAGGCGGGGGTGCTCAGGCGTCCTCGTCTTCATCGTCCGGCGGCTCCAGGGCTTCGGGGTATTTCGCGTAGAGTTCCTCAGGCGTCATGTTGCTGATTTCGTCGTGGAGCTGGCGTGCCTTGGTTCCGGGCCTGAGCGCTGCGCTGGTGAGGGCTTGGTCCTGCATCTTCTTGGCGAGGTTGGACATGCCGTGGGTCATGTTCGCCGTGGCCGCAATCACGGCCTTGTCCCACTGTGCCTCGGTGAACATCAGCAGTTTTATGTATTCCCTGGCCTCCGCGTGCACCTCTTCTTTTTCCGCATCGCTCATGCCGGCGTATTTAAGCCGGCCGCCTCCAGGGCGCGCTTTTCCTGTTTCTGGCGTTTCCGGAATCCCGCCTCATATTCCTCAATGTCGGCGATAAGTTCCTCGCGGGTCATCTCTTCAGGCCAGACGCTAGAGGCAATATTGCCGTCATCCGCCCTGTATTTCACCGCGCGGACACCGGTGCTCGCTCTATATTCCTCGGTGATCTCGATCGCCATCAGTCCATCTCTCTCATCATGAATCTCCCATATGCCGTTGCCGTTGCCCTTGCCCTTGGGCCTGATCCGCTCTACCTCAAACCTCGTCCCGGAGGTGAAGAGGACCTCGCGCTCGCTGGGGAAAGCGGAAGCCCCGTTGATGCGCTTGCCGTGTCTGGATTGTACCACGAATTCATGGGGGCCACCAAACGCCGCCTCTCCGCTGTGGGAGGTGCTGAAAAAGCCCCGCTCCTCAAAAATTCCGCCCTTCTCGATTCCGTCAAGAACGTCATCGGGCAGCGTCGTCCCGCGCCGCACCTCCCCTTGATAATCGGGCATCTTTGCGAGGGCGTCGCTGAGGGTTCTCCTGTAGTTTTCATATTTCGTCCGCTGCTTTGGGCTTCCCGTCCGCAGCGCCTGGTTCAGGGGCCCGTAGCCCCACTTCGAGTCGCTGGTGGTGTAGGCGTAGCGGGCCGCCATCTCTATATCGCTCAGGCCGTGGCGCTGCCCGTCCGGCATCCTGCCCCTGGCGGCGGAGAGAAAAGAGCGGAATTGCCGCCCCATCCTGCTTTTTGAAGTTGCGGTGGGGCTTGGGGACGTTTCTGGCCGCTTCCATCGCCTTGCGGACGCGGGGTGCGATCTCGTTCTCCAGCAGGCGCGCGCGCCTTCGCAGGAGGTCGAGTATCGCGTCCCTGTCCGCTTTCGGGACGCCCTTCACGGCCGGAACGAGGTCGGCGAAGTCGTTCGTGCGCTCCCCGAGTTTTTTGATGTCCTCCATCTGGCGGAGGGCACGGCGGCCGAGTTCGTCCGCGTCGATGAGGTCCGCCTTCTCGAATATCCGCACGTAGGCGGGGTTGATGGAAGGGTTGCTGAAGCCGTCCCACTCGGCGATTTTATGGAGGCGGTCCAGGGGTTTTCTGCCCGCGCGTGCGCGGAACAGGAGGGAGCCGCCCTGGTCGATGCGGACGACCTTCTTTCCCGCTATGACGACGTTGTCGAGTTTGAGGCCCACCGCGTCCCAGTTGGCGAGCCAGACGTCGGCGGCAAAACCATCAAGCACCTTGTTCGCGTGCGCTTTCGTCAGCCTGTTCTTGCCGAGGGTTCCGGTGTTCTCGATGAAGTCGTTCGCTATGGAGAGTTTTCTCCCCCTCTCGGACGAGAGAGGAGACGGGCGCCTCAAACCCCAGCTCCCGATAGATGCGGTTCGCCGCCGCCTCGGAGTAGGCCTGGGCGGGGTCGTCGTATTGCTTGACGTAGCGCTCCACCCCGTCCGCGCCGCGATAGAGTCCCCCCGGATTGGAGCCGCTCGCCGGAGCCACCAGACGCTCCATCGCCGCCTTGGCGTCGAGCTCCGGAATGGCATTCGGATCCGGAGGCGGGGCGGGCGCGCCCTTCCAGCCGCGTCCACGCCCTACGTTCCAGTCAAAGCCCGGATCGATTCCAAGGGGAATCTCGCTCACCGCGCCCGTGCGCCTGTTCAGCCACTTGCGCGTTCCGGCGGGCGGAGACTTCGTGGGACGAAGCCCCCGCCGCTTCACCTGCCGGTCCGATATCTGAATGGCGCGGCATCGGCAATACCATCCGTTCGGCGGATAGTGCGTGTTCCACCATGCGTGGTCCACCGGAAGGAGCGTCCCGTGCCACGCGGCGTGGTGAGGCCGCGTCCGCACGTCCTGCACGGCGGAGTAGCGCAGCCAGGGCATCGCGTCCTTCTGTCGCTGAATGCGCTCCCAGCGCCCGGCCGCGTAGGAGGACCGCAGGTTCGTGTCAAATATGGTGCGCAGCCGATGCGGGCTTCCCAGAAGGGCGGAGACTTCCTCGCCCGTCTTCGGGTCGATCACCAGCTGACGCCCCCACCAGCCTTTCTTTTGCAAAAGAGGAGTCAGCCCTTCGGAGAACTGCGCCAGCGTCCGACCGCTCCGCAGGGCGTCGTCCACCGCCTCCCGGATGTCCGCCAGAACGTCCGCGCGCATCGCCTTCGCCACCGTGAAGGCGTGCGCGTGCTCCTCCCGCCAGACGTCGCGCCAGTCAAATCCCGTCTTGTAGCCTTTCGACTCAAAAAAACGGATCGCCGCCTCCGGAGGGAGGGGCTTGAGCTCAATCGCGGGCAACGGGAGCGCCGCCGGCGCCGGCGGCGCGCGCCGAGAAACCCGCGCGGGCGAGGAGGTCGGCGATCTCCTCTGTTTTCATCTCGGTGAGAGCCTCAATCAGTCTCGCGCGAAACTCTTTCAGGTCGCGCGATTCGGCGAGCAGGTTCTCCACCGGCGCGACGAGGGGCCGCGTCCACTCCTCCCAGTCCTCAAGAGCCTCATCCGTCAGCGCCTCCATCGCGTCGCGCGCAGGCGCTCCCTCCGCCCGCGCCGCCGCCGTCGCGCCGCAGGCAGCGCAGGCCACGCCCGCCGCGCGATCCGAATCGGGAACCGGAGCGCCGGCAGGATGGAGCCTTTTCTGGTCGCTCTCCGGGTCAGGGATGCCGAGTTTTCGGCGGATGACCTCTTGCGGCACTTCCAGCCCACGGTCCACCATCGCGCCCACAGATTCAATTTTTTCCCGACCCCACTCGTCCGGCAGACCGATGACGAGACGCGGATAGGCGGCCTGGGGGCCGAGGTTCAAGTCAATCATCGGGCGAATCAGGTCGCGGTTGAGCGTGGCCGCCAGTTGACGGGCGTCCGAGCGCATGATGTCCGTTCGCACCCGGTCATGGACGTTCGCCGCCGCGAAACTCCCGCCCGACACCTCCGTCGTCAGGTTCTGCCCCAGAACCGCGAGCGTGACCTGGCCGTCAAGGTGGGCGCACAACTCCCTATAAACGTCCGGCCCCTTGCCCCCGCTGGACGCCTGCACGAACTCCAGCATCATGGATTCCGGAATCATGGCCCCGGCGTCGGAGCCGATCTGCGACACCGCGCGCCGCAACGCCCATCCCTCAAGGCACAAACCCCTGAACGCGATGCGGGCGCGGGCTTCTCTCTAAGAGGAATGCGAACACGGAAATTTCGAGTCTGGAGATCG
The DNA here is from genome assembly GCA_965202625.1 of bacterium. GTDB lineage: Bacteria > UBA8248 > UBA8248 > UBA8248 > UBA8248 > Bin107. The sequence continues at coordinate 2,073,423 of CBDBBI010000010.1, read as the reverse complement.
GCGCCCTGGCGCAGGAATTGTAGGTATCACCAAGTCAAGAACACATCACCCGCCCCTTCGCCTGCCTCTTTTTCCGGGCATGGCAGGATCGGCGGGGCGCCTGTCGTCCAGACGTCCCTCCTCGGGCGTGTGCAATCGCTCGCCCATGCGCTGGTTCCATGTCTCCTCTCTCCTAGCCAGCCTCTTCCGCACTTCCGTCTCATATCCCCTGGAAGTGGGATGATAGAATCGGGTACCCTGCAACCCCTCCGGCATTCCCTCCATCTCCACGACCGCGTCATCAAATTGATGCGCGTGCTGGTAGCCGTCGCCATAGCCTAAATCCCGCATCAAGCCCGTCGGCGCATTTCTGAGATGATGGGGAACAGGAGATGCTTCGCGCTCGCGCACGGCGCGCTCGGCGGCCCCAAAACCACGGTATACCGCGTCGCTCTTAGGAGCTTGCGCAAGATAGACCACCGCCTGCGCGATGGCGAGTTTCCCATCGGGCGGGCCGATGAAATGAAACGCCTGCTGGGCGGCCGTCGCCACGCTCAGCGCGCGCGGGTCCGCCATGCCGACGTCCTCAGAAGCGAATCGAACCAGGCGCCTCAGCACGTACATGGGGTCTTCTCCCCCCTCCAGCATTCGCGCGAGCCAATAGAGCGCGGCGTCCGGATCCGAGGCGCGCATCGTCTTGTGAAGCGCCGAGATGAGATTGTAATGCTCCTCTCCGGATTTATCGTAAAGGAGGATTTTACGCTGGGCCGCCTCTCCAATCAGCGCGGCGTCGATGCGCCGATTCTCACCGGCGAGAGTGGCGGCAGCCTCCAAAACGTTAAGGGCGGATCGCGCGTCTCCGCCGCTCATCATCGCGGCGCGGCGCAGAGCCTCATCCTCTGCGCTGAGTCCCATGCCCCCCAGACCCCGTTCGGCGTCCGCCAGAGCACGACGCAGCAGCGCGACAAGGTGCGACTCCTGCAAGCTTTCCAGAACGAGCACGCGCACGCGGGAGAGAAGGGGAGTGATGACCTCAAAAGAGGGATTCTCCGTCGTCGCGCCTATGAGAATCACCGTGCCATCTTCTACTTGAGGCAGGAGGGCATCCTGCTGTGCTTTGTTGAAGCGGTGTATCTCATCAACGAACAATATCGTTCGGACTTTTCTGCGCGCCATGCGCTTCGCCTCGTCCACGGAGGCTCTCAATTCCTTCACCCCGTGAAGCACAGCGCTCAGCGTGATGAAATGCGCGTTCGTCGTTTTGGCGATGATGCGCGCCAGAGTGGTTTTTCCCGTCCCCGGCGGCCCCCAGAAAATGAACGGGCGCAAGGCGTCCTCTTCCACCGCCCGCCTGAGCACGCGGTCCTCCCCGATCAAATGCTCCTGCCCCAAAACCTCACCCAAGGTTCTGGGCCGCATTCGCTCGGCCAAAGGCGCGCCTAAATCAATGCGGGTTTGCGACGCTCCGTCCAAGCCGCTCCCGCCACCCTCCCTCGGATCAAATAAATCTCTCTCCAAGATAATTCCCCCAACTAAGATGCACTGTACCATAGCACCTGTTTCCCCCATTTTTGAAACCAAGCATGGCCCTGCGGCGTTGAACGGGCGTCTTGACAACCAAACATACGGATGCGCCCAAAAGCGCGCGGTTCGCGTCTTCAAGAAACGCTATTTTCTCTCATCTTGTGCATCGAGAGTTTCTCGCAGATGCCTTCTGTGGGATATTCGGGAGTTCTCCTCGTCCCTCTAATCCGGATGAGCGCGAGGCAGAGCGGTTGCGTTGTGAGAGCGTATCCATTCAAGCAATGGTTCTTTTTAACGTGTGGGAGCATCCATGGAGAAAAAAGTCATTCACACCGACAAGGCAGCTTCGGGCAAGGTGCCACTATCCCAAGCGATTCAATTTGGGGAGTGGCTCCATTGCTCGGGGCAGCTGCCCATCGACCCCAAGACGGGGGAATTGGCGCCGGGTGGAACCGCCGAGCAGACACGACAAGTCATCGAAAACCTGAAGGCGGTGTGCGAGGCGGGGGGAACGGCCTTGAAAAACGCCGTAAAAGTCACCATCTTCATGGAAGATCTGGCGGACCTCCAGGCGATGAACGCCGTCTTTGAAGAGTATTTCGGGACGGAAGACCCGCCGGCGCGAACGACATTTCAAGCGTCAAAAATTATCGCGGGCGCGAAACTTGAAATCGAGTTGCTCGCTTTCATTCCCCAATAAAAAGAGGACAACCCTTTGGCCACGAGAGCCCCCCTGGTGGGGATACTGATGGGAAGCGCGTCGGACAAACCCGTGATGGAAGAGGCCGTCAAAGCCCTTGACGCCTTTAACGTTCCCTCGGAGATGAGAATTCTATCCGCCCACCGCACGCCCGACGCCGTTCATAATTACGTCAAGACGGCGCCCGATCGCGGAATCCGCGTGCTAATCGCCGGAGCCGGCATGTCGGCGCATCTGGCGGGCGTCGTCGGCGCCGCCACCGACTTGCCCGTCATCGGGGTTCCCATCGACAGCTCCTCGCTCGGTGGTCTCGACTCCCTTCTCTCCACAGTGCAAATGCCCCCCGGCATTCCCGTGGCGACGATGGGAATTGGCGGCCCAGGGGCGAGGAACGCGGCCCTTCACTCCGTCCGGATACTCGCTTTGGCGGATGCAAAGCTGGCCAAGGAATACCGGCGTTTTGCGCAGCAGCAAACCGAGAAGACTCTGGCCGCAGACGAAGCGCTTCAAAAAGAAATCTCCCCTCCGCCCATCCAAGCGCAGGAGGAAGTGAGCCAACCGAGAGGCGAGGCCGTAAAAAAGCCTGAACAAAAACCAAGGCCAAAACAAACGCGCGGACGTGGGCGCGCCGGAAAAAATAAACGGTGAGCAGAATTCTCCCAGTGAACCTCGATTCGCCAGAAGAGGATATCGTTCGACGAGCCGGCGAAGAGTTGCGCGCCGGAAACCTCGTCGCCTTGCCCACGGATACGATTTACGGGCTATGCGCCCGCGCCCTCGACGAGAAAGCCATCGAGAAGCTCTACGAGGCGAAAGGAAGAAAAGAAGAGAAAGGCGCCCCCGTTCTCATCGGGTGCCGTCACCAGGTCAAAGACCTCGCCAGCGACGTCTCCTCTCGTGCGACACGCCTGATCGATTCTTTATGGCCTGCGGGGCTCACTTTGATTCTTTCCGCGCGTCCCCAACTTTTTCCCCGACTTTCAGAAGACGGCGCGAGCGTCGCCGTTCGTATGCCCGCTCTCGCGCTTTGCCGCGCGCTGGCCATTCGTTTCGGCCCGTTCGTGGCGACGAGCGCGAACCCATCGGGCGAGCCTCCGCTACAGAGTGCCCAGGAGATCTCGCGCCAATTTCAAAAAAAGATAGCATTCGTCCTGGACGGGGGAAAAACAAAAAACACGCTGCCCTCTACCGTGGTGGACGCGAGAGGAGAAAAACCAGAGCTCTTACGCGAAGGCATGGTTGATTTTGAGTCGGTGGTTCGCGTTTGGAACGACGAGGAGGCACGCGCCTTCTGAGTTTTATTCCGGCTCTGGCATATTCAAGACAACCTGCCCCTCTTCTTGAACAATACATTGACAAGCCAGGCGATACCCATCCGGATCCCACCCATAGGCATCCAGGGTATCCCTCTCGTCTTCTTTCTGGGGAGAGAGAAACTCTCTCCCGGAAACCACGATCACCTTGCAGGTGGAACAGGCGCAATTACCGCCACAATCATTAGTATGGTCAACGCCATTCTCCAGATCCGCATCAAGAATGGAATTTCCCACCTCCACCTCATACTCCACATTGATGTTTTCGTATCGAATCACTATCAAAGCCAACCTCCTGGAGAAACAGTGAAACAAAAATTTCAAGACGACGCGCCCTCAAAACACTTCTCACGCCGAGAGGAGTCTGACGAAACCCGTCGGCCAAGAAGCCAACAAAGTTATTCTCCTTCCTCCTCTCCTTCAAGGGACACCCTTGATCACGTCACGCTTCCCCGTTCGCATCGCAAACGGTAATGGGGGGCGGATTCCTGAAGGGGGAAGACGGACAACCTTAGATCATGCCCTTCGGCGGAAGCACCACCATTGATTCCGTCCAGACCCTGCGGGACTGGGACAGCAAAAACTCTATAGATTCCGCCACCAGATCCGGCGGGATCATCTCACCAAAGTCGAACTCTCCGGGAATGGACTTCCACATATCCGTCGCGCAAGCTCCGGGACGAACGATGGTCAGACGTATGCCCTTGGGCCTCAGCTCCTCCACCAACGCCCTAGACAATCCCTCAAGGCCGGCTTTCGCCGCGCAATACGCCGACGCTCCCGGAAAACCAGACACGGCGCTGATCGAGGATATGTTGATGACCTCGCCTTTCGCCTCTTCGAGCATGGGAAAAAATGCCCGCGTCAGCATGAAAGGAGCGACGAGGCACACGGACAGCGTAGAATGAAACTCATCCACCGAGAGACTTTCCATGTCCTTGAAAACGCCCGAACCCGCGTTGTTGATCAGCGCGTCCACACCCTCCAGGCGCTTTCCAGTCATTTCGATGAGTGCCTCCACCTCATCGACCTTCGTTACATCACAACTATGCGGGAGAATTTGGCCCACGCACTCTTTCGAATCAAACGCCAGCCGCGCCAGGGCGTCGGCGTCCCTCGATACGGCAAGCACCCTCGCCCCCGCTTTCGCGAGACGAAGCGCACTCGCGCGGCCTATTCCCCGAGAGGCGCCGGTGAGGACAATGCGCCTTTTCCGCAGACAGCCGGACTCACCGAACTCCATCGGGACTTTCTCCATAATAATCTACGAAATTCCGCTCGTTCTCATACAGGCGGACGCGAAAGAGAAGCACCGCCTCTATGCGTTCCGCCAAGCGCTCCCAAATCGAAATCGCAATGTTCTCCGCCGTGGGAATTCGGTTTTTCATGAATCCCGCCGCGTCTTCGTTCAGGTTTTTATGATCAAGGCACTCCACCACTTCTCGCTTCATGATGTTTTTCAGATCAGCGATGTTATAGGTCATGCCCGTTTCGGTGTGGAGAGGGCCTCTCAAGGTGACCTCAAAAACATAATTGTGGCCATGATAGCGTGGGTTGGCACATTTCCCATACACGGCTTCGTTGTGCTCGTCACTCCAACCGGGTTGAAACAATCGGTGGGCTGCGCAGAATTCCTCCCGTCTCGTTATTTCGATCATTTCTCTTTCACCTATCCTGAACCCGCGGCGACGACAGGAGGGTCCGTCTCTATCATATCCGCGTATTTCAAGCCCGTGGCCGTGTTGAAGGCAACAATTCGCTCATTCCACTCCACCTCCCCCCTCTCAAGCAAAACGTCCAGTGCCACTATACCCGCCCCGCCTTCCGGACAAATCGGCATCCCCCCGGACGCCCCCGCTTTTCTTTGGGCTTCAAACATCACCTCATCCGAGACGGCGACGGTCGTCCCTTGGCTCTCTCGAATGGCGCGCAAGCCGGACACGGCCGTAGCGGGGTTCTCCCACGGAGACGAGACGTCTCCTCCGCTCTCATACGCACGCGCGAGCGGGGCGCAACCCTCCGCTTGAACGCAAATCATGCGGAGTCTCTTCTTCCCTATCCAGCCCAAATCCTCCAGCTCGCCAAAGGAGCACCACATCGCCACTAGTCCCGTCCCGCCGCCAGTGGGATAGAGAATCACGTCTGGGGTGTCACCGCCGAATTGCTCGACCAGTTGGTAGGCCATCGTTTTCTTGCCCTCCGCGCGATATGGCTCTTTCAACGTGGACAGCTCGAACCATCCCTCCGCCTCCGTCCTCCTTGCCACGATTTCCGCGCAATGGTGGATGTAGCCACGCATGACGGTCACGTCGGCCCCCAACAGGACGCATTCTGTTTTATGGACGCCGGGCGCTTTTTCCGGTATAAAAACGAGGGCGTCACGCCCTCGCCCAAGGTGATGACGGCGTTTTCATCAGGGGCTGGAAGCATCTCGTTATAACACCACATCGAATGAACGCGGCCCGCTATTTTCTTGATATCCAGAGTCCGTGCGGCGGCTTCGACGTCATATCGCACCAGTAGCGGAGCGCCGGAAGGATTTAGATTCATCAAGTCGTCGGCCGCGAATCGCTCCATCGTTCTCGAGCACTCAAGACCTATGAACGCGGAATAAGAACCCACTTCACCACCCCGTGCGCGAGGCTTCATCCCTAAGCGTTGTCGCCTCAAGGGGAGCTTGCCACCTTCCATTTGGCTCCCATAACGTATCGCCATCACCAAAGCCCCGCAAGGAGAAAAAACGGCGCGCAAAGCGAAGGCATTGCCAAGCCCGGCCAACGCCCAAGGATTCTTCGAAATCGCAGAGGGCGCGCACGTATTCGTCGCAGGAGATGGGGCGACGAATTTCGGCCTTGTGCTCACGAAAAAGAAACCCGTCATCATCGACAACGACATTCGGGTTCGGAAAACCTTTGTATCCGGCGCAAAAGAAATTACACGAAAATCACCCGGGTTGGTGCTGAACACCCATCACAATTTCAACCATACTTCGGATGATGAATACTACCACAAGCGCGGCGCCGTCTCCATCGGCGAGGACAACGTGCGTCTGGAGATGGGGCGAGAGGAGAACGCGGGCATCTGGGTAAAACAGATGGCGGGCAGGTCGCAAAAAGTGGAGCACCTAATTGGCAAACTCCACATCGCGCCGCCCATAGTGACCTTTGGAGATAAAATTTCCATCCGCTATGGTGGGCGATTCTTTGAGATGATTCACATTGGCCATTGCCACACAAAGGGAGACGCCATCGTGTGGATGCCAGAGGAGAAAATTCTGTTTCCCGGAGATCTGCTCGACTACCGAACGCACCCGGTGGCAAGGCTGGGCGACTTCAGCAACTGGATAGACGCAATGCCAAGGCTCAAGAGATTTCCCGCCAAGCACCTCATCCCCGGGCATGGGCCGGTCCCCGCCCAACCCGCATCAAGGGTATGGGATGAATTCAGAGGCTACATGACAAAATTGCGCTCTCGGACCGCCGCCGCCCTGAAAGAACACCGCACCCTACCGAAGACAACTCCGCATGTTCACATGGATGAATACCGCAACTGGTTTCGAGCGAACCTCGCCCCCCAAAACGCGACTCTCATGGCACAGGAACTGAGAAAAAAAGGTGAGAACCTCAGGTCCACTCCGTTGGCGACACTTCTCCCTGAAAATATCCGGCGGGAGCCTTCCCTCGGACGCGGCGGGCGATTAAAAGCTCGTCCGTCAAGGAAAACCGACTTTCCACGCGCGCGGACGAAGACCACGCCTCGCCGTCCCGAAAGCCGCCCAGCCGAATTTCTCCTTCGACGAACAACACGTCGGCCTCCGTCCTGGGCGTATCCCGCACCACCCCTACCCTCTCATCCCAAAATCGCACCGCGCCGTCCCTTGCATCGAAAGCGTAAACCGAACCTCCGCGCTTCCAATCCACTGTGGCGAGGGACCCGCCCTTCTCTTCTCGCTTCATCTCCACCCCGCTCGTCCCCACAACGTAGACATCCTTCCAGATGAGTGGAGGGGCGATCACCCAGCCTGAGGTATTCTCCACGCGCCAGCGGAAATTGCCGCTTGCGCGATCCACGGCAAAGAAATGCCCCTTTTCCTGATCATTCAGGATGGCGAAAATTCCTTTTTCATCCGCGGCATACAAGCGGGTGTGAACACCAAGTCGCTTGAGAAGCACATCAGGTGAAATCGCCATGAAGCCTCCCCTTCCATGAACGGGATTGACGGAGATATGTGGAAAACGCTCCGCCTGAAAATACCCCAAGTATAATAATCCATTTATACCCTACGCCCAAAAAATTGTGGCGCAAGACTCCGCCACAAAAGTCGCGCATATTCGTGTATTTTTGATAAAATTGAGACAAGGTGCACTTTGGGGAAAAACTGTATCGCGCTCACAAGGAGATTTCACATGGCCGTCGTCACCATCTCACGTCAATACGGAACCGGCGGAATTTTCATAGCACGCAAGCTGGCGGAAAAATTGCACTATGATTTTCTGGGACGCGATGAACTTGTCGATGCCTGCAATCGACGAGGTCTAAAAATGGATTTAGAGAAAATTGAAGGACGCGCACCAACGATTCTTGAGCGCACATTTGGGGTGGGACGAGAGAACCTGCGAAACGTCCTGTCGGAGAGCATGAACGAAGCGGCGGATGAGGGGAACGTCGTTATCGTCGGGTGGGGAGGGCAGGTGCTCCTCAAGGATCGATCCGACACCCTCCATATGCGAATCGTCGGCAGCGTGGAGTCCCGCATCCGGCACTTCATGGAGTCATCGGGCGTGACGAGAACGGCCTCGGAGGAAACCATCAAGAGGTGCGACCGAGACCAAGGCTTGTTTTCCCAGTATTTTTTTCACGTCGACTTCGCGGAACCGACCCTTTATCACGGCATCTTGAACATCGAGCAAACGACGCCAGACAGCATGATTTCCCTAATCAAGATGATACTCATGGAAAAAGAAAAGGTAGCTTCGTGAGCGGAGATTGAAAGAGAAGGGACCGACGAACCATTTCGAGGCGTACCGGAGGCGCATGCCTTCCCCGAAAAATCAGCCTTCCCCTATCTTCGCTTTTGAGGACGCCGCCGCCACCGCGACAATCGAGAGAACTTGGACGCCCACTACAAGGATGAACGCCCAGTAATAATTTTTCCATAAATCGAAAAAATACCCTGCGAGCCAAGGGCCTACGGCCGAAGCCAGCCCTCCGCCCATCTGGCTGAAGCCTAAGATGCGGCCAAAATTCCTGCTGGGGAAAAGATCAGCCTTGATTGATACGAGGATCGTGCCACGTGCGCCGGCACCGATTCCATATACCAAAACATACGCATAACCCAGCCACGCATGACGCTCAGACAAATTCATCAGTAGAAAAACGCCCAACATGGCGACAACGCTGAGTAAATAAAAGGTTCGAATGCGTCCAATCCTGTCTCCCACCCAACCGCCCAGAATACCTCCTGAAGCTCTCACTACGGCCAGACCCCCGATAAGGGAGGCAGCCTTCATCGGGCTTATCCCCACATCGACCATATGCGCAGCCTGATGGACGCCAACCACGCTGAAGCCAACGCCATTGAATATGCCCGCCAGAAACAAAAACCAGAAAACCGAATCGGCCAAGGCGTCTTTCAGAGTCCAGTTCGGTCCGGAAGACACGCTTGTCCTGCCCTCTCTCGCTTCTGTGCGGTCACGGTGTAAAAACACATTCAGGGGAACCAGCAAAACGATGATGCCCATCCCCAGAAAAACATAGGCCGCGCGCCACCCAAAAGCGGCGATGAGATAGGCAGAAAGCGGAACCATGACGATGCCGCCGCAGCTCCTCCCCGACAAGGATATTCCCATCGCCGTAGAACGATGCCGCGTGAACCATTGGCTCACGACGGTGCTCGTGGGAATAAACCCAAACATGGTGACACCCAGGGCCACGACGCCACCGTAGAAAAAATACAGGGTGGGCAAGCTGGAAACCAACGACATCAAAGCGAGACCGACGCCCAGAACGGTGATTCCCGCCGGAATGATCACCCTCGGCCCCCAACGATCCACCATCGCGCCAATGAAACCGGCGGAAATCGCAAAAGTGGCCATCGAAAAAGAAAATGCGAGGGCAGTGTCCGCCCGAGACCACCCAAATTCATCGAGAAAGACCACGTAAAAAATAGGAAACGTCCCGACGATGGAGCCACCCACAGCCATGGTGAAAAAAGTGAGACCGACGATCACCCAGCCGTAGTAGCAACCTGAATTCTCGCTCGCTCGCTCTGAAAAATGAGGGATCATTTTTTTAGGCCCGCAACGGAAAAAATGCGGGCGCCCCCATTAATGAGGCGCCCAGAGAGCGATGAGCCCTGCAAAGTTCTCATTTCTTGAGAAAAATTCGCGCAAAACCAAATGGACGTCTAGATGCGCATCGGCATCGCGACATAGGTATAGTCCTGTGCGTCTTTAGGAGAAATTATCCCCGGGCTCAATGAATCTTTCAGCTCCATACTGATCTGTTCTTCTTCCAGGACGGAGAGCACATCTAGACAATATCTCGAATTAAAACCTATCGTAACGTCAGCCTGCGCGCTCGACTCGATAATTTCCTCGGCCTCTCCCGCCTCCGGGCTGTTCGTCGTCAACCTCAACTGGCCAGGAGAGAACTCGAATTTCACCATTCCCGTTTCGTTCGTGAAAATGGAGGCCCGCCGGAGTGCCTGCGTCAAGCTCTCTCGGTTCATCAAAATAGAGTGGTCGTTGTCGCTCGGAATCACTTGCCTGTATTTTGGAAAATCCGCGTCTATCAGCCGGGCGGACAATTCTACGTCCTCCACTTGAAAAACGATGTGGTTCGGGGGAGGTGAAGGGGCTTCGTCTCCCTCGGGCAAAGCTCCGGGCTCTCTCGTTTGAGCATGAATGAGGGCGACGGATACCTCACCCTCAACTCCCTGCAGGAGCTTTACAAGTTCCGCCAAAGCTCTTTTATGAACGATGACTCCCGCATCAAACTGCAACCCCTCGCTTTGACGTTCAATCATCGCAAGTCGATGGCCATCCGTGGCGACGAGGCGTAACGTGTCGGATTCTGTCTCCATGAAAACGCCATTGTAAGTGTAGCGCGTCTCGTCCTGGGATATCGCGAACATCGTCTTGCGAATCATCTCGGATAAAACCGAAGCGGAAACCTTGTGTATCTTCGCTTTTTTCAAATCAGGAAGCGCAGGAAATTCCGAAGGCGGCAGCCCGGGAAAGCGGAAATTCGACCGCGCACAGCGCAATCGAACCCATTGCTCATCCTCCTCGACCAAACGAATCTCCGCCTCGGGGAGTTCCCGAACGATGTCAAACAACATCCTCGCGTTAAGCGTAACCTTGCCCGCTCTCTCTACTTCGGCCTCAAACATTCCCCGCATGCTGATATCAAGATTCGTGCCCAACAGACGGACATTCTTTTTGCCCTCGGTCTCAACGAGCACGTTTTGCAGTATCCGCATCGCGCTGCTTCTGGTCTCCACGACGCCCTGTATCATTTGAAGAGCTTTGAGAAAGGTATCCCTTGCAATGGCGAACTCCACAATACCGACTCCTTGTAATGGAAGAAGGATTTACGAACCATCCACAAGCGTGTGCCAGGATGTTGGCCTTCATCATACCAAATTGCAGGATATTCAAGGCTTGCTTCTCATATAAACCAAAGTGGAGTGCGGGGCAAGGGAATCGCGTTCAGGAAGACGAAACCTAGCCCCTTCAAGACGGATGGGGCAGGGGTAGTGAGGATCTTTTTTTCCCGCCAGTCCTGAACAGATGGAGACCAGCGAGGCTACGCACTCTTGAATTATCTGCCTGAAATGCTAATATATTTAGCCAGACTATATGGAGACTGTCCAACGCATTGCGACCCACCATGAACAAACGGACTTCGAAGCCTCCCATACTTCACGTTTATGCGCATCCAGATGATGAATCTTTCGGAAACCCCGCCACATTCATGCTCTATGCGAACCGGGGGGCGCGCATGGGCCTCCTCACCCTCACGCGCGGAGAGGCGGGACTCACGAACGGCGTGTGCAGGACGGATGAGCTGGGCGACGTCCGGGAGGCGGAACTCAAAGACGCTTGCCGGGTTCTCGGCGTCGAGCACCTGACGCTCTGGGGCTACCCCGACGGCGGATTACGATCCTTGGAAGATGCGGAAATTCTGCCCCGCATCAAGGAGTTCATGCGAAATTTCTCTCCCGACGTGGTTGTGACGTATGGAGAAGACGGCGTTACCGGGCATCCGGATCACGTGGCCGTCGGCCGCTGGACCACAAAGGCTTTCTACCGACTTATGCGGGAAAATCCGATTTCTGCACCCAAGCGCCTCTATCACCGGGTATCGCCCGATAAAAGACGCACCCTTTATAATCGCCCCGATCTCGTCTATCGAAACGACTACACAACCATCATCGACGGGCGCAACTTTCCGCGCGCGAGATCCAAAGCGCAAGCATGTCACCGCTCCCAAAGGCAGGCGACGGATTATACGCAACCAAAAGTATTTGAGGCGGGTCTCGTGGATTACTATTTCAGGCATTATCCGGACTGGCGCGGAGGGCCTATGGAGGCTGATTTGTTCGGTGATTCCCATCACATCAACGAGAGCGAACTGCCTTAAGTCACGCCACCCTGCCATGCGCGAGGCGCACAGTGCGCACAGAAAGGGAATTCGCCCATTCCAACGCATGAGAACTGACGACCAAAGTGATTCCCGAAGCGGCCAAATTCTCGATAATTCTAACGATCAGCACGCTGTTCTCCTCATCCACGTGGGAGATGGGCTCATCCAAAAGAAGAGTTTCTGCTCCCGCCGCCAAAGCTCTCGCAAGTGCTACGCGCTTTTTCTCTCCACCAGAGAGTTTCGTGGCGTCTCGGCGCGTCAAGCTTTCGCATCGCGTTTTAAGGATGGCTTCCTTGGCCTTTTCGCTCGCCTGCGCCATATTCATCCCACGCGCACGGGGGGGATACGAGACGTTCTGCAGAACGCTCCCCTGAAAAAGATACGGCTCTTGGGCGAGGAGCGTTACCCTCCTGCGGTGGTTGAGCCCCGGCTTGCCGAAAACGACGGGCTCGCCTCGATAAGCGACAATGCCCTCTGGGGTGAGCAAACCCGCCATCACGCGCAACAGCGTCGTTTTTCCGGAACCATTCGCTCCAGTGAGGAGGGTCACCATACCGGACAGGACTTGCAGTTCCTGGATATCGAGAACCCAGTCGGATCCAAACCGAAATTTCACGTTCTCGAGGAAAAACGCGTCCAAATCAGTACCTTTGAATAAAGCGGGAAAGCAAATTCGTCACTAGGATAATCACCAGAAGCGCTACACCCAAAGCGATTCCAAAACCGAATTCTCCCTTCATGCTCTCAAGGGCGATAGCCGTGGTCAGAGTTCGGGTATATCCCTCTATGTTCCCTCCGAGCATCATGGCGATTCCCACTTCTGAAGAAACGCGGCCAAACGCCGCCAGCACAGCCGCCACCATTCCAAAGCGCGCTTCACACAGGACCGTCCACGCCACGAGCTTATCGGACGCGCCCAGAGTGAGCGCCGTCTCTCGCGCCCGCTCATCAACGGAGGCGACGGACGTCATGGAGAATACCGCCACGAGCGGAACCGCCAGCACAACTAACCCGATGACGATGGCAGAAGGAGTGAACAGCAAGTCGGCAAATCCCAAGGGCCCTCGCCGAGAAATGAAGCCATAGACCAGCAGGCCGATGACGACGGTCGGCAAGCCAAGTGCCGTTTGAAGCATGACGATGGCGAACTCGCGCCCTCGAAAACGGGCTGTCGCCAACAAGAAGCCAATGGGCAGGCCGATGAGAGAGGCCAGCACCGTCGCCAAAAACCCCACCTTGATGGTCACCCAGGCGGCGCGCATCACCTGGGGGTCGGCACTGAGTACCCGCATCAATCCATCCGCAAACCCCTCAAGTAAGTATTCCAAAGTGCTTATCCTCCGCCTCCATCCGTCAGCGTGCTCTCTGCGCGTTTGGGTAAAAGAGGAGCTTTCCCATCAGCCGAAAGTCGCTAATAATTCCCTGTCCTTCGGCAGACGTGAGAAAATCAATATATTTGGTCGCCAGATCAAACCGCACGTGCGGATATCGTCTTGGGTTCACGGCGATCACGCTGTAAGGATTGTGTAAGCGCCCCCCTTTTGGCCCTTGCACCCTGAGAGCGATCTTCCCCTTCTGAACGAGAGCAATGTACGTGCCCCTGTCCGTAATCGTGTATCCGTTTTTCTCGTCCGCCGCTATGAGGGTTCTGCCCATTCCCTGGCCCAGGGCGCGATACCAGGGCCCAAACGCGCGAACGCCGGCGTCTTTCCAAAGCCTCAGTTCCTTCTTATGTGTTCCGGAGTCATCCCCTCTGCTGAACCAAAGACTTTGAGAGTCCACGATTCGAAGCAACGCCTCAGAGGCATCGAACGCGCGTGATACTCCGGCGGGGTCCGAGGCTGGACCCACGATCACGAAATCGTTGTACATAACGGCTCTTCTGCGAACCCCGTAGCCTCGCGCCACAAACGCATCCTCCGCCTCTTTCGCATGGACGAACACCACGTCCACGTCTCCGTTCTGGCCCAAACGCAGCGCTTTTCCCGTGCCTACGGATATTGTATGCACGAGGACGCCATACTTTTTCTCAAACCTCGGATGCAACTCGTCGAGTAAGCCGGAGTTCTCCGTGCTCGTCGTCGTGGCCAGCTTCAGGCGATCCAGAGCGAGAGAATCCGCAGAAAATCCCAGAAACGTCGCAATTACAAAAACCTTCAAAAACAACAGAAACCGCCTATATGCCATTCCTTCCCTTCTACTCCCAACGACAGCGCAGGACTCATTGAGAGAGAGAGCCCCCTGCCGTGGGCGCATCTTTTATGGTTGAGGTTGTTCGGCAGGGGTAAACGAAGGTGCGGAATCTGGTATCTGAAGGTTGATTTCTTGACGGAAAATGTCGAGAAGTACTTTCGCGTCAATCAATGAATCCAGGCACGCAAGCGAGACAAGTTCGCCGTGCTCGTCTTTCTTGAGGCCTTGTAAATAGTTTTGCTCCCCCGTCGGCGCATACACCCACCAGATGAGAGAACCCTCGCACGGCTCCGGATTGGGTCTCTCGCCTGCGCGATGGGGCGTCATGCAATCGCCTGAGCCCGTCTCGCCGCGCGCCGAACGATATCGGGCATTTCTTTCACAAACAAAGAACGCGGCATCACCCTGTCGAAACCCCATCGCCGCGCCGACTTGAGCAACTCCGGCTCGGTATGCTTGCCCCAGGCGACGGCGTCTGCATCCTTCGTTTTTTCACCGGCTTTCAGTTTCTTCACAAGCGCGCCCGCTCTCTCGCCACCAAGTTTGTGGTGGTGCAGATCAGACATGAGCAATACGGGGCGAAATATCTCGAGCGCCTCGTCAAATTTCTCTTGAGAGTCGATGAACACCAACGCAACCCCCAGAGAGGCACCCTCTTCTCGAATTCCCGCAGAGAACATCAAATCAGAACAAGCGACAAAAACCCTTCCCGCCTCTTCTCTCTTCACCAAATGCTTGTCTCCATACACAAAATTTCACATCCAGACGCGCCCGGACAAGACGACGCACAGTCTACTGCAGCCCCCAGCCGCGCATGGCTGTCCGAGATTTTTCGCCTTCAGAACGCCTTCGCGCGATGCAAAGCCCCGTCCTGCTCTCGCTCCTCCATCCATCCGACAGACGAGAAGCGCACGACGGATCGAAGGGAAAATCACTATGCTTCCCTTCTTTCACCCAAGAGTTCGATGAGGCCATGAACGTTTTCGAGCGTATCGATCTTGTAGAGCTTCGCCTCAAGCATGGCGATTTGCTCGTCGTCATACACAAGGCTGCTGCACTCGGTGAACTTCTCAAAAAGCTCCTCGCGGTCCATGGGACGCTGCGGGGCACCGCGGGAGATTTCCGACATTTTCTCGTGCACCGTCCCGTCTTCGAGCTCTATCTCGACCTTGCCACGGATGAGGGCGTAACCCTGTGCCTCGATTTCGGGGTCTTTGAAAGTCTTTATCTTCTTCATCATCTCCACGACGTCCGCGCGCTTGACGACTTCGTCCTTGTATTGGGCGATTCCGGCCGCGCGCTCCAACAACAAGACGGCGAAACCAAACTGCAGAGAGAACTTCGCCTCAAGTTCATTTTGCGGCGCCTCATAACGCAGAGGTTCCAACACGCGCGAGGTGGTGCCGAAGCGCAGCTCCTTGACCTGCTCGTGCCTTACGTCGTTCTCCAAAATCAAATCTCTGGCGGCGTCCATGGCGGGGTGCGAGAGAGAGCCGCAAGGGTAGGGCTTGATCGAAACCCCCGGGTCTACCGCCGACCAGGGGGCGCCAAGTTTTCCAACGACGTAATCTTGATCGCAGCCGCCGCCCATGATCTGGAAAAATCCCCAGCAACCATCAAATATCGCGGGATCAGAAGAGTAGCCGCCCGAGGCCAGCCTCGCCGCCACGATGCCGTTCTCCGCCGCACGGCCGCAGTGGTACGGCTTCGTCATCGTTCCAAAATTCGCGCGCAGACCCGCGCTTTCCGAGCAAGCGATGCCGTAGCACATGCGCAACTGGTGCTCATCCAACCCCATCAACTTGGCCGCCGCGGTTGCCGCTCCAATGGCACCGATGGTTCCCGTAGTATGAAACCCTTTGACGTAATGATCTGGCCGAATCGCCTCCGCCACCTTGCATTCCACCTCAAAACCCAGCGCGAACGCGGTGAGAAGTTCCCGCCCCGTCGCGCCCAGAGTCTCCGCAAGGGCGAGCGCGGCAGGCATCACCGGGCACGTGGGGTGCGTCAACAGGCCATACACGCGGTCTGGATAGCTGCTCAACTGTGTGTCGTCATAATCCATCGCATGGCCCGCGACCCCGTTGGCCAAAGCGGCGAGATGCGCCGGTACCATGATATTCGTTCCGATCACGCGCGCCTCTGGCTCTCCGCCAATTTCTCTGAGGTAATTTTGAATGATACGGCCGCTCTCCTCCGTGGAACCCGCAACCATCAAGCCGGCACCATCTACGAAACAACGGCGCATGATCACCCTTACGTCCTCAGGAACGTCCTCCTCCCCTGTCTCCAAGACAAACTCGACTATGGCGTCCGTGATAAGAGAATCTGAATCCGTCATGGCCTCACCTTTCTAAAAAAACCCTGGCGTCACTCATTTTTTTGTCGCTCCACCTCTTTGAGTGGGGATTTGGTGGAACCGTCTTCAAATTTCAACCAAGGCTTAGGACAAAAATATCCGCTCAGCACCGGAAAGATCGACGTATTTGAACAAACTCCATTCAACGCGAAAACCAACAGGCCCGACAAAGCCAACGCGCCCAACAACCAAATCACGCCGCGGGTCATCATGGATTCCCCGATAGTTTCCACACGCGAAACCGAAACGGGTTTCAGAGGCCGCGTCGGATTCATGCGCAAACAAACAAAAAACGGATCGTCCCGCTCGGCGACCCGAGATTCAAACTACTTGACAGGAAGATGCGCCTCGCCCGCTACTATATGGATGGACAAAGCAGAGACCCTCAACAGAAAAACTAACAAAAAGAGCCCCGATCGGCAAGAAAAAATCATGTTTTTTCTCTGTTTCGATTTTGCTTATCTGCACGAGACGTGAAATAATTAAAACTGGAAGAAGGGTAACCTAATATCCTGCATCACACTTTATTCTATAGGAGCTTAGGAGCGGAGACGTTGCCGAGGTTCTCGTTTTTTCTCCACGCTTGTGATTTTTGGCGTTAAGAGAACCGGGCAACTCATCGGGTTTCCCGCCGACGAAGGATGAGAGACGCGTTGTTGCGACGTCCTTGGCCATGGAGTGTGAAATGATTGTAGATATTGAAGCTGGAGACATACTGCCCGCAAAAGACGCCATCGCGTTCATGGACCAAACAGACCTTGGACCTTCCATCGACGTTCCCGAAATTCCCGAGAACGCGCGCCCCGAGAATGTCACGGAGGAGGAAAGAGAGTTTCTCCAAGGCGAGATAGGGCGTCTCAAGAAAGAGAGAAACGCGCTCGTCCTCGCCCACAACTATGTGCCCAAAGATATTCAGGACGTATCCGACATCATAGGCGATTCGTTGTTTTTAGCCCAGCAAGGCGCCGCTTCAGACGCAGATTATCTGGTGGAGCCGTCCGTGTTGTTCATGAACCAGATTCTGGCCGCGCTCAAAAAGTCGCATCAGACCGTCTTGGCCCCCAGCCTCAAGGCGCTTTGCTCTTTGGCTGCGCACGCCGACGTCGATAAAATTCGACGATGGAAAACGGCCCACCCCGACGGAATCATCATCAGTTACGTCAACACATACCTGGAGGTGAAGGCGGAGAGCGATTACTGTTGCGCGTCCGCCAATGCGGGCAAGGTCACCCTCCACATCCTCGAAAACTCGAAACCCGAACAGCCCATACTGTTTTTGCCCGACGTATTCTTAGGCTTCTACGCGGCCAAGCTCTTGGAGAGCGAAGGCCACACCCTCGACCGTCTCCACCTTATGATGGGCGCGTGTCACGTCCATGAGAGAATTCGTCCGCATCACGTCGCGGCACAGCAACAACTACATCCTGAAGCCATCACCGTGGTGCATCCCGAGTGCGGATGCACCAGCGCGTGTATGCGTCAGGTGAAAGACGGCATCGTGCCCGAGAACATGCTCCAGTTCCGATCCACCCAAGGCATGATCAAGCTGGTCGAAGAGGTTCCGCATTCGGAGGTCATCGTGGCCACCGAGGTAGGAAACCTCCATCCCATGTCCAAGGCAGTTCCGAATAAAACCTTGATTCCCGCGAGCCGGGAGGCGCTTTGCGCCTACATGAAGCAAAACACGTTGCAAAACCTCTATGAATGCCTGCGCGACCTGAAACATGAAATTACCGTGGACGCAGAGCTGGCGCGGCGCGCGCGAATACCCATCGAACGTATGCTTGAAATCGTATAGCGCGCTTCACTCGACACATGGACGTCCGCTCTAAAATTCGAGAATGGCTCTTAGAGGACTTTGGAGACGCACCCCTTCAGTATGAAGCCGCAAAAGACCCTTGGTGCGTGGCGGAGTTCCGCTCCAAAACCGACGCCGTTCTCGCGGGCGCGCCATTCTTCCTTCCCGTGTTGGAGGAGACCCAAAATCTTTTAGCCCTTGGGGAGGGTCAATCGCCTCAAGTGCGCTGGCAAAAAAGCGAAGGCGCCAAAATTTCCCAAGGCGAGCTGCTGGCACGCGTTTCCGCACACGCCCAGACCATTCTGAAGGCGGAGCGCACCGCCCTTAACCTTATCTCCCATATATCCGAAATTGCCACGCATACAGCGCGCGCGCTCGCTCGTTTCGGAGATTTCCCCGCAACGTTCAAGGGCATCGTCGATACGCGAAAAAACCGGCCGGGCTTGCGCTATTTTGAAAAATACGCAGTCCGCGCAGGCGGGGGACAAAATCATCGCCTCGGTTTTTTCGATGGCGCGCTGATAAAGGACAACGACATTGCGGCCGCTGGCTCCATCGCCGCTGCCATCGACAGACAATTCGGCAACCGCTACATGACGGAAATTCAAATTGAAGCGCAAAACCTGACGCAGCTGGACGAGGTAATCGAAGACGGGCGCGTCCACATGATCCTGCTCGACAACATGGACGTGGAAACACTTCAAAAGGCCGTCTCCCGCGCCCGAGAGGCTGGCAACGCCTCAAAAACCCGAAAACCCTACGCGCTCGAGGCTTCTGGCGTTGGCGACGGCGACTTGAGGCGCGTTGCGCAGACGGGAGTGGACTACATTTCCACCAGTTCGCTCGTCCGCGCCGCCCCTCCGCTTGATTTTCACATGAAGATCACAAAGGTCCATTTATGATATTTTTTAAAATCTCTCATGGTAGATGCGTCCTGAAACACCAGACTCCGATCACATCCGAGGAAAAACGATGACTCTAGAAATGGATTACAAAAGCGTAGACTACTACAAGGCTTCCGATGGACGCACGATCGCCATTCACGTCAAAGGGGATTTCAGCGACTACGCCAAATTTCCCCCCTATTTGGATACCGATGAGGCGAAAGAACACATTCGCACCGCATACGCTGGCCAAGGGATCGATGCGGAGCGCAATACCAAGGCCCACCTAACAGACGATGACGTCCCCCTTCAAATCATCGTCCTGAACAGACCCAAAGGCGCTATCACCAAAGCGCATTATCACGTAGTGGAAGGGAGAACCACGAACGCCACGCGGCACCAGATTCTCTTGTGTCAGCGCGGCAAGGTTCGGGTTGGCGTGTTCACCAGGGAAGGAGAAAATCTGGGCGATGCGATTTTGTGCCGTGACGATCTCATATTGATGTATGAAGGACATGAAGTGGAGTTTCTCGAAGATGATTCAAAACTTATCGAAATCAAGGAAGGTCCTTTTCCGGAAACGGACGAGAAGGACAAAATCGATTTGGAATGAGAGGGTCTCGCGCATCGTTTTTTGAGGGTGATGCGCGAAAAGACGATCCGCGAGTTAGGCCCCGCGGCGATGGACGCCATCTGAATTTCATCCACACGGAGAGCCGCCATGAAATTTTGCGCCTTTGAAGTCCGTACGCCCGTTGGTCCGTTCGAACGCTTGGGCGCCGTCGTATCCAAGAGCGATGGCTTCCGATACGTTGACCTCAACTTCGCGGCGGCGGCGAAATTCAAGCAGTGCGGCTCCGCGCGCGCGCAAGCCATGGCGGACGCCCTCATTCCATCAGACATGCTGGCCCTCGCCGCGTCCGGCCAAGGCGGCGTCGAAGCCGCAGAAGAGGCATTCGAATACGCGCTCAACCATGAGGACGCCCGAGGACCTCGCGGGGAGCAAATCATATATACGCCGAGCGAAACCCGGCTTCTCGCGCCGATAAAGCGGCCTCCGCTCATCCGTGGCTTTGCCGGATTCGAGCGACACCTCAAAAAAACGTTCACGGCGATGAACCTCGAAATTCCCCAAACCTGGTATGATCGCCCTCTCGCTTTCAAGTCGAGTTGCGCCCACATGGCCGGGCCTGAGGAGGAGGCACCTTGGCCCAGCTTCACTGACAAGATGGATTTCGAGCTCGAGTTCTGCTGCGTAGTCGGTGTGCCAGGAAGGGATATTGCAGAAGAGGATGCGCATAAGCACATCTTTGGCTACGCGATATTGAACGACTGGAGCGCGCGAGACGCACAAGGGGGCGAAATGGCAATGGGAACAGGGCCCTACAAAAGCAAGGATTGGTGCTGGAGCTTCGGCCCCTGGATAGCCACGGCGGATGAGGTCGGCGACCCCAAAAACATTCCCATGGCCGCGAGAGTCAACGGAGAAACCTGGGTGGAAACCACGCCTGGAGAGATGTATTGGACTTTTGGGCAGATGCTCGCCTACACCGCGCGGGACGAGAACCTCCTCACGGGAGACTTGCTGGGCTCAGGCACCGTCCCCGGAGGATGCGGCATGGAGATCGGCCGATGGATTCAACCAGGGGACGTCGTGGAAATTGACATGGGACCGCTCGGCGTCCTAAGAAACAAGGTGGGGCAAAAGCCCGAGCCAAGACCCTACACGTATACGTAATTCTACGCCTCTTCCTCCTCGTTCTCTTTCGGGTTGACAAGATTCACCACCCTTTGCGGGAAGGGTATTTCGATGCCCTCCTCACGAAATCGGCGCTCGATTGTAAACCTCAAATCGCTTCCGACCCCCATTCGGCTCATGACGTTTGAAGTGAAACAGCGGACCTCAAAATCCAAGCTGCTCGCACCAAAATCGCGAAATACGACGAAAGGAGCCGGAGAATCGCTCACCCGTTCGTTTTTACTGGCGACGTCCAGCAGAACCTCCCGCACCTTTTCCACGTCAGAACCATACGCTACGCCCACCTTCACTTCCACGCGGCCATAGTTGTCCCGATGAGTGAGATTGAGGACCGACGTTGAAATGATCTTCGCGTTCGGAATGATCACCGAAGCGCGCTGGAAAGTTTCCAGTTCCGTCGCGCGAAACTGGACTTTTTTTACAATTCCCTCATCGTCCTCCACGCGGACCCAATCCCCCACCTTGATAGGCCTCTCGACCAGAAGGATCATTCCAGAAACAAAGTTGTTCACCACGTTTTGCAGTCCAAAACCGACCCCGACAGAGATGGCACCGGCAACCAGAGCGAGATTTGTGAGATTGATTCCCGCCACAGAAACGCTTAACAGGGCCGCAAAGATCACGCTCACATAGCTCAGACCCGCGTTGAGGGAATGGCGCACGCTCGAGGGCAAATTCGTCTGTTCAAGAAACCGCTCGGACAACTGCATTTGCAAAAACCTCGCCCCCGCCATGACGAGAAAGAAGGTGAGGACGGCCAGAACAACGTCGATGACAGAGATGCGAATGCTGCCTATCTGGAATCCGGATAGCGCCCGCAAAATCCAGCGCAGGAGATCATCCGGCGGTGCCCCCCAAGCGACTACGATAAGGACAGCACCGAAGAGGAAAACGGCCGCCTCGAGAATCACGTGCACCCAAGGACGAAGCGCCTCCACCATCGGAGAGGAAACACGCAACTTCTTCTGGACAAATTCCGACCGGACGGACCAAGACAGGAGTTCATGCAGGAGTCTGCGCAGAAAAAGCGCCGCAAAAAGAAGAAGGCTCGTCAGGATGAGATTGGCGAGAAGGCGCTTGCCGAAAACGCCATAGCCGACAAACAACGCCGCAACCCCGAGCATGGCGAGCCCCCTCGCCACGCGACGCACGAATTCCCACGCCCGTCCCGGAGGCAATCCTTCGCCTTCCTGGGGCGCTTCGGCTCGCCAGAGCTCCCCTCGCCCCAGCCTGATGAAAAACCAACCCTCCAAAACGCCAAACACCGCCTGATAGATAGACGTGGACTCAGGAGAACCCCCCTCCTCGCCCCAAAGATTTGAAAAAAACATGTCGATCGAGAAAATCGCCGCTAGAACAAGAATCAAGCGATACGCGCTTCGTGCGTTTTCTGCGGATTGCCCGGTGAGCCGCCAGGCCGGCCGATCGGGAGAGAAGAACGATCGGGCGAAGGCGGCCACCAAACAAAAGAACAGCATGGACACAAGAAAAGAAGTGAGCGCCTCGGCAAAAAGCCCGCTCACCAAAGCGCCTGGTTGGGTGAGCCACAAATAAAGCGCCGCCAAAACGACGCCTGGCAAAACGCCGTTGGCGCCGCCTTCGGCGATGGCACCGCCGAGCCGACGCGCATAGGAGGGCTCCGACATGCCAGAGTCTCGGCCGAGGAAAGCCAAAACCTTTCGCCTGATTCCCCACCCCAAAAATGCGCCCAGAACCAATACTACGATCCCTGGCCATAAAACGGCGCCAGCACTACTTTCAGGAGGCAGATTCGCGCGCCAATCCAACGGAGAAAGGAACACCCGCCACAACCTCGCTCCAAGTTCTGGAACACCCTTTCTGATTACGTCCGGAGAAACAGGCACAGGAAGGCGCCGGGAAACGCCTTTCAACAGCCGCTCCAGCTTCACGCCGGACAAAGCTTCTTCAAGCCCTCCTGCGCGAAGGATGGTCACCTCTGCCTCGGCAAGGCGAGCGCGTGCGATGGTGACTCGACGGTGATAACGCTCCCTTCTCTCGTCTATCTCCTTCGTCTCGGGCAGCTCGCCCTTCGCCGGCGGAGGACCGATGGCCTTGAGCAGTTTTTCAGAAAGGCGAAGATCTTCTTCGTAGCGCGCCTTGGCACTATCCGCGCGCACCCGGACGCGTCGCACCAGGGACAAATACCCCTGGGTAAGACCGGGGGTTTTCTCGCCGCCTTGCAGATATCGAGTCGCATCGCCCAAAACGATCCCCCAATCCTTCGCCTCCGTTGTTTCAAGGGAATCAGCCTGCGCCACATGCGCAACAGGGGAGAAGACGCACAGAACCACCAACATCAAACAAAGACAACACGTTTTATGGTTCATAAATCTCTCGCCTTTCACGTCGTTCGTCTCGGCGCGCGATGAATCAACAGCAAATCATACGCCCATGCCAAAAGAGGACTTGACGCGTCGAGAATCCATCAGCCGCGCCATAGCCACTTGCGCCATTCCGCCGCTTCATGCGCATACGCCCCATCGGCGCACCCAAACCCGATTGTCATGGAACAGAATGTTTCAGGGAAGGTTCGCGTCGCCTAGCCGTCAAGACCTCGCTTCCGCATGTGAGCCGATCCCGCCCCTGCGGATCCAAACGTAAAACCAAACCAAAAGGCATATACCGCCCGCAAAATGACTTATCGCCATCGCACCCTATACGCCGGAGTTGCCGAACCCCAGCGGCAAGGCGGCGCAATACGCGAGAGGTATTTGAAAACCCCAACGAATGAACGCCTCCACAACCATCGGCGGCTTCGTATGGGCCGCTCCCTGAAAAGCGCCCGCCAACATGCGCCGCATGGCCTCAAACAAGGCGCCGAAGGTGAGTACCCACACGCAAAGGACGCCGACGCTGATTCCTTCGTCTCTCATTCCGAAGAGGAAAACTATGTCCTGCGCATAAAAATAAAAAAGAAAAATAATATCGCACATGATGGCGAACAAACCAGACATGGCGAGATTCACGCTCCGCAACGCGCGATCTGGCCGATCGGCGCCTATGTTTTGCCCCACCATCGTCCGGACGACGGACTGAATTCCAAAATCAAGCAAACGAGAAACCGTTCCAAGTCGATTTCCAATCGACCATGCGCCCAGCACCAACGGACCAAGCAACGCTAAAATCTTAAGCAGAATGCGAAGAGCGCCTCACTCAAGCACATTTTGCGTCGACGCCGGCCAACCCAAAGAAACGATGCGCCACATGGTCCCCGCATGGGGCTTAAGATGACGCCATCTGATATAGAGACGAAAGCGTCCGGCCCGCACCGACGCCAAAAGCGGAACCAGGGAGCCCCCATTCCGGAAACGGTCCCAGTCCAAAGACAAGAGAGGGAATCAAGGCGACGGACACGAGGGTCGAAACGCCAAGACCAGCCAAAGACTTTCCAGGTTGGCCAGTCGCTCTCAGTTGATGCGAGACCGCAAAAGCGCCGTCCACGAACGCGATGGTGAGCGACGCCTGCAAATATCCAACGTCCACCCGAATCACTTCAGCGTCGGAAGTCAGGAGGCTGAGCAAACGCGACGTAATACGCACCCGCAAGCAAAAGCGACTGGCCTGCCACATGGCTTGCGCTTTCAGGTTCTCCCGCTCCAACCTTCTGGGCCACCAAAGCACTGTCGGCGATTCTGACGCCAAAGCTAACCGCAAGAAAAAAGAAGATGATCAGAAAGCTCAAAGACACAGCGGCCAGCTATTCGGGCCCCAGGCACCCCACCCAAAAGATTTCGACCATCTTATCGGCGTTCCAGGTTATTGGCTCCAGGCATGAGGAATGACGCTCAGGTCTTGACGCCGCAGGCGGTTCGGCCTTTCATTCAAGGTGCCCCACCCGCCGCCGCCAGCCAATCGCAAACCACGCGAACAGCGCCACGCCGCCGATAAGCTGACTCGCCGCCACCGCCCACCAAATTCCCAATTCCTTGAATCCCATCCACACAGCCAGCACATACGCGCCGGGCAACTGCACAACCCAGCGCACTATCGCCTCAACGATCATCGGAGGTCTGGTGTATGACGCCCCTTCAAATATCCCCGCCACCACGCGCCGCACGGCCTCAAACCCGAGACCAACGCACAATATCCGCAGACAAACGACCGCGTGGGACAAAGCGGCGCCCCTCACTCCAAAAAAAGAGACGATCTCCTTCGCCCAAACGCCAAAACCTGTGATGACGACAACCATGATAGAAAATACCGCCCCCACCGTCACCCATGCGCTGCGCATGGCCCGCCCAGGCTTTCTCGCGCCGATGTTTTGACCCACCATCGTTCGCACCGCCCCTTGAAGCGAGAATCCGGGCATCCTCCCCATGTTGTTGACGCGACTGCCCAGGCCCCACGCCGCAAGCGCCAACGCGCCAAACGGAGCAAGCATCCACACCAACACAAGGTTGGCGCCCCGCTCGAAAAACATTTGTCCCCAAGCGGGCCACCCCAGCTCCAACACGCGCTTCATCTCCTGTGAGCGTGGGGCGAGATGGCGCCACTTCAAGCGTATCCTGGCGTTTCCTTTAAAAAGAATACGCAGCATGACGGCGGATCCGGTCAGTCTGCCGACGCCCAACCCAAGATACGCGCCGGCTAAGTGTAACGGCGGAATCGGCCCAAAACCAAAAATAAGAGCGGGCATGGCAACGAACGTAACGCATGAATTGACGATCATGGCGAAAAGCGAATACTTCGGCTCGCCGGCGCCGCGAAATATATTCGCAAGCGTAAATACGCCATCAATGAACAAGAGCATGAGAAATCCGGCGCGCACGTAGCTTGTCGCCAAACGCAAAAGCTGCGGATCGGACGTCATCCATCCCATCAGGCGAGGGGCGAGAAGGTACCCCGCTCCGCATAGGGGGATAAAAAAAAGCACTTGAAGCAGAATACATTGGCCGGCGAGAAGAGCGGCTCCCTCCTCGTCGTTCGCGCCAATTCTCTGCGCGATGAGTGCTTGTCCCGCCACGCGAATCCCCATGCCCACAGCTCTCACCATCATGGGAACCATGAATCCCAGCGACATCGCCCCGAGCGCATCCGGACCCAACCGGCCCACCCAATAAATTTCAACGATGGTGTCAACGTTCCAGGCTATCAGTTCTGCGAAAATGGGCAGGGAAAGAACCACCAGACCTCGCCCGATGGCGCCTTCGGTATAATCATATCTTTTGACTTGCGTTCTCAAGCGCGTCATGCGCCAATCTTATCTCAATTGAAACAAAACGGTATCCGCAACCTCTCGGATGGGCGTTTTCCCCAGCGGGCTGGAAAGTTTCCGCTCCACAGGATAGGTTGTTCCCTCGGCGATGGCCACACGTTCAAAGCAATCGGAGTGCTCGGTGCTTCCATGCTCGAATTCATAGAAAATATCCTGAAAGATGCCGGAGAACTGGCCCTCTCATTCACAGACAAGGCCAAAGGTGTCCGAAAACAGGATCGGAGCCTGGTGAGCGAAGCCGACTTTGAAGTAGAGAGGTTCATCATCTCCCGCCTCAGAGGATCGTTTCCGGGAGACGCCGTGATTGGAGAAGAACTCGGAGGCGGAGAGACGCAGCCTCAGAGGCACTCTCGTCTTTGGGCGATCGATCCTATTGACGGAACAAATCCATTTCTGCATGGGCTGCCTACCTGGGGCATATCCATCGGCGTCATGGAAAATGGAAAACCCATCGCCGGAGGATTTCACATGCCCATGGTGGATGAGACGTTTCTCGCCATTCAGGGAGCAGGAGCCACAAGAAACGGAAAGACGCTCCCGTTCCTGGAGGCCGTGGAAATCACCAATCAAACTGTGATGCTTGGCCCCTCATCCCGAAAACGGTTTTACAAGCTGGACTACCCGGGAAAATCCGTCGCCTACGGAAGCGCTTCCGCTCACGTGGCATATGCAGCCACCGGAGGCGTCATCGCCGCCCTGGTCGATAGTCCACAAATCTGGGACATCCTGGGACCCCTGGCGGTTTTAGCAGAAGTGGGCGGAGGCGCGCATCATCCAGATGGTCGCGCTCTTGATCTGAAAAAACTCGCGAACGGGGAGAAAGCCGAAGGGCTCGTCCTCTTTGGCCTCAAAGAAAATACGGAAAAAATTCTTTCTTGCCTTGAGGTGTATTCCAAACCCAGATTTTAGTGCTTATCCCTAAAGCCCGTTCCGAAAACGCTTTGTAGCCAAACAAAAATAATTGCGAATGGCCTGGAAAAACGGCGGATTTTCGGAGGCAAAACACCTTGGAAAATCCGCTGTTTTTAGCGGCATAAACGGCTCGTAAAACGGCCGTGCAAGGGCGTTGCAAAAGTCGTTCAAAGCAGGTCGTCGAGCGTGATGGCGGCGAGGGCGTCCGTGTCCGCCGCGTTCTCGACGTCGGGATGCGCGGGGGCGTCGCGCAGCCGCTGCCGATAGAACGCGGCGGCCTGAACTTCCAAATCCAGGCTGGCCGGCAGGCAAGTGTAACCCCGCACAGGCTCGATCAACGAGGGAACCAAACGAACGGCCTAGCTCGGGCATCGAAACTTGCAGTATCCTGGAGCCATCATCTCTTTGAACCCGGAATGCGCGGAACCCATTGAGCGGCGTGAAGCCCCCCCGACATGACGGATTGCACGAACGAACGTCCAGCAGGCGACGCGCCACTCTCCCGTCAAGGGGGATTCATGGACTATCTCCCGTTTCGAGTCGAATGGCAAAACGAAAACAACTCCGGAAAATGAGCGCGGCTACTCCCATGCGAGCAACGCGGCGTATCCGTCTCTCGGCACATTGGAATGAATCGGAAAGCTTTTGATGCGTTTGAATGCCTGAATCGTGATCAAGTGCGCATACGCCTCCCACAATATGTGGCGAAACGTGCATTCAAGCGTCTGGTAATACAGATGCGAATCGTTTTCGTCTTGACGAAAACCGCTCTTGTGGGCGGGCAAAACAAGGTTTCGTAGATAGTCCATCACCCGCTCGCCGTTCGACCACGCCCTATCCGGAGAATATCGCCTGGGCAATTCCTTGTTTCTCAACGTCGCAAGCGTTTCTTTCGAGAGAACCTCCCGGCACAAAGCGCAAGCATCATCAAGGGCTGCCAGAACGTCGGACATTTCGGGAAATCGGACGGGATCCAGCATTCTGTCCGCATCCCCCGTATCCGCCAAAGATTTATCGCGCGGCAAAGAATCCGGATACAAAACGGGAGGCCAGAGCTCGAGAAAAAAAAGATACGGTATCCAAGCCGTATGGCTGACTTGCTCCTTGATGGACCAAACCCCCCAACTTTTCTCAGGCAACCTCCATTCACAGAACTCTTGCGCAAGTCCGTCCGTCTCTCCTCTAAACAAATCCGCCAAGCTTCCGTATTCCGGAAAAACGTCCAGCCCTGGAATGGATAAGTCTTCTGGCACGTCGTTTTCCCCTAAGCTTCAACTGCCGTCCGTTTTCATCGGCAAGTACTCCGCATACACCGCAGCGGCTTGATGCGGCGACAAGGCCTTGTTCATGGTCTCCAAGGTTTGTTCCGCCAAGGGCGTGCCCGCCAGATGGGAATAGACGGCCGCCGCTCCTTGATGAAACATCGGGGTGACGCCGGCCGCCTCGAAGGTCTGCGCAATTTGTTTCATCTCATCAACGTATCGCCACGCTACGACGGGAAGACGAGGCGCGCTCGAAACCATTTGTTTATAAAGAGCCTCCTGGCTGGTTTGAAACTCACGGCTCGCCTCCTCGGTGAGGCCAAGGGCTTCCGCCAGGGTGAGGACCGCCGTTTGAAGAGCGTGGGTTCCTTTCGTGAGAGCGGCGTAGCACATCTTGAGTCCAGAAGCCCGCCCCACTTCCCCTCCAAGCATGCGAACGACGATTCCCTTTCCATCCAATTCCGCCAACGACTCCGCCCGCTCCCCGCTGAAATACAACCTGGTTGCACTCCTCGCCTCGCCGGGCGGGGGACCCAATATCCCTCCGTCAATAAAATCTGCTCCGACACCTGCAATTCTCCTTGCGATAGCGCGCGCCGCCTCTGGCGATACAGCGTTGCAATCCGCATAAGGGGGGTGAAAGCCAGAAACCCACATGGATTTCGCCACTGCATCCGCCGTCTGAACGGCCGCGCCCGGAGGCACGATGGACAACACAACGTCCGCGCGCTCCAGCATTTCCGCCAAAGTCGGACAATCCCGTATTCCCCCTTTCGAGGCCAAGCGCCTCGTTCGCTCGCTTCTGTTCGCAAGGCAGGTTATCACCTCAATCCCATGCGAACCCAGCGCGCGACCTACCGCATGTCCCATATCTCCCGGGCTTATAATGGCGACAGTTGCAAAGGCCACAACCATTTCCCCTTCCGTTCGGCGTCAGAGATCAGCCATAGGCGTTCAGTCTAGCAGAAACAAGGCGCTTTTAGCCTGAAACACGACCGGAATTTCCCCAAAAACTACTCTTTCCAGATGCACTCTTTATCGCTCGCAGAATACCTCATCGCGCCCACGTGCTCGCCGCCCGTTGCATCTTTTCTCATCCGGACGATGTTCACGAGAAAAACCGCGTCCTTTGCCCCCGCCCCCGCAAGCAAATCGCCGCCCAGGCGGCAAACGAGTTCCGCCCTTTGCCTTCTTTTTTTCGCACTCACCTCCGCCCACGGCAGCCGCACGTCGAGCGACAATCTATCAGCGGTGGCCTCTGAAACGCGAACAACCGCGCGACTCGTGTGTTTCGAGGCATCCAAATACCCCTTGAGAATGCGACCCACGTTTTTCGTGCGCGCCTCTGGCGCCATGCCCTTTAATTTCTTTGCCTCCTCCATCAAGGACGCTTTTACGCCCGCTCTGCCCAGAAACAGCGATTCAGAAAAGAACAAAAGAGCACCCGTTGCGGATGCGAACGAGACGAACAAAAACCAGAAAAGGAAATTCGCCCGTGATGGATTGACGATTCGCATCAACGAACTGGATAAGCGGGGGCATAGCCGCCCAGGGGAGCATCAGGATAGACGGGCGATAGCCCCAAGGCTTCACGATGCAACCTGATGGAGCGCAAATGAATCAAATTGTCCCAAAGCACATGACGCAAAATCGCAAAAGGCGTAATCCGAAATCCATGCCCATGTTCAGAGTCGACCACAAATCCATCCGGATGGCACCTCATGCAACGATTCCACAAATCAACTGAACGCTCCTCGCTCGCGCCCACAAGAGATGAATCCGTAAAAACGAACAGAAGCGTTTTGTCCGTCGCGCCCTCCTCCCCGCGTTTTTCAATCTGGGTCGCCGCCGCTTCGCACGCCTCAAAAAAACGCAAATGCAACCATTCGGCATCCCTATACCGATCCGACGAAAAACGACGGTCGTCGTCTCGTGTATTGATGAACGTGGCGAACTGGCTCATGTCCACGACGCTCCATGGCAAGCGGGTGGCGCCATAGAGAACCATGAACCACCTCGTCGTGATGTAGGCCATGTGGCTCAGTTGTCTTCTTGGAGACCAGCGCGCCCATTCCTCCGCGCCCGTTCTGTCCAGCTGCGCCTCGGACAAATCGGCGAGTTCACCCCTCGCCCACATGGGAATTTGCCGATACGCCCGGGAAACTTCGCTCGGCGCAATCGGGCACGGAGGTTCTTTCATCCCCTAATCACCCGCATCCAAAATCTCGCAAAACCTCTCCTCATTCTCTAGGGTAGCGAAAAGGAAATCCGGAGATGCGCCCGCCAACGCATAAAGCGAATCGCCACCGGTGGCCACGGCCATCGTCTTCGCCCCACACGCGCGCCCCGCAGATACATCGCGCCACGTATCACCTATCACCCAGCGGGAAACAGACGCGCCCGAGAATTTCTTTTGAATGATTCCCTCGCCGCGCCGAAACCCCGCTTCCAGCAATTCCGTCCTCTCTCCAGAATCAGAGCCGAAGCCCCCAAACGAAAAAAAGCGGTTCAACCCGCCGCGCGCAAGCTTGATCCGCGCACCCTCCTCAACGTTTCCCGTCCCCAGCCCCATGAGGACATCTTGCCGATCATACAAGTGCGCGAGCAAGTCGGAAATTCCGGGCATCAACTGAAAGTTTGGAGAAGCAGAAACCGCAGCAGGCAGGATTTCCAGGTATTTCCGTAAAAGAGACTTCACTTCAGGCACACTCGCACAACGCCCAAGATGAGAGCGAAACATTTCTTGTATGATGAGTGCATCCGTCTTTCCGTGGGGCTGCACATGGCGCATCGCATTCGGTGCGCCATACGCTTCCGCAAAAGCGAGATTCAACGCTCTCGCGCCCGCGCCTCCGCTTAAAAGCAGCGTCCCGTCCACGTCGAACAAGATCAAATGAACCGAATTCAATCGCTTCTTTCCACTACGCATGGATGAATGCGCCCAGAGAGCGCGAGACGATTTCTCCCCATGATATAACACGCAACAGATGCGCCGCGCACGATCGGGCTGTCCTCGTGAATGGTTCTGTTGGATGATGAGCCACAGGCGGACGTAACGAGGACGAGAACCTAAAACGCCTTGAACATACGGGGCGAGCCACAAAGACAAAGGAGGTGAAAGTTGGCTGAGGAGAAAATCGCCGTCGTGACGGGTGGAAACAAAGGCATCGGCCTCGGCATATGCCGAGTGCTTGCGAAGCGAGGGGCAAAAACCATCCTGACGGCGCGGGACGCGCGCAAGGGTGAAATCGCCAAAGAGCGATTGGCGAAGGAAGGACTGGAAGTCATGTTCCATCCCCTGAACGTCGCCGATCGGCATAGCGTTGACGCGCTGGCGGGGTTTCTGACCAAAGAATTTGGCCGGCTGGACGTTTTAGTCAATAACGCGGCCATCAGAAAAGATGGGGGAATGACGGGAATGGACGTTCCCGTCGAGATCGTCCGCGAAATGATGGAGACGAACTTATACGGCCCCCTCATGATGTGCCAGGCCCTGGCACCTCTTCTGAAGAGGAGCGCGACAGGCAGAATCGTGAACGTCTCGAGCGGCATGGGCTCTCTCGCCACCATGAGGGGAGGCTCTCCCGCGTATCGAATCACCAAAACCGCGCTGAACGCGCTGACGAAGATCCTCGCCGATGAATTCCGGAATGCCGGAGTGTTGGTGAATTGTTGTCATCCAGGATGGGTGAGAACCGACATGGGAGGCAAGAATGCCTCGAAATCCATCGACGAGGGAGCGGACACGCCCACGTGGCTCGCCCTTTTACCCGATGATGGACCGACTGGAGGCTATTTTCAGGACAGAAAGCCCATGGCGTGGTAGATGGCGTACCCATCAACGTCTGAGGAGAAGCGACGACGACCCTTGGCCAGGCGGGATGCGCGCTCTCGTCTCAGCCGCCTCTTGTCAAATTCCAGAGACGAGTTTTCCAGGCACCCTGAAAAGAAAATCGACCGTTTTTATGATTCAGGCGGAAACTTTCGCATAGTCCCACCCCGTCTGAAACGACTTCACCTGGCCGGTGGATTCCTCATACTGAAAACGCGGTATCTTGGCCAGATCGCCGCCATACACGTGGATGCCCACCACGGGCTGGGACGAAGCGCAACTGACGCGATGCACGTCATCATCTTGCGTGCAGCAGACAAAAACGTCTCCGGGACCAGCCACGCGCACGCCCTTGGGGATGAGCCTCACGCAGGCGCCGCTTTCCCTGGGGCCTTCGCGCAAAAAACTTTCTTCTCTCTCCATGCCGCGGTAAATGCCTATCACCCCCCAAGCGCCATGATCGTGAATCGGGGTGGTCTGGCCCACGTCCCATATACCGGTGCCCACGGAGAAGCTCTCGTCCAGCTCGACGTGAATCCGGTTGAGCGTAAAACCTTCTTTTTTCACCAATAGATGATCGGCGTTCAGCAGGTTGGGGTCATCCAAAAGCGGCACAAGGCCCGCCGCCACCCGTGCGGTGATTTCCTCCTCCGAACCGCCCGCCTTCACTATTTCGCGCACCTGATCGATAAAATCCGCCATGCTCCTCGACATTTTTTCTTCCTCCAGATATGTCTCTCACATACCGCAGGATGCGAGCCAAATCATCTAGGTTTCGTGATCCATCTCGTGCGCCAGGAGCGCCGCTTTCAGCGATAGACCACTGGCGAATCCACCGAGCTCGCCTGAGCTCGCGATGACCCGATGTCAGGGTATTACAAGAGGAACGGGATTTCTATGCAACGCCTGCCCAACGGCGCGCGACGCCTTCAGGCTGCCGATCCGCTTCGCCACCCATCCGTAGGAGCGCGTCTGCCCGTAAAGAATTTTCTCAGTCTGTCTGAGGACTTTTCGCATGAAGGGCGTGAGAGAGGAGAGGTCCGTTTTCAACCGAAAACTCCGCCGCGCACCCCTCAGATATTCTTCTATTTGCTTGGAGGCTTCCGTGCCCAATGACGTTGACCGTTCATTCGCGCAACGCGCCGCAAGAGGTTTCTCTACGCCGTAGAGCATTCTGATTTCCGCAACGCCCTCAGACGATGCAAAGACAGAAAATTCCGCGCGCACCCTTTCCAGCCAACGCGCGGTACGAATCCTCGTCGCCTCCCCTGCTTGATGGAACAATTCACCCTGTCGCCGTTCGTTCAGCCAGTCCGTCATTCCAAACGCCTCTTTCCGCGTCGCTAAAACGCCGTGGCCGCGCCATTCACATATGCTTGCGCCGTCCGCAGCCGCAAGATTTGATTGGTGCCGTCTGAATGCAGGAACGTGCTGGCGTCGCGAAGATATTTCTCCATCGGCGCATCACGCATGATGCCCGCCCCACCGAATATCTCCATGCCCAGGCGCGCGCAATCAAAGGCGACCTCTGATGCGAAAATTTTACACTTCCACCCTTGCGTGAAATCGTAGGGCTTTTGATGATCCACCGCCCATGCGGTGCGCCAGATATAGGTACGAGCGACGTCCAAATTCATCGCCATGTCAGCGAGCATGGTTTCTATCGCCTGGTGGCGGGCGATGGGCTTTCCCCCCTGGACGCGCTTGCGGCCGTGATCCAGTGCCTTCTCGAACGCGGCGCGCCCGACGCCCAGGGCCGTGGCGGCGGCTTCTGGCTTTCCCATCGCCAGAAGATTGCCCCTGATCTCAAACATGTTCCCCTCGCCCAGGATAACGTGACTCTCGGGAATCTCGACGTCCTCGTAAAATATTTCTGCGTTCATGGAAAGGCGTTGCCCGATTTTCTCATGCACGCGGCCAATCGATACGCCAGGGGCGTCTCTGGGAACGAGAAAACCGGTCAATCCTTCTCTTAAATTTTTGCTGAGGTCGGTTCTCGCCGCCAAAACGTATAACGAAGCCACAGGACCATTGCTGATGTAGCGCTTTTTCCCGTTGATGATCCACTTGCTGTTTTTTCTCTCCGCGCGCGCATAAAGCGCGATGGAGGGGTCGTCGTAATATCCTTGATGATCGCTCCCCGCTCCTTCCTCGGTCATGGAAATCGCGACCAGGAATCTCGGCTCCTCACATAAGCGCTTCATCCAGACGTCTCTGAGCGCAGGCTCTACTTTTTGCAGTATATGGGACAGCTTCCACGTCTGATCCAGGTTGACCGCAAAACCCAGATCGCCCGCGGCAAGCTCCTCTCCCGCCAGACAGCACGAAAGCACGTCGGCATCCATGCCGCCATATTCTTTGGGGTAAGGCAGCTGCCTGAGCCCCAGGGCGCTCGCCTTTTCCGTCAAGTCCCACGGCATTCGCTCCTCCCAGTTTTGAATTTGATCGCGCTCAGGAGCCACCGGGGCCAATTCTTCATAAGAGAATTTTCTGGCAATCTGCTGAATTCGCAACTGTTCTTCATTCAACGTGAATTCCATGGACATCCCTCCACTCACCAGCTCCGAAAACGAGGAGAACAACGCGAAGAGCGCGACAGCGCACGATTGGCCACATCCGCCTCCAGGACGCTGGGCGGTCCGCCAACGCCTTCGACAAAAGCGGCATCGGCTTCCGCCATTTCAAGCTGAAGGACGGCCTCGTTCAAATCCGCGTTTGGAGACAACGACATCGCCCGCCTGGCGGGTGCTCCTCCATGGGCGACATCGCCCGCGTTTTGAAACGTCTCAGGCGTGCGAATCAACGCATCGATATCTTCCTTGTTCAAGACGCCAACCAGCCGCTTGGCATCGAAAACCGCCGCCCAAGGCGCGTTGATCCTGTTCATGGCCGCCCAAGCGTCCCTGACGTCTTCTTCCGCTCCCACAATCGCCACCGCTTGCAAAAAACACTCCCGAACCCTCATCGCTCCATTCTCTCTGCCAGGGACAAATGCCCGAAGCGCGACATCGCTTCCACTTTCAGGAAACTCGCCTTCATCGCCCTGAGTCTTTCCAGCGGACGCTGGGCAATCTCGGCGCCCAGGGCGTCCACTTCGGCCATCAAGTCGCCTTTGGGCACAACGCGATTCAGCAACCCCAAGCGAAGCCCCTCGCGCGCGTCCAACCTCCTGCCGGTGAGTGCCAAATCTTTCGCGGATGGAACAAAAGTCTGCCGCGTAAGGCGCACGGTGGCATCGGCTCCCGGAAACACCCCCAACGTGGTCTCCGGGTATCCCAAAACGGCGTTATTCGCCCCGATGCGAAGGTCGCACTCGAGCATCAACACCATGCCCCATCCCAATGCGGGGCCGTTCACAGCCGCGATCGTGGGAACGGGGAATTCACGAAGCGCCGCGCTCCATCGCTCGCCCAGCACCATGAAGCGCGCCGCCTGCGCCCGTGTGTGGGAGGTGCTCTCTTTCAAATCCCGGCCTGCGCAAAAAGCGCTTCCCGCGCCCGCAACGATCAGCGCCTTCATGTCTTCTCGGCTTCCCATCTCATCCATCGCTTCGCAGATGGCTTCCATAAGCGGCGTGTTCACCGCATTTCGGGCCTGCGGGCGATTCAGGGTGAGGCGCGCCACCCCCGATTGCACACGTTTGACGAGGAGGTCTTCGTTCATGTTCCGCCACGATGAACAAAACGCCCATCCTCTCGAGGACAGGATGGGCATTTCGGGCAAAGCCGCCGGCGTCTTCTATTCTCCTGTGAAAACAGGTTTCCTCTTCTCCCTGAAAGCGGCCAGTGCCTCGGCAAAATCCTTGGTGTGGTTGAGCGGCAGCCTCAGAGCGTTGGAAAACTCCACCGCCTGGGCGAGCGGCATGTCGAGCGTCTGGT
The DNA here is from genome assembly GCA_965202625.1 of bacterium. GTDB lineage: Bacteria > UBA8248 > UBA8248 > UBA8248 > UBA8248 > Bin107. Next base: position 2,037,145 of record CBDBBI010000010.1, on the reverse strand, counting down.
CGATCACCTTTTTCGCGCCGCGAACCCCCAGAGGGCCATTGTCCCTTATCCTCTCCGCCATACCCCTCGCTTCGCCCATGAGCGCATTCAGGGGATGCGCCTTGTTCACCAGGCCGATGCGCTCGGCCTCCTTCCCGTCAATTCGTTTGCTCGTGAACACGAGCTCTTTCGCCTGTCCAGCCGGCATGATTCTTTGCAGCCTGACCACGCCGCCCGCCCCCGGAAAAATTCCCAAGCTGCACTCCGGCAGGCAAAGAGTGGCTTCTTGCGCGGCGAGCCTGACGTCGCACCCCAGAGTAATTTCCACACCCCAACCAAACGCATGGCCGTTGATGGCGGCGATGGTAGGCATGGGCAAGCACTCCCACAGCGTCGTCGTCGCCATCACATGACGCTGATATTGGTCGGCCATCTCCTTGGTGTGCGTAGCGCTTTCCTTGAGGTCTCGACCCGTGCTGAAAGCGCGTCCCTCGCCAGAGAGAACCACAACGCGCACGTCTCTCGAATCAACCAAGGCCCGCGCCAGCTCCACGAATTCTTCCGCCATCTTGAAACTGATCGCGTTCAAACTCTCCGGGCGGTTGAGCTTCACTACCGCCAATCCGTCCTCTTCTTCATAGGATATCGTCTCGAACCCGCGCACGGGCACCTCCTGGAAGACGCCTTTTCTCCTCAGCCCCCATCAGGTTTTCAGGTGGCTGGCCACTTCCTCGACGAACCTCAGCGTCGTCTCCCGCATCTCCTCGGGTCGCAAATTGCTGACCGGGTGGGGCAACTGCACGTATGGGTGCCCTTCCATGCCCTTGCCCCGAAACTGAAAGTCCGCTGCGTTCTTGAACGCCTCGGTGATGATGGTGGTCGAAGGAACGCCTCGTTTCTCAAATTCCACCGTGTCGTGCACACTGCACAACGTACACGAGCCTCAGCCCCCCAGCGCGGCTATCGCCACGTCCACCTCCTGGGCCATTTCCGCAATCATCTCATCCGTGGCGGGCTTCGAGTAATGCTCCTTGCGCTGCGAGACGACCTTCGCCACGTCATATTGTTCTCGGAGAGCGTTTCCCAGAGTTTCGAGAATAATGTCCGCCTGCTCTTTCGTGTTGTCGAGAAGTCCCACCACCTTGCCAGAAAGATCGACGGGCCGTTGCGCAAGTTCTATTTTCTCGGCCGTCCCCCCCGCAGTCGGGTCGATGAATCCCATTTCGTTCGCCATGGCGCCCTCCAATGTAGGGTATGTGAATTGAGCCCTATCCACATCATATCTCGCAAAGCATCCCTTGTCCAGAATGTCGCCCGCTGGATTGTCCCCTGGAAAACGCGGGCGCAAGCGTATTTCCCCTTCTCAGTTGCGTCGAAGTTTGGCAGAATGAAGATTGATTTTCAAAAACCCTCTTACATCGTAAGGAGCAAACAAATGGCCGATTACGACATCATCGGCAAGTCGAACGTTCGATACGATTCCATACCAAAAGCGGACGGCTCCATGCCTTATGGAGAAGACGCGATACCCCCTGGCGCCTTGCAATGCGGCGTGTTGTTCACACCCACTCCGGTGGGCCGCCTAAAAAAACTTGACGCTTCGAGGGCCGAGAAAATTCCAGGCGTCGTCGCCGTTCTGACCGCGAAGGACATTCCCGGCAAAAACGTGCGGTTCGGCTCGGGCACGCCGGGTCTTCCCCATCAACCCGTTTTGGTCGAAGAGAAGATCGAATATACCGGAGACGCCCTGGCGATCGTGGGCGCCGAAACGAGAGACGCGCTCGACGCCGCCATCGCGGCCATTGAGGTGGAAATTGACGCGGAAGAAGGCGTGTGGACGACGCGCCACGACGAGGCGAGCGCGGAGAAGCGGCAGGCGTGTGATTTTGAAGTCGCCCGGGGGGACGTGGAAGCCGCGTTCGCCGAAGCCGACGTGGTCATCGAGAAAACATACACGACGCAGCTTGCGGAACATGCCTTTCTGGAGCCCGCCTCCGGCGCCTCCTGGATGGAGGAGGACGGCGTCCTCACCATCCGCGTCGGCACGCAGCTCATTGAATACTATCGCGCCATCGCGGCGATTCTGGGGATATCCCAGAGCCGCGTCCGCCACCTCGGCACTTACGTCGGCGGCGGGTTCGGCGCCAAGGGAATGTTGACGGTGGAACCCTACCTGGCGCTGCTCACCTGGCATACGGGAAGGCCCGCCGTGATGGTGCTGAACCGCGAGAAAGGCATCCGAAACACTTCAAAGAAACACCCCTTCTATATGAGATACAAGACGGGAGCGACCAAGGACGGAAAAATTCTCGCCTTACAGGCGGACATCGTGGGCGACGCGGGCGCCTATCCATACAAGTCCAACTTGTTCCTCCTGGGCGCCATGTGCATCGCCGCAGGCCCTTACGACGTTCCCAACGCGCAAATTCGCGCGCACGGCTATCTCACGAACAACCCCATCACCAACGCCATGCGGGGCGTCGGGTCGAACCAGGTCTGCTTCGCCTACGAGAACCAGATAAACCTGATCGCGGACGCCATCGGCATGGACAAATACGCGTTCAGGCGAAAAAATTTCATTCAGAAAGGGCAAAAGCTGCCCACCGGCCAGAAAATTCCTTACAAGCCCAACCTGGAGGGGTGCCTGGACAGCGCGCTTCAGGCTTTGGGCACGCCCGCGAAGCCGGGCCCGGGAAAGCGCATCGGCCGGGCGGCGGCGGCGAACATCACCGGCTACGGAAGACCGCACGACGACGCGAACGCGGCGGTTCACCTGGAGCCGGACGGCAGCGCCGTGGTCCGCGTGAGCGCTCCGGACATAGGCGCGGGCCAGGGGGCTACGCTTCAAAGCATCACGGCCGAAACCTTGGGGCTCAGGCTCGATCAGGTCTCCACCCGCTTGTCCGATTCCGCCACCACCCCGCTATCGGGCATCACCGCAGGCTCGCGCCAAACGTTGATGGCGGGACACGCCGTTCAACTCGCCGCAGAGGAAGTTCGCAAGGCGTTGGCCAAAGGCGCGGCATCATTGCTCGAAGCCGCGGAGGAGGACGTTCGCTTCGGGGGCGGCGAGGCCTGGGTCTCCTCCGCTCCCCAGAGAAGGGTGGGGATTGGAGCCGCGGCGGGCGAAGCCAAGGGAATGGGCGAGTCGCTCCACTGCACGCACGGCTACAACATGCCGGGGCACGACTATGAGAATCCGCAACGCTACATGAACGGCATGGGCGGCTGGTCGGATTACACCTTCGGCGTTCACGCGAGCGAGGTGGAAGTGGACGTAGAGACCGGCGAGGTGAACCTTCTGAAGCACGTCGCCGCCCATGACGTGGGGCGCGCGCTCAACCCCACGAGCGTGGAAGGGCAATTCGAAGGAGGCGCGGTGATGGGAATCGGCTACGCGCTGCACGAGGAAATCACCATGGTGGAGGGAGATTGCCGCTCCCAGAGTTTTCACGAGTACCTGATACCCACCTCATCGGACGTCGGCGAGTTTGCGTCCCTCGTCCTCGAATGCGGCGAGGGGGCGGGTCCATACGGCGCGCGCGGCGTTGGAGAGCCGCCGTGCAACAACGCACCGGCCGCCGTCGCCCTCGCCGTCAACGACGCGATAGGCGCGGAGCTCCACGACCTGCCCATCACCCCCGAGCGCGTCTGCCGGGCGGTGATGCAGAAAAACGGCGAGAACGGGGGCGGTTGACGTCCAGGAAAAGCAAAGCCCCGGCATCTTGCCGGGGCTTCCTCATCCGGAACCACCCCGAAACGGCGATGGCATGTAAGCAATTCCATCCCTTAACTTCCGTGAAAGGAACAACATGCGATGGGCAAATCATGGGGGACAAAACGTCCGGGAGTGGCACCATAAGGTTACGTCGATCTCCCCGGTATCTCCGTTCATCGAAAGCATCTACACATCGGAAACTCCGATGCCCTCACAAGGTCGATCATAGGCCAAATGCAATAACTCTGTCCCTGACCCGCGCCAAACTTGACGAACGACCGGATGGATGTTTAGCATGACTCTTCCTGGAGAGTCCTTGGAGGGATCAGTTGGGATCAGTTGAGATGACAAGTTTCGAAAAAGCCTGCGCTGACACAGAACGTGCCGCCGAGGCAGCGTTGCAAGCCGCGAAGGAATTGGCGGCGAGGGCAAGGGCACTCAAGAAAGCTGCTCACACGGGCCGGATTGCAACCATTAGGCGCGAGCAGGAAAAGATCGGGGAGGCTTTGGCCGCGCTGCAACGGGAAGACTTTTCCATCACCTCCTTCTGGCCATTTTCGCAAGAAGAAGAGGTTCAGTTTCTCAGGGACAGGTATATAAACGAGCTTCTACAAGTGGCCCAAAAGAAACGTTTGAACATTCATAAACAGGATCGAATCCTAGTTTCCTATCCCTCTGTCGTCAAGATCGTCCCGAAGGATCGGGCTGTGCAGGTCGACAGAAAAAAAGTTTCGGATATAAGGCCATCCCATCTTGTTAATTTTCTCATTCACAATCAGAACAGACAGAGTGGCTTCAAGCCGAAGCAGTTTATCGAGACGCTTTACAGAGTCTACAAAGACATCACCTCTAATGCGCCGAATGGTCCACTGAATGCCGGGCGGATCATTCTGTTAATCAGGATATACAAGCTCATAACCGCTCTACCAGGCAGTGCGGTGGACTATACACAACAGGACTTCGCTCGGGATGTGTATTTACTCGACCGCGACGGCCCCCGAGAGACCAGAGATGGGGCTGCCGTCTCCTTTCCGTCGTCCACCGGAACTAGGCAGCCATCAAAAAACTTACTGTTTTTTACCGACCCAAGTGGAAATAATGTAAAATATTGCGGGATTAGTTTTAGGAAGAATCCTTCGTGACGAACATTGCCATTGCGGAATGGATGGACATTCTTAAGCAAGAATATCTATCTACCTTCGTCAAGGATGGTGGCGCGGCAGTAAAATTCTCGGTTATTGATGATGACCGGAAATGGGAATTGTTGGAAACCTTGAGGTCGTGTTGCGAGAAGGAAGGCTATATTTTCCTGAATCTGGACGCTGAGGAACATCGCGTCCACATGCCACAGAAAATCTTCTTCGGCATTGCAGCACAGATCGATTGGCGGCTCCTTGCCCGCCAATTTATGTTGCGCTCTCTGGAGTCATTGAATTATCAAATCAAAGACATTGATCCGGGAACAGTAGAAAACGTTATTGATGCCGTAGCACAACTTAACGGCTTGGAACATAGATCGGTCCTTCTTGGATTGAGGCAAAAAATTGAAAAGGAAGTCACGAAGAACAAAAACATGGTGAAAGCGTTTCGGATAGCTATGACCCAAATTTGCCTGGAGCAGGCTGATAGTTCAGCAGCGGGAAGGACAACACGCCAGCCAGTCATAGATTGGCTCAATGGTACCGACCCAAGAATTGGCAGAGTCAGAACGTTTCAGATTTGCACAACAATCAACCGTGCCACGGCGCGATACTTCCTCAGGTCGATCTTTTATTGGGTGCAGCAGGCGGGATGGTCGGGCACGGTGGTCATGCTCGACAATGCGCGATTGACAGTCGCCCGCAACCCGAAGGACGGACAGCACTATTACAACAGGGCGATGACTATGGATCACTATCAACTGTTACGAGAGATCATCGACGACACAGATCTACTAACAGGAACATTGCTCATAGTGAGGACCAACTATCAGTTCTTTGAGCAGGAATCGGGAAGGGATTGGGGGATATACGAAGCATTGAAGGTGAGAATAATGGACGATGTGCGAGACCGGAATATTGTCAATCCAGTCTCGGCTTTAGTGCGGTTGAGCTAAGGAGAAGATGCTATGCCAGAGGTCGCTGCCCGGCAGGCGGTGGAGGCGTTGCGCAACGGCGTACCCAACCGAGATGCGGTGCGCGAATTGGGCTGTAATCAGCCGGAGGTGGAAGAACGTTTTGCACATATGTTGGCGGAGGTCCCAGGGGATACTGGGAATTCGCGGGCGATGCTGGTTTCAGGCGGCTTTGGAACCGGCAAATCGCACCTTTTGTCGCATCTGGAACAGCGGGCGTTGGCCGAAGACTTCGTGTGCAGTAGGGTGGCGATCAGCAAGGAGACGCCACTTTACAACCTAGAGAAGGTGTTTGCCGCCGCTATGGAGAGCGGCAGGTTGCCCGGACACGACGGGCGGTTGATGGAAGAGTTGAGCTTGCGGTTGAATCCATCCTCGGAGCGGTATGAAGTGTTCATCCAATGGGTCCACGATGCCGCGTCGCGCGGAGACCTGCATCCAATATTCCCAGCGAGCCTCATCGTGCATCAAGACAACGATGATTTCAGTCTTGAAGAGGAAATCGAAGCCTTCTGGTCCGGCGATCGTATGGCAGTAGCGAATCTCCGCAGAGGTTTGAAGGAAATCCACAAAGCCGAATACTATCCATTTTCCGCACCAAGGGCGGCGGAGTTGCCCCCGAAGCGGCTGCGCTTTGTCGTCGAGCTTATCAAGGCCGCTGGTTATCGAGGTTGGGTCGTTCTTCTCGACGAGATTGAACTGGTCGCTTCTTATTCGATCTTGCAACGGGGTCGCGCCTATGCAGAGCTTGCGCGCTGGATGGGACGCGTCGCGGACGAGGCCTTACCTGGCTTGGTCGTGGTCGGTGCGGTGACGGACGATTTCGCCTTCCATGTCATCAACCCCGACGGACATAAGCGTGACAAGGACAAGATAGGATTGAGGCTAGGGCAGAGCCGATACAAAGGCATTGTCGAACAGGCCGAAATTGGTATGCAGCTACTGGAACGCGAATGCGTCATCCTGGAGCAACCGGGTGATGACGAGCTCGTTGCGGTGCTGGAAAAGTTGCGCGGCATCTATGAGCAGGCTTACGGTGCGCGGCCACCGGCACCACAGGTCGTCGCGGGTGCCGGCATTCATCGTCGAATGCGCCACAAGATCCGCACCGCGATCAACGAGTGGGACTTGCACCGACTGTACCCGGACTACCAGCCGGAAACGGAGGTGAAAGATTTTTCCTACGCCCTTGAAGAGGATTCGGATATCGAGTGGCAACCCTCAGACGAGGAATAGGGCCTGTTAGCGCTAATTGTTAAAATCACGTAATCGTTCGCGGATGGAAATCGTGGAAGTTCAGTACGAACACATTGCCAGGTACCTCTCTACGCGATCCCTAAAATTACAACATTGAATGTTTGTTCCGGTGGTTTTTCTGAATCCCGGTGATTTCTAATAGATGTCGCCAAAAATCAAAAATACCAGATTTTTCAGTGGTTTGGCGTGGTTGCGGGAACAGGCTTTGGACCTATGACCGTCAAGGTTGTGAGGTTGTCAGTTTTGAAGGGGAAGTAGAGGCGTGGAAATCCGGAGGCTTCACGCCTCATTGCCTGCCGGAAGGCGGGTGCTCACACGTCAAATTTCTTTGTCACCGCCCGGCACGCCACTGTAATTCCGTGCATCACCATGCTGGAGGGCGAACCCCTGCTTCCGGCGACGATCAAATGCAGATCGTCGGGATCGCCAACGGCGGGCACGAAAAAATCGTCATCGTTCACGTCCACGGGAAACGGCCAACGATTCGCGCCCTTCTCGTCGCGCCAGATGCCGCCGCGTTTGATATCCCGAACGGTGCGACCGCCCATCTCCAGCAATTTTTGGTGAACGTCGGCGCGGCCGAGGCCGGCGTCGGCGCAAAGATGCGCATGTTGCGCGCCCAGGACAACCGCCATATCCGCTTGCCGATACATGTTGGGTCCGCCCAAAGCGGACATCATGTCGGCCACGGTCGTGAGCAATCGCTGGGGAGTCAGGCTCGCGTCGTCCCATACCTGCGCCGGCCCCTCAAGGGGAATCATGCTCACCACGTTGTCGTCCCCCGAAAACCCCTTTGATTCCGCATACGACTCCCAAGGCGACTCCTCCTCGTTCTCCATGATGCAAAAAGTGGTGCGCCAGGGACCTCCGAAACCACCGAGACAGGTGATGCCAGGGATGCCGCCGCCTACGTTCATCATGATGAGCCTCACGGCGCGGCCGATGGTGAGATTCGCGCGAAAGCCGGGACCCATGCAGCCCACTCCGCCGTGCAGCCCGATTTCCTTGGCGTAGGGGCCGTTCACCAACATGAAAGGAGCACCAGCACTCGTCGTGGCCTGAATGAGATTGACGTTGAAACGCGCATCAAGAAGCGCCTCCAGACCCGCCGTCAACACCGGCATATACGCAGGCTTGCACCCCGCCATCACGGCGTGGACCGCCGCGCCGTGGACGCTGAGCGCACCCCCCGCCGGAGCGACGTAGCCTATGACCTCGTCTGGTGCCCGCGTGGTTCCAGAGAGCATCCAAGCGACTCTCTCTTCGGTCGGCGGCACCACGGGCAATCCGTCCGACCATTCCTTCTCAAAGAAAAACTCGAACCCATCCATGCGCACGCCTCCAAAAGTATCCCCCGTCTGAAACGTCCCCGATTCATGCGCGATAACCCATGGAGACCGCCGTGCTGCCGTCCACCCAGCCGGGCATGACGGCCGTCACGGGGCCGGGAGTTCCGCCCGCCACGACAAGGATGAGGTCGTCTTCATCCTTGATAGCCGGAACCATGAACGAATCGTCTTGCGGATCTGCGTCAAACGGCCATTTGGCCACCATCTCCTCACGCCAGTAACCCGATTTTTTGAGCTCCCCCAGAGGTCTGCGCGCAAGTGCCATCATTCTGCGGCGAACGTCTTCTTTGCCAAGTCCCGCGCGCGCGCACATCCGCGCATGATCCGGCCCCAGGGCGACGACGACCTGGGTCTTCAGCCAAACGTTGAGCGCGCCCAACGTGGATATTTTATCCGCCAGGCCCACGAAAAAAGATTCCGGCTCTTTTGAATAATCGTCGATGTAACCTTGGGGTGCCTCCACCATCACGGCCGTCACGACGTCGTCGTCACGACGAAATCCTCTCGTGACGGAAAGCGGTGCCCAGGGGCTTTCCGCCTCGTTCTCGGCGACGCAAAACGTATATCTGGCGGGCGAGCCGAACGTGCTCATGGAGGCGGAAGCCGGCACGCCGCCGCCCAGGTTCATGAGAATGAGGCGGAGGGAGCGGCCGATGGCCGCGTTCGCACGAAAGCCCGGGCCAAAGCATCCCGTGCCGCCATGCAGACCGATTTTCCGCGCATACGGTCCGTTCACGATAAGCAAGGGTGCCGCACCGTGCATCGTTCCCTGGACGCCGTTCAGGTTGAGGTTCGGTGCGAGAAGGGCTTCGAGACCTGCGATGACGAGGGGTAAAAACGAGGGCGCGCACCCCGCCATCACCGCGTGTGCGGCAACCGCCCCGACGGTCGCCTCCCCCATGAGGGGCGGCACCAGACCGATGACCTCGGCCTCGCGCAACCTCGCGCCCGAGAGCATGGCGGCCATGCGTTCTCGGGTAGGCGGAACCACCGGAAGGCCATCCGACCAGGGTTTTTGAAAGAAAAACTCGAACTCATCCATGGAGATACGACTTCGTTTCGTCGCGCATGGCGCGCCAGGCGTCAAACCGCATACGCCCCATGAACGGCGCGACTGCCGCCGCTCCACCCATGGCAAACCGCGCTGCCCGAACCCCAGCCGCCGGCGACGATAAGATGGAGGTCGCTCGGGTCTTTGATGACGGGGACGAAACACTCATCATCGTCGGGGTCCACGTCAATTTTCATATCCAGGGCGCGCGCGCGTCGCCAGTTGCCGCCGCGCTTGAGCTCCTTCACCTTGCGGCCCGCCAGCGCGCATAGACGCCGATGCGCGTCCGCGCGCGAAAGCCCGCCATCAGAGCAAATTTTCGCGTGCTGGGGATTCATGGCGACGACCATATCCGTCCTGGGCGCGTGCATGTTCCAGGAGCCCAGGCCCGTCATCGCATCCGCGATGCCCCTGAGCAGACGCTCGGGCTCCTCGCTGACGTCATCAAAGGTCAGGCGCGGGCTTTCCACCATGGCCATGGTGATCACGTTTTCATCCGCCCCGTATCCCCTGGATGCCGCGAGCGTCTTCCAGGGGTGAAACTTTACGTTCTCCGTGACGCACGCGGTATAACGCAGCGGGGTGCCGAAAATCGTCATCGAAGAGACGCCCGGTATGCCCCCGCCCAGGTTCATCAAGATCAGGCGAATGGCGCGGCCGATGGAGGCGTTCGCCCGAAAACCGGGGCCAAAGCAACCATTGCCTCCGTGAATGCCGATCTTCTGCGAATAGGGGCCATTGACGATCATAAGGGGCGCTACGCCGTGCATCGTGCCTTGCACGCCGTTCACGTTGAACGCATCACGAAGCATGAGGGAAACTGCGCCGAGAACGACCGGCAAATACTCCGGCTTACAACCGGCCATCACCGCATGAACCGCCACGCTGTGGACCGTGGCCTCGCCCATGGCGGGAGGAACGCGGCCTATCGCCTCGGCAGGATTCCTCTTCGTCCCCGAGAGCATCCGCTCTACGCGCTCTTGCGATGGGGTGACGACGGGCAATCCATCCGACCACGGCTTTTCCAGGAAAAACTCGAATTCGTCCTGAGGGCCGTTCAAAGCCATCGCTCCCTCAGAAAATATGTGGACAACGTCAGGACGCAAACGCCCGGGATACGGAACGGCTGTTTCCGTTCCAACCGTGCATCACGGCCGTCATCGGCCCCGGAACTCCGCCCGCCACGATCAAGAACAGTCTTTCGGCCTCCTTGATCGTCGGCACGAACGCATCCTCATCATCCAGATCAACGGGGATCGGGAAGCTCCGAATGCGGTTTTCCCTGAAATGCCCTCCCGTCTTGAGCGTGCCCACGGTGCGGCCCGCAATTTCGCAAAGACGCCTATGAACGTCGGCCTTTGAGTATCCATTCTTGGCGCAAATCGCCGCTTGCTGCGGGCTCATCGCCACCACCAAATCCGTGCTGGCCCAACAATTCCACGCTCCCAAATGCGACATGGCGTCCGCAATGGAGGGAAACATTCGTTCCGGGTCGTCGCTCACGTCGTCCCAGACCATGCAGGGGCCCTCTACGTTCACCACTGTGACAACGTTGTCATTCGCGTCAAAGCCTCTCGTCTCCGCAAAAGACGCCCAAGGGCTTTCCTCCTCGTTCTCCGCTATGCAGAAAGTGAATCTCGCCGGCTGAGAGAACGTGCTCATGGAAGTGATGCCCGGTATTCCGCCACCCGTGTTGAGAAGCAAAAGCCTGATGGCGCGACCGATTGTCGCATTTGCGCGATTGCCGGGGCCGAAACAGCCAAGTCCGCCGCTCAGTCCGATTTGTTTGGCGTAGGGGCCATTCACGATCAAAAGGGGGGCCGCGCAAGAGAGCGTCGCCTGCACGCCGCCCATGTTGAATTTCTCCTCAAGAATGGCCTCCATCGCCGCGATGAGGACAGGCATATACTCTGGTTTGCATCCCGCCATGACGGCGTGAACCGCGATCGTCTCGACGCGCGCCTGCCCCAACAACGGAGGGACGTCGCCTATGACGTCGCCCGGAGCGCGGCGCGCACCCGCCAGCATAAGCGCCAAGCGCTCCTCCGTTGGGGGAATGACTGGCAGGCCGTCTGACCAAGGCTTGTCAAAGAAGTATTCAAACGCATCCACGGAAGGCTCGCTCACGAACTTTCTCCGGACAGGCGTTCAAGTGAAGGTGAAACGACGCGAACAGAAGGGGCAAGCGCATAAGCACTCGCTTTATTTTCCGCTTTCGTCGATCCGCTTTCTCAAGTCTTCCGCCAACGGCGAGCGCAGGAGAACCAATTTCTGGTAATCACGCATAGCGGCGGCGCGGTTTCCTCGCAAGAGATGGGCGACGCCTCGGTATTCGAGAGCCTCGGCGTATTTGGGGTTCACGCGCAAGGCTTTGTCGTATGCGGCAACGGCCTCATCCAGGCGATCGAGGTGCCGGAGGGCATAACCCATCAAGGTATGGGCTCTGAAATCTTGAGAGTCATGTACAACCGCTTGGCGAAAATGCAAAAACGCGCTTCGCATGTCTCCACGATGAATCTGGACGCGGCCCAACTCATACGCGGAGTCCGGATTCGCCGGTAAGGGATGTTTCGCAGGATCGTATGCCGAAGCGTACAAGGCCGAACCAAGGAGCAAGACGAAAAAAGGGGCTGCGATCTTCACGTTCAGGTTCCTCCCGAAACACGGATGGGTTGGGCGCGACATGTCTGGCAAGGCACACATCCGACGGGATGCGGATACGCTCGCCGTCAATCACGCCAAATATACATGGGAGCTAGACAGATTGCGAGCCCTTGGAGTTAGAATGCGCCCGGGTGGAATTTCCACGTTCTCTACAGGAGCCGACTTCATGCCCATCTATAAGGACCTCGCCAATCAAGACCAGGGAAAAGCCGCCGACTACGTGTCCGCAAACGCCGCCTGGGTCGATGGAGTGCATACCACCATCGGCTATTTCCGCATGGAGGAGAATGCACATTCCAGCCCACACTACCACCGGGACGAGCAATTTCTTTATCTTCTCAAGGGGAGGCTTCGCGCCGCCGTTGAAGGAGAGATACTGGAGGCGGGGCCAGGAGATTTGCTTCAGTTCCCCCCTGGAGACGTCCACGAGATCATGGTTTTGGATGGGCCCGTCGAACTCATCCTCTCAAGAAGCCCGGCGCGCCCCGCCCTGGACGCGCTCGTTCTCAAGCCGGCGGGAGACAAGGCAAAAAGCGTCTTGCGCCCAGAATAAAAACGAGACGACAACCTATCCGCATCCTCGCATGAGCCAAAGAGGGTCATAAACGAAAAACCCCTCCGCACCCCAAGAGGCGACTTCTGAGGCAACAATCATCATTCGTTGATGCGCCAAACGTCGCGCACGACGCAACCACTGGCCTTGAACAGGTTGTATACGGGGCATCTTCGGAAATAATCCGCCTTCAACGCCTCCACCTGCTCATCGCTCGCCTCGATCTCAAGCCATATTTCGCTATGCGCCTCGCTCGGATTCGACTGGTATCCCTCTTGGCCCGCAATGCCTCTCGGGCTATAGACGATGGTGGACTTCACCTTCAGGGAACCGATCTCGAGCTTCGCCTCTTTCGCGCACCTCTCCAAAATCACCGCGGTGCAGCCGGCGAGCGAAGTCACGAGATACCCCATAGGCGAGGGGCCTTCGTCCGAGCCGCCCAAGCGTTTGGGTTCATCCACAATCACGGTATGGCCACCCTTGACGGTGACGATGCTCTTCGCATGGCCCTTGCAGTCGGCTTCGGCCCAATTCTCCGTAGTCTCCGGCAGTTCTTTCGGTCGAATCGTCATTTTAGCGCTACCTCCCGTCTCTCGCTTCCCTTGAATGGAATCTAGGCGGCGGGCCGCCGCTTCAAGCCCAGGTTGTCTTTCCGGACAAATCGCCGCTCACGTTCTTTGATTGGAGATTCTGAAAAACAGAGAAAGGACGCGACCGAACGCCTACAACGCCTTCAGCACGTCTTTCGTATGCCCATCCACCTTGACGTTCTCGAAAACTTTTTCGATGACGCCCTTTTCATCAATAATATAGGTTGTGCGGAAAATTCCGTTAAACTTTCTGCCAAACAGCGTTTTCTCGCCATACGCCTCATACTTTGACGAGATAAGACCATCCGGGTCCGCCAGCAAAGTGAAGTCTAACTCCAGCTTCTTTGAGAATTTCTTGTGGCTGACCTCATTGTCCGGGCTGATGCCGATGACAATGGCATTTTTCTTCTGTATCTTCCCCAGGTTTTTATTAAAATCCCGCGCCTCCGTCGTGCATCCAGGCGTGTTGTCTTTCGGATAGAAATAGAGAACGATCTTCTGTCCCTTGTATTTCGAGAGTCGGTGAACCTTGCCGTTTTCATCGCGCAGGGCGAAGGCAGGGGCTTTCGATCCTTCTTTCAACACGATTTTGCCCCCCCCCTGAGAATCAAAAAATCACGCGCGCCCAACGAAATCGAAGATGGAGCAAGGATGTAAAGTTCCATATTGCCATAGTTCCGGGTTCGCATCAAGGGGGGCGGGCGGGACTATAATCCCCAGTCTCTGGCGTAGCGGAAATCCCTGTCGATCGTTCGGTGGCTGAGTTTCGCGATCAGCGGCAAGCGTCTTTTGTATTGGCTGCGTTGCACGAGTTTTTGAATGCCATCTACGAGCCCAGGTGCAAAACCTTCGCCCAAAAGCTCCTCGCGCTTATAGCGGCAGTCTATCATATGATACAAAACGGCGTCGGCTACCTCGTAGCCATAACCGAGCTCCTGCTCGTCGGTTTGCCCTGCCCAAAGGTCCGCGCTCGGGGCCTTCTCCACCACTTGCGCCGGCACACCAACATAACGGGAGAGCTGACGCACCTGCGTCTTGAACAAGTCCCCGATGGGATTTACGGCACTGGCCATGTCTCCAAACAAGGTCCCATATCCGAGCAAAAGCTCGGTTTTGTTGCTCGTGCCCACCACCAAAGCGTTGAGCATGGCCGAGTGATCATACAAAATGGTCATCCTTTCCCGAGCCATCTTGTTTCCTCGACGAAGATTGTCGGCATCGGGGAACCGCCCAAAATACGAGTCCACCTGCGGCGAAATGTCCACCACTCTCAACTGGACGCCGCTGGCCTTGGCCACCGCACGCGCATCTTCTTCGCTTTGGGGGCTGGAGAGCCGATAGGGCATTATCAAGCCCGTTACGTTATTGGGGCCCATGGCGTCCGCCGCCAAAAAAGCGGAAAGCGCGCTGTCGATTCCGCCCGAGAGGCCGAGAACCAACTTTTTCACGCCCACCTTGGAGACCTCATCCCGAATGAACCCGGAGAGCAGGCCGACGGCGAGCTTGCTGTCCAGTGCGAGTTCCGCCATCGCGTGGCGAATAAGCCCCTCATCCAACATGCGGAATCTCCATTATGAGAGATGTTTCTCTGGCGATTCGCCTTCTATCATGCCCCTTGAGGACTCTCTCCGCAATGGATTGAGGCGTTTGACCCTATGGGACGCCAAGTATATCTTGCCCCATAGGCCTATAATACGGAGTTCACATGCCTTACGTAGGAAACATCGAAAATCTAAAATGGGTTTACGATGAAGAAGAAGCGCGGACAAAGGGATCTCCCCTCTGCGTTGACACGCCCAATCTCGAAGTGCGGGTGATCGCCCTCGGCGCGGGCGTTTATCCTCCTTATCATGCACACCATGAAGAGATGGACGAGGGCTACCTCATCTACAGTGGAAACGGGTTGATTCACAGCAACGGCGCGACGTTCAGCGTCGAGAGGGGAAACCTTCTCCTCAATCCGCGCGGCGCGATGCACCACATGAAAAACATCGACGAGGATGAATTGATAGAATTCAATTTCAGGGGCGGCGTCATGCCATCGGGCTTCTTCCTGCCTGAAGGCGATCCACCCCCGAATCCCGATCCGGAATCTGTAAAAAACCCTCTTGCGCCTCCCGTGATGCACATCAAGGGCGACCTCGACGACCTAACGACGACTTTCGACCCGAAAACAGTGAAGGAAAATAGTCTCAAGCGCGCCTTCTCCACAGAATACCTGGAGTGCCAGGTGGTCTTCTTTCCTCCGGGCGCGAGACCGCACGTTCATCGGCATCAGAAAACGATGGACGAGGCGACTCTCGTATTGAAAGGGAGCATGAACTTCATCATGGAGGGCGAAACCATCGAAGCGTCCTCGGGCGATCTGGTGCACACGCCCGGCGGCGCTTGGCATACGGTGGAAAACGCGAGCGACGCTTCAGTGCTATTGTTCAACTTCAGGGGCGGCGCACTGCCCTCAAAAACCGAATGGCGAGACGAATAGAGCGACGGCCATCCCCATGGCCGCCTCACTCCCGTGTTGTCAGCGAGACTCCAGAAGCGTGGGCAGAATCGCCTAAGACGGTTCGGGACGCGGAAACTGCAAAAAGGAATTCCGGGTACAATTCAAGAACCGGGGCGCGATACGAGAACCTACCTCTCCCGCGACTTCTGGATGCGGCGGAGTTCGCGGAGGGTGAGATGCATGTCCTCGTCTCTTGTCGTGGGGGATGAGATTCTCGCGCGCCGCACGTTCGCCGTGTCAATAGAGGCGACCAAAAATTGCTCTCGAGCGCGCCGTGCCCGAGAGATCGGCTCGCCGCTGGGTGAGAGAATTTCCGAGCCACCCCAAAAATGGATTCCATCCTCGTATCCCACCCTGTTGCTGAAAATGACGTGCTGATTGTAGGCCGCGGCATAGGTTCTCGTCAGGGCGCGCCAAACGCGCTGAATCGCGAGGCCTCCCTCGCCGTTTCCCTTTCTGACGCCGCGCGCAGGACTGGCGGAGGGAACAATAAGTAAATCCGCGCCATCAAGCGACGCGATTCCGGCCAGGCTCGGGTGCCAAGCGTCCTCGCAAATGAGGACGGCCGACCGGCCGAATCGGGTGTCAAAAGCGCGAATCTTGTCTCCTGCGCCCATGTAGCGATTCTCGTCGAACAGTCCATAGGTTGGCAAATACACCTTGCGATGAACGTGCAGCATCTCCCCGTTCTCGAAATAGGCTGCGGAATTAAAAAACCCGTATTGGGCGGACTCCTCCACAAAACCAACCACAAGGGAGACACGCCGACTGAGAGCGGCGATTTCTTGCAGGCACTCGTCTCCTTGCCTCACGGCCACATCAGGAACCATGTCCTTCAGAAAATAACCCGTCAACGAAAGCTCGGGAAAAACGAGGAGATCGACGCCCCTCTCCTCCGCTTTTTTCACCTCCTTGACGAGCAATTCGCGATTCGCGTCGAGGTTCCCCAATGTCGGTCCAATTTGCGCCGCCGCCGCCAGAAATTTCATGCGCTTTTCTCGAAAATGATTCAGGGACAAAAGCAAAGCCGTCCTCTCCGCGCGTTCAACACGATCGCAAAATCACCGCGAGAAAGCCGAGACGAACGCGCTCAAATGAAGAGTTTTGTCTTTGCCCCCTCTGTTTTCCTCATAAAATCGGGCAGACTAATGATTTCATCCACAATATCCGCTAAGTCCTCGGACGCGAGGCCCATCAACCTCGGCTGCGCGGCGCAAGCATACAACCTTAGCTTGCCAAGCTGCCTGGCGGAATCTATCAGCTCACTGATAGAGGAGGGTTTGGCGCCCCGAACGCCCTCTTTTCCGGGAGTGGCGCTCCCTTCAGGAGAGGAAGGCGCGAAGACGCCTTCTAGGTCATCGTCCACGAATCGTTTTAACGCATGAAAAAATAAAATCACGTGCGCCTCGTCTCCATTCGCGGCGGCGCTCACCGCCATGGTCGCTACTTGGTAGAGGCGATCGTATTCGCCGCTGTGGGCATATATCACGAACTGAGACACGTCAGCCCCAATCGCGCCGCAACCAGCCGAGAAAGTCGTGAGAAGAAATGAAAATCAAATTCGCGTCATTCAAAGTCTTTCGGTTTAGCGTTCTCAAAATCGTAATTCGGCAAATCTGATCGGGACGGTAAATCAACATCTTCATCCTGCATATGCAGAGGCCTTGGGCGCGCCGCCCAAAGATGGCGAAACCAAAGATAGACGCCATACAAAAGGCCACTGGCCACAGCGAACCAAAAAGCTCCTATAAAATCTCGATGATAAAAATAATACGCAACTCCAAACCAGAAAAAAAACCCGACAAAGACGCCCAGAACCGAGCGACCTTCCTCCATCGCCAACCCACCTCTTTCCCATCGTCCCGAGCCTCTGTGGCGAACCAGCGGCCCCGCAGCGAAGGTCTCCACCTCAAGCTTGGACGCAGTATATCACGCTTTTCATTTCAGCGACGAGGTTTCCAGAACGTAGGTTTGGCATTCTGCGTTCTCGGGACGGGCGTCACGTTCAACCCTCCTCGGAGGGGCTCGATTCGCTCTTATAGTAGTTCCGGGCCGCCCTGTCGAGGGTTCTCTCCATCTCTCCTCGTTCGTTCGTCATACGACAGATTCCCTCGCACACATCCCTCTCCTCCATGTATATGCTTGGTGTAAAAGAATTTCACCTTTCAGTCGAGAGCGGTCCCGCACTTCACGTTTTTCCTTCACCTCTATTTTTCATCCATCTGTCCCATCACGATGACAACGCCGGCCTTGACGTGGAACTTCATCTTTGATGCGGCTCCAATGATGAATGTGTCCTCTGTAGCTTATCCCAAGAATGCGCGAACGCTTTTCTTGTAATTTTTCGCCATCCGCAGACCTCCGCACCAGCCCCGATAAAGAAGGTCCGCATTCAAGAAAGCCGCTCAATCAGCCCATCAAGCGTTTCCGTCGAATAATACTCGATTTCAATCTTGCCCTTGTTCTCATCTCCCAAAATCGAGACTTTCGTCCCCAGCACACTCCGCAATCGTTCTCTCGCCTCCCGAATATACAACGCCTGCCGACCCGACGGCCCTTCCTGCAGAACGGGACGCCTGAAAGTCTTCCCTTCTTGGCCCTTGCCCTCAAGCACCCTTCTGACTTGCGCTTCCAGCTGACGCACAGAGAGCCTGCTTTTGATGGCGGCCTCTCCGCAACTCGCCATCTCTTCATTCGTGCGCAACGACAAAAGCGCTCTGGCGTGTCCCATGGATAGCAATCCAGCCGCCACGCCCTCCTGAATGGAGGCGGGCAACTTCAAGAGCCGCATATAGTTTGCTATAGTCGAGCGATCCTTGCCCACGCGCGCAGCCACCTCTTCTTGCGTCAGATGCAGACGTTCCATCATGCTGGAATACGCGGCCGCCTCTTCCATCGGGCTCAGGTCTGAGCGTTGAACGTTTTCGACGATCGCCAACTCCAGCGCCTCATCCCCTCCGGCGTCAACGAGAATGACGGGGATCTCATCAACAGCCGCCTGCCGAGCGGCTCGCCAGCGCCTTTCTCCGGCTACAATTTCATATACCCCGTCCAAGGATCGCCTTGCCAAAATAGGCTGAAGCACGCCGTGACGCCTCACAGACTCGGCAAGCTCGGCCAAGTCTGCCTCGTCAAAATCAACTCTCGGCTGGTGAACGCCGGGCCTAAGGCGAGATGGAGAGACGCGCGTCAAAATCCCTGCGGTCTCGGCGGCTTCCTGATGGGACGATACGTCCAACGGTAGAGGCTCCGCCGTTTCGGTGGACGACAAAAGAGCGTCCAGCCCTCGGCCAAGCGCTTTTTTTCTTGCGGCCGCCATGTTCAGGTTTTCATCCTTCGTTTTGATCGGGCCAGAAACTCACTCGCCAGTGCAAGATACGCTTGGGCACCAGGCGAGGATATATCATACGCAATCACCGGTTTTCCGTGGCTTGGGGCCTCAGCCAAGCGCACGTTTCTTGGAATCAAGACCTGATACACCAACTCCGAAAGGTGCGACTTCAAATCCTCGTTCACCTGACGAGAAAGATTCGTTCTCGTATCATACATAGTCAACAAAACCCCGCCTATCCGGAGGCTAGGATGAACGTTTCGGCGTATCCGCTCCACGGTATCCATCAGTCGAGCCAAACCCTCAAGTGCAAAATACTCCGCCTGAATAGGAATGAGCACCTCATCCGCCGCACGCAAGCCGTTGATGGTGAGAAAACCAAGAGAGGGGGGGCAGTCGATCAAAATATAGCGAAACCGCCTTTTGAGCGGCTCAAGAGCGTTTCGCAAACGACTCTCCCTTTGTGGTAGATCGGCGAGATCAACTTCCGCACCGGCCAAGTCAATGGAAGAAGGAATAAGCGTTAGCCCTTTTATTTCAGTATCATACAAGGATTCATCGTCAATCGGAACGCCCAACGCCAGCGTCTCGTAAAGTGAAGAACGTTGCGAAAATACACCAAAACTGCTCGTTGCGTTCGATTGCGGGTCCATATCGACCAACAGGGTTGGTTCATTCGCCACGGCGAGACAGGCCGCCAAATTAACGGCCGTCGTCGTTTTGCCGACGCCTCCCTTTTGGTTCACGACGGCGACAACTGTGCACGCGTTTCTATTTGCAACGAATTTTTGGCCATCGGATAAGGCCGCTACATTAAACGTTGTCGCCATGTGTCTTTTTCAGGGCGGATCAAGACAATTTCCAACAGTCAAAGATTCTCATATCGTACCAGAAAATTCAACAAAATGTTTCACGTGGAACAAAATTTCTCTCAAGGTCACATGTTTCACGTGGAACAACCGGAATTTCGAAGATTAAAGAGAAGCGGCCTAAAATGGAACACTTGGGCTATTGCTGATCGGTGGTGGGCGAAGGAGTCTGCCTGGCTTTCTCGTTCCGTTTTCGCACATAAACTTCTAGAACCGCGATTGCGGCGGGCGTCACTCCGGAAATGCGGCTCGCCTGCCCAAGCGTCTTTGGTTGTATCTCTTGAAGTCTTTGCCTTACTTCGGCGCTTAGGTGGCTCACGTCGTCATACGAGATGCTTTCGGGTATTCTCACCCTGTTCGCCATTCTCAGAAGGGAGACTTGCTGACGCTCTCTCTCAAAGTATTCCTTATATCTTATTTCCGCCAACACATATCGACGAGACTCCCTGTCCAGCCCCTCCCAAATCTCTCGAAAGCGGCCTTGGCCTATAGAGTCAATTTGTTTCGCCAGTTCCGGCCCCGCCTCTGGCCTGCGGAGAATATCGCCAAGGGTCGAGGGTTTTTTCAGCGCCCTGAAACCCGCCGCTTCCATGGCGCTTCGAACGTTCGGCTTCGGGTTCACCGTCGTGTTTTCGGCATACTTGATGGCCTCGCGCGCGCGCCCCGCTTTCGCCTGGAAGGCGCGATACGTCTCCTTGTCCAGCGCGCCAATCCGATAGCCACATTCCATCAACCGAAAATCCGCGTTGTCATGGCGAAGCAAGAGCCTGTGCTCAGCTCGACTTGTGAACATCCGATATGGCTCGGCTACCCCCTTGGTTACGAGATCGTCAATCAAAACGCCGATATACGCCTCTTCTCGGCCAAGAATGACGGGCGCGTCCTCCCGAACGTATCTCACGGCGTTGACGCCCGCCATGATTCCCTGGGCCGCAGCCTCCTCGTAACCAGTTGTCCCGTTTATCTGGCCAGCATGGAATAGTCCGGGCATCCTTTTCGCCATCAGGCTGGCGTGAAGCGCGGTGGGCTTCACGTAGTCATATTCCACGGCGTAGCCCGCGCGCATCACCTCGGCTCTCTCTAGTCCCTTGATAGTTCTAAGCATACGAATTTGAACGTCCACCGGCAGGCTGGTGGAGAGTCCATTCACGTAGATTTCACAAGTCTCTCGTCCTTCCGGCTCCAGGAATATCTGGTGTTCTTTCTTGCTCTCGAATCGCATGATCTTATCTTCGATACTCGGGCAATACCGAACGCCTACAGCGTTAATTTGGCCGTTGTACATCGGTGCGTGCTCGATGTTCTCACGAATTACGGCGTGGGTTCCGGAGTTGGTATAGGTGATCCAACAAGGCGTCTGCTCCTGCTCGATAGCGGGGGTGCGGTAAGAAAACGGAATGGGGGGATCATCTCCGGGCTGAGCGCTAAGCATTTGAAAATCAATGGATTTAGAGTCCACCCTCGGGGGCGTTCCCGTCTTCATGCGCCCAAGGGCAAAGCCGAATGCAATGAGTTGTTCGGTCAGCTCGTTCGCTGCACCCTCTCCGGCGCGCCCGCCCCTTACCTTTTTGTCACCATAATGAAGGAGCCCGCGTGCGAAAGTGCCCGGCGTCAGAATGACCGCCCTGGCCGCGTGAACTTCCCCGAAATGATCCTGCAGACCGGATATCACCCTGTTCTTCACCAGGAGCCTCTGCGTCATGCCCTGCTTGAGGTGGAGGTTTTTCTGGCTTTCCACCGCATTTTTCATGTAGGCACGGTATCTCTGCTTGTCCGCCTGGGCGCGCAAGGCTTGCACGGCCGGGCCTTTTTTCGTGTTTAGCATTCTAAATTGAATCCCCGTGGCGTCTATGGCGCGCGCCATCTCGCCGCCGAGGGCATCCACCTCTCGAACCAAAACACCCTTGGCCAGCCCGCCGATTGCGGGATTACACGACATCAGACCTACGGTATCAAGGTTCATCGTGAGCATCATGGTTCGAGCACCCATGCGCGCGGCGGCCAAGGCCGCCTCGCATCCGGCATGTCCGCCGCCTACGACAACAACGTCATACGGAGAACCCAAAATCAAGACCTCCAAAATCTAGCGAAAACATAAATTTATGAAAATTTATCGTTATTTTCCAATACAAAACGTCGAAAAAATTTTATCGAGCAGTGCCTGTCCATAATCTCTCCCCAAAAGCGCGGAGAGCGCAGATTGCGCTTCGTTCAGATGCACCGCCACCAGCTCCGGCGATATCGCCCTCCGCGTTCCCTCTCTGGCGCGCCTCACCGCCTTCAGACACATAGAGATTTGCTGATGATGCCGTTCGCGCGTGAGCACCGACTCGGCACCCGACATTTCATCCTCATCAATCAAAACACGCGCGGTCCTTTCCCGCAACGAGGAAAGCCCCTCGCCTGTCAAGGCGGAGATGAAAACCGGCGCCCCGGCGTCGAGCTCCCGCTCGCCCCAAAGAGCACGCGCCACTTCTATTTCTTGGAGAGAGCAATCATCTATCTTATTGAAAATAAAAATTTTATGACATATTATGGCGCGCGACTCCTGCGCAGCCCACGCCATCTCTCCATCCCCTCGCGCGATGTCCACCACTATCAGGCAGAGGTCGGCTCCCGCAGCGGCGCGGCGCGCGCGCGCGGCGCCTTCAGTCTCCACCGGATCTCCGGCGTCTCTCAGCCCCGCCGTGTCGATGATCCGCACCGGCACGCCCTCCATGTCGCAAACCTCCTCTACCGTATCCCGCGTGGTGCCCGGTGTCGCGCTGGTGATGGCGCGATCGATCCCCAGAAGCGCGTTCAAAAGAGTGGATTTTCCCGCGTTGGGCCTTCCAAGTATGGCTACCCGCGCGCCCTCCCTGAGTATCTTGCCGGAGGCGTAGCTCGCTATGAGCCGCTCGAGCGCGCCTTCCGCCTCCGAGAAGAGGGGCGCGAGCGCGGCACCTTCCATGGGCGCGCCCGAAACCAACGGCCCGGCGCCCGGCTCGAACTCCTCAGGAAAATCGATTGCCGCCTCGATGTGCGCACCCACCTCCACCAGGTTCTCCCACACGCCCTCCAGTGCTGAGGAGAGACGTCCCTCCAGGTGGTGGAGCGCGGCCTTCGCCGCCTTTTGGGTTTGCGCCATCACCAGGTCCGCCACCGCCTCCGCCTGAAGTAGATCGATTTTCCCCTCCAAAAAAGCGCGTCTGGTGAACTCGCCCGGCTCTGCGGGCCTGGCCCCCATCTCTCGGGCAAGGCGCAGGATCGTCCGCACTATCGCCGGGCCGCCATGGCAATACATCTCGACCACGTCCTCACCGGTGAAGGAGTGGGGGCCTGGATGATAAATCGTCACGCCCTCGTCAAACGCCTGTCCGCCGTCCAAAAAGCACCCCAACACGGGCCGCCCCGAAGGAAAGAGGCTTCTTTTTTTGCGCGACGCAAAAATTTCCGTGAGAATCGGGAGCGAACCCTTTCCGCTCATACGAACGACCGCGATCGCTCCGGGCCCGGGGGCCGTGGACAGCGCGACGATGGTCTCTCTTCCGAAATCGCTCATCCGCTCCCTCATCGTTTGATCATCAAGCGCGCAGCCGCATATCCCGAGTCATGGAAATGCCACACTCGAGGAGAATGATCCAGCCCCTCCCCGCCCATCGGGTGGCGCGCGCGTTGTGCTTTCAGAACCTTGGGGTTTGAGCGATCCCACAAATCTAAAAACATCGACCGACAAGATGATGGGGCCGTTGAAACTCTCCAATGCGGGCTTTTTATGGAGCTAGCGCGGAGGTTAGCGGATGGTGAAGAGTGGCGTTCACAGGCGCAAGACGGGCTTCAAGCCGGAGGGTCGTCGGGGCCTAGGCCGCTCCCATATGGTCGGTGAGGCCGCGTAGGAGAGTCTCACGGGAGACGGCGCCCACCACGGCGCCGGCGGCGTCCACCACCCGCAGCGGCGCATCGCTCTCCAAGCACTTCGGCAACATGTCCTGAAGCACAGTGTCGCGCGCTACGGTTGGCCCGTTCGTCGCGGCGTCTGGCGGCGTCATAATGGCGCTTGCCGTCACCACACGGCCCCGGCGCGCGTCCCTCGCGAACACGCGCACGTAGGCGGTAGACGGATTCAGCAGGATATCCTCCGGGACCCCTATCTGGTGCACCACGCCGTCCTTCAGAATGGCGATGCGGTCGCCAATCTTGAGCGCCTCGTCCAGATCGTGGGTGATGAACACCATGGTCTTCTTGAGTTCGCGCTGAAGGACGAGGAGGTGTTCCTGCATCTGTTTGCGAATGAGGGGGTCCAAGGCGCTGAAAGGCTCATCCAAAAGCAGAATCTCGGGATCGGTGCAGAGAGCGCGCGCCAATCCCACCCGCTGTTGCATGCCCCCTGATAAATGGACCGGATAGGTGTTCTCATAGCCCGAGAGCCCTACGTTCTCAATCCATCGCCTCACGCGCGCGGTCCGCTCTCTGTGCGGCACTCCCCGCACCTCAAGGCCATAGCCGGCGTTTTGTGTCACCGTCATGTGCGGAAAGAGCGCGAAGCGCTGAAAGACCATGCTCGTGGTGCGGCGGCGGAAGGCGAGCAACTCCTCTGGAGAGAGATGAAGGATGTCCTTGCCCTCGATCAACACTTGGCCGGCGGTCGGGTCGATCAAACGGTTGACGTGGCGAAGCAGGGTCGATTTTCCGGAACCCGAAAGACCCATAACCACGAATATCTCCCCGCTCTCGATGGAGAGGCTGACGTCTTTCAGGCCGAGCGTGCAGCCAGTTTCCGCCAGCACGGCGTCCTTGTCGGCGCCGTCATAGGCGAGGGCGAGCGCGGCCTCCTCGGCGCGGCCGAATACCTTATAGACGTTTCGCATCTCAATCAGCGACATCGGGTCAGTCCTCATCGCCTGTCTTGATAAGTCGATTGCCGTAGGCCTGGGTCACTCTATCCATAACGATGGCGAGCAGCACGATCGCCACGCCAGCCTCAAGCGCGCGCCCCACGTTGAGTTGCTGGAGGCCAATGAGCACCTCAATGCCGAGGCCCCGGGTTCCAATCATCGAGGCGATCACCACCATCGACAACGCCATCATCGTGGTCTGGTTGACCCCCTGCATGATGTTGGGCAACGCCATCGGTATCTGCACGCCAAGGAGCTTCTGCCTCCTGTTGGCGCCCATGGCGTCCGACGCCTCCACAACCTCCTCGTCAACCAGGCGGATGCCGAGATCGGTCAAGCGAATCACCGGCGGGAGGGCATAGATCACCGTGGCGAAGACGGCCGGCACGGCGCCGAGGCCAAACAGCATGATCGCCGGAATGAGATAGACGAAACTTGGCATGGTCTGCATGAGGTCCAGCAGCGGCAAAAGCACATTCCGCACTCGATCGCTTCTTGAAATCGCGACGCCGATCGGAATGCCCAAGACGATGCAAATCGTGGTGGAGACCAGCATCACCGAGAGGGTTATCATCGCGTAGTCCCAGAGTTTGGGATCGATCAGCCCGATGCAGAACAGGGAAACGGCCACAAGCGCGGTCGGGCCGCGCTTGTGGCCGCTGGAGAAGTAGGTTAGCGCGCTCAAACCCAAAAACACGACGACCCAGGGGAGATCGCGAAGGAAATGCTCCAGCCCGACCAACATCGTGAGGATGGAAGCCGCCACGGCCTCGAAAACGACGCCATACTCGGCTATCAGCCATCCCACGAAATCGTTGGTCCATTGGCTGAGCGGAAGGTTCAGGCCCTTCGGCCACTCGACCGTCCATTCAGGAAGCAGCCTGTGCACAATCTCCATACTGAGCGGACCCTCTCAATTCTCAAGAACTGCGGCATGCGGCGTCCCCCCCGGGAGAAGGACGCCGGGCGAGCGCGACTCAAGCGTCGGCGAGTGCCGCTGTAACCTTCTTGACGACATCGGCCGGAACCCAGCTCTTCCACACGTCGTTGGTCTTGAGGAAGTCGATGGCGGCGGCCTTGGCTTCTCCGCCCGCCTTCTCCTCCATGTAGAGCAACGATTTCAAGACAACCTTGGAAGGCATCGTATATTGCTTGATGAACTCGACGATATTGGGGTTCTCGGCTGCGAATTTCGTCGTGACCGTTTTCGGCAATATCGTCGTCCGGTAGGCGGTCGCCTTCTTGGGACTACCCATAGCCTGCACGCCTTCCTTCTTGACCATCCCCACATGTTTCATCATCTCGTCCCAGTCTTTCACGTTCCAAACGGGCTCTTCGAGCGCGACCAAGTCAATCTGGGCGAAGAGAGTCGTCGGCGACCAGTAATAGCCGAGCACCGCCTTCTTCTTGAGATAGGCACCCTTGATCGCCGCCTTAAGCGCACCGCCTGATCCAGGCCGGAAGTTGGTGAAGTGCTCTTCCAATCCGTAGGCGCGCAGTTTCACCGTGTTAATGACTTCGCAGCCCCAGCCGGGGGGGCAGTTCACGAACCTGCCCTTGGAGGGCTCCTCGGGATCCTTGAAAAGGTGTTTGTATTTTGGCAGGTCATAAACCGACTTGAGCCCCGGGTTCGCTTCCCGGACGAAGCGTGGAATATACCAGGCCTCCACAACGTCCGGCGTGTTGACGCCCAACATCTCCACCTTGCCGGCCTTCAAGAAGGGATCATATTGATCCTTCACGTTGTCGTACCAGAGCTCCATGACCAGATCGACCTTCCCTTCGTAGTGGGCCGCCATGATCGGAAGCGTGCCGCCGTAAGTCCTCTCCACTTCACAGCCGTAGCCATGCCTCAGAATGAAGGCGGCCACCTGAGTGTGAAAGTTGGCGCTGTTCCAGTTCAGATCGCCGAGGTGAACCTGGCAGGCAGATTCCGCTTTGCCGGGTGCGACGAGAAACGCCGTCATGACAAGAGCGAGTATAGAGGAAACTGCAAAAGCCTTGACTTTCATGACCAAACCCCCCTTTCCTTCCTTGAAACGCCGCGCAAAATAAACAACAAGTATAAGTCGCTACCGAAAGAATACGCGCGGTCAAAAATATTCTTTCTCGGAGCCTATACGACATTATTGCACATTGGCGGGAAAGCACAACCTCCCACCGCCTCAAAAACGCCCATCTGTGCTACCATCGCTTCACCGCTCTCCCGCCCCGAAACGAGTGTCGTTCATGCCTGAACTCAGATACGACCTCCATCTTGGCGAATGGACGCTCATCGCGCCCGAGCGACGCGCACGGCCGCATCCCGCGCACCATGCGCGCGCCACCCCCCGAAAAGAAGACCCGGTCTGTCCCTTCTGTCCGGGTAGGGAGAACGAAACGTCGGCTGAGATCGCCGCTATCCGGAAGGGAGGGGGCTGGCACGCCCGATGCGTAGCGAACAAATACCCCGCAGTCGGCGAAGGGGAGCGCGCCCGGGGCGGGAGCGACGTCTTCTCCTCTATCAAAGGCGGGGGACGCCACGAGGTACTGATCGACTCCGCCCGACACACAAAGGGGCTGGCGGACTTGAGCGACACGCACGCGGGGCGCGTGCTGGGCCTTCTCCAACACAGGACACGCGCCCTGGTGAAGCATTCCGGCGTCCGCTGCGTCTTCGCCTTCAAGAATCATGGCGCGATGGCCGGCGCCTCCATCCTCCACTCGCACATGCAGATTCTCGCCCTGCCCGCCCATGCGGGCAACGCCGAGAGAAAGCGACGAAACGAAGCCGCCTTCCATAAAGAGTGCAAGGCCGCGCTTCTGGACTATACACTCGCGGCGGAGCGCGAGAAAAAAGAGAGGATGGTGGAGCCAGGAGAAGAGGGTGCCGCCGTGTTCTGTCCCTGGGGGTCGCGCTTTCCCTATCTCGCCTGCATCACCCCCTGGCCGACGGAAGCCTCCTTCCTGAGCAGCGCGCCCCGCACCATCGCCTCGGTGGGAGGCGCGCTGGCACGAACGCTGCGACGCTACAAGGCGCGCCTGAACGATCCGCCCGTCAACGTCTTTCTCTTTCTGGCGACGGAGGAAAGAGACGAGAACTCCGGCGCGCACCGCTGGCACATCGAGCTCTTCCCCCGCCTGACTCCGCTGGCGGGCCTTGAGGCGGGACTGGGGGTACACGTCAACGAGGTGACGCCCGAGCACGCCGCGGATGCGTTACGGCGCGCGGACTTCAGGGAGCCGCCCGCAGCCCCTCCGCGTTTTCACAAAGGACGCTAGGCGGGACGTCAGACGCCTCAAGCGGTGGGCCAACCTCGCCTTTTATCAACCACTGGGGGGAGGAATATGAGACGCGAGGCGCACGAATACCAAAGGGATGAAAAAACTCTCCGCCCACTATGGCACGGATATATGCATCAAGGACGGGGAGGTGGCCGTCCCACCGCGCAAAACGAGTGACAAGAACGCGCGCCCTAAAGCGCGCGCTCCAGAAGCCTTATGACGCTTGCCTCCTCCAGGTCGGCGACCGAGCGCCCCTTCTCGTGCACGCCCTTGAAAACGATGAGCGTCGATTGCCAGCGTACGCGATGCACGCGAAGAAAGTCGCGCTGGGAATCGTAATCCACCTGAAAAGCGGCGGCGTCCTTGAATCTCTTCTCCCCAATCAGGGACTGGAGCAGCGGCAACTGCCGCTGGCACGTGCTTCACCAGTGCGCGTGAACATGCACGAAAATCGTTTTTCCGTCCCTTTGGGCTTGGGCGAACGCCTTGCCGTCATAAGCGCGCCATTGGTTCTCGGCGAACGAGGCTTGAGGAAAAATCAAGGCAGCCGCAAACAACGTCAAAGCGGCGAGGCGCATAAGGCGTCGCATTCACATACCTCCTCTCACTGTCCAAAAATAACCCCAAAACTCCCTTGCGCTCTCGGCATTATAACATGGCGGACCCGCTCGCGCCTGTTCCTCCGCGCATATCCTGTAAATCCTACGGGCACCCTCGCGCTAATGCATATATTGTCCGCCGTTCACGTCAAGCGTCACGCCCGTGACGTAGCCCGAGCCTGGAGTGGAAAAATACCAGATCGCGTCGGCTACATCCTCGGGTGCACCGCCGAAGCCCACGGGCAGGCTCGCCACTATCGCCGGAACGCGCTCTCCATGCACTAGGTGGAAACGCTTGGTGAGCGTCACGCCCGGAGCCACGGCGTTCACCGTGATGCCGTGGGGAGCGAGCTCCACCGCGAGCCTTCGAGTGAAGCCCTGCATCGCAGATTTCGCCGCGCTGTAGGCGAGCGAGACGCTCGGCAGGGCGGCGCGCGCGGAGATGGAGGAAACGTTCACGATGCGGCCATAACCCCTCTCCTTCATCGGGGTCGTCGCCGCCCGGCTGGCGAGATAGCAGCTCGTGAGGTTCCAGTCCATAATCTTTCGCCATTCCGCCTCATCAAGGCCTTCGATGTCGGACGTCTCCAAAAAGCCGCCCGCGCAGTTCACCAGAACGTCGAGGCGGCCCCACGCGTCAAGCGTAAGGGCAAAAAGACGGTCGACATCCCGCTTCAGGGCGGCGTCGCCGGAAGAATACAACGCCTCACCGCGTTCGCTCACTCTGGCGAGGGCCTCCCCGCCACGCCGCGTATCGCGCCCCATAATGGCCACCTTCGCGCCCTCATCAGCGAGGCGCATCGCCGTCGCCAGCCCGATGCCGTCGGTCGCGCCCGTGATGATGGCGACGCGGCCTTTCACTGAAGATCGATCGCGCATGGGAAAGCCCCTCTAGTGGGCGTACCTGCCGCCGTTAACATCGAGCGTCACACCCGTCACGTACCTCGCCTCCGGTCTGGCGAGATACCACACGACGTCGGCGATATCCGCGGCCTCCGCCACGCGGCCCAACGGGATTTTCGAGATGATTTCGGGCAGCCTCTCCCTGTGCAGGGCGGCCACTCGAGGGGAGAGGACGACGCTGGGCGCCACCGTGTTCACCGTGACGCCGTGAGGCGCGAGCTCCACCGCCAGGCGCCTGCAAAGGCCGAACAGACCGGCCTTGGCCGCGCTGTAGGCGAGGCCCGTCTCCAGAATGCCGTCTCGGCCCGACAGGGAGGAGACGTTCACTATACGCCCGTAGCGCGCCTTTTTCATGATAGGCGCCGCTTCACGCGCACACAGATAGGCGCTTTTCAGATTCAGATCGACAATCTGGCGCCAGTGCGCCTCATCCAAATCCTCAAGACGGGGATTCTCCACGAAGCCGCCCACGCAGTTGACCAGAACGTCGAGACGGCCCCACGCGAGGAGCGCCTCTCCCATCACCACCTTGATCGCATTCGCCCACGTGGCGTCCGCCCTGAAGAAGCGTGCCTCCGCCCCTCCTTCGCGCACGCGCCGCGCGGTCGCCTCGCCCAGATTCTCGTCCACGTCCAGCAAGGCGACACGCGCGCCCTCTTGCGCGAGACGCTCCACGACGCCCGCGCCAATTCCCGCCGCTCCCGCCGTAACGACCGCCACATGTCCTTGAATCGAGGATCTGCCTCTCATTCCTAGCACTCCCTCGCTCGCGCGAAACTATCACCTAGCGTGCGGTGCCAGAGCCAGCCGCAGGATGCGCTCTCCAGGCCGCCATCCTGAGCGAGCAATTCTGGGCGCAAAAAGGACGAACAGACGCCCCAACGACGCCATCCAATCATCCGCTACCTTGCACAGAGGCGGTCTCCCCACCGCGTCATGGAGCGTGCGCAGACGCAAAATAGGTGTTACCGTCAAAATTCCACCATCGCGCGTTCAAAAAACCCGCCTTGCGCAACTCACCGGTGAGCGCCTCCGGCCGAAACCGAGAGCGAAAGGGTGGCCCCACCTCCATTTGCTTCTTGTGCCACTCGATCAGGACGATCGCGCCCCGCTTTTGCATCGCGCGGCGCGACTCCCTGAGTAAGGCCTGGGGGTCGGCCATTCCATGGACGACGAACGCGAGAAGGGCGAAATCAGCAATCTCATCCGGAAAGGGAACAGCGAAGTTTTCGCATCGCCGCGCGGTCAGGTGAGCGTAGCCGCGCTCGCTCGCCCCCGTCCGAACTTCCTTCAGCATCACAGGCGAGACGTCACAAGCGAGCACGCGCCCATATTTTCCCACCACGCCACAGGCGGGAATCGCGAAATAGCCGGGGCCACATCCCACGTCTAGAAAACGCATGCCGCGGCGAAGCCCTAAACCACGCAGCGTCTTTGCAGGCGGCATGATTCGACGTCTTTGGGGGGTGAGCAGAAGGCGGCGCAGGCGAACGGGAAATGTCCACTCCTCACGCTCGCGCGTTTCGCTCAAACCTCATCCTCAAGATAACCGGCGAGCGCCTCGCGCACGAAGCTCTCTGGGTGCCCCTCCCTGATGAGGGCGAAGCCCTCCGCCACGCACTCGAGCTTGCGCCGCTCCCTGTCGAGGCGCGTTTGTCCCCTTCGGCCCAAGAGTCTTTCCACGGCGTCTGTCGGGGCACCGTCAAGCGCCCATTTCAGCCCCGTTTTGAGGAGGGATTCCTCAATTCCCTCGAGACGATCCGCAATCGCGCCACTTCCCTCTCGGTGGGCAAGGTCCGCAAGCTCCACACAAAAGGCAATGACGTCGACCGTCGCCTGGACAGAGGGGGGAAACCGAACGCCAGGCAGTCGTTCGCAATCCGCTTCGCCCTCCGGCAAAAAGGCGACGAGACGTGCCAGTGCGCGTTCCTTGCTCACGCCTTCCAATATCGCCAGCGCGCCCTCTATGGCGATTTCCTTATTTCGCTCCATCGCACCGAGAGAGGATTCGATTTGGCGCGTGAGAATAATTTCTGCCTCATCCCAGGGGGTTTGATCCACCAACATTTTCAGACCGGTTGAAAAAATTCCGTCCGGAATCCTCTCGAGGGCGGGCTCCAAGGAGAGGAGGCCTTGCTGCTCAGCGCGGGCGGCGAGGGCAACGGCCAGCGAAACCGCTTGTTCGGCAGCGCTCCCTGAGGAGTGAAACGTAGCGAGCTCCTCCTCTAATGCGCGATCCATAGGAGGAATGGAGTCATCCGCCGGACCATCAAAGGTGATGTCGCCATGATTTTTCATGACATAGGCGGTCTCCATCAAGAACTGGCGCGCCTCAACGCCAGGGGCGTCTTCTTCAGCCTCCGCTCGCTCGATTTCCTCCCGAATCCGCGCCGCACTCTTCGACGAGACGTTTCCAAGCACCCGCTTCACCACCCGCGCCTCCGCATCCCGAAGTGCTAAGGCAAGGACGTCGAGGTCCACCCGCTCAATGACGCGCCTGAGTGCGCGGCCGGACATCTCCACAAAAGGCGTCAGGTCGGGGTTCTCGCCTGGAGAGAAGAAACGACCCCCCGGAATTTCCGGCCCGCCGTCCATCCATCTATAGCCACCAAGATTCATCTTTTTGTCTCCCTTGTCTCCACAACCTCCCCGGAGGGCTTACTCAGTTTTCAGCAGTTGCTCTTATACACGTCCATCAATTCTCCTCGGCCAGCTTCGGGGGCTGCACCGAGCGGTTCACGTAAAACTGCTGGGCGATGGAGAGCAGATTGTTCACCAGCCAGTAGATCACCAGCCCCACGGGAACGGGGTAGAATATAAACATGCCCGTGAAGATGAGGGGCATAAACATCATCATTTTCGCCTGGGTGGGATCGCCAGCGACGGGCGTCATCTTCTGCTGCAAGAACATCGACGCGCCCATGAGTATCGTATACACGTGATAAGGGTCCTGCACCGAAAGGTCCGTCACCCAGCCGAAAAAGGGCGCATTGCGCAGCTCTATCGACACGAGAAGTGCCTCATACAACCCAAAGAAGACAGGTATCTGTATAATCATGGGCAGGCAACCCATCATCGGGTTCACCTTATGCTCCTTGTATAGGCCCATGGTCAGCTCGTTCAGTTTAGCCTTGTCGTCCTTGTAAATCTCGCGCAGCTGCGCGACGCGGGGCTGGAGCTTCTGCATCTCTTTCATGTTGCGCATGCTGACGTGGGTGAGGGGATAGAAAATAATTTTCACCAGAATGGTAAGCAGGATGATGGCCACGCCCCAGTTGCCCGAAACGGCGTGAAAAGCGCGCAGAACCGACATGAGCGGCTTGGCAATGAAGGAGAACATTCCATAGTCGAGAGAATCCTCCAGGCTAACCTTGAGCCTCTCGAGGTGCTCCACCGACTTCGGCCCCACATAGACGTCGAACGTGGCTTCGACGTCTTCTCCCCTAGAGAGGGGAACGATGGCGGCGTATTCGCTGAGGTCGCCCGTTTTGCCGAGCAGACGAACCTCCGCGCCGCCCGCACCGCTTCGAGGGACGAGCGCCGCGATGAAGTGCTTCGACTGAAGCGCGGTCCAGCTAAGACTCGCTCCGTGGGTTACGGCTTTTCCCTCCTCAGGATAGTCGTATTCAAGCTTCCCTTCCACGAAGCTCATCGGCCCTTCAATGACGCCGCCATAGGTGTTGCCGTCGCTTCCACCCACGCGTGGGCCCCAGACGACTCCAATGGTTTCGTTTATGGCCCCGGAAGGCCGGACGATGCGAATTCTCGTCCGAACGTTGAAGTCTTTGTAGCGAAAGGCGAGCGTCTTCTCCGCCAGGAGGCCGTCCGCGCCTCGATAGAGGAACCGAACCGTCCCCTCGGGGTTTGTCCGGGAAAGAGACATATCCCCCCCTTCTACCTGATAGACCGCCTCGTTCAGCCGCTGTGCCGTTTGCCCGCCCCAGAAAAAGAGGGGGCGCACGTCCGGGCGACTTGCAGGCACGAGCTCGACGAAGTTCTTCTCTCCCTGTTTGTATTTCAGAAGGCGCGCGGACAAAAAACCCGCCCCCCGATTCGTTAATTCATACACCGCTTCGCCCATGTCCACTCGAATGCGCCTGTGGGGCGCGAAAGCGGTGGACGTAGAGACAGCAGGCGCTGAGGAGGGCCCGGCCGCCGGCGCACGTAGAGGAGTGCTCGTCCGCCCTACGCCGCGCGCGGCCTCTCGCGCTTTATCGTCTTTCTGCTTCTGGACCTGCTCGTCCTCCATCGGCTTCACGACGAGATATTGCCAGCCAATCAGTATCGCCATCGACAAAACGGCGGCGAGAATCGCGTTTTTTTCCATCAGAAAGCGCCTCTGCCGGATATTCAGGGAACCGGGTCGTCTCCCCCTGGATGAAATGGATGGCAACGTCCTATCCGGCGGACGGTGAGCCATAAAGCCCACATGGGCGCGTGGCGGCGAAACGCTTCAAGCGCGTAATGAGAGCAAGAGGGCGAGAAGCGACAGTTGCCCGGCATCACGGGAGACAGGACGAGCTGATATCCCCGAACCAGGGTCGTCGCCATCATGCTTGCCGTCCGAGAGACGGGGCCAGCTCCTTTTCTATTTCTATGACGCGATTTATTCACTGAAAGCGTAGCGAAACGCCCTTTCAACATCTTCTAGCCTCGCCTTGGAGATCGAGCGCCGCGCAACGGCCACGAGATCTGCCCCTTTTGGAAAACAGGGACGATGACGGCGGAACGCCTCCCGAAGAAGCCGCTTGGCGCGATTCCTCACAACAGAACCCCCTACGCGACGCGACGCAACGACGCCGAGCCGCGCGCGGTTTTCTGAAAGCGTGAACAAAACGTGGAGCGTGAAATGCGGACACCTGCTCTTGCGCCCTTTCTTGAGGACGATGGCGAACTCACGTCCCTTGCAAATACGGCGCTCTGTCGGAAAGTCCTCACCCATATTCGGACCCCTCACTCTTATCTGGAGGACCGTGACCGGCGAGACGCCTGCCTAGGGAGTGGCGGCGAGACGCTTGCGGCCCTTCGCCCGACGCCGCTTGATGATCGCGCGGCCTCCGGTCGTCTTCATCCGACGGCGAAACCCGTGCGTCTTCGCCCGCTTTCTTCTGTTCGGTTGATACGTCCGTTTCACTGATACGCTCCACATCATCCCCGCTACGGGGCAAAAAATGCCTCTCCAACTCGCTGAACGCAAGGTAGTCGCTAAAACTCCCGTTGTCAAGAACCCCGATAAAGCCGCGCGCGTATTCGCTTGTTTCTCATGGACGGAGCGACGCTCCCCGCTGATTTCCCGTTATGGTTTCACAGAAAAAGCACTTTTTGTTTATAAACTAACGAAAGTTTCATAAAGCCTCTTCTTTTTGTGGAAAACGCTTGCTCTCGGTGGGCGTTTTGTGGAAAAATCCATAATTAAATTCATTTTATCTCTCATCCCTGTGGATAAAATCCGCTCATGCTCAAACCAAAATGCCCATGCGACGTTATCACCCATCGAGTCGCTCCATGACGAAGCTATGGATGCGTTGTAAGGAGAAAATTCAGGAGGAGGTCTCTCCTCAAACGTTTGACCGCTGGTTCGCCGGCATAAAAGAGATTAGCGCGAGCGAATCCTCCTTGACACTCCAAGCGCCTGACCCGTTCACAGCGAACACCTTGCGATCCCGATATTGGGGAATACTGACCGACATTCTCGAGCAAGAGGCTGGACCGGACGCCACCATAGCCCTCGCGGCGAACGCAATGCCAAACGTGGCGGCGAACGCAGCGAAGGAGGTGCCAAAGAACCTCCCGAGTGAGCCTGCGCGTCCGGATTTTCTGAATCCCAAATATCACTTCGATAACTTCGTTGTGGGCAGCTCGAACGAATTCGCACACGCGTGCAGCCTTCGGGTCGCTGACGGAATGGGGGTCACGCTCAATCCGCTTTTCATCTACGGTGGCGTGGGGCTCGGAAAAACCCATCTCCTGCACGCCATCGCACACCGCATTCTTGAACAACGTCCCACTGCGCGCATCTTCTACACCTCAGCTGAGAATTTCATCAACGACCTCATCACCTCGATCAAACGAAACCAGATGGCTGCATTCAGAAGCAAATACAGAAAAGTGGACACCCTGATGGTAGACGACATTCAGTTCATCGCGGGAAAGGAGCGCACGCAGGAGGAGTTCTTCTTCACCTTTAACACCCTTTATGAGGGCAGAAAACAGATTATCATCACGAGCGACAAAATGCCAAAAGACACACAAAGACTGGAGGAGCGCCTTCGGGCTCGCTTCGTATGGGGAATGATGGCGGATATTGGCACGCCGGACTTTGAAACCAAGGTGGCTATTCTCCAAAAAAAGGCGAACGAGCAGGGGCTCCCTTTATCCAGAGAGGTCGCACATTATATCGCGGAGCATGTACGCTCCAACATTAGGGAGCTTGAGGGATGCCTCATAAAACTCAACTTCCACGCCTCCCTGCGCAATATCGAGATTGACCTGCCCGTGGCGCAAGAGGTACTGCAGGGCATGATTCGGGATCCAGCGCGCAATTCCTCAGTGGACAACATCCAAAGAATCGTCGCCGAGCATTTCGGAATACGAATGGCCGAACTTAAATCAAAAAACCGCTCGCGCTCGTTCACCGTCCCCCGGCAGATCGCCATGTTCCTCGCAAGAAAACTCACGCGCGCCTCGACCACAGAAATTGGGCGACGCTTCGGGGGAAAGGATCACTCCACGGTGATTCACTCCGCTAACAAAATCCAGGACATGCTCAAGAAGGATCACTCCCTCTCCGCCACGATTCAAACCATCCAACAGAAGATAGATATTTCTTAAAACAAGCAGGAAAGGTTTGTGGATAACCGTGTTAAAATCTTCAGCCGCGTCACGCCTCACGAGAAAACAACCAGAAAAACGCGCGCGCCCACACAAAAATCCACAATCTTTATCTTAAAAAAGAATTTTTTTTCAATGCCTTGGGAGGTTCTTCACAATTCCACAACCCCTACTACCATTACTTAAATTAGTATACTAAATTTATAAAAGAGCTTAAGGACTGAGGATACCCCTTGCGCCTTGTTAACCTGACCCTCAGAAACTTTAGAAACTATCGAGAGCTTAAATTCCACCCGCATGAGGGATTCAACTACATCTACGGGAACAACGGATCGGGAAAGACGAGTTTGCTAGAGGCCATTTATTATCTGTCCCATCTTCGTTCGTTCCGCCGGATTTCTAGAGAGAAAATGGTTCTGCACGGAGAGGAGGGGATGTATGTGTCCGGTGCGTTTTTAAGTGATTGGAATGGGGGAGAAACGAAACTTGAAGCTGCTTTTCGGGGGCGCGAGAGAAGATACAAGAAGGACGGGTGGGAGGTAGCGGGTTTGATGCCCTATCTCGAGAGCTCGCATGTGATCGTCTTTTTTCCGGAAACTCCCGATATCGTCAAAGGGGGGCCGGGAGCGAGAAGGCGTTTTTTCGACAGAGCGATAGCGGCGGTTGCGCCGAGGCACCTAGAAGATTTTAGACAATGCGCGAAACTGCTCTCGGAGAGAAATTCTCTTTTGAGGAATGGGGGAGAATCTGATACGATTCAGGTTTGGCAGGAGAGGTTGGTTGAGGTAGCCGCCCGCATCATCTTCCGCAGGAAAAGATACGAAAAATCCTTAGAAAATCGATTGCGGTGTTTGGAGGGTTTATTTGGGGAAACGCGAATACCCAGAGTGTCAGTGAAGTATGTGTCTGATGGTCTTTTGGGCGAAGACGCGGAACTGGCAGAGGTAGAGGAGAACTTGCGCGCGGCGGCCCGAAAGCTGATGAAAGAGGAGGCGGTGCGGGGGATAACGCTTTGGGGTCCCCAGCTCGATGATTTTCACTTCTTCTGGAATGGTCACCGTGCACGGGACGTTGCCTCTCAGGGAGAGCAGCGGTTGATGGCGATATTATTGGTGTCAGCGAACGCCGACGAATATAAGCGAGAAAAGGGGGAGAGCCCGGTGGTTTTGCTTGACGATTTGGGCTCTGAGCTGGATGTGAGCAGAAAAAATAGGGTGTTGTTATTTTTGGGTTCTTTAGGAGCGCAGACGTTCATCACCTCGGCTGAAGAATCTGTGTTGCGGAAAAACGAGGTCGAGGGAGAGAATTTCTTGGTTCGTGATGGAGTGATTGAAAGCGTAAACTAAATATACTCTGCCCCGGAAAGGCGATAGGCGAGAAAATGGCGAGAATTGCCGAGAGTGGCTCGGACGTGAGCTACAAGGCGAAGGACATTCGTATCCTTGAAGGCCTAGAAGCGGTGCGGAAGAGGCCCGCCATGTATATCGGTAGTACTGGTCCCGGCGGTTTGCACCATCTTGTGTATGAGGTGGTGGACAACAGCGTGGATGAAGCGATGGCCGGCTACTGCGATAAAGTCAGCGTTGTAATCAACGAGGACGGGTCGATTGAGGTTTTGGATAATGGGCGCGGAATTCCGGTGGATAGACACCCGACCGAAAGGGTTTCTGCCGCCGAGGTGGTTTTGACGAAACTGCACGCGGGCGGCAAGTTTGAGAATAGTGCCTACAAGGTCTCGGGCGGTCTGCACGGGGTGGGCGTCTCTTGTGTGAACGCCCTCTCTGCTTGGTTGATTGCCGATATAAGGAGGGATGGATACGTTCATACTATAAAGTTCGACAGGGGTGTTCCGAAAGCAAAGCTCCAGCGGGGGCGAAAATCGAAAACCACCGGCACGCGCATTACGTTCATGCCGGACACGGATATATTTGAAACCACAGAGTTTAGTTTTGACGTTCTTGCGGCGCGGCTGAGGGAGCTGGCCTACCTGAACAGTGGCCTGCGAATCGCACTCGAGGACAGGAGAGAGGACAAAAGGCAAGAATATTTCTATAAGGGCGGCATCATATCGTTCGTCGAGTACCTGAATCGATCGAAAACCCCCATTCACAAAAAACCCATTTACGTCAAGGGCAAGCGGGACGGAAACGTCGTTGAAGTGTCGGTGCAGTATAACGACGCTTACAGCGAAACACTCCTCACGTTCGCCAACAACATCAACACCACGGAAGGCGGCACCCACCTCGTCGGTTTCAGAAGTGCCCTCACGAGAACCATCAACCGCTATGCCACAACGAACAATCTCCTCAAGAACAATCCGGCACCCTCTGGCGACGACGTGCGGGAGGGACTCACCGCGATCATTAGCGTGAAGCTACCAAACCCTCAATTCGAAGGACAGACGAAGGCCAAGCTCGGCAACTCGGATATGAAGGGGCTGGTTGAGCAGATACTGAACGAGGGCCTCGCGAATTTTTTCGAGGAGAACCCCCCCGTCGCCAAGAAAATCGTGGATAAGGCTATTCAGTCGGCGCAGGCGAGGGAGGCGGCGCGCAAAGCGCGTGATCTCACGAGAAGAAAAGGCGCTCTCGACAGCGGCTCCCTGCCGGGCAAGCTCGCCGACTGCTCGGAGAGAGACCCCGCCCTGTGCGAACTTTACCTAGTGGAGGGCGAGTCAGCGGGGGGCTCCGCCAAGCAGGGAAGAGACAGAACCTTTCAGGCGATTTTGCCCCTTAAGGGAAAAATTTTGAATGTGGAGAAGGCACGGCTCGACAAGATGCTAAACCACGAAGAGATCAGGATCATGATAACTGCTATTGGCACGGGCATCAAGGAAGATTTTGATCTAGAGAAGTTGAGATACCACAAAATCGTCATCATGACGGATGCCGACGTGGATGGCTCGCACATCAGAACCCTTCTGCTCACTTTCTTCTTCCGCCACATGCCGCACCTCATCGACAAGGGACACCTCTACATCGCGCAGCCACCGCTCTATAAGGTGAAAAAAGGCAAGACAGAGCTATATCTGAAAGACGATCAGTCCTTTGAGGATTACGTCATCACCTCCGCTGTCAAGGACGTGGAGGTTCACGGGGTGAGCGGAGGTCGGACCCTCGCTCGCTCGGAGCCTCCTACGAAAAAAGCGAAGCCATCCCCAGCCAACGGAAATTTCCCTAAAGGAGGAAGGTTAAGGAGCCTGTTGCTTTTGATCTCGGAGGCGGAAGCGGCCATTCAATATTTCTTCCATCGAGGGTCGGACCCTCGTGTCATACGTCTACTCGCTGATGAGCCGGGGCTTGAGGTCGCGGACCTGAAGAAGCCGGAGGGGCTTAAGGAAATCGAGAAGATGTTGAAGCACCACTTCCGGGAGGAGCATCCATCCGACGGCGTACCGACGACAACACTCCGAAAAGAGGAGGATGGCAAGGCGGTCAAGGGTCTCTCGGTTCGCTCCCGTATGGCGGAGCGCGATCTCATCACACGGGTGGACGCGAGCCTCTTTGAGTCCAGCGGCTTCAAGAAGGTTCGTCAGGTATCGACCTCTTTCGCCAAATTTGGCGCACCGCCGTACGTGATTAAGTCGGGGAGCGTGGAGTTTTCCGTGAACCGGGCGGGGGACATGCTTGAGAGGTTCCGCTCGCTCGGCCAGAAGGGCGTCAGCGTTCAACGATACAAGGGGCTGGGAGAGATGAACCCCGATCAGCTCTGGGAGACGACGATGGACCCCGCGCGCAGAACCTTTCGCAAGGTCGTCGTTGCGGATGCTATCAAGGCGAACGACATTTTCTCCACTCTAATGGGCGACGCCGTTGAGCCGAGGCGCGAACACATCGAAAGACACGCGCCGGAGGTGCAAAACCTCGACGTGTAGCTCACTTTCGGCGAATGTGCGCGCCTCCTGCGTTCTCTTAGAAGCGCGATTCCTGATGGCAGCGCACGCATGCGGCGTGTAGATGGAAAAGTGCTCTCGTGATCGCTTCTACATTTTTTGTTTCCGCTGCTTTGGCGAGTTCTAAAGCGGTACTCTCTATCTGGCGAGAGAAGGCGAGCATCGTGCCATCTCCCTGAAATCTCTCCGCGTTTGGTAGGATTCTTGCTGTCGCGGTAATGGTCTCTGCGCGCTTTCGGATGGTTTCGTATGGCGTTTCACTCACGAGATTTTGAACCGAATCGATCAACACGGTTTTTACCAAGGGGGCGAAGTCGGCGTCCATCCGCACCATCAAATCTCCCACTTCGGCCGTATGGACTTCGGGAGCGTGGGCCTTGCCGCCCAACGGAAAGACGGAGAAGCACAGGAGGAGAACGACCGCCAAGGCGGGAGGAACGCGGCTGCCTGACTCGGGAGCGAATCGCATGAGCTTCCTCAATTATGAGAAGACGCTGGGCGTTTTTTTGGACGTCCCTATTATCTCCAAGTGAGCTCTACCTCGCCAGCCTTGTGAAGCGCGGAGGGTCACGGCCACGAAAAATCATCGTAAGTGATATTTTCATGGTATAAAGGATGATATTTTCATTTGCCCCCGCAAGCTCGCCCCTATCTCGTGTTGAGAACGTTGTGGCGGCCGTTGTTTCACGCCGCCATTAGGAGAGTTTCGAGAAAATGAGTGACCTTCAAGAAGTGAGCATAGAGCAGGAGATGAGTGCGTCTTTCATGGATTACGCAATGAGCGTCATCATCGCGCGTGCATTGCCCGATGTTCGGGACGGTCTCAAGCCCGTGCAGCGGCGCATTCTCACCACGTTGAACGATTTAGGGCTTGCACACAACAGACCGTTTCGCAAGTGCGCGAAAATAGCGGGCGACGTGAGCGGAAACTATCACCCGCACGGAGAGGCGGTGGTCTATCCGGCACTGGCGCGCATGGCGCAGGATTTCTCCTTGCGTGGCATGTTGATAGACGGACAGGGAAACTTCGGCTCCGTGGACGGCGACCCGCCAGCGGCCATGCGCTACACCGAGGCGCGGATGACGGAGCTCGCCGAGAACATGCTGGCTGACATCGAAAAGGAAACAGTCGATTTCACGCCCAACTACGACAATACCAGAACGGAGCCCTCCGTGCTCCCTTCTCGCGTGCCCAATCTCCTGCTGAACGGGTCGACCGGCATCGCCGTCGGCATGGCCACGAACATTCCACCCCATAACCTCGGCGAGATTTGCGACGCCCTCATTCACCTTCTGGAGAAAGAGGATGCCACGACCGAGGAGATACTCCAGAGGATGCCGGGGCCTGATTTTCCCACCGCGGGTGTCCTCTATGGACGTGCCGGAATAAAGAGCTATTACGAGACGGGCCGCGGCTCGTTGCGAATACGTGCCAAGGCGGTCGTGGAAATTAATGCGAGGAGCAACCGCCAGTCCATCGTGGTCACGGAGATCCCCTACGCGCTGAACAAGGCGAGGCTGATCGAGAAGATCGCGGGCTTGGTGCGCGATCAGAAAATTAAGGAAATTTCCGATATTAGGGACGAAAGTGACAGGAACGGAATGCGCATCGTCATCGACCTAAAAAGAGACGCTGTTGGCGGCGCAGTACTGAATCAGATGTACAAGCACACCCAGATGCAGACGACTTTCGGCGTCATCCTGCTCGCGCTCGTGAACAACCAGCCGCGCGTGATGGGCGTCAAGGAGATGCTTTTTCATTTCCTTCGCTATCGCCGGGAGGTGATCCTCAGGCGTAGCCGCTTCGACTTGGCGAAGGCCAAGAGCAGAGCGCACATACTCGAGGGCTACCGAATTGCTCTGGACAACATCGATCAGGTCATCGCACTTATTCGGGTAAGCAAGACGCCCGATGAGGCGCGCCAGGGCCTCGTGCGGGAGTTTCGGCTCACCCAGGCCCAGGCGCAGGCCATTCTGGAGATGAGGCTTCAGCGTCTCACGGGACTCGAGAGGGACAAGATAGAAGCCGAATATAAGGAACTCTTGCAGATCATCGAACACCTCCAGAGGGTGCTCGTGGACGAAAAACTCCAGACCGCCATCATCAAGGAAGAGATACTGGAAGTGAAGGAGAGGTTCGTGGATGAGAGAAGGACGCGGATCGTGGACGAGACGAGCGAAATATCTCTTGAGGATATGATAGTCGAGGAGGATATGGCGGTCACCATATCTAATTCGGGATACGTCAAGCGAAACGCCGTCAGCCTTTATCGCTCCCAGCGCCGCGGCGGCAAGGGCGTCATGGGCATGGGGACAAAACAGGAGGATTTCGTCGAGCAGCTCTTTATCGCCTCCACGCACGACTACATGATGTTCTTTACCTCGCGCGGCCGCTGTCATTGGTTGAAAGTCCACGAGATTCCGCAGGCGGGCCGCGCGGCGCGCGGCAAGGCCATCGTGAATCTGCTCCAGCTGACGGCGGGAGAGACTGTCTCCGCCGTCATGCCGATTCGCAAGTTCGAGCCCGATCGTTACGTCATCATGGCGACCCGGCACGGCGTGATCAAAAAAACGCAACTCATGGCCTTCAGTCGCCCGAAGGCGGGCGGCATCATCGCGGTCAACCTTGACGAGGGCGACGAGCTCATTAGCGTGGGCCAGACGGACGGCGCTCTTGACGTGTTTATCGGAACGAGAAACGGCAAAGCCATCCGCTTTTCGGAGAGTAGGGTTCGCGCCATGGGCAGGAGCGCGCGAGGCGTGCGCGGAATCCATCTGGCGGAGGGAGATTGCGTGGTGGGCATGGAGGTCGTCTCGCCGGGAGACATTATTCTCACTGCCACGGAGTTCGGATACGGCAAGCGCAGCCGTGTCAACGACTACAGGCTCATGAATCGGGGCAACAAGGGGGTGATCAACATCAGGGTGACGGAGAGGAACGGGCCGGTCGTCGGCATCAGGCGTGTAACGGAGGATGACGAATTCATGCTTATAACGAGCGGAGGACAACTCATTCGTTCCCGCGTCCAGGACGTTTCCGTCATTGGCCGCGCCACGCAGGGGGTGCGCCTGATCGGCGTCAAGGAGGGCGACCGGGTCGCCGCCCTCGCCCGTATTGAGGAGAACGGAAACGGCTCTCCATGAGTGGATGGATAGGTAAAAACGAGGTGGCGTCGCGCCGGCCTCCTCTAGGGCTGGCGCGTTCTCTCACTCTGGTGCTCATCGTTCTCGGGTGCGCTGGTGTGGAGCCGCCCATGGGGGTGGCGGTGCCTGAGCGAAAGTCGGTTCAGGCCGCCTCCATCCCCGCTCCGCCTTCGGCGCAATCCGCGCGCCCTCCAGAGTCTCTCCCTCCGCCGACATCGAGCCGCGCCTCGGTTTTGAGCGAAAGGGGAGAGAGGGCCTATCGGCGAGAGAATTACGATCTCGCCGAGAAGAGGTTTCGGGAGGCGCTTGCCCTTGAGCCGAGACACCTTCACGCTCTTACGGGCCTTGGTTGGACCCTTTATGACGCGAAGCGCCCGGATGAGGCGCTTCTCTTTTTTCGCAAGGCGAACGAGCGTTATCCGCAGGATGGGAGCGCCCGGCGCGGGCTCGCGTATTTGCTGTTTCGATACGAGCGGCTGAAGGACGCGGAGACGTTACTTGGATCGCTCGACAAGGAGAGATGGCCAGAGCTCGCCAATATCGAGGACGAGCTGCGGGTCCGCGCCCTCAAGGGCTTGCCGGCCCCTCGGCTTCCGGGCGAGACGCGGGTGGCGGAACGGGAGAAACACTTGCCCAAGCGCACGGCCCCTCCCCGAAAGCCAAGGTACCGAATCGGAAAACGGCCGTCGCCCATTCGGAAGCCCTCTTTTGAGAACATGGTTCGGGTTCCCGGCGGGCGTTTTAGAATGGGCGTGAAGTTCGTCGCCCCCCAAAAGGGCTGGCAGCGCGGCCGCCCCAAAGGACGCGCGCTTCTCAAGGCGACGGGCGGGCATCCCGTTCAGGTTAGCTCTTTTCGTTTGGATAAGTTTGAGGTCACCAATTCTTTGTATGTGAAGTTCATGAGGGCGACGAATGCACCGGCACCCCCTTTTTGGCGCAAGCCACACTTTGCCGGCCCTCACCTGCCCGT
The DNA here is from genome assembly GCA_965202625.1 of bacterium. GTDB lineage: Bacteria > UBA8248 > UBA8248 > UBA8248 > UBA8248 > Bin107. The sequence goes on along the minus strand of CBDBBI010000010.1, from coordinate 1,992,688 downwards.
GGTCGGCATCACGTGGTGGGAGGCGCGCGCCTACTGCGCGTGGGCGGGAAAGCGTTTGCCCACAGAGGCGGAGTGGGAATACGCTGCCCAGGGCGCCGGAGAGGGGAGGCGATATCCGTGGGGGGACACGGCGCGCGGCAGAAACGCCGTATTTGGTCTGAATCCCGAGGCCGGAGGCCCTAAGGCCGTGGGAAGACGCCCGGGCGGTGCCAGTGCCCATGGAGTGGAAGATTTGGCCGGAAACGTTTGGGAATGGGTGGAGGACACGTTCAAGAAAAAGCCGAAAGACGCCCATCTCGTCACCCGAAACGGCAAGGTGCATCGAACGCTTAAAGGCGGCTCCTGGGTGAATGGATGGTGGGCATTAGCCTCCACGAGCAGAACAGGCGACGTTCCCGACAGTCGGTTGCCCGTGTACGGCTTTCGTTGCGCTGCGGACGCACAAAAATGAGGTATGATACGCGCTAAAAATTGCGAACGCGTCAAACGGAACTTCTTGAAAAAGGAGAGGGTATGCCTTTGAGAGAAAAAATGCTTTTGCGACTCCTGCTTTCCGGGTTTTTGGCGGTTCTTTTCATCTCGGGTGCCGGGGCGCAGAACCTGACGCCACCTCGGCTACCCGCCCCCGAAGCGCAGCCGGACTTGCCTCGCATAGCTCCCGTTCAGCCTGCGGCGGCGCAGCACCCCCTGGATTTGATCGCCACCATCACGCTGGCGACGGGAAAATCGGAAACCTTTGCCCGCCAGATAGACCGGGTCGAGATCATCACTCGACCCGGCGGGGCCATTGCGCTGATTCATCTGATTTTGGTCGCCGGCGGGCAGCGCAACACGCATGTCTGGTATAACTACGACCAAGTCACCAATCTGATTTATCGCTTCGTCAATCCCGATGGGAGCGCGAAAGTGTACGTGCTTTCGTTGCAGTCGTCTCCCTTCACGAGAGAGATCACGGACAGGCTGGAGCCGCTCAGTCCGCGTGAGTTTCGCCGATGAACGAGAAGGGTTACGCGAACCCGGACCTTGTCCTCACGCCCGCGCAGCTCAAGGAGCGCATCGGTGATCGGAAGGGCGATGATCTTGTCATCATTGATACCCGCCCGGCGCCGGAGTTTTGCGCGGGCCACATTGAAGGCGCCGCGCATCTAGATTTATATGGAATCTCACTCAACGACACCCGTCCTCGTCCGCTGGCCGCCTTCACCTGGATGCTCGCGTATCTCATGGAGATACGCGGCGTTGATTACGGAAAGACGGTGGTTTTCTATCAAGAGAATTCGGGGTTTCGTTCGGCGCGCGGGTTTTGGTTTCTGGAGTATCTGGCCCATGAGGACGCGTGTATTTTGGACGGTGGCCTCAACGCATGGAAGGCCGAGGGCCTGCCTGTCACGCGCGAGGCGTGGCCGATGGCGGGTGGTCCATACGAGGCGACCGCCCAAGGCCATAAACGTATTCTGAGAACCTCGTTCGCAAGCCGTCTCAAGCCGTATGCGGCGGACCGCATCGCCACGGTGGATTATGTTTTGAAACGTCTTGGGGATTCGGACGTCAACATTCACGACACGCGCTCGGAGGGCGAGTATTTCGCCGAGAACGTCCGCGCCGCGCGCGGTGGTGCCGTTCCGGGTTCGATTCACCTCGAGTGGACGAGCGCCCTTGCGAGCGACGGTTCGCTCAGGTCGGCGCCTGAGTTGACTGCAATGCTCGAATCCATGGGGCTGACGCCCGACAAGGAGATGGTGTCGCTGTGTCAGGGCGGCTATCGATCGGCGCACGCCTATCTCGTCTATCGCCTGCTCGGCTATCCGAGAATTAGAAACTATCTCGGCTCCTGGAAAGAATGGGGCGACAGGGAGGATTTGCCCATAGGGATGCCTAGGCGAGGCGGGTAGAGTCCGCGCCGAGCGAGCGATGGCTCGCTGCGTGGTTGATGGGGATGAGGGCTTCCCGCCCGAGGACCAGGCGCGCGTTTTTGGGTTTTGCGCGGCGCGTCTCACCCTCCTCGCAGAACCCGCACGACCAGTTGCGAGAGCACACCCGCCACGGGCGGAACCCAGAAGACGGCGAGAATCCGGAACAGGAAAAACTCCGTTCCAATCAGGGGAATTTCATACACGAAGGTGCGCACCGGGCCGATCAGCGCTGACGCCGTGAGCAGCGTCACCATCGGCCCAAAACCCGCTCCTCCCTGAAGTAGCCCGGCTACAATCGGATACAAAACGAAGGGCGCGCCCACGGGCAGCATGCACCCCGCCGCCCAGCCGATGAGAATGCCGCGCCAGCCCGAGCGATCGGAGAACCAGTTTTGCAGAATTTCCTGCGGAAGGACTTCAGCCATGAGCGCGCCGATGAACATGCCGACCACGATTTTGGGAAGGATGCTCACGATCAGGCTTCCCGCCCGGCCCGCCGCGCCCAGGGGCAGCTCTCCGGTTTTCTGATACGCCAGCAACGCCAGCCCCACCGCCATGGCCAGAAGAACGAAAGTGGTCTTGTCGAGAAGGCTGGACATGAGTATTCCCTGTGAGAGAGAGGACCGAGAGTCGATCCCGCGCGATGAGAAACAGGAGTATAGCGTTAATTGGGCGATTTGGCGTAGCGGGATCGGCGAGGGAGAGAGAATGGGGGGAGCGTATCTCACGGATCCTGTTGCCGGTGCCGGTGGGCGTCTGCGTGTGAGATTCGAGGATTTTCGCGTGGAGGAAATACCCCTCGTGTGTCCAAGCGGGGATGGGGAGCATCTGTATTTGTGGGTGGAGAAGCGGGGAATCTCGACCATTGAGGCGATGCGCGCCTTGTGTCGCTCGCTAAACCTTACGGAGGCGGAGGCGGGCTACGCGGGACTTAAGGACGCCAATGCGGTGGCGAGGCAGTGGTTCTCCTTCAGGACAAGAGAACGGGGGGTTTCGGAGGCCATATTGAGGGCGGAGGATGCGGGCGGCGTCCGGGTTTTGGAGAAAACGTGGAGTCGGACAAAAATCAGACGAAGCGCGCTTTTGGGCAATCGGTTCGAGATATTCGTTCGAGAAGTCGTGCCGGGGGCGGAGAGAAAGGCACGCGCGGTTTTGGATTGTCTCGCCGCGCGGGGGCTTCCCAATGCGTATGGCGATCAGAGATTCGGCGTTCATGGCCATACGGCGCGCATCGGCTTTGCGCTTGCGAAGGGAGATTGGAGGGGTGCTTTGTGCGCGCTATTGGGCACCGCTCGATTCTCCTCCGCGCGAAACGACGCCGACGAGCGTCTGCTGGAGGCGGCTCGCAGGTATGAGGCGGGCGAATTTGGACGGGCGAGGCGATTGTATCCCGCCTCTTGGATGGCGGAGTGGCGCGCTCTCTCTCGCCTGGAGAAGGGCGCCTCACCGGAGCAGGCGGTAGCTTCCATTCCTCCCAGGGAGAGGACTTTGTATGGCGGCGCGTTTCAGGCGGCCGTTTTTAACTCGTGCCTAGCGAGGAGGCTTGAGGTGTGTGCCCACGACCGCGTCTGGGCGGGCGATGTGCTTTTTCATCACGAAACGAGCAAGGTCAGAAGAGTGGGCGCGCCTGATGGGGAAAACGGCGCCTTGTCTCGTTTTGAGGTAAGTCCGGCTGGACCTCTCCTTGGCCGAAAAATGCTCGAAGCGCGCGCGGGGGCGGAAAAACTGGAGCGGAGCGTGCTAGAATCTCTGGGCGTCGATGCGCCGGGCGTTCTTGATGGACTCGAGAGGCTGCGGCTTTATGGTGCCCGGCGTCCGTATCGTGCGCAGGTGAAAGAGGTGAGCCTTAAGGTGGAAGGCGGGGGGTTGCGCATTGGGTTCACGTTGCCTCCCGGAGCGTATGCGAGCGAGGTCTTGCGTGAGGTGATGAAGAGCGAACCTCCGGTGGGTGCCGTCGCGCGCATCGGTGGCGCGGGCTGAACGAATCGTCCCGTTTCTTGGAGGAGGCTGAGCAATGAAAGTTTTTCTGACGGGCGGAACGGGGTATGTTGGAAGCTCTCTCCTCTCCCATCTCTCGTTGGCGGGCCATGAGATCAGGTTGCTCTCCCGAGACCCGGAGCCGGCGAGGCAGCGACTCACCTCCATGAGCGGCGTCTATCCTGTGCGGGGGGACGTCACAACGTATTCGGTCGATCAGCTTGCCGAGTTGATGAAGAAGCAAGACGCCGTCATCCATTTGGTGGGCATCATCATCGAGAAGGGAACGCCAGGCTTTGGGGCCGTTCATGTGGAGGGCACGCGCCGCATGGTCGCCGCCGCCGAGCAGGCGGGGGTGCGGCGCTTCGCGCACATGAGTGCCCTGGGAACGAAGGAGAATGCCGTCTCCCGCTATCATAAAACGAAATTCGCGGCCGAGCAGTTTGTCCGTGAAAGCGATTTGGATTGGACGATATTTAGGCCCTCCATCGTTTTCGGCGAGAACGACGAATTCCTGAACACCTTCGCCGACATCGCGCGCCTCGCGCCCGTCCTTCCCCTCATCGGCTCGGGAAAGGGAAAGCTCCAGCCTATTTGGGTGGAGGATGTGTGCCGCTGTTTCATGGAGTGTCTACATATGCCGAATACCGTCGGGCGCACCTACAACGTGGGCGGAGACACCGCGTATGCGCTCAAAGACATTCTCGCTATGCTGGCGGCGGCGATGGGCAAGAAGAGGATGTTCTTGCGCCTGCCCATGCCCATCGCACGCTTGCAAGCCAAGGCGTTCAACCTGCTTCCGATGAAGCCCCCCTTCACCGAGGATCAAATCACGATGCTGGAGGAGGACAACGTCTGCGACCCCGCTCCCCTAAAAGAGACCTTTGGTTTCAAGCCGAGAGCGCTTGAGGATTATTTGAAAGAGCGTTTCGGCGGAGCGTCCTGAGGGGGCGTCGGAGGTAAGCAACAAAGAGCGGCGGCGTCTCCCCTATAGCGCCCGCCCGCTTTCTCCTCCGCGTGGGAAAGCGCGCGTTTGGCCGCGCGCCATGCGGCCCGCTGGGCGGAGGAAATGGCTAGGATGTCCATATCTTCCTCCGACGCCCAGATGAAGCCGTCCCGACTCGTCTCCAGCGTTTTTTCATCGGAAATTTCCACTAAGAGCACGACGAACAAAATTTTTCTGTGCGTGAGCGTTCTCTGGATTTGGGCGAGCTCGCGCCCGGGTCGCCAGCCCCGTCCGAGCACCTTCGCGCACTCCTCGTCCAGGCGTCGTGGGTCTATGCGCTCACAGCGTCCATCCTCCATGAAGCCGGGCAGCTCCCACATGCCGCCGAAAAGGCCGTTTTTCTCCCTTTGTGTCAAAAGAATCCGGCCTTTCCGCCGCGCCCAGAACTGAAAGATAGTGACCGGAGTGGGCGGTTTTTTCTTGGTCTTCACTGGCAGAGCGCCTTGGGTTCCCGCCTCCTGTCCCGCGCACAACTCGCTTATGGGGCATCGCGTGCAACGGGGTTTTCTTGGCGCGCAGATTTGAGCGCCCAGCTCCATTAACGCCTGGTTGAAGTCGCCGGGTCTTGACGATGGAATCAGTACTTGCGTTGCATCGGTGATGATCCGTAGGCCGGGCGGAGAATTGACGGGAATCGAGAGGTTGAGGACGCGGCTCATGATTCGCAGCGCGTTCGCGTCAACCGCCGGGTGGGGTTCCCCGAAGGCGATGCTGGCGATTGCCCCCGCCATGTAGGGACCTATCCCCGGCAGGGCCAACAACGCATCGCGCGTTTTCGGCAACGCGCCCTCGCCTCGGCCCATAACCTCCCGGGCGGCGCGGTGCAGGTTTCTCGCGCGGCCGTAATAGCCGAGTCCTTGCCATTCGGCTAAAACCGAATCAAGAGGCGCGTCCGCTAGGATGGCCAGGGTGGGAAATCGCTCCATGAAGGCGGGGTAGCGACGCTGGACGACATTCGCCCGGGTTTGCTGAAGCATCGTCTCCGAGACCCAGATTCGGTATGGGTCTTTCTCCCCGCGCCAGGGTAGCGCCCTTTTTTCTCGGTCATACCACTCAAGAATGCGCCTCCGGAATCGTCTTGGCTCTGGCCGGACGATTCGCGGGTTCGCTGGTTTGTGTTTCGGTTTGTTTGACATGTAGCAGATCAGCCGTTATCTAGCGGGTATGGGGCGTCCGCCCCCAATGTCGCTCTCCGCTCCAGGGCTGGATCATAGAACATGAACGTTCTAATCAAAAGCGAATGGCGCGTGAGATGGATGGCGGTGCTGATGGTTTGTTGGTGCGTTGGGGCGCAAGCGGCGCAGGCGGCACCCTCGGGAAGAGTCGCCGTCGGCTTGGTGTTGAATCTATCGGGAGCGGGCGGGGCCGCAGGCGCGGAGGCGCGCAACGCGCTTTTGCTCGAAAGGGCGCGGGTCAACCGAAGGGGCGTCGCTGGCGAGCGCGTGTTCCTCCTCACCCTTGACACGAAGGGAAGTCCGAAGGCCGCCGCCGCCGCCGTGCGGAAGCTCGCGCGCGCCCATAAGGTCGTTGCCGTGATAGGGCCTGTCGAGCATTACGCTGCTATTGCCTCGGCGCGGGCGGCGGCAGAGGAAGAAGTCCCACTTTTTTCGTTGTCCGCTCCCGAGGAGATTCTTGCCCCGACTCTCAAGTGGGTGTTTTCCACCGCAAGGCCGGCTTCGTTGCCCACTCGGTTGATATTAGGCCATCTGAGGAGAAGGGGGATCAGGCGCGCTGCCATTCTGGGTTCATCCGATGGCTATGGCACGGAGGGCCGGGAGCAGATGACCGCACTCGCGCCTGATTTTGGCATGTCCATTCTCTTGAACGAATCCTTCAAGCCGGCCGAGCACAATTTTCTACCCTTCCTGAAGCGCTCCTCCGTGCGTGGCGCCGGAGGCTTCGTGCTCTGGGCGAACGGCGTCTCGCGCCTGGGTGTGGCGCGCGCGCGCGTGGCGCTCAGCTTGAGGATGCCGCTTTATTTTTCACACGCGTCGCCGGAGTTGTTCGGTCCCCAAAGCGGAGGCCGAGCGGCCGAGGACGTGGTGTTTCCCGCTTCCTGGCTCACGGCGGCTCATCTTTTGGGCAAGTCGCACCCCGCCAAAGAGGACGTTATGGCGTTTCGCACCGAGTATCAAAAACAGTACGAAAGCGCGCCGGGAGAGACGGCGGCGGCGGCGGCCGACGCGCTGCGCCTTTTGGCGTGGGCGGTGCGGGGCGTGGGCGGCAATCGAGCGAGAATCCCTCCAGCGATAGAGGAGACGCGAGATTTTCTGGGGCTGAACGGAAACTACAGTTTCTCCAAGAACGACCACAATGGACTGAGTGTCGATTCCCTAGTACTGATTCGGGTCAAAAAAGGCGGCTGGAAGCTCGTTCAAGTGGAGAAGTAGGTGAGGCGCGCTTGACTCCCGCGTTCCCCCCAGGCTTTTGTTTTGCGTTTGTGATGTTTGACAGAAGTCCGTTTGGGGCGTATATCTGCGTATAGATGTATTCGCGACCATTTTGGTCGTATTTGTTTGGCGGGTGGTGCCACCATCTCCCGAGGGACTGGCGGCCGGCAAGCAGATGCGATCACCAAGCGCGCGGATTAAGGTTTGATGGTGCTGGCCCGTCTCGCTGGGCGGGAGGGTGCCGCGAAGGGTGAGAAATTCGAAAAACGCGCCGTCTTTTATTCCACGTAAAGGATTCAGAAAAAGGCGACCGACGCGCTTGAGGACATGAACCCTCATGGTGGGTGCGCCGGCAGGAGAGATTATATGAGCTTGAAGTTCCCCATCTATATGGATTATCAGGCGACGACGCCCATGGACCCCCGCGTTCTTGAGGAGATGCTTCCCTACTTCACCGACAAGTTCGGTAACGCGGCGAGCCGCAACCACAGCTTTGGCTGGGAGGCGGAGAAAGCCGTGGACGATTCCAGGGAGAAGATCGCCGAAGTTATCGGTGCCGACCCGCGCGAGATCATCTTTACGAGCGGAGCCACCGAATCGGACAACATGGCACTCAAGGGGGTCGCCGAGATGTATAAGAAGAGGGGCAACCACGTTGTCACCTCGGCGATTGAGCACAAGGCCATCATCGACTCCGCTAAGCGCCTCGAGACGTGGGGTTTCGACGTCACCTACATTGAGCCTCCGGAGGACGGCGTCACGACGGCGGAGATGGTCGAGGCCGCTTTGCGGGACGACACCATTCTGGTCTCCATCATGGCGGCGAACAACGAGGTTGGCGTGCTGAACCCCATCGCCGACATCGGAGCGTTGTGCCGAGAGCGGGGCGTCGTCTTCCACACGGATGCCACGCAGGGCTACGGCAAAATTCCCATCGACGTAAACGAGATGAACATCGACCTGCTCTCCGCTACCGCCCACAAAATCTATGGGCCCAAGGGTATAGGCATGATTTACGTGCGCAGGCGCAGGCCGCGCATTCGCCTCTCCGCCATCATCGACGGCGGTGGCCATGAGCGGGGCATGCGCTCTGGCACGCTGAACGTCTCGGGCATTGTTGGCTTCGGCAAAGCGGCCGAGCTGTGCGCGCAGGAGATGGATGAGGAAAACATCCGCCTCACGAACTTGCGCGACAGGTTCAAGTCCATCATGTTCGAGAGCCTAGAGGAAGTTTATGTGAACGGCCATGAGACTAAGCGGCTCTCGGGCAACCTCAACCTGAGTTTCCCCTATGTGGAGGGCGAATCTCTCATCATGGGGCTGAGTGATGTGGCCGTATCCTCTGGCTCCGCCTGCACCTCGGCGAGCCTAGAGCCGAGCTATGTACTCAAGTCCATGGGGCGGGGCGATGAGTTGGCACATTCGTCGATTCGATTCGGTTTCGGTCGCTTTTCTACCGAGGAAGAGATGGAATACGTGGCCGAGAAAACGACGGACATCGTAAGCCGGCTTCGTGAGATGAGTCCGCTCTATGAGATGGTGAAGGAGGGCGTCGATCTCTCGAAGGTGGAATGGCAGTCGCATTAGACGAGCGTTTGCGGATATACTTATGCCGGGACCAGCGGCTTCCAGAAACGAACGAAAAGGAGAACGTCAAAATGGCTTACAGCGATAAAGTAGTTGACCACTACAACAACCCCCGCAACGTCGGGTCGCTTGACAAGGGCGATCAGGCCGTGGGCACGGGCGTTGTCGGCGCACCCGAGTGCGGCGACGTTATGAAGCTGCAAATCAAGGTGAGCGAGAGAGGCGTCATTGAAGACGCGAAGTTTAAGACGTTCGGCTGTGGAAGTGCCATCGCCTCGAGCTCGTTGGCCACGGAGTGGCTCAAGGGAAAGACGGTGGACGAGGCGGAGGAAATCAAGAACACGCAGATCGTTGAGGAGCTGAACCTCCCGCCCGTGAAAATTCACTGCTCCGTGCTGGCGGAAGACGCCATCAAGACTGCTTTGAATGATTTTCGCGACAAAAACGGTATGCTCATTGTCGAGCGCAAGGGTCATCACTAGGCGCGGCCGACTTGCCGGGTGGGGCGGAGGATAGAACCATGGAGACCGTCACGAAAAAATGGAGCCTAGGGATAACCGACAAGGCGGCGCAGAACGTGCGCCGCTTCATGGAGCAAGAGGGGCGGCAAGGGAGCGTCCTTCGCGTCGGCGTGAAGGGGGGAGGTTGCTCCGGCCTTTCCTATGTTCTTCAATTTGAGGGTGAGGAGCGCGTCAATCCCTTGATGGACGAGGTTTTCGAGAAAGGCGGCGTCCGGGTAATTGTGGACAAAAAAAGCCTTCTTTTTCTGACCGGCGTAACACTGGACTTTGAAGATGGGCTGATGGGTAAGGGTTTTACGTTCAAGAACCCCAACGCGCGTCAGTCTTGTGGTTGCGGAGAGAGCTTCTCCTCCTAGCCGAATCAGAACGGAACGCGCTGCGCCCACGCGATGTTAGGGAGAGCGACGCGTTTTTATTTTGAGTTTACTACGCCTGGCGGTTCGAGAGGCTTTGGAATCGCGTGATGAGCGAAGCGGCGAAGACCGAAGCCTTTTCCATTTTCGATGAGAAAGGCGGGATAGAGTCTATTCCCGCTGAAATCGATCACTTCGCCTTGTTGGGGTTGCCGCGAAAATTCGGGCTTGACGTCCAGATGCTCGAATCCAGGTTCTATGAGTTGAGCCGGAAGCTTCACCCTGATTTTTTCATGGATGCGCCCGCCTCGGTTCGAATTAGAAGCTTGGATGCGACCGCTCGCCTCAACGAGGCGCATCAGACACTCAAGGACCTGATTGCACGCGTGGCGTATCTGGTAGAGCTCGAAAGCGGAAATCTAGAGGAAAACGACGCGAAGCCGCCACCCGAGTTATTTGAGGAGATATTCGAGGCGCAGGAGGCGGCGGATGAGTTTCGGTGCCGCGCGTCGGACGAGGAGGAGAGTGAAAGGTTGCGAGAACGTCTGGGCGCGGCCAGCGAATGCTTTGTGGCGCTTCGGGACGGTCAGCGCGCGGCGCTTGAGGACTTGGGCGCCGCTTGGGACGAGGCGATGGCTAGGGGGGCGCGCGCCCCCTCCGGAGTGGTGAAAAGAATGCGTTCCATTCTCGGTCAAAGAAACTATATCGAGAATACCCTCACGAGCCTGAAGCGCGCTTTGGAGGAGAGTGAATGAACGAGATCATTGGGATCGACTTGGGCACCACCAACAGCCTAGTCGCCTCCGTCGCGCAAGGCGAGCCGATGATCCTCGCTCCCGAGGGTAAGCGTGGCATTGTGCCCTCTGTGGTGAGCTTTCGACCCGATCGCGTTCTCGTCGGCGACAAAGCGCAGGCCGATCGCGTCTCGAACAGCGGGAACACCGTTTTTTCTATCAAGCGATTCATGGGCAGGGGCTATGAAGACGTCAAGGATGAGGCGCGCCACCTACCCTTCGCGATAGATTTGGAAGAGAGGGAAGTCGTTCACGTGCGTGCCCGGGGGCGTTCGTATAGCGCGCCCGAAATTAGTGCCTTGGTGCTCAGGTACTTAAAGGATAGGGCGGAGGAGGTGCTCGGCCGGCCTGCGCTCAGAGCGGTGATCACCGTTCCGGCGTATTTTAATGACGCGCAGCGCCAGGCGACGAAAGACGCGGGAAAACTCGCGGGCCTCGATGTGCTTCGCATCATCAGCGAACCCACGGCGGCGTCCTTGGCCTATGGCCTTCATGAGCGAAACCGGGGGATCGTCGCGGTGTATGATCTGGGCGGCGGCACGTTTGACGTCTCGATCTTGAGAATCAAGGAGGGCGTGTTCGAGGTGCTCGCCACCGGAGGGGATACTCGTTTGGGCGGAGACGATTTTGATCGTTCAATCTCTCTCTACATCCAGTCTGAAATTCTCGAGCGGGACGACGTGGATTTGGGCGAATCTCCCGAGGCGTTGGCTGAACTCACGCTTTTGGCGGAGCGGCTCAAGCGGACGCTCTCGAAGAACGACTTTGCGGAATATGAGTTTGACGATCTGGGCGGCGTCCCGCTCGCTCATAAAGGGTGCCTCGCCCGAGAGGAGATGGAGGCGCTCGTCGCGCCGCTCGCCGAGCGGACGCTGGCGCCCTGCCGGCGCGCGCTCAAGGATGCGGGTTTCTCGCCCGAGCAGGTGGATGAAGTCGTTCTCGTGGGCGGTGCCACCCGCATGCCCATCATCCGCCGGATGGTGCGGGAGTTGTTCAAGAAGGAGCCTCATGCGCGCATCAACCCCGACGAGGTGGTGGCCCTAGGCGCCGCGGTGCAGGCGGACATCCTGGCGGGCGGCAGAAAGGACATGTTGCTTCTTGACGTGACGCCGCTTTCCCTGGGCATTGAGACCATGGGCGGCGCCATGGGATGGATCATTCCCCGAAATACCACGGTTCCCACGAGCGCCAAAGAAACCTACACTACGTTCAAGGACGATCAAACAGGAGTGGATATTCACGTTCTCCAGGGCGAGCGCGAGCTCGTAAAAGACAATCGTTCGCTCGCGCGCTTTCGCCTGGCGATTGACCCTGCTCCAGCGGGACTCGCCCGATTGGACGTGACATTCCTGATCGACGCCAATGGCATTCTGAACGTGACGGCTCGCGATCTGAGAAGCGGCAAGGCGGCCTCGGTAGAGGTACAGCCCTCGTATGGGCTGACGGATGAGCAAGTCGAGCGGATGCTGATGGAATCTTTCAAGCATGCGGAGCAGGACGTTCGCTCCCGTCAGATTCTGGAGGCGAGGAACGAGGCGGAAACTATTCTTATGGCCACGGTGCGCGCGCTGGACGATTATGGGGAGGAAGCGATCTCCTCCGAGGAGCGCACTAGAATTTATGAGGCGGTGAACGCTTTGGAGGAGTCGTGTAGAGGGGAGGATCCGGGCCAGATTCGAGAGACGATCGACGCGCTAAACGACATCACGACGCCGCTGGCTGAGCGGATGATGGACAGTGTTTTGAAGTCGGCTTTGGAGAACAAGAGGGTGAGCGAGGCCCTAAAAGACTAGAAACCGCAAGAGAGGCTTTGCAACACAGGGGACGGAAAATGGTGAAGCTTCATTTCGTTGACGAAAAACAGACCATCGACATTCATGCGGGCGAGAATATTCTTGAAGCGGCTCTTGAGAACGGCATCGATCTGGATCACGCCTGTGGTGGCGTCTGCGCTTGTTCGACGTGCCATGTGAAGATTAGGAGCGGCGCGGATCTCTTCAATGAATCTAGCGAGGATGAGGAGGATCAGCTCGATGACGCGCGCGACGTGGACCTCGATAGCCGCCTGGGCTGCCAGGCCACGCTGGAGAGAGAGACGGACGAGGTCATTGAGGTGCACGTGCCGTTCTGGAACGTGAACCTGGTTCAAGAGGGGCCGGATGCGGCGAGGGAGCAAAGCGCCCATTAGGAATTGCCCTTCAGGAGATCCGCTCGTGGAGAAGTTTGGTTGGGAGGACGCCGAGGACATCGGCGTCGCGCTTTACGAAAAATTTCCGAAGACCGACCCTCTCTCCGTTCGTTTCACCGATCTACACGACTGGGTGTGCGGGCTGAAGGATTTTGAGGGCGATCCGATGGCCTCGACGGAGGGCAAGCTCGAAGCCATCCAGATGGCGTGGCTGGAGGAGTATAGGGACGGACAGGAGGAGTAGTTTTATCCTTTCCCATCAAACAATGGGCAACGCGCGGTGCGGTGGATGCGAACTTGACGCCAGGGTGCTTGATGGCGCCGCCGTGCTCCGGGCGGATAATGCGAGGCGATTCGAGGTGAGCGAGCAACGGCGTGCGGGCGGAAAAATACGTCTTTCCCGCAAAGGCGCGGTGGCGACGATAACGCTTCACGCGCCCGAGAAGATGAACGCGATTGAATATGAGATGTGGGTGGAAATTGCCCGTCTCATGCCGGATCTCGAGGGGGACGCTTCCGTGCGCGCCGTCGTTTTTCGGGGCGCGGGCGAACGCGCCTTTTCGGCGGGGGCGGACATCTCTCGCTTTCGGGAGGAGCGCTATAGCTCCGAGCAGGCAAGACGTTACGCGGAAGGCGGGTTTTTGCGTGGACTGGACGCGGTGGACGCTTTCTCCAAGCCCGTTATTTGCCTCATCCGCGGCGCTTGTGTGGGCGGGGGCGTGGAGCTGGCCGCCGCGACGGATTTGCGCATCGCAGGCGAGGGTTCGCGCTTCGGCGTGCCGGTGGCGAAGCTAGGCTTGGTGGCGGGTTGCTCGGAGCTCAGGCGTTTCGTGCAGTCGATCGGACCGGGGCGCACGATGGACATGCTGCTCACAGCCAAACTTTTTACGGCGCAGGAGATGCGGGAGGCGGGCTTTCTGGCGCGCGTCGCGCCGGATGCGCAGGTGGAGAGCGCGGCGTATGAGGTGGCGGAGCGCGTCGCTTCTCTGGCACCCCTCGTTCATCGATGGCACAAGGAGTTCGTGAAGAAAATACTGGCGGATCCGAGCCTCTCCTCTTTGACAGATGAGGAGAGAATGCGCGAGTTTGCCTGCTTCGACACTGCAGACTTCCGTGAGGGCGTGGATTCTTTTCTGGTTAAGCGCACGCCTGAGTTTCAAGGGAAATAAGAGAGGATGGGCCAAGAGACGGGCGGCCCGCTTGAGGGCGTTCGGGTCCTGGAAGTTTGCCAGGTCATGGCTGGCCCGTTCTGTGGATGCCTGCTGGCGGACATGGGCGCGGATGTCGTCAAGGTGGAGAACCCCGAGGGCGGGGACAGCGCGCGACGCCTGGGCCGATATTTTGACGGCGGCGAGGCCCACGGTTTTATGAACCTGAACAGGAACAAGCGCAGCGCGGCGGTGAACATGAAGTCGCCCGAAGGCGTTGCGCTGATGAAAGAACTTGTCAGGCAATTCGACGTGCTGGTGGAGAACGTCAGGCCTGGCACCATGACCAAACTAGGCCTCGGCTACGAGGTGCTGAAGGGAATCCACCCGGGCCTCATCTATGCCTCCATCTCCGGTTATGGCGACACGGGCCCCTTCGCCGGTAAGGCCGGCTTCGACCTGGTGTCGCAAGGGTTCTCCAGCCTCATGAGCTTCACGGGTGAGCCTGGCGGCGCACCCGCAAAAATACCCGTGCCGATATGCGATCTGAACGCGGGCATGTATGCGGCGCTGTCGGTTCTGTGCGCCTATGTCCACCGGCAGCGCACCGGTGAGGGGCAGCACATTGACGTGGCGCTGACCGACGCGGGCCTCGGCTATACCTTCTGGCAGGCGTCTCAGTTCTTCCCCTCGGGCGAGCCGCCCGCGCCGCTGGGTTCCGCGCACGAGATGACGGCCCCTTACCAGGCCTTTCAGTGCAAGGATGGATATCTGGCGCTCGGCGCGGCCAACCAGAGAAACTGGGAGCATTTTTGTCGGACGATCGCGCGCGAAGACCTCATGCGCCGCGCGGAATACGCCACGGACGGCCTAAGGCGCGAGAACTACCTGAAACTCGCCGAGGAGCTGAACGGGGTGTTTGCGCAAAAGACGCGAGCCGAGTGGGTGGCGCTTCTCGATTCGGGAGGAGTTCCATGCGGCCCGATACTGAACATGGCGGAGACGTTCGCGCATCCCCAGATTCAGGCCCGGCGGATGAGCGTGGAGGTCGAACATCCCACAGCAGGCCGAATGCAGGTTCTCGGCTTCCCGCCCCAACTCTCTGAGACGCCGGTCGGCGTGAGAACGCCGGCGCCCCTTTTGGGGGAGCATACCGATGAAGTGCTTCGAGAGCTCGGTAGAAGCGATGATGAGATAAAAAATCTGCGGAACGCTGGCGTCATAGCTTGATTGAATGGCCAAATCGCCGTCCCCCCTCTCACCCGGCGTCTATCTGGTCGCCACGCCGATTGGAAACTTGGAGGACGTCTCCGAGCGTGGTCGCAGGGTGTTGGGCGAGTGCGACTTGGTGGCGTGCGAGGACACGCGCCGGACGGGGAGGTTGCTGGCCCGGCTCGGAATCAAGAAGCCGCTCTTGAGCTACCACGAGCACAACGAGGTGAAGCGTGCGGAGGAGTTGGCCGGGCGCGCGCTTGGGGGCGCGCGCGTCGCCGTCGTGTCGGACGCCGGAACGCCGGGAGTTTCCGATCCCGCCTATCGAGTGGTGTGCGCGGCGATCGAGGCGGGCGTCGAGGTCGTTCCCGTGCCCGGCGCATCGTCCGTTCTGGCCGCCTTGATCGCCTCCGGCCTACCCACGGACAGATTCGCTTTTGAGGGGTTCCTCCCTCCCAAGGGGCGAAAAAGGCATAAGGCGATGGATGTGCTTTTGGAGGAGGAGCGCACTGTCGTCCTGTTCGAGTCGCCACACAGGGTCGTGAACCTGATCGGCGAGATCGCAGCCGTCGCGCCTGCGCGTCCTCTCGCCCTGGCGCGCGAGCTCACAAAGCTGCATGAGGAGATTCTCAGGGACACGGCACAGGGGCTGCGTGAGAGGCTGAATGGCAAAAGAATCAAGGGTGAGTGCGTTTTGCTCATCGGGCCGAAGCGCATGGAGCGCGCACCCTGAGTGGCGGGGAAGATAATGCTGCTTGGCCATACTTTTGGGAGATCGTCTCATGACGTTTCGACGCATCGCCCCAAGAGGGAGGCTCGCGCTCGCCGCTTCGTTGGTTTTCGTCTCTCTTGCGTCCGTCGGCCTATTTGCAGGCGGAGGCGCGAACGAACAAAGCAGCGCTTTTGGAGACGCTCATTTACCGCTAGCTCATGCTTCAATACGCGAACGACAACAATTTTCTCGCCAGCGCGCAGGTGAGGATGCGCATGGAGTATGCGCGGCGCGAGATTCTCATCGGCGAGGCCATTCGCAGGGTCGAGGAGAGCGCGAAGCCCGAGGTGTCTGCGGTGCGAACGAAGTATGAGGAGAACAAGTCAAAATATACCGAAGGGGATAAAGTCACCGCCTCCCACATCATGGTGTTATCAGAGAAAGAGACGAAGGATTTGGTCGAGAAGCTTGACAGGGGAGAGAATTTTGTCGAACTGGCCAAGAGAAATACTCCCGCGCCCCCGAGCGTGCGCTCGGGGAAGCCTAGGAACTATGAGCGGGGGTGACGGCCAGGCGACGGGGCCTGCCCTCGATCGCCGAGGAGATGGGCGAGCGCGGTAAAAGGGAGGCGATGCGAAAGAAATTTTCAGAGGTTTCCGCGCGATACGAAGTGAAGAGATATTTGAAGAACCTCAAATGAACGCCTCCCTATTTCGGGGCGAGGTCATGCCTCTTCATGTATTCTTGTAGCCATAGAGCGAGTCCCATCGAAACGAACATGAATACGATGATAGTCGTGAACGGTAGAAGGTAGCTTTTCGTGTAGTCGTACATCAGTCCCGCGAACGGCGGGCCGAGGACGCCGCCCAAGCCGTAGCAGATCTCCATGAAGCCGATGATCACGCCATAGGTCCGTCCCCCGAAGCAATCTCCCGCGAGGGCGGAATAGCAGGTGCTCATGCCGCCGATGCCGACTCCGTACACCAGCGCGAAAGCGTAGCCCGGCAGAGTGCCTCCACCGAAATGGGGAATGAGCAGTAGAAGCGTTAGTCCGGTGGCGACCACCAGGGCGGAGAGTGCCACCCCGCGCCCGCGCCCGATGACGTCCCCCATCCATCCTCCGCCCACGCTGCCCAGGGTTCTGATGAACCCAACCGCGCCGAAGATGACGGCCGCCGCCGCCGTGCTGTATTCGGCGTCAACGAGATACAGCTGAAGCTGGCTCATTATGGTGTTGTTGTTGAGGCCGATGGCGAACACCATCAGGATGAGGCACCAAAAGCGAACGTCGTTTTTTACGGCGGCGAAAACCTCCCAGACTCCCTTGCCCTCGCCGCCGTGGCCGACCCCCGACTTCGCCATCTCCTCCGGCGTGCGCGGTGCGCCCCCGTCCGGCCCCTGGCCCACGTCCTCCGGCACGTCTCGAAGGAGCAGAAATCCCCCCGGCGCGACGACGCAGAGGATGACGAGCCCGTAGAGCAAGTAGGTGAGGCGCCAGCCGACGGAGGCGATGAGGCGTTCGAGGACAGGGGCGAGGACGAGAATGCCGATTCCGATGCCGGAGAGGGCGATTCCCGTGGCGCGGCCCCTTTTTTTCACGAACCACCGCGGAATGATGGCGCTGTGCGTAGAGAAGCCGCTCAGAGAAAGGCCAAACCCTGCGCAGAGGCCGATGAGAACATACACGTGCCAGAGCGAGGTGATGAAGAAGCATCCCACGAACGTGGTGCCCAGCAGGACGGACCCCCAAGGCATCAGGGCGCGCGGCCCTCTTTTTTCCAGCAGCGAGCCCGCAAATGGCGAGCCGCAGGCGTATACGGCCATGGAAAGGGAGAAGGCACCGCCCAAAACCCCCCGGCTCCAGCCGAACTCCTGGATCAGGGGAACCTGAAAGATGCCGAAGGAAAACCGAGTGACGACGTGAAACGCCAGTGTTCCGAAGGAGAGCCAGACGATGAGCCAGCCGTAGTAGAAATTTGGCTTTTTGGCGGCGGCGCTTTTGGAAAACGTGGGCATTCGCTTCCTTGTTTTTGGGAATTGCGGCTATGCGGAGCAGTATACATGGCTTCTGGGGAAAGGAAATCCTAAACTTCCCAAAAGCGCAAAGCCGTCTGAAAGTGGATGTCCACCGTGTCCTCGGGGTTCAGGGCGTATCCGCCCCCCAGAGTGCCTGCGACGGGAACCCCGCGCGCGAGGCACGCTTCAAGAACGCATTCATCGCGCCTCCCCAAGGCCTCCTTCGAGAGCTGGAGGGTTCCGAGCTGGTCTCCGGCGTAGGGGTCCGCCCCCGCCTGGTAGATTGCGAGGTCGGGCTTGTGCTCATCCAGTATTTGGGGCAGGCACTTCTTTAGATGAGGCAGGTATTCTTCCTCGGTGGCGAGATCGTAGAGGCCAACGTCGATGTCGCTCCTCCTCTTATGGGGATAGATGTTTTCCTGATGAATGGAGAAGGTGAACACAGCGTCGTCTCGTCTGAATATGACGGCGGTGCCGTTTCCTTGGTGAAGGTCGCTGTCGATCACCGCCGCCCTCGATATGGCGCCTTCCCTTTGAAGGACGCGGATGGCGACCGCCAAATCGTTGACGTAGCAAAACCCCTCCGCCCGATCGGCGAAGGCGTGGTGGAATCCCCCGCTGAGGTTCAGGGCACGGCCCCTTTCGAGCGCCTCACGCGCGGCGAGGATGGTCCCGCCGGTCGCCAGAAAGCCGGCTTCG
Source organism: bacterium (assembly GCA_965202625.1). Lineage (GTDB taxonomy): Bacteria > UBA8248 > UBA8248 > UBA8248 > UBA8248 > Bin107. Next base: position 1,974,172 of record CBDBBI010000010.1, on the reverse strand, counting down.
ACGATCTCCTCGCTGATGGGGATCTCGCTCGAAATTGTGCGGGCGGTGTGCGCGCTCGAGCGCAGGTCCGAAACGTATTCATGGGTGTGGACGAGGCGGACTTCCTCCTCTGTAGCCGCCCGAGGCGCCAGAAAAACGCTCTCAGGCAGCCCGGCCTCTCGTAGTCTATCGTGGGTCTTCTGGTATTTTTCGGCTCGCAGGACATGGGGGCCGATGTCGGCGCAGTAATTTCTGTGAAAGACGAAGGCGCAGTGGTGCGGGGTCTCCCTCATCAGGGCTAGACGACGCCCTTGTCTCTCAGCGCTGCTATCCCCACGCGGTCGTATCCGATTTTCCCGAGCACCTCTTCCGTGTGCTTGCCTTTTGGAGGCCCTGCCCAGCGAATCGCGCCCGGCGAGGCGCTCAGCTTCGGAATCACGTTTTGCATCCGCAGGGGCCCCAGCTCCTCGTCCTCCACGGTGGTGATGCTCCCTCGCGCTTGCACGTGGGGGTCCGCCATGAACTGGGCCACGTCGTAAATGGGCCCCAAGGCGCCTTCATGCTCCTCGAAATGGGCGATGGTCTCATCGAGGGTATGCGCACCTATCCAGCGCTGAATGGCGTCGTCCAGCTCCTTCACGTTCTCCACGCGCCCCGCTTGAGTGCGCATTCTGGGGTCATCGGCGAGGTCCTCGCGCCCCACGGCGCGCATGATGCGCTTGAATATATTCTCCGCACTCGCTGATATCACGACGTATCGGCCGTCCTTGCAACGGTAGGCGTTTCTGGGCGCGGCGAAGGGAATGGCGTTTCCCGTGCGCGTCTGGACGAGGCCCAGCTGATCGTATTCGAGCGGTTGCGGGCCCAGTATTGTGGCGATGGGCTCGTAAATCGCGACGTCGATCTGTTGGCCGGACGCGCCGTGCACGTCGCGATGGTAGAGTGCCATCATCACGGCGTAGACGCCGCACAGCGCGCTGATGCCGTCGGCCAGCGCGAAGGGCGGCAGGGTAGGCGGTCCGTCGGGAAAGCCCGTGATGTGCGCAAAGCCGCTCATCGCCTCCGCCAGCGTACCGAAGCCGGGCCTGTGCGCGTAGGGCCCCTCTTGTCCGAAACCGCTCGTTCGCGCCAGAATGAGCTTCGGGTTGAGCATGTGGAGACGCTCCCAGGAGAGTCCCCATCGCTCCATGGTGCCTGGACGGAAGTTCTCCACCAGCACGTCTGCGCTCTCGGAGAGCGCGCGGAGTATCTCTCCTCCTTCCGGTGCAGAGATATCGCAGGTGATAGATTTTTTGTTTCGGCTCGCCAGCTTCCACCACAGCGAGACGCCGTCCTTCTGGGAGGCGAAGTTTCTGAGGGAGTCGCCGCGCGGGTGCTCGACCTTGATGACCTCCGCCCCGAAATCCGCCATGTAGGTAGCTATCCAAGGCCCGGCGAACAAGGTCCCCACATCAATGACCTTGACGCCCTCAAGCGGCATTTTTTTCAGTTCATTCATGCGATCAGGAGTTCCTCGACTTTTTCGACCGGGGCCGGGCGTGGCCTCGTCCGGATCCATCAGACCGATTTCCACAATCACACCCGATGGTAGCAGAGGGCGAACCCGCCATCAACGATTTGGGCGAATCCGCGTCGCGCGGGCGTTCCATCTTTTTCGCAATGGACTTGTTCCTCGGATGTTGGGATAATCAGAGTCATTGAAGGGTCCCTGTTGCGTCTGCTCGGGCTTGCCGCCTTTGGAGGTGTTGAATGAAGTCTTTGCTCATCTGCGCATCGTTCGCGTTTTTTCTTCTCGCCCCCGCGCACTTGGGAGTGCCCGCGCGCACGCCGGATGGTCTGGGGCTGGTGGTTCAGGAGGCGCAGGCGCGGCGCTTTGGCGGTTTCCGCTCCTTCGGGTTTCGCGGCTCGCGCGGACTCGGCAGTTTTGGACGGAGGAGTTTTTCAAGGCGCTCGAACTTGGGTTCACGCTCGAGCAGCTTCTCGCGCAGTCCGTTTCGCCGAAGCGCGTTCATGGGCGGCGGCCTCGGAAGCGGCCTGTTCGCGGGCATCGGCGGGTTTTTGCTGGGCGGAATGCTGGGTCGTATGATGTTCGGCGGCGCGGGTGGCGGCGCGGGTGGCGGTTTTGGCATTCTCGAAATTCTCTTGATTGGCGGCGTCATCTTTCTTATCTTTCGAATGATGCGAAACCGCTCCTCAAACGCTCTGCAAGCGCCCCGTTATTCGGGAAGCCGCCGCTACGCCGAGGCGGACCCCTACGGCGTGGGGGGATACGAGGAGGAGCCGCGTGACAGATACGAGAGAGCCGGGGACGTATATCGCGGCCCGGACATCGGCGGGGCGCGAGACGCGGGCCGTTCGGGCGTCAGCGCACGCCGTGATTCTCAGGCGGACGAGGGGTTGCGGAAAATGGCCGACGCCGACGCCTCCTTCTCCGAGCAGGCTTTTCTGGATCTGGCGAAAGAGAACTTCCTCCGGTTTCAGCGCGCTTGGACGGCGCGCGACCTCGGCCCCGTCCGCGACATGATGGACAAGGAGATGTGCGCGGAGGTGGAGCGCGACATTGAGGGACTCAGGCACGAAGGCAAGGTGAACAGGCTCGACAACGTGGAGGTCAAGCGCGCGGAAATTGTCGAGGCATGGAACGAGGAGGGCTACGATTTCATCACCGTGCGTTACGAGGCGAGCCTTTGCGACTATGTGGTGAAAGAGGGAAGCGAAGAGGTTCTTGAGGGCAGCCGCACTGATCGGGTACGCTTCAGCGAGCACTGGACGTGGGCGAGGCCCGAGGGGCCGAACCAGTGGTTTCTCTCCGCCATTGAGCAGGCGTGAGTCCGGCGGGGGCCTAGGGGGCGGAGACTTTATCCGAATCGCGAGTGGGCGTTTCCTCCTCCTCGCCGTAGCGTCTGCCTCCTTCCATATCCTTGAGCGACCACCAGAAATAGACGATGCTTCCCATGATGAGCGCCATGGCGATGGCGAAGCCCACGAGAAAATACAGGGGGAACGCGGAGCGATAGGTGACTGGCGGCAGGCTCGCGCCTGATGCGGCTTCTTGTACGGGCGCACTGGCCGTCTTCCGCGCGATGGTTTGCTCGGCGTCGAATTTGGCGTAGCCCCAATAGATCACGCCGCCCAGAAGCGTGAGAATCAAAATGGTGCAGATGGGCAATTTGACGCCGGCTTTTTTCGTCTTCCTCAATCTCTCACCCCTGGAATCACCTCCTCGGCGAGAAGCGCCATCTGGCGCATCTCCTCGTCCGCCGGACCGACGTGCTTGAAGATGAAATGCCGCGCCCCCGCCTTCTGGAAGGCCGCTATCTGCTCCATGCAGCGCGCGGGCGGTCCATAGAATAGATACTTTTGGGCGATGCCGTCAAAATCCATGTTGTAGCGCTTCGAGAGATTATCTATGCCGCATCGCAGGGCGCGCTCCTCATCCTGATGAACGTAGATGAAAGCGTGGTGCGCCGGCGTCCACTTCTCTCCCGCGACGTCCAGGGGCCGCCCCGCCGCCTCCGCCCAACGCTTCATGTCCTCCAGTCCCTTGGCGAAGCGCGGCGCGGAGAACATATAGGAGACGTAGCCGTCGCCCAGGAGCGCCGCTCGTCTGCGGGCAGCGTCGCTGCGGCCGCCCACCCAGATGGGCGGGCCGCCGGGCGTGGTAGGGGCCGGCGTCTGTCGCGCGTCCTCAAAGCGCAAAAATCGCCCCTGATGGCTCACCGCCTCGCCCCTCCAGAGTTTTCTCGCGATTTCGATGGCCTCATCGGTCCGGGCGCCCCGCTCCTTGACGGGTACGCCGCAAAGCGCGAACTCCGCCTTGCCCTCGCCGCCCACCCCGACCCCGAAGATGAAGCGCCCTCCGCCCGTGAGGTAATCCACCGTGGCCGCCGTCTTGGCGGCGATGGCGGCTCTTCTGAGCGGCAAGAGATACACGCCCGTGCCCAGTGTAATTCGGCTGGTTCGAGCCGCGAAGGCGGCCAGAGTGGTGAGACTCTCGGTGTAATGGCCGTGAAAGGCGAGGTGATCGCCAATCCATAGGGAATCGTAACCGAGGGCTTCGGCGCTTTCGGCGAACGCGTACATCTCTTCCGGCGCGTAGATGCGGTCGGGGTGCATGCCAAAGCTGACGCCGAACCTGGTTTTCATCACCATCTTCTCCGTCACGACCTTCCCCCGCGGCTCGTTCGGCACCGCCCGTAGCAGTGAGAAACCTAGATTACCCGATGGTTCGGGTCAACTCACGCGCCCCTTCCAAATCCAGGGCCGCCAAAACCACCGAGCGGAGTTTTGACAGCGGGATATCTCCATTCTAATATCTCCGTGCGCGATTGTTTTACGTATCTTTTCAAGGTTGCAGGCACCAAGACGGCGCTTTATCTGGATTTGGAGCCCCGCACGCCGCAAAGTGGCCATCCTTACGTCACAACGCAGGCGACGAACAATGGAGTCAAGGGCTTTTGCAATGCGTGGAAGGAGCCCGTGGGGCATGGCGGCGTTCTCATGATAGACAGCGCGGTTTTGGGGTATTGCGCATATCGGGATCGGCCTTTTTCCGCGTCAGATCACGTGGAAAAGCTCTTGCCGAAATTCCCCATGAACAAGTATGTCCCCATGTTCTTGGCGGCTGTGATTAACCTTGAGCAATATCGATATAACTATGGACGCAAATGCAGTCAGGAGAGGTTGCGGAAAGCGAGAATCAATCTGCCCGCAACCTTCGCAGGTGACCCCAATTGGAAATTCATGGAAAGGTATATCAAGTCGTTGCCCTATTCGGTGAATCTCTAACGGGAGCTGAAATATTGATGGCAGGAGTTTGGGCATGAAATTTGCTTATCTTCATCTCGCGCTTTAGAAGGAGTTCTCGGTGGTCGAGATTCGCGGGTTTCGCGCGCTTAGATATGTGAACCTCACTCCGCAGGAGATGGGAGAGGTATCCTCCCCGCCTTACGACGTCTTTACACCCGCGCTCCGGCGGCGCTACTACGAGCGCCACCCCCGAAACGTCGTGCGGCTGATTCAGGGCGAAATTCTGGAGGGGGAGCAAGGGGATGCGGGCCGCGTGGCGCGCGCGGTCGAATACTTGCGAAAGTGGCGCGAGAGCGGAGATATGGCACTGGACGCCTCGCCCGCCCTCTATCCCTATCGCCAATGCTTCGCGCTCACGGACGGAAGGCGGCTGGAGAGGAACGCGTTTTTCGCCACGGTGAAGCTCGAACCCTATGGCCAGGGTCAGATTCACCCCCATGAGCGGACTTTTCCCAAGCCAAAGGGCTATTTGTTCGACTTGTGGGGCGGAAGCGGAGCGCACCTGGGGCCCATTTTCAGTTTTTACGACGATGCCCAGGACGCGCCGCTCCGCGCCTTGAGGGGCGCGATGGACGCCGCGCCCATCGCCGATTTCGAGGACGACGGCGTGCGCCATACCCTGTGGCGCTGCGATGACGCGACCGCCATCGAAGCCGCTTACGCCGCCCTTCTCGGGAGGGAGGCGTTCATCGCCGATGGCCACCATCGCTATGAAACTTCCCTGAACCTCATGGAAGCGGCGCGCGGGCGAGGCGCCCCCGAGGGGTGCGAGGCGGATTACACCCTGATGTGTCTTGCCAACGCCTCGGATCCGGGTATGGTGATTTTGCCTACCCACAGACTGCTTAAGAGGGCGTCCGTCACGACAGAGGATGCGCTCGCGTCGCTGGCGAGGAAATACGACGTTCAGCGCGAGGTGGCACCGGAGGTGGGAGCCGGCGGCGAGGTGGCGAGGCGTTTGGCGCGATTGTCGCGGGAGAACGAAGGGGTCCCCGTCTTTTGTCTTTACGCGGGCGGGGCGAGCGTCTGGTACCTGATCGGAACACGGCGCGAGGGGAGCGGCGCGTCCGTGGGTGACGCCATCGCCTCCCTGGACGTGAGTCGCCTTCACGCGGACGTCGTGGAGGGGGCGTATCGGGCATCTCCTGGTGAGGCGGACATTGGCTTCACGCCCGATCCGGAACAAGCGCTGTCCGCCGCCAGGAGGGGCGAATGCGCTGTGGCGCTTCTGCTGAACCCCACTCCCATGGATTCAGTGCGCGCGATCGCCAAAGCCAGCGGAAAGATGCCGCACAAGTCCACCTATTTTTACCCGAAGTTGCGCACGGGCCTCCTCATGCACGCCTTCGCTCCTCCGGCGGAGGATGCGCCCTGAGACGCGGGCTCCGAAAGCATGAGAATCCAAAACGCCGAATTCATCAAGAGCGCCGCGCGGCGGACGGGCTGGCCGAGGGCCGCCTTGCCGGAGATCGCTTTCGCGGGGAGGAGCAACGTCGGCAAATCATCGCTCATCAATTTTTTAACCAACCGGAAAAGCCTGGCCAAGACCAGCGCGACGCCGGGAAAGACCCAGCTCATCAATTTTTTCGACGTGGACGGGAATTTCACCCTCGTGGATTTGCCGGGCTACGGCTACGCGCGGGCACCGCTCGCGGAGAAAGCTCGCTGGCGGCCCATGGTCGAAGACTATCTCCAGCGTCGGGAAACGCTCCGGGGCGTTCTCGTGCTCGTCGATTCGCGTCGCGGGGCACGGGAGATGGATTTGGGCCTGCTCGAATGGCTCGCGGCGGAGAGCCTTCCGTCTTGCCTGACGCTCACCAAGGCGGACAAGCTCAAGCGCGGCGAGAGACGAGCCGCCCTGGACGCGCTCGTGAAAACTGTAGGCGGCGGGCGGTATGGCCGATGGTCGGGGCCGATTCTGTGTAGCGCGCATGGCGGGCAGGGCAAGAAAGAGGTTCTCGCGCAGATGGTACAGTGGTTGGGCGAACCGCCCAGGGAGGCGCCCGTCGCATGAACTCACCCGCCTGGCGTCTCGCGATATGCGCGCATATCTGCTAGAGTGGGCCATCGACCGTTTGAAGGAGCGATCCGCCAGGAGAGCCGCTACTGCGCGCGACACGTCTATTGAGGTCGGGGATGCCGGAGAAGCGAGCAGAGACGAAGAAAACCCCCGCGAAGAGCAGAGCGGCCAGGCCGAAGGCGGAGGTGCGCGGCTGGGCGCCGGGGGTTCCGCAGGAAAAGCCAAAAGGAAGAATATATGACGGTCCCTTGCGGCTGAACGCGAAGCCGAAGAGGGCGGATCGCATTTTCTTCGGCACGGGAGGTGTTCCGCATTCGGCCCGTCCGCAGTCCCACCCCGAAGCGGTGCGCAGACTCTATGCGCTGGGCCTGGGCGTCTATGAAATGGAGTTCGTGCACGGCGTTCGCATCAGGCCGCAGACGTGCGAGGAGGTGAAGTCCGCCCAGGCCGAGACGGGTGTTCAGATCACTGCGCACGGCCCCTATTACGTGAACCTCTACTCGCTTGAGGAGGAGAAGCGCATCGCGAGCCGCAAGCGCGTGCTGGATACGGCGCGCGCCTTGGCCGTGTGCGGCGGAGACGGCGCGTGCTTTCACCCCGGGTTTTACCAGAAGCGAGACCCGAAGGAGACGCAGGACTTCATTCGCGACCAGATAGGGGAGCTCGCCGACGTCCTGAAAGAGGAGGGCTGTCCAGTGCGCCTGGACCCGGAGACCACGGGAAAGGGCAGCCAGTTCGGCTCCCTTCAGGAGATTGCCGAGGTGGGCGCCGCCCTCAAGGAGAAAAACGTGGGATTGACAATAGACTTCGCCCATATTCACGCGCGCTCGGCCGGGGCGAACAACAGTTACGAGGAATTTGGGGAGCAGCTCGAGCTTTTGAAGAACAAGATGGGCGAAGAGGTTCTGAAGACGATGCACATTCACCTCTCGGGCATCGCGTATTCGGACAAGGGTGAGGCGCATCACCTCGAACTGGACGATTCGGACATGAACTATCCGGACTTGTTGCGCGCGCTGATAGACTTCGGGGCGGAGGGTCGTGTAGTGTGCGAGAGTCCCGCACTGGAATACGATGCCCTCATCATGCAGAAGACATACAGGAAACTGAACGGCGGCTAACCCGCACTCATCCCTTGCCAGGGGTATTCGGCGGGCGGTGCGAGCAGCGGGTTTCCCCAAAAAATCTGGTTCGACCGAGGAGTGCCCACATGACGATAGTAGAGGAGATCGCAGCCTTCGCCGCTGCGAAGAGTTTTGATGATCTCTCCGAGGAGGCGCGCACTCAGGCGAAGACGCTCATGCTCGACACCATCGGCTGTGCCATCGGCTCTCTGGGAGAGGGTCCGGTGCGCCTCTTGCGCGCGCAGGCGGATGATTTTGGCGGCGCGGCCCACTGCGCGCTCATCGGCGGCGGAAGATCCGCGCCGGACAGGGCGGCGTTCTACAACACCGCGCTGATTCGGTATCTGGATTTCAACGATGGGTTCATGGGGAAGCTCGCCACCTCGCACCCGAGCGACAACACGGGCAGCGTGATGGCGGCGGCCGAATACGCCGACGCGAGCGGCGCGGAGTTCATGACCGCCCTCGCCGTAGCCTACGAGGTGCAGTGCCGCTTTTGCGACAGCGCCCCCTATGAGAAGAGGGGTTTCGATCAGCCTATGGCGGGCGCCTACGCCGTGGCTGCGGGTGCCTCGCGCGCCCTGGGTCTTGACCTGGAGAGGACGGCCCACGCCATCGCGTTGAGCGGAGTGCGCCAAAACCCCCTGCTCATCACGCGCACGGGCGAGCTGTCCCATTGGAAAGGGTTTGCCTACGCGGCTGCGGGGCACAGCGGAGTGCATTCGACGTTTCTGGCCATGCGCGGTGTGAGCGGCCCCCTCCGGCTGCTGGAGGGCCCTTTCGGGGTGTTCGAGTCGGTGACGGGAGAGTTCCACGTGGACTGGTCGGACGCTTCTTTAGGAAAAATGCTTGAGATCAGCGTCAAACGCTACAACGCGGGCCTGCATTCCCAGACGGCGATCCAGGGTGTCATCGAGATGAAGCGCGAACACGGCTTTGTGCCCGAGGACGTCGAGGACGTGGAGATCGGAATTTACGAGCGCGCCTATTTCATCATGGGCGAGGGCAAGGCGGGCGCGCGCGAGCACGTGCTGAACAAGGAGACGGCGGATCACAGCTTGCCCTACGTGCTCTCGGTCGCCATCATCGACGAGCAGGTTCTGCCGGCGCAATATGCGGAGGAGAGAATCCGCGCCGATGACGTGCAGGAGCTTTTGAGGAAGGTGAGAACCACGAACTCCGATGAGATGACGGCGAGGTATCCCGCGCAGTCGCCCGTGCGGATCGCCGTCACGCTGAAGGGCGGCGATGTCCACAGGCTGGAGAAGCCCGCCTGGGAGGGGCATTTCTCCACCCCGATGGGATGGGGAGTGGTGAAGGAGAAATTCGAGACGCTGAGCGAGGCGCGCACGGACGCCTCCTTGCGCGAGGAGATCGCAGACGCCGTCTCGAGGCTCGACTCGATTCGGACGAGAGAGCTCACGGCCTTGCTGGAGAGGGTGAATACGCCGAGGTAGCGAAAATCTCGCCTGGGCAAGGCCGCCCGGCGCACGCCCAGTTGCGGTGAGGAGGCATTCAGACGTTTTTATAGGAGGTGCGGATGTTGGATGCGAAAAGGGTGACGGTGTACTCTTCCTCAACGTGAGCGCCCTGCAAGGCGGTGAGAGAGTTTCTCTCCTATCATGACGTGGCCTATACGGAGAAGCGTGTGGATGAGGACGCAGAGGCGCTTGAGGATCTGTTCCAGAGGGCGAACATGCGCGCTGCGCCCGTGATTTTCGTGGGTGAGGAGAAAGTGGTCGGCTTCGATAGGGCTAGGCTCGAAAGCCTGCTGGGAATCGCCGCCGTGAACGATAAGGGGCGCGATCGCCCCATTTGAGGGCGGGAGATGCGGTTCCCGTAAGATGCGAAGACGGGCGATCTGGTGGTTTGCCTTGCTCCGCGCAACCAGCAAACGAAAGAAGCATGGACTTGGGCACTGGCGGCCTGAGGCAGAGAGAAACAGAAACTCCCGCAAAGTCGCGCGGATGCCGTCCATCCCCGTCTTTTTGGCGATGGCTTCGGCACCGGGCCGGCGAATTTCTGCGGGGTTGGCATGATATGGTGCGGGTGCTAGAATTTGGCTGTCCGTTGCGTCTGGTGCATAGGTTTCGTTTTTTGTCTGTTTTCCTCCAGCGTGGAGATTCGTTTTGCCGAAGCGCGATTTTGAAATCATCATCATTGGTGCCGGGCCCGCCGGGCTGACGGCGGGGCTTTATACCGCTCGCTCGAAGCTGAACGTGGTCTGCTATGAAAAGCTGGCGCCCGGCGGCGAGATTCTCAACACTGAGCACGTGGAGGATTATCCGGGCTTCGAGTTGGTCGGCGGCCAGGAGCTGGCGGCCAAGTTTACGGATCACGCCGTGAAGTTCGGCCTTAAAATCGAGATGGAAGAAGTTTTGGAAGTGCGGAAGGACGGGGATGACTTCATCGTCCGGACCGACGCGGGCGAGCGCCGCTGCGGCGCGGTGATTTATACGCCCGGCGGCTATCCGAGAAAGCTCGGGATTCCGGGCGAGGAGAAATACGCGGGCAAGGGCGTCAGCTATTGCGCGCTGTGCGACGGCGCATTCTTCCAGGACGAGGTGATCACCGTTGTGGGGGGCGGGAACAGCGCGGTGGAGGAGGGTCAGTTTTTGACGAAATACGGCTCGAAGGTCTATCTCGTCCACCGCCGCGATAAGTTCCGCGCCCACGCGATTTTGATGGACAAGGCGCGGGAGAACCCCAAGATAGAGATCATCACCGACCACGTGGCGGAGGAGGTGGGGGGCGATGACAAGGAGATGAAGAGGCTCCGCATTCGAAACGTGAATACCGACGAGACGAGCGAGCTCGACGCCACGGGCCTGTTCGTTTTCATCGGTTTCATTCCGAACACGGATTTGATACAAGACCCCGTAGAGAAGGACGAGGGCGGCTTCATCATCACGGATCAGAACATGGAATCGAGCGTTCCGGGGCTTTTCGTAGCGGGCGATTGCAGGAGCCAGTTGATTCGACAGATCACGAACGCCTCGGGCGATGCGACCACGGCGGCGGTCGCCGCCGAGAAATATCTTGAAGCGCAGGCGGAGACCCGAAAGCAGGCGGCGGCTTCCGCCTCCTAGAAATTCAGGGCGAGGAGACGGAGATGGAGTTCACCAGAGGACTGAGAAAGTTTTTTCTCTGGGATATCGTGAAGGGCATGTCCCTCACGCTGCGCCATATGTTCAAGAAGCCGGTCACCTTGCAGTATCCCACGGAACGCTGGGAGCCGCCCGATCGCTTTCGCGGATTTCTGGGACTCACGCGCGACTTCAAGACAGGCGAGGAGCTTTGCATCGGCTGCCTGAACTGCGAGAAGGCGTGCCCCGTGGACTGCATCACCATCGTCACGGAGGGCAAGGGCCGTGAGATGTTCGCCAAAGAGTTTTACATTGACTACATGCGGTGCATGTATTGCGGGCTCTGCACAGAGGCGTGTCCCACGACGCCCAAGTCCATCGTCCACACCCACCAATATGAAACGCCCGGATACTTTCGGGACGACCTCGTATATGAGAAAGAGCGCCTCTACGACGTCTGGGAGAAAGAGGTGAACTACGCCGGTCCCCGTCCCTGGGGCAAGCTGTTTGGCCTCAGAAACCAGGAGGCGGACATGCGTCCCGAAGCCCCGGCCGAGACGGCGCCCGCCGAATAGCGGGTTCTCCCTGGCGAAACTCCGTTGAATCTGTTTACCGCGAATTTTGACGACATTCGCTCCGCTCAGGTGACGGACGTCTATTTCGAGCGTGCGCGCCAGGTGCTGGAGGCCAAGGGAATCCAAAAGCGCGTGCGCGCGGAATTCACCGCCAAGTCGCTTCCCTCTGGCTGGGGGGTGTTCGCGGGTCTCGAGGAAATTCTGCGCCTCCTTGATGGGTTTCCCGTAAACGTTCGCGCCGTGCCGGAGGGTTCCGTTTTCAGGCCCTTCCAGCCCGTTCTGGAAATCGAGGGGATCTACAACGACTTTTGCAGGCTGGAGACCCCCGTCTTGGGGCTGATGTGCCAGTCGAGCGGCATCGCCACCAAGGCGGCGCGGTGCCGCATAGCGGCGCAAGGCCGGCGGCTCGTGAGCTTCGGCGCGCGGAGAATGCACCCGGCCATCGCGCCGATGGTCGAACGCGCCGCCTACGTTGGCGGTTGCGACGGCGTCGCGCTCGTGAAGGGGGCCGCGCTTTTGGAGATTCCGGCGGCCGGCACCATGCCCCACGCGCTGATCGTTCTCATGGGCGGCTTGGCGCCGGCGATGAAAGCTTTCGATGAGATCATCGAGCCGGAGGTGGAGCGCGTCGCGCTGGTGGATACGTTCGGGGATGAGAAATTCGAAGCCCTGACGGCGGCACGGGTGCTCACCGATCGTCTCTCGGCTGTGCGGATCGATACGCCAGCCTCCCGACGGGGGAACTTGCTTGAGATTCTGGAGGAGGTGCGCTGGGAGCTCGACCGGGCGGGATTCCCGCGCGTCAAGATATTCGTGAGCGGGGGGCTGGACGAGGAGAAGATTCTGGAGATCAACCCCGCCGTGGACGGCGGCTACGGCGTGGGCACCTCGATCAGCTCCGCGTCCACGATGGATTTCTCGATGGACGTCGTCGAGGTGGATGGCGAGCCGGTCGCCAAGCGCGGCAAGAAATCGGGCGCGAAGCATCTGCTGCGCTGCCGCGATTGCGGGGATGAGCGCGTCATACCGATAGACAGGCCCTACGGGGACTGCGCGTCTTGCGGCGGCGTGATGGAGCAGCAGCTCGCAAGCGTCATGGAAAACGGCGCGCGCGCCCGCCCGGAGACTTCCGCGAAGGAGATCAGGGCTTACGTTTTGCGCCAAATCCACCGCGTGGGTCTGGAGCGAGCTCCATGAGCGTGGAGAAAGAGGACGGCTCCAGCCGTTTTCGCCCCTTGAGAGATTTTTTGTCCGCGCACGAGCGCTTTTTGCTTCTCACCCACGTGGGGCCGGACGGGGACGGCTTTCTCACGAGCATCGCGCTGAGCCGCTACCTTCGGGGGATCGGCAAGCAGGCTGTGGTCGTCGCCGAAGGCGACGTGCCCGCCTTCGCCGCTTCCTTCGACCCGGAGGGCCGCGCGCGATCCAGAGAGGATCTTCTCGCGCAGGAGGACTGGGCGCATCGCTTCGACGGATGCCTCATCGTCGACACGGGCAAGGCCAGCCGCCTGGGCAAGCTCGAGGTGCCGGTGACGGCTAGCGGCCTTCCCCTTGCCGTCGTTGATCATCACATTCGAGAGGAAGACAACATCGATTGTCCCTCCGTCATCGACCCGGGCGCCGCGGCGGTGGGGGAGATGATCGCCGATTACCTGGACGAGGAGGGATATCGGTTTGTCGATCCCCTCATCGCCCGGGCGCTCATGGCCGCCATCGTCTATGACACGGGGCAGTTTCGCTTCACGAACACCTCAAGGCGCACTCTGAACTGGGCGTCGCGCTTCGTCGCGCTCGGCGTGCGTCCCGGAGAAGCCTACTCGGTTTTCTGGGAATCGAACGGCGCGGGCTCCGTGAAGCTGTTGGGGGCGCTGATGAGCCGGATGACGCTCGACTGCGGGGGACGCCTGGCCTGGTTCACCCTCAGCGCGAAGGAGCTGGAGCGTTTCGGAGTGTCGCGCAGCGAGACGGAGGAATACGTTTCGGTTCCCCGCTCGATAGAATCCGTCGAGGTCATCGCCTTCTTCTCGGAGCTGGGAAGCGGGCGCATCCGCGTGAGCCTGCGCTCGAAGGGTCGCGTGGAAATTCATGACGTGGCCCGGAAGTTTGGAGGAGGCGGCCACGCTTTCGCCGCCGGCGCGCGCTTGAGGGCGCCCCTTGACGAGGCGGCGCGGCGCCTCACGACGGAGCTCGTCAAAAAAATCAGAGCCGTCCTGGGCCCCGATGGGTGACGACTAGATTCCCAGTTCCCTGAAAACGCGCAGCGAGGCTTCCGTCGCCCCCACCGCGTTGGGAGCGCCCGCGTAGAGTGCGCACACCATGATGATCTCCTGAACGTCCTCCTTGCTCATGCCGATGTTCAGCGCCGCCTTGGCGTGGTGCTCGAACTCCTTGTCCCGTCCGAGGGCGCACAGGATGGAGAGGATCACGGTCTCCCTGGTTTTGGGGTCCATGCCCTCTCGCTCATAGAGCTCGCCGTATATGTTCTCCGTGACGAAGCGGGCGAATGCGGGACTCGCCGCCGCGAACGCCTTGCGCCTCTCCTCGCCTTCGACGCCAAACACCTTCGCGCGGTTTTTCATTCCTTTCTCGAAGCGTGATTCCTCGCTCATCAAGCCGATCTCCTGTCTGGGGATGGGTGGGCAGTCCCATTTGACGCAAAAACCCCCTTTCCCATTTTTCGGGGATTCACGGGCAATTTTGCGCGAATGCGCCCTCAAACCTATATTCAATAGCGCATGAGAGAATGGATTTCCACGCCGCCGGAGAGATGCCCATGAAACTCGACGCCGTAAAGTTTGGTCTGGCCGGAGGAATTATCTACGCCGCCATGTTTTTTCTCTATGCCTTGCTGGGCGCGCTGTTCGGCTGGGGCGGGGAGATCCTGGCGATGATAGGCAACTTCTACCCGGGCGTCGCCCCCACCTTTCTGGGAGCGATTCTCGGCGCCGTCTGGGGGTTCGCGATAGGCTTCGTCTTTTTCGGGCTCCTGGCGTGGATCTACGGCTATCTCCTGGATCGGGGCCCGTCCTAGCCCAAGGATTTGGCGAGCGCCTCTCCCTGTGCCCGCATATCGGGGGTCATGGCTTCGTTGTGCGGCAGGAACGTCATGGCGACGTAGACGTTCTCCACGCCGCCGCCCTTTGAGAGGTTGCGATACAGGGGCTGGGGGTAGAAGTCGTTCATGGGTTGGGCGTGTCCGATGCGCTCGTCGTTTCTCGCGAAGTGATAGGCGATCACCGTCCTCGGAGGAGCCCAACGCTCGCGCTCGTTGCCCTCCTCGTCCAGGTCGCGCACCACGCCGCCGAAGCCCGCCGTGAACGCATCGCCAAACACGAAACGCGCCGTTTTCGCTTCCTTGCAAGTGTCCATCTCCGCGAGTTGAACGTAGAAGGATTCGTTCGGCGCGCAGGCTTCGTCAAGGGGCAGTTCGTTTTTTCCGCATGCGGGACAGATGAACGTGACGCTGGGGTTTTCGGCCATATCCGCTTCCTGTTCTACGGGCACCGGAGGGGGCTTTTCCGGCCCTCCGGCGTCGCGCTTCCACCGAAGCGCAATCGTGCCAGAGGTCATGGCTTGAAGCAAGGGGGAGAGCGTTCCGGGAGGGCGCGGAGCGATGGACGGACGCGGGCGCTCTCGCCGCCATCACGCTCGACGCCCTGCTTTGAGCGGCTTTTTCAAGACCCTTTCACGGCCGTTTACGCCCCGAAAAAAGGTCATTTTCAGGGGGTATTCGCAAAGGCGTCTGCGGTGCTCCCCTTTCAAGGCGCGCTTTATTTGAACCGCCCCTCTTTCAGCCGCGAATAGGCGTCCCCTCCCTTGAGCGCGTCGTTTTCTTGCGCGTAATCCCAAGGCGTTTGGCCTGTTTTGTTTTTTGCCGCCGGGTTTGCCCCGGCGTCCAGTAAAGTCTCCACGGCACCGGGCGTTTTGCTGCGCACCGCCGCGATGTGCAGTGGCGTCCATCCGCGCTTGTCCCGCGCGTTCACGTCCGCTCCGGCTTTCAGGAGCACCGCTATGACACCGGGCGTTTTGCTGCGCACCGCCGCGATGTGCAGTGGCGTCCCTCCGGTCTTATCCCGCGCGTTCACGTCCGCTCCGGCCTTCAGGAGCGCCGCCACGGCGGCACCGGGCGTTTTGCTGCGCACCGCCGCCCAGTGCAGGGGCGTCGCTCCGTACCTGGTCTCCCGCGCGTTCAGGTCCGCGCCGGCTCTTGCGAGAGCCGCCACGGCGGCACCGGGCGTTTTGCTTAGCACGGCCGCCATGTGCAGTGGCGTCGCTCCGTCCTGGGCCCGTGCGTTCACGTCCGCTCCGGCCTTCAGGAGCGCCGCCACGACGCCGGGCGTTTTGCTGAGCACCGCCGCCATATGCAAGGGCGTCGCTCCATACCTGGTCTCCCGCGCGTTCAGGTCCGCGCCGGCTGCAATACAGCGGGAAACGTCCGCCCCACGGGCGCGCTCGAAGAACGCCACAGTGTTCCATTCTCCGCACGCGACCTGCGCGGCCAGAGCGGGCGCAGGACAGCCGACCATCAGGGCAAGCAACAGAAAAAACACCCCCGAGAGTTTCTTCATCTTTTCACTCCTCTTTTGTTGCAACGTCAAAGCATCGTCTCCGACGGGCGAGAAATCGCATTCGCAAAGGCGTCTGCGCCGCCCTCCTCTCAAGCAAGACGCGCTTTATTTGAATCGCCCCTCGTTCAGCCGCCAATAGGCGTCCCCTCCCTTGAGCGCGTCGTTTTCTTTCGCGTAATCCCACGGCGTTTTGCCTTCTTGGGTTTTTGCCGCCGGATCCGCGCCGGCATCCATCAAAGCTGCCACGACACCGGGCGTCTTGCTTTGCGCCGCCGCGAAGTGCAGGGGCGTCACTCCGTTCTCATCCCGCGCGTCCGCGTCCGCTCCGGCCTTTACGAGCGCCGCCACGACTTCGGGCGTCTTACTGTCCAGTGCCGCCGCGTGCAGTGGTGTCGTTCCTTTCTTGTTTCGCGCGTTCACGTTCGCTCCGGCGTTCACGAGCACCGCCACGACACCCGGCGTTTGGCTGAACTGCGCCGCCGAGTGCAGGGGCGTCCATTCATACTTAGGATTCCGCGCGTTCACGTCCGCGCCGGCTTTCAGGAGCGCTGCCACGATACCGGGCGTCTTGCTGTGCTTCGCCGCCGAGTGCAGTGGCGTCGATCCGTACTCATTCCGCGCGTTCACGTCCGCTCCAGCCTTCACGAGCGCTGCCACGACACCGGGCGTCTTGCTTCGCGCCGCTGCCCAGTGCAGTGGCGTCGCTCCGTTCTTGTCCCGTGCGTTCAGGTCTGCTCCGGCCCTCGCGAGCGCCGCCACGATACCGGGCGCCTTGCTGTACGCCCCCGCCCGGTGCAGGGGCGTCAATCGGTGCAGGGGTGTCAATCCGTCCTTGTCCCGTGCGTTCACGTCTGCTCCGGTCGCAAGACAACGGGAAACGTCCACGACGCGGGCGCGTATGAAGAACCTCGAAGTGTTCCATGCTCTGCACGAGACCTGCGCCGCTACGACACGGGGCGTGTTGCTGTTCGCCGCCGCCCTATGCTGGGGCGTCCATCCCTCGCTCAGCCGCCGATAGACTTCCGTTCCCTTGAGCGCGACGTTTTGTTTCGCGTAATCCCACGGCGTTTTGCCTGTTTTGTCTTTTACCGCCGGGTTCGCTCCGGCCTTTACGAGCGCCGCCACAACCCCAGGCGTTTGGCTGAACTGCGCCGCCACATGGAGGGGCGTCAATCCGATCTTGATCCGCGCGTTCACCCTCGCTCCGGCTCTGACGAGCGCCGCTACGACATCGGGCGTTTTGCTTTGCGCCGCTGCCCAGTGCAGTGGCGTCGCTCCGAGCTTAGCCCGTGCGTTCACGTCTGCTCCGGCTCTCGCGAGCGTCGCCACGACGCCGGGCTTTTTGCTGAAATGCGCCGCCACGTGCAAGGGGGTCGCTCCGTTCTTGGTCCGTGCGTTCACGTCCGCTCCGGCCGCAAGACAACGGGAAACGTCCGCGACGCGGGCGCGCATGAAGAACCTCTTAGTGTTCCACGCTCTGCACGAGACCTGCGCCGCCAGAGGGGGTTGCGCCGCCCGATGGGGCGCAGCGCATCCGACCATCAGGGCGAGCAACAGAAAAAAAGCCCCCGAGAGTTTGTTCACCTTTTGGCTCCTCTGTGTTTGTTTGCTTTCAACGTCAAAGCATCATCTCCGGCGCGCGCCACCCTGTTCTCGGCGCAGACGCAGGCCTTCAGGACGCCCAGGGCTTTGGCTCTCATGTCATCTGCCCTTCCATTGCGGCTTTCTTTTCTCCAGAAAGGCGCGGAGCCCCTCCGCCTTGTCCTCGGTTTCGCAAAGCGCGCCCTGTGCGAACTTCTCCAGCGCCAGACCCGCCGCCATGCCGCCCTCCATGCCGCAGTGCACCATGGCCTTCATGAACTGGGGAACGAAGGGCGCATAGCCCGCCAGCTTCCTGGCCATCCTCTTGACGGTGGGCATGAGTTCGCCGGCTTCGACCAGGCGGGTGATGAGGCCGATATCGAGCGCGCGCTTCGCGTCGATGGTCTCTCCCATCAAGAGCATCTCTAGCGCCCAGGCGCGCCCGATGAGGCGGGGAAGACGCTGCGTGGCGCCGCCGCCGGGGATGATGCCGATTCTCCCCTCCGGCGTGGCGAATTTTGAACGGGGCGTCGCAACCCGCAGATCGCAGCCCAGCGCTACTTCGAGACCGCCCCCCATGCAGTAGCCGTTGATCGCCGCGATGGTCGCCTTTGGCGTTCTCTCGAGGCGCTCCGCCACCCCTTGCACCAGGGGGGTGAGCGCGATTTGGAGGTTTCGATGTTCGACCTCCTGCAAGTCCGAGCCGGAGGCGAACGCTTTCTCGCCCGCCCCGGTGATGGCGATGGCGCGTACGGCCGCATCCTCGGCCGCCTCGGCGATGGCGGCGTGGAGGTCGTCCAGCGTGGCCAGGGATACGGCGTTGTGTCGTTCGGGGCGGTTGATGGTGATGAGGGCGAGGGGCCCATCGACTTCATATAATACGTTTTCGTATGGCATGGCCGTCCTCTCTCGGGGGTGGCGTGTCACGCATTGTATTTCATCTTCTCGGGGTAAGGAAAATCACGTCCTCTGAAAAGACGCGGGAGGAGACGAAATGTGCGCCCGGCGATGGCCTCGTCTGAAACAAGGGGGGGGTGAGGCTGCCGGGATGGCCGGCTGGAGGCTAGGCGTCTCTCACGATCGTGTTCTTCAAAATGCCGATCCCCTCGATTTCGAGTTCAATGACGTCGCCCGGCCGTATCCATCTGTCCAAGTCCGCCCCGCAGCCGGTGGCCACCGTGCCGGAGCCGAACATCTCGCCCGGAATGAGATCCTCTTCCATGGAAGCATATTCGATCATTCTGTCCCAGGAATAGTAGGCGTCGCCTGCGTTGCCCCGGCTCCATTCCTCGCCGTTGACGCGAGCGATCATCACCGCTTCGGTGGGGTCGAATTCGTCCGGCGTGACGATGCACGGACCGATCGCCGTGCCAAAATCCTTTCCCTTGTGGGGCCCCAGCCAGTTTTTCATCTCCTTCATCTGGACGTCGCGCGCGCTGAAGTCGTTAAGCGCGCTGAAGCCAAAAACGTGGCCCATGGCGTCTTCGCACCGAATGTCCTTGCCGCGCTTTCCGATGAACATGGCGATCTCCAGCTCATAGTCGAGTTTCTCCGTGTAGCGCGGCCACGGGAGCGCATCCTCGGGGCCGATGATGGAGAGGCGGTTTCCCTTGTAGCAGGAGGGCAGCTCGTACCAGACGGGGTCGATGGCGGTGTTGCGCCGTCGCGCACCCGCCGCCTTGTGTCCTTCGTGTATCAGAAAATCGCGAAACGAGACGGGGCGGGGCACCGGCGGGCACAGGCGCGCCTCCTCGAGAGAGAAGGCGAGCTGTTCTCCGTCTGGCCCGCGTCGGGCGGCGTCCGCCAGAATGAACTCCTGCGCCGCACGGGCGGCGTCCAGGGAGGGCGCGCCGCCCGCCATGAGTTCGCACATGTCCTGGGGCAGTCTGAAGTCAGCGTATTCGCGAAAGCGGGGCTCTCCTCCTTCCTCACGAAGGAGCGCGGCGTAGCCGTGAGCGAGGTCGAGCACAATTTGCCGATCGCGCCTCTGCCCCAGGGCGCCTACGCGCGAGACCTTTCCCAAGGGAGTGGCAACTTCAAACGTGACGAATTTCATTTCGCTCCTCTTCGCTCCTCATAAAGAAGATCGGCGACAGTGAAAGCTGCTCATCCTCTCCGTAAAATAGCACAACTCCCCCGCGCACCCTCAAAGCGCTAGTTCAGGAGGCGGCAAAAAATCCCGCGAGGGCTTGACTTCCACCATGGCTGTGGGTAGGTTGAGGCGTTTTCTCGGCGGCGGACGTCAAACCCCGCCCTGAGAGACGCAGCGACTTCATGCGCCATTCCCAAAAAGTTTTGACTGATGCGCCTGCATCTCATGGGGGGTGGCTTCATGTCCGATGCGGAACGTGGCGGAAAGGAAGAGATGTTCCACCTTGTTCGTTTCAAGCGCCTTGCGCGTGGTTTGGCGTTGATGATTCCCGCGTTGCTCATCGCGCCGTCCGCATCCTGGGCGGCGGGCGGAGCGGCGGACAGCTGGCTCGCCGGCTTCAACATCGGAAGCGGCGCGCTCGTCCTCAACCCGGTCGTCATCGTGGTGCAGTGGGCCAACTTTCTGGTTCTGCTCTTCATCCTCAACAAAATTCTGGTTAGGCCGTTGATGGGCCTCATGGAATCGCGCGATGCGGAGATCTCTGGCGATCGGCGCGCCGCCGAGCGCGGCAGGAGCGAGACGGCGGGCTACGTCAGCCAATACGAAGATTCGTTGGCGGAGATTGAAGGGGAGAACACGGAAGCCCTCATCGCCCTCCAGCAGGAGATGAGCGAGGCGAGCCGAGAGCGCATCGACGAAATGCGTGAGAGAACGAACCGAGAAATTGAGGAAACGCGCCAGTCTCTCGCGGAGCAGACGAAATGGGTGGCCTCCGAACTTGAGGGCAGGGCCGTCCATCTGGCGAGCGAGATCGCCAGCAGGCTTGCGGGCCGCGCGATTGGATGAAGGATGACGAAGGCTGTGTTTTCAGATAAGTGGCACTGGAGTCTTTTGGCCGTTCTGTTTGTGGCGGCCGCGCTGTTTTCGCCCGAATCCGCATGGGCTGCGGAGGCGGGCGCGCATCACAAGCCATTTAGTTTCACCGAAGAACTCTTCAAGGTCATCAACACGCTCATCGTCGTGGCCATCCTTTACAAGGTTGCTTTTCGCCCCATTCAGAACTTCCTGAAAGACCGCAGGGAGGGGGTTCGCAGGGCGCTTGAGGAGGCCAAGGCGTCGCGCGCGGAAGCGGAAGAACAGCTTGCCGCGCAGAGGGACAAGGTGGCCGGTCTGGAGGCGGAAATCCTCCGGGTGCGCGAGCAGGGCGAGCGCGAGCGCGAGGAGATGCGGACGAGGCTCGAGGAAGAGCGGGAGAGCCAGGCGCGGCGCCTGCTTGAGCAAACGAGGACGACCATCGGGCTTGAAATCTCGAAAGCGCGCGCTGCGTTGCAAAGTCAGGCCGCAAGCCTGGCCTTGCGCCTGGCCGAGGATATGCTCAAGAGGGAATTGAACGAGGCGGATCGGGAAAGGCTCGTTGCGCGCTATCTCGACAAACTGGGCCATAGAAACGGAGGCTCCCTGTGATAGGCGGCGAGGCGGCGCGGCGCTACGCGCGGGCGTTGGTGAAAATTGCCGAGAACCGGGGCGTCCTGGACGAGACTGGAGAGGCGCTGGCGGAGATAGCGGAGGAGTTTCAGGGAAACCAGGAGTTGCGGCGCGTCTTGCTCAACCCGCGCTTTGCGAGAAGCGTGCGGGTGAGGATGCTGGATGAGATTATGGCCTCTTCAGGGGCGAGCGAGCTGCTTCGGAATTTCGTGCGCGTGGTGGCGGAGAAAGACCGCATCGGCGAGTTGTCCGCCATGGCGCGCAGCTACCAGCAGCTTGCGGACGAGAAGCGCGGCCGCGTTCGCGCGCACGTGAGCGCGGCGCATGCGCTCGACGCCGCCGTCCTTGAGGAGTTGCGCGAGAAACTCTCCAAGATCACCGGTGCCGAGGTGCTCATCGAGGCGGAGAAGGACGAGAAACTCATCGGGGGGCTGGTCTGCCGCGTGGGCGGCGTCGTCATGGACGGCAGCATCAGCAATCAGCTTCGTAACATGCGAAATGCGTTGATGGAGAATTGACACTCTTTTCAGGAGTCAGTTGCAGGATCAAGGGGGCAGTTCATGCAGATTCGCGCCGAAGAAATCAGCCAGATCATTCAGAAGCAAATCGAGGGCTTTGACGCCTCGGTCGAACTTGCGGAAACCGGATCCGTCATTTCGGTGGGAGACGGCATCGCCCGCATCTATGGCCTGGAGAAGTGCATGGCGGGGGAATTGCTGGCCTTTCCCGGCGATCTGTATGGGATGGCGCTCAATCTGGAGACCGACAACGTCGGCGCCGTGCTCTTGGGCGACGATCGCGCCATCAAGGAGGGCGATGAGGTTCGGCGCACGGCCCGCATCGTTCAGGTGCCGGTCGGCAAGGCGCTGGCCGGTCGCGTCGTGAACGCGCTGGGCCAGCCCATCGACGGAAAAGGGCCCATTGAGAGCGAGGATTCGCGAAACCTGGAGGTACTCGCCCCCGGAGTGGTGGAACGCCAGCCGGTGAAAGAGCCTTTGCAGACCGGCGTCAAGGCGATTGACGGCATGGTGCCGATTGGCCGAGGACAGCGCGAGCTCATCATCGGCGACAGACAAACCGGCAAAACCGCCATCGCGATCGACGCCATCATCAACCAAAAGAACACCGACGTGTATTGCATCTATGTCTGCACCGGCCAGAAACGCTCCACGCTCGCCCAGGTGGTGAACACCCTGGAGGAATACGGGGCGATGGACTACACCGTCGTCGTGGCGGCTACGGCGTCGGATCCCGCCCCCTTGCAATACGTCTCGCCGTATGCGGGGTGCGCCATCGGGGAATACTTCCGGGACAACGGAATGCACGCGCTGATCATCTACGACGATCTATCGAAACAAGCGGCCGCCTATCGCCAGCTTTCCCTGATGCTGAGGCGCCCGCCGGGCCGGGAGGCGTATCCCGGCGACGTCTTTTATCTCCATTCGCGCTTGTTAGAGAGGGCGGCCAAGCTCAGCGACGCTCTCGGCGGCGGATCGCTGACGGCGCTGCCTATCATTGAAACGCAGGCGGGCGACGTGTCGGCCTATATTCCGACAAACGTGATCTCCATCACCGATGGGCAGATTTATCTCGAATCCGCCCTGTTCCACTCGGGCATCCGGCCTGCCATCAACGTGGGCCTCTCCGTCTCCCGGGTGGGCGGCTCCGCCCAGAACAAGGCGATGAAGAAGGTGGCCGGCACCCTGCGCCTTGACCTGGCACAATACCGGGAGATGGCGGCGTTCGCGCAGTTCGGCTCGGAGCTGGACGCGGCCACGCAGGCGCAGCTCGCCCGTGGGTCGCGCCTGACGGAGCTGCTCAAGCAGCCCCAGTATGCGCCCGAGGTGGTGCACCGTCAGGCCATGTCGATTTTTCTGGGCACGCAGGGCTATCTCGACGACGTGGCGATCGGCGACGTTCAAAAGGTGAACGGCGATTTCCTGACCTTCATGGAGACGAGACGCTCGCAGTTGGTGAGCGCACTGGAGGAGAAGCGCGAGTTGACCGATCAGATCACCGAGGGTTTGCGCGCGGCGTGCGAGGAATTCATGAAAACGCTCAAATCCGCTTCCAAGCCGAAAGCGGCCGCCGCCGCGTCCGGATAGGTGAAGAATGGCGTCCACGAGAGATTTCAAGCGCCGCATCCGCAGCGTCAAGAACACCCAGCAGATCACACGGGCGATGAAGCTCGTGGCGGCCTCCAAGGTGCGCAGGGCGCAGGAGCGCATTGAGAGCACGCGGCCCTACAGCGAGAAGATGGAGGAGTTGGTGAACTCTCTGGCCGCCAAGGCGAAGCCCGGCGACCATCCTCTTCTTCGGGACGACATGAAAGGCGACAGGGTGCTTCTGCTCGTCATCACCTCGGACAAGGGCCTTTGCGGCGGATACAACACGAACCTCCTTCGCCAGGCGCTTGGGTTTCTGAGAAGGCGCGAGGAGACGGGCAAGGAAACCGAAATTATCGTCGTCGGTCGAAAAGGACGCGACTTCCTGCTTCGCAGGGGGTTTGGGTTCAAGGAACAATTCACGGACGTTTACGGGAAGATCGACTTCTCCCTGGCTGTCCGGCTGACCGAGATCATGACGAGGGCGTATCTGGAAGAGGGGTTTGATGAGGTCCACATCATCACCACGGAGTTTCGGACGATTCTGAGCCAGAGCCCGAGGCTGTTCCGTCTTTTGCCTCTGGCACCTGCGACGCCCGAAGCCATCGACCCGCAAGGCGAGCCCGTGGCTGTGGAATACATTTATGAACCCTCTATGGAAGGCGTGCTGAGGAGCATTTTGCCGAGGCATGTGACGGTGCAGATTTACAGGTCGCTTCTTGACGCCGAGGCGAGTGAGTTTGGCGCGCGCATGACGGCGATGGACAACGCGTCCAGAAACGCGGAGGAGATGATCGGAATGCTCACGCTGCAGATGAACCGCGTGCGCCAGGCGTCGATCACCACGGAGCTGCTCGAAGTGGTGGCCGGTGCCGACGCGCTGGCGTAAAGGATTCGAGAACGAACATTGTCCCTGGGAAAGCCGCTCGAACGACCGGCGGAACGGGGAATTGTGCCGACGAAGGAGTCTTGAGGATGAGCGAAGGACGTGTAACACAGGTGATCGGACCCGTCATTGACGTCGAATTTGGCTCCGGCGATCTGCCGGAACTCAGAAATGCGCTCGTCGTCAAAAAGGACCCGGCACTCCTCGCCGAAGGAGAGAGGGACGAGATTGTGGTGGAGGTGGCGCTTCACCTGGGCGAGTCCACCGTGCGCACCGTCTCGATGGAGCCGACCGAGGGACTCATTCGCGGGTTGGCGGTCGTGGATACGGGCGCGCCCATTTCGGTGCCCGTGGGCAAGGCGTCCCTGGGGCGCATACTGAACGTCATCGGTGAGCCGGTGGACGGAAAAGGCCCGGTGGAAGCCAGCCAGCGGATGCCCATTCATCGTCCGGCGCCCACCCTGGAGGATCAGAGCACGTCCACGGAGATGCTCGAGACGGGCCTCAAGGTCGTCGACCTCCTTGAACCCTACACCCGGGGCGGCAAGACGGGCCTGTTCGGCGGGGCCGGCGTGGGCAAGACGGTTTTGATCATGGAGCTCATCCACAATATTTCCACGCAACACTCGGGCACCTCGGTGTTCACCGGCGTGGGCGAGCGCACCCGAGAGGGAAACGACCTTTATCTCGAGATGGAGGAATCCGGCGTTTTGGAAAGCGTCGGCCTGGTGTATGGCCAGATGACGGAGCCCCCCGGAGCGCGCTTGCGCGTCGGCCTCTCGGGACTGACGCTTGCGGAATACTTCCGCGACGTCGAGGGTCAAGACGTGCTTTTGTTCATCGACAACATCTTTCGCTTCACGCAGGCTGGATCGGAGGTGTCCGCGCTTTTGGGCCGCATGCCCAGCGCGGTGGGCTATCAGCCGAATCTCGCGACGGAGATGGGAGACCTTCAGGAGCGCATCACCTCGACGAAGGAAGGCTCCATCACCTCGGTGCAGGCCATATACGTTCCGGCCGACGACCTCACCGACCCCGCGCCCGCCACCGCCTTCGCGCACCTCGACGCCACCACGGTGCTCTCGCGGCAGATCGCCGAGTTGGGCATCTACCCGGCGGTGGACCCGCTCGATTCTACGAGCCGAATTCTGGATCCGAGAATACTCGGAGAGGAACACTACGGGGTGGCGCGGCAGGTGCAGCAGATTCTTCAGCGCTACAAGGACCTTCAGGACATCATCGCGATTCTGGGAATGGACGAGCTCTCGGAGGATGACAGGATCGTCGTGGCGCGGGCGCGGAAAATTCAGCGCTTCCTGAGCCAGCCTTTCCACGTGGCCGAGCAGTTCACGGGCACGCCGGGCGTTTATGTGCGGCTTGAGGACACCATCAAGGATTTCAAGGAACTCGCCGAGGGCAACGCGGATCACCTGCCCGAGCAGGCTTTCTACATGGTGGGGAACTTGGAATCCGCCAAGGAGAAGGCCAAATCCTTGGGCGTTGAGGTGTAGCGCATGGCCAAAAGCAAGATGATTCTCGACATCGTGACTCCGGAGCGCAAACTCGTCTCCGCCGAAGTGGACGAGGTGACGGCCCCTGGGTTTTACGGCGAGTTTGGCGTCCTGCCTCAGCACACCCCCTATCTTTGTCAGCTCGGCATCGGGGTCCTCAGCTATCGCTCCGGCAGCGCGCGGTATTTCGTCTCGATCATTGAGGGATACGCCGAGGTGGGACCCGACAGAATAACTATTCTGGCGGAGAGTGCTGAGCGGGCCGAAGACATTGACGCGGCGCGCGCGGCCCAATCCCGAGCGCGCGCGCAGGAACGCATGGAGGGGCGACGGACGGAGGAGGGATTGGACTTCGATCGAGCCGAATTGTCCCTGAGACGCGCCATCGCCCGTATTTCGGTAGCGAACGAAAGCGGCTTCGGCGGCTAGCGGACATTTCCGTTTGGGGCCGTCGTTGACCCGAGCGGCGAATGGTGGCCCCTTTTCGTCATGCGGGAGAAGCCCAGCGCGCGCCAAGAACGCGCCTTCTAAAAAGCCGTCGTTTCAATAATAAGGAGATGACGCCATGAAAACCTTGTCCGTCGTTCTCGCGTTCATGGGGACGCTCGCTCTGGCGGTGCCATCCTATCCGGCGGGCGACCCCCAGGGATCTGAACTGGTCGGAGCGCATTATTCCCAGGGAGAGGAAAAAGCGCGGCGAGGAGAGTGGAAAGAAGCAGCTGCGCTGTTTCAGAAAGCCGTGGAAGCGGACGATCAGCATTATCAGGCTTTCAACATGCTGGGTTACTCTTTGCGGATGATGGGCCGGGCGCAGGACGCCATCGCCGCCTACGACAAAGCACTCTCTATCAAGCCCGCCTACGCTCCAGCCCTCGAATACAGAGGCGTCGCCCACGTCATGGCCGGAAACCGGGCGGCCGCCCTAGCGGACTTTCAAAATCTGAAAAATATGGGTTCTCCACTGGCTGAGGATTTGCGCGAGAAAATCAAGGCCATGCCGACGAATTGATTTATGCACACACAAAGCCGGCCCCGCATCAGTAGGGCCGGCTTCGTGCGAATCGGGCTAGAACGTGAACTTGAGACCCAGCACGAATGCGCGGGCCTGGAATTTCTCATACGTTATAGTGCTAGATTTGGACTCATGGCGAGTGTCCAGAAACCGGTAGCTGGCGTCGAGGGCTGTATTCTCGCCTATGGCAGAGCTCGCGTCAGCGCCTGAGTCAAACCATGCGTTGAACATCAGCCCCGCAATTTCGGCGTCGCCTTTTTCCAGCTCGATCTCGCCCGGACCATATTCAAAAACAGAAAAACCTTAAACCAGGACATTTCAGATTTTTATTTCATGTTTGAGGGAGCGAACGCTTCCCGCCTTGACGTTTGCAGCCGATTTTCCCCGCTCTTTCCTGGTCATATCCGCATGAACTTCATGGGGAATTTTTGGAGTGCGCACGCGCCGGTTTTGGTGATTTCCACGAGGTTTCCCACCTGGAGGCCGCGCTTGCCGTCCGCCGTGCAAACGTTGGGTTGAACCACCATGAGCATCCCCTCCTCGAAGGTGATCGCGTTCTGGGGGCGCTGGAGAATGGTGGCGTCCACGTCGATTCGGGGGTTTTCGATGAGCAGACCCCAGCCGTGAAAGGTCGTGTCGAAGGTAGTGAAGCCCTCCTCTTTGATGATGCCGCCCGCTCGCCTGACGTCCTCGTGCGTGGCGCCCGGTTTGAGCGCCTTGAAGATGCGCTCGTAGGCCGCAACGGCTACCTCGTAGAGCTTCTGATAGGTGGGCGTTGGCGCGGCGCCCACGGAGATGGGTCGGTGCGCCTGGCCCGGGTGCATTTCATAGTCTGCGGACAGCTCCGTGAGGACGACGTCGCCTTTTCTGATCTTGCGGTGGGAGGGGAATTGGTTCGGAAAAATCAGGCGCGGTCTTGCCATGGACGTCGAACCCACGAAGATGAGCTGCGGGCTTCCGCCCCTGGGCACGTATGCGCCCGAGATGATGGCGGCGAGCTCGAACTCGCTCATGCCCGCCTTCGCTTTTCTCTCCAGTGCCTCGAACGCCAGGTCCGTCAGCCCCGCCCCGCGCCTGAACCATTTGCGCTCCTCCGCGCTCTTGACGAGCCGCACCTCCGCGAGGATGTCCGAGGCGTCGGTGAAGTCCGCTCCCCGCAAGGTTTTTTGCCAATGATCCACCACGCTATAGGGCATGGATACGGGCAGGATGCCGCGAAAACCCACTAGGCCGATGCGTGCTTTCTCAAGCCCCAGCTCCCGAATGCGCCTCTCCACCTTGGGGCCCGGCTCGTAGTCAACAGCTTCGGTTTTCTTGATCACGCTCATCTTTTGGGCGTAGGGGAGATAGAGCCGGTTCGATATGAAAAGGGCGGGCGCGCCCTTGAGCGGAAAGACGAGGAAACTGCTCACCGGGTCTTTGTAGTTCGTGACGTATTTGAGGTTGGCCTGGTTGCCGCCCTGCATTCCGGAGTCGCCATAGAATATAAGCGCGTCGATGCCCCGCGCGCGCATCTTTTTTTTGATCTCGCGGTAGCGACGTGCGTATTCGGCTTCCGGATAGCGAGGATAATCTCTCGTCGAGCTCATGAGTCTCTCCTTGGAGTTTGGGGGAGCATTCCGCCCGAAAGCCTGAACCCCGCTCGTCTTTCAGGAAACCCGGCGTCTTTGCGCTAGAAAAAGCGCGGACGATGGCTCCCGTGCTTGCAGGAAAAGAGACGGCCTGCTCACGTGGGGAGCAAAGAGAGCAGAAACCCGCCTATTGCCGTTGTCGCCCTGCCTTGTTCGATTCTTTTCTTGCTTAATTCCCCGACTCCCGCTTCGTATCTCACGAACCAGCCCGCTATCCGAAGCGATAGCAAGGCATCTTCCAGGACGCGTGTTTTCCAGGTTGGTCCTCACGTAGCCTGCCCCGAACGCTCCCCTCAGTTCTTCCATTTTCTGCATGGTGCAGATGCTTTTGTTTCTGTGCAGGGTTTGCAGGCCGGCTCTTTTGAGCGCAGCGTTTAGGAACGCCTTGTCAAAGGAAACGTTGTGGCCCACCAACGCCCGGTTCCCGATGAAATCTCTCACTTGTTGTGCCACTTCTTCAAAAGGCCCAAGAGCCTTGACGTCTTGGTCGCAAATTCCGTGCACGCTGGAAGCCTCTGAAGGAATGGGAATCCCGGGATTCACTATGACTTCCATCGCCTCGACTTCCGCCCCCGCCTCGGTCGGGTCAATTCTGGTTCTGGCAAGGCCCGCGGTGACGATCCTGTCGCCCCCAGGGTCCAGCCTGGTAGTCTCCACGTCAACGGCACAAGCTTCGATAGGTTTCGCGCAAGTCATTTTCGGATTTCTCCCGTCCTCAAGAATATGGGGGAAGAACCTATGAACAACCGCGAAGCGGGGCCGCCTTCTTGGCCTATCATCCGCCTTCTCGCAGCGCGGGGATGAGTTCATCGGAGATGAGCCGCGCACTCTCCAGAGCGGATGAGGCGGGCATCCCTATCCAGCTCGTGCGGATGATGAGGTGGTTCACGCCCATTTCCTTGTAGGGTTTTAGCCCTTCATAGCAATCCTCCGGCGATCCGATGACGAAGCGATCTTTCAGCAATTCCTCAAACGGCTGATCGAAGGTCTCATCTTCGGGCAGTGCTCTGTCCTGCCCCCAACGGGCGTAGTCCCTGTATTTCTGACCGAGATAGGGGCTGGCGAGTGCGAGGGCCGTTTTTCTGTCCTTGGCGCAAAAAACCTCCTTCATGCAGGGCAGCTCCTTCGGAAAGGGTTTTTCCACCGCATCCAGCTCTTTGCGATAGACGTCCATCTGACGCGCGATGGTTCGCGTGGTGGCGTGCGGGTTGATGAAGAGCGTGTCGCCCAGATGCGCCGCCCGCCGCACGGCGGGGTCGCTGTTCGCTGCGAACCAGATGGGCGGATGGGGCTTTTGCACGGGGCGCATGTTCAGGCGCGCGTCCTTGAGCGTGCAGTATTCACTCTCGAACGACACGGCTTCCTCCGTCCAAAGGCGCTTCACCAGCTCCAGGCAGTCCACGAAGCGCTTCACCCGCTCGCCCCGCCTGACGCCAAAAGCGTCGAACTCCACGTCGCGGTAGCCCAGGCCGACGCCGAAGGCCATGTTGCCTTCCGCGATGACGTCCATGGTAGCGACGGTCTCCGCCACATAGACCGGATTGTGCAGGTTGATGAGCAAGACGCCGATGCCGAGAGTCATTTCGCCCGCCTCCGCCTTGAGGCGCGCCAGAAAAGGGAGGTTTTGCAGGTGCTGCACGTTCCCCTCGCTGAGATAGTGCTGACCGGTGAAAAAAGAATTCCAGCCCTTGTCGCGTACCAGGCGGATCAGGTCGATTTGATCATGGAGGGCGTCGATCAGGTTGGCGTCCAGCGTCTGTTGCGCGGACAGGAAGATGCCGAATTTCATGCGCGATCCTCTTTTTTGTTATTTGCCGATAGCTTGCAACCTATAGCGCGAAGAAGGAGAAGCGCAATGCCGACTTGCAAGCGTGAACCCTTGGGGAGGGCGTAAAAAACCGCGGGGGGCTCTAAACGCGCCCCCCGCGGTGTGAGACTAAGTCAAGACAAAACGTCTGGCTAGTTGCTCCCGAGCACCCCGATCTCCCATGGCAGGAGGGTTTCGTCGTGGCGCGGAGTCCACTCAAGGTTCGAGCTGTGGCCGAGCACATCGTGAATCTTCACGACGATCTTGTGCGTGGCCAACTCCTTCATCTTGTCGGTCACGGACTCGAAGGCGGCCTGCTGCTTTTGCGGATCGACGACGGCCGTGGCCATGTCGATCATCTTGTCCAGCTCCTCAAAGCACATGCCGCTCCAGGGGCCTTTGCAGCCCGACGTTCCACGAAGGACGGAAGTGGAGTCGCCCTGGCCGTTGCCGAAGCCCATGTAGTAGGCGGCCGCGCCCTTTTTCTTGCCCGCCTTGTAGGCGCGGTGGAGCTTCTTGTAGAGCGGGAAGCGTTGAGAGTTACAGGAGGCGTCTACGCCGACTTTTTTGATCATTCCGGCGATGGCCTCGCAAGTCGGCTTGTCGCCTGGGTAGCGGCCGTTCGTGGCGATGATCTCCATCTTGAAGCCTTCGGGGTAGCCGGCTTCCTCAAGGAGCGCTTTCGCCTTGGCCGGTTCGTAGCCGTACCATTTTTTGTTCGGGTTGTAGCCCGAGTAGTTCCATGGGTGGAGCATCTGTCCGAACAGATCCGCGCGCCCGCCCAGAATGGTCGTGCGTATCGCCTCTGCGTCGATGGCGTAGTTGAGCGCCTTGCGCACCTTGACGTTGGCCATCGGGCCGCCGTGTCCCGTGAAGAAACCCATGTGCATGATGCGCACGGCGGGGACGACGGCGATCTTCGTCTTCGGGTTTTTCTCCAGCTGGGGAATGAACTGCGGCATAATGCCCCAGGCTACGTCGATCTCGCCCGTCTGGAGCGCCTTGGCGCGTGTGGCGCTCTCCCGAATGCGGCGGAGGATGATGCGCTGCGGCCGTTTCGGAAAGTTCTTGTTGTTCCACCAGTTTGGATTCGCCTCGAACACCATCCTCTGGCCCTTGGTCCAGGATTTCAGGATGTAGGGACCCGTGCCATAGGTGTTGCGGGAGATTTGCGCGAGATCCATCCCCTTGGTTTTCAGGCTGATGGGCCCGGCCCAGCGGGTCAGGCGGTTCCACATGCCGCCGTCGGGCTGCTTGTTGTGATAAATGAAGGTGTGGTCGTCGAGAATTTCGATGTTTTCGATGTTTTTGAAATATTGTCTTTGACGCGCGGACTTCATGATGCGGCTGATGGTGTATTTGAAGTTCTCCGCAGTGAAGCGCGTGCCGTCCGAGAATTTTACGCCCTTTCTCAGATGAAACTTCACTTTCAAGGGAGATATCTTCACCCACTTCGTGGCGAGCCATGGCTTTTTCTCGCCCGTTCCGGTCTCAGAGTGAAGAAGGGTGTCGTAGCTCCAGCGCCAGACCATCGCGCCGATGAAGTTCGAGACGCGGTGCGGGTCCATCGTCGGCGGCTCGCCCGTCAGGGCGATGGTGACGGTGCTTTTCGCGTCCGCCGTCATGGGCGCGCCGATCGCCAGAACGGCGAAGGCGGTCAGAATTACGAGAAACCTTCTCATGTGCTTTCCTCCTTTGGATGAAGAGATGGGTTCCATACCCTGTTGAGAAAACCGGAAAATCCAGATTTTCTAGCTCGCTGCGACTTCCTGGAGAAGCCCCCTTTTTTGCTATCGATTCTAAGAAGTCTATCACGTGTGGGAATGGGGCGTCAAAGCGTGAATATGGATTTTCTGCGATCGTACTTTTCTTTGTGCTCCTTGTGAAATCGCCGGCGTTGCGTGTATGGTTTTCACGTTTTGGAGCGCGTCAGCGCGTTCAGGTTTGAGGAGGCTTTTCTTATGGCGGAGGCCATCGTCGGCTCGTGGTTTCGGTATTTTCCCGAGCACTATCTATGGTCGCAGTTGATGGCGGGGCTAATCAGCGTCGCGCCGATGGGCGGATCGAACTTCCAGGAGGTGGATCAGGTTGGAAAACGCCTGAGCGGGCGGACAGGCGACGCCGAAGCATGGCGCGAGGCGTGGACCTGGATGGCGGATAAAACCCTGACCCGCGCCGAGGAGGAGGAGCGCAAGGGCCATGCGCGCACCTCGATGGCCGCCTATGTGCGAAGCGCGATCTATCGCTACGCGAGCGAGCGTTTCGTGCATCCTGGCGATCCGAGAAAAGCGCAATCCTACAAAAAATTGCTTCTCCACTACGAGAAGGGGATGAAGGGCCGCGCACCCGGATTTCAGCGCGTGGAGGTACCCTATGAGGAGGGCCCGCTCGCGGCCTACCTTTTTCCGCCCAGAAACCCAACGGGGCGCGATCCCTATGTCGCCTTTTTTGATGGACTCGACGGTTCCAAGGAGATCACCGCGCTGTGGGGCGCACTTTCTCTGACGGAGCGCGGCGTCGGGGCACTCTGCGTGGATGGACCAGGCCAGGGGGAGACGCTCAGGCTTCGGAAGATACCGAGTCGTCCGGATTACGAGGCGGCCGGAACGGCGGCCTTCGATTTTCTCGACGCGCGGCCCGAGGTGGATTCCGCGCGCATCGGCCTCATGGCCATGAGCATGGGGGGTTACTACGCCCCGCGCATCGCCGCCTTTGAGCATCGCTACGCGGCCTGTCTCGCCTGGGGCGCCCATTTTGACTATCACGAGGTCTGGGTTCACAGGCGCAAGGTTCTGGAGGGCGGCGGCACGGTTTCCTCCTCCGCCATATGGCAGCTTCCTTGGGTGCTGGGAACGCCGGACATGGACTCGGCGATGGAAAAATGCAAGGCCTATACGCTGGCGGGCGTCGCGGAGAGGATACGGATGCCCATCTGCATCATCCACGGGGCGGACGACAACATCGTGCCGGTCAAGATGGCACGCAAGTTGTATGAGGCGTGCGGCTCAAAGGAGAAGCAGCTGAAAATCTTCACGCTTGAGGATGGCGGCAGCCAGCATTGCGTCTTCGACAACCTGCCGACGTGCGGCGAGTGGATTGCGGACTGGTGGATGGACAGGTTCAGGGTCGCGTGAGCGCGCGCGTTTACGGCGGGGATTTTGGGTTCTGAAATCTCCGCCTTCGCTTCGTCCATAATAAGGAGAAGAGGATGAAGGAGGAGACGAGAGAAGAGAAGGTAAAGCGCATCACGGAAAAAATTCATGGAGACCGGGGGTTCGTGTATGACGTGCTCGGCTTTGGGGCGCAGTTGGATCCGGATTATTTCGAGGTCTATTCGCAGATGCACTGGGGGTTTTTCAAGGAGAAGCCGCGCCATCTGGATCCGAAGACGCGCGAACTCATCGAAATCGGCCTTCTGGCTTTCAAGGGCATGAAGCACGAAGTCTATACCCACACCAAGAAGGCGCTGCGGCTGGGCGCGACGATGGAGGAGGCGCTTGAGGCGTTCGAGGTGGCGAGCATCGGTGGGGGTGCGCCCGTGTTGATGGAAGGTTTGTATGCTCTCAAACGCATCGCCGACGAGCAGGCCGAGGAGGAAAAGGCGAAGTCTGAATGATCGCTTGCGGGGAGGGGCGATTTGTGAGAATTTCACGCGAGTGTCTAGGTTTGAGGGAACCCCACCCATCCTTGCGGGAAGGAGAACGCTTTTGACCAAAGGGAAGGCGTCTTTGAGCAGCGAGCGGATGCAGGCGATGTATCGCGCCATGCTGCGCATCAGACGGTTTGAGGAGACGGCGTTCGATCTGTTCGAGAGCGGAGAGGTGATGGGCGGCATCCACGTGAGCGTGGGCCAGGAGGCTTGTTCTGTTGGCGCGTGCTGCGCGCTTGCGGATGATGACGCGATTCTCACCACCCACCGCGGCCACGGCCACTCCATCGCCAAGGGGACGCGCCTGCCCGAGATGATGGCGGAGCTTCTGGGCAAGGCGACCGGCCTTTGCCACGCCAAGGGCGGCTCCATGCACATCGCCGACGTGTCGAAGGGCCATTATGGCGCGCATTCCATCGTGGGATCGAACATGCCCATGGCGGTCGGTATCGGTCTCGCCTTTCATTTTGAAGGAAAGGAGCAGGTGGCGGTTGTTTTTTTCGGCGATGGCGCGGCGAACGAGGGCAGCTTTCACGAGTCGATGAATCTGGCATCGATATGGAAGCTCCCCGTCATCTTCTTTTGTGAGAATAACCATTTCGCGTCCACCACGCGGGTGCAGTATGCCACCTCGGTGGCGGACATCAGCGCGCGCGCGTCGGGCTACGACGTGCCCGGCGCGACCGTTGACGGCATGGATGTGCTGGCGGTTTATGAGGTGATGCGCGAGGCTGTCGACCGCGCGCGCAAGGGTTTGGGCCCCAGCCTGATCGAGGCGAAAACCTATCGGTATTTTGGCCACGCGAGAAAAGACCCCCATTTCGGACGATACAGGACGGAAGATGAGTGGCGCGAGTGGAAGGAGAAAGACCCCCTGCTCGTGGCGGAGAGGATACTGGGCGTGAGCGCCGCGCAGAAAAAAGCGCACCTGGAGGCCGTGGAGGGAGAGTTGAGGGAGGCGATGGCTTTCGCGGAGGCGAGCCCCGAACCCCGACCCGACGACGTGTATGAGGATCTCTATGCCTGAGAAGGGGATGCGCGCGATTTCATACGCGGCGGCGCTCAACGAGGCGCTCCATGAGGAGATGACGCGCGACGCAAAGGTGTTCCTCATGGGGGAGGACGTGGCGCTCTCCTCCGTCTCTCCCGTCACGGCGGGCCTGGGCGAGAGATTCGGCCATGAGCGTGTGCGCAACACGCCCATCAGCGAGCTCGGCTTCACCGGCGCCGCCGTCGGCGCCGCGATGGCGGGCTACCGGCCCGTTCTCGACATGAGGCGCATCGATTTCATGATGCTGGCGATCGACCCCATAGCGAATCAGGCGGCGAAGCTGCGCTACATGCTCGGAGGCCAGGTGAGCGTTCCCATTGTGATTCGCGCGCCCGAGGGCGGCGGCGTCCAGAACGGCCCCACGCACAGCCAGTGCCTTGAGTCCTGGTTCATCCAGGTGCCGGGCTTGCGCGTCGTGGTGCCGAGCGACCCCATGGACGCGAAGGGGCTTTTGAAGTCTGCCATCAGGGAGGAGAACCCCGTGCTCTTCGTGGAGTACCTCTCGCTCTACTCCGTGGAGGGCCTCGTTCCGCAAGGGGATTATACGATCCCCATCGGCGAGGCGGCGGTGAAAAAAGAGGGGTCGGACATTACGCTCGTCGGGGTGGGAAGCCAGGTGCGAAATTGCCTGGAGGCGGCGGAGCGACTCGCCCGGGAGGGGGTGGACGCCGAAGTGGTGGATCCGAGAACCATCAATCCCCTTGACGTGGAGGGCGTCGCGGCTTCGGTCAGAAAGACCGGCGCCTGCGTGATAGCCGAGGAGGGACACAGGAGTGGAGGAGTGGGGGCGGAGATCGCCGCCTCGCTGCAAGAAGCGGCCTTCGGCGCGCTCAAAGCGCCTATCGCCCGCGTGGCGGCCCTCGACTTGCCCGTTCCCGTCCATGTGAAACTCGAGGAAATCGTCTTGCCCAGTGCGGAGAAAATTCTGGCGGCGGCGAGAAAAACACTCGCCCTCTCCTCTGGGTGAAACTCACTCCTGGGCGCGGATGGGGTTTCGCAGAACGCCCACGCGCTCGACCTCGCACTCCACCACGTCTCCCGGCTTGAGCAGGAACGGTTCGGGGTCTTCTTGTTCAAGGGCCACGCCGCAGAACGTTCCCGATGAGATGATGTCTCCCGGCTCCAGCGACATTTGGCTGTAGAAGGCGATGAGCTGGGGTATCTTGAAGATCATGTCGGTCAAACGCTCGTCCTGGCGCTTCTCGCCGTTCACACGGCATTGCGCGCGCAGCGATTCGGGGTTCGGCACCTCCTCGGCGGTGACGACGTAGGGGCCAATCGGGTTCGTGGCGTCAAAGTTCTTTCCTAAGAACACGCCGCCCAGGGCGGGGGAGCGTTGCACCTCGCGCGCCGTGATGTCGTTGTAGACCGTATAGCCCAGGATGACTTCGAAGGCGTCCTCGGGCTTCACGTCCTTGCAGTATTTGCCGATGACGATGGCGACCTCCACTTCGTAGTCGAGCATTCGGGTTTGCTTCGGGTAGAGCACCGGCTCCTCGTGGCCGATGAGCGAGGTGTGGAACCGAGGGGCGCCTGGAACGTTTTTAGGCGTCTCGTGGCCCGTGTTCGCGACGTGTTTGTGCGAGTTGAGACCGGTGTGGAGGAACTTGCCGGGGCGCGGAATGGGCGCTCTGAGGCTTACGTGCCTGTTTTTGAGAGCGGCGTGCTCCCCGTCTGGCCCCGCCGGTTCTCCGCCGGATGCGACTATCGCCTCCGCGTGATCGAGCGCGGCGCGTGCTGCGGCCAGGGCCGTCTCCCCTCCACAGAGAAAATCGCGCATGTCCCTGGGAATCCGCGCGTTCGCCATCGCGTAGGGACGCCCTTCGCCCTCTTTCTCTGAGAGATAGCC
The DNA here is from genome assembly GCA_965202625.1 of bacterium. GTDB lineage: Bacteria > UBA8248 > UBA8248 > UBA8248 > UBA8248 > Bin107. Next base: position 1,937,352 of record CBDBBI010000010.1, on the reverse strand, counting down.
TGCGTAGGCGAGCCTGAGGTCGAGCATTCTCCCATCATCTAGGACGGCTCCGAGTCGGTCTCCGGAAGCGCCCGGCGAGAGGTTCCTGTAAGTGGCGAGTTTCATGTGAGTCCTCTTTTTTCATGGACGAAAAAATCAAAATCGGCATGTGTTGACAATCTCCCATCCTACAGATCGAAAGCGCGGATTGTCCACGTTGTCCATCGAAGCCGGGGCGATGAGTCCTCCCGGGACAGGGGAGTTGGAGAAGTGCGCTTCACGGAAGGCGACGCGGCGCTTGACGATTCAGGGAAAGAAGGGGATATAATGGCGTTTTCACGCAGATGGTGATGCGCTCGTTCGGAAACGTCTCTTGCCGGGGTTTCGCCATGCGCACGTATATCATCAGACGTTGCCTTCAAAGCCTCATCGTTTTCGCGGCGATTCTGCTCATCGTGTTCTCGATGCTCCAAATCACCGGAAATCCGGCGGCTGTCTTGATGCCTCTCGACTCCTCCGAGGAGGACATTCAGGCATTCAGTAAGGAGATGGGCTTCGATCAGCCTATGCCGATTCAGTTCGCCAAATTCATTCTGGGCTCAGATCTGGTGGACGACCTGCTCGGGGCCGAAAGATCCAAACAGAAGGTCGATGCGCTGGAGCGCGACAACGACGCGCCCAAAATCGTGAGGACGAGGGGCGTGATTCGCGGAGATTTCGGCTTTTCCTACAGGCACGAAATTCCGGCGATGGGCCTTGTTCTCGAACACTTTCCGAACACGGTTCTCCTCGCTTTGGTGGCGGTGATGATAGCCGTCGTCGTTTCCATACCCGCCGGAGTGCTCTCGGCCACTTTTCGCAACACGTGGATCGACTACACCAGCTCCGTCGGCGCGATGTTCGGACAGTCGATGCCGAACTTCTGGCTCGGTCTTTTGCTCATCATCATCTTCGCCGTTTATCTGGGCTGGCTGCCCACGTCGGGTTTCGACGCCTGGTATTACATCATACTGCCGGCCGTAACGGCGGGCTTGTACGCTACCGCGCGCATCACGCGCCTGGTGCGCTCCCAGATGCTTGAGGTGCTGGGCATGGACTATGTGCGCACGGCGCGTTCAAAGGGGATCGTCGAGTGGCTCGTGGTGGTGCGCCACGCCCTCAAGAACGCGGCCATCCCCGTGGTCACCCTGATCGGCTTCGAGCTGGGCATTCTGCTCGGCGGGACGGTGGTGACCGAAGCCGTTTTCGCGTGGCCGGGCGTGGGCTTTCTGGTGGTGGACGCGATCAACAACCAGGACTATCCCATCGTTCAGGCGGCTGTGGCGCTGCTCGCGTTCGTTTTCGTTTTCGTGAATCTCGTGGTGGATATACTTTACGCTTGGCTCGACCCGAGAATCTCCTACAGCTGAGCGATAGGGGCCTTACATGGTTGTTGACGACAGAACCGCGACGCTCGACGTTGAGATGGATGAGGACGTGCAGCGCGGGCCGACCGATTTTCAGTTGGCCATGCAGGAGCTCAGGCGCAGACCGCCGGCCGTTTTCGGCGCGCTGTTCGTCGGCCTCGTCATCATCTTCGCCATCTTGCCGGAGTTGTTCTCTCCGCTGGACCCGCTCTCTCAGGATTTGGGGCGATACCTCAAGGCGCCCGGCTACATGGACGAGGCGGGCGACGTGTACTGGCTGGGCACGGACCAGCAGGGTCGCGACATTCTGAGCCGCATCATCTGGGGTTCGCGCATCTCGCTCATCGTCGGCATCGCCGCCGTCCTCGTGAGCGGACTCATCGGCATCACGGTCGGCATTTTCGCTGGTTATTTTGGCGGCTGGGTGGACACCGTCATCAGCCGCATCATCGATACGGCGCTGGCGGTTCCCTTCATCCTTCTGGCCATCAGCCTCGTGGCGATACTGGGGCCGAGCCTGCAAAACATCGTTCTCGTCATCGCGCTGCGGACCTGGCTGGTCTATGCGCGGGTGGTGCGTGCGGAGGTTCTCTCCATCAAGGAGAACGAGTTCATCACCGGAGCCCAGGCCACGGGTTGCGGCACGCTGCGGATTTTGTTCGTCTATCTTTTTCCGAACGTCGCCTCGACGACCATCGTCATCGCCACGCTCTACTTGGGCCGGATGATCATCATCGAGTCCGCACTCTCCTTTCTGGGGTTGGGCGTGCCGCCCCCCACTCCGACGTGGGGCGGAATGCTCGCCGACGGCAGGAGCTTCTTGGATACGGCCTGGTGGATAGCGCTCTTTCCGGGCCTCATCCTGATGCTCACCGTCCTGAGCGTGAACCTTCTGGGGGATTGGCTGCGCGACGTGCTCGACCCGAGAATGAAACGCCTGGCCGACTAGCGGCCCGAGGCGTCTCAGTATGATTTTCCCTGAAGCAACCGACCTGTTCAACAGCCGCAAGAGCGAATCATCGCGGGAAGGAAAATAGATCAATGGAAGCAGGCATCCTCGTTATCCTTATAGCTTTGTTCGTTTTGGTGGTTATCAAGACAGGCGTAAAAATTGTTCCGCAGTCAGAAGTCTATATTGTAGAAAGATTCGGTAAATATACGGGAACGCTGAGGGCGGGGTTGAACCTCCTTGTTCCGCTTCTGGACAAAATATCCTATCGGCTGTCCATTCTGGAGCGTCAGTTGCCGGAGTTTTCGATTAGTGTCATCACGCGCGACAACGTCGAAGTAAGCCTTGAGGCGACGGTGTTTTACAGGATCGTTGACGGCGCTCGATCGGTCTATCGCATCCGTGACGTGGATGCGGCGCTTCACACCGAGGCGTCGTCCATCGTGCGCTCAGCGGCGGGTCGGCTTGAACTTGACGAGTTGCAATCGTCGCGTGAATCGATGAACCGCGAAATCGGGAGTAACCTTCAGGCCAAATCGGACGAATGGGGCCTCGAAATCACTTCGACCGCGATCGTTGACGTTGTCGTTGATGAGCAGACGAAAACCGCGCAGCGTCAGCAGCTGAATGCGGAACGCGAGCGCCGCGCCGCCATCGCCCGCGCGGAAGGCGACAAGCGCGCTATTGAACTGGCGGCGGAAGCCAAGTTGTTCGAGGCGCAAAAGGAGGCGGAGGCGATTCGCGTCACCGCCGATGCGGACGCCTACGCGGTGCGCGTAAGGGCTGAGGCAGATGCAGAACAAACCCGGCTTATCGCCCTGGCGATCGCCGACAACGGTCAGCCAGCCATCAATTTTGAGGTGTTGAAGCGTCAGGTGGACGCGCTGGGTCAACTCGCCTCCTCGTCCAACACGAAGACGGTTGTCGTACCCACCGACGTTACGGGCGTCATCGGTTCGTTGCAGTTGCTTGCGGAAAACTTCCGAGGGCCGACGAATGGGCCTGCCTAGCGTCATGACGTATTGGGCGTTTTTGCCGGAAGTCTGGGCGATTCTCGCGATCATCCTGATATGCGCCGATATCCTGCTTGCCTTTGACTTCTTCGTGCTGCCGATTGGCGTTTCCGCACTGATTCTCGCCGGCCTTTTGTTCGCGCAGCGGAACCTGTGGTTTGGCGACCTCGCACTGCTCGAGACCTGGCGCGACATTGCTGTTTGGCTCGCTGGTCTGTCGCTCGTCTCCACGATACTGATTCGGCTGGCGTTCCGCCGCCGTCACTCCCGAGCCGACATCAATGACTATTAAGGTCGCCGCATCAGCGAGGGGGGAGGATCACGCGCCACCTTCACGCTCCTCTCTCCCCAGAGAGGCGAGGCGCGCGCCCGGCGAAACCTTGGCTCCCGCTAAGCGCCCAGCTTCTGCTTGAGCCAATCGAAAATCTCATGCGCATAGGGGGGGACGTTGTCCATCTGGCAATGCTGGGCGCCGGTTTCCGTCCCCTTGACGATTCGGAGCGTCTTGTCCTTCGAGCCTGCGGCCTTGTAGAGCTTGCGCGCATCGGCGAGGGATATTTGCTGATCTCCCTCCCCGTGAATCAATAAAAACGGGCATCGCATCTTCTCCACCACGCCGTCGAGCTTGAAGCCCTCAAGCCGCTCGAGGGAATCCTCGGTGGACTCCGCGTTGAATATCCAGTTCAGATGATGTCCGGGAACGGAGAGTGCCGTCTTGTAGGCGGCGGCGATTCGATCGCGCCATACCTTCTCGTAGTCCCAAATCGCCCCCCAGGCCACGCACGCCTTGAAGCGCTGCTCCATGCTCGCGTTTCTCGGCGCGTAGTAGCCGCCGAGGCTTATTGCCATAACGCCGGCGCGCCCGGCGTTCACGTCGTCTCGTCCTTCCAGATAGTCGAGTGCCGCTGCGCCCGCGACCTCGTGGTCGTGCCGCAAGAAAAGATTTCTGAAGCGAATCGCCTCCCCGTTTCCAGGCGCGTCCACCGCCAGCACGCTCACCCCTCGGCGCGCCAGGTCTTCGGCGCCCAGCAGGTATTGAATTTCCTTCGAGACGTCAAAGCCGTCGAAGGACACCACGACGGGCGGCTTCGCCTTGCGCGTGTTTTGCGCGTGGACGAGGATGGCGGGCAGTGCCTTTTTCCCTTCAAAGGGGATTTCCACGCACTCGATGCGCGGAGAATCCGTGAGCGCGGCGAAGTGCGCGAAGGAGTCGAGGGATTTGCGATAGGCGTTGTTCGCCGCCTTGTCCTTGGGCGTCCTGAAGCGCTCGCCGAGCTGATAGTAGAAACACGCGCGCTTGTGGAGGGCGGCGGCTGAGAGAGCGTTCTTTTTTCTGGCGGCGGCCAGCCCCAGAGCGCGCATCCTGTCGGCCTCTTTCGTCCATTCGACGAACCAGGCGTCGTCGTCTCCCACCTTGCCCTCAAGCCTTCGGCACACCCTGTCGATCTCTCCCATCGTGGCGGCGCCCCAGTAGGAGGTCGAGCAGGCGATGCTCACGCCCGCTGACCAGCGGTAGTCGTCGGGAAAATACGCGAACCAGGGTTCTTTGCGAACGGCTTTGGCCATGAGGCGTTCTCCTTGAGAGAATGAAAAAGCAGGACGAGTGTCCTTCCTGAGAGATTGCGCAGGAGAGTCGAGAAAACGGATTTTCCTGAACAACGCCCTTTTCAAAAACCTTATTTTCTGCGCGCAATTTTTCGGATGGGCGAAATCCTATCACAACGCCCATCCCCGCGTCATCGTTGTAGAAACGCCCCGTCCGTGAAGTCGGGTCGCCAGACGCGGGGACGACGCGGGGCCGTTGGGCATAGCAAAACCTGATGCGGGCCGCATCTGGGCGAATCCACTTCTGGCCGCCTCCGGCGCATGGAAACGAGAGGCGGAAAACCAGGCCGCCGCGCGATTTCTTCGCCCCTACGCGCCCAGCTTCTCCTGGAGCCAGTCGAACATATAGGCCGTGCCTATGGCGTAGTTGTCCCGCTGGCAGTGCTGGGCGCCGCCCTCCTCCACGGTGAATACCTTGAGCGTTTTGTCCTTGGAGCCGACGGCGTTGAAGAGCGCCTCGGCGTCTGTGAGCGGAATTTGTTTGTCGTCCTCCCCGTGCGTGAGGAGAAAGGGACACTGCATCTTCTGTACCACGCCATCCAGCCGGAAGCCCTCGAGCTTGACGAGGGCGTCCTTGAGCGAGGCTGCGTTCAGAATCCACTGGATGTGATGGCCCGGAACGGAGAGCTCCGCCTTGAAGGAGGCGTCGATGCGCTTCTTCCAGGTGGCGTGGTAGTCCCAGATCGCCCCCCAGGCGAGACACGCCTTGTAGCGCGGCTCCATGCTGGCGATGCGCGGGGCGTAGTAGCCGCCCAGGCTGATGGCCATGACGCCCGCGCGCTTCGCGTTCACGTCGTCTCTTCCTTCGAGATAGTCGAGCGCGGCGGAGCCTGCGACCTCGTAGTCGGGGCGCAGGTAGATGTTGCGCAAGCGAATGGCCTCGCCCGTGCCGGGGCCGTCCATCACCAGACAGCTCATGCCCCGGCGGACGATGTCCTCCACTCCGCGAAGGTATTGCAGCTCCTTGTTGACGTCGAGTCCGTCGAAGAAGACCACGACGGGGGGTTTTCTACTTTTTGTGTTCTCGGCGTGCGCCAGATAGCCGGGCAACTTCTTTCTTCCCTCAAAGGGAACCTCTACGGCCTCGATTCTGGGCCGGTCCGTCAGGTGCGTGAAGCGGCGGAAGGCGTCGAGCGATTTCTTGAACGTAGCTACCGCCGTTTTGTCCTTGGGCGTCTTGAAGCGCTCGCCCATCTGGTAATAGCAAGCGGCGCGCTTGTAGTGGGAGGCGGCGGAGAGGTTCCGCTTTTTGCGCTCGGCGTCGAGCCCCAGATCCCGCACGACGTCGCCCATGCGGTCCCACTCCTGAAACCAGAGGTCGTCGTCTCCGAGTTTTTTGTAGAGACGGCGACAGACCTTGTCGATCTCACCGATTTCGGCCCCGCCCCACTGCGCGCTCGACGCCATGCCGCAGATGGCGGCTGACCATCGATAGTCCTCGGGAAAGTAGGTGAACCAGTTCGTGTTCGCAGGAGCTTCCGGCATGAGCGACCTCCTTTTCCCCGCATTCTGAAAACGTCGAAGCCCGGACGCCGGCGGCGTCCGCCAAGGGCCGGGCGAATGCGAGTTTTCGGGTTGAACGTATGAGGCAGAGATCATATCCTTGTTCCACGCGGATAATCAAACCGATGCGCCGCAGGCGTTTCACGACATAGAGACATAGAGGGGTATGCGATGCTCCGGAAGAAGGGATTTGGCGCCGTGCTGGCCTATATCGAGGAGAACGCGGAGCGCTACGTTGCGGATTTGCAGGAGCTCTGCCGCCAGCCGAGCGTCTCCACGACGGACCTCGGGGTGAGGGAGATGGCCTCCCTGCTTGAGGCGCGCGTGGCGCGCTCGGGACTGGAGACGACGCTCCACGAGACGGCGGGCAACCCGATACTCACCGCGCGCCTTGGGGGGAGGGAGGAGAAAACTCTCCTGTTCTACAACCACTACGACGTGCAGCCGGCGGAGCCCCTCTCCGAGTGGAGCAGCCCGCCCTTCGACGCCGAGGTGGTCGATGGACACGTCATCGCGCGCGGGGCGACGGACAACAAGGGCAACATCGTCAGCCGGCTGGCGGCGTTCGAGGCGTTTCTGGCGGTGCGCGGCGAGTTGCCCTGCACCGTAAAATATCTCATCGAGGGGGAGGAGGAGGTGGGAAGCCCCTCTCTCGAGCCTTTCGTGAAGGCGCACCGCGATTTGCTCGCCGCCGACGGCTGCGTCTGGGAGGACAACACCACGCGGGTGGACACCCCCGTGCTCTCGCTCGGCAACAAGGGGCTTTGCTATATGGAGCTCGCCTGCAGAACGGCCAACGTGGACTTCCACAGCTCGAACGCCCAAATATATGAGAATGCGGCCTGGCGGATAACCTGGGCGCTCTCCACCATGAAGGATCAGAATGAGAACGTGTTGGTGGAGGGGTTTTACGACGACGTTTTGCCGATCACCGAAACCGAGGATGAACTCATTCGGCGCGTTCGGCCCTACGACGGCCGGGAGCGGATTGAAAAATTCGGCTTGAGAAAATTTCTGCTTGACATGAAGGACGAGGAGCTGCCCCGTCGGCATCTGGCGCATCCTACTTTCAACATCGCCGGCTTTGACGGCGGCTATACCGGAGAGGGGGTGAAGACCATCGTCTCCGCCCGCGCGCGGGCGAAGGTGGATTGCCGCCTCGTGCCGAACCAGGATCCCTTCAGGATCAGGGACTGCGTGCGCGCGCACCTGGACAGGTTGGGGTTTGAGGACGTGGACGTGACGCTTCTGTTCACTTCCTATCCGGCGAAGAGCGACCCCGAGGCCGAGATCGTGCGGGCCTGTGAGAGCGCGTCCCGAAGGCTGTATGGCGAGGACGCCATCATCAATCCCTTTGGCAACGGGAGCACGCCGACCTGGATCGTCCTCAAGCACCTGGGAATTCCGCTGGCCTCCACCGGCGTGGGTCGGATCACCTCGCGGACGCATAGCGCGAACGAAAACTTGAAAATCGAGCATCTCGTTGACGGGGCGAAATACATGGCTGCCATCTGCGAGGAGTTCAGCCGCCTGTAGGTTGCGTGGAGGGGTGCGGGGGCTTCGTCCCGTCGCGCGCCGCGCGTTTTCGCAAGCATGGGAGAGGAAGTCATGCACGTTTTTGATCTGGATAAGGAAAAGGAGTTCAGCCACGAGAAGCACGTGGAGAAGATTCTGGGGAGGTTTGAGGAGGGCGACGTGACGGTGGCCTGCTGGGAGCCCGGCCAGGTGAGCCCCTACCACTGCCACCCCTACGCCACGGAAATCTATTTTTGCTACAAGGGTGGCGGCAGGATGAAGACGCCGACCGGCGAGGTGGACGTCGTCCCCGGCTCCTTCATCGTTCATCCTCCGGGCGAGCTCCATGAATACGCGAACGGCGCGGAGCGCACCCTGCTCTATCGGGTGCGGTACGGGGGCGACAAGGCCTCGCGCCACAAGGAATGGCCCACCAACCCGAACTGGAAGCAAAGGTCAGAAGACGCGGAGTATTTCGCCAATCAATAAGCGTCTCTCCGCCGCGTCCGTGAACGAGGTGGAAGAGCGTTCGCGACAGACGATATCGACGCCGATTTCCGTCCCGTGGATGGGCGGCGGGGGGTTCGCTCCTATTTTCGGAATTTCTTGTAGGCCACCGGAACGAGGGAGAGGACGGCCAGACCGACGAGGGCGATGACGACCTGGGGCGTTAGGATGCCCGTGATGGAGAACTCGCCTCCCGCCTGAAATATGCTGCCCAGCCCCGCGCCCACCGAGGAGAATACGAAAGCCCCGGGAATGATGCCGAGAAACGTACCCGTGAGATAGATGCCGAGGGACACCCCGAGGAAGGCGGGCACGAGATTCACCACGAAGAAGGGAAAAAGGGGCACGAGCCTCAGCACGAGCAGATAGCTCAGAGCGTTCTCCTGAAAGCCCCGCTCCATTTTCTGCAGCCAGGGCCCCGCCCTTGCGCGCAGGGGGTCGCCAAGGGACGTCTTCGCAGCGGCGAAGAGAATCGTCGCGCCTGTCGTTGCGCCCACGACGATATAGAGCGTCCCCCAGATGTTTCCGAACAGAAACCCTCCGGTGATGCTCATCACCGCCCCGCCGGGAAGGGAGAAGGCCGTGACCACGGCGTAGATGAGGACGTAGGCGACGACGGCGAGCGCGCCGTAGGCGCTCACCCACGTCTTGAGCGCCTCCTGGTTCTCCCTTAAGGATTCGAACGAGAGATAGCGCCCCAGTCCCGACCAGAAAAACAGCGCGAGGACGACAATGAAAGCCAGCGGAGGGATGAAATTCTTATACGAGAGATTTCGTTGGGGTTTGCTCATTCTCGGGTGGTCACTTTCGCATCCTCGGAGCGGCTGAGCGCGCGGACGGTGTTCGCTTCTCGCGCCTTTTCCGTATTTGCCGTGAATGGTCTCGAACGTCAGGAACATAGCCGTTTGAGACGTCGCGCGTCAAGGCCCGCCCCGGTTGTGGGTTCCGTGTGAAACTATCACGGAATGGCGATCTTTTGGCGGGTGGGCGATGACGAACGGTTTGCCCCTCCCGTCGCAATCCACGATAATGATCTTTCATGTGGCTTTTTCCTGTGTTGCTTTCGTTGGCGGGCAGGGTAGATGGATTTATGGGCGCGCGATCCATCAAACGAGCGGGAAGATGAACCGATGAGGGAATTCGAGACAGCCTTTTGGGGGATTGGGGGAGGCGAACTTGCGGGTTGCGAGCCCGGCCATCGCGCCGGTCGTGGGCTTAGTACGGGCGGCGACGGACGGGCGGTGCGCGGCCCTGGACGTCTGGAACGAATCCGCCGGGCTTGCAGGAAATTTCGATGAACCTGCGCAGGTGGAAGGACCGAATGGTGGCGCGTCTTCTGACACGCTATCCGCATCTGGTGCGCAGATGGGCCAAGGGTCGGGATTTCTCCCTGGAAAGCGAATCTCTGGCGGGGGCGGAGTCCACGCCCTGGACGCGGCTCGCAAAGCCGGTGCGCGAATGCCGCATCGGGCTGGTGACGACCGGGGGCGTTCATCTCAAGGAACAGCACCCTTTCGACATGGACAACCCCGACGGCGACCCCACGTTTCGGGAAATACCCGCCGGAGCCGCGCGCGACACGCTGATGATCACGCACGACTATTACGATCACCGAGGGGCGGATGAGGACTTGAACGTCGTCTTTCCCCATGAGCGGCTCGCGAAGCTGGCGGAGGAGGGCGTGATAGGCGGCGTCTCCTCCGCGCATCTGAGCTTCATGGGCCATATCGACGGCGAACTCCTGGAGCGACTGATCGAGGAGACGGCCCCGGCGGCGGCGAGACGCCTTCTCGAGGCGGGCGCGGAGGGCGTGTTGCTCGCTCCGGCGTGAGGGTTGTGCCATCGCTCGGTCGGGGTGATTCAGAAAGCGATGGAAAGGGCGGGGATGGCGACAGTCTCGGTGAGCCTCGTCAAGGAGATTACGCTCGCCCTGGCGCCGCCGAGAGTGGTCTTTCTGCCTTGGCCGCTTGGCCATCCTTTCGGGACGCCGGGGAATACTGCGCAGCAGCGCGCGGTGCTGCGCGACATGATCGACGCGCTGGAGACGGCGGACTCCCCCGGCGCGCTCGTCGAACCGAATCACCCCTGGACGCCTTGATGAGGCGGGCGATTCCGTTCAATGAAAATTCTCATATGTGGAAGTGTGCGAAAAAATGCGAAAGTCCCGATAATGGCTATGGGAGGTTCTGAAGAGAAAACCGGCGCGCCCAAGCGAGGGAAGAACGCTCTCTTTCTCTGCGCAACGGTGGCCCAGGTGGTTCTCCAACTATGGATAGAATAAGGTTTTTGTTCATTTCGCCGAGGAGATCATGATGGAAACAGCCATTGAGCCTACCTCCCCTATCGTGCGCTTGGCGGAGGATTTGGCGGGCGTCCACGAGACGGGCGCGCGTGAGCGCGACTTCATTCGCGCGGCGGCGGCGCCTTTGGAACGCTTGCTGGGCGCGGTTTCTTTCCTCCCTCTGGAGGCGATGCGCCCCTCTGAGGAGAGCTACGCGCGTTATCTTCTCTATCGGGACCCCAAGGAGCGCTTCGTGGTTGCGGCCATGGTCTGGAAACCTGGGCAAGGCACCCCGATTCACGATCACAACGGGTCGTGGGGGCTGCTCGGCATGGTGCGGGGCGGCCTGGAAGTGGTGAATTATTTTGCGGATGCGGAGATCGCCGAGGGGGAGGTCACGCTGAGGAGAGACGCCCCCCACGCGCCTTTGGCCGGTGCACCGAACGCGGTTTGCGGCTGCGCGGACATCCACGCGGTGTGCAATCGGCGTGATGAAGTGGCGGTTTCCATCCACATCTACCCGCGCGACCTGGAGACGTGTCATTTCTTTGAACCCGTGGACGATGAGAAAAGTCGCTTTTACGCGCGCCGGGTAGCCGTTTCCTACACGAGCGACTCTTCCTAGCGACTTCGCGTCTCGGCGAACGCTCCCCTCGCTTACGTGAGCGAATTTTCGCTCGTTGGTTTATCCTTACGGCAAGGGAATGGGCAATCGTTTTCTTGAGCAGGTGAAATTCCCTCCGCATAAATTTCATTTTCCAGAGAGGTTCGTATGAACGGCGAAGGCGGTTGGTATGCGGGTTTTGAGACGGTGTCGAATTTTCGAATGTCGTTCCGGGAGTGGAGGCCGGCAAGGAGAAATTCGTTTTTACCCGTCATCGCGCTGCATGGATCGTTGAGTCGGGGCAGCATGTGGAACGCCACGGCGGAGGGCGCGGGCGCGATACGCATGGTATGTCCGGATCAAAGAGGATATGGGAGAACGGAAGACCCGGGCGGTGGGGACGCCGCCGCGGATTTCGCAAGAGACGTCATCGGCCTCGCCGATTCGCTTTTGCTCGATCGCTTCGTGGTCATGGGCCATTCCTTTGCCGGTGCCATCGCTCTGGCTGTCGCCGCGAATCGCCCGGATCGCGTTGCCGCAACCGTGTTGATGGACCCAGCGATGGGTGGCGGATCGGACGCCGGCGCCGACCTGGCGGCGGCTCGCAATCGACCGGTGGAATTCAAGAGCTTGACGCAGGCCCAGAAATTCATCACGACGCATGAAGAGGGGCATTGGCCGCCTGCTGAGACGAAGCGGTTCTTGTCGGATATTTTGGTATGTGATGGTGCAAACGGCGTTTGCAAGGTTCCTTATGAGAAAAGTAGATTTCTGCGGCTACGGGAATTTCAGGCGACTTCAAAGAGCGATTACGACCCCATTTCCTGGGCAAAGAGAACACAATGTCCCTCTCTCGTGTTTCGTGGAGGAGAAAGCAGGCGATTCAGCGCGGAGTCGGAAAAATCGCTCATGAAAGCTCTGCCCATCAAGTCGCGTGTGGTCGTATGCGCGAAATCTGGTCATTTTCCGAGCGTTTCTCAGCCATCCCTCGTGTGGCGAGAACTGAAGAAATTTCTGGCAGATTTGAAATGAGCAAACCCAACGGCAACAAGCTCCACATAGAGACCGAACTCCGCCGAGATTTAGGGCTCGCGTCTGCGCTCTCTATCGGCGTCGGCACGATGATAGCGGCAGGTATTTTTACGCTGTCTGGCCTAGCCGTCAGGAACGTGGGCTCATCCGCCATCATCGCTTTTCTTCTGGCTGCGCTTATCGCCGCATTCACGGCGCTCACCTATTGTGAATTCTCCTCTTTGTATCCGGAATCCGGAGAAGGATATCTCTATGCAAGGAAAACGTTTTCTCCGCCGCTCGCCTATCTTGTGGGCTGGACTCTGGTGCTTGGCTACGCCTCCTCGTGCGCCTTTTATATCAGCAGTCTCTCCTCGTATTTCAACGAATTCGTTTGGCATTCTCCTTATGAGCAAATGTCTGGAATCGTAGGGCTCATATGTCTCGTTTTGTTGAACATCAAGGGAACGAAAGAATCGGCCCGCTTTCAGGTCCTCGTCACCTTGGGAAAGGTCATTCTTTTGTTCTGGTTCGTTTACGGCGGATTGGGGAGTGTGGACGTAAAAGTCCTGGTGGAGAGGATGAGCACGGACATTCCAAAAATTGGAGCGACGGCGGGTTTGGTTTTTGTTACTTTTTTTGGTTTCTCGGCGATTGCGGCGTCGGCTGGAGAAGTCACCAGTCCAATCAAGACGATTCCTCGCGCGATATTTCTTTCCATGGCGATCGTGACGGTTCTATACACTTTGGTGGTCTTTGTCATCGTCGCTGCGAATCTCACGGAATATACTGAAGCGGCCATGGGCAATGCGGCGCGTCTTTTCCTGGGCCCCATTGGCGGTATGGTGATTATCATAGGCGCGCTTTTTTCGATGATCTCCGCGTCTAACGCATCCATTTTGGCGGGCTCGCGCGTTGTGCTTTCCATGGCGCAGTTGGGTCACTTGCCATCGGGCATCGCCGCTATCAACCCGCAGACGCGCACTCCCATTGTCTCGCTTGTTCTGATGGGAGGAACCATCGTTGTTTTGGCGCAAAGTTTTCACCTGGAAAATCTGGCGCATTTCGCGGACACCATTCTTTTGTTGGCGTTGATGTTGGTGAACGCGGCGCTCATATATCACCGAAAGAAGTTTCCCCGCCTGATGCGGCCTTTTCGTGTTCCGCTGGTTCCGTTGTTGCCGTTTTTGGGGATTGGCGCAAACGTATATTTGCTTTCTCTGATACTCCAGCACCCAGAGCCGGTTGTGATGGCCGTCCTGTGGTTGATCTTGGGGATGCTCGGCTTTCTGGCATGGAAAGGCGCTCAGGCTGAAGAGGAGTTTTTGCCGGGCGAGCCATCCCGCGTAGCGCGGGTGAGTATGGAGGGCGAGGAGAGTGATTTCCGCGTGTTGGTTCCTCTCGCAAACCCAACGAACGTGGCCCCCCTGATAGATCTGGCGTCGGCGATCGCCAAAGAAAATGATGGCGAAATAATCACCATGCGCGTTGTGTCCTTGCCTGAGCAGGCGCCGATGAGCCAAGAAACTGCATACGTTGAGCGCGAAAGGAAAATTTTGGAGCAAGCCCATGCCCGCGCGAAGGAGAACGGTGTCAAAAGCAGCTCTCTCGTAACTATCGGCCGCAATCCGGCGCGCGCCATCCTTGAAACGGCGAGAGAGCGCGACTGTGATCTGATCGCTCTTGGCTGGAAGGGCTATACCTCTACCGGCAACAAGATTTTGGGTGAGATAGTGGACGATGTCGTCAAACTCGCCCGGGCGGATATCATGCTGGTGAAACTTGTGGGTGAGATGAAATTTAACAATATTCTTTTACCGACAACCGGGGGCGTACATGCGCGCTTGGCGGAACGATACACCGCTCTGATAGCGAAGGCTTACAACGCCAAGATCGTTGTGTCGACAGTTGTTTCTCCGGCAGACGGAGATGCGCACAAGCATTCCGTTGAACAAGAGCTTAGCGAGGCGGTGGGCCGAATTAACGATGAGAGCAGCGCGCATGTGGAGAGCAAAATCATCACGCGCAAATCGGTTTCTGTCGGGATCATTCGGGCGGCCGAAGAATATGACGCCATTGCCATGGGCGCTGCTGGAGAGAGCTTTTACAAGCAGATTCTTTTTGGCTCCATTCCTGAGAACGTTGCGAAACACACGAATAAAACCGTAATCGTGTATAAGCATTATTCGCCGGTGAAAGCATTGGTGGGGCGAGTGATGGAAAGCTGATCGAGATTGCATCGCCATGATTGGGTGAGCAAGCGCGTGCTCACGTCGAACAGGAACAATGAAAATTTTTCATCGGGGTGGTTGATTTGTCCAAAATTGTCTCGAATTCCAAAGACGCTGTTTCTGATATTCCCGAAGGCGCGTCGATTCTTATCGGCGGATTTGGCATATGCGGGATGGCGCATAATTTATGCAAGGCGTTGAGCGAGCGAGAAGGTGTTGGGGATTTCCACTTGGTGTCAAACGCGGGCGGAATGGACGGTTGGGGAGCGGGCGCGATGTTTGAAAATCGACAAGTGCGGTCCATCGTCGCCAGTCGCGTGGGCCCGGCTTGCAGGGCGTATGAAGAACAGGCGTTGAGCGGCGAAATTGAAGTTGAGCTATCGCCTCAAGGCACATTCGCCGAACGGATTCGAGCGGGCGGAGCTGGCATTGGCGGTTTTTTTACGCCAACGGGAGCAGGCACAGTCGTAGCCGAAGGGAAAGAGACGCGAATGATCGATGGGCGAGAACATATTTTTGAGGAACCTATCCGCGCGGATTACGCCCTCATCAAGGCCTGGAAGGGAGACGAGCGCGGCAATCTGACATACAGGATGAGCGCGCGAAATTTTAATCCCATCATGGCCACTGCCGCCAGAGTGACCATCGCCGAAGTGGAAGAAATTGTTGCCGTCGGCGAGATCGCGCCAGAAAACGTGCATACGCCAGGAATTTTTGTGCAGCGCGTGGTCTTGGGCGAGGACGCCGAGAAACCTATGGAAATTATAACGAATCGGTCTCGAAGCGGCCGCGGGGAGAACGAACGTGCCTCTTGATAGAAACGATATCGCCAGGCGCGCGGCCCTGGAGGTGCCGCGAGGTAGTTATGTCAACCTTGGGCTGGGCATTCCCACGTTGGTGAGCAATTACATATCTGGGGAGCATGGAGTCACCATCCATTCGGAGAACGGCGTGTTGGGCGTAGGACCGTTTCCCTATGAGGGAGATGAGGATCCTGATTTGCTGAATGCGAGCAAGGAGACCGTAACGCTTTTGCCAGGCGGTTCATATTTTGATAGCGCCACGTCGTTCTCCATGGTCAGGGGCGGGCATGTCGACGTCACCATTTTGGGCGCGATGCAAGTCGCTGGAAACGGCGATTTGGCGAACTGGGCGATACCCGGAAAGATGATAAGCGGAATGGGGGGCGCGATGGATCTTGTCGTAGGGGCGAAGAAAGTTATCCTCACCATGGAGCACGTTTCGAGGCAAGGGTCCCCCAAAATCGTGGAGGCGTGCACTTTACCTTTCACCGGAAAGGGCGTGGTGGATGTCATCGTCACCGATTTGGCGTTTATCACGGTAGAAAGGGAGGGGCTCTTGCTTCGAGAGCTCGCCCCTGGAGTGAGTGAGGACGAGGTGCGGAAAAAAACGGGGGCGCCTTTGCAGGTGGCTTCGAATTTGCGCGAGATGTTCGCTGCGGTTTGAGTTTTTGGAATGATTGATCTGAAAAAATACACCCAGGAATATTGGGGGTTGATGCGACAGCACGCTTACCGGCTTACGGACAGCGTTTTGGATGCGGAGGACGTCGCGCAAGATACGATGCTGCGGGCCATTGAAATGGGCCCAGCCCTTGAGAATGTCGAAAATCATCCAGAGTGGCTTTATGTGGCGTGTACGGAAGCGGCACTCTCTCGCTTGCGAGAGAGAAAGCCTTTGGAATTGAATGAATTCGACCTTCCCGATTTGATGCAAACCTCGGGGCCAAGCGTGAATGGGGAGTCTAAACCGATAGACGCAAATGCCGCTTGGCCAAGCGTTGCGCTTGGGTTTTTGTTCCCTCTGCAATACATGACGCCTGAGCAGCGCGCCGTTGTCGTGCTTCGGAACGGGGCGGACGATGGGGACCGGATAGCGGCGTCTGCGTTGGGAATAAAAATTCAGGAAGTTTTCAGAATTGCTGACAATGCGGATAAAAAACGAGCGCAAATTAGAAAGCGCTGGGGAAGCAAGGCTCTTTTTGCACCCGTCAAGGATCAAGAAAAAACCGCCCGAGTATTTGAGCGGTTCGTCGAGGCGCTTCAATTTCGCGATAAGATATTATTGCAAGGATCGATGTCGCCTGACGTGGAACTTATGGTCCGTGACGAGCAAAGGAAGGGAGATGATTTTGTCGCCGTCGCTTGCGCAGAGCTGCTTGGTCAGATGGGAGAGAAGTTGACGTTCAGCCCCCTTTGGTTCAATGGCCATCGGGGCGTGCTCATTTGGACGTGGCGCACGAGGAGAAACGAATGGATAAAGCATGGCGCCGTCACGGTTTTGGGTGATGATTCAAATATAAAAGCGATGAAGTGGTATTTGGATGCTCACCTTCTACGCGCCATCCAGACCGAAGCGCCTCAATCTGCTTGAATTTCACTTCAAAATATGCGGGCAATGGCTGTTTTCGATGCTGTTTCTTGAGCGTAAAGCGGCGCGACGGGCTGGTTGGTATGCCAAGGCGCGGCCGCTTGGAAAACATGGACGGGAGCCGATATCCCCGCCGACGTCGTGATGGGGGCTTTGCGCGAGGCGTTGGAATCGCGATCTCAGCGGAGGTGCCTAATCATCCAAAATTTTTCGTTTTTTTACGCGCTCCTCACACGGCGTTGCGGCGTCATTGCCTAGCCAGAGGTCCCATGCGCCGTGATGGCCGACGTCCACGCCTTCTTTTTGGGCTTTTTGTTGGAGCGCAACTTGCAGCTCGTCCATAAACGCACTATCCATCAGCGCAAGATGCTCTCCCATATGCCGGTGTAAAATCCGGTATATCAGCTTCATGTCTTCTATAGATGCTTCGAATGAACACGAATCTCCCCGTTGCGCGAAAGCCATCTTAGTTTTCCTGCTTGAGTAAAAGATATGGAGGTTGCGGAGTTCAGATTCTCGTCATTGTAGCGGATTGTTGCCGCGTGTGAAATCTCTCTGCGGCCATCGTTGCGAGGGAAGGGGCCGGGGGTCCGGTAATGCGCATGGGGGCCGGCCCCCGGCCAGGGGGATCGAGCTGGAGGAAATCAGTTGAGGCACACCTGCTTGTAATCTTTCAGGTGGTCCAGCACATAGCCGGTTCCTCGAACGACGGCGGTAAGAGGGTCTTTCACTCTGTAAATGGGGAGCCTCATCTCGTCATGGAGCCTGGAGCCGAGCCCTTTCAGGAGCGAACCGCCTCCCGCCAGCACGATTCCGCGCCGCTGAATGTCTGAGGCAAGTTCGGGACTTGTTTTGGTAAGCGCCCTTCTGATGGACTCCACAATGGCTTTCACAGGGATGTCAAGAGAGTCTCGCACCACTTCATCCGTGATTTTTATGGAGCGGGGAATGCCGGTGGAGACGTCTGCGCCCGAAACCTCCATTTCAAGCGGCTCGGAGAGCGGGACTGCTGTCCCAATTTCCATTTTCACGCGCTCGGCGTCGAAGGTACCGAGGGATAAGCCGCAGCGTCTTTTGATATGCCGCTGAATGCATTCGTCCATCGCATCTCCCGCCATGCGAAGAGATTCGGAATACACGACGGTGTATTGGGATATGACGGCCACCTCGGTCGTTCCTCCCCCAATGTCCACGATCATGGAGGCGGACACTTCATGAATGGGCAGCTTGCTGCCAATGGCCGCCGCCATGGGTTCCTCTATCAGGTGCACCTTCGTGGCGCCGCATTGGGTGGCGGAGTCAATCACGGCTTTCATTTCAACGCTGGTAATTCCCGAGGGGACGCAGACCATCATCGTGGGTCGGCTGAAGGATCTTTTGGGAACGATCGTTTTCACAAAATAGCGTATCATGGCTTTGGTCACGTCGAAATCGGCGATTACCCCGTCTTTCATCGGTCGAATCGTCCGAATCGAATCCGGAGTTCGGCCATACATTTGCTTGGCTTTTTTCCCTACTGCGAGAATGCCTCCCCCGTTTCTGGCGTTCAGGGCGACCACGGATGGCTCGTCAAGGACGATTCCAGCGCTTTTTGTGTAAACCAGCGTGTTTGCGGTTCCCAGGTCCATCGCGATGTTGGGTCCCATCAAGGATCTGAATCTGCGCAAGAAATCCAGTTTCATCGTCCATTTCCCTCCATAAAGCAAAGTTGATTTGCCGCACCCCCTCGTTGAGCGAAAGCCAATGCCTCAAGAGATGATTTGATGAGATCTTTCGGTTTTTGCGCGTTTTCGGGGAAACATGCGGCGCCTATCGAAATGGTGATTTCGGCTTCTTCTCCGCCAATATGGAAAGGGGTGTTGCGAACGATATGAATAATGCGCTCCGCGATGGTTTCAGCGTATTCTTGAGACGAATCCTTCAACAACAAGAGAAAGCACGGCCCCTCATGGCGAACGAGAACGTCGGTTCCGTTGACGAATTGTTTGAGAGCATGAAAAAGAGGAAGGATGAGCTCTTGCTCGGGCATGTCCTTCCATAGCGGCGCATCGTCGGGAGCGATGCTGAGCAGCGCGAGTTGACGCCCCCTGGCTTCCACGTCCTGAATAGTTTCATGAAGGCAGGACAGGAGATGTTGCGCGTTTCGCTCGCCGGTGAGGGGGTCTATTTCCAGGCGTGCCCGCCAGCGCGCCTCGTTTTGGCGATGCGCGATGGCGTCCGCCGCCAGAGTCGCGATGATTTTCCCACGCCTGAGGGAATAGGCGTCGAATCGCGCGCGCCGCTTGCTCGTGAAACCCAGACAGCCCAGAATCTCGCCTCCTGAAATCAAGGGGAGGCATAGGGCGGAGCGCGCTGCCAGGCGCGGCTCGTCATGATGGAACAGGGGTTTGGTTCCTTTTTGACTCTTGAGGTCGGGGAGTCTGAGAGCCTCTTTTTTACGGAGCACGTATCCCGCCACGCTCGCCCGCTCGCTGATGGCGATTTCGCCCGGAAAAAGCTCCCCGAATCCTGATATTTTCGACAGGCGAGGAGAGCCTGCTTGCTCGTCGATGAGAACGAGGAAGCAGGCGTCGAAGGGAAGCAACTCGTGCGGCGTCTGGCATATTGCGTTCAGCAACTGGTCTTCGCTTTCGCTTTCGCGAATCGAGGCCAGGTATTTGCCGAAAGCGGAGACGTTCATGGAGCGGTGCTCGATTTGAACGGCTGCCAGGGCGTTGTCTGCAAGATAGGCGAATTGCTGGGCGAACCCCTCGAGTATTTTCTGGTCTTTGGACGTGAAGCACCAGCTTTTCTTGCTGTCGATGGCGAGCGCCCCGCTGTTGGCCGACGAGGGCAAGGGAGTCGCCATGAAGGATTTGATGTCCTCGTTTCTGTTGTAATAGCCTAGGACGATGGTGTCCCTGTCGAACTGGTTCACGCTTAACGGCTCGTTGTTCTCGAGAACCCAGCCCATGAAGCCCTGGCCGACCTCCACCGAGGCGTCGGCGATGATGTGCGGGCTCAGGCTGTGGTAGGCGGTGAGCTGGTAGTTCTTGTGCTTTTTGTTCTGGAGAAACAGGCAGGCGGAGTAAGCCTCCATGACGTTGCTCACCAACGTGATGAGGGAAGAGAGGTCTCTTGCCAGGTTCGTCATTTTGCCACCCAAGAGGGAAAGGACTGGGATGCCGCCAAACTTAGCAAAGGGTCGGGATATATTTCAAGTTGTTTTTTGCTTATGCCTGTATCTTGTTGTATTTATTGATTTTTTGCGTGAAAAATTTTGCGGGCGAAAGGATAATCTGAAACAATTTATGTGATAATTGTCATAAATATTTGATATTTAATCATTTATAGAAATAAAAAACGATTCTTTCATCAAGGCGCTCCCCTGGGAAGGGGTATATTCTACTTATTGTATGTGCCCTTGGGCTTCAGTCCAACATATAGGGTTATACTGGCGGAGGGGCGGAAGGCCGCACCCTTTCATGGTCATGCGCCCTGGTCGCGCTCACGGGAATCATGCAGACGAACTCCATCGTCTCCTCCGAGTCGTTGTGGAAGGTGTGGCACTCGTCGGAAGCCAGCGAATATCGGCGCGATGCGCCGCGTATCTGGCCGCCTTGTTTGGGGTCGCGCGCGAAGGGAAGGAACGCGAAGGGGAGGGATGCCTGCCCGAAAGATTGCCGCCCCTCCGGCTTTCGCCGGAATGACGAGGACGCCGTCGCCCCCGACGACCTGCTTTGAGAGGTTTTTTCAACGTTCTTTTTCCGGGCGTTTTACGCTCCGGAAAATCCGCTATTTTTCCAGGCCATGCGCAATGATTTTTGTCCGGTTACACCGTTTCCGCCGAAATGCGCGTCGTGCTATCCTCTGCTGGTGTATCCCCTGAATGATTCCGCAAGCGAGATTCGTTTTCCATGAGCGACAAGCCCGCTTTTGGCCCGCACAATCCGCATCCGCTCTTCCGGATGAAGACGGAGCTCGTCTGGGAGGGGAAATACGACGAGTTCGGCAACCGTCGGGAGGCGGACGTCGCCGGCCGCGCCATGCCGTTTCAGAAGATAGAGACGATAGACGAGCCCCGCTCGCGCGCGGCGGCCCAGGGCGAGTTGTTCGATGCGGGGCGCGCCCACCGGGATGGTTTCAGAAACCGCCTCATCTGGGGGGACAACAGGCTGGTGATGGCCTCCCTGCTGGAGGAGTTCCGGGGGAAGATACGCCTCATCTACATCGACCCGCCCTTCGACGTGGGCGCGGACTTCACCTTTCAGGCGGGGATAGGAGAGGGGAGGGAGGCGGTCGCCAAGGAGCAATCCCTGCTGGAGTTCGTCGCATATCGGGACACGTGGGGAAAGGGGACGGACTCCTACCTCGCCATGATGTCCGAGCGTCTGGCTCTCATGCGGGAACTGCTCGCCGAGGACGGAAGCATCTATGTGCATTGCGACTGGCGGGTGAGTGGTTATTTGCGAAACGTTTTGGATGAAGTTTTTGGCAAGGAAAATTTTGTTTCAGAACGAGGTTATCTGGCATACGGCGCAGTTGGTGGATACGCATCTAAGAACAAGAAGTTTAAAATCCCACGAAACAATTTTCTTCTACCGCAAAGGCGGACTACGGTGGAACGATGTATTTCAAGAATACAGTGACGCAAGTCAAAAACTGTATCGTTATTCTGATGAAAAGGGACGATATCCGAAGTGCGGCCAATAGATAACCCTGGGGGTGGAGGCTACGTCTATGATTTAGGATATGGTGAAAAAGCGCCATCGGGGGGCTACCGAATGCCTTTGGAGACGGCTCTCCGCTGGATTGAAAACGGTGAATTAATCATTGCAAAGGGCAAGGTTCCAGGACGTAAGCTATACATGGGAAAGGGTGTGAGATGCCGTGATGTCTGGGTTGACGTGAGGGCGACTCAGGGCAATGAATACCTTGACTACCCGACCCAAAAGCCGGAAGCCCTCCTTGAACGCATGATGAAAGCGTCGTCGAACGAGGGGGATCTGGTGGCGGATTTCTTTTGCGGTTCGGGCACGACGGCGGCGGTTGCGGAGAAGCTGGGCCGCCGGTGGATATGCGCGGATTTCGGGCGCTTCGCCGTTCACACGACGCGCAAGCGCATGATAGGGATTCAGCGGGAGGTGTATAGGGAGGACAGGCCCTATCGCTCCTTCGACGTGTATAACCTCGGCCGCTACGAGCGGCAGTGGTGGCAGCGCGAGACCCTGAACGGGGCGGATGGGGAGCACCGCGCCCTCGTCCTCAAGTTCTTCCGCGCGGAAATTCTGAACGACGCGCCCTCTCCGCTCATACATGGGCGAAAAGGCGGCGCCTTCGTTCACGTGGACGGCATCGACGGCATTTTCACGAGGGAGGAGGCGGCGGAAGTCGCCAAAGCCGCCAAGGCGGCGGGCGGGCGCGAGGTGAACTGCCTGGCATGGGATTTCGAGATGGACGTCCATCAATCCGTCGCCGCCATAGAGGCGGAGCTCGACCTCAAAATGCGCCTGCGCCGCATTCCCAGAGAGATCATGGAAAAGAACCGGGTGGAAATTCCGCCGTTTTACGAGATGGCGGCACTCACCGCCGAGCAGGTTATCCGGAAAGACGAGACGACCGACGTGAAGCTCACCCGCTTCATTCCCTCTCTGACGGAGGTTCCCGCCAAAGAACTGGAGGCGCTCGAGGAGCGGGCGGTTGAAAACGGGTTTGACTTCATCGACTTCTGGGCGGTTGATTTTGATTGGGCGCCGGGCCAGCCCTTCCACCACCACTGGCAGGACTACCGCACGCGAAAGGACAGAAGCCTCAAGACGGTGAGCGACGCGCACTTCTCCTACGAGAGCGCAGGCAGGCACACCGCCTGCATTAAAGTGGTGGACGTGTTCGGCTGCGATACCAGCATCACTCTCGAGGTGCAGGTATGAACCCAACGCCGGTCGTCAACCCTGCCGCTGCGGCGCCCCTTTTCGCCCCCTGGGAGGAGCCGGACAAGCACCGGGTCCGCGCGGCGGAGGGGCATCCGGCGGAGATCAAGACCTACCGGCGCCCCTCACCGAACAGGCTCGTCGATCCACTGCGCGCACTCGTCAAGGAATGGCGGGAGTCGGGCTATGTCGGCGCCAGCGGCACCACGCGCGCCCTGCTCAACCACTGGTTCGGGCGTCCGCATCGCATCATGGAGACGGATGGGGCGGAAGCCGCGTTTCGCTACTATTTCTGTCAGCGTGAGGCGATAGAGACCTTCGTCTATCTGATGGAGGTGCGCCGCCTCCGCTCGCTCTCCTCCCTCATCTGCGAGTTCGGAGGGGCGGGCGCGGAAAACGACGCTTACGGCGTCAGCTCCGAGGAGGACGAATGGCCGCGCTACGCCTTCAAGCTGGCGACCGGAGCGGGCAAGACAAAGTGCATGAGCCTCGCCATCGTCTGGAGCTATTTTCACGCTCTGAGAGAAAGCGGATCGGACATGGCACGGCATTTCCTCGTCATCGCCCCGAACCTGACTGTGTTCGAGCGTCTGAAGGAGGATTTTCGGCCTGAGGGCGGCGGCCCGGACATCTTCCTGAAGGATCCGCTCATTCCGCCCGAATGGCGCGGGGACTGGAATTTCTCGGTCATCCTGCAGGATGAGGCGGGCGGGGCGACGACCGGAGGCGCACTCTACCTCACCAACGTGCACCGCCTCTTCGAGGAGCGCCGGAGCGGCCGGAGGGACGCCGAAACCCACCCTTGGGCCGGGCCGTCCGTGTCGAGAGCGAGCGCACTCGATACCGGTGCGAAGCTGCGCGAGCGCATTACTTCCCATCGGCGGGTGATGCTGCTGAACGACGAGGCGCATCACGTCTGGGATCCGGGCTCGGCGTGGAGCGGGGCGATACGCGCGCTTCACAGAGCACTGGCCAGTCGCGCGGGCGGCCTGGTCGCCCAGATGGATTTTTCGGCGACGCCCAAAGACAACAAGGGCTATTTTTTTCCGCACGTCGTCTGCGATACGCCGCTCGGCGAGGCGGTGGACGCCGGCATTGTCAAAACGCCCATCATCGGCCGCACGCCCGATCTGGTTGAGCAGCCGCATGAGGACGCCGCCTATCGCTACGAGGCGCATCTGCGCCTCGGTTACGAACGGTGGCGGCACAGCCGGAACGAGTGGGCGAAGAGCGGCAAGAGACCCCTGCTGTTCGTCATGTGCGAGGACACCAAGGCGGCGGACGATATAACCCGTCGGCTGAACGGCGACGCGATCTTCAAAGAGCTGAACGGTAAGACGATCAACCTGCACACGAATCTCAAGGGAAGAATCAGGAACAAGGAGGTTGGCGGGCAAAAGATACGCGTTTTCGAGGAGAGCGAAAGACAGATAAGCGATGAGGACCTCAAGGCGCTTCGGCGCATCAGCCGGGAGCTGGACAGCGATGAAAGCCGCTACGCCTGCATCGTTTCCGTGCTCATGCTGCGCGAGGGCTGGGACGTGCGCAACGTCACCACCATCGTGCCGCTGCGGCCATACAGTGCGCAGGCGAACATCTTGCCCGAGCAGACGCTCGGGCGCGGGCTGCGCCGCATGACGCCGCCCGGAACCGGAGGGGCGGACGAGTTGGTCGTCGTGGTGGAGCATCCGGCCTTCACGAGTCTGTATAAGGAACAACTCGAGCAGGAGGGCCTGCCGATAGGAGAGACGGACGCGGATAAGGTTCCGGCCACCACGGTCTCGATTTTTCCGGATGAGCACAAGGATGGGGATGCGCTCGACGTCGTTTTGCCCGCGCTGACGGCGGCCCACAAAATACAGCCTACGCTGGAGAACCTCTCCGTCCAGGACGTGCGGAACGCGGCCGCACCCTTGCGCTCCCTGCCGCTTGGACGCGGGGAAGCGCGCGAGGTCAAATACGAGGGACGCCATCTGTTCACCGACGAGGTGGTCGAGCGGATGGAGGTCCGCTTGGAGTTGCTCGCGAACGGTTTCACCGCGATATCGTTTTACGTCCTTGAGCTGGAGATCGCCTGCAAGGTGCGCAGCACGCACGCCGTCCTCGCCCCGCTGCTGGAAGTTTTTCTGGGCGAGATTCTGTTCGGCGAGAAGGTGAGCCTGACCAATCCGCGTCTCACCGCGCGCCTTGCCGATCAGGACGTGCGCGAGCACATTCGCGCCGTCTTCGTTCCGCTCATTCGCGCGCGAACGACCCGGACGAAAAAACGCCGCGCCGGTGGGGGCGGGACGTCCCTGCGCGACTGGAAGCCCTATCAGGCGACGAGCTCCGAGCGGCGGCCCGTTGTGCGCGCTGACAAGACGCTTTTCAATCTCACGCCCTGCAACCAGTCGCTTGAAGTGGCGATGACGGCCTTTCTTGACGCCGCTCCGGACGTGGCGGCGTTCGCCAAGAACGCCGGCCCCCAGGCGTTGCGGATTGACTATCTCACGCGCGCGCAACGGCTCGCATTCTATACGCCGGATTTTTTCGTGCGAATGGAGGACGGCGCGCATTATCTGGTGGAAACCAAGGGAAGGCAGGACGCGGACGTGTCGCGCAAGGCGCGCGCGGCGATGGAGTGGTGCCGCGCCGCCGCCTCGAGCGGCGTCAAGTGGGAATACGTCTTCACTCCCCAGAATGTGATGGAGAGGTTGACGAGCAACCGTTTCGACGCTCTCGTGCGTTCCTGCGCACCCGCGCTGCAAAATCTGCTGAGCGAGGCGACGGATGCGCCGGAATTGCCCTTCTTCGCCCGGGAGGAGACGGACGCGGAGAGTTTCTTCTCGGCGGAGACGTTCGGAAGGCTGGGAGAGCGGGAGAGGAGGGCGGCGACGGATGCACTGGAGCTTTACCGGTTTTTCGAGCGAAAAAAAGACGCGCCCAATCTCTCCCCCGTATTCACCGCCCTGCTGGGGCCGCTGGATGACGCCTGCAAGGCCATGATTCTGATTCGCTTGTGCGACAAGGTTCCCACAAACCGGCATGAACAGGAAGCATGGTTCGATCCGCATTGGGGGAACATAGACGAAAGAGCGCGCGCGCATTATCGGGAAATGGCGAAAAAATTGAAGCGCGGGCTGCTCTACGGCAATCCGTTTTCCGTGATCGGCCTGCTGCGCTCCTGCCTCGACTATGCGCTGAAAGACGACCCGAAGCTCGACGGCGTGTTCGCCGCCGCGCGCGGGGCGTTCCGCTCGTTGCCGGAGGCGAACAAACTGCTGGAGCGCATCGCGAAGGTGAACAATTTTCGCAACGAATACGTGGCCCACTCCAGCAAGCGGCTGACGGACAAGGCGCGCGCCGAGCGCAACCTGAAACTCTGGGTGGAGACGCTCGCGTCGCTGCGGGCGTAGCCCCGGGCGGGCGCGGGACCTTACCCGTAGAACCGCCGCACGAAATCATTCACCCTGAAAATCTCCGCGTGAACGGCGGAGAGCATCTATGCGTAGAATCCATTTTTGAGCCGTTTTACGTTGAAAATAGACGGTTGGTTCGCCGGCTTCGCCCCAACATACGATATCGCTGTCCCGCTGCGCCTCGCGCCCGTTTCCGCAAATATGGCGCGCGGACGCGCGGCTTTCCCTCCTTCGAGGAGCTGCGTCGATTCCGGGCGTGCCGCTCTTGGCGTTCATCCGCCCCGCACGCGCTCCCGCCAGTCGCGCATGGCGGCGCGGGTGGCGTCGAACGCGAGCTCCGCAAAGTCGATTTCCTCAGGCGAGACGATCTTGACCTCTGTGGTCTCCGCCAGGGGGCGCGGCGCACCGGCCGTCACCGCTCCCGTATAGACGATGAGCACGGTGGGGTTTTCCTTGAACGAATAGACTCCCAGCAGAGCGTCCACCGCCACCTTGACGCCCGCCTCCTCGCGCGCCTCGCGCGCGGCGGCGGCGGGGACGACCTCTCCCCTGTTCACGAAGCCGCCCGGAAACGTCCAGAGCCCCTTGCCGGGGTTGTGGGCGCGCCGCACGAGCACCGCGCCTCCCTGAATGGTGGCGATGACGCCCGCCGCCACCTTCGGATCGAGAAAGTGAACGTGGGCGCACTTGACGCCGCTGCAGCACAGCTGCATGGCGCCGTCCCCCTCCGTCCAACGGCGGAGGGTGAGCGGACTCCCGCAGACGACGCAGAACCTGACCGCTCCCCCCAGATGGGGATGGGCATTCGGGGCGTCCGCGCTCAAGCCGGAAGCCCTTCCGCTCCGGGCTGGCAAAAGGGGTTGGTGGCTTTCTCATGTCCGATCGTGGTTTCCGGACCATGGCCCGGGTGGACGACCGTCTCGGGCGGAAGCGTGAGCAGCTGCGCGCGGACGCCGCTCAGCAGGACGCCGGCGTCGCCCTTGTAGAGGTCGGTTCGTCCGACCGAGCCGGCGAACAGGGCGTCGCCGACGATGACGTGGCCCGGCGCGTTCCCCCGTCCGGGCCGGTAGAGCGCGACGTTGCCGGGGGCGTGCCCGTCCACGAGCCTGATCTCGAATTCGAGGTTTCCCACCGAGATCGTCTCGCCGGCGACGAGGTGCGCGTCCACCTCGGGAACTCTCGGGACGGGAAAGCCGTAGGCGCGCGCCGCGTTCGGCATGTTGCGCAAGTTGTGGAGTTCCGCCTCGTGGAGCCAGTAGGGCGCCCCGAGCCTCTCCTTCGCCTCGGCGACGCCCTCGGCATGATCGAGGTGTGCGTGGGTGCCGATGATCTTGACGAGGGTGAGGCCGCGCTCCCCCGCGCGCGCGATGACGCGCTCCACCTCGGCGCCGGGATCAACGTAGGCGCCCTCCCCCGTCTCCTCGCAGCCCAGGAGATAGCTGTTCATCTGAAAGGGGCCGACGGGTATTCGCTCGACGATCAAGGAAGCGTCCTTTCCTGGGGGGCGAAGGAGCGGCTTCGCTTAGGAATCCGGAGGGAACATGAGGATTTCGAGTCGGCGGTTCCTCCGGCGTCCTCCCCGCGTGTCGTTCGAGGTGATGGGACGGAACTCGCCCATGCCGGCCGCCGACGCCCGGCGCGGGTCGAGGTTTCCCTCCTCGACGAAGTAGCGCAGCACGCGCGTGGCGCGCGCGGCGGAAAGCTCCCAGTTCGTCTCCCATCGCTCCGCCAGCCGATCGGATATCTGCAGGTTGTCGGTGTGTCCCTGCACCTGCACCTCGCGGTTGGCGTAGCGGCGCAAGAGTCTGGAGAGCTTGATGAGCAGCGCCTTGCCGTCGGTGCGGATTTTGGCGCTGCCGGATTTGAAGAGGATGAGGCTCTCGATGCTGATCACCACCCGATCGCCGGAGCGGCGCACGCGCATGATTCCCTGCTGGCGCTCTCTTAACAGCTGGGCCTTTATGTCCTTTTCCATCTCCGCCTGAAAGCGAATCTTGTCCTCAAAGCGCGCAAGCTTCGCTCTCAGGTTGACCCTCTCTTTCTTCAGCTTTTGCACCTCCGCGCGAGTCGTCTCGTAGGAGCGCTGAAGGCGCATGGCTTTCGTGGCGCTCTCCTCCTTCTGGCTGCGCTGGTCGGACTCGCGCGCGCGGAGGTCCGCCACGCGCGTCTCTATTTGCTGGTTGTGGCGCCTGGACATGGTGAGAGACTGGGCGAGTTCCTGGTTTTCCACGTCCTTCTGCTCGATCTGCGTTTGGAGTCTTTCCGTTTCTTGGCGAAGCGTCTGAATCTCGCGTTGGCCGGCGTCAATTTCTCGTCTGAGGGAGGCGGCCTCGTCCGCCTTGCGCTCGTAAGCTTCGATGCCTACGCAGCCGGCGAGCAGAGAGGCGGTGAGGAGTAGGAAAGCGAGGCGATAGGTCTGCATTTAATTTTCCCCCCTGGAGAGGAAGCGGGCGGCGTCGGCGACGTCGCGCTTGCTTCCGACGATGAAAGGAACGCGCTGATGAAGCTTTTCGGGGCAGATTTCCATCACCCTCCGGCGGCCGTCGCTCGCCGCGCCGCCGGCCTGCTCGGCGATGAAGGACATGGGATTGCACTCATAGAGGAGGCGCAGTTTGCCGTTGGGGTTTTTCCTGTCGCCCGGGTAGAGGAATACGCCGCCCTTGAGGAGGTTCCTGTGGAAGTCGGCCACCAGCGAGCCGATGTAGCGCCCCGAGTAGGGCCGGCCTGATTCGGCGTCCTCCGTTTTTAAGTGTGCGACGTAGCGTGCTACGGAATCTTCCCATTTTGAGAAGTTGCCCTCGTTGATGCTGTAGATGCTCCCCCGCTCGGGAATCCGGATGCCGGAATGGGAGAGAAAGAACTCGCCCACCGAGGGGTCGAGGGTGAAACCGTCCACGCCGTTGCCGGTGGTGTATACCAGCATGGTGGACGATCCGTAGATGACGTAGCCCGCGCAAATCTGGGAGAGGCCCGGCTGGAGGAAGTCGTCGAGTTTCGGTGCCTTGCCCCGGCTCGTGCGATGCAGAATGGAGAATATCGTTCCGATGCTCACGTTCACGTCGATGTTCGAGGATCCGTCCAGCGGATCATAGAGTACCACGTATTCGCCCCCCTCCACGTGTTCGCCGGGGACGACGTAGACGTCCGCCATCTCCTCGCTCGCCAGGGCGGCCACGGAGCCGGTATGGTCGAGTGCCCTTCGTATCACTTCGTTGGCGTATTCGTCGAGTTTTTGAACCTCCTCCCCCTGCGTGTTGATCTGACCGGTCAGCCCCAGAATGTCCACCAGTCCCGCCTTGTTGACCTCGGCGTTGATGATCTTGGCGGCGAGGGTGATTTGCGTGACGAGGCGGGTGAAGAGTCCCCGCGCACCCGGGTAGTTTCGCTCCTCCTCACGAATGTGACGCTCGAGCGTCATTCCCCTCAAATTCTGATCGCCGGCGGCGTCCTTGCGCATCTTCTCTCCTCCCTCTCACCCGCCCGTCTAGGCGGCGACCTCCTCCTCCATCGCGCCCTCGTAGGCACCGGAGCGCGCCGCGCCGTTGCACTTGCAGCGATGGTGGAAAAGTTTTTGGGCGAGGGGGACGTTCGCCGCCTCCCCGCCCCAGCCTTTGAGGGCGGGTGCCTGGAGCGCGCGGCCGTAGGAGAAGCTCAGCTCCCAGGGGTGGGGACCCATCGCGTTCATCGCGTTCAGGTGGGCGGTGGCGAGGGCGTCGCTCTGCCCGCCCGAGAGGAAGCATATTCCGGGCACGGCGGCGGGCACGTTTCTCGACAGAGTGCGGACCGTGGCTTCCGCCACCTCCGACACGCCCGCCTGAACGGCGCATTTTTTGCCCGATATCACCATGTTGGGCTTGAGGATCATGCCCTCCAGCGAGACGCGCTGCCCGTATAGGGCGTGAAACACGCTCTTGAGCGCGTCGTTCGTCGCTTCCTCGCAGACTTCAATGGTGTTGTCGGCGTCCATGAGCACCTCGGGCTCGACAATGGGCACGAGGCCCGCCTCCTGCGAGAGGGCGGCGAAGCGCGCGAGGGCGTGCGCGTTGGCCTTGATGCAGTAGGCGGAGGGGATTCCCTCGCCGATGGCGATGACGGCGCGCCATTTCGTGAAGGTCGCGCCCAGAGAGGCGTATTCGGCTAGGCGCTCGCGCAGGCCGTCCAGCCCTTCGGTGACTTTCTCCCCTGGGGCGAAAGCCAGGTCCTTGGCGCCCTTGTCGACCTTGATGCCGGGGAGGATGCCGCGCCCGGTGAGCATTTCGCCGAAGTTCGTTCCGTTCGACGCGCTCTGGCGCAGCGTCTCGTCGAACAGGATGACGCCGCTGATGTATTCCTCCATTCCCTCCGTGGTAAAGAGAAGTTCGCGATAGGCGCGCCGGTTCTCCTCGGTCGATTCGACGCCGATGCCGTCGAGGCGCTTTTGAATCGTGCCCGCGCTCTCGTCCGCCGCCAGAATGCCTTTGCCCGGCGCGACCATTCGCTGGGCAGTTTTCGCCAGATCGTTCGTGCTCATCGTTTCGCTCCCGCAATGGGTTCCGATTGGGTGGAAAATGCAAAGGGTCACCCCTCCACTCATAGAGGGTTCCCATTTTTGTCGCTTCCGTTTAGCCGTCGCGGTTTTTAGGCCCCCGGCGCTTTCCCTTGCGTTCAAGGGCTTCGCCTTGCGCGGCGCGAAGAACCCGAGAATTCATTGGGGAGGGGAGCATAGCAAAACCACGTGCACGAAGGAAGCCGCCGCGCGGCTGGAAATCATTCTCCGATCGTGGTCGAATGAATTTTCCCGCCCGGGTGATAAGGTTGCCGAGAGATGCTCCCTCTTTGCGGGCGCGCGCGCGTCCATTCCCCTGGCCCCGCGCCACTCTGGCAAATGCCCGCATTTTATTTCCTGCATTTTTTCAGCGTGGGCGTCCTGCTCCCGTTTTTGAACGTCTTCTATCATTCCGTCGGAATGAGCGGGCTTCAGCTCGGTCTGCTGAACGCCGCACCGCGCCTCTCGAACGCGCTCGCCCCCCCTTTGGCGGGCGCGCTCTCCGACAGGTTTCGCCTCGGCCGGAGCATGGTACTCGGATGCGCGGTCCTGAGCGCCGCCCTCGCGCTGTTCTTGTGGGGGGCGCGCGGTTTTTTGCCCCTGTTTTTTCTCATCACGCTTTTCTCCGCCCTCAAGGCGCCCCTCGTGCCGATAGCCGAGAACCTTTGTCTGAGGGAGATCGAGGCCACGGGCGCGCAATACGGCCGGGTGCGCCTTTGGGGGTCCTTGGGTTTCATCGCGGCGGCCACGATCGCGGGACGCCTAGTGGAGGGGGCCGGTGTCGCCGCTATATTTCCGGCAGTGGCGGTCGCAGGCTTTCTGCTCGTTTTTGTTATTTTTCGCCTGCCGAGGGAGACGGGCGCTTCGCGTCCCATGTTTCGGGCCGATCTGCGGCTTTTGCTTCGTCAGAGGCCGCTCGCCGTGTTCCTCGCCGCCACGACCGTCGCTGCGATGTCGGCGGGACCTTTCGGGGTGTATTTCAGCATCCGGCTCAAGCAACTCGGCATGTCGGCGGACATCATCGCGCTGGCGTGGACGGCGGGAGTGGCGAGCGAAATAGTGTTTCTCGTTTTCGCAGGTACGATACAGAGATGGTTCGGCCTTAAATTCATGATCGTGGCGGGTATGATCGCCGCGGGCTTGAGGTGGGAGCTCGTCGCGCTCACGACGGACGCGAGCCTGCTCATCCTCATCCAGCTTCTGCACGGCGTCGCCTTCGGCGTCTTTCACGCAGGTGCGATTCAATACGTTGACCGCCTGAGCGGCGCGGCGACGAAGAACACCGCGCAGTCCCTCTACAGCGCCGCTACCTGGGGGGTCGGCGCCACCTTCGGCGCGTTCATGGCGGGCTGGCTCCTTCCGATTTGGGGGTTCGTGAATCTGCTCCACGTCGGCGCCGCCATGGCCCTGGGCGCGGGGCTGGCCTTCGCCGCTTTTGGCGAGAACGCGCGATGATCGGCGATGATCCCCTGGGCGCGTGGGCGATATGTGCAATGGCGGAGTCGACCGCGCGACTGCGTCGCTGGACGGCGCGCTGTCTCGTGTGGGAGCATGGCGCGTCTTCCGGTGCTGGTGGTGAGCGGGACGCGCGTCTGATAAAGAGAGGAGAGTGAAGCGCGCATGGTCTCTGGCAAAACCCTTTACCTGGCGAATCCCTATGGTTTCTCCTCCCAGCAGCGAGAGGGGCCACTCAAAGCGCTGGTGGAGAGGCTTGAGGCGGCCGGGGCCGAGGTGTGGGAGCCGTTCTCCCGCAACAACGAGCCCGAGCGGCTCGCGCGCCCGGGCTGGGCGTACCGCGTGGGACAGGACGACGTGCGGGACGTGCGCGCCGCCGCCGGCTTCTTCGGGGTGGTCAACGGCTGCCCGCCGGATGAGGGCGTGATGGTGGAGCTCGGCATGGCCATCGCCTGGGAGAAGCCGGTGTTCTTGTTTCGGGATGATTTTCGCCGCTGCACGGACTGCGATGGCTATCCGCTGAACCTCATGTTGTTCACCGGTTTTCCGGAGTTTGGCTGGGAGGCGCACTTTTATACCTCCATTGAGGAGCTCGCAGACCCCGAGAAGGCCCTCGCGCGCTGGCTGAGGGAGGAACCCACGCCGTGATCGTGAGGTGTCGCCTTCCAGGCCCCGCCGAATCAGGGAGAAAGTCCATTTAGTGTTTCCCGATGGCGTCAAAATCCAGCGCGATGAGGTGTTGGTCGGTTGTCGTGCCTTCGGAGATTTTGATAAAACCAAACTCCTCCAGTCGGACGAGCTCTCTTATGAGGGTTCTCGTGGTTACGTTCTTGTATGCTTCTCGAACGTGCGGACGTTTGAGCAGTTCCAATAAGCTGATCATCCTTGAGGGCCGCTCGGAGAATGGATCCTCAGGTTCGGTCTCCAGGATGAGAAAATCAAGAAGGTTGTATTCTCTCTCGTTAATCAAACGTCTCCTTTTGGATATTTTTTTGTCGCGCGCCCGAACCAACATGTCTCGATAGACGATTCGACTCAGCTTGGTCGTGATGAAGTTGTTGATTCCCTTCAATTCTTCTGCGAATCCCCGCAATCCGAACGTGATGAACGCGGTGACGTCAAAGGGCTGTTTTTTCCTGCACTTTTCAAGCAGCGTTTTGTATTCGTTCTCATGGCGATAGAAATAATTGGACAGCCCGTAAAATCCGTGGAGGTTGTAGCCCTCCTGAAACAATATGCCCGCCTCTACGAGACGGGAGGTCCTGCCGTTCCCATCGCCGAACGGATGGATCGTCACCAGAAAAAAATGCGCGAGTAGCGCCCGAAGGGCGGGGTGTTCCGCTGCCATTTTGGGGGAGCCCAAAAATGCAACGTATCTGTGCATCATATCCGCCAGCCGTTTGTGCGGCGCGCCCCTGTGGACGCCTCCGAGAGATGGACTTCCCACGTTCACGGGAAACGTCCTCAGGTTTCCGGGCGTATTGTCCATCATGTCCGCGTTCTCGGTGATCATTTTGTGCATTCTGAAAATATCGTCGAGAGTGAAAGGAGGACTGCCGGGCTTGAACCTCTTTTGAACCCACGCTTGTGCGGCGCCGGCGTTTCTGATCTGGACTTGCTCCCTGCTGGGTTTTGTCGAGTCCGGATGTTCGGCGGATTGCTCCTGAATCTCGATTTGTCGTGAGACCTCGGCTTCCGAGAGGGGATTTCCTTCTATGGCCGTCGTGCCATGAATGGCGCGAACGCGGTTCAATTTGTTCAGCCTCTCTCTCCAACCCGGAGGGAGAACGAGACGCATGCAGGCTTCTTTGGACGCCTCTATGGAGACGATGGTATTTTCGAGGCCCAAACCTTTGTATTTGTATTCAAAACTGAACTTTTCCCAGTCCATTTTTTCTCCTTTTTTGGCGCACTGTTTGGCGCGTAATTTCGCAACGCTCTCTAATCCATAAATATATGATTATAATTATATTATCAATTTTTATTCAGAAAAATTATCTTTCTTTTGCCGTTATTTGACGCGCTATTTGGCAGTCTTTTTGGCGGAATGCGCTTTGAATCGCGGGGTTTGGTCTACGGGCGGTTGCGTCCCCTGGGCGGGGGATTCCTGAGCCGGAAAATCGGGGGCGAAATGGCGACTTGCTTGATCGCTATGGGTGCGATCGTCCTCGTCTTTTCTCTATGACGAGCCGAACGCCGCCCTGGGAGTCCGGCGTCGCGCTCCGGATGACGTGGCCCTCGGCCGCCGCGCTTTTGGGGACGCTGGTGGCGGAATCGTCTGAGTCGAGCCATACTTCAAGCACCTCCCCCGGAGCCATCGCCTCTAGGGCGAGCTTCGTCCGTACCCAGGTCATGGGGCAGATTTCGCCAAGGAGGTCGATGGTTTTTGCGCTCGTTGTTTTCATGGGGTCTCCTCAAGGTTTCCGGCGTGTTTCACGCGCCCGCCTCTCCGTCCGCTCGTCCATGCCCGTTCACGTTGCGATCGACGCAGGGAGCCAATCACGATGTCTGATACTGCCATTTTTTTGACCGGAACGGGAACCGGTGTGGGAAAAACGGTAGCGGGGTGCGTCATCGCGGCCCACTGGGCGGCGCGGGGCAAAGGCCCCCGGGTGATGAAGCCTGCTGAGTCGGGCTGCGCCCTTGAGGGCGAGCGCCTCGTTCCGAGGGACGCTCTGGTGCTCAGGACGGCCGCGGGCGATGCGCGGCCGGAGGATGTGGTTTGTCCCTACAGATACCGCGCGCCGCTCGCGCCCGCCCACGCGGCCGAGCGAGAGGGGGAGCCGCCGGACCTGGAACGCCTCGTCGGCGCGATTGAGACGCTCAGAGAGGAGCGAGTGCCCCTGCTCGTGGAGGGCGCGGGCGGCCTTCTTGCGCCCCTGGCCGCCGGCGCTTTCATGGCCGATCTTGCTCGCCGCGCAAACCTACCCTTGGTGATCGTCGCTCCGCTCGGCCTGGGTGCCATCAACCACACCCTGTTGAGCGTGCGGGAGGCCAGGCGGCAGGGGCTCGAGATTCTAGGCGTCATCCTCTCCGACTCGAGCGGAGAGGCCACGCCGGCGGCAGAGCGCAACCCGGCGGCCATCGCCGATCTCTGCGGGGTGGAGGCTCCGCTTCTGGGCGTGATTCCCCATCTGGCGGGGATGGACGACGTTCTCCCTCTCGCCGCGCCCGGCTCGGACGCCGCGGACGCGCTCCTCCGTCTGGGGCGGAATTTGAGGTTGGACGCGCTCGGGTAGGCGTCCTTGTTTTGTCATCTTGACGGGAGGCGTAGAGCACCCTGAGAAGCGAGGGAGATGCGCTACAGCATGAGAACGCGCTCGCGCAGGGCCTTCACCTGCTCGGGCGTGCCGAGGGCGTAGAGGCGATCTCCCGCCTGGAGCTGGAAGTAAGGCCCCGGATTGAACCTCATCTCTCCGCTATGCTTTTGGATGGAGAGCAGATAGACGCCGGTCTCTTGGCTGATCTTCGATTCTCTGAGCGCCATTCCGATAAGGTCCGATCCCTCGGGAACGCTCACCTCCTCGAAATCGAGTTCCGTTGTCGCGTGGCCGGTGATCTCATCGAGAAAATTGGCGAGTTTGGGTCGCAGAATGGACTGCGCCATTCGTATGCCGCCCATGGTGTAGGGGGAGACCACGCGGTTCGCGCCCGCTGCCTCCATCTTGTGGATGGAGCTCTCCCGGGCGGCGCGGCTCAGGATGAATATATCGGGGTTTAACACCCTCGCCGTCAGGGTGACGAACACGTTGTCCGCGTCGGTGGCCAGGGCGCAGACGAGGCTTTTCGCCCGTTTTACGCTGGCATTGATGAGCGTGTGATCGCTCGTGGCGTCACCCACGACGACCAGAATCCTTTCCTGGTCGAGATGGGTGGCCTTGGCCTCATCTTTCTCGATGATGACGTAGGGCATCGACTCTTTGGCGTATTCCCTCGCGATGGTGGAGCCGATGCGTCCATACCCGCAGATGATGTGGTGGTCTTTCATCTTCCTGAGTTCTCTCACCAGTTTTCGCCTCCCCAGAATTTGACGTATTCGGCCCTCCAGCATCACCTCGGCGATGCTCGCCGTGGCGTAGAATACGGCGCCCACGCCCATGAGCAGGAGTGCCACGGTGAACATGCGCCCCGTCGTGCTCAACTTGTGCACCTCGCCGTAGCCCACCGTCGTAAGGGTGATAATCGTCATATAGAAAGACTCGGGGAGCGACCATCCCTCGATCAGGATATAGCCGAGCGTGCCGAGTATAACGATACTGATAAGGGACGTGCTGACGTAGAGTATGCGCAAGGTTTTTCTTTACCTTTATGAGGGGCCGGCCCTGCGTCCCCTCGCGCGGTGGGCTCTAGACTCGTTCGAAGCCCATCCGGAACGGCCAGGACGTCAACCTGGCTTTCTCGTTATCAAGTCGAAGAGTGCGTCACCGAGTCTTTTTCTGGCGTCGGCGCGGATGGGTTCCGTCACCTGGAAGAACGCCGCGCGCTCCGCATCCGTTAGGTCCACGAAGGAGACGCCCCTTTTTTCGAGGTCCCGGCGAATCGTGCTCTCCTCCGCCCGCGCGGCCTCCCTTTGGTGGTCGATAGCCTCTCGGACGCACGCCCGCGCGGCCTTCCGGACTCGTTCAGGCCATGCGTCGAAGCTCCCCCGGTGGGCGAGCAGGGCGCGCGCTCCGTAGAAATGACCGCTCATCGTGATGCGCTTGTGATATTTTGCGACACCATAGGTCGCGGTGTTGGAGAGCGGGTTTTCCTGCGCGTTCACCGCGCCGGAGGCTATCATGGCGAGCCCCGCCTTCAGCTCGACCGGCACGGGATCGGCGCCGAGGAGCGCAAACGTCCTGACGTGCGCCTCGTTGGGTTGGAGGCGGACGCGCAGCCCCCGGCAATCCTCGGGCGTTCTCACGTCGCGGACGCTGTTCGAGAGGTGGCGGAATCCATTGTCCCAAAAGCCCAGGTTTTTATAGCCCGTCTGGGCTTCGATCCGCTCGGTCAAACGCCCTCCGAGCGCGCCGTCCAGCGCGCGGTGGGCGCAGGTGGAATCCTGGAACAAAAAGGGGAGGTCGACGATCTCGAGCGCGGGCGTCCTCTCTACGAGATAGCTGGTTGAGAAGTAGCACATGTCGAGCAGACCGCACTCCACGAGGGAGAGCAGGTCGGACGCGCCGTAGCCGAAATCCATCACGTTCCAGAAGACGTCTATTCTGACGCTCTCGCCCAGCTGCTCCCGCATCTTCTCCCGAAAAAGAGCCATCGCGCGGCTGTGCGTGGTCTCGGGCGGAGAATAGCCCCCAACGCGAATGTGAACGGGCCTGGCCATCCGGATTCCCTACTTCTTGATTGGAGGACGCGAGCGCCTCGGTTGAAAAACGCGACCATATCACATATATCCTCTCGCGCGGATGCGGATTCGAACGCGCGCCAGGAAACCTCCTCGCCAGGTCTTGACGCATTCATGGGGCTGGGGCATGTTCCATGCCTCTCATTTGTTCTTCGAGTCTTAGGGAGATAGAAAATATGTCTTCACTTCAAGCGCAGCTTTTCGTGCAAACCGCTTCGGTCTCGCTGAGTCGCCTGACGAAAGACTTGCAGAAGAGATACGAACCGAAGAAGGGGGATCGATTCAACGTCGAGGGCATCACTTACGAGATCGGTCCGCCGAAATTTGTGGACGCCGACAGGGCGATTCGCTTTGAGATCAGCTCGAAGATACCGGGCGAGGAATTGCCGGAATCCTGCGATCACGCTAAATATTTCCAGCAGATCGAGGAGCGAAACGAATCCCCCAAAAAGCCCGTTTCCGCCGACATGGAGAACATCGTCCGGGAGACGCGCGATCAGGAGAGGAAGGAGAGGGATTACGTAAAGCTCACCTATCAGTATGGAGAGGGAGAACTCTACGACGACCAGGAAGTTCTCAGGGAAATCGAGGAGGTCGCGGGAGGCGCGAGTGAGATCAAAATGCCCCCCAAGGTTCCGGGCGTCACCACCCTGGCCGCCCGTCTGATACTTGAAAAAGTGCGGTACTCCCTCTATGAGGCCGCGCAGGAGAACGTCGAGTCACTCATTAAAGCGAACGAGAGGGTGCGCGCCGAACTGAAAAAAGGCGCGAAGAAGTAGATTCTCATCATGACCCTGCGCCTCGCTGGCATGGCGGTCTATACGCCGCTGGAGAGAATCGTGGACGCCCTCCTCGTTATTGAGGGGGGCGTTTTCACGTACGTGGGGCCGCGCGGAGCGTATCCCCTCCCGCCGGATGCCCAGGTGCTGGAGCTGGGGGGCGCGCTGGCGTGTCCCGGCTTCGTGGACCTTCAGGTCAACGGCCTGGGCGCGGACGCGGTGCTTACGGCGGGTGTGGAGGGCGTCCGCCGAATTGCGCTGGCACTGGCGCGGCGCGGCACCGTCGCTTTTTTGCCCACCATCACCACCGCGCCCCAGGAGGAGATGGTTCGCGCGGCCCATACGGTCAGAGAGGCGTGGGCCCATCAAGAAAACGAGGGGGGCGCCGAGGCGCGGATTCTGGGCGTTCACCTGGAGGGCCCCTATCTGGAGCCTCGTATGAGAGGAGCGCATCCGCGAAAGCACGTTCGCACTCCCTCAATAGAGGAGGTCCGGGAGATCGCCGAGGCCGCGAGAGGGCTGGGCGCGCCTGGCTTGGTTCTGGCGACGCTCTCCCCCGGAGTGGAGGGGGCGGCGGAGCTTGCCGGGTGGCTGGCGGATAACGGCGTCGTGCCGGCCATGGGCCACACGGCGGCCTCGTCCGCCAAGGTGGAGGCGTTTCTGGAGGCGGGCGGTGCGTTCGCGGTACATGCTTTCAATCGCTACGCGAACCCGGACGCTCCCGCGCATAGGAGCGCATCGCCCATGGATTTCGTGCGGGACGATTCGAGGCTCTCCGCCGGTCTGATAGCGGATGGCGTGCACGTGGCTCCGCGCGCCCTCGCTGCCTTCGTTCGCGCGAGGGGTTGGGAGCGGACGGTACTCACCTCAGATTTGGTGGCCGACTCAGGTCTGCGGCCCGCAGGGGACGTGAACCCGCCTGCATCGGAAGCACTGGGCGACGCCCTGACGCATGGGGGCGTGTTGAGCGGCAGTCGCATGTCGCTCTCGCAGACTCTTCCTCGCCTCTGGAAATGGAGCGGGCTTGAGGTCGCCTGCGCTCTAGCGACGGCCACGCGAAACCCGGCGCGCGTCCTCGGCGAGGAATCCAGGTGGGGCTGCATCGCTCCGGGCCGCAGTGCGGATTTGTGCGTTCTCGATTCGAGCTCCCTCGCCCTCGTTGGCGTGATGAGGCGCGGGACCTGGGTTTCGGGCCCGCCGCCGGTTGCGGTTGGATGAGGGTTTCTCCATAATCTGTTCGTTATCGGCGTTTGGACCGAATCCGCCCCGGGCGGTCCCCCATGCATGACATCATCTTTGAGCGTGTCGCTATATTCGACGGTCTGGGCGCGGTGCCTTGGGAGGGGGCGCTCGCCGTTCGCGGAAGCCTCATCGCGGACTTAGGCCCAAGGGTGAGCGGCCCCGCACGCCGCGTGGTCGACGCGAGGGGCTTGGCGCTCAGCCCCGGGTTCGTCGACATTCACGGCCACTCCGACTACTACCTCCTCATCAACCCCGAGGCGCACGCGAAAGTTCGCCAGGGAGTGACGACCGACGTGGGCGGCAACTGCGGCTACGCCGCTTCCCCGATTGGCGGGGCGGAGTTTGAGGAGCGGAAAAAGTGGTATCGAGAGCAGTACGATTTGGACCTCGCGTTTCAGAGCGTGCGCGCGCATCTTCGCCGTGTGGAGGAGGTGGGTGTCTCGATCAACTATGCCCATCTGGTGGGTCACAACACGATTCGCGCCAGCGTGATGGGGGGTGAGGCGCGCCCGGCACGCGCGGGAGAGCTCGCCGCGATGGAGGAGATGCTCTCCCTAGGGATGCGGGAGGGTGCCTTCGGCCTCTCCACCGGATTGGTCTACGCGCCCGCCTGTTTCGCGGATTCAGGGGAACTGACGGCGCTTTGCCGGGCCGCCGGGCGCGGCGGGGGGCTGCTCGCCACGCACATGCGCAGCGAGGGAGACGCGCTGATGGAGGCGATCGACGAGGTTATCGCGGCGGCGGCCACGGCAGGGCTGCCGCTTCAGATTAGTCACCTGAAGACGGCGGGGACGCAGAACTGGGGCAAGCTCGATGCGGTTTTCGAGCGCATTGAGCGTGCGCGCGCAGGGGGAGGGGACGTGAGTTGCGACCGCTACCCCTACACGGCCTCGAACACCCATCTGAGCGCGCTGCTGCCCGATTGGGTACATGATGGTGCCTTGGACGAGAGGATGAGGCGGCTCGCGGATTCGGAGACGAGGGCGAGGATAAGGGGAGAGATCGCGCGGGCGCGTCCGGAGCCCTCCTATTGGGAGAGCGTCTTGATCAGCCGGGTGTTCACGAGGGAGAACCAGTCCTGCGAGGGTCTCACCCTCGCGGGATTGGGCGAGGCACGGGGTTTGGCGCCCGTGGACGCGATGCTCGATTTGTTGATCCAGGAGAGGATGAACGTCGAGATTCTCATTTTTATGATGAGCGCGGAGAACATGCGCCGCATCCTTCAAAAGCCCTACGTCATGGTGGGTTCGGATGCGGGCGCACTCACGCATGAGCCGCCCTTGGGCGCCGGCCGGCCACACCCGAGGAATTTTGGGACCTTCCCCTTCGTTCTGGGCGCCTTGGCGAGGGACGAGGGACTGTTTTCACTGGCGGAGGGAATACGGAAGATGACCTCCGCCCCCTGCCAGCGGCTAGGCATATCGGATCGGGGACGTCTGGCGGTTGGCATGAAGGCCGATCTCGTGCTGTTCGATCCGGACGAAATACGGGATGAGTGCACCTATGAGCGTCCGGTCGCGTATCCTTCAGGGATCGAGATGGTTATCGTGAACGGCGAGATGGTCGTGGAGGCCGGAAACCATACCGGCGCGCGCCCTGGCCGCGCGCTGCGCAAATCGGCGGTATAGGAGATGGAGATGTCTTTACTGAATACGAATACGGTACTTATCCTGGTGGGCGCTCTCGCCTTGGTGAGCATCCCTGTCGTTTGGTGGATGGATCGCCGCTCTCAAAGGCGAAGGGAGCTTCTCCCCGCGCTGTGGGATGAGGATGCGATGGGCGAAGCGGGCGGTTTTCTGGAGGACGTCTCAAGCCCGATTGCGGAGGCGAATTCTCAGTCTTTGGCCCGCGAAGAGAGAGCGGAATCAAAGGACGGAGAAGAAGTCTTGACGCCCGACGAGGGTTGGACGCCCTTCCGGGGCGATGCGCAAGAGGGCGCGCTCCCCCTCAAGGGGAAGCTGGACGATGTCTCTTCTGAGGAGCCTGAGCCTGTGTCTTCCGTGGAGCTGGGGCCGGAGACGAAGTCGGGCAAGGCGCCTTGGTGGGAGAATTTGCCCGCGCCTGAGGAGGTGGGACATCGCCGCACCGTGGCCCAGCTCATGGACGCCGACTCCGATGCGCCGCAGGAGGCATCAATGGAGAACGCATCCTCCCCTCGTTCGGGAGAAGATGATGCCCGGGCCGCTTTTGTCCAGGGGAACGAGGAGGTGGCCGAAACCGACCGGAGGGTGGACGGGGAGGAAGAGAGCGCGGAAGGCGAGGGGGAGGACTCCAGTCTCCGGGCCTCGCCCCCTGGTGTGGCGTCGTCCGCGTCCGAGAGCGCACGCGCTGAGGTGCCGTGTAAGCGAGGGGATGAGGCGGACGGCGTCGGCGAGACGTTTGCTCCCGCTTTTGGGGGGGGGCAGAACAGCGCGTCCCTCGGGGAAGACGCATCCGCCTTTGGGGACGAGCGGGATCGGGAGGAAACCGATCCTTCCCTGCTGGACGCGGCCGATAAGTGGAAGGCGCGCGCCCGGAAGGAGTCCGCGCCGGAAACAGAGATGGATGATGAAGGACTTGAGATCGCTCGGGAATCCTCCGGGGGGTCTCGGTTTGCGGATGAGACGCCGGCGGGGCGCGTGGAAGATGCGCCAGAGGTTGTTTCGCGTGAAGTGGGCGCGCCCCCCGAATTGATACGCGAACTCGTCGCGGAGGTTTGTCCGGGAGATTTGATTCTGATGGAAAGCGTAGGCGGAGACCTCCCCGCCTGGGCGCCGGAAGTCGTGGACGCTGCGCGTCTCGACCTGCTTGAACGCCAAGGCGACCGGCAGCCGCCCGCGCCCGAGGAATATCTACGCCTGGCCATTTTGGAGGTGATGCTGGGGCGCTGTGATGAGGCGACGGGCCACCTCAAGGAAGCGCTGCGGCACGTGAGTCAGATCGGGTCCGTTCTCAACGCGCTGGCCGTGACTTCGTTTTTGCGCGAAAAGGTAGAGCCCGCGATATCCTATTGTCGGGAGGCGTTGCGGGAAGCAGGTCAGGATGAGTCGATACAGGCCGTAGTCTCCCAGAATCTGGGATATTTCTATCAGTACAAGGGCGATGACGCCGAGGCGGCGGAGTCCTATGAGATGGCGCTCGGTTTCCTCGAGTTGCGGGGAAGGCCCGAGCAGATTTTCTCGCTG
Source organism: bacterium (assembly GCA_965202625.1). Lineage (GTDB taxonomy): Bacteria > UBA8248 > UBA8248 > UBA8248 > UBA8248 > Bin107. Next base: position 1,894,547 of record CBDBBI010000010.1, on the reverse strand, counting down.
CGTCTGCGGGCGGGCAAACTGTTCTGGCGCCTAGGAAATCACGAGAAAGCCAGGGCGCACCTATCGGATGCGGCGCGCTTGTTCGACAATCTGGGAAAGGGCGGCGAGGAGGTCCGGGCGCGCGTCGCCTTGGCGTCCGCCCAGATCGGAATGGGCGAGTACGAACTCGCCCAGGCGAGTCTGAAGGACTCCCTGGAGGTTTGCAAAAAAACCGAGGACAGGGCGGGAGAGGCCCTGACCTACGGCCAAATGGGTGCGACCTTCGCGGCACAGTACCGCTTCACGCGCGCGTTGCAGCATTACGAGAATTCCCTGGAGCTGAATCGAGAACTTGAAAACAAAGAGGGCGAGGCGGCGAATCTTGCTGGCATGGGGGACATTCACCGCGCCAGGGGCGATTTCGCAGAGGCGCGCGAGGCGTATGAGATGGCCCTTGGGATCAACCGGAAACGGGGAGACGCCCGCGCCGAGGCCAAGGCACTATGGAGCCTAGGCCGGGTGTGCATCGAGGAAGGAGAGCGGGAGACCGCTCGCGAGCACTTGAACGAGGCGCGCCGCATTTTTCAGGAACTTGGCGCGTCGAAGGCGCTCGAAAGAGTTCTGGAAACTTTCCAGGAGCTGGACAGGCACCCGTGAGGGGTTTCGTTTCCCAGTCTCTAGCGTCCGGCCCGGCTTTCTCCTCCTTGATACAGGGACGGTACACAATGGGAAATGATGAAGCTCGAATATATGGACAGACGGCTTTTGACCCTTACAAGGATTTCACGTCGCAACTGAGACTCTTTGCCAGCAAATTCCCGGATCTCATCGTCACGACGTTGAGCAACATTTTTACCATGCGTCTCATTGGAAACAAAACCCATGGGGATTTGGCGGAAATCGCCATGGCCGAGTTTATCAACCAGTACATGTATGATTTTCGATCTCAGCATGTTGGCAAGAATCTATACAGGGCGAAGTCTAAAGAGGAAGATATTCAAATAATCAATGAGATAACCAAGGCTGAATTTCCGGTCAGTTTAAAAGCATACGGAGACGGCCCGCTTCAGCTTTCAACGGACAAAGACTTCAAGGATGTTTCCGCGTTTAGAGCAAGAGGGCGGGGACGTTATAGGCAGGCAGAATGTTCGGCGAGTCCTCGCCGACCCGGCTTTTTCTGATTTCCGAAATATCAACGTCTTGCCCCTCATTTATGATGAAAAAAAGCAACGTTGTAATATTCTTGTTTTTGACTATAACCGCGCGGAGGTCGAAACGGTAAGAATTTCAAAGGAGTCGAAAAAGCGGGGTAGAATTCATCCGGTATTTCGATTTTATAATGCCCAGGATGCCTATATTTGTGAGGTGCGTTATGGAGATGCGGCGGCCAATGCTCTCCAACGGGGTCTTTGGACTCATACAAAAAATGGTTTAGATTATTTTGATAGCGTAACTGGTGGATGGATCGAATACTCTCATAATCTTGTCTTGGTGAATTTGTTGTCTCATGCGCTGGTTTCCTCTGAATCCGGCCATGGCGAGGCCCTTGAAAAAATTCAAGGCGACATTCTGAGACTCAAAAGGGACTCAGGTCTCGGGTCGGCGTAATGCAGGCTCAGGCCGCCCTACCTTTCGATAGTTGCTTCGAAACCCTTAGGACCGAGGGTGTCAAGTATGTAGGCTCCAAACTTAGACTGATACCCCAGATTCTTGAGTTGTCAAAAAAGACTGGGGCGAAAAGTATTTTTGATGGCTTCTCGGGTTCCACAAGAGTAAGCCAGGCTTTCGCCAAGGCGGGGTATCGCGTGGTGGCGAACGACGTTTCAGAATGGTCAAGGACTTTTGGCGTATGTTATTTGCAGAACCTGAAAAACCCGGAAGAATATCAATCGCTCATTGACTATTTGAACTCTATCCCTCCTGAAGATGGGTGGTTTACCGAGAATTACGGCGGTGATGTCAGAACCGACGCCCGCAACAACGCCATTCAGAAAGACGGCACAAAAAAGCCTTGGCAGAGAAAGAACACGAGAAAACTCGACGCGATTAGAAAGGAAATTGATGTTCTGAACCTTGACGAGGTTTCAAAGAGCGTGGCTTTGGCGAGCCTGATTCTGGGGTTGGACGGGGTGGATAGCACGCTTGGCCATTTCGCCTCATACCTGAAAGACTGGTCTGCCAGGTCATTTAAGGATTTGAGATTGAAAGTTCCGCGATTATGGCGAAACGAGACGGAGAACGTTGTCTTGTGCGGCGATGTTTTTGCGTCTCTCTCCGAAGCGGACGCAGACCTCGCTTATTATGATCCTCCGTATGGCTCAAATAATGCAAAAATGCCTCCTTCCAGGGTGCGCTACGCCTCTTACTACCACCTGTGGACTACTGTTTGCAAGAACGACAGACCCTCAGTTTTTGGAAAGGCTTTGCGAAGAAAAGACACGTCCGACAAGGTGGCAACTTCGGTGTTTGAGGAATTTCGCAGGAACGCTTCGGGAAGGTTCGTTGTGGTGGAGGCAATCGAGCGCCTCGTCAAAAAAACGCCGTGTAAATGGATTTTGCTCTCTTACAGTTCTGGTGGAAGAGCGACTGCTGAGGAGATAAATGAAGTGATAAGAGATAATGGAGAACTTGTCGATGTCTTAAAAATTGATTATAAAAAGAACGTGATGGCTGCTATGAAATGGACGAATGATTGGCTGCCGGAGGTGGAGAAACCCAACAGGGAGTTCTTGTTCCTCATAAGAAAATAGGGGTGCTCCTGGATAGTTTTCACGCTGCCGTTTCCCCCAAGGCGAATTTCTCCATGAGTCTGGCGTAGACGCGCGCCGCTTTTCTCAGGGAGGCGGCCTCGATGAATTCATCAGACGCGTGGGCTTGTTCAATGTTTCCTGGTCCGAGAAGGAAGCAGTTTCGGTTTCCCGTCCGCGCCGCCACCATCCCTGCGTCCGAATAATAGCTCACGCCCGCGGGAGCGGGAACGGTGCCCAGGACTTCTTCCAAGGTCTTCAGGATGAGTCTTGCGCCCGCGTGGTTTAAGTCCGCCCTGACGGGCGGGCGGTCCGAGATGGTGGTGCGCAGGGAGAATGCGACTCCGGGTGTCTTGGAGCACGCCCCGGCGGCTTTCTCGCGGATGAGCTGCTCAACGTCGGACGCCTGAAAGGGAGGGACGAAGCGGGCGTCCACCTGGATTTCGCATCTCTCGGAGACCACGTTGGTTTTGTGTCCGCCCTTGATGATGCTGGCGACCATGGTGCATCGGCCCAGAAGGGGGTCCTCGTAGGGGAGTTCCGAGACCGCCTCTTGGAGTGCCACCACTGCGTGGGCGGCGGCGTGAATCGCGTCCGCACCCATGTGGGGCGTCGCGGCGTGGGCGCTTTTGCCGCGGAAGGTGAGCGTAGTCCACATGGCGCCCTTTTGCGCCGTCACCAGGGCGAGGTCGGTCGGCTCGCAGGAGATCACGATGTCGTCCGCGCGCACGCGCCCGCGCGCTATGACCGCTTCCGTTCCTGTCATCCGGCCGCTTTCCTCGTCCACCACCATGCAACAGCGCACCGTGCCGCGCGCCTTCTCTCCCCGGTCGATTCGTCCCTTGAGATGCTGAATGGCCGCGAGGATCGCGGCGATGCCGCCTTTCATGTCGCAGCTTCCCCGGCCCCAGATTTTTCCGTCCGCCTCAGTCGCGAGAAATGGGTCGCGCGACCAGCCCTCGCCTGCAGGTACGGTGTCCATGTGATTGAGAAAGACCAGAGCGGGGCCGCTTTCCGCGCCCGCGATCTCGGCGGTCACGTTCTCGCGCCCATGTGCGACGCGCTCGCGCGCCACTTCCAGACCGACGTCGAGAAAAAACGCCTCCATCCGATCTGCCATGCCGGACTCATCGCCCGTGGGGTTCTCACTCCGAATGCCGATCAGCTCTTTGGCGAGCGAGACAGCCTGGGCCTCAATAGTTGCTTCCACGTCATACCTCCCGGCGGTTGAGCGTCAAGAGAGATATGATGCCGCATTTCGGACGATTTGCATACGCGCTCGCTCAGGCGGCGGCGTGAAAACGCCTCATCAAGGAGGCGAAATTCCTCCCCGGCGTGATGTTTCCGAGGAGTACGGCCTCTCTCGCGCCGGTTGCGTCCGGTAGGTTGTTCGCGCGTCCGGAGAGAGTTCCCCACGCGAGCAGGGCAAAGCAGACGGCCTCGACTGCGTCGGGTGCGACGCCCCGCGCGTCGCTCGTGACGAGGGGGAGGTCGCCCAAGGCGTCGCGCAAATGGCGCATTAGGGTTTTGTTGTGGACGCCGCCGCCGCCGCTGAGAAGCGCATCGGGCGGTGCGTCTTTCGGAAAAAAATTCTGAATCGCGTCCGCTACGCAGGCGGCGGAGAACGCGGTGAGCGTAGCGATGGCGTCTTTCGCGTCGCTCCCGCGAGAGGCCATGCGCTCAACGGTCTCATCGACGAACGCTTCGCCGAAGGTTTCTCTGCCCGTGCTTTTGGGAGGCTTTCGCTTGAGGTAGGCGCATTCCTTGAGTTCGGCTAGGGTTTCGGGACACACGCGGCCCGCCGCCGCCATCGCGCCGTCCTGATCGTAGTTTCTCTCTCCGTTCGTGAGGCGGTGGGCGAGGGAGTCGAGGGTCATGTTCGCCGGTCCGCAGTCGAAGCCGAATGCGCCCCCCTCGCCCCAGGGGGGAAGGTAGGTGAGGTTCGAGATGCCGCCCAGGTTCACGAAAGCGGCGGGCGCGCTTTTTCGGCTGAAGAGTATCCGGTGCGCCCAGGGGGTTAGGGGTGCGCCCGCTCCGCCCGCGACCATATCGCGCGCGCGAAAATCAGAGACGCACGTTGCCCCCGTGCGCGCGGCGATGGGGGCGGGGTCGCCGATCTGAAGGGTGGAGGGGAGCAATGGCCCGCGTTCTCCCTCTCCTCCCTCGGGAAGGTGGCGCACCGTCTGGCCGTGGCTGCCTAAGAAATCGACGCTCTCCAGCGGGGTTCCGGTTTTTGAGGCCACATCGCGCGCGGCTGCGGCGAACGCCTCGCCCACCTCCCGGTGTAGCGCACATATCTCGTCTGTTCGGGTGCCTTTCCGGCCTGCGGCCAGTAGAACTCGTTCCCTGAGACGTCTCGGGTAGGTGACGGTGTGAAAGCCGAGCGTTTCGATCTTGGGGCGCTCGGCCGGAAGGATGCGGACTAGGGCGGCGTCCACCCCATCGGCGGAGGTTCCTGACATCAGGCCGACCGCGAGCAGCGGCCGCGCGGCGCTCATGGGGCAGACGCTCTTGGCCGATTCGCTTCTCCGTAGATTCGCTTGTATTCGCGGTAATAGGTTAGCACCCTTTTGACGTAGTTCCTTGTCTCGGAGTAGGGGATATCCTCGATAAAGACGTCTATCGGCTTGCGGCGGCCTCTTTTCTTCCACCATCTCCTGACGGCGGCGCGGCCTGCATTGTAGCTCGCTATCGCGGGGACGATCGCGCCGTCAAAATCGCGAATGAGCGCGCCCAGATGCCTTGCGCCCAGCCGTGTGTTGACCCCCGGGTCGAACAGGTCGTTGACGGATGAGATGGGGATTTTGTGTTTTCTCGCGAGGCTCCGCCCTGTCGCGGGCATGAGCTGCATGAGTCCCCGTGCGCCGGCGCGGGAGAACGCGCGCGGGTTGAAGGAGCTCTCCGCCCGGATGAGGGCGTTCACCAGATAGGGGTTCGCCCCACCGGGTTCAGCGCGCTTCACGACGGTCGGATAGACGATTCTCCAGAACGATCTCGGCAGGTCGCTTCCGCCCGAGCGCACCGAGCCCCAGAAAAATTTGTTCATCAATTCTATGGCGCGGTGGCTCTGCCCCGCTTCCGTGAGAGAGAGCGCCGCTTGGTAGTGCGCATAGGGAGATGCGCCGAGGCGGCGATATTCCAGGACGGCGAGCGTATGAAAGCCCATGGAAGAGAGCAGTTCGGCCGCCTGTCGGATGGCGGTGCTTTTTGGGGGGAGGCGCATCCACTCTCGATAGCCAGCTTCTCTTGGCGGAATCGGCTTGAGCGCGTTTGGGTCGCCCGTCCGCCCCAGGCGGTCAAGCGCGTGCAGGGATAGTTGTCCATAATAGCGGTGGCGATATTCCCGGGCGCAGGCGCGGTACTGGGCGATGGCGCTCTTGCGCTTCCCCCTTCTTTCCGCCGCCGCCGCGGCCCAATACGTCGCGGCCCCCACCAGCCAGTGCTCCGGGTGGGCGTCTCTCATCTTGGAAAACCCCTTCTGCGCAAGGCGGTAGTCCCTCGACTTGAAGCGAAGCCAAGCGAGCCGAAAGCGCGCCTTGGGCGTCAGCGGGGAGCGCGGATGCTTGGCGATCACCTCCCTGTAGTGGCGCGCGGCCTTGGAGAAATTGCGATCGTCCTCATAGATGCGCGCGAGGAGATAGCGCGTCCGCGCCGCCCATTTCCCCTTTCGCGTTTCCTTGAGCAAGCGCCGCGCCTGCGCCTCAAAGGCGGGTTGGTCTCTCTCGCGCAGGTGATTCCTGGCCAGATAATACCGCGCCTCCGCGCGTAGTGGGTCGCCGGGAGGATAATGGCGGATGGCGTGTTTGAGGGCTGCACCCGCCTGCTTCGTCTTACGCAGGGAGAAAAGGGTGAGCGCCTCGTGTAGCGTGATGCCCTTGTGGTAGGGGGATTTTGGAAACAGGCGCTTCAAATCCGCAAAGCTCTTCAGTGCTTTATTGAAATGATAGCGTTTTCTTAAGAGTCGGGCCCGCTCGTAGTGAGCTTTGGGACCGGGTTTCTTGAGAGGCGGTGTGAGAGTGGCGGCGATTTTTGCCGCGAGCCTTTGGGCGCGATCCGCTTCAAGGCGCTCCGGATGGCGCAACCATAACTCCCGCAGGAGGAGTGCGGCCTTTCGGTCTTGTCGGGCGGCGAGGAGCGCCTCCGCCTGCCTCAGCAGAAAATACGGCACCTCTCGGCTCCTCGGATACGAGTGGACATAGCGCCTTGCAAGCTTCGCCGCGTTCAACGGCCGCTTCTCCTTCCGGTGAATGCGTATGAGCGCGGAGTAGACGAAAGGAGTCTCCGGAGGGCGCTCCTTTTTTTTGAGCAATCCTTCGAGTGCGCGGCGGGCGACCCCGTTCCACCCGGCTCCCAGAGCGGCTTTTGCCAGAAACAGCGAGGCGTGGCGTTCAAGAGCGGGACTCTCCCTGAGCGCCTTTTCGAATTGCGCGACCGCCGGACGAAACCGCTTAAGTTGCAGGTAAGCGTGTCCTAGAAGGAAAGAACGCCTGCCGCCCAAGCTCCCCTTTTCCCGACGTAGCGTCCGGATGAGCTCCTGGTATCGCTTGGCCGCCAGGAGTTTCTTGACTCTGGAGGGCAGCACCGGAAGCGTGGCACTCTCTCCGGGCGGCGGTTTCGCTGGACGCGCCTTTGGTGCGGGCCAAGCGAGTGCCGGCATCAGGAACAGGACGATGATGGCGACGATGCGAGGCCCCGGCTTCACGTTTGTTTTTCGCTTTTCGTTCATTTTGATGTGCTTTCTCGCCTCTTGAATTCCGCCTCCACCTCCCCCCGTGCGCCCTCGTCCAGAAGAAAGTCCGCGCCCGTCATCGCCAGCGCCTTCGCACCGGCGAGCAGGACGCGCCTGCCCTCCTCGCCCGCCGATGCCTCGGCGAACTCCCGCGTGTGGGCGGAAACCCCTGAAGGAACCATCTGGATTTGCGGATGAATGGTGGGCGTGTGCTGGCTGGCGTTTCCGACGTCGGAAGATCCCATTCGCAGGGGCGGCGGCGAATCTGGCTCATGGACGCCCAGCTGGTTGAGGTTTTTTCGAAACAGCGATGCCAGGGGGGGGTTGAGCCGCAGGGGGGCGTATGTGATAGGATGTTTCTCGATTTTTAGTTTCGCGCCCGTGGACTTGGCCGCCCCCTGCGCGCAGGCGATGACCCGGGAGAGCAACTCCGAGAGTCCCTCCAGCGTATCGCTTCTCACGAAAAACCAGCCGGAGGCTCTCTCGGGGATGACGTTGGGAACGTCCCCGCCCTCTGTGATGACGCCGTGAACGCGATCGCTTTGGCAAAGCTGCTGGCGGAGAGAGGAGACGGCGTTGAACGTGATGACAAGCGCGTCGAGCGCGTTGACGCCCTGCTCCGGGGCGACGGAGGCGTGCGCGGCGCGACCCCTGAAATGAAAGCGAAGTTCAGAGAGGGCGAGAAAACGCGCCTCGACCCTGGTTTCGTCCGAAGGGTGCATCATCATGGCGGCACCTACTCCTTGAAACATGCCGGTTTGCGCCATTAGCGCCTTGCCGCCCCCGCCCTCCTCTCCGGGTGTGCCGAAGACGGCGACGCTCCCGTGCTCGGGCCCGAGCGCTTCCTTGAGCGCGGCACCCGCAGCCGCGCTGGCGACTCCGATGATGTTGTGGGCGCAGGCATGACCGAGTCCAGGCAGCGCGTCATACTCTGAGAGGAACGAGACGGAGGGCTTTTTCGCATCCACCGCGGGCCTGTCCGCGAGAAACGCAGTAGGCAGGTTCGACACCCCTCGGGTGAGCGCGAATCCGCGGTCCTCCAGATAGGCGGACAGGCGCGCCGCCGCGCGGTACTCCTCAAATCTGAGCTCCGGATCGGCGTGAATCGCGAGCGCAAGTGCCCACAGCGCGTCCGCCTCATCGTCGATGCGTTTTGAGATGGCGGCCTTGATCGCTTGAGCGTCCATTCGGAGCGGGGCCTCCAGCAACGGGCGAGGAATTCATTATCCCTGAGATGAGAAGAGATGTCAACAATTCAGCGTTCGACCATTCATATTGACTGCGACTGACAAAGGGGCGATACTGCACCCTCCGCCTAGGAGGAGAGTGGTTTTGCTACCGTTTTTGGCCGCGGCCGCGTTGCCACCGAGCGATGCGCTTCCGTTCGCGCCCCTTAAGCAGGAGATGGGCATATTCACCCTCGCCACGCAGTCGGGCGGTATGGTGATGGGCGTTTTGCTCCTGCTCGTGGTTTTCTCGCTTTCGTCGTGGGCCATCATCATCTGGAAGTTCTGGGAGCTTCGCAGGGCGAGCAGGTGCTCGGCGACGTTCGTCGAGACGTTCTGGCGCTCCAAGCGCCTGGATCATCTCTATGCGGAGATGGACGCTCACGAGAGCGGTCCGGTGGGCGAGGTGTTCGCCGCCGGCTATATTGAGGCCGAGCAGCTGCTGAAAACGCGCTCTCGGGGGGGAGCCGAGGATTCGGGCGTTCTCACCTCGGAGATGACGGGGGTGGAGAGCGTCGAGCGCGCGCTCAGGCGGGCGGCGAACGAGCAGTTGGGCAAGTTGGAGCGCATGATGACCTTTTTGGCTACAACGGCGAGTGCCACCCCGTTCATTGGCCTCTTTGGCACGGTGTGGGGCATCATGAATTCGTTTCGGGAGATTGGCGCCAGAGGCTCGGCGGGGCTCGCCGTGGTCGCGCCGGGCATCAGCGAGGCGCTCATCGCCACGGCGCTCGGACTGCTCGCGGCCATCCCCGCGGTGATTGCGTATAATCACTATCAGGGCCGCGTGAAGGTGATCGCGGATGAAATCGAGAACTTCACGGCGGATTTTCTCAATCTCGTTGGTCGTCAATTCATGCGTTTGTGACGGGAGGCGCTTTGGCCGTTAATCTGAACCGTGGGTCAAGCATATCGGACATCAACGTCACGCCGCTCGTGGACGTGATGCTGGTGTTGCTGGTGATTTTCATGGTCACCGCGCCGCTGCTCGAGACGCAGAATCAGGCCGTGAACGTAGATTTGCCCCAGGTGAGAGCGGCGAAGGCGAGCGTGGCGGAGGATGCGGTCGTCATCATCTTGGACAAGAACCGTCGCATATATCTCAATGACAGTCTGCTGACCAACTCTGCGTTGAAGGAGAAACTCACGGCGATCTTCAAGGGCAGGCGGCGTCGGGAAATCTTCCTGAGGGCGGATCGCGCAGTTCCCTACGGCGAGGTGGTGAAAGCCATGTCCATCATTCGCGCGGCGGGCGTCAACCGCTTGAACATGGTGACCGACCCCTTGGAGCCCCCCCAGACCGGGCGGCGAAGACGCTGAGAATTCGGTGGTCTCATGAGCGAGAAGCGAAAGTTTCCGGAAAACAACGCCGAGGGCGGACCTCCTCCACGAGTGGAAGCGGAGGTTTCAAGGGCGCGTGAGGAGCGGAGTGCACTGGTTCATGATCGCTGGTTTCGCAGGGCGTGGGCGGCTTCCGTTTTTCTGCACGCGGTGCTCTTCGTTTGGGTGAGCATGGCGCCCTCGCAGCCAAAATACCGTTTCTTCGGCAGTGGGACGGCCGTCAGTCTGGTGGGTGCGGATGAAATTCCGGGTGGCGCGGCGCGGGGCAAATCCGGAGATCGGCCAGAAGACGTGGAGGCGCCGGCCAAGGGCGCGAGGAAGATAGTGGTGCCTCAGAAGAGGTCCGCGTCGGATGAGAAAAAAAGAATCCTCAAACAGAAGAGTCCTCCCAGGAAGCTTCGCCGCATTGTGAAGAAGAGCGGCGAGGGCAAGAAAAGGGCGGTGCGGAAGAAAAGGCGCGACCTCGCTCGAGAGGCGCGCCTTGAGCGAATCCGCGTTCGCCGCGAGCGCGAGAGGCGTTGGCGCTCGCGCTACGAGAAACGCAAGAGCGACGCGACCAGAGGGGCGAGGAGCCCAAAAAAGAAAAACAGACCGCCGGCTGATCGAATGCGCGATAATCGCCTAGCGAAGGCGGACCTTGCGTCCAGAAGCCGTGGACCCTTGAAGGGGTATCTCGGCTCGGGGGGAGGTGATGGGCAGGGTGGCGGCAGTCTCGGCGGCGGCGGGGTCGCGCGCTCGGAGATGGAAAGATACTATGGTCTGCTCGCGCGGCGGATTCGGAACCACTGGACGCTTCCGCTTAGCCTCTCCAACGTGAGCAAGATGAGAGCTTCGGTCTCGATTGACGTGAGCCGTAGGGGAGGACATCGTAATTTGCGGATAGTGCGCACCAGTGGAAACCGTATTTACGATCAGGCGGCGCTGCGCGCCGTGAAGCGGGCCTCGAAGCCTACCCTGCCCTCGCCTCCTGATACAGCAAAAGAGAAATGGCTTTTGCTCGGTTTTCGATTCTGCGGAAAAAGGCTCGGCTGCTGATGCGAATCCAGTGGAAAATCAGGCATAAGGGGCGCGAAAGTCGGACGTTTTTCTGGGCGATTTTTTGGGTGGCGGCGATTTTTCCCTGGGTACAGGGGGCGGCGGACGCTGCGCGCGTGTTCATCGACATTCACTCCCCGACGGCGAAGAAGATACGATTGGCGATACCGGAGCTTCGCCCGCTCGACGGGCGGCGCGACGCCCTGGGACTCAAGATAGCGAAACTCATCGAATCCGACCTCAGGCGCACCGGCCAGTTTTTCATTCCTGACCGGAGAGGTTATCTCGAAAATCCCATGCGCGCGGGGACTCGCAAGAAAGAGCAGAGGTTCTCCCAATGGAGCAAGATGGTCAGGGTGGAGGCACTCATCAAGGGCGGCTACGTCATTTCGGGAAACAACATCACCGCCGAACTCTACCTCTACGATACGCTCCGCTCCGCCCAAGAGCTGGGTAGGCGATATGAATACTCGAAGATCGACTGGCGTTCGCTGGCCCACCGATTCGCCAACGCAGTACTTGAGCGCTTCACGGGCGAGGAGGGGATATTCGACACCCAGCTCGCTTTCGTGTCGAGGCGCTCACCCAAAGAGCGCGGGGAGATATACATAATGGATTGGGACGGCGCCGATCCGAGGCGGGTGACGCGCAACGGAATGGGCAACAACGCACCCGCGTGGTCTCCGGACGGTAGGTGGCTGGCGTATTCTTCGTTCAAATCTAAGCCGCCCGGCGTGTTTCTATTGCCCACGAGCGGGGCGCGCGGGCGCAAGGTGAGCTCAAGGCGCGTGCAGGCCATAGGGGGTGCCTTTTCTCCGGATTCGCGCTACTTCGCGTTCGCCGAGATTGTGGGGGGAAACTTTGAGATCTTTCGCTATGATTTGCGCGCGCGCGTGAAGAGAAGGCTCACTCGGAGCTTCGGCATTGACGTATCCCCCTCGTTCTCGCCGGACGGCAAAAAAATCGCCTTTACGTCAAGCCGTTCGGGGAATCCCCACGTCTACGTCATGGCTCTGGACGGCTCCAGCCCTCGGCGCATCACGTTCAAGGGAAAATACAATACCGAACCCGATTGGAGTCCCCGAGGGGACAGGATAGCGTTGACGAGCCGCATCAAACGAGGAAAGGAAATAGACATCGCCACCATGAACGTCGACGGCTCCGACCTGCGTCGTCTCACGGGCGGCCAGGGCCGCAACGAATCTCCCACTTGGTCTCCCGATGGCCGGCACATCGCGTTCTCCTCAGATCGGAGCGGCAGAAAATACGTCTACGTCATGACCTCCGCCGGCACGCAGCTCAAGCGGCTTCGACCTGGACAAGAACCCGCTTGGTCGCCGTCGTCCAGATGATGTTTTTGAGAACGGGGCGTGTGCCTCTTGAAAAATTGAATAAATGGGCTTGCCCATCGCGCCTTCATCCTTTAGAATATGCCTCTATACGAAGGTGAATCGGAGGGTATCTCTTACTCCGAGGCGTATAACGCTTGCCCAACATGGCTATATGCACATAGTGCATAGAATAAGCGAAAAACTCCCGGGAGGATTTTTGAATGTCGTTATCGCGTCACGTGAAGTCCTGTCAATCCTTGATAATGGTTGCGGCGATTATGCTTGCTGTGGGGTGCACGAGGCATGTGGCGCAAACCGAGGAGGAGCCTGCCGTAAAGCCGTCTTCGTCCATGGCACAAGACTCCATGATGAGTGGGGATCAACGCGTCGCCGAGCGCCGCGAGACGAGCATGGCGGAGGCGGAACGTCGCCTCCAGGTCGCCACTTTCCGGCAATCGTTGTCCAATTTCGAGAATCAGAAGGTGTACTTCGACTTCGACAAATCTGAGATCCGCCCCGACATGCGCTCCATTCTGGACGCCAAGGCAAAGTTCCTGCAGGAGTTCCAGACCATTCGGGTACAGATTGAGGGACACTGCGACGAACGTGGTACGGTAGAATACAATATCGCGCTGGGGCACAGGCGTTCGCTGAAAGCGAAGGATTATCTGGTCTCCCTTGGCGTGCAGCCCGAACGGATCGATACAGTGAGCTACGGCGAGGAGCGGCCAGATGACGCTCGCTCCAGCGAAGCGGCATGGGCAAAGAACCGTCGGGCGGAATTTAACATTATTGGCGGCCTTCCGGCGGGCGTGAACTAGTCGTCCAGCCTGTCCCGCTTAAAGTAAAGAGGCCTCCCCGTCGGCATAAGCCGCCGGGGAGTTTTTCTTAGATGGGCACTTTCATGGCATTCGGACTTCGAGCGTTCCCCTTGATCGCGATGGCTTTTGTTTTGATCGGCTGTCCCGGAACGGATTTGCGGGTGGGCGGCCCCGACGGGGCCGTCGTTCCGGAGGCGGGTTCGCCTCCGCACCCCCCATGGGCGGGTGATCTCTCGCTGATCGACGAGCGCTTGCGAGAGCTTAAGCGCGGCCAGGCGCGGCGCGCAGAGGAGGCGCGCGAGACGATCCTTCAGATTAAGAGTGAGGTCGAACGTACAAGGAAGGACTCCGAGGCCGCTCTCGATAAAGTTGGGGAAGCGGTTGCGAAACTTAAGCGTCGAATTGAAAGGCTGGAGAACCAGGTGGATCTGTTGCGTTCGAGAGCTGCTGCGGCGTTCGCGCGCGAACAGGAGCGGCTCGCCGTCCCGGCGGGCGAGTCCTCTAAGATGCCGCCCGTGGGTGCTCCCCACGCGGACGCGCGTGTTCCGTCCGCTGGCCGGCCCGAAAGTCAGGATGTCCTGGCTGTGCCCCCCCCTTTAGCCGACGCGCGAGTCACTGTGATTCCTCAAATCCCGACGATCCAGCCGAAGACGCCGGTATCCACGCCGCGCCCCGTGCCCGAGGAGGACTATGCCCAGGCCATCCGCGCCTTGCGCGACGAGAGAAATTTCACCAAGGCAAGGGAGTTGCTGAGCGCGTTCATCGCCGAACATCCCACCCATGAGTTGGCGGACGACGCGCAATACTGGATAGGGCAATCCTACTTTCAGGAGAAGAATTTCGAGCGCGCCATCCTCGCGTTCAACAAGGTGCAGGTCGATTACGCCAACGGGGACAAGGCACCGGAGTCCCTTCTCCTGGAGGCGTTCTCGTTCTTGAACCTAGGAGATCGCGCGAGCGCTCGGGAACTGCTCGGTCGCGTGATCAGCAAATACCCGGACTCGGTCGCGGCGCTCACCGCCCGGGGGCAACTTGACGCGCTCTAGGCGCCTCCGGGAGGGCACGCGCTCATCAGATGAACAAGCCGACAATTCCCTCTGAAGAGAGAGAGAGAGCGCGGGCCTTGGCGCAGGAGCTTCACGCCCATAACCTTCGCTACCATGTTCACGACGCGCCGGTGATTTCCGATGCGGAATACGACGGAAAGATGCGCGATTTGCTGGCGCTGGAGGAAAAATACCCTGCCCTCGCCTCGTCGGATTCCCCCACGGCGCGCGTCGGCGCGCCGCCTCTGGATTCGTTTGGCGTGTTCTCCCACGATCCGCCGATGCGGAGTCTCGAGAACGCCGTCGGGGAGGGGGAGGTTTTCGCTTTCGCGGAACGCGCGAGGCGGTTTCTCCTGCAAGCCCATGGCAGGGACGATGAGGCGTTCGACTTCATCTGCGAGCCAAAGCTCGATGGCCTAGCGGTGGAGGTAATTTACCGAAACGGGTCTTTCGATTCGGGCGGAACTAGGGGAAACGGCGTCAGCGGCGAGGATATTACACAAAACCTCCAGACGGTGCGGGGTATCCCGCTATGTCTGCGCGCTCCCAAGGGCGGCCCCGATCCTCCGGCGTATCTGGCGGTGCGCGGCGAGGTGTTCATGAATCTCAAGGGATTTGCAAGACTGAATCGGGAACGTCTTGGAGACGGAGAAACCGTCTTCGCCAACCCGCGCAACGCGGCGGCGGGTTCGCTGCGTCAGCTTGACTCGAGAATCACCGCGTCGCGCCCTCTGGACGCGGCCTTCTACGCGGTGGGACGGGTGGAGGACCATGCGTTTCGTAGCCAATCGCATTTGCTGGAGTCTCTGTCGAAATGGGGGCTGCCCGTGAGTCCCGGCTGGCGAAAGTGCGGTGACCTGCGGGAGGCGCTGGAGTTCTGCGAGGAGGCGTTGAGGAGGCGGGAGCAGGCACCCTACGAACAGGATGGGGTGGTGCTGAAGGTGGATTCGATGGAGCTGCAAAGCGCGCTTGGCACCACCTCGCGCGCGCCCCGCTGGGCGATCGCCTATAAGTTTCCCCCCAAGCAGGAAACTACCCTTGTGGAGGACGTCGTTTTTCAGGTGGGGCGCACGGGCGCCATCACGCCGGTGGTGCTCATGCGGCCGGTACGCGTGGGTGGCGTTGAGGTCACGCGCGCCACGCTGCACAACGAGGATGAGATGAGGCGAAAAGACGTGCGCAAAGGGGATCGGGTCCTCATTCAGCGCGCGGGCGATGTTATCCCCGAGGTGGTGGCGGTCATCAAGGAAGAACGACCTCTTGACGCCAAAGCCGTCCCCATGCCCGGAGAGTGTCTGGTTTGCGCGACGCCTGTGGAGCGTCCCAAGGGGGAGGCGGTGGTCCGCTGTCCCAACCCGGGTTGCCCCTCCGTGGTGCGCGAGGGTCTTAGGCACTTCGCTTCAAGGCGCGCGATGGACATCGACGGGCTGGGTGAGAAGCTCATCAATCAGCTGGTGGATGCGGAGCTGGTGAGCGAGCCGGCGGATTTTTTCGCCTTAGAGAAAGAGCGGCTCTCAGCTCTTGAGCGCATGGGGGATAAGTCGGCGGAGAATTTGCTCAAGGCGCTGGACCGGGCGAAGCGGCCAACGCTCGCCCGGTTCATCCACGCGCTGGGTATTCGCCATGTGGGAGAGCACATCGCCGAGGTGCTGGCCGAGAGGTTTCGGGACGTTCAGGCGTTGTCCGATGCGGACGAGGAGACACTCGTCTCGGTTCGTGAGGTGGGGCCCCAGGTGGCGAAGAGCATCGTACGGTTTTTTTCGGAGGCGCGATCCAAACAAGTGGTGGACAATCTCCTCTCAGCGGGCGTGACTCCCGAATCGCCGCCAGAGACGGTGGACGGTGACTCGGCTCCGGCCACGCTCTCGGGACTTTCGTTCGTGGTCACCGGCACCCTCTCGGGAAGGACGAGGAGAGAGGCGAAAGCGGCCGTCGAGGCGCTCGGCGGGCGGGTGAGCGCCTCGGTGAGCAAGGCCACGAGTTTTCTCATCGCGGGTGAGCGTCCGGCGGGGACGAAGATGAAAAGCGCCAAAGCATTCGGGGTCGCCATACTTGATGAGGATGATCTCGAGCGGATGCTTGCCCAGAAAAAACGGCCTTGACCATGATGCGCCCTTTTTTTTATGGTCAAAGCAGAATGTCCCGAATTCACGTATATCGTCATTTCCCCTCTCTCGTGAGCGCATCCTTATGAGTCGGGTTCGCAAGGCCGTTTTTCCGGTGGCCGGGCTCGGTACGCGCTTTTTGCCCGCCACCAAGGTGATTCCGAAAGAGATGCTTCCCATCGTGGATATTCCCCAGATTCAGATTGGGGTGCAGGAAGCACTGGACGCCGGCATTGAGGAGATCATCTTCATCACCGGTCGCGGGAAGGTCTCCATTGTAGACCACTTTGACGTCGCCTTCGAGGTGGAGTCTCATTTGCGCGAGAGGGACGAGGAGGAATTGCTGACGGTTGTGGAGGAAATCTCCCGCAAGGCGCAGGTAACGTCGATACGCCAGAATCGCCCCCTGGGGCTGGGGCACGCGGTTCTGTGCGCGAAGTCTGCCGTGGGAGATGCCCCTTTTGCCGTCATGTTGTGTGATGACATCATCCGGAGCGAAACGCCTGCCATCGGCCAGTTGGTGGGCGTGTTCGAGGCGCACGGCGGCGGAGTGATCGCCGGGTTGCGGGTGCAGAGGAGCGCGCTCTCCAAATATGGCGTCGTCGATCCGTCCGACGCGCCGGCGCCCTCTCCGGGCGTCATACCGCTCAAAGGGGTGGTAGAAAAACCGGATCCGAAGGATGCGCCATCGGATGTCGCCATCGTTGGCCGCTACGTTTTGCCGCCCGAAGTTTTCTCATCTCTCGAACGCGCGCGACCTGACGCGAGGGGAGAGATTCAGCTCACCGATGGGTTGCGAGGGCTGCTCGATCATGCGCCCCTCTACGCCTATGAGTATGAGGGAAAGCGCTATGACGCGGGCGATAAACTGGGTTTTCTGGAAGCGACGGTCGAATTCGCCCTGGAGCGCAAGGATATCGGCCTCTCGTTTCGGGACTATCTAAGGAGGTTAGTAGCCTCATGGTAGCGGAAGTGCCTATGCCTGAACCCGAACCTCCGGGGCGGATGGGTCTGAATCAAAATCAGCCGGGAGGCATTGGTTAATGGATGCTGACTTGCTCTTTCGCCTCGCCGCTTTCGTCTTTCTCATGCTCTGCTCAGCTGGCTTCTCGGCCAGCGAGACGGCGCTTTTCTCCCTTTCGCGTCCCAAGGTGCTCGCTATGTCCCGAGAGGGGGGCGCGGGCGAGCGCGTGTCCAGCTTGCTGGGCAAGCCCCGGCGGCTGATCACCTCCATATTGATGGGCAACGAAATCATAAACATCGTCGCTTCTGTTCTGTTCACGGGGACCGTGGTGTCGCATCTCGCGCCTGAGCGCAGGTGGCTCGCGCCCGTTTTGATGGCGCCGCTGCTCATGATATTCGGCGAGATCACGCCCAAATCCCTGGCCGCCCGGTATCCGGAGCGCCTCTCGCGATTCCTGGCCTATCCTATATCCGTGTTCGCGCGCTTGATTGCCCCGCTGCGGTGGATCTTCTTACAGGTGGCGAATGGCGTTCTCTCCTGCATGGGAGCTCCCCCGCGCGACCCCCAAAGCATCCTGATGGAGGATGAATTCCTGCATCTCGTGGACGCGGGCCACGCCGAGGGCGAGCTCGCCGAGGGCGAGCGCGAGCTCATTCACAACGTTTTCGACTTTCACGACAAAACCGCGTCCGACGTGGCGGTGCCCCGCATGGACCTGGAGTGTTGGGAGATGAACCTGCCCGTCTCGGAGGTGAGCGAGCGCGTCCGCGCGGCGGCGCATTCGCGCATTCCGATTTTCGAGGGAGACCGGGATCGGATAGTGGGCATCCTTTACGTCAAAGATTTTCTGCGTCAGGCGGGGCGGAAGCGCTTCGACCCGGAGGAACGTCTGACGAAGCGGATGTTGCGCTCGCCTCTCGTGATTCCGGGCGGTATGAAGCTCGACCGTCTGTTTCGACGGTTTCGACACGAGCGCACCCACATCGCCATCGTGCAGGATGAGTTCGGCGGAACCCTCGGCCTGGTGACGATGACGGATTTGCTCGAGGAGATATTCGGCGAGATCACCAACGAGCACGTCGAGGTCGAGGAAACCTGGATCCAGCGCGAGGAGGACGATTCGTATCTTTGCCAGGGCCGCGTTCCCTTGGCGGAGTTCTCTGCGGTGAGCGGCTGGGAGCTTCCCGCCTATGAGGAGGCGAACACGCTGGGCGGCGCGGTGTTCACGATGCTCGGCCACGTGCCTTCGCTGGACGAGAAGGTTCGCTTGGGGAACGTGGAGTTCACTGTGGTCGAGACGAGCGGCTCCCGCGTCCTTCGGGTGCAGGCGCGAAGACGGGAGGATTTCTAGGATGGATGTCCTCTCCGTCGTCGTGGTCGGCCTCGTCCTCTTTATAGCGGAAGCGTTGTTCTCAGGCGCGGAGATTGCCATCGTCTCCGCGGATCGCGCCCGTCTGCGCGCCAAGGCGGAGGGGGGGGACAGGGGGGCATCGCTCGCCCTGTCGTTATTGGAGAAGCCCGAGTGGCTCATGGGCACGATTCTGACCTGCCATAACGCCAGCTTCGTGACGAACGTTTCCCTGTTCACCATCGCGGCCATCAACTTCATCGGCCCCGCGTATGGGGAGGCGCTCTCGGTCGCCTTGGTGATCCCCCTGCTCGTGGTGTTTGGAGAGGTGATTCCCAAGGGATATTGCCAGGCTCGGGCCGATCTGCTTGCCCCCTATCTGGCGCGCGTCGTCTGGGGGGCGAGGCGGGTGGTGTATCCCTTCGTCTGGCTGATCAGCGCGCTCATCGGTGCGGTGCTGGGCTTGAGGATGCGCGGTGGAGAGGGGGCTCCGTTCGTCACCCGACAAGAGCTCGAATACCTGATGGAGGAGCAAAGCGACGGAGACGTGCAAGTTCTGGAGCGACAGATGATCGGCCGCATATTCACGTTTGGCGCGCTGGACATGGAGAACGTGCTGGTGCCCATAGTGGATCTCTCGGCGGTGGACGAGAGCGGCACGGTGGAGGAGGTGATCGAAAAGATCGAGGACGACGGCCATTCGCGGATTCTGATCTACAGAGAGAACCTGCACCACATCGTCGGGGTTGTTCACGCCAAAGACGTTCTCGGGCTGGGGGCCGCCGCCACCGGGCGCCTCAAGGAAAAGGCGGGGCTCATCCGAAGCGTCTATTTCGTGCCGGAGACGAAGCCTGCCGACGATCTTCTCAAGGAGCTGATGAGTCGGAAGGATAAAATGGCCGTGGTAGTGGATGAATACGGGGCTTGCGCCGGAATTGTGACGATGGAGGATTTGGTGGAGGAGATCGTGGGAGACATCGCCGACGAATATGACGTCGATGAGGTGCGAATGTTCCGCAAGGTGGGTGAGGATCAATATCTCATTGACGCACGCATGGAAGTCGAGGATGTGCGCGAATCTCTTTCACTGCCCATTCCCGAGGGGGACTACGAGACTCTGGCGGGATATCTCCTGAAGCGGTTCGAGCGCATTCCCAAGGCGGGCGAGCGCGTATCCTTAGGAAAGTGGGCGCTTATCGTGAGTGCGGCGAGCGAGCGGCGGATCAAAAACGTCCATCTGGAGCGAAATGCCTAGTTGATGGCACGTCGGCGTGGCTTGCGAGGCGCCGCCCTCGAAACAGCAGCCCCTTTCGGTCGGCTGCGCTATATGGCCTCGGGGGTTTCAATGCCCAGCCCGCCCGCTATCATTTCAAGGGTGTTCCACTGGGAGGCTTCATAGGGGATGCCGTCTTGCTCCGCCTTCGCCTTTTTGATCGCCTCGCGCTCGCCCGGAAGCAGCATCTCCGCCCCACCGCAGGTTTTGATGTCCCGCACCGCCTCTGCCAGTCGTCTCCTCGCTTCTTCCTCGGGATAGAGCGCATCCAGCCTCCATGCCTCTATGGTCTGGGCGATGCGTGCGTCGGGCTTCACGCGTAGCGTCGGAACGCGCCCCGCCATGCCTCCGCCGATGACGCCGTCCAGATCCACCAGCATAGCAAGGCCGGAGCCTTTGTAGCCGAACTGCTTCCCTCCCAGAGGCAGGACGGAACCTTTGAGTAGCGCATCGTACTCCACGTGACCGGACATGACATCCCCGTTCTCGTGGAGAAAATAATCGGGCGGGATCACCTCTCCCGCGCGGCTGGCGCGAATGGCGGGACTCACCGCGCGCTGGGTAGTGGCCATGTCGATGACGATGGCCCGATCTCCCGCGGGCACCCCCCAGGCGATGGGGTTCGTGCCGAGCCGAAGCCTGTTTCCCCCATAGGGGATCATCCAGGCCCCGGAGGTGCAGGTGGCGCGTCCGGCGAGACCCCGCTCGATCAGCGCTTCCACGTACACGCACGCCGCCCCGAAGTGATTCGCGTTGTGCACGTAGACCTTTCCGACTCCATATCTCTCCGCCAGGTCGCCTGCGAGGCGGGTCGCGTCCATCGCCGCCGCCGGGCCGATGCCCCCCCGTGCGTCCATGGCGGCGATGGCCCAGTTTTCGTTTCGCCTGACGCTCGGCGTGGCTTTCGGGTCGATGGCGCCTTTGCGAATCCGCTCGATGAGTTCGCGTAAGCCCGTCCCGCCCGCCACGCCGTGACTCGATATCCCTCGCAGGTCGGCTGCCGTGAGAATTTCTGCGGTTTCCCTGGCGCGCTCCTCGCTCGCCCCGAGGGTAGTGATGGCCTTCGTGGCGAAGCGAACGAGTGTCTCCTCGGAGATGCGCTGCTCGTCGTTCATGCGGGCGGACTCCCTGAAGGCGGGGGATGCGGCGATTCGCCGTCCGGAAGCTTGACGGTGAACGCCGCGCCGCCCTCGGGCGGGGCCATGAGCTCCAGACGCCCGCCCAGCATGCGGGCGGCGCGGTAGCTGCGGTAGAGACTGATGGAGATTCCCCGAAGTGCTTCTGGATTCTCTACGTCTTCCTCCATCCAGTCGATGAACGACTCGAAGCGAGATGTTGGTATCTTGGCGTCGCGATTGTGGGTGGACAGAACGACCTGCCCGTTTTCCTTCGTGAGGAGCGCGTGGATGATGCCGCCGTCGGGCGCGACGTGAATGGCCGCGTCGAGTAAATCGTCGATGAGGGAGGCGAGCCTCCGCTTGTCGCCCCACGTTTCAAGTCGGGACGGCATCTCGGGCAGAAACCGATAGGACGGAAAACGCCAGAGCCGTTTGCTGATGCGTTCGCTGAATAGATGGGCGAGGTTGATCTCGGCGTTCTCGAGACTTACGCGCTGGGACTCGATGTCGGCCGTATCCGAGAGCGTTTCGATGAGGCGACTGAGGCGATGAATGGTTCCGGATAAGGATTCAATCTCCTCGCGCGCCTTCCAGGGGTCCGACTCCTCGACGAAGACGCGGAACCTTCTTTTGAGATGGGAGGCGGAGGTTTTGAGCTCGCGCGTGGCGAGGCGCAGGAACAAGGCTGCGAGGCGCTCGTTCGAGAAGCGCTTTTCTCCGCCATCGTTCATGTGTGCTCTCGTCTTTCCTGATGAGATGATTCGTCGAGCGCGGCGACCGACTCTAGTATGAACTCTGCCGTTCCGCTTGTCATCGGACGCAAGGCGGATATCTCGTTTAAGGGGAGCCACTTCGCCTCCGAGACGTCGCTTGCTGCCCGAAGGACGCCCCCGGCAGGGCGACACACGTAATCAATGAGCACGTAATGGAATCGCGCGCGTCCCCATTCGTCCCGGGTGATGCGGTTCAAAACCCGCCCTTCGGAGACGATATCGACCTTCAGTCCCGTCTCCTCCCTTACCTCTCGCATACAGGCGCACTCAAGTTCCTCCCCTAGCCGGACGCCCCCGCCCGGAATGCTCCAGGCGCCCATTTGGGGGGGTCGCCCTCGGCGGACGATGAGAACTTTTTCATCTTCGACGACGACGGCCCCTACGCCGACGATGGGGCGAAGCGGATATTCGCGGCCCAAGCCCCACCTCCTGGAAAGTGATGGGAAAAACAAGAGGGTTTTCGGATGACGACGGAGTCCTCTGAATTCCGCGGCTACAAAGATACCATGTTTTATGCCCTGCCAGTGAGGGCCATCTGAGTCGCCCGAGAAAGCATAGGCTGGCTTCCTCGTCCTCTTAGCGCGTATTTTGGGAACACGTTTCGCGAAGGGGGCGGGAGGAGTGGTGCTTTTTTTTGCGTGGGGGAGCGGCCATGACTCCGCAAGCGCTTTTATAGACTACGGCGAGGCGGTAACCAGCTGCTCGCCAGCGCCTCATTCGGCATCCCATGAGACGGATGGATTCTCCGCTTCCTCTCTTTGACACGCGCTGACGAGAGTCTTAACCTGCCTCTGTTTTCGCGCCCGCGCCCTTTGGAGCTTTCCTGAATTGAGGGCGATCTTCTCTCCCCCTTCAGCCAAGGCGTGCGCGGCGGGCAGGGATATCCGCGCGAGGAGTTCCGTATGCCGCCCGAAGTCGTCTTCGCGCTCATCTCGCTTTGTTTTCTTGGCGTCAATGACTTTCTCTATAAATGGGGCCAGCAGTGGGAGTTGCGCGGCGCGCCCTTCATGTTTCTGCAAAACATGGCCTATCTGCCGAACGCGTTCGGGCTGGCCTGGTATCGCGGGGAACTGCTCTGGACCCAGGGGCTCGTTTTCGGGTTCATCAACGGAATTTTGGCGTTCACAGCATTTTTGTGCGTCCTGCTCGCCCTGCGGCGAGGGGAGGCTGTAGCGCTCGTGCCGATTGTCCGGCTGAATTTCGCGGTGACTGCCATTCTTACGGTATTTTTTCTGGGCGAGAGCGTCAATTTTCTTCAATGTCTTGCTCTCATTCTGGCCGCCTGCGCCGTGATGGCGACCGGAAGCGGCGTGATGGCGTCCGTGGCTGACAAACGATCCGTCGCCCTTGCGATTGTGGCCATGTGCATGTTCGGCGTTATCGGGTTTTTGTATAAGCTGGGACTCGGGATGGGCGCTAAGCCCGCCATGATGACGTCCGTTCAAAGTGTGGGCGTCACCTGCATGGCCGTGCCCTTCGCGCTTGCCCAAAAGGACCCATTGCCCAGACGCGGCGTAGCGCTTTGGTTGCCCTTCGTGTGCGGCGTGCTTACCTCTTCGAGCTACGTGGCCATCGCCGTGGGATTCACCTATGGTGACGCGGTCGTCGTGGCGCCCATCGCGCAGCTGAGTTTCGTGTTGACCGGCGTGCTCGCGATCATCTTCTTGAAGGAGAGACTCACGCTGAGGAAAGGGACGGGCGTCGTCCTCGCCGCAGGCTCTGTGGTTCTGTTCTCTAGCGGATGAACGCTTGCGCCGCATTTTCCTTGCCGTTCTCGAATTCATCCTTCAGCGTGATCCACAGGGGCACGTGGTAGCTCAGCGGCCTCGGACTTCTTCTCATCCAGTCGATGCGCATGATGATGAGCCTGTTTTGCGCGTGACGGTTGACGAAGGTGTGATCCAGCCGGAAGCGTCCTCCCCCGCCGGGCGCCCGCCAGATTTATGCACGCTTTTGGCTGTAAGCGGTGTGGTACGCATCCACCCAACCCGCCTCTGCCATGGCCATCATAAATCTATCTTCAAAGTGATGGAAACACTTTACGCTCTCGTCCTCGCTGATGCGCCCGGTGTTGTGGTCGCCCGCCAACAAGTTATCTCCTTCCCCCCAGCGGATCGCCAGCTCACAAAGCGCCGCCAGAAAGGGATATTTGCTTCCCCTCGCCCGATTGGGTACGGAACGGCGGCGATGGGGGTGATGGGCGCGGGCGCGAACGTAGACGATCAGGCGTCGCTCTTCCGGTTCGGGCGGCCAGTAGGAGGCGAGGATCAGAGGGTTTCTGGCTGGCTGGATCGTGAACGTCGTCGTCATTTGGTGGGACAACCCCATCTCCTCAATGCGGGCGACAAGGGTCTGGCTCGGCGGGGTCCCTTGAAACTCCGTTGATATCGTAACATTCAGCATTTCTCAGCGGATGCCGCCTCACAATGTCGGACGCGCGACGTCCACAACAGTACATGATATTCCAGATGAGGATTTCATGGTGAGCGAGAGCGTATCCGCAATGGTATAGGAGACGCCAACGGGCGCTGAGAGTGAAAGGTGAAACCCGGTGAACGTCTACGCCCAGACGGCGCGCCGATTCCGGAGGGAGGTGATATCCTTGAAATGGATATGCGTTTTCGCAGGTTCGTCAAAGGGGGTTCGGCCTGAATACAGCGAGGCGACGCGGAACCTGGGTCATGCTTTGTGGGCGCATGGCGTCGGCGTGGTCTATGGTGCGGGTGGAGTGGGACTCATGGGTGTTTTGGCCGACGCCGTTCAGGGGGTTGCCCGCCTGTGCGTGGTGTGCACGATGCACGACAGAAAGGCGCTGATGACGGAGCTGGCCGATGGATTCATCGCCTCGCCAGGGGGGGCTTGGCACGTTGGAGGAGACCATGGAGATGAATCACCTGGCTTCATTTGGGATATCACAACCAGCCGGTCGGCCTGCTCAACACTTGTGGCTATTATGATTCTTTGCTGGAATTTTTGCACCATGCGCGCCCAGAGGGTTTCGTCTCAGAGGAGAGTCTGAATTTGTTCTCGGTCGATGACGCGCCTGAGAGCCTGATTGAGTGGGTGCTCACTCCCAGGTGAGCGCGGCGAGGTAGCCTATGCGCTCATCCAGCGCTATTTTCGTTTTGATCCCCTGGATGCGTTTGTGTGCCTGAATGGTTTTGAGGTGGGCGAATCCTTCCCAGAGCGCGTGACGAAAAGTCCACTCCAGGGTGTAATGAAAGAGATTCTCTTGGCTCTCGTCCCGCCAGAAGCCGCCGGGGTGGGTTTTCAGCACCACGCCCTGAATCCAATCGATATATTTGTCCCCCGAGGGCCATACGTAGCTTCGGGGGATTTCCCTAGTTTTGGTTCTCGCCCGCAACGATTCGGCGGTTTCGCGTTTCAGAATGTTCAGGGCCAGGCGGCAGCCATCCTCATAAGCCGCGAGCAAATCGTCCATCTCATAAAATCGCTTGGGGTCAAGAAGGCGATCCGCACCGCCCGTATGATAGAGGGATTCCGGCCTCGGCGAATCCTCCCCGAATAGGGATTTCCCCCATATTTGCAGAAACCACCTGTAGTTCACGTATCCTATGTGGCTGACCTGCTCGCGTATCGACCACAGTCCCCAAGTTTTGCCGGATTGTCTCGCGTCGATCTGTTCTGGCGTCAATCCCTCCATTTCCTGTGCATACATTTCGGGCAAAAGGGCGTATTTGGGAAAGATTTCCATGGCGGGCATTGAAGCGTCGCACGACATTTTCCTCGTCCTCTAATGGAAGCGGGGAAGAGAGGAGAAATGTATCACAAGACACTCTCTCATGGGCAAGCGCACTGATTTCGGGTGGGGGTTTCTCATGTCATAATGCGCACCTGTCAGTTCATTTCACCCTCTAGACTTCCTGGATTGCCCTTGATCGAATCGCTCCCTCCCGTGTTGTTGTCGTTCCTGTCCGGCGTTTTTCTGGCCGCGGCGCAAACGGTCTATCGCGGCGCTCTTCAATGGATGGGCCCAAAGGCGCTCACCTTCGCGAGCAACCTGACGCTGACGACATACGCCGCAGCCATTTATATGGCGGGCGCGGGTCTCGAAAAATGGCCCCTAGCGGGGATTTTCTGGTTCGTGATGGCCGGATTTTGCTCTCATTTTTTATCGAGAAACCTGAATTTTATATCAGCCGCGCTCATCGGAATGGCGCGCTCTCAAATCATGCTGCAAGTCCATCCGATGTGGAGCGCGCTGCTGGCCGTGCTCCTGCTTGGCGAGACCATCACCTTCCCCGTTGCGCTGGGGACTTTCGCCGTCGTCTTTGGGGCGATACCGCTGGTTCAGGAGAGAGGCGCAGGGGCGTGTCGCGCGACCCCATTCTGGCATTATCTTCATGCCGATTTTGGCGGCCTTTTTCTTCTCCTTCGCACCGCCGCTTCGCAAGATCGCGTTTCAGACGATACCCTCTCCCGCCTTCGGCATCTGCGCCACAGCACTCACGGGCGCGCTCCTTCAACTTGGCTCGATACCGTTCGTCAAAAACCATGAACTCAACCCCAGAACATGGAGTAAGAAGAGCGTCTGGTGGATGCTCGTCGGAGGATTTTTCAACATCATCTCGGCATACAGCTTCTGGCTCGCCATACAACGCGGGAGGCTCGTAGAGGTGATTCCGATAAACAGGCTCTCCATTTTGTTTTTGCTCTTGTTTTTTTTGGATTTTTTAGGGACTTATAAACAATAGTGCCCATGAATGCAATCACACCCAAAATATAACGCTTGACAATTTGGGCACTATTTAGTATAATTTTGCCATTGAATGACAAGAGAAAACATGAGGAGAAATCAATGGCAAAGAAAGCTCCCGGCAAGGCATTCAGAAAGGGATTGAGTATCATGGATGCCTTGCGAATGTTTCCTGATGATGAGGCCGCCGAGAAATGGTTTATCGAGAAGAGGTGGCCAGTGGGCGTGTGTTGTCCCTATTGCGGTTCCCTGAACGTGCTCATAGGCGCAAAACACAAAACCATGCCTTTTCGTTGCCGCGAGAAAGAATGCAGAAAAAGATTCAGCGTCCGAACCAAAACCATCATGGAATCTTCAAATCTTGGTTTTCAGGTATGGGCGCTGGCACTCTATTTCTGCATCACCAATCTCAAGGGCGTTTCCAGTATGAAACTCCATAGAGACTTGGGAATCAGTCAAAAATCCGCTTGGCACTTGACCCATCGGATTCGCAAGGTATTTGAAGCTCACGGAGATTTTTTCAACGGCCCCGTGGAAATAGACGAGACGTATGTGGGCGGACTCGAAAAGAACAAACGCAAGGACAAGAAACAAAACAAAGGGCGGGGCGCAGTGGGAAAGGCTCCCGTGGTGGGTATCAAGGATAGAAGCACCAATCGGATTCGAGCCAAGGTGGTAGATGACACCAAGCAGGAAACGCTACATGATTTCGTGAATGAGAATGTGGATGGAAACGCCCTTAAATATACAGACGAGCACAAGTCATACAAAGGACTCAAGAATCACAAGGCCGTAAGTCATGGCCTTGGAGAGTGGGTGAACGAGCAGGCGCACATCAACGGCGTGGAGTCATTCTGGGCCATGTTCAAAAAGGGATTTCATGGAACCTATCATCGAATGAGCCATAAGCATTTACAGAAATATGTTGATGAGTTTTCCGGTAGGCATAACATTCGGCCTCTTGATACTATTGACCAGATGGAGAAAATGGTGAATGGAATGGACGGGAAACGGCTCAAGTATAAGGATTTGGTAGCCTAAAATGCCGAAGAAAAAGACGCAACAAAAATTACCGGTGATTGAAATCGCAAAATCGACGTATCAGCCTTCCAAGGCCGAAAAAGAAGAAGAATTTACGTTGGAAGAAATGAGCCTGGATGAAGCGGTGGAACGTTTATTGCGTCCAGTGCAGATACGTCATACGGACAAGCCGAAATAAATCCACAATTTGTTACTGATGGAGTTTCTGCTGGGGTTTCCATTTATTTTCATCCCCCAATCAAAATGCCATCTTTGTCTTTAGTCCAGTGCAATGTTTTGAATACAGCAACTGAATCGCTTTTGCCATACGCTCATCATCACGCGTTTCAGGTTGTCCAAGAGGAATAGATATAAATGAGTATTTTCCTGTAGCAACGCCTTTAGCTGCAAGACCCATAATAACAAAGAAATTCTTTAGTTCAACTTCCGCCACAACAGGATGTCCAGAAAATAATATGTATTTCATCCAGACGCCATCAGCGAATTTGTCTTGAGATTTAATTGAATCTATGTCTATGTTGTTCCAATATATTTTCAGAAATCCGCCTGCGGAATCTTCCCAGCCAGCTATACATTTCTCACGATCAAAAATTTTTGCGTAATAAAGATTGTCTACTTTACCATCATCAAGCGCATTACCAATGAACAGATAATTCATAATTTGCTGAAAAGAATCAACCTCCTTTCCGTATGACAAGCCAACATTTGAAAAACAGAAAAAACAAAAAAGAATTGCTGTCAATGAAATTGATTTAATTTTCTTAAACATATCTGATTTCCTTTATAAATAGTTTTGAATTTTATTTCTTATTTTAGGAGAATTTAATGAACGCAACTTCTCACGCTTTGCCCACTGATAAAGAAAATGCTGTTTCAACTGATCAAACAATGCTTTCTCATTTTCGCTCAGACCCGCCACGGCCACTTCATCAAATATCACCTGATGAAGGTTATGAACTGCATCCTCAATGGAAAGTTCTTGAGGACGATGATAAATCGTATCTAGAGCTGCGGCGAGCGATTCGAGCAGCCTGTGAACGATATTGGCCGGAATATGATGGTAAGTGGGGTTGGCAGAAGAGGGATTCCGATTAGATTTCATCTTGATGCTCCCAGAAGAGATTTAACAGTTTCAATTTCGATGTCCTCATTGCACCTGTTCACCTGACTCTGAATGGTGAACAAGTCTATGAACCAACAGATTCCATAGGCTATCAATCCCATAAAACCTATCGCAATCATAAATTCGCCCTCCGTCAATTCTTCGGACGAGGTTATTGCATATGGATCAAAACTCATAAAAAACCCCGTGGCTAAAAATATGATGGCAATGGCTGGCGCAATTATATAAAGCACCCCCTGCCAAATCTTGCCCAGGTAAAACTTGTGGATGCCAAGACCACTAAGAAAAAACCATAAAACATAAGTGAGACTTACGGATTTTTTCCGCCGAGCAATTTCGCTTTGCAGAACATGAAATTCCCGGTCGCTAAGCTTGGCTTTGAGAGCTATCAATTCCTTGGAGCGATCTTCCACATTTTAGTCCTTTTCTGGAAATTCTTCTCCAGTATTTTCGGTTTCGAGGCGCGGAATTGTCATATTCCATTTTGTGGAAAGAGAATCCAAAGAATCTATTTTAGGAGACAACAACGCAGATGAAATATGCAGTGATTTTGCCCGAAACCCCTTTTTGATCAATTCCTGGATATGGATTTTGTTGTAAATGAAAGGAAATACAAGACGGCAAATCACACTGAAAAAAATCATAAAGAATGCAATGTATCGGGGATATGTGGAAAATTCCGTTATATTTGCAGATATTGCAATCGAAACGGGAAACCCACACAAAAACATGATTGCTAGCCACTTGAAGTTATGCCTCTGAAGTGGCACAAACCATGAAAACATGAGTGTTGTCCACGAAAAACCAACCGGTGCTTTTCGCGTATAGTGTTGGCCAGACAAATATTTTTTGATTCCAGACATATTCTTGGGAGGCATATTCTTGGGATTTTCAAAGACAATTTTCGCGTAAGCCATGACTTTCTCCTGTGAAATAAATAACCATTATTCCCGGCATCTCGACGAGGCCGGGTCTTGGCTACCATCACAGAGAGAAAGTGAGGTCTCACCTATTTACCTTGGTCCGGGGAGCTACCCCGAATCGGGTGCGAAGGCTATTGTATTCAGCGAGCGACCCGACTTTACAGACGGGCTCTCTATGATGGTATCTGGGAGTGATAATGCGGGATGCTTATTGGATTTGTCAAGCAGAAATGAATATAAATAGATTTGTTGAATTTACTAATTCTTAGGGGTTATTTCAGGGCACTATAGTATATAATTCCCATTTTTTATCAGAATCTGGATCGTGTCAATTTGCGCGTGCTCGTCCGGGGTGCTCGCCGTGGCGCGCGCTTTGACGGTCATCTTGGGCGGGTAGCCCCCCCCAAGAGGGGCGCGGCTTTTTCACTCAGCGACCAAACGAGAGGAAGAGCAGTATTCTTTGAACCAGTCAGCCCGTTTTGTTTTGGTGATGATTCTGTCGTCTTCCCTCTGTTTTTCTATGACGGCGGAGCGTTGAGGTGGTGAATTTCATCGTGGACGCGTCGCCGGCAGTTTCACGTGCTGATGGGCGCTTTTTTATTCGCGGATAATCAAATTCTCATTCGCAAGCTGCTAGAGTGCGCCTTGGCGTTGACGATCACCTTTTGGGTCAATGGATGGATGGCGGTTCTGGCCGCCTTTTATTCGCTTTTCTCTGACAGCTACGAGGGAGATTGAGGTGTCGCCCTCGTTTTCTAAGCCTTGACCGGCGTGGTCGGGAACTTCATGGTGTGCTGTAGTGCCTTGCGTTCGAGCGCGGACCTCGGGATGAGCAGGACAAACGCCTTGTGGCGGCCTCTCCCATCGGGGCGGCGGTGATGGGCGTGATGGTTCTGAACGAACTTCCGGGCGTCTGGGTGGGAATCGCCCTGATCGTCATAGGACTGTTCTAGCTCGCCGGCGAGAGGGGAAGGGGCGGGCATTCTCTTATGCACTACATGTTCGCCCTCATCTCCTTAGTCGCGTTTTGCTTCACGCTCTATCTTCGAAAAGCTGGGCTGGCTGCCATGAACGCTCCTTGGTCGGGCATTCTGCTCGCCATGTTGATCGCCAATGCGGGTCTGCTGGCTTCATCGCGCTTCGCCTCAAAGTTGCAACGGTTTCAGCCGATCTTGAGAGTCGCCTTGGCGTGCGTTCCGGCAGGCCTGCTGGCTCTCTCGGCCGCCGTGCTGTTCTGGGCCTCGCTGCGTGATGGGCAACTGCCGTGATCAGTCCCCTGATTCGTATGACCTCGATCTTCATCGTCTTGTTGTCGGCCGGTGTTGCTGCGCGATGTGGAAGTTATCACGAAGCGTCTGGTGGCGGCCACGCTCATCGTCGTGGCGGGGGCCGCCCTGGTGACCTCTGGCGATTGACGCCCGCGCCTGCCCATGAACCTGGAGTTTTCGTTTGACCTGAATCGCCCATCTCTGAGAAAATGACGTCATCTTCACTTTTCAATGATGCGCTTTTCGCATTCAGGCTCTTGGGGGGGCGATGAAAATACTCAAGATCATTCCTGAGAAGTGCACCGGCTGCATGCGGTGCGAGCTCGCGTGTTCCTACGAGCAGACGGGGACGTTTCAGCCCTCCAAAGCGGTGATTCGTGTGTCCTCGTTCGAGGGCCACACGAGCTACGCACCCTACACGTGTCCGCAGTGTGACGAGGCGTGGTGCCTGACGGCGTGTCCCGTCGAGGCGATCGGCATCTCACCGGCCGGAGCGAAGGAGGTGGCGAACGACGTTTGCGTGGGCTGCAAGCTCTGCACTATCGCGTGTCCCTATGGCACGATGTTCTATAACATCGACACCCACAAGGCGTTCAAGTGCGACTTGTGCGGGGGGAATCCCGCATGCGTGTCTGTATGTCCCACGCACGCCATCCTCTACGAGGAGGCCGCGCTGGCCGACTGGGTGGGACCCTTCGCCGCAGAGCGGGCGAAATCGCCCGCCGGGCCGCTTGCGGAGGTGATCTGATCATGGCCAAACACGTCATCGTAGGCGGCGGGACGGCCGGCTGGAACGCCATCGCCACCCTCAGGGAGTTGGACGGGGGCGATTCCCGTATCGTCTTGATAGCGGACGAGGCGCCTTATTCGCGGATGGTGCTGCCCTATTACTTGGCGCGGGATATTGCAGAGTCCCACCTTTACATCGCGACGCCCTCTAGGCTCGCGTCGCTGAACGTAGAGGCGAGGCTCGGCGCGCGCGCCGAGAGAATCGACGTGTCCGCCAACAGGTTAATTTTAGAGAGAGGCGATGAGATTGCATACGACAACCTCTTGATCGCCACGGGTTCCTCCCCTGTGAAGGCGCCTGTGCCGGGTGCGGACGGGAGGAACGTGCACAGCTTCTGGACGTTGCCACAGGCGCGCGCCGTGGTGTCCGGTGTGGGCGAGGGTGCCCGCGTGGCGATGATCGGCGCGGGCTTCATCGCCTTCACGATTTTAAACGCCCTCGTGAATCAGGGGGTGCGGCTGACTGTGGTGGAGCTAGAATCGCACGTCTTGCCGCGCATGATAGACACCGCGGGCGCGGGAATCGTCGAAAACTGGCTAAGCACGCGTGGAGTGGAGGTGCGCACCTCTACCGAGGTGGTGTCCATTGCGGACGCGGGGGGAGCCAAACTCATCACATTCAGGAATGGCCCCAATCTGGAAGTCGACATGGTTATCATGGCCACGGGCATCAAGCCCAACATTGACTGGGTGGCGGGCGCCGGCCTTGAGATCGAGCGGGGAATTCTGGTGGACGATCGTTGTCGAACGAGCGTGGAGAACATCTACGCGGCGGGGGACGTCGCGCAAGGGCCTGACGCCGTGACGGGCGAGAGAGTCGTGCACGCCATTGAGCCCACCGCCATGCAGCATGGCCGCGTGGCGGCGGCGAACATGGCGGGAGAGGATACCGCATACAAGGGCAGCCTACTCATGAACATCGTGGACGTCCTCGATCTGGAGGTAGCCAGCTTCGGGGAGTGGGACGACGCAGGCGCCGAGGTTTATGAGGTCGTGCAGGCGGATCGCCCCGCTTACAGGAAACTCCTGTGCCGTGGCGGGAGGATGACCGGCGCGATCATTCTAGGAAAAACTCGAGATATCTGGACGACGAACGATGTGGGGATGCTCAAGGGCCTCGTCTATACGGGAGCGGATATCTCTGCGTGGAAGGCGCATCTGCGCAAGAATCCATTTGACGTCAAACGCGCGTTTCTAGCCTCTGGCGCGGCGGGCGGCCTGTTGCCGGAAACCATTCTCGGGCGTCCATCGACGCCGGCGGGCGAAATCGCCGTCTCTTCATAAATAAAGGGGGTCGATGCCTTGACTGATTACGCATACGCAGGAGAAATCCTCCGTGTCGATCTCTCGAATGGAGAGACTTGGGGAGAGAGGTTTGAAGCGGCCGACCGCAGAAAGTGGGTGGGCGGAGCAGGCTTAGGTGCCAAGATTCTGTGGGATGAGGTGCCGTCCGAGGTGGGCTGGGATCATCCCGAAAACCGGCTCGTCTTGGCAACAGGACCCCTGGCGGGGTTGCCGGTTTGGGGAACTGGCGGGCTTACCGTGGTGACGCGGGGCGCACTCACGAACGGGGCCACCAACACACAGGCGAACGGCTTTTTTGGCGCGAATCTCAAGTATTGCGGCTACGACGCCATCGTATTTCAGGGGGAATCGCCCGATTGGGCGTACCTCCATGTTTACGATGGGGGTGTGACGCTTTGCGATGCCGGCGAGCTGTTGGGCAAGGACACCTGGGAGACGCAGCAGGCACTCGAGGAAACCTTGGGGCTGAGCGGCCACAATCTGAGCGTCTACAGCATTGGGCCCGCTGGTGAGAGCCTTGTGCGCTTCGCCGCCATACAGGGTGATTATGGCCATGTGGCCAGCAAGAATGGCTGTGGGGCTGTCATGGGCAAGAAAAAGGTGAAAGCCGTGGTGATTGAGCGCGGAAAGAAAGGAGTCGCCGCCGCCCATCCCAGAGCGCTCTTCACGGCGGCAGACGACATCGCCCATAGCCTTCAGACTGACCCCTCCACCAAGGGACTGTACATGTACGGGACCCTGGGCGGGGTGCGAAACTTACAAGGCATGGGCGCGCTTCCGATTCGCAACTACACGACGAACGTGTGGCCAGGGGAAGTCGAAACCGGGCAGTGGGAAGCCAACGGCCTGCGCGAGGGGTTCGATCATCGGGGCCATCAATGCAGCGCATGCGGAATGCACCATTGCCACATGCACGTCATCTCCTCTGGTCCCTACAAGGGACAGGTGGTGGACGAGCCCGAGTACGAGGGTTGGTCGGGGGCGGGCTGGACGATTGGTGCCACCGACCCCCAGAAGGTCTCCTGGATGAACACCCAGCTCGACCGCGCCTGCGTGGATGTGAACGAGTTTGGCTGGCTCTGCGGCTGGGTGATGGAGTGCCAGCAGAAAGGCTATATTACGGACGCGGACCTGGGCTTCCACCTGGAATGGGGTGACGTTGATGGAGCGAACAGGCTGCTCGATATGATTTGCAAGCGCGAGGGCATGGGCGACCTCCTGGCCGAAGGCACCAAGCGCGCGGCGGAGAAACTCGGCGCAGACGCGCGGAATTGCGCCATTTATACCGAGATTGGCAATACCCCGAGAGGGCACGACCACCGCTCCCGCTGGCAGGAGATGATCGACACCTGCACGGGTTCCGGCGGAACGCTGGATACCGCCCCTCCGGTGTTTCCGACGGACTATGGCTTGCCCGCGCGCGTGGAGCCCCAAGATCCGCAAGCTGTGCCAAAGCAAGTAGGCGGTCTGAGGGGACGCCGCGCGTTTGAGGATTCTCTGGGGGCGTGCGTGTTCACCATGTGGGCGCCGATGGATATTTTGTGCCGCTCGGTTCAGGCGGCCACCGGATGGGACCTCGACAAGGATGAGGCAATACAGACCGGCCGCCGCATCAACGCCTTGATGCGCGCGTTCAACTTGCGCTGCGGCATCGGCCCCGAGCTCGAGAAGCCCTCCAAGCGCTACGGTTCTACTCCGGTGGATGGGCCGGTCGCGGGCGTCTCAATCATGGATGAGTGGCAGAGAATGCTCGACATTTGGTACGAGACGGTAGGTTACGACAGGGACACCGGTCGTCCCAGAGTCGAGCTTTTGCGCGCGCTCGGCCTTGAGGACGTCGCCGAGGCCCTATGGGGCGCCGCGGCGAGCGATTAGCGCAATCGTTGCGGAGGATGCGGTCCATGGGCGAGACGAGCGGCGCAGACGGCATTCGCGTTCGACTGGAATTTATCTCTTGGGCGTCAACGTTCGTGGGCGGAGACGGGAACGAGCGCAAACTCTTCGACGAGCGGGTTCCCCAAGGTGCTACCCTTCGAGATGTTCTAAGAAAGATGAGCGCGCGTTATCGGACCTTGGATGAGGCGCTTTGGTATGACGACTCAGGTACGCTCGCCGAGCACCTGGAGATCGCCGTCAACGACGCGCTCCTGGGCATTCACCATACACTCGATTCCGAGATGAAAGAGGATGATCACGTCCTCCTCATGGGGCAATACATGGGGGGATGATCGCACTTTTTATCCCGGTGTGTTTGGCATCTGGCTCCAAGTGTCTCATCAATCTCTCTTTCCTCTTTCTTTTTATTTTTTTGCCCGCTCGATTGAGAAGAGGCGTCGTGCTCAGAACGGATGGCTCGGAGCGAGAGTTCCCCAAAAATCGCCGCAGCGCTTCGCCTCGGTGGATTCCCCGAGGGCGTCGGCGCATTGGGCCAGACCATGAATGGCGCGCAGAAAGGGCCAATTGGCGGGGATTTCCCAAGGGATATGTCCGTCGCCGCGCCAGTCCGAGGCGCGCGCCTTGTCGAGTCCTCTGTGATAGGCAACCCTGAAGTAGGCGTATACGTTAAGGGTCTCCCCGCCGGCGCGCGCGATTTCTCCCATCGCCGCCCAGCCGGGCAGGGTGTCGGCATGGCGTGCCACCAAATCCTTGAGTTGGTTCATGGAGGCGTCGCGATTCCCCACGCCCGAGAGAATTTCATCGCGTAGCCGATCTGCTGAGTCGAGTGCCGCCGGCTCGAGTGGAAGAGAGGTCAAGGGAATCCCCTTCCGGAGTGATGGTGAGCAGATCGTCGGTTTCATCCAGCATGATGAATTCCTCTTTGATCCCAATTTCTAAACGTCATTATACCTTAAAATCGCGCAAGGCGTTCGCGCCTCGCAATGGGCGCCGCGCCCTGGGTTTTCACCCTCTCGGGGATTGACGCTCCCAAATCCGTTTGTTAGCT
The DNA here is from genome assembly GCA_965202625.1 of bacterium. Taxonomy (GTDB): domain Bacteria; phylum UBA8248; class UBA8248; order UBA8248; family UBA8248; genus Bin107. The sequence goes on along the minus strand of CBDBBI010000010.1, from coordinate 1,858,601 downwards.
TCTGGTGGTCTTGAGGTCTCCACGAGCTTCCCGCTTTTCCCGCAGCAATCTGGAGGGCGCCTTCATGTCATCGGCACTTGCGCTGAGCGACCCGGACGTTTTCGTCGGCATGGAGAATGAGAAGAAGCGTCAGGCGGAGGAGCTTGAACTCATCGCTTCAGAGAACTATGTGAGCCAGGCGGTGATGGAGGCGACTGGCGGCGTGATGACGAACAAGTATGCCGAGGGGTTTCCGGGAAAGCGGTATTACGGCGGCTGTCAGTTTGTGGATGTGGTTGAGTCCCTTGCCATTGAGCGGGCGAAGTCCCTTTTCGGTGTGGATCACGCTTGTGTGCAGCCGCACAGCGGCGCCCAGGCGAACGCTGCGGTGTATTATGGCTTACTCGATCCCGGCGACACTCTTTTGGGGATGAATCTCTCTCACGGGGGCCACCTCACTCACGGGCATCCCGTCACTTTCTCGGGCCGTTGGTTCAATGTGGTGGCCTACGGTGTGGATCCCGAGAACCACGTGATCGATTTTGACGAGGTGGAGAGCCAGGCCAGAGCGCATCGGCCCAAGGTGATGGTCGTGGGGGCGAGTGCGTATCCCCGCTCAATCGATTACGCGCGGTTCAGGGAGATCGCGAACGAGGTAGGCGCCGTGGTGATGGCGGACATCGCCCACGTTGCGGGCCTCATCGTGAGCGGCGCGCATCCCAGTCCTGCGGGCCACGCGCAGATCATTACCACCACGACGCACAAGACGCTCAGGGGGCCTCGCGGCGGCATGATACTTTGCGACGAGGACTATGCGGCGCTAATGAATAAGGCCATCTTTCCGGGACTTCAGGGCGGGCCTCTGATGCACGTCATCGCGGCCAAGGCGGTGGCGCTGAAGGAGGCGAGCGGCCCGGAGTTCAAGGACTATGCGGAACAGATCGTGAAAAACGCAAAAGCCCTCGCGGACGCGCTGCTGAGACGGGGAATCCATCTGGTTTCAGGTGGGACGGACAACCATCTGCTCCTCTTGGATCTGCGCGAGGCCGGCTTCAACGGCAAGAAGGCGGAAACCGCCCTGGGCCAGGCCGGAATCACGGTGAACAAAAACGCCATTCCCTTCGATACCAGAAAACCGGCGTTCACGAGCGGGATACGCATCGGGACGCCTGCGCTGACGTCTCGTCACATGAAAGAAGCTGAGATGAGAGTCGTGGGCGGATGGATAGCCGACGTGCTGGCCGACATCGCGAATGAGTCGCGCATCGCGTCGGTGAGGGAGGATGTCAGAGCGCTTTGCGAGAAATTTCCGATGGGGGCGAATGGCGCCAGACCAGAGTAGGACGGCTCTTGCGCGTTAGAGGGGTGGTTCCTCCACTTTCACGATGCCCGCTTTCTCCAGTTGATGGACTAACGCGAGCGTGCGGTGATCGTCAAAGGGCGCGCCCATGATTTGCGCTCCGAGAGGCAATCCCTCCTCGCTCATCCCCGCGGGAAACGCCGTGGATGGTCCGCCGAGAAAATTCCAAAGCCTCGTCAAGGAGATCATGAGTGTTCTGATTTCAACTTCTTGGCCGCGCACGACTCCGGTCGCTTGAGAGCGTAAGGCAGCGGGAATTGGCGTGGTGGCGGAGAGAACGAGGTCCACCTGGCCGAACACTTCCTTACAGATGCGCTTCGTCCATTGCTCCCTGAATCTGAGTGCCTGAATGTATGAGATGGCGGAGATAAAAAAACCCGTTCGGATTCTCTCCAGAACTCCCGGGTCGAAATACCGTGCTTTTTCTCGCACGTTTTTCTCGTGCGTGGCCGCCGCTTCGGATACCATCACGACGGAGGCGGCGTGAACCGCGTTCTCGACGTCGGGTATTTTGACGTCGACGACCTTGGCACCTGCCTCTCGGAGCGTCCCCGCCAACTTGTTCACCGCCTCCGCCACGGAGGGTTCCGATCTCCCCTCGTAGTATTCCCGCGCGTGGCCGACCCGAAGACTTTCGATGGGCGCGCTCAGCGCATCGGTGAAATCGGGTGGATCGCTCGTGATGGACGAGGGGTCGACCGGATCGTATCCCGCGATTGAGGACATCATCAGCGCGCAGTCTTGGGCAGAACGCGCTAGCGGTCCGAAAGAATCGAGCGACCATGACAACGGCGCGCAATTCACCTTCGTGACGAGTCCGTGGGTGGGCTTATGTCCGATGACGCCGCAAAGGGACGCGGGGATGCGGATGGAGCCGCCCGTGTCGGAGCCGATGGCTATGGCGACCTGTCGCGTTGCCACGCTGTTGCCCGAGCCGCCGCTTGATCCGCCTGTGATTCGAGTGGCGTCCCATGGGTTTTTCTGATCCCCGTAATGGGGATTGTGACCGGTGGGGCCAAAGGCGTATTCGTGCAGATTCAGCTTGCCTAGTATCACGCCCCCTGACCGGCGTATCTTTCGGGCTAGGGGCGCGTCCCATTCCGCGACGCGATCCTGTTTGATGACGCTTCCCGCCGTGGTCGGCAGACCTGCGACGTCAATCAGGTCTTTCAGACCTATCGGCGCGCCGGCCATGGGCCCGGGGTCGTCGCCCCGGGTGATGGCGGCGTCCACTTCCTGGGCCGCCTTCATAGCGCCTTCTGGGTCAAGCGTGATCCAGGAGTTCAGGACGGCGCCGATTTTTTCCGCGCGCTTGAGATGCGCCTCGGCAACCTGAACGGCGCGCATTCTTTTTCCCTTGACGCAATCGACGATTTGCGCGGCGGTGAGGTTCGTGGGGTCGTCGGTCAATTTATTTCTCCCTCGCCAAGGAGCGCAGGAAGCTAGCGTGTCCCTCAGGCGTTGCCTCTGGCGAGAGGCGCTCCAGCAACGATGCATGCCCCCTCTCAAGACCTTTCAAGGCGACGAGGATGAAGGCGCGTCTCTCAAGGTCGAGTGTATCTCCAAAGAAGGCGGCACACTGGGTTTTGAAGGCGTTGTCTGAAATCGGCATTTTCTCTCCCGAAAACTACGAAGGATCGCGCGCGCGGCTGGCAGAGCGCAGACGTTCGCTCACCAAGACACGCATGATGCTTTTTCCTTAAGCGTATTGCAATTGGAAAAGCGGCCGCGCCCCCGGGGGATGACGCGAACAGTTGGGGAGGTTTCTCGTTTCGTTTCTTGGCCTTGCCTCCGTGCGAGACTGGAAGCAAAATAAAGGCGCATTTTTATTCTACTCCGTCCACGGGGGAATTTGTGGGCACATTGACCAAGATTGTCCTCCTCGCGTTTTTGCCTTTATGGGTGAGCGGATGCATTCCCGGGGCGTTCGTGGTCGCCCAGGAGACCTTGCGCAGCGCCTTGGAGGCCCGTCCCTTAAGTCGGCAGCTTGAGGATGCGAAAATACATGCGAGTTTGCTCAAAGAGTATTTACGCGTCGATAGCGGCTTGCCGGTGGACGTAGATACGACTGTTTGGGAGGGAAGGGTGTTGCTCACCGGCGTGGTGGACGCGAAGTGGAAGCGAGAGGCCGTTTTGCGCATTGCGCAGCGCGACCCCAGAATCAAGGCTATTTATAATCACGTCATCCTAGGTTTCCCCTCCGAGGTGGAGCGTCGCCGCGCGGCGGCGAAGCAAGGGCCGGCTGATGAGCGTGACATCGTCAAAATCAGCCGAATTGCCAGCAACGCATGGATAGAGGCGAAAATCAAAGCGCAGCTTCTGGCGGCGGAGGGAGTGAAGTCCGTGAATTATCGCTGGCAGGCCATGCGAAATAAGGTCTATATCATAGGCCGCGCGAGAACGGAGTCCGAGAAAGAACTGGTCATACATCTCATTCGCGTAACGAAGGGTGTTCTTCGCGTCGAGGAGTACATCCAGACGAAACCGCCTCAAAAATGAGAATAAGTTTCCACGAAAATTTCTCCCATCGCCTAATTCTCGAGTAGATGATGCTTCTGAGCGTTTTGGATCAGTCTCCCGTCCGTGCGGGGGGAACGGCGGCGGACGCCATCAGCGAGACTGTGCGATTGGCCCAAGCCGCCGAGCGCCTGGGTTATCACCGTTACTGGCTGGCGGAGCATCACAGCCACAGGGCTTTCGCGGGCGCCTCGCCCGAGGTTCTGATCGGCCAGATCGCCGTGAAGACCAAAACGATTCGCGTAGGCTCGGGCGGGGTGATGCTCAGCCACTACAGCCCACTCAAGGTGGCCGAGTCGTTCAGGATGCTGGAGACTCTTCACCCAGGGCGCATTGATCTGGGTTTGGGCCGCGCGCCCGGGGCCGATAGGCTTACGTCCGTCGCTTTGGCGCCTGGGCGAAGTGGTTTTCGCTACGATGATTTCTCGCAAAAAGTTTCTGACCTTCGCGGCTGGCTTGAGGGATCGTTTTCCAAGGAGCATCCTTTCGCCCGGATACGCGCCATGCCCGCTGGAGAGACGGTGCCTGAAATGTGGCTTTTGGGAACCTCGGATCAAAGCGCGACTCTCGCCGCGCATTTCGGCTGCGCGTTCTCTTTCGCGCATTTCATCAACGCCTATGGAAGCGTCCAGGTGATGGACATGTATCGCAGGGATTTTCGTCCATCCCCCAGGTGGAAGAAACCTGTGGGAAGCCTCGGCGTTTTCGTGATTTGCGCGCGAACTGAAGAGGAGGCGCTCTACCATGCGGCCAGCAGACCTCTTCTGATGCTCAGAAGCCGCCGTGGCGAGGGGGGTGGCGTACCCACGCCCGATGAGGCGCTCGCCTATCCATGGACAGATGTGGAGCGCGCGTTCGCCCGGGAGATCGAGAGCAGAACCATCGCAGGGGATCCTGAGCAGGTCGAAGGAACGCTCACGTCTTTGGCCGCGGAGCATCGTGTCGAAGAGCTCATCGTCGTGAACGTGATGCACAGCTTCGATGCCAGGGTGAAATCCTATGAACTTCTTGCCGAGGCTTTCCGGCTGGAAGGAAGGGTTTAATGTCAAGCGAATATTATGCGAAAATACTTTGAGATTTACGGCTATTTACGGCTAGAAATAAAATACTTTTTCGTTATTGTAGTGAGTTGAGGCATATGTTGTTGTTCGCTCGTCAATCGTTAATCAATTGACAGTATTCTCGATTAAAGGAGCATTCATGCCTCAAATACAAGAATTTCTGCTTTCTCTGCTGAAACATAAAGAAGGTCAAAAGCTCGTCGGCAGGAAAAGAATCCATAAGACCATTCAATTGATGCGTTATGCAGGCATAGATATCGAAGCGAATTTTCGTATTCTCCATTATGGGCCATATAGTTATGAAGTGGCGGATGCGATAGATGAATTGCTCGTGTCTGGGCAAGTGATAGAAAAAGAAGAACTTGTTCACCGTTTCTTCCAGTCCACTTTTACTCTCAGGGATCAATCATCTAGTGTTGTTGATTTGGATGAAAGAGAACAAAAACTTTTCGATGCCATAGATGCACGTTCCACACTCATTCTTGAAATAGCGTCCACCCTCGCGTTTTATAAAAATGAGCGAGGAAGTAGAAAGGAAGCGGTGCAAGAGACTAAAAACTTAAAGCCTGCCAAGGCGACTTCTTATGTTCTGCAGAAGGCGGAAGAGCTTCTTAAAGAACTTCAAAACATTTGAAATTTGAGTAAATCTGTTGAAAGAACAAAGGATTCGGGACCCCATCCATAATCTGATTAAATTCTCCCCATCCAACGAAGACGATAAAATTCTGTGGGCTTTACTCCAAACTTCCTGGATGCAGCGACTTCGTAGAATCAAACAACTCGGTTTTTCTGATTTTGTTTACCCCGGCAACAGCCACACGAGATTTTCACACTCTTTGGGGGCATTGCAGATAGCCAGAAGGATGCTGGACGTTTTTGAAAGAAAAGGGTTGCTAGGCGAAGAAAGTGGTGGGGAAACGCATCCGTTAATGAAAAGGGCTACGCTCTGTGCCGTTCTTTTGCACGATGTCGGGCATGGGCCTTACTCGCATGTGTTCGAAAATGTATTGCAAAGCCCGGGAGTCAAACACAAACAAACCCACGAAGATTACACAAAAGAGATCGTTTCTGGTGACGAAGAGATTAAGGAAATTTTGACGGCGGAATCGGAGTCCAGCGAATTTTTTGAGAAAGTGAGCAATTTTTTCCGCCAGGAGTCAGGGAACGACCAATACTCGAGAATCGTGTCGAGTCAACTGGACGCGGATCGTTTGGATTTTTTGATTCGGGACAGATATTTTTGCGGAGCACAATTCGGCGCCATAGATTTGGAGTGGCTTCTTGACAGCATAGTGATAGAGAAAATTCCCCATCCTGAAGATCGTGAGGTAAACCCCTATACATTTTGTTTTAGTGAAAAAGGGAAAACCGTCGCAGAGGATTTCGTGATGGCGTATGTGAACATGTACCAGAATGTCTACTATCACAAAGCCGTGGACGCTGTGGAAATGATGGTCATTGAAATATTGAAAGAAACATACAAGACAGAGAACAAAAAAACTTGGAGACAAGACGATCCTCTGGGCGCATATTTTTCTTCGGAGTCTGAAGAAGATAGATTAAGGTTGTATAAAAACCTGGACGACAGCTCCGTGATCGAAGCGATAAAGTGGGCTTCCGACACGCCTAAACTTGGTGAAGCCCATGAATTTTCTGAAAGGTTTCTTCGTAGATATATCCTGAAATCATTGGTCATACGTCAAGATGACACTACGAGAATTTCTGATTTTCAAAAAAGACTTGAAGATAAGTCGATATGGTATAGACGGAAGGTGCCCAAGCCGAAAGGTTTCAAGGAATATCTCTTTCCTCAAGGAGGGTATTTGAAGAATTTGTGGATAATGAAAGCGGGAACACCCGTCACACTCCATACGGAAAGCGACATCGTAAAAAGCGTAAAGGAAATTTCCGATATCCGCTTTTATTTCAAGAATGACGACGACCGTGATAAAGCGATCAAAGTAGGGAAAGAAATAGGGATGCAATTCTAGCGACAAACGACAAAGGAGCAATTCATGGTGCTTTCTGTTGTGATGAGGACGAGACGGGGGGAGATACAGATCGATTTGCGTGAGGACAAGGCGCCGGTGACGGTGGCGAGCTTTGTGAACCTCGCCCGGCGGGGCTACTACGATGGCCTTGTTTTTCACCGCGTGATTTCGGATTTTATGATTCAGGGCGGCTGCCCTCTGGGTGCCGGGACGGGCGGGCCCGGCTATCAGTTCGAGGATGAATGCTCTCCCGATCTTCTCCATGACGGCCCGGGAGTTCTCTCAATGGCGAACGCAGGGCCAAGGACGAACGGTTCCCAGTTTTTCATCACACATGTGCCCACCGCCTGGCTTGACGGCAAGCATACCGTCTTTGGGCGTGTTACATCCGGACAGGACGTGGTGGATGCGATTGAGCAGGGAGACGGGATCGAGAAAGTGCAGATCGAAGGCGACGCGTCCGAATTGTTCGAAGCGCAAAAAGACAGAATTCATGCCTGGAACAAGGCGCTGGATGGCTAGACGTTCAAGCGCGTTTTCTGGTTTTTAGGTTCGTTTTGCGCAGCGGGAAGGCCTTGAGAGGCATCTCCGGGTGCTCGCCCTCCCGCAAAATTCGAGTGTCTGCTCGCGACTAAGTCGCCTGGGTGGTATGAACCGGGTGGAGATGTCGATTGGGGCGGCGCGTATGTGAATGCGCTCTTTCTGCTTTTGAAATGTTCACGAATTTGCCTTGCTCCCGACTGTTCTCGCTGAAGATCATCCCATAGGATGCCTCCTTGGTGCATGCGACGAGGAAGGATGCCTCGGTTTTTCATTCCGGGATGTTGAAAGTTCAGAAATAGTATAGCATGGAAAAATAGATATTTTATGTTCTCGTTTATGACTCGACTAGGTGCCTAGGTAGGATTGAGCTTGAAATTTTCTTTTTTCATGATGCCGCTTCACCATCCTTCCGAGAATCCATCGCTTGCCTATGAGCGCGACGTCTCGCTCATCGAATACGCCGATTGCCTGGATTTTGATGAGTTCTACATCGGAGAGCATCACTCTGGAGGTTGGGAGACGATTCCGGCACCAGAGATGGCCCTTGCGATGGCCTCGGCCAGGGCGAAGCGTATACGTTTGGGGACTTCGGTGCTCAGCCTCCCTTATCATCATCCATTTCATGTGGCGGAGCGGATGGCGTTTTTGGATCAACTCACCAGAGGGCGCGCCATTCTGGGGGTGGGTCCGAGCAATCTGGTGAGCGACATCAAGCTGTTCGACATCCCTCCGGCCGATCTGCGTCCGATGATGAACGAGTCGGTGGACGTCATCGTCAAACTTCTGGAGTCGCCCGAGCCTTTTGATTATGAGGGTCGGTTTTGGAAGTTGAGAAACGTGCATCTTCAGGTACGGTCCTATCAAAGCCCCAGAATGCCGCTCGCCGTCGCGTCGGCTGGAAGCCGCGGCGCGATTGACCTAGCCGCCCGATACGAGATGATTCTGCTTTCCTCCGGAGGCAAACGTATTCTGGACAATCTCTCTCTTTCCGAGCAGTGGCCTTACATGGAGGAGTGCGCGCAAAAGCACGGGACGCGGGTCTCGCGTGAGAACTGGCGAATCACCACCTATCTGTATCTTGCTGAAAGCCGTGAGAAGGCTTGGGCCGACGTGGAGGAATACGCCCTCCGCGACATGAACTACTTTATGGACATCGGCCTGAAGCCCGCCTACGAAGCGTATCCCGACCAGCCGCGATCGGAGATCACGCCGAAGATGGCCGCCGAGCAAAGATATTGGATAGTGGGCACTCCGGATGACGCGATTGAGGCAATCGAGAAAATACAAGAGGAGACAGGAGGATTCGGCGGCCTCATGTTCACGACGCACGAATGGGGAGAAAATCATAAAATCAGGGCGTCTCTCGAGTTGTTCGCGCGATACGTGATGCCGCACTTCAGAGGGCACACCCAGGATCTCAAGGCGGAATGGAGCAGAACGCAAGGGAACATTGCGCAAGGGGAAATGCCCCTTCTAGGGGGCGCGCCCTCCTGGGAGACGCCTGGATGGGAAGGACACAGAAGCAATTTGTTCACCTATCCGCCGGAGGATGAGAAGTTTGCCAGGGGAGAATAGAGCTGCTCCTGCGAAATGAAGTGGGTGTCGTCGGTTTTTGCCGTTGAGAAGCCGCAGTTCGGGGTTTAGTATGCAGGTTTCAAGGTGGAAACACTTTTAAGGACAAGACGAAAGTGAGGGTGTCTGGATATGAGTGTTACGTTTCTCTGTGAAGTGGCCGACGTGAAAGCCCCCCTGTTCGTGATGGCGTTCTCCGGATGGAACGATGCGGCGGAATCCGCCACAGTGGCGGCGCGCTACCTGGTTCACCACTTTCGAGGGGAGCGCGTGGCGCGGATTCATCCGGATGATTTTTTCCAGTTCTCAGATCAGCGACCTACTGTGAAATTCAACGAATCCGGCGAGCGGCGGATGAAGTGGCCGGCGAACGATTTTTTCTATTGCCGAAAGCCCGTCTTCGGGCGCGATCTGATCGTCGGAGTCGGAACCGAACCCCATTTGCGGTGGAAGCGTTTCAGCCGAGAAGTCTTGGAAATAGCGGAGCACTTCGGCGTGCGGATGATCGTGACGATGGGGGCACTACTCACGGGGGAATTGCATACACGGCCCAGCCATCTGGTGGCCATCGCCACCGACTCCTCGCTGGTGGAGCCCCACGGCGTGGAGATAACGCGCTATGAGGGGCCTACGGGCATCGTGGGCGTCGTTCATACGCTCATGCAGGATGCGGGTTTTCCGGCGGTGAGCCTGTGGGCGAACGTGCCGCACTACATCGCGTCGCTCTCCAACCCTAGGGCGACGCGCGCTCTTCTGGAGAAGTTGAGTGTCGTGGGCGATTTTGAAATATCCCTGGAGGAGTTCGACGTCGCGATCGACGCGTTTGACGAGCAGGTGGAGCAAATCCTTATCAAGGATCCCCGCATCGCCAGGTATGTGGAAGACATGCAAAAGGGACGGATTCCCGATGACGTTCCTGGCGTGGATTTTGAGAACGCGCTTGAGGAATCGGATGAGGAGGACAATCTGCCCCCCGGTGCTGAGGTGGCCGATGAGATAGAGCGCTTGTTCAGGAAGAAGCCCGGCGGGCCGGAGGCGGTTTGAGCCGTTCGTCTCCATGTTTCCGCGAGGCGCGTAAATCCGTTTCACTACTTCAAGGAACGCAGGTTTTTAGGAGCGGAGGCTTGTCATGTCAGAGCGTTTTTATCAGGAGATGTTCGGCGGGCCTGATGACGATGGGGAGCTCATCGGCGTCGACGTCCCCCGGGTGGACGGCCCGCCCAAAGCGGATGGCTCGCCCTTGTTCGCCGCGGATCACCGGTTGATCAACCCGCTATATGTCGTTCCCGTAACGGCACCCATCGCTTGTGGAACGCTGAAACGAATCGACTCGAGGGCGGCGGAGAATGCGCCGGGCGTCGCCTGTGTCCTCACCTCAAAGGACATTCCATGCCAGAAGCGCTACGGCATGTTGATTCCCGACCAGCCGGTCCTAGTGGAGGGGCGCATCTATTCGCTTCAGGACGTCGTGGCTATCGTGGCGGCGGATACGCTGGAGCAGGCGGAATTTGCGGCCGGTCTAGTGAAAGTCGAGGCTAAGGTGCTTCCCGCCGTTTTTGAGGTGCAAGACGCTCTGAAGGAGGACGCCCCCATTGTCCAGCCGGATCACCCGGTCGCCAAGGGCAACGTACTCACCCATCTGAAGATCCGCAAGGGGGACGTTGAGGAAGGTTTCGCCGAGGCGGACGTGATACTGGAAAATACCTACGAGACCCAGTTCGTCGATCACGCCTACCTTGAGCCGGACGCGGGCTACGTGGTTCCCAACCCCGATGGTTCCATCACCTGTACGGGACCTACCCAGTGTCCGCACATGGTGAGGCGCGTCATAGCTCCGGTTTTGGGGCTGGGACAAAACGAGGTTCAGTTCATCTCCACTCCGCCCGGCGGCGGCTTTGGAGGGAAGGAGGAGACCTCCATCGAAATTGCTATGCGGGCGGGTTTGGTCGCCCTCCAGACCCGCCGCCCTGCCATCTACAACTATACGCGGGAGGAATCTCTGGGTGGCAAGGCGAAGCGCGTTCCCGCGGTGATTCGGCACAAAATTGGCGCGAGGAAAGACGGCAAAATCACTGCCATGCGCGTCCATATCTATCTCAACAAGGGTCCATACGCCGCGGTCGGGCCCGGCATCATCAAGAAACTCATCATTCATTCCTCCGGCGCGTATGAGTGCGAAAACGTCTGGGCCGACGGCTACCTCGTTCTCACGAACAACGTTAATACGTGCGCCATGCGCGGCTTGGGCGTTCCCCAGGTGCATTTCGCGATTGAAAGCCAGATGGACGATCTGGCCCTCTCACTGGGTATGGACCCCTTTGAATTGAGGCGACGCAACGGCTACAAGCTCGGCTCCTCCACTGCCACCCGCCAGGTGCTGGACCAGAGCGTGGGCTACATGGAGTGTCTTGATGAGGCGGAGAGAGCGCTTGGGCCGCATCCGAGAGAGGAGGCGAACGGCGATGGCCTGCTGTATGGCCGCGGCGTGGCGGGGTTCTGGTATTCCACGGGCGCCGCGTCGCCCTCGGATTCGTGTGGCGCCCAGGTGCACGTGACCGATGACGGGAAGGTGCAGGTCGGGGTCGGTATCATCGAGCTCGGCCAAGGTGCGCATACGGTGCTCGCTCAGATAGCGGCGGAAGCTATGGGCGTGCGTTTTGAGAACGTGCGCATCATGCAGGTGGATACCGACGCCGTTCCAGAGAGCGGTTTTACCGCCGGATCGCGCTCCACCACGATTCCCGGTAACGCGGTATGCGAGGCCATCGCGGAAGTGCGGGGCATACTCGCTTCCGTGGCAGCGGAGATGCTTGAAGGTCGGGCGGAGGACGTGGCTTTCAGAAACGGAAACGTTTTCGTCAAGAGCGCGCCTGAGCGGTCGATCCTGTTTAGCGCGGTGGTCGCGCAGGCGCTTTTGGTCGGCAAGAAGATCACCGGCCAGGGTTGGTTCAGCACGGGACCTTTGACGTTTAACCCCGAGACCGGAGAGGGTGTACCGTTCATGGTATACAGCTATGGCGTCCAGGTGGCGGACGTGGCGGTTGACCCGAAAACGGGAGAGGTTTGGGTGAGGCGCATGGTCGCCGCTCATGACGTTGGCCGTGCCATCAACCCCCAAGGGGTGATCGGGCAGATACAGGGTGGCATCGAAATGGGGATTGGCCAGGCGTTGATCGAGGAGGTCGAAGTCCATGAGGGTCGCGTGCTCACGCCCGATCTGGCTCGATACGAGATCCCTGTATCAATGGATACGCCGGAATTCATCACCATCATCGTGGAGGCGGCGAACGCGACTGGCCCCTATGGTGCGAAGGGCGTAGGGGAGAGCTCCCTGGTGCCCACGCTGGCTGCAATTTCAAACGCTGTGCGAGACGCTGTCGGCCATCGCTTCACCAAGCTGCCCATCACGCCGGAAAGCGTCGCCATGGCCATTCACGCGCGGGGTGCCGAGGTCGCTTGACCTTCATTCAAACTCGAACAGAGCCGGGCGGCGTAAGACGCCCGGTTTTGTTTCGTTCTCATGGAAAGCGTGGGGGGATGAGTGTGCAGAGCGAGGGGCAAGCGGGGGCGCGATGCGGGCGTTCGTGATGGCGGCGGGCTATGGCAAGAGGCTGGGTGGGTTGGGAGAGGAAATTCCTAAGCCACTTTTGCCCTTGGGCGGCGTGCCGCTCATCGGCTTCGCGTTGGAGAAGCTGGCGAGGGTCGGCCTGCGAGAGGCCGCGGTCAACTTGCACCATGGCGCGGAGAAGATTCGCTCCGCTCTGGGCGCGCGCACACACGGCGTGCGCGTTCAATATTTTCACGAACCTGAAATTTTGGGCACCGCCGGCGGAATCAAGAACGCAGAGGCGTTTTTGCGTGAGAGGGGAGAGCCTTTCTTTGTTCTTAACGCGGATGCCCCGTGCGGCGCGGACTTGGGGGAAGCGTTGGCGCATCATCAAAAGGGCGGTTTTCTCACCACGCTCATCCTCAGGTGCTCGCCGGAGGTGGAGAAATATGGTGCTCTCGCACTGGATGAGGTAGGACGCTTGCGAGGGTTTTTGGGCGCGCGCGCGCCGGGTATCCCGGAGGGCGAATTGCGCCAGGCGATGTTCACCGGATTGAGCGTCATGTCTCCTGAAATGCTGGAGCATATTCCCCCGGGTGTCGCATCCGATATTTCAACGGAGATTTACCCTCCATTGGTGGAGAGCGGTGCCAGGATCGGGGCGATTTTGAGCGATTCTTATTGGGCAGACGTGGGCACCCTTTCAAAGTATCTGCAAGCGAGTGCCGATATACTGTCGGGGCGCTTTGTCCCTGAGTTTCCATGGCCGCCGAGGGGGTTTGCCCTGCTGGAAGGTCCCCCGATGAGATGGGGAGAGGGAAACGTTGTGCCTCCCGTTTTGCTCGGGAGTGACGTTCTCATCCAAAAAGACGCGCAGGCGGGGCCTTTTGCTGTTCTGATGGAGGGTGCTACCCTTAGGGATGGTGCCGTCGTGCGAGAATCGGTCATTTTCCCAGGCGGGAGTGTGGATGGGTATTCTGTCTTGAATAGGTGCGTCGTGGGGCCGGGCGCGATGACTTCGCCTTCAATTAGGAGGGCGCGCGATGCGGTTTTTCTCCGCGGTGCAGAACAAGTAACGGATGATCGACCAACTGACGAGCCATCGTTTTTCATGAAGGAGTGAGCGTTGAAGGCGCCGATCGCGAAAATGTCCTTGCCCGTTGGCCGCTCTCCCGTATTTGCATCCGGCGGCTTGGTGGCGACCAGCCAACCCTTGGCCGCCGAGGCGGGTCTCCAGATGTTGAGAGAGGGAGGAAACGCGGTGGACGCGGCCATCGCCACGGCCGCCGCACTGAGTGTGTTGGAGCCGCAGTCCACTGGGGCCGGTGGAGACATGTTCATGCTGTATTGGGACGCTGGAGCGAAGGAGCTTCTGGGTTTGAACGGCAGTGGGAAGAGTCCGTCTAACGCTACCCTGTCGCGCTACCGGGAGTTCTCCTCCATGCCAGAGACGGGGGTCTATTCCTGTACCGTCCCCGGCGCGGTGGACGGCTGGTTCGCCGCCCACGAGCGATGTGGGGGCGGGAAGAAGTCTATGTCGGAGCTCCTTCAGCCGGCGATTCAATATGCGGAAGATGGCTTTCCCCTCTCCCCCATCATCGGGCGGGCATGGGCGAACCAGGCGGAGAAGTTGAAGAGGTGCGCGTACTCGCGTCAAACCTATCTGCCTGCGGACCGCCCGCCAAAGATCGGGGAGAGATTCCGAAACCCCAGGTTGGGAGCGTCGCTTCGGACGATAGCCTCCGGCGGACGCGAGGCTTTCTATGAAGGCCCGTTAGCTGAGGAGATTGTTCGCTACACGAAGGAGCTCGGCGGCTTGCTTGATATGGAGGATTTCGCCTCTACGAAATGCGTCTGGGTGGAACCGATTCACGCGAACTACCGCGGCTATTCGCTTTGCGAGATACCCCCCCCGGGCCAAGGCGTCACTGCGCTGATATGTCTGAATCTCATAGGTGCTTATCCTCTAGGGGAGATGCGCTACGGATCGGTCGATCATCTCCACCTTATGATCGAGGCGATGAAGCTCGCCTTCTCGGACAGAGATCGCTACGTGGCGGACATGGACGAGGCGGACGTGCCCCTCCAGGGGCTCCTCTCTTTGAAATACGCCGATGAGCGGCGAAAGCGCATCGACGAGAGGCGAGCCGGCAGCCCGGAGGCCGGAACGCTTGGCGTCTGGAGCGACACTGTGTATCTCACGACGGCGGACTCCCAGGGCAACATGTGCTCGTTCATCAACAGCCTCTTTCATCATTTTGGCTCCGGAGTGACCGGCGGCGAGACGGGGGTTATGCTGCAGAACAGGGGTAGCGGTTTTGTGCTGGAGGAGGGGCATCCGAATTGCATCGGGCCGGGCAAGCGACCCTTGCACACCATCATCCCCGGGTTCGTGATGAAGGAGGGGGAGCCGTGGATGAGCTTCGGCGTCATGGGAGGAGACATGCAGCCGCAAGGCCATGTGCAGGTTCTCTCGAACATGGTGGATTTCGGTATGGATGTCCAGGCTGCTATCGACGCGCCCCGTTTTCGTGCTTTGGGTGGTCGCGAGGTGGCAATAGAGGGTGGCGTGCCGGAGACCGTGCTTGAGGAACTCGAATCAAGGGGACATGACGTCCGCCGTGCCGGTGGCTATGAGGGTTTCGGGGGAGGCCAGGGGATCGTTCGACTGGACGACGGCGTGTTTATGGGCGGATCCGATCATCGCAGGGATGGATGCGCAGTTGGTTTTTAGGGGTTTTGGGCGCGCATCCGGAAGAGGGGCTGACGGCGAGGGAGCGTTCGCGACGAAGCGTCTGGCTTCACTTATCTTGGCCGGAGTCTTTTCTATAGGCATCCCGCCGCCTGCTGGGGCCGTGTCTGCTTGTCCGTTCAAGGGGCATCTGGTGGGTGATGGTCGCTGGACGAGGCGCGGCGTCCCTCCGCTGGAGGTGCGAAGCGTTCGAATTCGGTTTGAGGACGGGGCTATCGGCCGAATGCAGGCGGTGCGCCTGCGTCATCAGAAGTTTAAGATTCGCCTTCACTGGCGCGAGAAGTACAAGTGGTTCTCCCCCATCGACTTGAGCCGCCTTGGCGAGAGGATGGGAGCCGTCGTCATCGTGAACGCCGGCTATTATGACGTCAACGGACGCCCGCTGGGGTATTTCCGTTCGGGCGGTAAGGCGTTCAACAGCCGAGTGTTGTATCGAGGACGCAAAATCGCCCTACATTTCGGCGCATTGTTCGCTGTGGGGCAAGAAGATGGGAGACCGAAAATTGTCTCTCGCCAAGCATTTGAGGATTCTGGCGTCAGAGAGGCGTTTCAGGCGGGGCCCCATCTCGTGGCGGACAGGAAGCCTGTTAAGGGACTGGCGCGGTATCGAGAATATCTGCGTCCCACGAGAAGAACGGTGGTCGGACTCGACGCAAAGGATAGGCTCGTCATCTTGGTGAGCGAGAATGAAACACGCGGCGTCTCCTGGTGCGAGCTTCAGGAATACTTGGTTTTGTCCGAATCGAAGGGGGGACTTGGACTGAGGGACGCCATGAACCTGGACGGCGGATCGAGCTCGCAGCTGTGGGTTCGAGCGGGGGGTCCGGCTCCGGAAATTCACATTCCAGGCCGGCCTACGCCTACTTTCATCGTCATCGCTCCTAGGGAGTAGATTTTCTCCCCGACGCGCCTCTGTGGAGCGGCGGCGATTGTCTACGGACTTTTGAGAAGGCAAGAGGGCTGTTGTTTTGGGGGCCCCTGGAGTATCCAATCGTAGGCAGGCGTCTTGTATCGCTTTATTTGCGTTCTCTAATAATGCCTTTGTCAAATTCCCCACCCTTGATTGAATTCTCATCTCGCGTGCGCAAAAGTGCCTTGACACGCGCTTTTCTCGCGCATCATATTGGTGGGTTATCATCCCGTTCGCTGCCCACGTGACTACCAGTAGACGATGAATAAGCGAAGCGCAGGCCCCGTTGCTCCATCCCTGATGGAGGAGGTGCGGATCGAGGGTGCCCGGGAGCATAACCTCAAGAACGTTTCGCTGCGCCTTCCCAGAGAGCGATTCATCGTCCTTACGGGCCCGAGCGGTTCGGGAAAATCCTCTCTGGCGTTCGACACCATATACGCAGAAGGCCACCGCAGATACGTGGAGAGTCTCTCCACCTACGCGCGGCGGTTCCTGGAGCGGGTGGACAAGCCCGACGTGGATTCCATCGAGGGCATCAGCCCGGCCATCGCCATCGAGCAATACAACCCGGTGAATCATTCCCGCTCCACGGTGGGCACAGCTTCGGAGATTTACGATTATTTGCGCCTTTTGTTTGCGAAGGCGGGGAAAATGCATTGTCCGCATTGCAGGGGCGAGATTTCTCCCGCCACCGTCGACGGAGCGGTCGCACTTTTGCTGAGTGCACATTCGGATGAGAGAGGCTTCATACTCTTTCCCCTGTCTCCACGCGAGTCGGGGGAGATGGAAGATGAACTGAAAGTCTTGATGGCGCGGGGCTACGTTCGGGTGATGGTGGACGATGAGGTTGTCAACGTCGGGCCAACGCTTTTCGAGAGACTCAAAGAAGAGGCACCCCCCACCCCGCGCGCGAGGCGGAGCCGCTCTCCCAAGAGAAAACCCCAGGAGGAAACGCCCCCGGTGCAAGGCCATCGTGCGATTCGCGCCGTGGTCGACCGTCTGAGGCTTTCGCCCAAAAACCGCGCACGCTTGGGAGAGTCGCTGGAGACGGCGTTTCGGGAGGGGGGCGGCGTCGCTGAGGTGCAGCTCGTGGACGGGCCGAGATTGCGGTTCAGCCAAAAGCTTGAATGCTGCGGAAATATGTTTGATCCGCCCGTTCCGCACACGTTCAGTTTCAATAACCCGAACGGGGCGTGCCCGGAATGCGGGGGTTTTGGGAAAACGTTGTGCTTCGATGAGGCGCTCATCGTTCCGGACCCGAAGAAGACGCTCGCCCAAGGAGCGGTGGAGCCTTGGACGAGGCCACGCTATCGCCGACATTTCGGCCGGCAGCTTCAAGATGCCGCTGCGGAGGAGGGTCTCGACATTCACGTTCCCTGGGAGAGGATGTCTCCGCGCCAGAAAAAGATGGTGTTTAAGGGTTCAGGGAAGCTTTTGGGGATTTATCCGTTTTTCGAGAGATTGAAGAAAAGAAAATACAAGGTTTGGGTGCGCGTGATGATAAGGCGCTATCAGAGCCAGCAAAAGTGCGCCTCGTGCCAGGGCGCGCGCCTGCGGCCCGAGGCGCTGTGGATAAGGTTGGGCGATCGGACCATCGCTGAGATTTGCGCCATGCCGATCGGAGCATTGAGAAGATATTTTGAGGCTCCACCGCTGACGCCGGAGCAGGACGCGTACGCCGGAGACGTTCTCAAGCAAGTGCGAGATCGACTCGATTTTCTTCACAAGGTCGGCCTAGAGTATCTGACTCTGGACCGAGAGACCAGAACCCTGAGCGGGGGCGAGCACCAGAGGATCAATCTGGCGAATCAACTGGGTGCCCACCTCACAGGCACGCTCTATATTCTTGATGAACCGACCATCGGGCTTCACCCGAGGGACAACGCGCGTTTGGCGGGCATCCTGAAGGATTTGGTGGACAGGGGAAACACCCTTATCGTAGTGGAGCACGATCGCGACCTCATTAACGCGGCGGACCATGTCGTGGACTTAGGACCCGGCGCGGGCGAGCGCGGCGGCGAGGTGGTTTTCTCAGGCGCTAGAGAGGCGTTGAACGGGTGCGAGAAATCGGCGACGGCGAAATTCCTGAGCGGAGAGCGGGATGTTCGCCCGATGAAAATAAAGAGAAAGGCGAGTGAGAGCGGTGCTCGCCTTTCGTTGTTGGGTGCGCGGGAGAACAACCTGAAGGAGGTGGACCTCCACGTTCCCTTGAGGCGTCTGGTGGCGATCACGGGCGTCTCTGGATCGGGCAAGAGCACGCTGGTGCACGACACGCTCTACCCGGCACTGGCGCGGATTCTTCACGAGGTACAACACCCTATCGGCCGCTTCGGGCGGATTGAGGGATTTGAGGAAGTGGATTCCGTCGTGCTGCTCGATCAGAGTCCCATCGGGCGAAGCCCCCGGAGCAACCCCATCACGTATTTGAAGGGATACGACGCGATTCGCCGACTCTTCGCCGATACCCCTCGGGCGAAAAACATGGGTTACGGTCCCGGGCACTTCTCGTTCAACGCGACAGGAGGACGATGCGAGTCCTGCGCGGGAAGCGGAATCCAGAAGATAGAGATGCACTTCATGGCCGACTTGTTCATCCGCTGCCCGGATTGCGAGGGGAGGCGCTTCAAGGCTCAGACCATGGAGATCGAATACAAGGGGAAGAATATCCACGATGTCCTAAATCTCACGGTGGATGAGGCCGCCCTCTTTTTCGACCATGTGCCGTCGGTGCTGAACAAGCTGCTGATTCTCCGAGACGTGGGCCTGAACTATCTTAGAATCGGGCAACCCGTGAATACGCTGTCCGGCGGCGAGGCCCAGCGTCTGAAAATCGCGGGCCAGCTGGCCGCCAGATCGCCGCGGGACGTGATGTATCTCATGGACGAGCCGACGACGGGGCTCCATTTTCAGGACGTGGAGCGGTTGCTGAACGTGTTGACGCGACTGGTGGGGCTTGGAAACACGGTGGTCGTGGTCGAACACAACCTGGATGTGATTCGCTCTGCAGAGTGGGTGATCGACCTCGGCCCCGAGGGGGGGGACGCGGGAGGACGCATCGTCGCTGAGGGGACGCCCGAGGAGGTGTCCCGAAACTCTAAATCGCACACGGGCAGGTTCCTGAAAGCGTATTTCGAGAACACGAGGGCAGGCTGATCGCTCTCAGGAACTCCTCCATACTTCGAGGCGTTTTGCTCCTCGCCTCGCTGCTGTTGGTCGTTCTGTTCATCTCGTCGAGATTCTCACCAAGCCTTCGCCATCCGGTGGACGCCCTTCTGCTGACGCAAGGGATGCTTGACGGCCGGGGCGGCTGGCTCTCCCTTCTGACGAGGGTGCCGAGAAGGGCCGAAGTCGTGCTGAACGGAGTGTCGGCAGATTTGTATTCCCCGCGCGATGAGGCGCGCCGGAAAGACGCGCCCTCTCGGGGATGCGTCCTGCTCATTCACGGAATGAGCGCGATGGGAAAGCGGGATTACCGGCTTTCGGCGTTCGCGCAGTCGCTGGCGAGACTGGGATTTTCAGTTCTCACACCCGATTTGCCCGGCATGAAAAAGTTTCGCCCCGAAGAGGATGACGTTCTGCGAATTGAGCAGGCGTTGTTGGGCATGGCGGGTGGCAGGAGGGCTTCTTTCAAAAAGTGCAGTCTTCTGGCGTTTTCCTTCGCCGCCGGGCCGGCCCTTCGCGCAGCGGCCAAGGCTAGTGTTCGGAATCAAGTGGGCGCTTTCATTGGTGTGGGCGCGTATTACGACCTGAAGAACGTACTCAAGCACATCACCACGAGCGGCGGGGAGAACCAGCCTGCCTTTCCCGGGGGACTGCCCATCCGGCACGGGAAATGGCTCTTTCTGCGTTACAACGCGAAACTTTTGGGTCTGGTCGCCTTCCAAAACCGTGTTGACCTCATCATTTCGAGAAAACTGGAGGACGAGGAGGCGGACGTGAGCGATTTGATGGCGGGTTTGTCGGGGCGCGCCCGCTCCCTCATCGCCTTGATGGAGAACAAGGCACCTCATCGCTTCGAGTCGCTCTACGCCCAGCAAGGGGCCGAACAGCGGGAGCGTTTGCGGAAATGGGGGATGAAGGACATTGTCCCGAAGGTTCGGGGACGCAAGTTTTTCCTGCATGGGCGTGGCGATCCGTTCGTTCCGGCGTCCGAGAGCATTTTGTTGTTGAATCGCGCGCGCGAGACTTCTGAAGAGGCGGTTTCATGGCTCATCTTGAATGGCTTTCGCCACGTAGGGGTCGAAAGGGATATACTCTCTCCTAGAAGAATTTGGGAGGCGATGCGGTTCTTAGGGTTCGTCTCGTCTGCTCTGAGTGCGATGGGCGAATGAGGGGGGCGGCATTTCGCACCCTGCATGGCGCGAAGAGACGATAGTGTAGTAATCTACGCTTTTAGCACCAGGCGACTCGCGCACTGAAAATGGAGGCGCCTTGGCGTGGCAGGCTTGGGCGAGAAGGCGGAATCCCAAGTTTCGCGGGAAACGCGTTGGTGTCGTGTGCCTGAATGCGACGACTTCCATGTTGACTGGATGGATTCTGCACTGGCCTGAGCGGCGGCTTTCTCAAAGATGCCCACTAACCCCAGAAAGCGTTTATGGACCTATCCACCCATACCGCGGGCCAGCTGTTCGCCGTCTCCGCCCTCTTGAGCTGGACGTGCGTATCTTTCTTCATTCGCTTGGCGATGAAAAACGCACCTCTTCTCAAGACGGCTGCGGCCACCTCGACCTTAAACGGCGCCCTCGTCGTCCTGGTTTTCTTTGTGCTCCCACTCTCCGCCTTTCAGCCCCAGCTGACGCGAACTTGGGCGTTGCTCCCCATCACCGGCTTTTTCATGATCGCCGTCTCCAGGCTTACTTACTATTATGCCCTCCGACGAATCGGGCCGAGCCGTACCATTCCTATCGCCGTGAGCACGCCCGCCGTCACTGCGTTGCTGGCCGCCGCGTTGCTGGACGAGCCGTTCACGCTTCCCATCTTTCTGGGATTGCTGTGTCTGATGGCGGGTATCACCGTCGTGGTGCGCGCCGACCAGGCGCGGCCAGACGCCGAGGCGGGTCTCATGCGGGCAGACGTCGTCCGAGGCTATGTCTCGGCCGGCTTGACCACGCTCAACTGGAGCGCGTCGGGGGTCATGCTCAAAACCATCACGCTTGACGTGAACGCGCTGGCCGCGTCGGCGTTGGTGATCTGGATAGGTATCGTCTTCGCCTGGGGTCTCGCGTTCGCCTTTGGGCCCAGGGGAGAGAAGGGTGGAATCCCCCGGGCGAGCTGGAAGTGGATGCTCATGGCCGCCGCCTGTCAGACGATAGCGATTCCATCCTACAGTAGTGCTCTGGCGCGCACCTACGCGGTAAATGTCTCCTCCATCGCGGCGATGCAGCCGCTTCTCGTGATTCTGGGTTCTTACCTGTTCTTGCGCGAGACGGAAAACGTAACGGGGAAGCTCCTGCTGGGCGCCTTGATGACGGTTGTGGGGACCATTCTGATCCTGATCTGAGCTCAAGCATTTTTGATGCGCTCCACGCTCTTTCGCACGAAGACAGCCTCATGGCCGAAGCGTTCCCTGATCTGATCCAGTTTTTCTACGAGGCACTCTTCCCTCGACCGGGTTTGGTCGTCGATCAGGAGAGGCTGCGTTTGGGCCGCTTTCAGCCCAGATAGATAAATGCCCAACAGTCGAATTTTTTGATTTTTGGCTTCCCTCTCTCGCGTGCGCCACAGCAGGTCGAGAGCAGGTTTGACGATCTCTTTGTCGAGATGTGTGGGTTTCTCGAGAGTGAACGAGCGCGTCAGGGTCTTGAAGTCGGAGAAGCGGATTTTGAGGGTGACGCCCCGCGCGTGCAGGCCGCGCCGGCGCACCCGCGTGCTTGCCTGCTCGACAAGACTGGTGAGGGCGGCTTCCAGAGTGGTGCGTTCGGAGACGTCTTCTGAGAAGGTGGTCTCCTTGCCGATGCTTTTGGGTTGGCTCTCGGGTGCGAGCTCGGAGTCGTCTAGCCCCCGCGCCTTGCGGTAGAGGTCGGACCCGGCGTTTTTAAATTGCGCCTCGAGAAAAGGGGAGGACTGTCTTGCGAGATCACCGATGGATGAGATTCCCAAGCGCTTCAGCTTCTGCACCATCACCTTGCCCACGCCGGGAATTCTGCTCACCGACAAAGGGTGCAAAAACGCCGTTTCACCGCCCGCGCAAACGTAGAGAATCCCCGCGGGTTTTGCGAGCGCGGAGGCGATTTTTGATACCAAGCGACTCGATGCCACCCCGATGGACGCCGAGCAATTCATCTCTCGCTGAATGGCTTTCCGGATTCTTGTAGCCGTGTGCATAGGAGGGCCGTGGAGGCGTTCTGTTCCGCTCAAGTCCAGGAACGCCTCATCCACGGAGACGGCCTGAACGATGGGCGTAAAGCCTCTCAGTATTCCCATCACCCGCCTGGAGGCGTCGCCATACTTTTTGTGATTCGCCCGTATGTAGACGGCGTGGGGACAGAGCGACTTGGCCCGGACCATAGGCATGGCGGAGTGAACGCCGAACGCTCTCGCCTCGTAGGAGGCGGCGGATACCACCCCGCGCGGTCCCACGCTGCCTCCCACGATCACCGGCTTGTCTTCCAGCGAGGGGTCGTTCATGCGCTCCACGGACACGAAAAAAGCGTCCATGTCCACGTGTGCGATGCGTCGGTGGGCAAGCGGCGACTCATTCGCCCCTTCACGCGAGCAGTGCGGCATGTCCATCCCTCTCTTGGTGCGGCGGCTTCAGTATTTTCTGAGCACGCCCACGACGACGCCCTGAATCCTCAGGTCCTCCTCACGCACGATAATGGGCTCCATCGCCGCGTTCGAGGGCTGTAGGCGGATTTGCGCGCCCTCGCGATAGAACCGTTTCAGGGTGGCGGATTCTCTTTCCACGAGTGCCACCACGGTTTCACCGTTCAGGGCGCTCTCCCGGTTTTCCACGATTACGTAGTCCCCATCCTGAATATGATCCTCGATCATCGAATTGCCCTTCACTCTCAGGACATAGAGATTACCGTCTCCCGATGACCAAGGCAGCGATATAGTCTCTGTGTCCTCTATCGCCTCAAGCGGCACGCCTGCTGCGATCATGCCACGCAGGGGAAGTTCCGCCCGCCCTTGTTCGGCAGCGGAGCGAATGGTGTCCGAGCCGGGAACAAGCTCAATCGCGCGGCTTTTGTTCCAGCTCCTTTTGATGAGTCCCTTCTTTGTGATGTTTTGCAGGTGCTTGTGGATAGTGGCGGGCGAGGTAAGATGAAAGTGCTTGCCGATCTCCAAGATGGAGGGCGCGTAGCCTTTCGTCTCGATGAATTCCTTGAGGTAATCGTAAATTTCTCGTTGTCTGCGCGTGAGGAACATGAAATATCTCCCCTTTCAGCGTCATTGGGCAGAATGAAAACGGGTATGCGGAACCCACAGTGTCAGCGTTTCTGGGTGCGTCGGCATGGGGGAACACATCGAACGCATGGGTGGGCGATGGGCAACGCCTTTCGCGACCATTATGGTGCGCGATCCATGGCCGATCCGTGGTGTTCTTTTTCTTCGGCTATTCGTGAATGGTCTCCTTTGGGTGCAGGTGGGTGGACGGTAGGCGACCTTTGAAGAACATATATTTAACGAAAAAAATACATTCTCAATACAAACAAATTACGAATTATTTTGCAAGTCCGTATTTGTATTTTTTACTTTTCGGTAGATTTTAGGGATAGGATAATTTGCGAAACCTTTGGTTGAATCTACATATTTCGAACCATGTTTGGTTTTTTGAGGAATGCGACCTTCATATCGGAGAGGTGGAAATAAACGTTCGTTTGCTATGAAAGACATGATGCGCTTGGTCGCGTCACGCTCGCTCGCGCGACGCAGGCGAATCGCCTGACGTTGGAGATGATAGAGGAACCCACCGAGTCGCTCCTTCGGGAGGGAGATGATTTGCGCCGGCAGGGAAAGCGTGCGCGGTGGTGGGCATCTGCCGCCGGTGGGCCAGATCAGAGAACGCTTCCGGGTGATCGTCCGGATGAACAAAGTCATCGAGTTCTCTCCCGCCGTGACGCTGGCCGTGCTCAGGACGCGCGCCTATGGGCCGGGCGCCGGCCTGATCAGCCGCGCGGATGTCGTCTTCGCCTTGAATACGGCGAGAATCGCCTTTCTGGAGACCAGAGGGAAGGTTTTCCGCCCACGGTGGTCATCAGCCATCTGGCGGAAAACTGGATCGCCGTCATGGTTTCGAGATGGTCATCACAGGTGAACCTGATCGCCAACGCCATTCACGCGAAAGGAAACGTGGGCTAGGTTTGACGCTTTTGACGAATCGCCCGCGCAAAGCCTAATCTGGGTTGTCGGAAAACGTTCCTCAATGAAGCAATGGCGCACGAGGGTGCGCCCACTTCGGTTCTCAGGAGAATCAATTGATGACGACCATGACGGCTGGTCACGCGGTGGCGGATACATTGGCGAAGCTGGGCATAAGACACGTCATCGGAATGGCGGGCTCGTGCATGATCGAAGTGCTCGACGGTATGTATGGACGTGATGACATTTCTTTCCTGACGGTGCGCCATGAGCAAAGTGCCGCGTTGATGGCCGACGCCTATGCGCGACTCACCGGCCATGTGGGCGTGTGCATGGCGACAAACGGGCCTGGCGCCACAAACCTCGTCACCGGCGTCGCGCATTCTATGATGGCGCAAAGTCCGGTGCTCGTCATCACCGGCGCGCCCATGATGAAGGACACTTTTCGCAATTCCACCCAAGAACTCGACCAGATCGCCATGTTCAGCCCGATGGTGAAATGGTCGGTCCAGGTGAGAAAGCCCGAGCGCGCGGCCGACGTGATTCGAGAGGCCTTCCACATGGCTCTGTCGGGAGTGCCGGGCCCGGTGCATGTCGATCTGCCGCGCGACGTGATGAACGAAACGGCGGAGTATCCAGAAGGAGATGGCCTAGCGCGTCCGCATCGGGCGAGGCTCGCCCCGGACCCAGAAGCCGTCGTCCGAGCCGCGGCGCTTTTGGAGTCTGCCGAGCGGCCATTGCTTTTAGGCGGCGGGGGCGTTCTCTGGGATGGGGCGAGCGATGATTTGCTCGCCCTGGCGGAAGCGCTTGACGCAGCCATCATGACGTCTACCGGAAGGGACGACTTGGTGCCGAATCAACACCCTTTGTTCTTGGGTTCCATCGGACGTGGAACGCTTCCTGAGGCGCGCGTCCTTTTCGAGACGGCGGACGTCGTTTTCGCCGTCGGCACGAGGCTGGCGCATTCCACCACGTTTCTGCGACCGAATTTTTTCGGGGCCACAAAGCTCATTCATGCCGCCGTGGATCCTAAGAGCATTGGGAGGAATTTTCGGACGGAATTGGCGATGAACGCAGAGGCGGGCCTTGCCATCAGGGCCGTGCTCGGGGCGCTGGGCGAGGGCGTGAGGCGTCCCGCCTGGCGAGGGGAGATTAAGGCGGTCCGGGACGCTCAGGAGAAGCATCGGAAGCGGGCTTTCGAATATAACGGAAAGCCGATCGACCCGAGACGCGCGCATATGGCGCTCGCCAAGGTCCTGCCAGAGAACGCCATTATCACGAACGACGCGGGGAGCGCCGCCAGCTATATCTATGAGTACCAAAGGTTTGATCGCGCCAGGAATCTGGTGGCCCCGCAAGATTTGGCTGCCATTGGAGTGGGCTATCCCCTAGGACTTGGGGCCAAACTGGCACGCCCGCATCAGAAGGTTGTCACCATCAGCGGCGACGGCGCGTTCTTGTGTAACGGCGCTGAGTTGGAGACTGCGATGCGGGAGGATCTACCGACTGTCTGCGTCATCTTGAACAATTTCAACTTGGGTTCTGAGCGTGCCTATCAAAAACATTTCTATGATGGTCGCTACATAGCGGATGCCATCGGCAACCCGCGCTTTGATGAATACGCTCGCGTATTTGGGGCCGTGGGCTATCGTGTGGAGAATCCCGAAGACCTTGAAGATGTGTATGCGCAGGCGCTCTCGGAGGAAGCCCCCGTCGTCGTCGACGTCCTGATCGATCAGGACGTTTTTCCGGAGCCGAGGCGCAAGGATGCTGTGAGGAAGTAAGCCTGCTAGAGCGGGCGTGGACGTTTTTTTCTAAGCAACCAAGCGCTCGATCCGTAGAACACGCCGCCTAGGGCCGCCGCCGTGAGCGCAACCCAACCGAGTGCCTCGAAGCTGCCCCAGCGTATGGCGAACCCACCCAAGGAGGCTCCCAGAAACAGGCCGATTTGGTTGCTCGTCGAGTAGGCACCGATGATGGCGCCGCGCGCTTGCGGTGCGAGCGATATGAGTTTGTCCATCACGACCGGTCGGCTGATCTGGCTACAGAGCGAGAAGATAAAGCCCGCCGTGATGGCGAGGAAAAGATGGGCTGCCCAAGAGAAATGAACCGCCAGAAGCCCTCCCTGTAGGAAAACCAAGGCGGTGATGATGAAGAAGCGGACTCTGACGCCCGCCAGCGCGCCCCCTAGGAGACCGCCGATGAGCGCGCCGACGGACATGGTCGTGAGCAGGCTCCCCGCCGAAGAGAGGGAAACTTCGAAGTGACGTAGCAGGAAAATGGACACGTAGGTGAGAAAGGCGGAAGTCATGAACCGCTCGATGACGTTTCCACTCATCAAGAGCCATGAGACCCGCTGGCGCATCCAGGCGAAGCTGGCTAGGTAGGAGCCCGACGGAGTGTTCTGCCTTCGGGAGGGGAGTGTTTTGAAACTATAAAGGCTGAGGATCAAGCCGAATGTGCCCGCTATCCGAAGTGCGCTTCGCCATCCGAGGTGATCCGTAAGAAAAGCTATGCCCGGAATTCCGACGAGCAGGCTCACTGCCACGCCTGAGGTGGCGAGTCCAAGTGCGAGCCCACGGCGGCGGCCCGTGAATCTGTCCCCGATCGTCGCCACCGCCGTGGGCGGAACCAAAGCCCCGCTTAATCCCGCGGTGATGCGGCAAGCGGCCGTCGTGAGATAATCAGTGGCGAACGAGGTGGCGATGTTGGACAGGGAGAGGCCCAACACCCCGATGAGGATGATTTGTTTCCTGCCGTAGCGATCCGAGATGGGCCCCAGCAGGGGGGCCCCCAGTCCCCAGGGGATGAAGGCGATGGCCGCCAGCTGCCCCATGACCGTGATCGAGAGGTTCAGCTCGCGGCCCATTACGTCGAGCATGGGCCCCAAGATGAAGGCGGTACCATAGGCCGTGAATATGGTGAAAAAGCACGCGAGGATGATCGGCCAGCCCTCTCGAAAGCCGACGCCATCCTGAGGTATGGAAGAGACCATGCGCGTTCTCTGACGCAAGGGTGGTTGATGCGCCTCGTCCTTCAAGCCAGACTATCCCCCCGGCTCTGGGTGCAAGGAGAAACGCTCGCCCCCGCTCGTTGAGCGGAGTGGCTCAGCAGTTTTCCACTTGGGCTTTCGTTTTTCCATGAACGTGTTTTTTCCTTCCTGATAGTCCGGTGTTTGATAGAAGCGGTTCCTGATAGGCCGACAGAGCTGATAACCCTCGTACATGGATACGTTGGCGGCGACGGCAATCTCCTTCTTGTGTGTTGGACCGACATCGGCGAGCACTTGATGATATGGTTGGTCATCGTAGCCGCCGCGTCGAGAAGCGCGCCGTTTTTGGCTCATTTCATCACGAGACCCAAGCGATACGCCTCTTGCGCGTTTATCAGTTCGCCGGAGAGCATATACCATCTGGCGAGTCTGGGAATCGTCGCGGGAAGGCGCATGGTGCTCCCAATGCTGATGATGCCGATCTGGGTTGGGAATATCCGAGCATGGTATCCTCTGAGACCACCGGACGCCCTCGCGGCCATCACGCTCGACGACCTGCTTTGAGAGGTTTTTTCAACGTTCTTTTTCCGGGCGTTTTACGCTCCGGAAAATCCGCTATTTTTCCAGGCCATGCGCAATGATTTTTGTCCGGTTACACCGTTTCCGCCGAAATGCGCGTCGTGCTATCCTCTGCTGGTGTATCCCCTGAATGATTCCGCAAGCGAGATTCGTTTTCCATGAGCGACAAGCCCGCTTTTGGCCCGCACAATCCGCATCCGCTCTTCCGGATGAAGACGGAGCTCGTCTGGGAGGGGAAATACGACGAGTTCGGCAACCGTCGGGAGGCGGACGTCGCCGGCCGCGCCATGCCGTTTCAGAAGATAGAGACGATAGACGAGCCCCGCTCGCGCGCGGCGGCCCAGGGGGAGTTGTTCGATGCGGGGAGTGCCCATCGGGATGGTTTCAGAAACCGCCTCATCTGGGGGGACAACAGGCTGGTGATGGCCTCCCTGCTGGAGGAGTTTCGGGGGAAGATACGCCTCATCTACATCGACCCGCCCTTCGACGTGGGCGCGGACTTCACCTTTCAGGCGGGGATAGGAGAGGGGAGGGAGGCGGTCGCCAAGGAGCAATCCCTGCTGGAGTTCGTGGCATATCGGGACACGTGGGGAAAGGGGACGGACTCCTACCTCGCCATGATGTCCGAGCGTCTGGCTCTCATGCGGGAACTGCTCGCCGAGGACGGAAGCATCTATGTGCATTGCGACTGGCGGGTGAGTGGTTATTTGCGAAACGTTTTGGATGAAGTTTTTGGCAAGGAAAATTTTAGAAATGAGATTATTTGGCATTATCAAAGCGGTGGACGCCAAGAAAAACTTTTCTTCTACCGCAAAGGCGGACTACGGTGGAACGATGTGTTTCAAGAATACAGTGACGCAAGTCAAAAACTGTATCGTTGGATTCTGACGAAAAGGGACGATACCGAAGTGGGCCAATAGATAACCCTGGAGGTGGAGGCTACGTCTATGATTTAGGATATGGTGAAAAAGCGCCATCGGGGGGCTACCGAGATGCCAGACGGCTCTCCGCTGGATTGAAAACTGGAGTATCAAATCAGCAGGAAAAATTTACAAGTATTATGATGATGAGAAGATCACACCAGCCGATGTCTGGACAGACATAAGTCATATACAACAACGCGATCCGCAACGCCTCGGCTACCCGACCCAAAAGCCGGAAGCCCTTCTTGAACGCATCATCAATGCGTCCTCGAACGAGGGGGATCTGGTGGCGGATTTCTTTTGCGGTTCGGGCACGACGGCGGCGGTTGCGGAGAAGCTGGGCCGCCGGTGGATATGCGCGGATTTCGGGCGCTTCGCCGTTCACACGACGCGCAAGCGCATGATAGGGATTCAGCGGGAGGTGTATAGGGAGGACAGGCCCTATCGCTCCTTCGACGTGTATAACCTCGGCCGCTACGAGCGGCAGTGGTGGCAGCGCGAGACCCTGAACGGGGCGGATGGGGAGCACCGCGCCCTCGTCCTTCAATTCTTCCGCGCGGAAATTCTGAACGACGCGCCCTCTCCGCTCATACATGGGCGAAAAGGCGGCGCCTTCGTTCACGTGGACGGCATTGACGGCATTTTCACGAGGGAGGAGGCGGCGGAAGTCGCCAAAGCCGCCAAGGCGGCGGGCGGGTGCGAGGTGAACTGCCTGGCATGGGATTTCGAGATGGACGTCCATCAATCCGTCGCCGCCATAGAGGCGGAGCTCGACCTCAAAATGCGCCTGCGCCGCATTCCCAGAGAGATCATGGAAAAGAACCGGGTGGAAATTCCGCCGTTTTACGAGATGGCGGCACTCACCGCCGAGCAGGTTATCCGGAAAGACGAGACGATCGACGTGAAGCTCACCCGCTTCATTCCCTCTCTGACGGAGGTTCCCGCCAAAGAACTGGAGGCGCTCGAGGAGCGGGCGGTTGAAAACGGGTTTGACTTCATCGACTTCTGGGCGGTTGATTTCGATTGGGCGCCGGGCCAGCCCTTCCACCACCACTGGCAGGACTACCGCACGCGAAAGGACAGAAGCCTCAAGACGGTGAGCGACGCGCACTTCTCCTACGAGAGCGCAGGCAGGCACACCGCCTGCATTAAAGTGGTGGACGTGTTCGGCTGCGATACCAGCATCACTCTCGAGGTGCAGGTATGAACCCAACGCCGGTCGTCAACCCTGCCGCTGCGGCGCCCCTTTTCGCCCCCTGGGAGGAGCCGGACAAGCACCGGGTCCGCGCGGCGGAGGGGCATCCGGCGGAGATCAAGACCTACCGGCGTCCCTCACCGAACAGGCTCGTCGATCCACTGCGCGCACTCGTCAAGGAATGGCGGGAGTTGCTCGCGTGCTTCGAGAGCCGCGCTGACGTGCGGATGGGTATGGGTAGCCCGGCAGCTCGGGTAGGGCTTTATGCTGATTCAGGCGACGTGGAATTCCTCGCCCAGCCCTTTCTTGAGTGCGCCCGCATCCCCTGCGCCGCCGTAAAACGCGATGATGTCGTTCGCTCCCGCAAGGATGCGTTTGGGGCCGGCGGCGCCAGTTTACGCCAAAGCCGCCGCGTGGGCGGCCGCCCGCGTGCTGAAGGCGGGTTGTAAGCGCTTGGCGATTGCGCCGTCGAGCAGTGCCTGTCGGTTTCCGTGTGATTGGACGTAGCCGAACCCCGCCGCATCGAGCCCCAGAGCGCGCGCGGCGGCCATGCCGGCCGAGACGGAACCGAACACCATGGGTGGGTAGCCAGCCTGGATGAATGGTTTCGTGGACAACGGAGTTCAGCCTGAGGGTGATGCCCCGCGGCGCCCACCAGAGCCGTGATGACTTCCTGCCCTGGCATCGCTCGCCCGCGACTCTCGCCGGCTGCGAGGAGGGCGGGCAAAATCGCGACGAGAATGTGGTTCTGGGTAATGTCTGATGGCCGAATACCAGGACCGTAGCCTCGGGTGCGCCTCCCCAGCGTGCGTGACGCTCGACGAGCTCGGGGTTCAGGGGGGCGAGGATGCGCCGGCTAGGGGGGCACACGCGAGAGAATCGATGATGAGAGCTCTGGCGGTCTGAACAGTTTCTGCGGGCAAGTCCCCATACCGAAGCGTCGCGTAATACGCGATGATCTTTCGCATGGGGTCCATCTTTGCCCTCGTGAACATCCTTTCCCCTTAACCTGCTTTCGCCGCTTGAGAGGAAGTGGTTTTTATGCGCGGCCCGGCTGGAAGATGGCCACGAGCATCACGTCTTCCTCGCCCACGCAGTTGTTGCAGTGGCGCGTTCCCTTGGGCATGAAGATGAATTGCCTAGGGCCATAGTTGATCGTCCCGTCATCGAGATCATATCTCCCCGTTCCGCTCACGCAGAATATGACCTCGTCCTCCTCGTGATGATGCCAATCGTGCGTTTGTCCCGGCTGTATCCGCGAGTAGTAGACGGTGAGGTCAACCCCATCGTCCGCCTTCGACACGATGGCCCTGTGGCTCGCGCCGCCGATCATGCCCTCGGATGCGCGCTCCTCCGGTCGGATGAGCCGTGCCTTTCTTTGCGCTGTTGTCATGAAGTCGCCTCCTTGCGAATTGTCGCGATGCTCGCCTCCCGGCGCGTGCCTGACGGCCCCGCCGGGTTCCGTGAAGGGATGATGGAGTGAAGAATAGACCGCTTCCCCCAAATATCAAAACGCATCGGGAGAATCGCGACCTTTCGCGCGTTGTTGGAGATCTGAAAATATGTATCTTGAACGCGACGTATGCGGATGCTAATCTCTATGGGTTCCGGTTCGGCTGATTTTACATTATGCTGGGGGAGTTTTTGGTGAGCATGAGGTTTTCTCGAATATGCGTTTGCGTCTTTCTGGCGGCGGCACTCCTTGGCTCTGGAAACGGATTCGGGTCTACCGTGAAGTCGGAGGGCGGCCCTGTGGAGAAAAGGCCCGAGGGCTTCGACACGCCTGAGCTTCGACGCTCTCGTTTTCTGGGATGGGTTAGGCGGGACCTGACCAGACGCATTCCGGGAGAGGAAACCCTGATCAAGCAATATCTTGATGAGTGGGGTTTTCAGTTTGAGACGTTCTCTATCAACGATCTCGTTTTCGCGATCAACGTGGATGCGGATGGCAGATATCCATACGACATGACGCTTCTTGATGCCAACTGCGATGGAATTTTTGAGATCAAGGTAGAAGAAAAATCGGGGCAGAGGGTGGATACGTCTATTCCGGAGTGCGCGTTTCGACTCCCGATAGAATCCGCGCGCTAGAACGAACGCTTCCGCTTCACGGACGTGGGCGAGGCGATCAGGAGTCCTAAGGGTATGCCGCGCAAAAAGTTGTCATCCTATGCCTTTTTTCTCGTTTCCGCTGTTTTCAGCATTCTTGCGCACCCGGCAAACGCGCAGCCGACCTCCTCCGAACTTCGCTTGGTGCAGGTGAGGGATGTTATGGTCGATCAAAGGAATCGCCAGCCCGTCGTGCTGTTGGAGGAGAAAAAGGGGAGTGTTTTGCTACCGATATGGATCGGGGCGGCGGAGGCGCAGGCGATTCTCATGGCACTTAAGAAAGTCGCCCCGCCTCGCCCGATGGCGCACGACTTGATGCGAAACATCATCGGGAACCTGGATGTGAGAATCCTCCGGGTGGTCATCACGGAGCTGAGGGGAGGGGTCTATTTCGCCTTTATCGAGATGGAGGGGATGGGGAAGAAATTTTTCATTGACAGCCGGCCGTCAGACGCCATCGCGCTGGCCTTGAAAGTGAAATCTCCGATATACGTCAAGTCAATCGTGATGAAGTCTGGAATCCAGATGGAGCGCGAACATACGCATCGGAAAAAGCTGGGGCTCGCTCTTCAAAGGATGACGCCCTCTCTGGCGCGTTTCTTTGGGGGGAGAGGGGAGGACGGACTTTTGGTATCTCAGGTCCGGGAGGGTACCCCGGCGTCGAAGGCGGGACTTCGGCGAGGAGACGTTATATTTAAGGCGGAAGGAAAAGAGATTCGGACGGTGGATTTTTTTGAGGATGTTTTTCGGTCCCATCCCTTGGGCATGAGCGTTGCCATTCGCCGGGGTTTGAATGGAAAAGTATGGCATTTGAAGCTGCAAGCGGAAGAATAGGGGCTTTGTTTTTACCGTTTTGTTTCAAGGCGCGAGAGCATGAACGCGTCGCGACAATGCCGGAGGAGAAATTGCATTTTCCCAATGATGCGTTCTTGATGGAGAGGGGCGTCGCGTTCCGCAGGGCTTGAAAAGAGAGAAGAAGCCGGCGGGCCTCGCTGAGAGATTCCACCAGGTCATTTCGCGCTGGACCTAAATATGGAGCTGGCGGGAGAAATCGCGCAACCATGCCGAAATATTCGCCAAGTGCGGAAGATGCTCTCCTCATCGTCGATCTGCAAGTGGATTTTTGCCCAGGTGGCGCGCTCGCCGTCCCCGGCGGTGATGCGGTCGTCTCGCCGGTGAACAGGCTTTTGGAGACGCCGCTCTGCTGGAAGGTGGCGACTCGGGATTGGCACCCTCCGGATCACGTATCGTTTCAAACACGAGGTGGAATTTGGCCCGTTCATTGCGTGGCCGAAACCTCGGGTGCGGCTTTTCATCCACGAATGCCCGCCGCTAGAGTGGACTTGGTCGTGTCCAAGGCCACCGCCAGAGACGCCGAGGCGTATTCCGGGTTTGATGGAACTTCGCTTGCCGATGATTTGCGAGGTAGGGGAATCCGGCGGCTTTTCGTTTGTGGTCTAGCGACGGATTATTGCGTGCGCGCCACGGTGCTTGACGGCAAACGTGAGGGGTTTGACGTGGTCTTGATGGAAGACGCCATCAAAGCGGTGAACCTCCACCCGCAAGATGGGGAAAACGCCATTGAGGAAATGAGAAAAACGGGTTGCGCTTTCGCCCTATCGGAAGACGTCCGGTCTCATTAGCGTTTTTTTGAGGAAGCCGTTTTGGCCTTGGTGCGCGTACAGGTTCCGGCGAGCACGACGAATTTGGGCCCGGGTTTTGATGCCTTGGGCGTCGCTTTGCGGATCTACAATCGTGTGGAGCTGGACAGTCTCCCTTGGGGCGTGGTGCTTCAAGTGGAAGGAGAGGGTCGGGACGTCATCCCCAAAGATGAGTCGAACGTTTGCGTTCAGGCCGTGAAGCGAGTGTATGAGCGGGTGAAAAAGCCCTTCACCGGCTTGTGGATGAAGCAGCGCAACCACATACCGCTCGCGCGGGGACTAGGGAGCAGTTCGGCCGCCATAGTAGGCGGAATCGTGGGGGCGAACATCCTGCTCGGTGGCCCCCTTTGCATGGATGAGCTTGTTCAAATCGCCGTAGAAATGGAGGGGCACCCCGACAATGTGGTGCCCGCGCTGATGGGAGGGGGCTGCGTTTCGGCGACCACCTCGGGTGGAAAGGCCATCTACGCGCGAATGCCCGTGGTGTCGCGCTACCGATGGGTGATCGTGGTCCCCGCATTTGAGGTGAGCACGCAGGCTGCAAGAGGAAAGCTGCCCGAGCAGGTTCCATTGAAGGATGCGGTTTTCAATGTTCAGCGCGTGGGCGCGCTCATGTCGGCATTCGCCACCGGCCGGGACGATTTGTTTCGAGACGCCATGCAGGACAGGCTCCACCAGCCCTACCGTGCGGAGTTGATGGGTCCGCTGGATGAAGTCTTCCAGGCGGCATATGAAGCGGGCGCGCTGGGCGTGTGCGTTAGCGGTGCGGGACCTTGCGTTTTGGCGATTTGTAGGGACAACCCTGGAAAAGTGGGTAATGCGATGTGGAAGGTCTATCAATCGCGCGGCATCGGATGCCGGATGCACGTGCTGAGAATCGACACGCGCGGCGCTTGCGAGGTCGACTCAGAATCCATCTCGAAGCGCAACGTCTTCTCGACTTGAGGCGCGCCCGCCGTCGACCCTTTCCACCGTCCCCGTCAAGAGAAATTTGCGTTTTCACTCCCTTGACCTGCCTTGGATGGGCGTTTTTTGATCGCCACTTCAGGGATGGACGTTCGCAACTGCGAGGGAGAAGAAAAAAATATCCCCTTTGGCGGATTTCCCCAGGCGTTTCCGGAGAACGCGCATTTTCCGAACTTCCGCCCGGCCCGGGACTTCGGGTTTTCAGAGCGTCTCCGCGTCCGTTTCTCAATGGAGGAGCGGGGTGCTCGGATAACGCTTATCTGGGGCCAACGCACTCCAGCATGTTTCCGTCGGGGTCTTGAAAGAAGATGATGAATCGGCCTGGCACGACCTCGGTGATTTTGCCCATCAGCGTCACGCCCGCCGCCGCTAGGGCTTCGCGGGCTTCTTGGACGCTCTCCACGGTGAACGTTAGGTAACGGTATCCGGTTGATTTATCGACGATTCCGCCGCCTGCGGGCGGGTTTGAATCCGCTTGAACAACTTTGAGTTGCACCTCGCCGGCTTGGAACGCCTTGAACTCGAATCTTCCCGAAGCGCAACCGGCCTGCCTGGCTTGCTCCTCGGTGATCTCGACCTCGCGCACGATCGGAAGGCCTAAGACGCCGCCATAGAACTTCTCGGCGACTTCTAGATCTTGCACCACGATGCCGACGTCGATGGATTCTTTCGTCATTTTTATCAAAGACATGCCATGCTCCTGTCGTTTGCCGAGATATTTTCGGAACGTTCGATATTGTCATTCTCTCAAAAGCGTTTGAAGCAGCGTGAGAATATCATTCTCCCCGCGCGGGGGAAACCCTCCCGAGGGATGAAGTTTCCAGATGGGGTTTGGGATATTCGCCCCTTCGTATTCTTGCTACAATGGCGAAAAGCAACGCCTCAAACGTGTAATCCGCGTTCAGCCTTACAATATGCGCGGGGGTTTTTCTGGATGTGCGAAAGAGGATTTCATGGAGGAGGGAATTCGAATGCGTTTAGAGGGAAAGAAGGCGGTCGTCACAGGTGG
Source organism: bacterium (assembly GCA_965202625.1). GTDB lineage: Bacteria > UBA8248 > UBA8248 > UBA8248 > UBA8248 > Bin107. Next base: position 1,822,631 of record CBDBBI010000010.1, on the reverse strand, counting down.
AGGCGGTGGAATCGGACGAGGCATCATTCGCGCCTTCTCTCGTGAGGGCGCGCGCGTTTGCGTGGTTGACATCAGCGAGGAGGTGGCACAACAGGGGCTTGATGATGCCGGCGAGGGGGCGCATCTCGCCTTGTCCGCCGACGTGACGAACGAGGTCGACGCGGAGAACGTCGTTCGAAGGGCGGTTGAACGAATGGGGCGCATCGACATTTTGGTGAATTGTCACGGAAGAGCATCGGCACTGATGGGAAACCCCATAGAGAGGATCACGCTCGAGGAGTGGGAAGCCGTTTTCAAGGTGAACGCGACGGGCGTGTTCTTGATGTGCCGCGCCGTCGCTCCACACATGCGCGCGCACAAGTATGGAAAGATCATCAATTTGGCATCGCTCGCGTCAAGGCGCGCGAACGAGAACGTTCCACACTATTGCGCCTCAAAGGCGGCGTGCATGAACTTGACGATGAGCCTCGCCAAGGAGATGGCACCGCACAACGTGAACGTCAACGCCATTAACCCCGGGCTGTTGTGGACGAATCTTTGGGAGAAGGGTCACGGCGTGATCATCGGGGCGGAGACGGATCGGCCTGCCAGACGGGTGTTTGATGAGTTCGTCGAAGCGGCGGTTCCGCTGGGGCGCGAGCAGACGCCTGATGACGTGGGACACATGGCGGTCTATCTCGCGAGCGACGAGAGCCGCAACGTCACGGGCCAGGGACTGCTCCTCGCGGGCGGTGCCTGGATGGTCTAGCGGAGGGCGGGAATGCGTGCGGTCGTACTGAGAGCGTTTGGCGGGACCGAGAATTTCGAGGACGCCGATTGGCCTGAGAGGGAGCCTGGGCCGGAGGAGGTGAAAGTCCGAGCAAAGGCGATTTCCGTCAACCCGACCGATTTTAAGGCCAGAAGGGGTGGCAACCAAGGGGCGGTTCCCATCGTCTTGGGGCGGGATACCGCAGGGGTGGTCGAATCGGTGGGCGAGGGCGTCTCGGAATTCTCCCCAGGTGATGAGGTGATGGCCTATCTGCCGAGGTTTGGCGATAGTGGAGGGGATGGATACGCGGAATTTGTGTGCGTCCACGCCGCTTTTGTGGTGAAAAAGCCGGCGAGCGCCACTTTTGCCGAAGCGGCCGCCTTGCCGCTAGTCTCGTTGACCGCCTATGAGGCAGTGGTGATGAAAGCGAGAGCGCAGCCGGGGGAGGCGGTGCTTGTGGCGGGCGCGTCGGGCGGCGTCGGAACCATGGCGCTTCAAATGCTAAAGCGCATCGGTGTCTCTCCCATCGTCGCGACAGCGGGAAGCGATGAAAGCGCGGCATACATTGAGGATGTAATGGGCGTCGCTTCTGGCGGCGCGTTGAAGTATAATGGGTTGTCGCTCGGCGAATTGTCCCGACGGGCGATAGAGATGAACGGCGGTCGTCTTTTTCCGATCACGTTCGACTTCGTGGGCCGCCAGATGAAGAACTTCTGCTGCGAGATGGTGGACTACTGGGGAAGAATCGTTTCCATCGCTCCGGAGCCGGGCGCGCCGGTCGATGAATTTTTCTCCTCCCGGGATGGTCCCTTGTTCACTAAGTCCGCTTCGTTTCACAGTGTGTTCCTGCGCGCCCCCGCCGGTGGAGGCGGTCCCGCCTACTACGGCGTCTACAAAAGAGCGCTCGATAAGATCCGAGACTGGATAGAGGCGGATGCGCTCAAACCGCCAAGAGTCACCGACGTGGGACCTATGAGCGCGGAGAACATCGCTAGGGCCCATGCCCTTCTTGAGGGGGGTCATGTGCGCGGAAAACTGGTTTTGCGGGTGGGCGAATGAACACGGGCGCAAACGAGGCAGGATGTCGATGATAGAGTCCAAGATGAAATATAAGAAGAAATTCCTGGAAGTTTTGGGGAAAAGGATGGCCTACTTGGAGGTGGGCGAGGGCGATCCTATCGTCTTTTTTCACGGCAACGTCACCTCATCCTACATGTGGCGCAACGTGATTCCGTACGTCGAAGGGCTGGGCCGCTGCATTGCGATAGACAACATCGGGCAGGGCGACTCTCAAAAGCTGAACGGTTCTATGTATCGGTTGGCTGATCATCAGCCGTTCACGAACGCACTGCTGGACGCTTTGAAGGTGGGCGAGAACGTCGCCATCGTGACGCACGACTGGGGCGCGCAGTTGGGTTTCACGTGGGCCTCGGACAGGCGAGAGAGGCTCAAGGGCGTGGTGATATGCCAGGGAGTTATCGGCAACTTTACGTGGGATCACTGGCCGCATGAGGTGCAGACCCTTTTTAGGAGGTTCAGAACCGAGGAGGGCGAGTCGCTCGTCTTGGAGCGAAACTTTTTCGTGGAGAAGATTTTGCCCGCGATGATCATGCGTGAGACGCCGAAGGAAGTGCATGACGAATATCGAAGGCCCTACGCGAATCCTGGAGAGGGCAGAAGACCGACGTTGACGTGGCCGCGCGAAATTCCCATTGAAGGAGAGCCGGCGGACGTCCTTGAGGTCGTCGAGCGGAACAACGAATGGCTCGGGAATCACCCGGTGCCGAAGCTTTTCATCAACGCGGAGCCGGGTGCCGTGCTTGTGGGGGCGCATCGGGAAATGGTGCGCCGCTGGCCGAACGTGAAGGAGGTGACCGTTCCGGGACTCCATTATTGTCAAGAGGATTCTCCCCATGAGATGGGTAGGGCCATTGCGGATTGGTATAGTGCCATCGATTGACTTTTCGTCTTCGGCGGAAGGAGACCGCCTCCCTTAGGCCGAGTGAGGACGCTCTAAAACCCCTCGCCAAGGCCGCGCGGGTCGGAAAAGAGCCTATGAGAGCGAGATAAGACCGGGAGGAGCCTTGACGGAAGCCCATGGAGGCGTTTGCGCTTGCATCCACCGTGTTTTGAGCCGCCACCGCGCAGGTTGCGATGAAGCAGAAAATCAACAGAAGAAGATTTCTCAAGCACGCCAGCTTGATAAGCCTAGGGGCCTTGGGACTTGCCGGCGGATGCGCGCGAATGGGTTTTGGGGTCAAGGCGCCGCCGCCGTCCCCGCCTGAGAGTCAGGGTCTTCTCTCTCGTGAGGCGGAATCCCTTTACTGGCCGCATGGAGTGCCGGGGAGATGGTTCAACCCCTGGTGGCCCAATCCTGGCTCCATGATGAATTTGTTGAAGTGGAAATTTCTCTATCGCAACGAATTCGAGGAAGTCAAAAGAAGCGGAGCACCCGACGTCCCGGTGGTTTCCAACGATGGCGCTTATCTCTCAAAGCCGGAAAAAGAGCCTTCTATCACATGGATCGGCCACTGCGGCTTCATCATCAAGGATGGCGCGCGCGTTGTCATGACAGACCCGCACTTTGGCGCGCGGGCTTTGGTGTATGGACGTCACCGGCCTCCGGGTGTTCCGGCGATCTCCGTACCGGGTGGCGCGGTGGCGACGATTTCTCATAACCACTATGATCATCTTGATTCATGGACGGTGGAGAACCTGCCTGAGGACGTCACGTGGTTCGTGCCGGCGGGCTTGGGTGCTTTCGTGGAATCGCGGGGTCGGCGCGCCGTAGAACTTAACTGGTGGGAGAGTGCTCGACACGAGGGGGTGAGCGTCACCTGCCTGCCGGCGCAGCACTGGTCGAACCGCATCGGAATGGGAAGGGACGCGACCCTTTGGTGTTCTTGGCTCATTGATACAGGGGCGCGCAGGTATTTTCATGGGGGCGACAGCGGTTATTTTCATGGGTTCAGGGAATATGGCCGGAAGTTTGGCCCTATCGACGTGGTGATGCTGTCCATCGGTGCATACGCGCCCCGGTGGATGATGCGATATCCCCACATGAACCCCGCCGAGGGGCTTCAGGCGTTTCACGATCTGCGCGCGCGCTGGATGATACCCATGCACTGGGGAACGTTTGATTTGACCGATGAACCAGTTGACGATCCGCCTCGCGTCCTCAGGGCGCGAATCGAACAGACGGAAGCGGACGCCGGCCGGATCAAGATCATGGCTATAGGCGAGAAATGGAGAGTGAGGGACGGATTGCTGTGAGCGCAATCGCGCGGCGTTCATTTCATGAAAAGGGGGTGTTCTCTTGAGTGATGGGGTGCGAAAAAAGGATGACGAGGATGAAAAGGTCGCGAGAAACAACCTGAACCGTCTGTTCGGCCGACTCGCTTTCGAGAAGGGCAACGCCTACGGGCGCGAGGAGAAGGAAGACGAGATCACGCGCCTGGGAGAGGACGCCATCATTACCCGAAAAAGGATACGGGCGAAACCATCTACTGATGAAGCAAAACCACCCGAGGCTTACCCCGGGCCCTAGCGTTCTCTGAAATGTGTGGTGTCAAGCAAGGGGAACTATACATATGGCTTGCCTCCCGTCTATTGCCAAACTGATACGCGAAAGGACCTGCTTGTCAGATCGGTCACTAAAATGAAAACGACGATGTTCTAAATCACCGAGCGACATCGACAGCCAGCCGTTCAAGGAAAAGACGTCAGAGGAAGGCAGAAGATAACTTGTGGTAGTCCGATGGAACGCAAAAGCCGGCCCCACGTCAGTAGGTACCGGCTTTTGCGTTCAATGCCGAGGAAGTGTGTTTTTTACGCTTCCTGTCTAATCACGTAATATAATTCTCCTTCGTTGACATCCCACTACCAAGCATCTAGAATTTTCCCGCGTGCGGCTGGATGGAGCGATTTTCGGATAGGACGGGCAACGAGAGGGTGAGATGTGAGCGGCGATTTCATGCGCGCCCGCATTCTGAAGGGGCCTCTGGGCGATATTCTTGAAAAAGTAGAAGGCGGACTTCGCCTTTCCTTCGACGAGGGCGTGCGTCTCTACGAGACCGAGGACGTCAATGCCCTCGGCTATCTGGCGAACCTTGCGCGCGAGCGGTTGCATGGGAACCGCACCTATTACAACGTGAACAGTCACATCAACTATTCTAATGTCTGCGTGCTCTGGAAGGCGTGCAAGTTTTGCGCGTTCGGCAAGAAAGAGGGCGAGAAGGACGCCTATGCCTATTCGCTGGAGGAAATTTTCCGGATGGCGGAAACCCTGGGGCGAGGCCGCACCGAGTTCCACATGGTGGGCGGCCTGCATCCAGACCTGCCCTTTGACTACTATCTGGAGATGATCCAGGGCATCAAGGAGATACATCCGCACCTGCACCTGAAGATTTTTACGGCGACGGAGATTCGCTGGTTGGCCGATCGCATCGCCAGGATGAGCGTCGAGGAGACGCTCGACCATCTCGTGCGTTCGGGCCTTGATTCGCTCACGGGCGGGGGGGCGGAGATTTTTGCCGAGCCGACGCGCTCTCAAATCTGCAAGGGTAAGCAATCGGCGGAGGATTGGCTGGAGGTGCACCGCATCGCCCACCACAAGGGCGTCCGAAGCACGTGCACCATGCTCTACGGGCATGTGGAATCGAACGCCGATCGCGTGGATCACATGCTCAGGCTCAGAGACTTACAGGATGAGACGGGCGGATTCACCACCTTCATCCCCTTGGCGTTTCACCCTGAGAACACGCAGATGGACGACATCCCCCTAGCCGGTGGGATGCTCGATCTCAAGAACTACTCTGTCGGCCGCCTCATGCTCGACAACGTTCCTCACGTCAAGGCCTATTGGATCATGGTGGGGCAGCCCATCGCGCAAATTTCCCAGCACTTCGGCGTAGACGATCTGGACGGCACCGTCGTTCAGGAGAAGATATACCACATGGCAGGCGCCCGCACGCCGCACGAGCTTACGGTGGGCGACATCCGCGTGCTCATTCGGGAGGCGGGGCGCGAACCCATCGAGCGCGACACTCTCTACCGGGAAGTCGTCCGTCAGGGAGACCAATGGGCCGTCCGCGCGTAGAGTCGTCATGAGGCTGGGCACGGTTCCCTTTCTGAATGCAAAGCCGCTCACCATCGCGCTGGAGGGAAAACCCGACGTTGCACTTGTCGTGGCGCCCCCCTCGAAGCTGGCGCGGATGCTCTCAAGCGGTGCTCTCGACGGCGCGCTTGTCTCCTCTTTCGCCCTTTTTCATATCCCGAACGCACGCTTCGTCCCCGGCGTGAGCATCGCAAGCAGGGGACCCGTGGAGAGCATCCGCCTCTACTGCCGAAGGCCGGCGGATTCCCTGCGGCGCGTGGGCTTGGACAGCTGGTCGCTCGCCGCGGCGAACATGGCGCGCATCTATCTCAAGTATAGGTGGGGGGCGGCACCCGAGTTCGTTCCCATCGACCCGCTCAAGCCTCCCCGAGGGGATGAGACGCTCGACGCCTTCCTGCTCATCGGGGACAACGCCTTGCAGGAACCGCCAGGGGATCATTACGTTCTCGACCTGGGCGAGGAGTGGACGAACTTCACCGGGCTACCCTTCGTCTATGCGCTGTGGGTGTTCCGGCCGGAGGCGGGGGATGCGAGCGTCGCCGCGCTTTTGCAAGACGCGAAAAAAGAGGGCGTGAAACGGATAGAGGAAATCGTCAGCGGTCCCCTTCCGCCGAACGTCGACAAGAACACGGCGTGGCGCTATCTCACCGCGTGCGTTCGCTACGACTTGAGGGATGAGGAACTGGAGGGTTTGAGGCGGTATTATGCGCTTTTGGCGGATGAAGGCTTGGCGCCCAGGGGCTGGTTGGCGAGACGCGTCGGCGAGGCCGGAGGGCATGTGGAGATGCGGGGCGAAGCGGCGTCAGGAGGCGATGACATGGGCGATGCGCTTTGTTTCGCCAGCATTTACGAGCTCTCGCAACTGATTCGCAAAAAACAGGTATCGCCGGTTGAGGTGGTAGAAGCGCATCTGCGACGTATCGAATCGCTGAACCCCGGAATATTCGCCTATCAGACTGTGACGGCCGAGAGCGCGATGGAGGCAGCGCGCGCCGCCGAGGGCGAGATAGTGAAAAACCAATGGCGAGGGTTTATGCACGGCGTTCCCTGCGGCATCAAGGACATCGTGGATACGGCGGGGGTTCTCACGACGAACGGTTCTTCTTTCCATCGGGACAACGTTCCGCGCAAGGACGCGGAGATCGTCCGGCGTCTGAACCAGGCCGGCGCGATCATGCTGGGGAAGACGAACACCCATGAGTTCGCCGCCGCCTCGACCACGATAAATCCCCACTACGGGACGACGAGAAACCCATGCGACTCCACACGTATCGTCGGCGGCTCAAGTGGCGGCTCCGCCGCCGCTTGCGCGGCGGGGCTCGCCCCTGCTGCTGTCGGCACGGACACGGGCGGCTCCATCCGGACTCCCGCCGTTTTGTGCGGGATCGTGGGCTTCAAGCCGACCCATGGCCGGGTGAGCTTGAGGGGGATATGTCCCAACGTCCCGAGCTTGGACCACGCGGGCCCCATGACGCGCTCGGCGCGCGACGCCGCCCTTATTCTCCAGGTGATGGCGGGCTACGATCCGCAGGATTCAAAATCCCGCGACGCGCCAGTGCCCGACTACGCTGCCGGAATAGAGGATGGAGTCCGAGGAGCGCGCCTTCTCGTCTGCCCGGACTATCATGGCCGCGCGGAGGTGGATGTCGAGATCATGGCGGCGTTCGAGGGTGCGGTGGAAGTGTTTCGCGCTTTGGGCGCCAGTGTGGAAGAGGTTTCCTTTCCCCATCACCAGTGGCTGATAGATTTGTTTCCCGCCATTGCCGGGCCTGAGTTCAGCGAGTTTCACCGGCCGTTTTTCGACAAAAACCCCGCAGGCTACGGGGATGACGTGCGCGAGCGCCTGGAGTGGTCGTTCAAGGTGTCTTTGGATGATTACGCCCGCGCGATGAGGGAGCGCGTCCTGGTCCAACGGGCGGCGGCGGCGTTTTTCGAGGGCGCAGATGCGCTCATCCAGCCTGCCATGCCCTGCGTCGCCCCGCCGATAGAGACGCTTGTCGCCCGTCTCAACGGACGGGAAGTTCCCTATCAGAACATTCACCGGCCGTTTCTCTCGGTCCACAACGCCACAGGCTTTCCCGCGCTCGTCACTCCTATGGGCGCGAACTCCGAGGGTCTGCCGATGGGACTGCAGATCGTGAGCGGTCCTTGGCGTGAGAAAGACGTTTTGCGCGTAGCGCACGCCTACGAGGAGGCGACGCCCGAAAGAAGACCCGCGCAGCCTTTTTGACCTTACCCAGACGAATGAGCGATGCGCTGCTCAGTGCGCTTGGTTTTTATCTCTATGTGTAAGCGACATGGACGCAACCCCCGGGGAAGCCTCGTCCAACCCGATTTCTTTGGATTAAGGAGCAGGTTTTGCCGAAAGCGCGAGTGAATGGCGTCGGCATCCATTACGCGGAAGGCGGAGAGGGACCTCCGCTTCTATTGGTTCACGGGTTCCAGAGCTCTCATTTCACCTTCCGTCCCATCGTCGATTGGCTGGAGAGGCACTTCAGGGTTTTGGCGATTGATCTACGTGGCCACGGCGATTCGGACAAACCTGAAGGCCCTTACACGATACAAACCTTCGCCGATGACGTGCTGGGTTTTCTGGACGCTCTCGAAATCGAGCGCGCCGATTACCTCGGACAAAGCATGGGCGGGCGCGCGGGGACCATGTTCGCCATTCAGCACCCTGATCGCCTGAATCGCCTCATGCTCTCCGCCTCCTCCGCCGGGCCGCCCTCGGGCGCGTATCGAAGAACGTTCAAGGAGCAGCTGCGGGTGGTCGAATCGGAGGGGATGGAGGCGTTGCTTGCGTTCAAGATGCGCCGCGGCGAAATTCCCGAGAGCCTGCGCGATGGCCCCCTCGCCCGGGAATATGCGGCGCTGTTTCTTAAAAATACGCCTCGGACGTTCGCAGATACGGCGAACGCGCTGTTCACGATGCCGGACTTAAGGGCGCGGCTGTCTGATATCTCCGCGCCTACTTGGGTTTGTTATGGGGAGAGGGACGCGGGGCCTTTGGATTTTAGCGGCGTGTATTCCGAGAACGTGCCCGATTGCTCGCTCTCGATCATCTCCGATGCGGGCCACAGCGTCTTTTGGGATCAACCGAACGCCTTCATCGCTGAGATGAGCAGATTCCTGGAAAAAAAACCAGTCTGAATCGCCTCTTTGGAGGCATGCTTGATGACCTATGACACGGCTGCGGCCACGTCGTCCTTCAAAAACTGGCCCAGAGGCGTGAGCCTCATCACCGGCTGCGTTCTTGTTTTCTTTTTCACGACCCACTTCTGAATCACGCCCTGGGGCTGGCTTCGCTCGAAGCGATGGAGTCGGGCAGGCCCTGGTTTTTGGGATTCTGGCGAAGCGGCGTCGGCACGCTGTTGCTCTATGGTTCGCTCGCGTGCGATGCGCGGTTTGTTCAACCGCCGAAGCCTTCGGATGCCGGCGTGGGAGGCGGCCCAGCTCGTCTTCGGTTTTTCCATTCCGTTGTTTTTGATTCCCCACATAGTGAGGACGCGCTTGGCCCATGAATGGTTTGGTTCGGTGAACTCCTACTCGCGGCTGATGTTTCTCTATCTGGAACGCTCTCCGGACGTTGGCCTCAAACAAGCGATTTTTTTGCTCATTGCCTGGACGCACGGTTGTGTCGGCCTGCATTACTGGTTGAGGTTCAAGTCCGGGTATGCACGGTGGTTTCCGGTATGCCTGTCCATTATAGTGCTCGTCGTCGCGCTCTCGCTTTCGGGTTTCAGCTAGGGTGGGCGCGAAGCCGTCGCTCCGGTGGGCGCCACCATATTGGAGGCGAGTCGCTCCCCTGGCGTTCCACACGCCTCTGTGTGCGGGGGCGCGGGTGTTGCTCCACCTGCTGGGTGAGCTCCTAAGCGGGGGAGAAGGTTTGTCGCCCGCGTAGTCGGCGGAACAGTGCGTCTTGGATCGGATCAAGGCCCCATCCAATATTCGCTTGGCGTATCTCGGAGCAAAAACTCCCCTATGACGTGGTGTTTTTTCTCAACTACTACTCCGAGGTGATGGGCGAGGCGATCACCAAGGAGGGAGGGTTGATCAACCAGTTTGTGGGCGATGGCGTCATGGCGATCTTCGGGGTGGAGGGAGGGTCCGACAAAGGGTGCAGGCAGGCGCTTGCGGCGGCCTGTGCCATCGTGGATGCACTCGATGAAATGATCCAGGCGTTCGAAGAAGGAATTGGAAGAGCCGTTTCACGTGGGCATCGGTGTCCATATAGGTCCCACCGTGGTAGGCGAGATGGGCCGGGGTGTGGCCAAATATCTCACGGTGGTGGGCGATACGGTGAACACAGCCAGCCGCCTGCAGGAATTGACCAAGGAATATCGCTGCCGGCTCGTCATCTCCGCCCATGTGGCCGAACGCGCGGGGGTGGACGTCTCCTCTTTTCCTCAGCATGAGATCGGTGTGCGCAACCGCGCTGCGCCGCTGACGATCCGCGCCATCGTGAATCCCCATGACGTGGACCTCGGCTAGGCGATGGGTTGAATGCGTCAGTTTCATCTGTTGACCTGCCTCTGTCTCTCACGCATTATTTGCTGAACCCCGTTTGAGGGATCCATGACTACGGCAACGACGGCTTTTTATGAGGCGATTGAGAAGGCGGCGGGAGGAGAGAGGCTTTCCTACGAGGAGGGACTCGCCCTGCTTGAAGGCGACGACCTCACCGCCTTGGGCGCAGCGGCGGATGACGTGCGCGCGCGTCTGCACCCCGAGGGCTACGCCACGTATTGCGTGGACAGGAACGTCAACTATACGAACGTGTGCGATGTGTATTGCACGTTTTGCGCGTTCTACCGTCCGCCGGGAGAACATCCGGAGGCTTACGTCAGGACGCGGGAGGAGATCAGAGAAAAACTTGATGAACTCTACGCCGTCGGCGGCAAGCAGGTGTTGTTGCAAGGGGGGCACCATCCGGATTTGCGGATCGAATGGTATGAAGAACTCTTCTCCTGGATGAAGGGCGCGTTTCCTGATCTTCATCTCCACGCCTTGAGTCCACCCGAGATTCACCACATCGCCCGGCTTGAGGACATGCCCTATGAAGTGGTGCTCGCCCGCCTGCGCGGGGCGGGCCTTGACTCCCTTCCAGGCGGTGGTGGGGAGATTCTCGTCGATCGCGTGCGCGATAAAATCTCGAGGCTCAAGGTGAATGCACAGGGATGGCTCGACGTGATGCGCGCCGCACACGGGCTGGGGATTCGCTCCACCGCCACGATGATGTTTGGCCACGTAGAAACCGGCGCGGAGCGGATGACACATCTCCACCGCCTGCGCGCGCTTCAGGATGAGACGGGAGGATTTACGGCCTACGTCTGCTGGACGTTTCAGAATGACGGCGCGGCTACGCTCAAGGCACCGACGGTGGGGAGTATCGAGTATTTGAGAACCTTGGCGATCAGCCGTTTGTACTTGGACAACGTCGTGAACTTTCAGTCCTCTTGGGTGACGCAAGGCATGAAGATCGGCGAGCTCTCCTTGCGCTACGGGTGCAACGACATGGGCTCCACCATGCTGGAGGAAAACGTCGTGAGCGCCGCAGGAACGACCTACGCCCTGAACGAGGCCGACCTTCACCGCATGGCGCGAAACGCCGGCTTCAAGCCGAGGCGGCGCAATTTTTTCTACGCTTTGATTTAACGACACTTTCTCCCGTGGCGACGGAATCGGTCCGAAACTCCCAGACGCAGGAGATGTCGCTTTGGTTGGCGGACCTCGTTTGTCCGGTGGAGGGCCCGCCCATTCGGCGCGGGGCAATTCTCACAGCGGCAGGCCGCATTCTGGCGGTCGGGGAGGAGAGCTTCGTGCGTCCGGCTAAGCCGGTGGCCCACGAGCGGGATTTTGGACGGGCGATTCTCCTTCCGGGTCTGGTCAACGCGCACACGCACTTGGAGCTCTCTGGTCTTGCCCGGAAGCCGGGGCCGATGGAGGAGTGGATAGTGCTGCTTGTGCGAGAGGTGCGGGAATGGCCCGCGCATCTTTTTCTGGCCTCCGCGCGCATCGGCGTCGCCGAGAGCCTGGCCGCGGGCGTCACGTGCGTCGGAGACGTCTCGACTTCAGGCGAAAGCGCAACCGCGATCGCCGACGCCGGAATGCGCGGGGTGGTGTTTCATGAGGTGCTGGGGCTTGACCCAGCACGGGCAGATGAAATTCTGGCGCGGAAACTTGAGGTGCATGCCCTTTTTCCCCACTATCAAGGCGTCGTCCCGAACGCTGTTCGGCATGGCCTCAGCCCCCATGCCCCATGGACCGCGTCGCTCGCTCTCTACCAAGCGGCGCGCGATGAGGCGAGAGCGAGAGGCTGGCCCATGACGACGCACTTGGCGGAAAGCGCGCATGAAGTCGCATTCTTGCAAAACGGAACCGGGGCGTTCGCCGTAGCGCATCGGGAGCTGAGGGGCTCTCTGGATGGTTTTGCGCCCTCCGGGCTTCGTCCGGTCGCCCACCTGGACCTCGTAGGAGCACTCAATGGCCTCTCCCTGGCCGCCCACGGAAACCAGACGAACGTGGAGGACTGGAGAGTGCTCATCAGAAACGGGGTGTGTGTTTGTCTCTGTCCGCGCTCGGCGCATTTTTTCGGCCATCCGTTCGCCGACGTGAACCGGATGCGCGAAGCGGGGCTGGATTTGTGCCTTGGAACGGACAGCCGGGCGAGCAGCCCCACGCTCTCGCTTCTGGATGAGGCCCGCGCGCTTCGCCAGACAGGCGCGGAGGTCGTGGACGCCGAACTGCTGAGAATGTGCACCCAGGCGGGCGCAGCGGCTCTCGGCTTCGATGAGGCGGGTGTGCTCAGCCCGGGGGGCGCGGCGGATTTTTGCGTCCTGAAGCCCGCGCCTGGTTCTGGGGATTTGAACCTAGGAGACGTGTTCGACGCCCGCTCATTCGTCATCTGCACCGTCACCCACGGTGAAATTCGCTACGAGGCGCCAGGCGGCTAAGGTGGTTTTCATTTCGCCTGAATCAGGCTAAAAGTGGTCTTACAATCAAGGATGCAGCCCGAGGCCAAGCTGTGCGTCGGGCGCCCCTTTTCACTCATGAGGCGGAAAGCCTCTCAAGGGAGAGTGAGAATCCATGGAGAGGAAACTGCAGAATTTTGATAAATCCAACTGGGAAACGCGCCAGCCCCGCTACGACGTGGCCGAGACCGGCATCGGTCGCGTCCTTGCCATCCGAATGGCACCGGGAGACGACTTGTTCGGCACGACCCTCAAAATCTGTCAGGAAAGGGGAGTGAAGGCGGGCGTCATCCTGAGCGTGGCGGCGAGTCTTCAAAAAGCGGTGCTCAGAAACGTCTGGCAGTTTCCCGATCCGTTTCCCATCAACGATGCGTGTCGTATCTTTACGCCGATCAACGGCCCGCTCGAGCTCTTGCAAATGAGCGGCAACGTCACCCAGACCGAAGACGGAGAGCCCTATCTCCACGCGCACGTCACCATATCCATGGGTCGGCCCGAGGCGACGTGCTTTGGCGGCCACCTTGTGGAGGGGTGCACCATCTTCAGCACGTGCGAGATGGTGCTTGCTGAGCTGTCGGACATCTCCTTCATGCGCCTGATGGACAAACACACCCGCGTGGGCGAGGCGTATGGCGTCGAGACGAACGGGAAATCGAGCACGGAGGTGAAAGAAGAGATCGCGAGGCGAAAGGCGCGACCCAAGCCCGAGGGAGTGCGCTAGCCTTCAATGATCCGCAGCTTTGGTTCATATTCTCATTCTTGCGATAACCCCAAAAGGAGAGATGAGAAAGGCTGTATCCGAAGGGCATATCCCCGCTGCAAAAAGATTTGATTTGCGAATGTTATAAAGGGAAATTGATTATCGAGGTATTTTGTTAGCCTTCTGTCCGCAACAATTTTCGGGTTTTCGGTCATGCTAGTTGCGCCCGAAAGCGCAGCCAAATAGGGTGCTTGTCCAGATACTGCGCAATCATATCAATCACACTATGAGACCAGCGGACGGGTAAAGGACGTAGTTTGTATGCAAAAAGCTCTTGAACGTGAAATGCGCGGTCAGCAAAGGTGTGATTGCTCTCTATCCGCGCAACACTACCAAACTGCTTATGAACAAAACGGCCAGGTACACGACTTGGTTTGTATGCAAAGAGCACTACGTCGGGAGCTAATACGCTGATCATGAGTGCCAGGGGAAAATATGCTAGTGCTCTCGCCATCATCATCGTCATCATTTTGATTGTCATTTCTTTTCAGATAACCATATTCGTTGTCCAGCCTATTGGTGCTGTCCCAGAAGGGCGAACCATCATCATTTCTCGTCTGAATCAAACCAAATTTATAGATAGTGCCGATGCGATGTGTGAGCGCATTCAGAACGGGGTGAGTCTACTTTGCAGGAGCTTGGTAATGGTTAAAGTATTAAAGATTGCGACGATCTATATGCGTCTTCCTTACAGTAAAATGCTCTATCTGATTTCCACAGATCGAAAAACATACAATAGGTAGTAACCGTCGGCCTTGCGGCGCGAGTAACGTACACTTTTGGATGTCGCCATGATGCGCGTCAGAGCCAGCGGCGCACCCTCTCTCGATAGGCGCGGTATTCCTCGCCGAATTTCCCTTCGAGATAATCCTCCTCGCGCGAGGCGATCACGACCTGGATCGTGAGGGTCAAGGGAGCGCCCAGGACGAATATCCAAAGGTTGTTGAGAAAAACTCCCAACCCAAGATAGAGGGCAATGAAGCCCAGATAGATCGGATTTCGGGAGAAACGGTAGGGACCATCTGTGATGAGGGCGCGCGCCGGCTTGTCAACCTCATGGTGCGTATGGGCCCTCCTGAAGCGGCGCGTGGCGGATGCATTGAGGATCGCCCCCAGAAGCACCAGACTCACCCCGAGCGTGAAACGGACGTTCTCGGAGAAAGCGTCAGTGGGAAACAGGGTGTCGAAACCGACTCCGATGATGAAATACATCATGAAATACCAGCCCGGCTTGATGGAGACGCTGGGATGATCCTCGGGCGCCTCCCCTTGCGGCTCCGGTCTTTTTCTCTTCCATGGCATGAGCCGGTTTTGGTCGTCGAACTCCAGAAATTTTTTGAACCACTCCATCGCCTGTGGTTTCCTAGGAAGTGTCTTGTTCCCGAGACGCCTTGTAGCGCTGGTTCATACTCTGGGCGATTCCGGCCATGACGGCGGCTGTGAGGTCAAAGGCGGCGTCGAGCGTCTCCTCGGCGATGCCCGCTCGCCCGGCGTCCGCCAGGCGACGGTCCACTCACGGCTGGCAGTTGCGCACGATGGCGATGGTTAGGCCGATGAGCTTTTTCTCGCGCTCGGTGAGCAAGTCCACTTGATGGGTGTCCCGGTAGAACTGACGAAAATCGGCGCGGTCCGTCATGTTTCCCTCTTTCAGGCGTTGGAATTCCTGGCTCTCGCGGTGGGCGTATGGGCATTTCATCCTCATCAAGCGTTTTCGCATCGCCGGAAACCGGATGCTTCAGCACCCACCGCTCCCCGCCCCTGTGGAGCATGCTGCACGCATAACACAATTATAATAATCATAAAAGCGCGTTCGGCTGCTCTGTCAACTTATACTTTCATCCCGCCTGGAATGTGAGGAGCAGGCAAAATGGATTTGGGCTTGAGGGGGGAGGCCACCATCATGACCGGTGCGAGCGTGGGCCTCGGTGCCAGGGAGCTCGCGCGGGAAGGGTGCGACGTTTGCATCTGCGCGAGGGGCGAGGAGGTCGCCTGGGTGTTAGAGGAGAGGGTCGCTCACTTCGGTATCGTTCATGTTCTCGTGAGCAACGCCGGCGTGAGCATGACTAAGGATTTCTTGGACATCGAACGCGCTGACCGGGAGAGAGCGATGGAGAGCATCCTATACGCAGCTTCGGAGCTCATCTGTCTGGTCATCCCCTGCATGCGAAAGCAGAGATGGGGCTGCATCATCACGACGTGCTCCACGAGCAGCCGGCAACCGCCCCCGCCGCGTGGTGTCGAACGTCTCGAAGGCGGTGCTCCTGAAGTATACGAAATCCTTGGCCGGAGCGCATTGCTCGCATGGGGAGAGACAGCGGCCGCACCGAAGAGGAGGCGGATGCGGAGGTGACGAAAGACATCGCCATGGGCCGCCTGGGCGAGGTGGACGAATTCGCGGCGGCCGTGGTTTTTCTCACCAGCGAGCTACATATTAGGAGCGGTTTTGCAAGTCGATGGGGGAGAGTGGAGATCGATTTGATGGGTCCCGCGAACGAGGAGGCGAGCAGGCACCCCCCTGGGAGCGAGAGCACGATGTAGAGAGCGGCCGGAAGCCAGGCACCTTCCTGAAGCAGGCGGAGAAGGTGTTGAATCCGCCCAGCAGACCGGCGATGACGAATAGGCGGGGGCCCCTCGCCGAGAAGATGGAATATCCATCCGATAGTGAAAGAGCCCAGGAGGTTGGCCGTCAGCGTCCCGAAAGGCCAGTTCCCGCCTAGCCATCTGCGGACGCTGAGAGTGAGTCCGTAACGCAGAGTGCTGCCGATCGCCCCGCCCCCCGTGACCCAAAGCCAGTTCAAGGGAGACTCCTCAATGTGAGATGAATACGTGCGGACGAAATTTCATGAAAAATGACACCGTTCCACCTTCGGCGCAAGGGCTGCGCTCTCCGGCTTTTTCGGCCCCTCCTATTTTTCTATAATGGACGGATGGATGAGGAGAGAATCGAGACGGCTGCACTGGACTGGAAGACGCAACTGGATGATGAGTTGCGCGGGCTCGTGGATGCGAACCTACATCGGTGCCTGCGCACCCTTGATGGGATGCAGGGGCCCACCATGCGTCATGGGGAGAGGACCCTCATCAACCTCTCCAGCAACAACTATCTGGGCTTTGCCAACTACCCTGCGCTTATCGAAGCGTCGGTGGAGGCCGTGAGAGCCTCGGGAACGAGCGGGTCCGCCTCGCCCTTGATCTCTGGTCACATGGCCGATCATGCGCTTCTGGCGAGCGCGCTGGCGAGGTTCAAAGAAAAGGACGCTGCAGTCGTTTTTGGATCGGGCTTCTTGGCGAACCTGGGGTTGCTCACCTCTTTAATCGACGAGGGGGACGTGATTTTCAGCGACGCGCTTAATCACGCGAGCATCGTGGACGGATGCCGGCTCTCCAGGGCACGCGTGCGCGTTTATCCGCACGCGAACGTGAACTTTCTCGAGGACGCCTTGAAAAAAGCGTCCGCCGCGCGCCGGAAACTCATCGTGACGGATGGGGTTTTCAGCATGGATGGCGATTTGGCCCCGTTGCCAGACATTTGTCTCCTCGCGCGAAAATACGGTGCTATGTTGCTGGTGGACGACGCGCATGGCACGGGAGTTCTTGGTACGGGAGGCAAGGGCTGTGGCGCGTATTTCGGGTTACAGGAGGAAGTTTCCATCTCCATGGGCACGCTGGGTAAGGCACTCGCCTCTTATGGCGCTTTCGCGTGTGCCGATTCCCATGTGGTGGATTATCTCATCAACAAGGCTCGCCCCTATATCTACTCAACGAGCCTGCCTCCCGCCGCCGCCGCCGTCTCCTGCGCTGCCCTTCGTCTTTCCGAGGGAGTTGAGGGGGAGCGCAGAAGGGAGAGCCTGAGGAATTTGTGCGCGCGTTTTCGCGCCGGGCTGCGCTATATTGGCGTTGCGATTTGCGATCCGCCCCCTGGCGCGGAAATTCCGATTTTCCCGATCATCGTCAAGGATAACGAGAAGACGTTGGCACTGGCCGAATACCTAATGGAGGCGGGCGTGTATCTACTGGCCATTCGCCCGCCTACGGTGCCACGGGGTACGAGCAGGCTCAGAGCCACCTTCATGGCGACGCACACAGAGGCGCAAATTGACAAAACGCTCGACGCCTTGGAGACGGGAATCAGAAAGCTGGACGCTGTGCCCCGCGGGGGCGCAGCCTGAATCTCGGGCTAGTCGATCCGCACCACCACGCTGCCGGTGAGTTCGCCCTCTTCTACGGCCTCGTGCGCGCTGGCGAGTTCGTCGAGTGAAAAACTCCTCGCGATGTAGTGGGAGAGCGCGCCTTCTTCCATCGCGCGGGTGAGGTCCCTCGCCGCCTGCGTCAAGGCGTCGGGCGAGCAACAATGAATCATCACCAGACGAATGGTGATATTGTTGAGCATGAGTTCGTAGTGGGGAAACCGAGGCGTCCGGTCTCCCATGGATGAATAGGAGGCGATGATTCCACCTATTTTTAAGATTTTGTAGTTCATCTCCCAGTTCACGCCCAAGTTCACGTCGAGGACGCGGTCGACGCCCGCGCCGGCCGTGATCTCCAGTATTTTTTGGACCGGGTCCTCCTCTCGGTAGTTGATGACGTGATCGGCGGACGCCGCCCGCCTCGCCTTCGCCTCGGAACTCACCGTGGTGATGACCCGCGCGCCCCCCCATTTGGCCAGCTGCACTGCGTAGTTGCCCACGCGCCCGGCGCCGCCGGTCACCAGGATCGTCCTGCCGACGATGGGACCATCCGCGAACAGGCTGCGGTGGGCCGTCATGGCGGGGACGCCGAGGCACGCCCCCTGCGCGAATGTGGTCTCTTCGGGCAGACGAACCAAGAGTTTGGCTGGCAAGCAAATGTATTGCGCCGAGGTGCCGAACGCGCGCTTGTAGCGCGCGTTGTAAACCCATACTCGATCGCCGATCACGTAGCTGGTCGCGCCCGTCCCGAGTTTGTCCACTACGCCCGCGCCATCGTTATGGGGAATGATTCTCGGATAATCCGGAAAATGCCGAAAATAGCCCCAGTCCTCCGACCCCTGGCCGGCGCGGCGCTTGCAGTCCGTCGGGTTGACGCCCGACGCGCGAAGCCGCACCCGCACCTCTCCGGGGGCGGGCTCGGGCGTTTTCATCTCCCCGATTTCGACCACCTCGCGCGCGCGGCCCTTGCGTTCATACCAGCTTGCCCGCATCGCGTGCGCTCCCCCCCTGAAAATGCTATCCGTGGGCGACAGAGACACCCAGATAGACGACGATGAGAGCGAGGATAAGATTAAGCAAGAGCCAGCTCTTGCGCTTCGCCTTCAGTCCGTCGAAGCCGCTTGGGAGGGTGAGCGCAACGCCTATGAAAATGATGACGAGCGCCAGAACGATCTTCACGATCAGCGATTCCGGAATCGTGAGTCCCCTCTGAATGAGGCGGGTGACGTGATGAAGTCCCGTCAGTATCAACACCAGAAAGGAGCCATGTAAAATCGGCGTGAATTTTTTCTGGACCCTCTCCAGAAATGCGCGTCGCTCGGACTCTGGCAGTCCATTAGCCGTCGGTATGAGTACGAAGCGGATAAAAGCCACGCCGCCAACCGCCAAAATGGCGCTCAGGATGTGGAGGGTCGTGACGATGAGGTCTCCCGTGCTGTATCCCATAAGGGCTCCTATGAATGATGGGGAATTTTTTCGTTTAATCAGATTCCTTTCCCACGAGCACCAGCACGCCGGAATACTGGTGGAGGTGGTCGATGTCTTTGATGGGCGCAATCTCTGAGCCTGTGAAGAAACTGGCGACTGGCAGTCCTTTTGTCTTCTCTCGAATCGCCTTGGCGTCTACGTACGCCTCGCCGTAGAGCGCGCTGCCCCGGCCAGCGCAAATTATTAAAATACAGGCCGAACGCGCGCGTGTCTTCTCTGTGGGTGGCGACGAAGCGGCGCGCCCCTTTCTCCAACATGGCCTGAAAGTCCTTTCGCGCGCCCCGCCCGTCCCGTCTGGCAAAGGTGATGGCCTGGCCGGTCCGCACCGGTGTCGGCAGCGCTATGATGCCCCGCTTCGTGTCCGCGCCCACGATGGGCCTGACGACATAGTCGCCATGGTCGAGCGCGACTTGATCCGGATCCCCCCGAATAGCGATAATAGATTTATGATGGCGCGCTCGACATTTTCCATCCATTTCGGGACGGCTGCTTCGGCGAAGACGTCGAAAGCGCGTTTGCCGGAAATTTCCCAGACGACGTTCTCCTCCGACCGCGTCATGAGCTTCGGCTCTCCCTCTGGCAAGTACGCTTGAGATATTCCAATAAATCGTCTCACGCCTGCCCGCGAATACGACGCCGGATACGGTGTTGGTTCGTGCCTTCCCATCTAAAAATTGCAAGGTTTTCCCTAAAGAGCCATCCTCCGCCGCGCCGCCTCCCACGATGATGGCTTCGCGCTCCCTAGTTCTTCGCGAATTCCCTTGAGGAGCGCGTCCGCTCGCAAGGGGCGCTTTTTGGAGTCCCTCGACCAGAAAGGGCGCGGCGTGCGGACCGTTGCCACCGATGATGAGAATCGACATTCCTGGTTTTCGCTCGATCTCGCCTTCGGCCGTCATGACGCCAAAACCGGTGCAGCCGACGATCCGCGCTCCGCCTGTTCCCTCTTGCAGGGCGACGACTTCTGCCATCGTTTCAGGTGAGCAGGCGTCGCGAATACGAATGCGAGGGAGGGAGGCGTCGTCGATCCCCGCCTCCGCCATGGCTTCCTCAAGTGCTTCTTTTGCAGCGGCCGGAGAATCTGAAAGGGAGGAGAGACCGCTGCCCGCGCGCGTCATGGCGCATCCTCGCGTGTCATGGCGCCAATCGGTCCCGTCGTGATGAGTGGAGGCTCGCTCACCTCCTGCACGTCCTCTCTCGTCAAGCCGTCGGCTGCTTCCTTGAGATGTGGGCCATCCGGAGTGAACTCGATGAACGCGATGTCTGTGAAGAGCTTGACGACCACCCCTCGGGCGGTGAGGGGATAGGTGCATTTGTTCAAGAGTTTCAATCCGCCGTCTTTCATGGTGTGGGTCATGATGGCGTACACCTCAAGGGCGCCTGCTGCCAGGTCCATCGCGCCGCCAATGCCGCCCTTGCCCAGTCCCGGTACAGTCCAGTTTGCCAGGTCGCCTCGCGCGGAGACTTGTAGGGCTCCCATGACGGCGATGCCCACATGGCCGCCGCGTATCATGGCGAAGGCGTCGGCGTGCCCGAACACGGACGCACCTGGAAGAGTGGTGATAGGTTCTCGGGAGGCGTTGATGTAGTCCTTGTCCTCCTGTCCGGCCGGAGGCCTGGGACCGGCTCCGATGATTCCGTTCTCCGCCATGAACATCACGCTGCGCGCCGCGTCCACATAGTTCGCCACCAGCGTGGGTACGCCGATTCCTAGGTTCACCACGGCGTGGTCGGGCAACTCGGCCGCCACGCGCCGCGCGATGTCGGCGGGCTTGAGCGCGTGGCGCTTAAGTCTCGGAGCGAAGGCCAATATCCTCTCCCCTCACAATTCTTTGGACATAAATGGAGGGCGTATGCACGTGTTCAGGCGCGATGACGCCAGTCTCCACGATCTCCTCCACCTCGGCGATGGTGAGCGGAGCGGCCGTCGCCATGACGGGGTTAAAGTTTCCGGCCGTGCCCCGGTAGGTGAGGTTCCCCGCTCTGTCGGCACGATGCGCCTTGATAATGGCGACGTCTCCGGGTAGGGGGTATTCCAGCAGAACCTTGCGACCGCTTATCGTGCGGGTCTCCTTTCCCTGCGCGGCCTGCGTGCCAACGCCGGTGGGTGTGTAGAAGCCGGGAATCCCCGCCCCCGCCGCCCGGATTCTCTCGGCCATGGTTCCTTGGGGAATCTGTTCGAGTTCGATTTTTCCCTCCAGATACAACTCCCTGAATACAAATGCGCTTTTGTGGAACGCGTAGCTGCAAATGATTTTTTTCACCTTACCCTGCCTAAGCAGAACGGCCAGGCCGCGCTCGCCAAAGCCCGCGTGGTTGGTGACGACGGTGAGGTTGCGAGAGGGATGCGCCGCCATGGCAACGAGGAGATTTTCTGGAATTCCCGCGCCGCCGAACCCACCCAGCAGTATGGTGGCGCCATCGGGAACGTCGGCGATGGCGGTTTTGGATGACGGATACACTTTTTCGGAGAAAGCCAAAATGAGTCACTCTCTTTTTCAGACAAAATCCTCGACGCGCACCTTCGCACAAGCTGGATCCCATTTATGCGGTATTGATTCGAAAAAATCTAGATGGGGCCGAGGCTTGCCTCTGGGGGTAGATTATTTTAAAGTACACTTTTTCGTTTTTTGAGGGATGAGACGTGGCCAAACGGCACAACCGATCGCCAGAGGCCGCGAAAGAAAAGAAGGTGGCAGGCTGGTATTTGCACTTCGCGGTTTTTCTCTCTGGAGGCTCGATTCTCGTTCTGGAAATCGCGGCGGGGCGCGTGCTCGCCCCTCATTTCGGCAACACGCTCTACACGTGGACATCGCTGATCGGCATCATTCTGGCCGCGCTGAGCTTAGGCTATTCCATTGGCGGAAGACTCGCGGATCAAAGGCCCTCAGGCAGACTGTTTTTCCTGCTCATGCTGGGCGGGGCGAGCTTGGTGGCCCTGACGCCGGCTCTGAGGGGGCTTCTGCTTCCGTCGCTGGAGAAAGGTCTCAGCCTGCGCTCTGGGCCGATTTTCGCCGGACTTCTCCTTTTCGTCGCGCCGAGTTGCGCCCTCGCCACCCTGACGCCCTTCGCGGTGAAGCTCGCGGTGCGGGAAGATAAGAGACTGGGAGCGGTGACGGGAAGCCTCTTCACTTGGTCCACCGTCGGAAGCATCGTTGGCACGTTTGCGACGGGTTTTTTCTTCATCCCTCTCTTCGGACTGAACGGAATTTTCCTGACGACGGCGTCCGCTCTGGCTTTAACGGCGCTCTTGGGACTTTATCTCTCCGGCGATCTCGGGAACTTCTTCTCGAAGCGAAACGCGAGGACGAGCCTGCTTCTGGCCGCGTTCGTCTTACTGTCGATGCTGACGGGCGTCGCTTGGCTGCGCGCCATACCCGGTATCGGGGAGGAGACGGTCTGGGCGCGGGAGAACATCTACCACATGATTCGCGTGATCGAGAGCGCTCAGACGGGCGGCCCGAGGGTGCGCGAGATGTATCTCGACCATCAGCCCGAGGGGGCGATGGTCGTGGACGATGAGAGAAGTTTTTATTATGAATACACTCGGTTTTTGAAGCTGGCGCCGCTGTTCGCCCCCCATATGAAGAGCGCCATATTCATCGGCGGCGGCGCCTTTACGATGCCCAAAGCGCTTCATCTTATACGGCCGGACGTCTCCATCACCGTGGCCGAGCTGGACGAGGACGTCATCGAGGTGGGAGGGAAGTTTTTTCGGCTCGGGGCGTTTCCAGAGATCGAGACGATTGTGGGAGACGGCAGACGCATTCTCAGGCGCTCGAAGCGAACTTACGACCTCATCGTGGGTGACGCCTATCGTGGATTGCGGAACATCCCTCCTCATCTGATCACGCGGGAGTTTTTCGAAGAAGCGCGCGCGCGCCTAGCGCCTGGCGGTGTGTTCATGCTCAACTTGATTGCCTACCGCTCGGGTCCTGGAAGCGCGATATACGCGTCTGTCTATCGAACCATGCAAAAAGTGTTTTCGGATATGTTCATCTACAGCACGGAGCCATTCGCGCCGTCCTTGGCGCAAAACATTTTGATTTTTGGGTTTCGTGATGAGGATACGCGCCGCTTCGGCCGCGTCCGGAAGCGGGTGCGCGCCGACCCGGAATTCGCGTTCGCCGCGCGCGCGCGCGTGGCGCCGCCCACCCCGCTTTTGTATGGTCCTGTTTTGACGGACGATTACAATCCGGTGGAATACCTGATCGAACGAGGACTTTAATAACCCTCCTCGCAGGCGAGCTGCGGGCGATGTTGACGCGGCACGGGAAAACCAAGGAGAAATGATGGCGAAGCACAGTATTGGGTTGATCCCCGCGGATGGCATCGGCCCCGAGGTGCTTGCCCAGGCGGTGCGCGCCCTAAGGGCGCTGGCGAAAATGCAGCGCGGCTTAGATTTTTCCTTCACCAAATATCCATGGGGGAGCGATTTTTATCACGAGACGGGCCGGATGTGCCCGGAGAATTTCCTGAACCGTGCGAGAAGGCACGATGCGATTCTACTCGGCGCCGTGGGTAGACCCGACATTCCCGACCATATTACGCTCCATCAGCTTCTGCTCCCTCTGCGCCGGCGTTTTGACCTATATGTCAACATGCGTCCCATTGTTCTGTATGAGGGACTCGAATCGCCGCTTCGGGACTATGCTCCGGGAGACATTGATATGCTCTTCTTTCGGGAGAACACCGAGGGGGAGTACAGCCCCATCGGCGGGCGCCACTACGAGGGACACCCGGCGGAGCTGGCCGCCCAGATCACGCTTTTCACGCGCGCGGGCTGCGAACGGATTATCGAAGCAGCATTCGAGGCGGCGCTCAAGCGAAAAAAGCATGTGACCAACGTCACGAAATCAAACTCGCAGGGCCATACCCTAGTGATGTGGGATGAGGTTTTTGAGGAGGTGGCCTCAAGGTCCCGCTACAAGAGCATTGGCACGGCGAAATATCTCGTCGACGCGGCCGCCTTAGAGTTCGTGAGGTGCCCCGATTGTTTCGACGTCGTGGTGTCCACGAATTTGTTTGGTGACATCCTTACGGATTTGGGTGCCGCCATCGTTGGCGGACTAGGGGTCGCCGCGAGTGCGAACACGAACCCGAAAGGTGATGCGCCCGGCCTGTTCGAGCCGGTGCACGGCTCTGCGCCGGACATCATGGGGAAGGGAATCGCCAACCCGGTGGCCGCGCTGTTCTCCGCCTCCTTGATGCTCGACTATCTGGGTGAGGAAGCGGCGGCGAAGCGGCTCGACCGCGCGATTCGCGCACATCTGGCGAAGGGAAACCGGACGGCGGACTTGGGGGGGAGTGGGACCACGAAATCCGTGGGTGCCGACGTGATCAAGAGACTTTAGGGGAGGGGGGGGCGTTCGATGTCCATCGTCACGCGCAGGGGAGACGACGGGAACACCGATTTGTGGTTCGCGGACAGAGTGTCCAAGCATCACCCCCAGGTGCGGGCGTATGGTGCACTGGATGAAGCGAAGGCGGCCCTCGGCCTTGCCCGCTCGATGGCGCCTGAATGGCTGAAGTCTGAAATTCTGAAAATTCAGAAAGACCTCTACCTCGTGAGTAGCGACTTGGCGACGCTGAGGAGCAAGGCCGGCAGACTCAAAGAACGCGTGGGTGCATCTGAAGTCGCGTGGGCCGACGCGCAGGTGGCGCGTTATGAGAAGCGGATTCGAATAACCGATTGGGTGATCTCGGGGGATTCGCCCTGCGGCGCCGCATTGGACATGGCACTCACCATCATCCGCCGGGGCGAGAGGTGGACGGTGTGGCTGCGCGATGAGGGTTACATCGACAACCCTGAACTCCTGATTTATCTCAACCGCATCTCCGACCTTCTCTTCTTAATGGCGCGCGCGGTGGACAGAGACATAGAAGTGCCCCCGCTTGAGGAACAAACCCGCGTTTAGGTCCGCATCGCTCTAGGCGGCGAGGTTCTATTCATGACGCGCCTCAATGATGTGAAGCGGTTCCTACTCCTCTCTTCCCGCGCTTGAGAAGCGCCTTGGCGGAGCGCGACGACTTGTGAATTGCTCTGGCGATATGGGTGGCATGAAGGGGAGTATATTTTCAGGGAGGCGGGCGAGGTTTGTTGTGAGCAGCGACATACTTTTTTGGGCTCGCTATTGAGGACGCGCCGGGACCCAATAGCCTGCGCGGGTATGTCGAAAGGAACCTAGCCGTTTTCCAGGGTGTAAACGATTTGGAAAACGGCCGTAAAAGTGTGTTGAAATAAGTCGCTCAAAGCAGGTCATCAAGCGTGATGGCGGCAGGGGCATCCATCGGGAGAGTCGGCTAGAAATTATCTCAGATAGTAGTCGTGCATGGCCTCCAGCCCCACTTTAATGGTCGCGGCGAGCGGCACGGCAAGGAGGATTCCCGCGAACCCCATGAGTTCCCCCCCTATCATGATGGATGCGAGCACCACTACGGGATGAAGCCCCACGCGATTGCCCAACACCCGAGGTACGAGCAAAACGCTCGCGAGGGGCGAGATCGTTCCGAACACGGCCAGCGTTGCCATCGGGTGGAGCCAGTCCTGATGCGCGATCCCCGAGAGCAGCAGGACGATCGGCAGGGCCACCAGCCATTCTACGTATGGGAATATGCTGGCCAGGCCCGCGAATATCCCCAGCACCAGCCAAAGGGGCGTGTCCACGATGAAAAAGCCCAGGACGTAGAAGACCGAGAGGATGAGGGCGATCAGCAGCTGACCCTTGATGAATGAGCCGAGAAGCTCGTCGAGCCGGAAAATTCTCTTCTCTACCTCCTCTCGATAATCGCGGTGAACGTAGGTGAAAAACGCCTCTGATATCTGGTTCTTGTCCCTCAGGATATAGAACGTCATAACGGGGATGAGGACGAGGTAGATCATGCCGAGGGCGATGGAGAAGAGGCCGGTGGTGGTTTTCAGCAAAAGTGATCCGCTCGCTCTGAGTGCTGATAGCGGTATTTGCGCTAGTAGGGAGAGGTTTTCGGTGAAGTATTTCGTCAGCTCCGCCCTTTGAGGAAATGGAAACTTCTCGAGCGCGGCGATGAGCCACGATTCGACGACGGTGATGTAGGCGGGGAGTTTTTTGGCGAACGCTGCTATCTGCTTCTGAACCACGGGCGCGATGCTCGCCCACAAGACGAGTAAAAGCAGTCCCACCCCCAGCAGGATGAGCAGGATGGCGAGAGGCCGAGGTATTTTCCAGCTTTCCAACGCGTCTGCCAGTGGCTGGAGCAGATAGGCGAGGATGAAGGAGACTGCCAGCGGAACGAGTGCCGCTCGCGCGCTCACCAGGAGCCAGATGGCGGAGATGAGGATGAGAATGAGCCAAATGCGCTTCCACGTGAGAATTTGAGATGAGTTGTCCATGTTCTCCGACCTGCGTCATGTTTGGGACGTGGGGGTTGATTTCTCCGTCTGGCCGCCGGCTGGTTTTTGGTAGATCATTCGGGTCCCGACAAAAAAAAGATAATGCACTCCCGAGGCGACCGTCAGCGCGCTGGTGACGAGGAACAAGGCGACTGTCACCGCATTCGCGCTTTCGCCCAGTGCTGCCGTCAAAAGGGCGGCGCCCGCGGCGAACATCTGGGTGGTGGTGGTGGCTTTCCCTAGCAGAGAAGGCGATGGTGTCTGAAAGCCCACCGTCATGAACAACGCCACGCAACCGATGCAGAGTAACAAGTCCCGGCTCACCACGACGATGGCCAGCCAGAGCGGAATCTGTCCCGCGATTCCCATCATCATGTACGCGGTGAACATGAGTAGCTTGTCCGCGATGGGGTCTAGCATAGCGCCCAAGGAGGTCATCTCCCCGCGCGAGCGCGCGAGGTGGCCGTCAACCCCGTCCGCCACGCCCGCGATGACGAAAACGACTAGTGCGATTCCCGCCCTTTTGTAGGCGAGGCAGGTCATGAAAATGGGGATCAGGAGCACCCGCACCAGGGTGATCTTGGTCGCCAGCGTCAACCTGTTGGAAGCCGATGTGCTCATCCTTGAAATCGCCCTTGCGTTTTTCTCTGCGTATAATTTCACATTATAACATAGGAGGCGCAATCGTTTCTTGGGTTCGTTCAGGCGCGCGTCTTGTGAGCGCAGCGATTTTTCCGCCCCTCGCTCCATCGGTGAAATTTTCAAGACGACAGAGGGGTTTTATCCTGCGCGCCTCTTCTATCCCATACGCGCTTAACCCCCTGGGGCAGGAGCGCAAGGTAGAGCTAAAGTGTGAGGAGGGGAGGGGAAATTTTTGGGCGTCCTCGATTTGCCGCGTCTTCACGTCTTCTGATTCTTCTATCACTTGTGGAGCGTGTGCTTCCGGTTCGCTCTGGCCTTCGCCCAGCCTGTTTTGGGTTTTGGGCGCCTCGCCGTGT
Source organism: bacterium (assembly GCA_965202625.1). Taxonomy (GTDB): domain Bacteria; phylum UBA8248; class UBA8248; order UBA8248; family UBA8248; genus Bin107. Next base: position 1,794,997 of record CBDBBI010000010.1, on the reverse strand, counting down.
CGGTGCGGATTTTCGCCATCTGTTTCAGCTTTTCCACTTCATCAGGGGTGAGGGTTCTGACTTGGGCGGCGGGCAGGCCCCGAGCGGTGATTCCCCCATATGCGCGCCGGATCAGACGGATGACGGGATGCCCCACAGCTTCGCACATCTTTTTGACTTGGTGTTGTTTCCCTTCTCGGAGCTCGATTCTGAGCCATGCGTTTTTATCTATTTTTCCTTCTATGCTCCGCACGTGGGCCGCTTGGGGTTTTCTATGCCGCCCTCGTGTCCATGCGCCCTCAGACATCCGAGCGAGCGCGTCTGCAGAGGGGATGCCCTTCACTTTCGCCTCATAGACGCGCGGTATCCCGTATCTGGGATGGGCGAGGCGGTGTGCCATTTCGCCGTCGTTGGTGAGTAGCAACACCCCTTCGACATCAAAATCGAGCCTGCCGACTGGAAACACGCGCCGCAAGCCCTTGGGGAGCAAATCCGCTACGGTGGGTCTGTCCCTGCCTTCCTCGTCCCGCATGGTGGTGAGGACGTGTTTGGGCTTGTTCAGCACCAGATAGACGCGCAGCTCCTTTCTCCTGATGCGCCTTCCGTCCACCTTGATCGCATCCCGGAGCGGGTCCGCCGTGGTGCCGGGGGTGGTGATGCGCTCTCCGTTTACCTTGACGCGGCCCTCGGCGATCAGGCGCTCCGCCTTCCGGCGCGAGGTGAGACCTGCCTGAGCGATGATTTTCTGAAGCCTTATGACGGACATGGACGGTTTCGCTCCCCTGCACGACGTTTTGGAAAATATTATTCATGAAATTATAGCCATTCACGGCGGAACAGGATAACCTGTCGCTCGAAAGAGCATACAGGGTCGCGCAATACTCTCGTCCGTCTTGAAAGGAACCCCATTTTGCCATCCTCTCTAACCATCGTCAGCATGACTCCAGCCCATGTGTGCGTGCCCCTGCCCCGACCGCTTAAGGTGGCCACTTTCGAGGTGCGCGCGGTCGATACCTGCTGTGTCACCCTTCGCACGAAGGAGGGACTGAAAGGCCACGGCTGGTGTTTCGCTTTTGGTCCCGAGCGTGTGCGCGCGATGCTGGCGATGATGCGTGATTTGTTCTCCACGTTGTTGGGAAAGAACCCGGCCGATACGACTGCCAACTGGGAGGCGATGCGCAAGGCGGCGAGTTTCGTCGGTCGGGACGGCATCAGTGCCATGGCGATGTCCGCCTTGGACACCGCTTGCTGGGACCTGGCAGCTCAGGCGGCGGGCCAGCCGCTCTGGAAATTCATTGGCGGAGAGAGGCGGGAGATTGCTTGCTACGCCAGCGAGGGACTTTGGCTCAATCTGACGATCCCTGAACTCGAAAAGGAGGCCGCCTCGTTCAAAGCGCGTGGCTTCAAGGCGATGAAGCTTCGCGTGGGGCGGAGCGTGGAGGAGGACGTGGAGCGTATTCGGGCGGTACGCGAGGCGATAGGCGGCGAAGTCGCGCTCATGGTGGACGCCAATCAGGCGTGGGACGTCGAAACCGCGAAAAAAGCGTGCAGGATGTTCGAGCCCTTTGATCTATGCTGGGTAGAGGAGCCGGTTGATTACGAGAATGTCAGCGGATGTGCGGAGGTGGTTCAGGTCAGCAACATACCGATTTGCACTGGAGAGACGAACTACAACCCCCGCGGAATGCATCACTTGCTCCTAGCGGGGGCGGCCGATGTCCTGATGCCGGACCTCGAACGTTGCTCCGGCGTCACCGGCTGGCGTCGCGCAGCGTCGCTAGCAAGGGATTTTGGCAAGCCGGTGACGCCGCATCTGTTTCACGAGGTGTCGGCGCATCTCATGAGCGCGGAGGCGCACGGCGTCTGGTGCGAACACATGCCCTGGTGGGAGTGCATTCTCAAGGAGCCGATGGAGTTCAGGGAGGGGAAATTGGTTCTTTCGGAGAAACTGGGACTCGGACTGGAATGGGAGGAGGAGGCGCTCAGGGCGTTCGCCCCGCCGGTGGGGGGGGCTTTATAAAATGGGTGGGACACTTCTGCGAGGAGGGAGTCTCCTCACGCTGGACACCACGCTCGGGGATATCGAAGATGGTGACTTGCTCATTGAGGGCGATGAGATCAAGGCGGTCGGCCATCGCCTCCACGCGCCGGGTGCCGAGAGGGTCGATGCGAGCGATTTCGTCATTCTGCCGGGGCTCGTGAACGCCCATCAGCACGTCTGGCAGACGGGAATACGCGGAATTGCGGGAGATTGGTCCCTGGCCGAATATTTTCAGAACGTCCACCAGGGGGTTGGCCCCGGGTTTCGTCCGGAGGACGTCTATCTGGCGAACCTGGTGGGCGCGCTGAACCAGATCAACAACGGAGTGACGACGATCTTCGACTGGTGCCACAACAACCCCACGCCCGAGCACACTGACGCGGGGCTCGACGGCTTGGCGGAGGCCGGCATCCGCGCTGTTTTTGGACATGGAACACCCAAGCCCAGGATTGCAGAGGGCGAGTTGCCGCTCAGCCACAGGCCGCATCCCCCCGAAGAGGTGAAGCGTTTGCGGACGGGGCGATTCGCTTCAGACGGTAGCCGCATCACTCTGGCGCTGGCGACGAGAGGGCCCGATCTGTCCACGCTCGATATTTGCGTGCGGGATGTTCTCCTGGCGCAGGAGTACGATTTGCTGTGGAGTGCCCACGTCGGCGGCGGTTTTCACCGAGAAGCGCCAGATGGAATCAAACAATTGGCGCGCATGGGGCTTTTGGGGCCTGATTTCAACGCCGTGCACGCAAATCAGTTGAGCGAAGAGGAATTGAGAATCCTCGTTGACTCGGGTTGTTCGGTCACCTCCTGTCCCGAGGTGGAGATGCAGATGGGCCATGGCGAACCCGTCATCCGGCGCGTGCTGGAGCTGGGCGGCAAGCCGACCCTGGGGGTTGACGTGGAATCGAATGTCAGCGGTGACATCTTCACGGTGATGCGGGTGGGGCTTCAGTTCGCGCGCGCGCAGAGTAATCAGAAACTGCTCGACGAAAAGGTCTCGCCGACGCGAATCGCCATACCGGCGAGGTGCGCCCTGGAGTGGGCGACCATAGACGGGGCCAACGCCCTGGGACTTGGGCGTAAGGCGGGGACGTTGGAACCGGGCAAGCAGGCGGATGTTGTTTTGCTTAGAAAGGACGACCTGAACCTCTTTCCCGTGAACGACCCGCTCGGGACGATCGTTTTTCAGGCGTCTTTCGCCAACGTGGACACGGTTTTCGTGGCGGGAGAAATCGTGAAGAAGAGCGGGAAGCTGCGCTATCCCCGTCTGAAGGAAAAAATGGAAGCGTTGGCAGAATCCGGGCGAGGTTTGCTAAGCGGACGCGCGCGTCGCGTCGAATCATGAACGCTCCATTGCCACTGATCAGGGGGACTTGAAAATGAAACTCGCACTCTATTCTGACATTCATGCCCAACTCGCGCCGCTGGACGTGGTTCTGGCGGAAATTGATAAGCATGGGGTGGACTGGGAGATTGTTCCGGGGGATCACGTCATGGGTGGGCCGGAGCCGGGCGAGGTAGTGGATCGCCTCCGTTTCCGAGAGCGCTGCCTGCCCGTCCTGGGAAATTTCGATCGCTGGGTGATCGATCGTGTCGATGAGGGGGAGAATCCCTTTCCCGGCAGGAACGAGGGCACACGCCTGACGCGTGAGCATCTCACCGAGGCGCAGCTCGGTTGGCTCAGGGGCTTGCCTCGCGAGATGACGATTACGCCTGAGCCCGGCCACGATCTTCGCGTCTTCCATGGCGCGCCGGGCGATGACGAAGGCGCGCTCCCGCTTCGGCTGAGCGACGATGATATCATTGAACGCCTAGCGGGAGAGAAATCCGAAGTTGTGGCTTTCGGGCAGGTGCATGGTCCGTATATTCGGCAAGTGGGAAATCAGACGCTCGTGTGCGCCGCGTCCGCCGCGGTGAACTGGGACGGCGATAATCGTCCCGCATACGTCCTGCTCGAATATCAAGGAGACGGGAAATGGGAGGGGGAAATTCACCGGGTCGAGTATGACTTTGAAGAGCAGGCCCGTAGAAACGAGGATGGATGGCATCCGCACGGAGATCGGCAGGCCCACACGATTCGAACGGGCGAGTTCTGGAATCCCGCCCACATGCCCCACTAGGGGGTGTACCCCCCTTTTGGCCAGCAGACGCCGCATGCGCGCGAATTTTTCCTTGGTTTTTTGCTGAATCTCGCTTTTGGGGCGGAGACAGTCTGTTTTTGGCGGATACGTATAGCAAATATCTCGCCACTTGAGGTAATATGCGGTTGATGTCATGAGGTGAGTGCTTCGCATGGCGTCGCGCGCATGACCGCGCAAACGAAGTGATGAATGGAGACGCAAGGTGCAAAAGCGCTTTTCAAATCGGAGGCGAAAGCCATGAACCTTTCTAGTTATCCGGAAAATCCCGAACAAGGTGAGCCAAAGGCGTCCAGTGCGCAAAACGGCGGGACGGGGCATACGGGAGGCAAGAATCTTATTTCCCTAGAGCCACCTCGCTACCGACCAATCGTGCTTCATCATATCAATGAGGTTCCTGAACTGAAGAGCCTTCCTGAGGAGATTCGTTTTAACGTAAAAGTGGTGGGGAGCGTACTGCCCTTCCGCACGAATCACTACATGGTGGAGAATCTCATTGATTGGAGCAACGTGCCCGAGGACCCCCTGTTCCAGCTTTCCTTTCCCCAGAAGGGAATGCTGGCGACGGAAGACTTCGATCGCGTGGCGAATTTGTTGAGGCGAGACGCGTCCAAGAATGAGCTGCAAGCCGTCATCCATGAGATCAGAGCGGGTTTGAATCCGCACCCCGGTGGGCAGCAGGCACTGAACGTGCCCGTTCTCGACGGTGAATCCCTGGAGGGAATGCAGCACAAATACCACGAAACAGTGCTTTTCTTTCCGGGACAGGGACAGACTTGCCACGCCTATTGCACGTTCTGCTTCAGGTGGGCGCAGTTCATTGGCGACAAAGAGCTTCGCTTCATCTCCACGGATGCGGAAGTCCTGCACAGATATCTCGCCGAGCATACCGAGGTGACGGACCTCCTCCTCACCGGCGGCGATCCTATGATCATGAAGACGAAGGCGCTTGAGGGCTATTTGTTGCCCCTGATCGAGGATTCGCGTTTCGATCACATCAGGGATATTCGCATCGGAACCAAGACGCTCACCTTCTGGCCGTATCGCTATACGTCGGACGTCGACGCGGACGATGTCCTACACCTCTTCGAGAAATTGGTGAAGGGGGGCAAGCACGTCGCCATCATGGCGCATTTCAATCATGGACGTGAACTCAGTACCCCGATGGCGCGTGAGGCGATCAGGAGGGTGCGGGAGACGGGCGCCATCATTAGAACGCAGGCGCCCCTCCTTCAGCACATTAACGACGATTCGGACGTGTGGGCGAACATGTGGAAGGAACAGACGCGCTTGGGTCTCGTGCCGTATTACATGTTCGTGGAAAGGGACACGGGCGCGAAGCGCTATTTCGAGTTGCCGCTGACGCGCGCCCACGCCATTTACCGAAAAGCCATCTCCCAGGTGTCGGGGCTGTCCCGAACCGCGCGGGGGCCTGTGATGAGCTCGGCGCCCGGCAAGATAGAAGTCTTGGGCGTTGAGGAGATACGCGGAGAACGCGTGTTTGCCCTGCGTTTCCTGCAAGCGAGGGACCCCGAGTGGATGGGCCGCGTTTTCTTCGCCGAGCATAACGAGACCGCCACTTGGCTCTCTGGACTCACGCCGGCGTTCGGGGAGGATTCGTTCTTCTTCGAGGCGGATTTCGAGGCGATGAAGCAACAGCGTTTGGCGAGTTAGGCGGCGGCGAATTCTCCCGCGCCGCGGCCGCAAGCTTCAGCCTCGCGCCATGCGCAGCACCTCGTCGAACTCTTCTTTGCTCACGGGCTGAACGCTCAGGCGCTGCCCTTTCTGGGTGACGCGCATCTGCGCCAGACGGGGGTTCTCTCTCATCTCGCTCAGAGAAACGAGGTGGGGGAGTTTCTCCATCGCCTGTAAGTCCACCATGTGCCAACGGGGGGAACCGGAGGAGGCTTTGGGGTCGTAGTATTTCGACTTCTCATCGTATTGGGTGTGATCGGGATACGATTCCCTCACCACCCGGGCGGTGCCCGCCACATGGGGCGGCTTCGCGTTGGAGTGATAAAAGAGAACGAAGTCGCCTATCTTCATCTCCATCATGAAATTTCTTGCCTGATAGTTTCTGATACCGTCCCAGCAGGCCCTCCTATCGGGTTCCGCCATGAGGTCGTCGAACGAATACGCGTCCTGCTCGCTCTTCATGAGCCAATATCTTCGGTCCATTGAAAGCGCCTCTCCACGGATGGATGTTGACGAATGCGATGCGGAAGGATAAATCTACCACGCCACAGGCGGTGGGGGAATGCGGGGGAGTGAGCGGGGTCTCGTTCGTTAGCCGTCGAACTTATCGCGCCGCGCCTAACTTGCTCGCGATTTGCAGGTCGGCGAGCTTCAGGGTATGGAAAATAAAATCGTTGCACGGCGTTTTTATGCCCGCTTCCGTCCCGAGGCGCGATACCGTCCCGCATAACGCGTCGATCTCAAGACGCTTTCCTGTCTCTAGGTCGTGGAACAGGCTACCCTTGCTCGCCGGGTTTTGCTCGTCCAGAAATCGGTAGCACTCCTCGTTCGCGCGGTCGGGAAGGTTGATCCCCCTGGCCCGACCAACGAGATAAACCTCGCGCATCGTCTCGCGCATCATGTTTCTCGTCCCCTCATAGGCCATGACTTCGCCGATGGGAGAGCGCGTGAGCGCCGTCATGCCGCCCACCGCGCAGATGAAGATGAACTTCGTCCAAATCTCCGCCTGAATGTCCTCGGAGAGTTCGGCGTTGATTTGCGCCTCCTTGAATGCAGTCAGAATTCGCTCGCCGCGCGCACTCGCGCCACCCGCCAATTCGCCGAAAACCACTCGCCGAGGACCGCCGATTTGTCGAATGTGTCCCGGCCCCGATATCGATGTGAATATGTAGGCGGCGGCGCCCATTACGTGTTCCGCCCCGTGGACGGCCGCCAGTTTTTTTTCGTTTTCCACCCCATTTTGCAGGTTGATGATAACCGTGTCGGGACCCACCATGGGCGCGATGGCAGGAATGGCGAGGTTGTTGGCGATCGTTTTCACGCAGTAGAGGACGACGTCGCACGTGCCCGCCTCCTCGGGAGAGTCGGTGAACGTCGCCTCTCGCACGGTGAATTTTCCCGGTGCCACGCTTTCCACGCGAAGCCCGTCTTTTCTCATGGTTTCCAGATGCGCTCCCCGCGCAATGAAAACGACCTCTTTGCCGCCTCTCGTTAACATGGCGCCGAAGTAGCCACCTACACCCCCCGCCGCCATGATTCCAAAGCGCATGTGAGGCACCCTTGCGGAAAAGGCGGGATTCCACCGCGCGAGCATGAGAAAAAGGAGGAAAGCCCGCGCGTTCCTCCTTTGGGGTGTAGCAAAGTCTGACGTGTTTTGTCAGGAAACGGCTTCCAACTTCTGCCCCTTGTCATCGGGCGTGAGGATCGTTTGTGCGAGCGCGTCGCCGTTCTCATCGTTCAGCGCGACGATCTTGCCTTCATCTCCCGCCGGCCCCCAATCGGCGCCTCCTGTCGCCTCGAATTCCTGGGGCCTCGGCATGTCGGAGAGGCTCTTGAAGCCAAAATGCTCCAGAAAAAAGGGAGTAGTGCCATAGACGATGGGCCGGCCCACGACGTCCCGACGCCCGAGGATGCGGATGAGGCCGCGCTCAAGCAAGGTGTGTATCACCCCGCCGCAATCCACTCTCCTGATTTGTTCGATCTCCGTTTTGGTTACAGGTTGCTTGTAGGCCAGGATGGCCAGAGTTTCGAGCGCTGCCCGGGAGAGTTTCGCTTTTTTCTCCGTCTTCAGGAATCGTTTCACCCAGGGCGAGAACTCCGCCCGCGTGCACAGGCGAAAGCCCTCGGCCACCTCGATGATCTGCAAGGCTTTGCCCCGATACTCCTCGACCAGTTCACTCAGGAGCTTTCGGATGACATTGGCGCTGATGTTCGACACGTCCCTGAAGAGAGGGGAGATGTCCCTCGGTCTAAGCGGGTCGCGTGCGACGAAGAGTATGGATTCAATGATTTTTTTCGCCTCGCCTAGCTTCATAACAAGAGGCGCGTCCTTATCGATTTCTCCCGTTCCGTCGACGCGTTCTTTCGACTCATCGATCTCGAAGGTCATCTCTTCGCGAAGCTCCTCCATGGCCCCCAGCTGATGCTCCGCCAGAGCTCTAGCCGAGGCGTATGGAGATGACGCCCCATCCTCCGCGAATTCAAAAGGCGTCTCGGATTCTGCTCGCTCCGCTTCTTGGTTCCCCTGTTTTGGATCATTCATCGCGCACCGCCTTCATAATACGGATTTCACCGAAATTCGACGCCTGTCGCGCCACGATCAGGTTTCCTTTGACGAGTTCTAAGAGCGCCAGGAACGTGGCCACCACCTCAAGCGCTCGCTTCGTCTCGAACAATGTGTGGAAGAGGACGCCCTGGGCGCCTGTGCTCTCCAAGGCGTCGAGCAGCCGGGTCCTCATGTCGGCGACTTCAAGTTCGTCGATGTCCACGAGGTGTACGCCTTCCTCCCCGATGGATTCGAGCAGGCGCTGCATCGCGCCGATGAGGTCGAAAACCGTCGCTTGCAGCTTTGGCGTCTCCTCTTCCTTATCCTCCGGAAAGACGTCTCCGCTCTCCCGCGTATAGAGCCAGGATTGCTCCTCCTCGGCGTGGCGAAGAGCCTCGCTGATTCTTTTGAATTTTTGATATTCGATGAGTTGGTGCTGGAGTTCCTGTCGTAGGGTTTCCGGATCTTCCTCCTCCTCCGCATCCTCGGTCTGGGGCAGAAGGGTTCTGCTTTTGGCGTAGACGAGATAGGAAGCCATGACGAGGTATTCTGACGCTAGGTTGATGTTTAGCCGTTTGAGCATCTCCACGTATTTCAGATACTGATTGGTGATGAACGCGACCGGAATGTCGTGAACGTCCATCTTGTGCTCGCGCACGAGAGTGAGCAGTAGTTCGAGCGGTCCCTCAAATACGTCGATTTTGACGTTGAATCGCTCCGAATCATGAAGGTTGTGGGGAGGGACGTCGTGGCTTTCTGGGGAATCCGTTTGGGGGGCAGACACGGACTCCATGATTTCCCAACCCGCTGGATCGCCTGCGGACATATCTCGGCCCAAGGGAGGATCGACCATCTCCACCGCCGGGTCGGGCCGGTCTGTGGTTCCTGGCGGATGTTCTTGGGGGTTCATGCGCATTCCAAACGGGCGAAGGATGGGTGAAGTTACGTCGACCATGGGCGATTTCTGGCACCTGGTGAGCGGAAAAACACATCCATTACATACATCTTCACCATCAGGAATTTGGGTATCTTTGTCAAATGGGGCAAAATGTTTTTTCAGAGAATTCTATCCATTGTGCGGACATTTCAGAATATGTCGCTCGTCCACCTTGAGAGGCGAACACCTCTGGGGGATAATCATCACTTCGTCATATGGGCGGGGAGGAAGAGATGGCAAGCAAAATGATGTCTCTTACAGAAGCGGTGGCCCTCGTCCAAGACGGAGATTTGCTTGCTTTGGGTGGAAACGCGCTCACGAGAACTCCGGCCGCCTTCGTCCGGGAGCTCGCCCGACGAGGGCGCAAAGGGTTGCGTCTTGTGAAGACGGCCGGAGCGTATGACGTTGACTTACTTTGCGCGGCGGGGGCCGTGGCGCAAACGCAGACGGGCTATGTGGGATTCGAGAACCTCTTTGGCCTCGCGCCCGCCTATCGTCGGGGGGTGGAGGAGGGCCGCGTGCAGGTGGTCGAGCACGCCTGCTCTACGGTCATTGCAGGTCTCAGGGCTTCGGCCTATGGTTTGCCGAGCCAGCCGACTGCGGGTCTGCAGGGGAGTGACGTGGCGGCACACACGGGCTTTCTGCGGTTGAAAGACCCTTACACCGGCGTTCCGGTGCACATGGTTCCCAGAATCAGGCCGAGATTCGCCGTGCTTCACGTCCCTTACGCCGACGTCCAGGGGAACGCGCGGATAGAGGGTGGGGTGTTCGAGGACATCCTGATGTCCAGGGCGGCGGAGGAGTTAATTCTGACGGCCGAGCGCATTGAGGAAACCGCGTTTTTCGTCGAAAAACCGGATAGGACCGTCATCCCTGCCTTTATGACGCGAGCGGTCGTCCGCGCGCCGGGGGGGGCGCGGCCCGGAGGTTGTCATCCCTTCTACGACATCGACGAGGATGCGCTGGGCGCGTATGTGGATGCGGTTTCTAGGGGGGAATTTCCTCGAGCCCATCTCAATTCTTGGAAGGCGCGCGATCACGCGGAAAACGCGGTGTGCGGGGGCGTCGCGTGAGTCCTCTCGTGCGGGAGAGGGTATCTGAGGAAGTGCGAGCGAGTGCCGATAGAGTGGCGGTTTTCTTGTCCAGGTTCATTCGGGACGGGGAGGTCGTGTTTCACGGTGTGGCCTCGCCGCTGCCTATGACGGCTATCGCCTTGGCGAGAGAAATCCATGCGCCGAACCTGACCTATCTGAATATTCCGGGCGGAGTGAACCCCCGGCCTTCCTCTCTTCCCACCTCTACGGTGGCGCGCCAACTCATGGAGGGGGCACTTTCTTATTTCAGTCTCATGGAAATTTTCGATCTCTCCGCGCGGGGCAAACTCGATCTGGCGTTTTTGGGCGGTGCGCAAATTGATGCGCGCGGGGACGTGAACCTCTCTTTCATCGGGGATCCGTCGGCCCCGAAGGTGCGTCTCCCGGGGGGCGCGGGAAGCGCGCACATATTACCCACTGCCAGGCGCACCGTCCTCTGGAGAACGGTTCACGACGCGAGGAGCTTTCCAGAGCGTTGTAGCTACGTGACCGCATCTGGCGGCGTGGCGGGAGTGGTGACGCCCATGTGCGTTTTTCAAAAAGAAAATGGTCGTCTGCAGGTGGAGTCGATTCATCAGGGCGTGACGCGTGAAGCCTTGCGCGCCGCCACGGGCTTTGATTTGGGGGATCTGGAGCGCGCGCCCTTCACGTCGGAACCCACAGCCGCTGAGCGCGCGGCGCTTGAGGTGGTGGACCCTGAGTGCGTTCGCCTGCGCGAGTTCACTTGAACGGTCGCTTTTTCTATGCCTGAACGAGATGAGAGCCTTTTGGCGCGTGAATTCATCATGGAAAAGCGCATGAAGCGCATGAAGCGCATGAAGCGCGCGTCTAAAATTCTTCGCTCCGCTCTCTTGTTGCTTTGCCTCTCCGTGCCCTTGGGCGGTTGCGACCTGCTGCCTGAGTTTGGCTCCCCTAAGGAGTCGGTCTCGGGAACCATTCGGATGAGCGGGGATCTGCCTGTCGAGGCGTGGCGCACGCGCACGCTCTTTATCATTCTGGAGCGGGAGGAGGGCGGACCGCCCATAGCCGTGCAGCGTCTGGTGGAGACGATGTTTCCCTACCGATACGTCATCACGAAGGATGACGTGATGATTCGCGGACAGAAATTCTCCGGCCGCGTCCGCGTTCGCGCGCGCCTTGATGCGGACGGCGTTCCGGGGCCGCTGTCGAGGGGCGATTTCGGGGGAAGAGCCCCCCACCTGGTTTCCGTAGGTGCGCGGAACGTGGATGTGCTCATCGATGAAGCGGGTACGGCGCCTCCGTCCCGAGTGGCGAGGAAATTCTCGCCGAAACGCGCGCCACCGCGCGAGAATGCGCCGCCGATCAAAGGCGCCGCTAGGATTCGGGGCGTGGTGCGCCTGGCGCCGGAACTGGCCGAAAAAGCGGAGGGAAAGGCGGCGCTTTTCATCATCGCGCGGACGGCAAGCACCGGCCCCCCCCTAGCGGTGGTGCGGATCTTGAAGCCTCGGTTCCCGCTGGCGTTCACCATGAGCGAGCGCGACGTGATGTTGCGCGACGTGGCGTTCTCAGGCGCGGTCCGTCTCATTGCCAGACTCGATGGCGATGGCAAGGTCGGGACGCAGGCGGGAGACATTCTGGGCGAGGCGCGCGGACGGGTTGAGGTGGGCGCCGATGACGCGCAAATTCTTCTGGCCCAGGAGGCGCAAGGGGAACCTCGAGTGTTCTCTGAGGCGCCCGAAACCGGCGCCGTCATTGCGGGAACGATCGAACTCGCCCCCGCCTTGCGCGCGCGAGCTGGGGGCAAGCCTGTGCTCTTTTTGATCGCGCGTAAGGTGGGTGGGGGGCCTCCGCTGGCGGTTCTGCGCGTGGCGCGGCCTCACTTCCCACTGGCGTTTGTGATTTCGAAGCAAAACGTCATGATTCCGGGAGTTCCCTTTGAGGGGATGGTTTCGCTCACAGCGCGCCTGGACGCGGACGGCTCAGCCGGTCCCGCCCGCTCTGGTGATCTTGAGGGCCACTCGGTGCGTCCCGTGCGGGTAGGCGCCAGGGGTGTGCGCGTCGTGATCGACAAGGCGTTTTGAGCCCTTGCGGGTCGAATCTCGCGCGGCAGCGTTCCGGGGCGAACTCCTTGAGAGGATTGGGGCGGTTCGCCTCGCGCCGTAGTTTCGGGGCTTGACGTCTCGCCCCCTGGCGTGGAGCATTGAGAGCGTGCATAATCGTCCCTCGAAATTTCCGAAGAATCGTTTCACGAGAAGATATTTTTCTTTAGTTCACGTATTGATGAAGGAGAAGTTCTGGTGATCATCGACCCCCATGCCCACATCGCTCCGCAGAGTTTCATCGAAGACGTGCGCCAAGGCCGTTTCGGCGACGCCGTCACCATTGAGGCGGGCGATCCGTGGGAGCATCTCGTCACGAAAAGCACGGTTCTGGGCGAGGAGCGCGTTCACAAGAATCCCTTGCCGAAAGAAACCTACGACATCGAGATGCGCCTGAACGACATGGCGAACAACCAAAACGTGGACATGCAGATACTCTCCGTCGTTCCACCGATGACGCACTACGCACTTGACGCCGGTTTAAACAGGGAGCTCTCCGCGTCTTTGAACGATGCGCTCACGGCGCTCACTAAGGAACGCCCCGAGCGTTTTTTGTGCATGGCGCAGATTCCGCTCCAGGACCCGGCAGCGGCGGCGGCGGAACTCGACCGCGCGGTGAAAAACGGCCACCTTGGTTGCCAGATTGGCTCCAACGTCGCCGGCCGGAACCTGGACGATCCAGCACTCGACGTCGTCTGGGAGAAAGCGTGCGCGCATGATGTCCCGATTTTTATCCACCCGGTGGACGTGATGGGTGTCAACGACAGGCTCAAGGACTATTACCTGAGAAACTTCATCGGAAATCCGCTCGACACCACGATATCCATCGCCTGCCTGATATTCGGCGGCGTTTTCGATCGCTTTCCGAACATCAAGTTTCTGGTCTCGCACGTGGGCGGCTTCACGCCCTGGATACGAGGGCGCTGGCAGCACGGCTACGGTGAGCGCAAGGAGCCCAAGGCGCGCGGCGCGAAGGACCCCGAACAGTATTTCGGCAAGTTGTATTACGATACCATCATTCACAATGCGGATTCCTTCGAGTTCGCCGTGAACACGCTGGGGGTGGACAGGATTCTTTACGGCACGGACTATCCCTTCGACATGGGCTACCTGGGCGCGGCCAGGGAAATCCCAGGGCTTTCGCGTTTTTCGGAGGTGGATCAAGAAAAAATGCTCTACGAAAACGTGAAGAAGCTCTACAAGCTGGAAGCGTGAGGGCCCGGCGGCGGAGAGGACTCCAGACGCAGCGCGCGACCCGCGCGGAGGCCTCCGCCAGATAGAGATGAGAATATGGCGATCGATCCCCATACCCACATCTACCCCAAGGGGTTCATTGAGGATGTACGCGCGGGTCGCTTTGGCCGGACGGTGGCGATAGAGGCCGACGCGCAAGGGGAATGGATTGTCACCCGGGGCAAGGTTCTAGGACGCGAGACAGAGCTCAGGAACAAGCTCACCCCTCTTTATTATGAACTGGAGCCTCGCTTCGCCGACATGGAGCGCATGGGCGTTGTGCGCCAGGTGCTCTCTATCGGTCCCGCCATGACGCTTTATGCTCTGGAGGCGGAGGCGAATCAGGAGTTGGCCGCCTCTCTGAACGACGCCTTAGCGTCCCTGGCCAGGGCGCATCCCGATACCTTCTCCTGTATGGCGACCGTGCCCCTCCAGGCGCCCGAGGCTGCGGCGGTCGAGCTCGCGCGCGCGGTGCGGAGTGGCCATGTCGGCGTGATGATCGCCTCGAACGTGGCCGGGCGCAATCTCGACGATCCGGCCCTGGATGTATTCTGGGCCGAGGCGGAGGCGCTTGAGGTGCCCTTGCTCGTGCATCCCACGAACGTTCTGGGTGCCGAAGATCGCCTGAGGGACTATTATCTGAGAAACTTCATCGGAAACCCGCTCGACACTACCATCGCCGCGGCGTGCCTGATATTTGGCGGCGTGATGGACCGGTTTCCGAACCTCAAGTTTTGTCTCTCCCACCTAGGCGGCTTCACGCCCTGGATACGGGGCCGCTGGCAGCACGGCTACGGCGCGCGTCAAGAGCCAAAGGCGCATGGAGCGGGGGAGCCAGAAGATTACCTGAGCCGCTTTTTCTATGACGCCGTCATCCACAACGCGGACGCCTTCGATTTTGCCGTCAGAACGCTCGGGGCGGAGCGAATTCTCTACGGCACGGATTACCCGGCGGACATGGGCTATCATCAGCTTGCGCGGGAGATTCCGGGTTTGAGTCGCCTCCCCAAAGCGGAGCGGGAGATGATTCTCTCCCGTAACGCCCGGCGCGTGTACCGACTTGCGGCGTGAGGAATTGACAGGTGGACGACAGCTGAAGTGAAGATCAATCACGCCGCGCAGAAGTCCAGGGGCGGGAGCGACCATTCCGACAACCCGCAACTTCTGCGCGCGACTCTAGCTAAGGGCTAGTGCACGCACGCGGGAGGTGTCCATCGCCCGCTTAAGGCGCGAGGGAGCCCGCCAGAAGCGACTGGACAAAGGGCTTTCGCGGTGTAGAATGGTTTTTCGTAGCCGGGTTCGACCCGATTGGAAGGGGGGAGGTCGCGATGGAGAAAATCCGGTTTCGCGTGGGCGACAGGGTGCGCGTCAAGGAGATGTACCCGCACAGCCATCATCGAACAGTGTATTACGTGAAGGGAAAGACCGGTGTCGTCAACCGCTACTTCGGCAAATACAAAAATCCTGAAGATCTAGCCTACGGCGGAGACGGTTCTCCGCTCAAGGAGCTCTATTGGGTGGCGTTTGACATCAACGATCTGTGGGATCACGAGGCGGGACGAAAACAGGACAAACTCTATATCGAAATCTATGAGCACTGGCTGGAGCCGGTCTGAGGCGAGGCCGCCGGCGTCACCCGTGAACGAGGAGCACGACATGACGCACTCCCACGATCATGACAACGGAAACCGGCATCACCACCACGGCGATCACGAGCGCACCTACAGCCAGGACCCGGCGGCTCACAACGCGCGGATGCAGTCCGACGACGCCTACCGGGCGGGCGCAGTGGCCCAGGTCGAGCATGACTTGGATTACTATCAGGTGCGCGTGATGGCGCTGATGAACGTCCTGCGAGAGAAGGGCATTCTCACCACCGACGAGATGCGGCGGTCGGTGGAGGAGATTTATGGGCAGAGCCCGGCCATCGGCTCGCGCGTCGTCGCGCGCGCCTGGGTGGATGAAGGTTTCAAGGAAAGGCTCTTGGCGGATGCGGATGTTGCCTGCGAGGAGATGGGAATCGACACTTCCGGCATCAACCGCGTGGTGGCTCTCGAGAATACCGATTCGCTTCGCTACATGGTGGTGTGTACCCTATGCTCGTGCTACCCGAGACAGCTCCTCGGCCAGCCGCCCACCTGGTACAAGAGCTTCCCCTATCGCTCGAAGGCCGTGACCGACCCGAGGGGCGTCCTCAAGGATATGGGCTTAGAGCCGCCCGATGACGTGGAACTCATCGTCATCGACTCGAACGCGGATTGCCGCTACCTCATCATCCCCCAGCGGCCGGAAGGAACCGGGGGCTGGAGCGAGGCGCAACTCTTCCAACTCGTGACGCGCGACTCGATGATCGGCGTGGGCGATCCCCTCACCCCGAAGGAGCTCGAAGAAGCGATGCAGGCGGCGGAGCAGGCCACCTAAACGCGGTGCTTGAATAGGGATAGGGTTTCATTGAGCAGTGCCCCAAAAGGCAGATCAAAAGGTTCTATATCCTATTTGGACTATGCGGTCGAGAGGGCTGTGATATTTACCGTCCGCTGTGGACAGGTTCCACACTCGGCTGCTTTTTTATATCAATGGGTAACGCGCCCCCTTCCCCAAGGACAATATGTATCTCATCTATGTTGACGGTTCCGGCTCGATGAGAAACGCGAACGAGGAGTATTTCATTCTTGGTGGCATTTCCGTATTCGAGCGTCAAATTTTTCATTTGATTCAACGCATTGATAAATTCGTTGAATCCTTGGGCCTCGGTCCTCCTGAAGATATAGAACTTCATGCCAGCGTCATCTACAATAGAAGAGAAGATCCTTGGAAGGGAATTTCAAAGGAAAAATCCTCTCAAATCATCGCAGATGCTCTGGACATCGTCCGAGAAAGCCATCGGAGCGTTTGTTTGCGGTTGTAGTTCATAAGGTGCAACGCGCCCCGAATGATCCGGTTGAATACGCTTTTGAAGAGATATGCAATCGCTTCAACCTCCAACTAAAACGCATCTATGATCGAGCAGGAAAAAAGGAAGAGGGAAGACATCGCGGTCTCGTCGTCATGGACAAATCGAACTACGAGGGTGCGCTGCAAAGTCTCGCCCGGACGTTTCGGGTTCGGGGGACGAGATGGGGTAGGTTGCACAATTTGGCGGAGTTTCCTCTGTTCGTTGATTCACAAGCTTCGCGGATTATCCAGATTGCCGATCTCGTCGCTTGGGCCGTTTGGCGTAGATACGAGTATCCGCGACACCAGATACTTTGGCAAAATCGCATCCAGGTTCGACTCTGAAGGAGGTGTTTTGCACGGGCTCGTTCATTCTCCCCGTGATGACCAATGTCACTGCCCCGGGTGTCTTTCGCGTGCCGTGCGGGATGCGGCGACTTCATAACCCCCTTTCCCTTTCACGGCCTTTTTTCCAAGCCGTTCGTAATTATTTTTGTTTGGCTGGCTACATAGAGAAAGCGTAATTCTTCTGGGGGCTGGAGTGTAGGGCATTCGGCTAGCGCTTCGTGTCTGAATACGCGACTCGCTCCTCGTCCTTGTAGTCGTCCATCAGATTTTGGCCGCCCTCTTTCGCCGCCCGAATTGCGAATATGGGTGGGGGGACGTCGGGACGCCATTTCGTGGTCTCCGGCGGCTCGGACCACTCGTAGGGCAGATGCCGATAGGCGTTGGGGGCTTGCGCCTCCTCCAGCAGCGCCGTCATGTCTTCGCAAATCCTGCGCTGGCCGTCGTAATCTCCTACGAGGCCCAACTGCCGTCCGAAGGGATACTGGACGAAGACGGCCCTAGGCGCGCAAACGCGCTCAATGGTCTCAGGCACGTTGGAGATGATGACGGTGGAAATTCCCGCCTTTTCGATTTCGCGCTGGAGCAGTCCGCCGGACCGATTGCACAGGGGTCAGACCGGAAAGAGAAACGCCGCCTCCACGTCCTCGTCTTTCATCTTCTGAATCATAAGGGGTGCGGTGCGCTTCACGAGCGGATTGAAATTCGGAATGTAGCCCATGATGGAATACAGCGTGTCCGCAAGAGCGCGGATTTTTCCCTCCTTTTCGAAATCCAGGAAGACGTCGACCGGCCAAGCCACGTTTCTGTCCTCGGCCATGAACGAGGTGTCGACGTGGAGATGAGAGTAGACCACGTCGTCCTGCCCCGCCGTTTTGGGTATCTCCCGGTGGGTCGGGTCTCCCCAAGTACCCTCCCGGCGCTCTCTCTCGTAGTCGAAGGAGACGTCATTCTTCCTGAAGATGCCGGCCGTGGAGATCAGAGTGACCCGGCGCGCGGCAAGCGGTTTGCGCATCGGCGTCCAGGGCGTTTTGGAGGAGTCCGCCTGGCGCTGGGCGAGAACGCGCTCGCGCGATTCTGGGTGAAAATGGAACCCATCAACCTTTTTAATGGGCATGTGCATCCTCAAAGGCGCAGGCGCTCAGGCAGTGACTTATTCTCTCTTATCCTTTTTTATCCACCCGAGCAACAGAGCGAAGACGCCGCAGAGAAAAAACATGAGCGCGAAGAGCGAGAGGCCCAGCAGATAGGAGCTTTGCAGGTCGAACAGGGCGCCCGTCGCCCACGGCCCCGCCGAGCCCACGAGGGCGAATCCCATCATCGCCACTCCGTTCACGCGCCCGAAGCCGGGGCCCTCAAAATAATCCGCCAGGAGCGCCGAACCGGTGGGACGCATGAGACCGAGGGCGGCGCCGTTGGCCATCGTTCCGAGATAGAAGCGCACCTCTGGGTCTCCCCGTTCATAGACAGCCAAAACGAGGGTGGAGAATACGCCGAGACCCGCCCCGATGAGGAACGTCGGAACTCGCCCCAGCCTATCGGAAACCGGACTGACGAGGTTCGCCCCCACCTGGCAGAATCCCCATAGGGCGAACAGGACGCTTGCGGCTTCTAGCGAGAAGCCCTGGTCTGTGGCGTGGGGCACGAGATGAACGAGCATTCCCGTGAAGGTGTAAGCCATGGGGAGAAACGAGCCTAGAAAGAAGAAAAACGGCAAGTTGCGCAAAGAGACGCGCGCGTTGCTGGGCGGCGGGGGCGCCGGTTTTGCGGCCTCCGCATCCGGCGCGGCCTGAACGAAGGGGGCGTCGGCGATGGTGCCTTTGTCGGAGGGGCGATCCCTGTGGAAGATGGCGCAGACGGGAAGGACGATGAGCAAGATTGTCCCCGCCAGAACGAGATAGCTCATCCGCCAGCCCAGGCCAGCGATGAGGTAGGGGGTTGCGATGTTTAGGCCGAAAGCTCCGCCCTGGGCGGTGTTGACGATTCCGAGAGTGAGTCCTCTTTTTTTCACGAACCAGTTGGAGAGCGTGGGCACCTGGGCGACCCACGTGCCCGCGGCGAAGCCCGCGGAAAGGCCGACGTACATCAGATAGAACTGCCAAAGCGCGGTGATTTGGCTTCCGATGAGCAGGGAGAGACCGAATATCAGAACGCCCGCCGACATGGAGGCCCGAATGCTCCAGCGGTCAGAAAAAACGCCCGCCAGCGGCGAGACGACCGCTTGGGCGAGCATTCCGATCGAGAAAGCCGCCGCCGTCGCCCCGCGGCTCCAGCCCAGCTCGCCGGAGATTTCCTTGAAGAAGGGACCGATGGTGGCGCGAAAGGCGATGAGCGTGAGCATGACGAGATAAACGACCACCAGAACCACCCAGCCGTACCAGAGGCGCGATTCGCCCGGACGCATTTGCCCCATGAACCTAGCCGCGCTCAGGACGCGGAAGCCTTGAGAGGCGCGCGAGGAAGAGCGTGCCCGCGATGAACATGCCGCCGGCGATGAGAAAGCCCCCGTAGTAGGTTCCGCTCGCGTCGAAGAGCATTCCCGTCACAAGGGGGCCGAGGGCACCCACGATAGAGAAGACTATCATCGCGCACCCGTTCAGCAGACCGAAGCCTGGCCCAGCGAAATGATCGGCCAGAAGGGAGGACGCGGTAGGCCGGACGAAACCGAGGGCGAAGCCCACGGAGAGCAGAAAATACATGGCGTAAAAATGCCAGAGCGCGCCTATGTGGGCCCCGATGAGGAGGGCACATCCGTTCACGATAATGCCCGCGGCTATCACCCACCGTATGTTGAAGCGCTCAAGTGCCCAGCCGGTGAAAGGGGCCGCCACCGCCTGTCCGAGCATGCGCATGGTGAAGGCGGCGGCCGTCTGCGCGCGATTCCAGCCGAACGCGCCGGAGATTTCTTTGAAGAAGACGCCGATGGAGTTTCTGACGCCGATGATGATCGCCAGAATGACGAAGATGGCGAACAGGATGAACCAACCGGACAAAAGACGCAGGCTCTTCGCGTTTCGGTAGCGCGCGGCGATCAAGGGGATGAGGGGCTTTTGACCGGATGCCCCACCCAGAACGAGTAGCCGGAGTAGAATTTCTCGACCCGCTTGATGGCGTGCCTGGAGAGGCGAACGCCCTCGACCGTCACGTCCGATACCTCCGGATGCTGCATGAGCTTTTGTCGGACGCCCAGGGCGTAAGTGACGCTTTTGAGGGCGCAACCCCGGCACGCCCCCTCAAAGCGAAGCGACACCTCTCCCCTCTCGCTCACGCTTTTGAGCGAGATTCCGCCGCCGTGAATCTTGAGAAGCGGGCGAATCTGTGTTTCGATGATGTCCTCCACGTCCGAGGTGAGGGCGTCGTAGTCTCTCATCTCGTCTCTGCGCTCCAGAGCTCTCGCATCTTCGCCACCACGTCCACGCCGAAGATGCGCGCCTGGTTCAACCCCAGGATGTTGCGCTTGTCCTCCTCGGTGATTTGCGGATAGCCGTAGTCCTCCTGCATGGATTCGGGAATCTCCATCTCCCATATCCACTCGAGCACGGGCCGCGCGTTTCCGAGAAGCGCCATTTCCGAGCCCCAGAGAATTCTCTCCGCGCCCACGTCGCGCAGCAGCCTGCCCATCCACTCGGTGAAGGTTCTTGGCGCGATCATAGGGGTGTGGCCGACGCCCGAGAGAACGAGAAAGACGTTCTCGTAGCGGTTCGCCATCCATACGACCTCCTCAAAATAGGGCACCGCCAGATGGTGGACGCCGAAGAGCAGATCGGGGAAATCCATGGCGGCGCCCTCGATGTCCAGGGGCGAGAGGTCGCGCAATTTGGCCCTGGTGATGGGGTTTCCCTTGTGAAACTGAAAGACCCGCACCCCCAGCTCGCGCCCTTTCTCGTAAAGGGGATAAGCGATTTCGGGGTCGTCGCACGCCCATGATTTCCCGTCCACGTGGGCGTTATAGATTTTGATGGACTTCGCCCCCCACTCCTTCACCTGGCGCTCCATCTCCTCGCAGGCGGCGGCTACGCTCGGATACATCGGGTCCACCGCCCCGCAGAACAGGGCGCGTTCCGGATACGCCTGGGTGAACGCGTACTGCGCCCGCACCGGCGCGAAGCCGTCCTTGTATAAGTCGAATAAGGGCACCGCCTGGGCCATCGCCATGTCCGTGCCAGAATCCTCGAAGACGAGGCGACCCATGTCTTCCACGCTCCAACGGCGCTTGAAGCCCTCCACCGGGTCCCACTCCGCATAGACGTCGGAAGGCGACGTCCGCCTTCTGCCGATCACTTTGCTCACGTGATAGTGGCGATCGTATGCGCTCTGCGCCGAGAGGAGATTCTCGTCCGAGTAGTCATACATGTGGACCACGTTGTCGAACACGAAAACGTCGTCTCGTATCATGCGCGAAGGCCCCTTCTGAAGGATGAATCGTCCGCACAAGCCTAGCACACGCGCTCTTTTTTGTCAGACGCCGAAGATAGCCGGATGAGAATTGCCGCCGTCTCCCTGCTGGACTTAGCGCCCAAGTGCGCGTAGAAAACGCCTTGATTTCTCTCGTCATGGCGAGGAGCGTGAAATGGACTGGGTAGCGTTCTCCGTCGTCGCAGCCCTCGCGCAGGCGTCTCGAAACGCGGCGATGAAATCTATCGGCCACCAGCTCGACGCATACATCAACGTCCTGGGGCGATTCGCGTTTCTGCTCCCTTTCGCCGCCCTGGCGGTGTGGATGAAGGGAGTGCCCGAGATACGGCCCGGCTTCTGGTGGGTGTGCGTCCTGTTCGGCCTCTCTCAAACCCTGGCCACTCTCATGCTCTCCAAGGCGCTTCTACATGGCGCGATAGGGGTGGTGACGTCGTTGTGGAAACTCTCGCTCATCTGGCTGGTCGCACTCTCCTTCATCACGCTGGGCGAGGCGCCCTCCGTCTGGGGGCTGTCGGGGGTGCTTCTGACGTTGGCGGGCGTATACGGGCTGAACGTCTCGCGCGCGCGAATCGGCTGGTTCGAGCCGGTTCGCGCCATCTACGCCGATAAGGGGATGCGCTACACGCTGCTCTCTTCTTTGATGTACGCCCCCTCGGTCATCACCTTCAAACAGGCGGCGGTGCTCTCTGATGGGCCCTTCGGCACGCTCGTGGCGTATGCGGTGGCCTCTCTGGTCGTCCTGCCCGTGACCCTTTGGAAATCCGCCGCGCGCTTCAGGCAGGCTCCCAGGCTCTGGAAGGGCTTCGTGGCGCTGGGATTTTTCGCCTTCATCACGAGCCTCGCCCAGGCGGAAGCCTACCGCCTCACGCTCACCTCCTACGTGGAGTCGGTGAAGCAGGTCGAGATTCTGCTCGCCATCGCCATCGGCTATCTCTTCTTCGGGGAGGGCGAGCGCGTCGGCGAAACCCTCCTTGGCGGGGGGGTGATTCTGGCGGGCATCGTTCTGCTCATTCTGGCGGGGTGATTCACGAGGGGATAGGACGCTTGCGCGCCCGTGCTTATTCCGTGAAGGTCGCGCGCGCAACCAGTGAAAGCGCCTTTGTGAGAGGCGGTGAACCCCACTCTCCGCCGGTTTTCGGCTGAAAGGGCTGTGCGGATGCGCTTTGCGGGGCAGGTCGCGCACCTGTCCCTACGGTTCCGCAGCGTCTCCATTGCGAAAACGCGCGCCGATGCGCATCGGTTTCATGTTCCCTCTTCCTTCTCGGCTCACGGCGCGGCGAAACGCTTCGCGCACGCCTTCTCGTTCACGCGCAGATATTCGACGAGAAACTCGTCTATGTGCTCGGACACCGAGGACAGAACGTTTCCCGCATACCCGCCGTTCGTGCCGATACTGCCAGTCTGCCATGTAGTCGCTACAGAGGTTATACCCGACAAAGGGTCGTGAACCCTTTTATTGAACTCCAGAGCGATGCTATGGCTATGCGCCCTGCCAACGACGTTCACGTTGACGTAGAGGAAAAGCGCTGATCGCGTTGGTTCATAAATACGCGCCGAACGCAGGCGGCTCTCGACGGCAGCCTGAATCGCCTCTCTAGTGAGGCCGATCTTGCTCGCGTCAGAGGGCAAGCGTTCCACGACAAGGTGCATCGGCTTGCACGCGGCGAAGAGTTCGAAACGTTTGATATCTGAAATTTCTCCCGACGCTCCGGAGGCGAAGAGAAGCGGCGCGAGCATGGCCAGGGCGACGGACAGGCGCAAGATCGGTTTTCGTTTTCGGGCGTTCGTCATCTCCAGTCTCCATGGGTGTTCAGGCCGGCGCTTTCTGCCGAGGCGTTTTCTGCGCGCGCGGCGCTTCATCTTCAGAGAATGTTCTCGTCCCCGACCAGCGTTTTCGCTTTCGCCTGATCGTCGGCGGTCAGGGCGACCGTCGCGTGGCCGGCGTGGTGATCCAGTATGTGCATGCTGCGGATGTTCACCCCTGCGTTCTTGAACCTCTCCGCCACCCTGGCGAGCGCGCCCGGCTCGTCGCGCAGCCTGATGACCATCGCCTCGTCCGTGACCGCCCGAAAGCCCGCGTTCTTGAGCGCGCGCAGGGCGTGGTCGGATTCGTCCGTCGTCAGGATGACGACGCCCTTCTCGCCGGCCGCCTCGGTGTTGAGCGCCTGGATGTTCACGTTCGCATCGGCCAGCGTCTTGCTGATGTCCGCGATGACTCCGACGTCGTTTTTCACCGTGATGATGATTCGATGCATGCAGAATCCTCCCTGGGCTTCCGCCCCTGTTGCGCATTTGTGCAGTCGTCTATGAACTCGTCTATCATCTCCCGCGTGACGTGCGGCATGGTGATGAGGTGGGCGATGTCTCCCAGCGGGGCGATTTGCCACTTGCGCAAGACGTCGGGCGCCGGCCTCGGAAAAACGACCGTGACCGAATTGCGGTGCCGCCAGGCGGAAACCCCCCGGTGGTTGAAGCGTTCCACCGCGTATTCGGCGACTCCCAGCATCTCCGCCACGAGCTTTCGGAACCCCTCCGGCCCATGGCAATTCAGCGCATACCACAGCATGAGGGGCGTCAGCGCGTTGCGCGAGCCTGACAGCGTGGTGTCCAGCACGCCCACGTATTCTACGGCGCGCGCGATGCGCGCCACATAGTCGCGCTTTGTGAGGACGACGCCGCAGGGCAGCGGGCAGCCGATGAGCTTGTGCCCGCTGATCGACACGCTGTCGAAGCCGGCGTCGAACCCGTAGGGCTGCGGATTCTCGACGAAGGGCAGGATCATGCCGCTCAGGGCGGCGTCCGCGTGAACGTAGGAGTTCGTCACCGCCAGGTCGTCAAGGATGCCGCGCACCTTGTCCACGTCGTCCACCGCTCCTTTCATCGTCGTGCCGACGTTCGCCATGATGATGGCGGGGACGTCCCGGTGGATGCGTATCGTCTCGCGCAGGTCCTCGTAATCTATCTCCCCGTTCTCCTGGCTCTTGATCATGATGTTGCGTATGTTCAGCACGCTCAATATCTTGATGACGCTGTAGTGCGTATCCTGGGAGAAATACACCATGCCGTTGGGGAACAGCTCGCGCCCCATATAGAGGCCGTACATGTTGCCCTCGGTTCCGCCGGAGGTGACGTAGCCCCAGGCGCGCTCCTCCTCCAGCCGCATCAGGCCGGCGAAATGGGTGATGACCTCGCGCTCCATCTCGTGGGTGTTGCTACGGAAATTGCTGTCGTGAAAGGGGTCGCCGACGTTGTTGGGACAATACTGAAAAAAGGGCAGCAGGGCGGAGTAGTCGAAATTCTGGTTGCACGGATAGCCTAACTGCCGTCCCGCGAGCGCTTCAAAATCACGGAGAAGGGCGTCGAGACGCGCGTTTGTCTTCAGATGCGGCGCGGTGTTCATGTCGTGGAATCCTCCCCTGGCGGCGTGGGAAACGCCAAGGAAATTGTATCGCCCGCTCTCTGGCGCGCGCAACTTAAAACTTAAGAGAACGCTCTCGCTCTCGCAAGGAGCCGACGGCGGCGAGGGGCGATTTCCACAAATTTAGCCTTGATGACGCGCGCGATGGAAACCTTGATCGGCGGGCGCGTTTGCCGAAGGCGCGGTTTGGGCCGCATTCGTTTGGAATGCGGCTTCCTCTCGTGGCGCGCCGTATTGTTGACACTGGCGGGACGCCAGCCGTAAGATGCGGCTCGCGTGAGGATGGGCGCAAAGCGAGACGAAGACGTTGTGCTTCAGGAGGCGAGGGATGCCGGAAGAATACTTGCCCATATTGATACTGATCGCTTTGGCGACTGCGTTCGCCGTCCTGAACCTGCTCGTGACCTTTCTGATGGGAAGGCGCAAGTCCACGGTGGAGAAGGACCTCCCCTATGAGTGCGGCATCGTCCCCCGCTCGAACGCACGAGGGCGTTTCAGCGTGAAATTCTTTCTAGTGGCTATTTTGTTCATCGTTTTTGACGTGGAGACCATTTTTTTGTACCCGTGGGCGGTGAACCTCAAGCGTCTGGGCGTCTATGGGTTTCTCGCAATTCTGCCCTTCATGGGCCTGCTGCTGGCCAGCCTGGTATATGAATGGCGTCGGGGAGCGCTCGAATGGGACTAGAACAGCAACTGGAGGGCCAGCTGGTTCTAGGCCGCGCGGCCGACGTCATCAAATGGGCGCGGAAGAACAGCCTGTGGCCCGCGCTTTTTGGCCTGGCGTGTTGCGCCATCGAGATGATGTCAACCTCGGCGGCGAAATATGACATCTCGCGCTTCGGTGCTGAGGTGTTTCGCGCGTCGCCCCGCCAGGCAGATCTCATGATCGTGGCGGGCAGGGTCTCGCGCAAGATGGCGCCCGTGCTCCGCCAGATATACGATCAGATGCCCGAGCCGAAATGGGTGATCTCCATGGGCGCGTGCGCCTCCACGGGCGGGATATTCAACAACTACGCGCTTGTACAAGGTGTGGATGAGGTCGTGCCCGTTGACATTTACGTTCCGGGCTGTCCGCCTCGCCCGGAGACGCTCATTGACGGCATCATGAAGCTCCAGGCGAAGATTGCGAGCGAGCGGCTCTACCGAGAGGATTCCAGGGCCGCCACGCTTTAGACGACGCGCGAACATTCCCACGCCATTTTGAGTTGAGAAGCGGCGCGAATACGGTGCGAGGAGCCTGTTCGTGAAGCGCAAACGGGCTTTTGAGGAATGAAGGAGCGAAGCCGTTGGCTGAAAAGGAGCGAGAGCGGGCGGAGGCGGATGTGCCGACCTGGAAAAAAGACCCCGATATCGTTTTGTTGAGGGTGAAGATCGGGGAAGATTTTCTCGGGGCGGGCGAGAATTGCGGCCAAATCTTCGCGCGAATCGCGCCGACGGCGATGCTGGAGGCGGCGCGTTTTCTGCGTGATGAAAGGGGATACAACCTGTTGAGTTTCGTCTGCGGGGTGGATTGTCTGGAGCTGCCGGTTCCCTATCGTTTCAAGGTGACGTATTCGCTCCTCAATATGGAAAAGTCGAGGCGTCTGCGCCTTGAGGCGCCTTGCGCGGACGATCTGGCGCCGGCTGTGCCCAGCGTCTGCGGGGTGTGGCCGGGCGCGAGACTCCATGAGAGCGAGGCGTACGACCTGCTGGGGATCGCTTTTGAGGGACATCCCGAGCTGGAGCGTATTCTCACGCCCGAGGGGTTCGAGGGCTATCCCCACCGCAAGGATTTTGACATCTCTTCCGAGCCGGTGGCGTTCACTTTCAGGGACACGCCCCCGGGCAAGCCCCAAGCGGTGGAATAGGGAGCAGGAGGCCGCTATGGCCACGCAACAAGCGCAGCACCCGCTCGACAGTGACATGCTCGGCCCCATAGAGACCGAGACGATGACGCTCAACATGGGGCCGCAACACCCGAGCACCCACGGCGTGTTGCGCGTGGTGCTCGAGCTTGATGGCGAGACGGTACTCTCCTGCAAGCCGATAATCGGGTATCTGCATACCGGCATTGAGAAGAACATGGAGGAGAAAACCTACAACAAGGCACTCCCCATGACCGATCGCATGGATTACCTCGCGCCGATGTCGAACAATTTCGGCTTCGTTCTGGCGGTGGAGAAGCTTCTGGGACTGGAGGTTCCCCGCCGTTGTAAGTATCTGCGCGTGCTGCTCGCCGAGATGACGCGCCTGAACAGCCATCTGGTCTGGCTCGGCACCCACGCCCTCGACCTGGGCGCGATGACCGTCTTTCTGTATTGCTTCAGAGAGCGGGAGCAGCTTCTCCGAATTTTCGAGAAAGTCTCCGGAGTGCGCATGATGACGAGCTATTTTCGGGTGGGCGGCGTCTCCCGGGAGCCCTACGCGGCCTTCTATGAGGATTGCCGGAATTTTCTCGCCCCCTTCTCCGAGCGTGTGGACGAGTATGAGGAGTTGCTCACGGACAACCCTATCTACAGAAGGCGCGCGCGGGGCGTTTGCCCGATGACGGCGGATCGGGCCTTTGCGCTGGGCGTCACCGGGCCGTTGCTCAGGGCGTGCGGCGTCCCCTACGACATTCGCAAGAACGAACCCTATTCGGGCTATGAGGAGTTCGACTTCGAGGTCCCCGTGGGTGCGCGGGGCGACATCATGGACAGGTATCTCGTGCGGATTGCCGAGATGCGCCAATCCCGTCGCATCGCCATGCAGGCGC
Organism: bacterium; assembly: GCA_965202625.1. Taxonomy (GTDB): domain Bacteria; phylum UBA8248; class UBA8248; order UBA8248; family UBA8248; genus Bin107. The sequence continues at coordinate 1,767,434 of CBDBBI010000010.1, read as the reverse complement.
TTGAGGGAGTGCCCGAGGGTCCCCTTATGGCGGACAACCCCAAGGTGGTGCCGCCGCCCAAGGAGCAGCTGGCCCATGACATGGAGGCGTTGATTCACCATTTCAAAATATTCACCGAAGGCTACAGCGTGCCGGAGGGCGAGGTGTACCATGCCATCGAATCCCCCCGGGGCGAGCTCGGCTATTACATCATCAGCGATGGCGGCCCAAGTCCTTACAAGGTGAAGGTGCGCGCGCCGAGTTTCGCGAATCTCCACGCGCTTTCCGAGATCACTGGAGGAGGGCTGATGGGAGACGTCGTGGCTGCCATCGGGAGCATCGACATCGTTCTGGGCGAGATAGATCGCTAGGAGAGGCGGAGGGTGGCGTTGTTTTGGCGTTGATACAGTTTCCCCATGCGGAGGAGAATGAGCGTTTCGAGTTCTCGCCCGAGGCCCGCGCGGTGCTCGATCGCGTTATTGAGAAGTATCCGGTGAAGCGCTCCGCCCTCATCCCCGCGTTGTGGCTGGCGCAGGAGCAGGCAGGCTTCATCACCAGCGCGGCGATGCGCCGCGTAGCCGAGATTTTTGAGGTCTCCCCCATGGAGGTGTGGGGGGTGGTGAGTTTCTACACCATGCTCAAGACCCAGCCCATCGGGGAATACCACGTACAGGTGTGCAACAACCTCTCATGCGCGCTCATGGGGGCGGGCAAGCTGCTGCAGGAGGTGGAGAATCGCCTGGGTTGTCGGGTGGGCGAGACGCGGACGGATGGAAAATTCTCGATCGAGGCGGTCGAATGTCTGGGCGCCTGCGGCGGCGCGCCGTGCGTGCAGATTAACGAGGATTACTTTGAGCGCATCACAATCGAGGTGATGGACGATATTTTCAGCGCCCTGGAGAAGGGTGAGGAGGTCGTGCCCATCGGAGCTGACGCGGTCGCCGGCGCGGCGGCACCCTCTGGCGAGACGCAAGGCTGAAGGATTCAGAAAATGGCGCTGGTTTTGGAAAAAATTGTGACGGGCCGCTTCAATAATCCGGGTGCGCCGCGCATAGGGGGCTATGAGGCGTCGGGCGGCTACGAGGCGATTCGGCGGATACTCGGCGCGACGACGCCCTCCGACGTTATCGAGCTCGTCAAGGCGTCGGGCCTGCGCGGGCGCGGCGGCGCTGGTTTTCCGTGCGGCCTCAAATGGAGTTTCGTGCCACAGGTGGAAGGGCCGAAATACCTGGCCGTCAACGCGGACGAGGGGGAGCCCGGCACGTTCAAGGATCGCGAATTGATGCTGCGCGACCCGCACCAGCTCATTGAGGGTATTCTCATCGCTTGCTACGCCGTGGGCATCGAGAAGGCTTACGTCTATATTCGGGGCGAGTTCGTCGCCCCTTGGCGCGTGCTGGAGAGGGCGCTGGCGGAAGCCTACGATAGGGGATACGTTGGCCGCAACGTCTTCGGCAGTGGCTTCTCGTGCGATATCGATACCCACCGGGGCGCCGGGGCCTACATTTGCGGCGAGGAGACCGGACTTCTCGAATCACTTGAGGGCAAGCGCGGGCACCCGCGCCTGAAGCCGCCGTTTCCGGCGGTCGTTGGTCTATATGGGCGTCCGACGGTCATCAACAACGTGGAGACCCTATCGAATCTTCCGCACATCGTGAACAGGGGAGCAGAGTGGTTCGCTGGAATCGGGGTTGACGAGAAGAACGCCGGCACGCGCATGTATTGCGTCTCTGGCCACGTGGCGAAGCCGGGGCTTTATGAACTGCCGCTCGGCCTGACTTGCGAAGATATGATTCATGCGCATTGCGGCGGGATGAGGAACGGCGCCGCCCTGAAGGCGGTGATTCCGGGCGGGGCGAGCGCGCCGGTGCTCAACGCCCGGGAGGTATATGAGGACAAGGTGAGAATGGATTTTGACTCCCTTGCCCGGGCGGGCAGCATGGGCGGCAGCGGCGGCGTTATCGTCATGGACGAGACCACGTGCATGGTGCAGGCTGCAGGCAGGCTCGCCGCCTTTTTCGAGCACGAGTCCTGCGGGCAGTGCTCGGTGTGCCGGGAGGGAACCGGCTGGGTTTCGGAGATTCTGGGCCGGGTGGAAAAAGGCGCGGGAAAGACCGACGACTTAGAGACGCTCGCGTCGATTGACCCCAATATGCGCGGTAACACCATCTGCGTGCTCTCGGATGCGTGCGCTATGATGTTTGGTGCGTTCTTGACGAAGTTTCACGATGAATTTGAGCGACACATCTCTCTGGGCCGTTGTCCTCTGGGCAGCCCGTATCCCGCTGCTGTGTGATGGGGGAGAGACGATAGATGGCGAATGAGCGGGTAACGTTCGTGTTCAACGAGCGGAGCGTCACGATAGAGAAGGACTTGCCCGTTCTAGAGGCTGCCTTGCGGATGGGCGCCCACGTTCCGCATTTTTGTTATCACAAGAACCTCTCCATCGTGGGCCAGTGCCGTGCCTGTCTCGTGGAGGTCCTGGACGCCGGTAACGGCAAACCGATACCGAAACTTCAACCCTCCTGCGCCACGCCGGCGGCCGAGGGTATGGTGGTCAGCTCGCAAACCCCTCGCGTTGTGGAGGCCCAGGAGGGGGTGTTTGAGTTTTTGCTGAAAAACCACCCGCTCGATTGTCCAGTGTGCGATCAAGGTGGCGAATGTCCTTTGCAGGATCAGACCATGGCCTATGGCAAGGCGATCAGCAGAACGCATGAGGCCAGGCGCGTGTATGCGGCCAAGGACATCAGCTCTTTTATCAAGCCGGAGATGAACCGCTGTGTGCATTGCACCCGTTGCATCCGTTTTAGTGAGGAGATCGACGGCGGGGCGGAATTTGGCTGGTCGCAAAGGGGCGATCGAACGGAGGTAGGCGTTTTTGGCGATTTGCCCCTGACGAGCGTCGTCTCGGGCAACGTCATTGACATCTGCCCCGTCGGTGCGCTCACAGACAATAAATACCGTTTCACCGCGCGCGTGTGGGAGATGCGGGAAACTCAGGCTCCTTGTGTGCTGTGCAGCGTGGGTTGCCGCCAGAGCGTGTGGACGAAGGACGGCGAGATCAAGCGCGTGACGGCGGGCGAGAACGAGAAGATCAACGACACGTGGATTTGCGACGTCGCGCGCTATGGTTGGAGTGGAGCGCATGGGGAAGGGCGCGTCTATCAGCCGATGATCCGAAAAGACGGTAATCTGACGCCGGTTGGCTGGGCGGAAGCCGTTGGCGAGGTGGCGCGGCGTTTTGCCGCCATCATCACGCGGGAGGGCGGCGAGGCGATCGCCGGCTTGGGTGGGGCCGCATCCACGAACGAAACTGCGTATACGTTCGGCGTGTTCATGCGTTCGGTTCTGGGGACCAACCACATCGACAGCCGGATTCATCCGCGCGACATTGCGCAAACCGACGCCCAGCACGCGGCCTTTGGCGGAGTAGGCGGGGTGGGGACGATTGCGGAGCTGGGCCGCTCGAAGGCCATCGTTATCGTGGGGAGTGATCCGTTCTCCCAGCATCCGATACTCGCGCTTCAAATTAGAAAAGCGCATAGAGCGGGCGCCGTCATCGTCAATGTGAACCAAAGACGCGTTGATCTGCGCGTCCTAGGCCGGACGCATCATCTGACGCCCGCCCTAGGTGGCGTCTCGCGCACACTACGGGCGTTGGCGAAATGTCTTTTGGACGGTGGGGTGAGGCCAGAGGGGGCGAACGCGGAAGAATACGCCAGGCTCCTTGCTGCTTCGGACGTGAGTCGTCTTTGCGAGGAGGCACAAATAGCACCCTCGGACTTCAAAGCTGCAGCCCATGCACTCATGGAGGCGGACGGCGCGGCGAGCGTGCTCTCGGGACCCGGAGAGACGGGTAAGGTTGCTGTCTCGGAGGCGATCAACTTGGGGTTACTGTTGCGCGCCAACGTGCTCTTCGCCGCCGGCGTCCCGAACCTTCAGGGAGCGATGGACATGGGCCTGCGCCCAGACGCCTTGCCCGGGGGCGGCGTGTTGGATGAAAAGAAGTGCGCCGCCTGCGAGGAGACGTGGGGGAGACCACCCAGCGCGAAGGCCGGCAAAAACGCGAACGGCATAATCAATGGACTGGAGAGCGGCGAATTCAAAGCGCTTTATCTTTTGGGCTGCGACCCGGTGGCGGAGCGTCCCGATGGCGCGCACACGCGCTCGGCGCTCGAGAAAGCCGATTTCGTCGTGCTGCAAACTGCTCACCTCAACGCGAGCGCGGAATACGCCGACGTGGTAATTCCAGCGCCCACGCTGTATGAGGAGGCGGGCAGCGTCACAAACCTGGAGCGCAGGGTGCAGTATCTTCCGCGCGCCCTCAAGCCGCCCATCGAGAAAATGACGCCTGACGCCTGGCAGGCGTTCGTGGACGTCGCCAAAGCGATGGAGCGACCTCTACGGGCGGTATCGATCGATAGAATTCAGGCGCAGGTGCGCGCGCTGGTCGGCGATTACGCGAACGCCTTTGGCCGCCTTCCCGACGAGGGACTGCATCTGGAAAGGGTGCGCACCGGGGCGTATCAGATCGCGCTTATTCCGGAGAAGGAGGCGCGCGGTACGGGCCTGCGGATGCTCCTGACGCCTGTTCTGTGGCTCTCGGGAGCGTATGCGGCGTCGGCCCAGCATCTCGCCGACATGCTCGGTGCCGCGCTCGTCGTATCGCCCGCCGACGCCGAAGTCCTGGACGCGGGGGATGGGGAGCTCGTGGAATTCGAAATGGGTGGCGCGCGCGTTCAACTTCCCATACGGATTGAGAAGAACGCACCCGTCGGCGTCGTCTTCGCCCCGGAGGGCTATTTGCGCGCGCATGGGGGTTCCGCCCTCAACCTCGGAGACGCGCCGGGGCGCCAGGGGGTGGAGATTCAGGTGAGAAAAGTGGTGATCACACAAGGGACGGGCGTGTAGATGGCCTCGCTTCTCGTCATCATCGCAAAGGTTCTTGTGGGTTTTGGCGGGCTCTTGCTGCTCGCCGCTTACATGACGTGGATGGAGCGGCGCGTGTTCGCGCTCGTGCAGGTGCGCGTGGGCCCCAACCGTGTGGGCCCGGCGGGGCTTCTTCAGCCCATTGCGGATGGTCTCAAACTCATGTTTAAGGAAACCATTATCCCCGCCCAGGCGAACAAGGTGATTTACGTCCTCTCGCCGGCCATCACGCTCATTCCCGCTCTGGCGGCTTTCGCTGTCGTGCCCTTTGGAGACTCGGTGACGGTCTTCGGAGAGAAGGTGGATTTGGTGGTGGCCGACGTAAACGTTGGCATTCTGTACATTTTCGCCCTGGCGGGTATGGGAGTCTATGGGGTCGTGCTCGGCTCATGGGCGTCGAACAGCAAATATCCGCTTATCGGCGGGCTTCGGGCGGCGGCGCAGCTGATCAGCTACGAACTCTCGCTTGGCATGTCGCTGCTTGGTGTGGTCATGCTTTCTGGTACCCTGAGCCTTAAGGAAATCGTGGAGAATCAGGCGGAGTTGCCCTATATCGTATTGCAGCCCATGGGTTTTCTGCTTTTCGTCATTTGCATGTTGGCGGAGACGAACCGGGCTCCCTTCGATTTGCCCGAGGCGGAGAGCGAACTCACCGGCGGCTTTCATACCGAATACAGCAGCATGCACTTCGCGGTCTATTTTCTCGCCGAGTATTGCGCGATGATTACGCTCTCGGCAGTCGGCGCGACTTTTTTCCTTGGAGGATGGCGGGGGCCGCTGCTGCCGCCCGTCGTATGGTTTTTGCTCAAGGTGCTGGCGTTCATGTTCTTCTTCATGTGGCTGCGCGCTTCCACGCCGCGCCTGCGCTACGATCAACTTATGGGTTTTGGATGGAAGGTGCTCCTGCCTCTGTCCATCCTGAACGTGATTGTCACGGCCGGCGCGATCGTTTTCATTGGCTAGGGTGTCGCTGAAGGGGGAGAGGGTTCATGCTCGGCGAGATTTTTAGGGGATTGTGGCTGACGCTCAGGCATTCCTTCAAGAGTCGGGTGACGGTGCAATACCCCGACGTGAAGGAGGAGATGCCCGTGGGCTATCGCGGTCTCCACAAGCTGTTGCGCTGGCAGGACGGCCTGGAGCGCTGCGTGGGGTGTAAACTCTGCTCTGCGGCATGTCCGGTGGACTGCATCTACGTGGAATCAGAGGAGAATGATCCTTCGGCGCCCACATCGAAGGGCGAGCGCTACGCTAGCGTTTATGAGATCAACGAGCTGCGCTGCATCTTTTGCGGATATTGCGAGGAGGCGTGTCCTGTGGGCGCGATCGTCCTAGGCGACGAATATGAATTTTGCCAGGACGATCGGAGCAAGTTCCTCTATGCGAAGGAGGATTTACTGGTGCGTCGGACTGAGGATTATCCGGAGCTGCACGCCCGCTATGACGAGAAAAACCTACTTACATATGTCTAGGGTTCAATTTCAGGCGGGCACCCGCTCGCTGGAGGATGGGCGGTAGTGTCCAGTTCCTTGTTTTTTTACTTTTTGGCGACGGTGACGACGGTAGGTGCGGTGGCCGTCGTTGCGCTTCCCAACCCCCTTTACAGCGTGCTCGCCCTGATACTCACCTTTCTGGGCCTTGCCGGTTTGTATCTCTCGCTTCACGCGCAGTTCGTCGCCATCGTTCAGGTGATCATCTACGCTAGCGCGATCATGATGCTCTTCCTGTTCGTGGTGATGCTCATCAACCTAGGGCGTGAGGAGAAGAGGGAATTGCGGTTGCCCGCCCAAAAGTTGTTGGGCGCTATGGCCGGCTTCGCCGTCTTCAGCGTGCTGCTGAAGATGTTTCTTACCACCTCCCTCATGACGGGCAAGCGCGGGGTTTTTCCGCCCGAGCGCGTGAGCGAGCTCGGGAACACGCAGATCATTGGAAATCTTCTTTTGACGGACTACGTCCTGCCGTTTCAGTCCATGGGCGTTTTGTTGTTCGTTGGTATTGTCGGCGCCGTGGTGTTGGCGCGTCGGCGCAACCGGTAGAGGAGTGCGGGGGCGTGGCACCACTTGAGCATTATCTAATTTTGAGCGCGATTCTCTTCTCCCTCGGTGTCGTCGGTGTCGTGGCGCGCAGAAACGCCATTGTCGTCATCCTATGTATTGAGCTGATGATGAACGGGGCGAATCTGGCGTTCGTGGCCTATGGCCGTTTTCTGGATTCTATGGCGGGCCAGATGGTCGTTTTCTTCGTGATGGCGGTGGCCGCTGCGGAGGCGGCGATTGGCCTCGCCATCGTAGTGTTGATCTACCGCAACCGGGAGTCCACCGATCTTGATGAGCTCAATCTGCTGAAGCTATAGAAACAAGGGACGATGGATAGTTTAATTCTCATATTGGCTTTCCCCCTCCTCGGCGTCGTGGTGAACCTCCTCTTTGGATGGAAACGCGGGGAGAAATTTGCCGGCTGGGTGGCGACGACGGCGATGGGGCTCGCGTTTCTGGCCGCGCTTATGGGCTGGCTCCGCCTTTTGGCGACTCCCACCCAAGATCGGCTCATTCGCGCCTTTTTGTTCGACTGGATTCCCATCGGCGGCTTCGAGGTGAAGGCGGGCTTCGCCCTAGACCCGGTCGCATCAGTGATGACCCTCGTCGTCACGGGCGTCGGGACACTGATTCACCTTTACTCAATGGGCTACATGCGTGGCGACCGGGGTGTGGTCCGCTATTTCATCTATCTCAATCTTTTCTCGTTTTCCATGCTTATGCTCGTTCTGGGGGACAACTTCCTGGTGATGTTCGTGGGTTGGGAGGCGGTGGGTCTTTGCAGCTATCTGCTGATTGGGTTTTGGTACGAGCGCAAGGCGGCAGCCGAGGCCGGTAAGAAAGCCTTCATCGTGAACCGGGTGGGTGATTTCTGTTTTCTGATCGCTCTTTTTTATCTGTATAATGTATTCGGCTCTCTAGATTTCTCCACTGTGTTCTCCAAGGCGCCCGTGCTTCTTGGTCCCGATAACACAGCGGCGACGGTCATCTGCCTGTTGTTGTTTGCCGGCGCCACTGGCAAAAGTGCGCAGATTCCCCTTTACGTGTGGCTCCCCGACGCGATGGAGGGTCCCACTCCCGTCAGTGCCTTGATACACGCGGCCACAATGGTGACGGCGGGCGTCTATATGGTGGCGAGAACGCACGCGCTGTTCGTGCTCTCTCCCTCGGCGATGCTGGTGGTGGCGACCGTGGGAGCGCTCACGCTCCTGATGGCGGCCTCGATCGCCTTGGTACAGAACGACATCAAGAAAGTGCTCGCCTACAGCACGGTGAGCCAGCTGGGCTACATGTTTCTGGCGTGCGGAGTCGGGGCGTTTTCTGCGGCGATTTTTCATTTGATGACGCATGCGTTCTTCAAGGCGCTTCTCTTCCTGGGTGCGGGGAGCGTGATTCACGCTCTGGGCGGCGAGCAGGACATCCGTCGGATGGGCGGGTTGCACGCCGCGCTTCCGAAAACGGGCAACGCCTTCGTGCTTGGCGCGCTGGCCATCGCGGGGATATTCCCCTTCGCCGGTTTTTTTAGCAAGGACGCGATTCTGTACTCTGCCATGACGGCTGATGGCGGCGGCGTTCTCCTGTGGCTCGCGGGGGCGGCCGGTGCGCTGATGACCGCGTTTTATATGTTCAGGCTCTTGTTTCGGGTGTTCTTTGGTTCTTGCAGGCTGGGACTGGAGGAGCAGGAGAAGGTCCATGAATCCCCCCGTTCCATGATCTTGCCGCTTCAGGTGCTTGCCGCGCTCTCCCTCATTGGCGGCTGGGTGGGGATTCCCCTCATTCCGGGGGCGAACGTTCTGGGGGATTTCCTCGCTCCTTCTATTGGCGGACCCGTGGAGGCGCACCATGAGGTGATGCTCGAGATTTTGATGATGTTGTTCTCGCTTGCCATCGCGCTCCTCGGCATTTACATGGCGTATAACTTTTACGTCGCGCGCGATGACGGCGGCAGCGCTTACGTCGCGCTCTGGCCGGGCCTCTTCCGACTTCTGGAGAACAAATACTATGTGGACGAGGCGTATGACGCCTGTATCGTTCAGCCGGTGAAGCGGGCTTCGATCTGGTGCTGGAGAGTTTTTGAGGATGGCTTGGTGGACGCGGCGGTGAACGGCGCGGGTTTTTTCGCGCGCGCCCTGGGTGGCGCCTTGCGGTGCCTCCAGACGGGTTACGTGAAAAGCTACGCCGTTTCGATGCTGATCGGCGCGCTGGTCATATTGTTGTATCTCACGGCGCGTTGACATTTTTCTGGTTGGCTTGAGGAGCGGGAGAGGCGGGTGCCTGGAATAATCACTTTGGTGTTGTTTTTGCCCCTGGTCGGGGGGCTGGCGCTCGGGTTCGCGTGTGAAGATGAGCGCGGCCGAAACGGAGGCATTCGCGCGTTCGCCCTGGCGGTCTCCCTGGTCACGTTCGCCCTGTCTGCAGGAATGTACGTTGCCTTTCGTCCCGAATTCTCGGGAATGCAGTTCGTCGAGGAGGCTGCGTGGATTCCCCGTTTCGGAATCTCCTACAAGGTGGGCGTGGACGGCATCAGTCTGCTTCTTGTGATGCTGACCACCTTCCTGACGCCTATAGCGATTCTCTTCTCTTTCGACGACGTGCGACACAGGACGCGGCTCTACTACATGTCCCTGCTGTTCTTGGAGACGGGGATGCTCGGCGTGTTCTTCGCGCTCGATTTCTTTTTGTTCTACGTCTTCTGGGAGGGAATGCTGATTCCGATGTATCTCATCATCGGGGTCTGGGGCGGGGGCCGCAGGGTTTACGCGGCCGTGAAGTTCTTCCTTTACACCATGGCCGGAAGCGTGTTGATGCTCGTGGCGATCATCTGGCTGTATTTCGCGAGCGACGTCGGCACGTTCGACATGCTGGCGCATTTTCGGGAGCCGCTGGACCCCGCTTTGCAGTCGTGGCTGTTTGCGGCGTTCGCGGTGTCCTTCGCTATCAAGGTACCGGTTTTCCCGTTTCACACATGGCTGCCCGACGCCCACGTGGAGGCGCCCACCGCGGGAAGCGTCATTCTGGCTGGTGTCCTCCTCAAGATGGGCACCTACGGTTTCATGCGGCTGGCGATGCCGTTGTTTCCGACTGCGGCCCATGAGTTCGCGCCCTTGCTCATGTGCCTGGGAGTGGTGGGGATCATCTATGGCGCGCTGATGGCGATGGTGCAGACCGACGTGAAGAAACTCGTAGCCTACTCCTCGGTCAGCCATCTGGGTTTCGTGATTTTAGGGCTTTTCTCCTTCAACCTTCTTGGTGCCTCGGGAAGCGTTTTGCAGATGGTGAACCACGGCGTCAGCAGCGGGGCGCTTTTCCTCATCGTGGGTTTTATCTACATGCGCAGGCGCACGAGGAGGATCGAGGACTTCGGCGGCCTCATTCGGGTGATGCCCGCGTTCTCGGCGTTTTTTATCATCACGGCGTTGAGCAGCATCGGCCTTCCGGGGCTGAACGGCTTCGTGGGGGAGTTCACGATTCTGCTGGGCGTGTTTGAGCGCAGCGCCTGGTTCGCTGCCGCCGCGGCCACCGGGGTGGTACTCTCTGCGGTCTATATGCTTTGGATGCTCCAGCGCGTTTTATTTGGTGAGGTGCGGGCGCGGGTGAACTTGGGGCTTTCCGACATGAGCCGGCGTGAATGGATCATCATGCTGCCTTTGGTGGTGCTCATGTTCTGGATCGGTCTATATCCCGGTCCGTTGCTGCGGAGAGTGGAACCTTCGGCGAAAGTCTGGCTATTGCAGGTGAACCGGCGAGTGCTGCGCGTGGAGGGCGCGCCCGAATGGAAAGCGCCAGGCGGTGCGATCGCCTACGCCCGGAAAATCGAGGTAAAATAGGTTTGGATATCGTTTATCCTACGATCCATTGGGGATATCTACTGCCGGTGATTCTGCCGGTGGGCGGCGCGGTGCTGGTGCTGATGTGGGACGCGTTCCTCGCCCGAGGCGAGCGCGCCGTCATCGTCACCATCACGTTGGGGACGCTGGCCGCCGCCCTAGGGACGACGCTCGGCGTCCGCACCCTTCCAGGGACAGCCGCTTCGCTGGGTGGCATGTATCTCTTCGACGGCTTCACGCAGTTCGTGTTCATCGTTATTCTGTTCGCGAGCGTTCTCGCGACGCTTATCGCCGCAGCCCAGCGCGAGCTGGAGAGCGCGCCGGCGGGCGAGTATTTCGGTCTCATCCTTTTCGCCACCTCCGGCATGATGCTCATGGCCGCGACCCGAAACCTGTTGATGATATTCGTAGGCCTTGAGGTGTTCTCTCTTTCCCTCTATGTCCTGGTGGGCTATTTGCGCGCGCGCCCGGAGGGAAACGAGGCGTCCCTCAAATACTTTCTCCTCGGTTCGTTTGCCTCGGGCTTTTTGCTCTACGGCATGGCGCTCGTCTATGGCGCGGCCGGCTCTATCGACCTAGTGGAGATTGCGACGCGTCTTCATGAGAATCCTGCTTCAAGGGGAGCCGTCTTTTTGACAGGTCTGGGTTTGATGGTGGTGGGTCTGGGGTTCAAGGTGGCCGCCGTTCCGTTTTACATGTGGACGCCGGACGTGTACGAAGGCGCGCCCACGGCGGTGACGGCTTTCATGTCCGTGGGGCCCAAGGCGGCGGCTTTCGCGGCGTTTTTCAGGATTGTTCTGTCGGCAGGCGACGCGGGCGCGCATCTGGACACGATTCTGTGGGTGATGGCCGCCTTCACTATGAGTCTGGCGAACCTTGTCGCTATCTGGCAGTCGTGCGTGAAGCGTATGCTCGCCTATTCCAGCATCGCGCACGCCGGCTATCTCATGGTTGCGCTTGTGGTCTCGCGCGCAAACCCGGAGCTCGCTACAGGCGGATTTCTGTATTACATGCTCGTCTATACCTTCATAAACATGGGTGCTTTCTGCGTTCTGGTCGTCGCCTCGGGTATGAGGGAGGAAGGCGGCGCGCGACTGGATGATCTCGCAGGCCTGGCATCCCTACGGCCCGGGCTTGCGGCGGTGATGGCCGTGTTTATGGTGTCGCTCTCGGGACTGCCGCCCACGGGGGGCTTCGTAGCGAAATTCTACGTGTTCAGCGCGGCTCTGAAGGGCGGATACTTCTGGTTGGCGGTAATCGCGGCGCTCAACAGCGTAGTGGCCGTATATTATTATCTGCGGGTCGTCGTGGCGATGTATATGCGAGAACCCACCGGAGAGGAAATGAGACGCGGCCCGCATCCAGGCTGGTCCTACGCTGTTGCCGCCCTGACGCTCGCCGCCGCCGGCGCGCTAAAACTGGGAATTTATCCCTCTCCGGCAATGGATTTCGCCTATCGTTCCACTCTCTTTTTTCATTGACCCCCAGGGGTTGGTTTTTCAGCCAACGCCATGATATAAACCATGGTGTCTCAACCGATTTACGGATTTTTTGCGTGGAGAACTCTCAGGGAAGGCCACCATCTACTTTTGTGATGGGCGGGCAGAGGGCGTTTTTATGACGCTCACGCCGCCATTGTTTTGAAGAGGAGCCCAAATGGAAATTCTGGGCGCTTTTTTTAGGGATTATGAGGTCATCAATCCCTACGTTCCCATATTCCTGTTCGCCCTCATGGCGTTCGCGTTCGCCGCGAGCATCCTCGTTATTGCGCTCCTCGTTCGCCCGAACGCGCCGGACCCGGAGAAGAACTCCGCCTATGAATGCGGGATGCCCCCTCTGATGGAGGCGCATGAGCGCTTCTCCATACGCTTTTATTTGCTGGGCATATTGTTCCTGCTTTTTGATGTCGAGGCACTGTTCCTGTTTCCCTGGGCGGTGCGCTACGACGCTCTGGGGCTCTTCGGGTTCATCGAGATGATGCTGTTCATCGCCATCCTTTTGGTCGGCTATTTCTACGCTTGGAGAAAAGGAGCGCTGGAATGGGCCTAGTCGAGGGCAGGTTCAGCGACAATTTCATCACCTCGAAAGTCGACAGCCTTGTCGCTTGGGCGAGAAAAAGCGCGCTTTGGCCGATGACCTTCGGCTTGGCGTGTTGCGCGATCGAGATGATGGCGTCCGGTGCCGCGCGATATGATTTCGATCGTTTTGGCGTCATTTTTCGTGCCACCCCGAGGCAGTCCGATGTGATAATCGTGGCGGGCACGGTCACCCACAAAATGGGAGACGCGATTCGCAAGGTCTATGATCAGATGCCGGAGCCGCGCTGGGCGATCGCGATGGGCAACTGCGCCACCTGCGGCGGCCCCTATGCGAACTATGCCGTGATGCAGGGAGTGGATGAAATCATTCCGGTGGATATCTACGTTCCGGGTTGCCCGCCCCGGCCCGAGTCCCTGATGTGGGGTGTCATGCAACTCCAGAAGAAGATTGAGCAGGAAAAATATATTCGCGCGTAGCATCCATGGCCATGCGCGTGCAAGGGAAGAAAATGTCGGACGAAGTGGTGGAGAACAGCGAGGGGGCGAACCGTGCGCCAGATTCAGATTCCGCCGAGTTCGCACAGGCCTTGGTCGGCGAGGACTTGAGGGAATTGCTGGAATCGGCGTTTCCGGGCGTCGTCTTGGAGAGAAGCGCCTATAGGGATGACGAGGACGAGGCGACGTTCGTGATAGGAATAGATTACCTCACTCGCGCGGCCGCCTATCTGCGGGATCACGCCGATGCGCGTTTCGCGTTGCTCACGGACCTGACCGCGACCCACTACCCCGAGGCGGCGAATCCCTTTGAAGTACTGTATCACCTCTATAGTTTCGAGCATAACCGTAGGCTGCGCTTGAAGGTAAGGGCCAAGGATGGCCAGTCCCTGCCGTCGGTCTCCAGAATATGGAGCAGCGCGAACTGGATGGAGCGGGAGGTCTATGATTTGTTCGGGGTCGCGTTTGAGGAGCATCCGGATTTGAGGCGCATACTCCTGCCGGATGACTGGGGTAGTCACCCGATGCGCAAGGACTACCCGCTGGAGGGCAGGGGAGAGCGGATTTATACGAAGCCGTCGCGCAAGGAAATAGGCGATTAGCGCGCGGCCTTTCAAGGGAATGAGGGAATGGTTGGCGTAGCGGATACCTCTCGCATCGAACGACGAAGCACAGTGTACGGGGCCGAGGAATTTGTAATCAACATGGGCCCTCAGCACCCGAGCACCCATGGCGTGCTTCGGGTGATTCTGAAACTGGACGGCGAGACGGTGAACGATGTGGACTGCGACATTGGCTATTTGCACCGAGGCACTGAGAAGATTGGCGAGAACATCACCTATACGATGTTCATCCCCTATACGGATCGCCTTGACTACATCGCCGCCCCGTCGAACAACCTGGCGTGGGTGACGGCGGTCGAGAAGTTCTTCGACTGGGAAATCCCCATGCGGGCGCAGTATATTCGCTCAATGGTGGGCGAGCTTTCTCGCATCGCCAGCCATCTGCTTTGGCTCGCCACGCACGCCCTAGACATCGGGGCGATGACGGTGTTTCTGTGGTGTTTCCGAGAGCGCGAGATGGTACTGGATCTGTTCGAGACCGCGTTCGGCGGCCGCCTGACGGTCAACGCCTTTCGCCTCGGGGGGCTGCACGAGGACGTGCCGGACAAATTCTTGCGCCTCACCCAGGAGTTCATCGACGTTTTTCCGAGCCGCATCGACGACTACGAGACCCTCCTCACGAACAACCGCATCTGGTTGCAAAGAACCCGCGAGGTGGGCGTCATCTCCGCGTCGGATGCGATGGACTTAGGGCTGACCGGCCCTATCATTCGGGGTAGCGGCGTGCGATGGGACTTAAGGCGCGCCAAGCCCTACGCGGCGTATCCCTATCTTGACTTCGTCGTGCCCGTGGGCGAGAACGGCGACGTTTATGATAGGTATCTGGTGCGCGTTGAAGAATTGCGCCAGAGCGTCCGCATCATTCAGCAGTGCCTGGAGCAGCTTCCGGGCGGGCCGGTGAACTGTAAGACGCCCAGAACTATCAAACCGCCCGAAGGTGAAATATACCACAGCATCGAAAACCCCAAGGGCGAGTTCGGTTTCTACATCGTGAGCGATGGCACGGAGACGCCCTATCGCGTTCGTATCCGCCCGCCGTCTTTCATCAATTTGGGCGGGCTCAAAAAGCTGTGCATCGGGCAGCTGTTGGCGGATGTAGTGGCTATCATCGGAAGCATTGACATCGTGCTAGGCGAGTGTGATCGGTAAGGAGTGGTTTCGTTGGACATGGTTCGTGAAGTCGTGGTTGCCGCGATAAAGATATTCATCGTGCTGAACGTGATTCAACTGGTGGCCGCCTACCTCACCTACGTGGAAAGAAAGGTCATCGCCCACATCCAGTCGAGGATCGGCCCCATGCGCGTGGGCTGGCACGGCCTCCTGCAGCCGATAGCGGACGGACTTAAACTGTTTCTGAAGGAAGACATCATTCCCGACAAGGCGGATCGCGTCGTATTCATTCTCGCGCCGGTGGTTACACTGTTGCCAGCCTTCATCATTTATTCGGTGCTGCCCTTTAGCGCGACGTTCTATATCACGCAGGTGAACATCGGGTTGTTCTTCATTCTGGCGATCAGCTCGCTCGGCGTATATGGCATCGTGATGGCGGGTTGGGCCTCAAACAGCAAATACTCGCTTCTGGGGGCTCTGAGGAGCGCGGCGCAGATGCTGAGCTACGAGATTTTTCTGGGTTTCTCCGTCATCGGGCCGCTGATGCTCGCAGGATCCCTGAATATGCAGGAGATCGTAAAGGCACAGAGTGACGTGTGGTTCGTATTCTATCAGCCGATCGCGTTCATCGTCTTCTTCGTCGCTGGTCTCGCCGAGACGAACCGCGTGCCCTTCGATCTGCCCGAGGCGGAGACGGAACTCGTGGCGGGCTTTCATACCGAATACAGCGGAATGAGGTTCGCGTTTTTCTTTCTGGCGGAATACGCTAACATCGTCGCGGTTTCCACGATAGGTGTCACGCTCTTCTTCGGCGGATGGGAGGGGCTGGATTTCATTCCGCTTCCCGGCTTTATCTGGTACCTCCTCAAACTGGCCGCGATGATCTTCGTGTTTATATGGCTGCGGGCGACGCTTCCGCGCTATCGATACGATCAGCTCATGCGCGTGGGCTGGAAGTTCATGTTTCCGCTCGTCATGATCAACATTTTCCTGACCGGATTTTTGAAGTATCTGTTCTTGTAACTCGCGGGAGAGGCGCAGAGTGGAGATATATTTCTTTTACTTGTTCGCTGGCGGAATGATTCTCACATCCTTGCTGATGATCACGCGCGCGAACGTGATTCACGCGGCTCTGTTGCTGGTGATGACGTTTTTCTTCCTCGCGGGCGTTTTCGTGCTGGCGGGGGCGGAGTTTCTGGCGGCGGTGCAAGTTCTCGTCTATGCGGGCGGCATCATGGTGCTGTATCTATTCTCGATCATGTTGATGAACGTGGAGGTGGCCGTGCGGATGCGGCAGTGGCACCGCCAGGGTGCTCTGGCACTCGTGGCAGCCGTTTTGCTGGGCCTCGAGGTATGGGCCGTGCTGGGAGAGGCGGAGTTCGGGGATCCCAGGTCGTGGGCCTGGTCTGTAGGTGCCACTCCTGGAAACGTGGAGGCCATCGGTGCGGTGCTATACACGAAATTCCTTTTTCCTTTCGAGGTGGCCTCCATCCTCCTGTTGACTTCGATGATAGGCGCCATCGTCCTAGCGAAGCGCACGATAGAGCGGTAGCGCGAGGAGAGAAACGATGATACCCATGACCCACTTTCTCGCCCTGGGCGCCATCTTGTTCTTGATCGGTGCGGCGGGCGTGCTGATGCGCCGCAACGCCATCATCATCCTACTGTCGATAGAATTGATGCTCAACGCCGTGAACGTGACCTTCGTGAGCTTCTCGCGCCACTGGGCGGACTTGACGGGTCAGGTGTTCGCCATTTTCGTCATCACTGTGGCGGCGTGCGAGGCGGCCGTTGGTTTAGCGATACTCATCGCGCTGAACCGCGACCGGACAATGGTCAACGTGGATGAGATCAACCTTTTGAAGTGGTAGGAAAATTATGATCGAAATGGCATGGCTTATTCCTGTTTTTCCGGTGATCGGGGCACTGGTCAATGGATTGTTCGGAGAGCGCGTGGGCGAGAGGGCGGGCTCTTTCGCGTCCTTCATGGCGGGCCTGTCGCTTCTCGTCGTGCTGAGCGTCGCCTTCGAGATGATTTTCGTGGCGGAGGGCGGTAGCAGCCATACCGTGGTGCTGTGGAAGTGGGTAGAGGCCGGCAGCCTTAGCGTGTCGATGAGTTTCCTGATCGATCCGTTGAGCACCGTCATGCTGTTGGTGGTGGCGGGCGTGGGATTTCTGGTGCACGTCTATGCTGTGGGTTATATGCGCGGAGATCCAGGCTACCCGCGCTTCTTCGCCTATCTCAACCTTTTCATGCTCTCCATGTTTTTGTTGGTGCTCGGGGACAACTATCTCGTCATGTTCGTGGGCTGGGAGGGCGTGGGCCTTTGCAGCTATCTGCTCATCGGCTTTTGGTTCGAGAAGCGCTCCGCCTCCGACGCCGGCAAAAAAGCGTTCATCGTTAACCGAATCGGCGACGCCGGTTTTCTCCTGGGTATGTTTCTGATTTGGACGCTGACCGGCAGCCTCAACTATGTGGAGGCGTTCGAGGCGGCCCCTGGTCTGAGCGCGGCGGCGGCCACGGCCATCGGCCTTCTGCTGTTCGTCGGTGCCACGGGCAAAAGCGCGCAGGTTCCGCTCTACGTCTGGCTGCCGGACGCCATGGAGGGCCCCACCCCCGTGAGCGCGCTGATTCACGCCGCCACCATGGTCACGGCGGGTGTGTACATGGTTGCCCGAACGAGTCCCATCTACGTCATGGGCCCGGGCGCGCTTGAGGTCATCGCCATCGTCGGCGCGGTCACAGGGCTTTTCGCCGCGACCATTGGGTTAGCGCAAAACGACATCAAGCGTGTGCTCGCCTATAGCACGGTGAGCCAGCTGGGTTTCATGTTTATGGCCCTGGGCGTGGGTGCCTTCGCCGCCGCCATCTTTCATCTGATGACCCATGCCTTCTTCAAAGGACTCCTCTTTCTTGGCAGCGGCAGCGTGATTCACGCGCTTCACCACGCTCCGGAAGACCAGCAACAGGACATGCGCTACATGGGTGGCCTCAAAGAGAAAATGCCTGTGACCTACTGGACGTTTCTAATCGGTGCGATCGCCATCGCCGGAGTGCCGCCGCTCGCTGGCTTCTGGAGCAAGGACGAGATTCTGGCGAACGCCTTTTTCACGGGGCACTACACGGTCTGGTTGATGGGTTGCATCGCTGCGTTCATGACGGCTTTCTATATGTTCCGGCTCATCTTCATGACGTTTCACGGTGAGATGCGCGTTGACCATCATGCGCGCGCGCACATTCACGAATCGCCCACCACTATGACGGTTCCGCTCATCATTCTGGCGGGGCTGAGCGTGGTGGGCGGTGCGATTCCCGGCTTTCCACCGGAGGGCGGCTGGATACATCGTTTTCTCGCGCCGTCTTTGGCAAAGATGCCGTCTGGCGGCCACGCCATGGACGAGGGCGCGCGACTGATGCGAGTCGCTGCCGATGGCGGTGGGCATGGCGGACCGGAGGCGATACTGCTCATCGTTCTGGCTATCTTCATCGCCCTGGGCGGCATCGCTCTGGCATGGAATATGTATGTGCGGGACCCCGAATCGGCGAATCGCCTGTATACGCGTTTTCCGACACTGTATTATTTGCTCCTGAACAAATATTACATTGACGAAATCTACCAGTTCTGCCTCGTGGAGCCCACTTACAGGCTTATGCGCGCCCTTTGGGCGTTCGACACTAAGGTGGTGGATGGGGCGGTGAACGGCAGTTCGATCATCACAGTTGTCATGAGCCGGCTTTCCGGAATTTTCGACTTGCGCACGGTAGATGGGGCGGTGAACGGGACGGCGAGCTTCATTCGGTTTTTCTCCCAAGTGTTCAAATATCTGCAATCCGGAATGGTGCAGAATTATCTTTTCGTGATGCTTTTAGGCGTCTTCGTGATGCTGAGCGCCTACCTTCTCCGTTAAGGGTTGAGGTTTTGGAGGAATTATGAGCAATGTGCCGCTTCTCACGCTGATCACCTTTTTGCCTGCGTTGGGCGCGGTGATCATCATGCTCTTCATGAAGAAAGAGCAGACGAAAGCCATTAAGGGTTTCGCCACGGCGGTGGCAGTCCTAGATTTCCTGATTTCACTTCCTCTATGGACCCACTTTGATTCCACCGAGGCCGGCTTTCAGTTCGTGGAAAAGGCGAGCTGGATACCTACTATCGGCGTGAGCTATTTCGTCGGCATCGACGGAATCAGCGTGCTACTCGTCCTGCTCACGACGCTCACCATGATAGTCGGTATCGTGTGCTCATTCACCGCCATCGCCGAGCGCGAGAAAGAGTATTACGTCTGCCTACTGCTGCTGGCGACCGGCATGTTAGGGACGTTCATCGCCCTCGACATTTTCCTGTTCTACGTCTTTTTCGAGATCACCTTGGTGCCGATGTATTTTCTTATCGGGGTGTGGGGCGGCCCGAGAAAACTCTACGCAGCGATCAAGTTTTTCCTCTATACGTTGTTCGGCAGCGTGCTCATGTTGCTGGGGATACTCGCGCTTTACTTCGCTAATTTCAAAATGGGCACTGGCAGCCTTACTTTCGATCTGGTGGAGCTCTACGCTGTGGGCCCGAAGATACCGCTTTCGCTCCAGGTATGGATATTCTTGGCGTTCTTCATCGGGTTTGCCATTAAGGTCCCCATGTTTCCCTTCCACACTTGGCTGCCCGACGCGCACGTGGAGGCACCCACGGCGGGAAGCGTGATTCTGGCCGGCATCCTTCTGAAAATGGGAACCTACGGCTTCGTCCGCTTCGCCCTGCCGCTGTTGCCCCAGGCGAGCCAGGTTTTCGTGCCCTTCATGATGCTTCTCTCCATTATCGGCATCATTTACGGTGCCTTGGTGGCGATGGCGCAAACCGACATTAAGAAGCTGGTGGCCTATTCTTCCGTGAGCCACCTAGGTTTCGTTATGCTCGGCGTTTTTGCCCTGAACGAGCAGGGCGTGCTCGGCGGGCAGCTGCAGATGATCAACCACGGAATCAGCACGGGTGCCTTGTTCCTTCTGGTGGGCGTCGTGTACGAGCGACGCCATACCCGCCTCATCTCGGAGTATGGCGGCCTCTCTAAAGTCGTGCCGGTGTATACGGTGTTGTTCGCCATCACGATGTTGAGCAGTATTGGACTTCCGGGACTGAACGGATTTGTGGGCGAGTTTCTCATCCTTATCGGTGCGTTCAAGAAAAGCTACGTCTATGCCGCCTTCGCCGTGGTGGGCATCGTTCTGGGGGCGGCGTATATGCTCTGGCTCTTTCAGCGGGTTTTCTTTGGAAGGCTGGACAATCCCGAGAACGAGAAACTCACGGATTGCAACGGGCGAGAAGTTCTTTATCTTCTGCCGTTGATCTTCTTGATGTTCTGGATTGGCCTGTACCCCAAGCCATTCCTGGGGCGCATGGAGGCGAGCGTGAAGAAGGTGGTGAAAATGGTGAACGTGGCGGAGACCCCGCAAAAAACTCCCGCGCCCGAAAAAATGGCGAGGCTGGATAGAAGATAAAATGCGGTGCGCCTGATTTGATGGAGTCTTTCTCATGGAAGTGGTGATTCCCGACATCGCCTTGTCCCTGGCGGCGCCCGAGATAGGGCTAGCCATACTTATCTGTCTGGTGCTCATTCTCGATCTGTTCGTGGCGATTGAGAACAAGGTCCGCGTAGGCGTCATGGCGTTCGTGGGGGTGCTCCTCCTGATGCTGGTCGCTTTCGGACAATGGGGGGAGGGCGCGCGGACGACGTTCAACGGCTTTTATGTGGTCGATAATTTGAGCGTTTTCGTGAAGGTTTGCGTGCTCGTCTGCGCGGCCATCTCTATTCTCTTGCTGCTTCGCTACGCCAGGGTGGAGAAGATCAACTACGGTGAATTATACGCGATGCTGCTCTTTTCCGTGTTCGGTATGCTCGTGATGGCGTCGGGAAACGATTTGCTCACGATCTATTTGGGACTTGAGACGATGAGCATTAGCATTTACGTGCTCGTGGCGTTCATGCGGCATGATCCGTTGAGCCGAGAGGCCGGACTCAAGTATTTCCTGATGGGCGCTTTCGCTTCTGGCGTTTTGTTGTATGGCATGGCACTGGCGTATGGCCTCACGGGAACGACCTCAATTCATGGAATCGCAGAGGTTTTTTCCGCCGCCGAGAGTGCGGCGATCGCGCAGAGTCCGGTGATGATTCTTGGCCTCATTTTTTTAGTGGTGGGTTTCGGATTCAAACTGGCGCTGGCGCCGTTTCATATGTGGCTGCCGGACGCCTACACCGGTGCACCGACTCCGATTACAGGCTTCATGTCCGTGGCTGTGAAACTCGCGACCGTGGCTGCCCTGATGCGCATCTTCTTTCTGGCATTTCCTGCCATGGCCGAGGAGTGGAACGCCCTCCTGTGGGCGCTGACGGCGTTCACAATGGTTTGGGGGAACGTGGCGGCCATCGCCCAGACGAGCCTCAAAAGAATGCTGGCGTATTCGAGTATCGGTCATGCGGGTTACGTTCTGATGGGTGTTGTGGTCTCCACGAGCGTTTTGGACGGCAAGGTGACGTTCAGTTCCATAGGGATAAGCGCGGTGGCCTTTTATTTGCTCGCCTACCTGTTCACCAACTTGGGTGCCTTTGGTATGCTAATTTTGGCATGCAGGGAGGGCTATCGGGGAGACAACATCGAGGACTGGAAGGGGGTTGGGCAGGCCCACCCTTGGGCGGGCATGGCCTTCGTGGTGTTTCTGCTCTCGCTGGGCGGAATGCCGCCGACGGCCGGTTTCGTCGGCAAACTCTACTTGTTCGCCGCGGCCGTGGAGAATGAGTATTACTGGCTCGCTGTGATCGGCCTTCTTATGAGCGCGGTCTCGATGTATTACTATGGGCGCATCATCATGGTGATGTTCATGGAAAATCGGAGCGAGCACCAAGAGACGGTGCGCTTCTCGAACGCCCCTTCACTTCTCTTCGCCTTAGTGGCACTGGTGGTGGCGACGCTGTTGCTCGGCCTGTTTCCGGGCAGTTTTCTGGACGCGGCGCAAGGAACGGTGGCCAGCTTCAGGTAATGCGGAAGTATCCGTAACGTCTGCGTAGGTGATTGCCACCGGATTATTCGCAGATATGCGTAAATTTCTATCAAAAGACAGACGCGATTTTTCGATAAAGTCAAAAGGCTTTTTCTTGTGGCGTCGTTATCGGAGCGCGTTTTTCATCTCATCCCTCCCCACTGAAAATTGACATTTTGTCAAATTCTGGCGTTGTATTCCCGAAAAATAGTCAAATTAAGCGAGTGAACGTCAGAAATCTAAGGCACCTTAGCGGAGTTTTCGCGCCCGGTTATGGGCGGTATATTACTGATACGTTTATGATTAGGAGATTAGTGGATTGTATGCGGCAAAAGAGTCTATTTTGGCACGTTTCGTGCATATAATAAGGGTGTGAAGCGTCATCGGCCTTCAATGGTCCCTTGAGATAGGGGCCTTTCCTTTCCGGTGATCAGCAGAGGGATCCCCTGATGCTGATGCACTGACATCTCGCCAAAAGGTTTGCCTGAACTTAGGCAAATTCCTTCCATCATGGGGCATGTCTCTGAGGAGGCGTGCCCCAAATCTTTACTTTTCAATGAGTTGCTTGATAAGCGCGGGAGCCTCAAGTAGATGGGAAAGGGTGAAATCACTGGGTGTCGAAGGGGATGCGCACAGATGAACGGACAACATTCCCGCCGCTTTGGCGGCCATCAACGTCGTATTTCCCGTCTCCGATGACGATACATTCACTGGGTGTGCTACGCCGATGGCCGCAGCGCCTGCAAGGAGGGGTTTCGGGTCTGGCTTCTAATATCCCATATCTCGCGTGATCAGAACCTCGAACTCTATATCTATTTTTTTCGCCATTTCTAGGACCTGCCGCTCCGCGTTGTTTGTCACGACCGCAAAGGGAATTTTTTCGATTCGCAGGTGCGCGCGATCAGTTCATGGGCGCCTTCGTTGGCTTCCGCGTTGTTGGCGGCTTCGCGCTCATATTTTTCTAGTATGCTCGATGTTTCACGTACGCGTTCAGGAGATAGGCTGACGAGATGGTCTAAAATCGATACGTTTTCATCCGGTAATTTCATCTCCTTTTTCATAGTGGGCCAATCAAATGCGGGTTTTGTGAGCGTGCCGTCGAAATCGAGCAACACGCCCCTCATGGCTCGATTCATCTTTATCTTTCTAAATGATTTTTGAGATTTCATCGGTGTGGAAGTGCTACAGGGGAGAGGATATTCCTCTGCATTGAATCGTCACCCCGCATTCAGGCGCACATAACCTGCCTATGTGAACTCCCATCGCACTCGCTTTTCTATTAGCGTTTTTCGGAAAATTTCCTTCTCCTTGGCTGTAAGTGTCAACAGAAGCGCCCCCGAGGTGATGACCCTCAACGGGTCGAGCCCCAACACTTCGCAAATTTTTCCGCTCTCAAAAGAGATGGGAATCTTGCTTTCCTCCACGGTTGCTCCGAGACTAGGGGTTACGGCCAGCTCATAGGTGCCTGTGGCGAGGGCCCCTTCGGTCGGGTCCATGTATGGCGTGAGCGCGTCGTGTTTCAGACGCTGCAAGCCGCTTGCGCCACTACGCTGATGCTCGGAGAATCAAGATATCTTTTCGCGCTCTCTAATATCTCCATGTCGAGAACGTTTTTCAAACAATCGTATGTAGAGTTTGTCAAGATCGCCGTTCCTTCCACGGTATGGGGCGGGTGAGTAGAATGATGTCGTCCACGCGGGCGTTCGCGCTCCGAATGAATTTTTCCTTGGCGATTTCCCCCAACATGTCATGTGGCTGGAAAGAATCGGGAATTTCAGCCCCGACGTGCTCTCCGTGTGTCTGCCGCATATGGCGATCCCCAGATTCAGGGCAAGCGTCTTGCGCCTCTTTCCAAATCCGGTTTACCATCGCCTCGCTGGTGCGTCCATCGGGCAGCAACAGCGTCATCAGGAACCACAGGGGGGGGTGTCCGCCCATACAAGCGACATCGTTCACGTGAGCGGCGTAACGTCCGATATGACTCCCTACGAATATAGTGGGGTCTGATTTGGCGACTAGATAACGATCTCCGATGTCGATGAGGTTGTGTCTTCCCCAATCTGCGGACCCACGATGAGGCGCGAATGAGGGTCTGCCTTTTGGAATAAAACCTCCAGTATGTCTGGGGGGAGCTTGCCCACGGGGAATGAAGAGCGGGTCAACATGCTTTTACCATAGGAGAGAGCTTCCCTCGCATCAAGTCGGATATGGGAGCGATGGGCGTTTCTACGTTGACCTTCATGATGGGAGGTTTTAGAATTTCCCCGTTCTTGCTTAGGTATATAGAAAAGATTGCCTTGCAGGGAAAAATTGGCCGATAAGAAATACGCTTTGCTCATCAGGCGTTTCTCTACATGGTGCCACGGTAGCTCAGTCGGTAGAGCAGAGGACTGAAAATCCTCGTGTCGGCGGTTCAATTCCGTCCCGTGGCACCAGAGAATCGAAAGAGTAAAGCGTTTGTAGGATATTCAGTGCACATATCTGTGTGCGTCTGGTGCCATGGTTTGTTGGATGACGCGCATCGGTCGCACTCGGTTTTAGCCTGTAGAATCGCGTGCTGGTTTCAATTTGTCGTGATTCCTGTCAACGTAATGCTTTTACCGTTCAATTCGACGGTGCTTGTGAGCGGAACCGCTGTTTGCACCATCTGCTCGGCGTAGCAGCCTTGTTTCGCCAGCCGAATGATAGCAAGGATTTTCTCTTCCGGTTCGCTGGATTCCACCTTAAAGTGCGTCCGAACCCCTCGGCACCCCGAATGGACGTCTCCTTTCAGTACAGAACCCTTTAGAAAATAATCAAACTCAACACGACAGGCGGCTTTTTCAAAGGTTGTTTTCGTCATGTGGGCGTACCGCCCCATCTGGGTCAACAGTCAGAAGCCAACCCCCATGGCGATATAGGTGAGGGGCTGGGGATATCTATCTTCTCCTCCGATGCGAGGCGGTTCATCGCTGAAAACCTTAAAATGTCGGAATCGACCGATTTTCAGTTGTCCGTCGTCCATCTTCTCTGTTTCGGCGAGCATGGTGATCTCGTAGCCGTCTTTTGGAAGTTCAGGCTTGTCAATCGGCCTCTCACCGGGCGTGGTGCTCTCATGCCAAGGATAGTTCGGGTTTTCCACCATGTTTGTCCGTCCCTCAAGGTTAGGGGATGCAGATTTTAGTGCTCGCAAATTGTTGTTCATCATTAGAGTTACTCCCATTTCAGCACGGAGATGTACCCATCTTGGGGAATTCTGCCGATGGGTTTCATGTTTTCCTCTTTTTTGTGCATCTGAATGGTTTTGAGATGGGCATACGCCTCCCAAAGCATGTGGCGAAACGTGTATTCTAGATTATAACGAAACAGCTCTGCGTCATGCGGATCGATCCATACGCCGGTGGAATGCGCCTTGAGAGTTACGTTTTCCCGCCACTTGCGAACGTCCTCGTTGGTTCCGGGCCGCCTCATACCCACGGATACGCGCTCGGAAACGTTGCGCTCGTCCCGAATGGATTTGGTCGATTCAGCACCCAGCACCTCCCAAGCGAGTGAGAACGAATCTCGCATGACGTTGATAAGTCCTTGAATTTTTGGATAATATTCCCTTTTCATCATGCGATCGTCGAATCTGTCGAGCAGTTTCGTCTCGCGCGGCAAGTCGTCGCCAAACAGAACGGCCCCCCAGCGCACCAGCAACCACCGATAGGGCAGGGAGGCTACGTGACTCACCTGATCCTGGATGGACCACAAGCCCCAGGCTTTCTCCTCTCTTCTTCTCAGAAGAGTCGCCTCGCGCAGGTCGAGCGTCTCTTGCGTAAATAATTCAACGACTTGCGGATACGCGGGAAAGAGCGCACGTGCTGAATTCTTTCGTTCCTCCATCCTCGGGACTCCTCCGGGTGGGCGCGGGACGAACAGGGAATGCAGGATAAATCAAGAAGCGAAAATTTTGAGAATTATAAACTTAACTATGTAAATTTGACAAAGTATTATAGTGATGAAGTATCTTGACCAAAGTCACGACGCAGGAGACATAATGACTAAGTTCGTCCGGCAAAAAATAGTAGGAAAATGAAGAGAGGGATTCGCCCTTGTTCTTCATACGTTGAGCATCATCAAAATTGGAGCTGATGAATGTGAACACCCACGATTCAATACACGACGATCGGAAATTGGCGAATTATTGTATAAACTAAAGAATAGGACGGATTTAGAATACAGTTTCCGAAATTGTCGATGCCGTTGAAGTCTTGATGAAGGAGTGGAATCCACTTGTCGACATTTTGGCCCCGTTCCGCTTTCGATTCACCGCTCTGTTCAGTCCGTTTGCCTATTGGCTGAGGGCAAGCCGCCGGTTAGATATTCCATTGGTAGACTGCATAATAAGAACACGAGATATATTGTCATTGAAGAATATTTTATGGCGGAATAAGCAACGACATGCTTCATACTGTAGGATGGGAAAAGCGTTGGAACTCTGAGCAATTTTATGCAAGCTTATCCGTCTACAAAAAGAAGCCGAGATTTACACCGACCCGGAGAAAAAGTTTCAAAATTCAGGGAATGGAATGAATGGAGGCGCTACTTGAGGGAGAGGGTATCGGGGTGCGGCGGAAAATCGGAACAGAGCGGTTCAGACTGGAACTTACCGAAAAAAACAAGCAATTGCGGACGTCTTTATTTGCATAGTTCAGTGCATAACTCCTGAATCATTCTTGAAACTTTCGATAAGCGTCGTAAATGTACACGAATTTTCATATGCTTCTCGTTTGCGCGAATAGAATTTCGCGTTCTGAAAGCGTATTCCACTCGCCGCTCTCCTCATTGAGCCGCCCGCCTCTCGGCGGCCCGGGCGTCTCCGAGTCCGGCCAAGAGGCGAGGCCGAATCCGGCGACGATGGGAACGATCTTGCGTTCCATCCTCTCCACACGACTTGTCTCACACCCTCGCAAAAGGATTGCGCACCGCACGCTCTCGCAAGCGTTCGCCCGCAACGCATACTCTCCGCAAGGATTGGCCCGCACCGCCGATTTCATAGACAAACGGTGGAGGAGCGTGTAAATTAGCGAGTATTGTTCATGCGGGGAGGATGTTCCATGGCGGAGGCCAAAGACATGGGCGGTGCGGCCGTAGTCGGCGCGTCCCTCCCCTTTCTCGACGATCCTGAAAAGGCGGCCGGTGCGGCCGACTATCTTGACGACCTTCGCCTTTCGGGAATGTTGATAGGCAAGGCGCTTCGCAGCGAATGCGCGCACGCCGAGATACGCTCCATCGACGCCCGCGCGGCCTCGCGCGTCCCCGGCGTCGTCGCCGTTCTCACGGGTGACGACCTGCCGGGCCATCCCCGTATCATTCCCCACGAACGCGCTATGCCCGTCATCGCCTACGACAGGGTGCGCTATATGGGCGAGGTGGTCGCCCTCATCGCGGCGGAGACGCTGGAGGCGGCCGAGGAGGCGATGCGGCTGATAAAGGTCGAATATCGGCCTTTGCCCGTCGTCTCCGACCCACGCGAGGCGATGAAGAACGGGGCGGAGAAGATATTCCCCGGCGGAAACGTTCTCAACCAGGCCAGAATAAGAAAGGGAGACGTCGAGGATGGTTTCGCGCGCGCCGACGTGATCGTCGAGAACGAATACTCGACGCCTTCCGTCGAGCATCTCTACCTTGAGGTGGAGGCCGCTTGCGCGAGTCCGCTCCCCGGCGGCGGAATGCAGGTCTGGGGCTCCACCCAGCAGCCGTTTCTGGTGAGGCGCAACGTCGCCCGAATGCTGGGGCTGAAGGGCGAGGGCGCGGTTCGCTTCGTTCAGACGGTCACCGGAGGCGCTTTTGGCGGAAAGAGCGAGGCGAGCCTCGACGTGTGTCTGCGCGCCGCGGCGCTCGCTCACGCGGCGGGCAGGCCCGTCAAACTCGCATACTCTCGCGAGGAGAGCCTGATCTCCTCCTCAAAGCGCCACGCCGCCTTCATTCGTTCGAAGACGGGGGCGACGCGCGATGGGCGCCTTGTGGCGCTTCAGGTGGAAATATGGCTGGACAAGGGGGCGTACGCGGCGAACGGGGGGGACAATCCGCCCGCGTTCAAACGCGCGACCTACCACGCCGCAGGTCCGTATCGGGTGCCCAACGTGAAAGTGGACGTGCACTGCGTGCACACGAACCACCCCTATGGGGGACAGATGCGCGGGCCTGGATGTCCCCAGGTGCACTTCGCGGGCGAGCAGCAGATGGACGCGCTCGCCAGAGCCTTGCGCCTCGACCCCATGGAGATCAGGCGCATCAACGGACTGCGGGTCGGCTCCCGAACCGCATGGAACCAGCATTTGCCCGAGAGCGTCGGTTTTCTCGATACCCTGCGGGAGGTGGAGAGAGCCTCGTCCTGGAGAGAGGGGGGCAGTCGCCGCGGCGGATCGGGGGATGGCCGCTTGCGCGGGCAAGGCGTGGCGAGTTGTCTGTATGGCACGGGCAATGCCTACTCCCCTGCGGAGGCGCGCGTCTTTCTCACGGCGAACGGGAAAATCCAGGTCGCCGCCGGCGTCGTGGATTTCGGCCAGGGGAGCAAGACGGTGCTGTGCCAAATCGCCTCTGAAACGCTGGACGTCCCCTATTCCGAGTTTCTGATGGAGAGCGTGGACACCGCCATCGATCCGTTCGGCGGTACCAGTTCGAGCTCCCGCATCACCATGCAGGGGGGGAAGGCGGTCTATAACGCTTCCCTCAAGGCACGGGAGGAGTTGCTGCGTCTGGGCGGCGTTTTGCTGGAGGCGGCACCGGAGGATCTGGAGTTGCGCGGCGGCGTGGTTCGCGCGCGCGCGCATCCGGAAGCCAGCGTCACCCTTCCTGACGTTGCGAGGGCGTTCGTCGCGGATGAACTCAAGCAGCTGGGCGCGGCGGACAGCATTCCGCCGCCCGCGCGGATCGACGAGGAAACGGGTCTGGGCGATCCGTATGAGGTATACGGGTTCGGCAGCCAGGTTGCGGAGGTGCTCGTGGACCCGGAGACGGGAGAGGTGGAGGTTTGCGGCGTATGGGCCGCCCATGACGTGGGCAGGGCGATAAGCCCCATGGGCGTGGAGCAGCAGGTCGAGGGCGGCGTGTATATGGGGATTGGTTTTTGCATGATGGAGGAGGTGGTGCAGTGCGAGGGCCGCATGCAAAACCCGGACATGCACGGCTACCTCGTTCCGACCTCGCAGGACGTGCCCAGCCAGGTGGCGTCCATCATTGTGGAGGACGCCTACTCGAGCGGTCCTTATGGGGCGAAGGGGGCTGGAGAGCAGGTGAACGTGCCCACGGCTGCGGCCATCGCCAACGCGATTTACGACGCCACAGGCGTCCGGTTTCGTGATTTGCCCCTGACGCCGGATAGAATCGCGATGGGGCTGTTGCGAAAGCCGGCGTGATTCGGCGGTTTTTTCACGGAGATTGCGCGTCAAGGCGACGCGGTGTTTATGCTCGTCGTCTCCAGCAGCCAACAGGGTTCCGGGCGTTGCGGCGGTGCTTCAGCCGATTCCGAGGTGGGTTTTCCTGATCTCCTCGTTCCCCCACAATTCCTGCGGCGAGGATGCGTGGACGACCTTCCCGTTCGTGATGACGCAAACCCTGTCCACCGTCTTGACGGCGAAGGCGGCGTTCTGCTCGACGAGCACGACGGAGAGCCCCTCGGATTTGAGCGATTGAATGGCGCTTCCAATGTCCTGAATGATCATCGGCGCCAGCCCCTCGGATGGCTCATCGAGAATGAGGCAGCTCGGGTTGGTCATCAGGGCGCGGGCCACGGCTAGCATCTGCTGCTCTCCGCCGGAGAGCGAACCCGCCCGCTGGCTGGCGCGCTCGCCGAGACGGGGGAAGAGTTCATACACTTCCCTGAAATTCCAGCGATATCCCCCATCATGTTCCTGTTGTGCCACCAGGAGATTCTCGCGCACCGAGAGGGTCGGAAACACGCGCCTTCCCTGCGGGCACAGGCCGATTCCCATCTTTGAGATTTCAAAGCTGCTCGCCGCCGTGATGTTCTTGCCCCGAAAGAGAATGCGGCCCCGCCTCGGCGGCGTGAAACCCATGATCGAGTTGATCAGCGTCGTCTTTCCCATGCCGTTTCTGCCCAGAATTCCCAGCGTTTCCCCCTCGGCGACCTGAATGCTCAGACCCTGAAGGACGTAGGAATCGCCATAGTAGGTGTGGACGTCGTCCACGCTCAGGAGAGTCGACACTTCAGTCCGCCTTTCCGAGGTAGATTTCCTGAACCTGGGGGTCGTTGCGGATGTCGGCACTGGGCCCCTCGGCGAGAACCTCGCCATAGTGCAGGACGCTGATGTGGGAGACGACCTCGAATATGACGTCCAGGTCGTGCTCGATGATGAGAATCGCTATCTCCGGTTTCAGCGATTTCAGGAAATCGGCCATCTCGCGGGATTCGCCCGTCGCCAGCCCGGCGGAAGGCTCATCCAGAAGCAGAACCTTCGGGTCGCTCGCCAGGGCGAGGACGATCTCGAGCTGCCGCTGCTCTCCATGGGAGAGGTTGCGCACTTCATGGTTCCGCAAATGCCAGAAATGGACCTCGCTGAGCAGGCTTTCCGCCTTTTCGCATACGTCTTTGTATTTGAAGAGGGGTTTGAGCATCATCATTTTCATTTTTCGCAAGCCTTGGGCGGCGAGCAAAACGTTCTCGAGAACGGTGAGCTTTGGAAACAGGCTGGTAATTTGAAAGGTGCGCGCCATGCCCAGGGCCACGCGCTTGTAGGTGGGCCACCCGGAGACGTCCTGTCCAAAAAGGCGGATGCGGCCCGACGTGAGCGGAAGAACGCCCGTTATCAGGTGAAACAGGGTGGTCTTCCCCGCTCCGTTCGGCCCCAGAATGCCCCGCCGCTCTCCGGCTTTCAGGCACAAGCACACGTTCTCTACCGCGTGAAGGCCGCCAAAATGCTTGGTGACGCTCTCTAGTTCAAGTCCCGGTTGTGGGTCCGCCAAAACGAAACTCCTCGCCTCCCTGAAGGGTCGGCCTGCATCCCTCGCCCGGGCTGAGAAGGCTCGGGCGAGGGGGTGGACCGACTTATTGACAATTCGGGCAAGACGGGTATTTCTTGCTATAGACGGGGTTTTTCAGGAAATCCTCTGCCTTCCACTTCCAGAACTGCCCCACGGCTGGGTAGGTCTTGATCACCACGTTCCAGAGCGCGTTTGGCTTCACGCCCAAACCCAGGCGGTCTCCCGGGACGCGGGTCACGCGCCGGACGTAGCTGTTCTGTATCGGGTTTCCGAACGTATCCAGATACACCGGCCCTCGAATGGCGTCGATGCGAATGGTCTTGAACGCCTTGAGGAACGCATCTGCATCCTCTGGTTTGTAGCCGATTTTCTTGAGCGTGAGGTTCACCCACTGGCCCGTCGTGTAGGTGGTCTCCGAGTAATAGGAGGCCATCTTCCCGTAGCGCTGCTGGTATTCCTTGACGAACGCCTTGTTTTTGTCCGTCTCGAGAGCGGCGCTGTATTGCGCGGACGTCACGTAGCCGAGCGCCTCGTCGCCCATGCTGGGGAGGATGAACTCATCCGCGCTCGTAACGCCGCCGAGCATCGGCATCTTGAAGCCGGCCGCGCGAAACTGCTTCGGGAAGGCGAGGGACATCGGGCCCACCATCAGGGTGAAGATGGCGTCGGCGTCCTTGGGAATCTGCGGCAGGTAGGGGCCAAAGTCTTTCGTGCCGAGTTTCGCCCATATCCTCTTGACGATCTTGCCGCCGCGCTCCTCGAAGGCCTTGTGGAAGCCCCCCACGGTCTCGTAGCCGAAGGCGTAGTCCGCGCCGATGGTGACGATGCGGCGATAGCCCTGGTCATAGGCCCATTCGGCGAGGGGGTGGCTGTTCTGGCTGCTCGTGAAGCCGCTGCGCAGAAAGTATTTGAAAAGTTTGCGCTGGGTGAGGTCGTCCGCCGCCGGCACGGGCGAGATGTAGGGCACCTTGAAGCGGTTGGCGACGGGGGCGAGGGCGTATCCCGTGCTGGCGAGCAGACCTCCCATGAACATGTGCACCTTGTCGCGCTTGATGAGTTTGAGTGCCTTGCGCACGTTCACGGCGGGTTTTCCGGTGGAATCCTCGAGAATGAACTTCACGTCCAGAGGTCCCATCTTGTTGTTGACGTGCTCCAGATACATATTGAAGCCGTTGCGCATGTCCTTGCCGATCTGGGCGAAGATGCCTGTCATCGGCGCGATGAACCCGATGCGCACCTCGGCGGCGCGGGCGTCGCCGAGCCCGGCCCAAAGGGCGAGGCCGAATCCTGCGACGATGGTAACAATTTTGCGTTTCATGTCTTCTCCTCCTTTCGTTCGTTTGGAAAGTTCAGGTACGCGCCATCCTCATCCCTCGGGGGCTTCCGATCGCGCGGCGGGTTTGCGAAACTTGCCGAATAGCCCAAGAATTCCCTCTACTCCGTAGAGGCGTCCCAGCATGATGGTGATGATGTAGATCGCACCCAGAATGAGCGGCCATCGTTCCACGTAAATGCTGATGAATTGTTGCAGCGAACGGATGATGGCCGAGCCGATCACCGGGCCGACCAGGGTGGCGGGGCCGCCCAGTGCCACCATGAAGAGGGCCTCGGCCGAGGTGATGAGCTCGATGTCCGGCGGACTCACGAACAGGTTGAACAGCGTCCACATCACGCCCGCGACGCCGCTGAATGCGCCCGCGATGATGAACGCGAGATATTTGTGAAGCCAGACGTTGTAGCCGAGCATCTCCATGCGCTCCTCGCGCTCCCTGATGCCGACCAGCGTTTTTCCGAAGGGGCTTCTCACGAACAGATACATCAGGGCGAGGCAGACGAGGAACACCGCGAGCGTGAAATAGAAAAACGGAATTTCCGATTCCAGCGATATGCCGAGCAACGAGGGTCTCTCCAGCACGTTGATGCCGTTGTCGCCCTCCGTCACGGCACTCCAGCGATACGCCAGCCCCCAGACGACCATGGCGAGGGAGAGGGTGATCATCAGAAAATACACGCCGACGGCGCGTATGGCCAGAAAGCCGAAGAACGAGGCGAAGGCCAGGGCCACGACGACGCCGAATATGAAGACGTAGAAGATGCCCAGCCCCAGGTCGTTGGACCACTGGAAGGCGGCGTAGGTCCACGTCCAGTCCTCTTTTGTCATGATGATGGCCGTGGTGTAGGAGGCGACGCCGAAGTAGGCGGCGTGTCCCAGGGAGGCCAGGCCGGTGAACCCGAGAAGGATGTCCAGGCTCATGGCCAGAATGCCGAAAACGAGAATCTCCGTCACCAGGCTTTGCATGAAGAGGTCCAGAAACGGCGTGATGGCGCCGAGGGCGGCGAACACGCCCAGGACGACGAACACCCTCCTTTTCTCTGCCGGGTTCTCCATCAGGGGTCAACCCTTTCCGAACAGGCCCGTCGGCTTGATCGCCAGAATGATCGCCATGGGCGCGAAGAGCGCAAAATAGGAGAGCTCCGGAAACAGGGCCGTCCCGAAGTTCTCGATGAAGCCGACCACGACGCTGCCGATGACGGCACCCCCCAGGCTGCCCAGTCCGCCGATGATCACCACGGCGAAAGCGTAGGGCAGTATCTCGAAGTCAAGCCCTGGATAGACGCCGAAAAACGCGCCGCCCACCACGCCGCCCGTGGCGGCCAGAAGCGCGCCGAGGGCGAATATCGCCATTTGCACGACGTTGGTGTTGATGCCGATTCCGCGCGCCATCTCGGGGTCGTCCACCGCCGCGCGCATGATGGCGCCGAGGCGGGTGCGCTCTATTCCGAGGAACAGGGCGAGGGCCACCAGGACGGCGATGAGGATCATGAAGGCGCGATACTGGGGCAGCGACAATCCCCCTATCACCGCGCTGTAGTTGAGGGGCCAAGGCTGCTGGAGCATGAAGTTGTCCCCGCCCCAGGTGTAGAGGGAGCCGTCTTGCAGGATGAACGCGAAACCGATGGTCACCAGCACCTGCGCCAGGGTGTCCTGCCCGAGGCGGCGGAGGAAGAAGCGCTCGATGAGCATGCCGCACAGCGCGGCGACCGAGAGGGCGACGACGATGGCGGCGATCATGGCCGCGAAGTTGATCTTGTCGACGGGCTTCACGGGCACGTGCGGAAAGAAGAGCTCGAAGAATTTGAAGCCCCATATCAGGCTGCTGGCGGCTTCCAGAACGACGTAGGCGAGGAGCAGCGCAAGCGCGGCGCGCTGGGGAGCGACCCATTGCGTGAGCCCTCGCCACGCCAGATAAAGAAGTGCCCATGAGAGGATTTGAACGATTCTCGGCAACAGGCTCAAGGAGCCGAATATGACGTTGTAGAATTCCAGGGCGAGGTATCCGGCGAACAGGAAGAAGGCGGCGTGGGCGAGGTTCACGATGCGCATCACGCCGAAGATGAGAGAGAGTCCGCTCGCCAGGAGAAATAAAATCGCCGCGTAGGAGAGAGAGTTGTAGCTCAGAACGAGGATGTTGGCGAAGCTCAGGGTGGTCATTCACGTCTCGCTTGTTCTGAAGGACGCGCACCGCGCGCGAGGAGCCCGCGGCGCATCCCCGGAGCGTCGAATTGCATGAGAATCAGTATGAAAATATCACGTCGAACGCTTCATTATGCTTCTGGTTCTCGGCGGCGGTCAAGCGGATGGAGGGGTCGCCCTTCTCGTTCCCCCTTTCTCGCTGGCGAGAATCCGAGTAGGTAGGGTAAGGTTCATGCGCTCGACTTTCGTTTTTGCCATGGGGGGCGGAGGGGGCGGGAATCTCTCCCCGCGCGTTTCGTCTCTCTGAAGGCGAGATTTCGCTCCGGTGGGATGCCCATGCGCGCCGCAATTCCGGATGAGAGAATTTTCAGAAACGCCAGGGTCGAATCCCAAGGACCCCTGGTGGACATGTGCGTCGCCGGGGGGCGGTTCTCGATGATCGGGGCACGCCCCAGAAACGAGAGAGGATGCGAGGAGATCGATGTGGGCGGTCGCGTCGTTCTGCCCGCGTTCGTGGAGAGTCATATCCATCTGGACAAGGCGTTTTTGGAGGAGCGCGCCCCCAATTGCTCCGGAACGCTTGAGGACGCCATATCCATCACGTTCGCCCTGAAGAGGGGCGTGACGAAACGCGACATCATGGAGCGCGCCGAGCGCGCGCTGCGCATGGCGATTCGACATGGCACCACGTGGTTCCGGACGCAGGTGGAGGTGGACCCCATCGTCGGGCTGAAGGGCGTGGAGGTCGCCCTGGAGCTCAAGGAGAAATACGCGGGCCAGGCGGATTTTCAGCTGGTCGTTTTTCCGCAGGAGGGCATCGAGAAGCAGCCGGGCACGGAGGAGTTGATGCGCGAGGCGATGCGGATGGGCGGAGACCTCGTGGGCGCAATCCCTTACAACGACCTCGACCCCGAGCGGCATCTGGACGTCGTTTTCAGAATGGCTGCGGCTTGCGGCTGCGGCCTGGACCTTCATCTGGACTTCTCGGACGATCCGGACGAGAGGCGCATCGAATCCGTGGCCGCCCGAACGATCGCCGCCGGTCTGCAGGGGAGGGTGGCCGTAGCCCACCTCACGTCGCTTGGTGCGGCCCCACCGGCTGCGGCCGCGTCGATCATCGAGAAAATTCTCGAGGCGGGCATCTCCGTCCTGCCGCTTCCGGCGACGGATTTGTTTCTGGGCGGCAGGGGATGCCGTGCGCCCCGCTTTCGAAGCCTCGCTCCCGTCAAGGACCTCTTGCGGGCGGGCGTCAACGTCGCCATCTCGTCCAACAACATTCGCAACGCCTTTACGCCCTCGGGGCGCGGGGATTTGCTCGAGGCCGGCCTTCTTCTCGCTCACGCCCTCCACATGAGCGGCGCCTCGGAGAGGGGCGCGGTGCCCGCCCTGTTCACGACCAATGGCGCGCGGGCACTCGGAGTGGAGGATGCCTACGGCTTGCGCCCCGGGTGCGCGGCGGACTTCGTGGTTCTTGATTCGGTGAATTTCGACGACGTCCTCATCGATCAGCCCGAGAAGAGATTCGTGGTGAAGGGCGGGCGCGTCCTCGTGGAGAACGTCGTGGAGACGACCTGGCGGGAGATGGCTGAATGGGCGTGATCACGGACGCGAACGCGGAGGCGACCTCCCGCATCATCGGCGCCGACCCCGTTCTGGTGGACGTGCGTCCGGCGGGCGAGGTGATCCAGGGCTTGGACGCGGGCGTTCTCCTGCATGCGGGACCCCCTGTCGAGTGGGCGAGAATGTGCGGTCCCCTGCGCGGGGCGATTGCGGGAGCGGTCGTCCTGGAAGGATGGGCGGATGACCTGGCCTCGGCGGAGGTGCTCGCCGCCTCGGGCGAGGTGGCGTTCCATCCGAACCATCATTTCGACGCCGTCGGCCCCATGACGGGCGTCACCACGCCCTCGATGCCGGTCATGATCGTGGAGAACGCGAAATTTGGAAACCGGGCCTACTGCGTCCTGAACGAGGGCTTGGGGAAGGTGATGCGCTTCGGCGGAAACGACGAGGAGGTACTCGCCCGGCTGCGCTGGATGGCCGCTCGACTGGCGCCGGCGCTCTCCGGGGCGCTCCGGAGCATGGGGGGGCTGCCGCTCAAGCGCATCATCGCGCGGGGGCTTTCGATGGGCGATGAAATGCACCAGCGCAACGTGGCCTGTACGAGTCTCTTCCTGCGCGAGACGGCACCCGCCCTCGCGCGCGCTGTGCGGGAGAGGGGGACGCTGGAGGAGGTGTTGTCCTTCATCGGGGGCAACGATCAGTTTTTCCTGAACGTGGCGATGGCGGCCGGAAAGGCGGTGATGGACCCGGTGCGCGGTATTGCGGGTTCGAGCGTCGTCACGGCGATGTCGCGTAATGGAACGGATTTCGGAATTCGGGTGAGCGCGACGGGAGACGAGTGGTTCACGGCTCCTGTCGAGATGCCGGAGGGGTTGTATTTTCCAGGTTTTGGCGAGGAGGACGCGAATCCGGACATGGGCGATTCCACGATCATCGAGACGATGGGGCTGGGGGGATTCGCCATGGCCGCCGCACCCGCCGTCGTCGGGTTCGTGGGGGCGGGGAGTGCGGCGGACGCGCTGCATCATTCCCGCTCCATGTATGCGATCACCCAGGCGCAAAACCCGGAGTGGACGATTCCCGCACTCGACTTTCAGGGGACTCCTGCGGGAATCGACGTCATTCGGGTGGTGCGGCTCGGCGTGACGCCCCTCATCAACACGGGCATCGCGCACCGGAAGCCCGGAGTCGGCCAGGTGGGCGCGGGCGTGGTGCGCGCACCGCTCGCCTGCTTCGAACGCGCTCTCGAAGCCTACGGCGAGAAGATGGGCGTCGTCTGAGGGGTCAGTTCTCCAGTCGTTCGTATTCGACGTGGGCGTCGATGAGGCGCGGCGCGCCCGATGCCAGCGCTTCCCGCATGGCGCTTTTGAGTTCCGCCGGCGTTCTCGCCCGCTCGGCGCGCACGCCCATGGCGCTGGCCATCTGGATGAAGTCGAGCTCGGGCTCCTTGAAGTCCATGGCGACGAATTTTCTGTGCTCCTGCGTTTTGCCGTCGAGTCGGAGAACGCGTTCCTTCAGAATCCGGTAGCTTTTGTTGTTGAGAATCACGAAGAGGGCGCCGAGGTCGTATTTCGCCGCGCTCCAAAGCGCCTGGATGGAATACATGGCGGAGCCGTCTCCCGACAGGCAGACCACGGGGGTGTCCGGCAGCGCCTTTTTCACCCCCAGCGCGCTGGGCAGGCCCAAACCGATGCCGCCTCCCTTCATGCCGTAGATGGCGTCTGTCTTGCCGGCGATGGCGTTCTTGAGTCCTCCGCCGTGTCCCATGGTGAGGGACTCATCCACCAGCGCGGCGCCCCTGGGCAGCGCGTCTCCGAACGCGGCCTGAAAGGTCTCTTTCGTCAGAGCACCCCCATCCTCTCCCGCTTTGGGGGCGTTCTCCTCCCTCAAGGCCGCCAGCTCTCTCGCAAGCCGCTCCCTGCGCTCGCCCGCCCTTTGAAGCCCCGCTTCGCCCAGCGTCCTCTCCACCGCATCGGTGATGGCGGGGAGGGTGGCCTTCGGGTCTCCCGGCATGGCGACCTCCACGGGGAAGTTTTTGCCGATCTCCCAGGGGTCCAGGTCCAGATGGATGACGCGCGCCCCGCGCGGGGCGAGCGGAATTTCCGGCGGAAAGGAGAAGGAATAGGTTTCCGTGCCGATGAAGAATACGACGTCCGCCCCCTCGAGCTGATCCAGAAGCGGCGCGATGGTGTTGGGGAGGTCGCCCGCGTAAAGGGGATGGTCGAGGGGGAACGAGAGGGAATTCGGGCGGTTGTCGCAAAAAACCTTCGCTCCGACGCGCTCGGCCAGCCGGGCGACCTCGCCCACCGCGCCCGAGCGCGTGACGCGCGAGCCGGTGACGATGTGGGGTGCGCGCGCCTCTGCGAGCATCCGCGCCGCGCGTTCAACCGATTCGGCGGAGGCGGGATACGCACTCGATAACCGCGTGGGGCGGCCCGTGGGCCCGTCCGTTTCGGCGCGCATGACGTCGCCGGGAAGCGACAGGAAAACCGGGCCCGTAGGGGGGGTGAGCGCGTATTTGACGGCCCGGCGGACGCTTTGCTCCAAATCCTCCACCCGTCGCACTTCGTAGGCCCATTTGGTGAGCGGTGCCGCCATGCGGGGCAAGTCGTCCCAGAGGACGGGTTCGGAGAGCTGGCCGCGCTGACCCTGGTTGCCCGCCGTGACGAGAAGGGGGGTGCCGGCGCGCTTGACGTTGTAGAGCATCCCCATGGCGTTGCCCAGACCCGGCGCGACGTGGAGGTTCACCACCCCCACCCCGCCCGTGGCGTAGGCGTAGCCCTCGGCGGCTCCAATGGTGACGGACTCTTGAAGGCAGAGGACGTAGTCGAGTCTATGCTCGTTCACCAGCGCGTCCATCAGGGGCAGTTCGGTGGTACCCGGATTGCCAAAGATGCAGCGGACGCCCTCGTCGATGAGCGTCTCCAGGAACAGGTCCGAGCCGTTTCCGTTGTTCATGCGCTCTCCCTCGTGAAAAAAATGTCAGTTCGCCTCGAATCAGAAGATGGACGTTTCCCCATTTTGGCGCAAAACGGCGTTCGACGCCATTTGCAGGCATTTTTCCGTGCCGGGCGGCATCACCAGCGCTGCCCTGGCGTCGCGGTGAAAGCGCTGAAGCGGCTTGTCGTTCTCCAGGCCGGGGCGGCCCGCGATTTTCATCGCCTTCTCCGTCATGGATGCCGCCGCCTCGGAGGCGACGCATTTCGCCTCGTTGATGAACGGGACGGCCGCCGCCGCGCCCCGGGTTTCCAGTACCCAGGCGGCTTTTTGTATCATCATGCGCGCGGTTTCCAGGGCGATTTTCATCTCGCCTATCTGGCGCTGAACCGCTGGATGGCTCGGGGCGGCGTCCTCGGCACACCGCGCGCGCGTTCGCGCATCGTCGGCGACCCAGTCCAGGGCGGCGGCGCCGACGCCCAGATATACGGCGGCGTAGCCCAGGCCGAACCGGGGCACGAAGTCGGGCTGGAGGATGTCCTCGCCCGTCCCCACGACGTTGCGCGCCGGAACTCTCACGTCCTCATAGACGAGCGCGTGGCTGGCCGTGCCCCGCATGGCGAAGGCGTTCCAGCGGCTTGCGATGGCGATGCCCTTGAGGTTCCTGTCCACCACCGCCCAGCGCAGGCCGACCCCGAGGTCCTCCTCTCCCTCGAGCAGACACCAGAGCACGTAATAATCCGCCTCCCCCGCCATGGAGCAGAAGTATTTCCGGCCGTTGAGGAGATACGAGTCGCCCTCTTTTTTTGCGCGCGTGGTTATGGTGCGGTTCCACTGGGGGCTGGAGCTCGCCTCGCCCGCGTGGCTGCCGAAGATGGCGCCGTCTCTCGCCGCCTCTGCGAAGCGGCTTTTCTGCTCCGCATCGGCGAGCGTGAGGAGGAAGTATAGGACCGTGCTGTGCATGTGCAGCGTCATGGCGGTGCTCGCGCACCCCTTGCCGAGTTCGTGAAACACCATGACGTAGCCGACGGGGTTGCGCCAGAGGGCGCGCCCGCCATGGGATTCGGGCAGGGTGAGGCGCGTGAATCCCTCCTGGGCGAGGACGTCGAAGCTCTCTCTCGGAAAGCGCTCCTCCTGGTCGCATCGATCCGCATGAGGCGCCAGAACTTTCTGGGCGAGCTCTCTGGCGCGCCCGATCAATTTTTCGGTTTCAGAATCTACGCGAAGGTCCATGGATTCTCGTTGGCGTTTCCGGAGAGGGAAAACGTTTCTTCCGGCGCTCAGGCGCTCTCTCTCAGCAATCGGCGCAGAACTTTCCCGCTGGCCGACTTCGGAATGGCGTCGATGAAGGCCACCGCGCGAACGTGCTTGTAGCCCGCTATTTTTTCGTTCACGAAGCGCATCAGCGCCTCCTCGTCGATTTCGGCACCCTCGCGGGGAACCACGAAGGCCACCGGTATCTCGCCCGCCTCCGGGTCCGTCCGGGGGACGACGGCCGCATCCGCAATGTCCGGGTGCGCATGGAGAAGCGCTTCGAGCTCGGCGGGCGCCACGGCGAAGCCCTTGTATTTGATCATCTCTTTTTTTCTGTCCATCAGGTAGAGATAGCCCTGCTCGTCCAGCCGCCCGACGTCGCCCGTGTAGAGCCAGCCGTCCTTGAGTGCCTCCGCCGTCGCTTCGGGCGCGTTCCAGTAGCCTTTCATGATGTGGGGTCCCTTGAGGATGAGCTCGCCCGCCTCGCCCACGGGCATCTGTTTCTCTCCCGTCTCCACGTCCACGATCCTTTGCTCCTCGTCGGAGACGGGGAGACCCACCGACTCCTCCCGAATGAGCGACGCGACGGCAGGGGGGATGTGGGTGAGCGGCGAGGCTTCGGTGAGGCCGTAGCCCATGAAGGTGGGCACGCCCGTTCTCTCCTGCACGATGCGCCTCACCTCGGGCGGAAGGGGCGCCGCCCCGCTCATGATGTATCGCAGGGAGGAGAGGTCGTAGTCGCCCGTTTTTTCATGGTGGGCGATGGCCAGAAGCGCGGGCGGCACGCCGTAGAAGAGGGTGATCCCGTGTTCTTGCACGAGACGCAGGGCGTCCTCCACCGTGAATCGCTTCATCAGCACCTGGGTGGCGCCGGCCAGAACCAGCCCGCCCATGATCAGCGCTCCGTAGATGTGATATAGCGGCAGAAACAGGAGTCCCGAATCCCGGTCCGTGACGTAATCGTTCGCCACGAACTGGTGGTAGTTCGCCACCAGATTTCTGTGGGTGAGCATCACCCCCTTGGGCAGGCCGGTCGTGCCGCTTGAATAGGGCAGGGCGACCAGGTCCTGTGCGGGATGGATAGGCGGTTCGGGGACGGCGGCTGCCGAATGCGCGCCTATCCAGTCCTCGAAGCGGGGGCGCTCCGCCGGGCCGTCGTTCGTGGAGACGACGGCTTTCAGCGTAGGGAGGTCTTTTCTCACCTCTTGGGCCAGGGCGGCCCCCTCCGCTGTGGTGATGAGGAGCTTCGCACCAGAATCATGGAGCTGGTGGAGTGCTTCGGCTTCTTTGTATGCGGGGTTCATCGGCGTGAATACCGCGCCCGCCTTCGACGCGCCAAAGGCGGCTATCTCGAACGCGGCCGAGTTGGGCAGGAGCAGGGCGACGCGATCTCCGGGCGCTACGCCCTCGGCGCGCATGGCGCGGGCGCATGCGTTCGAGAGCGCGTCGAGCTCCCGAAAACTCATGCGGACCTCCCCGTCCACCAGGGCGATGGCGTCCGGGCGGCGCGCGCATGTGATTTTCAGCAAGCCGTGCAGGGCGCAGTCGGGATATTCGATCGGGGGACGAAAATAGGGGGGGAGTGAACGCATCGGCTATACTCCTAGCATGTTCGCGTTGCCTTCCAGGACGGTCCTGGCGGTGAGCTCCAGACATTTTTCCGTGTTGGGCGGCATGATGAGGCCCGCTCTCGCCTCCCGGTGAAAGCGCTGGAGCGGATTGTGCCGGAACAGCCCCGGCCCGCCGGCCACCTTGAGCGCCTTCTCCGTGATGAGGGCGGCGGATTCCGCGCAAACGTATTTCGCCTCGTTGATGGCGCCATAGGCCCGCTCCGCTCCGTAGGCGTTGATCATCCATCCCGCCCTTTGGAGCATGAGAATCGCGCCGTCGAGGGCTATCTTCATCTCCCCTATCTGGCGCTGTATGGCGGGATAGGAGGCAATGGGCGCGTTGTCGGGCATGAGTTTTCTGGTCTGCGCGTAGTGGACCACCCAATCGAAGGCGCCTCCGCCGGCGCCCAGATAGACGGCAGAGTAGCCGAAGCCGAACTTGGGCAGAACGTCCGGCCGTATCGGGTCTCCGCCCTGGCCCACGAGGTCCTCCACCGGTATTTCCACGTTGTCGTATATCATCGAGTGGCTCATCGTTCCGCGCATGGCGAAGGCGTTCCACTCCTGATCGATCTTGAAGCCGGGCGCGCTTGAGGGGGCGATGAGCAGCCCCAGGCTTTTCGTGAGGTCCTCCTCCTCTTCCAGCTGCACCCAGAGCACGTAATAGTCCGCCTCGCCGGCCATGGAGCAAAAATATTTTTTGCCGTTGACCCTGTAAACGTCGCCGTCGCGCCGCGCCTTCGTCTCCATGCGCCACACGCCGTGAAGGCTCGAGGCGTTCTCGCTCGCGTAGCTCGCGATGATTTTCCCGCTCCGGACGATCGCGCCGTATCTGTGCTTTTGCGCATCCGTTCCCAGATAGGTGATGACGTGCGCGATGGAGCTGTGCATGTGAAAGAGCATCGCCGTGTTCGTGCAGCCTTTCGAGAGCTCGTAGAGGATCATCGAATAGGTGGCGGCGTCCTCATACAGGTCGCGGCCGCCCAGGTCCCTGGGGAGCGTCAGGGAGGTGAAGCCCTCCCGCGCGAGGTCGTCAAAATTCTCGCGGGGGAAAATCCCTTCCTGATCGATTTTCTCCGCCCTCGGAGCGAGAATCTCTCTCGCGTAGGTTTTCGCGCGTTCCAGCAGGTCTTCGTTTTCAGGGTTGATGCGAAAATCCACCAGATCGTCCCTTCGCGTTTATCAAGCGGGGCCTATGCGTTTGCGACGTTCCACCCCCGGCCGTCGTCGCCGTATCCCTCCGCCCCATCCTCGGTGACCGCCACCGTGTCCTCAAGCTTGACGAAGCCCACCTCCGGGTTTTTCAGGTCCGTTTCGATAGACACCACCATTCCGGCCGCAAGACCCTTGTCCTCGTAGGTGGCGGGGTAGGGCACGACGCCGGAGGAGGTGAGGTGCGGGGCTTCGTGCTGAATGATGCCCATGCCGTGGGCCAGAAAGACCATCTCCTCGCCGTGTGCGCATCGGGCCTGCTCGGTGCGGGCGGCTTCGTAGATTTCCCGGCCCGTGACGCCCGGGCGCACCACCGCGCGCGCGGCCGCCTGTACCGCCTGAATTTCGCCGAGCAAATCCTCCATCAGCGGCGTGGGCACCCCCATGACGGCCATGCGGCAAAGGTCGCCCAGGTAGCCCTGCTTGTTCCCGCCGGAGTCGAGCGAGAGGACGTTCCCCTCCTCCCACGCGGCGTTGGAGGGGGCGCGGTTGTAGCTCGGCCCTGTGCAGGTGAGGCAATACTCGAAATCGAGCCCTTTTTGGGTTTCGCGTTTTTTCATCTCATCGGCGATTGCATACGTAGTGGTTCCGGGGGGCGTGCTCTCCATG
Organism: bacterium; assembly: GCA_965202625.1. GTDB lineage: Bacteria > UBA8248 > UBA8248 > UBA8248 > UBA8248 > Bin107. Next base: position 1,723,753 of record CBDBBI010000010.1, on the reverse strand, counting down.
ACGCCGAGCATGCACTCGACGATGGCTTCGGAGGCTTCTTTCAGGAGGGCGCGCTCGCCGGCGCGCTTCACGGCGCGGAGTTCTTCCAGCATATAGACGGCGTCGATGAATTTCGCGTCCGGCAGCTCCTCTTGAAGCGCCTCGTAGGCATCCGCCGGAAGGAAGCATTTCTCCACCGCCACGGTACCTTTTCCATGGCCGAGCTTGCGGATGAAATCAGCCGCGTCCTTGCCCGCCTGATCGCTGCGCCACTGGTTGTTTCTCTTCTCGGGCACCCATACGGGTTCGACTTCCTGCTGCCAGCCTTCCATGACGTTGCCGATGTAAAACGCCTTGTCGGAGGCACCCTTCGGCAGTCCCACCATCGGCAGGTAGCGGCTCACGCCGATGGCGTCCTTGTGGGCGAAGAAGAAAAATTTGTAGCCGCCGAGCAGGTACTGGACGTTTTCCTTTGAGGAGGCAAGAACGACGTCCGCACCCTCGTTCTCCATCAGGGTGCTGAGCTTGTTTTCGTCAAAGGGCAGATTCATGGTGATTTCCTCTCGTTTTATATCCAGCGCGAAACGAACGAACGCTCCTTCGCACGCAATGAAAAAAACGCGGCGAGTGCGCTCTCGCAACCACCGATCAAGGGGTGATTCGCATCTGAAAAGGGTGTCATGCAGGATGCGGAAATGCAAGCGGGCCCGGGGAGGGCGGCGTTTCGGGCCGTATGGGGCGGTGGGCGGCGATGATCAGCCGCCCATGGCGATGCCGCCGTTCACGTCCAGGCAGATGCCCGTGACGTATTCCGCCTCGTCCGAGGCCAGGAAAAGCGCGGCGTTGGCCACGTCCAAGGGCCTGCCCACGCGACCGAGCGGAATCTGCCGCACGATCTCCTCCAGACGGGCGGGAAGCCATTCGTCCGTGAGCGGCGTGGCGGTGGGGCCGGGTGCTATCGCGTTCACGGTGATGCCGTGCGGCCCCAGCGTCTTGGCGAGGGCGCGCGTGAGGCCGATGACGCCGGCCTTGGCCGAGGCGTAGGGAATCCCTCCCGCGAAGCCGCCCGAACGCCACGCGGATGAGGAGAGGTTGACGATGCGGCCGTAACCCCTCGCCATCATGTGCGCGCTGACGGCGCGGGCGCACAGATACTCCCCTTTCAGGTTCACGTCGATGACGGCGTCCCAATCCTCCTCGGAGTATTCGAGATACGCTTTCTTGGGCGAGATGCCCGCGTTGTTGACGAGGACGTCGATTCGCCCGAATCTTTCCAGACAGAGTTCCGCCATCTTTCGCACAGCACCCGAATCCGATACGTCCATCTCGCACGCCTCGACGCCGGGGGCGGAAGCGGAGAGCGCACCCGAGAGCCCCTCCACGGCCCCGCCGTTGCGATCGCAGAGGAGCAGGCAGGCACCCTCGGACGCAAAGCGCCTCGCGATGGCCTCGCCCAGGCCGCTTCCCGCTCCTGTGATGATGGCTACTCTATTCGCAAGGCGCATATCGGTCTCGCAACGTCCTAGAACTGCACGAAGCCGCCGTCCACGTTGATGGCCTGGCCGGTGATGCCGCCGGAATCCGCACACGCCAAAAGAAGCGCCAGCGGCGCGCATTCTTCCGGATCGATAAAGCGCTTCATGGGCACCTTGTCTCTCAGCTCTTGTGCCTGCTCCTCGAAAGTTCTGCCCGTCTCGTCCGCCCATTTCTGGATGCTCTCATCGAACATGGGGGTGGAGACGAAGGTGGGGCAGATGCAGTTTGCCGTGATGCCGAACGGGGCGACCTCGGCGGAGAGTGCCTTGGTGAGGCCCAGGACGGCGTGTTTCGACGCCGCGTATGCGCTTCTGTAGGCGAGGCCGATCTTTCCCGAAACCGACGCCACGTTGATGATCTTTCCGGATTTGCGCTCAAGCATCGAGGGGAGAACCTCCCGAATCGCCGTGAAGGGTGCTTTCGCGTTGATCTGCATCGTGCGCTCCCACACCGCATCGGGAAGGGCGTGCACTGCCTCGAAGCTCACGACGCCGGCGTTGTTCACCAGAACGTCCACCGGGCCCAGCACACTCGCCGTCTTGCGGAGCGCATCGAGGATGTCCTGATCCCGCATGACGTCGCACCGGCAGACGAGCGCCTCTCGCCCCATGTCCTCTATCTCTCCGGCGAGTGCTTCCAGCTTGTCCACGGAACGGGCGGCCAGGGCGATACGTGCCCCCTCGCGTGCGTAGGTGCGCGCGATGGCACCTCCTATGCCGCCCGACGCGCCCGTGATGAATGCGACCTTGCCCTCCAGTTTCATGTTTTCTCCTCGGGTGGATGAACGGCGCGCGCGGCGCGCACCCGCTCGAGCGAAAATGCGGCTCCCTCATGCCGGGCGCCTGCCTCGGCCTGGTTTTTGGAAGCGCTCCCTCAGCAGACCGCCCGGACGATGGCCTCGAATTCCTCATCCTTCAGTTGCCGCTTGCGCCAGCGGATATCCGTCCGAACTTGCCGGAGGACGGCTTCTTCCTTTTCTCCGGGCAAGTCGAGGTCGAGTTCGCGCGCCTTGGCGCGTATCGCCCAGTTTCCCGAATAGTGGCCCAGAAGATTGTGCATGCGGTTTCCAAAAATCCCGGGCTTCATGCACGAATACGCCCAGAAGCCCTCCTCGCCTTCGGGCACGCGGTAGTGCACCTCGACGAGGTGGGAGAACGCCGTCTCGCCCACGAAGGGCATCGTGTCCGTCATGGGCCACTTCATGACGTCGGAGACGAGTTTGGAGAGTGCATACATTTTGTGCAGCTGAATGCCGCAGTCGATGCCGTAGTAGATCTGGATGACCGAGGCGACTTCGGCCAGGGGGGCGATGTGGGCGCGCTCGCCCAGACCGTTCACGCAGGCGTCGAGGAGGTCGGCACCGCCCTCCAGACCCGCATACAGGGCGGCGCACGCCATGCCGATGTCGTTGTGGGTGTGGAGGCCGATTTCCGTTCCGGGCAGCAGGCGCTTCATCTCCCGAACGACGTAGGTATAGACGGAGGCGATAGCCATGCCGTTGATGTCGTCGAGCTTGATCATGTCGGCGCCCGCATCCACGAGCGCACCGCATACCTGGGCGAGGCGCGCGATAGGAATGCGCGTGCAGTCCTGGATCAGGCAGCCCACCTTCCTGTCGGGGCCGGATTTCTCGCGGGCGTAGGCCACGGAGCCGCAGGCGCGCTTGATGGCCTGCTCGATGGTGATGTTCGGATCTCCGGCCATGGATTCAAACAGGCACATCTGGTGCGGCGAAAAAGAGAAGCAAAGGGTCGTATAGTCCGCTCCGTGCTCCACGTTGAGGTCGACTTCCACTTTCGCGAGCTCCGGATTCAGGACGGCGGTGGGATGGACGAGTGCCTCCACGATGAGTGCCGGATGCCGTTTTTTCACCTCCTCCATCTCTTTCGGGTCGTCGTGGTGCATCTGGACCATGCCCACGCCGGCGTCGACGAGCGCGTCGGCGATGCGGATGACCTCATCGCGCCTCAAGGACACGCCGGGGAGTTGTCTGCCCTCCCGCAAGGTGATGTCGCAGAGCTGAAACTTCTCGGGAAGCGTCATTTGCGAGCGGATTTCCTCGGAGAAGCAGTGCTGCGATATTCGCCAGTTCTCGGTGATGGGCTCCAGGTCGCTGTTGACGGGATGGCCAGGCATTCCAATCTCCTTCTGCGGTATGGCACGGCCCGGACGTGAACGAGAGGGCCGCTCTGTCTCGAGGGAATCCGGAGGCTGATTTCCCAGGCACTCGAACTATGTTGTATATTCTCGTTTTTTGCAAAAGGAAGATGCGGGCGCCTCCTGGTGCCGCTTCGGCGGTTTCGTCATGCTTGCGGTCGGCTCACCATCGTCTCGGGTGGTCATCCGGAACGGGGCCGCTGAAAGCCCCGCCGCCTGATTTTTGCCTGACGTAGACCGTCTTGTCGTGCCCCTCGGGAATCTCCCCCTGAAGCGCTTTTCGCATCCAGTCCACGGCCCAGGGGTTCAGATCCAGGCCGCCGAGCCCCTGCATTCCCCAGACCCTGTGAAACTCGTTTTCCAGTACCCACAATTCCTTGGGGGCTGTGATCTCGTCAAAGAAGCGGAAGGCGTCTTCGAGATGGCTCAACGGGTCGAACTCTCCCGTAGCCAACAGGATGGGACATGCGATCTCCGCCCCGCAGCCTCTGAGCGTCATATTCTCCGCCATCTCGTCAAACGCGTCTTCGTCCGCGTATCCGGCCATATACATGAAAATTTGCTTGAAGCGCGGAGAGGCTTCGCCGAAGATGACGCGCTTGTCCGAGAACGTGGCACTGCCCCCCGCGCACGCCTTGATGCGGCGGTCTATCGCCGCGGCGCGCGGTGCCCAGTAGGAGCCCATGCTGATGCCGAAGACGCCGATCCTGTCCTCGTCTATCTGCGGGAGCGTCGCCAGATGGTCGATCACCGCCGAGACGGCGCGCTCATAGTTGTCCTCGGCGACGCGGATCTTTCGCAAGTTGGAGATGCCTTGCCCGGGGCCGTCCATGGCACATGCGTGCATGCCCCGCCGAATCACGTCGTTCTGCAGGATATAGGGGTAGAACTCTTTCGTTTGGTCCATGCCGGGGATGTAGATGACGCAGGGGGCCTTCTCGCCCTCCGGCAGAAGGTGCAGGATGATCTGGATTTCCTGGCCTTCAAAGGGAACCTCGACGCGCTCCATCGGATAGTCGGACAGCGCCATCGCCCGGTCGTAGCAGCGAATCAGCCCGGCGTGGAGCCTGATCTTCTGCGGGTGGTCGTCTTCAAATATCGCGTGCTGCCCTTTTCGGTAGGATTCCGACGCCTGGACGTAGAGTTCAAGTGCCGTCTCACGCATTCCGGACTCCTCCGCCGCGCGGGCGACCTCTTCTTTGTGCGCCGCATCCTCCCCCTGCAGCTTGCTGATCATCCTGTAGTTCTTCACGCCCCTGGGAAGCTCGAACCTGTCGTCTTCGAAGTTCTGTACCATGCCGGCCGTTTTGACCACGTAATCGAGCATCCATTGCTGGTTGTCCCGGCGTCGTGCGTGTTGGAAAGACATGCGAATTCTCCTCGTTTGCGCAAGCGGTTTGCATCGTCCGCGCTGGGTGCAGGCGGAGCGTTTCAGACTCCAGGGCACCGAGCGCGCCAGCGTCAACATTCGTCTTCTCTGTCTGGGTCCATCTCGAGAATCTCCGCAGACCCGAGCACCTCCGCCTCGGACGCACCCCCTGCGATGAGCACCCGTAGCCCCCCGAGCGAGGTGGCCGTGTGAAGGCGCCGGGGCGACTTCATCTCCCCATCCGCCAGATGGAAGCATCGCCTCTCGGGGTCAAACACCTCCGCGCTGGCGAGGGTGCGTCCCGCACCCCCCCAGCCCCCGATGAGGACAACCCTGCCGTCCGGAAGCAGCGTGGCGGTATGCTGCTGCCGCCTCACGCGCAATTTGCTCGCAAGCGGAATGAACCTCTGCGTTCCGGGGTCGAATATCTCCGCGCTGTCAAGCGTTTTGTCCTCGCCCAACCCGCCTGCGATGAGCACGCTCCCGTCTTTGAGCCGCGTGGCGCTGTGGCGACTCCTTTGGGCCGTGAGGCTGCGGACGAGGCGCGTTCTTCCTTGTGCGGGCAGATACATCTCCGCGTATCGCGCCCCTGCTCCCTCCGCACCGCCGATGATGAGCACCTCGCCCCCCGAAAGCGCGGTGGCGCTGTGCTGCTGCCTTGGGGTGAGCATGGGCCTTCGCGCGGAGGCGAAGCGCCGCTCGTCCGGCAGGTATATCTCCAGATGGCGAATGGCGCGCTTGCCGTCGTTGCCGCCGGCGATGAGCGCGCCTCCGTTCGGCAGCCTCGTCGCCGTGTGGTCGTAGCGGCCCCGCTTCATCATGGCGCGCGAGAGAACTCCGCCGCCTGGATGTATGAGAAGGGCGCTCCTGAGCGCCTCGCCGCCTGTCGTCCAGCCTCCCGAGATCAGCACTCCGCCCTCCATGGGGGTGGCCTTGTGCCAGCCCCGCGCTTGAAAGCCTTCCGGCGCGCGGGGCCTGAAAACCTTTTGCGTCGGGTCATACGTCTCCAGATGGCCGAGCGGGGAGGTTTTGGTGAGGCCGGCGGCGATGAGTATCTCTCCTGATGCGAGCCTCGTGGCGGTATGCCCGTGCCGGGGGGTGCCCATGTTTCCCGCCGGAGAGAACCCCCCCTCGCCGCCGCAGGCGTAGAGTGCGACTCCGAGCAAAAAGAATGCGGCCCTTCGCTTCCCCATCGTCCGTCCTTTCCTTTTGCGCCGTTCGGGAGCGGTGCCTTCCGATGGCGTCGGGGGGGCGCTTATGATACATTCTCCCTGATTCCTCTCATCCATTCCACGCCGGGGGCCCTCATGCGCGAGGCGGAGGACGTTCAAAGCGTCGCGGTCATCGGGGGCGGATACGTGGGCCGGGGCGTGGCGCTTCAGTTCGCGCGGGCGCACTTTTGCGTCCTGCTCTACAACCGAAGCGCAGAGGGTGCTGCGCGCGCGCGCCGGGGAATCGAGGAGAGCCTTGAGGCGCTCGTGGACGCAGACGCGTGGAGTGCGGAGGATGCGCGCGACGCTTCAGGGCGCATCGCCTCGACGCAGGATTTTCACGAAGCCGTCTCGGGCGGTGATTTCGTCGTCGAGGCGGTGAGTGAGAACCTCGTGTTCAAGCAGGAAGTTTTCGAGAGGATGGATGCGATATCCCCGCCGGACGTGATACTGGCGAGCGAGACTTCAGGTTTGGGGATGACGGATATCTCGCAGCGAACGAAGCATCCCGAGCGCTGCATCACCACGCACAATTATACGCCCCCCCACTTGATTCCGATCGTGGAGGTGGCGCCCGGCCGGCGAACGAGCGAGGAGACCACGCGAATCGCGTGCGCGCTGTTGAGGCGAGCGGGCAAGAAGCCCATCCTGTGCCGGGAGGTGCCCGGCCACGTCGGAGTGCGGCTCACGACGGCGCTCAGGCGCGAGGCCTTTCACATCGTGGAGAAGGGCTACGCGCGTCCCGAGGACGTCGACGCCGTGTGGCGCTCCCTCGCCCCTCTTTTCTCGGCTCTCGGAGTGTGTATGCTCAGCGACTTCTCGGGTCTGGACGTGCTGCGCGACGTGCATCGCCAGGTTCAGCCCTCGCTCGATAATCGGGTGCAGGCCTCGCCCTTGGTGGACGGGATGGTGGAGAAGAACCTGCTCGGCGTGAAGAGCGGCGAGGGCTTTTACAGGTGGTCGGCGGAATCGACTGCTGCGGCGATGCGGGCACGGAATGCGGCGCTCATCCGCTGGCTCAGGGAAAACGACGACTCGGAGTAGGGAGCGGGTCGGGAGATGCGTTCATGCGCCTTCAGCAGGCGCGGGGGGAGCGGAGATGGTGGACTACGTTCTTGATGATGGGCTGAAATCCTGGCAGGAGAGGGTCGCTGCATTCGCCAGAGACGAGCTGCGGCCCCACGCCGCCGAATGGGATCGCCAGAACGGGGTGGACCCTGCGCATCCCTTTCCCATGGACGTCCTGCGCAAAGCCTCGAAAGCGGGCATCAGAACCTTGACCGTGCCGGAGGAGATGGGCGGAGCGGGCCTGGGCATATTCGCGCACGTGGTGCTGCTGGAGGAGCTGTTTCAGGGAGAGGCGGGCTTCGCCTCCGTGATTCACCAGGGCTGGAAACTGGCGAAGATGCTTTGCCACTTCACCACGGACGCGCAAAGGGCGGAGTTCCTGCCCCTTTTCATGGACGTGGACACCTCCACCATGGCCATCGGCATGACGGAGCCGGAGGCGGGGACGGACAACATCATGCCCGCCATGAACGTGGACGGCGGAATGCGGCTCTCCGCCGAGAGGTGCGGAGATGTGTGGGTACTGAACGGGACGAAGCACTTCATCGCCTGTGCGGCGATGAGCAACGTGAACTTCGTGCTCGCCCGGACGAACCCGAACGTTCCCGTGAACGAGGGTGCCACCATGTTCATCACCACAGACGAGACGCCCGGCTTTCGGCGCGGCGTCATTCACGGGAAGCTCGGCGCGCGCCTTTTGATGAACGGGGAGCTCGTCTATGAGAACGCCGAGGTACCCGAGGGGTGGCGTCTCAGCGAGGTGGACGGAGGGCTGCCCTACATGGCGCGCGTGTTCGCCCGCCACTCGCCCACCACCGCCACCTTTGGCGTCGGCATCGCCCGCGCCGCCTTTGAGGACGCTCGCGCCTACGCCCGAAAGCGCGTCCAGGGCGGAAAGCCCATCATCGAGCACGCACGTATTCGGGAGCTGCTCGCCGACATGTACGTGAGCATCACCGTCGCGCGCGACGCCGTCTGGCGCGCGGCCTGGCACGCGGATGCGGCGCCGGAGGGTGCATACGACCACAAGGAGGGGATGCGCGCCGCCCTGTTCGCATCGGAGATGGCCCCCCAGGTCTGCATTCGGGCGATGAACGTATTCGGCGGCAACGGCTACATGGACACCCATTCCGCCGAGCGCCATCTGCGCGACGCGATGATGTGCTACCACATCGACGGCCTGAACGACACCACGCGCCTGAAACTGGGGGGGCTTCTGGCGGGAGAGGCGTTCGCCGGCGCCCTCTAGCGTCGCCGGGGACGCGGACGCCCGCGCCGCCATCACGCTCGCCAACCTTGCCTTGAACGGCTTTTGCAACGCCCTTGCACGGGCGTTTTATGAGCCTTTTACGCCCCCTACAACGGTCATTTTTCAGGACGTTTCGCCTCGGAAAATCCGCGAATTTTTTAGCCCATTTGCCATGATTTTGTCCGGCTCCAGGCGGGGAACCCTCCGCACCCGTTCCAGGCACGGGCGGGCGGGGTTGGTGAGACGAGGTGCGGTGCGCTTGAATGGCTGATGGGGGGTGTTCTAGGCTACAGCCTTCCGCCCGAACGAAGAGAGTGAGAAACGCCCATGCCGACGTGGAACCGGCTGAAAGCCCGCATCCTTTCCTGGTGGAAAGACTTCATGCGCGTTTTTTGGTGGGTGTGCCTGCTTGTGTGTTTGTTTGTGCTTTTTTTGGTCAGCTTGTTCTCCGAAGGCCCGACATCGGCTTTTTACCTCTTCGGGATAAAATTTCACACTCTGTACGTTCTGGGTGTCGCCATGCTCTACGTCCTGATCGTCATACGGGTTGTGGCAGCCCAGAAGCGGGGGCAGGAGCGTCAGCAGGAGCGTCTGAAAAACGCCATCGAACATATGGGCAATGATTCGGATTCCGTTCGTCTGGGCGGGGCTCATGAACTCTTCCGTTTGGCGCGAGATACTCGGGAATTGCGACGGATGGTGCTCGACATTCTCTGCGCGCACGTCCGCCGGACGACGAGAGAGTCCAAATATCAAAAGGATTACTCGGCGAAGCCTTCCAAGGAAATCCAGAGCCTGCTGACCCTGCTTTTCGTGCAGAAGCACGACATCTTTAACGTCTTTATAGGTCTCCGCATCAATTTGGCGGGCAGCTGGCTGAACGGCGCGAATCTTCAAGATGCGCATTTAGAAGGTGCGAACCTCGGCGAGACGCAACTGCAAGGGGCAGATCTCAGGCTTGCGCAACTACAAGGGGCAGATCTTGATATTGCGCATTTGGAGGGGGCGGATCTCGGGTTTGCGCATTTGCAGGGGGCAAATCTCCGGAAGGCGCAATTACAAGGGGCAGATCTCGTGGATGCGCATTTGCAAGGGGCGTGCAGTGAAATAATATTCTACGGTGGATTTGCGGAACGCATAACTCGGTTAGTCGGCTGTAAGAGCGATCTCTCCAAAGTCATTTTCGGGGGCGGATTGACGAGGGAATATGTGGATTCCATCCTCAAAGTTTTGTCCTTGTCCGATGGAGGAGCACGGGTATTGAGAGAGCAACTGAAGCCGCATATCGACCAGCCGCCAAGCCATGAGTTGCCGACGAATAGCGGCGCCCAAACCGGAGCCTACACGTCCGAAGAAGCCGAAGCGTGGATTGCCGAATACGAAGAAGCCACCTCGGAAATCCCAACGCCGGAGACGGACGATAAACCATGCCGATCCTGAACTGGCTGAAAGCCCGTATCTGTTCTTGGCGGAAAGACCCCACGCTCGTTTTTTTGTGGGTGTTGTGGCTGTTCCTGTTTGTGTTTTTAGTGGCGCCTTTTTTGGTTATCTTGTTCTCCGAAGATCCGGAATGGGCTTTTTGCCTCTTCGGGGTAGGTGAAAAATTTCAGATTCTGAAATTTCTGGGCGTCGCCATGGGCGGCGTCCTGCTCGCCATACAGGCTGTGACCGCCTACAGGCGCGCCAAGGCGATGGAGAAGACGGCGGAACAACAGGCCAAGACCAACGAGAACGCCGAGAAGGGACTGCGGCAGGAGCGTCTGAAAAACGCCATTGAACACATGGGCCACGCCTCGGTTTCCGTTCGTCTGGGCGGGGCCTACGAGCTCTTCCATCTGGCGGAAGATACGCAGGAATTGCGGCAGACAGTGTTGGATATTCTCTGCGCGCACGTCCGCCGGACGACGGGAGAGTCTAAGTATCAAAAGGAATGCCCGGAGAAGCCTTCCGAGGAAATCCAAAGCCTGCTGACCCTGCTTTTCGTGCAGGAGCATGATGTCTTTCAGGGTTTCCGCATCAACCTGGAGGGCAGCTGGCTAAACGGCGCGAATCTTCTAAATGCGCGCCTGGAAGGGGCGCATCTTTGGAATACGCAGTTGCAAGGGGCGGATCTTGGATCGGCACGGTTGCAAGGGGCGAGTCTCTGGCGGGCGCAATTGCAAAGGGCGTATCTCGGGGGTGCGCATTTGCAAGAGGCGAATCTCATGAATGCGCATTTGGAAGGAGCGAGTCTCGCGTTTATACATTTGGAAGGGGCGAGTCTCGGGAGTGCGTATTTGCGAGGGGCGGAGCTCGTGGGCGCGAAACTGCAAGGTGCGCATCTCGGGGGTGCACATTTGCAAGGGACGAATCTCAGGGATGCGCGGTTGCAAGGGGTGAATCTCAATGGCGTGCAACTGCAAGGGGCAGTCAGTGCAGTAAGCTGGTCCCATAGGTTTGCGGAACGCATGAGAGCGTTAGCCGGCCGTGAGAGCGATCTCTCCAAAGTCATTTTCGAGGGCGGATTGACAAGGGAATATGTGGATTCCATTCTCAAACGCTTGCCCGATAGAAAAGCACAAACGTTGAGAGAGCAACTGGAGCCGCATATCGACAAGCCGCCAGTCTATGGGTTGCCGAAGGATAGCGGCGCTCGAACCGGAGCCTACACTCTCGCAGAAGCCGAAGAGTGGATTGCCGAATACGAAAAGGCCACCTCGGAAAGCCCAACGCCGGAGACGGACGACAAAGGCGGACGCTAAACCATGCCGACGTGGAAGCGTCTGGGGAGAGCCGAGAATGCCCGGTCCTTAGGGCGATAGACGAACATAGCGAAAAGGGGGTTCAACAGGAATGACAAGTGAACTAATTTTCTCGGTGGGAGGAGTGATTTCTGGCGCTATAGTTGGTGCTTTGGTGTCAAATTGGTTTTATATTAAATATGGACGCCGTAAAATCAAATGGGAAGCGCTTCGGCGGTTCATGAGCAATCGCTACGACCTTAAAGGCGATGAATTTAGTAGAGCATTGAACGAGATTTTCCTTGCATTCAACTCCTCGTTGAAAGTTATGGATGCCCTCTCGGAATTTCATAAAAAAACCATAGCGCGAGACAAGAATCAAGAGGACACATTGGTGAGGTTAATGAAGGCGATGTGTGATGATATGGGATTGGCCTACCGTGAATTTAATGACTCATTTTTTCTCACACCATTTAATACGCGCCCATCAAGTGCCGAAACGAGTAAGTTAAAATAGAAGCTCTTGATAAAGCAAGGGAGATTACTTTTCGGTAGCGTCCAATGAGAGACCAAAGGTTTCAAACCGCAAGAGCTAACCCACGCCGACCCTGACTGGCTGGGGAGAGCCGAGGGTGCCCGCGCCGCCATCACGCTCGCCGGCCTTCCTGGAGCGACTTTTGCAACGCCCTTGCACGGCCGTTTACCAAGCCGTTTACGCCCCGAAAAACGGCTTTTCCAGGGGGTTTCACCTCGGAAAATCCGCGCATTTTCCAGTCCATTCGCAATGATTTTGCCCGGCTACGCGAAATAAGCGCGTTCGGGCGTCTCGCGCGCATAGGAGAGGGAGGGCGAGTCGGCGGAATCTATACGGCTGGCACGCTTCTCTCTTTTCCAGTCATGGAACTTTTTCCGCATCGTTGCCGGTAGTGAATGGCCTGCTTGTTTGTCGTGGCAATCGACGCATAGGGCGCGAAGATTGGCCACGCGATTGTCGGATTTATCGCCGTTTATATGGTGTGCGTGGAGAAATTGTCGGGCTTCCTTATCTCCCAGAAAAATGCCGCATTCCTCGCACCTCCAATTCGCTCTTTCACGGCATATTCGTGAAAATATTTCTTGATTTGGTGAATACGTAGGCCGTCCGGGGTCGATGATGTCCGTGTACGTCGGCTCGTCGACGATTGTTTCGCCGTATATTTCAAAGAATTCCTTCAGGGAGAATTCATTGTAATAACCTTTGTAGTTCAATTCGGATAAGCAGTATTTGCATACACGCATCGCTATAGTTTGGTCTTTTTCGATAATTTCATCGGAGCGGTCCATGAAGTTCACGATAAATTTTCCGTCCGTCCGGGTCGAGGCGACGTATCGTTTTTCAAATCGGTTGCTTCCTTTCATCTCCTGTATCTTTACGCAATTCGCCACGTGAAACTTGTATCCGTTAGAAAAGTGGGTATATTGGTCCCGAATATAGACGAGAACCTTGCGGCCTTTGTAGGTTAAAGTTTTCTTGGTACCTTTCCCGATCTCGCCTGGATGAACGCCTATACCTTTCTCCGCCAGTTTGGTGTCTATTGGATTCCATCCCGATTTACCGGGGGGTTCGGCTAGTCTCTCGATTCCCATTTTGCGAAGAACCGCATCAATTCCGTCGAACGCAATCTCGATTTTCATGGCCTCTCCTTCTTGTTGATGATCTCGACGATTCTTTTCTCCGCGTTCGTTCTCACGCGAAACTCCACCCTTCTGGATTTTTTCCGGTTCTCGCGGCCATTCTCCATGACGGGTCTGCTCGAAGACAGGCCGTTGGCGGTGAGCCGCCCCTTCAGCCACGCGAAATCTCCGGACGCTTCCTTGAGGTTCAAGACGTATTCCAGAACGGCGCGCGTTCTTTTCTGGGAAAGTTCCATGTTCTTGAAATAGTCGATTTTGGGAGCGGTGAACGTCGTCCATTCGCTGGAGGTGTGGCCTTCGATTCGCACCTCCTCAATATCGTTTTTGTATTTCGGGCTGGTGAGAATCCGAACGTAGCGGGGGAAGAAGTCGATGAGGATGTCCCGAAATTTCTCTTTCAGGGCGCTTCGGCCTGCCCCGAAAAGCACCTCGGGCTCCCGAAAGGTGATGGAGAGCGTCTCTCGGTCGATTTCCGCGCGCCAACTCGGCAAATCGTCCTTGAATTCACGCTTCAAATCATCATACAGGTCATTCTGCAGGCGGTTGTAGGTGACGGCGATTTTCTCGATGCGCTCTTTGTCCGCCTGGACCGTCGCCATGAATATGACGGTGAGGAACATGAATATCATCATGGTCACGGACATGACGTCCGCGATGGATATCCATCCCCCTTCGCTTTCCTCGTGGAGTGCGTCAGAGTCGCGCATTGCCGTCCCCTCTTGCTAGCTCCAGCACTTTCCTCCACTCTGCCAATAATAGCGTATAATCGTCAGCGAACTTCTCCGATATGCTGGCGAGTCTGCTGCCAAACTCCTTCAACACCTTGGTCAGTGCTTCACCGAGACGTTTATCTATCTCTTCCATCCGCGCTTCGGTGTGCCCTGCGCTTTCCCCCGCCAATCGAGCAATTTCCTCGTGTGTTTTCGTGAAGGTTTCTTGTATGTGAGAAGTTAATCTACCGGCTAGATTGGAGACGAGCGTCTCCAGCAGCTTTGCGGCATCCTCCGTCTGCACGCGCATCGTTTCCATGTTTTGTATGGCGGATTCTCCCACCTGCGTTATGACGTCGGTGGTCGTTTTACCCAATTCAGAACCCAATTCAGAAAATCCATTGATCACAGTCTGGGCGAATTCCTTGTGCGCATCCAAGGCCTTCTGGTTCGTCTCTGTCGCCCGCATCACCGCTTGGGAGAAATTCTCCGTGAGCTCGTTTATTTTCGTCTCAAGCGTGGGCAGAAGCTCTTTTGCTTTTTCTGATATTTCTGCGAATTGCCCCATGTAGCCTGCCAGTGACTCTCTTTGCTCCTGAATGGCGGACAGAATGGGGGCGAGCTGCTCCGCCGCATCGGTGATGGCACGGCTCCGCTCCGCTATTTGGGTCATTGAATCCCGCATTTGCGCGATGGATTCCCGCACCTCCTCAACCGCGGAGACCGTCGCGTCGAAATGCTGGATCATCCTTTCGGTTTGTTCCTTGTTCTTGTCCTGCCAAACGACGAGGCTTCCGACCGCCTCGTTGAGTTGTTGGAAGTTCTCCCCGAACTGCTCGTTTATCTTCGCGTTGAAATCCTTAATCACCCCTTCAAGCGCTTTAATGAGCGCATCGGTGTTCGCCTCCGCCATGTTTTGGGCGAACGTTTTGAATTCCTGAATGAGCGCATTTTGTTTTTCGTCGAAGCTGAGGCGGAGTTTCTGAATCTGGGTGAGCATGGACGTATCGCCATCGCCCGAAACGGAAGATCGGATGCTCTCCAGGCTTTTCAGCGTCAGAAGGTGGTTTTCTTTTTCTGCTTGCGTCTGCTCTTGGAGAGCTTGCGTCTGTTCTTGCATCGCTTTCGTCTGTTCTTGGAGAATCTCCGCGAGGGTTTGAACGGTGGCGCCTTCCGTTCTTCTCTCGTTTGGAGACGCCCACGATGAGAAGAAGTCATAGGTTCTCGTGAGGAGAGTCGCTCCGATGCCGAATATGGAGGTGAGAAACGCCGTTTTCAGACCAGCGAGAAGCGGCGGCACGCTTTGTTGGATGTCTTTGGGATCAAAATGGCGAAGACCAAAATAAATGCCCACGAACGTCCCGAGGATTCCAAAGAACGTCGTCGCTTGTTGGGAAAATCGGCGGGTATTTCTGCTCCATAGCAAGCATATGAAGAGAAGCAGTATCCCTAAGGCAAACCATCGCGTTACTTGATCCGCATCGGTTTGTGGAGCGAGGATCGGCTGAAAGAACAGATAGAGAGAATCCATTAGGCGGCGCGCCTCTGTCAGCTCATGGGGTTGATGGAAGGATGACGTTCAAAAACACCATGCTAGCGTTCATGCGGCGTCTTGTCAATTTTCCGCCTGTGCGCGCCCGTTCTCCTTACCGTCTCGGGTGATGATCGAGGCCCCGGAAGGCGTTGATGAAGCCCGTGATGCGCTTGGCATCAAAGGTATCGAACGTGTCGATCTTGCCCCAGGCGGTGAGGGCGATTCTGTGCTTCATGGGGGGGTAGGGGGCGAGGATGACCTCTTTGGAATAGCCGCGCACGATCTTCCCGAGCTTCTGCACGAGCTCGGGACAATCCATGCAGTTATACTGGACGAGCACGCCGCCGTCCTCGAGGTTGTGGACCTGAAAGCCCTTGTCGATCGGGACGCTGTGGACGCCCCAGTGCGTGAGGCGCGGATAGTGCGGCCCCGAGGTGGGCGGATCCGTGTTGTAGGTGATGGTGTGGCTCGTGCCCTTCGTAATGTGAAGGTTGCCGAGCGAGGGCACGTCGCGCGCCTTGTTCTCGGACGCGCCCGAAAAATAATAGATGCCGAAGAGGAGGACGATGACGCTCACGACGATGACGCTCACCCACACCAGCGAGGCTGTGCCCTTCTTCTTGACCGGCGAGGCTGTGCCCTTCTTCTTGGCCAGCGGGGCTGCGGCCTTCTTCTTGGCATCGCGCGCCGCCCTGGGGCGGGACGCGGCTGGTTTGGCGGATTGCGGGTGTTTCCTCTTCCCTTTTTTTCTTTTGGGTTTGCGGGCCAAAGCGGGGTTTCCTCCGAGGGGTTGCGGGCGGTGCCGCGCGGGCGATGAGAGCGACCTGGTGAACCATCCCTATAAAATACGCAAAATAAGGCGGTGGAGACAACCGGAAGGCGGATGAGGTTCGCCGTGCTCGTCGCCTTTGGCGTCGGCGGCCCCAGATGTGCTTTCTGAAACGCCCTGGCTGCTGCGCGCGTCTCGGCTTTGCGCAGCGGTCGTCTCCGCGCTTCCGGCGCGGTGTTTTGGCGCTTCCTCCCATGCCCCGCAAGCCGTCCTCCGGTCCGTGACAGCGGATTTGACGTGCGACGGGGAATGAGCGTCGAAGCCCGGTGCCTGTGAGGGCTTCGGCGTTGAGAGGGCTTTCAGGGAACTGGCCGCGTGCCGCCCGCGCGCGGGAGGAGTGCCGGAGACCGGAACGGATTCTCCCATGAACGCGGGCGTTCGCTGCGGTTCGCCGCCAGCAACAGGATGACGCGGATATCGCGCCCCTTCGCGTGGAAGCCCAGGGTTCCATTTCCGGCGGCGGGGCGTGGGGAGGTCGCCCTCGGCGCAACCGCATCATGGCGGGAAAGGGCGCGAGTCGCCGCCGGATGAAGGCCGCCATCATCACCCATGGATATCCCAGCGGGGCGGCCATGACGCGCGACGCTTCGGGAACGCTCTGGCGATGGCGGGGTGAGGCGAGCGTGAATCAGGGGCGGGGCGATGGAGTTGCGAAACGCGGCGGCATTTGATACATTTGTCGCAAGCCGATGGTTCAGGGGATGGGATTCCGGCGCGTCGGGAAGCGGTTGACGGGCCGGCGAACGCTTTATGAACCATCTCTGGGCGGTATGTATTCCGTCGATGCGAGGCAGCCCGGAGGCAACTTTACGGTTTTGGACGGCCTGCAAGGAGGCGGGTCCCAAGAGCGAGGAGGCGGGAGCGAGAATGGAAATCAAGTTCGAGCGGGAAGGCGCATCTCTGGTCGTCCAGGTGGAGGGCCGTATTGACGGCACCACTGCTCCTGAATTCGAGGATGGGCTGAAACGCGCGATCTCCCAGGATGATCGCGCCGTAGTCATCAATTTCGGGGGCGTCTCCTACGTCAGCAGCGCCGGCCTGCGCGCCATCCTGCTTATCGCCAAGTACATCGGGCAGCGGGAGGCGAAGTTTGCCCTTTACGCGCTCCAGGAACTGACCCGCGAAGTGTTTGAAATATCCGGATTCGACCAGATCATCCAGATCCGCGCCTCCAAGGCGGAGGCCCTCGCCGCGACGAGCGGCGGTTAGCGGACAAAACGAAGGAGCGCGAGGTCGCGCTCTCGCTTCACGAACCGGCGCGGTTTTTCCTGCTGCTTACATATCCTGTCTCCCATCCCGGCTTCCCTCGACTCGCGGCGCAGCTGGTTTTTGCGCTTGCCGGGGCAGTTCGACGATCATCTCCGTGAAAACGCTGGGCTCGGACTCGACCCGTATGCTTCCGCCGTGCTGGCGCACGATGTCGCTGGAGATGGCGAGGCCGAGCCCCGTGCCCAGGTCGGTCGGCTTGGTCGTGAAGAAGGGGTTGAATATCTTGTCGATGACTTCAGGCGGTATTCCGTCTCCGTTGTCGCGGATGCGCACCTCTATGCGGTCCGGCAGACACCGGGTGATGAGGCACAGGGTGGGTTCGTAGCGCGGGGCTTCTTCGACGGGGGCACCGTCGCTCGTCTTCGCCGCGCTCGCTTCGCGCGCGCGCCGTTTCGCGTCGGTGGCGTGGCAGGCGTTGCTCACCATGTTCAGGAACACGCGGCCCAAATCCTGCGGGATGGCTTCGTATTCCTCCATTTCATCGTCGTATTCCTCCTTGATGGCGAGGTGGAAATTCGGGTCGCTCGCCCGGGCGCTGTGGTAGGCGAGCCGCGCGTGCTCCTCGAGCAGGGCGTTGACGTTGGTGGGCTGCCGCTCGCCCGATTCCCTGCCCATCATGAGCATGCTTTGGACGATGTTGTTGGCCCGTTCTCCGTGTTCACGGATGCGCCGGAGGTTGCCGGCGAGGTCGCCGCCGATCTCCCGAATCAGCCCGCGCCGCTCCTCCTCCTGCCCGTTCGCGCCCTCGTCCATGACTTTTTGGAGTTCCTCCTGCATCTCCCCCATCAGCTCCTCGGAGACTTCCGAGAAGTTCTTGATGAAGTTCAGCGGGTTTCGTATCTCGTGGGCGACGCCCGCCGTCAGCTCGCCGAGTGCCGCGAGCTTCTCGCGCATGACGATCTGATCCTGTGCCCGCTCGAGATCAGCCAGCGCGCTCTCAAGCTGGTCGTTCTTGCCCCTGAGCTCCTCGGCCAACTTCTCCACCAGGTTCAGACGCTGCGCTTCGAGGGCGTGGCGGCGAAAAATTTCGAGCGCGGCGGCCATCTCCGCGACCTCGTCGCGTCCCGCGACCTCGACCTTCTCCTCCAGGTCTCCCTCGGCCATGCGGCGCATCCTGTAGGAGAGCCTTCCCAGGCGGTGCGACAGCACCCGGCCGATGAACAGCCAGGCGATCAGCACCGCCGCGACGAGGCTGATGACGCTCAGTGCGAGCAGGAGGTTGCGGCCCATGCGAATCGCCGAGTTGGACGTCCGGGTGGCTTCCTGCGCGCTCTGCCGGGCCGTGCTCACCAGAGCCTCGACCTCCGACAGCAGCAGGGCGGCGAGGTTGCGATTGCGCGCGAGCAGCTCCGCTTGCCGCTTCTCGAGCGCGAGCTCGCGGGCGCGCAGATTGAAGCCGCCCTCCGGGCCAATGCCCAGCTCGACCATGCGGGTGAAGAGCGGCGTGAGTTTCTCGCGCAGCGGTGCTGTTCCGAGGGCGGTCAAACGCCGCGTGATGCCGCGAGCGATGGCCTCAAAGCGCTCCCGCAGCGGCTCGAGCAACGCGGCGTCCGAAACGTTGAAGGCGGTCGTCAGAAGCTGCGTCCCGATGATGACGTCCGCCTTCAATTCCGCCAGGTAGCGATAGAGGTTGAATTCCTCCTCCGAGAAGTGCCGCGATCGGGGCGCGGGCGGGTCGCCGAGGTTGCGATAGCCCGTCATCGCGAAAAACAACTGGTCGTCAATCGCGGGAACCAGGGTGTTGACGAGTTCTTCGCGCACCCATGAGAGCTCCAGGCGCAGGGTGTCTCGCAGATCGGTGAGGTCGAAGCGCTGGAGGACCGATTCCTTGATGGTTTCGGTATTGGCGATCAGCGCGTCGCCCCGCGCGCGGATGTGTCTGGAGTGCTCCTCCCCCACCCCGTGGCGCGTCAGGGTCGCCAGCTCCGCCTCGAAGTCCCTGCGATCCTTGAGAACTTCGTCGGCGATCTGGGCGAGGTTTTCCGGTATCACGACCGCGGCCAGGCGCGGTGCGGCGTCCACCAGAACGCCGCTTTTCCGGGCGGCTTCAAAGGCGGTCACCAGAGCCGGAACGCTCCCCTCGTTCACGCGGTGCTGGGCGTCTCCCACGCGGTCGAACGAAACCCAGCCAATCAGGCTTGCGACGACGGTGAGGGCGAACCCGCCGCCGATGCTCAGGTAGAGCTGCGTCGAGATTCGGAAACGGCTTTCGAGCAGTTTTTTCAGCGTCCTGCTCATGGCCGCGTCGGCCGCCGCATCGTTCGGGTGGGGTGGTAGCGGCCGTCCTCTCCGATGACGGTGAGAAACACGGCGTCCGAGCCCTGGTTGTCTTTCTCGCCGTAGCGGAGCTGAAACCCGTCGAGGTCGATGACGGCCTTGCTGCGGAGGCTGTTGATGAAGCAGGAGCGGTCGATTTTCCGGCCGCAGAGCTCGAGAGCGAGTATGGCCAGGCGGCCGGCCAGGTAGCCCTCGAAAGAGACGAAACCGGGAAGGGCGTCGGGGGCGTGCGCGGCGAGGTCCCGGCGGTAGGCCGCCGCGATGGGAGGCGCGGCCGCTGACGGAAAGGGAACCACCTGGGTGACGAACACTCCGGGACCGGCCGGGCCGAGCTCGCGTATCAGCGCGTTGCTGCCCACGAAGGAGACCGTGACGAAAACCGGCTTGAACGCTGCGTGCCGCGCCCAGGCGATCAGCGTCGCGACCGGCTTGTAGGCGCCGATGAGGATCACCGCTCCGGGTTTTGCCCGTCGCAGGTCGAGCAGAGCCGCCTTGACCACCGTCGTGTTTCGGGGATACACGCCGATGGCGACCGGCTGCAGGTTGCGCCGTTTCAGGGCGCGGCGGACGCCGCGGTAGCCCGCCAGACCGAAGGAGTCGTCCTGGTAGAGCACGGCGATGCGGTTGATCCCCAGATCGCGAATCAGGTGCTCCACCATTTCCTCGGTTTCCTGGAAGTAGGAGGCGCGCAGGTTGATCACGTTTCGCCACTTCGGATCGCGCAGAAAAGCGGCGCCGGTGAAGGGCGCGATATAGGGAACGCCCGCCGCTGCGGCGACCGGAGTGGCGGAGCGCGACGTGGGCGTGCCGACCGCGCCGATGAGGGCGAAGACCTTCTCCTCGTCGATCAACTGCCGCGTGTTGGCGATGGCGGCTTCGGGCTCATACGCGTCGTCGAGAGAGAGGAGGTCGAGCCGGCGCCCGTGAACGCCGCCGCGCTGATTCGCCGCGCCGAAGGCGGCCTGGATGCCGAGGCGCATGTTCTCTCCCAGTGCCCTGGCGGGTCCCGTGAGAGCGGCGGACTGGCCGAAGAGAACGCGCCGCGCGGAAATTCCGGGCTCGGCTCCGCCCGCCTCCAAGACCGCGCACAGCGTCGCGCTGGCGAGGAGAAAGAGCGTGGGGAGGGTTCGGCGCAGACGCCTCATCCTCGCCTCCGTTTGACCAGGGTCAAGCGGTTTCTGCTCCCCTCGCGTCGATAGGATATCTCGTCCACCATCGACCGGACCAGATGAATGCCGAGTCCGCCCAAGGGGCGATCCTCAAGGGGTGACCGGGTATCCGGCGGAGGCGCCTCGGTGAGGGGGTCGAACGGCCGACCGTCGTCGATGATCTCGATGGTGAGAGATTCCGGGTTCGAGACAATCTCAATTTCAATCGCATGGCCCTCCTCGTCATCGTGTCCGTAATTTACGATGTTGACGCCCAACTCCTCGATCACGAGCTTGGTCTGGAACTCCAGGTCGGGGGACCAGTTTTCCGCACGCGCGAATTCAGAGACGGCGGCGTCGACGCGCGCGAGCTCGCTGACGTCCAATTCCATGCGCAAGGAGAGTTTCGCGCTCACCCGTCCGCTCCAGGGCGGCGGTAAAGCGTCAAGCAGGTGATGTCGTCAAACTGGGGGGCGTCGCCCGCGAAATTCTTTACCGCCTGAAAGACCGTCTCGTTGGTCTTCCGGGCGTCGCGCGGCGTCGCGGCGGCGAAAACCTCGCACAGCCTCACAACCCCAAACTGTTCGCCCTCGCCGTTCTCCGCCTCCGTCACGCCGTCGGTGTAGAGGATGATCGCGTCGCCGGGGGCGAGGCTCGTCGTGTTTTTCTCGTATGTGCAATCGGGCGCCACCCCGAGGGCGATCCCCTGGGTTTTGGGGAGGAGAGTCAAGGAGCCGTCGGCGTGAACGATGAGCGGGGGATTGTGCCCGCTGTTGGCGTAGACGAGCTCCCCGCTCGCCGGGTCGAAAATCGCGAAAAAGACGGTGACGAACATTAAGGCTTCGTTGTTATTCTGGAGCAGGCGGTTGACCTCGCTCAGCGTCTCGCCTGGATTGGAATAGGCGATGGAGATGCTGTTGAGTAGCGTGCGGCTGATCATCATGAAAAGGGCGGCGGGCACTCCCTTGCCCGAGACGTCGGCGACCGCCACGCCGATGCGGCCGTCGGAGAGCTCGATCACGTCGAAGAAGTCGCCGCCCACGTCGTGGGCGGGCTCCATGCCTCCGAACACCTGGAAGTCAGGGCTTTCTGGGAATTTGGTGGGCAGGATCGACTGCTGCATACTGCTCGCCAGAGCGAGGTCGCTTTTCAACTCGACCAGTTTGTCGCGCGACTCCAGAGCTTCGCGCAGCATGGCGAGGTGGCTCAAGGTCCGATCGATGGTGAGCCGCATATCCTCGAAGTCGATCGGCTTGGTGATGAAATCGAAGGCGCCCCTGTTCATCGCTGTGCGAATGTTCTTCATGTCGCCATACGCCGAGACGATCACGCAGCGAACGTTAGGGTCGACCGTGGGGATTTGCTTGAGCAGGGTGAGGCCGTCCATCTGCGGCATGTTGATGTCGGTGAGTACCATGTCGATTGTTTCTTCCTCATCGTTCAGGCACTCGAGCGCCTCGACCCCGTTGCGGGCGAAAACGAAAGAGTATTGGTTGTTGCGAATCTCGCGCCGCATCCGTTGCAGCACGAGGTGTTCGAGATCGGGTTCGTCGTCGACCACGAGTATCCTGTGCGGTTTCTGCATCATCGCCTCTCCTCCCCGTGAATCTTCAGGTTTCTTTCAAACCTACAAAAGACTTGCCCGTTCTGCAATTTACTGCTCCGTTTCCGACGTATCCCCCCTGGGGTCTGTGTCCCTTCTTTGGGTGTGCGCCTGGCTCGTTTGCCGTTGGAGGAGCATGTAGCCAGACAAAAATAATTGCGAACAGCCTGGAAAAATACCGTTTTTCGGGGCGTAAACGGTTCGTAAAACGGCCGTGAAAGAGCGTTGAAAAGGTCGTTCAAAGCAGGTTGTCGAGCGTGATGGCGGCGCGGCCACAGACGGGCGCTAGCCCGTGTCGAGGTGTTTCGCCCATTCTCGGTTGGCCATGTACCATTCCACCAGACGCGCGAGGCCGTCTGAAAGCCTCACCTCGGGCCGCCAGCCCAAGAGCCTCTCCGCCTTGTCGATGTTCGCCCACGTCGCTTTCACGTCGGCGGGGTTCATCTCCTCGTGGCGGACCCGGGACTTCTTCTCGATCAGCCCCTCGAGGCCGTGAAGCGCGTCGTTCAGGGCGACGGGTGCATCTGATCCTAGGTTGACGACCTCATAGGACACCGGTTTTAAGGCCGCAATCGTGCCCCGCGCGATGTCGTCCACGTACGTGAAATCGCGCTCCTGAGTGCCGTCTCCATAGATGAGAACGGGTTTTCCCTCGGCTATCCATTGCGTGAAGCGGAACAGGCTCATGTCGGGTCGGCCTGCCGGACCATAGACGGTGAAATAGCGCAGCACCGTCACGTCGATTTCGAACAGATGGTGATAGGTGTAGCAGAGCGCCTCGGCCGCTTTCTTGGAGGCCGCGTAGGGCGAGAGGGGCTTGTCGGTCGGGGCGTCCTCCTGAAACGGCATGGGCGCCTCCGCCCCGTAGGCGCTCGAGGTGGAGGAGAGCACGAACTTCATGACGCCGAAATCCTTGCAGAGCTCGAGCAGGTTCAGCGTGCCGGTGAGGTTGGTCTCGAAATACGCCCAGGGAGACGCGATGGACTGTCGCACGCCCGCCCGCGCGGCGAGGTTCAAGACGGCGGAGAAAGGCGGCGTTCCTGCGGAGGTGCTCTCCGAGAACAACTCGCGGAGGAGGTCAAGCCGGGTGACGTCCATCTTCTGAAAAACGAAGCCGGGCAGTTCTTTGAGACGCGCGAGCCGATAGTCCTTCAACCGGACGTCGTAGGCGTCGTTCATGTTGTCCAGACCGACGACGGCGTGGCCTGCCTCGCTCAGAAACTCGCATACTCTCGACGCGATGAAGCCCGCCGCTCCGGTGACGAGGTATTTGGCCAATCGAGTTTCCTCCGGTTCGCACCTGCCTTTTTCGCCGAGAACGACTCTATATGCTATCAGAAGTGGTCTCTTCGGGTAAAATCAAAAATGACTGGCGAGGTCGCGCGAACGCTTGCGTCTTGAAAGCCTCGTAGAACAGGCGCGTGGACTGGTTTTTGGTTGGAATCCGCGCCATTATAGGGCATGCTCATCTTTTATTTGCCATTTTGCATGGCGTGTTTCGCATGGATGTGCGCGTCCCGGTTCGGGGGTAGCGCGGTTTCGCCTTCTGGACGTGGGCGGCGGTTCGATATGAGCGGGCATATTCGCCATGCGCATTAACGCTTTGCGCCTTGCAGGCGAAGGGGGAGTTTGACGTTAGGTAAGTTCCTTGTAACGCGAATGGAGAATTCTTGATGGCGAACGTTTTGGTGACGGGTGGGGCCGGATTCATTGGCGCCTGCTTGGTGGAGGCTTGCCTTGAGGCGGGCGATTCCGTCTGGGTGGTGGATAATCTTGCGTCCGGCGAAGCGGAGAGCTTCGGTCCGGCAGCCGTTTTTTGCGAGGGGGACGTCACCGATTCAGAGTTCATGAGCCGTATGGTGAAAGAGGCGCGTCCGCAGGTCATTTACCATCTGGCGGCCCAGGTGAGCGTTACGCGCAGCATAGCCCAGCCCCTCCATGACGCGCGCGTGAACCTCATGGGCACGCTCAGCGTTCTGGAGGCGGCCAGGAGCATTGAGGCTCCGCCGAGAATCATATACGCTTGCACGGGCGGGGCCTGCTACGGCGAACCCGAGGAGGCGATTGTGGATGAGAGTTGTCCTATCGCCCCCGAGTCTCCCTATGGGATGAGCAAGGTTTTGGGCGAGCGGTATCTCATGTTCTACGGCAGGTGCTTCAGGGTGCCCGTCGTCTCGCTGCGCCTCGCCAACGTATATGGACCTGGGCAGCGCGCGTCTCTGGAGGCGGGCGTCCTGTCGATTTTCGCGGAGAGGCTGGTCAAGGACGAGGCGATTACCCTGTATGGGGACGGGCGTGCAGGGCGCGATTACATCTACGTGAGAGACGTGGTCGAGGCGTTCATGCTGGCGGCGAAAGGGGAGGGGGACGGCGGAGCCTACAACGTTGGCACCGGCGTCATCACCGAGGTGGAGGCGCTGCTCAACCTCCTCTGCCGCCACATGGACAAAAAGCCCCTCGCGGTGGAAAGAGCGCCCCTGCGCGAGGGGGAAGTCTTCCGTATCGGCCTGGACGCGCGCGCGTTTCGACTAAAAACCGGCTGGCGGCCCAGATACGCGCTTGATGAGGGAATCGCCGCATTCGTGGAATCCCTGAACCTCAGGTCGGCAGACGCCCATAGACGCGCTCGGGCTTGACCAGCACGGCGGCGGCGCCTTGGTTCAGCATCGCCTTGTCGTATTCCTCCCAGTCGGGATGATCCGAATCTCCGCAGGCGCGATACACCTCGCGAAACATCCGCCGCATATGCTCTTTTTCGGTGTTCTCGTAGAGGAACAAGCGAGCCGCGCCTTCCACGCTCACCCAAGTGCGCCAGTCGGGGGTGACGGAGAGCACCGCGCACCGGGGGTTCGCGCGCAGGTTCTTGAGCTTCACCGACCAGCCGCGCACGATGACGAACGCCGCGCAACCCTCATGCGCCCCGCACACGATGATGCTCGAATGCGCCGAGCCGTCTGGTCTCAAGGTGGTGATCATCCCCTTGTGATTTTTTTTCATAAACAGCATTGCATCTTCAAAGTTCATGGGATACCTCGCTATGGAAAAGGGTTTTGGCGTTTCGCCATTGTAGCAGGTTTTCAGTATGACAACTTCGAGAGGAGAGCCAGAGCATGAGCCGTCTCGCTCCGCTTGCGCCCGAAGCCATGCCGGTCGAGCAGAGAAGCGCGTATGAGGAACTCATCGCCCACCAGCGCGGCGGCGTGCGCGGGCCTTTTGGGGTCTGGGTGCGCAGTCCGGGTCTCGTCGTCGCCTTGCGGAGCCTCATGAGGTTTTATTTGGAGGAGAGCGTCCTCACCGAGGACGTTCGGGAGCTCGCCATCCTCATCACCACGCGCCGCTGGGGAGCGCGGTACGCCTACGCCGCGCACGAGGCCCAGGCCTTGGCCAGCGGTCTGACGCCTGTGCTCGTGGCCGCCGTGATGGCCGATGAGGCGCCTGATGCGGGGAGTCCCCTGGAGCTTTGCGTTCACGCCTATTGCATGGAACTGCTCAAGACGCAAAAGGTATCGGACGCCGTTTATCAGGAGGCGTTCTCCCGTCTCGGGGAGAGAGGCATAGTGGACCTCACTGCGCTCGTGGGTTTTTATTCGACCGTCTCTCTTACCCTGAACGCCTTCGAGATACCGCCCCTGGAGTGAGGAGGTTCTTTCTCATCCAGCATATTCCCTGAATGGCCTTTGCTCGTTTTCTCGTTGCGCTCGCCTTTGTTTTCAGAGATCGGCCAAAGAGAAATTTGAGATTTGGCAGGCGATAAAAAAACAAAAATATGATATTTTTCCGGAATGATGAAAAACATAACGCATGAAATACGGGACCCCATCCATGTATTCATCAAACTGGATTCTGATGAGAGAAAGGTTCTTGATTCGCCTCCGTTTCAGCGATTGCGCCATATTCATCAGCTGGCCTTGACCTACCTGGTATATCCAGGTGCAACCCACAAGAGGTTCGAGCATTCACTCGGCGTGATGGAGCTTGCGAGCAGGATTTATGACGTTGTAACGAAGCCGGAACATATTTATGAGGAATCTGTTCGAAAGATAGTTCCAGAGGATAAGGATACTTACCTGAAATGGAAAAAGACGTTAAGGCTTGCGGCGTTGTGCCATGATCTCGGACATCTTCCGTTTTCTCATGCATCGGAAGAGTTATTGCCCGAGGCCTGGGATCATGAACGCATAACGATGAAAATAATTTTGACCGAGCAAATGAAAGAGATTTGGCAAGAGATTGACGTGAAGCCGGAGGATGTTGCGAAACTGGCGATTGGAGCGAAGAAATCGAAAGACTACATGGGTGTTGAGCTGCGCGAGTGGGAAAGTATTTTATCGGAAATTATCACAGGGGACGTGTTTGGCGCCGATAGAATGGATTATTTATTGCGCGATTCACATCACGCGGGCGTTGCATACGGGAAATTTGATCATTACCGCTTGATTGATACGATGAGGATATTGCCAAAAGAAGAAAAAGATGGTTCTCAAGAACCGGTTTTAGGTGTGGAGGAAGGGGGTTTAGAATCCGCAGAGGCATTGCTGCTTGCGCGGTATTTTATGTTTTCACAAGTATATTTTCATCCCGTCCGCTGCATTTATGATCAACATTTATTAGATTTTTTGAAATCCTGGCTGCCTGAACAGACGTTTTCAACAGTTAGTGAAGAACATTTGAAATGGACGGATAATCAGGTAGGATCCGCCAT
Organism: bacterium; assembly: GCA_965202625.1. Taxonomy (GTDB): domain Bacteria; phylum UBA8248; class UBA8248; order UBA8248; family UBA8248; genus Bin107. The sequence continues at coordinate 1,696,718 of CBDBBI010000010.1, read as the reverse complement.
GTTATCTATCGCCAAAGAGATATCTCATCCCGCCTATGTGCACGCTGACCGCATCGTTCATCGGCGACATTTCAAAAGCGTCTATAGACCTACCGCCGAGGACAAGCGACATTTTCTTGATCCGGGCAAGAGAATGTATGAAGCAGCCTCTGGGGAATTTGGCGAGGGAAATGTGAGGCATGTCCATGATGCTCAAAAAAGGAGCATAAAGAATTTTCCAGTTTTCATAAAGGGAGGAAGAATCGCGCAAGCGTTAGGGGAGAAAGAAACATTTTCGAGGGTTCCGGTGGCATCTTGTGATCGCGTTTTTGTTGCTCCTGAAATCAAAAAGAAAGCAGATGATTGGCTGGGGGAAAATAGAGTGCGCATCCTTTCTCCTGAGGGAGGCGATGAATAGACATGGAGCGATTGGAAAGAGCTGCTGTGTTGTTGTCTTTGGCTGAGAATCTAAGGGATGGTGGTAGTTGGTGTGGGGAAACGCATCTCCAGAAAGGAACTTATTTTTTGCAGGAATTACCAAGCCTCCCCCTTGGGTTCGATTTTATCCTTTACAAGCATGGTCCCTTTTCCTTTGATCTAAGCGATGAAATATCCTGGATGCGGGTGAACGACTTTTTGAAATGGCAACCGCAGCAATGGCCATACGGCCCGAAGCTGATACCCGGTGAAAGGGCGGAACTCTTGAAGCAAAAATATCAGGAAACAATGAAAAAATATGTCGACAAAGTGGAGAAAATGGCGGCTGAACTTGCCAGTATGGGTGTGAGGAAGTTGGAAAGATACGCCACGGCGCATTACGTTTCTAAAAACAATACAGAACTTGACGCTGTCGATATTCCCGCCAAAATCGTTGCATTAAAACCTCACATCGATATCGTCGAGGCCCAGGAGGCCGTCGCGTTTGTTGAGCAGCTAAAAGGTGGTTGGTCGGATTCGTAAATGACGTGTGCTTTCCGCCGTTAGAATCATAGAGATCATGGAGCGTGCCGGAATGTTCTTATGCGGGCAGGCGCCCGCTATGCCGCGTCATGTCCAGAAGCCTCTCCTGAATCGCCTCGTTCCACGCGTCCTCATCCATTTGCCAGCTCCAGTTGCCCTCCATGATGCCGGGACGATTCATGCGGGCTTCGTTGCCCAGGCCGAGGACGTCTTGTGCGGGCGTGATGGCGATCGCGGCCCGCGATTTCAGCGCTGCGCGGATCATCGACCAGTGGATGTCCTCCGGCTCGCCCCCGAAGGTTCTGAGCGCCGTAGCGCGCGAGATGACGAAGCCGGCGGGCGATTCGTTGTGGAGAATCGGGTCCGCACCGTGAAACCAGCCTTGGACGGTGTCGTTGTCGTGCGTTCCGGTATAGACCACTGCGTTCTGCGGAATGTTGTGGGGAAGGTGGGGGTTGTCCGGGCTGCCGTCGAAGGCGAACTGCAAGACGCGCATGCTGGGGAGAGCGAACCGATTTCGCAGGGCGTGGACGCCCTCGTCCATCGTCCCCAAGTCCTCGGCGATGAGGGGCAGTGCGCCGAACTTCGCCTCCAGTGCACTGAAGAATGCCTCGCCGGGCCCCTCGCGCCAGGCACCCTGCACGGGCGATTCGGCGGCCGGAATTGCCCAGAAGCGCGCGAAACCGATGAAATGATCGAGACGCAGAGCGTCGAATCGCGAAACGTTCAGGGACAGGCGCATCTTCCACCAAGCGAAATCCTCTTCTCGGTGCGTCGCCCAGTCGTAGAGGGGATTTCCCCAGTGCTGACCTTCTCGGTTGAAATAATCCGGCGGCGCGCCGGCGAAGGCGCTCGGCTGGCGGGATTCATCCAGTTCGAACAGATTCGTCCGCGCCCATACGTCCGCCGAATCATGGGCGACGTAGATCGGGACATCGCCGATGAGTCCCACCCTGTTTTGGGCAGCGAAGTCCTTGAGCGCGTGCCACTGTCGATGAAAAACGAACTGTTCGAAATGCGCGTAGCGAACGTTCTCGCGAAACGCCGGATCATCCGGATCCTGATGTTTCGTGTTCTCCGGCCACGTCCACCAAGGAGAGCCGCCGAGGGCGCGCTTGAGGGCGGAGAACCTCGCGTAGTCGGCGAGCCAATCCGCTTGCGCTGCACAGAAGTTCTGATACGCGGCGTCGTCCGCTCCGCCGTCGAGCGAGAACGCACGGAACGCCTGCCTGAGCAGCGGTTCACGCGCTTTCGTCGCCTCGGCGGGTTGGAGTTTCCCAGCCCGCGGCGCGCGGAGATATCTCAAAAAATTCTTTCGCGAGAGGAGACCTTCCTCTGCGAGTTGGTCGAGCGATATGAGCAACGGGTTTCCCGCGAACGTGGATGGAGACACGTAAGGGCAGCCCGTCTCGTCCGTGGGGCATACAGGAAGGGTTTGCCACCAGGTTTGGCCGGAAGCTTTGAGTTGCTCAACGAACTCGAACGCCTTGGGACCCAGATCGCCAAAGCCCGTCGTGCTTGGTAACGAGGTAGGGTGAAGCAATATGCCGCTTTTTCTGGTCTGAAACGGATTCGTCTGGCACATTCTCAGGGTGCGTCCATTTCTCAGGCGTTGGGCGGCGTCACCCTGTCTGTGCTCGAGCGGCGCAGCGTGTTCCTCTCCAGGTAAGCTCCCGCCCCGGGACAGGTAGTCGCTTTCCGCCCCGTGGAAATCTCTCTGTCCTCTCACGTTTTCAGGCGGAATTCCTTTCTAGCATATACGCGGCGGTGGCCGCTAGCGAAATTTGCCGGACGCGATAAACCCGCTAAAGGGCCATGTGGGTCAAGCGGAGGGCATGGTTTCGTTTTTGCGCTTCTGGACGTTTTCCGGCGCTTCCCGCCGACTCGTCTGCGTCTGCATACGCCGCTGCCGCGCCTCAAAGAAGCAGGCGCTCCTCCATACGGGATCGCGTCAACACCTCATTGCCCTCCTCCGTGATGAGCACGGTCTCCTCAATTCGCACTCCGCCGCCTCCCGTGACGTCCGGCACCCAGATGAGCGGCTCGATGGCGAACACCATGCCCGGCTCCAGGGCGACCTCCTCCGAGTCCGGGTCTGGCTCCCCGATGTAGGGGGGTTCGTTGGGTGACGTGCCCACCGCGTGGCCGATGCTCAGAGAGAACCAGTTTTTTCTCAGGCCATACCTCTCGCCGGTCTCCCAGATTCGTTCGGCCACCTGCTTGTTCGTGTAGCCGGGCCGCGCGCGCTCTAGCCCCAACTGGAGGGACTCATGGACGGCCGTGTAGATTTCCTTCTGCCGCCTGGATGGTTTTCCACAGATCGTGGTTCGGGCCACGTCCCCAAAGTATCCGTTCCACTGCGCGCCGATGTCGATGAACACAAGGTCGCCGCTTCGGATGATTTTGTCGCTCGCAAAGCGATAGGGCGGCGACATGTGCTCGCCCGAGGCGACGAATGGGGAGACGAGATGCGCCATTTCGCCTCCGTAGTGATGGAGGACTTTCATCGCGTCCGCGGCCACGTCGCACTCGCGCTTTCCCGCTCGCACGCTGCTCATGGCCTCCTCGTTCACTGCGTCGGCGATCGCGCACGCCTCTCGAATCATATAGACTTCCTCCGGCATCTTGTGCCGGCGCACCTTGTGCATGAATGAATCCCCGTTCACGAACTCCACATCGTCCAGAAACCTCTGGTAGGCGCTGAACTGGATGAACGTCATCAGATCAAGCCCCACTTTCTTTCCGATGAGGTCCATTTCCTCGAACAAGGGGCGCAGCGTCTCGCGCACCATCTTGTCCACGAGCGGCTGCTCTTCCATCTTCGCGAGGTGATGAAATTTTTCTATCCAGGGCATGTCACGCGAGACGCGGGGTATCTCCCCGCCGTTCGTCATGACGTGGGCCTTGCCCTCTCTGGAGAGGATGACGGCGTTTCTCGTTCCTTCTCGGTGCGCGAGGAAAGAGGAGCGCATGCTCGCGAGGTAGCGCACGTTTTCCACCTTCCAGAGGAATAGGGCGTCGACGCCCGCCTCGGCCATCGCTTTTTGCGCCTTCTCCACGCGCTTTTGGCGAAGTGTGCTCACATCGACGCGCTCTTCGTAGTCGGCGATAAACTGGCCACGTGCGAATCCTGGCATCAGGCTTCTCTCCTCTATGCGAGGGGCGAATGAACGACTTGTCTTTTTATGTTTCTCGAACTTTCTTCAGTCCTTTGGCGATAAGGAGCGCGATGGTCCTTTATGACGACGCTCCACGCATAGGGCGCGAAATTCGCTGCGCGTTCATTTGATTTGTCTCCGTCTATGTGATGGCGTGGAGAGATTGTCGCGCCTGCATATTTGCGGAGAGACGCCACGTTCCCCACGCTTCCATTCCGTTCTCGCGCGGCGTATGGTGAGAGTTGCGATGGATGGAACGAATCCTCGTTCAATCCCCTATACCCCCTTCCTGGTGTTCCTCTACCAGTTCTATCAGGACGTTGTCGGGCGCCTTGATGAAGGCCGTTCTCGAGCCGAGAACGCCCTCTCCCGGTTTTTTGGTGAAGACGACGCCTGCTTTCTCCAGACGCTCGGCGAACACATCAAGTTTTTCCACCTGAATCCCGAAATGGTGGAGGCCGCGCCCTACTTGCGCCGTCGCGTCGTCCTCATCGGGTCTTAGCCCACGAATGCGAATCTCCACTTCTCCGAGCATCACGCTGATATAGGGAGAACCCCGGTATTCAATCTCAGGCGTGAACAGCTCTCCGCCGAAGTGGTTGACGTAGAATTCCGCCGCCGCCTGCGGGTCCTTGGCGACATGGTGAACGTGATGGGTTCGCGCGGCCATGCTTTTTCCTCCTTTGTCCTAGGCGGGAAGCCTAGAGGCCGTCCCCGGCGGAGACGTACGCGCCGCCGGGCACCGGATTCTCCTCCTCGCTCCGTGCCCCCCACTGGCCGGTGATGGCGTACATCGCCCGCACCTTCTTCATGTTGTTGCCCCCGTCGCTGGAGAAAAGCATGTTGTGCGTGTCCCGAAACCATTTCTCCAGGAAGTTTTCGCGCTGCACGCCTACGCCCGCGTGTATTTCCATCGCCATCTTTGTGACGTCGCAGGATATCTCATGAGCGAACGCGCTGGCGGAGAGAGTCATGGGCGGGTCGATCGGAATTTCATGGCGCATGTCCTGACGCCATGCCGCGTGATGGACGTAGGCGCGCGCCGCTTGAATTTTGGTGTACATGTCCACGAGTTTGAAGCCGATTGACTGGTGCTCGGCGATGGGACGTCCGCTTTGGATACGGCTTTGCGCGAATTCCAGCGACTTCTCGTAGGCGGCGCGCGCCACGCCGATCTGGCCCGCCGCGTTGATGAGGGCGTCGCCGCGCAGGTGGCGTCTGATGTACGAAACGCCGCAGTTCTCCGGGCCGAGGCGGTATTTCGTGGGAATCACTGCGTTATCGAAGATGATCTCGGCGTTCTGGTTCAGGCGATAGCCCATCTTGTTGTGCACCTTGCCCATCCGAACGCCGGGGGCGTCCATGGGTACCATGAGGAGGGAGGCGCCCTGCTCGACGCCCACGTCGGGGTTCGTGCGAACGAACGTGAACATGAGGCGCGCCCAGCCCACGTTGGAGATGAAATGTTTTTTTCCGTTGACGATGTAGTTGTCGCCCTCAAGCGCGGCGGTGGTCTGATATCCGCCGTCCGCCCCATTGTAGGGAATCTGATTCTCCGAGCCGGAGGCGGGCTCCGTCGTCGCCGTGCCGATGAGGAACGTGGGGTCGTTCACGTACTCCCGCATCCAGTAGTCCGCCAGCTCCGGGTCCCCCAGAAGCTCGCTCGTCAGGATGTGGGATATCTTTGTGGAGGAGAGCATAAACCCCGTGGCCCCTCTATCCCCCCAAGATATCTCCTCGCCCACGATGCAGTGCGTGAGGAGGTCATTGACGCCGCCGCCGCCGTATTCCTCGGGTATGCTCATCGTTCTCAGACCGCATTTGTCGAGCTTCTCGAGAAGGTGGGGCATATAGGCGCATTTGAACGGGTCTTCCTCATGGTCGAGTGCCAGGCTTATGGGCCTGATCTCATCCCGCGCGAATTCATGCGCGATTCTTTGATATTCTTTTTGCACATCTGTCATCCGGTAGTCGTACATGAGTCTCCTTCCTTCGGAATAATGGGACGGGCCGCCCCCGCCTTAGCCGTTCGCGTCTAGTCGTCTTCCTCAAGCACTTCTGCCACCTCTACGGTCGCACCCCGCTCCCATGAACGCATGGCCGCCCACACGGCGCCAAGAACGTGAAGCCCCTCAGGGCCGCCGACCTCAGGTGGGCGCTTGTCTCGAACGGCGCCGAGGAAATCTTCGAATTCCTCGGCGAGGTAATCGTGTCCAGGATATTCCTCGTAGGGAATTTCCTCGCGCTTCTCGCCGTCTTTTTTTAGGATTTTTATTCCCTCCCATCTGTCGTGGTAGAGGTTCGCCTCATCCCCATAGGCGTTCATGAAATAGGTGTATCGTCCATTCGGCGTGCGCGGGCTGATGAAGCTCGTCCCCAAGGTGCCGAGCAGGCCCGATTCGAATTCGAACCAGACGACGCTCACGTCGGGTATCTCCGATTTTGTCTTCAATTTGCAGAACGCTGCCGACGCGCGCTTGATCGGCCCGTATAGATACAAAAGGTTGTCCACTTGGTGGATGGCCACCTGGAGCAGGGGGCCGCCGGGGGAGCCATCCGCGTACCATTGCCAGTTCTCCGGCGTGTAGTGAAGCCCCCGATCGTTCGAGTAGTTGGTCTCGGCCATCGCCAAGGTTCCGACGATGCCTTCATCCAGCAGTTTTTTGAAAAGGCGATGGCCTTTGAGTCTTCTCGAGCTCGCGCCCACGGCGAGGGTGACACCCCCATCCTCGCAGGCGCGGATCATTTTCTTCGCGTCCGGTATGGAGGCGGCGATGGGCTTGTCGACGAACACGTGCTTTCCACGCGCCGCCGCCGCAACGGCGAGCTCCGCGTGGCGGTTGTTGGGTGCAGAGATGACCACGGCGTCCACGCTTGGGTCGTTGAGCACCGCCTCGTAGCTCTCCTCCGCGCCGCATGAGAATTTCTGGCTGAACGCCCGACGCTTCTCGGGCGTTCTCGTGAAGCACGTGGCGATTTCCATTCCGGGCGTTTTGATGATTTGAGACGCCAAAGTGTTGCCCCAGCGTCCCAGCCCGACCACAGCCACTCTCAGGGGATCGACCATCGGGTTTTTCTCCTTATCTCTTCATCTCTTCAAAACTCACACCGATTTCAAGCGGGGGTCCAGCGCGTTTCTGAGCCAGTCGCCGACCAGGTTTGCTCCCAGAACCGTCACCGTGATGGCCAAGCCGGGCAGGGTGACGACCCACCAGGAGGTATAGAGGTGCACCTTCCCGTCGCTGAGCAAACCGCCCCATGTGGGCGTAGGCGGGGGGACGCCCAGACCGAGAAAGCTCAAACCTGCCTCAATAATGATCATCCGACCCAGATATAGAGAGGCGATGATAATGACGGGTGCTAAGACGTTCGGAAGAATGTGGCGAACGATGACGCGAAAATGGCTGCCGCCGATGCTCCGCGCGGCCTGAACGAACTCCTGCTCGCGCAGCGTGAGCACCTCGCCGCGCACGACGCGAGCGTAGATGACCCAGATGCGCATCGACATCACCAGGATCAGCACGACCAGGCTCGGTCCCACGATGGCGATGGTCGCGAGTGCCAGCAATATGAACGGAAAGGAGAGAACCAAGTCCACGAGTCGCATAAGCAGAAAATCCACTTTCCCGCCAAAATACCCGGACACCAAGCCGACGAAAAGCCCGAAGCATCCTGTGAGCAGGACGGCGAAGAAGCCGACCATGAGAGAGATGCGCGCGCCGTAGATCAACCGGCTCAGGAAGTCTCGGCCCAGATGGTCCGTGCCGAGGAGAAAGATTTTCTCGCCGTCCGACCAAAGGGGCGGCTTGAGGTTTCGGCTCAGGAGTTGTGCCTGCGGGTCCATCGGTGCGATGAGGGGGGCGAATACCGCCATCATCACCACGGATGCCAGAATCGCACAGCCGAGGAGGGCGGATTTATCCTTTCGCAGGGATTCCCATACCCTTGCGCGCTCGGGCAGTTCCTCGCAATCGGCCGACTCTTGGACGAGGGGCATCTATTGTCTCATTCGTATGAAATCCTAGGGTCTAGATAAGCGTAGACGAGGTCCACCGTCAAATTGATGAGCACGAACCCGGACGCCAGGATGAACACGGCGGACTGGACGATCGGAAAATCGCGGTTCGCTATCGCCTCGACCACCAGACGTCCGACTCCTGGCCAGGCGAAGACTACCTCGATGATCACCGTTCCCCCAAGGAGTATTCCCAAATCCAGCCCCATGACGGTGACGATGGGAATGGATGAGTTCTTGAGGGCGTGAACCATGAGCACGATTTTTTCGCTCAGCCCCTTCGCGCGCGCCGTCGTGATGTAGTCCTGACGCATCACCTCGAGCATTTGGGAGCGCATCAGTCTCGCTAGGCGGGCGAGGTGATACGTGGATGCGACGAAGGCCGGCATTATGAAATGATCCCAACCGCCGCGACCGAAAGAGGGCAAAAGCCCCAGCGTTACGGAGAAGAACATGATGAACATGATCGCCAGCCAAAAATCGGGGATCGCCTGGATCAGCACTGTGACGCCGACGCAGCTTTTGTCGTAAATCGACCCTTCCTTGAAAGCGGCTAGGCAGCCAAAAGGAATACCGATGAGCACGGCGAAGGCGAAGGCTCCGCCGGCCATCTCTATCGTCGCCGGAAAATGCTCCAGAACAAGCCCCATGGCCGATTCGCCGTGTTCGGTGGATTCGCCGAAATCCCCCTGCAAGGCGTTCAGGAAAAAGCGCGCGTACTGGACGTAGAGCGGCTGGTCGAAGCCCATGAGTTTTCTTAGGTGATCGATGTCCTCCTGGGTCGCGTCCATGTCAAGCATCACCACGACGGGGTCGCCCGTCATGTGAAGGAGAAAAAACACGATGACCATGACGCACTTGATGAGGGCTATCGCCTGAATCGAGCGCTTGCAAACATACCTAGCCATCTAAAAGCTGCCTCAGAGTGAGGAATGCTTCTTGCGGCAACGAGGTCCGCTTCGCCGGAGACGCGCCCCATCGACGGCTGCTTTGGCGGCGGGGACGCGCCTTGTTCTCATGATGGCGTTGGCCAGGACGAAGTCTATTCCCACCCTTGGCCGGAGCGTCTCCTGAACTTGAAGTCGTCGGACCTCACTTGAAGCCGACCTCAGCGGCTATCAATTTCCCGTCGGCACGCGGTTGCCAGTCGATTTTCATGTTGGCGCCGAATATGCGGAAAGTCTGATACAGCGGAATGATCGGTACCTTCTCGTCCCGCAGAACGCGGGCGATCTCCTGATATTTCTTCTCCCTCGTCTTATTCTCCAGGGTGGCGCGCGCGTCGTTTATCATCATGTCCACCGCCTTGTCACGGAATCCGCCGTAGGCCGAGCGGCTGCTGATCGCACCGGCGAACATGTGCTCGGCACTGAACGCCGTGTTCATTCGCGCCAGATAGTACAAAAACGGTTTCACGTTTTCTTTGTACTTGCTGAATATAATCTTTTTCATCGCGCCCCATTCCATCACGCGAACGTTCGCCCTGAGCCCCACCTGTGCCCACTGGCCGGCGATGCCCTCAAGTGCCTCTTTGCCCATCATGAAGCGCCCACGGGGAATATACACGTCAAAGGAAAATCCTTTCGGGTATCCGGCCTCGGCAAGCAGTTTCTTCGCCTGGGCGGGGTCATAGGGGTAGGGTTCGAGCTCCGGGTTGTAGCCGAAGCTGGCGGGGCCTTGAATTATCGCCACCGGCTTGGCGAAGCCCATCATCACGTTCTTGGTGATGGCGTTGCGGTCAATCGCCAAGTTCATGGCCTTGCGGACTCTCACGTCCGTCCAGGGCGCGCCCTCTTTGATCACCATCAGGATGTAGTTGGTGCGCGGCGATTGCTTGGCGATGACGCGTGTTTTGCCGCTCGCCTGTACCCGGTCGCTCAGCCCCGGGGGCAGGTTGTCGATGATGTCGACGTCGCCCGATATGAGCGCGGAGACACGCGTGGTGGACTCAGGGATGAATTTCACGACCGCCGTCTTCACCTTGGGCTTTCGCCAGGCGTTGGGGTTGGCCTCGTAGACGACTTCCTGACCTTTTCGCCATTTCTTCATCACGAATGGGCCGCTGCCCACCGGATGGCGGGAGAGATATTTTTTCTCGTGTTTCTTGTAATACTTCGGCGGCACGATGAAGCCGTAGATCGCCATAAAGGGTGGGAGCATGGGGTCCGGTTCTTTCGTGTGAATCCGAACCGTATGGTCGTCGACCACCTCCACGCTCGCGATGCTCTTGAAATAGCGATATTGCCTCGACTTCATTTTCGGGTCGAGAATCCGCTCGAAACTGAACTTCACGGCCTCCGCGTCCAGCGCGTCTCCATTGCTGAATTTCACTCCCTTGCGAATCTTGAACTCCCACACCTTGGGACTCACCATTGTGTAGCTCTCGGCGAGTTGGCTCCTCATGGAACCGTCAGGTGCCCGGCTGAGCAGCGTCTCGAAAACGTTCGGGTGGTGCATCGATAGTGGTAAGGAACTGAAGGTGTGCGGATCAAACGTGGTCAAGGAGCCCGCCATGCCCAACACTACCTTTCCCGTCGGTGCCGCTTTCGCACTCGCGGGAAGCAACAACAACACCCAAACGAGCATCCAAAGCCCATATCTCCTCATCTCGAATTCCTCCCTTTGGGTAAGAATTAAAAAATTTTCACAGACAAGCCAACGCATCCGGACTTTTGTTCAATGGTTCATAGCCATCGTCCGTGACCACATAGGTTTCCCCCCAGAATATCTGACGATTGACCCCTAGGTTGAACATGGGATGCGTCGTCACCACCATTCCGGGGGTTATCTCTCCCTCAGATACCGGCGTGATCATGTAATCCGTGAGGTCTAGGCCCGTGAGGTGAACCAAGCCATAAGGCCATACTTCACGCCCGTGCTTCCTGAAAACCTCGTTCATCGCCTTGACCATGCCCACCATCGGTTCTCCCGGCTTGAGGTGCTCCAGCGAAGCGTCGCGCGCCTCCCGCACAATTTGGTGGGCGTCAATAAGCCACTTCTCCGGCTCGCCCAATGCAAGAACCCGTACGATCTGGTTCCAATATCCCTGGACGCGTGGGGAAATCTCCAGCAGGACGGCGTCGCCCCGCCTGATGGGACGATCGGTTTGGGGGATGACGTAGCCCCAGGGCGACTCGCCGCCGTTGGACATACTCCCTAGGCCCATCATGTTGAAGTTTTCTGTCCCGCCCTCGGGGATGATCACCCGGTCCATCTCCGCCCGGATATCGAGTTCCGTCACGCCTTCGTGAACGAAGTCTCGGAGATGATCCCACACCCTGTCGCCAAGCGCGGCCGCGTGGCGCGACATGCTGATCTCCTCTTCGCTCTGCACTAGACGCAACTCCCAGATCAGGTCGCCCGCCTCCACCCATTGTTTCGTCCTCACCTGATCTTGGAGCTGCTGATACCAGGCCACGGGGATGGTGGCGAGAGAGGAAATGCCGATTCTCGCGCTGGAGGTGGAGATTTCGTTCACATAGCGGGACGCTTGGGTTGGAACGGGCGCCATGGCCTCGCAGCGGGTGTCGGAAATCCAGCCGTTTCTCAAGGACTCGATTCGTTGGTTCTCCACCCCCACGAACAGGACGGGTTCCGCCTCGCGCGGGAAAACCAGAATTTGTTGCCCGGAAAACGAGATGAAATTGCTGACGTAGGCTAGATTCCCAGAGCGCGGCCCCTGGCGGCCGCTGTTCCCGTAGACGAAGAGGACGTCCAGACCCTCGCTCTCCATCCGCGCTCTGATGTTTGCATGGCGACGATCGCGTTCTTTGATTGATAGCCCCAATTTTCGCGTCCTCCTGATCTGCTCTCGCGTCGTTAAAAGATCACCTTTCCGCCCGAGACAGCCATGTTGACCCCCGTCACATAGGCAGCCTCATCGCTGCAAAAGAACACCGCGGCGCCGCTGACGTCCTCTGGGCGCGCTAGGCGCCTCATCGGAACGTCGGCAACGTATTTTCTTTGATAATCTTCCGCATGGAGGATGGGCCGCTCCGTTTCGGTGAGGCCCGGCGAAACCATGTTGACCGTGATTCCGTAGGGTCCCATTTCGACGGCAAGGTTTTGCGAGAAGTACATGAGGGCCGACTTGACCGCGCCATAGGAATTCGTGTGCGCCCGCCTCTCGCCAAGGACGGTGGAGAGGACGTTGACGATGCGACCCCAGCCTCTGTCGCGCATGCCTGGCAACACTGCCTGGCAGCAATGGAAAGCGCCTTTGAGCATTACCTGTATTTGGGGGTCGTAATCCTCCTCCCAACTCATCTCCATAAAACCCCTGCCCCTCACCAGTCGCCGCGCGTTGTTGACGAGAATATCGACGCCTCCCGTCTCCCGCTCGCATTCTTCGCGCATGTTCTCCACCTCTTCGCGCCGGCTCACGTCGGCACGGACTCTGAACGCCCTGCCGCCTTCTGCTCGAATGTTTCTCACTACGTCTTGTGCCGCCGCCCCATCCATATGGTAGTGCACGGCGACCGAAGCGCCAGTGTGCGCCAACGCGGAGGCGATGGCTTTGCCGATTCCGCGTGTTGCGCCGGTAACGAGTGCGACGCGCCCTTTTAGTTTCATTCAAAAACCCGCCTCAAAGCGAAAGAAAGGGCCTCATCGTTCCCTGAATCACTGAAAACAACTCCCTCTGCGCATCAATGGAAACGGAGAATAGGCAGTTGACGTTTAATATAATAGTATTATAGATAATACCATTAACAATCGCAAGTTCTCTTTTCCTTTTTGCGTTTTGGGGACATGGGGAGCATCTTCAGGGAAGTTTCTATGCGGCAGACTTGAAGGGGCCTCGCTTGAGGTCGAAGTTTCGTTGACGTTCGTTTTTTGAAGGTGAGAGAGCAATGCGGGAGTTGACTGCAGAAAAACCGTTTTCGAATGAATTCATCCCCTATTATTACCAAATCGCCAGTCTTTTACGTTGGAAAATCGAACATGGGGAATTGATTCCGGGGATGAAACTGCCCCGGGAGCTGGACCTCTCCAAGCATTTCGGCGTCAGCCGGGTCACCCTTCGGCAAGCACTTTCCATTTTGGAGAAGGAAGGACTCGTGACGCGGGCGCGCCGCAAGGGTACGTTTGTGAATGGCGCGGGTGTGCGGCCGAAAACGATTCACCTCACCGGCACCATCTGGGAGGAGGACGCCGGCGGCGAGGCGAGACGTATCATATCGATCGAGGACGTGGAAGCGTCTCCGCGCATGGAGAAATTCTTTCGCATGGAAAACGGAGGAACGTTAACGAGAATCCGGCGTCTGAGGATGACCGAGAAAACGCCCTTTTGCTACGTGATGAACTATTTGCCCAAAATGCTCGCCGAAAACATCACGCGCGAAGACGCTCGCGTGCACAGTATGATTCACATCATCAAAAATCGACTGCGCGTTCCCCTTGGCAAGATTCACCAGACGTTTGAGGCGCGGGTCGCGGAGAGTGACGTTGCGCGCCATCTCTCCATCGGCGTCCTAGAGCCAGTTTTGTACGTGGAAACCTTCGTCCACAGCAAGAGCGGCGATCCCGTCGAGTTCTCCCAGATCTATTATCGCGGAGACCAGCATAAATACAGCGTGGAGCTCGTAAGCGAGTAGACCCCGTTCTCTCCTTCGTGCTTTCTCATTCCCAGTTGAAGGAGAGATGAAAGATGTCCACAAAAAAGAGTGGGAAAAAAATCATCGGCTTCATCGGCTTGGGCCTCATGGGCCAGGCGTTTTCCAAGAATCTCATCGCCGATGGACGTCGTCTCGTGGGAACCGACGCGCGAGCGGCGGCGATGCGAAAATTCAGGCGTTTGGGAGGAGGTGTGCTTGAGACGCCCCGCGCCGTTGCGGAAGCCGCCGACGTCGTGTTCATCTCTGTTCCCGACTCGAAAACCTCTTTGCAGATCGCGCGCGGGAGGAATGGTTATCTCGCCTGTTCTCCTGAGTTGGTGCCCGAGGTGGTGCTCGACACGACGACGGCGGATCCGGAGGACTCGAAAAAACACGCCGCGCTGTGTCTCGGAAAGGGAATTTCATATCTGGATGCGTGCGTGAGCGGCAACAGCGGCTACGTGGCTGAGCGAGAGGGCTTGTTTCTCGTCGGCGGGGAGAGGAGGGCCTACGACGAGGTGGTGCCGCTTTTGGAGACGATGCTCTCCGATCAGATATATTGCGGGCCATCAGGTTCCGGAGCCGCCATGAAGGTGGTCGTGAACTATCTGACCTCCATGGGGCGTTGCGTCATCGCCGAGACCCTCAGGCTGGGGGTGCGCAGCGGATTCGCGAAAGGCTTCTTGTTCGACGCGCTCGCCAGGAGCCGCGCGGGTGAATGGAGGATGCTCCACACCCATGGAGGAAAAATGTTGCGCGGGCGGTATCGCCGACCCTTGAGTACCTTGAACGTCATTCTCAAGGACATCGGGCTTGGCCTTTTGCAGGCGAGGAGAAAAGGGGCCGTGACGCCTGTTGGCCGTGCGTGCGCACCGATATTCAGGGAGGGGGCGCGTGCGGGGTATGGAGAGCTGGATAGCGCAGCGGTTTATCTGTCGTATCTGGATCGGGAGAGGAAAAAATAGAGACTCTCTCGCGTACGGTTTTCATGTGATGATTTTGGGGTTTTGGCGCGCGGCCGACGGTGTCCGTTCTGGATGGTGAGTGGCGAGACGCGCGATATTTTGTGAATGGGAGTGGCGATTGCGGAGCGAGGCGCGCGATTTGGCGGATGGCGAGTCCACGCTCGTCGTGGTGGGTGACATGGAGATCGATCGCCCTGACCCGCAGAATACCTTTTCAAAGGTCGCTTCTTTTCTGGGGGAGGCTGACCTACGCTTTGGCGGACTAGAGGCGTCGATGTCCCATCTCGGAGAGGCGTTGAGCGCGAAGATCGTGATGCGTCATCGCCCGGACATGATTCGAGGCTATCTCGCGGGAGGCTTCGACGCATTGGCGTTCGCCAGCAACCATTGAATGGACTACGGAGTCGCGCCTTTCGTCGAAACGATGGAGTTGCTTGAGCGCAGCGGGATCGCGTACTCAGGCGCGGGCAGAAACATTCACGAGGCGCGCGCGCCCGCAGTCATTGAGCGCGGGAGCGTACGATATGGTTTTTTGTCCTATGTGCTCGAGCTACCGCTGGGCTGGGGGGCGGGTCCTGAGAAGCCGGGCGTCGCCCCCATCCGACAGGACGCTCTCTATGGTCCTCCTTACGTGAACGAGGAGGACGTGGAGGCGATGGTCGCCGACGTTGAACGTGCGCGGCTGAGCGTCGATTTTCTTCTGGCGTCGTTCCACTGGGGAGTGAGCCAAAGCCGAACGCTCACGCTTTCCCAACGCGCCGTCGCCCACGCGGCCGTCGAGGCGGGGGTGGACGTCGTCGTCGGTCATCATCCCCACATTCTGCAAGGGATCGAGGTGTATCAAGACCGGCCCGCTTTTTTACGCCTTGGGCAACTTTGTTCTCGATCATGACCATCCGATGTTCATGCCCACCGCTCGCGAGTCGATTTGCCTGAAGATAAACCTTCGCGGAGGAACGCTCCGCCGAGCGTCGTTCGCGCCCGTGTTGATCGAGGAGGACGGCGGGCCCCGAATCCTCGCCGAGGGAGAGCCGAAAGCGGTTGAAATCTTGGCCACTCTCAAGACGCTCTCAGAGAACCTGGGGACGCGGATCGAAATTTTGCGGGGCAGGGGGGTGGTCTCGCTGTGAGTGAGGGCGTCTCTCCTCTTGTGGGGGATGGTGAGGAAGCCGATATGGAACTGAGAGGGAAGGTCGTCGTGATCACGGGCGCGGCCCAGGGAATCGGCGCGGAAGCCGCGCGGCGATTCGCGGGAATGGGCGCGAACGTGGCGGCCGTGGACATCGAAGAGAATGGACTGCGGCGACTTGAAAGGGGAGCGAACGGTGCCATCCTCGGGGTGTGGGCGGACGTCTCGAACGTGTCAGGGGTTGAGGGTGCTTTTGACGCGGCGGTCGGGAAATTCGGCGGCGTGGACGTTTTGATCAACTGCGCCGTGATTCGAGGGAACGGCCCTCTGGCGGATGTCGAGGAGCGCACGATTGACGCGGCGTTGGCCGTGGGGCTTAAGGGCAACATCCTGTGCGCACGGCGCGCGGCGGAGGAGATGGGAAAGCGCGGCGGTGGGGCCATCGTCAACATGTCGAGCTTCTACGTGCGTACGCCGGCCAGGGAGCGCGTAGTGTACGTCGCTGTGAAAGGCGGCGTCGAGGCGCTTACGCGCGCGTTGGCGGTCGAATTGGCGGATGCGGGCGTTCGAGTCAACGCCATAGCGGCGGGCCCGGTTCTAACGAAGCTGAGAGAAGCCCGAGGAGATGGCGGCCCCGGTAATCTGGCGGAGCGCTACCGAAAGTCTCCTATGGGAAGGTTTGGGAGGGTCGATGAAATCTTGGACGCGATTCTGTATTTGGCCACGTCCCGATCCTCTTACATGACGGGCCAGGTTCTGGCGCTTGACGGTGGTTTGAGCATCGTGTGATTTTTTCACAGCATCGCTACATCATCGTGGTATGGGAGTTTTTTAGGGTTTCACTCCTCTCAAGAATAGTGTTGATTGCCGCCCTTGGGGCGGAAATTTTTGCCGAAAGTGCCAGAAAGTTTGACAATAAATCGGAATTCATATATTTAAATCTGCTCGGAAACTGGGAGATGCTATTGTTGCGCATGTGCATCGAATATGGACAAAATAAATGTTCACGCTTGAGGGAGAATATCTGATGCGGAAAATTTTGGTAGTTTTTGCCACGCTCGCCATGACGGTGTCGACTGTCCACGCGGCGACGGGAAAAGATATGAAGATCGGCGTCCTGCTGGGTTTTACCGGGCCGATCGAATCTCTGACGCCGGGCATGGCGTCTGGAGCTGAGCTCGCCATGAAGGAGGTATCCGAATCCCCCGGAATGTTCCTCGGCGGCAAGAAGGTCGTTCCGGTGCGTGGCGACTCCACTTGCACGGACGCCGCCGCGGCGACCGCGACGGCTGAGCGCCTCATCACGTCAGATGGCGTTGCCGCCATCATGGGCGCGGACTGCTCGGGCGTGACCATCGCCGTCACCAATAACGTGGCGGTGCCAAACGGCGTGGTCATGGTCTCCCCGTCCGCAACCACGCCGGCGCTTTCGACGATCAAGGACAAGGGTTACTTCTTCCGCACGGCACCTTCCGACACCCGGCAGGGCGAGGTACTGGCCCAGGTCGCCAAAGCGCGCGGCATCAAGAGTATCGCCATCACCTACACCAACAATGACTACGGCAAGGGACTGGCGGAGTCTTTCTCCCGCGCGTTCAAGGCCGTTGGCGGTAAGGTCGAGATTTCCGCGGCGCACCAGGACGGCAAGGGGGACTATTCTGCGGAGGTGGGAGCACTGGCTGCTTCGGGAGCCAAGCATCTGGCAGTGTTTGGCTATATCGACAAAGGCGGGAAGGGCGTCATCCAGGCATCCCTTGATGCGGGAGCGTTCGACAATTTCCTCATGGCGGACGGCATGGTCGGGGATTCGCTAATCAAGGCCATTGGCAAGCCGCTGAACGGTTCCGTGGCCACCGCGCCGGGTTCGGATTCCCCCAACGCCAAGAAGTTCGTCGCTCTCGCCAAGGAGGCCGGAATCAAGGGCAGAGCTCCGTTCATAGGCGAGGCGTATGACGCGGCGGCGTTGATCATCCTCGCCGCTCAAGCGGCGGGTTCAATGGATCGGGCGGCGATTCAGTCGAAGATTATGGCTGTCGCCAACGCTCCGGGCGAGAAGATCGGACCGGGCGAGTTGGGAAAGGCACTGAAACTCCTCTCTGCCGGCAAGGCGGTGAACTTCGAGGGCGCGACGAACGTCGAACTGAACGGCGTCGGAGACACCGCCGGCACCTACAAGGAGTATGAGGTAAAGGACGGCGAGTTCACCGTCGTCAGGGTGCACTAGCGCAGTGCCGTAGCGAACAGGGAAAAGGAACGGCCCGATGAGGCGCATCGGGCCGTTCCGTCGTTTTTGCGCCGAAGACGCCTCGCAAGTCCCTATGACGAGGGCGAAATGATTCGCGTGGTCGACGTGCACAAACATTTCGGCGGAGTCAGAGCCGTCAATGGCGTGAATCTGGAGATTGAAAAAGGCGCCATAACGGGTTTGGTCGGGCCCAACGGCGCGGGCAAAACCACCTTGTTCAATATGATTGCCGGCGTCTATCCGCCGACTTCCGGGCGCATCTATCTTGGAGGTGAAGACGTTACCGGGCTTCGGCCCCACCAACTTTTCCATAAAGGCTTACGACGCACCTTCCAAATCGCGCATGAGTTTGCCACCTTGACCGTCTTGGAGAACCTGATGGCGGTTGCCGTCGATCAGACGGGCGAAAGCCTGCTTGGCGCCTGGTTGCGGCCAAAGCGCGTTCGCGCTGAAGAGGAGGCGATCCGCCGCAATGCCGAGGAGGTGATCGAGTTCCTGCGCCTTCAGACGGTCGCTGGGGAGCCGGCCGGCAACCTGTCGGGGGGCCAGAAGAAACTCGTCGAACTCGCGCGCGTGATGATGACGGACGCCGAGGTCGTCCTGCTTGATGAGATAGGGGCCGGCGTGAACCAGACACTGCTCCGATCCATCGCTGGCGCCATCCTGAGACTTAACCTAGAGCGCGGCTACACATTCTGCATGATAGAGCACAACATGGATTTCGTCTCTCTGCTCTGCGATCCGGTGATCGTCATGGCCGAGGGGACGGTTCTCACCCAGGCCCCGGCCCCGGACATCAGGGCTGACGAGCGCGTCATTGAGGCCTATCTCGGCACTGGGCTCAGGAACAGATCGGGCCCATCGGTCGATTCCGCATGAGCTATCTGACCGGCGAGAATATGTACGGCGGCTACGGTGCCGCGGACATATTGCGCGGATGCGCCATCGCCGTTGACAAGGGGGAGATCGCGGTCATCGTGGGCCCGAACGGGGCGGGAAAATCGACAGCCATGAAGGCGTTGTTTGGTATGTTGGGGTTGCGGGGGGGCGAGGTGCGTTTGGGTGGGCGCGACATTACCTCTCTCAAGCCGCAGGATAGGGTGAAGCGGGGAATGGCTTTCGTCCCGCAGACGGGCAACGTGTTCGTAACCATGACCGTCCAGGAAAACTTGGAGATGGGTGCCTTGCTGCGACGGGATGACATCTCGGGAAGCATGGAGCAAATTTTCGAGTTGTTTCCCGTGTTGAAGGAGAAGCGCTACCAGCCGGTCGGTGAACTCTCCGGCGGCCAGCGTCAGCAAGTCGCTATCGCGCGCGCGCTGATGAGCCAGCCGGACGTGCTGATGCTCGACGAGCCGACCGCCGGCGTATCGCCAATCGTCATGGATGAGCTGTTCGATCGCATTCTTGATATCCGGGGAGCCGGCATCGCCATACTGATGGTCGAGCAGAATGCCCGGCAGGCGTTGGGCATCGCCGATCGTGGTTTCGTCTTGGTGACAGGAAGAAACAGGTTCACCGATACCGGGCAGGCTCTGCTTGCCAATCCCGAAGTGCGACGCTCGTTCCTCGGGAGATGATCAGCGGTGTTCACCGATATTGCGAATGCCGTCGTCCTGTTGTCCAACTTCGTTTTCGTGCCGGCCATCGCCTATGCCTCGCAACTCGCTCTGGGCGCTCTTGGCATCACCTTGGTGTTCGGTATTTTGCGATTTGCCAATTTTTCTCACGGTGATTTCATGGCCTTGGGGACGGCCGTGGTAATTCTGGCGACGTGGCGGCTACAGGCTTGGGGCGTCGGTCTTGGCCCGTTGCCGACGGCGTTGCTCGCCTTGCCGTTTGGCGTGCTGGTGGCGATTGCCTTCAGTTTCGCCGTCGATCGGGCGGTGTTTCGCTTCTATCGAATCAGGCGGAGCGCGCCGATAGTGTTGAGCATCGTTTCGGTTGGAGTGATGTTCGTGATGCACGGAGCGGTCCGCTTCATCATTGGTCCCGACGACAGGACTTTCGCCGACGGCGCGAGATACCTGATCACCGCGGGCGAGTTCAAGCGCGCAACCGGCCTTGACGAGGGACTCGCCATCCGTTTCTCGCAGGTTCTGACCGTCGTCGTCGCCGTTATCGCGGTGGCGGGACTGTTCTGGTGCCTGCAGCGAACGCGCATTGGCAAATCGATGCGGGCCTATTCCGACAATGAGGACTTGGCGCTGCTCTCGGGCGTCGATCCGGATCGGGTAGTGTTCGTCACCTGGGCCATCACCGCGACGCTTGCGACCATCGCCGGCACGCTCTATGGCCTCGACAAGAGTTTCCAGCCGTTCACCTATATGCAACTCCTGCTCCCGATGTTCGCCGCCGCCATCGTCGGAGGGATCGGTCATCCCTTGGGAGCGATTGCGGGAAGCTTTCTCGTGGCCTTCTCCGAAGTCGTGATCACATACGCCTATAAAAAGTTCTTGCGCTATCTGCTGCCCGAGGTCTGGCATCCGGACAGTCTGGCGCAACTTCTGTCGACCGACTACAAATTTGCGGTTTCGTTCATCATCCTGGTGGTGGCCCTTCTTTGGCGGCCCACCGGTCTTTTCCGGGGCCGGGTCCTGTGAGTGAGAGGGCGCGTACTATCGGCGGCTTCACGATCATGGCCGCGTTGTTGCTCGCCGTCGGTGTCGGCCAGTCCTGGTCTGTGAGCCTGGGGGTGCTCAACCTCTGTCTGATCTCGGCGTTGATGACGCTCGGCGTCAACATCCAGTGGGGTTATGCCGGCCTCTTTAACGTGGGACTCATGGCCTTCGCCGCTCTGGGCGGACTGGCGAGCGTGCTCATCTCGCAACCGCCGGTGACGGCGGCTATAGCGGCCGGTGGCGCGAACCTTGTGCGCGCGTTCATCGCGGCGTCCGTGACGGTCGGCCTCGCGTGGGTGGTGCTTCGACTGCTGCCTTCCGGCCGGTTTCGCGCCTTCCTCGTCGCCGGCGTACTCGTGATAGGCTTTTTCGCGACGAAAGTCTTCTTCGACCCTGCCGTCGAGCAAATCGAAGCCGTGGATTCATCCACCAGCGGCTATCTGGGGGGCCTCGGTCTTCCCATCCTCCTTTCTTGGCCCGTCGGCGGTCTGTTCGCGGCCGCGGCCGCTTATATGATAGGCCCGATCTCCCTGGGGCTGCGCTCGGATTATTTTGCCATCGCCACGCTCGGTATTTCCGAAATCGTGATCGCGGTGCTGCAAAACGAGGACTGGCTCGCCCGCGGAGTGAAGAACGTCACCGGTCTCGACCGCCCGACGCCCTACGAGTTGGATTTGCAGAAAACGGTCTGGTTTCAGGATTTCGTGGCATGGCTGAATGCCGATGCGCTTTTGGTTCTGGGCGAAGCCGAGCGCGTTGCGGCGCTGCGCGGACTCGTCATCGGAGCGGCGGGCATTTTCGTCAAGCTGTGTTACACCGGTTTGTTCGCTGCTGTTCTCCTCATCGTTTTCTTGCTCAGCGAGCGGGCGCTCCGTTCGCCTTGGGGCCGGATGATGCGCGCGATTCGAGATAGCGAGGCGGCGGCCGAGGCCTTTGGGAAGGACGTTGTCTATCGTCACCGGCAGGTGTTCATCCTCGGCTCCGCGGTCGTCGGCATCGCCGGCGCCATGCTCACCACTCTCGACGGGCAGTTTACGCCTGTCGCCTACAATCCGTTGCGATTCACTTTCTTGATCTGGGTGATGGTGATCGTCGGCGGATCCGGCAACAACCTGGGTGCGGTGCTTGGCGGTTTTTTCATCTGGTTCGTCTGGATCGAGGCCGAACCCGCCGGCTTGTGGCTGGTGAACGTGGCGACCTCGGCCATGGCGTTTGACGATCCGGTCCGCGTGCACCTGGTCGCCTCGGCGGCGTATATGCGGCCCGTCCTCATGGGGTTGATACTGCTTCTGGTGATGCGCTTCAGCCCGCGCGGGGTGATACCTGAGACCATTCGGCGCTGACTGGCTCACCACTTGGATGGGCAAGGATGGCGCGCGGCGCTCTTGAGGTGCCGATGCGGTGAACTGGCGGGAACGCGTGGGAGTCGAACCCACCGACGAAGTGGTTAGCCCCGTCCACTGGATTTGAAGTCCAGGCGGCACACCAGCACCGATGCGCTCCCAATAGGAGGATACAACGGCGTGGGCCATTCTGAAAGCCCGCCTTGGGGTTTTTGGACGCCCCTTGGAACGAGTGCCCGCGCGCAAGGGATCTTGTTATCGACGTGGGAACGCCATAAAACTAAAACGATCGTGAAACAAAGTGAAGTTTCACCATGAGGAGGAGAGAGCGTGTCTCAACGTGTGGGCATCGTGGGCATGGGGCTGATGGGTCAGGCGTTCGTCAAGAACATGCGCGAGACGGGTTTTGAGGTACAGGGTTTTGACGTGGACCCTGCGCGCATGGACGAGTTAAGCGAGAAGGGAGGCGCGCAGGTGGAGACGCCCGCCGACGCGGCCCATGGCGTGGAATTCGTGGTGACCTCCCTGCCCAACAGCGACGTAGTGCGCAAGGCGGTTTTCGGCCCGGACGGCGTCGCCGAGGGCGCGCGCGAGGGAGCGTACGTTCTTGATACGACGACCTCCCGCCCCGAGGATTCGATGCGCCTCTCGGAGGATTTGGCGGAACGCGGAATCCGCTTTCTCGACGCCGCTGTGAGCGGGACGAGCACGATGGCGATGGAGAAGGATCTGGTGGTGATCGCCGGAGGGGAGGCGGAGGATTTCGACGCCTGCCGCGCTGTGCTGGGTGGCTTCAGCCGCGCGGCCTACCATATGGGCCCCGCCGGCTCGGGCGCGCGGACGAAGCTGGTCATCAACATGATTCTGGCGGGCAACCGACTCGCCCTCGCCGAGGGTCTGCTGCTCGGCGAGAAGGTGGGTCTCGACATGGACGCCCTGCTTGAGGTGCTTCAGGACGGGGCGTGCGCCTCCAAGACGATGATCGACAAGGGCCCGAAAATGATTCGCGCGGATTACTCGAAGCAGGGCCAGGTAAAGACGTCGCTCAAGGACTCGCGCCTGATGATAGAGCAGGGCCAACTCCACGGCTCGCCCATGCTGTTGACGAATCTTTGGTCCCAGGTCGCGCAGATGGCGTATGAACGCGGCTACGGCGAGGAGGACACCGTCGCTTTCTACGAGGTTCTGCGCGAGATGGCGGGCCTGCCCTCACGGATTGGGGGGAAACAGGAATAGGGGCGAGGTTCTAAGAGGTCATTTTCAATACCCGTTTGGTGCGGTCTTTTCGATTTTCGAATGTGGGGTTTCCGGCATAATTTTTGATCTTCGCTCTATTCCTCTTCCGCCGCTCGGGTCGCGCGGTCTTCTGCGAGAAGTCGCTCAAGTTCATCGTGAATCCTGTTCGTGACAGCGGCCTGGTTCCGAAACCAGTCGGTCGACCAAATTCGAAGGATCGTCCAACCAAGCCCCTCAAGCACCGCTTGACGGATTTTGTCGCGGTCGCGCGCAGTGGCTGAGGAATGGTATCGCGCGCCGTCGCATTCGAGCCCTGCAAGATAACGACCAGCCTTATCGGGGTGCCTGACACCCAGGTCTACGCGGAATCTGGATACGCCGATCTGTGTGCGCACCTCCCAGCCTTCGGCGCGAAAAGCATCCGCTACCGCTTGCTCGAACGCGCTTTCAGGGGGGCCGAGCTCGCCCTTGTCGCGCGCAGGTAGCGCGATGGATCCGCGATCGGCGTAGTCCAGAAACGTCTTCAGATGGCGCACGCCGACCGCTTGCGTGCGTCCGAGATCGATCTGTTCGGCCCGAATGGAGGAGAAGACGTGAAGTTCTCGGCGTGCGCGCGTCACCGCAACGTTGAGGCGCCTCTCTCCGCCTGGGTTGTTGAGCGCGCCGAAATTCATGGTGAGTCTGCCTTCGCTGTCGGGCCCGAACGTCACCGAGAACAGCATCACGTCGCGTTCGTCTCCCTGAATATTCTCGAGGTTCTTCACGATCACCGGCTCCTCGCGCTCGTCGGCGAAAAACCATTCCAGGCGCTCATCTGCCCGGCGGAGATCGTCGATTTTGTCGAGGATCCGAGACTGCTGCTCGCTGTTGAGGGTAATGACGCCCAATGTATGGCGCGCATCTTCCGGCAGCGAGAGCGAAGCGGTCAGGCGCCGCTTTACCATATCGGCGATGGCTTGGGCTTCTTCTTCATTCACTCGACCGCGCCCGCGCGCGTAGGTGCCGTCCACCTTGTGGAACTTGAGAGCCTCGGAGCCGGTAGCGGCCGCCGGAAAAGTGACGAGTCGATCGCCATAGTAGAAATGGTTGGAGAAGGTTATCAGCGCTTCGTCCCGACTCCGGTAATGCCAGTCGAGACGATAGGTTCGAATGCCCGCCGCCTCTACCTCTTCAAGGATCGAGCCCAGGTCGCGCTCATATTCCGGCTGATCCTCGTCAATGTTATCCGCGCGGCCAAAGAAGTTCGTTGGCGGTAGCTGCTTCGGGTCGCCCACGATGATCGTCTGTTTGCCCCGCGCAATCGCGCCGATCGCATCCCATGTGGTGATCTGCGAGGCTTCATCAAAGATCACGACGTCGAAGGCGGCCTGCCCCGCTGGCAGATACTGCGCCACGGAGAGCGGCGACATGAGGACGCAGGGCGCAAGCTTCCTGAAAGTTTCTGGAAGATTTCCCAGGAGTTTGCGAATTGACATAGAGGGGCGCTGAAGACCCCGCTGGTGGCGCAGTGTCCCGAGTTCGCTCTTCCTTCGCACGCCGTCCATGGCCGGCAGCCCATGAGCGATGCGGCGCATCACCTCGGTTGACGCACGTTTGGCCGCCTCGTCGTCAAGTTTTCGGAAAGTTTTTATGACGTCCTCGTGATTCCAATGGGTAAAACCCTGCAACTCGTCGCGGGCGTCCATCGCAAGGGGTAGCCACCAGGCTGCGTAGGCCCGCTCGAAAGCTTCTTGCGCCGCCTTTTTGATCTGCTCCCGCACTACGGCTTGGCGCGCGTCTGATGACTGGAGCGCCTCTTGCGCCGCTTCTGCGATTCGCCCGGCCTCAAGCGCCTCAACAAGCGGACGGAGCCCTGTTTGCAATGCAGCTTTTCTCTTGCGCACCCACGCCGCCCAATCGGGGAGACGCGCGCGCTCGGCCGCGACTGTCTCCAAACCCCGAACGATACAGTCGACACTCTCCTCGACGGGAACTATTCCATATTCTGACGTGAAGGCGCGCTCTTTCTCCTTGGCGTTCTCCTCCGCCTCCAGATATACTTTGAGTGCGTCTTGAATTGCCTGTCCGGGAGCGGAGCCAAGCTCAGCCGCGGCTGAATCAAAACGGATCGGATCCTCGACGTCAGAACGCAGGTTGTCCATAGCTTTTCGAAAGGCGATTGCTTGGTGCGCGGCCTTCGTCGATCTGTCGGCGTCTATTCCGCGGTTGGTCTTGGCAACCGGAGCCATGGGGCTCTCGCGTATCGCGGCGTCCCGCTCGCGCATCTTGAAGAGCGCCTTCAGATCTTGGAAGGGATCGGCTGTCCCATTGTCTGCATAAGTCTGCAGGCGCTTCCGCACCTTTCTCTTTGCGAAAGAAGAGATTGGCCAAAACTTCGTCTGCGCCTCGCACCAATCGACGTCGAGATGCAACAGCGGCATGCGGCGCACCACGGCGAGCGCATAGGAAGCCGCCGTCTCTGACTTTGCGGCGTTGAGTGCCTGCACGTTCTCCGCAAAATTTTTCGCCAAAGCGGTAATATGCTCTGGCGACACGTTCGGGACGCGTGAGAGATCGAGTGCGCCCTGCTCCATGCGAGGCGCGAGTGCTTTGAGACGTGTGCGGCGTCCTGCCCCGAGAGAAGGGTCGGTGCGAAGACCGAGTTCACGGGCGAGGCTGCTCTCCGCGCGCTGCAAATCTGTCAGCGACGCGCGGAACGCATCGGCCGCCTCCAGAATCTGCTGCTGCCCCGCGTTGGACCACTCCTCCATGCGGATCAGCGACAGGGGAGATCCCTTGTGCGCCGCGCCATATATCCGGCCCAGTTCGGCGGCAAGAATCACAAGGCGGTCGTAGCTCTCCTTGTCGTGCGCATCTTCCGCGGCGTAGGAGATTTGGAAAGGCGCCTCGCCTCCAACGACGCGGCCCACGGCGTCGAAAACGCTGAAACCCTGCGCACCTTTGGCGTGCAGCGCCTCGACATAGGCGTTTAGCTGATCCCGGGAGAGCTTTAGTTGGTCGGTGACCTCGATCCATTGCTCCTCCGTGGCGTCAACTGTGCGATCCCAACCTTTGCCAAGTTGCGCAATGACGGACCTTCGCTCCGCCTTGTTCGAGTGGAGCTCAAGCACGGCGTCTCCGAGTCCATTCGCCACGAGGCGACGATGCACTACGTCAAGCGCCGCCGCCTTTTCAGCGACGAACAGCACGGTTTTTCCCTTGCCGAGAGACTGCGCGATGATGTTGGCGATGGTCTGGCTCTTGCCGGTTCCCGGTGGGCCGATAAGGACGAAATCGCGGCCTTCGGAAGCCGCGATCACCGCGGCGAGTTGCGAGCTGTCCGCAGGCAGTGGCGTCAAGAGATCCCGCGGTGCGAAGTGGTGGTCTATCTCCTGCGGCGCCGTCAGAACGTTCTCGTACCCCCTCTCGTATGCCTCTTCAGTCCCATCGATCAGATGCCGTACCAGCCGGTTTTCCCTCATCTGGTTGGTCCGGTCGACGAGGTCTTTCCACATCAGATATTTGGCAAAGGAAAAGGTCGAGAGCGCAAGCTCCTCGACGATCTCGAAACCTGCGACGTCGCGCACCTTCTGACGCATGGTCTCGAAGATACGCTGCACGTCGATGCCGCTGTCGTCGCGTGGCAGTTCACCCTCGAGTTCAGGTATTCGAAGAGCGAAGTCTTGCTTCAGGCGCTCAAGCAGGGTGGAGTTCATCCGCACGTCGTCCTCGTGCTGCGCGATTCGGAAATTCGCTTGCACCGCCTGGCGCTCCAGCTTGACCGGAATGAGAAGAAGCGGGGCGCGGTAGATGCGCGTGTCCCCTTCAATCTTCCAGCGCAGGAAGCCCGCGGCGAGAAAGAGCGTGTTCGTGCCGCCCTCCGCCAAGTCGCTCCTGGCGCGGCGGTATAGCGTCAGAAAGCGTCTGTTCATTTCCTCGCGGGTGAGCGGCACCACAACCTGATTGTGCTCGAAGGCGTCGCGAGCGAACTGCTCCTCTATCCGTTGTTTCTTCTCGGGCGAGACTGTCCGTTCGCCGAACAGATTTTCGTCCACCAGGGATAGTCCGCGAAACTTTCTTCCGGCAAAAAGCGCATCTTCGAGATGCGCTACGTCCGGACAGCGAAATGGCAGCGTCTGCTTGGTGTCGCGATAGTTCAAGAGGCGGTTGCGCAGCGACAAGTCGAGGAGCTTCCGCTGCCAGCGGTCGATGCGGCCCTCAGGCGTTGCGGGCGTCTCCTCGCGCTCCTCCGCCGGGAGCTGGCCGGAATCCGGCGTCTGCGGCAACGCCGCGGCCACAACCTCATCCGCCGGCGCGGCGTTTGCCTCCTCCGGTGCGTTGTGGTTCGCAAGTGGGCGAATTCCTGCGGCGCGGCACCGCGCGATGTCCACAGCCATGATGAACTCGTGCTCGCGCGCCTCCGACAGCCGGCGACTGCCCTCATCGACGGCGTGTTTGAAACCGACCGGGGGGCGTTCGGTCAGCAGCGTCGTTTCCATGGGAAAGAACTCGCGCGCCGATACAGCATTGCGTATTTGGACGGGGTCGGGCTCCGTTGCCTGGCCGAAATCCTTCTTGAGGATCCAAACCCCCACCCATGCGTGGCCTTGGGAGAAAAGAACGGCGGGGCGGAGGCCGGCGGCTTCGAAGGCGGCGGCGAGAAAGAGCGCGAGGTCGAGACAGGTGGCGAGACGCTCTCCTGTGATGCGCGCGGGGCTCCGAACCTTTTGCCCCTTTTGTTCGAACGAGGCGGGCGGCACGCTATAAATCAGCCCCAGTCCGGTGGCCGCCGACCAGATTGCGCTTGCGATCATGTATACACGGCGCGGATCCCCCGACTGGTAGCCTTCCATTGCGCCGTGGTGCCCCTCGGCTTCCAGCAGACGCGCGGCCTCTTGCAAGACGCGTGCAACCGCTGGGTCGTTCGGAGAGACGAAGGCCGCGAGAATTTGATCCATTTCGCCCACGCCGCCCCATTCGTCGCGCGCAAGCAGCTCGATACGGATTGTCTCGACGATGGTTTCAATCCCATCAGCCTCGACGCGGAAATGGAGCTCTCCGATTTCCGCTTCGTCAAGACCCGCCAAGCGTTCAATGTCGAGCGGGGTAGAGGTGTCGTGAACCTCTCTCTCCTCTCCTGGTTGGATGCGATCGAGATGCCAGGTTTTCTCACGGATGATGGGTGGTGTGGCGCGGAGCGTGACGCGCGCGCCGGTGAGTGTCTCCTTGGTCGAGTTGCGGATTGCGAGTCGGCGTATGATCCGAACGTCGTTCTGTGCGGAGGCGAAGTTGACTCGCCCGCGCGTTTCTGAAATCAGGGACACGTCCCTCGTCTCTTCCTGCTCGGTCGCCGTATCGATCATGTCGTTGACTTCTGGCAAATCTCGACTCCCTTGGCGTCCGCGGTTTCGATTTTGGTTTTCTCCAGCGACAGGGCGGCCGCATCGTCGCGTAGCCCCCCATTGTGCCGCGCCGCCGCCTTAAAGCCGACCAGCGTCATGATCGCTGTTTCGGAAAATTGCGCACCCGTTCGCATGAAGGGTAAGATAACCAATTCGTGGTGCGGGCGGCAAGGTTGTCTTCGGAACAGGGCGGAAGCGCGCCTTTTCTGTAAGCACCCGCTCCTGAAATGTGGTCGATGGTTCCGCGTGGGCGCGTTCGCGCCTTCGCCCCGTTACGGCGTATCGCCCGGCTCCGCGGCATCGCACAGGGCGCGCGGATAAGGCATGAAGAGGGTTTGCCCCTTGAGATAAGGCGAGCCGAAGCGCGTCGTCCAGTCCTGCAGGGCGTCGAACGCGGCGTCCAGCGCGGTTTTCCCCGCGCGGTATTCCGTCAGCGTTTCCAGAAAGCGCTCCTTCTCTCCTGAAGCGATTTTTTTGGAAACGTGTCCCATGGCGTGCGTGATGGCGTTCACGTTCGAGGCGCGGGTGGGCGGGTGCGAGAGGAGTCGTGAGAGCGCGTCTTCATAGGAGGAGAGCACCGCGCCGAACGCGTACCGCTCCCGGTTCGCCGCCGTCCGTCCCATGGCGCGCATGACCGCCTGATCGTAAGCCATGAACAGGAGCTTGTTTCGCGCGTGGAAGCGCATGAGGCAGGCGTCGCCCCCTTCTCTTTTGACCTGGCGAAAGCCGGCGAGCGTGAAAATCTTCGTGAGGAAATGCGCGCGACTCACCGGCTCGTTCAGCCGCGCCTCGTCCACCATCGCACGGTCGCAGAATTTCTCGAGCACCCTGTCCGCGAACAGGCCCGCACCCATAACGACTTGAGTGTCCGATGCGGGGACGGAAAAGATATTCGCGTCCGTGAGCGCGCAAGAGGGGGATTTGCTCTTGAGGATGAACCCGTCGACCTCTTTCAGCTCTCCCAAAAAGCGCTCGGAGAAGGCGTTCATCGCGCGCGTGAGGCGTCTCCTCGTCCGGGGCTGGTAGAGGGTTTTGCGCCGTCCGTCGAAATGGATTCTTATCGGCTCCCGAGGCGTACCCAGCCCAATTTCCACTTCAGGACAAACCGGTATGAGTCGGACGAAAGGTTTTAGACGCTCAATGAAGGGGAGCGGGACCCTCCGCCCGTCGTAGCGGCAGGCGTCCAACTCCAGACACTGGCTCGCCACGACGATGGGTCTTGGAAACGCCATGCTCAACGTCGTTCTCCCGCGCGTTGCGCACCCGCCGGCCATTCGGGGTAGGGAGCGCATTGGGATAGGGGCATGGCGCGCATCATGAATCCGGCGCGCGGGGTTTAGGCGTAGGGATAGAAGCCCTTGCCCGTTTTTCTTCCCAGCCATCCCGCCGCGGTCATTCGACGCAGGATGGGCGGAGCGTAAAACCTGGCCTCGCCCAGTTCCTCGCCCATAGAGTTGGCGACGAAGGTCTGGACGTCCACGCCCACCAGGTCGATGAGCGTCAGCGGCCCCATCGGGTGGCCGAGACCCATGCTGATGGCCTTGTCCATGCTTTCGCTCTCCGCCAGGCCGTCGTCGAATGCCTGGGCGGCGTGGTTCAGATAGGGCACGAGCAGACGGTTCACCAAAAAGCCGGGCCGGTCCTTGACGGGAATCGGAGTCTTGCCGATTCGCTCGCAAAACGCGAGGCCGAACTGCGTGATCTCCGGGGCCGTCTGAACGGCCTCGACCACCTCGACGAGCCGCATGGCGTAGGGAGGGTTGAAGAAGTGGAGACCGAGCACCCTTTCCGGGTGCGGAGTTCTGGCGGCCATGGAGGTCACGGACAGACAGGAGGTATTGGACGCGATGATGGCCCCCTCCTTGGCGATTTTCCCGAGTTTCTCGAACAGGGCGAGCTTGGCGTCGAGGTTCTCCACGATCACTTCGATGATGAGGTCGCACTCCGCAAGCGTGTCCAGGTCGGTCGATCCGCTGAGGCGAGCGAGCGTCTCCTGTTTTTGATTCTCATCCATTTTGCCGCGCTTCACCGCGCCCTCAAGGTTTCCCTGTATTCGGTTCAGCCCGGCTTCGAGCGCGTTCGGGTTCACCTCGACGGCGACGACTTCCAGGCCGGAGGCCGCGCAGACCTGCGCGATGCCTGATCCCATCGCACCGACTCCGACTACGCCGACTTTTTTTACCGCATCTGCGAGGGGTTGACCTTCGGAGACGTCGCGCTCACGGCCCGCGTCCTCTTCCATCTCGACCACGCCGAAAACGCCCGCAGATTTATACGCGTAAAATCCCTTGCCCGTTTTGGCGCCCAGGTGACCGGCGTCGATCATACGATCCACCAGGGGCGGAGGAACGTATCTGGGATCTTTGATCTGCTCATACAGTGAGAGAGAAACCGTTCGGTGGATATCGAGTCCCTCGATGTCGAGCAGGCGCATCGGCCCCATCTTGTAGCCCAGACCGAGTCGGACGCCCGCGTCCAGGTCCGCCGGAGTGGCGTAGCCCGATTCGACCAGGCGGATGCAATCGTTTTGAAACGCCACCAGAAAATAGTTGAGTACGAAGCCGGGCCAATCCTTGACCTTGACGGGTGTCTGGCCGACTTCTTCCAGAAAGGCCATCGTCGCGCTTGTGGTTTCATCGCTCGTCAAGAGACCGGGGGCGACTTCCACGAGTTTGTTGAGCGCGGCGGGAAGGCAGAAATGCGTGCCGATGGTCTTGGCCGGTCTGCCGGACGCCGCGCCCATGTTCGTGATGGAGAGCGTGCTCGTGTTGGATGCGATGATGGCGTCCTCATCCAGAATGGCGTCCAGGCGCCGAAACAGCCTGTTCTTCTCTGCCTGGTCTTCTGTGATGGCCTCGATCACCAAATCACAGCCGGCCATTCCGGAGAGCGCACCCGCCGCCTGAATCCGACGGAGGATCGCGTCTCTCTCATCCATGGAGGTTTTTCCCTTCTGCACCCCTGCGTCAAGGAATGATCTGATGCGGCCCATACCGGACGCCAGCGCCGCTTCGTCAGCCTCGAAGACGAACGTCTCCTTGCCGCCTCGGGCGCATACGATGGCGATGTTCGACCCCATCGTTCCTAAGCCGACCACGCCCACTTTCTGAGGCTTCATGAAATTCTCCTGTCGATTGTATCGGCGAAACGCATTTTTTATTTTCGCCAGGTAGGTTGTGGCGGTTTCCGGGTTCTTCCCGAGCGGCGATGGCTAGGAAGAGAATATCTCCCTTATATCCAAAATTTCTGCGTACGATTTTATTTTTAGGCTTCCCGTCCAATGCTTGTCAATCTGGACTTGGAAGTTTTTCGAGGAGGCCGACCAAAGGGGTGAACCCCTCGCTCTTGAGGGGGAAGACCTCGTCTGAACGAACCTGAGCGGGCGCATCCTCTTGGACGCCAACCTTCAGGGAGCGCGCATGGCGCAATTTGTCGTCAAAACATCCTTCTTCGCGATCGGCAAAATCGCCACGCCTACCATGAGAGAAAGATATTTCTCATCCCTTCCGGTCCGCAAGCCGCCCGGTTCGCGCGAAATTTTCTAATCGAACACCGTCTCGTCGTAGTGTGCCGAATCCACCACCGCCTCGATGACGGTGGGGCCCCCTGAGTCGAAGGCACGGACGAGCGCGCTTCTCAACTCCTCAGGCGTTCGCGCGCCCACTGCGGGGACGCCGAAATAATGGGCAGGGGGTGCCTGGTATTCCTCGGCCTGGAGCTCGGTTCCATAGCGGCCGTAGGCCCGTCTGTCCTGCTTGACCTGGATGAGCGAGAGCCAGCGGTCGTCCAGGACGACGATGGGGATGGCGAGTCCCATTCTCTTGGCGGTGGCCACCTCGCCGCACGTCATCTGAAAACAGCCGTCCCCGATGAGGGCGACGACGGGTTTGTCAGGATGTGCGAGCTTCGCCGCGATGGCGCCCGGCAGTCCAAAGCCCATTGAGGACCACCCGTTCGTGATCAAGAAGGTGCGCGGCTCATGCACGTTCCACTGACTGGAGATCTGATGCGTGTGCGCCCCGACGTCGAAAGAGAGTATTCCCTCCCGGGGGGTCGCCTCGCGCACTACGTCAATCGCTTGGTGGGCCGCGAAATGGGGCGTCTCGGGACGCAATGCCTTTTGGAATTTTTCCTTTTGTCTCAAGGCAGCATCCGCGGGCCATTCGTGTCCGCTTGGGGCGAAGTCGCTCATTCTCCTCAAGGCGGCGTCTAGGTCGCCGATCACTTCATGCGCGACGTGGACGGAGGAATCTGCGTCCACCGGATCGATATCGACGCTGGAGAGAGGGACGTCGTTTATCCATTGCTCGTATTCCACCTCGACCACGTCGTAGCCGATTCCGAGGATCAGGTCGGCGCTTCTCAAAAACGATCGCTGCATCTGACGTTTTCCGCGCTCGATGCAACCAACAGAGAGGGGATGATCCTCATCGATCATGCCTTTCGCCATGGTAGTTGTGGCGAAAGGGAGCTGGTGTTTGTCGATGAAAGCGCGCAAGAGCCCCGGGTTCTCCATCCTCATAGTGTTCGCGCCAAGAACGGCAACCGGCCGTTTGGCGCTTCGCAGGAGGGTTTCCAGCTTTTGAAACGCCTCCTCCCGCGCAGGCCGCAGGCGCTTCTCCCGAGGGGAGGGGGGGGGATCTTCCGTAGAGGGTGCCAGAGAGACATCCTCCGGCAGGTCCAGGTGAACGGGGCCGCAGGGCTCGCTCAGAGCGATGCCCAGTGCCTCCTCCAGAACGGGGGCGACGCGGCCTCTTCTGAGCGGAAGGCTCGCCTTGGCGATGGGCCGATAGAGGGCGTGGTGATCGATGTACATTTGGATGCGGCGTCCGATCTGATGCGTGTGGAGGTTGCAGGTGAGGGCGATCAGTGGGGAGCGGTCGAGGTAGGCGTCACCGACTCCGGTCGTGAGGTTGGTGGCGCCGGGACCGAGGGTGGCGATGCAAAATCCAGGGGCGCCGGTGAGGCGGCCCATCACGTCGGCGGCGAAGCTCGCCGAGCCCTCATGCGCGGTGAGAACGAACTCCAGTCCTCCCTTTCGCATGGCCTCGAGCATGGGCAGGACGTTTCCGCTCGGAATGCCGAAGCAGTGCGTGACGCCCGCTTCCTTCATGGTTTTGACGATCAGGTCCGCGTTGTTCATGGGGAGAATCTCCGGCTTCAGGATAATGAATGACGATAGATGTTGATGATATCCTTGAGGATCGCAGCGGCCGCCCCGCGCGGGTCGCTCTTGCCGCCCGCCACGGTGACGCGAGCCATCGTGTCCGTCGTGTAGGTGATTCCTTTCTCCGCTCCGTCCACGCCCGCCAGGGGGTGCTCGGGTGAGAGCGCCTCGGGCGCGACCCGAGCCGAGACGCGCCCGCTCTCATCGCGCTTTGAGACGCCCACGAGCCGGATGATTTTTCCGTGCTCCGCCGCGTCTCGCACCTCGGCCAAGGAGACGCCGGAAATTCCGGCGCGTGGTATGTCCTCCGGCCTCAAATCCGCGTCCATGGAGATATTGGTGATGAGCGCGAGCTTGTTCGCCGTGTCGAATCCCTCCACGTCCAGCGTGGGGTCGGCCTCTGCGATGCCGAGGGATTGTGCCTGGGCGAGTGCCTCCTCGTAGTTCTGCCCGCTCGTTCGCATGCGAGAGAGGATGAAATTCGTGGTTCCATTTAACACACCCTCGATAGCGAGAACCTCTGCGCCCGCCAGGCACGTCTGGGCGACGTCTAAGGTCGGAAGGGCAGCGGCGGCGGCGGCTGAGAATTTCAGGGCGCCGTTTTTCTCTCGCGCGAGGCGGCTGAGCGCGCGGTGAGCGCGGATGAAGGGCCCCTTGTTGGCGCTCACAACGTGCATCCCCCTTGCGAGCGCCTCGCGGATATGGCTCATGGCGGGCTCGCCCGTTTGAACGTCCGTGGGCGTTGTCTCCACCATGAGTTCGGCTTGTGCGCGCCTGATCAGATGAAGCCCGCGCCAGTCGGCCTCCAGGTGAGGATGGACCGAGAAGCCGCCCTCGTTCTCGAACGCGTCCGCCGCCTTTGAGGCGTCAAGTCCGTCGGGGTGATACAGGCTCCCGCCCAACTCACCCACCCCAACGATTGCGGGTTCGAGACCATAGGCGCGGTGGATGAACTCCGATTTCTCAGCGATGAGTCTGACGAACGCGCGCCCGACGCGCCCGAAGCCGCATACGATCATTCTTATCTTCTGGGACAAGCACCATCCTCTTTGGTTGTTTGACGTGGGCACCGCGACTTTGTGGGTTCTTCATGCCACGCCGATGGCGAGCGGTCAACTCGGGTTTTTCCACGCCCTATCGGGACGCATCTCGTTGCCCGAGGGAGAAAACTATGAGAAATCTATTGTGCGCTCAGTTTTCACGTGCGTTTTCGCGATTACTGGCGCGGAGAAGGAGGGGAGCATGCCGGCTCTGGATCTGACTGCGGCGTTTGGCGATTATGATCGCACCAACATTCTCAAGATGGGGGCCGTTCGTCCGGAGGGGGTGAACCTTAGAGTCATTTCCCTGCCGCCCTCCGAGATATTCTATCGCATGTGCAGATACCACGAATTCGACCTCTCGGAGATGTCGATGGGCGCGCATTTGTTCTTGCTTGGAGGGGGGAGCAGCCCCTTCGTGGGGATGCCCGCCTTCCCGAGCCGGGTTTTCCGCCACTCCATGGTCTACGCCAACGTGGACGCCGGCGTGGATGCGCCGGCGGACTTCAACGGAAAGCGCGTCGCCATACGAGAATGGGGGATGACGGCGGTGGTGTGGATCGTGGGTATTCTGGCGGAAGAATATGGGCTTGACGTGAGAGCGGTGGACTGGGTGGCCGCGATGGAGCCGCGCGTGCCGATAAAGATGCCCCCTGGCGCGCGCGTGCGATATATGAAGCCTGGGCAGACGATATCGGACATGCTAGACTCCGGCGACGTGGACGGGACGTTGATACATCAAGTGCCCGCGTGCTTTGCGAGTGGCTCGCCGCGGGTGAAGCGTTTGTTCCCCGACTACAAGGCCGCAGAAACGACATATTACGAAAGAACGGAAATTCATCCTATCATGCACTGCGTCGTCCTGTGGAAAGAGATTTACAGGCGCAATCCGTGGGCGCTTCAGTCCATCTACCACGCCATGTGCGATGCTAGGAAAAAGGCTCTTGATGCGCTGAACGACAACGGCGCGTTGTCCGCCATGATTCCCTTTCTACCGGCCGTCTTGGACGAGACGCGGGTGATTTTCGGCGCGGATTTCTGGCCCTACGGCGTGCAGGCGAACAGAAAGACGCTGGAAAACTTATCTCCTACGCTCACCAGCAGGGGCTTACGCCGGCTCTGCTTGAGGTGGAGGACTTGTTTGGCGAGAGCGTGCTGAACACTAAGCAGCCGTTTCCGTATGTTTGGGTTCTAGGGCATCGCCCGCCTAGGTGAAATGGAAGTCTCCATGACGTTCGCCTCAAAAATATGGCTCGCTGCTCCTTTTCATCACCTCGAATCATCCCTCGCGTCAAGTGTGCGTCACCTTGGCGCGGGAGACCCTCTACGGCCTCGACGCGTCATCGTCATATCGAATCGCCTACGCGATCACGTCCAGAAAATCCTCGCGCGCGCGGGCGGCTTCGCCGGAGTCTCGGTTCTCACCATGGCGGCACTGGCGCGTGAGATCACAGAGCCTGAGCGCGCCTCGGGAGGGCTCAAGGAGGTTCTTCCGCCGTTCGCCGAGGTTTTGGCGGAAAAGACGCTCGAAGGGGCACGGTCGGGGCTGGCGCATTTTCGCTCTGCTTCCAAGGGGTGCGGGCGGAGCCTCTACGCCACTCTGACGGACCTCGCCGAGGCGAACCTTTCGCCTGGGCTCGTAAGGAAATTCGGCTGGAAAATGTCGGGTCCCGACGCGGGGCGATGCGAAGATCTGGCGCGCCTTGCCGAGCGTTTCTGGCGCTGGATGCGCGATTTGCGATGCTATGACGGCTCTTCGCTTCTCCTCATGGCGAGCGAGCGAGCGGAAGCGGAGCCTCCGCGCATTCCCACTATAGTGTATGGCTTCGCCGAGATGAACGCCCTCCAACGCAGGTTGATCGCGGCCGTATGCCGCGAGACGCAATCCCAAGCCCTCATTCCCGCACAGATTGGCGCGCCCGCGTGTGCACACGCCGAGCCGTTGATCCGTTGGTTCGAGGGGCTGGGTTTTCGACGAGAAAATGCGGGGACTTTCGCCCCCAGGCCGTTGTCAGGCGTCGCGAACGCGCTGTTCTCGCACGATAAGCAGGCGCGTTTTCCGGAGACCGCCTTGCGAATTCTGAAGGCCCCCTCCCGGGGCCGCGAAGCGTGGGAGGTGTGCAGAGAGATCATCAAGGCCCGGGAGAGTATGCCGAACGATGATGAGGTATGCATTTTGATGACCGAGAAGGGACATTATCAAAACTTGTTCAAAGAGATGTTTGAGAGCCTCGATATTCCGTGCTGCGAGGAGGAGAGGCGCCCCTTGGCCGCCTCGATCGCGGGCCGCTTGTTTCTCTTGACGCTTCGAGTGGTGCTGGACGATTATCCGAGGGCTTCGGTGATGCGTCTGCTGGATGAGGGCGATTTCGTCGGTTCGGAAAAATTTTCGGAGATGGGCCGCAAATATCAATTTGAGGAGCTGGCGGGCAGCTCTGTCCTTGCATCGCAATGGGAGTTTTTCTCAAGGCGGTTGCCCTATCTCAAAGGTCCAGACGAGTGGCTCTCGGCGCTGGATTCAGCCTTGGACGATATGCGGGGGGAGGATGAGGAGCATCTCATCGCTTATTCTCTCGCCATCTCAATGTCTGATTTTTTCGCTCTCTTTGAGAAAATTCCAGAGCGGGGGACGCCTTCTTCGTTCGTCGACTCCGTTCTGGAGGTTTTCTGCGGCCTGACGAATGGCTTGGCGGGTCAGGATGAGGTTGCGAGAACGATCTCTGCACTCTCGGATTTGGATGAGATTCTTCCGGAGATGACGCTGGCGGAATTTCATGTGCTGTGCGAGCGGGCCTTGGAGGCGGCGAATCTAAAAGAGAACGGAGCGGCTCATCTGGTGAATCTCTCTTCTGTCCTGGGGGCGCGAGGGCTTTCTTTCGATACGGTTGTCCTCTCCGGTATGGCGGAGGGCTCTTTTCCCTCTCCGGGAGTCGAGGATCCCTTTCTGCCTGACGCCCTGCGGGAGAAGATGAACCGTGTTGCGAGAGATGCGTCTCCGGATCAAAGGGCAGATCTTCCGCCCAAGAAATCGAGGGAAAGCGAGGCACGGTTTCAGTTCTGGACGGTTCTTCAGTCCGTTCGCAATCGATTGATCCTCTCGACGCCGAGCGCGGAGAATGACTCGATGGATGAGGCGGCGTTTTTTCCAAGCGCCTTTTTTCATGATCTGGCGGAGGTGTTCGAGGAGCCGAAAGACGGCGTTGCGCACTTTATCACGCGCTCCCCACTTAGCCGGATCGCGCCCGCCATATTGAAGCGTGAGGATATCTCAGCGAATCCTCTCGATCTGCGTGAATATGACATCGCGCGTATTTTAGCGCGAATTCATGGCGAAGCCCCAGATACGGGGAGTTTGCGCTACTTGGGCCTTCACCCCGGCTTCGCTCGTCGGCGGGACGCATTGGCGGAGCGATGGAAACGAGGCGTCTTGACGGCGCATGATGGGACGTTCTCTGGATCCGAGCTTCACGAGATTATTTGTAGAAAAGTTCATTCACCCTCGCGGCCGATGGGCGTCACCTCGTTGAATACTTTTTTCGAGTGTCCGTATCGCTTCATCAACGCTCAGCTGCATCCGCGGGTGAAGAAGAGAGAAGAGCCAAAACCTCCTTTCTCCGCGGACGCCAAGTTTGCTGGCCAGTTGACGCACGCGGTTTTGGAGGCGCTCCACCGGTGGCTTCAGGAGACGAACCAATCGCTTAACGCACACGACGAGGCCAGTATACGGGCCGCGCTCCGTGAGCAGATTCGTAAGGTGATGGAGAAAGAAGCGCAGAATTCGGAAGCACCGCCCCTTCTCGCTCTGTCCTGGAGGATTTTTGAAGGTGCGCTCTATCGGCGCTTGTGGGGGTATGTTGAACATAAGCGCGCGGAGGGTATGGCCTGGTGTCCGGTGAGGATCGAGGAGAGGTTCGGCGATAGGGGTTCGGAGCCGCTGCGAATTTCCCTGGAGGGAGGAGGACTTCTCCTGAGCGGGCGGATAGATTTACTGGAGCAGAACGGGGGGGGGGGATATCGCGTCGTCGATTTCAAGACCGTGAGAGGGAAAGATAGAGTGCCCTCCGAGAGGAAGGTTCTGGACGGCGGTGCGAGGCTTCAGGTTCATCTTTACGCGAGGCGCGAGACCGAAATACTGCCGGAGGGGTCCCGGGTGGGCGGGTCTTACGTCTACGTCACGGAAGGAGAAGGCGTCGTTCAGCGCGCGTATGAGGATATCGAAGAACGGGAGAAGGACGTGGATGCACTCCTTCGCTATTTCCTCTCCTGCGTCAAGAGTGGAAGTTTTTTCCCGACCCCTGGTCAACATTGCGACCACTGCGATTACAAAGCTCTTTGTGGGCCCGACAGAGCCGAGCGCGCAAGGAGTAAAGAGGAGGCGCCGGAGCGAATCGAACTTCAACAGTTGAGAGGCGCGATTCCATGAAAGCCCGATTGAGCGATCAGAAAGAAAGGGATTTGGCGGTGGAGTGGACGCAAGGTCCCATTCTGGTCGAGGCGAGCGCAGGTACGGGCAAGACGACCCTGTTTGTGGACAGAGTGGCGCATTTGGTTCGAGAGAAGTGTGTCCCCATCACCGAGATAGTCGCCATCACCTTCACGAGAAAAGCGACCATCGAACTGAAGACCCGGATTCGCGCGCGCCTGCGCGCGGCGTTGCGGGAGGAGGAGGACGATGACGCGCGGAGGCGTTTGGAGGAGGCGTTGGCGGATCTGGAATCCGCCAGAATCTCCACCATCCACAGCTTCGCCCTAAGCGTTGTGCGCGAGATTTCCGTAGATGCGGGGCTTCCCCCCGACATCGGGGAGGTGGACGAGGTCGAACTTGGAGTGCAGCTGGAGAGGGTGTGGCGCGACTGGCTGGTGAAGGAACTGGATGGGGATGACAGGCGGTTGGCGGATTTTCTTGAACTCGGCTTCTCCGTAGCCGACCTGGAAAAAATTCGAGACGCCATGCTCGCGTTGCCTGAAATGAGGGAATACTTCCCCTCTGCGGGGAGAACTTCTCCCGATGATATCCACGCGGCGATGAAAAAAGAGTATCTCGCGTGGGAGGATTTTGCGAAACGCCATTGCCTGGATGACACGGATAAAGCGTTTCAGGAACTGGCGAGAGCGAGAGGCTGGCTGGAGGGTATTTCCAGCCTATCCATTATAGGGTTGATGCGTTCGCTCTGGCGTCCTGACTTCAAAATGAACAAACGGGTGGGTTCCGTCAAGAATTGGGATATTGATGCGGAGACCGAAAAATCGAATCTCTTTTCGTTTCGGAA
Source organism: bacterium (assembly GCA_965202625.1). Taxonomy (GTDB): domain Bacteria; phylum UBA8248; class UBA8248; order UBA8248; family UBA8248; genus Bin107. The sequence goes on along the minus strand of CBDBBI010000010.1, from coordinate 1,656,615 downwards.
GAAATATGATCGACTGCTAGAGAAAGTAGCCGCGATAGCCGGTCACAAAGTAATTTCGGGCCTCGTCTCCATCATCAGGAATTTCGTCGAATTGTTCGAGCGGCAAGTGCGGGAGGCGGGCCTTTTGTCCTATGACGACATACTTTTCTTGGCGGCGAAGCTCGTTCGGGAGAATCCCGCCGCGCGGGCGAGAATCCGCGAGCGCATCCGCCATTTCCTGGTCGACGAGTTTCAGGATACCGACCCCTTGCAGGTGGAGTTGATATTCCTGCTTACGGGAGAGGGTGCAAACGTCATTGATTGGCGTGAAGTGCGGATGGAGGGTGCGAATCTTTTTCTGGTGGGCGATCCCAAACAATCCATCTACCGGTTTCGACGGGCGGACATCGCCATTTATGAAGAAGTGAAGGAGAAGCTCCGCCGACTCCCCAAACCTCCCGAACTGGATAGTCGCGTGCTGCATATTCGGGAGAACTTTCGCAGCGTTCCTGGCGTCGTTGAATTCGTTAATCGCGTGTTTGAGCGCGTCATCACCCACGCTTCGGGCGTCCAGCCGGAATACGTCCCTCTGGTGGCGAGTCGGGAAGCCTCCGGACCCAGGGTTTTCCTGCTGAAGTTGCGGGTTGATGAGGGGGAGGACGCCCGGACGGGTAAGACGGAGAAGGGGAGGCGCGAGTGTGAGGCCGCCTGCCTTGCCGAGGGAGTGCGGAGGTTGGTGGAGGAGAAAAAGGGGGAAGTCGAAGATGGAGGCTCACTGCGCCCGGTTCGGTATGGAGACGTCGCCATCCTCTTTCGCGCTCGCACGGGATATGCCCAGTTCGAGGAGGCATTTCGCGCCGCCGGTGTTCCTTGCGTATTAGACGGCGGGCACGGGTTTTATGACAAGTTCGAGGTCGGGGCGGTCATATCCGCATTGTCGGCGGTGACGCGGCCAGGCGATCCGTTGGCACTGGCCGCCGCACTGCGCTCTCCCCTGTATGGTTTCTCGGATGCGGACGTCGCCCTTTACCTCCTCAAAGACAGCGATCCGCCGAGGGAATTGAGCGAGGCGGTCGAGGAGTTGTATCTGCTGCATGAGAGAAAAAAGAAATTGGGAGCGCGCGCGCTTTTGGAAGAAATGTATCGTCGGACGGGGGCGTTTGAATTGTTCTTCTCCTCATTCGCAGGGGAGCAGCGCGTCGCCAATTTATTCAAGCTTTTGGACATGGCGGAAACGTTCGCCCAGGGCGGAAGGCGGGGGACCGACGCGTTCGCCGCGCATCTGGAAGCGCGATACGAATTGGGGCGAGACGCTAGGGAGCCCGAAGCGCTTTTGGGCGCCCAGGACGATGGCGCGGGAGCGGTTCGGTTCATGTCGATCTACCAGGCGAAGGGAATGGAATTCCCCGTTGTCGCCTTGGCCGACTTGGACGGGCGATCCGCCTCGCCCCCGGAAACGCGGATTGTGGATCGTCAAAAAAAATCTGTGGATTTGCGTCTCGGTTCAAAGTCCCGAAGGTTGGACTCCATTGGATATGCGGACGCGTGTGAGCGTGAAAAAGAATTTGTGAAGGCGGAGCGCGGGCGTCTTTTATATGTCGGTGCGACGAGGGCGAGGGATTGTCTGCTCTGGCCGGTGTTCCGTGGCGAGAAAGAAAATGGGTCATTTTGGTCACTGATAAAAGAGGCCGGCCTGAGCGTGGAGGAGATGGAGAAAATTCCCTCGGTTCAGGTGCAGGCGGTTTCGCCTGCAGAACCAAAGGAGCCGGAACGCATTCTCCGTCTCGACGGCGATGTCTTTCGCGCGGGAGATGGGGAAACCGTGAGTCTTCCTGCGGAGCGGGTTGCTCTGGCTAAGAAATTGAGGCGCCTAAAAGAACCCGCGAGATTGCGTTTGCCTTTGGCTCCCAGCAGCCTTATTCAGCATCATGGGCTGAGGGCGGAGGAGCGCGAGTCGTCGGGAGATGCGTTTTGGGAGGATGGGACGCAGAAACCGGAATCTGGCGGCGGGGCGGCGTTCGGCCAACTAACGCATTCGATTCTGGCACGTCTAGAGCCGCCGGAAGTCGTTCGTCTCGATGAGCTGAGGGAAGAGAACTTCGCGCGCGCGCGCGCACTCGGCCTGAATGACGAGGACGTCGCTCTCGCCATGAAGTTGATTCGGGGCGCAATGAAGGGGGGCGTACTGGCGCGCGCGGCCGCCGCCTCCAGGCGTTGGCGAGAGACGCCCTTCGTGTTCGAGATGGATGAGAGTTTCATTCGAGGGTATATCGACTTAGTGTTTGAGGAGAACGGAAAACTCATTATCGTTGATTTCAAGACCGACGATGTCAAGGCGGGTAAGGTGAAAGACACAGCCGCGTTTTACGCGACCCAGGGAGGCGCGTACGTCATGGGTCTGGAGGCGGCGACGGGTTATGAGGCACATGAGTTGGTGTTCGCTTTTTTGCGTCCGGGCGTTGACGTCTCCTTGCCCGTCGATGACGATTTGAGAGAGGGCGTGCGCAGGGTCGTGGCGGAAGCGCGGTAGGTGAGAATAGGCACTTTGCGATGGAAGCGTCTTCTGGAGGAATGGGGGTGTGCGCGTTGAGAGTGGAATCGGTCGAGATATTTCGCATCGACATGCCGATGAGGGACTACTTCAAGAACGCGCATCACAATCACAACGTTCAGCCGGCGGTTGTCGTCCGAATCACTTCGGACGATGGCTTTACGGGCGTCGGCGATGTTGAGCCGGTGGCGGGATACTCAGGTTTGGGACGCGATGAAGTCGCCGAGGCGATGGAGGAGAAGCTCGCGCCGGTTTTGATCGGTGCTGATCCGAGGAGGGCGCGCGAACTCAGCCGAAGGATGGATGAGGCTTGCGCGGGTTGCTATGGTGGAAAAGGGGCCTTGTCACTCGCCTTGGCGGACCTCCACGCGAAATATCTGGGCACGCCGCTGCATGACCTGTTGGGAGGTGCGGTGAAGGATGAGGTGTGCTTCAACGCCTGGATTGGAATACAGACGCCTGAGGAGGCGGCGAAGGAGGCGAGAGGCTTTCAGGAGCGCGGCTGGCGTGCCTGCAAGGTGAAGGCGGGGGGAGACGTGACGTCGGACGCTGCGCGGGTGCTGGCGGTTCGGGAGGCGACGGGAGATGACTTTGAGATACGAATCGACGCGAACGAATCCTATGGAAACGTAGAGGAGGCCATCGCCCTCACGCGGGAAGTGGAGGAGGCTGACGTCCAGCATTTTGAGCAGCCCGTTTCGAGAGAGGATGTCGAAGGTCTCGCGCGGGTGCGTCGTTCGATTAACATTCCCGTCATGGCGGATGAGTGCGTGTTTGGGCCGGAGAGTCTGCTGCACATCATTCGGGCGGACGCCGCCGACATCGTCAAGGTCAAGATCATGAAGCAGGGTGGCCCCCTCCGCGTGCGGGACATGGTCGCCACGGCGGAGGCCGCCGGCATGAAGCTCGTCATCGGGCACGGGTTTGGCCTATCGCCCTACACGCTGGGCGAGATTCACGTGGCGGCGACATCGGACGCTTTTCTGTCGGCGATAGAATCCGTCGGGCCGGAGAAGATGCTGGACGACGTGGTGGATTCACCCGTTGACATGAGCACGGGGCGTTGCGCGGTTCCCAAGACGCCCGGCTTGGGTGTCTCCCTGAATGAGGACAAGCTGGAGAACTACCTCGCGCATCGGGTGGTCAGGGTGTGAAGATCGACCGAATCAGCCTCTCCCATTTCAGTCTCGCGGCGTCTTCCACGGACGATTAGGAACTTTCGTTGCCGTGAAAGGGCGTTGAAAAAGTCCCTCAAAGCAGGTCGTCGAGCGTGATGGCGGCGAGGGCGTCCATGTCCGCCGCGCTCTTGATGTCGGGATGTGTAGGTGCTGCCGATAGCGCGCTGCACTTTCAATGTTGGCCTGTACTCCCCATTCCTACGCGACGTTGTATCGCGTGTCGGCCTCCATCCATCGCTCCGCGCGCTCGATGCGAATCTGGTCGCGCTTTACCTCCGTGGCCTGCTGAACTCGATCTTTGGCGATGTTGTGGTTCTTGCCGGTTGGTTTTGGGGTTTTCGTGTTTGTGCATTATAAAAGTAACGAATCGGGGATGATGTTCAGATTCACGCGCTTTATGATGATTCTGCCGGGCGTCTTGATGTTGTTATGCTTAGGACCGATTTGGGTCTTCGTGTTCTCTAACTTAAGTTCTGCCTTCTTGGGTAGCGACGGAAGGTGGGGTCGTCACATTCTGGGACGCTCCGCTTTTTAGTGAGCGATGGGACATTGTTGTCTATCGGCGTTCGTCGCCGGCGACCTTTTTCTCATGTTTCTGGGGGCGGGCCTTGCGGTGAGAGAGCCGCATGTCGATGTCAAACGGTGCGCGACTGTCTTTGCTTGGCGCGAGGTGTCCCCTGGCTTTTGCTGCGCAGGTCTCGTTTCATCCGTGATATACTGGCGTGCGTAGGACGGTCGTTCATCGTGCTGGCCATCTGCGTCGCTTTGTTGTTCAGGTCGCTGCTCGGCGCGCTTCGTCGGCGAGGGAGCCCACGGGAGGTTGGTGCGATCGCAGTCTTTCTTTTTTTAATTTTGGTCGTTTTGATCCACTCAGCGCGCTTGGTCTTGCATCAGAGTGATTTCTCCTTTTTACAATCCAATGGTTCTCTCCTCTACGCTCAGGGCTGGCTTCTTTGATCGTCGACGTTTGTAGTTTTTTGCCATTGGCGGAGTCCTATCGCGCCCGCTTGCTGGGCTGGGCCTCGATTCCTGGTTATTTCAGAATGTTCTCCAAGGGGTTGAGCGCCTTTTGCGGAGTAGGGGAGGAGGAGTTTCGCCGCAACGCGGTGGAGCCGGCGCAAGAGAAAATCCATTCTTACATTGATGAGGTGGCGGAGAGGCTCGGAGGGCCGCTCGAGAAATTCATCGCGGCCCTGGATGTGGCCGGGTATGACAAGGTCGTCGTTTTCAGCATAGACCAGGAGAGCACCACTGGAGTTCTCCCTCTTGACCCAAACGTGCTCGCGCGCGCGGTGGATGCCTATCCGGACCGGATTCTCGCCTTACAGGGCTTGGACCCCCATAAGAGTGGTGCGGCGGCCACGCTGGAGAGAGGCGTGCGCGTGCTCGGCTTGCACGGAGCGCTCCTCGTCCCTTTTCTTCATCGTCTGCCTGCCGACGCCCCTGCCTATCGACCGATCTATCGAAAGTGTGTTGAGATGAACGTTCCCGTCTGGATTCATACCTCCGTGAACTGGTCGCCCGCTCATCCGATGGAGCTGGGAAGACCTCTAGCCTTGGATCGCCTGTGCGGAGAGATGCCGGATTTGAAGGTAATCGCGGGGCATGGCGGCTGGCCTTGGGTGCCGGAGATGGTCGCCGCCGCCTGGCGACATCCGAATCTGTACGTCGACCCTTCCGGTCATCGGTGGAAATATCTCTCCCGCCCGCATTCGGGCTGGGAGATGCTCCTTCATTTTGGAAATTCGACGATACAGGACAAAATCCTATTTGGAACCGACTGGCCGCTTCTGCCGATATCTCTCGGAGGAATTCTCGACGAGGCGCGGAATCTCCCTTTGAAGCCGTCCGTCATGGAGAAATGGCTGGGGGGGAACGCGGCGCGCCTGCTGGGGTTGTATGAATGAGAGAAGAAAACGCGAATTGGCGCTTAATTTTAGGTTCGACCTGTTTCATACTATCATGGTCCTTTTCGGCGCACTGGTGTCAATGAGCGGACTCATCCACTTTATCCGGGGTGACGTGCGCCTCTCCTTCAGCGCTGGCGTGTCGATTCTGGGAATATTGTTCATTCCATTTTTCGGGGAGAGCGCCGTTCAAGGCAGAAGATGAGGAATTTCGCGCATGGCGTTGGAGCAAGTGAAACTCAGGCCCTTGGAGATCACCTTCACGAATCATGAAGGACAAAGCGCGTTGATGCTAAAGGATCCGCTTCGCATCAGTGATGCGATTCTTCTTGTGCCCATGCCTTTGGTTCCCGTTCTGGAACGGCTGGATGGGCACCACGCTTTTGAAAGCATCAAGGCGCAATGCAAGTCCCTCCACGGAATGGACGTCTCGGAGGAGAATTACCGTGCGCTCGTGTCTCGACTCGAGGAGGCGCATTTCCTCGAAGGAGATGGCTTTGACTCTTGGAGCGCATCGCTCAAGGAGGCTTTTCTGCGCGTTTCTGTGCGTCCGAGTTTTTTGACGGTGAGAAGCTACGAGGCAGATCCCGCGCAGCTGCGCTCGCGCATAGATGGCTTTTTCACCGATCCGGATGGCCCGGGGATGCCCTCGCTACGTTTGTCCGCGTCCGTTTCCGATCCGCTTCGAGCTGTCATCGCCCCGCATATCGACTTTGATCGCGGTGGTGCTACCTTCGCGTGGGCTTATAAGTCAATCGCAGAGCGCACCGACGCCGACTTGTTCGTCGTTTTGGGAACGGCGCATGTCCCGATGCGAAACGTTTATAATCTCACCCGAAAATCTTTTGATACGCCTTTCGGGATTTTGGAGGCAAATGCGGAATTCGTGGACGAGCTCTCGGGCCGGTTGAGGGTGGATTCTTTTCAGGATGAATTCGCGCATCGCGCCGAGCACGCCATCGAGTTTCAGGCGGTTTTTCTTCAATATATCTTCGCCGGCGTTCGGTCGATTCGGTTTGTCCCCGTCTTGGTGGGTTCATTCAACAGGTTTGTCGTGAATGGAAAATCTCCCCGGGGCGATGAGGAGGTGGAGACTTTCGTCGCCGCCTTGGAAAAGACCATCTCTGCGTATCAGCGAAAAGGGGAAAGAGTCTGCTTGATAGCGAGCGTGGATTTCGCTCACGTTGGCCCCCAATTCGGCGACGAAGGCCCCGTGGATGAAACGCGGCTTGAGGAGTTGGCCCTGGCGGACGAAAAATCCCTTGATGCGGTATGCTGTGGAGATGCGGAAGCGTTTTATTGGAGCGTCGCGGAGGATGGAGACGCGAGGAGGGTGTGTGGTCTCGCACCTGTCTACACCATGCTGCGCGTTTTGGGTGAGTGCGGGGGGGAGGTGCTTCGCTATGCCCAGTGGCCGGACCCGAATGGAACGGTCACTTTTTGCAGCGTCGTCTTGGCCTGAGGTATTTTGGGTGTCGGGAAACTTTGAATGCAGAAGGAGAGCGGACCGTTGCTTTATTTGAATGAATCCGACGTGAAGGAATTGGTGCGCATGTCCGACGTCATGGACGTGGTGGAAAAATGCTTTAAGGCGCAGGGAGAGGGTCGGGCGCCGAACCAGCCGAGAAGGCGGGTTTTCGTTCCCAAGGGAGCGATGCACGTCATGTTTGGTGGGGTGATCGACGAGAATGAGGGATACCTGGGTTTGAAAGCCTACACCTCGTTTGCGGGCGTCGGCGTGCGATTCATCTTCCTGCTTTGGGACGCGAACACGTCCGAGATGCTGGCGCTTGTGGAGGCGAACGCACTCGGGCAGATGCGCACGGGGGCGGCGAGTGGGGTCGCCGCCAAATACATGGCGCGGGCGGACGCGGTGGAGGCGGGATTGGTGGGCACGGGTTGGCAGGCGAGGGCGCAGCTGGAGGCGCTCTGCTGCGCGCGCGACCTTAAAGTGGTGAAGGTGCACAGCCGAAGTCCTGAGAAGCGAAAGCGGTTCGTTCGCACCATGGGCGATAGGGTGAGTGCGGAGCTCGTCGCCGTGGAATCTGCGAGCGAGGCGGTAAGAGGATCGCAAATCGTTTGCGTCATCACCACGGCGCGTGAGCCGGTGTTTGATGGAAACGAGCTGGTGCCGGGCGCGACCGTAATCGCGGCGGGTTCGAACCGCATCACGCATCGCGAGGTGGACGATGCGACCTTCCGTCGCGCGGCCAAGGGAAGGATCGTGACGGATAACCTTGAGGGCGCGAAGTTTGAGAGCGGCGACTTGGCGGGCGCCGTGCGGGCGAACGTCATTCAATGGGGCCAGGTCTCGGAGATCGGGCTGATCGCGGCGGGCGTTATGCCCGGGCGCGCGTCTGACGATGAGGTCAATCTGTTTCTGAGCCAGGGAGTTGCGATAGAGGACGTGGCGTTGGGGGCGGAGTTGTATAGGCGCGCGAAGGCCCAAGGCGTGGGCGCGGAGTTGCCCGTGTCGGGTTTTTTCAAAAAGCGGACTTGACGCCTCTGGCGAGAGGAGTCAGTTACTCATGCCGGCGGTCTTGTCAAAAAACTCGCGCACGGCGTTTTGGTCCTCATCCCCGAAGCCCATGGCCGACGCCGCGATGAAAATCTGTCTCGCCATCGCGGCGAAAGGCGTTGGCGTCTTCGACGCCTCGGCCATCTCGGAGATGAGGCGCAAATCCTTTCGCATCAAATCTACTTTGAAATAGGGCGTGTAGTCTCTCCTTGCCAGGGCGGGACCCTTGATGCCCAGAATTTTCGGAATCGAGGCTGCCTTCAGATACTCCATCATTTTCACCGGGTCGAGTCCGGATCGCTCCCCAAGGTTGAGCCCTTCCGACACCACGGAAAGAAACACCGAAACGATTTGGTTGGCCACAAGCTTCATGTGCAGACCTGCGCCGTTCGGCCCGAAATGGTGGATGGATTCGGAGACGGCCTCAAGCACGTCGCGATGCCGCCTCATCGCCGCCTCATCCCCGCCGACCATCACGTTCAGCTCCGCGCTGATGGCGCTGGGGGCGCTGCCGCTTACCGGCGTGTCGAGGAATATGGCACCCTTTTGCGCCGCCTGCTCTGCGATGGATTGGCTGCCGCTGGGGGCGATGGTTGAGAAATCAAAGCAGACGACGCCCTCCTTGGCCGTGAGCAGCGCCCCCTTCTCCCCAAGATAGGTTTCGTGAACGTCCTTGGTTTCAGGCACGGATGAGCAGATGACCTCGGCCTCCTCTGCGGCCGAGGCCGGAGAGTCGAAGATTTTCACCCCCGCTTCTTCCGCCCGGGCTCGGGCCTCTCGCGCTGGGTCGAACCCGTGAACCTCAAAGCCCGCCTTTAGAAAATTGGAAGCCATGGCCCCGCCCATGGTGCCAAGCCCAAGATACGCGACAATTTTCGACACGATCTCTCTCCTTCGCTGTTTGAATTTTCAGATTTTTATCCGCACCCTGAGGTTCAAGACGCTTCGCGCTCTATCCGCCTCTTGGTTGCATTCAAGTGCGGACATTCTAGCGTATAAACGATGAGCAAAATACAGGCGCGTCCCTCCGTGCGACTTGCCTTTTTTCACGGTTTTGGCTATGGTTCATCTTATCTTTTCGTCCTCCGGATGGGGGGGGATGCTTCCCAAGGCGTTCATTTCGAACGAGGTTTCATGATGCGCGAGAACATTCAGCTCGAGTGCAGGACGTGTAAGAAAATGCGTTATACCAGCACCAAGAACAAGCGGAATACTCCGGATCGGCTCGAATTCAGAAAATACTGTAAATTCTGCCGCAGCCACCAGGCATTTCGGGAGACGAAATAGATGAAAGCCCCAGGGAATGCGGTGGCGCGCAAGCGATGCGTCGTCACAGGCAAGAGCGTGATGTATGGGAACAGCGTCTCCCACTCGCACAAGAAGACCAGAAGACGATTCGAGGCGAACCTGCATACGAAGCGCTTCTACGTGCCTGAGGAGAAGCGTTGGGTGAAGATTCGGGTTTCCGCGCGAGGTCTCAAGATTATCGCCAAGCGCGGCATATCGAGAGTCCTCTCCGACATCAGAAGACGCGGCGAGAAGCTCTAGCCGCGCTCATAGCGTTTTCCGTAATCAGGCGACCTCCCCGCGCCATTTAGGACGTTCGGGACGCGCGATCCCCACCCTATATCCTCGGTTCACGCATGGGTTCAGTGGGAGCACACGAACGCTTTCCTCTTTGATGGCTCTTGCGCCCGGCGCGTTTTTCTTGTCGTTTCCCTCGTCATTCTTTCAAATTTTTCCATGGCGGTAGAGGTTGTTTGGACAGGGAGTTCAGATACTCTAGGTCTCTCGGCGTATCCATGCACTGCCAGAAGCCTTCATGGCGAAAAACCTTGAGCTCCCCGCTTTGGGCGAGACGCTCTAGCGGCTCTCTCTCAAGAACGCAATGGGCGTCCTCGTCCAAGTATTCAAAAAATTTCCGAGAGAAAACGAAATAACCGCCGTTGATCAAATCGCTCGCGGCAGCTGGCTTTTCTTGAAACGCCTTCACCTGGTCGCCGTCTATCGTGAGCTCACCGTAACGAGACGGCGGGAAAACGCCGGTCACCGTCCCGATTTTCCGATGATTTTTATGAAACGCCTCCACCGCGCGGATATCCAGATCTGTGAGGCCGTCTCCATACGTCAGCATGAACGAATCTGAATCCACGTAAGGCTCCACCCGCTTTAGGCGCGCGCCGGTCTGTGTGGCTTGGCCCGTGTCGATCAAGCTGACTCGCCAGTCGGGATAATGGGAATTGCGGTGAACAAGAACTTCTTCGGTCTTCATGTTTACGGTGATATCGTTCGTCAGATATTTATGATTGAGGAAATAATCCTTTATCATCTCTCCTTTGTAGCCGAGGCACAGGACGAAATCGTTGTAACCGTAGTGGGCGTATGTCGCCATGATTTGGAACAAAATGGGCACGTTCCCCACCCGAACCATGGGCTTGGGTTTTGTCTCGGTCTCCTGCTCAAGGCGACGGCCCTCGCCGCCGCACAGTATGATGACTTTCACTCGCGAAAACTCCTTGGCCTCAGATGAGAAACCCAAAGCGTATCCGATTTTGCGCACACCGGGTAAAGGGGGTCGGCGCTTTGGCGATGATGAGGACGATTCTTAGCGGACATAGCTTTTAGAAGGATTCAAACCCCGGCGGCGGATAAAGTTGAAGAGCCGTATAAGCCTTTCTGCTCCCAGCAGGCCGTGCCCCCAAAAAAGCCCGACGTTTTTCATCGTAAGGCCGTGTTTGGCGCTTTGGCGAATGGCGTGTCGAAACGATTTCGGAGTGCCGGCCCGTAAAAAATGAAACGCTTGACTCGCGTAGTGTTCAGACATCACCGAATCTATGAGTTTTTGGGGGAGATGGTACATCGCGCATATTTTTTCTGGGGTCCGGATTTGAGAGAAAAGGATTTGGATCGAGGCGCCGCCTTTCGACAGATTCTGGTCGTGGACTCGATAGAAGCCACCCACTTTTGGGACGTATTCGAATTCAAAATCATGGGTGATTCTCAGCCACAGTTCGAAATCCTCTGAACAGGGTATCTGGGGATCCAGGGTGAATACGCCCACTTTCTCAAGCGCGGCGCGGCGCACCATCGTCATGGACGTGCATATGAAATTCTTGTGGAGCAACTTCTCGAATATCCTACCGGTGGGAACGTTGTTTCGGAGGACTGCCTTGTCGTGCAAGGGGTGGTCCGCGATGTATTTGTAGTTGGAAGTGACGATGCCGCAGTTTGCGTTCGTTGTCATCGCCTTCACCTGGTGCTCAAGCTTGTCGGAGAGCCATAGATCGTCCGAGTCGATAAAGGCGATGAATTCCCCCCCGGATCGCGCGATGCCGACGTTGCGCGAATCTGCGGGCAGGCCGCTGTCCTCTTGCCAGAAGTAGTTCAGTCTTTCATCATCAAACGAGTCGACGACGTCCTTTGTATTGTCGGTTGAGCCATTGTCGATAATATGGAGGTCAAAATCCTGGAACGTTTGATCGAGGACGGACGAAATCGCCTCGCCGATGAGGTTGGCCCGGTTATGTGTAGGCATGACGACGCTGACGGTAACCATCTGTTTCTCCGTCTTCCCCCTCGCCTAGCGGAAAGGAACCTTCTCGCTCATCTTGAGAGTCGCCCTTATCTCCTGTCCCCACTGACGCGGCGACACGTAGCCCTTCGCCTTGCGTTTGCAAGTGTCGAATCGAAGGGCAGATTATCATCCGCCGGGCTTTTTTGTGTAAGGCAGGGGGGATTGAACGCTATACGCCTTGTCACTGGACCCCGAACGGAGGACATTTGCTCGAAGGGATCCTCCGAGACGACTCTCGACCTTGGAACCCAATTTCGAACGAGGTCAACGACGTTCAGACCTGCTCTCAACAATTCGTCTCGTCCACCACCCAGCCTCCGATAAAGCCGGTGCAGCCGGTCCCGAACACGTTGCGGGATTTCCAAAACGCATCCATCAAAGCGAAGTCTCTTTAGTTTGCGCGATCAAGGACAAGATGCGCGCGTTCTCAATCGGTATTCATTTGCGCACCGCAACACTCTCCGGAAGGGACTCAGGACGAAAAACGCTCCGTATCACACCAAACGCCTCCCCCTTGGCTGGGGGAGGCGTTGACTTCCGTAGGTAGGCGTTTCTCTTATACCCTTATTTCTTCGCTTCGTAGTCGCTGCGCAGCGAAAGCACTTGAATCTTGGCGTTGACGCCATACCCGTTCCAATTCTGGAAAACAGCGAGCACTTTCTCGTTTGCGAAATACTTCCCGGCATCTTGCATGCTGTCGAATTCGAACTCAATGACGCGGTTTGGCGATGCGCCGAAGAAGTCGTCGTATGAAGTGATTCGCCGCACCTCGCTCGGAGCGCTGAGATCTGCGGCGATGGATTTCACCCATGCGATATATTTCGCTTTGCCGCCAAGTGGATAATCCACGCTGACAACGTATTTGACGGCGCTTTTGCCCATTTTGTCTTGAGAGCTCTGCGCGATGGCGGTGTCGGCGAACGGCCCCGGCGCGGCAGCGAGCGCGAACGCCAACAGGCCGCCCAGTATGACCCTCACGGACGGACGCAACCTCTCTTTAGGGAGTCTCATACGATTTATCTCCTTTTCTTGTATAGTAAAGTGAGTGTTCCGAATACTCTAACATGGGGTCGCAGTATGTCAAGCCACCTCTGCGCGGGGCGGACCGCTTTGGCGGCGCGACTTGCAGGGAATCGCCCCTATTCTTTTTCTTCTTCCAGCATTTTCCTGTATCGCTCATAGGCGGGGGGGAAACCCCCCGAGTAGTTGAGCCAGTTCGTCACCGGGTAGCGCGCGGCGCCCGCCTTGTGGGTGGCCTCGAGTCCCTCAATGATCTCGTCCATAACGGCGTAGGGAAAAGAGAATGCCACTTCGTGATCCTGCACTTGGCCGAAAATACGATCGCCCGTGCAGGGGACGATCATCTGGGGAGCGCCGGTGACGTGCGGGGCGATGGCGAGGTCCGCGCAGTCGATTCTGCCCCTGAATTCGCTGGCGAGTGCGCCGCCGCGCTTCCAAAGCCAGGCTTGGCCCAAGCGCATGATCTGCGCACCGTTGCCGTAGATGATAATGGTGTCCGGTGCGAAGGCGGACCGGTGCAAGGGCGCGACGAGGACGCCCACGTATTTCCCCTCCGGCAGCCTCGGCACGCTCGCCTCGCTCAGGCGGCCCGCCTCTAGGCTCTCCGTGTAGAGGTCAATGCACAGGTTGCCCTCCGTGTAATGGGGCAGGCTCCGCTCAAGGCCGAGCGCCATCGCGCCCAGGACGCAGCTGCTGTCCTCGCGCCCAAGTGCCAACGCCCAGCCGTAGCGCCGCGCCATGGCCACCGCTTGGCAGGTGGTGAACTGGTTGCCCATATCCTCTTTGGGGCGCTTTGTCCTTGGCGGGACTTCCTCCCAGGATTCGAGGAATTTCACCGCCACCGGAAACGAGGTGAGCCGCAGGTATTGATTGATTTTCGTGTCCTGTTCGGAATGGTTCATGTCGTTCTCCAGCGTCCATCTCGCCCGCTCCATCCGTATATTCTTGAAGCCGTTGAGACCGCGGGGAAAGTTGGTTTCGCTTCGCCGGGTTTATTTCGCCCGTCCGAATACCTTATCATTAAATAAAAAGGTATACGCTATTATCATCCCATCGCCTGCGGGATTGTTATTCGCCTGGGGGCAATCCAGCCGGAGATGAAACAAGCTTTCACCCAGCCGGCAGGAGAAAGAAATGTCTTTGGTCTCGATTGGCTTCGTGGGTTTGGGTTTGATGGGAAAGCCGATGGCGCGGCGTTTTCTGGCGGCCGGCCATCCGCTGGCGGTCGCGAGTCGCAGCCGCCCGCCGGTCGATGCGCTTGCGCGCGAGGGTGCTCGCGCCTGCTGCTCGCCCGCCGAGGTGGCGGCGCACGCGGAAGTCATTTTCACCATGTTGCCCGACGCCCCCTATCTCGAAGACGTGGTGTTCGCCGAAAACGGTCTCGCCTCCGCCATGAGGCCGGGGAGCGTTTTGGTGGATTGCACGAGCAACGATCCCGCTTGCGCCGAGCGCGTGGCGAGGGCGCTTGCCAATGAGGGAGTGGAGATGCTCGACGCGCCGGTATCGGGCGCACCCGAGGGTGCGGCCCAGGGGACGCTCGCCATCATGGCGGGGGGACCGAGGGCCACCTTCGAGCGTTGCAAGTCTCTGCTCAAGGCACTGGGGACGAAGGTGGCGCATGTGGGAGAGGCCGCGGGCTCTGGGTGCATCGCCAAACTGGCGAATCAGATTCTGGTGGGCGTTACGTTCCTAGGCGTGGGGGAGGCGCTCGTGTTCGGCACCAAGGCTGGGCTCGACCCCGCCGCGTTGGTGGAGGTCATGGGATCGGGTCTCGCGCGTTGCGGGGGTCTTGAGGTGAAAGCGCCGAAAATTCTCTCTGGCGATTTCTCCCCCGGCGGCAAGGTGTCGAGCCACGTGAAGGACTTGCGCTATGCGCTTGAGCAGGCGCGCCAGCGCGAGGTCGCCCTGCCGGGCGCGGCGCTCGTGGCGCAGATGTTCAACGCCCTCGTGGCGAATGGAGAAGGGGAGCTCGACCACATCGCGCTCGTCAAGGTCTTAGAGCGCATGGCGGGCGTGGAGGCCCGCGCGTCTTCCTAGGGCCGCCGTAGGGCGTGCCTCCGCGCGATGGATGAAGGGTGAGCGTTGCGGTAGCATGAAGACGGCTTTCGCAAGGCTTGCCGGGAGCACCCATGTGAAATACAAGGGGGAGCCTAGAACTCTCTGGAACGAGAAAGGGCTTTTTTGATACGGGCTGTAAAGAGAGCACCCCCCTATGAAACGGATGAGGAGCCGCCGTTGAAGACTGAGCCTGTTTTGGCGCAGTTGAACGCCTTAAGAAAGGACGCGCAGGGGGAGGGAGGCGTTGAGGAAAAGGCGCTCCACCATGCGTTTTGCTTTATCTCTTACGAGGTGGGCGCGTTTACCGACTTCGTAGAGGCGGGCAAGCCGCCGGCGGAGAGAAAAGATGCCCCCCCCGGCTCGGAGGCGGAAACGTATCTGGACGCGCTCGCCGATCTGAAATCCGAGGTCCAGGACGATCCGCAAGACATAGAGTTCATCGCCCTCGACCGCGCGGTGGCCTTCATCTCGCAAATCCGTGGCGATTTTCAGTTCTACCTGGATGAGGCAAGATGAGCGCGCTGGAACACTTGACGCGACGTTCGCATTACCGCTAAATCTGTGCGCGCGATTGATTTTCTGCCCCCTCTGGTTTCACCTTCATATCTTCCATTCTTGTATTCTAAGACTAAACAACCGCCTGAGACTTTCGTTCCTCTACCTCCTTGACAACGTCCCCCTTGCCTTGTCATCCCTGAAATTATTGGTGTATGGTCATTTCTCTTTGATGCGGGTGCGATCGTTGAGAAACCACCAAAACTCCGAGGACGTGAAAGTGCCGGGCGCCGTCTCCATATTCGAGAGGAGAGCGTTCGTTGAGAACGATCGGAAGCCGCAGCCGGTCTTGAATGCTCCAGGCGATTCCCGCCGCGCTTGCCGCCATGCCCTCGTTTTTGAGGAAACTTGAAAATGTCGCTTCCGCTCGAAGGCGTTCGGGTCGTCTCGCTGGGGGTGTCCATCAGCGGGCCGGTGGGGTTGCGCCATCTGTCCGACTTCGGCGCGGAAGTTTTGAAGGTCGAGGCGCCAGGGACGGGCGATATGGTCCGACTTTGGGACAATGAAGTATTCGGCGAAGGGGCGGTGCATTTTTGGGTGAACCCCAACAAGAAGAGCGTGACGCTCAACTTAAAAGACGAGCGAGGAAAGAAGATTTTGAGCGAGATGCTCCAGGAAGCGGACGTTTTTCTGGAGAATTTTAGCCCCGGCGCCGTCGGCAGGATCGGCTTCGCTTACGAGGACGTGAAGCGGATAAAACCGGACATCATCTACATTCACGCCTCCGGCTACGGACAGGATGGTCCCTACCGCGACATGAAGGCGTTTGACGGCCTCATTCAGGCGGAGGCGGGCATTATTGAGATGACGGGGCCGCCAGAATCTCCGGCGAAGATGGCCCACTCCATCTGCGATGGGGTGACGGGGCTTTTCGTTGCCTTGGGCGCGATGATGGCGCTCAGGCAGCGCGATCGGACGGGTGAGGGCCAGGAGCTGGACGTCTCGATGTTCGACTGTATGGTGAGCATGCAGGGCTATTTTCACTTTCTGTATCATTTGCATGGGAAAAAACCGCATCGGGTCGGGGTAGGGCACCACTTTCTGGCGCCTTATGGAGCCTACCCCGCCAAGGATGGGAAGCTCATCGCCATCGCGTGCGGAAGCGAGAACACCTGGCGTCTGTTCTCGGAGGTTCTCGGACACCCCGAATGGGTGGATGATCCGCGCTTTTTGACCAACGCGGAAAGGTACGCGAACAAAGAGGCGCTTCTCTCGCGTATCCTGCCGATTCTCGCCACCAGGGAGCGCGAGGAGTGGCGGCGAATTTTTCTAGAGGCGGGCGTTCCCTGCGGGGCGGTGAACGATTTGGGCGAGGTGTGCGATCACCCGCAGACGGCGCACCGCGAAATTTTCCCCGAGGTGGCGGGCGAATACGGGAGACTGAGAATGTGTCGTTTTCCGGTGAAATTCAGCGCGATGGAGCCAAGGCTCGAACACCCGCCCGGGCTGGGCGCCCATACGGAGGAGGTGTTGGAGCGGTTGGGCTACTCTTTTGATGAGGCGGCCGCCTTGCGCCGTGAGGGTGTGATTTGACGCGCGCGTTTCACCGGATGAATTCCGGGAAGGAAGGAGGGTACATTGGATTTTGAGTTCACGGAACTGCAGCTGAGCGTCCAGAGGATGATGAAGGATTTCGTCGATCGCGAGGTCATCCCCATCGCCATGGAATACGAGCTCGCCGATAGATACCCCACGCCCGTGGTGGAGAAAATGCGGGAGCTCGGATTTTTCGGTTTGACGATACCAGAGGAATATGGCGGAAGCGGCATGGACGAGGTGTGCTACGCCATTGCCATGGAGGAGTTGTCCGTCGGTTGGATGAGCGTGGCGGGCATTCTGGGTACGCACATGATGACCGCCTGGATGATCCTTCATTACGGAACGGATGAGCAGAAAAAGAGCTACCTCCCCAAAATGGCCACCGGCGAGTGGCGCTCGGGCATGGCGCTTACCGAGCCGGGCTCAGGTTCTGACGCCGCCGCTCTCAAGACGCGGGCGGTAAGGGAGGGTGACCAATGGGTGATGAACGGATCGAAAATGTACATCTCGAACGCTGAGCACGGCACGATGTTTAGCGTGTTCGCGCGAACGGATTCCGATAGACCTAAGGCGAAGGGCATCTCCTGCATCCTCGTTCACAAGGGAACGCCTGGTTTTCAGGTGAGCCGGCATCTGAAGAAGATGGGCTACCGGGGCATTCGCACCAGCGAGTTGATATTTGAGGACGCGCGCGCACCGCTCGAGAATCTTCTGGGGAAGGAAAACGAGGGCTTCCCGATGATCATGAGCGCTTTGGAGGGTGGCCGCATCAACGTGGCGGCGCGCAGCGTGGGTCTGGCGCGGGCGGCGTTTGAGGATTCGATGCGCTACGCCCAGCAGCGGGAAACGTTCGGCAAACCTTTGGCCGGACACCAGTTGATACAGGCGAAGCTCGCCGAGATGGGAACGCGCATTCACGCGTCGAAGCTGATGACCTACCACGCGGCGAACCTCAAAGCCCAGGGCAAGCGCTGCGATCTGGAGGCCGGAATGGCCAAGTTCTTTGCCTCGGAGACGGCCGAGTTTTGCGCGAGCGAGGCCATTCAGGTACACGGCGGCATGGGCTACATTCAGGAGTTGCCGGTGGAGCGCTATTTCAGAGACTCGAAGCTTCTGGTGGTGGGCGAGGGGTCGAACGAGATTCAGCGCCTCATTATCGCCAAGAGGCTCGTGGAGCGATATCCCGCGTAGGTGGGTGAGGGGGAAGGAGAAATGCCGGATTTTCAGATGGGACGCTGGTATGAGGATTTCGTGGTGGGCGAGATTATCAAGCATAGACCAGGCCGCACCATACTCGAATCAGACAACACCTGGTTCACCCTGCTGACGAACAACACCCACCCGATTCACTTCGACGCCCACTACGCCTCGAAGACCCAGTTCGGCAAGCCGCTGGTCAACTCGGCGCTCACCCTGGCCGTCGTTGCCGGCATGACGGTCACCGACACCTCCTACCGATCGGTGGCGAACCTGGAGTGGACCTACATCAAGATGCCCCGCCCCGTCTTCGCTGGCGATACGCTCTACGCGGAGTCGAAGATTCTCGACAAGCGCGAATCGAAGAGCAAGCCCGACCGGGGAGTCGTGTCGATCGAGACGCGCGCCTACAACCAGCGTGGAGAACTGGTGATGCAATATGAACGAAAGTCCCTCGCCGCCAAGAAGGGCATGGGCGCCATCCCCGATTACGAGAGCATCGCCCTTGATGGGGAGTAGCGCCAGGGCAAAATGCGCCTTCCTTTAGAATCGTTCCGCTTTTCTGGGGATTACGCGCGTTTCCTTGAAGTATGCGGCTGTCCCCTCCTGGAGTTTTCCGCTTGTGTCTCCCCGCCGCCTTTTCCGATTGCTTGTCCCTGTGGTAGCATTCTGCCTTTGTATTTTAGATTGAGAGGCTGCAGGAGCAGGTGGAAGCCTTTCGTCGGTTCAGAAGTTCTAGATTTGAGTGAGGGGAAAAATTTTGTCCGGAGAGTTGAATCCGCATTTGCGTTTGTTGTTGGGGCCAGGGCCCAGCCCGGTGCATCCGAGAATCCTGAAAGCCATGAGCACCCACGTGGTGGGGCATCTGGACCCCGACTTTCTGGAAGTGATGGATGATTGCCAGAGGATGCTGCGCGCACTCTTCCACACGGAGAACCAGGTGACGTTTCCCGTCTCTGGCACGGGCAGCGCGGCGATGGAGGCGTCTGTTTGCAACGTGATCGAACCGGGCGATAAGGCCATCGTCTGCGTGAACGGCGTGTTCGGCGAGCGGATGAGCGATGTGGCCGCCCGCTATGGTGCAGAGGTCGTTCGCGTCGAGGCCCCTTGGGGCCGGCCCGTTGACCCCCAGGACGTGAAAGCCGCGCTCGACGCGCATCCGGACGCCGTCATGCTCGGAATCGTCCACGCGGAGACGAGCACGGGCGTGCTCCAGCCGGTGGAGGAAATTGGCGAGATGTGCCGGGCGCACGGCGTGCTGCTGCTGCTTGATTGCGTCACCTCTCTCGGCGGCGTGCCCGTGGAACTGGACAAGTGGGGCGTGGAGATCGCCTACAGCGGCACGCAGAAATGCCTTGCATGCCCGCCGGGCGTGGCGCCGATCACTTTCAGCGAACGCGCGCTCGGCAAGGTGCGCGAGCGAAAATCGAAGGTTACGAGCTGGTACTTCGACGTGAGCATGGTGGAGAAATACTGGGGCAATGAACGCGTCTATCACCACACCGGCCCCGTCTCTATGAACTACGCGATTCGAGAAGCTCTCCGCATCATCTTTGAGGAGGGGCTGGAGCCCCGCTTCAAGAGACACGCTCTGGCGAGCCGGGCGCTCCAGGCGGGCGTCGAAGCCTTGGGGATGTCCATGTTCGCGCAGGAGGGCGTGCGCACCCCGACCCTCAACACCATCACCCTCAGAGAGGGGATGGATGACGGCGCGATACGCAAGCGGTTGCTGCGTGATTTCAACGTCGAGATTGGCGGCGGATTGGGCGCCGTCGCCGGCAAGATATGGCGCGTCGGGATGATGGGGCACGGCGCCACCCAGGCGAACGTGGTCTATCTCCTCTCGGCGCTGGAAGTGATTTTCTCGAAATTGGGATATATTACGCAGGCTGGAGATGGCGTCGGAGCCGCTACGCAAGTATTCGCGGACGCCGCCTCCTGATCGGTCCTCTGAAGGAGTTTCCCAATGTTCCCGATGAATATGGGTATACCCGAGCTCCTGGTCATCTTGGCGATATGCGTGTTGGTCTTCGGCGCGAAGCGCCTGCCCGAGATCGGCTCTGGTCTCGCGCGTGGAATCAAGAGTTTCAAGAAGGGGTTGAGCGACGACGCGGAACTGCCCGAGAAAAAGAAGGAGCCTGCCCCTTCCGTCGCTGGAGATGGGGATAGAGGCTGAAATTCGTCTCGCTTGCGTCTGAGAATCCCGAGGTGCTCCGTCTAGGTCGTTATCCTTTGCTGCCGAAGCGGGTGAGGGTTTCCTTGAGCGTCCGTCTTCCCTAAGATGAATGGTGGGTCCGTTGCCTCGTTTCAGGTCGCAGGCGGTGGGCCGAGGGACCATCGCGGGATGCGGCGCGGCCTCCCATCCCTCAAGAGGGCCCCGGACGAAATTCGCCGTGGACGCCCGCTGATTTAGCGACCAGCCCTGCGTGTGCAGCGGTTGGTTTTTCATTCTTGGAAAGGCCCGATGGAATTCTTCAAGGTTGTATCGCCAGAGGAGGCGAAACGCGCGCTTTGCGGGTTCCGCGCGTTGGAGGCGGAGAGACTCCCCTCCTTTGATGCGGTGGGCCGCGTCCTCGCCGAGGAAGTCCGCTCTCCTGTTGATCTGCCCGATTTCCCGCGCGCCACTATGGATGGGTATGCGCTCCGGGCGGCGGATTCCTTTGGCGCGAGCGAATCGATACCCGCCTATCTTCAAGTCGTCGGGCGCGTGCCCATGGGAGCGGTACCAGGGTTCTCGATTGGCCGGGGCGAGTCGGGACGCATCCTCACCGGCGGCATGATGCCAGAGGGGGCGGACGCGGTGGTGATGGAGGAATTCACCTCGGCCCCCGACTGCGAGACCCTGGAGGTGAGACGCCCCGCTGCCGTGGGCGAAAACGTTCTGGCGATAGGCGACGATCTGAAGCGGGGCGAGTTGATTTTGGGGTCGGGTGCGCGGCTGAGGAGCCAGGATATTGGCGCGCTCGCCGGCGTTGGCGTCACCTCGGTCGAAGTCCGCCGCCGCCCTCTGGTGGCGATACTGCCCACGGGCGATGAGTTGATCGATCCCCGTGAGACGCCCCGTACGGGCGAGGTGCGCGACATCAATCGTTTCTCGCTGGCGGCGGGGGTGATCGAGGCGGGCGGCGTGCCAGAGACCGACTCGATTCTTCCCGATGATCTCGCCGTCATCAAGGAGCGTCTGGAGGGAGCGGTCCGCCGCGCGGACGTCGTGCTAATCTCCGGCGGCAGCTCGATGGGCCTTCGAGATTACACGGTGGAGGCCATCAATTCCCTTGGAGAGCCAGGCGTCCTGGTTCATGGAATCTCTATCAAGCCCGGCAAGCCGACCATCATCGGACGCATCCATCGGGGCGGCTTAGAGAAGGCCGTCATCGGGATTCCGGGGCATCCGGTCTCCGCGCTCATGATTTTTCACGTTTTTGTCCGTCCCGTCCTCAAGCAGTTGAGCGGCGAGGCGACGCGCGCGGAGGCGGCCCCGGAGGGTCTGCCCGCCGCGCTTTCGAGGAACGTGGCCTCGGCCCCCGGACGCGAGGACATGGTTCGCGTCTGGCTTACGCAGGGTGAAGAAGGGCGCGTCGCCCATCCCCTGATGGGCAATTCCGCCATGATCTCGACCATGACGAAGGCCGACGGCTACGTCACGATTCCACAGGAGGCGGAGGGGTTGCGCGAGGGGGCGCAGGTGCGCGTGACTCTCTATTAAGGACGCACCTGCAGGCGGGTTTTTCAGGAGACGAGGCGCGGGCGGATGCGAGGTTCATCCTCGGCCCAAGGGGGCCGGAAAATTTATCTGGAAAACGTTCCACGCGAGGAGGCACTCTCGCGTCTACTACAGAAACTGGGTACGTCTCGCCTTGAAGAGGAGGAAATCCCGACGCCCGATGCGCTCGGACGCGTGACGGCGCGCGCGATCTACGCGCGGATTTCCAGCCCGCACTTTCACGCCGCCGCCATGGATGGATACGCACTCGCCTCGGCGGAGACCTTCGGCGCAACGCCGGTGAAGCCAAAGGAGTTTTTCGTTGGAGAGGGGGCCCATCCCCTTGACACGGGTGATCCGCTGCCCGAGGGGGCGGATTGCGTCGTCATGATTGAGCACGTGCACGAGGCGAATTTCGGCGCGATTCGTATCGAGGCGGCGCTCTCGCCCTGGCAGAACGTCCGCGTGGCGGGAGAGGACATCGTCGAGGGCCAGCTCATCCTCACGGCGGGCCACACGTTGAGGCCTTATGATCTGGGCGCGCTTCTCGCCGCGGGCCTCACGCGGGTGCGCGTGCGCCGGCGTCCGCGCGTCGCCATCATTCCCACGGGAGATGAGCTCGTCGAGGCTGGCGCCGATCTGAGACCGGGCGACCTCGTGGAGTTCAACTCCGTCATGTTGTCGGCCTTCATCGCTGAATGGGGAGGAGAGGCGGCGTGCTGCTCGATAATTGGAGATAGGTTTGATGCTATTGAGGACGCGGTTCGCGACGCGCTCGAGAGCGCGGACGTCGTTCTGGTGAATGCGGGCTCATCGGCGGGCCGGGAGGATTGCACGGCGGCCGTCGTGGAGAAACTTGGGGAGGTTTTGGTGCATGGAGTGGCCATTTTCCCAGGCAAACCCACCATATTGGGCATTTGTCGGTCGAAGTCAGGCGAGCGAAAGCCCGTTCTCGGTATTCCAGGCTATCCGGTGTCGGCGGCACTGGCGGTCCAGGAGTTCGTGCGACCCCTGCTGGCGCACATGGCGGGTGCGGCTTCCGGAAGGGAGGAGCGAGTGAGCGCCTTCATGAGCCGCAAGAGCGCCTCAAGGCTCGGAATGGAGGAATTCTTGCGCGTGAAACTCGGCCAGGTGGGCGAGCGGATGGTTTGCCTTCCCGCCAAGCGCGGGGCCAGCGTCGTCAGCTCGCTCGTGGAGGCCGACGGCGTGGTGCGCGTGTCCGCCCAATCGGAAGGCATCGAGGCGGGCGATGAGGTCGCCGTCGAACTTTTAAGGCCCCTGGGCGAGATCAGGGGCAACCTGCTCATGGCGGGCAGCCACGACAACGCCCTCGACTTGCTGGCGGATGAGTTAAGAAGCCGGCACCAGGACATGCGCCTTTCCGCCTCGGCGGTCGGTTCGATGGCGGGACTCATCGCCGTGCGAGACGGCGAGGCGCACCTCGCGGGAACTCACTTACTGGATCCGGAGACGGGGAACTACAACTGGCCCTACGTCAAGCGCTATCTCAGGGGGCGTGATGTCGTGGTGGTGAATTTCGTTCAGCGCGAACAGGGCATCCTGGTGCTTAAGGGAAACCCTAAAGGCATCACGCGGATATCCGATTTGAGCCGCGAGGACGTGGCCATCGCCAATCGCCAGAGCGGGGCGGGCACGCGGGTCCTGCTCGATCATCTGATGGCGCGCGCCGGATTGTCGCCGGAACGAATAAAGGGCTATGAACGTGTGGAGACCACGCACATGGCGATGGCCATGGCGGTGGCGGCGGGACGCGCGGATTGCGGCTTAGGGATATTCGCCGCCGCCCGGCTGCTGGACCTCGATTTCATCCCTTTGGAGCGCGAGCGTTTCGATTTCATCGTGCCCAAGACCCATTGGGAGATGAGCGCGATACAAAAGGTGATGGAGATTTTGCGCGATCAGGCTTTTCAGGATAGCGTGGAGGCATTGGGGGGGTATAATACGGAGTTGACGGGCTGCGTGATGACGGAACACGCCACTGAGGACTAGGAAACGTGGGATTATTCGATCGCTACGGACGCGAGCATGATGATTTGAGAATCTCGGTGACGGATAGGTGCAACTTCCGCTGCTTCTACTGCATGCCCGAGGAGGGCATGACGTGGCTGCCTCACGTGGACATTCTCCAATATGAGGAGATCGCCCGCTTGGTGCGCATTACCACCGAGCTCGGATTCTCGAGCTATCACCTCACGGGCGGCGAGCCGCTCCTGCGCAAGGACATTCATCTCCTCATTGAACAGATGATCGAGATTCAGCCCGACATGGACCTTGCGCTGACGACCAACGGCGTCCTGCTCCCCCAGATGGCGAAGGATTTGTATGCGGCCGGACTAAGACGCGTGAACGTCAGCCTCGATTCCATGGATGCGAGCAAATTCCTCCTGATGACGCGCCGCGACGTTTTCAGCCAGGTGATGGCGGGCATTGAGGCGGCCGCGACGGCCGGATTCTCACCGATCAAGATTAACGCGGTGGCTGTCAAGGGGCTGAGCGAAGAAGAGCTGCCCCGTTTCGCGAGGTGGTCGCGCGAGACGGGCCACGTGGTGCGCTTCATCGAATACATGCCGCTCGACGCGGATCGCGCCTGGGCACACGAGAAGGTCTTGACGGGGGAGGAGATACTTCAGCATCTCTCGGTGGAGGGGGAGCTCGAAATCGTGAGCGGTCATCCTTCGGACCCTGCGACGCGCTACCGCTACAAGGATGGAAAGGGCGAGGTGGGCGTCATCGCCTCGGTCACGCGGCCTTTCTGCCAGGCCTGCAACCGCATCCGCTTGACGGCGGACGGCATGGTGAGAACTTGCCTCTTCTCGACGGCGGAGCACGACGTCAAGAATATGATGCGGGGCGGCGCGTCCGATGCGGAGATAAAAGCCTGGCTCGCCGAGGTGGTACGCACCAAGACGCCGGGACACCTCATCGGCGAGAAGGAGTTCGTTCAGCCGGAACGCACCATGAGCGCCATCGGCGGCTAGGCGTTTCGCGCAGCGAAGCGCTCCGAGAACCTGCACGCAGCTGAAAGATGACGCCGTTGGGTTCATTGTGGCGCGCGCGCGTGCTGCGTTCTATACGCTGCCTCTTGGAGCGTAACCGTTGGAGGAGAAATCACTCGTTGAACTTGACGAGAAAGGGAAAATTGAGAGAACGCGGCAATCCAACGTTTTAGGTGTTGACTGCAGGAGGGGAGTAGATGCTGAAAAGTTCCATTTACGTTCTGGCGGCTGCGTTGCTCGCGTTGAGCTTGGCGGGATGTCGCATATTCGAAGGCTTGCAGCCGCAACAAGGCGCTTCGCATTTGTTTAAACCTGATTTGAAATTTGAAAAGATCGATCTGGTGCTTCTTTTGGCCCCTAATTCTGAATGTAATAAAAAGGAAACAGACCAAAAAAAGTTGGAATGTGCCTTCAGAAAGTTTTATGAAGATGAAGATACAAAAGGCCTAAAGTTACGACGTGACCGGGTGCAGGATACGATTATCGGAGCGTCGAAAAAAGGGTGTGCCGAATATAAAAAGCACGTCAACGAAATCTCTACGTCGAACGACTTGTCTCTTGGCGTGTTCACGACGATAACCTCCGCGCTCGGCACTATTTTCACCAACGCGGATGTAGTGAGATCACTAGCAGGAGTTACTACGATGGGAAGCGGTATCCAAACGAACCTCAACGAATCCGCCTTCCTAGGAAGTACGATACCTCTTTTGGTGAACGGTTTTGAGGCGCGGCGGAAGGACATATATGAGGAAATTGTGAAGCGGCGTAAGGATTCCGCTATCGAAATGTATACTGTCGAGAACGCGGTGGCCGACGCCATCGCATATCACGACGCTTGCAGCTTGATAACAGGGTTGCAACAGGTGGCGCAGGACCGAAGACAGGCCGAAGACATCGGAGTCAATCGCTTCCTCGGTATTTTAGAGACTCTTAACGTGAGTGCGCTAAAGATGAATAGCACTGGTTCGACTACGTTTACCATGAGTGGAGCTTCTGGTTCGCCTGCATTTATTAATCGGGAGGAAGACCTTGAGACTCTTTTCTGGGACCTGTGGACTGTTGTCTGGATGGTGAAGGAGGAGCATGAAAAAGCACAGGGAGAGATAGAAACAATAGACCTTAACACGTGCACACAGGAAGAGAATAAATTTCTCAACAAAACAAACAAGCGACTCGGCGCTATTATGGACGAAGTAAGAAAAGTGCCTAATGTAATTACGACTTGTACTATCGAACAAATAGAGAAATTAACAACCGAAACGTCCGAACGGCTTCGGGATTACTTGAAATCCGAAAGTGGGAAAGATAAAAGCGTCGCTATGGCCAAATACGTTCGCAAATTGTCGGAGGTCCGCTCCAAACGTGAAAAACTGTCTGCAATCCTGCGCAACCTGCGCAAGTTGAAGAAAAAGATCGGAAAAGTTGAGGCTCTCCGAAATAGGCTGGTAAAAAAATGCATGAGTACAAGAGAGAATTCAGGAAACTCAAATAAAAAAGAATCCCAAAAAGTGAATAATTCGAATTCTGATGATGGGGACTAGGCGTTTCGCGCAGCGAAGCGCTCTTCCAGATGGACAATCCGCTGGCGCAAACCTTTAAGCATGGGCGAGGGCGCGCGCCGGGACGGGAGGCTGCCCGATGAGAACCGGAAGGTGCGCATGGATGCCGATTACGTGGAGACGTGCGCCGGAAGCTGCCTGATCTCCGTGGGCGACACCAGAGTCTTGTGCACCGCCTCGGTGGAGGAGGGGACGCCTCCCCATCAGCGCGATTCGGGGGAGGGATGGGTGACGGCGGAATACGCCATGCTGCCGGGCAGCTCGGCCTCGCGCGTGGACAGGAGGCGCGCCCGGGCGGGCCGCAGCCAGGAGATTCAGCGCTTGATCGGGCGCTCGATGCGGGCGGTCGTGGACCTCTCGAAAATGGATGGGCTGACGATATACGTTGATTGCGACGTCATCCAGGCGGACGGCGGCACGCGATGCGCCGCCATCACGGGAGGCTACGTGGCGCTGGCGCGCGCGGTGAACGCCATGCTGGAGGCGGAGCGCATCGCCGAGTCGCCCATCGTCTCGGCGCTGGCTGCCGTGAGCGTCGGCGTGGTTGGGGGCGTCCCCATGCTCGACCTTGATTACAGCGAGGATGCGAGCGCCCAGGTGGACATGAACGTCGTAATGACAGGCGGCGGCCGCTTCGTGGAGGTGCAGGGAACGGCCGAGCGGACGCCCTTTAGTAAAAGTGATCTGAGCCGCCTCCTCGCCTTGGCGGAAAAGGGCGTCAAAGGGCTTTTGGAGATGCAGGCCAGACACCTTGGGGCAAAGTGAAGATACTGCTGGCGAGCCGAAACCCTGGAAAAGCGCGCGAGGCGCGCGCCGCTCTTGCGGGGGTGGGCGTCGAACTGCTGGACATGGGTGAGGCGGGTCTTGGCGCTCAGGTGAGGGAGACCGGCGCCACGTATGCGGAGAACGCGCTCATCAAGGCCCAGGCTGGATGTCGGGCGAGCGGCCTTCCCGCGCTCGCCGATGATTCCGGAATGGAGGTGGAAGCGCTTCCCCGCGAGCTGGGCGTTCGCTCCGCGCGTTTCGGTGGCGCCGGACTGGACGATCGAGGACGGAACGCGCTTTTGCTCGAGAGAATGCGCGACGTGCCGGAGGCCTCGCGCGGGGCGCGCTACGTGTGCGTGCTGGCTTATGTGAAGCCGGACGGCTGGTTCGGCTTTTTTGAGGGAGCACTTCATGGGAGGATATGGGGCGCGCCGCGCGGGGCGGGCGGTTTTGGCTATGACCCACTGATGTATCTGCCTCAGCATGGCTGTGCCGTCTCCGAACTGCCGCTTGAGGTCAAAAACCGGATCAGCCACCGCGGCTTGGCCTTCGCTCAGTTTCGCGAGTGGCTGGCTCGCGATGCGGCGCGCGTATCATCATGAATAATGCGGAGAGATTCGGCCCCCTCGCCGGGCGGCGGGCGGGTGACCATGAGGGTCGCATCCATGTCGTCATCGGGTGCGCATGATAGGAGAGTCAGGCATGTCCAGAATAGAGATGATTCAGCCGGAACAGGCGGACGCCGACGTGGCACGCTTCTACGAGGCGACCACCGCCATGCTGGGCCGCGTTCCGCATTCGATGCGGGTGCTGGCCAAAAGCCCCCACGTCGCCAAAGCGATGCTGCCCTTCGTGGCGACCCTCCAACGCGAGGGCGGAGGCAGCGTGCTCAAGGCGAAGATCAAGGAGATGGTGGTCATCAAGACCAGCCATCTCAACGGGTGCGCCTACTGATACGCGCACAACACGTCGCTTGGTCAAGCGGCGGGCATCACCTCCGAGCAAGTGGAAGCCATTGGTTCGGATGGGTATATGGAGTCGGATTTATTCACCCCGAGGGAGAAGGCGGCCATTCTGTGGGCCGAGCATGTAACGCGGAACACCGCTCGTTCGAGAGACGACGTGTTCGAGGAGGTGCGGGAGCATTTCTCGGAGGCGGAGATCGTCGAGCTCACGATGGTCAGCGGGCTTTTCAACCTATTCAACCGCTACATGGACTCTCTCGGCATTCCGCTTGAGGAGCAGAGCGAGGTCGACAAGATCAAGAAATCCTTGCGCCTCGACGGAGAGAAAGTCAAGACCTACTACGAGACGATGGTGGCGCATTGGCCGAGCGAGTATCCGGAGCCGGATGGGGAGGCGCCCCGCAAAAGCGTGTGATCCCTCTTTGAGCGAAAACGCCCCGGAATCTCGCTCCAGGGCGTTTTCGTGCGCTTCTCAAGTTTGGCGACGGCGTTTTCTTTTCCCGTCTCTCCTCCATCCAGGATGGGATGCGGCTCTTGATGGAACGCCCTTTTCTGTGGCGATTGATCGGTGCTCGTGGGTTTTGCTTTACGTATCGTCAAAACTTCTCGCCGCTCACGATGGAAATCTTCCGCTGGAATCGTCCATAATGTTTTCGCCGCTTGTTGTGACCTCCCATTCCTTGAGGTTCTTGGATGAAGCGCGTTATCTGCGGTTTCACGATGCTTGTCCTGTGCCTTGGCGCGAGCGGAGAAACTCGGGCGGTGGAGGGGACGCTGCATTGCCAGGTGCGCTACACCATCTTGAACGGTTTTGTGGTGGAGCAGAGGGTGCGCATCACGCTTCCCGCTGATGAGCGCGATTTGGCCGTGTGGCTGGTGGAGAAGAAAAAGGGTGCGTTCAAGAAGCTGGCCTATCCCATCGGCGGAGAAGGGGAGCTCCTCATCACGCGGCCTTTCAACAAGGAGAAATCCGTCAAATACCCGTTCATCCTCACTTGGCGTCCCTTCGGTCGCTTTCGTCTTACCGGGTTTTTCCTCTCAAGAAGGCACGCCCACACCGTCGTCGTGCGCGAGGTGGAGAAAAAGAGGGTCATTGAGATTTTCCCTGCGTTTCCGGGCCACATCGCCACGAAGCTCGCCCGCGGAGAGTGCGAGAAATAACGCGAATCCGAATCTCACAGATAACAGCGCAACAGCCTGATGCTTCGCTCCGCCGCTACGTGAAAGGCGGGTTTCTGGTCGATTTGGACCGAGAGCACCCCCTCGTAGCCAATCTCCCTGAGCGCGCGAATAAAATCCCCGAAATGGATGTGGCCGGAGCCGGGATAGCCGCGCGTGGAGTCGGCCACGTGCACGTATTCTATCCACTCGCGCGCGGCGAAGATGGCCCCTGGCATGGAGGCGTCTTCGGAGTTCATCCAGCAGCTGTCTATCATCAAGGCGAGTCCCGGGTGGCGCTCCTCCTTCACGTATTCCATCCCCTGACGCACGGTGTTGATGAAGTTCGTCTCGTAGCGGTTGTAGGGTTCTATGTAGATTTTCAGGCCGCGCCGCGCGGCGTAATCCGCCCCCGCGCGCATCGCATCGCGCATCCAGGCGTTTGACCTCTCCCACATCTCTCCAGGGATGCACGTGCCGCGAAACCGCCCGATGTTCACGCCCATCGCCCCTAGTTTCTCGCCCGCCTCAATGAGGGTGCGCAGTCGAGCGGCGCCCGCCTTCCGGATTCCCTCGTCGGGGTGGCACATCATTACCCCGTCCTGCAGCTCGCTGGGCGCCGAGCCTATCATCGCCACCGAAAGTCCCGAGTGAACGATTGCCGCCTCCACCCCCTGGGCTTCTGGATCGGTGGGGTCGCGCATGGCGACCTCCAGGGCTTGGTAGCCCAAATCCTTGAGCACGGCGAGGTTGTCGCCAAACTTCCCGCGCGCGCCCGGCATCAGCGGGGAGCGCACCTCGGGCGTGGCGATCACGTAGCCCACGCGCATGCGGCTGGGCGCTGCGTATTCGGCGGCGTGAGGGGATATGGGCATTTTGCGCGATCTCCGAAGTGGGAATGCTTTCTAAGGTTTCTTCGAGATTACGGCTCGAAGCGCGTTTTGTCGAGGGAGCGCGGCTTCCATTGATAAACGACGCGCCAGACTTCTGCGGGTCAGGAGGCTTGCGCATTATGACTGCGCCAAAAAATGAAAGGCGTATCCTGCGATGAGCGACCCGAGAATGCCGATGCCCAGATAGATGGCGAAAACTTTTGGCCTCACCAGCGCCCACACGCCGGCCATGGCGGGGACGCACGTGATGGGCCCCGCGATGAGAAAGGCCATCGCGGCGCCCGCGCCCATACCGGCGGCGAGGAGCCCCTTTGTGATGGGAATGGCGGCGACGCCCGAGGTGTAGAGCGGAATTCCTACCGCGCTCGCCAGAGGAATCGACCAAGGGTTCTCCGCGCCGAGTATCGCGCCTATCCGACTCGGGTCGACGTAGTGGACGATAAGCGCCTCCAGCAAGAAAGCCAGGGCGAGCCACTTGAGCAGATAAAGACCTACGTTGGTCGCTTGGGCGGTGAACGCGCTCAAGGACGCTTGATTGCCCGATGGGCTTTGTTCTCCGGGCTTGAGGGCGTCAGGGGCCACGATGGTCTTGATCTGCGTCTCGCTCCACCCCCCTCGCCCGATGAGATATATGGCGTAGCCCGCGACCGCTCCGAGAGAGACGGCGGCGATGAGCCGCGCGATGGCGTAATCAGCGCCCAGGACGCCGGCGGTCAGCATGAATTTCTCGGGACTCATCAATGGGGAGCTGATCCAGAAGGCCATCACGGGCCCCAGAGGCACGCCGCTTGAGAGCATTCCGGCTATCAGGGGGATGACGCCGCAGGAACAAAATGGCACCACTGCGCCCACCGCCGACGCGCCGGCGATGGCGAGACCTTGGCGCTTTTTGAACACTCCTCGTATCTTCTCGGCGTATCCGGCGACGGTGACCCACGCCGAGACCCCAACGCTTAAAAGAAAAAAGGGCGCGATGCTCCAGAAGCTCCCCAGGATGAAGAGAGCGTTTCGCTTCAGCTCGAAGGCGATGAGGCCGGCTGGAACCTCTCTGCCCGCCTGTGCCCAGAGGATGAGCGCCAAGAGGGCGCCCGCTGATGTGACGCCCCAGAGATAGGGGGAAGTCCATGGGGATTTTGGCGCGGGCGCACAGCAAGAAGCGTGGTCGGCGGGCGGTGCGAGGCGCCCGGTCGGCTGGTCAGTTTTCGCGTCCGTTATCATGGCGATGTCCCCTCGGCGGCGCGCGCGAGCTTCTCGACCGCGCGGACGATCTCCTCTTGCTCCGCAAGGGGGAAAGCGTCCAGGAGCGCGTCGTCCTCAAGCGCGCAGCCTTCCAGAATGGTCGCGTGAAGCGCCGCGCCCGCCTCGCTCAGGCCAAGGCAGCACACGCGGCGGTCTCCTTCCTTCATGCCGCGCTCAATCAGCCCGCGCTCGACGAGCGGGTCCGCACAGCGCGTCACTCCGCTCGGTGTGACGCGCATACGTTTGGCGATCACCCCCATGGGGAGGGCCCCCTCCTCCGCGTCTGCGAGCAGGTGGAGGAGCGTCCATTGATTGTGGGTGATGTTGTGGCAGCACACCGCATCCCTGTCGGCGGGTTTTTTCTGCCAAAAGAGATTATCGAGCGCCAGGTGAAGACGCGCGCCAAGGGCGGGGGCCTTCTTCGTCAATCCTGCGCCTTCGCAACAGACCTGCGAGGTGATGCGCATTTTTGAAGCCTCCTTTTACGTATGCCATTTTCGGGGCCAGCCCCTTCGTTCAGGCGCGGCTTTCGAGAATTTCTCTTTTCAATCCGCTTTACATTTTTCGTTACAACTCAAATATCTTTTCCGTCAATAGTTGAGTAAATCAAATATATGGAAATCTGTTGAAAAAAGCAAGTTTTTTTGTTTTTGACAATGACGATGGATACGTCGTGGGCACAAAACCGACTTGTTCGATCCATCCGCCACGCCTATACTCCGGGTTCTTGCCGGCGTCTCTCCGGGCCGCCTCGCGCCTTTCGTCTCGCCGATTTTGACCTTGAACGGAGGAAATCGTGGAGCCCATCGTTTTGGATGAAATCGCAGAAGACCGCGCTACGGGAAAGATCGCGGAGATTTATGAAGATATGCGTCGGGTTCTCCGCGGCGTCCAGGTGAACTTCATCTATCGTGCACTCGCCGTGCACGAGTCCTACTTTTGCGCGGCTTGGGACGTGCTGAGGCCCAACGCCTCGATCGCGTATTTCGAACGCTGCGCGGATAACCTGAGGATGCGTATGGCACCGCCCATGCCGCCGGATGTCCCGGACGTGGGGGAGGAACTTGAGGATGATTGTGGGTATACGTTGGATGAGGTAGAGGCTATCGACGGCGTCCTGAACGTGTATAACTACGCGAACCCCAAGAACCTCATCCTCGCCGCCGCCCTCAAGGGGGCGCTGAACGGCATGAAGATAGGGGGCGTCCGCCCGGGCGCGGATGCGGACATCGATGAGCTGCCCCAAGGGCCTCCGGTGTCGATGCGGACGGAAGCCCTGGTAGATCCATCCGCTGTGGATGATGCGCTGGGCGCCCTTTACAAAGAGATTCGCGCGGCGACCGGAGGGCTGGGCAGCGTATGGCGCGCCCTCGGCCATTATCCCGCTTTCTTGGAGCGCGTCTGGCCCTTCTTGCAGGAGGAGATGGCGAAGCCGGGTTTTCAGATCACCGTGACCCAGGCACAGGGCGCGGCTGCGGCTGCTGCCCAGGAGTTTCCTTTCGCGGTTGATTTGAACAGGGAGCGGACGGCGGCACTCGGCCTCTCGGATGGCGAAATCGATTTGATCGATCAAAAGATCGATCGCTTCATTCACCTCATCCCCAGAACCAACACCCTGATTCTCCTGATGAAAGCAGCTCTCGTGGGTGAAGGCAAAGTGCGCAGGAAGCCGTTTGAGGGCGAGTAAGTTTTTTGTTTCCCCTGAAGCCGCTCTTTGATGAGGATGCTTGCGTGCTTCAAAAAAACCAGACTTCTACGTAGGCTTTCCCGTACGAAGATGCTCAGCAAAAAATCCAGGGGAGCAGGGGGGTGCTCGGTGGGGTGCAGGCGCCCCGCTCTCTCTCCCGTGAAACGGGTTTCCATGATGAGGGCGTTGTTGACAGCATAACTGTCGGGTGTGATATTTCTTTCTGTCCTTTCGGCGGGAAGCGGCGCCCGCGAAGGGGTTGTCATGGTGAGAGTCGTCTGTGCGGGCGCCCGTAGCTCAGCTGGATAGAGCAACGGACTTCTAATCCGTAGGTCGCAGGTTCGAATCCTGCCGGGCGTGCCATATATTTTTCGGAGGTTCGCGTCGTTTTTCTCTCCCAAAATGTGATGCCACGCGCACGGGGGAGACGGAATAAGGTATGGTGGGTGTAGCTCAGGGGTTAGAGCGCCGGGTTGTGGCCCCGGAGGTCGGGGGTTCAAATCCCCTCACTCACCCCAAAACGTTCGCGTGTTCGCACATCGCGCGTGGCATCCAAGATGAAGGCCAACGGATATTAGGCGCCCGTAGCTCAATTGGATAGAGCGTCGGACTTCGGATCCGAAGGTTGTAGGTTCGAGTCCTACCGGGCGTGCCATTTTGGATACCGGGTCGCTAGCTCAACTAGGTAGAGCAACGGACTCTTAATCCGTGGGTTCGGGGTTCGATTCCCCGGCGACCCACCACTCTTTCACCCCTCCAAGCGGGAGGTGCAGGTTCATGGAGAGTCAATTTAACGTCAAAACGTTGGGGCTCGCCATATTGGCCCTGGCCGCTCTCATCCTCGCGTGGCAGGTTGCGGGAATTCTGGGGTTCCTCCTATTGCTCCTGGCCGCCTTCATCTTCGTATGGCGGACGTGGCTGAAGGATCCTTTTGGCATTTACCCAAAGAAATGAGCCTCCTCGCACCGGATGATTCTCGCCCCTGAGACGCCCTCGCGTCGTTTCGCTTTCCGGGTCGTTCAAACGTTAGGTCCGCTTGACGTTCCGTATCAGGATGAACGGGGCGACCGATAGAAAAGCGAGTCCCATAAACCGGTAGATGTCGTTGTAGGCGCGCATCGCCGATTGTTTGTCGATGATCTGTTTGGTGATAGCCATCGTCTTGGTTTGCGGGAGGAGTAGCGGTGGGGAGGGTCTTCCGGCCGGCGGTTTGTCATGGCGCGCCCAACGGAAAGCGGTAGGCGCTTGTGGAGGTTTTTGGGTCGGGCGCCTTGCGGCGCGCCCTCTGCCGCGTCTCCACCGAAGCGGGGTTGCATCAGGGACTGCGACGAGGCGGATGAAGCCTGGCGCGTTGTGCCGTCGCTCATTGAAAATCGAGCGTTTTCGCTTCACGGTCCAAGGCGATTTGCCCGATGGTCTCCAGACACCTGTCGTTGGCGGGCGGCATCACGAGGCCGGCCACCGCGTCTCTCAGGTGCCGCTCCAGAGGGAGGGCGCGTTGAAGACCGCGTCCGCCGCAGAGGCGGATTCCCTGCTCGGCGAGTTCCTTCGCGGCTTCGGTCGCCAGGAATTTCGCTTGATTGAGAATGAAGGTCAGCTCCATCTTCCCCAAATTTCCCCGCAGTGCGCCCAATTTTTCCGCGGCGCGTCTCGCGTTTTCAAGAAGCATCGCCATCTCGCCAATCTGACGCTGCGTTCTGTCCAACTCCTCAAGCGGAACCCCGAGGCCCGACTTCGCCTTTTTCACGTAATCGACTGTGAATTCATACGCCGCCTCCGCGATGCCGATGTATACGGCCGTATATCCTAGGGACCACATGCTCATGTCTTTGCCCAGGATGCTCCCCGGCTCCCCGATGAGCTCCTCCTGCTTCACGAGGACGTCGTGAAACATGAGAGAGTTCGACGCGGTTCCCCGCATTCCGATAGTGTTCCAGTCGTCGATGATTTCGATGTCTTCCCTGTTCGATGGAATCATCACGTTCAGCAGTCCCTCTCCCAGACTTTCCGCGCCGTGGAGATAGCTCCAGGTGAAGTAATACGCCGCGCCGGTGGAAAGGGAGCAAAAATGTTTCTTTCCGTGAATGCGATAGTTGCCGTTCTCCTCGCGAATGGAGGTGCGAACCGCCAGCTTGTCCCGAAAAGAGCTGCCCGGCTCGCTCGTGATGGAGGCGAAGATGGCCCCTTGGTCCACCACCTCGGAGAAGTAGCGCGCCATCTGCTCTTTCGAGGCGATCTGCCCCAGAAAGTCCACGACGGCACTGTGCATGTTGAACGTCAGTCCGGTGGAGGCGCAGCCTTTCGCAATTTTGGAGAGGACTGTGACGTAGGTGAGCGAGTCCGCCCCGACGCCGCCAAATTCCTTGGGCACCATGAGGGCGAGCAATCCGGCGTCGGCCAGGTCGTGGTAGTTCTCGGCCGGAAAGCGCGCTTCCTCGTCGATCGTCTTCGCGCGCGGCGCGAATTTCTCTCGTCCGAGGGATTCGGCGATGTCGACCCACTTTTGGGAGTCGGCGCAAAGCGCGCCCGATAGGCTGGTCATCAAAGGTTCTCTCTCCTCGTTGCGGCAAGCGCGATTTTTGTTCCCCTCAGTCGTATTCGGCGAGGGCAGGCAAGGGCGGCGTGAGAGTGACGGGTTCCGTATCCTTGAGCAAGGGCATAACCTCGCGTCCGAATATCTCCACCTCCTCGACGTGCGGCCAGCCGGAGAGAATGAACGTGTGAACGCCTGCGTCCACGTATTCCCTGAGCGCCTTGGCGATCATATCGGGCGTGCCCACCAGCGACGCGCCCGCACCCGCCCGCACTGTGTTCACGCCCATCCACAAAGTGTCGGTGATCCATAGGGATTCGCCCTTCGCCAGCTCGTTGACGCGCGTCTGGCCGGCGCTCTCTGTTCTGGTTTTCATGTCGGCCCAAGCCTGCACGTTCGATATGTCGCTTCCCTCAATGAGGGTTTGCGCCGCCCGCCTCGCCTCCTTCTTGCTGTCCCGACACAGAAGGTGCATTCGGACGCCGAACTTTATCTGGTCCTCTCGGCCGAACTGCGCGGCGCGCTCCCTCATGTCCTGGACGTCCTTGGCGATGGTCTCAACGTCCACGGCATACATCATGTGCACGTCGGAGTATTTCGCCCCCACCCGGCGGCCGGGCTCGGAGCTTCCGCCGAGATAGATGGGCGGCCAGGGCTTGGAGAGCTGGATCGGAAAAAAAGCGGCGTCCCGGACGTCGAAATACTTCCCCTTGTAGGTGAGGGGACCGCCGCCGCCCCATATCCGGGTGACGACGTCCAGAAACTCCTCCGTCCTCTCGTATCGCTGATCGTGCGCGAGATGGTCGCCGTAGCGCATCTGCTCGACGTGACTGGAGCCGGTGACGACGTTGAGCGTCAGGCGCCCGCCGGTGAGCGCGTCGAGCGTGCTCGCCGTTTGGGCGGCGAATACGGGGCTGGTGAGGCCCGGCCGAAGCGCCACGCAGAATTTGATTCTCTCCGTGTGCTGGGCCACGCCGGCGGCCACGAGCCAGGCATCCATGCAGTGGGTGCCCGTGGGCACCAAAAGATTCACGAAACCAGCCCTCTCGGCCGCACTGGCGACTCGGGAGAGGTATTCGATGGTGGGCTTTCTCTCAGGCACCTTGGTGTTGATTTTGCGTCCATCGCCCGCCCGGGCCGATGGGAGAAACCAGGCGTATTCTGTCCCCATCTTGAATATCCCCCATGGTGCGAGATGGAGGGCAAGTATAATCCAAAAGAAGCGAATGCGTATTCGTTTCGTCTGATTCTGAAAATAGAAAATATAAACAAGGAGGCTGTGAGTCAATGACGAAGAGCGGGCAGCCTGGAGAAGAAGGAAGAAATGAAAAATCTTTTTCGATTTATCTACTCTTGCTTTGCCTGGAAACACGCTTCAATAATCCGCGTTCCCTCCACCGAATAGCGCCTTGCGCAAAAACGCACTCAATATCCTTGCTCGTCGAGCGCGCACGTTAACGCCCCTTTACGATTAACAATTCGTGAGAAGCCTTCACGTGGTGATGCGTTCCATTCTCGATGCGATTTTTGCCGATTCTGGTTTCACCCTGCCCAAGCGTGTACTGCCACTGCACCTCAATGACTTGAAAGTCTGCATACCATTCCCGAATCGCTTCGCAATCGTTATAGGAAAGAATGAATCCCCCATCGTGCGCATACAACAAGTCTCTGAGCCGTTCATGGCCGAAGCCTTTATGATGAACGGGGAAGTTTCTATGCGGATAGATGCCCTTGAACATCCGGCTGTCTCCATCCAGATAATAAGGGGGGTCGCAATATAAAAAATCCCTGGTATGGCGCGGCAAGACCGCCTCGAAAGATCCGTTTGCCACCCGCATGTTCGGGCACCTGAAAGTCCGCACCTTGTCGAGAAGTCGCTCAAGGCGCTCAGGCTCCTCGTAAATCCTGGACATCCAGCCGAGAAACCCGGGTCCATAGCTCAAATTGTGGTTAAACCAATAATGCGCGGCCAACTCTAGGGAGTCCGTGATGGGTTTTTCCGCCTTCCAGTGCGCTTTCAGACGTTTCTTGACCTGGTTGTAGATTTCTTTCGTAGGTTTCCACTTTGAAATGCGTGCAGCCAGTTCGAGGGGGTTTTCGATTTGCGCTTTCCAGTAATTTGTCAAAACGTCAAATATGTCATATCCCTGCACCCGTATTCCCATCTCTTTGGCACATGCAATTTCCACCGATCCGCCTCCAAAAAACGGGGATACGAGGGTGTGAACGTCGCTTGGCAAATGTTCAACGACGTATCCCACCGCCAGGCTCTTGCCGCCCGCATATCGCAAGGGCAAACCCCGATACCGCTTGTATCTGCGGCGCCCGGAACTTTTGAGCCCATGGAGGAATTGCTTTTGCCTGCGTTTGATGGCGAAACCACCGTCGCACGGAAATAGGGGCACGTTCCTTGAAAACGTCTCGGCGCGGAAGGGGGAGGTCGTTTGCCTCATGGTTTCAACCTGCGGGCGGGCCATTTCAATCATGGCGTTGTGAATGCGGCATGGGCAATCGTTTTCGCCGCCATCTCCTCCGTTCCATCTGAAATGAAAATCATCACCAACAAAGGTTCTGGCATGTGTTTGTGGTTCTATGCGGACGCGAAAATCACCTGCGGCCGGAAGGATCAGATGCGCGTTTGCCTGTCCAGCTGGCGGTATTGCACTGCCTCCGCCACGTGCTGGGGGCCTATGTCCCTCTCGCCGGCCAAATCGCTGATGGTGCGCGCCACCTTCAGCACGCGGTGATAGGCGCGCGCGGATAGTCCCAGTTTTTCCACCGCCAACTTGAGCAGGCGCATTCCCTCGGCCTCGATTTTGCAGTGTTCGTTGATGAGGCCGGGGCCCATATGGGCGTTGGCGTATACGCCGGAGTGGTTTTCCAGGCGCTCTTTCTGAATGCTCTGGGCTGTGAGAACGCGCTTTCGAATCGTCGCTGAACTCTCTCCGTCGGGGTCTTCGGCGAGTTCTTTCCAGGGGACCCTCGGCACGTGAACGTGTATGTCGATGCGGTCGAGAATCGGTCCCGAGATGCGGGAGCGGTATCGGGCCACCTGCTGGGGCGTGCACGTGCACGACCTCTCTCCGAGCAGACCGCAATTACAAGGGTTCATCGCCGCTGTGAGCATGAATCGGGCGGGAAACGAGAGGCTCGCCTGTGCCCTGCTGATGGTGATCTTCCCGTCCTCGAGCGGGCCTCTCAGGGATTCGAGCACGTTTTTCCGAAACTCGGGCAATTCATCCAGAAAGAGCACGCCGTTGTGGGCGAGGGAAGCCTCGCCGGGCAGCGGCAGCGCGCCTCCTCCCACCAGGCCGGCGTCGCTGATGGTGTGGTGCGGGGCGCGGAAGGGCCTCTCCTGAATGAGGGAATCGTTCTGTGTGAGTTTGCCGAGCACGCTCCACACCTGGCTGGTTTCGATGGCCTCGTCCAACGAGAGGGGCGGCAGTATGGTGGGAAACCTTTTCGCCAACATGCTTTTTCCGCTGCCGGGCGGGCCGATCATCAACAGGTTGTGCGAGCCCGCCGCCGCGACCTCCACGGCGCGCTTGGCCTGGTGTTGTCCCCGAATGTCTCCAAAATCGATTTTTCCTCCTTGTTTTTTCTCGGCGCCGTTTTTTTGACAGCACGCCGCGGGAATGTCGATTTCCTCCTGGATGAATCCCACCACCTGCGGAAGCGTGTGTACGGGATAGACCTCGAGCTTATCGACCACGGCGGCCTCGGGCGCGTTCTCGGCCGGAAGAACGACGCCGCGCTTGCCCATTTTTTTGGCGAGCACGGCGATGTTGAGCGCTCCGCGAATCGGTCGCAAGGAGCCGTCCAAAGCCAGTTCGCCCAGAAACAACAGCGCGTCCTCCATCTGGGAGCGCGCGTGAAACACCCCGTTCGCGCGCAGCAGCGAGAGCGCGATGGGCAAATCGAAGGCGCTTCCCTCCTTGCGGACGTCCGCGGGCGAGAGGCTGACGGTGATGCGGCCCATCGGATAGATGAAGCCCGTATTGACGATGGCGGCGCGAATCCTGTCCTTGCTCTCCTTCACGGCGGCGTCCGGCAGGCCGACTGTGGAGTAATACGGAAGGCCCGACGCGAGGTCGACCTCCACTTCAACGGGATAGGCGTCTACGCCGAGAACGGCGGCGGCTTGGGTTTTGGCGAGCATGGCGTCTCTCCGTGTCGAATGGCTGAATAACGAATATAATGCGAAATTTATATCGAAAAGAAAACAAAATCAACCCCTGCCGAGCAGAATGACTCCGCTTATAGGAAGGAATACCTTTCTTCGCTTCTCTGCGTTTGCTGTTGTGCAGGCGTTGGTTGTCTGGACGTGGCCGGGCGTGCAGCTGCGCGCGCCTCGAATCGCTCCTCAGGCGCGTCCCGTCATTTTCCGGACGCTTTGGAGCCGGCGGCGAGGACGACCCCGGATGAGATGAGCGAATGGATGCGCTCATCGGAGAGAAGGAGAATCTCTCGGAGAATCTTCTCGGTGTCGCCGCCGAGAAGGGGAGCGGGGCCGGGGTCGGGGTTTGCGTTTCTCGTGCGGTTCAGTATCGGGTTGCCCACTATTTTCACGCTTCCGACTTCTGGGTACTCGTATGCACGAATCAGGCGCCTCGCTTCGACCTGCTCGTTGTCAAGGGCGCGATCGAGTGGGTTCACCGGCGCGGAGGGCACGCCCGCCGCCTCGAAAAGCGCAAGCCACTCCTCGCCCGGACGTTTGATGAGAATGCCTTCCATGATGGGGAGAAGCACGTCCCTGTTCTCGGCGCGAAGGTCGTTTGTCCGAAAGCGCGGGTCGTCCGCCAGTTCGCCCATCCCCATGACCTCGCACATTTTTCTCCAAAAGCGCTCCTCGCGCGGAGAGAGCACGATATAAATCGTGGCCGTCGGAAACGCCTGATAGGGCACCATGTATTCGTGGGCGCTTCCGGGCGGTTCGGGCACGTCGCCGTTGTTGAGAAACATGGTGGCGATGTATCCGAGCATGGCGAGTTGCACGTCGAACATGGGCACTTCGAGATGCGCCCCGCCCCTTCCTTTCGCGCTGCCGAGCAGGCCCGCCATGCAGGCGATGGCGGTGTAGAGCGCCGTGGAGATGTCCGCAGTGGGAGAGCCGTTTCTGGCGGGCGGGCGATTCGGCTCGCCCGTGATGGACATGTGGCCGCTCACGGCTTGCTCGACCAAATCGAAGGCGGGCTTGTCGCGCCAGGGCCCCTCCTCCCCGTATCCGCTCGAATCCACGAACACGATATCGGGGTTTCGCTCTTTCATGGCGTCGAATCCCAGGCCCAGCCTCTCCATCGTGCCCGGCCGGAAGTTCACCATCACGGCGTCCGATTTTTCCACCAGAGACAAGAACAGCTCTTTGCCTCGCTGTTTCTTCAAGTCGATGACGATGCTCTTCTTGCCTCGGTTGAACGTCAGAAAGATGCTCGAAACGGGGCCGATGCCGGCGATGGCGGGGTTGCGCCCGATGTCGCCCTGGGGAGATTCGATTTTGATGACTTCGGCCCCCATGTCGGCGAGAATCATTCCGCCGATAGCCCCGGCGATGACCTGTCCGAGATCGAGAATGCGGTAGCCGGCCAGCATCTTGGGCGATCCTGAAGTTAAGTTCGAGGAGCGGCGATTGCCGCCGCCTTGATGAGGGTTGCGCCGTGCTGGTTTGTCGCGGTCGCCTCGATTTCCACCAGACGCTTCCCCTCTTCTTCGTATTGACGCAAGACTCTGGCCCTGCAAATCACCAGGTCTCCCGGCCATGCCTGCGCGCTGAAGCGGAGTTTGAGGTTTGTGAGGGAGTCGGGACCGAGCCATTCGCTGAGCAGGCGGGCGAGATATCCGCCCTGGAGCATTCCGTGGGCGAAGGGTTTTTCGAACCCCGAGCGAATGGCGTAAATCTCATCGTGGTGGTTGGGGTTGAAATCTCCGCTGGCGCCCGCGTAGCGCACCAGGTCCGTGCGGGTGATGGGCCCCACCGTCAAGGCGCGCTCGACGCCCTCGGTGAGTTCCTGCCATTTCGCGTATGTCGTGGTTTTTGTCATGCGCAGCCTCGGTCAACTCTCCTTGGGAGGGGCCGCGGTTTCGATGAGAGTGCGCCTCGCCACCTGAACCAATTCGCCAGTCTCGTCCGTCAGTCGGGTTTCGATGACGACGAAAGTCATCATTCCGCCGCGGCGGCCTTCTTTCTCGCGCGTGGAGACGATGGCGTTTCGGCCCCTCAGGCACATGCCGGCGACCAGGGGCTTGTGGTATTCAAATTCCTGCTCTCCGTGGAGGCGGCGCTTGGGGTCGTAGCCCAGATGCGGCATGGGGTCGTTCTCGGGGTTTTCGTGCCAGAACTGGCGGGTGAACGTAGGCGGAGCGAGCAGATTGGCAAAGCCGGCGGCCCTGGCGGCTTCCAGGTCCGTATGCACCGGGTCGGTCAG
Organism: bacterium; assembly: GCA_965202625.1. Taxonomy (GTDB): domain Bacteria; phylum UBA8248; class UBA8248; order UBA8248; family UBA8248; genus Bin107. Next base: position 1,614,598 of record CBDBBI010000010.1, on the reverse strand, counting down.
ACCCAAGGCGCGCGCGTATTCCCTGATTTTTCCGCTCTCAACGCAAAATGCAAATTCAGGGAACGTTCTCTCCAATATGCTTTTGTCTAACGGCATGAAGTCGGCGTCCTCATGAATGTCGCCCCGTCGCGTCCATTTCTTCAGAGGCCAGTTTCGGCTCTTTTGGCGGAATCATCAAGCTTGCGCGGAGGCTAAAGCCCCAGTGCCTTTGCGATGATGTTTCTTTGCACCTCGCTCGTGCCTGCTCCGATGGTGGCCAGCCGAGCGTCCCGATAGTGACGCTCCATGGCGTATTCCCCGCTGTAGCCGTATCCCCCCATCACCTGAACGCCCAGGTCGGCCACCCGCTTGTAGGCTTCTCCGGCGTAGAGCTTGAGCGTTGCGGCTTCGATGCGTCCCGCTTGTCCCTGGGCGACCAGCCAGGCGAATCGATAGACCTGAAGCCGCGCCGTATCGACGAGCACGTGCATTTCGGCGAGCATGTGGCTCACCGCCTGAAACTTGCCGATGGCGCGGCCGAATTGCTTTCTCTCCTTCGCATGATCCAGCGCCAGTGCCAGCGCGGCGGCCGCCGCGCCCGTGCGCGCGGCGGACAGGCACAAACGCTCGGTAGTGATGTAGGCCATGAGCCCCCTCCAGCCGTCTCCCACTTTTCCCAGAACGTCGGATGCGCCCGCCTCCACGGCGTCGTAATGCGCCACGCAGGTACCCATCGCCCGATGGCCGAGCAAATGGAGTTTCGACCAGGTGACGCCCTCCGCCTCGGCGGGAAGGATGAAGTTCGTGATGCCCTCGTGCTTCGCGCCCGAGTTGTCCGTCCGCGCGGCGACCAGAACGTGCGTCGCCGTCGGCATACCGGAGGTGAAGTTTTTCGTTCCCGTGATTCGGAAGCGGTCCTCCTCGCGATCCGCCCGGGCGATGATGGCCGCCGCGTCCGAGCCGGCGTCCGGCTCCGTGAGGCTGAAGGCGAAATAGGCGTCCCCCTTGATGGTGGAGGGAATGAATTTTTCTTTTTGCGCGTCGGTTCCGCTGAGCAGGAGGGCGTCCACGCCGTAGCAAACGTTTCTGAAGATCATGGTGGCGAGGTCGAGGTAGTGAATCCCCGTGGTTTCGAGGACGAGGGCCAGGTCGAGCGCGTCGCCTCCCATCCCGCCGTATGCCTCGGGCGCGGATATGCCGATCCACCCGTCGTCGGCCAGTGCCTTATAGGCGTCCATCGGCGCTTCGCCCTTCCTGTCGCAGTCCATCGCGTATTCAGGCGGGCAGACGCGCGCGAGGAGATCGTGGAGCGTGCGGCGCATGAGTTTCTGGCGGTCGTTGAAGGCGAAATCCAACCTGGCGTCCCTCAGATAAACGCGAAGCGAACTTTACGACTTAGAGAGAGGATTCAACATCGGCTCGCGTGAAAGATCAAGCCAGATGAGAAAGCGCGCGCGAAACGAGACGTCAACCGAGGACTTCGGGGTTATGAACGTTCATCGGTTTTCCCTCGGCGAAGGCGTTGATCTGATCGAAGGCGCGCCCGAAATACGTCTCGAACGTTCCCCTCGTAACGTAGCCGAGGTGGGGTGCGCAAATCGCGTTTCTCATGGCCAATAGAGGGTGTTCCGCCCCCCGGACGGGTTCTTTCTCATACACGTCCACAGCGGCGAAGCCGGGCCTTCCCGCCTTGAGCGCCGCTTCGAGCGCGCCTTGTTCTATCAACCCGGCGCGGCTGGTGTTCACCAAAAGGGCGCTGGGCTTCATGAGGCGCAAATCCCTCGCCGTCATGATGCCCCTCGTCTCGGGCGTCAGGCGAACGTGGAGGCTCAAGACGTCGGCGGCCTTGAGGAGCGCCTCTTTGCTGGGCGCCATCGGGACGCCGTCCGCCCGGGCGCGTTCGGCCGAACCCGCTCTTCCGTGGGCGAGGACGTTCATGCCAAACGCCTTTCCCACGGCGGCCACCTGGGCGCCGATTTTTCCGTAGGCGAACACTCCAAGCGTTTTTCCGTAGAGGTCTTCTCCCAGCGTGGTTTGCCAGCCGCCGTCCGCCAGATTGTTGATCTCTTGAGGGAGGGAGCGCATCGCGCAATGGATCAAGCCCCAGGCGAGCTCGCACGTGGAGCGCGTGCCGGCCCCTCCGGCGGCCACGGCTACCTTGCGGCGCGTGCAGGCTTCCAGATCGACGTGTGAGGCGAAACCCGCGCCCGTTTGGCTCACGATTTTGAGGTTGGGGAGTCTGGCGAGCAGCGCATCCGTGATGCGGGTGCGCTCCCTGATCAAAACGATGGCCTCCGCTTTCTGAAACCGCTCGGCGAGTGCGGCGACGCTGTCCACCGTGTCGTTGTGGATGGTGACGTCGTGTGCCGCCATCTTGGAGAAGCACGCCAGGCGGCGGACGCAGTCCTGGTAGTCGTCCGAGATCACGACTTTCATGCCAGCGTCCTTTTCGGCTTTTCGGGAAAACGAAGGGATATAAGGGCGAGAGAAACGTTTTTTGTCTCTCCCTTGAATATGTATTACTATCTCTCCCGCTGGATATTTTTTCAAGCGTAAGGCCGTCATTTTGAGGGAGCGGGAATGGCAACGGCATCGGAGAGAAAGGTAGAGTTGACCCGCATGGTCAAGGCGGGGGGCTGAGGCTCAAAACTGGGTCCGGAGGACCTCAGGACGGCGTTGAGCCAGTTTGAGCCGTTTTCAGATCCGAATCTGCTCTATGGCGTGAACCCCGGGGATGACACGGGCGTTTATCGGCTCAGAGAAGATTTGGCTATCGTCCAGACGGTGGATTTTTTCACCCCCATCGTGGACGATCCATACGCCTACGGGCAGATAGCCGCGGCCAACGCGCTGAGCGATTGCTTCACCATGGGCGCGCGGCCGATCACCGGATTGAATCTGGTGGGCTTCCCCTGCCATATCGGGCTGGACGTGTTGGGGAGAATTCTGTCCGGCGGAGCGGACAAGATGCGCGAGGCGGGCGGCGTCATCGTGGGTGGCCACAGCGTGGATGACGTGGAACCCAAATACGGCATCGCCGTCACCGGAACGATCGACCCAAGAGAGATGGTGACGAACCGGGGGGCGAAGCCGGGCGACAAGCTCGTTTTGACGAAAAAAATCGGCACCGGCATCGTCACCAACGTGACGAAACGGGTGAACCCGATGATGAGGGCCGCGCGCGGCATTCTGGGAAAAAACGGAAAACTCCGCGACGGCGTATTTGAAGAGGCGGTCGCCTCGATGCGAACGCTCAACAAAATAGCGAGCGAATGTATGATGCGCGTGGGCGTGAACGCCTGCACGGACGTGACGGGGTTCGGTCTCCTGGGTCATCTGCATAACGTGCTGGAGGCCAGTGGCGCGCGCGCGCGGGTCGTCTTCTCCGAGGTGCCCCGGTTCGAGGCGCTTCTTCCGCACGCCGTCGCCGGCACCGCCGGAGGGGGCGAGCGCAACCGCCGTTGGACAAAACCCTTCGTCGAAGCGAAGCGGGGCGTTGATGATGAGATGCTCGCCTTGCTCAACGACGCGCAAACCTCCGGCGGGCTGATCATCGCGGTAGGTGCGGACAAGGAGGAGGCGCTTTTGGGCACCCTGCGCGGGGCGGGCGTCGCGCACGCTGCCGTGTTTGGCGAGGTGATGGAGGGTCCGCCCGGAAGCGTGGAGATAGAGCCGTAGTTTCAGGTTTTCAACGAGGAGGGCTTATGGAAAAGGCCATGTTCGGCGCGGGTTGTTTTTGGGGGGTGGAGGCGGAATTTCGGAAGGTGGAAGGCGTGACGCACACCGCCGTGGGATACGCGGGCGGGACGAAGGACGAACCCGCCTACAGGGAGGTGTGCTCTGGCCGCACGGGACATGCGGAGGTGGTCTATCTGGAGTTTGAGCCGCAGCGGGTCGCTTATCAGGCTCTTCTGGATTTGTTCTGGCGGATGCACGATCCCTGCACGCTGAATCGACAGGGCCCCGACGTCGGTACCCAGTATCGCTCGGCGATTTATTTCTTCTCGCCCGCCCAGGAGGCCTCGGCGCGCGCCTCCAGGGAGGAGCAGGAACGCTCGGGGCGCCACGGCCGCCCGATAGTGACGGAGATCACGCCGGCGCCGCGATTCTGGATGGGCGAGGACTACCACCAGCAGTATCTGGAAAAACGCGGAATCGCCTCCTGCCACTAGCCGAATCGCGCCACGACGGCGGCCAGTTCGTCGAGTTTTGGCAACACGACGTCGGCCTTTGCCGAGGGCAGGATGAAAAGGCTTCTCCCCACCCCCCTGCTCTCAAGGTCGCGTAGTTTTTCAGGGTCAGGCGGTGCGAAGAACATCGTCACGGGAATGGGTGCGCGCCCCGCTTTGGCCGCCAGCTCCTGGAGCTCCTGGATGCGCGCCGTCCAGGCCATGTCCCCCCGGGGCAGCGGCATCCACTCGTCCCCGTAGCGGGCCACGCGCTCGAGCGTTCTCTCTCCGTTTCCGCCCACCAATATGGGCGGGTGCGGTTTCTGGATCGGTTTGGGCCAGGACCATATGCGCTCGAAATCCACGAAATTTCCGTGATAGCTCGCCTCATCCTCCGTCCAGATGGCTTTCATGGCCTCGATGCGCTCGCGCAGGATGATCCAACGCTTCTCGAAACGCGTTCCGTGGTTTTCCATCTCCTCGCGATTCCAGCCGCCGCCCACGCCGAAGAGCGCGCGGCCGTTCGAGAGGTGGTCGAGCGTGGCTACCTCGCCCGCCAGGGTGATGGGGTCGCGCTCGATGACGAGACAAATGCCCGTGCCAAGCATGATTTTTTCCGTCGCCGCCGCCGCCGCGCCAAGTGCCACGAACAGATCGAGCGAGTGAGAGTATTCCAGGGGGAGTTCCGCCCCGCCGGGCCAGGGGGTTTTTCGGCTCGCCGGAATGTGGGTGTGTTCCGGAAAGAAGATCGACTCGAACCCCCTGTCCTCGGCTTCTTTGGCGACCTGATGCGGACTGATGGAATAATCCGTCGGAAAAATCGCGACGCCGAATTTCATGGCATTCTCCCTTGGCCTGTCGTGCGGCAATAGTTCTCGAATGGCGCGCTATCGCATCGCCCTCTGTTTTCCTTTGAAACTCCTCTCTCGCCCTCATAGATTCTCCTCGACGATGCGCTCCAGCGGCGCGCCGCATTCTCTGGATGACGGCGCAATCACGAGGCGGGGCGAGAGAAGTATAGCCCAGGCAGTTTCTTTCGCATATGGTCGGGTGCGATTGCGGATGCGGGGCGAGGAAGAATATAATAGAATCATCTTTTCGCTTCGTCGCTATTTTTTTATAGAGGGAACCCTCAAGGCGCTTCAGGGTTGATCGCCGGAGCGTGCGCAGCGTTCCCCCGTTTGCAATGGAGATAGACAAATGGAGAAGAGAAGGCTTGGACGCACCGGTTTGGAGATCACCGTCATCGGGTTCGGCGCGATGACCATTGGGGGCGTATTCGGCCCGGTGGATGATGCGGAGAGCAATCGCGCGCTGCACGTCGCCGTCGACGCCGGCATGAATTTCATCGACACCTCGAACTCCTACGGCGCGGGCCATAGCGAGACGGTTATCGGCAAATTTCTCAACGAGCGTTCCGACCGCGGTGAAATTCTGATTTTCACCAAGGGGGGAAGCGACATGAGGACGAGGACGCGCAATTTCACGCCTGATTATATCGGCGTCTGTCTGGAGGAGAGCCTCAAGCGCCTGGGCGTTGACGCGATTGACTACTATCAGCTTCACAACCCCAACGTTGACAACATGGCGGCCGAGGACAGCTACGCTCTCCTGGAGCAAGCCAGGGACGATGGAAAAATCAGGCACTGGGGCGTTTCCGTGAATACGGTGGAGGAGTGCGATCTGGCGGTGGAGCAAAACAAGCCCGCCACCCTGCAGATGGAATACAACGTCATCAGCCAGGAGGCGGCGCCCGTCTTCGCGCGGGCGAAGGCGGCGGACGTGGGCGTGATATCGCGCGTGCCGATGAAGCGGGGGTTTCTCTCCGGCCGCATTGACGAGACGTTCGAGTTTGTAGAGGGAGATCGGAGAAAACAGGTATTGCCTCGAGAGGACATACAGAAATTTCAGGGTCAGCTTAACCGCGTTCGAGAGGTGGCGGGAAATCTGGGCATATCTCCGGCGGAGGCGGCCATTCGGTTCTGCGTTTCAAACGAAAACGTCAGTTGCGTGATTCCGGGCATCAGAACGCCTGAGCAATCCACGCAAAACGCCGCTTGCGGCGAACCGCTGCCCGCCGAGGCCGTCAAGAGAATGCAAGAGGTCTAGGGGCCCAATCCCCGCGAACACTCCCGAATCCGCACCAGGTTGCGGCGGGCCGCCCCTTCCATCCAAGCCAGGCATCGCCGGACTTTCCGGGCGGGTTTTCGCGCGCGGAACTCTTGCGCGACGCGAGGGATGAAGGAACCCACCGGTCAAAAGCCCGAGGGAGCCTGGAGCAGGACGTGTTTTTGCGGGCGGGCTTCCAGCAAACACTCGGACAACCGTAGCCAGCAAGAGCACCCGCGAACCCATGCGTGACTGATCGCCTTTGGGGCGGCTTGCCTCTATCTATTGGAAGGCCCTTCTTGTTCCTCCAGGCTTTCCACCTTCACCCCCCGCTTTGTGTAGTTTTCTAAGTAGTTTTGACCGCCGTCGACAGTCTTGTCCTTTCCACAGTTCCTAACGGGAGGGCAGTCTCCCGTCTCTTCATTGGCCATACAAAGGCCGTCTGCCTCAAAGGCACCGAGGTCGGCCAGTTTCTTCGGGTGCTTTTTATGGAGTTCCGAATTGGCTTCGCACGACACTTTAATTGAACAAATAATGACGTCTTTGATGTGAAAGTCGCAGCTAGGGCAGCCCTTGGCGGGTGGCCCGTAGACGGTTCTCTTCCAGTTGCCGATGGCCTTGCAGCCTTTATACATCGTGTCTCCCGCCTGTTTCGCTCCCGCCGCTTTCCATTCCTCCTCGAAGTATTTGCTCCTGAACTTGCAGCCTTTGCCGCGGGCGTATCTTTTCACGGCGCGTTGATGGCGATGAATCACCTTGAGATATTCCTTGCGGCAGTTTTCCTGGTCTTTCGCGCTTTTGACGTTGGAACAAGCCGCCCGGCAAATTTTGCCGACGTCCCTGTCCATCGCCCGGGAGATGTTTTTGTAAGAAATACCGGTGGGGTCGCAATTCAGGAAGGCGACGAGGTTGTGGATTCTGGTTTCACCGCCGCATTTGGCTATGGCATCCGGAACGCCGGCGAACGCGAGAATCACCCCTGTCGCCAACGCCAGGCATAAACGAAAAACTCTGGAAATCATGTCTGCCCTCTCCAGGCATCATATCGGATTGTCATTTTTTCGCAAAAAGCGCGCGGGACAAGAAAGAGCGACCTTCTCGCCAAATGAAAGGGACGGTGGGCGTTTCATGGGGGCGGCTTGCCTCTATCTGCTGGGCGGCTTCTCTATTTCTTCAACGTCTTCCAGTGCTTGGGCACCTCCTGTTCCTCCAGAACCTCCCCTTTGACCCCCAGTCTTTTGTAGTTTTTGGCGTAGTTTTGACCCGAAGCGTGCTGGCTCTTCTCTACGCACTCCCTGATGGAAGGGCACTCCCCGGTGCCCTCATCGGCCAGACAGTAGACGTCCATCTCAAGAGCCCAAGTGAGATCTTTACCGTATTTTTTGTGAAACTCCGAATAGCCTTTGCACCACATTTTGATTTCACAAAGGACGGCGTCTTTCTGGATAAATTTACAGTGGGAGCGGGACGCGGCGGAGGGTTTATAGACGGTTCTCTTCCAGTTGCCGATGGTCTTGCAGCGTTTAAACATGGCGCTTTTCCCCCGCCCCCCGCCTCTTTGATATCGCTCCTCGAAATATTTGCTCCTGAATTTGCAGCCTTTGCTGCGGGCATATCTTTTTATGGCGCCTCGATGGCGATGAACCAAGCCGAGGTATCCCTTGCGACATTTCGCGCTCTCGGCGTTGGAGCAGGCCCTCCGGCAAATTTTGCCGACGTCCCTGTCCATCGCCCGGGAGATATTCCTGTAAGAAATGCCGTCCGGGTCGCAATTCAGAAAGGCGACGAGGTTGCCGATTTCTGTTTCGCCGCCGCATTGGGCTATGGCATCCGGAACGCCGGCGAACGCGAGAATCACCCCTGTCGCCAACGCCAGGCACAAACGAAAAATTCTGGAAATCATGTCTGCCTCTCTCCGGTCAAGACGTCTATCGGGTTGTCAGGTTTGCGCAAACGAACTGGGAACGACCGACCCTATACCCTTGCTTATACGAAACGTCCCGCAAATTCGTCAACGGCAAAATGCCATCAATGGTTTCCCTAAAACCCGACTTCGGCAAATGGAACAAAGGGGAGACGCCCCCGGAAAGCGGGGGTGGTCGATGGCTTGATTCTATCTATATGGAATGGAAGTATCCTCTTGTTCCTCCAGGCTCTGCACCTTTTTGCCTCGATCTAAGTAGTTTTCGGTATAGATTTTGCCATCCTTAACAGTTTTGTCCGTTATACATCCTCTAACGGAAAGACAGTCTCCCGTCTCTTGATTGGCCAGACAGTGGAGGGTTCCCTCAATAGGGTCGGAGGCATTCATCTCCGGGTGCATTTTATGGAATTCCGAATGGGCTTCGCACGACAGTTCGATTTCACAAAGAATGGCGTCTTTGATGTGAAAGTCGCAGCTAGGGCAGCCCTTGGCGGGTGGCCCGTAGACGGTCCTCTTCCAGTTGCCGACGGTCTTGCAGCCTTTGAGCATCGTGCTTCCCGTCCGTTTCCCCCCCGCCGCTTTCAATTCCTCCTCGAAGTATTTGACCCTGAATTTGCAACCCCTGCCGCGGGCGTATTTTTTCACGGCCCTTTTATGGCGATCAATCACCTTCAGATATTCCCGTTGACAATTTTTTTGGTCGTTCAAGTTTTTGACGTTGGAACAAGCCGCCCGGCAAATTTTGTCGACGTCTTTGTCCATCGCCCGGGAGATGTTTTTGTAAGAAATGCCGGTGGGGTCGCAATTCAGAAAGGCGACGAGGTTGCGGATTCTGGTTTCGCCGCCGCATTTGGCTATGGCATCGCCAGTGCCGGCGAACGCGAGAATCACCCCTGTCGCCAACGCCAGGCACAAACGAAAAATTCTGGAAATCACGTCTGCTTCTCTCAAGGCATCTATCGTGGAGAATGAAAGCGCGAAAACAGGGAAAAACAAACAGCGAACCGCCAAATTCACGCCCGCAATTATCGGAAACGCCCCGTAAATTTGTCAACCGCCGCCCTTGCGGTGCTTCGGTGAGGGATGCGCTGGAAAAATTGCAGGACGCCCTCTATTATGGCGGCAAACTGCTCCCTGCCGCTGGATTTCGGCATTCTCGTCAAGGCGGCGAGAGTGGTTCTCATCAGCCGCGTTTTACAGAGGAGGCGAAAATGCCGGTGACGAGTTGGAGCGCATTGCCCGTAAAAGTCCCCTTCCCAGGCGTGGAAGTGGGGCTCGTGAGCGGGAAGCATTGCATGATCAGCTACATTCACGCGAAAGGCGGCAATTCCACGCGGAGGCACCACCATGAGGCGGAGCAGATTTTCTGTCTCATCAGCGGCTCCGCCCGCGTGCAGGCGGGAGACGACCCCGCGGCGGTGTTAAAGCCAGGCGACGTCTGGTATGTGCCGCCGAATGCCGAGCACCAGGCGGATTACCTCGAAGACACGGTGGCCTTTGAGGCTTGCGGACCGATACGCCAGGACAATTTCGCGGGCTACTTGCACCAGGATACGCATTTCGTGGAACAGAGGGATTTGGCGGGGGATATGGAAGGGGAGAAAACCGGATAAAGAACGCACCCTCAGCCTCTCGGCAGAACCGGCGCTTTCTCCGCGGCGGGATGAACGCGGGCAAAAGGGAGGTTCCTCGTCCGCCCTTCAGGGTCGATCTCCACGACCTCTGCTTCACAGAGTGCCTTTTCGATCATTTCGTTGACGGCCAGATGCGATTCGATGCTCCGGACGTGGCGCGGATGAGAGCGAATGGCCGGGTGTTTGGGCACGAATAACGCGCAGCAATCCTGATCGGGTTCAATGGAAATGCCAAACGTCTCTATGCCTTTCGCTTGTTCGATGATCTCCCGTTTGTCCATGCCGATGAGGGGCCTGAGAATCGGGATTTGCACGGCATCTTCAATCGTGGCGATGTTCTGAAGCGTCTGGCTCGCCACCTGTCCCAGGCTCTCTCCGGTGACCAGGGCGCGCGCGTTCTCCAGCCTGGCTATCCGCTCGCCGATGCGCACCATGAATCGGCGATAGAGAAGGACGCGATATTCCGGCTGCGTGGAGAGGACGATCTCTTTCTGCAGGTTTCCGAACGGCACCATATAGAGCCTGCTGCCCGACTGGTAGCCGTTGAGGACTTGGGCCAAATCCTGGGCTTTCTCGGCGGATGCGCGGCTGAGATAGGGTGCGCCGTGAAAGTGGATGAACACCGCCTCGCAGCCGCGCTTCATGATGCGCCAGGCGGCCAGCGGAGAGTCGATGCCGCCTGATAAGAGCACAGCCGCCCTTCCGAGCGATCCGACGGGCAAGCCGCCTGGACCGGGCAGCTTCTCCACGTACACCCACGCTTCCCCGGTGGAGATGGCCTCGATGCGCACCGTCCGGCCGGGGTGCTCCAAATCCACCGGCAAATGTCTTCTGGCCTGAATTCTGGCGCCGATGACTCTGTCCCATTCCCTCGCGCTGATGGGCGTGGACGGAAACGATTTTCGGGTTCGTACCCGAAAACTTCTGATCTGCAAGGGCGAGAGCATCTCCAGCGCTGTTTGCGCCGCCGCCTCCACGTCAAGCGGAACCCTTCTCGCCCGGGCGAAATAGGCCAGCCCAAACACCTTGCCAAGCGCTTTGATGAGAGCGTCCGCATCCTTGACTTCGCCCGTTTCCAGAATGAGCCTTCCGGAGCGTTTTCTGACTTTCGCCTCACAGAACAAAGAGGCCGCGCGCTCGACCCTGTTGGCGAGGCGCTCGATGAAAAGCGGACGGTTTTTCCCCTTCAGGCCAATTTCATCGTAATGAATGAGAATGCAGGGGCGCTTCTGCGGAGAGTCCGGATTCATGACGTTTTTTCCAGGCGGATTTCTTCTTCCGGGCGGATGCCGAGGAAATCCTGGGGGGCGCCATCCACTCTCTCCGGCGGATTTGCGGCGCCGGCTGCGCGCGGTGCGTCGTCCGCACGCGCCGGAGTGGGGCCAAAAAAGATGCAAAAGGCGCTTTCCGGGGGCCGGCAGGCGATTTCCCCCGCTTCCGTCTCCGCGCCCCAAGCGTTCGCCGTTGCGGTGCTCGGCAAAGCCTCCCGCAGGGCTTTCGCGGCTTCACCGTCTGCGCGTTGCGCCTTCATTCTCGCGCCGCCGCCGGCGATTTGCATTTCTTCACCCAAAACCAGAGTTCTCCCCGTCGCTGGAGGTGCGCCTTCTTCCTTCCCTGGAGGGCAACATAGCCGAGCTGCGCCTTGAGGAAAAGGGGGCGTTTTCGCACCTTGACACCCGCGCGCGCCTTCCATAGATTGCGCTTTGCCCATAATATGCTTCCAGACAATATGAAGGGCATGGAGACGATGTTCCGGGCGCCTGGTTTTGCAAGCCGGAGATGGAATGGGATTTTCTGAAATTGTCGATTCCATCGCTTCCGAACTGAACGACGTGGGAGAAGTGATTCAGGCGAATTTTCATTCCGACGTCGTTTTGATCCCTGACGTGAGTGAATATCTCATCGCTTCTGGCGGCAAGAGGATCAGACCGATGCTCTTGCTGCTCTGCGCCAAGGCGTGCGGCTATGCGGGGAGCCCGCGCGCCGCGACGATGGGATGCGTGGTGGAGTACATCCACGCGGCCACGCTCCTTCATGACGACGTGGTGGACGACGCGCGGATGAGACGGGGCAACCCCTCCGCCAACTCCAAATGGAGCAACAGCGCGAGCGTCCTCGTGGGGGATTTTCTGTTCGCCAAGAGCTTCTCGCTCATGGCCGCCGACGAGGATGGCCGAATCATGAAAACCATGAGCGAGGCCTGCACCCTCCTCTCCGAGGGAGAGGTGCTCCAGCTGGTGAACTTGTACAACCTCAAACTGGAGGAAGCGGAATATCTGAACGTCGTCTATCGCAAGACGGCGGCGCTCATCGCCGCAAGCTGTCGGGTGGGCGCTCTGATACCGGATGGTCCGCTTGCGTTCGCCGACGCGCTCCATCAATTTGGCGTTCAGGTAGGATACGCTTTTCAACTGGTCGATGACGCTCTCGACTACATGGGAGACGCGCGAAGAACGGGGAAATCCGTAGGCGAAGACTTGCGAGAGGGGAACATGACGCTGCCTCTGATCAGGGTTTGCGCCCAGTCCACGGCTGCGGAGTTTGAGAGGCTGAATCGCCTCGTCGTGCACGAGGAGGCGATTCGCGAGGAGGATATGGACGACGTTCTCGCGTTGATGGACAAATACGGAGCGGTGGACTACACCCTCGGCAAGGCGCGGGGATACGTGGAGGCGGGTAAGGCGGCACTCTCCTCTTTGCCCGACTCCCCCCATCTCGACGTGTTGCGCGACATCGCGGACTATGTCGTCGATCGGGATAATTAGCCCTCCTCCGGTCTGGTTCTTGCGACAAATTCAACGTTTCGTTCTGGCTTCGGGTTCCCCGCGAAGGAAGCGTCTTCTGGAAGATGCGGGCCTTGCGTTCGAGGTCGTAGAGCCGCCTTCCGGCGCGGAGGAGAAGGCGGGGACAGGGCTGGGGGCGAAGGATGGGGCCAGGCGTCGCGCGTTGGCCAAGGCGGGCTGCGTGGCGAGGATGCGTCCTGATGCGTTCGTGCTCGGCGCCGACACCGTGGTCGCCCTGGAGGGGCGCATTCTGGGGAAGCCATCAAGCGCGGACGACGCTTCGCGCGTCCTGAGAATGCTTTCGGGCCGAACGCATGAGGTGATCACCGCGTTCGTCCTCTTTGGAGCGGGTTCTCGGCACGAGGGGATGGCGGCGACGAGGGTGCGCTTTCGGGAGATAGACGAGGAAACCATCGCGCGCTACGTGGCAAGCGGCGAATCCATGGACAAGGCGGGGGCATACGGCATTCAGGGATCGGGCGGGAGCCTCGTGGACAGGGTAGAGGGAAGCTACACCAACGTGGTGGGCCTGCCCCTGGCCGAAACTTTGGGAATGTTGGCGAGGTGCGGCGTCGTAGAGAATGCGCCTCTTCGTTCTGCGGTATGAATACTTGAGGGTGAAAATGCGTTTGGCGGATCGGATGAAACTGCTCAAAACCGAGAGTTCGTTCGTGGTTCTCGCCAAAGCGAACGAAATGGAGCGCCAGGGCCGGGACGTCATCCACCTGGAGATTGGCGACACGGATTTCGATACGCCCTCCAGCATCGTGGAGGAAGCGTATGCGCAACTGAAATCCGGCCAGACGCACTATTGCCCGTCCGCCGGCCTGTTGACGCTCAGAGAAGCGGTTTGCGAGTGGTTCAGGCGCGATGGGCGCGGGGAGTATTCTCCGGACGAAATTGTGATTGGCCCGGGCGGAAAACCGTTTTTGTACTATGCCGTCATGGCCATGGCGGGGCCGGGCGATGAGGTGATTTATCCGGATCCGGGCTTTCCGGTCTATGAGTCCGTGACGCGCTATGCGGGCGCGAAGCCGGTGGCGTTGCCGATATTGGAGGAGAAGGATTTTCGATTCACGCCTGATGACCTGCGTTCGCGCGTCACCGAGAACACCCGCCTCCTCATCCTGAACTATCCCCACAACCCCACTGGCGGAACGTTGGGGAGAGATGAGCTGGAGGCCATCGCGGCCATCGCCGTGGAAAACGACATCGTCGTCTTGTCGGACGAGGTGTATGCCCACATGCTTTTCGAGGGAGAGCATATCTCCCTGGGCACGCTGCCGGGCATGAGGGAGCGCACCATCATGCTCGAGACGTTCTCAAAAACATACGCCATGACGGGCTGGCGCCTGGGTTTCGTCGCCGCTCCCGCGGAGATTGCCGAGCCTCTCGCCCAGCTCATCACCAACTCGGTGAGTTGCGTGCCCCCCTTCATTCAGCTGGCGGGCGCGAAGGGACTTTTGGAGGATCAGTCGGAGAGTCGCGCCATGATGGCCGATTTCCGGCGCAGGCGGGACATTTTTATTGCGGGGCTGAACGAGGTGGAAGGAATATCCTGCCGATGCCCCGCCGGCGCTTTTTATGCGTTTCCCAACGTGAGTCAGCTTCCTGTGAGCGCGGATGATTTTTCGGATTATCTTCTCGACGAAGCGGGAGTGGCGGCCTTGCCCGGCTCCGCTTTTGGCTCCCATGCGGACAAGCACCTGAGAATGTGCTTCGCCAACAGCGTGGAGAATCTGGAGCGGGCGGTCGATCGCATCGCCCAGGCCGTGAAGCGGCTGGAAAAATGAACGGCGCGACGTCCCCCTGTGCTCCTCCGCGGGTGTTTCTCGCCAGAAGATTTCCTCCCGGCCATTTTGAGGAGTTGAAAAAGACCACGGAATTCATCATGCACGCAAAAGACGTGCAGCCAAGCCCGCAGAGCTATCGGCGCGCCGTGCGCCGCGCGGACGTTCTCATATCGATGGTGGGAGACGGCATAACGTCCGAGCTGCTGGATGCGGCGCCTCGCCTGAAACTGATCGCCAACTGCGGAGTCGGGTTCAACAACATCGACGTGGCGGCGGCCGCGGCGCGCGGCGTCCTGGTCACCAACACCCCTGGCGTGGTCACGGCCCCCACTGCGGAATGCGCCATGGCGCTCCTGCTTGCGGTGAGCAGGCGCGTCGTGGAGGCGGATGTATACGTAAGATCGGGGAAGTGGAAAGGTTGGACGCCCACGCTGTTCGAGGGTCTGGGTTTGAACGGCAGGGTTTTGGGCGTCATCGGTCTCGGACGCATCGGCTGTGCCGTGGCGCGCATGGCGGGCTCGTTTGGCATGAAGGTGCGATACTGGAGTCGAAACAGAAAAAGTCGAGAAGTCGAAAAGGAGGTCGGCGCCTCCTACCGCTCCTTTCACGGGCTTCTGCGAGAGGCGGATTTCCTGAGCGTGCATCTGGCCTTGAACGACCGCACGCGCCACCGCATGGGGGCGGAGGAGTTCGCTCGCATGAAGAAGGGCGCCGTGATAATCAACACGGCCCGGGGAGCCGTTTTGGATGAGGAAGCCCTGGTCGAGGCGCTGGCCTCGGGCCATATCGGCGGAGCGGGGCTGGACGTGTTTGCGCATGAGCCCAAGCCGCATCCAAGGCTGCTGCGCATGGAGAACGTCGTCATGCTGCCGCATCTGGGGACGAACACCGATCTGGGCCGAAAGGCGATCTCAGAGCGGGTGGTGAAAAACGTGAAGGCGTGTTTGCTTGGCAAACGTCCCCCTGATTTGCTGAATCCCGAAGCCTGGTCTCACAGGAGGAGGTGATGTCTGCACAGGATGCGAAAACGCTCAGAGTCGGCGTCGACACGGGAGGAACTTTTACGGATTTTATCTCGTTTGACGGCGCGCAGGTGCGCGTTCACAAGGTATCCTCCACGCCTGATGCGCCTGAGCGCGCCATCCTCCAGGGGTTGGATGAGATTCTCGAGGGCAGGGGCCTCGCCCTGGACATCACGCACGGCTCCACCGTGGCCACGAACGCCCTGCTCACCCGCCGGGGCGCGAAAACCGCACTGGTGACGACGGCCGGCTTTGAGGACGTGATCGAAATCGGTCGCCAAAACAGAAAAGAACTCTACAATCTGGCTTATCGCAGGCCCCCGGCGCTCGTGCCGAGAAATCTCCGGATGGGCGTGGCGGAGCGCTTGGATGAAAAGGGCGGCGAGATACTCCCCCTGAAGCGTTCATCCTTGGGAGCGCTCAGGCGAAAGCTCCAAAAAGCGGGCGTCGAGTCCGTCGCCGTCTGTCTGCTGCACTCTTACGCGAATCCTGCCCATGAAGAAGAAGTGGCGGACGCCATTCGGCAAAGCGGCATTCACGTGTCGACGTCCAGCCAGGTGCTTCCCGAGTTCAGAGAGTATGAGCGGATGAGCACCACGTGCGTGAACGCCTACGTATCTCCGATGATGAGCAGGTATTTGAAGGATTTGGCGTCATGCGTCGGTTCTGGGCGTTTGCGGGTCATGCAGAGCAACGGCGGCGTCATCTCAAGCAAGACGGCGGGCGAGGAGGCGATTCGGACGATTTTGTCCGGCCCCGCAGGCGGCGTCGTGGGAGCCTGCGAGGTGGCGAGAAAGGCGGGATTTGACGATGCGATTGCGTTTGACATGGGCGGAACGAGTTCGGACGTATCTTTGCTGCGCGCCGGCATTGGCTTCACTTCGGAGACCGAAGTGGCAGGTTGTCCGATACAGGTTCCCCTCATCGACATTCACACGGTGGGCGCCGGAGGCGGGTCCATCGCCCGGGTCGATCCGGGCGGCGCTTTGGCGGTTGGCCCGCAGAGCGCGGGGGCTGATCCCGGACCCATGTGCTACGGCAAGGGCAGCCAGCTCACCGTCACCGACGCCAACCTGTTTCTTGGCCGCCTCGATCCCGAACGATTTCTGGGCGGCGGAATGCGTCTCGACCTGAAGTCGGTGAGCGCCGGAGTCGCGCGTTTGGCGAAATCCTTGCGGCTCGATGCGCGACAAGCGGCGGAAGGCGTCGTTCGCGTCGCCAACCAGCACATGGCGCGCGCGATTCGTCTGATCAGCGTGGAGCGCGGACACGATCCACGAAAATTCGCCCTGCTCTCCTTTGGGGGAGCGGGGGCGATGCACGCCTGCGCTTTGGCGGAGATACTCAGGATTCCTTCTGTCGTCGTTCCCAATGATCCGGGGATTCTCTCCGCGCGGGGAATGTTGACTGCGGACGTGGTGAAAGATTATGCGAGGACGGTGCTTTCGCCGCTTGAGGGCGTGAGCAGAAAATCTCTGGCGCGGCATTTTTCTCCCTTGTTGAAGAGGGGGCGGGATGATTTGAGGTTCGAGGGTTTCCCCCGTCCCGTCTTCTCGTTCTTCATCGACATGCGCTATCTTGGACAATCGTATGAATTAACGCTTCCCTACCAACCCAAGGCGGGCGCGGACGTGCGCAAGAGCCTGAAAGACGCCTTTGACGAATTGCACGATGAGCGATTCGGCACCTCAAGCCCGGAAAACCCCGTCGAGATCGTGACCATCAGGATGCGGGCCGTCGGGGAGGTGGAGCACTTGCCCATGAGACGACTCCCCAAAAGGCGAAAAAGCGTTTCTCACGCGCTGACAGGAACGCAAAAGATGGTCTTTGACGGAAGCGAAGTGGATGGTTCGGTATATGCGCGGGACATGCTTTTTCCTGGAAATCGTTTCAGGGGCCCGGCGCTGGCGTGTGAGTTCAGCGCGACGACGGTCGTTTCGCCGGGCTGGGAGTGCCGGGTGGATGATTGGGGCAATCTGATATTGAGAAACGCGGGCTGAGAGCGCGCTATGGCCGCTACATACGATCCCATACTCCTGGAGGTTTTTCGGAACCTGTTGTTCTCAGCCTCGGAGGAGATGGGCGTGGCGCTCTGCCGCTCCTCCTTTTCTCCCAACATCAAGGAGAGGAAAGATTACTCGTGCGCCATCTTTGACGCCAAGGGCCAGATGGCGGCCCAGGCGGCGCACTTGCCCGCGCATCTGGGTTCCATGCCGATGTCCGTGGAATACGTCATTGAGCGAATGACGCTCGCGCCGGGCGACGTGGTGGTGCTGAACGACCCCTTCCGTGGGGGAAACCACCTGCCGGATATCACGATGATCTCGCCGGTATACGCCGGAGAGAAAAGAGAGGGCCGGCTGATTTACTACGTCGCCAACCGGGCGCATCATGCGGACGTGGGCGGCATCGCGCCCGGCTCGATGAGCATTACGACGGAGATATTTCAGGACGGCGTGGTGATTCCGCCGGTGAGGCTCGTGTGCCGGGGAGAGATGCAGGAAGACGTGCTGTCCCTCATACTTGCCAACGTGCGCACGGCCGAGGAGCGCAAAGGCGATATCGCCGCGCAAATCGCGGCCAACCGCGTGGGGGAGCGAAGAATTCTGGAGATCGTCGAGCAGCACGGCTTGGCACAGACGCTGCGCTACACAGCAGAGCTCCAAAAGTATGCCGAGCGTCTGATGAAAGCGGTGATTCAGGAGATCCCCGATGGGCGGTATTGTTTCGAGGATTTCATGGACGATGATGGCTTCGGCAGCGGCCTTGTTCCGATACGGGTGGAGATCACCATACGCGGTGCCAGAATGCGCGTCGATTACGCTGGTTCCGCTCCGCAAACGCAAGGCAGCGTCAATGCGGTGGAGTCCATCGCCCGCACTGCGGCCTACTACGCGGTGCGTTGTTTGGTCCCGCACGATATTCCGAACAATTCAGGCTGCATGACCCCCATCGAGGTGAGCGCGCCGAGGGGAACGATAGTGAACGCGGAATTTCCCGTGGCTGTTGCGGGCGGAAACGTGGAGACGAGCCAGAGAATGGTGGACGTTATGCTTGGCGCTCTCTCGAAAGCGTGTCCCGACAAGATACCCGCCGCCTCTTGCGGCACGATGAACAACCTCACGGTGGGAGGGGTGGACCATCGCCCCGGGCCCAGGCAGGGCCGCTCATACGCCTATTATGAAACCACAGGCGGCGGTATGGGCGGGGGGCCGTGGGGTGCGGGGGAAGATGCGATTCATACCCACTTGACCAACACCCTGAACACGCCGATTGAGGCACTGGAACACGCCTATCCGTTTCGGGTGAGCCGATACGCCGTTCGCAGAGGCAGCGGCGGCGGGGGAATGCACCGAGGCGGCGACGGCATCGTTCGGGAGATTGAACTGCTTGGCGACGCCACCGTCTCGTTCATGACGGAGAGACGCGAGATGCCGCCTTGGCCCCTGAGGGGCGGGGAGCCGGGCATGAAGGGCAGAAATTTTTTCATCAATGGAGGCAAAAGTCGGCGTTTTCCGGGCAAGGCGCGCTTCTCGGCAAAGCGCGGAGACAGGATACGTCTTGAAACGCCCGGCGGCGGAGGTTGGGGAAGGAAGGAATGATCACCCCCCTCACGGAAGGATTTTGGACGCGACCAGGGCGTCAAAAGAAGAAAATTCGCGCTTGAGCGTATGCGTGGGGCGGAACCTGGGAAGGGGCGGGTTTTTCCTTCTGCTTTTTCTTTGTAAGATGCGTGGGCACAAGGCGATATTTCATTTTCTCATGCGGCGGTGCCCTTGGTTTCGCGCGGGCCTTTCTTTGCGAATGCGGATGGGGGAAATACCGGATGCCAGGTGAGCGTTTCGTATATCTCAACGGCGATATTCTGGAGGAGAAGAATGCGAGAATATCGCCGTTTGATCGGGGTTTCCTCTGGGGGGACGGGGTGTATGAAGTCACCCCTTGCTTCTCGGGCAAGCTGTATCGGCTCGACGATCATCTTGATCGTCTCTACCGCTCTCTCAAATACGTTCGCATCAAGGCTGGTCTCAGCAAGGAAGAGATGAAGCGGGCCACGTTGGCTGTTTTGGAAGCGAATGCGCGTCGTCTCGAGGAGGGCGCTATGTACCGCGTCGGCCATTGGGTGACGCGCGGTATCGACGATCCTTCCATGACGGCGCGCGCGGCGGGGCCTGCTTCCGTGTTCATATTCTGGCGGCCGGTGGACGTCGCCTCTTTTGCGGAGCGTTATTTGAGCGGCGTGCGCCTGGCGATAACGCCCACGAGGCGCAACCCTCCGGAGTGCGTGGAGACGAGGGCGAAGGTGACGAGCAAAATGAATCAGATTTTAGCGGAGCTGGACGCTGCGGCGTCGGGTTCTTTATCTTTGATGCTCGACGTTCATGGCCGTGTGGCGGAAAACGCGGTCGCCAATTTTTTCATGGTGCGAGACGGGGTGCTCTGGACGCCGCCTGAGGATAACATATTGCAGGGCGTGACTCGCTTGGCGGTGTTCGAGTTGGCCAAGCGCCTGGAAATTCCGCTTCAGGAGAAAGGAATCACGACATACGACTTGGCCCAGGCGGATGAGTATTTCATCACCTCAAGCGCGATATGCGCGATGCCGGTGCGTCAGATTGACAGCTTCAAGCCGAGCGCGCCGGTTCCGGGGCCCATAACGAAACGCTTGATTGAGGCGTTTGTCGAAGAGACGGGGTATGACTTTCGGGAGCAGTTGGGCAAAGCGCCTCAAAGCGCATGAGGCGCATTTTGGAATAATTTCACATCGCGGGATGGGACGAGATGCCGTATTACATCACCAAGGCGAGTCTTGAGGGATTGAGGCAGAGGGTGGAGGGAATTCAGCGTCGTCTCAAGCATGAGGTGGCGAAGGAAATCGGCAAGGCGGCGAGTTTGGGGGATTTGAGCGAGAACGCCGAGTGGGAGGCGGCCATTGAGTTGCAGGGCAACCTGAAGAATGAAGTGAGCCGGATCATGGACAAGATTCGGGAGGCGAGCCTGATAGAGGAGCTCCCCATCTCCGGCGAGAGGGTCACCATCGGCACCCAGGTTACCCTCTTCGATTTGGATAAGGAGGAGGAGATCATCTACAAGATACTGGGCGAGGAGGAGAGCGACCTCCCGAATGGAATCATATCTTTCGGCGCGCCCCTCTCGCGCGGAATCATGCAAAAGGAGCCTGGCGATGCAGTGGCGGTTAAACTGCCGGGCGGCGTGAGGAACTTTGAAATCGTGGATGTCGTCAAAATCGAATTTTCCTGATCTCCATGAGACGGTTTGACGTCGGCGACAGGCTGCTTGCCTATCTCCTTTTCATGGCGGCGGTCGTTCTCGTCACCTTTTTCGCGTTTCGACATAGACTATCGCTCGAATGGCATCTGCCGGGTTCTCCGACGCTGTATCTCTTCGGCGTCGCCGGCGCCGTTCTTTTGTGCGTTTCCGCGGTTTTTGTGATCGCGAAGCGAACGGGTCTGGGCGGTTCCCCGCTCGGCTGGTTTTCCGCCCACGTGGTGACGGCCACCTTGGGCGGCGTGCTGGCGACGATTCACTCCG
Source organism: bacterium (assembly GCA_965202625.1). GTDB lineage: Bacteria > UBA8248 > UBA8248 > UBA8248 > UBA8248 > Bin107. The sequence goes on along the minus strand of CBDBBI010000010.1, from coordinate 1,593,632 downwards.
GCGGACTCCTGCGCTATGCGCCGGGGCTGTTGCTCGTTGCGCTGCTGTTTTTGATGCTTCTGGGCGTGTGGGCGCGCGTGCGCGCCTCCAGGCAAATGTCGGCCACGTTTGCTTCAAGGCACGAGTCGTTTGCTCCCTTGAGCGCGGATGACCGAGAGTGCATGGCCCGGCTCATCGAGAAGAAGAAATCCCTTTTGACTCAACTTGATCCAGGGGCGAGTGAGGGCGTTTTTTCGCCCCGACTCACGCATTGGCTGTCCAGTCCCCGCCTTACGTTCGCTTACGCCCGGCTGGCTGGTCGGGAGAATAAATTGTTGGGGATGCGCGCTCACGCATCTCCGGCACAGGCGTATTGGCGTTTGGCGCACGTCTTTTTGGCGTTTTTCTTCCTCCTCGGTATGCTGGGGCACGTGATCACCGTCACCTTTTTCGCGGACTATGTTTCTGGCGGGGGAGAGATATATTGGTGGCATCTGGCAAGGTGATGGTTCGCGCGCGTTGAAGGGGCGAGTCTTGGGACAGTTGGCCTTGATGATAGATTTGGAGCGATGCTTTGGCTGTAAAAGCTGCGAGGCGGCTTGCAAGCAGGAGCACAGGCTGGGGCCCGGCACATATCGCAACAAGGTGGTTTGGCTGGGGGACGCCTCCACGGGAGCGCCTGATTTCCTGACGCTTACCTGCCAGCATTGCGAGCGCCCCGCCTGCCTGAGAGCCTGTCCCGTTTATCCGAAGGCGATAACGAAACATCCGGATACCGGTATTGTGGAAGTGCGCGAGGCGCTTTGCACGGGTTGCGGAGAGTGCGTCATGGCGTGCCCCTATAGCGCGATGGGCTATGACGCCAAAGGGCACCATTCAGTGAAGTGCGACCTTTGCCCGGAAAGACGGGAAGAGGGACGGGAGCCCGCCTGCGCTGAAATTTGTCCAGGTTTCGCCATCTCTTTTGGGGAGAGAGATGCGCTTCTTGAAAAAGCGGCCGCAGAGGAGCGGCGCTGTCGGGATCACGATCATTTTCTCCTGGGACCGCAGACGATCTATCTGGAAAAAATCGAAAGGCCAAATGGCCGCGTGGGAGAGGGGGATGGAGGGCGCCCGGCAGGGAACCTGATTCGGCCCCGTTTCGCGGATGCACCCGATGCGAGCGCCGTATTTGCGGAGAAGGGGCCTTCCTTTCCCTATCTGCGCGACAAGAAGACGCTCAAAGCGGACCGGGTGGTGCCCGGAGGGTGTAATTTCTGTTTTAACTGCTGCAGCGCGAAATTTCATTTTCAAGGCGAGCGGCTCATCAACGTGACGGGAAACGACGAGGACCCCGTTCTGAACGGAAAACTTTGCCCCAAGGCGCAGTTCACGCTTCAGTTGCACCACAACGAACATCGTCTGCTCTATCCTCTCAAGCGCGTTGGCCGCCGGGGCGAGGGGGAATTCGAGCGCATCAGCTGGAACCAGGCGCTCGATGAGATCGCGGCGAAACTCAAGACGCTTAAGGAACGATGGGGAGCGGAGGCACTGGCGCTTTTTGTGGGAACCCGCACGGGCCTCATCACGCAAAAAGGCTATGCGCGTCTGTTCAGCCAGATGTGGGGAACCCCCAACCTTCAGGGGACGGACCCGTTTTGCGCGGCGGGAAAGGTGGTCTCCTACGAGGTGACGCAAGGGGTCAACGGCAACGGAAACAGCTATACGCCTGGAGATATCGGCAGCGCCCAAATGTATCTTTACGTCGGGGACAATCAAGCCGAGACGCGGCCGGTTTATTTTGGAAAGGTGAACGACTGGCGCATCAAGAACAAGGCCAAGATGGTAGTGGTGGACCCGAGATATACCGCGACGGCGAGCAAGGCGGACAAGTGGCTGGGCATCCGCCCGGGAACCGACATGGCCTTGGGCCTGGCCATGGCGCACCATATTCTCTCAACGGGCGCTCACGACCGGCGCTTTTGCGAGGAGTGGGTGTTGGGTTGGGAGCGTTGGCGCGAATTCATATTCTCCAAGGGATATTCCCCCGATTGGGCCGAAGCCGTCACGGGCGTGTCTGCGGAGGAGATTCGTGCGCTTTCCGAGGACGTGGCCCAGGCGGATGGTTGCGTCATTTTCGCGAGCCGGGGGATCAACCAGCACACCAATTCGGCGCAAACCAACCGGGCGATGATGTTTGTGGCCGCGATAACGGGAAATTGGGGTCGCAAGGGCGGCGCCTACGTGAACATGACGGCGGGCCCGCCCATCGCCGCCAATGCGCCTGAAAACAGAAGGGCGCAGATTCAAAAACCGATGGTCCGCAGAAGCCCGACCGGTTGGCTGAACGCCATGCGGAAGGGAAAGCCATACCCCATCAAAGGTCTCATCACATGCAACAATCCCATGGCGCAATGGCCAGGGCAGGATGAAGCGCGCGCGGCCTTCAAGGCGCTCGACCTCATCGTTCATATAGAGTTGTTTTCCAACGAAACCTCCGCGTTCGCGGATTACGTGTTGCCTGCGGCGGGCGGTATTGAAAAAGGAGAGCTGGGCCGCACGAACGATGACAGGCGAATCGTGTGGATAGACAAAATGATCGACCCGCCGGGAGAGGCGAAGCCGGACGGATGGATATGGATCGAACTCGGCAGACGCCTGGGGTTTGGCGACGTCATGAAGGAGGAATACAAGGAGCCGGGAAGGTTCTGGGATGAGATGTGCATCGACAACGATTTTCTGCGAGGCGTGACGCAAAAAAGACTCCACTCGGTGCCCTATCGCTGGGTGCGCTTCCCCGTCTCAAGCGAGGATGCCCCCGAGCAGGAAACGCTTTATCTCGAAGGAACGACCGCCACGGGTCAACCCGAAGGCAAGCGATTCCCCACGCCGAGCGGGCGGCTTGAGTTCTGGACGGAAGCGCTGGAGCGAAAATTCGCCCGGGTGGGTCTATCCGCGCTTCCGGAATTTTACGCTGATCAGGAAAACTTTTTGCGATTGCCCCATCTGGAATATGAACGCGGCGACGATGATCTGGAAATTATCTCGCCCTTCAGCAAGACCCCTACAGGCTCTCGGAGCGCCCGCATCGTTCAGCCCGGCGATGGGAATCTGGGCGAGGAACTTCGCAAAAAAGGTTTTGACACGATATTGATGACGGGCCGTCCTCCTGCGCCCCACTTTCATAGCTGGACGCATTATTTCTGGCAAGCCCAGGAGATGTGGCCGGACCTCTATTGCCAGATACATCCCCGCAAGGCGGAACATTTGGGAATTGAGGACGGAGTAAAGCTCAAGGTGGAGACCGCCCACGGCTGCATTGAGGCGATGGCCTGGCTGAACCCGGGCATCAGAGAGGATGCGGTGTTCATTCCCATTGGCTGGGGCGAACGCCAGCCCTATCATCCCTGGCGATCCGTCAACTTTCTCACGGACGTCGCGCAGCGGGATCCCGTCTCGGATCAAACGAATTTGAAAAGTTTGTTGTGTCGCATCCAGAAGGCGTGATGGGCTGGAGTCGAGGGATTACGCAACCGGATCGGGTTGGACGGGAACGCAAATTTCGGTTCTGAGGTTCTCCTCCGCCGTTTCGCGCGGGTCGGTGACGTATTGATACATGAACGGACCTTCCCTTCTCTTGAATCCGCTGTGGGGCAGCCATCGGGTGAGGACGTCCCTCAACGTGTCGCCAAGGGCGTCGTAGCCTCCGTGGTGGGTCGCCACCGCATACCAGCCTTCCGGCACGCTCGCTTCATAGAGCCCCTCGGGCGCGGGCAGTTCCGAGGGCGCCTTCCAGCAGGCTTCGTACCCCTTCTCTCCGTGGTCCAGTCCGCAGGCGGGGCCCATGCGGGGAAGATTCCCACAGATTTTGAGCAGGCGGGCTTGCAGAAGGCCGATGTTCTCCGGCGTCGTCCGCTCGTCCGCGCGCAACGCCCAGCCTTCGAACCCATCGAGTGCGCGGACTTTGACGGGTCGTGAAGTCCCCATGGAAAATCAGTTCGCGCTTTTGGATTTGAGGGCGTTTCGGAGCACGCGCCGAGCAAGCCCGGCGCAATGGCGTTTGTGAGAGGGAAGGCCGCCGACGCTCTCGGCGATCTCCTCTGCGGTGATTCGCGCGAGCGCATCGGCCGTTTTGCCGCGCACGAAGTCCGTCAATGCGCTCATCGCGGCGGTGATCGCTCCGCAGCCCAGTATTTTCATCTTGGCGTCCGAGACGACGGCGCCCTCGAACTTGAGGTAAAGCGTTACCTCGTCGCCGCAGGCGGGGTTCGTTCCGCTTCCCTGGGCGTCTGCGTCTTCGATGACGCCGACGTTGTGCGGGTCCGCGATGTGGGCGAGAACGACGTCGTTATAATGGTAATCGTTTTTTAGGGAAGACAAGGGTTTCCCTCATGCTTTCGCCAGTTTGAGGCGCGGAGCCATCTCGCGCGCTTTGCTGACGGCTTCCGGCAGCACTTTGAGCAATCTGTCGACGTCGTCATTCGAGTTTCCATATCCTAAGCTGAACCGCAGCGAGCCCTGGACGGCTTCTTTGGATAGCCCCATTGCCAGCAAGACGTGGCTGGGCTCCGGAGAGCCTGAACTGCAAGCGGCGCCGGTGCTCACGGCGATGCCTTCCAGATCAAGGCGAATCAAGAGCGTCTCCCCTTCCGTGCCGATGAACCCGAGGTTTGACGTGCCGGGGAGCCGATGCTCCTGATCGCCGTTAATCGACACGTCGGGGATGCGCTCGCAAATTTCGTTTTCAAGCCGATCTCTGAAGGCGGAAACGTTCTTTGCGAATCGGCCGCCTTCGTCTTTTGCGATGCGACACGCCTCTCCGATGGCGACGATGCCGGGGACGTTCTCCGTGCCTGAGCGCAATTTTTGCTCCTGGCCGCCGCCGGTGATGAGAGGGCCGAGCCTGGTCTCTTTTTTGACGTACAAAAAGCCCGCTCCCTTACAGCCGTTGATCTTGTGTCCGCTGGCCGAAAGCAGGGATACGCCGGCTTTCTGGACGTCGATGGATTCCTTGCCCAGGGCCTGCACGGCGTCGGTGTGAAAGAGTATTCCGCGCTCCTGGCACAGAGCGCCGATTTCCTGAATCGGTTGAATCGTGCCGACCTCGTTGTTGGCCCACATGACGGACACGATTCTCGTGTTTGGCTGAATCGCCGATGCGACGTCCTCGGCCGAGACGCGCCCCTTCTGGTTCGGCTTCACGTAAGTGACTTGCACCCCTTCCTCTTCCAGCGTTCGGCACGTCGTGAGGACGGCCTCATGCTCGATTTGCGTCGTGACGATATGGCTTGCTCCCTGCGCCTCGGAGATAATGCCCCGAAGCGCCCAGTTGTCGCTCTCCGTCCCGCCGGAGGTGAAGACGATTTCTTCGCTTTCCGCGGCGCCGACGAGTGCCGCCGCATGGTCGCGGGCGTTTTCAATCGCGGTTCTGGTTTCACGCCCGTAGCGATGGATGCTGTTAGGATTTCCGAATTTCTCGGCCAGATACGGCTGAAGCGCGGCCAGTACCTCGGGGCGCGGCGGCGTGGTGGCGTTGTGGTCCATGTAAATGGTTTTCATGACGTCCCTGATTGTTCCGGCACCGGCTCTCGCGCCTGGGTCAACTCTTTCTCAAGAGCCGCTACGCGCTGGTTCAGCGTCTGAATGGCCGCCTCCACCGGATCCGGAAGTTCATGGTGTGCAAAAGAGACGAGAGGCGGGACGTCCGTTTGCGCCTGCCCTTCCCGATAGACGATGCGCGCGGGCACGCCGACGACCGTGCAGCCGGGGGGAACGTCTGCAATGACGACAGAACTCGCGCCAATGCGGCTGCCGGCGCCAATAACGTGGGGCCCCAGGACCTGGGCGCCAACGCCAACGATGACGTTATCCTCCAGCGAGGGGTGTCTTTTTTCTTTTTTAAGGCTCACTCCGCCGAGCGTCACCCCTTGATAGAGGGTGCAATTTTGCCCAATCCGCGTTGTTTCTCCGATGACGACGCCCATTCCATGGTCTATGAAAAACCCCTCGCCAATTCGGGCGCCCGGGTGAATTTCAACCCCCGTGATGAAGCGGTTCAGGTGGCTGAGCAAGCGGGCGGCGAACGGAAGACGCCTTGTCCAGAAGAAGTGGGCCAACCGATGCAAAGATATGGCGTGAAATCCCGGATAACAGAGTATGACCTCCATTTTCGTTCTGCAGGCGGGGTCGCGCTCCGCAGCTGCGGCAATGTCTTTTTGCATGAATTCGAATGCGCGGCTGAGGATTCCGAAAAGCGAGCTCATATCCTGCGCAACCCTACCTCAAAGAAAATCGGAGAAACGGGCATGTTCTCCCGCATCGACTCATCCATGATAGCAGAACCTGTTTGAACGCGCCCTGCATCGCGGGGGTTCCTTGAGAGCTTCCTTGAAAAATAATTGCTTAGTATATCCGCGTGAGCAAACGCAATCTGCGAGGACAGCGCGTGTTTGGCGACAACACCCGTCCGCCTCGCACTCCAAGCAGCCTTGCGCACGCGTATACCACCGTGACGTTGTGTCGCCTCTCGTCGCACTGAGGGTCACCGTGCGCGGAAATTGGCGAATCAGCTCCACGTCGAGGACGTTTTCTCCCCCGTCTCTCGTCTCCATGATGAGGTCCACTGATAAGATGGGGATTTCTGGGGGTCGCCGTCCGCCCGCTCGTTTTTGATCGAACGGATGAACTTCAATCAATTTTCGCATATGAGGCCGCGCCCTTGCGAGGGTGTTTGGTCGGCACATATAATATACCAAATCCAAAGGGTGTTTTTCTGAAAATCGACTCGTTTCTGTTCTCTGGCCGAGGCGTCCTTGGTTTCGGCTTTCCGTGCGTAGAGGGGATGTGATGATAAAATACAACATGGCGCCTACCGCGCGGCGAATTGTGGAGCAGGTTCTTGACGTGAGAGAGGGCGAATTGGCGCTTCTTGTCGCGGATTCGGATCGTCCCGCTTCTATCACAGAGGCTCTCGCGCACGCCTTGAGCGCGGCGGGTGCTCGGTTGTCCATTATGCACATGCCTCCTCACCTGAACGGCGGAATAGACCCGTTGCCCCATGTGGGGGCGGCGATGGCGGCCTCTGACGTAGTGATACTTCAGACGAGTTTCGCCACGATTCATACCGAAACGGCGAGGAACGCGCTCAAAAGAGGGGCGCGCGTTCTGGACATGTGGGGATGGCGCGAGGACATGATGGTCGCTGGCGGCGCTTTGGCGGATTATGATGAGGTCGCCCGCGTCACGAGGGAGATTTCCGACATATACACCGAGGCCAAATCGGGCCGGTTTACCACGCCGGATGGATGCGACATGCGTTTTTCTCTGGAGGGGAGAACCTGTTTTCCTCTCGTTGGCGTGGCGCGAAAACCTGGAGAGTTTGCGGCGTGTCCCGATGGAGAAGCGGCGATGAGCCCCTTGGAGGGCACGTCCAACGGCGTGATGGTGAATCCTTTTTCGATTGAGCGAAAAGATTTGGGGTTTGTCACCGAGCCCATCAGGCTTGAGGTCAAGGATGGAAAGGTGGCGTCCATCACGGGAAGCGGCGCCGCAGAGCGATTTTGGAAGTTGCTGGACGAAAACGGAGATTTGGCGAAGAACGTGGCGGAATTTGCGATTGGCACGAACCCCGCCTGTCGGCCTCGGGAGACGATGCGAGAGGCGAAGAAGACGTGGGGGACTTGCCACATGGCGGTGGGAGATAGTGGGAGCATCGGAGGCGAGGTGGACGCTCCGCTCCATATTGACATGATTTTTGACAACCCCACGGTGTGGGCGGATGATCAGTTGCTCATCAAGGATGGAAAGATTTTGCTCTAGGCACCGAGTGCGATCAAACGCGTCTTTGATGCGTCCATGACAAAGGATGAAAATGGCGGTGGCCTTGCTCCTGAAAGGTAAGCCCGTGGCGGAGAAAGTGATGGAGGAGCTGGAAACCTTCATTGATGGGCTGCTGCCCCGGATGGGTCGCCCCCCGGGCCTCGCCGTCGTTCTTGTGGGGGAGGACCCCGCCTCCCATGTATATGTCCGCATCAAAGGCCGTTCCGCCAGGAAACTTGGCATCGAAACCTACGATCATCGCCTGGCGGAGAATACGAGCCAGGGGGACCTCATCTCTCTCATTGCAGATTTGAATCATGACGGGAGAGTGGATGGGATATTGGTGCAGTTGCCTCTTCCCGCCCATTTGAACGAGGAGGAAGTGTTGCGGACGGTCTCCCCTGAAAAAGATGTCGACGTCTTTCATCCGGAGAATTTTGGGAAACTGGCGCTCAGGCAAGGCGCGCTCAAGCCCTGCACGCCCGCGGGGGTGCTTGAGATTCTGAAGTTCTATAACGTGGGTCTGGAGGGGAAAAAGGCCGTCCTCATCGGGCGTAGCAAGATCGTGGGGCTTCCCCTGTCCATTCTCATGCTGCATGAGAACGCGACAGTGACGATATGTCATTCCAGAACCCGGAATATTCCCGCGATCACGCGAGGAGCCGACGTCGTGGTGGCCGCCTTGGGGAGGCCGAAATTCTTGACCGCGGATATGATTCGAGAAGGAGCGACCGTGGTCGACGTCGGCATCAATCGGGTGAATGGAGAGTTGGTCGGCGATTGTGATTTTGGGTCTTTGTGCGAGAAAGCGTCAGCCATCACGCCGGTGCCGGGCGGGGTGGGGCCAATGACGGTCGCCATGTTGATGAGGAACACAGCGCGTGCCTATTCCCTTCAATCGTGAAGGGGAGACGGCACGGCGGCGGGGGTTTTCGGATGAACGTGGATCTCCTGGGAGATAATGCGCCTCAAGCAACGCCTGCGGTGTTCACCGTCTCGCAACTCAACGCGCGGGTGAAAGAACTGTTGGAAGGGGAATTTGGAGAGGTGCTGGTCGAGGGAGAAATTTCTTCTTGGCGCACTTATCCATCAGGGCACTCCTACTTTGACTTGAAAGACGCCGTCTCGAAGGTAGACGCCGTGATGTTTTCGGCCCGTGGGCGGTTTTTGCGTTTTGCGCCCGAAGTGGGCATGCGCGTGATGGTTCGTTGCCGGGTGACGCTTTATGAGAAAGAGGGTCGTTTTCAGGTCTCGGCGCTTTCCATGGAGCCTTTGGGGGAAGGCGCGCTCGAGGTCGCTTTTCGTCAGCTGCGCGAGCGACTGGAAAAAGAGGGTTTGTTCGGCCCTGAACGAAGAAAAGAGATACCTGAGCGCCCGCGTCGCGTCGCGTTGGTGACGAGCAGGGAAGGAGCCGCTCTCCAGGATATGCTGCGGGTTTTCAGAGAGCGGGCGCCGATTGTCGCGCTTCTCCTCGTTCACACGCCGGTGCAGGGGGATGGCGCCGCGTCTTCTATCGCAGGGGCGATTCGAAGAGCGGACAAAGGCCTCGCTAACATGGAACGTTCCGTCGATCTCATTATCATCGGCCGCGGCGGCGGCAGCCGGAAGGACTTGTGGGCGTTTAATGAAGAGGAGGTGGCGCGAGCGATCTCCGGGTGTGAAACGCCGCTCATTTCGGCGGTGGGCCATGAGGTGGATACGTCGCTTAGCGATTTGGTGGCCGATGAATCAGCGTCTACACCTACGGCGGCGGCCGAACGCGTGGCCAGAGGCTGGGAGGGGGGCGCCCGGGATTTGGAGGATGCGCTTGATGGTATGCGGCGGGCGATGACGGAACAGCTGGATTCACTCGAGGCTAGACTCTCTCGCTTGCTCGAAGGTCCTGCGTTCAGAAGGCCGGAGGCGCCGCTCGAGATGTTGGCCCAACGCCTGGACACTCTCTATGAACGCATGGGTAGGGAAGCGGAGCATCGCCAGCAAATGGGGCGGATGCACCTGGCCGGAATGGCGCCAAGACTGCGGGCGATGGCGCCAAGGGGAAAAATCGAAATTTTCAAATCAAGGATGGAAGATCATGCGAAACGCCTGCGCGCGGCGTGCGCGCCCTTTATGGGCCGCAGAATGGACGCGCTCGATGCCGCTGCGAGACGCCTTGAAATCGTGTCGCCGCTCGCAGTTCTGGCGCGGGGGTATAGCTTGACCTACAAGGAATCCGACGGCGCGCTCATCAAAGACGCCAGGCGCGTGAGGGAACGGGAATCCATTCGGATTCGCTTGTCGCAAGGCGCTTTGTCGTGCCGGGTAGAGAAAGTCTTTTCAGAGGGGGAGTGCTCATGAGCGACGCGAATGCATCCGCAAAGCCCGAGGCGGAACCGGAGAGCTTTGAGAATGCGTTAGAGCGTTTGGAAGCCATTGTGGAAGAACTTGAGGGCGGAAAACCCTCGTTGGAAGAGGCGGTTTCGCTGTATGAGGAAGGGGTGAGGCTCTTCCGATATAGTCGAGAGCAGTTGAGCGCGGCGCAAAAGAGGGTGGAGGAGCTCGTGGGGGAGCCGCAAGAGTCGTTTTCCTTGAAGTCGCTTGACGAGGAAGACGATGAATGAAGCGGAGGTTTCCGACGGCGTCGATGCGGCGGCCTACCTAAGCGGCTGGGCAAGGCGCGTGGAGGAAGAGCTGGATCGGTTTGTGCCAAAAGCATCCGAACCGCCCGAGATGTTCGAGGTCATGCGCTACAGCCTTTTTGCAGGGGGGAAGCGCTTGCGCCCCGTGCTTTGCTTGGCTGGATGTGAGGCCGTTGGCGGGGACCCCGAATCTATCTTGCCCGCTGCCTGTGCCCTGGAATGTATTCATTCTTATTCGTTGATCCATGATGATTTGCCCGCGATGGACGACGATGCGTTCAGGCGGGGAATCCCCACGAATCACAAAGTCTATGGCGAGGCGGCGGCGATTCTGGCGGGTGATGGTTTACAGACGCTGGCCTTTGCGTTCATGGCGAGCGAGGATATGGAAGAAAAGATTCCGCCTAAGCGTCATGTCAAGGCTATTCGTATGCTCGCCGAGGCGGCTGGCGCGACGGGTATGGTGGGGGGACAGCTCCTGGACGTCTGGGCGAATGGTCGGGGCAACGAGGCCGCGCGCCTGGAGGAAATTCACAAAAGGAAAACGGGGGCGCTTTTGAGAGTTTCCGTTTGCCTGGGAGGTCTCCTCGGAGGGGGCGATCAGGCGCAGATGGCGGCACTGAGCGTTTATGGCGAGAAAATTGGACTGGCGTTTCAAATCGTGGATGACATTTTGGACGTGGAAGGCGATGCGAAGTGCATGGGAAAACCCACGGGCTCGGATGAGGAGTTGGATAAGGCGACCTATCCGGGCTTATATGGCATGGAAACGTCGAAACGCCTGGCGCGTTCGGCTTGTGAGGGAGCGCTGCAAGCGCTTGAAATTTTTCCGAATGGAGGGTCTGCGTTGGCCTCCCTCGCGCGGTTCATCGTCTTGCGCGGGTTCTGACGGGATGGTCAGCCACTACTTGTGATCATTTTGCTCGCAGCAAGCAAAACGATAGAAATTCTTCCCCCCCCATGATAATCAGCCCCCATTTGTGATAAGTTCCTTTTATGGGAGCAGAATATTAAAATTGGGGATGTTCGCGTAACGCCGTGAAAACACGCTTTGAGGAGAGTCCCCTTGGCGAGAGACGGGATGGGCGAACTGCTCGATCGCATTGATAGCCCGGCGGATTTGAGAAAACTGCCGGAAAATCAGCTTCCCCAGGTCGTGGAGGAGCTTCGCGACCTCGTCATCCAGGTGACGTCCGACACGGGGGGGCATCTTAGTGCTTCCCTCGGAGCTGCGGAGCTCGTCGTCGCGCTTCATTATCTCTACGACACGCCACGGGATAAGTTGATTTGGGACGTGGGCCATCAGGCATATACGCACAAGATATTGACCGGACGCCGGGATCGTTTCCATACGCTGAGGCAATGGAAAGGAATCGCCGGTTTTCCGGACAGGCGGGAGAGCGAATATGACCATCTGAACGTGGCGCACGGAGGCACGTCCATATCGGCGGCGCTCGGTATGGCGACGGCGCGAGATCTCTCGGGCGATGATTTTGAGGTTGTTGCCATCATCGGGGATGGCAGCTTGACTGCCGGTATGGCGATGGAGGCGCTCAACAACGCGGGGGACGTCAAGAGGAATCTCACCGTGATTCTCAATGACAACAAAATGGGAATCTCGCCCAACGTAGGCGCCATGTGTTCCTATCTGGCGCGCATCATGACGGGTGAATGGGCGAACCGGGCGCGCAAGGTGCGTGATGAGGTGCAAAAAATATTGGGTCACCTCCCCATGGTGGGCGCTCATGCCGTCACGCTCATGGACAGGGTGGAGGAATCCCTGAAGAATATCATCGTGCCGGGTATTTTGTTCGAGGAACTGGGTTTTCGGTATATTGGTCCGGTGGACGGCCACAGGCTGGATTTGCTGCTCCCCACTCTCAGAAACGTGAAGAATTTGGATGGCCCCAATCTGATTCACGTCGTCACCCGCAAAGGCCACGGGTATCCTTATAGCCAAGCGAAGCCCATCACGTATCATGGCGTGACGAAATTTGACCCTGGTTCCGGCAAATTTTATCGAAAAGCGCCTGGACCTCCGAGCTACTCCAAAGTTTTTGCCGATGCGATGATCAAACTCAGCGAGAAGGATGAAAAGATAGTGGCCATCTCGGCGGCCATGCTTGAGGGGACGGCGCTTGTGAACTATCAAAAGGCGTTGCCCGAGCGCTGCTTCGACGTAGGGATGTGCGAACAACATGCGGTGACGTTCGCAACCGGACTGGCGCTTCAGGGGATGAAGCCGGTCGTCGCCATCTACAGCACGTTTCTACAACGCGCCTATGATCAAATTATCCACGATGTCTGCCTCACGAACGTGCCCGTCGCCTTTGCGATAGACAGAGCCGGTCTTGTAGGGGATGACGGCCCCACCCACCAGGGCGCCTATGATTTGGCCTATCTTCGGTGTTTGCCGAACATGGTCATCATGTCGCCCAGGGACGAAGATGAACTGCAAAAAATGGTTTTGACCGCGATTGAACATCCGGGGCCGGCGGCGGTGCGCTTCGCGCGTGGTTCCGGCGAGGGGGTTCCGATGGGGGAGGACGTCGAGACGATTCCCATCGCAGAGGCGGAGCTGCTTCGTGGTGGCGATGACGTGGCGTTCATCGCTTTGGGCCCCATGGTGGGCCTTGCGATGGAATCCGCCGAGCAGCTGGCGCAACTCGGAATACAGGCGTCGGTTCTGAACCTTCGCTTTGTGAAGCCGATGGATGAGGAGAAAATTTTGGAGCTTGTCCGAAGGTGCGGGCGCATTGTGACGATTGAGGAGGGCACGCGCATCGGCGGAATGGGGGCCGGCGTCCTGGAACTCTTGGCAGCGCGCGGGATTCGGGACGTTCCCGTCACGATCTTGGGCATTCCCGATCGCTTTATCGAACACGGGGCGCCTCAACTCCAGCGTGAGGATTGCGCGCTGACGCCGGGCGACATTACCCAAGCGGCTCGCAAGATGCTCGAGGCGGAGTCTGATTTTGCCGATCTGACGGTCTATGGCAAGAAAACAGAGGCTTGACAAGTTAGTCGTTGAACGCGCTCTCGTCCCAAGCCGGGAGCGCGCGCTGCGCCTGATTCTGGCGGGCCTCGTGTTTGTTGACGGCAAACCCGCGGAGAAGGCGGGTTCTTTATTTTCACGGGACGCATCCATCACGCTAAAAGAAGATGTTCTTTCCTACGTGAGCCGAGGCGGCCTGAAACTCGCAGGCGCACTGGATGCCTTTGGAATTTATCCAGTGGATAGGTATTGCGCGGACATTGGCGCGTCCACGGGCGGATTTACCGACGTCCTGCTCACGCGTGGCGCGCGCCGGGTCGCAGCGGTGGACGTGGGCAGGGGCTTGCTTGATTGGAAATTGAGGAACGACCCCAGAGTTATCCTTTTGGAGGGGGTGAACGCCAGGCGTTTAACGCTGGATACGTTTCGAATGCTGACGGGAGAAGAGCGCCCCAGTTTATGCGTCATGGACGTTTCTTTCATCTCTGTCTTGAAAGTGATCGGGCCGACCCGCGCGCTGCTCGCCGACGGCGGAGAGATAATCGCTCTCATAAAGCCACAGTTTGAGGTGGGTAAGGGCCGCGTCGGCAAGGGGGGGATTGTTCGCGATCCTGCGCTTCACCGCGAAGTTCTCGTCAGAATTTGGGATGAGACGCTTCGGATGCGGCTGGCTCCCCAAGACGTCGCGTTGAGCGCGCTCCCAGGCGCAAAAGGAAACCAGGAGTTTTTTCTCTATCTAAGACCCGGGGCGGATTCTCCAGACGCGCGAGATTTGGTTGAAAGCGTATTGACGAAGACAGCCAAACTTTAAGAACACTTTATCACCCCTGCATCCATTTTGGGAACCACGCCCAAGACGTCCTTTTGCGCGCAGAAGGATACGTCGTCTCCAAGGCCCAAGGCGAGCAGATGTTTTCCCCACCCGCTATGAAAAAGCGTTTTTTCCAAATTTTCTTCCGCGCCCCTGGCGACGTGGAGGGCCGCGCGAGCGGTATCGGAGAATTCAAGATCCTTCAAATTTTCAGACAGGATGCGCAGAAGGAGGCCCGCTCCCACAGCGTCTTCCTCACAATAACCCCCTTCTCGGCCGGCACAGGCGACTAGGAGGGAACGTCTTCGGTCGCGATGAAGTAGAGACGTCATCCGTCCGGCGACTGCTGTGATGTTCACGAAAGCGGCGGTAAAAATTTCTTCGCAACCCTTCACGGCGGAGAGCGCTTTTGTTCCATTGCTCGTGGAGAGCACGAGGGTTTTTCCGCCGATTTTCTGTTTTGTGTATTCGAGGGGGGAATTTCCTCCGTCGAATCCCGCAATGGGCTTGCCGTCTTGCTCCCCGCCAAGAAATATCTTTTCGGAACCATGCTGGAGCCTTCGCTTTTTGGTCAATGCAAGCGCCATCCCAGGAGATGGACAGGGATGTATGGCGGCGCATCCATTCGCCAGGCTCGCCGCAATAGTCGTCGTGGCCCTTAATACGTCTATGACGACGCATACGACGCTTTGCGCGTCCTCCCCGCTTGCGCGGCGCGCATCAAGAAGCCGCGCGGGGATTTCCGGAGGAGCGAAAGCCGCGTCGCACCAAATGGTTTCGCTCAAGAGGGCGATTCCCATACGATGTCTAGGTGAAAAAAATCATGATGAAGGGAGGATAAGAGCACCTCCGCCCGTCTTTGCCGCTCTCCTTGTTGCCTGGGAACGCATACTCTCAAGAGGGTGTCCGGGTCTCGCATCTCGTCAACCGCCCGAAACCAGTCATCCGTCGTCGTCCCATCGCCGGCTGAATAGGAGAGCGTTCTCATGGTGCGCGCGTTGATGGTTTTTCGCTTCAGCTGGAGGAGCGCGCCTCGCTCGTCCATTTCTCCTAGAACGATGGATCGTTCGCCCAGGTTGTGATCGCTGAAGCGCAACCCTTCCGGCGAGCCGCTGTAGCATGCGGCACCTCCGTTCCAGCGGGCGACGTCCAGGGGTTTGTGGTAGTGGCCGATGGCCACATATCCGAAAGGAAGACGCCTGAGCTCATCCGCCTGAAAAGGATGTTCTTGGAACGCGGGGTGTTCCTGGGCGAGAGCGGCTTCTGAACCATGCAACAGCAGGATGGCCCTATCGTTCAAGCGAAGTTTTTGCGTGAGAATTTCCCGCAAGGGAGGTTTGAAGGCATCGCGCGTATCCCAGGGAATTCCAGCGATTGTGAGGTGGAGTTCGGCGATGTTCTCTTGGCCCAATTCGGTGGCGGGGTCTGTGTCGAACAGATGAACGTTGTTGGCGATTCTGGCCTGGCTCCACACGGATTGGGGGGGCGCCGGGTCATGGTTGCCGGGAATGGCGAAACAGCGCACACCGTTTTTGGACAAATAAGAAAGATTCTTTGAGACGACGTTGACGTGGCGGTCGCTTGGATGAGGGGTTTCGAACAGGTCCCCCGATACGAGGAATACTTGCGCACCCCACGCGAGCGTTTCACGAACGGCGCGAAAAAACGCGATACGAAGGTCGGCTTGGCGCGCTGCGGCCTTTGAAGGAGGGAGGTAGTCGAAATCATGACCGAGGTGGAAATCACCACAATGCGCGAATCGAAAGTTCACGTTATCTCCCGGAAGCAATATTTCAGCGGGCGATTGTGTCATGGGCGCGTCGTGGTTGGCAAAAGGGGCGAGGGGAGACGTTGTTTTCAAGGCTGTCTTGACAGCGCGCGCTGCGTCCCCCAATGATGCGAAGAGACAGGCGTATTTTACAGGGAGATGGGATTTTGGCGAAGAAATTGAGGAAGCGGCCCTCGAAAAAAAATTTTCCGAAGGAGGATATGGATCGGGCCGTGGCCGTGGCGGCTGGTCTTGAGGCGTCGTTCACTACGCCGCCGCTGCCCGGATCTATGGCGCCCGCGCCTCTATTGGATGAGATCAGGGAGATGGGAGAGGCGGGGGTCGCCGGCGTGTTGAGCCATCTATCCTCCACCACGCCGACAGGAAGGGTCCCTACGCTTCTCGCCCTACGAGAGTTGGGCGATGGTTCTGTCGTTCAAAAGCTCGTTTCGCTTATCCAGACGATGCGCTGGACGATACCGGGCCTCGCCGCGCTGCTGGATACCGTCCAGGCTTTGGACCCGGCGGCCGAATTGCCGGATGGTTTCGATGCGGAAAGGTTGCGTCGAGCCCAGGAAATTTCTGATCAACTCAAACAGGACGAGTCCCTCACGGTCGATTCTGCGCAACTCCTTCTATCTTCCTTGAAAAGACTGCCTCCTTTTTTGCGGGAGGTAACGTTTCGTGATGGTTTTGAAGGCGCGGATGGCGTTTCAGAGGCGCGCGCGCTTGCGGTGGCCGAAGCGATGGTGGCCGAAGGGGCGCCGCCCCCTGCGCATTTTATCGAAATTCTGGAGAACGTAGGCACACGGGACGCCGTAATCGCCCTTCAGAGGTTCTTGGGGCGCATCAAGGACAAAGATACCTTGTCCCGCATTCGTAAAGCGACGTTTCGATTGAAAAACAAGGGCGTCGAAATTGAACACGCGCCCGATGCGGGCGGGCGCTTTGCCCATCGGTCCAATCCGCCCGGTTATGTTCATGCGGTGGCCAGTGCCGTGGATGGTCTTGGGCAGATGCTTTTGTGGCTCGCTCGTTCTCGGGTTCCGCGCGGAAGGTATTTCGTGCAGGCGCGTTTGATGCGGGGGAGGGGTATCATCGAATTCACCGATGCGGAAATGAGCGCGAAAGAGGTGCGAGATGTTTTTCGCCGGATCTCAGAAATTCCTACCCTGGCGTCACAGGAAGTTCCCACCGGGTATGCCGTTTGGCTTCTTGAGCGCGCTCAGCGCGAAAGTGAGGCGGGAAACACGCCGCTGCCCGGAGGCTTTACGCACGCCAAGCTTATGCTCGATCCATTGGCGGAACCCGACCTGTTTCCCGTGGAGGGGCCGCACCCTCTTCGCTCCATGGCGCGTTCCCTCGGAGAAAGCGAGGAGAGGATGGAGACGCGCGTCATCTTCTCCCATCGTCCTTTTTGGAGTTGGGCGATGGATGAGGAGCGCGTGACGCCGTATTTTCGGGAATTTTTGCAGTCCATGGAAACCCAGGTGGCGATAGATGAAAGACAGAAAAAAGAGCGGCTCGAGCAGATAGTCGAAAATGGCGCAAAGGAAATTTTTCAGGATAGAGGATTGCGGGAGCGCATTGCGGGCCAGCTGGAAGATAATGGGTATATTTTTCATCAAGCGGGTGATGGGGCGATGGCGCGAGAGTGCGTGACGCTGGCGGACGAAGTGCGAGAGGGAGGGGATGAGCCTCCGCCGCTTTTCGTTGAAATGGTGCAGTATTCTATCAACGTGATGCTTGAGCGAATGATTCGCCAGGTCCGGAAATCTCAGGGTGAGGGAGGCGAAGCGCAGGAGGCGGATGCTGAGGATGGCGGTGTTTCAGAGAACGTCGATGCGAAAGAGGCACCCCTCATCATCACTCCGTAATCTCGCGCTTGAGGAGTCTGATGGAATTCAGCTTTGACCACATTCATTACGTCTGCGCGGATGTAAAGGCGTTTGTTGCGTATTTTCAAGAGATATTTGAGGCTGAAATCATCCGCTACGACGAGGACTTCAAGGGATCGCCCAATGCGGCGCTTCAGGTGGGCTCTCTGGTAATATTCGCGCGCGGCGTCAGACCCGGTGAGACGCCTGCATCTGTGGGGCCGGAACTGGTTCAGGGGTTGGATCATTTCGGGTTTGGCGTTCCGGACGTGGAAGCGGCTGTTGAATGGTTAAGGGATAGAGGAGCGGAGATTATGATGGAGCCCGTACGCCATGGAGTAGGCGGACGCATGATCGCCTATGTTCGGGGACCGGGCAACGTTCGCATTGAATTGTGCGAGAGTCCATCGGCGCATTGAGCTATTCTCGCCCCCGCTTATCGGCAGAGGCGCGGACAAGGAGCCGATTTTGCCTTGCGCGTCATGTGCGATCGATTCACCACGATTGCAATGTCCATGACGTTTTTTCTTGGGAGGACGAAGCCGATGGTTGATTTTCAACTCACGTCCCGACAGATGGAACTCAGAGACATTGCGAAGAGATACGCCACCGAGGTGATGATACCCGCCGCGGAGGTCGCAGACCGCATCCAGGATCCTGAGAAATCCTTTAACTGGGAAGTCATCAGAGAGGGTTCGAGGCGAGGTCTCAGAACCCTTACCGTCCCGAGAGAGTTCGGGGGGGAAGGCGCTGACGTCCTTTCCTGCGCCGTCGTGGGCGAGGCGCTGGCGTATGGAGATTTAGGACTCGCCGTCGCCTATGATCAGACGTGGAAGATCATGACGTCGATTGTCAACATGGCGAACGATGAACAGCGAAGACGCTGGCTTCCAAAACTGATGGGGGATGATGAATGTCTTCTGGCGACAGCCTGGACAGAACCCATGGCGGGTAGCGACAACGTGTGGCCCAACCCGAATCCGGGCGCTGGAATGCAGACGTATGCCGAAAGAAGGGGAGACTGCTGGGTGCTGAACGGCGAGAAGCGCTACATCTCAAACGGGGGTCTCGCAAAAATCTATCAAGTCGTCGCTCGCACGGACAAAAAAAATCCTCTCTCGAACAGTCTCACGGCTTTTTTGATGCCCTCCGATGCGAAGGGCTTTCGCGTTACGGAGGTGTGGGACAAACTCGGCCAGCGGTGCGTTCAAAACGGCACGTTGGAGTTTCATAACGTGGAAATTCCCGCGGAGGACCAAATCGGGGAGGAAGGCCAGGCGATGCCGGCACTCGCTAATTTGCTGATAAAGCACGGCAGCAACATACAGGCGGGTTCCACGGTGCTGGGTGTCGCTCAACGCGCGTATGATCTCTCTTTACAGTATGCGCACGCCAGAATTCAGGGAAGCGCGCCCTTGTTTGCGCACCAGATTCAGCAGGTGCGGCTTGCGCGCATGGCGATGAAGATAGAAGCGTCTCGTTCCTATCTGTGGCGCACGGCCTGGTCCACGCAGCTGGATGAGATGGACAGAAAGAATGCGATGCTGAGCAAAGTATTCGCGTCCGAATCCGCCGTGCAGGTTTGCCAGGCGGCGATGGAGCTTTGGGGAGCGGCGGGATACATGCGGAAGAACCCCATCGAGAAACTCATGCGCGACGCCTTGAGTTTTCTGCATTCAGACGGCACGAACGACGTCCTTTCGCTTAAGGCGGCAGGTTTCCTTGAGGATCCGCCGCAGGTGGACGATCTCATTTATTCTCCCCGCGTGGTCGAGGCCGCGGCGGGAAGGTAGAGCTCCTGCAGGGTAGAGAACGCTCGTTGATGAACGAGAAGTTCGGCGCTTCGGCCCCGAGCGGGTTAATTCCGAAAAGCGGTGATCAGCACTCCGCCGGCGACGACGCAAATCGTGGCTGAAACCGTCTTGCGGTTGATTTTTTCGAGTTTTCCGAGAAAGAAATAGCTGAGAATCAGCACCCAGATCGGCGCGATTCGGCTCAAGGGGAGGGCGGTGGATACGCTCGCTAAGGTAAGAGCCGTCCACAGCATGTAGGAGCTGGAGACGCCGATGAGTCCCGCGACCCCTACCCATATGAGCCCCCTCCTGTCTCCGGAAATATCTCTTTGGCCGGGCAGAAAGGGCTTGGTGAGCAGGAGAAGAACGTTGGCCGTGGCGAAGGATACGGCCATTCCGACGCCTGGCGTCGCCTGGTGCGCGTATGCGAGTTTGGCGAAGATGGGCGCCGCCGCATAGGCCAACGATGCGGTGAGCGGGAATATCAGCGCCCCTTGAAACCAGATTTTGAAGGATTCGGACTTGTCATCCTGTATGCCGAGGATGGATACGCCGATGACGATGCCGAGGGTGCCGGCCACGACCATGGCCGTCGGAGCTTCGCCCAAAAACAGCACCGCGAAAAAAGTCCCCCAAATGGGCGCGGCGGAGGATATGGGCACGGTTCGGCTGAGCCCCATGCGAGAGACGCCCACCAGATAACAATATCTTCCAATAGTCGGACCCGTGGCGCCCACGGCTGCATACCAGAGGATGGCGTCTGGCTTGGAGGTGAGCAGCGTCCCTTTCATGAGGGATATGACAAGACCTCCCAGGCTGACGATTCCATTGATAAGCAGAGCGGTGGCGAGCGGGGATACGCTTCTCATCCCTTGCCTGAGAAAGGTTTGCGCCACGGAGAACGTGATGGAGGATGCGATCGCGAGCAGCTCTCCTGGACCGATCAGCTGGATCCATCTCATGGTTTGGTTAGATTTTGAGAAACGGGCGTTCCTCCGGCTTTTTGTTTTTTCGCGTTCGCCTCTCGATAGTGACGGCACATGCGCTTCATGTCGCAGGCTGCGCATTTCGGGTTTCGGGCGGTGCAAATGGTTCGGCCAAAATTCAGCATGTTCATGTGCAGCTCATGGGCGCGTCCTTCGGGGATGAGTGGAGCGAGCTCCGGATGAGATTTCTCGGGGGTGGTTTTTGTGCTGATGACGCCCAGGCGCATCATGATGCGGTGAATATGAACGTCGATGGGGAACAAGTCCCGATTGGAGGCCAGCATCAGGGTGACGTAGGCGGTTTTTACCCCGATGCCTTTGTGCCGGGTGAGATACCGCACGGCGAAATCATCCGATTCTTCGTGCAGGAATTCCAGAGAGAGTCGTTTCCGATCCCTGCGAAGCCATGTGAGGAAACCTCGAATTCGTTCGGCTTTCTGATTTCCCAAGCCGGCGGAGCGAATCGCCTGGGCGATGCCCTCTTGAGAGGCGTCGGCGGTTGCATCCCAGTTGGTGAAAGTTTTTTTCAAGGAATGAAACGCCAAATCGCGGTTGTGATCGGTCGTGCTTTGCGAGAGGAGGGTTTCTATCAAGGCGTCCAGGAGGTCCTTTCGTTTCATGCGCTCCGGCTTCCCAAACCGAGACAACAGTCTGTCCGCGAGTTTCAGGATTTTTTGTTTTCGGGAGGCTGTTGAGGCCGTTTGGTTTGGCATTCCGTTTCCTGGATGGTTTTTGGCGCATCAAGGTCGAAAGGGCTTTTCTAAGTTACAGAAATCATACGCGCTTTGGCAACGTGATCTCGGGACGCCCTCTCATTTCCGAAAGTTGCGAAAACCGTGCGTTTTCAGGTTTGGAGCGCGTCTCTACGGCCCAAGCGCAGCGAAATCGGCAAGGACGGCTTGGGCCGTCCCTCTGTAACCCGGGCCCCCACGTCGTAGGAGGATGCGCGTAAGCGTTTCCTGGGGGGCGTCGCTCGGCTCTTGGCGTATGCGTCCACTGCGCCCAGTTCATGGAGAGTTGTCCTGCTTTGTGCGTGGAGCGTGCTCCCGTATGGGGAACCTGAGCGCCTGGCGCGGTAGGACGTCATAAAAACTACAGCCATTGTAGGATGTCGCCCAATTTTTCCAGATATTTATCCGGGTTTGATTTTTGTATCTCATCGGGTTGCGTGTATTTCCCCTTGATGATCCATACGGGGATGGACGCGTTTCTGGCCGCCTGTATGTCTGTCGTGGTGTCCCCAATCATGACGGCTTCTTCTGGCTTCACGTTCAGCAGTTTGATGGCGGCCAACAACATTTCGGGGTCCGGTTTCGGCGCATATCCCAGACGGTGTCCGAACACCGTCTGGATATAGGGAAGAAGTCCTACGTGCGCCAGTTGCTGTTTGCAGAAAAACCACGTCTTGTTTGATACGCAAGCCATCCGCATCCCTTGATGGGCGAGGGTCTCAAGCGTTTTTTTCGCTTCCGGAATGATGCGAGTGCCCGAGATATGATGCGCCTTGTAGTGGGAGCGATAGGCGCGCGCTGCTTCGCTGGCTATGTCCGCTCCCCACAGTTCGGTAAATCTTTCCTCGAGCGTGGGGCCGATGGACGCGAGAATTTCTTCATCCCCCATCTCGGGAACGCCCAGGTCCCGGCACGTGAGGCGCATACATTTTGCGATTCCCTCATAGCTGTCGACGAGAGTGCCGTCGTGGTCTAGAAGAAGCGCTCGTATGGCCAAAGCGGAGGTTCTCCCATTCGGGCGTGGGCAACCATGATATGATGCGAACGGAAAACGGAACGGGCGAAACATATCACCGTGGGCGCGTTGAGGGAACGGGACGTGAAGCCAGAAGCGGCGCGAGAGAGGACGAGTCGAGCACGACCCTCTGAGAACGTTGATCTGATTGGAATGGATGAGGAGAAACTCATCGCATTGTGCAAGCGGATGGGGGAATCCCCATACAGGGGTCGGCAGCTGTTCTCGTGGCTGTATGCACATGGTGCGCGGGAGTTCGCCCAAATGACGAACGTTCCCAAAGGTCTGAGGGCGAAGCTCGAAAGCGCGGCCCGAATCGGGACGCTCGCGCTGGATCAAGAGAGCAGAAGCGCGGATGGAACGGAGAAATATGCGTGGCGTCTGCGCGATGGCGCGCGGGTGGAGAGCGTCCGCATACCGATGAGGAGGGCGAACGGAGCGGCGCGATGGTCTCTTTGCGTCTCCACGCAGGTGGGATGCGCCATGGGGTGCGCGTTTTGCATGACGGCGAAGATGGGGTTCGTGCGCCAGCTGACGGCGGGCGAGATCGTCGGTCAATTTCTCGCCGCCAGAGCGCGTCTTGCCGAGGGCGAGCGCTTTCACAACGTGGTGTTCATGGGGATGGGAGAGCCGCTCGATAATTTTGACGCCACCATAGACGCCGTGAGAATTCTGACGCATTCCGGGGCGAACGGCGTCAGCCCCAGAAGGCTCACCGTGTCGACGGTCGGAGTCGTTTCGAGACTCAAGGATTTCGTCTCCGCTGTCCCGGGCGTGGGTTTGGCGGTATCGCTTCACGCGGCGGACGATGAAACCAGAGGGAAACTGGCGCCGATCAATCGAAAATGGAATTTGAGCGCGCTCATCGGCGAATGCCGAGAGTTGCCCATGAACGCTCGTCGCCGCATTACCTTTGAATACGTCCTGCTTCGGGGGATCAACGATTCAAAACGAGACGCGAGGGCGCTCTCTCGGCTGGTGAGCGGCCTCAAATGCAAGGTGAATCTGATTCCGTGGAATCCGTTTCCGGAAGCCCCATACGACCGGCCGGACGATGGGCGGGTCGAGGAATTTCGTCAGGTGTTGTCCGCCGCCGGCGTCCTCGCCACCATCCGCGTCAGCAAAGGAGGGGATGTTCTCGCGGCGTGCGGCCAGCTTGCCGATCGGCGCCGAATCACACCCCCAAATGGCGCGCGTCGAATTTCTCCCTTACAGATCAGGTAGTGAGAAATATGCTCTCTCGCCCTTCTCCCGTCTGATATTTTATCTACGTTCACGTATTTATGGATGAGAGAACGTCCCCCGTTCGCCTTGAGATATAGTTCTTGCGTCGCCCATCGGTGAGGCGCGATTTCCGCTTTCTCTCCCCCTCGCGCGATGTGCTACCATGCGTTTTTTCTGTTTTCGGGCGAGCGGAGCGGTCGTGCGGTGAAACCAGAAGGTGGCGGAAAGATGGCGGCGAAGAACCCCGAACTGGAGAATGCGCTCGAGGAGCTGGCCGGCGGCGTCTCCTCGATTCTCAGGAGACAGGGGGAGTTGTCGGAGAAGATGGACGCGCTCGCGGTGCGCGTGCGCCGCATTGAGGAGCGCGATCCCTCCGCCCTCTCTGGCGAGAGTCAGGCGGACAGCCCATACGACTACCGCGTGCTGCTCAACTCCCGAACCTATACGATCGAGGACGTCGAGGGGCGTCGCGCGCGCATGGTGAGCGTCCGGCGGTGTCTGGCGCTGCGGGAATTGTCCCAGATCAGGACGCGCTATCACACGGGCAACGGCGCGCGCGAGGCGTCCTATTGCTACCGGGTCTTCGGGGAAGGAGAGGGCGGGGAGCCTGACTGGACGCCCTTGACGCATCACGTCGAGGAGAGGGCGGGAGCGGATTTTCCCGCCTGCCTCCCCCTGGCGGGGGCGATTCGGGGCGGAGAGATTTTTGAGCTTCGCCACCAGCTCGGTCTGCGGAGTTCGTTCACCGCGCGCAACGAGTGGGTCACCCTCGTGGTCGAATATCCCACAGAGGCGTTTCGCCTTGAGGTGTTCCTCCCTCCCGGGCGCAAGGTCATGGGCGCGCGTCGGGAGGAGTCCCAGGGGGCGTCGAACAGTTTCAACAAGCGCCGGGCGTATCCGAGGCTGCTGAGCGAAACCGGCCAGACCCGTCTGGAATGGGAGGAGAGGCGACCTGTCACCGGCAGGGCCTACACCCTTTTCTGGGACTGGTAGAGTCGCCTCCTCGTTTCCCTGAAACGCCGCTTGGGCGCACGACGCCCCGACACCTGCCCGCAAGGCGAGCTTTTTTCCGCTCTTTTGTCGCATGGCGCCGCTATCCGGGAGATGCAGAGATAGGTCGCTCATCCCTCCCGCTCCCGTCTATAATTTCGTCCTTCACACAGGGAGCCGCCATGGGGGGTCGTCCCTGCGGGGACGGTGAAAATCGATCGATTGCCCGCATGGGAGGGTGCCAGGTCCACGTGGAGAACGGAGAGGAAATGACACAGGCGGACCCGATTCAGACGATATTCAAGAACAGCGCTTATCATCTCGACCTGTTCGCCGAGGATGAGATCGAAGCCTTGGGGAAGAGCACGTCCACGAAAACGACCAAAGGCGGGGAGAGGCTTTACGTCCATTGCGTCGTCCGGAAAAAAGACGTTCAGCTGAAGCCGGAAGAAATCGTCCGCCAGCTTTACGCGACGCGGTTGATGCAGAAATACGGCTATCCCCGGAGTCGGCTGGCCTTTGAGCATCCCGTCAACTTCGGCAGGGAGACGAAGAAAGCCGACGTCGTCATATTCGACAAAGATAATCCCGATACGCCTTACGTCATCGTCGAACTCAAAAAGCCCAGGCTCAAGGACGGAAAAGACCAGCTGCGCTCCTATTGCAATGCCACCGGCGCGCCGATTGGGATATGGACGAACGGCGGGCAAATTTCCCATTACCACCGCAAGGACCCGAACATTTTCGTGGACATCACGGACGTTCCCACGAGCGGACAAACGCTTGAGGACGTCCTCACGGGGCGCTTCACGCTGAAGAACCTCATCCTCAACGACAAACTCGCCAACGAGAGAAAATCCCTCAAGGACCTCATTCTTGAGCTGGAGAACGACGTTCTGGCGAACGCGGGCGTGGACGGCTTCGAGGAGGTTTTCAAGCTCATCTTCACGAAGCTCTTCGATGAGTTCGAGAGCAATCAGAACAAGACGATTATAGAGTTTTGGCTTGACCAGAATCTGAAAGATGAGGAGCGAGGCGATTACGAGAAGATCAAGAAACGCCTCGCCGGGCTGGACGACAAAGGTTTCCGCGCCATGGAGTTCAGAAACACCGGTCAGACGGACGCGGGGCTGAAAACCAAGGTTTCAAAACTTTTCAACGACGCGAAAGAACAATGGCCGGGCGTGTTTCCCGACGCGGCGACGTTTGAGCTCACAGACAGCCATCTGGCGGTCTGCGTTTCCAGATTACAGGACGTCAAGCTGTTCAACTCCAACCTTCTCGTCATAGACGAAGCCTTTGAATATCTGGTTCACCAATCCGCGAAGGGCGACAAGGGGCAGTATTTCACCCCTCGCCACGTGATCGACATGTGCGTGAAAATGCTCCATCCCAAGCCCGGCGAATATATGATAGACACCGCCTCGGGCAGCTGCGGCTTTCCGGTGCACACCATCTTTCAGATCACGGGCCATCTGTTCACCAACGCGGCGATTTCAGAACAAGACAAAGAAGATGCCCTCAGGGTTTTCGGCATCGACTTCGACGAAAGAACCGTGCGCGTCGCCCGAACGCTGAACCTGATCGCAGGCGACGGCGAAACCAACGTCCTGCACCTGAACACGCTGGACTTTGAACGCTGGGAGGATAGGACGGAGAGGGACGGAAAATGGAGCACCACCTACGGCAAGGGTTTCGACAGGCTCAAGAAACGGAGATCCCTGGAAGGCGAGAACAGGCGGTTTGACTTCGACCTTCTGATGGCGAATCCGCCCTTCGCCGGAGACGTCAGGGAAAGCCGCATTCTGCATCAATACGAACTCGGGCGGAAAGAAAACGGCAAGTGGCAGAACAACGTCGGGCGGGACATCCTGTTCATCGAGAGAAACCTCGATTTTCTGAGGCCCGGCGGACGCATGGCCATCGTGCTGCCCCAAGGCAGGTTCAACAACACGTCCGATAAGCGGGTGCGGGATTTTATCGCCGCCCGCGCGCGCATTCTGGCGGTGGTAGGTCTGCACGGCAACACTTTCAAGCCTCACACGGGCACTAAGACCAGTGTGCTGTTCGCACAGAAATGGAACGACGATCCGAAGAAAGGCCCTCTCTGCCCGAGAGCCGAGGACTACCCTGTTTTTTTCGGCGTATCCCAAAAGGGCGGCAAGAACAACTCGGGCGATTACGTTCACCTCAAGGGCGGGGACGGGCGCGAGAAGCTGGACAAGCACGGACATCTCATCGTCGCGCACGACTTGCACAATCAGGACGGAGAACTGCCCGACGGGATAGCGGAGGCGTTCATCGAGTGGGCGAAGGGCGAGGGTTTGAGTTTTTGGGAATGAGGAACAGGCGGGCGAACAGGCTGCGGGAATATGGCTATTCTCGCGCAGGGCGTTATTTCGGGATGGTTTGCGCGCGCGCCAGACGGGAGTCGTTCGGCGCGATCATTAAGTGGGCGAAGAGCGAGGGACTGAATGATGAGCAACAATACGAAGCGTCAACCTGAGATAGATAAAGAAAACTTCGTCTGTCCACATTGTAAAGTATTGGCTCAACAAAAATGGGTAGGGCCAAGCCGACTTCCAAACATGCTCGCTTATCTAACGGGCACGTTATTTTTGGATTACAGAGTAAGGATAGACGATTATTCTCAGGAGGTAATTCAGGAATTTATTACTAAATGTAATAAGCCTTCTGAGATACTTAGACGTCTGCCAAAAATTTTCTCAGACGACTTCAGTTTCGCTGAGTGCCAGAGTTGCTCCAAGGCTACGGTCTGGCATCAAAGAGAGATGATCTACCCAAGAGCATCCTCTTTGCCAGACCCAAATGAAGATATGGATGACGCAATCAAGCAACTTTATCGTGAGGCGCGCACGATATTTCAAGATTCGCCACGCGCGTCTGCCGCACTGCTGCGCTTATGCGTTGAGAAACTATGTAGACAACTCGGAGAAGAAGGAGACTTGAACACCTGCATAAAGAAACTGGTGAAAAAAGGGTTGGCCGAACAAATACAACAAGCCTTGGATTACTGCCGGGTTATCGGGAACGAGGCACTACATCCGGGGAGAATAGACATTGAAGAAAATGTCGGGCATGTCTCAGCCCTTTTTTCCCTAGTAAATGACATCGCACAAGAAATGATAACAAAACACAGAGAAATCAGAGAAATGAAACAAAAATACTCATCTCTACCTGAAGAAAACAGAAAGCAAATAGCACAAAGAGATGGGAATGAAAAGGAGTGTTTGGGGCGAGAAAAGTAAAAAATTGGGCGTTTGAGGTGAACGGAGAAAGATAAAAATGCAATTTTTTGTTGGTAATTCATCAGATATATCTTTGCATCCAGATGGCCGTTGGGATGCGGAATACATGTGTTTTGCGCCATACAAGAACATGAACTTGCAGTATATTCCGATTGGAGAAGCCCTATTGTCTTCACAATATGGGCTGTCAATACAGATGAGCGAAGAAGGGGATGGAACGAAAATTTATCGGATGAATGAAATCAGCGATATGATGTGTGAGCGCAACGTATTTAAATATGCTCCTATAGGAAAGAGGGAAATAGAAAATTACAGGCTAAATGATAGGGATGTGCTGTTTAATCGAACGAACTCTCAAGTATTCGTGGGTAGAACTGGAATTTTCAGAAAATTCTCAAGCGAGGATTTTGTTTTTGCATCTTACCTCGTTCGTTTAAATCCAGACCCGGATGTTATTACACCTGAGTACTTAACCGCTTTCCTCAATACCAAATATGGAACTCTTGACGTAAAGAGGCGAGCAAGGATATCTATCAATCAATCTAATGTGAATGCAGAGGAGTTAAAGCTAGTAGAAATACCTTTGCTCTCAAAAGATATCCAACTAAAAATTACAATAGCTTTTGACAATGCTTTCGAATTAATCCGAGCTTCTGAGGACACATACCAGCAAGCCCAAGCCCTCCTCCTTGACGAGCTCGGTCTCGCCGAGTGGCGGCCCGTCCACCGGCTCGCCTTCATCAAGAACTATTCGGAGGTCGAGGCGGCGGAACGCTTCGACGCCGACTACTTCCAGCCGAAATACGATGCGATCATCGAAGCCGTCAAGACCTATTCCGGCGGCTGGGACATGCTGGGGAATTTGGTATCCGTAAAAAAATGTATCGAAGTTGGCAGTAAGGAATATCTTGATGAGGGTGTTCCCTTTGTTCGCGTGAGCAACCTCAATCCTTTTGAAATCACGAAAGAAAAATACATTTCTGAGAGTCTTTATTCCAAACTCCAACAGCATCAGCCTGCGCAAGGGGAAATTCTCTTCAGTAAGGATGCAACTCCAGGCGTTGCCTATTACTTGTCCGACAAGCCAGAAAAGATGCTCCCCTCAGGCGGCATTCTCAGGTTGATGAACAAAACGGACAGAATCAACGACGAGTATTTAACGTTGGCACTCAATTCTGTATTGACAAAAGAGCAGGTCAACCGAGACGTGGGTGGATCAGTCATTTTGCATTGGCGACCAGAGCAAGTAAAAGCGGCTGTCATCCCCCTCCTCCGCGAAGAAATCCAGGCCGAAATTCAGCGAAGGGTAGTCGAATCCTTCCGACTGCGGAAGCGATCCAGACGCCTGCTCGAATGCGCCAAACGGGCGGTGGAGATCGCTATTGAGGAGGGTGAGCAAGTAGCGGTCGAATGGTTGGCGAGCGAAACCGAAAACCTGGCGGTTGCGGGGTGAGCACCGACGGGAGCAAATGAAAAAGAAAGCCGCGCCTTCTGCGCGGGAGGTGAAAAGCATCCCCCATTCGCAAGAGAAACGACAAGCCGGCCGGTTCTTGGCGAGGCGCAATCCGTTTCGTCATTCCGCTTGCGCCATCCCCGCGCCGCCTTTGCGCGTCGTTCTCTCGTTCTGCTAGACTCCACGCTTTCAGACGCACGGGCGCCTCGGGCGCGTCGCGGTCTTTCGTTCATCATGCTTGCGGGGGAGAATGCGCCATCATGCTGGAGCCGGATATTTTTGTAGTCGATCTCACGGAGAATTTCGGCGGAGAAATCCTCTCCGACGGCCGGGTGCGCACCACGAGGGAGCAGCTGGAGCGCTGCGCCGCCAAGTCCGGGGCGAGCGTCTCGGTGAGCCACGCGAAGAACTTCGCGCTGGGCACCCACGTCCCGACGATTACGGTGCGCCGCCTGGAGAGAAAGGGGAAGAAAACCGAAACCGAAATCCTGTTTTTCTCCTATGAGGACGAGGGGGGCGACGTCCTCACCGACCCCTCCGCCTGGGGATGCGTTCCGACGCAAATTTTTGGCTAGTCAGGCGTTCGGAGGCGTCCCCCGCTCTGGTCGGCGTGCACGCTTGAGGAGACGGCAATGGAGCGGTTGTGGAGCGAGGAGGACGTCGAGAGGATATTCAGGGACCGCTGGCGGAGGAATTTCAACGCGCTCTTAGGTTTTGAGATTATCGAGGCGAGGAGGGGCTTCGCGCGCGTCGGGCTTGCGGTGCGACCCGCCCTTTTCCAGCCCAACGGAATGGTGCACGGAGGCGCACTGGCCTCGCTTGCGGATACCGCAGGCGGCGTGGGCAGCTACGTGAGCTACCCCATCGGAACGGAGGTCGTGACGGTGGAGATGAAGGTCAACTTCCTGCGTCCTGCGTCGAGGGGGACGCTCATCGGCGAGGCGAAGGCCCTGCACCTGGGGCGGAAGACCTCCGCGTGGGAGATTCGGGTTCTGGGCGAGGCGGAGAAGCTCTTCTGTTTCGCCTCGGCCACCTACATGGTTGTGAGCGAGGGATAATCCATCCGCCCTCGGGCGGCATCGGCCAATCCGTTTCGTGAAAACAGGTGCGTGGCGTCGCCCTCGTCTCCTTTCCTCCCCTGTGGTATCATGCGGGAAGTGGAAACTCGACTTGCCATCATTCTGCATGGTTCATTTGGCCCGGCTTTTTGCTTCCCCCTGACTTTCGGGTCGGTTTTGGGCGCAATGAGCGTTTGATGCGGCGGTGCCCGGCCTCCCCTCGGGGAGCGGTGGTTTCCGCCCGAATGAGGTGAAGGATGAACAATAGTTTCGACGCCCGCTCCTCGCTGGAGGTGGACGGGAAAACCTATGAGATGTACCGACTCGACGCCTTGCGGGAGAAGGGAGACGTCGAAAGGCTGCCCTTCGCCATGAAGGTGTTGCTGGAGAACCTTCTGCGCAACGAGGACGGGCGTTCCGTGCGCGCCGCCGACGTCGAGGCGCTCGTCTCCTGGGACGCGAAAAAAAATGAGGCGAAGGAGATCGGCTTCATGCCGAGCCGCGTCCTGCTGCAGGATTTCACGGGCGTGCCCGTGGTGGCGGACCTCGCCTCCATGCGCGACGCGATGAAGGCTCTGGGCGGCGACCCCGACCTCATCAATCCTTTGCAGCCCGTCGATCTCGTGATCGACCATTCCGTCCAGGTGGATGAATTCGGCGCGGGAACGGCGCTCGAGACCAACGCGCGGCTCGAATATGAGAGGAACACGGAGCGCTACGCTTTTCTGCGGTGGGCACAGGGCGCGTTTCGCAACTTTCGGGCGGTGCCGCCGGATACCGGCATCGTTCACCAGGTCAACCTGGAATTTCTCTCTCCGGTAGTGGGAACGGAGGAGAAAGGAGGCGTCACGCGCGTCTTCCCCGACACCGTGGTGGGCACGGACTCCCACACCACGATGATCAACGGCATCGGCGTCCTTGGCTGGGGCGTCGGCGGCATCGAGGCGGAAGCCGCCATGCTGGGCCAGCCCTATTCAATGCTGATTCCCGACGTGGTGGGCTTTCGGCTCTCGGGCGCGCTGAGCGAGGGCGCCACGGCCACGGACCTCGTTCTGGCGGTGGTGCAAATGTTGAGGGAGAAGGGCGTAGTGGGCAAGTTCGTGGAGTTCTGCGGCCCGGGTCTGGACCATCTGCCTCTGGCGGACCGCGCGACCATCGCCAACATGGCGCCTGAGTATGGCGCCACCTGCGGCATCTTTCCCATCGACGCCGAGACTCTGAAATACATGCAACTCACGGGTCGGCCAGCGGAGAGAATCGCGCTCGTGGAAGCCTACGCCCGCGCGCAGGGCATGTTCAGGGATGGGGATTCGCCGGAGGCGATCTACACCGACTCCCTGGAGCTGGATCTCGCCGACGTGGTTCCGAGCATCTCCGGCCCCAAGCGGCCCCAGGATCGCATCGCGCTGACCGACGCCAAGACGACCTTCGAGCGCGAACTCGACAAGATGCTGGCCGAACTCGGCGGAGGCGGCGGAACGGCCCTCGCCCCCGCTGCGGTCACGGCGCGGGACGGCGCCAAAACCTACGAAATGACGCACGGCGCGGTCGTCATCGCGGCGATTACGAGCTGCACGAACACCTCGAACCCCTCCGTGATGCTGGGCGCGGGCCTGGTGGCGAAAAAGGCGGTCGAGCGGGGCCTCAAGGTCAAGCCCTGGGTGAAAACATCGCTGGCCCCGGGCTCCATGGTGGTGACGGAGTATTTAAGGAGCGCGGGCCTCACCCCTTATCTCGAGGCTCTGGGCTTTCACAACGTGGGCTACGGGTGCACCACCTGTATCGGAAACTCAGGTCCTCTGCCCGCCCACGTCTCAAAGGCGGTCGCCGAGGGCGATCTCGTCGCCTGCGCCGTGCTCTCGGGCAACAGAAACTTCGAGGGCCGCGTTCACGCCGAGGTGCGCATGAACTTCCTCGCCTCTCCGCCCCTGGTGGTGGCCTACGCCATCGCCGGACGGATGGACCTGGACGTCGCGAAAGACGCCCTGGGCGAGGATGAGGAGGGGAATCCCGTCTATCTCAGGGATCTCTGGCCCACCCAGAGCGAGTTGCAGGACGTCGTGATGCGCCACGTGCGGGCGGACATGTTCCACAAGAGCTACGGCGACGTTTTTCGGGGTGATCTGCGCTGGCAGGGCATTCCGACGCCCGAGGGCGGCCTCTTCGCCTGGGACGACATGTCCACCTACATCAGGCGCGCTCCCTATTTCGAAGGCATGAAGCCGGAGCCGGAGCCGGTCGCCGACGTCAAGGGCGCGCGCTGTCTGGCGCTTCTGGGCGACTCGGTGACCACGGATCACATCTCGCCGGCGGGCGCCATCAAGCGCGACAGCCCGGGCGGTCAGTTTCTCGTGAGGAACGACGTCTTGCCCGGCGACTTCAACTCTTACGGCTCTCGGCGCGGAAACCACGAAGTGATGGTGCGGGGCACGTTCTCGAACGTGCGTCTGAGGAACCGCTTGGCCCCTGGCACCGAGGGCGGCTTCACCACCTACTTCCCGACGGGCAGTATAATGCCCATCTACGACGCGGCGATGGAATACCAAGAGGCGGGCATTCCGCTCATCGTTCTGGGCGGCAAGGAATACGGCACGGGATCATCGCGCGATTGGGCCGCCAAAGGTTCACGCCTGCTGGGAATCAAGGCCGTCATCGCGGAAAGCTTCGAACGCATTCACCGCTCAAACCTGGTCGGTATGGGCGTGCTTCCGCTTCAGTTCAAGCCGGGCGACACGGCGGAGGGACTGGGTCTCACGGGCCAAGAAACGTTCGACGTCGAGGGGCTGGAGGGGGGAGAGGCGAAGGAGGTGCGCGTCGTCGCCAGCCCAGAGGGAGGAGGCGTTCCGATCGTCTTTGACGCCACCGTCCGCATCGACACGCCCAACGAAGTCGCGTACTACCAGCACGGCGGCATCCTGCAATACGTGCTGCGGCAGTTGTTGAAGGAGGGCGAGGGCACTTCTTGAAGAGGTTCAGCCTGCAGCCTCATAGGAATGGGGGGCGGGTAGAGCGAACGCGCCAAATGACTCCGGGCGGCGTCGCGTTTCCTGAGAGGTGGTAATGCGCCGCTCCCTCAGCCCAGGGTGGAGAACCGGAGCTCCGTCGCGCGCTTGACGATCCAGAATCCCGTTTCCGTTTTTCCGTAAAGAGAGAGGGTGTGGAAACCCTCCTCCTCGCGTGGAAACCGTCTCTCCACTTTCAGGGAAAAGGTTTGCTCCCGCGTTTTGGAGGGGCGGGGCGCGATTTCAAGGACGCCGCTTGCGTCCGGCGGTGCGCCGTCGAGCCCCATTCCCAAAAGGAGCGGGTCGGATTTCGCCTCGCATTCCACCCGGCCCTCCACCTCCAGATGAACCGCCTCCTCCCCCCAGACGAGAAAGGAGACGCTTCCGCCAGATGAGGTTTCGCTCCACCCTTTCGGGGGAATCATCTCATCCCGCAGCAGCCGTTGGCTCCATTCGATGGGTTTTCGGTTGTGGTAGCTCAGAATGAATTTTCTGTGGGCGGGCGCGTCCGCCCAGTGGTAGTGCTTCGGCCTGCTCTCATAGGGCCTTCCCATGCCGACCAGCAGGGTGGACGGATCGCCCCGCATCGCCTCCTCCTCTCCACAGGCTTCATGCCCGGTGGGGGAGGCGATGAGCTTCACGCGCTCTCTGTGCTCGTCCCACGCCGCATAGACGTATTGTGCCGCATCGACCGGAGGCCGGGAGGCCACGTTGGGCGGAGGCTCTTGCAGGGTTCTCCGCCGCCCGCCGATGAGGAGCCGCTCGCCCCCGTGGCGCACGAGTTCGAGTTGATGAAAGCCTCGGTACTGAAGGCGGCATGGCTGCGACATGAACGCCCTCCTCTCCTTGACGCGCACTTTCCGAACGCGCCCATGATAACACTATATGCGCTTTGGGAGATCGTGTATGATGCGTTGCTTACCCTTCAAGAGTGCCCATTCTCCAGCACGGGGGATTCTACGTGCGTATGTTCACCACGTTGCCGATGGATGACCTGCGCAAGGCGGGGCCGGCCGCGCGGGAGTTTGAGGCGGCGGGCTATGACGGCGTGATGACCATGGAAAACGCGCACCATCCCTTTTTGCCCCTCGCGGTGGCGGCGGTGGAGACGGCGCGCGTGTCGCTTCTTACGGCCGTGGCCATCGCTTTTCCGAGAAGCCCCATGGTGTGCGCGAACGCGGCGTGGGACTTGCAGGAAGCCTCGGGCGGCAGGTTCGTCCTGGGTCTCGGCCCGCAGATCAGACCGCACAACGTGCGCCGCTTCAGCGTACCCTGGAGCGCGCCCGCTCCCCGCATGAGAGAGTACGTGGAGTCGCTCCGCGCCATCTGGCGCGCCTGGATGAGCGGGGAGAGGCTGGACTATCAGGGTGCGCACTACCAGTTCACCCTCATGACGCCTGCCTTCGCGCCCGAATACAAGGGGCGACCCATGCCGCCCGTCACCATCGCGGCGGTGGGGCCGGCCATGCTTCGACTCGCGGGGAGCTGTTGCGACGGCGCGCGTCTCCATCCTTTCTGCACGCGGAGGTATTTTGAGGAGTTCTGCCTCCCGAGACTGGAGGAGGGGCTGCGCGAGAGCGGCCTCGCGCGCGAGCGCTTCGAGATCACGGGTGGGGGCTACGTCGTCACGGGCGATGACGAGGAGGCGCTGCGCCGGGGGATGGATGAGGTCAAAGGGCGTCTCGGGTTCTACGGCTCGACGCCCGCTTACTGGCCGGTGCTGGAGATGCACGGCTACGGCGACTTGGGGCGGAAACTCAGGCGCATGACGCGAGAGGGCCGTTGGAATGCGCTCGCCGACGAGATTCCCGACGACCTCGTGCGTCTTTTCGCCGCGGTGGGCGCGCATGGGGAGATCAAACGGGAGATAGAGGCGCGCTTCGCAAACGGCGTCGACGCGCTCTATACGGGTATGCTGCCCACCGCGGACAGGAACCTGCCGCCCGACCTGCTCCAGGATATACAAGCGATACCCACCCCCTTCAAGGGTTTCGCCGAGAGGTAAGGGGAGCCGCCGCGCGGCGGCCCTCGCGTGGTTCTTTCCGGTCTCGGTTTTCGGGTCGGACGTCTTATGGAATGAATGCGGGACGGAGACTCTCCTCTCGCTCCGCTTTTGGGTGCGGAAGCTTTTTTTGAGAGAGAGTTGTTGATGCGTTTCGGGGCGTCTGTTGAGCGGAAAAGGGATGTTATGAATAGTGAGTTGAAATTCCGCCCCACTTGGTTTTTTCGCTCTTTTGTCGTATAAAAGCGTCATGACGAGCGAAGCGAAAAGGCAGAACGGCCGGTTTTTCACGACGGGCAATCCGTTTCGCCATCCGGCCTTTCGCGCATGGGCGCAGTGCTCCGGTCTCCCTTCCGCCCCGATTCTTGAGCCGTTCGCAGGGGCGAACAGCCTCATCGCGCATCTTGAAGGTATGGGGTTGTGTAAGGACTCGGCATCCTACGACGTCCATCCATCCGATCGGCGCGTCCGGCGAAGGGACACGTTGGAATCGTTCCCCAAGGGGTTCGACGTATGCGTCACCAATCCCCCTTGGCTCGCCAGGAACAGCGCGACCGTTCGAGGTTTGGCTTTCCCCGGTTGCCGACATGACGACCTTTACAAGTTCGCCCTGGAGAAGTGTCTGGACAACTGCGGATGGGTCGCCGCCCTGGTGCCCGAGTCGTTCATTCGGGCGCGGATTTTCCAGGAGCGGCTCACCGATTTCATCTCTCTCGCCTCCAGGCTGTTCACGGACACCGGCCACCCCGTGGGCCTGGCGCTTTTCCAACCGCATCTGGCGACCGACGTGAAAGTGTGGTTCCAGCAAGCCCGCGTCGGGCTGCTCTCGGAGCTTGAACGCTTGCGTCCAAGACCGAAACCGGACGGCCCCTTGGTGCGGTTTAACGACCCAAGGGGGAACGTCGGCTTGATCGCGTTGGACAACACGCGCGCTGCGTCCATCCGGTTCTGTCGCGTAGAGGAACTGGCGGAGTATCCCGTCAAGAAGACGGGGCGGCACATCACGAAGCTTCGTGTAGACGGACGGGTGCGCATTGACGCCTGGAACGATTATCTCGACGATTTTCGCGCTCGCACGCATGACGTGCTCATGACCTGCTACAAGGGGATTCGCAAGGACGGCATGTATCGGCGTCGCCTTGATTGGGCGCTGGCGCGGGGAATTGTCCATCATGCCTGAGCCGCCCGACTATGACGCGATAGAGCGTAAAATGTGGCGGGAAAACGCTGGCGCGGTTTTCCTGCGGCTCAGGGAGAAAGACGCAAACATCTTGAAAAGAATCCGGACTTTCCTCTGGAGGTTCGGTTTTTCAAAAGAGGAGGTGCAGGACAAGATTGAAAAAGACACGATGTTCGCGGCGCATTTCGCAAAGGAGCCGCGCCGGACGGGGCTGCATGAAAAAGCCGCCGCCGAGTGGTTGAGAAACCTGGCGAGCGTTTCTCATTTCACTGTTTTGCCGAAAAGGAAGCCGCGCGCTTTCTATATCACCAGCGATGGAGAAATTCGGGAGGGGATGGAAAACCCGCCCTCCAAATCGCTGGATTTTTACTGGAGAACGGGAAAAACCGAATTTTATGCGTCTCATAAATACACGAGGGAAGGAGGGGGCAACCAGGATAGCCAATTCAAGGAGATGAAAGACCTTCTCAGGAATTTTCAAAGGGCGGCGACAAAGAACAAGGTTCTGATAATCATTGTGGACGGACCGTATTACACAGATGTGAAAATGGAGGATTTGTCTAGGTTCGTCCGGGACCGCTCGCCCCGAAGCCATGCTTGCCATATCGAGAACGTTCCTGGTGTTCTTGCGGAATACGTCTGAGCCGAAAGGGCGAGGACGCCCAAACGATCCAACGGTGATGGACGAGGTGAAGCGGACTGTCTCTCCCCATGAGGGGTTTTTCTGAAAGTATTCATCGCTCGCAAGACGTCACCCCTTGGGCGCTATCATGTTCTCAGGCCGGACCGCCTCGTCAAACTCCTCTCCCGTGAGCAGGTTGAGGGCTATCGCGGCCTCGCGCAGCGTGCCGCCATCGACAAACGCTTTTTTCGCCACTCTGGCCGCGTTGTCGTAACCGATGACGGGGTTCAGGGCTGTCACCAGCATGAGCGAGTTTTGAAGATAAGCGTCTATGGCGGGCCGGTTGGGCTCGATTCCGACGGCGCAATGGGCGTTGAAAGAATCGCAGGCGTCTGCCAGCAGGCGCAGCGAGTTGAGCAGGTTGAAGATCATGAGGGGCTTGAACACGTTGAGCTCGAAGTGCCCCGTCGCACCCCCAACGTTCACGGCTACGTCGTTGCCCATCACCTGGGCGCACACCATGGTCATCGCCTCGCTCTGCGTGGGGTTCACCTTGCCGGGCATGATGGAGCTTCCCGGCTCGTTCTCGGGAATCCGCAACTCGCCCACGCCGCATCGAGGCCCCGAGGCGAGCATCCGGACGTCGTTGGCGATCTTCATCAGCGAGGCGGCGAGAGTCTTCGTCGCCCCGCTCGCGAAGACGACCGCGTCGTGTGCGGCGAGGGCCTCGAATTTGTTCGGCGCGCTGCGGAAGGGGAGTCCCGTCATCGAGGCGATTCGGGCGGCCGCCCTTTCGGCGAAATCAGGATGGGTGTTGAGGCCGGTACCCACTGCCGTTCCTCCAAGGGCGAGTTCATAAATGCCGTCGAGCGACATCCGCAGGCGCGCGAGGCCGTTTTCGAGCTGCTGGGCGTAGCCGGAGAATTCCTGCCCCAGCGTCAGGGGCACGGCGTCCATCAGATGGGTGCGCCCTATCTTGATGATCGACTGGAAAGCCTCCGCCTTCGTCGCCAGCGTCCCCCTGAGCGCGTCCACGGCGGGGATGAGCCTTCCCGTCATCCGCTCGCCCGCTGCGATGTGCATCGCCGTGGGGAAAGTGTCGTTCGAGGATTGGGCCTTGTTCACGTCGTCGTTCGGGTGAATCGGGTCTTTCGAGCCCATCCGTCCGCCCGCCAGCTCTATCGCGCGGTTGGCGATCACCTCGTTGGCGTTCATGTTCGTCTGCGTTCCGCTTCCCGTCTGCCAGACGGCGAGGGGAAAATGCGCGTCCAGATCGCCGGCGATGACCTCATCCGCCGCCCGGGCGATCAGCGCGGCCTTCTCCGGAGCGAGAATGCCCAGTTCCTCGTTCGTGAGCGCGGCGGCCTTCTTGAGAATTCCGAGCGCGCGGATGATCTCCCGGGGGAAGCGGTCCCCGCCGATCTTGAAATGAATCAACGATCGCGCGGTCTGCGCACCATAGTATTTATCCTCTGGAACCTTGATTTCGCCCATGCTGTCCGTCTCGATACGATGCCCCATGCCGTCTCCCTCGGATGATGTTGTTGGGTGGGAACGAATGCGCCGCCCGCCTACCACGTGAGGACGATGCGGCCTACCGGATCGCCCGCGCGCAGGGAGGCCAGCGCATCGTTCGCCTCGCGCATCGGCGCCTCCTCGGTGATGACGGCGCGCACGCGGCCGTCGTTCACCAGACTCGCCGCGTCGGCCACGTCGCGCGCGGTGTGGTTGTGAGACGCGATGATCTGGAGCCACTTATAGACGAGTTGCGCGGGGTCTATCTCCACCCGCTGGCCGAAGGCGTAGCCCAGAATGACGAGGCGGCCGCCGGGGCGCAGCAGCTCGACGCACTGCTGAATCACGGGCGGCACGGCGTCTCCGCCCACGATCTCAAGCGCAATGTCCGCCCCCAGTCCGTTCGTGATCTCCATCACGACGTCGACCGGATCGCTTCGGGCGGCGTTGATGGTCTCGAACGCGCCCAGCTCCCTCGCCTTCGCGAGCTTCTCCTCCTGGACGTCCACGGCGATGACGCCCGCCCCCAGGTGGCGAAGGATTTGCAGCGCGTGCAGACCCAGACCGCCGACTCCGAATATGACGGCGCACTCGCCCATCTCCGGGCGCGCCATGCGGATGGCGTGGAGCGGGGAGCCGAGCGTTCCGCCGATCAGGGAGGCGGCGGCGAGCGAGACGTTCTCGCCCACCTTGACCAGGTTCCGCTCCGACGCTGCGACGAGCTGGCCGAAACCTCCGTCCATCTCGATGCCCAAGCGTCCGGGCGAGTTCAGGCACATTTCCTCGTGCCCCGCGCGGCACATCCGGCAGCGTCCGCAGGTCTGCTTGCTCACCACGACCACACGGTCGCCCGGCGCGACGGTCTCCACCTCCGCGCCCACCTCAAGGACGACGCCGGCGTTCTCATGGCCGAGCATCAGGGGGGTGGGCGCCGTCTTGACGCGCCCGTCCACGATTTTCAGATCCGTCGCGCACAGGCCGTTCGCCTTAGATTCCACAAGCACCTGGCGGGGCCCTATCCTCGGCTCAGGTGCCTCCTCGTAGGCGAGCGGCTGGCCGAATTTTTTCAGAATCATTGCCTTCATGGGAGTTTTCTCCGTTGTCGACGTGTGATGACGCTCTTTGGCGCGCGTCGCTCCGGCGTCCAGCCTCGTCATTGTGGCAAAAGTCGAAATTCCCCCTTTTTTCTCGCCGGTTTCGGGTGCCGCGATGACAAGAAAAGCAAAAGGCATTCTATCAGCCCCATCAAGGGGAGACCAGACGCAGAGGGATGAACCTTTGCGGGCCGTGGACGGGTCAAGACGGCGCGATCTCCACAATTTGAGTCGTGGCGTGGCGCGACCTTGCGGGGAGGAGCTCCGGCGTTCGGCGTCGGGTATTTTTGGGGGGAGGTTTTGAGGTAGGGGCAGGAGGTCGTGCCCTATCTCCTGCCATGTGCCCCTGCCGGAGGCGGGACGACCACAGGGGATTGTCCCTATGGAGTTTTCTTCCATCTTTATAGGTATCGACCCAAGAGGGAGGGAGCGGCGGAATCGAGAGAATCAGATTCCAAGGCCACCGTCGATTCTCAGGACGATGCCGGTCACGTAGCTCGCCTCGTCCGAGGCGAGGAAAACGAAGCCGGCCGCCATCTCCTCCGGCTCCCCCCATCTGCCGAGGCAGATGCGATCCAGATATTTCGACTCGAAACGCTCATCGGTGCGTATCGTCTCCGTCATCGGGGTGATCGCCGCCGGCGAGACGCAGTTGACGGTGATGTTGTAGCGGCCCAGCTCGCGCGCGGCGCTTTTGGTCGCGCCGACGATCCCCATCTTGGCGGCGGCGTAGTTTATCTGCCCGATCGCACCGCGCAGCCCGGCACCCGATGTGACGTTGATGATGCGTCCTTCCTTGCGGGGGATCATGCGCTTTGCCGCCCCGCGTATGCCCGCCCAGGTTCCTTTGAGGTGCACGGCGAGCACGGCGTCCCATTGTGCTTCCGTCATCTTGTGGAGCATGGCCGCCCGCACGATGCCGGCGTTGTTCACCATGACGTGGATGGGGCCGTGCGCGCTTTCGGCGGCGTCGAGCGCGTCCTCTACCTCATCCGCCAGGCTCACGTCGGTCTTGTGAAACCTTGCCCGTCCGCCGGCCTCCCGAATCAGGCGCGCCGTCTCCTCGCCTCCCTCCTCGTTCGCGTCGACGGCGAACACCCGCGCCCCCTCCTCGGCGAAGCGCAGGCAGACCGCGCGTCCGATGCCCTGCCCGGCGCCCGTGACGAGGGCGTTCTTGTTCTCAAGCCTCATGGAATTTCTCCCTCCTTGCCTTAGGTTGCGTCCAGCCAGGCGTGGGCCGTGCCCGAGGTGACGACGTGGCCGCCTGAGTCAATTGCCTCTATTTCGCATATGGCGTAAGGGCGGTCTTTCTCCTCCGCGATGTCTGTGATGACGCCGCGGCAGGTGATCGCCTCGCCGAGTCGCACCATGCCCTGAAAGCGGACCTCGAGTCTTTTGTGGTTTCCCGCGCCGAAGGTGTTCTCGATGAACTGTCCGAGAAACCCCATCGACAGCATTCCATGGGCGATGACGCCCTCCAGCCCGCGCGCGCGCGCCGCCGCATCGTCGAAGTGAATCGGGTTGTAGTCCCCGCTCGCACCGGCGTATTTCACGAGCTGCGTCCTCGATACGGGTTCTTTTATGAGCGCGGGGAGCGCCTCGCCCTTTTGGCGGCTCATCGTTTCTCCTGTTTCTGAAATCGTCTGAGAGACACCCATTTTCCCCCGCCGACGCGCTCCCCCCCCCGCGCGTCCAGAAACTCGTATTCGCGCTCGATGAGCACGAGGTCGCCGGAGCGGCCCGACTTCTCCGTGATGCGCACGATGGTGAAGGAGACGTCCAGTTCGTCTCCGGCGCGAAGGGGCCTTTCGACCTCATAGGTTTGGGAGGCGTGAAGCCCTACGTCGCCGAAATCCGCGGGCACGTCGGGATAGGTGTCCTCCGGCCGGAATGTGGCGGGAAACGTAGGGGGTGCGATGGCCTGCGGTCCCCGGTAAGCCGGACTCGGGTCTCCGATCGCGTCCGCGAATTTCTCTATCGCTCCCCGCTCGACCCTGACGCGATAGGGGCCGTGCTTTCGCCCTACCAGGGAGAGAATCTCCGGCGTGATCCTCCCGCTCACTTCTCCTCTCCCTCGCGCTTTACCTTTATGCGGACGTCCACGGCGCGGCAGCTCCTCGCCGTGGCGATGAGCGGGTTGACCTCCATTTCGGCGACCTCCTCTGCGAGCGCGAACTCCGAGATTTTGACGATTATATCGGATACGAGCGGAAGGGAAACGACCGGCCCGCCCCGAAAGCCCTCAAGAATGGCGCGCGCGCGAAGTCCCAGGAGCGCCCTTTCGGCATGGGCGTCGTCGAAGGGGGGCAGCAGGCGCGCGACGTCCTCGAGCGCTTCGACGTAGGTCCCGCCCAGGCCCGCCGTGACGCATGGACCGAAAGTCGCATCGAACGACGCGCCGATCAGGAGCTCGACCCCGCCTTCGACCATCTCCTGGACGAGGAGGCGCGCGTCGGGGGCGAGGGCGAGCAGTTTCTCCGCTTCCGCCAGAATCCGCTCCGAATCGCTGAGATTCAGGATCACGCCGCCCGCCTCGGTTTTGTGCGTGAGGCTGTGGGAGACGACTTTCAGCGCTACGGGACGTTGAAGCGCCTCCCGCGCCTTGAGCGCCTCTCCAGGCGTCGCGGCGATAACCTCTCGGGGCCGAGGAATCTCGTAGAGGTCGAGAATCTTCGCGCAAGCCTCGGGCGGGAGAAAGCCATCCAGAGAGGGGGTGTGGTTTCTCAGGATTTCTCTGGCCGCCTCCGCGCGCGCGCGATTCACCGCCCGGGGGCGGGATGACGCCGCATCCCTGGCACGCTTGATGGAGAGAAGCGCGCCCAGCCCCCGAATCGCCCGTGAATGGTCGCGGAAAACGGGCACAGATCGCTTCTTGAGCGCCTGAATCTGCTCCTGAGGGCCCGTGAGCCACGTGAAGGCGAGGGGCGTTTCCAGGGAATCGAACAGCGCTTTCGCCTCCCGCGCGATTTGATCGCCCATGTGGTGGTATACGCCCATCATGAAGAGGAGGGCGTCCACTCCCTCGTCCGAGGCCACCGCCTCGCCCGCCGCTCGCAGGGGCTGGCTTTCGGGGCGGCTGACCATGAGGGAGACGAGATCTACGGGATTGTCCGTCGGGGCGTAGGCGGGGAGGATGGCCTTGAGCTTTCCTTGCGTCTCTCGTCCCAGAACGGGGAGGCGAAAGCCCGAGGCGGTGGCGAGGTCGGCGGCGAGTGCGCCCAGCCCGCCCGAGAAACTGACGACGCCCAGGCGGTTTCCCCGTATCGGCTTCGAGCGCGCGAGAAAGTCCGCGACTTCGAGGAATTCATCCATGGAGTCCAGCACCTGAATCCCGTATTGATCGGCGAAGGCAGCGAACACGTCGCTTGCGGTCGTGATGGCGGCGGTGTGGCTTCGCGCGGCGCGGGCGCCCGCCTCGGTCTTTCCGCCCTTGAGCAGGACGATGGGCTTTCCCCGCTCTAGGGCGCGGGCGGCGGCCCGCCTGAGACGCGCGCCGTCCCGGACCGATTCGAGATAGCCGCAGATGACGCGCGTGTGCGGGTCGTCCAGAAAATAGTCCACGCACTCGGCGAAGTCGACGTCCGCCTCGTTGCCCAGGCTCACAAGGCTGCTGAGTCCGGCGCCGCTCTCCTGCAAGCCCGTGAGCATGCACGCCCCCATGGCGCCGCTCTGGGTGACGATGGCCGCCGCGCCCGGAATGAGCGGGTCGTCCTCTCGAATCGATATCGTGAAGGTGGCCATGAGTCTTGAGCGCACGTGCACCACGCCCATGCAGTTGGGGCCGAGCACCCTCATGCCGGACGCGGCGCAAACCTCGAGAATCCTATCCTGAAGCGCCATGCCGCGCGCGCCGGTCTCCCCGAAGCCCGAGGTGATGACGGCCGCCGCCTTCACCCCCCGCTGCGCGCACTGGGCGAGGGCGGGGAGAACGTCGTCCCTCGGCGTGCAGATGAGGGCAAACTCGGGCGCGTCCGGCAGGGAGGCGACGTCCGGGTA
This sequence comes from bacterium, assembly GCA_965202625.1. GTDB lineage: Bacteria > UBA8248 > UBA8248 > UBA8248 > UBA8248 > Bin107. The sequence continues at coordinate 1,549,857 of CBDBBI010000010.1, read as the reverse complement.
GCATTTCAGCCCCGCTATCTCCTCGTGTCTGGGGTTGATCGGGTAGATGGCGCCGGAAAATCCATATTGCTTCGTGAGGCGCAAGGGGATTCCCCCGAGCCGGTGCAGGTTTGCGGACGCGCCCACGACCGCGAAGGATTGGGGATGAAAAAGGCTGTCGAGGGAGGCGCGCTCGGCCATGGGCTGCGGGCTAGGCGAGGCGTCCGCCGGCCGTCCCGACGGTGACGACCGCGTCGTCCTGGTTGATCAGCGCGACGTCGAAGAGGTAGAGCGTCCCCCCGTTTTCTCCCCTTCTCTCTTTCAGCGTCGCCGAGAGACGCAGGGAGTCGCCCGGAAATATGGGCTTCACGAAGGAGACCTCAAGGGCACCGCCCGCTATGAAGCCCATGCCCAGGTGGTCGACCATGAGCTCAGCGATGAAGGAGACGGGGTGGCGGCCGGTCGCTACCGCGCGGGGCAGGCCCGCCTTTCGCGCCGTCTCGTCGTCAGTGTGGATGTTCTTCGTATCCCGCCCGCCGGTGACGTAGCGGTTGAATTTCAGAATCTCCTTCCGGCCGACCTGGTAAGTCCTGCCGGGGAGGGCGTCGCCCACCCGCATAGTTTCGAGCGGGGCCGAGGGTTCACGCATTCTCGCTCTCATGCCTTCTCGTGAGGCTGAGGAGCGAGGTATGGGTGGAGGTGAGGAGCAGGTCGCCCGCCTCGTTCGTGACGCGCAGCTCGCTTACCACCCATCCCTTCCCCCTCTTCACGTATAAATCCTTCACTGTGACCTCTTGCCGCACGGTCGCGCCCACTCGCACGGGTCGGTGGAAGCAGTAGCCGAGCTTGGCGTGGATGGTGCCGAATCGCGCGTAGTTCGCATCATATATGGCGAGCAGGTCGTTGATGAATAGCATCGGCGGCGCAATGGGTCCGCCGGCGGGTGAGTCGCCCTCATACCACCCCCTCCGCGCGCCCACGGCCTCGCAGTGCGCGTCCACCATCTCTTGCGTCACCAAGAGGCTGCGCTCGCCGATGCGCATGCCGACTTCCAGGTTCTCCCAGACGAAATCGGGCTTGTCGTTTTTGGGGGGAGAATTCGCCATTCGCAATAAACAATAAAGGTTAGGGGAGAAGAGGGTGAATATCCAGAGGCCGGTTGATCGTGCATGTCCGGGTTCTTTTCACGTCCGACTTCCTGATAGGTTGCGAGGACTTTCTTGAGGAGGAGAACCCATGAAAGATGCTGTGCTCCGCCGGTCCGGCGGCGGATGCCGGCTTGTGCGTACCCGCGCACCGATTCTCATGGCCGACATCGCGTCGACGCATTCCGCCCTGTCCTCCTTTATGCAGGCCGCGCGAAGTCGCCCGGATGGGGATGCCCACGTTCGCTCTCTCCATGATTTGTCCGCGTTCCGTGCGTTCATCCCCGCTCGCCGGCGACCCCCCGGCCGTCCATAGAATGATGCGGAACCCAAACGAGGTCTGGGGCGATTCGTGGTGTGCCGCCAGGGACTCGAACCCTGGACCTACGGATTAAAAGTCCGTTGCTCTACCAGCTGAGCTAGCGGCACAAAAGAAACATGAGATTTACGCCGAGCGGCACTGGAAGTCAACCCTGGAAACGAAAGTCCGGTGGGCGGGAATCTCTCGTCTCTGGCGCGTTCGCTCCCTCTCGGCTTGACGGAGGCGGGTTGCGCGTGTTGAATACCACCGCGCGAGCACCGCAGGCTCCGCATGGGCCGACGTAGCTCAGATAGGTAGAGCAGCTGATTCGTAATCAGCAGGTCACCGGTTCAAGTCCGGTCGTCGGCTCCATTCCATAAAAATCCTTTCCGCGGATAATCCCCCCTGAGGTGTCCGAATGGCGAGAGGGGCGAGGGTAGGCGTCGTCGGCTTGGGGCGCATGGGAGGCCCGGTGGCGCGAAGGCTCATCGGGGCGAAAACCCCCTTGTGCCTCTGGGACGTCTCCGAGGCGGCGCGCCGGCCGTTCGGGAGAACGAGCGGCGTCTCCATCGAGACGCCCGGAGATATGGCGAAATCCTGCGCGGTCGTCTTCTTCGTCGTGCCCTCCTCCCGTGAGATCGGGGAATGCTTTCGGGGCAAGGGGGGATTGCTGCGAAACGCGCGAAAGGGGCTGGTCGTCTATGATCTGACGACTTCCGATCCGGCCGAGACGAGGCGCCTGGCGCGCCGTGCCGCGCGCGCGGGCCTGGGGTATCTCGACGCGGGCATGAGCGGGGGGCCGGCGGGCGTCCTGGCGGGGAACCTGACCCTCATGATCGGCGGGGACGCGAAACTCCTCCGGCGAACGAGAAAATATCTCGAACCCTTCGTCGAGAACGTCTTTCACCTGGGTCCGCAAGGCTCCGGCCACGCCATGAAACTCGTTCACAACATGGTGCTTCACACAATGTTTCTGGCGACCTGCGAGGGAGCGCGCCTGGTCGAGCGGCTGGGGATGCGTGTGGAGGATATGATCGACGTCTTCAACGTCTCCACCGCCTACAGCTACGCCAGCCGCCACCGCTTTCCGAACAACATCCTCTCCGGGGAGTGGAACGCGCAGGCGCGCGTCTACAACCTGCAAAAGGACGTCGGCATCGCCGTCGACATGGGGAGGGAGCGCGGGGCGGACGTGCCCCTGGCCGAGCAGACGCGCTCGTTTTTGAGGAAAGCCGTCGCGCGGGGGATGATGGAGGAGGACATGTCCCTGCTCTACCGGCATTTCGATGAAATTCATCAGACGCAGACGCCCGACTAGGGGCGTGGGCACCGCTCCATCCGCAGAATCGGGTTTGACGCACGATGCGCTCTTTCATAGAATACGACCTCGTTGCGCAATCCGGAAGCGTAAAACGTGCGGGGCGTTCTCTTGAGCGTTCGCCCGACCCTTTACAGCCAAACGACAGAAGCCTTCCATTCCTATTGAGGAGAAGACAAAATGGCATTTGAACTTCCCGCTCTTGATTACGGCTATGACGCACTGGAGCCGCACATCGACGCGCGCACGATGGAGATTCACCACACGAAGCACCACAACACCTATCTCACGAACCTGAACAAGGCGATTGCCGGAACCGACCTTGAGGGCAAGAGCATTGAGGACATCTTGGCGAACCTCTCCCCCGATCAGGGCGGTCTCAACTTCAACGGCGGCGGCTATGACAACCACTGCATCTTCTGGAAGAACATGAGCCCGAACGGGGGCGGTGCGCCGAGCGGTGAGTTGGCGGCGGCCATCGGCGATTTCGACGCCTTCAAGGAGAAGTTCTCGACCCAGGCGGTGACCGTCCAGGGAAGCGGCTGGGCGTGGCTTTGCACGAAACCCGGCTCGGGGACGGTGGAGATCAAGCAGATGCCCAACCAGACGAGCGTGCGCACGCAGGGCTATACGCCGCTTCTGGGCGTCGACGTATGGGAGCACGCCTACTACCTGAACTATCAGAATCGCCGTCCCGACTACGTCGCCGCCTGGTGGAGCGTGGTGAACTGGGACGACGTCGCCGCGCGCTTCGCGGCTGCGAAATAGGGGAGGGCGAGCTCATGACGCTAAGCGTAGGCGACGCGGCGCCCGACTTTGAACTGCCGAGAACCCTGGCGGAGGGCGACACCGTCAAACTGAGCGGTTATCGCGGAAAGAAAAACGTTCTTTTGTGCTTCTATCCGTTCGACTTCTCCTCCGTGTGCAGCGAGCAGCTGCCCGCCTATCAGGCGGCGAAGGAGAAATTCGACGACGCCGAGTGCGAGATTCTCGGCATCAGCGTGGACAGCCCGTTCGCGCACGCGGCATGGGCGGAGAAATACGGAATCGAGTTTCCGCTGCTGAGCGATTTTTTCGGCAAGAAGACGTGCGCGGCCTACGGGCTGCTGAACGAGAAGGGTTTTAGCAACCGCGCGGTGATTCTCGTCAACAAGGAGGGGAAGGTCGCCTACGTGGAGGTGACGGCCGCCCCGCCCGAGAGGCCCGACGACGACGAACTGTTTGCGGCGCTTGAAAGTTTGGGCTAGTCCCCTTTTTGGCGTTTGCGGGTGCGGGGCGGATTCGCCCCGCACCCGTTTTTTAGGTGCGATGATGCACTGGATCGACATGATCCATTCTTCATGCCGATTTCTTTCATACAGCGCTTCCGTCCAAGGAGAGTTTGGACTTGTAAAGTTCTGATTTTACGGTTTTGACGTCTCTCATTTCCGCGACGCCCGCACCGCGTCGCCGCCGAAGGGTCGTGCATTGTCAGCGATTATCGAGAGCATCTCCTCTCCAGACGTGAGCGTCTCGGTCGAGCTGTATCCGCCCAAGGGCCGCAAGGCGGTAGAGCGCGCCCTGCGCGAGATGGAGGCGATTCAGGGCGCGATGGAGGTCGCCTTCACCTCGGTGACCTACGGGGCGGGCGGCTCCACGCGGGAGGGCACGCTGGAGCTGGTGCTCGCGCTCTCCGCGCGCTATCCGGAGCGCGTGGTGGCGCATCTCACGTGCGTGGGCGCTGATGAGGAGGAAATCTCGCGCCTCACCTCCTCCTATATCGAAAACGGGATGCGCGACGTTCTGGCGCTTCGAGGAGACGTTCCGGATGGCATGACGCGGGAGGAGGCCGTCGCCGGAGGGTTTTGCCACGCCGCCGACCTCGTGCGGTGGCTCAGGCGTCTCGACGGCCTCTCCTCCATAGGTGTGGCCTGCTACCCCGAAGGACACCCCGAGACGCCGGATAGGGCCAAGGACATGGACTATTTCGTCCAGAAGGTGGACGAGGGGGCGGATTACGCGGCTTCCCAATTCTTTTTTGAGGCCCAGGTCTGGGAGCGTTTCATGGAGGAGACGAGCAGGCGGGGCGTGCGCATCGGCTTAGCGCCCGGCATCCTGCCCATCCGGAACGTGGCCCAGGCACAGCGCTTCGCCGAGAAGTGCGGGGCGAGTGTTCCGCCGCGCATCGTTGACGCCCTCGCGCCCTACGAGGACGATCCGGAGGCTTTTCGGGAGAAATCCGCAGATCTCGCCGCGGCCCAGATGCAGGCGCTCATGGAGATGGGCGTCCGGCATTTTCACGTCTACGCGCTCAACCGCGCTGACATCCTCTTGCAGATTGCCGAGAGGCTGGGCTGGCACAGATAGGTTTTCCAAGATACTAAATCGTCCGCCGCCGTGCTGATGGACGTTTGAATTCCTGTCGACTCCCTTCATGGGTTGAAAATCACGTCATTTCCGTTCTATTTCAGATGTAAGAGAGGCCGAAGGAGCCGTATATGTCTGGATACAAATGGAATCCTATTGAAGATTTGCCGGCGAACTGGCGAGACATGGCTAGTGAAGAGTTGAAAAGTTTGTCTGGCCTTTGGAAAGAGCAAAAGGGTTCTTTAGAAGAAACGGAAACTCTTAAAGAATTTAACGAAAAATTAAAAAGAAGATGGGCAATTGAAACGGGAGTTATCGAACGCGTTTATACGATTGATCGGGGGACGACGCAATTGCTGATTGAGCACGGCTTGAACTCTGATCTTATTCCAAGGGGCAGTACAGATAAATCCCCGCAAGAAGTAGTTCATTTTTTAAGAGACCATGCAAATGTATATGATGGCTTAATGGATTTTGTCGCCCAAAATCGCCAATTGACGACTGGGTATATCAAAGAACTTCACGCGGCTCTCATGAGATCTCAAAAGTATGTTTCGGCTGTTGATGGAATGGGGCGGCCAGTTGAGATTGAGCTGAGAAAAGGTGACTGGAAGCGCCAGTCCAATAATCCTGTCACCGAAGATGGAACTTTTTATGAGTATTGTCCCCCAGAGCATGTCGCCTCTGAAATGGATCGTCTGTGTGAAATACATCAAAAACATTCATCGCAAAATGTGCCAACGGAGGTTGCTGCGGCATGGATGCACCACCGTTTTACCCAGATTCATCCTTTTCAGGATGGGAACGGCCGGGTTGCCAGGACCATTGTGAATTTGATTTTTTTAAGAAAAGGACTTTTTCCGGTTGTGATACCAAATGATTCAAGAAGTCAGTATTTGGATTTTTTGAGGAAATCTGATTTGGGAGACCTCTCTCGTCTTGTTAATTTTATATCGGAGTGCCAAAAAAAGAGTCTGTTGTCTGCACTCCATCTTGTTCATGAAGTTGCAGGACTACGGCCGGTTTTATCCATCATTGAAGCGGCGGGAGAGAAGCTCAAGAAAAGAAAAGAAGAGCAAGTTGAGAAAATGAAACGTGTTTTTGAACTTGCGCAGAAATTACAATCAAATCTTTCCAGTACGCTGAATAAGACTAGAGACGAGGTGAACTGTGAATTGGGGAAGTTGGACCTAGGTTATTACGCTTGGTGCCTTGAAGCGAAAGATGGGGATAGAATCTCTTATTATTATAAGGCAGAAATAGTTGATACTGCCAGGAAAATGAAATACTGGTCTAGTCTAAATGCCCATCGAGCATGGAATACATTGCAAATTAGCAATGAAAATAATGAAAAAACTACTTTGTTGTTCTCGTTTCATCAATATGGCCAAGAATTTCGCGGGATAATGGTTTGTTCTGGCACCTTCTTTGTGAAGGCAGCGAGCGGTAGCCCGAAAGAAGAATTTGTTCGACTGGCGCCCTCTTGTAATGACATTTTTCAGTTCAACTATCTGGATGATGAAGATGTTCTTGGAGAAAGATTCAAGTTGTGGGTTGAGGAATCGTTGGTCATCGGATTGGAATTGTGGAGACAATCTTTGTGATTTCTTTGAAGCATTGTGGCGTGGGTTCGACTTTATTTACTCCAGCGGCGCGTGCAGGAGAGATTCTCCCATCAGGTATTCGTCCACGGCGCGGGCACAAGATCGCCCGTCCGCGATCGCCCAGACCACCAGGGACGCGCCCCGCATCATGTCGCCCGCCACGAAGACGCCGGGCGCGCTCGTCATCCATCTCTCGTCGCGGCGCACCGCACCGTGCTCGGTGCGTTCCAGTGCCAGTTCGTCGAGAAGCGGATGGCAATCGGGCCCCTGAAAGCCGGTGGCGATGAGGACGAGATCCGCGTCAATTTCCTCCTCCGAGCCCGGAATCTGGGTGAATACGGGTTTTCCGCTCTCATCCTCGTCTTCATTCACCCGCACGGTGTCGATTTTTTTGACGCGGCCCCCCTCGCCCAGAAACCGGCGGGTCTGAATCTGAAAGATGCGCTCGCCGCCCTCTTCATACATCGGCGCGGTGCGGAAAATGTGCGCGTAGTTCGGCCAGGGGTCGCTTAAAGGGTCTCTTTTATCCGGAGGGCGCGGATGATACTGGAACTGCCGGACGGACCTCGCCCCCTGTCTGTGCGCGGTACCCACGCAGTCGGCGCCCGTATCGCCGCCGCCGATGACGACCACGTGCTTGTTCCGGGCGGTGATGAACTCCTCATCCGCGACGTCCTCGCCCGCGAGCTTGCGGTTCTGCATGACGAGGTATTCCATGCCGAAATGAATGCCCGCCATCCCGCGCCCCGGAATCGGCAAATCCCTGTGCAGCAAGGCGCCGGCGGCAAGCACGATGGCGTCGAACTCCTCCCGCAGGTCGGACGCCTTCGGGTTCACGCCCACGTTCGCGTTCACCTGAAACGCCACCCCCTCCTCCTCCATCTGCCGCGTGCGCCGGTCAATGTAGGCCTTGTCCATCTTGAAGTCCGGTATCCCGTAGCGCATGAGTCCGCCGAGCTTGTCGTCTCGCTCGAACACGGTGACGCCGTGTCCCGCCCGGTTGAGCTGCTGGGCCGCGGCGAGCCCCGCCGGGCCTGAGCCGACGACGGCGATTTTTTTGCCGGTTCGCGTCTCGGGCGGGCTCGCCCTCACCCATCCCTCGCCGAAGGCGTGCTCGATGATGGATTTTTCGATTTCCTTGATCGTCACCGGCGCGTCGTTGATCGTGAGGACGCAAGCGTCCTCGCAGGGCGCCGGGCAGAGCCAGCCGGTGAACTCGGGAAAGTTGTTCGTCGCGTGGAGCCGATCAATCGCCTCTTTCCACAAATCCTGATAGACGAGGTCGTTCCAGTCCGGAATCAGGTTTCCCAGCGGGCATCCTTGATGGCAGAAGGGGATGCCGCAGTCCATGCACCTTGCGCCCTGGCGCCGAAGCGTCTCGTCGGGCGTGGGGAGATAGACCACGTTCCAGTCGTGGACGCGCTCGTGCACGGAGCGCATTCGGGGCGCTTCCCGGCCAAATTCCACGAATCCCGTAGGCTTACCCATGCGCCCCCTCCATGACGGCCTCCTCCCATGAGACGCCTCGCGCCTTCGCCTCCTCCATCGCCGTGAGCGCGCGCTTGTAGTCTCGGGGCATCACCTTTGCGAACCGGGGCCGGCGCGCGTCCCACGCGGCGAGAATCTCCCGCGCCCGGGCGCTTCCCGTGTGAGCTGCGTGCTTCTCGATGAGGCTTTTCAACTCCTCGACGTCGTCCGGCGCGCTCAGGCGTTCGACGTCCGCCATTTCCGTGTTGCAGCGCCTGGCGAAGTCGCCCTCCTCGTCCAGAACGTAGGCGACGCCTCCCGACATTCCCGCGGCGAAGTTCCTTCCCGTCTTCCCCAGGACGACCACGCGGCCTCCCGTCATATATTCGCAGCCGTGGTCTCCCACGCCTTCCACCACCGTGTGGGCACCGCTGTTTCGGACGCAGAAACGCTCTCCCGCCACCCCCCGAAAATACGCCTCTCCCGACGTGGCGCCGAAGAGCGCCACGTTCCCGATGATGATGTTCTCCTCCGGCGCGAAGCCCGACTCCCTGGGGGGATACGCCGCCAGTTTTCCGCCCGAGAGTCCCTTTCCCGTGTAGTCGTTGGCGTCTCCCTCCAGCGTCATGGTCATCCCCCTCGGAATGAACGCGCCGAAGCTCTGGCCGGCGGAGCCGGTGAAGTGCATCTGGATGGTGTCCTCCGGCAATCCCTCCGCCCCGTGTGTGCGCGTCACCTCTGCGCCCGTGATGGTGCCGACGGTTCTGTGGGTGTTGCGGATGGGGAGCGTGAAGGAGATCGGCGTCTTGTTCGCAATCGCTTCCTTGCATCTGGGCAGCAGCTCCCGCATGTCGAGCGAGCGTTCCAGTCTGTGGTCCTGCGTGGAGGTGTGGCGAATCGCCGCGTCGCGCCCGGCGTCCGGCTTGTGGAGGATGGGGGAGAAGTCGAGCCCCTTCGCCTTCCAGTGGTCCACCGCTTTTCTCGCGTCCAGCCTGTCCACGCGCCCGATCATCTCGTCCATCGTGCGAAAGCCGAGCCGGGCCATGTATTCTCTCGCCTCATCAGCGACGAAGCGGAAGAAATTCTCGACGAACTCGGGCTTTCCGGCGAATTTCTCCCGCAGCTTCGGATCCTGGGACGCGATGCCGACGGGGCACGTGTTCAGATGGCATACGCGCATCATGATGCAGCCCATGACGACGAGCGGCGCGGTGGAGAAACCGAACTCATCGGCTCCCAGGAGCGCGCCCACGATGACGTCTCGCCCCGTTTTCATCTGTCCGTCCACCTGTAGTGCCACCCGGTCCCGCAGCCTGTTGAGCACGAGCACCTGCTGCGTTTCCGCCAGTCCCAGCTCCCAGGGGGTGCCCGCGTGGAGGATGCTGGTGATGGGAGACGCGCCGGTTCCGCCGTCGTGGCCCGATATGAGGATGGTGTCGGCCCGGGCCTTGGCGACTCCCGCCGCCACGGTGCCGACGCCCACCTCGGAGACGAGCTTGACGTGAACGTTCGCTCTGGGGTTGGCGTTCTTGAGGTCGTATATGAGCTGGGCCAAATCCTCAATCGAATAAATGTCGTGATGGGGCGGGGGCGAGATGAGGCCCACTCCAGGGGTGGAGTGCCTCGTCTTGGCTATCCAGGGATAGACCTTGTGGCCGGGGAGCTGGCCGCCCTCGCCGGGCTTGGCGCCCTGGGCCATTTTGATTTGCAGGTCGGTGCAGTTGACCAGATACTCGCTCGTCACGCCGAAGCGTCCCGACGCGACCTGATGGACCGCGCTTCGTCTGAGGTCGCCGTTCGCATCCGGCGCGTAGCGGCTCGCGTCCTCTCCGCCCTCGCCTGAGTTGGATTTGCCGCCGATGCGGTTGAGCGCCACGGCGAGCGCCTCGTGCGCCTCCGAGCTCAAGGCGCCGTAGGACATTCCGCCCGTGCTGAAGCGCTTCATGATCTCCTCGGCCGGCTCCACCTCATCAAGAGGGACGGCGTTCCTCGCCGGCCGCAGTTTCAGAAGGCCGCGCAGCGTGGCGAGGTGCCTGTTCTGGTTGTCGACCTTGTCCGTGTATTCCTTGAAAATTTCGTATCGCCCCGACATCGTGGAGTGCTGGAGCTTGAACACGGTCTCGGGGTTGAACAGGTGAAATTCGCCGTCCCTGCGCCATTGGATGTCCCCGCCTCCCTCGAGCTCCCGGAAGCCTGCGGACCGCTTCGGAAAGGCGCTGCGAAGCCGCTCCAGGGTTTCCTCGGCCACGCCGTCGATGCCGATTCCGCCGATGCGCGAGACCGTCCGGGTGAAATACTTTTTCACGAAGTCCCGCTTGAGTCCGATGGCCTCGAATATCTGGGCGCCCCGGTAGGACTGGATGGTCGAAATGCCCATCTTCGACATCACTTTGAGGATGCCCTTGTTGAGGGCGGCGACGTAGTTTCGGCTGGCCGTATCGTGGTCGACGTTCTTGAGGAGCCCGGTTCGAATCATGTCGTCGATGGTCTCGAAGGCGAGATACGGGTTGATCGCCGCCGCCCCGAAGCCGAGCAGCAGGCACATGTGATGCACCTGGCGCGCCTCTCCCGTCTCGATGAGGAGGGCGACGCGCGTTCGGGTTCCTTCACGAACCAGATGATGATGAACGCCGGCGGTGGCCAGCAGCGCAGGGATCGGGGCGTAGTCCTGCGAGACGCCCCGATCCGAGAGGACGATGAAGCTGTAGCCCTGCTCAATCGCCCGGCTGGCTTTTCTGCACAATTTATCCATCGCCCCCCTCATGCCCGCCGCTCCGTCTTCCGCCCGAAAGAGGATGGGGAGGGGGACGGCCCGCAGGCCCGGCTGCTTGACGTGGACGAGCCTGTAGAGATCCTCGTTGCCGAGAACCGGAGAGTCGATCTTCACGTGATGGCAGGAATCCGGACCGGGTGCGAGCAGGTTTTTCTCGGGCCCGATGGCAGAGGATATCTGCGTGATGATTTCCTCGCGAATGGCGTCGATGGGTGGATTCGTCACCTGGGCGAACAATTGCTTGAAATAATCGTATAGAAGCCGGGGGCGATTCGAGAGAACGGCGAGTGCGGCGTCGTTGCCCATGGAGCCCGTCGGGTCGTTTTTCTGGTTCACCATGGGGGCGATGAAAAATCGCAGGTCCTCCTGGGTGTATCCGAAGATTTTCTGTCTTTTGAGGACGGTCTGGTGGTCGGGTTCGGGAAGTTCCGGAGCGTCGGGCAGTTCGTTCAGGTGGAGCATATGGGCGTCCAGCCAGTCCTTGTATGGGTGTGCGGCCGCGTAGCGCGATTTGATTTCCTCATCGTCCACGATGCGGCCCTCCCGCGTGTCCACGAGCAGGATCCGCCCCGGATGGAGACGCTCCTTGATCTTCACCTTATCGGGCGGAACGTCGAGAACGCCCACCTCTGACGCCATGATGAGTAGATCGTCGTGCGTGAGGTAGTATCTGGCGGGCCGCAGGCCGTTTCTGTCGAGTACCGCGCCGATGACGGAGCCATCGGTGAACGCGAGGCAGGCGGGGCCGTCCCAGGGCTCCATCAGGCTGGCGTGGAACTCGTAGAACGCCTTGCGCTCCTCGCTCATGGAATCATGGCCCACCCACGGCTCTGGAATCATCATCAACAAGGCGTGCGGCATCTCCCGACCGGCCATGTAGAGAAATTCCAGCACGTTGTCGAGGATGGCGGAGTCGCTTCCGCCCTCGTTGATGATGGGCAATATCTTTTCCAGCTCCGGCAGGTGGGGAGACGCGCAAAGCGCCTCCCGGGCGCGCATCCAGTTGATGTTGCCGCGCAGGGTGTTGATCTCGCCGTTGTGGGCGGTGTAGCGATACGGATGCGCCAGGGGCCAGGAGGGGAACGTGTTGGTGGAGAATCGCGAATGGAGCATCACCAGGGCCGATTCCACGTCGGGGTCTTGGAGATCGGGAAATGCGTTCTCGAGCTGCTTCACGGTGAGCATTCCCTTGTAGATCAGCGTGCGCGCGGAGAGCGAGGGAATGAAAAATTCATCCCTGTCCTTGAGCCCCGATTCCTGTATGGCGTGTTCGGCGCGCTTTCTGATGACGTAGAGCCTGCGCTCTATCCCCATGCCGTCCAGGGATTCGTCAAACCCGCCGACGAACACCTGGCGGAATTGCGGCGCGCCTTCCCGGGCCGTGGGCCCCACCGAGGAGAGGTCGTTCGGCACCGGTCTCCAGCCGAGAACCGCCGCCTCCTCCTCATGGACGATGGACTCGAAAATCTGCTCGCATTCATTCGCCTGATCCGGAGACTTGGGAAGAAACACGGAGCCCACACCGTAGCGGCCCTCCTCGGGCAGCGTGAATTTCTCCGCTTCGCAGACCTTGCGCAGGAACTTGTCGGGCAGCTGCATCAGGATTCCCGCCCCGTCGCCCGTGTTGATCTCCGAGCCTGTGGCCCCCCGGTGGGCGAGGTTGCGCAGGATGGTGAGGGATTGTTTGACGATTTCGTTGGATTTGCGCCCCTTGACGTCTACGATGAAGGCGACGCCGCAGGCGTCGTGCTCCAAGGCGGGATCGTAAAGCCCATGCTCTCGCGCGGGTTTTCTCATCATTTCGCCAGCTCTCTTTCAGAGAATCTCTCGGAACGCTCCTCGATCCCCCATTGGACGAAGAGGTTCCTGAAGGCTTCTCGTGGACAACGCGCGATTTGTGGAATCGCCCTGCAAGTGTAGCACCCTGTCAAAAATAAGGCAAACTAAAATATCTAATACATTGCATTAGAGAAATTTATGCTGTAATCTCTCGTTCATGAACATCGAATCCCTCAGAATGTATTGTCGCGTCGTTCAGGAGAGAAGTTTTTCAAAGGGCGCTGCGCAGTGCGGCGTCACCCAGTCTGCGGCGAGCCAGGCGATTCGTCAGATTGAGGCGGATCTGGAAGTCGCGCTGCTCGACAGAGGCAGAAGGCCGTTCGACGTGACCGAAGAGGGCGCCCGGTTCTATGAGGCGTGCCGGAAACTGCTGGGAGAGTTCGATCAGGTTTGCTCCGAGATATCGCACGGCATCGGCGAGGCGCACGGCCAGGTGCACGTCGCCGCCATCTACTCGGTGGGGCTTCATCAGATGGGCGCCTACATGCAGAAGTTTCGCGCCCGGTATCCCCAGGCGCGGCTTCGTCTGGAATGCCTGCACCCGGAGAAGGTGGTGCAATCCGTCCTGGACGATACCGCGGACGTGGGGGTTCTCTCCTACCCTCCGAGGGACAAGGCGCTCAGGGTGGTGCCCTTCAGGGAGGAGCCCATGTTCTTCGTCAGCCATCCGGGCCATCAGCTGGCTTTTCGCCACGCGGTGAGGCTCTCCGACCTGGAGGGCGCGCCGTTCGTGGCGTTCGACGGTGATCTCCCGATTCGCAACGCGATAGACCGCGTCTTTCGCAAGGCCAGCGTGAACGTGGACGTCGTCATGGAGTTCGACAACGTGGAGAGCATCAAGGAGGCGCTTTTCATCGACGCCTGGGTGAGCATCCTGCCCGGCTCCGCCGTCCATAACGAACGGGCCATGAACACGCTGGCCGTCCTCCCCTTCGAGGGGGAGCGCGTCATCCGCCCCGTGGGCCTCATTCACAGGCGCGACAAGCCGCCTCGAGGCGGCGTGAAGCGTTTTGTGGAATTGCTGTGCGGGACGGACTCCCGAACGCCCTGAGCGACCGGATGCCCTCGCCGCCATCATGCTCGACGACCTGCTTTGAACGACTTTTTCAACGCCATTCGCAATTATTTTTTCCGGCTACAGTGAGGCGTTCTTCCCGTCGCCATTCCAGGATGGTGGGGAAAGGAGGATGAGGTTGAAGCCCCGGCGGAAAGGGGTATATTCGGGTGTATGTTTAGCTGCCGACGCCAAGCCGCAGCGCGCCGAGATGCCCAAGATCGCGCTGGCCCGTCCAGGTGTTCGTGAGGTTATGGACGTCTGTTGAGGCTGGCGAGGGAAAGACAAAGGCTTGACGCTTATCGTTCGGCGGCGAGATTCCCTGTTCCCGCTGGGGAGCGTTCCAGCGAAACCACGCAAGGCGTATGCGAGATGGAAAAAAAAGAAACAACCCGCGTCTATCAATACGGCGCCGTGCCGATTGATTCCAAAACAGGCAGGGCGAGGTTCGTCGATCCTTTTCCCCAGGCGGGGGTGGATGAATTACGTCGGAGAAACGATCTGTGGAACAAACTCGTCGAAATTGATAAGGATTCAAGGAATAAATACAAGAACGCGAGACGCGCGGCCGATGCTGGATACCGTGAGGTCGACGAGAAGATTGACGCCGTGGAACTTCAGATTCGCGAGGCGTATGTGCGCAAGCGCGACGCGCGCAAGAAGGCCAAAACGCGGGATGCCGGCCATCCGCTCATCAAGAGGGCCAACCGTGAAATCAGCAAACTGAAAGACAGGAGAGGGGAGCTGTGGGCGGAGATCAAGCCGCATCGGAAGGAAGCGGACAAGCGCATCGACAAGAAGGCGCTCAATGGAGATTTTAACGAGCGCGTACAAACGGCCCAGCGAGTGAAGAACACGGGCTGCCTGAATGGCCCAACGGCGAATGAGACCGCCCGATATTTCAAGGAGGCGCGGGGCAGGACGTTCGATAATCCGAAGAGTCGTCTCCGGTTTCACAGGTTCGATGGGACGGGGTTTATTTTCTATAGATTCAAGCGTCCGGGCGAGGGCGAGACGAAGTACGGAGTGACTTTCGAGGAAATCCTGCGCGGCGAAATTAAGGCCAGCGAGAGCTTCAGGCTCGCGCCCGCCGCGCTCCGGGGCGGTTCTCCCGTGGTGCGGCTTCGTGCGAAAGTGGCGGGCGGTGCGAGAAAGGCGAGCAAGGTGTATGCGGAATTTCACCTCCATTTGCACCGGCCCATTCCCGAGGGTGCGCAGATCAACAACGCCAAGCTGCTGCGTAGGCGGGTGGGCGACAGGTTCAGGTATACGGTCAACTTCTCCGTGAGAGTGCCGGCTGTCACGCCGCCGGAGGATCCATCAGCCAGAGCGCTTGGCGTGGACATCGGGTTCAAGAAGATGCGCGATCAAGAATTGCGCGTTGCGACGATTGCCGCGGAAAGCGCATCCGGTTGGGAATTTCAGCACGTGACGTTGCCCCCAGAGCTCGTTGCCCGCATGAAGCGCGTCGAAAAGATTCAAGGGGATCTGGATGACAGCGCCGCCGGGCTGGGACGCTTCATTCAACCTCGCCTCAAGGCGTTTGTGGCGTCCCTGGATGAGAAGCATCTCGTGAACGGCTTGGTCCGCAAGATAGTGAAACTCCCCGCGAACGTTACCCTGAACTTTGAGATGGCCTATAAGCTGGGTGGAGATATTCGCAGAAATAGAGGGAATCTGCCTGCCGAAGTGGAGGAGGAGACGCTGCGCTGGCGGGAGTGCTCCCGCAAACTCTACGGGGAGATGCACGGCCTTCGCAGGAAAACCCTGGGCTGGCGGCGGGAGATATATCGCATCGCCGCGTCAAGGATGGTGACGCTCGGCCTGCCGATTGGTATGGAGGATATCGATCTGAGGCAATTCGCCGAGGTGCGCGACGTCGATAACGAGCTTCCCGACAAGGCGCGCAGCCAGCGCTTTGACGTCGCGCTCAGTGAATTCCTCGGCGCGATTAAAAATTGCGCCGAACGCGAGGGGGTAGCGGTCGTCAAAATCAACCCTGCGTATACGTCGAAAACGTGTTCTGGTTGTGGTGTTCCGAACGACGAACTCGGGTCGGAAGTCCATTGGACTTGCCCAGAATGCGGCGCGGCACACGATCGCGATGAGAACGCGGCGAAGAACATCGCCCGCGCCGCCAGGGAGAAACGTGGCGGCGAAAGACGGAAGAAAAAAGGAGGATAAAACAGGAAAAAGCCATGTGACGTTGTTTTCTGATGTGATAAAATCAGCACAGCCATATATGAAACAATGATTTATGGAAAACGGGGTTTATGACCCTGCTGGAGGGGTGATACTCCAGACCCCGATCCGGCAGCCCTTGAAGCCGCTCCGGGTTTATGACCCTGCTGGAGGGGTGATACTCCAGACTTGGAGTGGCGGACGCTCACAGCATAGAAAGGTTTATGACCCTGCTGGAGGGGTGATACTCCAGACAGATGCTGCCCAGGAAAGAGAAGTTGACCTGGTTTATGACCCTGCTGGAGGGGTGATACTCCAGACCTTGACGAAAGAGAAGCGCTCGGCGAAGCGCGGTTTATGACCCTGCTGGAGGGGTGATACTCCAGACGGAGCAGCCGGCGTGAGAAGGGCTAGTTTTGGTTTATGACCCTGCTGGAGGGGTGATACTCCAGACGGAGCAGCCGGCGTGAGAAGGGCTAGTTTTGGTTTATGACCCTGCTGGAGGGGTGATACTCCAGACAGCCTCGAGCGTAACTCGTACTGAAGAAGGGGTTTATGACCCTGCTGGAGGGGTGATACTCCAGACCAACGTCAACTATTATCAATTGGAAAAACTAGGTTTATGACCCTGCTGGAGGGGTGATACTCCAGACCAACATCCACAATAATAAATTGGAAAAAGTGGTTTATGACCCTGCTGGAGGGGTGATACTCCAGACACGCACACGATGTGACCGGGCCGCGCCCCCTCGGTTTATGACCCTGCTGGAGGGGTGATACTCCAGACCTGCTTTCCGGAGCTTAAGGTCAGTCCCCCGGTTTATGACCCTGCTGGAGGGGTGATACTCCAGACAGCGTCAGCGGCATGGGCACGATATTTCAGGGTTTATGACCCTGCTGGAGGGGTGATGAGCCAGAAGAAATACGGATTACATGTGGAAAGAATAAGAACTACTGCAACCAGGCCAGCTATCGTGCCTTCTGGCCCGCCGCCGGCCTTCCCGTCTTCTCGCGTATCTGCGCCTTGGCGTCTTTTGCCGAATAGATGCGCATGAGTCTCCCTACGTCCGCCTTGCGCAGAAAATAGCCGACGTAGGAGCCGGAGAGGAGGTGGAAGGCGCGCCTCAAGCGCGATGTCGTCCACCGATTCGCCGAAATTGGGGAAGAGGGGAGTAACCTGCCCTACATTCAGAACATGGAGCGCGTCAGCTGAATGTCGCGGCGGCACCCGGCTAGGAGCCGCAGGCGTATTCGGCGACCTTTCGGGGAGGGGTGCCGTAGGCGCAAGACGCCAGAGAGCCGGCCAAGGTGAGGTTCAATAGAAAACGTCTGGCCGTTTTCTGCGGCGTGCCCGCTAGTTGGCGATTTTCCAGCTGCCGTCAGGCTGGCGGCAGGCACGGCCATAGCCGCGCTCGGTCTTGCCGCCCACGGTGATGGTCTGCTGGAATTCCCTGCAATACGTCTTGGTCGTGCCCCTGTTGACCTTGTAGGCGGGTCTGGGCGTGATGGTGCCCCGGTTGCCCGTGTCGGGGTTCACCCATTGGGTCGCCACGCCGGATTTTCCCTTGTCCAGCGTGACCTGCGTGCGGCGCGCCATGAGAAGGCGGTCGCGCTCGTCGAGTTGCTTGCCGATGGAGCTGCCCACGAGACCGCCGATGATGGCACCCGCGATGGTCGCCACGGTCCGGCCCCGGCCCTTGCCGATTCTGGAGCCGAGCGCCCCGCCCGCGATTCCGCCGATTATCGTTCCGCCGGTTTCCTTCCCGATGCCTCCCCGGGTGGTGTCGCAACCCGCGAGTCCCAGGGCGAATGCGGCTGTCATTACAATAGCGACAGGTTTTTTCATCGTCTCTCTCCCGTTTTTTGCGGCGACGCGCGTCTCTCGCCCGCCTATAAATCGGCCTTCATAAGGGCGCATTCTAGTATCTCTTTCGCGTGAGGGCCGATGGAGCTGCCCACGAGACCGCCGATGATGGCACCCGCGATGGTCGCCACGGTCCGGCCCCGGCCCTTGCCGATTCTGGAGCCGAGCGCCCCGCCCGCGATTCCGCCGATTATCGTTCCGCCGGTTTCCTTCCCGATGCCTCCCCGGATGGCGCCGCAACCCGCGAGTCCCAGGACGGATGCGGCTGTCATTGCGATGGCGACAGGTTTTTTCATCGTCTCTCTCCCGTTTTTTACGGCGACGCGCGTCTCTCGCCCACCTGTAAATCAACCATCATAAAGGCGCATTCTAGCATCCCTTTCGCGTGAGGGGAAAACGGCAAGAACAACGCCCCGCCGTCCCGCCCGGCTTCGGGAATGGCGGCGACGCTTTTATTCGCTGGAGGGGCGGCTCTCCGCTTGGGGGGAGTTTCCATCGGGGTGGCGCAGGGGATGATCGTGTGCGACCGTGAGCCGCTCGGGCAGGATGAAGGCCGCCGCGAGCAGCACGGCGACGCCCAGGCTGACGACCACGACGCCCGGCGCCATCAGACGCAAACCGGATGCCTCGCCGCGCGCCCCCTCCAGTGCTTCCGCGCGCGATTGGTAGGCGATGAAAAGTCCCATCGCCAGAATGACGCCTCCCACGATGGCGGTCGAGATTCTCAGGAGGTGGGGTTCCTCCGCCAGATAGACGAACAGGAGGATTTCCTCCTCCCCGTGCCCGAGGGCGTCGGGCAGCCACAGGAACCACAGCGCGAAGGCCGCGCCGGCGGCGGTTTTCCATGTGCGCGCGCGCATCAAATCACATCCTCCTCCCTCAGCTCAGGCGCATTGTGCGGCGTGCGCGCGCGTTTCTCAAACGCCCGGCCGCGTGGAGGCGGGGTGCGATGCGCATCGCAGAGCGCATCGCAAGTTGCGGTAACTTCGGGCCGGTTGAGATTTTCGCATGGCAAGACATCCCGCATTATTCCAAGTAGGATATGGTCATATGAGTTGCTGTTTGTGCGCATTCACTTACCAGAGGGGGATTCGGCGAGCGCCCATCACCGGGGCGTCCGGAGAAGGACGCTGTTCAGGCGATCGAGCGGCGAACGAGAAAATTCCCGCGTCAAAGCGAATGAGACGTATTGCCGATAAAAAGGGTGGGTTATGGCAGAGCGAAAGATGAAGCATCCATCAACAGGTGAGATGCATGACGTAGAGATGGTCGAGATCGAAGAGATCGTTGATAAGCCGACGAAAGTCAGGCTTGCTGACGGATCAGTGCTGCGAATTAGGATGGATATATTGGAAGTCGCCAAATTCAAGAGGGAGCGGGGACTGGATGGACATCCCATCTACAACGTGAGAAGCAGTGCTATCATAACAGTGCTGGAGTCTAAATCTGCATAACGTCTTATGAAGAAAGAGGGTATGAGAAAATGGAAAATCGCGCATTTCTGATTGTGCACACTCCGATTACGCAATCAGAGCCCTGTGAAGGAAATCCGGTTTTCGTTCATATCCGTGAAATGGATGGAAGATATTTTGCCGATATCGATATGTTGATGGAGCCGAATCTGCCGCATCATGGGGAAGGAGCAACCCATGATGAGGCTATAGATTCGCTTTATATGGCGCTGAAAGCGTCATGGAAATGTTTGTCTTCCGCAAAAAAACTTTCTCGGCATATGGAGAAACGCAAGCGGCGTCTCGATGATTTAGCAGCGTGAGTCGTTCTGATTACATAGAACAACTCGATGGCGACGCTGAGGCATAGGGATGTTCCAACGGGGTCCGCTGCCTTTCCATTCATGGTCCTTTCGCTAACGATTCCGTTTCCTCCCTGGCGTTCATGGCCCGCCGATCACGGCGCGGGCGGATGAGAGCTCCCGAATCTGCGGACGACTTACCAGCGCACCTATGACGCTTGCCAGCGCGCGTCATGCCGGAGAGAAGCGCGGCGGCGTCAAGTTTGGCGCGCGCGGGAACCTCTCCCGACCTGAAGCCTCTCTCTGGACTTGCGCCTCGCCGCTCGGTTATATTTCCCCTATCTCCGAATGCGTTGCCGAAGGTCATTTCCCCCTCTTTCAGAAAGGCGAGACATGAGCGCGTACAAGAGCGAGACGAGAGACGGAATGCGTGTTGACTGGGATGTGCCCATCGAGATGGACGACGGCGTCGTTCTGCGTTGCGACGTCTTTCGACCCCTCGGGGAGGGGAAGCATCCCGTCATCATCAGCTACGGCCCCTATGCGAAGTGGCTCCACCTGGAGGACGGATATCCCCACCAGTGGGGGCTGATGGTGAACGATTACCCGGAAACCATCGCCGGAACCTCCAACAAATACCAGAACTGGGAGCTCGTGGACCCCGAGAAATGGGTGCCGGACGGCTACGCCTGCGTCCGCGTGGATTCAAGGGGCGCCGGCCGCTCGCCCGGCTATCTTGAGGTGTGGTCGCCGCGCGAGACCAGGGATTTTTACGACTGCATCGAGTGGGCGGGGGTTCAGCCCTGGAGCAGCGGGAAGGTGGGCCTGAACGGCATCTCCTACTACGGGATGAACCAGTGGCAGGTGGCCGCCCTCCAGCCGCCCCATCTGGCGGCCATGTGCGTCTGGGAGGGGGCGGCCGATTTCTACCGGGACCTCGTCTATCACGGGGGCGTCGCCTGCCGCTTTTCCGAGACCTGGTATCGAGAGGCCGTCGTCCCCCGTCAGCACGGCAAGGGCAGGCGCGGCCTCAAGAGCCGCCTGAACGGAGAGTGGATATCCGGGCCCTTGAACCTGACGGAGGAGGAGCTCGCATCGAACAGGAGCGACTTCGGGCGCGACGTTCTCGACCATCCGTTTGACGACGACTACTGGCGGGTGCGCAGACCGGATTTCTCAAAGATCAAGACGCCGCTCCTCTCGGCGGGCAACTGGGGGGGCGTGGGCCTGCACCCGAGGGGGAACACGGAGGGCTTCGCGCGGGCGGGCACCGCGCAGAAATGGCTGGAGATGCACGGGCTGGAGCATTTCACGCACTTCTACACCGATTACGGCGTGGCGCTTCAAAAGAAGTTTTTCGGCCATTTCCTCAAAGGCGAGGATACGGGCTGGGAGGCACAGCCCAGAGTGCTCCTCCAGGTGCGCCATCCGGGCGAGCGGTTCGTCGCGCGCGCGGAGGAGGAATGGCCCCTCGCGCGCACGCGATGGACGAAGTATTACCTCCATTCCGGCTCGGGCACCCTGCGGCCGGAACCGCAGCGCAACGCGCGCACCAAGAGCTACGCCGCCCTGGGCGACGGCCTCACCTATCTTTCACCGCCCCTGGACGCGGAAACCGAGATCACCGGCCCCATCGCCGCCAAGCTCTTCGTCTCCTCCGATACGGAGGATGCGGATTTGTTCCTCATCCTGCGCCTCTTCGCTCCGGACATGACGGAAATCCTCTACCGGGGGTCGAACGACCCGCACACGCCCGTGGCCATCGGCTGGCTGCGCGCCTCGCGCAGAAAACTCGACGAGGCGCTCACGCTCCCCTACCGGCCCTACCACGCCCACGATGAGGCCCAGCCCCTGACGCCGGGCGAGATATACGCACTCGACGTCGAGATATGGCCCACGAGCATCGTCGCACCCAAAGGATACCGCCTCGGCCTGAGCGTTCGGGGGCGCGATTACGTCTGGCCGGGCTATGCACCCTCCGCGCCGAAAATATCCGGCCGCGTCTATTACGGGGTGGGGCCTTTCAAGCACGATCTGAAAGAGGACAGGCCCACAGAGCGCTTTGGCGGAAACGTGACGCTGCACACGGGCCCCGCACATCCCGCGCATCTGCTCCTGCCGGTGATTCCGGAGAAGGGGGAATAGGGGAGCGCGCGGGAGATATGCGCGGAGAGAGCATGGCGCCGGCGCCGCATTCGGGAAAGGCGCTGCGGGAGTATCGCCTGAGAGTGGAGGAGACGCGCGCGAGCGGCCAGGCGCGCGAGCACAGCTATCGACCCGCGCTCAAGTCGCTCGTTGAGGCTCTGGCGGGCGATGGCGTTCACGCCATCAACGAACCCGCGCGCGTCTCCTGCGGTGCGCCCGACTTCATCGTCGAGCGAAGCGGCGTTCCCCTGGGCCACGTCGAATGCAAGGACGTCGGCGCCCATCTGGAGAACGTCGAAAGCGGCGAGCAGCTGCGGCGCTATCGCCAGGGACTGCCCAATCTCATTCTCACCGATTATCTGGAATTTCGCTGGTATGCGCGGGGCGATCTGCGCGCGACGGCGCGCCTGGGGTCCATCGACGCCCGGGGCGGAATCGGTGCGAACGCGGAAGGACGAGAGCGGGTTCGCGCGTTGTTTGAGGGGTTCTTCGAGGCCGACCCGCCTTCGGTCGGCGACCCGCGCGAACTTGCCAAACGCATGGCGGCCAAGGCGCGGCTGCTGCGCGAGGGCATCGGGCGCATTCTCGAAAGGGAAGGGCAGGAGGGGTCGCTGCGCGGGCTGCTGGAGGGCTATCGCAACGTTCTGATCTCCAACCTCTCGCCGGAGGAATTCGCGGATTTGCAGGCGCAAACCGCAGCCTACGGGCTGTTCGCCGCGCGCTGCCTCCACGATTCGCGCGCGGGGCGGTTCATGCGCCAGACCGCCGTCTTCGCGTCCACGACGCCGCTTCTGCGCGACCTCTTCAATCGCATCGCCGGTCCCGACGTTGACGAGAGGATCGCGTGGATCGTGGATGAGATCGCCCTGCTGCTGGATAGGGCGGACATGGCGTCCATTCTCGCCGATTTCGGCAGGCGCACGCGAAGCGAGGATCCGGTGGTGCACTTCTACGAGGATTTTCTGGCCGCCTACGATCCGCAGCTGCGCGAGAGGCGCGGCGTCTATTACACGCCGGAGCCCGTCGTCTCCTATATCGTGCGGAGCGTGGACCGCCTCCTTCGCACCCGCTTCGGCCTGGCTGAGGGGCTTGCCGACACCGCGACTATCCCCCTTGAAAGCCCCGCAGGCGGAGAGAGTCCGCGCGTTCTGGTTCTCGACCCCGCCGTGGGTACGGGTACCTTTCTGCGCGAGGTGATCGTCGTCATTCGCCGCGCCATCGAGGAGAGGGGGCTGGGCGGTGCCTGGCGCGATTACGTCCGCCGGCATCTGTTGGGCCGTCTGTTCGGCTTCGAGTTGTTGATGGCACCCTACGCCATCTGCCACCTCAAGCTCGCCCTGGAGATCGGCGGTGCGGACGCCGGCTTCGAGATGCCGGAGGGAACCCGTCTCGGCGTCTTTCTCACCAACGCGCTGGAGGAGGCGCACGAGAGAACCACGGGCCCGCTGTTCGCTCCGCAGATCGCCCAGGAGGCGGCGCGCGCGGACGAGATGAAGCGCGAGAAGCCCGTGATGGTGGTACTCGGCAACCCGCCCTATTCCGGCCATTCCGCCAACAAGGGGGCGTGGATCGCAAACTTGGTCAAAGACTACAGGCATGGTTTCCCAGAACTGAAAAAGCCAGCACAAGCAAAATGGCTCAGCGACGATTACGTCAAATTCATCCGCTTCGCGCAGTGGCGCATCGAGCGGACCGGCGAGGGCGTGCTCGGCTTCGTCACGAACCACGCGTATCTCGACAATCCCACCTTCCGCGGAATGCGCCGCAGCCTCATGGAGACCTTCGACGAGATATACCTGCTCGACCTGCACGGCAACGCCAAGAGGAGAGAAAGAGCACCCGACGGGAGCAGGGACGAGAACGTCTTTGACATTCAGCAGGGCGTCGCCGTCGGCCTGTTCGTCAAGAGAAAAGACGCCGGCGACGCTCCGGGGCGCGTGTTCCACGCCGACCTCTGGGGGGTGCGCGAGGCGGGGCCGGACGGCGGCAAATACGGCTGGCTCGCCGCCAACGACATAGAGACCACGCCCTGGACGCAGCTCTCTCCGAAGACGCCGCTCTATCTTTTTGTGCCGAGAGACGAGGCGAGGGCGGAGGAATACGAGGCGGCGTGGTCAATCCCCGATATCTTCCGGCCGAGTGGCGACCCCGCTCCAGGGATTGTGACGACGCATGATCAATTCGCCATTTCATGGACACGGGAGGAGGCGGAATCCAAAATCGGCCGCCTACTTGAAACGACATCCGAGAGCGAGGCGCGCACCCTATGGCGTTTGTGTTCGCAGAATCAGTGGCAGTATGACCGTGCGAAGACAGAACTCGCAGACGGCTCATGGCGCGATCGGGTCGAGCATATTCTTTATCGCCCGTTTGATGTTCGGACGACTGTTTTCGACCGCAACGTCGCTGTCCATCGGCGGGAGCGTGTTATGCGTCACATGCGCGCCGGGCCAAATATAGGGCTTTCGACGACCAGATCGACCGAAATTATCGGAGGCTGGGAGCACGTTTTTGTCTCGCGCAACCTTATCCAGCATCACACGGTATCGCTCAAGGAGGTGAATTATCTCTTCCCCCTCTACGTCTATCCAGATGAAGCCCCGGCGGTCGGCGGCGAGGGACGCGCACCGAATCTCGACCGGGAGTTCATCCGAATGGCGGCCTCCGCCCTTCGCCTGGAGTTCGTATCCGAGGGCGCGGGCGATCTCACCGCCACGTTTGGGCCGGAGGACGTCTTTCACTACATCTATGCCGTCCTCCACAGCCCTGAATACCGCCGCCGCTACGCCGATTTTCTGAAGTCGGATTTTCCGCGCGTCCCGCTGACGCCCGCGTGCGCGTTGTTCGCCGCTCTTGTCGGCCTCGGGGCACGCCTGGTCGCCCTGCATCTGATGGAGGCGAAGGGCGAGGGTGCGCCCGCCTTTCCGCGCGCGGGCCGGAATCGCGTCGAGAAAGTCCGCTACGCTCCGCCGAGCGGCGGGGCGCCCGGCCGGGCGTGGATAAACGACGCGCAGTATTTCGAGGGGGTGACGCCCGACGTCTGGCGTTTCGCCATCGGCGGCTATCGCCCGGCGGAGAAGTGGCTGAAAGATCGTAAAAACCGCGTCCTCTCCTGGGAGGACGTCGTCCATTACGCCCGCCTCTGCGCGGGGCTCGCCGAGACGTCCCGCGTCATGGCCCGCATTGAGGAGACGATCGCCGCCCACGGCGGCTGGCCGCTTGCGTGAGGGGCGTCCGGCCTCCCTGGACGCTGAAAAAAACGCGCGCGCGAAGGGGGGGAGGCCAAAAGGGGGGGGGGAGGCAAGCGTGAGTGGGGCGGAACGTCGAATCGGCGGTTTTGCGCTGAAGGGGACGTCAGAGCGTCAGGGTTTCTCGGTTTTCCACGCCAGTCGCCTTTTTAGCTGGTTCATACGATTCCACGGCAAACGTTTTTCGTGCTGCAGTCTGCCGACCACGATGCCCGGAGCGATGCCTTGCTCCTTGGCGAATTGCTGAACGGCATGTGCGCTTTTGGTGCCGTCGGCGACAAATTGCCTCCAATCCTCGCCCGGAATCAGGAAATCCGCGGCCCATCGGTTCGCTTCGGCTTCACGTTCTTCGGCGTCGTTGCTTTCCGAATCAACGAATACCTCTTTCTTGCCGTGCAGCAGGATGTGCGCGGCCTCGTGGAAGAAGGTGAACCACAGATGATCGCCCGTCTTGTGGCGCGCGCTCAGGGCGATTGTCGCTTTTTTGCTGGATAGCCACCAGGCAGCGCCGCTGATCGCGATCCCCTTCAAGGGGGGGATCAGAGCGAGGACGACGCCCGCTTCGTTGCATTGGTTGCCTGCCTCTTGGATCGCTTTATGGGTAGACGGATCGCGCGTGAGGGTGCGAATCTCCCCGAGGGCGCGTTTGAATAGAGGTTCCTGAAAATCGGCGCAAGTCTGCTGTTCGGCTTCGATTTCGCCCAGCCTGCGCCAGGTCGCCAGAGAGAATTCGTCGCTCTTGAAACTCGGAGAATGGCGGTAGCTGACGCTCGCCGACCCATATTTGACGCCCCAGGCTTCGATTGACGCGACGCTGAAAAGGGAAAGCAGGGCCGGCACTGTGCTGTAGCGCGCGGATGGCTTGTCCATGACTCCGCGCGCTACCAAATCTTTCACCGGAAAACGCTTTCCCCACGAAGCGGATTTTTCCGCTTCCCTGGCCTCGGCTTCTCGCGCCCGATGGAGCCGGTAGTTGGTTTCGATTCCGAGCCAGATATGGGCGGCGACTCCCGTGACCTTCTCGAATTGAATCGCCGTCTTCGACTCTACGGGAGCCTTGCCGGAAATGATTTCGCTGATCAGCTTGGGCGAGCGACCGCATCGGCGGGCGAACTCCGCGTGCGATATGTCGTGCGCCTCGAGACGCTCTGCAAGCACCGTTCCCGGCGGGACGGCGTAATCTGGTTGGTAGGCGTGGGTCGCGTCGCTCATGTTCTTCGCCTCCTCAATGATAGTCCACCACGTCAACGATAGTGATCGCGGTGATGCGCCTCAAGTCGATTCCGCCGTCGCTCCGCCGGGGAACCGGCGCATGGTTCGGCGTGAATATGAGCCGGTAAGGATGAACGAGATCGACGGCGTATTGCCCATCTCGCTTGCCTTGGAGCGGATGACAACGATCCGGACGGCTCGACGGCACGTCTGCGAGTGTCTTGGCGGCCTCCAGGACATCAAGCCGCGTTTGTAATTTTCTCGCCATGGGATCGCCATACTTCTTCTGGATTTCTTTCTCCAAATTGAGCGTTTTTTGGAGTTTTCGCGTTCGGAAATTGATGTCCATTCCATGATGTTTCGGGCGATAACGACGGAAAAATTTCCGTTACCTATGAGGTAATATTATACGGAAATATATGGCCCGTCAAGCAGACGGGGCTGGAGAATGTCTTGTGGGTGAGACGCATAGCGGGGAGGCACCGCTTCTCCTCTCTGCAATCTGCACCGCCCAGGAGCAGATACAATTTCCCCTCGCGTGCGGATGGGTGTATAGTAGCCCTTGGCCGCAGCCTGAGGGAGGTATCAAGAGTGAGCGCATCAAGCGTCCAGTCCACCCCCAAAAAGGGTTTTTACTTCTCCATCGTCTTCAAGAACATGGCGCTTTTTCTGGTGATCCTCATCGTCGCCATCGCGCCCCTTTCGTTTCGATACTATCAGTCCAGCCGGGATTACGAGATCGACGTGCTGGCGGCCAAGCTCGAGTTCATCGCCGAGCGCGGCGTCTCCCTCATCGACTCCGAGTCGGTGCACGCCCTCAGAAAGCCGAGCGACAAGAAGACGGAGGAATACGCGATCGTTCTGGCCGCGCTGCGGCGCATCAAGAAGCTCTCGGGAGTGGACAACGCCGTCATCATGCGCCGCCGGCCCAACGGGCGCTACGAATACGTCGCCGCCGGTCACGATGGGTTCGGCATCGGCCAGGACGCCCACATTCACCAACTCTTTCCCGCCACCTACAAGGCCACGAACGACACCTGGGACCGCGGCGAGATGATGCACTCCCAACTCTTCGGCGGCAAGGTGGGGGATCGCTTGTTCAATCAGTTTTTGCAGGTCAACGTGCCCCTCAAGCTGAACAAAAAGGTGGTGGCCATTCTGATGGTCAACAAGTTCGCCAACCCCGTTGCCGAGAAGGTGCGGGCGAACACCATCCGGCTGTTCGGCTTCACCGCCGCGCTGCTCGCCCTGGGCCTCCTCCTGTTCGGGTTCGCCTCCTCTCGAATGCTGCGCCTGCTCAGGAGCCTCACATCGGCGTCCGAGGAGGTGAGCCGGGGGAATCTGGACGTCTCGCTTCCCGCCAAGAGGGGCCACGACGAGGTGGGCCGCCTGGCGGCCTCGTTTGAGGGCATGATCGAGGGCTTGAAGCAGAGAGATTTCATACGCGATACCTTCGGGCGCTACATCAGCGAGGAGATCGTGGACGAGCTTCTGAACTCGCCCGACGGTCTGAAGCTCGGCGGCGAGGTGCGCGAGGTGACCTTTCTGGTCTCCGACCTGCGGGGGTTCACCGCTCTCTCCTCCCGCCTGAAGCCGGATGAGGTCATTGACGTGGTGAACCGCTTTCTGGAGCCGATGGTGGAGACAATCACCCGATACAAGGGGACGGTCGATGAATTTCAGGGAGACGGGATTCTCGCGTTCTTCGGCGCGCCGCTCGCCGCCCCGGACGATCCGGCGCGGGCGGTGGCGTGTGCGGTGCAAATGCAGTGTGCGCTGGAGGGCATCAACGAGGAGCAAAGGGCGCGCGGCCTGCCCGAGCTCCACATGGGGATCGGCGTCAACACGGGCGAGGTGATCGTCGGCAACATAGGCTCGGAGAAGCGCACCAAATACGGCGCGATGGGGACGACCATCAACATGGCCTACCGCATCGAATCCCACACCGTGAGCGGGCAGGTGCTCATCAGCCCCGAGACGCACAGCAGGACGGCGGATCTCCTCAAGGTGGGAGAAGTCCAGGACTTGCGCTTCAAGGGACTGGAGGAGCCCGTTCGCGTGTATGAGGTTCTGGGAATGTCGGGGGAATACGCGTGCGAGACGCCTCCGCGCGAGGAGGAGGTTTTTGTGGATTTGGCCCCCCCGGTTGTGGTGCAGGTTTTCGAGGTGGACGGAAAAAGGGTTTCCGAGCACGCGGTGCGCGGAGAGGTCGCTCGCATTTCGCAGAATTGCGTCGATGCCGCCGTGGAGGGCGCTTTTCAGAGAAACGCCAACGTGGTGCTCAAGTTCGAGGAGGCGAACGTCTCCGAGGTCTATGCGAAGGTCGTGGAGGCGGAAGGGGAGAGGACGCGGATGCGCTTCACCTCCCTGCCGGATGACGCCGCGGCGTATTTCGACCGCATCAGGGAGTCCGCCGCCTCATAGGATAAACCGCCGTCCCCGTTGTTCGGGAGAGCGGCAGCCTGTCTTGTATCTCCCCCCGTCCTGTCATCTGTTCATGCGCCGTGCCCTCGCCATGATCGCGGGAGAGTGCCGCAGCTTCCTATTGCGTATTACGCGGAGTTTCGTCAGCGCGATCAAACCCGCCTGCCGCCCCAGGGGGGCTTTTAAGATTTGCGGATTGCGGTCGTCGGGCAGGGCAGGGTGTTCTCCGTTCTCCGCTTCGGCGGAGTCTGCACGACCCCCTCGCCGCCATCACGCTCGACGAACCTGCTTTGCACGACCTTTTCAACGCCCTTGCACAGCCGTTTTAGGAGCCGTTTTTCCAGGCCATTCGCAATGACTTTTGTTTGGCTACACTCTCCATTTTCTCGTTTGCGCGGCTCCCAGGTCCGTGATCTTTCGCGCGCGGGAATGCGCGAAGGCTCCGGAGCCGCAGCCCCGGAGCCTTCTGGAAAAGCGGCCTAACGCTGGTAGGCCGACTCGTTGTGCATCGTCAGGTCGAGGCCGCCCGACTCGTCGTTGGCGGAGGCTCGCAGGCCCACAGTGGCGTCCAGAACTTTCAGGATGATGAAGGAGACGCCGCCGGAATAGACGAGCGTGGCGACCACGCTCACGATCTGCACCCATACCTGCGTGCCCATTCCGACGCCTTCGGCGAGGCCGACGCCGCCAAGCCCCTCGGCGACGAACACGCCCGTCAAGATCGCGCCGATGATTCCGCCGACGCCGTGGACGGTGAACACGTCGAGGGAATCGTCTATCTGCAATACCTGCTTCATGAAGTTCGTGGCGGCGTAGCAGCCGAGGCCGGCGACCACCCCGATCAGCAGCGCTCCCATCGGACCCACGAAGCCGGAAGCCGGCGTGATGCCGACCAGGCCCGCCACCATGCCGGTGACGATGCCGAGCACGCTCGCTTTTCCGTGTTTTATCCACTCCGCGCTCATCCAGGCGAGCGCGCCGGCGGCGGAGGAGACGTGGGTCACGAGCATGGCCATGCCCGCCGCGCCGTCGGCTGCGAGCGCGCTGCCGGCGTTGAAGCCGAACCAGCCCACCCAGAGGATGCCCGCGCCCGCCACCGACATGGGCAGGTTATGGGGCAGGATGGCCGTCGAGGGAAAACCGTGCCTCGGCCCGATGAGGAGGGTGGCCACGAGTGCCGCCGCGCCGGAGTTCACGTGCACCACGGCACCGCCGGCGAAATCGAGCGCGCCCATCGCGGCGAGCCATCCTCCGCCCCACACCCAGTGCGCCACCGGTGCATACACCATGAGGACCCAGGCGACGCTGAAAAGCATGAGGGCGGGGAAGCGCATCCGCTCGGCGATGCTGCCCACGATGAGCGCCGGCGTGATGATGGCGAAGGTGAGCTGGAACATGGCGAAGACGGTCTCCGGAATGTTGCCCGAGAGCGAATCCACGCCCACGCCCGCGAAAAACGCCTTGCCCAGGCCGCCGATGAAGGCGTTGCCGCCATCGAACACCAGGCTGTAGCCGATGACGAGCCAGGCGATCGATACGGCGCAGGCGATGGCGAAGCACTGCATGAGCACGGAGAGGACGTTTTTGACGCGCACGAGGCCGGCGTAGAACAGGGAGAGGCCCGGAAGCGTCATGAACAGGACGAGGGCGGTGGACGTCAGTATCCAGGCGGTGTTTCCCGAGTCGAGCTTTTGCGCCTGTGCCGCGGACGCGACCGCCGGAGCCAGCGGAAGCGCCGCGGCCCAAAGAATAGCGACAAGACGTTTCATCTTTTGAACCTCCTTTGAAATGCGTGGAAAACGAATCGAGAAGAACAGGTTTTTCAGGGGTTCAGGCGGCGGCCTCTCGCTGCCCGCCGTCCGGATGCGTCCTCCACCGGATGGATGAGAATTCTCGCGCCTCCGCGTCCGCCGCCGGATTCCATGACGGCGTTGAGCTCGGCGCCGCGTCCTCATCGCGCGCGCTTCTCAAGTCCTCGCGCCTGATAGGGTTTCATGATCATGATCGTTGTGATGAGACGTATGCGTTGCCCTCCTCACCTCAAAAATGGCTTCGCGCCTCGAAAGGCGCTGGAAATAGACGTGGAATCAGGGAAACCGGATTTGTCGGGACGAAAAAGGCGCAATCGCGCAGATCGCCTCCGGAGCGATTATGGGCAATGTATGTGCACAAGGACTATTATACCACCGAGAGGACGGAGTGAATAGGGCGCACTGGACGTTCTGATGCGAGAGGGCGGCGCGATGGGGAACTTGGCACCCCGCGTCCGCTTTCTGTTTTCTATATTTTTATATTCCGTTCTTGCGAGGATGCCCGCGTTTGCGCGTGGTGTGGGCGTTTTGGCGGGACCTCGTGAAGCAGATGGACGTGTCCGCCGATTTTTCGGTATGCGCGGACCGGCGGAGGCGCCGTTGCCTTTCCTCATTCCGCCTGCGCTATTCCCCTCACTTGCTTGCTCCAGACGTCCATGAACGCGGTTCTGTCGGGCAGGTTGTTGTTGATGCGCAATCCCTTGACGCCCCGCCCTTCCAGCGTTTTCAGCCTCTCCCTGCACTCGGCGGGCGTGCCGACGATAGCGAAGCGCTCCGCCAGGTAATCCCTGAGTCCGAAGCGATCGACGAGTGCGGCATTGGTCGATTTGTCCATGCGGCCGTGCTCGGACGTCTGGTAGCCGTCCCTGAGGGCGCGAATGCCGGCTTCCAGCTCCTGTGGAATGCGCTTGCCCTTGAGGGTGAACGAGAAAGAGTGGTGCGCGCTTGCGGCGAGGGCGGTGCGAACGTCCGCGCGCGCGCGTTCCCCCTCGGCGTCCACGTGGGCGTCCGCCAGCCACCAGAGGTCCAGGTCCTCCACCCGTCTGCCGGATTTTTTGGCGCCCTCGTCTATGAAGGCGAGCGTGTCCTCGATGACCTCGGGCGTGAGGCCGGTTCCAATGATGACGCCGTCGGCCACCTCGCCCGCCAGTCTTAAGGTCTGGGGGCCTTCTGCGGCGATGTGAATGGGCACGTGGGATTTGTGCCAGCTCAGCCGGTTCGTCTTCCCCTTGTATTCGGCGCTTCCCTCCTCGAGCATTCCCCGCACGGCGAGGACGTATTCGCGCATCTCGGCGCGCTTCGCAGGCCTTAAGCCCAGGTTCAGGACCGCGCTGTCGCCGGTGGCGATCCCCCAGAAGGCGCGGCCGCCGGAGAGCTCGCTGATGGTGCCTATCGCGCTCGCCGCCACGGCCGGGTGCCGCGTGACGGGGTTCGTGACGCACGGGCCAAAGAGAATTTTGCTCGTCTGCATCGCGCATATCGCACTCGACACATAGACCTCCCGGTAGAGGGATTGCGAGTCGGGAATGAACACCGCGTCGAACCCGAGCGCCTCCGCGCATCGGCACCAGCGGGCGAACGAGGCGGTATCGGGCGGCCTGAACGAAACGCCGTGTCTCATGGGAGTCTCCTCTTGCTCTGGGCGGCCGCGCCCATCACCTCGCGGCTCCACGTCCGGATGAAGGCGGGCTTGTCGAGCACGTGGGCGGAAATTCTTACATTCTCGATGCCGATGGCCTGCATCTGTCTGATTTTTTGGCGGCATTCGGCGGGCGTTCCGGCGACAGCGAAGCGATCCAGCAGATATTCCCGAAGCCCGAGCCTGTCCACGAGTTCCGCGTTTGCTTGTCTGTCCACCATCTCGTGCTCGTGGAATGCGTATTCCCTTTTGAGGGCTGCGACCGAGGAGAGGAGTTCTTTGGGAATGCGCCTGCCCTCGAGCGAGAAGCGAAAGGCGTGGTGCGCGCTTGCGGCGAGGGCGGTGCGCACCTCCTCGCGCGCGCGGTTCCCGTCCTCTCCCACGTTCGCCTTCACCAGCCACCAGACGTCCAGTGCGTCCACCTTGCGGCCCGACGCTCTGGCACCCTCCTCCAGCCAGGTGAGAGCGTCCGCCGCCACCTCGGGCGTGAGGCCGGCCCCGATGATGACGCCGTCCGCCACCTCGCCCGCCAGCCGAATGCCGCGCGGCCCCTCGGCGGCAATGTAGAGGGGAATGCGTTTGCGGTGCCAGCCCGGAGAGCATGGGTTTCCCTGATAGCGCACCGCGCCCCCCTCAAGCAATCCGCGCAGGGCGAGAACGTATTCGCGCATCTCGGCGAGCCTGGCGGGCTTGAGGCCCAGGTTCAGAACCGCGCTGTCGCCCGTGGCGATCGCCAAAAGCGCCCGCCCGCCGGAGAGTTCATCCACCGTGGCGATCGCGCTCGCCGTCACCGCCGGATGGCGCGTGAGCGGGTTGGTGACGTTGGGGCCCAACAGCGTGCGCGTGGTACTCGACGCGCAGACGGCGCATGAAACGTAAAGCTCCCTGTAGAGGGATTGGGAGTCCGGCACCCAGATGACGTCAAAACCCGCCTCCTCGGCGAGCCGACACCAACGGGCGTAGGTCGCCGGATCCGGCGGCAGCATGGCGATGCCTTGTTTCATCTCGAAGCGTCCTCCCGTTCTGAAATTCTCACCCGAACGCCGCCCGCCCGCTCTTCTTGCAGCGCCGTGGCGCGCCTCGCGCCGTCCTCCCCCCAGCCCCGGTGGAGGCCCGCGATGGTTTCCTGGTAGGCGACGTTGCCCGCTGCGCCGGGCGATGCGCCCGCCTTGACGCCCGGAGTGCAGCATTCCGCCGCGATGGTTTGAGCACCGCAGCCAGGGCAGTTGTGGGCGAGTTTGCAGATGGTGCCGCTGCCGATTCCGCCGGTGTGGGTGAGGCGATCTCCGATGGTATCGAGGACGGGCTGACGGCGCTCGCACGCCTCATCCTCGCCCCCCACCATGAGCGCGCGGTGCCCCGTTTTCGCGCCGATGGTGGAGCCGTTCACGGGAGGGTCCATCATGCGGGCGCCCGCCTCGGCGAATTTCTGATGGATGCGCCGAACGCTGGCGGGGTATCCCGTGTTCAGGTCGGTATAGACTTTTCCCGCGCTGATCCCCTCGAGCACGCCGTTTGGGCGCGTGGAGACGCTCTCGACCTCCCTGGGCACCGGCAGCGAGGCGAGGACGACGTCGCACGCGCGGGCGACCTCTTGAGGAGAATCCGCCCACGGCGCGCCCCGCCCAGCGCCCGCCTTCCGGAGGACGTCATGAACGATGGGCGCATAACGCGCTTTCTGAAGGTTGGCGGCCATGCCGGCCCCCATCTTGCCCTGTCCGACACATACGATTTTCATCACGAATTCCTCATCAGGGCGGCGAACTCCCGAGGGGAGCGCTCTCCCCCAGACGCTCCGCCTGCTTGATTTTCTCGTCTCGTCAAGCACCGCGCTCTCCTTGGCCTCTCTTCCGTCCGGTTTTCACACTTCCCAGAAGGCTCCGCCCCCTCCTCCATGCTGATGACGCCCTCCTGCTATGGGGCAGTTCGCGCGTTTCTCCAGGAGTTGCGCGCCCTGGGCCTCGGAGACGTCGCCGTGGACGCAGCGGCTCGTGCGAATGACGCCGATGGGCGGTTTCCTGTGCGCGGGGTCCCCATGAAAATCCGGGTGAAACCTCGGCGAGAGATTGTGCCTGAACTCCGCGCCCGCCTCCACGCCGTCGATGCAGATGCCCTCGCTCTTCGCCGCTCCCATCACGTGGAGAAACCTCGGCCGGCGTGCCCGGCGATGCAAAACGCAAACGGCGAGGTCCGCTCCGCCGCCCGCTCGGGTCCGTCGCACACGTAGGAGTGCTTGACCGTAGTGGTGCACATCCTACAGATTGTGTCGCGTGCGGTCTTTTCGGCATGAAGGCGCCTCCTCGCAGGCGGGACGGCTTGTTTGTCGATGGGCTTGATTCTAGCAGAGATGCGGGTAGGATTTCTCCTCATCAGGAGCGTTCTATCCGAACGCCGGCGCGCAACCAAGGAGGAATGGGCTTTGAGCTTTCATCACGCCAGAGAGGCTTTCGCCAAAATTCTTGATTCGGTGAGCGAGGCGGACGCACCCGAGAAATACCAGTTGTATCAGGGTCTCGTCCTGCTCGCCGAGGGGTTGGAGTATGACTTCAACGTGCTCAAGAACAAGATGCAGCAGATGGAGATCGAGATGCGAAAACTGGAGACGAAGATATAGGAGACCAAAACCTCCAGCGTGTTCTCGAAACTCCTGCAAAAAGAAGAGCGGGACGTTTCGTCCCGCTCTCTTTGTTTGTTTTTCCGAGGTGAGTCGATCCCACCTTCAGACGGCAACGCGCCGCCTTGGTTTGCGCATCAACCTTGGTGTTTCCTCCCCGTCCGGCTGATGCGGTGGGCCGGGGAGGATGGAAACTCCGCGCGTGTGAAGCGATTCATCAGGAATATCATCGCATCCTCCCTCGCCTGAAAGTTCACCCAACGAGGAGCCGTTTCCTATGTCGGCTCCTTCATGCGGCCAACGAACCGTCTGGCTGATTTCAATATAGGTTCTCGGCGTGAAAAAAACAAGTCTATTTTCAGGCGGCGGAAGGGAGTCCCTTAAAAATTCGGCAAACTTTCTGCTTTTGGGGAGAGATTCGCCTTCTTCCTCTTCTCGGGCGCGTCCGTTTGTTCAAGGAGAAGCCGTATGGTTTTGGGTTCGGCGCCCAGAAATTCGAGATCGCTTGGAAGGTTGACGTCCCTACCGGACAGCGTGTGCGAATGCGCACCGGGCGTCGCCTTGGCGAGGTTCACGTTCACGCGCAGGCGGGCGGCGTCGATGTAATGCAGGAGGTCGCGTCTGCCTCGGAGGCGAATCCTTACGTCTTTCGCCGCCTCCTCCGGCAGGGAGACTCCGCCCGGAAGGTTGTAATAATGGAGCGGAACGTGAAATTCCTCCTCTGCCGTCCTTTCGAGTTGCGAGAAGAAATTCTGCGTATTTTGCCGTCCCTGCCCGCCCAGCGTCCAGAGAAAAACGACCGCAGCGAGGGCGGCGAGCTTGGGCTTCCAGTTCTCAAGAACGTGTTTGGGCGAGATGCGTCTGCTCACCTGTCCCGCCTCTCTGGCCGCGCGCAGGCGCGCCGTGAGCCATGATGCGATTTCCCTCTCCCCCGCTATCGTCTTCGTCTGTCCTCCCTCGACGCCGGTGACCTCGCCCCGCTCCTCGGAGACGACGAGCGCCAGGGCGTCGCAGCGCTCGGTGATGCCCACCGCCGCTCGATGGCGCGCGCCGAGCTCCGGAGGCAGGGCGCGGTTCTCGGAGAGGGGTAAAAAACATCCCACGCGCGAGACCTTGTTCTCTCGAATCACGGCGGCGCCGTCGTGGCAGGGCGCGTCCTTCAGGAAGACGCTTTCCAGTAACAGGGGCCGGACGTCCGCCTCGATCCGCTCGCCTGGACTGCTCAGCAGCGCCTCGGTCATGTCGCGACGCTCCACGACGATGATCGCGCCCAGGCTCTTGCGTGCGAGCGAGAGCGCGGATTCGGCGATGGCGGCGACGCCCTCGTCCGGCAGGCGGATGCGCATCGCCCGGCGCAACAGCCTGGAGATGCGGCGCACCGGATTGAGCTGAAAGAATATCCTTTGGATCTCTCCGTGGAAATTGATGAGAAACAGGATGAGGGCGGCGATCCAGATGGCCCAGAGCAGAAATGAGGTCAGATGCAGACCTGCCGCCTGTGCGGCGAGATAGATGAGCCACGCCACGAAGACGCGCACGAGAAGGCGCATCGCCTGGGTGCCCTTGAAGCGAATATAGACCTGGTAGAGCAGAAACCACATGGTTCCAATATCGACCGCATGGTTCCACGAGAAATTCTGGATGAGATTCGCAGCGGCACCCCACATGAAGCGAAACCTTGTCTATGTCGTTTTAGGGGCGGTCCATAGTCGGCTTGATGAACATAGTCGCTTACGGCTGGTGACCGTCAGGAGACGCCCTGCGCAAAGCGGCCTCGGCGTCTCCGAGTAACTTCTGAACTTTCTGCATTTTATCGCATTTTTACCGCAATGCGCAAACGTGAAACGAAAATTTTTGAGAAAAAAGGCGCAGAGTGCTATCTTGCCGCATTTGCGCTGTGCGCGCCGTAATCCCGCGCGCCATGACGTTGTTCAGTTGCTCTTCCTCGACGTCGTTCCAACAAAAAATACGAAAAATAGCCATGGCTTCAGGGGCGAAACAAATCCTCTTCCTTCTCCCGGTAAAGGGTGCGCGCGGGGTCGTCTCCCTCATGGTAGCGCAGGCCGCGAATCAAGACAGCGGGAACTCCCTGGCTGTCCTGTCCCATCACCATGCTCGCCGCCGCCGCGATTTCATCCGCCTGGGCGAGGATGGTGATCGCAAGCGCCCGGCCCGCGCGATCCTTTTCTCCTCTGAGGTCCGCCAGAGGCGCGAGTCCGGCACATCCTATCGCCACGCCGCAGACGCCCCGCCGAAAGGCGCGCCCTTGCGTGTCGGCGATGAGAACGGGAACGAACGCGCCCGTCGCGCGCCGAAGGTCTTCATGCAGTTTTCGAGCGGAGCGATCGGGGTCCCGGGGTAGGAGCAAAACCTGCTCCGCACCTTCCCCGACGTTGGAGCGGTCGATGCCGGCGTGGGCGCACACCGCCCCCGTGCGATGCTCCACGATGAGCGCGTTCTCTGAGGCGACGACGATTTCGTTCGACTCGCGCAGCACCGCCTCTACCAGCCTCGGGTCGCGCCCGTCGCGGCACGCGATGTCGAGCGCCTTTCGGGAGGGTTCCACGCCGCCCAGATCTAAAAGCCTGCCCTCGGCCTTGCTAATGATCTTTTGGGCGAGAACGAGGACGTCCCGATTCTGGACTTTGATTCCCTCCGCATCGAGCGCGCCGAGGATCAGGGGTGCGATGGCGTCCCGATTCTGGACTTCCGGAAGCCCGAGAATGGGTATGATCTCCACGCGTTTCATCCCGCCTTCGCGGAGGCGAGCCAATGGGGTGCCTCCGCCTCAAGAGAGAGCAGGAGTTCGAGGTCCGCAGGCGAGTCTATGTCGTGCGCGAAGCCGAAGGACTCGCAAGCCCGGACGCCGCAGCAGTTGCTCCGCGCCGCCTCCCAGTGTTTTTGAAAACTTCGCGCTCCGAACAGGAAGGGAATCGCGTCAACCGGCTGCATCAGGAGCGCGTTCGTGCCGCCGTCCTTGGACTTGGCGATGCGTATGCCGCGCGCAGAACCCTTCAAGGGCGCGTTCTCCTCCAGAAACGCGCTCACCTCTCCGTTCGTCAGAAACGGCAAATCCCCATGCACGACGAAGAGGGAGCCGGCGTCTCTTCGCATCGCCCATAAGCGGCCCTCTTCGAGATCGCCGTTCAGCCCCCTGGATTGTTGGAACAAGCCGACGGCGCCGTATTCTCCGGCGAGGGTGAGGACTTCCGCCGAATCGCTCAGGACGGCAATTTCATCGACGGGATTCGCGCCGCCGACGGCCTTCAGGACGCGTTCGAGCATCCAGCGTCCCAGTCGATTCCGAACGCCTTTGTCCAGTGCCTGTGCGAGCCGGGATTTGCCGGTTCTGAAATCGCGAACGGGTATCAGGGCGACGCAATGGCTCGAAAGACTCATCATCCATCCCGGGGCGTCGTGAAGCGAGAGCGTGGTTTGATTATACCTGAATTCTCCTCACCTATCTCTCACATGGACGCGATGAATTCCAAAACGCCGCGCGCGAGTTTTTTCTTGGAATCGGCGTCTAACATCACGCTGGGCAAGGCAACGCTCCTTATTCCGATTTTCTGGATGGATGAGAGGAGCGCCTCGTCTTCCGCGTCCACGACGAACCCGTCGATTACGTCTTTGAGAACCCTGGCGACGCCCAGGGCCGACGCCTCGTGCCCCAGACTCCGGAGCATGTCGGCGGCGGGGCCCCGCAGGGCGGCGCCTCCGATGATGGGACTCACGCCCACGCGCGGAACGGACGCGCCGCGAAGGCGTTCTCGAATCTGTGCGATCGCCAGAATGGGGCCGATGCTCACAATCGGATTTGACGGGCAAAAGACGACCGCGCGCGCCTCGTCAATCGCGCGAGAGACCTCCGGAGTGGTTTTCGCCCCATCCGCCCCCTGGAATCGCACGCCGCACACCTTGGGCCGCGTTCCCCGCGCGACGAAATAATCCTGAAACTCGAGTTCCCCCTCCGGCGTCCGGACACGGGTGGCGATGGACGCGTCCGTCATGGGGAGTATCTTCGTCTTGACGCCCAGAGAGGCGGCGAGCTCCTGGGTCACCTCCGTGAGGCGTGCGCCCTCGGCCAGACGCTGGGTGCGTCGGACGTGGGTCGCCAGGTCCTTGTCCCCCAACCGAAACCAGGTGGGTCCCCCGTAGCGGCCGAGCAGTTCGAGCGCACTCGTTCGGTCGCCTTCGATCCCCCAGCCCGTCTCGGGGTTCGACATGCCCGCCAGGTTATACATCACCGTGTCGATATCCGGGCTGATATGCAGGCCGTGAAGCGCCAGGTCGTCTGCGGTGTTCACGATGACGCTCAGCCGGCCCTCGGGGAGGACGCCGGCGAGACCGACGGCGAGTTTCGCTCCGCCCACCCCGCCGGCAAGCGCGACTACCGGGCCGGAGAAACTCACCGGAGGATCACGACCGGCGCAGGCGCTTCCCGGGGCGTGGGCGGATGCGTCGGGTAGCCGGCGACGACGAGCGCCCTGGGCTGCCAGTCGGCGGGAAGGTCCAACGCCTTTCGGGCCGTCTCGGGACAGAACAGGGGCGCGCAGCGCCACACCGAGCCCACGCCCTGGGCCGCCAGGGCGAGCATGAGGTTTTGCAAGGCGCCTCCCAAGCTGTGCTCGGCCATCATCCATTCGTTGGACTGCTTCTCTCTCGCCTCGTATTCGTCCAGATTGGCGTATGAGAGAGACGCCATGATGAGAGCGGGCGCCTGGGTCAGCAGGCCGACGCTTCCCCGATGCCTGCGCGCGCGCTCCTCCTCCGCTACGCCCTCCGTCCGCATGTCGCGGAGAAAATCTTTTCCCATCTCGGTGGCGAGAGCGCGTTTGGCCTCTTGCGAGTCGAGAACGCAGAACCGCCAGGGGCGCGTTCCATGCGGACTGGGTGCCAGGCAAGCGGCGGACATGGCGGTCCGCAATACCTCCATCGGAACGGGTTTTGGGTCGAAGCGCCTGACGGAGCGTCTTGCGCGCAGGGCCTCTTCAAGGGAGAGCTCCAGCGGGCGGTTTTTCTCCTCAAGTGTGTGGGCATCCAACTTACGGCCCGGAAAACTTCCCGCCCGGCGGCGCTCCGCCCTGGGCCGGGCTGGGGGGCGGGGGAAGCTTGCGTTTCTCTCCGGGGGGCGGATCTCCTAGATCGCCCGGAATTGGCTGGCCGGCGAGGTAGCCGCGCACGTCGGCGGGACGCGGCTCGTCCCCGTAGGCCGTGGCGAGGCACTCCTCCGCCTCTTCGGGCGTTTTCGCGCTCGACTGCATTCTTCGGGCGGTGAGGCGCGCGCCCTCGATGCCGTCGTATTGGGGGAGGCCCGGCGGCGTGCCGCTTCTCATCCCCAACCTTGGGACGCGGTTTCGCTGTCTTCTCGCCAGAATGTTCAGAATGTTCCAGGCCCTTTTGTTCTCCTGGATGGGGCGGGTCTCCAAAAGCCCCTCCTTTTCGAATTTACGCCAGATCGCCTCGCCCTTCTCGGTGCGCAGGACCACGATCGTCCACCCCCGCGTGCCCACGCCTCCACAGGCGATGTCCGCAAGCTCCGCGGAGAAATCCGCGCAGTGCTGGCACTCGGGACGCTGGTAATTCTCCATCGCCTCTTGGAGGGAGAAGGTGATGAGCTCCCCGTCCTTCTTGTGGACGAGCACCTCGCCCTTCACGTTGAACTTCGCCACATCCGTGAGGGGGACGCCCAGCTCCTTTTGAATTTTCTCCGTCATGAGGTCGAAGGTGAAAACCTCTGTGCAGAACAGGCCGATCTGAAAGGCGACGCGCTCGGCGAACCCTCTCAGGAACCCGCGCTGCTTCTCGATGTGCTGGGGTCTTTTCTTGTGTGAAACCAGAAAGGAAGGGTCGATGAGCTCCATCTTGCGCAACGGGGTGATCTGGCACGGAACGCCCACGAACCCCACTTTTTTGAGGTCTCTTTTTCGCACCTCCTCCAGTGCGAGATTGTTCGCGCAATAGGTGTACCAGCTACCCGCGCTGGCGCGAATCTCCTCATACGTCGTGACGACTTTCGGGCTCGGGTCGCACGGCGGGTCGTCCTCCCCGACGGCGGAGACCACCGCCCCGTCGATGACGTCCTGCGCGAGTGCCCACGCGAGCAGCGCGGTGACGACGCCGCCGTCCTGGGCACGCCGCATCACGTCCTCGCGCTTGGTTCTCGCCATGAAGATATGCCTGTAGGAGCCGAAGACGCCCTCGTATCCCTCGCTTCTTCTCTCCCTGAACGCGGCGTCCCTCAGGTGGACCTCCCTCGGCCAAAGCCTGGGGCACACCGACGCGCACACGTCGCAGCCTACCCCCTCGCTGACGCCGCAATAGTCAAAATCAGCCTTCGCCTTGGCAGTTTGCTTGGGCTTGGCGTCGATGTATTCGATGACGTTGTGCGGGCAGACGAGAACGCAGCTTCCGCATTCGCAACAGCTACCGGCGTCCACCACGTCGTTCATCATGTCCTTGAAGGAGGGATGGTGAAATGCGCTCAAGGATGTCCTCTCCGGCCGGTCGGGGCGGATGGAAAAACTCCCAGACGCGCCTCGGGAATGAAGTCGCCCGTCTTTCTTCCGCCCGCCGCGCCGGCGCCGAGCAGTGTCTCATCGTCCGGTAGGGGG
Organism: bacterium; assembly: GCA_965202625.1. Classification (GTDB taxonomy): domain Bacteria; phylum UBA8248; class UBA8248; order UBA8248; family UBA8248; genus Bin107. The sequence continues at coordinate 1,508,526 of CBDBBI010000010.1, read as the reverse complement.
GGGCGGTATCTCGGGTCGCTCTGGCGAATGATGTCGTACGTGGTCGTGCGCTGCACGGGAATCCGACCGGCCCCCCGTATCGCCTCGTTGAACTGCGCCGGGCTCAGGCTTTGTCCGTATTCCGCCCCCGATTCCCTGGAGATATTCTCCTCAATCAGCGTTCCGCCCAGGTCGTTCACTCCAAGGGACAGCGCCTTTCGGGCGGCGTCGATTCCGATTTTCGGCCAGGCCACCTGAATGTTGGCTATCGTTCCCCGAAAGAAAAGCCGAGCGACTGCGTGAAGCCTGAAAATGGTCTCTAGGTCTGCCATCTCTGTGATGCCGAACTCCTCGCCCATCTTGTTGCCGTAGGGGATGAAGGGAAGTGGAACGAATTCAGTGAACCGCGCGCCTCGGTTTGCCTTCAGGGAGTCTTTTTGCATTTTTCGCAAGACGTCGAGGTGTTCGGCCAGATCAGCGTTGCTCTCAATGTGCCCATACATGACGGTGGACGTCGTTGGAATTCCCACGCGATGAGCCGCCCGGATGATTTCACACCATCTCTCGACGGGGATTCTCCCTGGGCTGATCAGCTTCTTCACTCTTTCTACGAGGATCTCCGCGGCCGTTCCCGGAATGGAGCCGAGCCCCGCCTCCTTAAGTCGCGTCAGTACCTCCTCAAGCGGCAGCCTCGTTTTTCTTTGAATGTGGTCGATTTCCGCGGGCGAGTAGGCGTGCATGTGGACGCCAGGAATGACATCGCGCGCAAGCCGGAGCACCTCTTCATAGCGATCGATCGATATCTGCGGGTTCAGCCCCCCCTGCATACAGATTTCGCGGACGCCGAAATTCCGCGCACGCTCGAATTTCCGGCGCAGCGTATCGTCGTCGTGCGTGTAGGCGTCGGCAGCGTTCGGTCGCCGCCAGAAGCCGCAGTATTTGCAGTCCGTATAGCATACATTCGTGAAGTTCACGTTCGCGTTGACGACGTAGCTCACCTCGTCGCCGACGGCTCGTTTTCTCTCTGCGTCCGCCGCCGCATGGAGACGCTCGACGAACTCCGCGCTCCTCTCAGCGAGCAGGGTGGCCGCGCCGTCGCGCGATATTTCCGTACCCGCCTCAAAGGCGTCGAGAATCTCGTGAACGGGGAGGGTGCTCATGCGATCTCCGCCGGCAGGATTTCTTCGGATTCACGCCTATCCAGCATCCGGCCAAGCGCCGGCAGGGTCGCGGGCGGAGCCCAGTTTGCCTCAATGAACTCGTCGTATATCGGCATCCGCAGCCGCAACGATACGTCCTCGCGGTGGAGGGAGGCGTCGAGGTTGCCCAGTTTGGGCCAGCCGCGGTTTGGGTTGATGTGATCGGGCTCGGGCGCGACCCCCCCGATATCGTCGGCCCCCGCCATGATGAGGCCGAGTAGATCATCCACCAGGTTCGGGGGAACCTGGACGTGGACGCCCGGCATAAGTCTTCGCACGTGGGGGATCAGCTCCACAATTTCCGCATCCGGCGGTCTCTTCCAGCCGGCCATGGGCGTCATGGGTTGGGGGTTCAAGGGTTGGAGGATGATCTCCTGGATATGTCCGTAGCGTCGATGGATTTTGGCGATGGCCTCGAGCGCGGCGACGCGCTCGGCGGGCGATTCTCCGATTCCGACGAGTATACCGGTCGTGAACGCGACTCCGCACTTTCCCGCCGCCTCAAGGGAGGCGAGCCTTCTCTCGGGCGCCTTCGTCGGCGCCGCGCGGTGAGCGGCGTGCGTCGCTTTCGGGCTGACGGTCTCCATCATCATGCCCATCGAGACGTTGTAGGGTTGGAGAATCTCGTATTCCCACTCCTCTAGGGTGCCGATGTTGGCGTGAGGGAGCAGACCGACTTCCATGCAGATTTTGCACACCTGCGCCGTATAGGCGGCGTAGGTGTCGTATCCCCACGCCTTGAGCTGGCCTTTGAGCCCCTTGTGCCTGTCGATTCCCTCTCCGGTCATGACGAGGGCCTCGATCACCCCCTGCGCATGAGCGCGCCGCGCGCGCCGCTCGCATTCCTCAAGGGAGAGCAGGATGGGCGCATTGCTGCGGAAACTGCAATAGCCGCAGTGGTTCACGCACCAGTTGGTGATGGGTAAGGTGAAGTTGAATGAATACGTGACCGTTCTCAGGGCGTTTCTCCGCTCTCGTTTCACGGGCTGACCCCGCCCGCACGAAGACGGAAGTCAGAACGTGACGGGACTTATCTATCCTATCGGCGAAAGGCGTGTCTGGCAAGGCGCCTTAGACGACCCCCTTTTCCCTGAGTACCTGGACGTCCTCCTCTGATTTGCCCAGCAGGTCGGACAGGATACTTTCGGTGTGTTCGCCAAGAAGGGGAGGGGGCAAGCGGATTTCTCCCGGCGTGTCCGAGAGCTTCACAGGGATGCCCATCATCTTCAAGGCGCCGGTTTTCGCGTGTGCCATCTCGACGATCATCTCCCGGTGATGAATCTGCGGATCCGCGCACAACTCCTCGATCGTTCTCACGGGTCCGCAGGGCACTCCGGCTTCTGATACGATTCGCGCCCATTCCGCGCGGGTCTTCGCGCGCATCGTCTTTTCGATTTCCGCCTCCAGTGCATCGCGGCCGAGGACGCGCTCCGCGTTTTTCGCCCACTCCGGGTCGTCTGCCAGATCCGCCCTGCCTATGGCGCGGGCGAACCGATCCCAGAGAGAGTCGTTTGCCGCCGCCACGATGAGCGCTCCGTCCGCGCAGGGAAAATCGCGATACGGGGATATGCTCGGGTGGCGATTGCCCATACGTCCGGGCGAGACGCCCGTGGCGAAATAGTTTCCCGCGGCGTGGCTCATCAGGGCGGCCTGCCCGTCCTGAATCGCGGCGTCCACGTATTGGCCTTCCCCCGTCCTGTGCCGGGCGATAATGGCCAGCAGAATTCCCTGGGTGGCGAACATGGCGGTGGTGAGGTCGGCGATGGCGATTCCCGTCTTGAAGCCGCCGCCTCCCTCCGCGCCCGTGATGCTCATGAGACCGCCCTCGCCCTGCAGGAGGATGTCGTAGGCGGGTCTCTCCCTGGAGGGGCCGCTTTGTCCATAGCCGGAGACGCTCGCGTAGATGAGCCTGGGGTTGAGCGCGCGGCAGGTTTTCCAGTCGAAGCCGAGCCGCTCAATGGCGCCCGGCCTGAAGTTCTGAATCAGGACGTCCGATTTTTTGATCAACGCCCGCAAGATGGATTTCCCCACCTCCGCCTTCAGGTTCAGCGTCAGACTTTTCTTGTTGCGGTTCACGGACTGAAAGTAGCTGCTCTCTCCTCCCTCGTAGAAGGGCGGCCAGCCGCGGGTGTCGTCCCCCCCTTGTGGATTTTCGATCTTGATGACCTCGGCGCCCATGTCGCCGAGCGTCATCGTGCAAAACGGCCCCGCCAGAATTCTGGAAAGGTCGAGGACGCGAACCCCCTCAAGCGGCGCTTTCATGTAGTTTCTCCGATTTGTCTCATCTCGGTTCCGCCCCTATCGGCCCCGAAGGGCTTCGATGATCCTCTCTCGCACGCGCTCGACGGGCATCTGCGTCCCCGTCCAGAGCCTCCAGCCCTCGGCTCCCTGGTGCAGGAGCCAGCCGACGCCTGAGACGGCGCGTGCGCCTTTTCTTCTGCGCGCCGCCCTGAGGAACGGGGTCTCGAGCGGGTTGTAAACCGCGTCCAGGCAGATGCACCCGGCCGGTATCCACGCCTCGGGCAGGGGGCATGCGGTTTCCCTGTCTTTGTCGCCGGCCATTCCCAGGCTCGTCGTGTTGACGATAATGTCCCGTTCTTGGGCGGCGGATTCAAGGGCGCCCGTGCCACCCCCGTGAACCTTGACGTCCGGAAAGTGCGACTGCGTCTCGCGCGCCAGCGAGACGGCCTTCTCCGGCGTGCGGTTGCGAATCTCGATGTGCGCCGCTCCCGATTGCGCGAGTTTGACGGCGATCGCCCGAGCGGCGCCTCCCGCCCCCAGCAGGAGGCATTTTTTCCCCTTGGGCGAGACGCCCGTCTCCTCCTCCATGGAGCGAAGCCAGCCCGTGCCGTCAGTGTTGTGCCCCTTGAGTTTCCCGTCGCGCTCGAGGGTTACGACGTTCACGGCACCCATGAGTTTCGCGTCCTCGCTTACCTCGTCCACGAGCCGAAAAGTGCTCACCTTGTGGGGGATGGTGACGCAAAAGCCGGCAAAGCCCATCGCGCGTGCGCCGCGGACCGCCTCCGCGTAGCAATCGGGATGCACCTCGTAGGCCATGAAGCGATAGGGCAGGTTCATCGCCTTTGCCGCCGCGTTGTGCATGAGGGGCGACAGCGTGTGCCCCAAGGGGTAGCCGAAGATGGCGAGCGTTTTTTCCAGCGGCATGGTATCCCTCAGACGGCTCCGCGTTTCGTCTCCACCGTCTCGCGTTGTGGCGAGAGGCACAGATACGCTAAAGTGGCCTCGAGAACAAGTTCCCGGGGCGATCGCATCCACTTTCCATTTCCGCGCGCGCTACGTCCATCGTTTCAAGGGGGGAGGATTTGATGTCGACCGTTCGAGCCGCCACGATGCTTCAACCGGGCGAGATCGCCCTTCGGGAATACCCCATGCCCGAGATAGAGGACGACGCCCTTTTGATGCGGGTGGCCGCCGTCGGGATTTGCGGTTCGGACAAGCATATGTACGCAGGTCGCCTGCGCGCCGCGTGGCCGGTGATTCCGGGTCACGAATTCAGCGGGGTCGTCGAGAATATCGGCCCCTCGGCGAATGCGGCCATGAAGGTTGTGGGCGGCCCCATCAAGGAGGGCGACGCGATCACCGTCGCCCCAGGCAGTCAGGCTTGCGGCAAATGCTGGTTTTGCGTTCATGCGCCGCATCGGCCCCAGTTGTGCCCGAACCGCTCGGTTTTCGGGTTTCGCTCCTCGGCCGAGGCTCCCCATCTTTACGGGGCGTTCTCGGAGTATATGTACGTTCCGGGAGACGCTTTCGTCCTCAAACTGCCGAAAGGTCTCGCACTGGAGCGGGCGACGCTTTGCGAGCCTTTGGCGGTGGCCCAAAGAGCGGCAGGGCGCGCCCTCTCTCCAGGCATTCCCTATGCGGGCGAGGGGTTTGGCCCGGGGGCGCGATGCGCCGTCATGGGGGTTGGCCCGATCGGGCTGCTGGTCGTGGCCGCCTTGCGGACGATGGGAGCGGGCGAGATCATCGCGGTGGACGCGGTGGAGGAGCGGCTCGCTTTTTCCGAGAGGTTCGGCGCCACGAAGACGGTGTGCCTCTCAATCCTCTCGCGGGAGGAAAGGCAGGAGCGCATTCTTTCTTGGACGGACGGCGTGGGGCCTGACGTGGTGGTGGAGGCGGCGGGCGTTCCCGCGGCCTTCGCCGAGAGTCTTGACGTTGTCCGCCGGGGCGGAAAGCTGGTGGAAGTCGGCCATTACGGCGACTCCGGAGGGGTGGAGATCAGACCCCACCAGGTGTGCAACAAAGACGTGGACATCTGCGGCTCATGGGCGTATCCGCAGGTGCAGTTCGAACCAGCGATGGACATGCTCCTGAGAACGACCTTGCCGATTGACGATATTTTCACCCATCGCCTCCCCCTCTCCCAAGCGCAGGCGGGCATTGAGGTCACGGGAACGGGAGAGTGTCTGAAAGTTCTCCTGAAGCCGGATTAGGCCCTTCGCCCTGTACCTGGAATCGAGTCGAGGTCGATTTCGAGAAGGTTCAGCGTCTCCGCGCGCTCGCAACCATCCAGATTCAGACGATCGAGTTCTTGGAGTGCCGACAGCGCATTCTCGACGCCCTCGGCGAGACGCCCGGACCGCTGCGGGGCCGCCGCATACCCCATATTTTTCGCCATGCGCAAGATGTGGGCTGCGGCCTCGGCGTCTGACGCTTCCTGCGGCGTCGGAGCGAGGGTCTTTTTCGGAAACGCGCCCGGAGGCGGTTGTTCATTGATTTCGGGCGGCCTGATTCTCCACAGTGGATGGGCGGTTTCGAGTGCCTTGCCTATCCGGAAGAGGCGCGCCTCATCCCCCCACCTTCCCGCAATCTGAAGGCCGACGGGCAGGCGCGCCTTCGTGAACCCGCAGGGAATTTGGAGGGCGGGGCTGCCGATGGCGCTGAAGACGACCGTGTTGTCGCTCACCACCGCCCACGTTCTCATGCCGTCGAGGCAATCGGCGATGCTGGGCGGCGCGACGGGCGCGGTAGGCGTGAGCACGGCGTCCACGTTTTTGAAAACCTCCGCCGCCTGTCGAATGAAGAACGTTCTCGCTTTTTGCGCCTGAACGTATCGCCAGCCCGGAACGAACAGACCGTGCTCGAAAAAATCCGCTCCGGGGGACGTGTATCGATCCCGATGATTTTCGAGAAATCTGCGGTGATGTTCCGCGCTTTCCGGTCCGACTGTCGCGGCGTAGGCGACCTGCCCGAGGCGTGCCCAGGGAATTTTCACCTCCACGAGCCTCGCGCCGAGTCCTTCGAATCGGGCGATGGCCTCTCGAACCACCGACTCAACCTCGGGGTCCGCGCCCGGCCAGAAGTGGTTGGTCGGCACCCCGAGCGTCATGCCGCGCACGCCGTCGTTCAGGTGCTCTAAGAAATCGGGCGCGGGGCGATTCCCCGTCGTCGGATCCTTGGGGTCCGGGCCGGCGATGACCTGCAGGATGAGGGCGGCGTCCTCCACCGTCCGCGCGATGGGACCCACGTTGTCGAAACTGAGACCCAGAGGCACGGCGCCGGCCCTGCTCACGCGGCCGTAGGTGGAGCGCATTCCCACCAGGTTGCAAAAAGAGGCGGGCAGGCGCACCGAGCCGCCGGTGTCGGAGCCGAGCGCGGCCGCCGCCATTCCCGCCGCCACGCTGGCGGCGGAGCCGCTGCTGCTCCCCCCCGGCGTGCGCTCCAGGCTCCAGGGGTTCCTCGTGGGGCCGAAAAAGCTGTCAGCCCCGGTGGGGCCTCGGGCGAATTCCTGCAAGTTTGTCTTTCCGACGATCACGGCCCCGGCGCGCAGGAGCCGACGCGCGGATTCCGCCGTTTCGCTCGCCACGTTCTCTCGCAGAATCCCGCTGCCCGCCGTGGTCGCGTAGCCCTCCAGGTCGAACAGATCCTTGAGCGCGACGGGAACTCCGTGGAGCGGCCCCATATACTCGCCGCGGGCGAGTTGCTCCTCGAGTCGCTCCGCCCGTTCTCTGGCGAGGGTGAAGGTGGTTCTCGTGAAGGCGTTGATGGTTGGGTCGATGGCCTCGATTCTGGCGATGTGGTTCTCGATCACCTCGGTCGCCGTCGCTTCTCCGTCCTTGATGAGGGTCGCCAGCTCCGTGATGGGCTGGCCTCGCAATGCGTCGGGATTCACAGGCGTGCTCCGCTAATGGCGTGTCCGTCTTGATGTGAAGCCATTATATTCCAAAAATTCGTCCGAGAATAGGCTGGAGCCGAGAGGAGGGCGGGATTTTCAGGATTTTTAGACTCGTGAGGTTTTTCGATCTTGGGAATCCAGGCTGCGCTTCAACTTGCGGGAAACTGTGAGAACGCGCGCTCGTCGCTGAGGGCGGTCGCGGCTTGGCAAGCGCTCTCAGCAAGAGTAAAAACCAGGTGAGCCTGACGTGAGAGGAGAGGAGCCGCATCATGAAACTTTACCGCACCATTCTCTTCGCCCCTGGCAACAGGGAAAGGATGCTCGAAAAAGTAGGCAAGGTCGGGGCCGACGCCGTCGTCCTGGATTTGGAGGACGCGGTGCCCGCCGATGAGAAGACGGCGACGCGCGCGGCCCTTTCCGGAGCGGTCGAGCGCATAGCGAAGGAGGACGGAGCGGAAGTGTTCGTCCGCGTGAATCCTCTTGATGACGCGACGGGTTTTTCCGTCGCCTGCGGAGCGGAGGACATCGCGGCGGTCGTGGGGCGGGGGCTTCGAGGCGTCGTCCTGCCCAAGGCGGAGAACTCCGGCCAGATACGCGCCGCCGACCGTCTGATTCGAGAAGCGGAGAGAGGGGCGGAACGCGAGGCGGGGAGCGTCCATCTGCTCGCCATCCTCGAGAACGCGAAAGGCGTGGCGAACGCCCCCGCGATCGCCTCCGCCGACGCCGGGGAGAGGCGTTTCTGGCTCGCTTTCGGGGCGGGCGACTACACGAACGACCTGGACGTCGCATGGCCGCGCGATGAGTTCCCCTTTGATTATCCGCGCTCTCGCATCGCGGTGGCCTCCCGCGCGGCGGGGCTTGAGAAGCCGCTCGACACGGTGTGGATCGCCTTAGACGATCAGGAGGGTCTCGCGGCGAGCGCGCGGAGGTGCCGCGCCCTCGGCATGTTCGGCAAGTTCTGCATCCACCCCAGGCAGGTGGACATCGTGAACCGCGCGTTCACGCCGATGCGAGAGGAAGTCGAGAGGGCGCGCGAGGTGATCGCGGCCTTTGAGGCGGCGACGGCGCGCGGGGAGGCGAGCGTCTCCGTAGGCGGAAGCATGATCGACTATCCGGTGGTCGAGTCGGCCCAGAAGGTCATCGCCTTGGAGAACGACTTCGGGACGAAGGATGGAAGCGAAGTGCGGGGGTAAGGGGTAAAGTGAAAGGCGACGTTTTTGATCCGTCGCCGCGCGACAAACTTGCGGCGTTCGGTGAATAACGCGAGAGGGTGACGTGAAATTCGGCATGTTCGTCATGAATCAGCACTCTTTGGAGGATGACCCCGCGGAACGTTGGGAGGAGCATCTCGAACAAGTGCGCCTTATTCGGGATTTGGGTTTTCACAGCGTATGGTGCGGCCAGCACTACCTCACCGAGGGCGTGTGGATGATGCAGACCTGGCCGAGCCTCGCCCAGGTGGCGGCCCACGCCGGTGAAATGACCGTCGGCAGCGGCATTTTGCTTCTTGCGCTTCAAAATCCCGTGGACGTGGCCGAGCAGGTCGCCACGCTCGACGCCATGACGAGGGGCCGCTTCGTGCTTGGCGTAGGACTTGGCTACCGGGAGCCGGAGTATCGTGCCTTCGGCCTTGGAAAGCCGCATCGCGTGAAGGCGTTTGAAGAGAAACTCGAAGTGGTCGCGCGTCTGCTTGAGGGGGAGACGCTTCACTACGAGGGCGAGGTCGTCCGCCTTCGGGACGTGAAGCTCGCCATGCGGCCCATCCAGAGGCCCAGACCCCCCATCTGGATAGCGGCGAACGGCGACGGCGCGGTGCGGCGCGCCGCCCGCATGGGAGAGGCGTGGTTTCTGAACCCCCACGCGCGCTTCGACACGCTCAGGCGTCAGATGGAGATGTTTCACGAAGAGCGCGCCGCCGTGGGTAAGGGCGCGCCGGAGGCGACGCCGGTGATCAAGGAGATGTTCATCGGAGCGGATCGAGAGAGCGCTTTTCGCGAATGCGCGGACTATCTGACCGTGAAGTATAACGTTTACGTGCAATGGGGGCAGAGTGAAGCCCTGCCGAAGGACGATACGCTCAGGATGCCGCTCGATGCGTTGCGCTCCGACCGATTTCTGATCGGCTCGGCGGAGGACGTGGCGGCGGAGGTGAGACGCCACCGAGACGAGCTGGGCGTGGACCACATGGCGTTTCGGGTCCAATGGCCGGGAATGCCGCAGGAGCTCGTCCTGAGAACCCTTGAGCGCTTCGCCAAAGAGGTGATGCCCGCGTTCGTTTAGATTTCCGAGAGCTCCTCTAGCACGCCTCTGAGTGCTGCTTTGTCCTCAATGCCGATTCCCGGCAGATCGGAAAATCCAACGCGGCCTTCCTCTACCGCCACGTCGTCGGCGAAGCCGTTGAAGGGCTTGAACACGTCAGGGTAGGATTCGTTGCCCCCAAGACCTAGCCCGGCGGCGATGTTGAGCGCCATCTGGTGCCCCCCGTGGGGGATGCACGAGCGGGGCGACCAGCCGTTTTTCTCCAGCATCCCCAGTGTCTTCAGGTATTCCACCAAGCCGTAGCTCAAGGCAGGGTCGAATTGCAGGACGTCGACTCCCGGCCGCATCCCCCCGTAGCGGATGAGGTTTCTCGCATCCTGGGTGGAGAAGAGGTTCTCTCCCGTCGCCATGGGCTTCCCGTAACTCCGGACGAGCTCGGCCTGAAGCGCGTAGTCTAGCGGGTCGCCAGCCTCCTCATACCAGCGCAGGTCGTAGGGCTTGAGCGTCTCGCCGTAGGCGATGGCAGTTTCTAGGTCGAATTTTCCATTGGCGTCCACCGCAAGGTTGCGGCCATCCCCCACGACCTCGAGCACCGCCTCTATTCTTCTCACGTCCTCCTCCAGCGTCGCGCCGCCTATCTTCATCTTGACGGCGGTATATCCCCGCTTCAGATAGCTCCGCATCTCGGCCTGAAGCGCTTTGACGTCCTTTCCTGGGTAGTAGTAGCCCCCTGCCGCGTAGACGGATACTTTCTCGTCATATTGACCATTCCGGTAGGTGTCCGCCAGATGGCGATACAGCGGCTTCTCCTCGATTTTGGCGACTGCGTCCCACGCCGCCATGTCGAGAACGCCGACGGCGACGGAGCGATCGCCATGCCCGCCCGGTTTTTCGTTTCGGATGAGGCAATCCCAGATTCGGAAGGGATCGAAGTTCGCGCCTTCCTCGTTGAGCAGCGAATCAGGCGCCGCCTCCTTGAGCCTGGGAATGAAGCGCTCTCGCAAAAGTCCCCTCTGGGCATAGCGCCCGTTCGAGTTGAAGCCGAAGCCCACCACGCGCCTGCCGCCTCGGGTCACGTCCGTGATGAGGGCGGCGACGCTCACCGTCATCATGGAGAAGTCGATGAAGGCGTTTCTGATGTCCGAGCGGATGGGAACCACCGTCTCTCGAACGTCGATGATCTGCAAGGCGTTCTCCCGTCTTGAATGGACGCCGATGGGCAGGGAGAGATTCTAAGACGCGCTTGTGGAAAAAGCGAAGTCGGGCGGGATAGTGGCGCGAGGCCTTTCGATTGGCACAGGTGCTCGGGCGCGACTTTCGCAGGACGCAGGGAGGGCGGATTATTGTGATCGTGCGCCTAGAAGGACGCCCCTTGCGGCGAAACGGCGATAAGCCTCCCGTATGCGGAACTAGGGGGTCTGTCCGAGCGGGTGCGGCGCGCGCGGGAGGGATTTCGGTTTTTCGTTTGTTTAGGAGGGCGAAAAAAATTATATTTCAGAAGAATTCTTCTCGATGAGGCGGTATCCGGTGGTGGCAGAAAAAAAGATGGGCCAGCCCGAGGGGCGTCTGGGTGCGATGCGGCACGCGTGGGGGGTGCAGTTCTCCCTTTTCTCGGAGAACGCGGAGGGGGTCGAGCTCTGCCTGTTCGACGCGGAGGATCATGGGAGGGAAACGGCGCGCGTCCCTCTCGCTCGGGGGGACGACGCCATCTGGCGCGCGGTGGTGGAGGGACTAGAGGCGGGCCAGCTTTATGGGTTTCGTGTACATGGCCCTTACGCACCGAAGGAGGGGCATCGCTTCAACCCCTCCAAGGTGCTGCTGGACCCGTATGCGCGGGCGATTGCGGGCGACGTGTGCTGGTGCGCGGAAATGTATGGCCACAGAGGAGACGACCTCCGTCTCATGGACGAGGGGGACAACGCCCACGCGACCCCGAAGAGCGTGCTCGTGGACTCTTCTTTTGATTGGGGAGACGACGCGCGTCCGCAGACACCCTGGGCACAGACCGTCGTCTATGAGCTGCACGTCAAGGGCTTCACCATTCGACATCCCGCCGTGCCGGAAGACCTCAGGGGCACGTATGCGGGTCTTGCGAGCCCGGCCGTGGTGGAATACCTGAGAGATTTGGGCGTCACTGCCGTAGAGCTTCTGCCTGTTCATCATCGAATCTCCGGACATCGTCTCCACAAATTGGGGCTTTCCAATTATTGGGGCTATGGGTCAATCGGCTTTTTCGCTCCTGACGCGCGGTTCTCCAGCCGTGGCGATCGGGGCGGGCAGGTGGATGAATTCAAGGAGATGGTGAAAGTCTATCACCAGGCGGGAATCGAGGTGATTCTGGATGTCGTCTACAACCATACGGCGGAGGAAGGTTTCCAGGGGTCGTATCTGTCGTTTCGCGGCCTTGACAACCAAGTTTACTACCGAGTGAATCCCGAGGACAGGAGCCGGTACGTGGACACCACCGGTTGTGGAAACGCGCTGAACGCCGCGCATCCGATGGTTTTGCGTTTGATAATGGATAGCCTGCGCTATTGGGCGGAGGAGTTTCGGGTGGATGGCTTTCGGTTCGATCTCGCCCCTTCCCTCGCGCGGAGTGAAGGCAGTTTCGACCCGAAATCCCCTTTTTTTCAAGCGATCGAGAACGAACCGACGCTCTCGGGCGTCAAGCTCATCGCCGAGCCCTGGGACTTGGGCGAGGATGGGTATCAGCTGGGAAACTTCCCCAAAGGCTGGACGGAATGGAACGGGGAGTTCAGGGGCGCGACGCGCCGTTTCTGGCGCGGGGACGATGGGCAGGCGGCGGAGTTCGCTAGTCGGTTGGCGGGGAGCAGCGACATTTTTCAGACCAGCGGGCGCCCCCCCCAGGCGAGTCTCAATTTCGTAACCTGCCACGACGGATTCACGCTTGAGGATCTCGTGAGCTTTCAAGAGAAGCACAACGAGGCGAACGGAGAGGAGAACAGGGACGGGACGAACGCGAACGATAGCTCGAACGGCGGGGTGGAGGGCCCGACGAACGACTCGGGCGTGTCGCGCTTGCGCGCGCAGCGAAAGAGAAACCTGCTCGCCAGTCTTTTTCTCTCTCAGGGGGTGCCGATGCTCCAGGCGGGAGATGAGTTTGGGCGCACGCAAAACGGGAACAACAACGCCTATTGTCAGGACAACGAGACCTCTTGGGTGGATTGGTTGCTGACCGAGAAAAACGAAGAACTCCTCTCTTTCGTCAAAAGGCTCATCCGCTGGGCGCGCGCCCAGCCGGAGTTTCGTCGGGAGCGGTTTTTCTCCCCCAGAAGCCCGGGCGAGGTGGAATATCCCGAGATCACCTGGCTTCATCATCTTGGCCATGAATTGGGAGCGGAGGAGTGGAGTGCGGGGCACATGAAATGTTTTGGCTTCAGGTTGCGGGGAGCGAAAGAAGGGGAGTCCGCCTCTCAGCGTCGGCACCGGAATTATGATACCTTGATGGTTCTGATGAATGCGCACGATGAGGCGATTCCTTTCGCGTTTCTCGAGATAGACAGGGGCGCGAGGTGGAGCGTGGTGGTGGATACGGCCGAATGCAGCGAGAGGGGCTGGGACGGCCGGGTTCACGCGGGCGGCTCCTATCTCGTCCAGGGAAGCTCTTTGGTGCTGTTGCGCAGACATGAAGGCGAATCGTTCGCTTCGCACGAGGAGGGAAAACCGTGAGCGTCATCCATCATCCCGCGCTTTCCCATCTCACGGATTATGACGTTCACCTCTTCAATCAGGGTTCGCATTTCACCCTTTATGAGAAGATGGGCGCGCACCCCATGCGGGTGGAGGGGGACGATGGCGTTTACTTCGCCGTGTGGGCGCCGAACGCGAAGAGCGTGGATGTCATCGGAGACTTCAATCAATGGGAGGAGGGGCGCCACCCGTTGGCGCCGGTGGAGAGCTCGGGCATATGGGCGGGGTTCATTCCGGGCGTGGGGAAAGGCGAGATATACAAATATCGCGTTCACTCGCATGTCGGGGATTATCGGGCCGACAAGGCGGATCCTTTCGCATTCTACAGCGAGACGCCTCCGAGGAGCGGGTCGGTCGTCTGGAGTCTCGATTACCGATGGGAAGATGAGAGTTGGATGGAATGCCGCGGGGCGTGCAACGGCCGCGAGGCGCCCATTTCCATCTACGAGATGCACCTTGGCTCCTGGCGCCGGGTGCCGGGCGAGGAGAATCGTTCTCTCACCTATAGGGAAATTGCCCCGCAACTTGCCGATCACATGCTCCGCACAGGGTTTACCCACGTCGAGTTTTTGCCGTTGATGGAACACCCCTTCGAGGGTTCTTGGGGTTATCAGATCACGGGCTATTTCTCCCCCACGAGCCGCTATGGCACCCCGCAGGACTTGATGTACTTGATCGATTATCTCCACCAGCGTGGCCTGGGCGTGATACTTGACTGGGTGCCCTCGCATTTCCCGTCGGACGGGCATGGGCTGGGCTATTTCGACGGCACGCATCTTTATGAGCACGAGGACCCCCGGCGCGGGTTTCATCCCGACTGGGAAAGCTGCATTTTCAACTATGGGCGCAACGAGGTTTCCGCCTTTCTCATAAGCAACGCCCTCTACTGGCTGGATTATTTCCACGTCGACGGGCTGCGCGTGGACGCCGTGGCCTCGATGCTGTATCTCGATTACTCGAGAAAGAAGGGCGAGTGGCTGCCCAACGAGGAGGGAGGCCGCGAGAATTTGGAGGCTATATCCTTCTTGCGACGCCTGAACACGGAGGTCTATCGTCGGTTTCCCGACGTGCAGACCATCGCGGAGGAATCCACCGCCTGGCCGATGGTCTCGATGCCCGTCGATGCAGGTGGCCTGGGTTTCGGCATGAAATGGGACATGGGCTGGATGCACGACTCTCTCCAATACATGATGAAAACCCCCGTCCATCGGAAATATCATCACAACCTGCTCACCTTCCGGATGCTTTACGCCTACAACGAGAATTTCGTGCTGATGCTCTCTCACGATGAGGTAGTGCACGGCAAAGGCTCTCTGCTCAGCAAGATGCCGGGAGACGAATGTCAAAGGTTCTCCAACCTTCGGGCGCTTTATGGGCTGATGTTCGCCCAACCCGGAAAGAAGCTGCTGTTCATGGGCGGAGAGTTCGGCCAGTGGCGAGAGTGGAATCACGACGGCGCGCTCGATTGGCGTCTCGCCGAAGAACCCTTTGGAGCGGGGTTGATGAAGTGGGTGAGCGACCTCAACGCCTTTTATCAGCGCGAGCGCGCTCTGTTCCGAAGGGATTACGATACGCGCGGCTTCGCCTGGGTGGAGGCGGACGCGGCTTCTGCGAGCGTTCTGGGTTTCGTGCGCATCGCCACGGAGGATGAGCCGACGCTGCTCGTGGCGTCGAATTTTACGCCCGTGCCGAGGAGGGGCTACCGGATGGGCGTTCCCGCCGATGGCGAGTGGGTCGAGGTGCTGAACAGCGACTCAGAAACGTATGGGGGGGGGGGGATGGGGAACCCAGACCCCTGCCATGCGGAGGACGTGACCTGGAACGGCCAGCCGTATTCCATCAAAATGACGCTGCCGCCCCTCTCGGTGATCTATCTGAAGGAAACGCATTAGAAGGCGTCCTCGCCTCGCTCGAGGGTGTTAATACAGGTCTGTTTTGTATCGTTCCTGAATTCCCTCGTTGAGCTCCTCGCCGTCGTAGCCGCCAATCTGGTCGGCGAGCATCTGCCCCATTGAGGGGAACGACTTTCTGTCGATGTGTTTTTCCGGGTCCCAGAGGCTCGCGCGGATGACCGCCTTTCCGCAATGAAGATACGCCTCGTCCACCTCAACGATCATGCCCGACACAGGCGCCTTGCCCCGCATCGAGAGGGGCGCGAGCAGTTCAGGGTCGGTGGTGACGCGCGCGCGCCCGTTCACGCGCAGCGTCTCGCACATTCCAGGCACCAAAAAGAGGAGGCCGACGTGGTTGTTCTCTATGACGTTGCTCATGGTGTCGACG
This sequence comes from bacterium, assembly GCA_965202625.1. Lineage (GTDB taxonomy): Bacteria > UBA8248 > UBA8248 > UBA8248 > UBA8248 > Bin107. Next base: position 1,492,965 of record CBDBBI010000010.1, on the reverse strand, counting down.
CGGTTGTTGCCCGGCCTGTCAGGGATGAGCAGTGTGTTTTCGTCGATCACTTTGACGAAGCCCGGCGGATCCCCTTTGGGGGAAGCGTCCGCACCCCGTGCCGTCGCCGAGGCGATGATCATGAACGGAGAGAGGGAGATGAAGTTCTTGGCGTGCTCATCCAGATGCGCCATCTGTTTTTTGAGCCCGCGCTCGCCGGGCGGGCCATAATATTCTCGGAGCGCGCTTTTGGATTCTATGGTCGATTCGGTACTCGTCCGGTGCATCGCACCTCCCCCTCCCTCTTAAGTGATGATATGCACATGGCGTAAATTATTCTCTTTTTCTTGTCAAGGGCGCGGAGGGAACCTAGCGCGGGTTGGCCGGAGTGGAGGAGTCGCCGCCGGAAGAGGGGTGTCCTCCCAAACCCGCCTGAGCGCCTCGTCCGGAAGTGGAGGATGAGGCGATAATATGACGCTCTCATCAACGCCCTCGCCCCTCAGCGGGCGAGAAGCAGCGGAGTCGCTGGAGGCGCCACCCGGATTCGAACCGGGGAATAAAGGATTTGCAGTCCTCTGCCTTACCACTTGGCTATGGCGCCGGAGGGTCTCGCCTGGAACACAAAGCCCTTGTGTATCTTACCTGAATGGGCGTTGTCCAGCCAGGGGCGTCTCGTATTCTGCGTTTTCGCGCTGTGCGTGGCGTGCGAAGGTGCGGCTTTTGGATTAGACTGCCTCTACGAGACGGCCCGTGGAGGGAAGCGTTCTCAAGGAGACGTTCATGTCCGCCCAGCCACAACCTAGGAGCGCACCGCCCGCTTATGAGAACTCCTCTTTCATGCGCGCCTGCCGGCGGGTGCCCACCGAGGGGACACCCGTATGGCTCATGCGTCAGGCGGGCAGATACATGCGCGAGTATCGCGCCGTTCGGGAGAAGGTCTCCTTCATCGAGCTTTGTCGCAGTCCGGATCTCGCGGCTGAGGTCGCCGTCACCGCCCTTGACGCGATTGGGGCGGACGCTGCCATCCTGTTCTCCGACATTCTTCTCATACTCCAGCCCATGGGCATGGAACTGGAGTATCTGGAGAGCGGCGGCCCCGTTCTCCACAATCCGGTTCGCAGTGCCGCTGACGTGGATCGCCTCCGTGAGGCGACACCCCGGGAGAACCTCGCGTTCGTCTTTGAGGCCGTTGGAAGAACCAGGGCGGAGATGAACCCGAACCTTCCGCTCATCGGCTTTTGCGGCGCGCCCTTCACCCTCGCCTCCTACATGATCGAGGGCGGCGGATCGCGCCGCTTTGAGCGCACCAAGAGGTTCATGTATGCGGATCCGGGGGCGTGGCGCGCACTGATGCGGAAGCTCGTGAGGGGGCTGATCGCGTATCTGAACGAGCAGGTGCGCGCCGGTGCGCAGGCGGTGCAAATTTTTGACAGCTGGGTGGGTTGCCTCTCGTCTGAGGATTTCAAGGAGTTTGTTTTGCCGCACAGCCGCGCCCTTATCGAGGGTGTCGCGAAGGGCGTGCCCGTCATCCACTTCGGAACGGGAACCACGCCCTATCTCGAGGCGTTCGCGAGCGCGGGCGGCGACGTGGTGGGGGTCGATTTTCGCGTTGACCTCTCCCGTGCCCGGAAATGCGTGGGCGACATGGGCGTTCAGGGGAATCTGGACCCTTGCGTTCTTCTCGCTGTGCCTGGATACGTTCTCGCGCGAGCGGAGCGCGTCCTGCGTCAGGCGGGGGGGCGGCCGGGCCACATCTTTAATCTGGGCCACGGCGTTTTGCCGCAGACCCCGGTCGACAACGTCAAGAGGCTGGTGGCGTTCGTTCACGAATGGAGAGCGGAGGCGGAATGAGCGAAAGGTTCGACTCCGTCTTGCTGATCGGTTTCGGCGGGCCCACCAAGGGTTGTTGTCTGCGCTACGAGGAATGCCCGGGCGAGGCGCATTGCTACGTTGAGGGCATCGTCGGCCAGAGAACGGGCGGGGCCGCGCGCATCAAGGAGGTGGCCGCGCACTATCAGCGCTTCGGGGGCGTCTCGCCGTTCACGCATTTTTCTCAAAAACAGGCGGGCGCCCTTGAGATGGCCTTGGAGGAGGCGGGCGTTATGCTCCCCGTCTACGTCGGCCATCGGTTCTGGACGCCCTACGTCAAGGAGACGCTCGCCGAGATGTTCCGGCGAGGTTTGCGGCGCGCCGTGGGCGTTGTGCTCGCCCCGCATCGGGCAAAAATCAGCTGGGAGGCCTACCGGGGCGCCGTCTGCTCGGCGCGTGAGGAGCTGGGCGGCGACTCCCCCGATACCGCGTTTATGGAAACGCCGTGGCACCGTCATCCGGGCTTCGTCTCCGCCGTGGTGGAGCGGGTGCGTCAGGTCGCCCCAGACTTAAGGGCAGGCGGGAGGGACAGTGCCGAGGTCGTATTCACAGCGCATTCCATCCCCGTTTCCATGGCGAGGGACTCCTCGTATGAGGAGGAATTCAGGGAGACAGCGGTTCTGGTCGCACGCGCGCTCGGCCTGGAGACGCATCGGGTCGGTTTTCAGAGCAGCCCAGACGCTCCCGCCGGTGCCTGGCTCGGCCCGGACGTGACGGAGGTCATCCGCTCTGTCGCCGCCGAGGACGCACGCGCGGTCGTGGTGGTTCCGGTCGGCTTCCTGTGCGATCATGTGGAGGTGCTTTTCGATCTCGACGTCGAGGCGCGAGAGGCGGCCGAGGAGGCGGGCCTTCGGTTCTGTCGCGCGCCCACCGTGGGAACCCATCCCTCATTCGTCGCGACGCTGCGCGAATTGATCATCGACAAGATGTCGGGAAGGGGAAATTGACTCCGGCCGTCAGGCGCGTGGTCGTGCTCGGCGGCGGTCTGACGGGGCTCGTCGCCTGCTATCGGCTGCTCCTCGCCTCAAGGGTGCGAAACCCCTCCTTTGAAGTCCGGCTCGTCGAGGCGTCAAGGCGGCTCGGCGGCGTCGTCGAGACGGCGTTCGTGGATGGCGCGCTGATGGAGAAGGGGCCGGATTGTTTTCTCGCCTCGAAGCCGCAAGCGATTCAACTTTGCGAGGAGCTGGGCCTCGCCGATCAGCTCATCGGCGTGAACGAGCGGCATCGGCGTAGTTTCGTCCTGAGAGGGGGAGAGCTGCTCCCCGTGCCTCAGGGGTTTTATCTTCTCGCGCCCTGCCGGATCGGCCCGTTCCTGACCACGCCGATCTTCAGTCCGCTCGGCAAGCTCAGAATGGCAATGGACGTCTTTCTCCCCCGAAGGAGGAGTGATGAGGATGAGTCCTTGGCCGATTTCGTGCGCAGGCGTCTTGGACCCGAGGCGCTCGAGAGAATGGCCCAGCCCATGGTGGCGGGGATTTACTCGGCCGATCCTGAAACGCTGAGCCTGAAAGCCGCCATGCCGCAGTTTCACGAGATCGAGCGCGCGCACCGAAGCATCATCCTCGGGCTGCGGCGGCGGATGCGGCGCGCGGACGCAGGCGGTGCCGCCTCGGCCAGCGGCCCAAGGTATGGGCTTCTCGTCAGTCTCGCCCGGGGCATGGGCGCGCTGGTGGACGCCCTGGTCGGAAGAATTTCCGGCGCCTCGCCTCGGACGGGTTGCCGGGCGGAATCGCTTCGCAGACGAGAGGGAGGCTGGGTCGCTCGCCTTCAGGATGGGGAGGAGGTGAACGCCGACGCGGTTTGCGTCGCCTTGCCGCCTCGCGCGGCGGCGCGTCTGCTGGAGAGGGCGTCTCCAAGTCTCTCTCAAGAGCTCATGGGCATACCCAGCGGTTCTCTGGCGACGCTGAACCTGGTCTATCGGATCGAGCAGGTGTCACATCCGCTCAACGGCATGGGTTTCGTGGCACCGGCGACGGAGAACAAGAGCCTTCTCGCGTGCTCGTTCTCGAGCGCGAAGTTCCAGGGAAGAGCGCCGGAGGGGAAGGTGCTCGTTCGCGCGTTCGCGGGGGGAGGGGGCGATTCCGGTTTGGGTCTGACGGATGGAGAGTTGACGCAAAAGATGCTTGATGAGCTTCAGCCGGTGCTGGGAATCTCGGGGGCGCCGGAATCGAAGCTCCTTTGCCGCTATGCGGAGGCGCTCCCGCATTTTCTGGTGGGTCACCTTGATAAGGTGGAGCGCATGGAGCGCGCTTTGAGCGCGCTGCCGGGTCTTGCGCTTTGCGGCAACGCCTATCGCGGCGTGGGCGTTCCCGATTGCGTGAAATCGGCCGAGGGCGCAGCGGAGAAGATTTTGGGGGATTTGCGAGCCGTCCCTTCCGCTCAATAAGGGGGGAACAGGGGCGGTGGACGCTAGCGCGTCGCCGTTTGACCGCTAGTGCGCGCATTTGGTATCAACACCTGTTTTTCGGGGTTTGCGATTCGGACGGAGGCGTTTTGATGTTCGACGATGAGATGCAGCGCGATTTTCACAAGAGGATGATCGAGGAGATCAGCATCCTCCGCAGACCTTACTTGGGCATCGTCTCGGGCTATCATGAACTCGGCTACCGGGTGCTGGGGCCGGAGGCGAAAGAAGAGGCGGGTTCGGTGCAAATATCCGGAAAACTCCTCGTATCGCCCAAACTGGTTTGGACGCCTTCCCAGGCGAAGAAGACGTTCGGCGAGATTTTCAAGGATTCCGAGATGATGGACGCCGACCTCATTGGCCGCGTGTTCGCGTTTCCCGCCGCCGGTTCGGGAAATTTCAACATCGAGAACGAGTATCTGAAAATCACCCATCACGAGTGGAGCCCGGAAGTTCTGGTGGAGAAGGTGCTGAGCGAGCTCGGACGGCTGGAAATCACCGACACCGCCGTGGTGCGCACGCCGGACATTCGATACTACCCCCTCGCCGTCCAGCGGTTCATCCACGAAATTCTGAAGGATGAATTTTCCTGATGCGCGCGTCTTCGGGGCGCGCGCAGCGACTCTAGCGAGCAAAAACGCGCCCCCAGAGCCAGCGCGTTCGGGCCAGTGCCCAATATCCGAGCTCCACGCACCAGACGAGGGGCGGGACTCCTAACATCCGCGCCGTCCTCCTCCAGCCCAGCAGAGCCAACACTTCGATGTACGCCCGCCCCGCCTCTAACCTCCGCCCGTCGGACGTGATAAGTTGAACCGCCCTTTCCGCGCGCGCGCGCAGAGCTTCGTTCATGGGCGGCGAGGGTGCCTCCTGGTAGGGAACCGGACGTATCCATAATTCGTTTTTGTGCCTGGAGACGACCCACGCGACGCACCTGCGGCACAATTCGCACTCCCCGTCCCAAAGCAGGAGGGGCGCGTCTTCGGGTGTCATCATTCAGGAATATGTGAGGGGGAGCACCCGCACGGCGCCCGGAAACTCGGGGCAGTGTTGTTCGCAGGCCCCGCATCCCACGCAAGCCTCTCCGATGACGGGGCCTTGTCCCTCCTCTTTTTTCTCGATGCGGATCGCGCGCTCCCCGATGGGACAACGCGCCACGCAGTAATCGCATCCCTCGTCCAGCCCGTTCCATGCGAGGCAGGTATCGGCGTTCACTTCCGCCAGGCCGATGCGGATCTCCTCTCGGGGGAGGAGGGCGAGCGCTCCCGTGGGGCAAGCCTTCATGCAGGAAAGATCGTCGCAAACCACGCAAGCCCCGTCGGCGGGGATGATCCTGGGGGCGCGGAGCCCCGATTCGTCCTCTCGGGGGAGCATCAAGATGGCGTCGGCGGGGCAGACCTGGGCGCATTTTCCGCTGGCGGCGCAAAGGTGCAGAAACGCGGCTTCCGGCGCCGCCCCCGGCGGACGCAAAACGGGGCCATCAAGCGTGGAGCGCCTCACCCTGGTTTCCGCATGATGCGCCCCTTCCATGAAGGCGCGTATGAAAGACAGCGGCCCCTCTTTGAAAAATGCCTTGCGGTCCATTTCCTCGTCTCGCGCCATGAGCCTCGCTCCCCTTGCGTCTTGCTTCTGGTATGAAAGTGTGCGACAAATTCCGGACGCGGAACTATCGCGGCTCCATATCCCCCCTCATCTTAAAGGAGAATGCCTTGCCAGGGGATACCGCGTCGCAAAAAATTCTGGCCCGCGCCAGTGGGCGCGCGCGCGTTGAGGTGGGCGAGATCGTCTGGGCCAAGGTGGACGCCCATCTTATGCACGACAACCAGGGGCCGTTTCGCATGGGGCGGGATTTCGCCGAGTTGGGGCTTCCGATATGGGACAAGGAGCGCTTCATGCTCACGGCCGACCATCACAATCCGCCCACCCAGGACTCTCAGGCGAACGTCCTCAACGTCACGAGGGCCTGGGCGGCCGAGCAGGCCCTCCCGCATTTTTACGACGCGGAGGGCATCTGCCACATTCTCATGGCGGAGAAGGGTTTCGTGCGCCCGGGCGCGCTCGTCACCGGCACTGACAGCCACACTACGAACACGGGGGCGCTGGGCGCTCTGGGAGTGGCGATTGGGCCGACCGAGAGCATCGGCGTGCTCGCCAAGGGAGAGATCTGGCTGCGGGTGCCCGAGACGATACGGGTGCATTTCGGGGGACGGCTTCCCAAAGGCGTATATGGCAAGGATATGGCGTTGCGCGCGCTTCGCGACCTCAAGGTTGACGGAGCGGAATACAAGGTGCTCCAGTTTGAGGGGGAGGCGCTCATGGCGCTGCCTGTGGAGGATCGCATGACGCTCTCCAACATGGCGGCCGAGTTCAGCGCGAAGAGCGCCATCATGGACGTGGACGAATGGACGAGAGACTATCTCAGGGAGGCGGGCGCCGAGGAGGGCTGGGAGGCCGTTCACTCTGATTCCGACGCGACCTACGCCGCATCCTACGAATACGACGTGTCGGATTTGTCCCCCCAGGTGGCGTGTCCGCACCGAATGGACAACGTGCGCTCGGTGGAGGAGGTGGATTCCCCCCCGCTTCATCGAGCGCACATCGGCTCGTGCACGGGGGCGAAACTGGTGGATTTACAAGCGGCGGCGGCCATTCTGAAGGGTCGGCGCGTCGCCGCCGGGCTTCAGCTCCTCATCGCGCCGGCGAGCAAGGCCATCATGGGCAAATCTATGGCGGATGGAACGCTGGGCGCGCTCATCGACGCGGGCGGCGTCCTCTTGCCCACCACGTGCGGCATCTGCGCGGGAAGGGGGGCCGGACAGCTGGGCGACGGAGAGGTGTGCGTCTCCTCGGCCAACCGCAACTACAGGGGCCGGATGGGGAGCCTCGGGGCGTCCATATATCTCGCCTCGGCCGCCACGGTGGCGGCGAGCGCGATCAGGGGCCGCGTGGCGGACCCCAGGGAGTTCATCGCATGAGCGGGGCGGAATCTGCTGACGCCGTTTTTGGGCGAGTCCGGTTCGCCACCGCTGTCTGGGCAGGGGGGCGGGCCGCATGAGCGCGACGCGAATAATCGAGGGCGGCGCCTGGGTGTTTGGGGATAGCGTCGATACGGGCTACATCATGCCGGCGACCTATGCGAGCCTGCCGGATGCGGAACTGGGCAAGCACGCGATGGAGGGTGTTGACCCTGATTTTCCGAAAAACGTGCGTGCGGGCGACGTGATCGTCGGCGGAAGAAACTTTGGCTGCGGATCAAGTCGGGAGACGGCCCCCCGAGGCATCAAGCATGCGGGCGTCGGCGCCGTCATCGCCCGAACGTTCGCCAGAAACTTTTTCAGGAATTCGCTGTGCATCGGGCTGCCCGTGCTCATTTGCGCCGAGGCGGGCTCCATTGAAGCGGGGGATCGGGTGCGGGTCGATCCGATTGCGGGAAGGGTGGAAAACCTCACGAAGGGAGAGACGCTGCAGGCCGAGCCTCTGCCCGACCACATCATGGACATGGTGAAGGCGGGCGGCCTCGTCCCCTATCTGAAGGAGACGCTCAAGCCGTCCCCTCCCTCCTGACACGCGGATTCCAAGGGACACCTCGCGCGCGTTTGTTTATGGCGCGACGACGGTGTTTCTGAGCACGCCGATGTTCTCGATTTCGCACTCCACCACGTCGCCGGGTTTCAGCAGGCCCGGCGGCTCCATGGCGAAGCCCACGCCCTCGGGCGTCCCGGTGGCGATCATGTCTCCGGGCAGGAGCGTGAAGCCTTGGGAGATCGCCGAGACGAGGGTGGCGACGTCGAAAATCATGTCGTTCGTGTTGGAATTCTGCCGCGTCTCGCCGTTCACTCGCGCCATAACGGCCAGGTTGTTCCCATCGCCCGTCTCGTCTTTCGTGACGATCCATGGGCCCAGCGGGCCGAAGCTGTCCAGCGCCTTTCCCTTGAACCATTGGCCGTGGGCGCGCTGCACCTTCCGGGCCGAGACCTCGTTCATGATGGTGTATCCATAGACGTGGTCCATCGCCCTCTGCGGCGAAACGTTGATCCCCTCCTTGCCGATGACGATCACGAGTTCGCATTCATAGTCGAGCTCCGTCACGTTCTCATGGTGGACGATCTCTCCATCGGGTCGGTTGTGAGAGCCTGGCCACTTGCAGAAGAACACGGGAGTTTTTGGATAGTCGCCCACCTTGCGCTCGCCGTGTTTGCGCGCCCCCTCATCGGCGTGTTTCTTGTAGTTGAGGCCCACGGCGATGACGGGCCGCGCGAGTTTCGCTATCGGCGCGAGCAGCTGGACGGATTCGAGCGCGACGGGCCGGCCGCTGGTCTCAGGCGTCCCGCCCCGGGCGATGACGCCCGCCGCGTCTCCGGTCTGCGGGGCGACGTCCTCTACGCCGGCTTGCGTCAGAACGGCGACGCGCGGCCCGGTTTCTGATGCGTAGGTGAGCAGTTTCATTTTCCGTTTTCTCTCCCCGGTTTCGTGGCGTATCAAAACGCATGGATGGACGTTGGAATTCGGATGAGAATCTTATTTCTGCTCCGCCGCCTTGCGAATCATGCGCGCCTGCGTCTTCGCCCCGCCCAGCATGAACGTGAGGTCGCTGCCCGCGAGAATGAAGCGCACCCCCTCCTGGATTCTGCGCTCTATCATCGCAGGATCGTAGGAACCACCCATTCCGGCTATCTTGCCGTGCTTCTTGCAGGCGGCCGTCACCTGGGCATACACCTTGTTGACCCTGGGATGGTCGTGCTGGCCGACGAGCTCCATCCCCGTGCTCAGGTCGTTCGTGCCGATCAGCAGGACGTCCACCCCGTTCACTGCGGCGATGGCGTCCGCCTCATCTCCCGCCTCGGGCGTTTCGATCATGGCGACGAGAAGGGTTTCGTCGTTGACTCCGGCGAGGAGCTGCTCAGGCGCGACGTCCGCAAACGCGCCGTGGGCGAGACCTCCGCCCGCGCTGCGTTCGCCCTCGGGCGGAAACTTGCAGATGCGCGCGAACTCCGCAGCCTCCTCCGCGTTGTTCACGTGCGGCAGAACGACCCCCTGCGCGCCGCTGTCCAAAACGCGCGTGCTCAGGTGGGCGTCGAGCGAGGCGACGCGCACCAGCGGGGTGATGCCCTGGCTCAGGGCGGCGATGGATATCTGCTGGGCGGTTTCGAGGTTGAACGGCCCATGCTCAAGGTCGATGAATAGCCAGTCGAAGCCAGCCGCCCGCATCGCGAGGCCGACCTCCACCGTTCGCGCCATACGCACGCCCACGCCTAGGGTGACCTCGCCCGCGTAGGATTTCCTCTTCGTCGCGTTCTGGATGACGCCCAAGGCGGAAGCCCCCCTTTGATGAAAGCCGACTCGCATGAAGCCTGATGCATACCCCACTTGTGCCTCTCAGGCAAGGGGAGGCGGGCGGCTATCCCGGAGCGCGTCGCCCGGGGTATGGTGAACGCCTGCGATTTCCCTTTCTCAGGAGACGCCTGATGATTCGCTCCATCCGCTTGCAACACGTGGGGGTTAAAGTGCGCGACCTGGATCGCGCCATTCGTTTTTATTCCGAAGTCCTGGGCTTCAGGCTCCGCTCGCGCCATGTGCCGGGCAGCCATCCGGCGGCGCCCTTTGGCTCCGCGTTCATGTATCTGGACGACTATCACCACCAGCTGGCGATATTCAGCGTGCCCGCCGACTGGATGAACGGGGAGGGCGAGGACACCGTTCCCCGCCGCGACGTGGGGCTGCACCACCTGGCGTTCGAGGTGGCGGACAAGCAAGCGTTCGACGACGCGGTGGCCTACGTCCGCTCGCGCGAGGACGTCCAGATCGTCTGGGGACCCTTGCGTCTCGATGAGAGCAACGGGTTGTGGGGCGGGCACGAGGGCATTTATTTCTTGGACCCCGACGGCAACCGCATCGAGGTTTTTCACGACTCGGACACCTTTCCCGGCAGCCAGCCCGCTTGGGAAAAAGAAGAGTAGGGGGGATCGTCGAGGCGGTTTTCGGGCGAGAGGGAGACGGAGAGGGGCGGCGAAGGAGCACTGGAGGAGAACCAAAGCCCGCAGCCGGCGTATCGCCTATGATCATCGCGGGCGTGGCTCCGCATTCTTGCGCGCGCGACGTCCGCGATATCTATGACGAGGCAGCCCCATGTCCCGATGGCGTGACGTCCGCGCCGGCCCAAGAGATCCTGCTCGAGCAGAAGTGTGGGTTGGCGGCGCGGAATGAGAGCGAAGGTGGTGGTCGTGGCGTCTGGTCGGCGCGAAATCCTGACGTTTATCGGGCGAGCGTCTCTCCCTCCTCCGCCGGGACGCTCTATAAGCGGCCGCGCGTTGTTAGCCGATTGCGAGAGGGCGATGAGGCATGGGCGATGAACATATTCGTGCTGGATGAGACGCCCGCCGTAGCTGCGAGGTATCACTGCGACAAGCATGTGGTGAAGATGGTTCTGGAAACGGCGCAGCTGTTGTGTACCGTCAGCCATCTTTTTGGAGATACGGTGCCTTACCGGCCCACGCACGCCCATCACCCTTGCTGCGTGTGGGTCCAACGAACGCTGGGCAACTGGCTCTGGTTGCGACAACTCGGCCTGGCGCTCGCCGACGAATACGCTGCGCGCTACGGCAAGCGCCACAAGTCCGGGGCGGTTATCCGTGCCCTGCGCGCGCCCAGGCGTATGGGCGCCAGACTTGCGCGCACGCCCTTTGCGCAATGCGTGCCGGAGAAGTATCGGGTGGAGGGCGACGCCGTGGCGGCTTACCGCGCCTATTATGCTGGCGATAAGCGGAGCATGTGCTCTTATACGGGCGTTGACTGGCCTGATTGGCTGTCCAGATAAAATCGGCTGCGTTTGCATGGGCGCGGCTATCCACTCCGGCGTTTCGGCCGCTTTTCTGGGGGTTTTTTGTTTGGCGGTGAAACTCTTGATGCGCCTATCGCTTCAGGCGGGACGCCGGCCCAAGGCGATCTCCTTTCACGCCTCGCCCGCTTGTATTAAAATGAACAGCATGTTCAGTTTGAATTTTTCGGGAGGTTCGTTGGCATGACACCTACGCATGAGCGGCCGGAGCCCCGCTTCGACTGGTTTATACCCATTGACGGCGACGGCGCGCGCATCGGCGCGATGCGCGCCGAGCGTCCGCCCACGTATGAATACTTGCGCAAGGTGGTGCAGGCGGCGGAGGATAACGGCTTCTACTCCATGCTCATTCCCACGCGCTTCGCCAACGGGCTTTTCGATGAGCGCGCACCGCTGGCGGAGACCTGGACGATGGTGACTGCCTTGGCCGCGCACAGCGTGCGCATCCGCTTTCTCGTAGCAGTGCGTCCGGGTTTCGTGAACCCGGGGCTCTTCGCCCAGATGGCGGCCACGCTCAGCCAGATAACGGGCGGAAGGCTGGACTTGAACGTCGTGCCCGGCGGCATCAAGGGCGAGTTCGAGAAGATGGGCGAGCGGGTCGATCACGATACGCGCTACGAGCGGGCGGAGGAGTTCATCGCCGCGCTTCGCAAACTCTGGGAACGGCCTGAGCCGGTCAGCTTCAAGGGAAAATTCGTGCGGCTCGACGGCGCTCACTGCGCCCCCGGCCCGGCGGGGGGCGCGCCCAGGTTCTATCTCGGCGGAGCGTCGCCTGCCGCCTTGCGGCTCGCGGGCGCGCAGTCGGACTTCTATCTGGGCTGGATAGGGCCGATCGAGGAGACGCGAAAGCAGGTAGAGCGCGCGCGGGCCTCTTTCGCCGTCGCGGGCCGCGCGCCCGCCTTCGGCGTGCGCTCCCATCTGGTGATGCGGGACACCGAGGCGCAAGCCTGGGAAGAGACGCGGGCGCTGCTGAGTCGGGCGGAGGATGCCGTCAAGGCCCAGCGCGCCGCGTTGGTCGCCGGAACCAGCATGGTGGGCGCCGCCGCCCAGGCGCGCGCGTTCGAGGATTTCCGGGTGGGCCCCCGCCTGTGGAACGGCATCTCCCAGGTGCGGGTGAACTGCGGCTCCGCCCTCGTGGGAACGCCCGATCAGATCGCCGAGGAACTTCTGGCCTACTGGCGGCTGGGAATGGACGAGTTCATCCTCTCGGGCTACCCGCATCTTGAGGAATGCGACCGCGCCGCGCGCGACTTAATTCCGAGGGTCAGGGAATTGATCGAACGCGAGCGGAAGGCGGCGTGAGGGAGACAGGCTGGTTTTTGCCTCAAGGCGCCGTAGGGTGGTCCCATGTCTTCCCCATGCCCGAAGGCGGCCGACCCGCGTCGGATTTTCGTATTTTCCTTCGGGATGAGAGGTTTCTTTGGTATCCTCCCCGCTTTGTGCACGTGGGGCGTAGTGAGGTCGATGGGGTTTCGTTCACCGCCGCCCGTAGCGCGGCGGCGATGGACGTCGGCTCCTGTAGGGACGACTCTTGGGGAGAACGGGCAGAGAATCTCCTATCGTTCGTGCGGAAAATAGAAAATGCAATAATATAAAGGCAAGCCGAAGAAAAGCGGCGCTTCGCCCTGGCCCGAAAAAGGGGTCCCGAAGTTCATCATTCTCACGTCAAGGAGGGAACATGCGAGCCGTCTGGTATGAGTCACATGGGCCGGCGAGAGAGGTTCTGAAAGTCGGCGAACTCGAAAATCCGAAGCCCGGGGCGGGCGAGGTGCGCGTGCGGCTCCACGCCTCGGGCGCGAATCCCTCCGACTACAAGGCGCGCTTGGGCTCGCGCGGCGAGATGCGCTGGCCGAGGGTCATCCCCCATTCCGATGGGGCGGGGATCATCGAGAGCGTGGGCGCGGGCGTGGACGCCGCCCGCGTGGGCGAGCGCGTCTGGGTGTTCAACGCGCAATGGGAGAGGGCGTATGGCACTGCGGCCGAGTTCGTCGCCTTGCCCGCGCACCAGGCGGTGCCCCTGGCGGATTCGGTGGACTTTGCCCAGGGCGCATGCCTGGCGATTCCGGCGATGACCGCCCACAGGGCGCTGTTTCTCGATGGGCCTATCAAGGGGCAGACCGCGCTCGTCACCGGAGGCGCCGGCGCCGTGGGCCGCTACGGCGTGCAGCTGGGAAAATGGGGGGGTGCCGCCGTCATCGCCACGGCGAGCAGCGATGAGAAAGCGCGAATCGCGCGAGAGGCGGGTGCGGACCACGTCGTGAACTACAAGGAGGAGGACGTCGCCGAGCGCGTCCTGGCACTCACGGGCGGAGAGGGGGTGGACCGAATCTGCGAGGTCGATTTCGGCGAGAATCTGGAGGTCACCCGCCGGGTGCTCAAGCAAAACGGGACGGTCGCAGCCTATGGCTCCACGCGCGCCCCCGAGCCGGTTCTGCCCTGGTATCAGATGATGGGGAACAACACGGCCATCCGCATGGTGTTCGTCTATACGATGCCGGACGCCGCCATCTCCCAGGCTTGCCGCGACGTCAACGCCGCATGTGAGGCGGGCGCACTCACCCACCACATAGGCGCGCGCTTTTCCCTGGAGGACACCGCCGCCGCCCATGAGATCATGGAGCGTTTCGAGAACGTCGGGAACGTGGTGTTGGAGATCGATTGAGGCGAGGGCGACCCGCTCAGAAGCGGAATTTTCTTGAAAGATGGCGGGGCAAGGGCTATATTTGAAGCATGAAGAGGGGTTTGACGGATGGGGGATGGGCGACGGGTTTTGAGTCTCCCGAAGCGAGGCGTCGGCCTCTCGGGGATGGAGGGAGACGGGCGGGGTGAGGCGTCTGGACGGTTGTCCCGCTTGACACAGGACGCGCAAGCGCGAACCTGAAAGCCATCCTTGAGGTCGGGGGGCGGGAAGGCTCTGTTTCATGTGACGTTGATGGATGCGGCGGGTGTTGCAACGTTTCTTTACATCTGGAGGGAGTTGCCATGCGAATATACGATCCGAAAAAGATATTGGCTCCCGTTGATTTTTCTGGCCTCAGCAAGAGCGTCCTCAAGGTCGCCTCGGAGATTGGAGAGAATCGAAAGGCGGAGGTCGTGGCCATTCACGTGGCGAGAAACCCTGAGTACCAAGCCAAGTATGGCGGTTATGGCGCAGAGCTCGTAGGCGCCATCTCTCCGAGCCGTCTGCTTGAGGACACGCGCGTCGAACTGCAAAGCAATCTCGACCTCATGGTGCGAGAAGTCGAATCGAATGTGGCCATAGAGGCCATCGTGATTTTCGGAGAGCCGGCGAAAGAGATACTGGATTTCTCCGAATCCGGGGATTTCGACCTTCTCGTCATGGGCACGCACGGCCGCAACATGGTGAGCCGCTTCGTGATCGGAAGCGTCTCCGAGCAGGTGCTGCGGCGCGCCCCCTGCCCGGTGTTTCTGCTGAGAGATAAGGTGGCTTTGAAGAGGATAGCCGAGGAGGAGGCGAAGGAGTCGAGCGCGTCCTCCGGTACCAAATAGACCTCGCCCTCCCCGCACTCGTCGGGGAGGGCGTTTTTAGCGTCCGCGTACAGAAGGAGCGAGCGGGAAGCGCGGCTTCTTCTGTGCGCGTCGGCTTGAGGGGAGCGTGCATTTCAGGCGAGTCGCCGACGTGTGGGAAACCGCCCGGCTTTGACGATCGCGCGCGCTCTTTCATCGTCTGGCCGTCCCAGGTGCCGTCCCCTTAGTTCGCCCGGCCTCCCCCCGTTCCGCAGCCTGGAATCCGGCGAACTTCGCATGGCGCATCTTAGCCGGACAAAAATCATTGCGAATGGCCTGGAAAAACGGCCGTTTTTCGGTGCGTAAACGGCTCGGAAACGGCCGTGCAAGGGCGTTGAAAAAGTCGCTCAAAGCGAGTCGTCCTGCGGGCGGCGAGTCTGTCCGGAGCCACGACCGCGATAACGGAGGATTCGTTTTCCTTCTCTTCCATGGTCGCGGGACGCAGCGCGCGTCCTCCCATTTAGATGGCGCCGCGCCGCTGCCTTAGCGTGTCTGGGGCCCGCGGTCCGCTTGTCGGGCGCGCGATCTCCATGAAAGGTATTTGGCGCGCGCCAGATAGGTATGGTAAAAAAGATTTTATTTCTCTGGGTCCAAGAATTTCTGTTCATCGTAAAAAAAGGAGAAGGGTATGCGTATGTATAGGGACGCTCCCGTGCTGCGTCGCGTGCAGAAACGAGAAAACCACGCTTTCAGGAGCGCTGGCTTTTTGGCGAGTGCCCTCCTCCTCGCCCTCGTCTCCGCTGGTTGCGGAGGCGGAGGCGGCGGCGGTGGAACGGCGGCCGCGCCCACCCCCACGACCACCTCCACGAACGCAGTGCTGGAGCAGATCGGCGCCAATGAGATGCTCCGGGAAGAAACGCGGGATAAGCTAAGCGAGGTCTCCCAATCTATTCCCAAGGAAGGCAGCGTCGTCCAGTCCACGAACGTCGACAGCGACTTCGTAACGACCGACACCCTGGAAAACGTTGAAATGCGCCTGAATGCGGAGGGTCAGCTGGAGGGCTCGGTAACGTTGAACGGCATGACCATAACTACGCGAGATGACCTGTTCGAGAGAGGCGAAGACCCCGAAGAAACCGCAGATCTCATGAAGAGGACCGATGACGAGACGCTTTGGATGAGCATCTATTCGGATGTCAGTTCGTCTGCGGACACCGACTATCTGGCCGCTGGAATCTGGCTGCTCATTCCAAATGACGCGGAAGATTTGGATGACCTCGCACTCGGTGCCTTTGCAACCGGAACGACGCCTTTCGCCATGAACGACATCCAATCCCTGGAAGGGCAGGCGACTTATAGTATGGATGAAGGCGCTGTCGGCCTCTACGTGTATACGGTCGAGGAGAATCCCGGCGAGAACGTCACCGGGTGGTTCAATGCGGACGTGAAGCTGACGGCCGAGTTCGGCAACGCTGCCCAGCTGGGCACGATCAGCGGAGAGCTCAGCAACCTTGTAGAGGACGGTGAAGTCATAGACGCGGTTGAAGGTTTGGTGCTTGAACTGCGAGGCGAGGGGGGCGCGTCAGCGGCGGCTATCACCAATACGGGCGACGGCGGCTTCTTCCAGGGAGAAATCGCCCCCGAGAGCAATAATATTGATGGGGGCCATGCCCGGTTCGCAGGCAAATGGGGCGGCGCGTTCCACGGCGTGGCGTCCGACGGCAAGCCCGCCTCCGTCCTCGGGACGTTCGGTTTCTCGGGCGACTGGGCCCCATCTCAAGGCGAGCCGCCTGATTGGGAGGTGGAGGCAGTCGGCGTGTTTCTCGCGCCCAAGACCCCGTAGCAGCAGTCGGAGACGCGGTAGAAGAAGGGCGCACCGGGCGGGGGCAAGATGGAGAGCTGCCCTCCGGTGCGCGTCGTTGTGCCGAGCTCGCTATGTTTGCCTCCTGTTTCATAGGGAATGGACTCATCTCTCCGAGCCGTCTGCTTGAGGACACGCGCGTCGAACTGCAAAGCACCCAATAGACCTCGTCCTCCCCGCATCGCCGGGGAGGACGTTTTTACGTCCGCGCGCGCGCCCTTTCATCGTCTGGCCGTCCCAGGTGCCGTCCTCTTATTCGCCCGGCCTTCCCCCGTTCCGCAGCCTGGAATCCGGCGAACTTCGCATGGTGTATCGTAGCCGGACAAGAATTATTGCGAATGGCCTGGAAAACGGCTCGGAAACGGCCGTGCAAGGGCGTTGAAAAAGTCGCTCAAAGCGGGTCGTCCCATTTGATAAAAAAGAAGCCTTGCGCGCGCCTGGATAATTCATAGATAATTATGGTAAAGAAGATTGCATATGCCCATTGCGCAAGAGTAGCTTGGCCTCAACCAAATAGGAGGAACACTATGTATGATATTGCCGCGCTACGTCGCAGACAGAAATCAGGTGCAAGAATCAGAAAGCCGTGCTTTTACAAGCGCTGGGGCTTTCTGGCGAGCGCCCTCATCCTCGCCCTCGTCTCCGCTGGTTGCGGATCATCAGGAGGAGGAAGTAGTAGCAGTTCGACATTGCTGGACCCGATCCGAAACAACCCGGACCTCCGGGTGGTAACAGGAGAAAGGATAGCAGATGTCTCCAGGGCGATTCCCTCCGTTGATTCCGCTGGCACCGTCGTCCAGTCCTCGAACTTTGATGATGCCTCCCGAACGATGGACACACTGGGAGCCGTCGACATACGTCTTGATTCTTCGGGTCAGTTGGAGGGCTCGGTGACGTTAGGCCCCGAAGACACCGGAACCACCCTCACTGTGGCAGACGACTTGTTTGCGCACGGTTCAGTCTTTTTCGGCCAAGGCTTTGCCGTCCGACGCGTGGATATCAGCCATGAGATCCCGAATGCGGATGACGACGGCAGCGATACGATTTTGATGAGGGTCTATTCGAGCGTCCCGGCTGATG
The DNA here is from genome assembly GCA_965202625.1 of bacterium. Classification (GTDB taxonomy): domain Bacteria; phylum UBA8248; class UBA8248; order UBA8248; family UBA8248; genus Bin107. The sequence goes on along the minus strand of CBDBBI010000010.1, from coordinate 1,475,472 downwards.
CTGATGATGACACCGATTATTTTGCCGCCGGCGTCTGGGTGCGCACTCCAACTGATACGGAGAGTGCGAATGATACGGATCCGATCGAGGTCGGCGCCTTTGCAGCCGGATTCCGTCATTTCGACGCGGCCGACATCCAGGCACTGACAGGGACGGCGAGTTATGAGGGAGTCGCGAACGGCCTCTATACGTATGCGGACGCGGATTCTAGTGAAGTCGGGTTCTTTGATGCGACCCTGGCACTGGAGGCTGATTTCGGCGGCGCCAGCGGTCTTGGCAGTATATCGGGAACTCTCAGCGAATTTACAGATGAGGACGGCGAGGCACTGGAAGGGTTTGATGGTAACTTTGCTCTGGGAGTTGCGGATATCACGAATGCGAATGACGGCGGCTTCTTCCAGGGAACAATCCAACGGGACGAGGGCAACTTCAACGGCAACTGGGGCGGCGCGTTCCACGGCGTGAGGGAGGACGGCAATCCCGCCGCCGTCCACGGGACGTTCGGCGTCCGGGGCGCCCCTGAGGGGGGAGGGGTATCGAGAGCAGTCGGCGTGTTCGCCGCGCCCCAAACCTCCTCAACCCCCTAGGGGAGTAAGAGTGTAGCAGGTGAAGACGATTGCCGCCGGGCAGGCAAGGTGGAGCGTTCCCCTCCTTGCCTGCCCGGTGCGCATCTCTGCCGCTTCGTCTTCACTGCGGTACCGGTGTATTCAGTGCGATGTCCCCACCGGTAGGTAAAGCGTTGAAAATTCTGGATGTCTTCCACGACAAACTGAGGAGTTTTTCGATTTTTCAGTCCATGTGCGCGACGTGCGAGAACGCGCCGGCTTTTTCGCATGTTCTGGTCGCGGGCTGCGGAGCAGCGCGCATTGGATGAGGAAGGGCTCCGTGGCGCATCGAACCTGCATATTCAGCCTCCTCGTCGCGTTCGTGGTCGTTATCCACTCCTTTGCCTTCGCCGCCGATCGTTCCCACCTCTCCTCTGATCCCCGGGTGAAGGCCGCTCGCGCGATGGTGAAGAGCGGACGCTTCATTGAGGCGCTCCGCATTTTGCGCCCGCTCGCGCCGGACCATCCCGACAGGACGGACGTGCGCTTCCTCATTGGCTTGGCGGCGATGGAGGCTTCGGCGCGCGCTGCGACGGAAGCGGAGAAAAACGCCCTGCTCGACGAGGCCGTCGCCGCCCTGCACGCCATCCTCGTCGAGCGCCCCGGCCTGGTGCGCGTGCGCCTGGAGCTGGCGCGGGCGTTCTTCCTCCGGGAAAAGGACGATCTCTCCCGCGCGCATTTCGAGCGCGTGCTGGCGGGGCGTCCCCATCCGGTGGTGGCTGCGAACGTCCGGGGCTTTCTGCGCAAGATACGGGCGCGGCGGCGCTGGAGCGGCTGGTTCGGGCTCGCCATCGCGCCGGACACCAACATCGGCGCGGCATCGGCGTCAGACGTCATATATATCCAGGGCTTGCCGTTCGAGCTTTCCGAAGGCTCTCGCGTCAGTTCAGGCGTGGGCGTGGCGTTCTGGGGCGGGGCGGAATACCAGCATCCAATCGGCGAGCGGACGCGGCTGCGCCTGGGCGCCCTCTTCTCCCGCCGCGAATACAAGGGCAGCGAGTTTGATCAGATGTGGACGGAGGCGCGTCTGGGACCCCGCTTTTTCGTAGGCGAGCGGAGCGAATTCAGTCTGCTCGCCACCGTCGGTATGCGCCGGGTCGCCGGCGCGCCTTACAGCCGAGAATTCGGCGGGCGCATGGAATGGAGGAGCCGCCTCCTGCCGAGGCTCTCCCTCTCGGGACAGACGTCCTGGCGCCGCCGCAAACATCGACGCCTCAAACACCTCAACGGGCCGCTCTGGGACGTCTCGCTTCGCGCCGCCTGGCTCGTGACGCCGGCCGCACGTCTCAACCTGGGCGTCGGCTTCTCGCGCGAGCGTCCCGATTCGACTTTTCATCGCAACTCCGTCCGCAGCGCGGAGGCGGACGTCTCCTACGCCCTGCCGTGGGGTTTCACGCTCGGCGTAGGCGGCGAGGTGCGCCGCAGGGACTACGAAGTCAGCTGGTTCCCCTTCGTGCGAGACGGCTCTTCCCGCGAGGATCGGGAGAGGATTCTGCGCGCCTCGGTTTTTCATCGAGCGTTCACGATAGGCGGCTTTAGCCCGCAGCTCGTGGTGGTGGAAGAGGAGCGCGAGTCCAACGCCCAACTTTACGACTACAAGCGCAGGCGCCTCGAGCTGCGCTTTGTGCGGCAGTTCTAGCGGAGGCGGCGCGAGGACGCTTTCCCGCGCTCCGATCCGTCGGACGAAAGGCGCCCGCGCATGGCCGTTCTCCGGTCGGACCGTCGCAGGAGCCCCCTCCCGCGTTCGCCTGTTACGAGCGAGCGCCGTCGTCGCGTGCCTGTTTCGTCTGTTGACAAAAATCGCCGCGCGGTTGAGAATGCGCGCTTATAAGCGTTACAAACTACATGCGTGGGCTTGAGCGTGGGTTCGGATCGTCCGCCTTGTCGTGGCTCATGGGGTTTTTGAGAGAGCGCGACGCGGATTCCCCCCCGCTGAGTCCAATCCCCCAAGAACGAGGGAGGACCACCCTGATGAGCGGCAAAAAGATGAACCGAAGAAGCCTCCTGAAAGCCGGTCTGGCCACCGCGGTGGCGGGTCCCGCTTTCATGCGGAGCGCCGGCGAGGCGCAGGCCGGGCCGGAGGAGGAGCGCATCGTCGAGTCGGCCAAGAATCTGGGCGGCGCCTCGCTGAACGGGATGATGTGGGGTCTCTACTGGCGAAACTATCCGGACCTGAATCGCGAGTTCAAGAACGCGACCGGCATCTCCATGGATAAGGTCAGCGACGTTCCCAACCTGCAGATTCCCCAGCGGGCGATGGCGGAGGCCATCACGCGCTCGGGCAAGTTCGACATCTTTCACGTGGAATCCATGATGATTCCCTCCCTCGCGGCGGCGGGAATGCTCGAGCCCCTCGACATCTACATGAAGGAGGCGGGCTTCGACCTCGAGATGGTGGGCAACTTCGAGACCTTCATGACCTACCAGGGCCAGACCTACGCCATGCCCACCGACGGAAACGTCTGCCCGCAGTTCATCCGCAAGGACCTTTTCGACGATCCGGATGAGCGCAAGGCGTTCGCCGACAAGCACGGCAAGCCCCTCAAGTGGCCGGTCACGTGGGAGGACGAGTTGGAGATGATGAAGCATTTCCACCGGCCCGAGAAGGATCTCTACGGCTTCGGCGGCCTGCGCGACAAGGCGAACAGCAGCTTCTGGTACTGGATGTATCTTTACAGCGCGGGCGGCTTTCCGTTTGACGACGACGCCAACCCCACGCTCAACACGCCCGCGGCCGAATACGCCTTCGACACCTGGCTGGCGCGCAAGGATGTCTCCCACCCCGAGGCGAGCGCCTGGGGTTCGCCGCAGATGATCCCCCGACTTCGCAACGGCCAGATTTTCTCCTGTCAGTATTGGGACGGAATCATCGCGCTCATCGAGAGCCCGACGGCGAAGACGAAAACCAGGGGCATGTGGCACTACGGCCTCGTGCCGGGCTCCAGGTTCTCCGGCACGCTCATCCACCGCGCCTTCTCGGCTCCGGTCATGGGGATGGTCGTGAACCGGCACAGCCCGCGCAAGAAGCAGGCCATCGCGTGGGCCATGTACATGAGCACCTACAAGAACAGCGCCGAGGTGGTCGGCCATCCGAAGTTCACCTTCCACGATCCCTGGCATCCCAAGCACATGACCGACCCGCAGGTGTCGAAGGTCTATACTCCGGAGGGAATCAAGTCCGTGGAGGACAACCTCCTGGTCACCGCGCCGCCGCCGTATGTGACGGGCTACCAGGAGTTCAAGGAGGTCGTGGACCGGAACCTCTCCGAGGCCTACGCGGGTCGGAAGAAGGGCGCCAAGAAGGTCATGGGCGACATTCAGAGCGAATGGGCCAAGATCGTCCGCAAGATCGGCAAGCGCAAGCTCAGAAAGGAGATTCCCTTCTACAAGGCGATGATGCCGAAGGTGAACGCTCCCTCGTAGGGCGATAAATCAAACTCCTCTCTTCGGGCTTCAGGGCGCGCGCTCCGAAGAGAGGGCATTCTTGATGACCGGGGCGGGTGCGTATCCGCCTGTCCCGGTCATTGATGCGATGCCCGCTTCCGGATGGTTTTCGGCTGAAGCCTCCGATTCGTTCGAGATCGTAGGAGCCGCACGAATGGCGACGGACACACTCACACAACCCAAGGGCAGGCGTTCCGCCCGCGCCCGAGGCGTCCGCGTATTCAAATGGAGCGCCCTCTCTCCGCTGATTCTCCTGTTCGCGTTTTTGATGCCCGTATTTTTGCTGCAAATATATTTTTCGTTTCACTCCTGGACGGTTTATCTCTCCACCTGGTTCGACGCGGAATTCGTGGGGCTGGAGCTGTTCCAGGAGGTGTTGACCGAGGGGCGCTTCTGGCGCGCCATGGGGCGCTCGCTTCTCTTTGCGGGTCTCTCGACGCTCGGCTGCTTCGTCTGCGGCTTTGGCCTGGCGCTGTTGATGTATAAGCCCTTCAGGGGACAGGCGTTTTTCTATATCCTCTTCATCCTCCCCATGCTGACGGTACCCGTGGTCATCGCCTATACCGCCGATATGCTTTTGTATGAGAAGGGGCCCATCAACGGATTCCTCAGCTATTTCCTGCCCGGCGACCTCTCGAAGTTCACCTGGCTGGCGAACCCGAATTTCGCCATCTTTACGATCATCCTGCTGGAGGTATGGAACTGGACGCCGTTCGCCTTCATCATCATGCTGGCGGGTCTTTCCTCACTGCCGACCGAACCTGTGGAAGCCGCCCGCATCCTCGGAGCGAATCGCTTGCAGATATTCCGCGAAATTCAGCTTCCGCTCCTGCGCCCCGTCATATTCCTGGCGCTCATCCTCCGCTTTCTGGAAGCCATGGCGGAGTTTCCCAAGACGTGGGGCCTCATTCAGGGCGGACCGGGCACCGCCACCGAGACGATACCCATCTATCTCTATTTTACGACCTGGGTGTCGTTCGACATATCAAAGGGCGCGGCGATGTCCTACGTCGTCATGCTGATCATGATCTTCATCGTCCTCACGGCGATCTACGTCCTGCGCCGAGAGAAGCGGGCGCTCGACACCCTGTATGAAGCCCCGCGCGCGGAGGCCTAAGACCATGAGCCGAGTCATGAAGGGACGCCTGTTCACCATATTCCGTTACGCCGCCCTTTTGATGTGGTCGTTGATCGTGGCGTTCCCGATTTTCTGGATCCTCTCCACCTCGTTCAAGCCCGACTGGGAGTGGCACGCCTGGCCGCCGGTTTACTGGTCGCAAGAGGCCTCCTGGGCCAACTACCAGGCGGTGTGGGGCAAGCCGGAGAGTCCTCGAACCGTCACCGAGGAGACGACCCAGACCCAGACCGCCCGCTACGAGTCGGCCTCGGCGAACAAGCCCTGGCAGGCGCTTTGGAACAGCCTCTACATCGCCATCACCGCCACCGCGCTTTCGGTCGCCTTCGGCTCGGTTCTGGCCTACGGCGTCTCCCGCTACCGCATACTCTCAGAGGTGCGCATGTTCCAGCTCCTCGTGCTGCGGATGATTCCGCCCATCGTGGTGGCGGCGCCCCTCACCCTTTACTACTCGGCGATCCATTTGATGGACACCGCTACGGGGCTGGTGATCGTCTATTTCATCACGACGCTGCCCTACTCCGTCTGGATGACGAAGAGTTTCGTGGACGAGGTTCCCGTCGAGATCGAACAGGCCGCGGAGATTCTGGGCGCGACCAAATGGCAGGCGATCCGCGAGGTGATCTTTCCGCTCATCCGCTCGGGCGTCGTGGCGACGTTCCTTTTCATTCTCATCCTGACGTGGAGCGAATATCTGCTCTCTCTCATGCTCTCCAAGGTGGACGTGGTGACGCTGCCCGTCCAGTTGGCGAAATACGAAGGTTCGGACGAGGGCCGCGTCTATGGCCATCAGGCCGCCTTGTCGGTGGGCATCACCCTGCCGCTCATGATCATCGGCATTTTCATTCGAAAGCACCTGGTGCGCGGTTTCACTTTCGGAATGGTGAAGAGGTAGAAAAGACAATGGCGAGAATTGAACTCAGGGGTTTGCGCAAGGTATTCGGCAAAAACATCGAGGCCGTGAAGAACCTCGACTTCACCATTGAGGAAGGCGAGTTCGTCGTTATCGTGGGCCCCTCGGGCTGCGGAAAGACGACCACGCTGCGGATGGTCGCGGGTTTTGAGGAACCCACCGCGGGTGAGATTCTCATCGACGGAAGGGTCGTCAACGACGTCGATCCCGGCGACCGGGGGGTCGGCATGGTCTTTCAGACACACGCGCTGTTTCCGCACAAGACGGTGGCCGAGAACATCGAATTCGGCCCACGCATGAAGAAGGTGCCGCCCGAGACGCGACGAAGCCGCGTGCGCGAAGTGGCCGACCTGGTGCGGATAGGCCATCTCCTCGGCAAGCTGCCCGCCCAATGCTCCGGAGGCGAGGCCCAGCGCGCCGCGCTCGCCCGCACCCTCATCACCGACCCCTCCGCCTTCTTGCTGGATGAGCCGCTGTCGAGTCTGGACGCCAAGCTTCGCCGCGAGATGCGCGCCGAGATCGACCGGCTCCATGAGGAGCTCCAGAAGACCTTCGTCTACGTCACGCACGATCAGGAAGAGGCGATGACGCTGGCCGATCGCATCGTGGTGATGCGCGGCGGCGTTATTGAACAGGTCGGTGCCCCGCTCGACATCTACAACAATCCGGTGAGCTATTTCGTGGCCGATTTCTTCGGCAGCCCGTCCATGAACCTCATCGCCGGAAAGGTGGAGAACGCAAACGGAGGACCCGCATTCGCCGGCTCCGGCGTGAATTTCACCCTGCCCGACCCCTACGCCGACCTCCCCTCGGGAGACTACACTCTGGGAGTCCGTCCGGAGCACGTGCTGGTGGGAGAGGGGGACGGCGCCGCCTTTTCGTGCGACGTCCAGCTCGTCGAGCCGCTCGGAAAGGACACGCTGCTCTATTTCGACCACGGCGCCGAGCGTCCGACCATCGCTGTCGTCGAGGCTTCCGATCGCTTCAAGGCGGGCGAGCGGCTTCACGTCGCGTTCGACCCGGCCCGCGTCTATCTCTTCGATTCCGGCGGCAAGCGCGTTTGATGGTCGGCGGAGTCGGCGCGCCTCCCTTCGGACGAGCGGAAACGTCGCGTTGAGGAGGCTTGGCGGACTTGCGCTGGCGGGCCCCATATGGCTCCTCGCCCTGGCGATGTGCGCAGGGTGGGGCGAGGCGGCTTCACCCTTCGATCGGGGAGTGGTGAGAATTGCGCAGAACGGGCGCGAGACGACGCTCGAAGTCGAGATCGCCCGCACTCCCCCCGCGCGCGCCCAGGGCCTAATGGGCAGGGCGCGATTGCCCGAAAACGCTGGAATGCTCTTTGTTTTTGAGGAGGACGCGCGCCGGTTTTTCTGGATGAAGAACACGCGGGTTCCCTTGTCTCTCGCTTTCATCGACTCTGCCGGGCGGGTTGTGGAGCTCGTCCATCTGCGCCCCCACATTCCTGGAACGCGGATTCCTTCCTATGCCTCTCGCCGCAAAGTCCGCTGGGTGCTGGAGGTGAACCAGGGCTGGTTTCTCAGAAATGGCTTCGGGCTGGGCGCGCGCGTGCGCGTGGAGTGAGCGGGTATGCGCGCTCAGGGAAGCGGATAGACGAGGGTCTTGTCCGACGTTCGTCCGGTGAGCCAAAGAAAGAGAGACTCAAGATGCCGAAAGCTTCTTGATTTGTCTCTCAGGCGGTCGAAATCCAGTGCGGAGGTGAACTTCGCCTGATCCCTGGTGGGTTTATATGTCTTGTTTGCTTTCATGCAGGCGGACAAATACTCTTTCGCGCCGGTGATTTCCTCATGGTCATCCTCTATGTTCCAGTTGTTCAGATTCCATCCATATTCAGGGTATTGCTTCGCAATCAACTCCAGGCAAGGGACAAAAAAGGATTCGTATTCGGATTTGAAAAAAGCGAACCCTGCCTTTTTCGCCGGATTTAACTTTTGCGCCCTCTCCGTGAGCGCGCGCGCTTCGTCTTTGGGGCATAGATCGTCGGAATCGAGCAGCACGAGGATGGAATTTCCGTCTCTCGTCAAGCCGTAGGCAATGAACTTTTCCAGCTCTCCCGCCCTGCGAAGTTTTGGAATGTTTTGACCTGAAATCGGGTGGGGCCTGATGGACAGGTCGAAAATTTTATGTGCGTGGGCAAGGTTCCTGATGAGCAGGGGAATGGCGTCTTTATCGCCATCCCCCTCCAGTATAAGGACGGGTTTTCGGCAATTTGTGATCATTATCCATGAATGCCTTCAATCGACATCAACTCGCCCAGGCCAAATAGACGATCTCGTACCGCCCTCAACTGAGATTCGTTGAGGTTGCCGGCCTTTGTAATTCCGTCTTGCATTTCCACGGCGATGATTTGCTCGGGCTTGAAGCGATCCAGAAACTCCGGGCTGTGCGTGGTGACCAGAATTTGGCTTGTCCGAGAGACTTCGTCAATGGAATCCGCAATGAGCCCGAACGTGCCCGGGTGAACGGTGAGCTCTGGCTCTTCAAGCGCAATGATGGCCGGCTTCGGCTCCTGATACAAAGCGACGAGAAGCCCGAGTATCCGAAGCGTCCCGTCCGACATCTGGTTCACGTTGAAGACGTGGGCTTTGTTCTGGTTTTGCTCGCCGATCAAAAATTGCGGCGTCAAATAGGGGCCAACACTCTGGACGCTGATGTTGTCCAGACCGGGGACTACGCATTTGAGAGAATCGATAATCTCAGATACCGCTTCGGTGCGCTTTTTCTTTCGCATCTGTCGCAATATGGACGTCAGGTTTTTTCCATGCGATTCCAGGAAAATCTCGGTGTTTTGGGTTTGCGGCTCGCGCAGCGTATTGGGAAAGATGGCGTATGATTCGAAGTTGCGCAGCATAAACCTCAGGCCCCTTAAGGCGAACGCGTATCGCGAGTTCAGGAAAAAATCATCGGGATCCTCCGTGGGGCATTCTTCTGTGGTGTCTTCGTGGATGTAAGTGACTTTTGTGTCTTCAGACCCTTCTCTTTGATAGATGTAATGTATTTTTTCAGGTTTTTGGCCAGTTGCGCTTTCAATTTCTCCGGACTCGTTCAGAATTTTGTATCCATCGCGGAGGGAGCGCAGCGTGAATGAGAAATTTCCTTTCCACGCCTCGTTTGAAATCTCGATTGCCAGAGAAACGTCATAAGGCCTTCTAGGCGACCATTGGCGTATCGTCTGCATGCCGTGCCTGTCGTTGACGGCCTTGTCGAGGCCATTCTCGATGGCGTCCCGGACGAACTTGATGGAATCGATGACGTTGCTTTTCCCGACGCCGTTCGGGCCGACGAGAACGTTAATGGCGTCGAGGTTCAGTTCGATGCTTTCTATGCTTCTGTAATGGTTGATGGAGAGTTTGGTAATCAATCTGCATCGCCTTGCAAATGTAAATGCCCAGCCTGAGATTCTACGCTCTCCCTGGATGAGGGCTTCTTCGCCTTGCGCTTTGCATTCCGTGCGAAACTCCGCTGCAACGGCTGCTTGGGCGGGGCTTCACGTCTCAGGCGGCGCGCTCGGAGAGGGTTCAGCCCTCCTTCACGTAGATCTCCGCGCCGCCCTTCTTGAATTGGCTCGCTTTTTCTTCCAGACCCCGCTCCAGGGCGGCCTTCTCTTCCAGCCCCTGTTTGGCGGCGTATTCCCGAACCTCCTGCGTGATCTTCATCGAGCAGAATTTGGGCCCGCACATCGAGCAGAAATGGGCGACCTTGGCGGCGTCGGCGGGCAGGGTCTCGTCGTGGTATGCGCGCGCGGTTTCGGGGTCGAGGGCGAGGTTGAACTGATCCTCCCAGCGAAATTCGAAGCGCGCTTTGGAGAGGGCGTCGTCGCGCACGCGCGCACCGGAATGCCCCTTGGCGAGGTCTGCCGCGTGGGCAGCGATCTTGTAGGTGATGACGCCCTCTCGAACGTCTTGTCTGTTCGGCAGACCCAGATGTTCTTTGGGCGTCACGTAGCAGAGCATGGCCGTTCCGAACCACCCTATCATGGCGGCGCCGATGCCGCTGGTGATGTGGTCGTATCCCGGGGCGACGTCCGTCGTCAGCGGGCCCAGGGTGTAGAAGGGCGCCTCGTGACAGATTTCGAGCTGCTTGTCCATGTTCTCCTTGATCAGGTGCATGGGCACGTGGCCCGGGCCCTCTATCATCACCTGGCAGTCGTGCGCCCAGGCTTTGAGCGTCAACTCGCCCAGGGTTTCGAGCTCGGCGAATTGCGCCTCGTCGTTCGCGTCGGCGAGCGCGCCCGGCCGCAGACCATCGCCCAGAGAGAAGGAGACGTCATAGGCCTTCATGATCTCGCAAATCTCATCGAAGCGCGTGTAGAGGAAGCTCTCCTGATGATGGGCCAGACACCATTTCGCCATGATGGAGCCGCCCCGGGAGACGATGCCCGTCATCCGCTTGGCGGTGAGCGGCACGTAGCGCAGGAGCACGCCCGCGTGAATGGTGAAATAGTCCACCCCTTGCTCGGCCTGCTCGATCAGCGTGTCGCGGTAAATCTCCCACGTGAGTTCTTCCGCCGCGCCGTCGACTTTCTCCAGCGCCTGGTAGATGGGCACCGTGCCGATGGGAACCGGAGAGTTTCGGATGATCCACTCGCGCGTCTCGTGAATGTTTTTTCCCGTGGAGAGGTCCATCACGGTGTCGGCGCCCCACTTGGCGGCCCACGTCATCTTTTCGACCTCCTCCTCAATGGAGCTCGAAACGGCCGAATTTCCGATGTTCGCGTTGATCTTGACCAGAAAGTTGCGCCCGATGATCATGGGCTCGCTCTCCGGGTGGTTGACGTTGGCCGGAATGATGGCGCGGCCGCGGGCCACCTCGTCGCGCACGTATTCGGGCGCGAGGCTCTCGCGGATGGCGACGAACTCCATCTCGGGCGTGATTTCTCCTTTTTTCGCGTAGTGCATCTGGGTGGCGTTGCCGCGGCTTCTGCGCGCCTTGCGGGCCGGCGGCATCGGAACGTCGGGGTCCGAATGGCCGGGCACGGGGACGTAGGAAGGCTCCGTCTCATCATACGCACCGCGCGCGCGAATCCACGCGTCGCGCAGCCTGGGCAGCCCCTTGCGAACGTCCGCCCCCTCGGGCCCGCTCGTGTCATAGACGCGAAGCGGAGCCTCGCCTCCCGACAGGGATATCTCTCTCATGGGAACCCGCACGTTTGCGCGTCCTTCCACGTACACCTTTTGAGAGGCGGGGAATGCGCCGCCGCCGTTCTCCGCCTCGCCGTCCGCCGTCCCTCTCGCCCCAGCGAGGCGGAGCCCGAGGTTGCCGCTTCCGTTCGTTTTTCCGTTTGCGCTCGTCATCTTTTCTGACTCCTCTGACATGTTTCCGCCCAAATAGGGAATCCAACGTCTCCATGCGAAAGAGAGGACTTCATCCCCTCTTTCGCATGGACTCTCTCGTCTCATATGTCGGCAAAGGGAAACAAAAGGATGCAAACGGCCTGTCGCTTCCCTACGCCGGCGTTAACCGGTTCAGGTTCGAAGGGTTTGTTCTCAGCCTGCAAGGGCACCCCCAGCGAACTTGTAGGCTCAAAGGGTAGCAGTGGTTGAGGGGGGAGTCAAAAGGGAAATCGAACGCGAATGCGATCCTATCGCGGTTTCATAGTGGCGGAGCGGGAGTTTTGCTATCATGGAGGGGCGGGCTTGGGTGTGCCGCCAGACGCGCTTTTCCACCTGCATCCCCGTTCCTTTTGCGGGTGCGCGCCCTGGTCGGGAGTGCGCTTTTGCCGGAGCGTCCCGCCAAAGCCGCCGCCCGTTTCATCATCGGGAGAGGGGCGGTCGGCGCATTGGAAGAAATGAAAGCCGAAACGGCCGGTCTCAAGCCGTTTGTCGGCGTCGCGCGAGATGAGGGATTCAAGCGGATGCAAGAGGGGCAATGCGCTTTATCGTGAAATGGGGGTGGGCGTGCGCGGTGGCGTGCGCCGCGTTTTTGATCTTCTCGGGCACGCTCTCGAACCCCTTCGTGCATGACGACGTCGCCATCATCGGCGAGAATCCCCTCGTCCGGGAGAAGGGGCGCGCGCTTGAGGCGTTTCGGCGCGACTACTGGGCCGTGCTGGAGGGGAGCGAGAAAAGAGATCGTCTCTATCGACCCCTCACCATCGTCTCCCTCGCTCTGAACCACGCCGTGGGCGGCATGAACACGGCGGGCTACAGGGTCGTCAACATGGCGCTGCATGCCCTCGCCAGCGTCCTTTTGCTCTGGCTGTGCGCGCGCTTCGGGCTTTCGCGCGGCGCGGCGGGCGCCGTCTCCTTGCTGTTCGCCCTTCATCCGGTCCACACCGAGGCGGTGAACGCGGTCGTCGCGCGCGCGGACTTGATGGCCGCCGTCGGCGTCTTCGGAGGGCTGGCGCTTCTGATGGGCGTGGCGCTTTCGCCGGCGGACGCCCGGAACGGGGAGATTGCCCAAGGCGATCCAGAAGACGGAGGCTCCCCGTCCGGAGGCGTCCTCGCGCCCATCGCCCTCGCGTGCGCTTTTTGCCTTTTCGCGCTGCTGTCCAAGGAGGTCGGCGTCGCCCTTCCGCTGAGCGCCCTTTTGTGGTGGCTCTGGAGCCGGTATGGTTTGGGCGAGACGAGGCGCCCTCCTCCCAGGCAGACGCTCATCGCCGTCTGCGCCCTTGCGTGCGCGCTCCTCATATACCTGTGGATGCGGTATGCCGCCCTGGGCGTCCTCGCGCGCCCCTACCTGCCCTCAAAACTGGACAACGCTCTCGCCCTGCTGCCGGCGGATGAACGCATCTTCGGCGCTTTCAGCGTTCTGGGCCGCTACTTTCGGCTCATGGGCTGGCCGTGGCCCTTGAGCGTGGATTATTCCTTCGCGCAGATTCCGGCGGCGGGGGCGGAAGCCGTCGTCTGGGCGGCGGTCGGGGCGCTGGGTCTTCTGGGCTGGGGGTGCGTCGCCTGGCGTTTGCGGAAGAATATGCCTTGGGTCGCTTTCGGGTTGTTTGTTTTCATCGGAGGCTACCTGCCCGTGAGCAACCTGGCGATTCCCATCGGCACCATCATGGCGGAACGGCTGCTCTATATTCCATCCGCCGGCTTTTTGATCGCCTGGGCGCCGACGGCCGCCGCGCTTCTCGCCCGGGCGGACTGGCGGATGCGCGCGGCGATGCTCCTCAGCGTCTGCTTTCTCTTCGGATGGCTGACGATGAAGAGAAACCACGAATGGGGCGAGACGCTTCGCTTTTGGCGGCGCGCGGCCGAGGCGTCCCCCCATAGCGCGCGCGCGCTGCGGGTGTATGGCCAGGCGCTGATCGACCGGAGAAGGTTTCGGGAGGCCATCGCGCCGCTCAGGAAATCCGTCGCCATCTATCCGGTTTACGATTACGCCTGGGTGGACCTGGGCATCGCGCAGATGCAAAGCGGAGAGGAAGCCGACGCCGAGGTGTCCCTCAAGCGCGCCTTGAGGCTCAACGACGGCAACGCGGAAGGGCACCTCGCCTTGGGAGTGCTGTATATGGGCGCGGCGCGCGGCGACCTGGCGAGACTCCATCTCGAGCGCGCGATACGCCTTAAGCCCACGCTGGACGAGGCGCGCTTCAACCTGGGCGTCCTGTATCTGAAGACGGGCTTGCGAGACCTGGCGATAGGGCAGTTCAGGGCGGCGCTGCGGCTTCGGCCCGATCACGCGGGTGCCCATCACAATCTGGCGCTGGCCCTGTATCTCGAGCGCGACCGCAAAGGCGCGCGGAGGCACGCCGAAGAAGCCGCCAGGCTCGGCGCGCCGCTTCATCCGGCGCTCATAAGAGAGATGGGGCTTGAGCGGCGGCGCTGAGCGCGGTGCCCCGCCTCGCGCTGTGGACGGGCGCGCGCCGGGGGGAGCGGACTTGCTTTCTGGTTCCTGGGCGGTATATTTGTTTGCGCCTGGGCGCGCGGGGACTCCTCGGTTCTCTACTGCGGCGGTCGCCTGTCCCTCTCCGGTATGCGCCTCGCTTTCATGTTGGGGGACCGCCGTCTATGGCGCGAGATTTCTTTTGGCGCAGAGGGGCGAGCGGCGCGGAGGCGGAGAATCGCGCATCGCGCGCGCCCTGGTCTTTGAGCCGGTCGTCCGCCCACGGGAGTGTCATGAATTTGTTCATCGCGCGCCTCACCCAAAAGACGTTCGTCATTCTGCTGGCGTTCGCCCTCCATCTCGTCGCATCCGGCGGCCTGGCGCACGCGCAAGACAATGATTATCGCAAAGCGCTCCGCCTCCTCAGCGGCAAACTGCACCAGAGATTTCCGAATCTGCGCGGTTCGGTGGTTGCCGCCAAGGGGGGCGACCTTTACCTCAGCCTGGGGGAGAAGGATGGGGCGATCAAAGGCGTAAAACTCAACGTCTATCGGAAGGGCGCGCCGTTTCGGCATCCGACGACGGGCGTCGTCCTGGGTATGCTGGAGGATCAGGTCGGCGAGGCCGAAGTCGTGGAGGTAAGGGGAAAATTCTCGGTCGCGCGCATGGTCCGCCTCGCGCCCAACGCGGGGCTGGCCCCGCGCGTCGGGGATACGGTGCGCATGGCTTCCTCGAAAATTCGCCTGGCGATACTCCCTTTCGTCAACCAGACGAAAGAGCCCTTGAGCATGGAGACTCTCACGAGGGAGCTGGGGCGCCAGCTCCTCGCAAGCGGACGCTTCGACGTCTATGACGTGGACCGGTTGCAGGTGTGGCTTCTGGAGAGCGGCGTCGCCACCGATGAGATTCTCAAAGACGCGAACCCGATTCGCCTGCGAAACCAGATACGCGCCGACATGGTGCTTGCGAACGAGGTGCGCGAGATTCAGGGCAAGAAAATCATCTCCGCGCGCCTCTTGTCCCTCACCACGAAAGAGGAGATTTTCAAGGCCGTATCGATAGCGGACGAGCTGCCCTTTGAGCAGCGCCCGCCCCAGGAGCAGGAGCTGCGCCGGGGCGAGCCTGGAGAGGGGGCGCCTCTGGCGAATCCGAGTTTCGTCCCCTCCCGCCAGGGCGGGTTCGCCTCGGGCGACGACGTGAGGCGCCACGCCTTCAGCGGGGTCGCTTTGCGGGGAGTGTCCGTCGCAGACGTGGACGGGGACGGGAAAAAGGAAGTCGTCGTCATCACTGTGAACGAGGTCATCGTCTATCGGTTCGAGCGGGGCGAGATGCGCGAAGTCGCCCGCTTCAATGAGGGGCCGGCGAACGATTTTCGGTGGATCGACGTTGCCGACATGAACGGCGACGGCGCGCCCGAGATTTACCTCGCCGCCTATCGCTCCGATGAATTGTTCTCGATGGTGCTGCAGCTCAAGGACGGAAAATTCGTGTCCCTGCGCAGAAACGACAGGACGTTTTATCGGCTGCTTCGGGTGCGCCGGGCGCCGCAAGGCGCGAAAATTCCGGATTCCGAAGCGTATCTGCTCCTGGGCCAGCGAGAGGGGCTTGACAAGCCCTTTGAAGGCCCCATTCACCGCTATCGCTGGTCGGGGGGGAAGCTCGCGGCCGTCGCTCCCTATCCGCTTCCGCCCGGGCTGACGATACTGGGTTTTGGCTTGTGGGATATCGACAAGGACGGCTCGCTGGACGTCATCGAGGTGGGCAAGGACAACAGACTGAGAATCCGCTCCAGACAAGGCGATGATGAGATATACGTCAGTTCGGAAACCTACGGCGTGCCCGTCTATCAGTTTGCGTTTCACGCCGATATCGAAAACAGTGAGGATTTTCAGCTTTCCGAAGCGAATATCCCCATACTCTCGCGCGTTCTGGTGGAGGACGTGGACAGGGACGGAGTGGATGAAGTTTTGGTCATTCGCAACGAACACGCCGTCGCCCTCGTGCCGGGCCTGGGCGTTTCGGGGGGGCAGATAGCGAGTCTGGTGTGGGACGGCGGCGGATTGTATGAAACCTGGCGATCAAGAAAACTGGCTCTCGGCGTCGTGGATTTCGCCTTGGGCGACGTTGACGACGACGGGCTTGAGGAACTGGTGGCGGCGGCGGCGGACGCGGACGCGATCACGGGCCCCAAAAGCCAGATTTTCTTCTACAAAATCAGGAAATAGATTTTTGCCTTTCGTAGGATGCCTTGCCCGCGCGGCTTCACGGCGACTTCCTGTCCGTATGCCCGAATACAAGTCCAGGAAACGCACCGCCGCAAGGTGTTATTTTTGGGGTTGACAAAGAGCGACGTTTGCTCTAGCTTCTCCCTATACGTATTTTTGCGACGCAGTTCGGCGGCAGGCGGCGCGCCAACGTGAAGGACGGGCGAGGTTTTTGACCAGGTGCGGCATTCGCGTCCGGTTGCGTTGTTTGACGTTTAACAGTTGAGTAGATAGAGGACGTGTGGCGTCTGCCTGTAGTTCGTTCAAGACGCCTTCCCCATGCGGGGTTGCCCGGCGAGAGGAGGTGATGCGGGAATACGGAGATGAACCCTGCCGCAGGCGAGAAAGCATCGCGCCTGCAGGATAGAGCAACGCATAGTAATGGAAGTGAAGTGGAAACGACGAAGTGGAAACGACGTGGAAGTGATTACGGAGAAATGCGGAAACACTTTTCTGACTTTTGAGGAGAAACAGGAAATGCGGAAATTTTTGTTAGGTTTGTTCGCGCTGGCACTCGTCGCGGCGTTCACCGCCCCGGCGTATGCGGCGGCCGATTTTCGCTTCAGCGGCATCTTCCGTGTTCGCGGCTACACTTCGGACAACACGGACCGGAATGACGACAGACACGACGGCGCGCAGGCTGTAGACGCACTGTCCCGTCCCCGCTTCACCGCCACGACCGACGGCGGAAAGATCGTCGTGTTGTGGGAGCCTGAGTGGAACAGCCCGAACAGCGGCTTTGATACTGCAGGCAGGCAAGACGTGGGCACGAACCGATGGGTGGTCGATTTCGCCGTTCCCGGAAGCGCACTGCGCATACGATGGGGCCGGACGGATTACGTTTCTCCGGACAAGGAGATTTTTGACTCCTTCGGCCGCAGCCGTAATCCGGGCTTCGCGATCTACGGAAAGATCACGCCCAACGTTTCCTTGAGCCTTTTCAACACCGTTCGCGCCAACGGCACAGGAGTGGGGATCACGACCACGCAGGAGGCGGCGACTTTTTCTTTGCTTCCTGAGCGCGATGACCCCACCACCCCCAATGTGAGGGGTGGTGTTGTGGAACGAACGGTCACCGACGAAAATGATGACGTGGACAACTACCTGGGCGCTCTCGCCTTCAAGGTGTCTCCCAACATGACGCTGACGCCCTGGGTGGCCAATTCCCGCGACAGCAGCTCTGACGGCTATGACTACTGGTTCTATGGTCTGCACGCCAAGGCGAAGATGGGCATCGTAAACATCAACGCCTCGGGCATCTTCCAGTCCGGCGAGGTCAGCAACAACGTCGATCTCTCGGCCTGGGGATTTTTGCTGAGAACATCGGCCACCTTCGGAAAGCTGAAGCTCATGGGCAACGTCACCCTGTTCTCGGGCGATGAGGACGACTTGTCCTTCGGCAGACGCACTTCTGAACAGGGAGAGCCGTCAGCTAGCCACAGGTCGCTCCAGCCCGATGGAGATCTGGAGCGCTTCACGTTTCCGAGTCTCGGCGGCGTGGGCTGGGTGACTGGCGGTCATCTCATGACTTCCCGCCGGTGGACGACCCTGGGCAACAGCCTTAGGAACCAGACCCTGACGGGCAATGGCAGCAACACGCAGTTGAACGGCGCCACCGTGTTTGAGGGACTGTTTGAATACCAGGTCAGCAAGACCTTCAAGATTGGCGGCGGCGTTTCCTTCTACGATTCGGCGGAGTCGGCACCGGATATCATTTATACAGAGTGTTCGCAGATCGGCATAGATGGTAGGTGCGTTGATAACACTGATGGCGATACAGAAAAGCGTATCCGGCACGATAGCGACACCTACTTCGGCACGGAGTTCAACCTCGGATTCAGGTGGAAGATTTATCCGAAGCTCGAACTGCGCGCCGTGGGCGCATACATGGTCGCTGGCGACTATGGCAAGGTGGCAGGCGACAATGACTTCGACGATCCCTGGGTGCTCGCATACTCTCTGCGCCACACCTTCTAGGATGATCGAGGTGCGCATCCCGTTTTTTGTATGAGGCGGAATGACCGGGGGGCTTTTTTAAGCCCCCCGGTTTTTTGCGTCTCCGCGCGCGATTCGCCGATTTCTGGCGGAGCCGCACCTTCCGGCGAATAGAGACTTTCCCTCCAGTCCGCCCGCGTTCAGGGGCCTCTCTCCCGCCTTGCGGACGCTCATCAGGGTCGTAATCTCCCGTCGTGCGGAAAAGACGATTCGGATTCAATGAACGAGAGGCGGGGGCCGAACGAACGGATGCAAAGTAAGCCCCCCCCGCCAGAATGGCCGCGTTCGACGCGCTTGAGGCGATGGAACCTCCTCAAGGCCCAGGCTTTGAGGAAGCCCAGGCGCGCGCCTTCGTCGCCACGACGCGCGGCGTCCTCGTGGAGAGCGTTTGTAGCCGGACAAAAATCATTGCGAACGGCATGGAAAAACACCTCGCAAAACGGCCGTGCAGGGGCGTTGAAAAGTCGCTTCAAAGCTGATCGCCGAGCGTGATGGCGACGCGGGTGTCCGCCTCCTCCGCACAAGCGGTTGTCTGCAGGCGAAATCCGCCGGGCGTCTGCGCGCTTTCGGTCTCTGCGCCCCTTGTGCCGCGTTCGTTTTTCGCTTCCGGTTGACAGGTTTGCCGCATCGTGGGGTATCCTTTGGCGGTGGGTGGACGCGATATTTTCGTGGTTGAGGTAATCGACGCGCGATGGCGGCGGCGGGCATCCTCGCCCCGTTTGTCCATTTGACCCGCTTCTCTTCCCTGAAAGGAAAGATTGAGAGATGCGCAAGCGGTACCTTATGGCTCCCGGCCCCACGCCGGTTCCCCACCGCGTGCTTGAGGCCATGGCGCGCCCTCTGATGCACCATCGCACGCGAGAGTTCGAGGCGCTTTTCGAGGAGGCGCGCCGGGGGCTTGCGTGGCTTTTCCAGACCAGCGGCGAGGTCATCACGCTTGCCGCTTCCGGCTCTGGCGGCATGGAGGCGACGGTTGCGAACCTGCTCTCTGCGGGGGATCGCGCGCTCATCGTTGAGGGCGGCAAATTCGGAGAACGCTGGTCGGAGATTTGCCGGGCCTACGGCGTCGAGGCGGACGTTCTGAAAGTCGAGTGGGGCCGCTCGGTCGATCCCGCCGCGGTCGAGGCGCGCCTGGAGGGCGGGCGCCACAAGGCGCTCCTGATGCAGGCGAGCGAGACTTCCACCGGCGCGAAGCATGACGCGCGGACGATCGCGCGGGTCGTCCGCGAGAGATCGCCGGAGACCCTCGTGGCGGTGGACGCCATCACTGCGCTGGGCGTGTATGATCTGCGCGCCGAGGAATGGGGGCTGGACGTCGTGATCACGGGAAGCCAGAAGGCGCTGATGCTTCCGCCGGGGCTGGCTTTTCTCTGGCTGAGCGCGCGCGCCTGGCGCGCCGCGGCGCAAGCCCGTTCGCCGAGATATTATTTTGATCTGCATATCGAGCGAAAGAGCCAGCGGAATAACACCACCGCCTGGACGCCGGCGATCTCTCTGGTGGCGGGCCTGGGCGTCGCGCTTGACATGATGCGCGAGGAGGGTCTGGAGAGCATCTTCGCGCGCCACGCGCTTTTGGCGCGGGCGACGGGAGCGGCCGTGGAGGCCCTGGGGCTGGAGATATTCCCCCGGAATGAAAGAAGCGAGGCGCTCACCGCCGTTCGCGCGCCTGATGGAGTCGATGGAGCGGCGATTCCCGTGCATATGCAGAATACGCGCGGGGTGACCATCGCCGGAGGGCAAGGCGACCTGAGCGGGCGGATTTTCAGAATCGGCCACCTGGGATACGTGGACGCCTCCGACGTGCTGGCGACGGTCGGCGCGCTGGAATCGACCTTGTCCTCCTTGGGCTTCCCGCTGGAGAAAGGGTGCGGTCTCGCGGCGGCACAGGAGGCGTTGGAAAGTGCATGAAACGTTTTTGCGTTCAGATACCCTTTTTGATCTTGCGGACCTGACCTTGCGGAGCCCTCGCACGGGGCGAGAGGTGTTTGAGAAGTGAGCCAGAAGTTTCGCGTCCTGATTTGCGATCCCGTCTCGCCGAGGGCGGAGGAGATGCTGAAAACGCGGGAGGGTTTTGAGGTCCTGGACTTCTCCTCCTCCACGCGCGGCGAACTGCTCGACGCCGCTGCAGCCGCGGACGCGCTCATCGTTCGAAGCGGCACGCGGGTGGACGAGGAACTGCTGGAGGCCGGAGACGGGCTCAAGATTGTCGCGCGCGCGGGCATCGGGGTGGACAACGTGGACCTCGAAGCCGCCTCTATGCGGGGGGTTCTCGTGGTGAACGCCCCCGACGGCAACGTCATCACCACGGCGGAGCACACCATCGCCATGATGTTCGCCCTGGCGCGGAAGATACCCTCCGCGGTCTCCTCTCTGAAGCAGGGCAAATGGGAGCGGAACCGCTTCGTGGGCAGTGAGATTTCCTCCAAAACCCTGGGCGTCGTGGGCATGGGGCGCGTGGGTTCGCAGACGGCGGCTTTCGCCCGCAGCCTGGGAATGAACGTCGTCGCCTACGATCCCTATATTTCCGAGGAGGCGCTCGCCAAGCGCGGAGTGCGTCCCGTGGACTTCGATGCGCTTTTGCGCCGCTCCGACTACGTCACCCTGCACGTGCCGAAGACGGCCGAGACGGGAAACCTCATCGGCGCGGCGGAAATCGCCCGAATGCGCGACGGCGTTCGCATCATCAACTGCGCGCGCGGCGGGCTGATAGACGAGGAGGCACTGGCCGAGGCCCTCGACAGCGGAAAGGTCGCCGGCGCCGCGGTGGACGTATACGAGCAGGAGCCGCCGGCACAGGACGGTCCGCTCCTCGGACGCGAGGACGTCGTCTGCACGCCCCACCTGGGCGCCTCGACCGCCGAGGCGCAGGAGAACGTGGCTATCAGCGTGGCCGAGCAGGTCGCCGAGTATCTGACCAAGGGAAGCGTGAAGCACGCCGTGAACCTGCCCGCCCTGGGCGCCGAGGCGATGGAGCGCATTGGCCCGCACCTGAATCTCGCTGAGCGCCTCGGCGATTTTCTGGGGCAACTCGCCGGCGGGGGATTGCAGTCCCTCGAAGTGGTCTATGGGGGCGTTCTCGACGTGCCGATGAAGGCGCTGGCCGCCGCAGCGCTCAAGGGGCTGCTGGGACAGTTCTTGGCGGGCGCCCGGGTGAACATGGTGAACGGCCTCCTGTTGGCGAAAGAGCGCGGCATTGAGGTGCGGACGACGAGCCGCTCGGAGAATCTCCTCTATATGGACCTGGTCGAGCTTCGCGTGCGCACCGATGCGGGCGAGCGTTCCGCGGCGGGAACTTTCCTCCGGAAAAATGAACCCAGAATCGTGCGGATCGACGATTTTCCGGTCGACGTGGCGCTGGAGGGCTACCTCCTCGTGTTCCGCAACGACGACCGGCCCGGAATGATCGGCAGGATCGGCGCCCTGTTGGGGAGCCACGACATCAACATCGCCGGTATGCAGCTGGGAAGGATGCGCAAGCATGACGTGGCCGTAGCCGTCTTGACGCTGGACGATCCTGTGCCGGAATCCGCTATGGAGGAGGTGCGCGCCATTCCCCACATCTATGACGCCTGCCTCGTGGGACTCGTGTCCCCATGAGGCGAACAGCCTCTCTGCGCGCCGTTCCGGGCGGTTCTCGGGTGTTCCTGCCCGGTGAGGCGCGGCGCAAGAGAGAGGTGGAAGAGCGCCTCCTCGGCGTGTTCGAGCAGTGGGGATTTCGAGAGGTTCTCACGCCCGCGTTTGAGTTTTACGCGCCCAGATCGGGTTCGGAAGTTCTGGACGCGCAGACCTACCGGATGGTCGATCTGGAAAGCGGCGGTCTGCTGGCGCTTCGGGCGGACATGACGCCCCAAATCGCCCGGACGGCGGGAACGGTTCTCGCCGCCCATCCCCGCCCCTTGAGACTCTCCTACGCGACGAACGTCTTTCGCCACGCCCACGTGGCGGGCGAGTTGCAAAGGGAGTTCTGGCAGGCGGGCGTGGAGCTGATCGGCCTGGTTTCCCTGGAAGCCGACGCGGAGATGATCGCCGTCGCCGTGGAGTGTCTGCGGGCGAACGGGGTGGAGAATTTCCGCATGTCCCTGAGCCACGGCGCGTTTTTGCGCGGGGTTCTGAACGCCTTGGGCCTGGAGGGCGGCCGGAGGACTGAAGTCCTGGAGGCGATAGGACGCCGCGATTCCACGGAAGTGGCGCGCCTTCTCAGGGGGTTTCCGAGAGCGAAAACCGACGTCGGACTTCTCGAGCGCGTTCCGGAGTGGTTTGGCGGAGTCGAGGCGCTCCGGGGGTTGGAGAAAAAAATAAGGACGCCGGCGGCCAAAGGCGCGGTGCGGGAGCTTCTGAAGGTGTTCCGGATACTGGAGCTTTACGGCCTCTCGGAGCGCGTCATATTCGACCTGTGCGATTTCAGGGATTTTGATTATTACACGGGCGTGATATTCGAAGGGTTCGTGGAAGGCTCAGGGTATTCCGTATGCGGGGGCGGTCGCTATGACAAGCTTCTGGGGCTGTATGGCGATGACGCGCTCGGCACGGGGTTCGCCGTCGATTTGAACCAGCTGCTTCCTCTCGTCGCGCGAGAGACGGAGGGCGGGAGCGGCACGGATTTTCTCGTCATCGACCTCACGCGCGAGAAGCGCGCGGGCATCCTCCTCTCCCGCAACCTGAGGGCGCGGGGCTGGCAGGTGGCGCGCGACATCATTCGCCGCGATCTTGAGGGCTCGCTGGAATACGCGCGGGCGACGGGCGTGTCGAAATGCCTCGTCATCGAGCGCGGAGGGCGGAAGGGCGGGGAGGTTCGTCTTCTGGAGCCAGACGGGGAAGACCTGGGAGCGCATCCGATAGCGGAAATCCTCCATCAGGTGGGGGAAAGGAACGGGAGACGATGAGCGTTTTAGCGATTCTCGGCGGCCAGTGGGGCGATGAGGGAAAGGGGAAGGTCATCGACTGGCTGGCGGGTCAGGCGGACGTGGTGGCCCGCTATCAGGGGGGGGCCAACGCGGGACATACGGTGGTTGCCGATGGGAAGCAGTATATTCTCCACCTGATGCCGACGGGGATATTGCGCGCGGGCGTCAAGTGCATCATCGGCTCGGGCGTCGTCGTGGACCCGCTGGGGCTGGTGGAGGAGATCAAATATCTCCGCGCGGCGGGAGTGGAGATCGGGGAGAACCTCGTCCTCGGCAAACGGGCGCACCTCATCATGCCCTACCACAAGGTGCTGGATTCCCACATGGAGGAGCTTCTGGGCGTCAATCGCATCGGAACGACGGGCCGGGGCATCGGCCCGGCCTACGCCGACAAGGCGGCGCGATTGGGCGTGCGGATTTCGGACCTCTTCGATGAGAAGACGTTGACGGATCGCATTCGCGTCAGTCTGGCGGTCAAGAGAAGGCTGCTGGGCGACATCGCGTTGAGTGCGGATGAGGCGCGCGCACTGGATGAGGCGCACGTTCTGGGCGTGTGCGCCCGGGTGCGCGAAGAGTTGGGCGCGCACGTGCGCAACACGGACGCGGAGATACACGACGCGCTGCGGGGAAACAAGAAAATTCTGCTTGAGGGCGCGCAGGGCATCCTGCTCGATCTGGACATGGGCACGTATCCCTACGTAACCTCGAGCAACACCGGCGTGGGCGGGGCGATGAGCGGTCTCGGACTGCCCTATAGCCGGTTGAGCGTCGTGTTCGGCATCATGAAGGCGTATTGCACCCGGGTGGGCCAGGGCCCGTTTCCCACCGAGATGGAGGATGCGGCCGCCGGACGCCTGCGGGAGGAGGGCGGAGAGTTCGGCGCCACGACCGGCAGGCCGAGACGATGCGGGTGGTTTGACGCGGTGGCGGCGCGCCACTGCGTGCAGGTGGCCGGCATGGACGCGATAGCGGTGACGAAGCTCGACGTGCTCGACAACCAGGAGAGGATTCGCGTTTGCGTGGGCTATGAATACAAGGGGGAGCGCGTCACCGTGTTTCCGGCGGAAACCTCTATTCTGGAGCGGTGCGAACCCGTATACGCGGAATTTCCCGGCTGGATGTCCTCCACCGAGGGTTTGAGGGATTATGACGCGCTTCCGCCTCGAGCGAAGAATTACATCAAGCGGATTGAGGAGCTGATCGACAGGCCGGTGTGGCTGATTTCCACGGGTCCCAACCGGGACGACACAATATGTATTCAGAATCCGCTTCCACCAAACGGGGAGATGGAAAATTGACGCGCGTTTTCGTGCGCTTTGGGAATTTTTCGCGCCCCCCCTTGTTTTCCGTCATGGCGGGGGTTTTGGTCGGGACCCTGGCGCTCTTCGCCGCCTCGCTCACCCAGGCGCAGAAGGCCGAGGATTCGCTTTTCCCCGGCTTCGGGAAGTTCCACGTCGTTCGCATTGATTCCGACGGCGTGTTTCCCAGAAATCTTCGCATAGAGAGGGGCGCCACGGTGATCTGGTATAACGCCACGGCCGGCTACTCCTCGGTAGTGTTCAACGAGGGCGAGGAGTTGGTTCGGGCGACGAGGTCGCCGACCCTTTTTTTCCTCGCTCCCGACGGCGCCTACGTCAGCGCCGCTTTCGATTCAGGCGCCACGGCGAGCACCGCGTTTCTGAAGACGGGCGTCTATCGCTATTTCGTGACGGGGCTGCCCACAGAGGAAGAAGCGGCCTTCGCCGAAGTTACGGTGAGGTAATTTTAGCGCCTTCTGGCCGCCGCCGATTTTAAGGGGAAATTCATGGCCCCGGAAAACGTATCCTTAAGTCTGGCTTTCGCTGCGGGGGTTCTCAGCTTCGCCTCCCCATGTATTCTTCCGCTGGTTCCGAGCTATCTCTCCTATCTGACGGGTTTGTCCTATGAGGAGATCAGGGAGAGCGGCAAGGCGGCCCGCGTGCGGAGCGTCATTCTGGCGAATTCCCTGTTCTTCGTGGCGGGCTTCTCTCTCGTCTTCGTCCTGTTGGGGGCGAGCGCCTCTTTTCTCGGCAATGCGCTGTTTGCATATCAGGATGGCGTCAGGCTGCTGGGCGGCGTCATGATCACCATGTTCGGCTTCTACGTCGGGGACAGGGCCTTCGGCTTCAGAGCCCAAAAGTTTTTCGCCGAGAAACCGACCGGAGTGAGCGGCGCCTTCGCCGCTCTCGCCTTCCTCGTGGGCCTGATGGGCATGGGGGGGGGGTATCCCACGCTGGGCGGGGTGCTCGCGGCGCTCTCCTTGTATGTCTTCCTGGCCGTTTTCTGTCCGGTGCTCCTCTCCTCCGAGAACCGGATCGTGCTCAAGAGCAAGCCCGCAGGCTGGTTCGGCAGCATGTTGGTCGGCGTCACCTTCGCCGCCGGCTGGACGCCGTGCGTCGGCCCGATTCTGGGCAGCATCCTCGGGGTCGCGGCGACGCGGCATACGGAGGGACAGGGGGTGGTCCTCTTGGCGAGCTACTCCGCGGGCCTGGGCGTCCCCTTCCTCCTCAGCGGTCTGGGCGTGGGATATTTCTTCCGCTTCTATCAGGCGTTTCGGCGATATTTCCACGGAGTGGAAATCGCGAGCAGCGTCATGCTCCTGCTCGTGGGCGTTCTGCTGATCTCCAACTATCTCAACGCCATCTCCGCCTATCTCATCTTCTGGACGGGATTCGCGGGTATTTAACGAGGGTTTCACCCCATGCCTGCGGGGGCCGAGGCTCCCTGTTCGCCCGCGTTCCGTCGCGCGGCTGAAAACCTCCATTTCCACCCGAGGCGATATCAAACGGAAGTCGTTTTCACGCTGCGCGCGGATGTTTCCTCTCTGCGTGTCGAGAGCGGCGCGCGGCTCTGGTGAACCCAAGGGCGCCTTCCTGTTCCCGTCCGGGGGTTGGGGCTTGACGCGCGCCTAATCCGGCTCTTCCTCCCATTCCTTCTCCTCCTCCTCCCGTCGCTTCTTTTTGCGCCTCATCATGATTTTCGAGACGAGAATGCTGATCTCGAACAGGACGACGATGGGACCGGCGAGGAACACCTGCGTCACCACGTCCGGCGGCGTGAGCAGCGCGGACATGACGAACGCGCCGACGATGACGTAGCCTCGGTTTTTCGAGAGGAAATCGGGCGTGATGACGCCGATGTGCACGAGGAGAACGGTGACGATGGGCACCTCGAACACCAGGCCAAACGTGAAGATGAGCTTGAAGGCGAAGGAGATATAGAAGCCTATCGAAAGCTGGGGGGTCAGGGTTTCGGTGGCGAAGCTCAAGAGAAAGTCGAGGCCGTAGGGGAGGATCAGGAAATAGCAGAAAAGGGCGCCGGCGATGAAGCTGAAGGTGGAGAAGAACACGAAGGGCGCGATATAGCGCTTCTCCCTGTCCATGAGCCCCGGGGCGCAAAAGCGCCATATATGAAACAGGATGACGGGCAGGCTGACGAACACCGCGCTGAAGAACGAGACCTTGAAGTGCGCGAAAAACGCCTCCGTCGGCGCCAGGAAAACGAGTTTTTGACCGGCGACGGGCCGCTGCATCAGTTGCAGGAGGTCGGTCGAGAAATAATAGGCGCCCAGGAAAACGACGAGGATGGTGCCGAGAATGTAGAGAATTCTGTTGCGCAACTCCGTCAGGTGCCCGGTGATGGGCATGGAAGCATCGCCGCTCACGTTCTGGTGTCATCCTCTCGTGCGGGTTCCGTTTTCTCCGGAGTCGCCTTGTCCTCTGAGGCTTGGGGCGCGGTTTCGCTCGTCTCGGGCTGGATCGGCTCAGCGTCTCCCTCCGCCGCTTCCTCCTCTTTATCTTTCTCTTTTCTATCCCTCTCCTTCGCGTCCTCATCCAGCAGGTCGAGGTCGTAGTCATCCTCCAGGTTGATGCTGTTCTGAAAATCTGACGTGGCGCGCTTGAAGTCGCCGAGCGCCTTCCCGAGCGAGCGGGCGAGTTCCGGCAGACGCTTGGGGCCGATGACCACCAGAGCGACCACCATGATCACGATGAGCTCCGTCATTCCGATGCTTCCGAACAAGGTCGTTCTCCTCCCGCAAAACCCACGCCTGCGTTATACCAAAACGGGCGCGCCGGGTGAACGCGCAGAAGGCGCTGGACTATGATTCTCAATCGCCTTCTGCTACATTTGCCGCGTGCACGTCGAAACCCGTCCACTGAGGTCTTCACAAAAGCGCAGGCGCATGGATCAAGACGCAACGCGAGAGCAACGGGCCGCCGCGATTCATGGGTCCGCCGCATTTCAGCATGTCCGAAGCGCCTTGTGCCTGAATGGGGTCGAGGATGTTGCGGCGTCTGCGATCATCGTCCCCCTTCTGCAAAAAAGCACCCGAGGCGCGCCCGGCGCCCGCCTGAGCGCGGATGAGGCGGCCCATTTGCTCTCCTCTCCCTATCTGCCCGATACCACGTTCTCCGTGGTCGACATCGAGACCACGGGCGGGCGTCCTCCCCAGCACCGCGTCACGGAGTTGGCCGCCCTCAAGGTTCGCGGGGGCGAGGTGGTGGATTCCTACGAAGCCCTGGTGAATCCGCGTCGGAACATTCCCTGGAGCGTCGTTCGCCTCACCGGAATCACCGAAGACATGGTGGCGGACAAGCCCGATCTGATGGAGGCGTTGCCCGGATTTCTGGATTTCATCGGCGGCGGCGTGTTCGTCGCCCATTGCGCGAATTTCGACTTCCATTTTCTCAAGTATTACGCGGAGGAGTATCTGGAGCGCGATTTCTCTCCCGAGGTTCTTTGCACGTTCAAGCTGGCGAGCCAGCTCCTTCCGGAGCAAAAGCGCTTCAACCTCGGAGAGCTGGGCGCGGCCTTGGGACTCGCAGACTGGGAGGAGGGCAGGCACCGCGCACTGGGCGACGCGCGGGCGACGGCGGACATCCTCGTTCGTCTGACGCGGATGTGCCAACTTTTGGGCCTGGACAGCCTCGCCTCCCTGCTCGCGCTTCAGGAGTCCGCCAGAACGCCCCCTCCCCCAATGGCGAAGGGGATGCGTCTGTCTCCGGCGAAGATTGACGCCCTCCCCAGCGCGCGCGGCGTCTATTCTCTCTATGACGGGGAGCAAAGACTCGTGTTCGCAGGAAAGGCCAACGACGTCCGGCGGGCGGTGCGGGATATGTTCTATCCGAAAAATCGCGCCGCCAGCCGCTTTGCGCGCAAGCTGAAAGAGGTCTGTCGCGTGGAGTCGAGGAGCCTGCGCAGCGAACTGTCCATGCATGTCGAGGCGTTCAGGGCGATGCGAAAATCGCGCCTGATGAACGGAAACTTCGCCGTGGCCGGCGCTGGTTTTTTGAGACTCGCGCCCACCGGCGCGCGACCTGGAGTATCCCTCGTCTTCCGCCTTGCGCCGGACGGCGCCCGATACTATGGCCCGTTTCGGAAAAAGGCGCAGCTCGCCGATTTGCTGGGCGCCATCTGCGTCGTTTTTCCGCTGCCGGGCGAGATGCCGGAGGGCTATCAGGACGCCGGGAGACGCGGCGGCGTCTCCGGCGGCAGGCAACTGCCCCAACTGCCGAATGCGGAGTGCGCGCAGCTGCTCCGAATCTTGGGGAGCATTCTGGAGGGCTGTTCTCAAAAAGACGGGGGAGAGGACGCGTTCCCCCTTCTGCGCAAAGCCTGGAGGGGAAGTGGGCCGTCGGAGGGAAAACTGCGGCGTCACCTCGCCCGGCTGCATCATTTGGTGCGGACATACGCCCTGTCGGGGCCTTCCGTTGAGAGGAGAAGGCTCATCATCGTTGAGCCTGAAGAGACGCGCGAACGCCGATGTTGTTATTTCATCCGAAACGGGTTGCTGGCGGGCGAACTGTCCTTTGTCCGAAGGGATCCGCCCGTTCGCGCCTTGGAGGCGAAGATAAAAGAGATATTTGTGGAGGAGGACTTCAGAGGTCCGGAGGCGAATCCGGAGAGCATGGAGGAGGCGGCGGTGTTCGCGAGTTGGATGAGGCGGGAGTTGATGGACGGGTTCACCCTGAACCTCATGGGCCGCGTCTCTGCCGCGCGAGTGATGGAAGCGTTTCTCCAGGCGCTTCGGGATCCCCAGGCGGCGGGCAAGACGATCACCCTGTGAATCCACCGCCGCTGGAGGTGCGTTCCGCGAGGTTTCTCTTTCGGAAGAATACGTTTTTCTGGCGCGGCGCGCGGTGTTGTGCTACCTTCCTCTCCATCTTATCTTCGAGATTATATTCGGCCATTCAGGCGTTGCGCTCTCGAGTCCGGAAGGAGGTTTCTGGTTCTTTTTCCTTATTGAACAGGATTTCGCGCCGATGTCGGGAAATGGGGATTATTGGAATGAGCGCGTCGAGCGCATGGAGAGGGACGAATTGGCCTCTCTTCAGCTTGAACGTTTGAAGTGGCAGGTTCGCCGCTGTTATGGGGGATCGGAGTTCTACCGAAAGCGTCTCGACGCGGCGGGCGTGGGGCCCGATTCGATACGCGCCCTTGACGACCTGCGGAACGTTCCTTTCCTGACGAAGCAGGAGCTCAGAGACGAGCAGCGAAAGCACCCGCCCTTCGGGCGCTACGCGGTCGCCTCGCAGGAGACCTGGGGCGAGCTGCATCCTTCCACCGGCACTACGGGGGTTCCCGTCAGCACGATTTGGAGCCGGACGGACGTCGAGAACATCGCGGATTTCACGGCCCGCACCATGTGGAGCTTCGGAGTGCGGCCGGGTGACGTCGTCCAGAACGCGTTCAGCTATGGCTTGTGGGTCGCCGGAATGAGCGTGCACTACGCCACGCGGAAAATCGGCTGTTTCGTCATACCCATTGGCGCCTCAATGACGGAGCGGCAGATATCCTACCTCTCCACCGTCGGTTCGACGGCGCTGTTCAGCACGCCGAGCTATGGTTTGTATATCGGCGAGAAGCTCCAGGAAAGCGGCGTGGAGCCTGAGGAAATCCCCCTAAAAATCGGCGCGTTCGGCGGAGAGGCGGGCGCGCAGAATCCGGCCACGCGCGCTCGAATCGAGGCCGCCCTCGGCGTCCATGCCTATGATTACTACGGGCTGGGCGAGATTGGCCCAACCTTCGCGAGCGAATCGACCGCGAAATCCGGCCTCATCTGGGCGGAGGATCACCATGTTGTCGAGGTGATCGATCCCGATACGAAAAAACCGGCGCGAGAGGGCGAGGCGGGCGTTCTCGTCATCACGCACCTCACGCGCGAGGCCACACCCATGCTGCGCTACTGGACGAACGATTTCGCGCGCCTGGATTGCGCTCCCAGCTCTTGCGGCAGAACGCACCTGCGCTCGCCCGGCGGCATTCTGGGGCGCAGCGATGACCTCGTCATCTACAAGGGGGCGAAATTCTATCCCGTCCAGGTGGAGGAAGTGGTGCGAAGTTTCGCCGACCTCAGCAACGAATTTCGCGTGGAGCTGCGGCCGGATGAATCGACGGGGCGGGATCGCTGCGTGGTCGTCGCCGAGGCCGCATCGGCCAAGGCCGATTCCGGTCTGGTGAGAAAATTGCGCGAGAGGCTGAAATCTGCGCTCCTCGTCACGCCAGAGGTGGAGGTTTTGCCCTTTGGTTCTTTTGAAAGGACGACGTTCAAGGCGCGAAGGTTCGTGGATTTGCGCGGCGAATCGGGCGTCCGCACATGATTCGGGGGTAAGAATTGCGGGGCGTAGCCATCATTGGGGTGGGCATCACGCCGTTTGGCGTGAGAGCGGAAGGCCTTGTGTCCCTGGGCGCGATCGCCTGTCGAGGCGCGCTCCAGGACGCCGGCCTCGCCCCCGGGCGAATCGAGGCGTTTTTTCTGGGAAATTTCGCGGGGCAGGCGTTCGTCGGCCAGAACCATCTCGCGCCCATGGTGGCGCACGCGGCGGGGCTAGCGGGCGCGCTACCCTGCACCCGGCTCGAGGGGGCCTGCGCTTCGGGGGGACTCGCCATGCGCCAGGGGGTGTTGGCCGTGGCCCATGGCGAGGCGGATTTTGTCCTTGTCGCGGGCGTGGAGAAAATGACGACCATGGAGACGGAGGAGACGGCCGCCATCCTCGCCGCGGCCGGAGACGTGGGCGTAGAGGCGCGCGTCGGCTCCACGTTTCCCGCTCTTTTTGCCCTCATCGCCCGGCGGCACATGCACGAGCATGGAACCACGCGTGAGGCCATCGCCCAGGTGGCGGTGAAGAACCACGCCCATGGCAGGCTCAACCCCCATGCGCACGTGCGAGAAGACGTGACGCTCTCCCAGGTGCTGGACGCCAGGCCGGTGGCCGAGCCGCTCGGATTTTTCGACTGCGCGCCGATCAGCGATGGGGCGGCGGCCGTCGCGCTGTGTCCGGCGGAGATGGCGTCCGCGCATCATGAGAAACCCATCAGGGTTCTCGCCTCGGCCCAGGCTTCTGGTTCGCCTGCGCTTTCTGACAAGCGCGACATCACGTCTTTTTACGCCACGCGGCGGGCGGGGGAGCAGGCCTTCTCCCAGGCGAGGCTCAGCCGCGAGGACGTTGACCTGGCCGAGGTGCATGATTGCTTCACGGTCGCCGAGATCGTGGCGCTTGAAGATCTGGGGTTTTTTGCCAAAGGCGAGGGGGGGCGCGGCGCGCTCGAGGGCATGACGCGCCTCGGCGGCGCGCTGCCGGTGAACGCCAGCGGCGGTCTGAAATCAAAGGGGCATCCAGTGGGGGCGACGGGCGTAGCGCAGATTCATGAGCTCGCCCTTCATCTGCGTGGTGAGGCGGGCGCGCGTCAGGTTCCAGGCGCCAAGGTGGGCCTGTCCCATAATCTGGGCGGCTCGGGCGCCACCTGCGTCGTGCACATTCTGGGGACGGCCGCTTGAGAGTGGCCAAAAGGGGGCGATCTTTCATGGAGATATACGCTTGTGCGGAGTGCGGGCGAATCCACCTGGAGGGGGCTGATCGTTGCGGCCATTGCGGCGGCGAGACGAAGCGGAGGGAAGTCTCGGGCCGGGGGCAGATATACAGTTTTTCCTCCGTTCACATAGGGCCCAAGGGAATGCCGACGCCTTATCGGATCGCGCTGGTCGAACTTGAGGAGGGCGCGCGCGTTCTGGCGCGCCTAGCGGATGATGGGGAGGAGCCATCCATCGGGGATACGCTGATTTTCTCCGGCCTCTCGAACGTCGGACCTGTTTTTCGGAAACCATGAGGAGGTGCGTCAGTGAATCTGGTTGACAAGGAGACGTCGCGCCGCGCCAAGATGCTCTTCGTCGGAGAGTTGACGACGGGCAGGGAGGGTTTGCTCGAGGGCTTGCAGGGCCTCGGGATGGAGAGGCTTCATTTCCAAAGTTTTCACAAGGCGCGCTCTCGCGTGAACTGGTGCGATTTCGTTCTCTATGCGGTGGCGGAGCGCGCCGCCGTGGCGCCGATGCGTAGAATACGCGAAACGAACAAGCCGTTTGCGGCGATTCTGCGCCCGGAGAACAAGGGGTTCACTCCCCTGAGCATCCAGTCGGGTGCGCGCGCCGTTTTCGTCGACGAGGTGCATCCCCAAGAGGTGTTTCAGTTCGCACGCGCTCTGAGCGAGGAGAACCATCTTCGTCGGGAGTTGCGGTGGCTTCGCGCCGAAGCGAAGGAGGGGCGGGGCGAATGGCGGCTCCAGGGAACGAGCGCGGCGGCGGAGGGGCTGAGGCGCATGGTGGAGCGGGCGGGCGAGAGACGCCGCGTCATTCTCCTGGAAGGGGAGAAAGGCCTGAATTTCCAGATCGTCGCCCGCGCTTTGCACGCCCGGCATCCGGGGGAGCACCATCCGTTTCTGCACTGGGGACCGAAGATGAGGCGCGCCTCGACGCTGGACAAGGCCATCATACGGATGGAGAGAGGACGCGGAGACGAGGGGGACGTCATCCAAAAAGGGGGCACGCTCTTTGTCGAGGACGCCCAGCATATGGATGCGGACCGCCAAAGGGTGCTGGCCAGGATTTTGGGCGAGAAGGCGGGAGAGGATTTTCGCCTGATACTTGGCTGCTCGCACGATCCCGAAAAACTGATACAGGACGAGGTGGTGAGGGGCCTGTATCACGGTGAATCGACCTGCGTCATCAAGATTCCTCCCCTGCGCGAAAGAAAAAAGGACATCGCGCTCGTGGCCCAGGAAATCTTGGATGAATTCTCCCGACGGGTGGGGCAGTCGAGGAAGCGGATCGCGCCGGCGGCGTTAGAGTGGCTCCCTCAACAAAAATGGTGGGGAAACGAAGCCGAGCTCGATATGTGCGTGTGCCGGGCCTTTCTGTTGAGCGAGGGCAACCTGATCTCGGTTGAGGATTTGGCGAATCCCTCGCCCCGAAGCGGAGAGAGCGACGACATAGAGGGATTTTTTCGGGATAGGCTCTCCTCGGTGGTCGCCTCTCTGGCCAAGGGGGAGGGCAGCGATTTCTATGGGCACATGATTCGCAGCGTAGAGAAGCCGCTTCTGGAATTGACGCTCCGCGAAACGAGAGGAAACCAGTTGAAGGCGGCGCGTCTTCTGGGAATGAACCGGAATACGCTGAGACGAAAGCTGCAAGAGTTTGGATTCATCAAGAGCCCCCCTCCCCACGCCCGCCGAGATAAGCGGAGATAAAATTCTTGTCGTCTGAAAGAGATGCGTTGGCCGCCGTCGTCCTCGCCGCCGGGCAGGGCAGGCGCATGGCGTCCCCGCTGGCGAAGGTGCTGCATCCCGTGGGCGGCCAGCCCATGATCCGCCACGTCGTGGCCGCCGCCAGATGCGCGGGCGCCGCGCCCGTCGTCATCGTCGTGGGCCGTCAGGCCGAGGAGGTGCGGCGCGCGTTCTCAGGCGATGAGGAGGGCCTCATTTTCTCCCTTCAGGAGGAGCGCCTCGGCACGGGTCACGCCGCCGGAGTAGGTCTCTCCGCTTTGCCTGCCCAGGAGGGGCATCTTTTCGTGTTGTGCGGCGACGCCCCCTTGATGCGGGCCGCCACTTTAAGGCGACTGGCCCGCCATCATGCGGACGCGCGCGCGGCCGCTACCATGCTCACGACCGTGATGGATGATCCGCGCGGCTATGGGCGCGTTGCGCGCGAGGGCGATGCGCTCCTGGGCGTGGTGGAAGAAGCGGACGCGACCGATGCGCAGAAAAAGATTACGGAAGTCAACACGGGAGCCTACGTCTTCGAGGTCTCTTTTCTGCGCGCCACCCTGCCGAGGCTCAGGTCCGAGAACAGCCAGGGAGAATTTTATCTTCCGGAGGTTTTTTGGCTGGCACGGGCGGCGGACCGCCCGGTGCGCGGCGTCTCGCTGGCCGCTCCCGAGGAAGCCCTGGGCGTGAACACGCAAGCGGATTTGCGCAAGGCGCGCGGAATCTACGCAAGGCGGACCCTTGCGTCCCGCAGCCTGTGAAAACGACTCCGATTCTGCTATGCTCCTCAGAGCAAGATGAGGAAATCATCGAAACCGCGCGTCTTCAGGCCGCACGCAACGCATCTTTAAGAGGTATCTTGTGAGAGCATTGATACTGGCGGCTGGCCGGGGGGTCGGTCTCTATCCTTTCACCAGCACCCGGTCAAAGGCCATGCTGCCGGTGGCGGGCGAGACCTTCCTGCGTTCGACGTTGCGGAACATACGCGCCGCCGGCGTGAGCGACGTGACCATCGTCGTCGGCCCTCACGCCGATAGGATCATCAACGAATTCGGCCAGGGCGCGAGCTTCGGAATGACGATTCACTACATCCGTCAGGAGGAGCCCACGGGAATTCGCGACGCCCTCAGACTCGTGAAAGCGCGCTTTCAGGCGGAGGAGCCGTTCTTGCTCGTGTATGGGGACATGCTGTCCTCGGAAAACCTCTGCCAACAGGTCGTTCAAGCGTTTGACTACTTTCGTCAGCCCGTGGCGGCGGTTTGTCATACTCCGCACGCTCAGGACTATGGCGCAGTGTATCTGGGCGACGACATGCGCATAAAGCACCTGGTGGAAAAGCCTGCGGGGAATGAGTTGGGCAATTACGTTCTGGCCGGCGTGTTCGTCATGCCCGGCCGGTTGTTTGAACTGCTGGAGCGCCTGGAGATGGACGAGGCGCTGAACGAGCTTTGCGCCGAGGAGGGCCTGCGTTCCTCTATTTGCGAGGGGTTCTGGCTGGACGCCCAGCACCCTTGGGATTTGCTCCACGGCAACCGAATGATCATGGGCACTTGGGGCGAGGCGCGCGTGGATGGGAGCGTCCGTCTCAGGGGCACGGTGCAGTTTCGCGGCCCTGCGATAATCGAGAAGAACGTAGTCATCGAATCGGGCGTTTCTATATTCGGCCCATGCTTCATTGGGGAGAACACGTTTTTGGGAAACGGCGTTCTGGTGCGTCCCTATACTGTCATTGGCGCGAACGCTACCATCGGGTTTGGGGTGGAACTGAAAAACTGCACCCTGCTGGACGATGTTCGGGTGGGGCGTCTGTCGTTCGTGGGCGACAGCGTGATTGGCGAGGGCGCCGTCGTGGGTTCGGGAACAATAACGCTGACCCAGCATCTGGATCGCTCTCGCGTCGAGGTGCGGATGCCCGAGGGAAACGTCGATACCGGCCTGGACAAGGTGGGCGCTTTTTTGGGAGACGGGGCGCGGGTGGGCGCCTCGAACACGCTGGCCCCGGGCACGGTCGTTCCGCCCGGCGAGAGCGTTCCGCATTATTGCACCTATCCGACGAGAGGAAGTTAGCATGTGCGGGATAGCGGGAATAGCGTCGGGTGCCAACGTTTCGCAAAAACTTCTGCTCGCGATAGCCGCCCTGGAATATAGAGGCTATGACTCCTGCGGCATGGCGATTCAGGAAAACGGGCGCATCGACATCCGAAAGAATGTGGGCACCGTGGAAAAGGTGAATTCCACTGAATGCTTCTCGGACATGAAGGGACGAGTCGGCATCGCGCATACGCGCTGGGCGACGCATGGCGGCGTGAGGCGGGAGAACGCGCATCCGCACCCGGACAATGGAAGCCGTCTGGCCGTGGTCCACAACGGCATCATTTCGAATTACAAGGAGTTGCGGGAGCAGCTGCAAGAAGGCGGCGCCGTTTTTCGTTCCGATACCGATTCGGAGGTCGTCGCGCACCTGCTGTCCGAGCAAATGACGAAAAATGGCCGAAACGTGGAGGAGGGGCTGGTCGAGTCTCTTGAGGAGCTCGAGGGCACGTTCGCCTTGGCAGTGATTTGCGTGGACGCGCCGGGGACGATTTTCTGCGCGAGACGCGAGTCGCCCCTCATCCTCGGACTGGGTGATGAGGCGAACTACGTTGGCTCTGATTTCAGCGCGTTCTGCGAGTTCACCCAGCGGGCGATCATCATGGAAGACGGGGAGTATGCGCTTCTCACGCCTGATAGCTACGTGGTCAAGAGCCTGCTCACGCGAGAGAGAATCGACAAGCAAGTCACCGAGATTGAATGGCAGGCGGAGGAGGCGCGTCGGGGTGCTTATCCGCATTTCATGCTCAAGGAAATTTACGATCAGCCCTCCACCGTCCGCTCCGCCCTCCAGATATCTCGGGAAAATATCCGGGCTTTGGCGGAGATAACGCTCGAATCGCGGCATTGCTTCTTGGGCGGCGTGGGAACGACCTACTACGTTGCGCTCATGGGCCAGTATTTTTTTAGTCGGCTGGGCGGAAAATATCTGCCCGTCGTCAGCACGGATGAATTCTCCCAGATCGCGGAAATCGGCCCGGAGGATGGCTTTTGCGCCATGAGTCAGTCGGGGGAGACCTATGACACCTTGAGCGCGCTTCGTCACGCGAAATCAAAAGGCGCTAGGACGGCGGGCATCGTGAACGTGATGGGCTCCACTCTGGTGCGCTCGGCGGACGTTGCTGTGTTGCAGGGCGCAGGCCCCGAGAAAGGCGTCGTCAGCACCAAGGCGGCCCTGAGCCAGGCGGTCATCCTTCTGCTTGCGTCGATGGAGCTGGGCCTGCTCCGAAAACGCCTGAGCGAGCGGGAAGTCGTGGAGATGAGGAAAGAGGTTTCCTCTCTGGCGGATTTGGTGCTGGAGACGCTCAACGAGCGCTCGGGTTTCGTGCACGCGGTGGCACGGGAGCGTCAGCACATGAAGAACTGCCTCTATCTGGGACGCGGCGTTTATTATCCCGCCGCGCTCGAATGCGCTCTCAAGATGAAGGAGATCACCTATCTCCACGCGGAGGGGATGAGCGCGGGTTTTCTCAAGCATGGCACCATTTCCCTCATAGATGCGCACATGGACACCATCATCTTGATGCCGACGCCCGAGGAGGCGGAGCTGCACGCGCTCACTCGAAGCAGCGCGGAGGAGATTCGCGCGCGCGGCGGCTTCGTCCTGGGATGTCGCTTCGAGGGAGACGGAGCGACGGAGGGGTTGTTCAACGAGGAGATCGTGTTGCCGAGAGTGTCTCCGCTGCTCGCGCCTTTCCTTCATCTGGTCTCAGGTCAGCTGCTGGCCTACTTCCTCGCGGTGGCACTCAAGCGTGACGTCGACAGGCCGCGCGCCCTGGCGAAGTCGGTAACAGTCGCATAAGGGTTTTCCCTTCCTTGACGCCGAACGTGAAATTCCAGGGAACGGACGGAATTCGCGGCCTTGTGGTGGATGAGGTAGATCCGCGGGCGATGGGCGTTGACGCGTGCACGGCCTTTCTGGAAAATGGGGTTATCACGCCGAGGTTCATTGAGCATTATGTCTTTGAGGCCGGCGCCTGGTTGCTGGAGAGAGCCTCCGAGAGGCTCATCTCTCCCGCTGTGGTGGTGCTGGCCTGGGATCCAAGGGATGAGGGGGGGGAGCTGTCCAGCGCGTGCGCGCGCGGTCTGTTGCGCTCCGGTGCGCACGTTCTCTCTACGGGCGTCATGCCCACCCCTGTGGTTGCGGCCTATATGGCGGGCGTTGGCGGGTCGGGCGCGTTGGTGCTCACCGCCTCTCACAACCCGGCAGATCAAAACGGCGTTAAAATCTTCTTGTCTCCTGGTTCCACGAAACCCCTGCCGAATGAGGATGCGGCGCTCAGCGCCCGCGTTCGGGCGCGCGACTGGGATGTGGTGGCGCGAGCGTCCGAGAGCGGCCGGTTTGTGGAATCAGCGGCGGAGGCCCGCGCATTTTATCTGGATCATATCGCCCGATTGCCGAATTGCTGGCTGCGCGAGGGCGACCTGGCCCGATGGGACTTGGTTGTTGACGCAGCGGCGGGAGCATGGAGCGGGCTGGCCGCCCAGGTTCTGGAGGAATTATCCCCGTTGCGCGTCAGGGAGGTGAACTCCCTGGGTGAGGGGCGCGTGAACGAGGGCGGCGGCGTGGTCGCCCTTGAGGGCAGGCGCGTCGTTCGGAAGGCGGAGGCGGACCTCATTCGCGCCCACGCGGGCGTGGCCGCTCTTTTCGAGGTGGGTTGGGCGCGCGCGGATGCGCTGCGGCGCGGCGACGCCTTGGCTGCGGCATGCGTCCTCGACGCCGATGGCGACAGGAGCTACGCCCTTATCTACGACCCTTTTCAGGACGCGATTCACGTTCTGGATGGAGATGATGCGCTCCTCTTGCAGGCCCGCTTTCTCAAGCGAGAAGGCGAACTGGC
Source organism: bacterium (assembly GCA_965202625.1). Taxonomy (GTDB): domain Bacteria; phylum UBA8248; class UBA8248; order UBA8248; family UBA8248; genus Bin107. Next base: position 1,436,945 of record CBDBBI010000010.1, on the reverse strand, counting down.
CAGGGGCGGCGTGGCCGCCCTCACGATAGAGAGCGATTCGGGCGTGGCGGCGGCTCTGACGCGCATGGGACTTCAGGTGACGTTCACCCCCGTGGGGGACAAGTGGATTTTGCGCGAAGCCCTTAAATGGGGAGAGCGCTTCGTGATGGGGGGCGAGACGTCGGGCCATACGCTCGTTCCGGGCCTGCTCGCCAACGCGGCGGGCGAGGAGCACAGGATCGCGGTGGGAGATGGCCTGAAAAGCTTTCTCAACACTTGCGCGGCGGTGCGCGGGCTTTTTCAGGACGTCGGTCTGAAGGAGGGATATGCGTCGGTCGCCGCGCCGTATCCTCGAGGGTTCAAGCGATCCTGTTACGCCTATCACGTGGATAGAAGCCGTCTCGCGCCCTGCGCGCCCGCGTGGAAAGAGGTGGGGGAGAGGTTGATGGCGAGCGCGAAAGCGGCTTTCTCGGGAGTCGCCGTCCCGCGCTGGGCACCGCTTGAGGATGACGCCGAGGTCATGTATCTCGCTTTGGAGGATGAGGCGGGCGCGCCGCTGGGAGCGGTCTATGTGAGGAACTCAGGGACGGAGAGCAGAACCGGCGTCGTGCTCAGGGGGCCTCAGGCTTGGGCGGAGAGGCTCTCTGCCGTGGGAGAGGACGCGTTGCGAGAGATATTAAGGCGGATGAAGGATGAAGCCTCCCCCGGTGCCAAGGCGGAGATTCGTCTGCTCGAAGATTTGAAGGAGCGGGATATGGACGCAGTGGCCGTCAACGCCTGCTTGGGCGCGGACGCAGGGGACCGCTTCGGCACGTCCGTTCGAGCCGCCTGGGTGCAAAAAGAGGCTCTGCGCGGCGGACTGGCGCAGATGAAGGGGGACGTCTTGCGCATCACGCCGCTCGGTGCGTGGTATTTGGAGCTGAAAAGATGAAAGAGACGGCGGCGCAAACCTATTTTCAGAGGCTCGACGAATTTCCCCATGCGGCCTTGTTCGAGAACGTGGGGCGCGTGTGGGAGGCGGTCGGCCTTCTGGGGGAGTTCGTCCAGAGGCTGGTGAACGAGGCGGACGCTCGTCTCGCCGAGGCCGATGCGCTTCGCGTAGAGGGGGGGCTGGTGATGAGCGAGGGACCCTTTATCGCGGAGAAAAGACTCAAAATCGTCTCGGTCGGTTTGCTCGTGGAGGCGGGTGCGCGAATTGAGCCGGGCGTCGTCATAAAGGGGCCAACGGTTCTTTGCGAGGGGGCTGAGGTCAGGCACGGAGCGTATTTGAGGGGAGGTTGCCTTATTGGGCCGAACGCCGTCGTTGGCCATGCGACGGAGGCGAAGAACAGCGCGTTCTTGAACGGCGCACAGGCGGGGCACTTCGCATACGTGGGAGACAGCATTCTGGGCGCGGAGGCGAACCTGGGCGCGGGTGTCAAACTGGCGAATCTCCGGTTCAGAACGGAGGAGGAAAAGAGGACGCGGCGGACAAAAAACATCGTTTTGCGCGTCGACGGCGAGACTCTCGACACCGATCTTGGAAAACTGGGCGCCGTGGTGGGCGATGACGCGGAGATCGGCTGCAACGCCGTGACCTCTCCGGGCACGCTCCTGGGCCCCGGCTGCTGGGTGGCGCCGAACGCATCCGTCCCCAAGGGCGTATATCGCGCGCAAGAGTTCATCTGCGGGGACAGACCAAGCGTCGGCCCGCGCAGGGTTTAGGTAGGCGGGAATCGTTCAGATGGATTATCTGAAAAACCTGAACCCCCAGCAAAAAGAGGCGGTTTTGGCGCCCCCCGGCGCTAATCTCGTTCTGGCGGGCGCCGGCTCTGGCAAGACGCAGGTGATCGTTCGCCGCATCCTGCATCTTCTCTCCGAGGGCTTCGCCCCCTCTCAGATTTTGGCCATCACATTCACGAACAAGGCGGCGAGTGAAATGCGGGCGCGCCTTTTCGCCGCGCTGGCGGAGGAGGCGAGAGGGGTCTGGGTGGGAACCTTTCACGCTGTGTGCGCGCGAATCCTCAGATCCGAGGCGGCGGCGGGTCTTTCGCGCGACTTCACCATCTTCTCGCGCGCAGAATGCCTTTCGCTCCTCAAGGCGCGTCTGGCGGCGGCGGGAATCAACGCGGAGCGCTACCCTCCGAGATCGGTTCTGGAGTGCATAGGACGCCGCAAGATTGCCGAAGATACGGAAGATGCGCGCCCTCCCGCGTTTAGCGTGGAGGAAATCGCCCGAAAGGTAGCTCCTGCCTATGAACGCGCCTTGCGCGAGGCGGGCGGCGTGGATTTTGATGATTTGTTGGCGCGTCCGCTCTCCATGTTCCGGAAGCATCCTGATGTGCTGGAAAGGTATCAGCGCCGGTTCGGGGAAATACTCGTCGATGAATACCAGGACACCAACCACGTCCAGGATCGGCTGGTCGCCCTGCTCGCGCGCGGGAATGGGCGCGTGTTCGCCGTGGGGGACGACGATCAGGGGATCTATGGCTGGCGGGGTGCGCGCGTCGAGAACATCTTGAACTTTGAGCGCAGATTCCCTGACGCCCGCGCGTTCCGCCTAGAGGAGAATTATCGCTCGAGCGGGGCGATCCTGCGCGTTGCCTCGAAGATCGTGGGCGGGACAGGGGCGCGGCGCGACAAACGCCTTTTCACGCGCAATCCGGCGGGAGAGGCGGTTTGCTATCTGACGGCGAAAGACCCGGCTCTGGAGGCGAAAGCGCTCATAGAACACTTCATCAAGGCGGGGGCGGGTGAGCGAATTCCCTGGGGGGAGGTCGCCGTTCTCTACCGCACCAACAGACAGTCGCGTCCCTTGGAGGAGGAGGCGAGAAGGCGAGGGATTCCCTACAAGGTAGTGAAGGGACAGCGTTTTTATGATCGCGCGGAGGTGCAGGACTTGGCCGCTTATTTGAGAGTGCTCGTCAGGCCCGACGACGAGGCGGCCTTCTCCCGCATCGTCAACCGTCCGCCCCGTGGTCTGGGGCCGGAGAGTGTGAAGGCCATCGCGCCGAATGAATCGAATGGCGTCTCGATGCTTGACGCGAAAGACGCCTTGGCCGCCGGGCGGCTCACGGGGGCGGCAGCGCGGAACCTTCGAGAGCTGCTGGAAACGTTCGAGGCGCTCGCCTCCCGGAGGGCGGGGCCCGTCCGTTTGATAGAGGATTTGCTGGATCGGACGGGTTATCAGGGCTGGCTGGAGGCGACCGTGCGGAGAAGCGCGTCTCCCGAGCGGCGCCGCGGCGCCGCGCGCGCCCTTGAGGGAACACGGGAGTTTGCTGCGGCTGCCGCCGCGTTTGAAGAGCGGGTGCGGGAGGAGGGCGTCGCGCCTGATGTGGATAAGGTACATACCTTGTTTCTGGAGGAGCTGGCGTTGATGGGCGAGGCGGATGCGTTGGAGGCGGAGAGCGGCGCGCTGTCGCTGATGACGCTTCACGCGGCGAAGGGTCTGGAGTTCGCCGCCGTGGGAATCGTTGGCGTGCAGGAGGGGTTGATTCCGCTTGGCCGCGCTCTGGAGGACCCGGCATCCTTGGATGAGGAGAGAAGACTCCTCTACGTGGGAGTGACGCGGGCGAAGGAAATTTTATGCCTCTCCTGGGCGCAGGAGAGCCGCCCGGAAGGAAGGAAGAAGACTTGGACGACAAAGCCTAGCCGGTTTCTGGAAGGGTTTGACCACGAATGCATCAAGAGGGTGGGGGATCATGCGCCGGTGAGAAGAGGTGCCCCGCCGGACTTCCGACGGCCGCGTGATTTTTCCGACGCGCGGTATGAGGAGATTCTGTCTAACCCGCCGGTCTCCCTTCGGCCCGGGGGGAAGGACGCGCCCAAGGCGCCGCCCTCCGCCCTCGGTCTCTACGCCCCTGGCGTGCGCGTGCGGCATGAGAGGTTCGGACTGGGCGTCGTCTCCTCACATAGCGGAACGGGAGACCGGGAGATAGTAAGCGTGCAGTTCGAAGGAGTGGGTTCTAAGAAGCTGGTGGTGAAACATGCGCCGATGACCCTTGTTGATGCGGACGTTGACTTGAAGCAGAGGCCAGCGGTATAAGAGTGAAAAGGGAAAAGGGAGGTGCGATGTCGATTTCGTGCGAGGATGTGCTTCACGTGTCGAGGCTGGCGCGGCTGGAGCTCAACGAGGATGAGGTCGAGAAATTCACCGATCAGCTTGGAGTAATCCTTGAGCATGTCTCTCGACTGAACGAGGTGGACACAGAGGACGTCCCGCCCACTTCGCATGTTCTTGATATCGTGAACGTGTTCAGGAAGGATGAAGCCAACGAGTCCCCGATAGAGAACATGGAGAAGATGGCCCCTGACTTTGAAAAGGGGCATTTCCGCGTTCCCCGTGTCATTGAATAGTTTTTCTCCAGAAATAGCGGGTGACGAGAAGGTGATTCTCCGCGCTCCCGTCATCTTCACGGAGAGCGACCCGAGCTGGTTCGGCGTGAGGAAACTGGCGACGAACGTAACCTGATAACTTGGCGGGTGGAAGGTCGATACGCGCCGAGAAAAACGCCGTCTATGAAAGCATTTGATCACCATGGCTTACGCCTCTCTTAGAAACTTCGTCGATTCCCTGGAACGCGCGGGTGATTTGCGCCGCGTCAAAACACCGGTGGACGTTGAGCTCGAGATCACCGAAATCGCGGACCGCATGGTGAAGAGCGGCGGCCCCGCTCTCTTGTTCGAGAAGCCCATCGACCCCGACGGGCGCGCGTTTGACGTCCCCGTCCTCATCAACGCTTATGCTTCCGATGAGCGGATGAGGCTGGCCCTGGGCGTGGAGAGCATGGAAGCGGTGGCGGAGGAAGTGGCGGAGCTTCTGGAGATCAAGCCGCCCAAGGGTATCATCGAGAAGGTGAAGATGCTGCCCAAACTTGCCCGGCTTGCCTCTTTCTCTCCTAAGTCGGTGAGCGCGGCCCCCTGCCAGGAGGTCGTGGAGACGCAAAGCCCGAACCTCCTCGCTCTCCCCGCTCTCAAGTGCTGGCCCGAGGACGCGGGACGCTACATCACATTTGGGCACATCTACTCGCGAAACCCCAGAACCGGCGTGAGAAACGTAGGGCTTTACCGCGTGCAGATCTTCGATGAGACGACCGCCGGTATGCACATGCACCTCCATCACGACGGGGCGCAGAATTTTCAGGAAAGCTCCCGTATGGGTGCGCGGATGGAGATGGCGATCGCCCTGGGGGGAGATCCGGTCTACGTTTACGTCGCGAGTGCTCCTCTGCCGCCGGCGATAGATGAATTGAACCTCGCCGGCTTTCTGAGGCGAAAGAGCGCGGAGCTGGTCAAGTGCAAAACGGTGGATGTGGAGGTCCCCGCCGACTCCGACATCGTGGTGGAGGGCTACCTGAACCCGGGCGAGCGCAGACGAGAGGGCCCCTTCGGGGATCATACGGGTTGGTATTCCCTGGCGGATGACTACCCTGTCTTTCAGGTCACGGCCATCACGAGGAGGCGGGAGGCGATCTATCCCACCACCATCGTGGGCAGGCCGCCGATGGAGGACTACTGGCTCGGCGGGGCGACGGGACGCATCTTCTTGCCCCTGATGAAGATGCAGCTGCCCGAAATCGTGGACGTGCACATGCCGGCCGAGGGCGTATTCCACAACATGGTCATCGTCTCGATCAGAAAGGCCTATCCTTATCACGCGCGGAAGGTAATGTTCGCCCTGTGGGGGATGGGGCAGATGGCACTCGCGAAGGTCATCGTGATCGTGGATGAGGACGTGGACGTGCGCGACGTCAGCGAGGTCTCCTGGAAGGTGTTGGGGAGCATCGATCCGAGGCGCGACCTGGTGTTCGTCGATGGGCCGGTCGACGCGCTCGAGCACGCGGCCCCGCGCCTCCACGTGGGCAGCAAGGTGGGGGTGGACGGAACTCGAAAGTGGGCGTCCGAGGGTTTCGAGCGCGAATGGCCGCCGGAGATCGTGATGTCGGAGGAGATCAGAGAACGCGTCACGAGGCGATGGGAGGAATACGGCCTTGGCGGCTGATCGGTCGTTATCCGGTAGCCTCGAACAGTTCCTGCGGATGGTGAAATTCGAGCATACCATCTTCGGGCTTCCCTTCGTGCTGATGGGCGGCGTGATGGCGGCGAAGGGGTTTCCCTCCACGTGGGTACTCTTTTGGATGGTGATGGCGGCGACCGGCGCGCGGAACTTCGCCATGTCCCTTAACCGCTTCGCCGACAAGAACTTCGACCCCAAGAACCCGAGGACGAAAGACCGGGCGGAGTTTCAGGAGTTGCTCGCCTCGAAATCCATTCTGGTGATGCTGGCGGGTTTTCTCGCCCTCTTCCTCCTCTCCGCATGGATGCTGAGTGTGCTCGCTCTCGTTCTCTCCTTCGCCGTAGTGGGTGGTATCTTCCTCTATTGCTATTCGAAGCGCTTCACCTACTGGACGCATCTGTTTCTGGGGGTGGTTTTGGGTTGCGCGCCTGCGGGCGCATGGGTGGCTGTGCGTGAAGACTTAAGCCTGGTGAGCGTTTTTCTCTTTCTGGGCGTCGCCCTCTGGGTGATGGGTTTCGACCTCATCTATGCCTGCCTAGACGTGGATTTCGATAGAGAGGAGGACATCCACTCCCTGCCCCGGCTTCTGGGCGTCAGGGGTGCGCTCGTCGCCTCCTCCTTCGTCCACTTGGGGGCGATGGCCTGTTTCTATCTCACTGGCTGGGCGTACGGGCTTGGCGCTCTTTACTGGCTGGGACTGGCGGCGGCAGGATGCCTCTTGTTCTGGGAGCACTGGATCGTGCGCCCGGATGACTTGAGTCGCGTAAACGTGTCGTTCTTCAATCTGAACGCCTGGGTATCCGTCGTCATCTCCTCTGGCGCGATCGTCGACGTACTCCTCTTGGGCTGAGGCCTTCGTGCCGACCCGAATCAAGCGGGACGAGGTGCGGACGATGTTCTCCGACATCGCGCCCACCTATGATCTTCTGAACCGGATTTTAAGCTTCGGAGTGGATCGCTTCTGGCGAAGGCGTGCGGTGGCGAGCCTCTTGCACGGCTTTGAAGAGATGGAGGATTGCCGGTTTCTCGACCTCGCTACGGGAACGGCGGACGTGGCGCTTGAGATTTGCCGGAGAGCCGAGCCAGACGCGTGCGTTCTGGGCGTTGACTTCGCGCTTCCGATGCTCGCGCGCGGGCGGCGCAAAGCGTTGGATCGCGATGCCGCCCTCTCGCTGATCCAGGCTGATGGGCTGAGGCTACCCTTCCTGAACGGCGCGTTCGATGGGGTGATCGTCGCCTTCGGCCTGCGCAACTTCGAGCACCGAGAGACGGGCTTGCGCGAGATGGGGCGCGTCATGCGTCCGGGCGGCAGGCTCGTGGTTCTTGAGTTCGGCCATCCAAAGGGTCTTTTTGGATTTTTATACGCCTTCTATTCTGGAATTTTCCTCCCCTTTGTCGGGCGGCTCATCTCCGCGCATCCCACGGCGTATGGCTATCTTCCCCGCACGGCGCGCGAGTTCCCGAGAGCGGCGAGACTCTCCGAGATGATGCGGGAGGCGGGCTTTTGCGAGGTGAGCCACCTTCCGATGACGGGTGGCGTCGCCGCGCTTCACGTCGGCGTGCGGAAATGATCCTGAACGTCTAGCGAAGGGGTTTTGTTTCTCGAAAATCCTGGTTCCCCCTTTTTTCTCGGGATGAGAACGACGAGAGGGGGGGTGCTTCCCGATCCGCCCCGGGTGATGATGCGAGCCTGAGTAGTGTTTCTCTAGTTTCGACTCAGGACGAATACGCTGGAGACGGCGCCTGGGCCGCCCAGAGTGTGGCCGAGAGCGCGTTTTGCTCCCTTTACCTGTCGCGCGCCACAACGCCCGAGGAGCTGGTTCGTGAGGTCCGCCACCACGCGGGCACCCGTCGCGCCGATAGGATGGCCGCAGCTTTTCAGACCGCCCGAGGTGTTCACGGGAAGAGCGCCGCCGAGTTTGCTCGTGCCGCTCTTGACGAAATCGGGCCCCTCGCCCTTCTCGACGAAGCCCAGGTCCTCATAGTTCAGAATTTCCGTAATCGTAAAACAGTCATGGACTTCCGCGACGTCTATCTCCTCGCGCGGGTTGTTCACTCCAGCCTGCTCGTATGCTTGACGCGCCGCCTCTTTGGTGGCCTCGAAGCCGATGAAATTGAACCTGGGGTTGAACGCAGTGGTGATGTAGCCCGTCGCACAGGAAAGCCCCATGCCCTCGATGAGGGTGTAGTCTTTCTTGCCGAAACGCGTCTCGGCCAGATCCGCTCGGCAAAGCACGACGGCGGCGGCCCCGTCGGTCGTCGGGCAGCAGTCATACAACCCCAAGGGTTCTGTCACGGGGGGAGCCTTGAGCACCTGCTCCTTGGTGATCTCTTTTCTGAAGTGCGCACGCGGGTTCAGGCTCCCGTGGTAGTGGTTCTTCACAGCCACCTCGGCCAAATCCTCCTTGCCTGCGCCGAATTCCTCAAAATACCTCCTTGCGAGGACGGCAAAGCTTCCGGGCGCCGTGCGGCCCTTGGAATACATGGGGTGGAGTTTTTCTACGTGCTGGGCCACCAGACTGCCCCGGGGGGGGACTTCGCGCATCTTCTCGGCACCGACGGCAAGGACGACCTCGTGCATTCCGGAGGCTACGGCCATCGCCGCCATGCGGATGGCCTCCATGCCCGTGGTGCAGTAGTTCGCCACCCGCGATACAGGTTTCGGGTAGAGGTTCAAGGCTTCGGCGAGCGAGGGGCCGCCCGTCCCGTCGAAGCCCCAGCCGAGCGGCAGATAGGTGCCCAGCCACGCGGCTTCGACGTCATCGCCGCTCACCCCAGCGTCCTCGTAAGCCTCGAAGGCTGCCTCCACCAGGAGATCGTTGTAGCTTTGCTCGAACAACTCTCCGAATTTCGTGATGCCGGCGCCGATGATAGCGACTTTTCCAGCGATGCTTCCGCTCATGTCGAACTCCTTGAACAAAGGTGGCCCCCTGCAAATATGGGACTTCTATTTGGCGGGGCGCAGTTTCCAGTAATAATTGTAATACCCATCGCCCTGATGGAGAAGCCTGAAAGTGAGTTCGCATTCCATGCCGATGTGGACGTCGTCCCTCACGTGATTCGTCATTTGGCCATAGAATCGTCCGCCGCCCTCGATATCAGCCGTGGCCATCGTGATGAAGCCATCCGGCGATGGGGGCAGATAATCGTGGACGAAGGTGAATATTCTCCCTCGGCGGCTTAGTTTTCGCTCATCCCATTCATCTCTCGTTCCGCAGGCGTTGCAAACCCGTTGCCGAGGATACTGGAGCTCTCGGCACGAGCGACACACCCCCGCCATCAGGCGCATGTTCGCCCTGCTTTCCTTCCACAGAATGCTGGGTGAGGAGAAGGGCCTGATTTCCTCCTCGGGAGAGAGGCCGCGATATTGGAGCCATTGGCCGTAATTTTGAATGGGACGCGCGCGCTCCAAAGACCAGTCAAGGCCGCGCTGCGCCTTGAGGGAGTCCACCTTATCCGTCGCGCGCAGCAAAATGGCATCGCCTCCGCTCCCGTGGCCAGCGACGATGATGTGCTCCCCAGGCGCCGCATTTTGGAGCGCGTCCATCAGGGAGAGCAGAGGAGCGGCCGCCCCGGCGTCCCCCAAACGCGCGACGAGGGGTCGCTCGGGATAGGCGTTTTCAGGAAAGCCCAATTTTCTGCAAATCGCCACATGGGCGCGGGGGTCGGGGGCATAGACCAGCACGCGGGCGATGTCTTCTCTCGTGGCGCCCGTTTGTTTGAGCAAGCCCTCGACCGTGGCGACGCTCTGGCGCACGTAGCCATAGTCCTGAATGAATTTGGCGTCGCCGGCGGAGACGGCGTTCGCGCCCGGCAACCGCCACCGGTCGATAAAATCCTCAGACCACGCATAAACCGCCTCGATTTCTGCGGCGACCTCGTCTCCTTTGCCCAGGAGCAGCGTCGCCGCGCCATCGCAAAGGCCGAGTTCGTCAGGACTTCCCGGAAGCGAGGGCCTTTTCTCCGCCGCCACCACGGCCGCTACCTTGGATGATCCGGCCTCTACGGCGTCGCACGCGGCCTTAAGGGCGGACGCGCCCGCGCGCACCGATCCGCCCACGTCGAGCGTGAAGAGCTTCTCAGGCAAGTCGGCTGCTGCGGCGAGAACGCTCGCGTTTGACTTCTCGGCGTATGGGTGGGACGTGGAGGCAAAATAAAGCGAATCGACTTGGGAGTCGCCCCAGCCGGCGGCATTGATCAACGCCTCCACCCCCATGGTGATCGCGTCTTCATCAAAACCGGCCAGTGGGCGCGACGCCTTTGCGCCGCCCGTCCCCCACACGGCTCTTACGGTGTCGCCCTGCAGCCGATGAAAGGGGATATACGCGCCTATGCGGGTAATTCCAGCCATTTTTTCTCCTTGATTTTTTTGAAAACCGGAGAAATTCTCCCCTTGCCTCGGTGAATGAGTCAAGCCGCGTGCGGATTTGACGAATTTTTGCCAAAGCCTGGAAAACGTAATCTTGGGATTTAGTTCCTGCCTCCCTTCTCCTCACGACGTAGTTCTCCTATGATAGGGATGTTCGCCCGCTTATCTTCCTTGCCTAAGGAGGGAATGGATGAAACTTCATGTTGAATACTGCCAAAAATGAAACTATAGACCTCAGTATGAGCAGTTAGCTCAGGATTTGAAAAAACATTTTCCGGATTTGGAAATCGTTGGAAACGAGAGCGGACAATATCGCTTCGGCTCCTTCGAGCTGGTTCTTGACGGTGCGCTCTTGTGGTCGAAACTCGATTCAGGAGCTTTTCCCACGGAGGCGAAAGTGGTCGAGCGCATCCGGGCGCATACGAAGTTGTGATGTTTGAGGGTGAGGTGGTCTCGGTTCACATCGCTTCGGTGGCGGGTGAGCCCATGGTGGAGATCGTCGAGGCGCAAGCGCTCAAGGGGGCGGGGCTGGCGGGAGATCGCTATGCCGAGGGCGTGGGAACATACTCGAAACGGCGAGGGCCGGATCGCGAGGCCACTCTCATCGAAATAGAAGCCATTGAGGCACTCGCTCGAGATCACCGCATCCATCTTGACGCAGGCCAAAGCAGAAGAAACATCGTGACGCGCGGCGTTCCGCTCAATCATTTGGTGGGAGCTGATTTTTGGGTGGGCGACGTGAGGATGCGCGGGATTCGCTTGAACGAGCCCTGCAGATATTTTGAGAATTTGTTGGGAATAGAGGGATTGTTTGACGTGCTTTTGAACCGCTCGGGGCTGAATGCGCAGATTCTAGGCGAGGGTGTCATTCGGGCGGGCGACGTCGTCAGACGAATCTGACCCCTTTTCTTTTGAGAGAAGACTCTATGTCGTTTCCTATCCTTCAGGTGGACGCATTTACTGACGCGCCCTTCTCAGGCAATCCGGCTGCCGTTTGCATCTTGCCTGCTTCAGTGGATGCAGGATGGATGCGGCGCGTTGCGGAGGAGATGAATCTTTCCGAAACCGCGTTTTTGGTGAAGCAAGAAGACGGCTACGGTCTGCGCTGGTTCACGCCCGTGAGCGAGGTGGACCTTTGCGGCCACGCGACGCTTGCGAGTGCCCATGTTCTCTGGGAGGAGGGGTACCTTGGAGTTGATGAGACGGCTATCTTTCACACCAAGAGCGGAGTTTTGACCTGTGAGCGAAAAGAGGGATGGATTGAGATGAATTTTCCAGTCCTGCGGCAGGCGCCCGCCGCGCCTCCGGAGGGCTTGGTGGAAGGCCTTGGACTTACACCCCGCTATGTGGGGAAAAATGAGCTTGATTATCTGGTGGAAGCCGATTCTGAGGCCGCGCTTAAGGCGGTGGCGCCTGATTTTCACCTTCTTGAGACGGTTCCCATGCGTGGCTGCATCGTTACGGCGCGCGCGGATGACCCGGTGTATGATTTCGTCTCTCGTTTCTTCGCGCCCGGCCTTGGCGTGGACGAAGACCCAGTGACGGGTTCTGCCCACTGCTGCTTGGGCCCGTTTTGGGCGGAGCGTCTTGAAAAAGAAGAGTTCACGGCCTACCAGGCGTCTGAGAGGGGCGGCGTGGTGCGCCTGAGAATTTTAGGGGATCGCATCGTTTTAGGGGGCAAGGCCGTGAGCGTCGTGCGAGGGGAGTTGCTCTAGGTGGAGTGTGCGTTTGGAATTTGCGTGAGGCATTTTGCTATGGGGACCCCTGCCGGGCTCTGATGGGCGATTTCTATCGTTTTTTCCGGTGGTTTGAAGCCGGTATTTTCTTGAAATTATTCTCGTTCTATTTACTTGGAAGGAGACGTTGAGATGCGCTTTGCTTTTGACGCCCAGGCCGCCGGTGCGGATCGTTTGGAGCAAATTCCCTTCTCGGGCATTCGCAAGGTATTCGACGCCGTGGCGAAACTCGAAGGCGAGGGGCGTGACGTCATCCATTGGCAAATCGGTCGCACGGATTTCGATACGCCCGAGCACATCAAGCAAGGGGCGGCCGAATCCCTCGCCCGAGGGGACGTGCACTACGCGCCCAGTACGGGGGTTCCCGCACTCCGCAAAGGCATTGCATACAGGACGGAGATCGACACCGACGTGGAGGTGAACCCCGATACGCAGGTGATCGTCATGGCGGGGGCGAATGAGGGCATCATGGTTTCCATGCTGGCCTTGATCAACCCTGGTGATGAGGTGATCGTCGCGCGACCAAACTGGCATCATTACAAGTCCTGCACGGCGTTGGCGGGCGGCGTGCCCGTCGAGGTGGAAACGAAGGAAGAGAACGATTTCGCGTTGCGTGCCGAGGACATTGAGGCGACTTTGACGCCCAGGACGAAACTCGTTTGTCTCACCTCACCCGGCAATCCCACGGGATGCACGATTCCTGAGGATGAACTCAAAAAAATCGCCGAGCTGGCGGTGAGACGCAATCTCATGGTCCTCAGTGATGAGATATACGCGCGGATATATTATGGGGATGCGCCGTGTGCTCCGAGCATTTTCTCACAACCTGGCATGGCGGAGCGCACGGTGATCATCAACGGGTTTTCAAAGTTCTACAGCATGGATGGCTGGCGTCTCGGCTGGACGGTGGCCAGCCCCGAGGTTACTCGCCACCTACTCAAGATTCGCCAATACACCACCGTTTGCGTCAACACGTTCATCCAGCATGGCGCGGCGCTAGGCGTGCTTGAAGATCAGGGCCCCATGGAGGCGATGACCCATGAATTCGACAAACGGCGGCATGTAATATCAGAGGGGTTGCGCGCCATAGAGGGCGTCACCCTCGCAGAGCCCACGGGTGCGTTTTATGCGTTCCCGAATGTGGGCGCTTTTGGTGACACCTCGGGCGAGGTGGCGCGTTATCTGCTCAATGAACACGCCATCGCCACGGTGAACGGCACCGTTTTTGGTGGAGAGGGGCATCTTAGAATCGCTTACTCTTGTTCTACGGAAGAGTGCGAGCGAGGGGTGGAGCGTTTGGCTGGCGCACTGGAGCAGCTTCGCAAGGACTAGATTTTGATGCACCTTGCGATGAACGTGGAACGCACTCCCATTCTAAAAGACGTGTTTCCTTGCTCGGCTATCCATAGATGTGTCCTTGCATTCTCCCGTAATCGTCTTCTCGGCGTTCAATGTCATCTTCGCCGAAATAGGCACCAGTTTGCACCTCAATAAAGACGAAGGGCGCGCCCTTTTCGTTTTGAATCCGGTGCCAGGCACTTTCGGGAATGTCGATACTTTGACCGGCGGAGAACGACAACTCCTCCGCTTCCAGGGTGAGGATGGCTTGGCCGGATATGGCGTGCCAATGCTCCTTCCTGCGGGTGTGCCTCTGCAGGCTGAGACGCTGCCCTGGATGAATGACGACCCGCTTGACCTTGTGGTCTGGCTCATCAGCCAACACGGTGTAGTATCCCCAAGGCCGATGCTCTACTCTATCCAAGGGCATCCGGTTCCTCAAAAACGGCGCCCTAAGGTAAAAGGAGCCGTCTCTGGTTCGGCGAGGCGTCGCGCTCGCCTGTTAGTGGCAGGGCAAGGCGAATGCGTGTCGGACGTCATGAGCGGCGTCATGCAAAATCTGTGGCTGAGCGAAGCCCACGCCATAGAGGATGAATACGCCGAGGGCGATTGCCAATATAGCAGGCTTGATGGCCTGGATTCGTTGAATGAGCCTGTCAGACGGGACTTTTTGGTTCACTGTGCTCTCATGCAAGGCCATCAAATCGCTCCTTTGGATTTCGTTTCCGCACCTCCGCACCCTCGCTCCATGGGGTAGGATACTAACATATTTTTCTGAAAATCATCGCCTTGGGGCCTGAGACGCTCTTCATTGCCAGAGACCAGCCCTAATCGTCAATGATGGCCACCGCCCGGCACCATGCGCCGCTCGCGCGCTCTATCTTGACCGGGAGCATAGAGACGGTAAATCCGAATTCAGGAATTTTATCGAGGTTCGTGAGTTTTTCCGCGTGAATATACTCCTTCCTGCGGCCCAGGAAATGACTGCCAAAAAAATCTTTCGTGTTTCCCTGACGTCTGAGTTCCGTCATCTGGGAGACGGGAATGTCAAAGCCCCATGCGTCTATCCCCATCACCTTGATTCCCTGGTCCACTAGCCATTCTGTGGCGTCCGCGCTCATGCCGGGATGGGTTTGTTCAAAGTGGGGAGAATACAGGTATTTGGTGGTGTGGTCGGTGCGGATGAGGACGATGTCCATGGGCTTGAGCGAATAGCTTTTCTCCTCAAGGGCTGCCACTTTCCGCCGCGTTTCCTCCACCGTGATGTTGTGCCCGCGCTCGACGTCATGAAAGTCCAGGACGACACCATCGCTCATGCACCACTCAAGGGGAACGAGGTCAATGGTTTTCGAGGGTTTTCCTTCGCATTCAGGACCATAGTGGTAGGGGGAGTCGAGGTGTGTGCCGCTGTGCGTGCTGACGGAGGTGATGTGTTCAGTCGCGCAGTGCATGTTGTCTGGAAAGTAGCTGGTGTCTGGAAACTTGTATGATTTGGTTCGCGCACGCCCCAACTCGACATGGTCTACATATTGAATGACGGCTGGATTGTTTTCCATCGGCGCGTTTTGTAGGGGAACGCTCAAATCGACAAACCTGCGAGCCATTTTAGAGGACTCCTCCTGGATTTGATTTTATTCGGCCTTGCGAGCCGTCCGGCGTTTGGTGGTTGGAGAGGGCGTTTTTTCCAGATTCAGCCCCGGTGGCGGGACGGCGGCCTTTTGACCACGCTTGAGTGAGGGAAAAACGTCGTTTGCGGCGACTCGGGCTGCTTGCAGCATATAAGGCATACCGCAATAGGTGGCCATCTGGATGATGACTTCCATGATCTCCCGCTTCGTGGCTCCGCAGTTCCACGCGGCCTGAATATGGGTGCGCAACTGCGGATGCGCGTTGGCCATGACGCAGGCGGCCACGGCGCAAAGCTCCCGGGTTTTCTGGGACAAGACGTTTCGGTCATAAAGCCCGCCGTAGCAGAAATTCATGAACAGCTCCATGAATTCCTCGCCTGCCCATTCGGCCATGTCATGGCCGATGCGCTCGGTGAATTCCTTGGTCCACAGTTGTGCGCCGCGCTTTAAGGCGTTTGCGGGAATTTTGGGTTTTTGTTTTCGCGGCATCCTTTCTCCTTGAACGGTTCTGGTGAGAGAAATTTTGTCGAGTTTCCGAAATTGCTAACACGCCCTACATGGCCTGTCAAACCGATAGGCCGCGGGCATTTTGGATGGATATTATTAACTTTTGGGTAATACGAAGGAAACGAGGCTGAAATATTTCTCCAATACAAATGAGAAGAAATTTTCGCGGTGGTGCGCTCAGCGCAAGTTCTGGCGACAATCTAAACTGTATTGGAGGAAGGAACATGAGAAGAAAGAATCTTCATATGACGACGGCGCTGGTTTTCGCCGTGGGCGTTTTGTCTTTCGCCGCCAGCGGCTGGGCACAGGACCTCAAAGCCATGTCCAAGAGCCTCGCTGAGCTCAAAGTCGCGGCGGACACCATGTGGGTGATGATGGCCGGTTTTTTGGTTTTTTGGATGCACGCGGGCTTCGCCATGCTGGAATCTGGGCTTTGCCGGGCGAAGAACACCGTCGCGATTCTCTATAAGAATTTTGGCGTCCTCGCCGTCTCGTCCTTGGCGTTCTGGATATTGGGTTTCGCCCTCATGTTTGGTGATGGCAGCTCGATACTCGGAACGAACGGCTTTTTCCTGTCGGGGGCGGACAATAGCCCGGCCACGGACGATCTCTACAAAGGCGTTTTTTCGTCACTCAACTGGACGGGCGTGCCGCTATACGCAAAGTTTTTCTTCCAGCTCGTATTCGCGGCGACGGCGGCGACCATCGTTTCAGGCTGCGTAGCCGAGCGTATCAAGTTCTCCTCGTTCATGATCTTCAGCTTCGCGCTCGTCGCCATCATCTATCCCGTCCAAGGCCACTGGATTTGGGGCGGCGGCTGGTTGGGCGGCATGGGTTTTCTCGATTTCGCAGGCTCGACCGTGGTCCACTCCGTGGGCGGCTGGGCGGGGTTGGCCGGAATCATCGTTCTGGGCCCTCGGATCGGAAAATATGGGGCTGATGGACGGATGCAGCCGATTCCGGGCCATAATATGCCGCTTGTCACGTTGGGTGGATTCATTTTATGGCTTGGATGGTTCGGTTTTAACCCAGGCAGCACGATGGCCGCTGACGCGGGGGCTATCGCGCGCATTGCCGTGACGACGAACCTCGCCGCCGCGGCAGGCGTCGTGGCATCGAGCATCACGTCGCGCGCCATGTTCGGCAAGGCGGACCTTTCCATGAGCGTGAACGGCGCGCTCGCGGGCTTGGTCGCCATCACGGCGCCATGCGCCAACGTCACGCCTATGGGAGCGGTGATCATCGGTCTGGCTGCGGGCGTCATCGTCTGCGTCTCGATCCCCTTTCTCGATAGGATCAAGATAGACGATCCGGTTGGCGCCGTTTCGGTTCACTTGGTATGCGGCATCTTCGGCACCCTTGCGCTCGGCTTACTCGCCGCGCCATCAATTGACGAAGGCGTCGTGGGCTTGTTCTATGGCGGCGGCGCGGGACTTTTCATCAAGCAGCTTACGGGCGTCATCGCAGTCGGCGCGTTCACCTTCTTCTTGTCTCTCATCCTTTGGTTTGGAGTGAAGGCGATCATAGGCGTGCGTGTTTCCGCCGAGGAGGAGTTGGCGGGTCTAGACCTCTCCGAGCACGGGATGGAGGCCTACGCGGGCGAGAGACTGCTTTAAGGAGAGCGGGTGAATGCGGAATGCGTCCATCTGTTGTCATCTATCTTGAGGGGAATAAGCGATGCGTTTAGTCACAGCGATTATCAAGCCATTCAAACTGGAAAATGTGAAAGAAGCTCTGGGGGATGCCGGTGTGACTGGGATGACGGTGAGCGAGGTCAAGGGTTTTGGCCGTCAAAAGGGCCACACCGAACTTTATCGCGGCGGCGAGTACGTGGTCGATTTCCTTCCAAAGATCAAAGTGGAAATCTTGACGCAAGACGCGAATGCCGATGCCAGCGTCGAGGCCATTTGCAAGGCGGCGAATTCGGGCCAGATAGGGGATGGCAAGATATTCGTCCAGGCGGTGGAGGATTGCGTGCGCATACGCACCGGCGAGAGAGGAGATGACGCGATCTGAACCGGCTGCTCCCCGAGAGAACGTCAAGTTTTCAAAAAGCCGCTCCTGGAAAAAGGAGCGGCTTTTTGCGTCGGGATTCATATGGCAGAGAATTTTCGGATTCGCCACCCTTGGTCAGAATCACTCACATTATTGTTTATCACGCAACAATCTCTTGCTTTTCTTTGTCTCTGTTCTAGCCCACACATCGAAAAGAGAAAAATTTTAGCCTCGTTTCCTTAAATATAACAGAGCGAATATGTTTTCTGAAATTTAAGTATGTCTAAAAATATAGAATGTTGTCAGTTGATTTTATTTTTGGGAATGCGTTAGGATTTTCTGACCTAGCGCATTGTGCGTTGATCAGATGGGGAGATATGAAAATATGGGATGCGGCGTCAAGGCTCCCGTGGTCAATATGCGTCCGGGTGGGGACAACTCTTCAACGATGTTGTCGTGGCTTCTGGCCGCCGTCATTCTTGTGATGGGTTTCGGTGCCGCCTCGGCCCATATCGTCCCACCCGAGGAATTGCATCCTGTCGCCGAGAGCTATCGTCGCGCCAGTTTCGTCCTGAATTTGAACCCTGTCCTCTGGCCCCAAGTCTGGTCCGACATGAGACGCATCGAACAATCCCTCAAGCGCGTGAACCCGCTGATCGGCAGGAAGTTTTCAAAGGAGTTGATGGCGGCGAAGCGCGCCGCCCAGCCGGAGGCGAGGCGGGATGAGGCGCCAGACATGGTAGCCGCGCGAGAAAAAGGGAGACATTTGACTTTCTCCCTTGCGACGCGAGGCGTTTCTTCGTTGCTCGTTATCCACATCGATCGTGTCAAGACGAGCTCCGAGAGAACCGACGTGAGAAGTCATCTAAATGAGGCGCGAAGAATCTTTCAGGCGTTTGCCGAGACCTTGCCGCATCTGGATCCAAAGGCGTGGCGAAATATGCAAATCCATTGGCTGGAGGCGAGCTCCGGCCTCGGAGCGGCCGGCGTGATGGGCGTTGGCGCGAGGCCGATGAACTTGAAGCGAATTCGGGAGAGCCTTTCTTTCATCCGTCAGTATTTCCACTCGAATTTCTCTACCTTTCGGACCGGAGAACGACAGAGGCTTCTCCCCCGGCCCAAGGCGAGCGAGACATATCTCAAAACGGCGAAAGTGCCGCGACGCCTGCCGCCGGGTGCCGACATCAACAAACAACTCCCGCGTCCCAGGCAAATTCTCGCAATGGCGGCGCGTGGGGTGAACGAGGCGGAGACTTTTCTCATCGCTTTGGGAGATATGGCCTTTGACAGCCCGGAGATATTCGGAGAGCCCGCGCGCAGCCTAGGGGTCAGTTGCAACACATGTCACAACAAGGGGGTGACGAACCCCAATCTGTTCGTTCCAGGACTTTCGAGGAAAAAAGGCGGCATTGACGTCTCGAACAGTTTCTTCGCCGCCCACGCCAACAACGGTTTTCATGATCCGCTTGACACGCCAGACCTCAGGGGGATTCGCTTTACGGCACCCTACGGCAGGAACGGTCGTTTTAGTTCGCTCAGGGAATTCGTGCGCAACGTTATCGTGAATGAGTTCAATGGGCCGGAGCCGGATCCGATGCTCCTAGACGGGATGATCGCCTATATGAACGAGTTTGAGTTCCTGCCGAACCCGAAACTGAAAAAAAGCGGAATGCTTGACCCTAGAGAGGTCTCTCGAGCGGCGTTGCGGGGCGAGAAGATATTCCACCGGAAATTCCCCCAGATGATGGGCGGAACGAGTTGCGCGAGTTGTCATGTTCCAAACGCGAATTTCGTGGATCATAAGCGACACGATATCGGTTCTACGGGAGGACGGCTCCTCTTCCACGTAGGGGGACTGGACACGCCCACCCTGCTCTCATCCAGATTCACGGCACCTTATTTTCACGATGGGAGCCTACCCACCTTGAGAGCGGTGAATGAATGGTTCAACGAGAAATTCGAGCTGGGTTTAAGTCCAAAGGATATTGATGACCTGACGGCGTATGTCGAAGCCGTAGGGGATGGCGTTCAGGGTATCGAAGATACGTTGCACACGTTGGAGGCGGAACTGGAGGAGTTTCAATTTTTCCTCTCCACGTATGAGCGCTTGAAGCAGAGAAAGAAAAGGGAGTTGCTCACCATCTTGTTGAAAACCGTTGTGCGTGAGGTGCAAGCCCACAAGTGGGACGTTCAGGACAAGGGGAGTCTGCCCATTCTCAATGAAATGGAGAACAGGCTGAAAGAGGCTGTGGCCGCCCATCTTGCCGGTGACGCGCGGTTGACTGACGGGAAAATAGCGGCTTACCACGCCCTTTATGAGAAAAACGTGGGTAGGCTAAAATGAGGAACGCCATGCGCTTTATACGAGAATCATTTTCGAGAGCATTGAGGACCTGCCTCTCGAGAGGAACCCTCCTCATCTTCTCCACGTTTTTGTCGGCTTTGGGTCTTACCCATGCGGCCTACGGAGAGATTCGGATTGCATTCATTCCGCTTGAGAATCCCGAGAAACTCATCAGCAACGTAAAACCGGCCATGAATTTCCTGGAAAAGGAGATGGGGCTCAAGGTTCGCTACTTCATCACCCTGAACTATTCGGCCGCGGTGGAGGCCATGATCTCCAACAAGGCGGACGTCAGCTTTATGTCTCCTTTGCCATATGTTCTGGCGAACAGGCATTCAGGGGTCGAGGCTGTTCTCGGCGAGATATATGGTGGAAAGCCCTATTACTACTCCCGGATTTTTGTGCGAAAAGACAGCGGCATCAAAAATCTCTCTGATCTCAAGGGAAAAACCATCGCTTATGTCGACCCGATTTCGAGCTCTGGTTTCATGTATCCCCACGATATATTCGTTCGCTCCGGTCTTGCGAAGGGAGGGTTGGAGAAGCCCGAAGGTGGATTTTTCCGGAGGGTGTATTTTGCTGGCGGGGATCAGCAGACGATCAGTTCATTGGTTGGCGGCTTCGTCGACGCCGCTGGCGTCAGTCAATACGCCGTCAATCTTCTGCGTCCTGGGCAGCGGGATCAAATCATCGCCATCAGCCAGTCCGCCAGAATTCCCAGCCACAACGTGGTGGTTCGGAAAGGGTTGAGCGCCCAAATCAAAGAAAAGTTCATCGCGGCAATGATGAAGATGAACCAGCCGAAGCATCGCGCGTTGTTGCGGCTTCTCTACGGCACGCATGGGTATATAAGAATCAGCCCCGCCCATTATCAATCCGTGGCCGCCATGGCTCGAAAGTATGGCTTCTTGAAGGAATAGAGAAATGTCGAAAGAGGTGGTCATCCAGGTGGAGAATGCGCGCGTGGAGATGGGGGGCCGCACGATCCTTGACGTCGAGCGTCTCAACGTCTCTCGTGGAGAGAGAGTGGCGATCATCGGCAACAGCGGCTCCGGCAAGACGACTTTGATGAGGGTGCTGAAGGGCTACGTGCCTTGTAAGGAAGGTAAGGTGATGGTGATGGGAGGTGTTTTCCCCATCAGAAGGCCGCAAAAGATGAAAGTTCACCACCGACATATCGGCATGATTCATCAGCATTTTGACCTCATTGGCCGGGAGACTGTTTGGCAAAACGTCTACCACGGAAGGCTGGGCTATGTGTCTTTGCTGAAAAGCGTTTTGGGAATCTACTCTGAGCGTGACCTTCAGATCTGCGCGCAGGCCATTCGCGAGGTTCACCTTGATGGCAAGCAGTGCCGCTCCGCCCGCACGCTCTCTGGCGGGGAGCAGCAGCGCGTGGCCATCGCCCGGGCGTTGGCCCAGGAGCCGACAATTCTGCTCGCCGACGAGCCGGTATCGAGTCTGGACCCCGCGTTGGCCGAAGATATCCTGGGTCTTCTCTTGTCGGTTTGCGAGGCTTATAAACTCACTCTCATGATGAGCTTGCACCTTCCAGAGCTTGCGCGAAAATACGCAGACAGGATTCTCGCGATGCGAGGTGGGAAAATTGTATGGGATGGTTCTTCGGATTCTCTCTCCAATGAGAGGATATATCAAATATACGGACTCGCGGGGAGGTACGGGGTCAGCAATGGGAATGGAACACGGGCAAGCCGCAGCGCCTTCACTTGGCCGTATGGTTGCCAGGACCAGCCTATTCTTGGCGGTTAGCGCTTTATTATTCTGGTCTTTTCAAGGCTCTGAGTTCTCATTCGTGCAACTCTGGCGCGGAATTCCCCAGGTGCTTCACTTCTTTGGACGAATGGCGCCGCCGGACTGGTCGGTTTGGGACGTTTTGCTGGTGTCGGCGCTTGAAACGCTGCAAACCACCATCGCGGGCACTTTTCTGGGCGCCCTGTTCGCCTATCCACTGGGCGTGCTTGCGGCGTCGAACTGGGCGCCGTTTTGGGTGCACTTGCCTATCAAGGCCCTGATGGCGCTTGTCCGCTCCATCCCCTTGTTGCTTCTCGCCTTGTTGTTCGTATCCGCCGTGGGGCTTGGGCCCTTTCCAGGCGTGTTGGCACTGGCGGCGCATTCGGTCGGCGTGCTCGGCCGGTTCGTGGCGGAGGAGATCGAGGCGACGGACCCGAAGCCCCTGCTTGCGTTGCAGGGGACGGGGGCGTCCTCCGTTCAAATTATACAGCACGGCCTGATTCCCCAGGTGCTGCCCCAGATGGTCGCGCATCTGGCCATACGTTTCGAGATGAATTTACGCGATTCCACGATTTTGGGCTTGGTCGGCGCCGGGGGGCTTGGTTTTTACGTATTTTTGTACGTGAAGCAGTTTCAATGGCAAAAATCGGGTGTGCTGGTGCTGGCCATCGTCGCTCTCGTTTTTGTGGGGGAGTTTGTCTCCTGGCAGGTTCGAAAACGTTTGATATGACTTGAGAAGCCGCTTCAGAACGAGAGTCCCAAACCTTCATTCTGGTTTTTCATTTCTTCTTGCCTGGTGGTTTCTCATTTCTGCGCAGGCTCAGGTGAGCGTTGAGCCTGTATTTCCCTTGCCACCTGACGACTGCGCCCATCGCGTCGACTACGTCCTCGCGGGTAATATTCGCATTTTTCCAGGGGCGTTTCACCTCCTCCTCACGCGTGTCGCAGATTGCCCCCTCATCGGTTCAAGCACTTTCACTCTGGCGAGTTTCACGTTTATACTATTTTCGAGTAATTTTCAGTATTTATGGAATGGATTTTACTCTAGAGGAGGAAGCGATGAAGAGTCTCCCTCGAAACTTGGCGGAATGTTGTATGTGGACCAACAGAAGAGAGAGCGGGCATGGATACGCTGATTGACCTCTTGAACGAGGCGCGGACGAAATTTCCTGGCCCAGTTGCTTTTGAAGGCGACGTGGAGGGGCGCGGGCGGATTGCGCTCACGAGAGCGCGACTGAGCGAGAGGGCGCTTGCCTTGGCGCAGGCGTTGGTGGCCGCTGGAGTGAAGCCGGGAGACATGGTCGCCCTGTTGGCGCCGAATCAGCCCGAATGGTCGGTGGGTTATTTTGGAGTGCTGCTTGCCGGCGGCGTTCTCGTGCCGTTGGACGTGAACTTAAAGGATGGGGAACTCGCGAACATCTTGGCTGAAGCCAAGCCCGTTTGTGTCGTGGCGGACGCCCAGGAGGAGGAGAGGGCCAAGACGCTGGCGAAGGGCATCGCCTCGGCCTGTGAGGTGTTGCGCCTTGATGAGGAAAGAGAGGCTGATCCCGCCGCCTCACCCGATGCTCTGCCGGGCGCCAAACGAGGTCCGAACGATTTGGCTCTGATATCGTTTTCATCAGGGACGACGGGAACGCCCAAGGGGGTGATGCTCTCTCACGGGAACATCGTGTCCAACGTGCGCGCCGCGCTCGGATCTGGAGGATTTGTCGTTGACGAGAATGACGTTTTTCTCTCGATTTTGCCGCTTCATCATATGATGGAGAGCACGGGCGGTTTCCTGATACCTCTGATAGGAGGGGCGCGGGTGCATTACCTATCCTCCCTGAACCCGCGCGTCATCGCGGACGCCATGCAAAACGAGGGCATCACCATCTGTTTGATGGTGCCGGCTCTGGCACGGCTGATTCACAAGCGCATCATGGCGACCGTGGAATCGCTGAGCGGAGTGAAGAAAATTGTTTTTCAGGCGCTTTTTGGGGTTTCCAGGATGTGTTTGTCGATGGGTTGGCGCGTGGGGCGTTTTTTGTTTCCACAAGTGAAGAAAAATCTTGGGAAGGATTTGCGCTACTTTGTGAGTGGAGGGTCCGCGCTCGACTCGGAAATTTCTCGGGATTTGCTCATTTTGGGAATAGAGGTGATTCAGGGATATGGCCTGACGGAAACATCACCCGTCACGCATGTGAATCGTCCAGGTGCGCAAAATAGAATCGGAACCGTCGGCTCTCCGATACCGGGAGTGGAGGTGCGGTTCAAACCCGTGGAAGGCGCAGACGAGGGTGAGGGAGAGATCCTGATACGTGGACCAAACGTGATGCAAGGCTATTTCCATAATCTGCAGATGACGGAGGAAGTCTTGCGGGAGGGATGGTTTCATACCGGAGACATTGGCCGGCAGGATACGGAAGGCTACCTTACGATATGCGGTCGCTCCAAAAACGTGATCGTCTCCGAATCGGGTAAGAACGTTTATCCGGAAGAGGTGGAAGAGCATCTTATGAAAAGCGCATGGTTTCAGGACGTGTGCGTCATCGGCCGAAAGGCGTCTCGGCGGGGAGAGGAGGTGTTCGCCGTCGTCGTGCTCAACCCTGAAGCCGATTTGCCTCAAAAGGATGAGGAGCGCGCGGCCCTGGCCGATTCCGAGCTGAGGCGTCTGGGCGCGCAGCTGGCGGACTATAAGAGAGTGGCCGGTTTTCTCCTCTGGCCCGACGATGAGTTACCCAAAACCACGACGCGCAAGCACAAGCGAGACGACATCAAGAAGATATTAAAGATGCGCCTTGCGTTTTCTCCGGATGATTTTTGACCCTACGCCAAGGCGGCCGCTTTGAAGCGCCGACGCCCTGCGTGATGCGCGCGAAACGTCTCCATTCGTTCTTTGGGACGTTTTGGAGGCACGCGGCGGCGCGGGATGCTTAGAGAACCGAGAAGCAGAGAATAGAACGATAGATTGTGTCCTCTTAGTCGTTTATGATAACGATTCTTCCCACCGGGGCTGGACGGACGGATAAACAAGAAACGAATGTATGAGGTCTGACGCCATGTCTCAATCCATACAGAGCGCCGCCTTGGCGTTGCGACCCTGGCTTTCGGAGATCAGGCGCGCCGTTCACATGAAGCCGGAGCTCTGCTACGAAGAGCACGAAACGTCTCGTCTCATCGTGGAACACCTCAAGGATTTTGGGCTTCAGGTTCAGGCTGGCGTTGCGGAAACCGGAGTGGTCGGACTACTTGAGACCGGACGCCCAGGTCCGACCATCGGCATTCGGGCTGACATGGACGCGCTTCCGATACATGAGTCGAACGACGTGCCCTACAAAAGCCAGCATCCAGGGAAAATGCACGCTTGTGGCCATGACGCCCACCTGAGCATGTTGTTGGGCGTGGCGCGCCTTTTCTCTCAAAACAGGCATTGGCTTGATGGCTTGGGCGGCAACGTCAAATTCATATTTCAGCCTGCTGAAGAGGGAAAGGCCGGGGGGGAAAAAATGGTGGAAGAGGGGGTTCTGGAGGACCCCCGGGTCGATCTGCTCATCGCCGCGCATGTGTGGCCGAATATACCCGCAGGCCGCATCGGAGTCCGCTCGGGGCTGGTGATGGCGGCGGGGGATAAACTCCATTTTCAAGTCAGGGGCGAAGGTGCCCACGCGGCCCATCCCCATCAGTCCAAAGACGCCCTGGTGGCCGCCTCGCATCTGGTGACCACCTTGCAAAGCATTGTGAGCAGAAACATTGGTCCCTTTGAATCGGCCGTTCTTTCGATCACGGGGTTTGCGTCCGGCGTCGCGATGAACGTCATACCCTCTGACGCCAGCGTAAGAGGCACCCTGCGCACGCACGACCCGAAAATCAGGGAGAGGATTCGAGCGCGCCTGGAGGAAGTGGCTCGTGGCGTGGCGCAATCTTTTGGCGTGCAGATCGAACTCGACATCGTGCCCGGCTACCCCGCTTTGGTGAATCACGAGGCGGCCGTTGCGCTCATCGAAAGCGCCGGCGCGCAGGTTCTCGGCGCGGAGAACGTGAGAGAAATGCCTCTTTCGATGGGGGCTGAGGATTTCGCCTACATGGCGCTCCAGCGGCCTGGCGCGATGTTCCGCGTGGGCGTGTCGAACGAGGAGAAAGGGTTTGTTCACGGGCTGCATTCGGATCGATTCGACTTGGATGAAAGCGCGTTGCCGGTCGGCGCGAGCGTCTTCGCGCAGTCCGTGGTGGAGTTTTTGGGCAATTCTCGAAAATATCTCGCTTAAATCCGCCAAGTGAATCTCGGAAAAAGAGATTCTGGCCAATTCTCATCAAGCGGAAAGTCGCGTCTTGCTGATTGAGCCATTCTTCCTTTTCTCCCTTGGTGCGGCGATGTGCTTCACCTGCGCGGATTTATTCGCGCGCGAGGGCTTGCAGCGCGCCAATCATTTCGCGGGCGCCACTATCACGCTGGTGGGGGAGTTAGTTCTTTTGGTTCCGTTGACTCTCCTCCTGGGTTCCCCATTCCCCGAAGCGGGCGTGCATTACTTTTGGGTGATGATTGGCGGCATGTGCAATCCGGGGCTTTTTCTCATTTTCTTCCTCGTTGGCATTCACCGCGTCGGCGTAGCGCGTGCCGCGCCAATCAAGGGGATGTCTCCCATTTTCGCCGCCTTCTTGGGATTCGTCGTCCTGGGAGAGGAGCCGACTTGGTACCACTTTATGGGCGTTGGGTTTGTGGCGGGCGGCGTCGTCCTGCTTTTATCCGGCAAGACGGGAGGGCGATGGAGCCGCTGGGATGCCCGTTGGCCCTTGTTCGCGGCGATGATTTCAGCGGTCGGTGCCATATCCTGGAAAAAGGGACTGGTTGCTTTTCCGAGTGCTCTCTCCGCCTCAATGATAGGCGCCCTGTCCGCTCTCCTCTTGGTGAGCGCCTACACCCGCTACTATGCCTTGGGCGATGCGGGCGTGGGCGAGATGAAGCGAGCATTTTGGCCCTATATGCTGGGTGGCTTGGCGGCGGGGGCGGGCATTTTTCTCTTCACGTCCGCTCTGCGGGGAGGGGAGGTTTTTAGGGTGGCGCCGCTGGTGCAGACGAGTCCCTTGTTTACTGTGTTGTTCAGCGGCGTTTTTCTCAGGAAAGTGGAATCTATCACCTGGCGCGTGCCTGCCGGAGCGGCCCTCACTGTGAGCGGCGTCATTCTCGTTCTCTTGCGCGCTTGAAGGACTTGTCCGAATGGACTTAGAATCCAAAAACGAATATAAATGTGCTCCTTAAGGGCAGGGAATTCATTCCACGCGCTTGGCAATTTACTTCGTCCCCATCGTCTAGCCTGGCCCAGGACACCGGCCTTTCACGCCGGCAACAGGGGTTCGAATCCCCTTGGGGACGCCAGTCTCAACGACAGGGTCCCTTTCGCTTGAGGATGGGCGATGCGCCGTTGGGCGGCGCGGGCCTTGGCGGCATTTTCGATGTGTAATCGATTCCTTGAGCACCGGTGCTTCAGAACCGGTGCTGGAGAGAGGCGATATGAAAATTCTCCCCTTGATACGCCTCGCGCCGAGCGAGGGAAATATCCTTCGCTGAAAATATGCTATTACTGAGCCTCTCAAAATCAGGCGTTTAGTCGTTTGTCTTTGGGGCATTTTGGGTTTTACCCAAAAACGTTTAATGTTTGTATCCGCGTGAACGACTCGGCCATCCTGCTGGATGGGACGTAATTCGGAGAGAAAGGTGGCGAGAGATGTTTTCATTTGATGGCAAAACAATATTGGTGACGGGAGGAACAGGTTCGTTCGGCAGGAAATTCGCGGAAATATTCCTGGGTCGCCACAAGCCGAAAAAGTACATTGTTTTTAGCCGTGATGAATTGAAGCAGCATGAGATGCGTCAACAGTTTCCAGATTCACCCACCTCGCCCTTGCGCTATTTTATTGGGGACGTTAGAGACAAAGAAAGGGTATGCAGGGCGTTTGACGAGGTGGATGTCGTCGTTCACGCGGCGGCTTTGAAGCAGGTTCCCGTCTGCGAGTACAATCCGTTTGAGGCTGTGAAAACAAATATTTATGGTGCGCAGAACGTGATTGACTCCGCAATCGACAGAGGAGTCCAAAGAGTTTTTGCCCTGAGCACAGACAAGGCGGTGAATCCTATCAATTTGTATGGGGCGACGAAGTTGTGCGCGGAGAAAATGTTCGTCCATGGCAACAACTATTCTGCGAAGGGGGGGCGACGGCCGACGATATTCTCGTGTGCGCGCTATGGAAACGTTATGGGCAGCAGGGGAAGCGTTCTCCCTGTTTTCAGTGAACAGCGGCGGAGCGGAAGGATCACCGTGACGGATGAACGCATGACCCGTTTCTGGCTCACTCTGGAGCAGGGCGTGGAGTTCGTCATTCGTTGTATTTCACAGATGGAAGGCGGTGAGGTTTTCGTTCCCAAAATCCCGAGCATGAGCATCATGGAATTGGCTCGGGCGGTCGCTCCGGATTGCGGCATTGATTTCATCGGCATTCGGCCCGGCGAGAAGCTGCACGAAGTGCTCATTTCGAATGAAGAGGCCGGACACTCTGTTGAACTCAATGACATGTACGTCATTCGGGCGAATCGCTTTTTAGAAGCCGGGCGTGAGCACTGCGAAGATCATTCTCCCCCGGATGGATTTGTCTATGCGAGCGACACCAATGCGCAGTGGCTTAGCCAAAAAGAGTTGAAAAAATTGATTCGCCTAGAGGATGATTAAAAATTTCCTCGACGTTGGCCTCCGTTTTCGGCTTGATGCGCAACCTTGCCTTTTGAGGCGGATGCTGATTCTGTGGCGAAAATAAGGGTGATTTTATAATGATCGCGGTATTCGAGCTATGGAGCGGGGAATATAAGGTCCATAAGCGGATGCGCTGGAGGCAAGCAGCAAGAAGCCGAAGGTCATGTCTCATCCCCCGGGCTTGCGATACGCCTCAGCCATAGTGGCACCTAGAGTAGAAGCGTTTGGATATTGAGCCATGACATAAGGAGGCGATAGAGAAAAGAAAACCATTTTTGGATTTGCTTAGGGATGTGGTTTTTGCGAAAGGGTTTCTGGGGTATTGGGTGCTGATGTTTGCTCCCCATTTTTTGCGCCAAATATATGGAAAATTCCTGGACGTATTATTGTATTGCCTTTGAAGGCTGAGCGATGTTCTCGGTTTTCAAGGCATGATGAACTTTGAGGGTTTCGTTGATGGTACATTTCGGCGATAGGCAGGTAGGAGATGGGCACCCTGTTTTTGTAACGTTCGAGGCTGGCCCGACCCACGATGGTTTGGACTCGGCTAAGAAGCTGGTGAAACTTGCCGCTGAATGCGGGGCGGACGCTATTAAGTTTCAAGTTTTGGATCCGGATCGTTTATGTTCGGATAGGAAGGTAGAGATTGAATATGACGTGTTGGTCGACAGGGCGACCGAGAAGACGGAGACGGTGAGTGAATCGCTGTATGAAATTATGTGTCGCAGAGCGATGAGCGACGATGAATGGACGGCATTGAAGAGCTATAGTGACGACATGGGACTGGCTTTTTTCGCGACGATTGGTTTTGAGGAAGAAGTTGATTTAATGGAAAAATTAGGTTGTCACTCGATTAAGATTGCGTCTGCGGACGTGAATCACTTGCCGTTAATTCGCCGGGTTGCGAAAACTGGCATGTGCGTGCAGTTGGATACGGGGAATTCCACGATTGGAGAGGTAGAGAATGCGGTTGAAGCAATTTTAGAAGAAGATAATGAAAACATCATTATTCACCAATGCCCTTCTGGCTACCCCGCGCGCCTCCCCAGCATCAATCTGAACATCATTAAGACGCTGAAACAAATGTTTCCCTTCCCGATCGCTTATTCCGATCATTCGCCGGGATGGGATATGGACATCGCGGCGGTGGCACTTGGCGCAAACTTAATAGAGAAAACCCTCACTTTTGATCGAACGACTAGAGGCCCCGAGTACATGTTTTCGCTGGAGCCTCCTGATGTGAAAAAATTTATTCACGTGATGCGCGATCTCGAGATTGCGATGGGGCTTCCACGGCGCGTCATGAAGCCTGCGGAGTTGGATAGGCGACGGATGATGCGCCGCAGCGTTTTCTTGGTGGAGGGGGGCAAAAAAGGCGATAGGCTCTCGGACTTGAAGGTGGACTTTCGCCGCCCGGGTTTTGCGCTTGCGCCCGATACCTTCGAAAGGCTCTCGGACGCGCGTCTGCAAAGAGACTTGCCCCCGGGGCACCGCTTGGAACTTTCGGACTTGTTCAGTGATTGAAGGACCTTGGAGTGAATGCGTCGTTTTCCGCTGATGTGATTTGCGCGCGTTGATGTCCTCGTGTGGTGCGGTCTCCATGATTTTAACAACGTGAAATCTAAAATGGGCGTTCTTTGTATTTGAATCCATTGTAATTACCATGCACATTTTGGGGAGAGGACGGTGGCAATAACCTGCCTCATACCGGCTCGCGGCAGATCAAAAAGGTTTCCCTCAAAGAATATCGCTTTGTTCAAGAATAAACCGCTCATTGCGCATACGATTGAGACGGCAACGGCATCGGGTTTGTTTGAGGATATATGGGTCTCCACCGATGACGATGCTATCGGCGAAATCTCTAAAAATGCAGGCGCTCTCATCCATGAACGCCCTCTTGAGTTGGCGGCTGATTCCGTCACCCTCGTCCAAGTTAGTCTTGATTTTGTGGGTTGGTTGCGCAGATGCAACAAGGAGATAGACAGCCTTTGCGTTATTTTCCCGACCGCTGCTCTTCTCCGGCCAGACGATCTCAGGGGAGGCCATGAGATTTTCGAAAACGGGGCGTGCGATTTTGTGATGGCCGTGACGAAATACTTCTACTCGCCGTTTTGGGCCTCTGTCGAGGAAAACGGGTTTTTGAAGCCTGCTTTTGGAAGCGAGTATTTTCGGCAGAAGCAGCTTCTACCCGAAGTGTTTGTGAATAGCGGCTCATTTTACATCGCAAGAATTGATGCTCTTGAGAGGGAAAGAACGTTTTATGGAGAGCGCCTCAGTCCATATAAAATTCCTGAGGCGCATGCCTTCGATATTGATGAGCCGATTCATCTGCACATCGCGGAATCTTTGTATGATTATCGGGAAAACACGTAGGCGATGGCTGAATTTCCTTTCTTGTCGCTTGTCGCGATATGGCTGGGAAAGGGAAATATAAATTTCGCGTCGGGCCGGGTAATGATGTCCGAGCCTTGGGGGGTGATT
Source organism: bacterium (assembly GCA_965202625.1). Lineage (GTDB taxonomy): Bacteria > UBA8248 > UBA8248 > UBA8248 > UBA8248 > Bin107. The sequence goes on along the minus strand of CBDBBI010000010.1, from coordinate 1,406,096 downwards.
CCAAATTTCTAAGCTGCTTGTCACAGGCGCGAGTGGGCTGTTGGGCAGCAATCTGATTTTTTGTGCGACGAAAAAACAATATAGCGTATTTGGCGTCTCGCGTTCCGTCCCTATCCGCTCTTCCCGTTTGAAATGGATACGATGCGATCTGTCCGAAAAGGGCCCCGCCCATCGGTGTTTGAACCAGATCGCGCCCGACATCATCGTTCACGCCGCGGCGATGACCAATGTGGATGCGTGCGAGAAAGACCCGGAATTGGCTGAGAGGCAAAATGTTCTCGCGTCGTCGAACCTCGCGGAATGGGCTCACGCCAACAAGTCGTTTCTTCTTTACGTATCGACCGACTCGGTTTTTGATGGCGCGCGGGGGCGGTATTCAGAGGAGGATGCACCGGGGCCTCTGAACGCATACGCGCGATCGAAACTCATGGGAGAGGAAGTGGTGCGCGCGGTTTGTCCGCACAGTTTGATCTTGAGAACGAATCTATACGGGTGGAATTTTCAGGATAAATTGAGTTTGGGAGAGTGGATATTGCGCGGGTTGCTGCAAAAAGAAACGCTGGGGATGTTCACGGACGTGTATTTTGCGCCCCTGTATGCGGGCGATTTGGCCCAGATCATTCTGGAGTTGGTGAATATAAGAGCGAAGGGCGTATATCATGCGGGTGCTTCTGACGCCTGCTCGAAACATGCGTTTTCTGTTCTGCTGGCGGATATTTTCGTTCTGGATGCAACGTCCATTGCGCCGACGTCGGTGGTGGCGTTTCCATTTGCTGCGAAACGGCCCCAAAACACCACTTTGCGCGTTGAGAAAATATCGAATTTACTTGGACACTCCATGCCAACGATAGAGGATGGGGTGAGAAAATTTCACGATTCTTTGCGAACGGGGTTTGTGGAATCCTTAAAAGGGCATTTGCCGGGTTGGTTGATGGCTTATTGTAATGAGTAGAATCCTCTACATATCACAGGGATATTCGACGCACGACAGAAGGTTTTTGGAGGCGTTGGCGAAATCAGGGCGCGACGTTTGGTTCTTGCCGTTTGCTGACAGTTCCTTCCAGTATGAATCTCGCCCTTTCCCTGAGAAGATCAACAAACTTCCACCCTTGCTAAAAAATAAAGACGCCCCAGGCATTTTTGAGTGGGCAAGGCTGATTTTTCGATTTCGGGAACGTGTTCGAGAAAGCAAGCCAGACCTTATTCATGCGGGCCCCGTGCAGACGGGCGCCTTTGTAGCCTCCATTTGCAAGTCAACGCCCTTGCTCGTCGTGTCATGGGGTTCAGACGTTTTGGTTTTTCCTGATAAAAACCGGTGGATGCGCTGGATAACGAAATTCACGCTGAAGCGCGCGGATATGGTTTTGGGAGATTGCGATGCTGTCCGAGAGCGGGTGTTATCCTTGTCTCCTTTAAGAGACGAGCAGGTAGTGTTCTTCCCTTGGGGAATTGACGTGCAGCAGTTCACGCCCAGAAAGTCAAAAATTGGATTGCGAAAAAAGTTGAATTGGGAAAATTTCTTCGTCGTCATCAGCACAAGAGCGTTTGAGCCGATTCACGGGCCCTTCGTTTTTTTGGAGGCGATAAAGCGGGCGAAAAAATCTCGCTCGAACATAAGGGTCATCATGCTCGGCGACGGGAGTTTAAGATCCAGGGTGGAGAAGTTTATAGACGAGAATGAACTCGCGCGTTATATTCATCTACCCGGCCAGATGCCCAACCATCAATTGGTGGATTATTTCAATGAGGCGGATTTGTATGTGAGCGCGACTTTCAGCGATGGGACGTCGGTGAGCCTGCTGGAAGCCATGGGTTGCGGTCTTCCTGTTGTCGTCGTGGATGAATACGGGAATCGGGAATGGGTGGCTCCAGGGAAGAACGGGTGGTTGTATCCATCCGGAGATGCGGAAATTTTGGGCGAGACGATTTTGCAGGCATATCAAAAAAGACGGGAAAGAGAAAAGATGTCTCTCGAAAACAGGATGCTCGTGGAAAAGCAGGCGAACTGGACGAAGAACGTCGTGCAATTGTTTGACGCCTACGATCGTCTGTTGGGGTGAGTGGAGGGATTCCTGAATATGCCGAATTTCCGTGTTGGAGGTCGATGGATTGGAGACGACCATCCGACATATTTCATCGCCGATATCGCAGCCAACCATGATGGTAGCCTTGAGCGCGCAAAGCGGCTTGTTCATCTCGCGAAGGAGGCGGGGGCCGACGCGGCGAAGTTTCAACATTTTCGCGCCCCTGAAATTGTGAGTGAACATGGGTTTGACGCCATGGCGGACAAGTTGTCCCATCAGGCTGCATGGGAAAAGTCGGTATATGAGATTTATGAAGACGCCTCCCTCCCCTGGGAATGGACGGAGGCGCTTAAAATTTGCTGTGATGAGGCAGGGATTGATTTTTTTTCATCTCCGTATGATTTTGAGGCGGTGGATTTTCTTGAGCCGTACGTGGATGTGTATAAAATTGGCTCAGGAGACATTACATGGCATGAAATGCTCCAAAAGATTTCGGAAAAGGGAAAGCCCGTCATGCTCGCAACCGGCGCCTCGGACTTGCAAGACGTCCAACAGGCGGTCAAGTGTATTTTGCGGCGCAACGAAGAGTTGGCGCTTCTCCAGTGCAACACGAACTATACGGGGTCAATGGAGAATTTTCAGCATATACATCTGAACGTTTTGAGCGCGTTCCGGGCGCTTTATCCCTCGTTGATCCTCGGTTTGTCTGACCATACGCCCGGCCATGCGACGGTTTTGGGGGCGATTGCGTTGGGGGGGAGAATCGTCGAGAAGCATTTTACGGATGACGTCAATCGAAGGGGTCCCGATCATATCTTTTCGATGACGCCTGATGCCTGGCGGGAGATGGTCGATAGAACCCGGGAATTGGAATTGGCTCTGGGAAGAAGGGAAAAGGTGATAAGCGAGAACGAGCGAGACACTGCGGTTTTGCAAAGAAGATGTTTGCGCGCTCGGTCTGATTTGGAAGTCGGGGCCGTCATTGCGCGGGAACACATTGAAGTTCTGAGACCCGCTCCTCAAGGGGCCATCCCGCCATATGAAGTGGATAGAGTAATCGGAAGACGAGTAACCCGCCGAATGCGAGCGGGCGAAGAATTGACATGGGATGCGCTTGGGAGAGCGTCTCATCATTCGCATTTTATCACTTGATGAGCGTGGGTTGCTCCCGCCTGTTCCCTGTCTTTAGGCTTGGAGAGAAGCATTGAAGCAACTCATCCTTACGAGAATGGATCCCATCTCAAGCGAATATGAAGCCGAGCATCTGGGTCCGTGGTCCCTTTCAGATGCGCAGTTTTTTCAGTGGGGATGGGAAAAACATGGAATCCGCCGAGTGATCAAGCATGAGGATATTTTGCCCGTCTCGCAAAAGCTGGAGAGGGTTTGTGAATTTTACGTCGCCAAATTGAGACATCTGCAAAACGAAAGGCACCGACGTTCTTATTCCAAGCGATATTGGCGCATATTGTTGATGGGATGGCTTTTGAGGGTAGTCATATGTTCTTTTGAGCGGTTTTTGCGAATCCGCAATCAGCTAAAGAGCAACACCCCATATCTGGTATATCTCGCGCCTCAGGATGAAAGCCTCTCCTCGGTTACGACATCCCATTTTGATTATCTGATATTCCAGGATCCGCTGAACCGGCTTATTTTCAGCCGTTTTTTCCGCGCATATCGGCCGGCGGGATGGGTGATGCGAGATGGCGCGCCTGCACCGGAGGAGCATGCAAATCTATTCACACGAGAAAACTATGCTAAGTTCAAGAAGCCGAACAGAAAATTGGAAATTTACCACTGGGCCCATATTTTGGCTTCTAATCTGGGATATGTGCAGTTTCTCAGAGTACAGGGCTTGAATCCATTCGATAGCTTTTATATGGCTCTTCGGATGCGATTTCGAAACGCAAGACGATGTAAGGATGCCGTAAAATCATTTCAGAAAAAATCTGAAGCGAAAAATGGGAGTATCTCCAAAGACGACATCATGGAAGAGATCGGATCCATTCAAGATATTGACGCCAGAGAAGCCGAGATTTTCTTGCAGGTTGTGGATGGGCTCATTGAAGAAACGATGCCCAAAGCGTTCACGGATGATTTTCGAGCAAACGAGAAAAAGGCTTTGGTAAAGATAAAAGCGACGTCACCTTGGACGGACACCATCGCATGTGGCCCTGTTTTAGGGACTGACGACCAAGCAAAATTCTACGTGTCCAATCTGCTGGAGAGGCGTCCTGTCCGTCTGGTTGTCAATCAGCATGGGGGAGGTTACGGCCTAAAGGAAGCGCATCCTTGGTACCACCTTGTCGAGTATAAGGCGGCGGATAGATTCATATCGTGGGGGTGGGAGGTTCAATCTGATTATCAAGTAACCGCAGTGCCGGCCGCATCCCCCCTTCTTTCAAAAGTAAAGCGAAGTCGAAAGCGGAATTCATCCATCGTTTTGATAGGTTCGTGCCTAATTGTGTATTCAAAATTGCTGGCAACGGATCATCTGCCCGAAGACATCCCGCAACATATGGTGGACGAGGTGCATTTCATCCGTCACCTAAACGATGCCCTTCGCTCCACTTTGTTTTACAAGCCTCATCCCACAGCGGTTGGCCTTCGATATGTCCAGCGCTACGTGCAGGAAAAGTGCTCTGGCGTCCAAATACTCACCGAGAAATTGGTGGGGCTCCTATCTGGTCGGATGTCCCCTGCGTTAGCCCAATGCAGGGTTTGCGTTCTCCCTTACATGGGGACAACTGCGGCATTCACGATGGCGGCGGGCATACCCACTATTTTTTTCTGGAACGAAAATGTTTGGAGGGTTTCGCGTGATGCGAAGTCCGATATCGAAAAATTGAGAGAAGTGAAAGTGCATCACTCATCTCCGGAGAGCGCGGCGAGACATTTGAACGCCGTCTGGCCTGACGTGGATTCGTGGTGGGAGGATAGCGAGACGCAAGAAGCGGTAAGCGCATTTGCGTATCGTTATTATCGGGGTGGTAAAAACTGGCGTTCAGAATGGGTGGACATGTTCTGTTCGACGGATGCAAAATTATGGAAAGATTAGCCGGAGACGCGCTGTTATGAAAATATCTCTCACGAAGGGCCCGTTTGAAGACTTTGAGGTGAGAGATGAGCGTCTGATGGGCGTGTATGGACCCTCGCCGCCGAACGGTGAAGGGCTTGACGAGCGCGCTCTTAGGGAGCGAATTCGCAACCCAATCGGTACTCCCCCTCTCAGAGAGATGGCCAGAGGGGCGAAGAGGGTGTTGATTGCTACGGATGACAATACGCGCCACACTCCGCTTCATCGCGTCCTCCCCTTCATTCTGGAGGAACTCGCTGAGGCCGACGTTCCGGATGCGTGTGTTCGCATTCTGATTGGCTTGGGCACGCATCGCGCCATGACGGAGGAGGAGATACAGCGCAAGTTCGGTCATCATCTGGCCTCTCGGTTTCAAATTCTCAACCATGAATGGGACAACCCTGCGGCGTTGACTTCGTTAGGACGGAGTAAACTCGGCTTCGACGTGCAGATGAACAAGGAAGTATTGAAATCGGATTTTCTCATCTCCGTCGGCAGCATCATCCCTCATGCGACTGCGGGGTTCTCTGGTGGGGCGAAGAGCGTCATGCCCGGCGTTTGCGGAGAGGCGACGATAGAAGCGACGCATTGGTCTGCTCTGGATTATGAGATGAGCGAAATTCTCGGGAATTTTCACAACAAGGTGAGGAAGGCGTGCGTTCGCATTGCGCGTCAGGCTGGCGTCCGTTTCATCGTCAACACGGTTATGATAGACGATGAAAGAATCTATGATGCCGTTGCAGGCGATGTGGAATGCGCACACAAAACAGGGTGTGATCGATGTCTGGAATTATACGGGGTGCCGGTGGATGGAACGGCGGACGTCGTTGTCGTCGAAGCCTATCCGTCTGACATCGATCTTCGTCAGGCCATCAAAGCCGTGTGTGCGGCGGATGTCGTGTGTCGGGATAACGGGATTATCGTGTTGGCTTCGGATTGTCGTGAGGGTGTTTCTCCGCAATTTCCGAATTTCGAACGCTACGGGTTTCGGGAGCCCGATTCGCTTTATCGAGCCGTTGAAGCGGGGGAGTTTCGCGAAAAGCTCTTGGCCTATACGCTGATTGCTGTTGGCAGAATCATTTCGAAGCGCGTGAAGGGCATATTGGTTTCTCCTCACGTCCATCAGGAGGAAGCGAACAGGATGGGATTTGGCTGGTCTGCATCCATACAGGCGGCGGTGGATAACGCATTGGAAGCGACGGGGCCAGAATCCAAGGTCATGGTGCTTCGACAGGCAGGACAAATCATGCCTTTGATTCCACAGGCTTCGTAAAGGCGCCTGGTTTGCCGATAAATAAAAAAGAACGTCAACATCACATTTATTCTTGAGGGAATAGACAGATGCCGGCTTCGAGAAACGCTCCTTTTTCAGAGTTGCGATATTGTGTGCGGTGCTGCATGCCGGAGACCTCAGAGGGAATGGATTTTGACGCGCTTGGAATTTGTAAGGCGTGCCGCAGTTCTGAAATGAAGATGCACATCAATTGGATAGAACGGGAGGCGCAGTTAAAAAGTATATTGGAAAAGGCGAAGGCTGAAGCAGGGGACAACTATGATTGCCTGGTCCCTATAAGCGGGGGCAAAGATAGCTGTTTTCAGCTTCACGTTCTGACGCGAGTTTATGGGTTAAGACCTCTCACTTGCACGTTTAGCCATAATTGGTGGACAGAAACCGGCTGGTGGAATCTGCAAAATTGCTTGGAAAAGTTTAACGTTGACCATGTCATGTTCACGCCGAACCGAGGGGTGATTAACAAAATCGCCCGGAAATCTTTGACGACGATCGGCGATTCCTGTTGGCATTGTCACGCAGGCGTGGGAGCCTATCCTCTAAAAGTGGCGACGCAATATGGGATCCCCCTTATGGTTTGGGGAGAGTCAACCGCTGAATTGGGTAGCAAGTCAACATACGCTGATCCTCTCCCGTATGACGAAACCTTATACTTGAAGGTTTCGATGAAGGTGGATTCATCAAAAATGGTAGATGAAGATATTGGGCTGACAGAGCGCGATCTGTTTCCTTTTCTTATTCCCCCCAAAGAAGAGCTTGATACGCTCGGTATGCGGGGAATCCACTTAGGGGATTATCTGTTTTGGGACGGAGAACGCCAGGTGGAGTTCATAAAAAGAGAATATGGGTGGCGTGAAGATAAGGTCGAGGGTGCTTATAAAGGATACAAAAGCGTGGAATGCCGTATGGCGGGCGTGCACGATTATTCGAAGTGGGTAAAACGTGGGTTTGGAAGAGGTACCGACCAGGCGAGCATAGATGTGAGAAACGGAATTATGTCGCGTGAAGAGGGGTTTGCGCTTGCGCGGAAAGTTGACTCGAAACGTCCCGGAGCGCTTGATTATTACTTGGAGATCACGGGATACACGGAAGAAGAATTTCTGGATCTCCTTGAGAGCCAGAGAGAGGGGCAGGCGCGGGAGCTGCCCAAAGTCATTCGGCCCGATCAAGTGGGAATAATTGACTCCGCATAGAAATGAGCGATATGGAAGCGAACGCGCTTTTTGCCATCGAAGCGATAGAACTCATAAAAAAAAGAAAATTAAGCCTTGTGGAATGGCTCCTTTCCTGTATCGCGCAGGTAGAGCGGTATGACTCCTCTCTTTGCGCATGGCAGCACTTTGAGCCGGAGATATCCATTCGCCAAGCGCGCGAAATAGAGCGGAAAATAAATGCGGGAGAGTTCGAAGGTCTTCTCTGGGGCGCGCCTTTCGGCGTAAAAGACGTCATTAACACGGCGGACTTTCAGACCTGGATGGGAAGTCCTATCTGGAAAGGCTTTACCCCTGGCAACGACGCTCGGGTAATATCTCACCTCAAGAGGGAAGGCGGATTGACGCTCGGCAAAACCGTCACGGCGGAGTTTGCCGTTCATCATCCCGGGCCTACGGTGAACCCGTATAACCCGGCCTATTCTCCTGGGACTTCGTCCAGCGGTTCAGCCGTATCTGTTGCCGCTTGTATGGTTCCGTTCTCGCTAGGCACGCAGACCGCAGGCTCCACGATACGGCCTGCGAGTTATTCTGGCGTGTATGGTTTTAAGCCCTCCTTTGGAGTCGTGCCCAGAACGGGGATCCTGAAGACCCTCGACACTTTGGATCACGTATCTTTTTTTGCAAGGACTATTGATGATCTGTGGTTGATGTTTGAATCCGCTCGAGTAAGGGGAGCGAATTATCCGTATGTCAAAAACAATCTTGACGACTGGTCATCAAGCCAGGTGAAGCCGCCATACAGGGTGGCGTTTGTCAGGGGCCCAGGTTGGGAACATGCGGAAGAGTATGCGAAGGACGCCGTTTGTCGGCTGGCGTCCCACCTATCCCGATGCGAAGACGTTGAATTAAGAGAGGTTGAGTTGCCTGAGCCGTTCTCTCGCGCCCATGATATTCATGCGCTCGTCTATCAGAAAGGGCTGTCTTACTATTTTGATGAGGAATATCGGTTGCATCGAGACGAGTTGAGCGATATTTTCTCGGAAATGATAGAGCAAGGCCAAAAGATTACCTCCGAGCAATATTGGGAGGGTTTAGAGCAGCAAGAAAATCTAAAAACGATTCTTTCCGATTTTTTTGAAGATTTCGATATGATTTTGAACTTGTCCACTTCTGGTCATGCGCCGAAAGGAATCATGGGGCGGGACAAAAAAGACAACTGCCTCATATGGACGCTTTGCGGCGTCCCGACGATGAACGTGCCCACGTTCAAGAGTTCCGAGGGCCTGCCTTTCGGTGCGCAGCTCGTCGCGCGACGATATCACGACTTCTCCCTGCTGAAGATGGCGAAAGACGTGCAGACCCAAGGCTTTATGCCGCCATGGCGTTCGCTGTCATCATACGAGGGGATTCCGGCATAATGAGTTTCTGTCCCATCTGTTCCGACCGTGGGCGGCGCATCCGCAATACGGTTCGGGGGAGAAAAATAGATCAGCAGGTAAATATCGCTCTGTATTTTTGCGGTTCATGCGACCTCAGTTTTCTGGAAACCTGGGATGAAACGCAGGCGACCCACGATTGGTATTCGGATGACGGTTATGTTTTCGCACCCGATCAATTGAGAGAAAGACCTCTTCCCAAGTTCGACAATTATAAAATTTACAAGAAAGAGGTGGAGCCCTATTTGTGTTCGGAGTCTCGCGTTTTGGACGTTGGTTGCGGGCGCGGATCGTTTCTACGGTCGATTCAGGGAAATGTCTCGCACGTTCAGGGAGTGGAGATTACACCCACGCACGTTCGAACGTTACATGCGGCCGGTATTCCCGTGTGGGACAAGCCCCTCATCGATTGTGAGACGGAACTGCCATTCGACGTTGTTGTGATGCACGCCGTGCTTGAGCACGTTCCATGCGTGAAGGATTTTTTGGAGGATTTGAAACGCTTTATACATCCAGAGTCCGTTGTTTTTATAGCCGTTCCCAACTTGTTGGATCCGATTGCGAGTTATTATGATGTGGCGAATTACAGGGATTTTTATTTCCGTGAATATCACCTTTATTATTTTACGGAGAAAAGCTTGGGCAGGCTTCTGATGGAATGCGGATATGATTTTGAGTGCACCCACTATCTTGCGGCCTCTCTCACGAATCATTTCAAATGGCTGCATACCGGAAGCGGCGACACTGGTTCTTCCCAACATACGAATTTGAATTTTCCGAACGAATTCCTCAGGAAAGAAACCCCCCGGGGAAAGATTTTTTTAGACGTTCTTGAGGGGGTGGATGATTTTTATCGGCGCCAACTTCAGGAAGCGGGCGTGGGCGATCTTCTGCATTGCAGGGCTTGGCTCAAGCCATGAATCGCAAGACCAATGCGAAACCCAGAAGGGCGTCCCATGTTTAGAAGTGGTCAACGCGTATTTCTCCGTGCGTTGAAAGCGGAAGATATTCCGGTTTGGCACGCTTGGTTCAATTCCTCTGAGGTCACGCAGAATATCAACAAGGGAACGTTTCCCGTAACCGAGGAGGGGCAGCGGGAGGTATTCGACGCTCTTATGAAGAGCCGAACGGACGTGCAGTTTGGCGTTGTCATGAAAGAAGATGAAAGTTTGCTCGTGGGGGTCGTCGGCATTCATAAGATCGACTGGGTCCATCGAACGGGCGATATGAGCATCGTCATTGGCGACAGGCGTTTCTGGGGAAAAGGCGTTGCGACGGAAGCCATCGCTCTCATGACTGCCCATGGCTTCGAGAAGCTCAACCTTCGGAAGATTACGGCCGGTATGTGGGCGACGAATGAGGGTTCGAGACGAAGTTTTGAGAAAAACGGGTATCTCCATGAAGCGACGCTCAAAGAGAGTTTTTTCTGTAGGTCAGGTTATGTCGATGAATATCGATTGGGGATATTTCGTGTGCGTTGGGAAGATATGCGAGAAGAGAAGCGCGAGTGAAAATCGTCGCCATCATCGAAGCCAGGATGAATTCCTTGAGGTTGCCGGGAAAAGTGCTTCTGGATGTATGCGGAAAACCCATGCTGGCGCAAATGGCGGAAAGGGTGCTTAGAGCGAAGAGTTTAGACGCGGCGATCATCGCGACCACGACAAATCCGCTTGACGACCCCATCGTTCGAGTGGCCGAAGAAAGCGGCCTGGGTTGTTTCCGAGGTAGCGAGGAAGACGTCCTGAGCCGAGTTCTCCAAGCGGCTGATGCGTGGAATGGAGACGTAATTGTCGAACTCGGCGGGGATGCCCCTCTTGTGGAGCCGCTCCTTATTGATGAGATGGTAGGACTATTTCTTGCGGATAAATTCGATTACGTGGCGAATACCTCGATGCGGCATAGCTCCTCATGGGAGGAAGAATCGACGTTTCCCATAGGAACGAGCGTGGAGATTTTCTCCACTTCTCTCTTGAGGCAAGTGGCTGGGTGGAGCGACGATCCTGTCGATCGAGAGCACGTCACCTCCTATATTTTTGAACGACCAGACAGATTCAGGCTAAAATCTTTTGAGGCGGTGGGGAAGTGGTCGGAATGCCGCAGACCGGGCCTCCGTCTCACTGTAGACAATCGGGAGGATTTCGAGTTAATCCTCGCAATTTATACCCGCCTTTATGCAAAGAACCCTTGCTTCACGCTATTCGATGTGATGCGGCTTTTAGATACGGAACCAAGCCTTCTGGATATCAATCGTCAGGTCGTTCAGCAGCGTGTTTTTGAACAGCGGCAAAGCCACATATAAGGCGGCTATTATCGGCTGCGGGAACATTGCCTCCCGATACGATAATTTTTCCGAGGGCAAATGGACCGCTACGCACGCGGGCGCGTATCTGGCTTGCCCGGACGTCGACCTTGTCTCTGCTGCGGATGTAAGCGCCGACGCTCGGACGGCTTTTGGCCGGCGTTGGGGCGTGGATACGTTGTATGCGGACTACAATCAGATGCTTGACCGGGAACGTCCCGATATCGTGAGTATTTGCCTGCCTACGGCGCATCATCTCAACGCTTTGCGCGCAGTTTGCGACGCAGACGTGAAAGCCGTTTTCCTCGAAAAACCAGTTGCGCAATCATCCATAGAAGCGCGTGAATCCATTTCTATCGCGGGGACTCGGCCTGTGGCGGTGAACTACTTTCGGAGATGGAACCCGACTCTTCGTCAACTCAAGCGCGAGCTGGAGAGTGGAATTCATGGCTCTGTCATCCGTGTTACTGTGCACTACGTAAAAGGTTTGTTGGAAAACGCCTCCCATTATATTGATTTGCTGCGTTGGTTTTTTGGCGACCCCAAAGAGGTGCATCTTTTGAGGGTGTTTGACAATGACAATGAGGCTGGGGGTTCTGGAGCGGATTTTGACGTTGTTTTCGAGCGCGGGATATACGCTACGTTTTTACACGTTCCTGTGTTGGAGTATGTCCTCTTTGATGCGGATATCATCACGGATAGAGGAAGAATCGTCATTGGGCAAAGGGGCCAGAAACTTCTTCGATTCCAAGCGCGTGAAGACCCCTACTTTCGCTTGTTCCAGGTGTTGGAACTTGCTCGGCGACCAGAGGAAACGCAGTGGCGCAATAGTTCTCTTCGGGCTGTAGAGGAGCTTGTAAGGTGCCTGGAGGTTGGTGATGCGCCCTCTTGTTCTCTGCGCGACGGCGTGAGGGCGATTGAAATTTGCGAAGCCGTCCTCTCATCGGATATAATGAGGAAAGTGACCCCTATTTGACGCGAGGGGAACGCATGTGAACGGCAAATTAGCTCTTCTTGGTGGAGAGCCCATACGCAAAGAACCTTACGCCGTGCATACCACGATGGTCGATCAGGCTGAGGAAAAAGAGGTTCTTAGCAGCTTGAGAAGCCAACATCTTTCAGGATTCTCGGGGACGCATTCGGAGCGTTTCCTCGGCGGCGTGAAAGTCAGGAAGCTTGAAAAGTTATTTGCCGAAAGGTTCGGCGTGAAGCGCGCCGTCTGCGTGAATTCAGCGACGTCGGCTCTGCATTGCGCGGTGGCGGCGACGGGGGTTGAGCCTGGAGAGGAGATTATTACATCCCCGTTCACCATGAGCGCCACTGCGAGCAGTATTCTCATGGAAAATGCGATCCCCGTGTTTGCCGACGTGGAGGATGCGACGTTCTGCATCGATCCTTCTTCGGTGGAGTCTTTGATAAACGATAGAACGCGCGCCATTCTCACAGTCAATCTGTTTGGACATCCCTCCCCATTGATGGAGTTGCGCGCTCTTGCCGACCGACGTGGACTTATGCTCATTGAGGACAACGCCCAGGCCCCACTCGCAGAGTGCGCGGGAAAAAAGACGGGCGCCGTAGGGGACATAGGTGTTCAGAGCCTGAATTATCACAAGGTCATCCAGTGCGGCGAGGGCGGGGTTGCCTTAACGGACAAGGAAGAGCTGGCGCTTCATATGCAGTTGAAACGCAATCACGGGGAGGTTGTGATTGGCCCCATGGGCCGGGAAGATATCACGAACATGGTCGGTTTTAACTATCGCTTGCCGGAAATATGCGCAGCCGTTGGCATTGCGCAAATCGGCAAGATGGACGAACTGACGCGCATTCGGGTTCGCCTCGCCGAGAACCTGACCCAGCAGCTGGCCGAGTTTGATTTCTTGACCCCTCCGGAAACCGCTCGGGGCTGCACGCATGTCTATTACCTTTACGCCATGAAGTATGATGAAACGAAAATGGGCATCCCCCGTGAAATTTTTGCGAGAGCCCTCAGGGAGGAAGGCGTTCAAGTGACGGAGGGGTATGTGCGACCTATATATCTCGAACCGATATATCAAAAGAGGAGCGCATACGGGACGAAAGGCTATCCTTTTCGTGACGACGCGCGCGAGGGCGGCGTGTCATACGCGAAGGGAACCTGTCCGGTTGTCGAGCGGCTCTGGGAGAAGGACTTGCTTTTGACGAACATTTGCCGATACCCGAACACCGAAAGGGAAATTGACCAATTTGTTCTCGCAGTCGAGAAGGTCCGAAAGAACGCCGACGCCCTGAGAAGTTTCGGTTGAAATCTTGCCGACCTGTTGTTTTGGTTTATGCCCAGGATGCGGGTGGCGCGCGCGCTATTTTACCTGTCGTTAAAAGCCTTGTTCGCCCGGAGAAATATCGTCTGTGCGTAATAGTGCATCTTTTCGCCATTGAAGTATTCAAAGCGCATGATATAGAGGTTGTCCCCCTTGAAACTCTGGTGAATCAAGTGCCGCTCAGCATTGAAGGCGCGTGCGACCTGCTTTCTCGCCTGTCTCCTGACGTAATATTCTGCACAACGTCAAACAATAACTATGACCCTTCAAACGGATACATTATCATGGCTGCGAGGCAACTCGGGCTCAAGAGCTTCGCGCTGATGGACGATTGGAGGGGCTGGCATAGAATACATGACGAGGACAAGAATTTTTCTTATCTTCCAGACGTGCTCGGCGTCATTGACGCGCGATCGCGAGACCAGGGAATTGCTGAGGGCGTCTCCTCAAGCAGGATGGTAGTCGTGGGAAGCCCCCATCTCGAGATGCTGCTTTTGTCCAAGCGGGATAGCGAAGTGAATTTTCGGCGAGAAAACAACCTCGGCAAAGAAGATTTTATTTGCTCTCTCTTTACGCAGCCTGTTTTTACCGGTCTTGGGCGAGCCCAGATTGTTGAGCCATTCTTGAAGGGAGAGAGGCTTCCCATCATTGAGGAGGCACTCCGCCTTTGTGAGGAAAAAATACGTAAAGCGGGGCATGAGGCAATTTTTTTTCTGAGGCTTCACCCCAGAGAGCGAGAAGTATGGGGAACCGCCGCGTCGCCGTTTCCCAACTTGAAAATAGATTCCGGGCCCTCAGCCCTTGATGTTGTATTTTCCTCGAACCTCATATTAGGATTCGACTCCATGATTTTGTATGAAGCCATTTGTTGTGGCCGACCAACGATCAGCCTCCGGCTGGATTCCTTATCGGACGTCCTGGGTGCTTCTGCAAATTTACCCGGAACGCTTTGTGAGGTGTGTTCGTTTGAAGGTTTTTCGGGACTGCTTGATAAGTGGTTTGTGAAAGGAGAGTGGGAAAAGATTTGTCGTGCCCCGTTTGACGGCTTGCCAATGGATTCAGTGGATTCTTGCATATCCGTTCTGGAGAAACTCTCCAAGAGCGGCTTATCCGCAGATAATGAGAGACGGGGGGGGGGCAAAAGATGATCGTCGCCATCATACCAGCCAAACGGCGCTCTAATCGTCTACCGGATAAGAATCTGCTGAGGATCAACGGCGTTTCTCTGGTTGCGCACGCCATCCATTATGCGAAGAAGTTTAACAGCGTGGACGATATTGTCGTATCCACCGATTCCGAGGACGTCGCCGAGATTGCGAGGCAAAATAACGCGCTCGTTCATTTTCGGGGCGATGCGCTCACCGGCGAGGCGCCCTTGATGGAGGTGTATCAAGACGTCCTCAATGAATGGGGGAGTGAGAGCGTTTCTTTCGTTGTCGGAATTCAGCCTGACCATCCGACCAGGAGAAGCGACCTCGACGCTCTGCTGAAATACGTGCAGGACAACAAAATAGACGATCTGTGCACGGTAGACCGGAAGGGGAGGCGAAACGGGGCACTTCGCATTATGAGCACGAGGGCCTTGACGGCGAAGCCCCCGTTGTATGCGTCCGCCGTGCGTGATGATTGCGTCAACGTCCATCGCGCGTTCGATCTTCTCATGTCTGCGCACGAGATGAGCCCGTATGCGAAGGAGATTTCCGTCGGAAACAAAATGATAGGAGATGGCCATCCCGCCTTTCTTATTGCGGAGGCGGCTTGCAATCACATGTGCGACATGCGGATGGCCAAGGAGATGATCGACCTCGCCGCTGAAGCCGGAGTGGACGCGATCAAGTTCCAGACCTACAAGGCGGAGCGTTTGACGCGCAAGGAAGCCACGACTTACTGGCAGGGAAAGGAAATACCGCAAATAGAGTATTACCGCCAGCTGGATCGTTTCGGTGCTCTCGAATACGAGGAGCTTTTCGCATACAGTCTTGAAAAAGACGTCATTCCATTTTCCACGCCATTCGACGTGGAGAGCGCCGATATGTTGAACGATTTGGGCATGTCGCTTTTCAAGATAGCCTCATGCGATCTTCCTGACAGCCGACTGCTCAGGCGCGTGGCTGGTTTTGGCAAGCCCGTCATTCTTTCGACCGGCGGCTCGACGGTGGAGGAGATTGAGCGGGCAGTCTCCACGATTTTCGACGCAGGCAACCATCAGCTCATCGTCATGGCATGCATGTTGAGTTATCCCACGACGAATGAGGACGCGAACCTTCTGCGCGTCCCTGCCTTGCTGGAGAAATATCCCGGCCTTATCGTTGGCTTGTCCGACCATACGGAGCCGGACGCGCATATGGCCATACCCGCCCTGGGCGTGGCTCTCGGGGCGAAAGTCATTGAAAAGCACTATACTCTGGATCGGGAACTGACCGGCTCGGGACATTTCTTTTCGATGAATCCGGAGGACTTGAAAAAGATGGTGGAAAACGTCCGTCTTGCGGAGACCGTCCTGGGCAGCGGCGCGCTTGAAGTCGCCGAGCGTGAAAACCCCGCCCGCAACAGCGCGCGGCGCAGCATTGTCGCCGAACGAGACATTCAATCCGGAGAGACGATAGAGTCCTCCATGCTGGGCATGAAGAGGCCCGCCGACGGCCTTCCGGGCTGGATGATCGACGATTTGCTCGGCAAGGAAGCGAAAGTGGACATCAAGGCGGATCAGGCGTTGGCCATGAACATGGTGAAGTAAACGATGGTTTTTAAGCGCGCCTCGCTGGGTTGATTCGTCATGCCTAAAATCACGGTGTATATTCCGACGTATAACTATGCGCATTTTATTGACGATGCGGTTCGCAGCGTCCTTCGTCAGACGATGGATGACTGGGAGTTGATCGTCATTGACGACGGCTCGACCGACGACACTTCGCAAGTGCTTGAAAAATACAAAGATCATCCGAAGATTCGCATTCTCAAACAAGAGAATAAAGGCTTGAATATTACGAACAACATCGCTTTGCGCGCAGCCAATGGCGAATATCTGATGCGCGTGGATGCGGATGATTTCCTTGATGAGAACATTCTCCTCGTTCTTTCCAACATCCTGGACGTAAAGCCCGACGTGGATTTGGTGTATCCGGATTATTATGAAGTCGACCAGAATGGAGAGGTTACGGAAATCGTCCGTCGCAAAAAAATAGGAGATGAAGTCGAGTTGCTGGATATTCCGGCCCATGGCGCATGCGCGATGATCCGCAAAGAAGTCCTGATGGAAATAGGCGGTTATTACGAGGAGTTCAATCGCCAGGACGGTTATGGACTGTGGCTGAAATTCATTCAGCGGCATCGTCCCTACAATGTGAACGTGCCCCTGTTTTATTATCGACAGCATGGCGACAGCTTGTCGAAATCTCGAGGTCCGCTCTTGGAAACGCGCCGCCAGATCAAGCGGCGGGTCGTGGAGGAAATGAACCTTAAGCGGAAGCCGAAAGTTTTAGCCCTCGTTCCCGTTTCTGTGGACTCTGGATTCGCACTCGGAAATCCTTTTACGGAATTCATGGGAAAATCACTGTTGGAGCGAACGCTCGAGGAAATCAAGAAAGCGCGATCCGTCGATAAGGTAGTCGTATCCTCGTCCGATGCGGACGTTCTGGACTATGTAGAACGACTGGAGGGAGTAGATGGCCTCTTTCGACCCGAAGGGTTGGGGAGGCGGTTTTCCAGAGTGGAGGATACGGCGTTTCACGTGGTAAGGACGATAGAAGAAAGGCAGGGATATTCTCCTGACGCCGTTTGCACGTGCTACGTCAACACGCCATTTCGGAGAGGCCGGCATATTGATAAGGCTGTGGATTCCATGGTCATTTTTGGCGTGGATTCCGTGATATCGATAACCGAGGACGTTTCTTTTTTCTATCATCATGGAAGAAACGGGCTTTTTCCCATAAATGGTTCTGCTAACCGGACCTTCCGTTTGGAGAGGAAAGCATTGTTCAAGGAAAACGGGGCAATTTGCCTCAGCCGGAAGGAAGTGACACTATCGAAAAAATTATTTGGAGAAAAAGTAGGACACATTACCATGCTTCCCGAAGAAAGCGTCAAAATCAATTCTCCATATGAATTCTGGTTGGCGGAGAAAATAGGGACGGATTGGATGCAAAGAAGCAACCCGACCTTCTCCAAATGATTTAATAGGCTCAAGACGAACCAGCGATGGAAATCTTCGGGTTCAAGGAGTGATGCTTATGGTGAAGGTGCGCGCGATAGATGTTCTTTTGTTTGAGAGCTGGTCGCTTTTGAAAGTTATTTTGCACGTGAAAGCTATCAGAAACGCCCGGAACGTCCTCTTTTTTCCTAAGTCCCTCTACGGCGGACGTAGGGACAAAGAGCCTGCGGCGCAAAAAATCATCAGAAGATTGATAAATTGGATCAACCCTGAAGCGAAAGTGCGGCCAGTGCAGATGGAGGAAACGGCGGATTATCATTTTGATGTGAGTGAAGACGCGGTGAAGTTGTTGGACGAGAAAAGCGCCGACATCCAAGGGACGGCATCATACAAACTATTGCATGGAGTCGTCCATAGTGATCACATCGTCAAATTCTATCAAATATGGCTGGTGCGGATAGTTATCGATAGGTACGCGTATGCGAAACTTTATGAAGAATTAAAGAGTAAAAACGAGAACGTCGTCTCCGTGTCGAATGGGAGTATGGAGTTTTTGGGCGCGTTTCATCCACCGCTGCAGGATGGCGGCGGTTCGCGCTATTCGCGTTTTGCGACGAAGTTCACAAACATTCTTCAGGCGTATGGATGGCGCCTCGCATGTTTGCTTCTCCCGGGCGCGATTTTTTTGCGGTGCGTCAAGAACGGCCGGGTTTCTTCCGCGCTCAAGCGATACGCATTGGCCATGCCGGTTATCCACGGCATCTTCAACGACGGTGTGAGGTAATGGCGCTAATCAATAAGCCGCAGGTTCAGGATATTCTCACCCGGCTTGACGATTCTTATTTATATAAGGTGGGATTTCGGCCCGGTGAGATCATCCATATTTTTGGCGATTGGAAAATTGTGATGAAGAAGCCAGGCAAGAAGAAAACATCGCAAGACAACATGAGAACAAAGGGTTACGATTATGCGGACAAGAATGGCTATGGCGTGAATCTGGCTCTGCTCAAATGGACTTTTGCGTGCACGTGGCGCATCGCCAAAGGTTTCAGGCATGGGCCGGGTGCCAGCTACTTGTCGGCGAGTATGGCGAAAGCGACGACAAAAGCACTGTATCACTACATTTTGAAACAATACGAAATGGAGAACGTGAAATATGACGTAGAGCTGGTCAGAAACGAATACAACGAAGGCCACGTCCTTGAATCTATCGTTGCGAATCGAGACGGTAGAAAAAGGATCGGCATCGTTCATTCGGGAACTATCTATAATAGGCCGGAAAGTAGTTTTGTTCATCTCGACAAGCTCATGGTTCTTTGCGAGCTCTACTCGAGAACTTTCTCCCCCTACTGGAATGGGTTGCAACTGGAAAAAGTGGGGAGGCACACCGTGGATCTTCTGCTCGATGAATTCAAAAAAAAGGAGAAAATCATTTCAGACATACGCCATCGCCATGGAAAGCGGCGGTGGATCGTTACTATTCTCTTGCCTGGAGTGCTTAGTTGTTGCGCGCTTGAACAATGGGATGCAATGTTCAAGGCGCTGGTGGATTTTCAACGCCGCGATCTGGATTGCCATATATTCATTCGTTTCAGAGAAGTAAGCGTTTCGAGAAGCGTCGAATGCATCAGGCGATTTTTTGATCTTCCTGATATGGATTCCCGATTCGTCATAGACCACGAGAGATGGAATACGCACCAATTGATAGTTGGCAGCGATCTGGTGATTACGCCGAACGCTTCTTGGAGCATCAACGAGGCCTCTGTTGTGGGCACTCGGGTATTTACTTTTTCGTATGTGGGAATGGAGCCTTACGTTTACAGTGGCTACGGATCGGATTTCGTTCTGCGAGATGCAAAGGGCGTGCTTGACGCCTTACAGGGGCTGGAGTCCGGTTTTGAGGGATTTGATTGCGACTGGGAGCGCTTGCGCATGGACTCGGACTACCATTTTGATGGAAGAAACACCGAGCGCATGGCGCGCGTATTAAGACGGGAAATAGACTCCTTTTCAAAAGTAGTCTGAGTTGCGCGGGAGTTGTTGCGCCGCATATGAGACGCAACAAGGCAGGTGGGCTTTACCTCCCCCCCCTTTGATGAAATGAGTGCGTGCGGATGAGAAAGCCTGTGCATGACGAGCGAAAGAATATTCTCACCATCGTTCGTGACTACAAGAAGATCCTTTTTTTGTATTTTTTCGTACTTGTTTTGGCGACGATGTTCGAGAGCATCGGTCTGGGCATGCTGATGCCCATATTTCAATCTATTGAGGGAGTCGAAACAAGCCACATCTTTACGACGACCGCTAAATGGGCATTCGGGATCATTGGCCTGGAGTATTCGTTCTGGAATCTCATCGTTCTATTCACGCTCGCTACGCTGACCAAATATGTTTTGGTTGCTGCTTCTATGCATTTCGCGCGGGTCCTGAGTTCTAAAATTACATGCGACATGAGGGAGAAAGCCTTTCGAAACCTCGTGAACCTTCCCCTCTCGTTTTTTTATCAAAAAAAAGTCGGAGATCTCATTGCTGTTCAGTTCACGTCCGCGCATAATTCCGGCGCTATTTTCGAATACCTGGTGCTCATTGTGAGCAGTATTTTTTTCTGCGCCCTGTATTTGTCCATGAATTTGATGGTCTCTTTTTCGCTTACCGCTATGGTTGTGGGCATATCATCCATTTCTTATTTTTTCCTGCTCCCGCGTTTTCAGAAGGGATATTTGAAGGGAAAGCAAGAGTCGCAAGGCGTGGAGAGCATCAACTCCTATCTTTATGACGTATTCTCTGGAATCAAGACGGTAAAGGTCTTTGGAAACGTCGCACACCACGTTGCGCATTATGCAAGCCGCGTAAACAATTATCGTCGGGTCTCGGTTCAAATCGTGGACAACAGAATTATCGTATCCTTGTTTCACGAACCGCTCTTTTTCGTCATCATGGTTGTTGGTATGGTCGTTGCCGTTGAATTTCTGGAAATTCCCTTTGTCACCCTCACCGTGTTTTTGGTTATTCTTTTGCTGATTCTCCCCAAACTGAAAGTGATAAACAACTCCTGGGTCATGATCAAAGAGCTCACCCCCCACCTGGAGCGCATCAGGGAATACGCGGAAAGAACGGACAAGGCGCATCTACCGAAAAGGCGCGCTGGCGTCCTGGAGGAGGGCGTGAGGTTCGAAAGGGTGTCGTTTTCCTATCCGGGGACGAAGAATAACGCGCTGAGCGAGATAAGCGTATCGGTTGAGAAGTTTGCGACTACCGCGCTCGTGGGCCCCTCCGGAGGCGGAAAGACCACTTTGGTCGATCTGTTCTTGCGTCTTCATGATCCGACACAAGGCGTCGTTTACGTTGATAACGTAGATTTGAGAGACATTTCCGTGGGCGAATGGCGGAACCAAATCGGGGTTGTGGAGCAGGACCCATATCTTTTTAACGATACTGTGTATAACAACATCCTTTATGGAAATATGGAAGCGGATGAGGAAGAGGTGCGAAAGGCCACGGAAATCGCCTATGCCCACGAATACATCAGGGAGTTGCCCCAGGGATACAAGACGATCGTCGGCAACCGGGGGTTCAAATTGTCCGGGGGCCAGAAACAGCGGCTGGCTCTCGCAAGAGCTCTGGTTCGCTCTCCCCAAGTTTTGGTTTTGGACGAAGCGACGAGTGCGCTCGATAGCGAGTTCGAGCGCCTCATACAGACGGCCGTGCAGAACTTGAGCGGACGGATGACCATATTGCTCGTCGCTCATCGTCTCTCCACGGTAAAAAGTGCGGACAAGATTCTGGTTATTGAGAATGGCCGAGTCGTTCAGGAGGGAAACCATGCCGCTCTCATGGAGGTGAAAGGTCGATACCGGGAATTCGTGGAATTGCAGTCCTAGATCGGCTTGAAAGTGGTTTGGTGCTTCATCGCGTGATGCGGGTGGGCTTGAAGAAAAATGAATGAGAAGAAAAATTACGTAGCCGCATTGCTGTTGGGAAGAAAAGGAAGCACAGGATTTCCCGGCAAAAACACCCATCCGGTTTTGGGGCGGCAGCTTTCCTATTATCCCTTGAAAGCAGCTTTGGATGCGCCGAGCGTGAATGACGTGTATCTCTCGACGGACGATGAAAAATTGATGGGCCTTGCCCGTGAGATGGGGGCGCGGGTGATTGCGCGGCCGCCAAAATTGGCCACGAAAGAAGCACTTGGCGAGGACGCTTACGTGCATGGGTATCAGGCCATAACGGATGCGCAAAATACGTTGGGCGTGGAGGTAGAACTCTTTGTCCTTCTTTTTTGCAATGCGCCTACGGTATTGCCTGAAACGATTGAGGAGGGGATTCGGGTATTGCGGGAAAATCCTTCTTACGATTCGGCGGTTACCGTTTCTTGTTACAACATGTGGAGTCCCCTTCGGGCGCGGAAGATTGGGGAAGATGGCCTGTTGCGTCCCTTCGTTCCGTTTGAGACGTTTGGCGACCCCGATAGTATGAATTGTGATCGGGATTCGCAGGGGGACGCGTGGTTTGCGGACATGGGGCTTTCCATTGTGCGTCCGCACTGTCTGGAAAAAATGGAAGATGGACTTCTGCCGCAGAAATGGATGGGGAAGCGCATTTACCCACTGCGGCAATGGGGAGGAGTGGACGTGGACTATGATTGGCAAATACCGGGCGTGGAACATTGGTTGAGGGAGCATGGGTTTGATAGCGCGGGGGACAGGACCTTTCTATATGATGACAAAGCGTGAGGTTGCATTCCTATGGAAGTGCTTTTAACGGGCGTGAGCTCAGGTATCGGGCAGGCCATTTTGCGTCTTCTCCTTCGCGTTCGAGCCAGCGTTTTCGCTCATTACGGAACGAGTAGCCCCGCATTGGAAAAACTGGTGGATAAGGGTGGCCGTGATTCCGACGAAGAGAATGGCGTAACCCGATGAAATCGCGTCGTTGGTCGTTTATTTGCTCTCAAGAGAATGCGGATTACATCACCGGGTAAATCGTATCCATTGCGGACGGAGATTGGTTGGTGGCCGACACGTTGAAAATTGTCGTGTTTGGGGGCTCGGGCTTTGTTGGCAGCCACCTAGCCGACGCGTTTGTTGAGGATGGGCATGAGGTTCTTGTATTCGACTTGAGCCCCTCCCCATATTTGCGGCCAGGCCAGAAAATGTATGTTGGCGATATTCTGGACTCCGCTCAAGTGCGTGAGGCCGTAAGAGGCTGTGCCGTCGTCTGCAACTTCGCCGGCATTGCAGACCTCGATGATGCGAAAACGCAAGCCGCGCAAACTGTCACCCAGAACGTCCTGGGTACTGTGAACATACTTGATGCGTCGCGCGAAGCCGGCGTCCAGCGCTATGTTCACGCCAGCTCCATATACGTTTATAGCAATCGAGGCGGCTTTTATCGTTGCAGCAAGCAAGCGGCGGAACTCTACGTGGAAGAGTATCAAAAGCAGTATGGCCTGGATTATACGATTCTTCGTTTCGGGACTTTGTTTGGCCCTCGAGCGGATGCAAGAAACAGCGTCCATCGTTATCTGCGTCAGGCGATATCCGAAAGACGGGTTCAATGCTTCGGCACCGGCGACGAGATGCGCGAATACATCAGCGTAAAGGATGCGACGCGTCTTTGCGCTCACGTCCTGGATGCGGAATTCTCTAATCAGCACCTGATAATCACTGGCTCCTATCCCATACGCTTCAGAGCACTTCTGGAAATGATACGTGAAATTCTGGGGGGAGACATTGCGTTGGAGTTCAACCAGGATGGCCACGTGGGTCACTATAGCCTGACGCCATATACGTTCGAGCCTAAAATTGGCCAGAAAATCGTGGCCAACAAGTATATGGATATGGGACAAGGATTATTGGAATGTCTGCGTGAGATTCATGACGAGGTAGGGTCGGGTCCTCCCGAGGAAATTAAAATCTTTGATTGATTCGCTTTTTTTCCTTTTCCGTTTTCAGCGACTTCCCCAGGATCTATCGTTCTTTCGATGGTTTCGAGGCACTGAGTGACCGTCCTTGTTGGCGGGCTGCGTCATGGATGCGCCCTGTGCGCCTAAAAAGGCGCAATTCATCTCTTTTTACCTTGCATTTTACGCGCGGGTCTCGAAATCCAGGAGGTCTTTGGATGCAGTTATTTGTCTTTGATGAAAGCCTCTCGTTTGAAGAACTGTCGCCTGAAGCCTGGGGCGACCAGAATGCGGTTTTTCTGTTCTCCCTGACGGCGAATTGGACGTTTATCCGGCGTCTTGAGCAAGAACTTCACAAGCGTGGCCTGGAGCAAGTCGTCGTGTTGAATGCAGCCAGGTTTGTCGAGCGGGAAAGTGAGAATCTTTCTAGGGGGCTTCCCGAATGGTCTGCCAAGCGCGGAATGTCGCGTATCCGCAACGTTTCCATTCGGCGTTTTTTCATGACGAGTGATGGAGGGATGAGCGGCTTCTGGCTAGGACCCATTTCAGAGAAGAACCCATTCAAAACCGATACGTTTCTCGAGTTGGCCCAAGCGCTTGCGATTCAGAAGCAACTGCGAACCGGAAAATACGACCGCATGGCGGTGGCCATAAAAAGCAGGAATCTCTGTAAGTCGATAAAACGCATGGCGGATGTCTTTGGCATGTCGTTTCATCTGGAGAAAAAACCCCA
The DNA here is from genome assembly GCA_965202625.1 of bacterium. Taxonomy (GTDB): domain Bacteria; phylum UBA8248; class UBA8248; order UBA8248; family UBA8248; genus Bin107. The sequence goes on along the minus strand of CBDBBI010000010.1, from coordinate 1,381,740 downwards.
GATATTCAGTACGCAAGGGATGAAGGCTTTATTTCCGGGCATTTTTTTGCTTGCACTTGCGGGTTGGCTGCAAGCCTGCCAAAGAGCCATGCTCGCCAGACTGATGATGGGTTTTTCCCAGCGGGAAACGCTCGCCTCGGCACCGCATGTGTTCGTGAGTTATTTTTCGTATCTGAATGGAGGGGAGGGCGGTGTTTTTCGCAATCGATATTTTGAGCCGATTCAAGAAATGTATTCCAGACAAGGCGAGCGTATTCTTTGGCTCTTAATTTTCGCGCGCGTCGGAGGCATCGGTTTTTGGGGATCCTTGAAGATGGCGAGGAAATTCAGGAAAAACGGGGAGCACCTTGCGTTTTTTGATGAATTTTTTGGTTTTAAGGAGGCTTTCACGGCGTTGTGTTCGTGGTTGCGGCAAGTAGGAAGATATTTTGTTCTGGAGAGAAGTTTCGATGAAGAGCAAATGTGCGGAGCTTTGTTTCCCGTCGAATGCTATCCCCTCGTCGAGAATTTGTGGAGACGCTCGTTTTGCGGCATAGAGGCCATGCGCGGGCTGATTCAATATGAAGCGTTCAAGAGATTTTTCAGCGTCTTGGAAAACCCTTCTCTGTGCGTATATCCATGTGAAATGCAGGCGTGGGAAAAAGCGATGAATCGAGCGATTTTACGCAAAAAGCCCGCTCTGGAATCTGTCGGCTTCGTGCACACGACCCTTTCTCGGAATTTTATATCTTTTATCCACCACAAATCAGAGCTCGAATCCTACCACCTTCCTGATGGATTGCCTATTCCCGGAAGAATCGCCGTCAATGGCGGGGGGACGAATGGCCTCCTCTCTGAGTGGGGATATCCCCATCTGTTCGAAGTAGAGGGGATTCGCCAAATATCACTGGCCAAAAACATGAATTACCCATTGCCCGCAAAAGCCCGCAAGCCGACCTTGCTGGTTGCGGGCTCCTTTTCCCGTGAGGAGACGAAATCCTTCTTGTCGTTTCTGCAGGGTGCCTATCCGCTTGCGGGAGAATGGGACGTGTGGCTCAAGGGTCATCCATTGACACCGATGGGTTTGTGGCTCAATGAGCTGGGGGTTCAGGCGGAAGAATACCGGTGGAATATAAAAGAAGGGGACATCTATGCCTGTCTTCAACGGGTGGACGCCGTTCTCGTGCCCTCGAGTTCTGTATCAATAGACGCTCTTGCCTATGGGTGCGAGGTTTTCGTTCCTGTTGTGAGTTCTGCTTTCAGCATGAATTTATTGACGGGACATGAGGGATACTATCGCTCTTTCAGTACGCCGGAAGAACTGAGAGAAAAACTTGGAGCCTACCTGGAATATGGTCCTTCAAAGAGTTTGGGCGAGAAAAGAGATTTTGTGCGAAGCTATTGGAACCTCGACCCTGAACTTCCGAGGTGGAGAGAGCTCTTGAATATGAAAGCGGTGGATAAACGTCACAGAAGCGTTGGCTGTTCCGCGAGGAGTGAATAGGAGGTGGGACGTTATCTGGTGACTGGCGGTGCCGGCTTCATCGGCTCTTGCATTGTGAAAAGATTGATTGACGAGGGCCATTCCGTGTTTGTGGTGGATAATTTGTCAACGGGCGATGAGAAAAACGTCCCCCCCCCCCCCGGCGCTGAGTTGGTTGTCGGGAGCTTGTCCGATTCTCGGACGTATGCCGGCTTCAGGTTTGGACCTGTTGACGCCGTCCTGCATCTGGGTGCCCAGTCATCAGGCCAAATTTCCCACGAGGTCCCGCTGCATGATTTCGATGCGAATGCCAGGGGCACCTTTCTCCTGTTGAGATGGTGCGAACGCAACGGCGTCAAGCGCGTTTTGTTTGCGAGTTCGATGGCGGTTTATGGATCCTCAGAGCTTCCGCTTCGAGAAGATCATCCCCTTGCTCCCCACTCTTTTTATGGCGCGTCTAAGGCGGCGGCGGAAGTTCTTTTGCGTCATTTCGGACGTCTTGGAGGGGATGCTACGATTTTTCGCTTGTTCAACATTTATGGCACCGGGCAAGATTTCAAAAACCACAAGCAGGGAATGGTAAGCATTTATCTCGCTTATTTGTTGAAACGGGAGACGATATTGGTGAAAGGGGCGTTCGAGCGTTATCGGGACTTCCTCTACGTTGATGACGTCGTTGACGCCTGGATGCGGTCTCTCCATGAAGCAAGAACGTTCAATCGGGTATATAATCTGGGGTCCGCTCGAAGAACTACCGTCAAGCAACTTCTTTCCGCCTTGATCGAAGCGTTCGGATATGAGGAATATCCCATCCGCCAGGATGGGAACACGCCGGGGGACATCTTCGGTAGCGTTGCGGATATCACCGCAATCCGCAGGGATATTGGCTGGAAGCCGAAAACGCAGCTGGGCGCGGGTCTGAAAAAAATGGTGGAGTGGGCTTTGGAAAACGAGGTTTCCGCATGAGGCGGGTTGTGGCGAAAGAAAGCGTATAGACGTCTGGATTGTCTGCTGGCGTCTCTGACCTCCGGAATGCGTCCGGAGGATGAATAGGAAATTTTACGAAGGAATATGGGGTGATTTACGGCGAAGAAAGAGACGCCAAAACGTATCTCGAATCGACGCAAGACTACCTCAAGGCGAGCGGACGTTCTCTTTGAGGCAGGGAGGTGCCCCGGATATTTCTTGGCTTTGATGCGTGCGCGGGAATCTTGGGTTGCAGGTATTGAAACGCGCTTGGCCCTGCGCCCCGGATTGCGAAGAAATGGGTGTCCCCATCTCCCCATCGCTGGATGGTGGCGGGCAAGCCGGAGAGAGCATGGGAGAATTCGATTACGTGTTCGACCAGTCTCTTTTGAGCGCCTGTACGGAGTCTCCCGAATCACGTTTCAGGCTGGGCGCCCTTTTTCCCGTCATCACAGTTGAATAGACATGGCGCTTCCTGCGGTTATCGTCGGGTTTGGCGGCATGGGACAGCGGCATTATCGCGCCTATGAGGGAACGCCCTGTGGAGGTGGTCGCCATTTGTGAATGGCGACCTCAGCGCGTGGGCGAGATTCGTCATGTCTATTTCCATTGCGACGTTACGGGTCTCGATAATTTTGTCATTCACCTTTTTGATTTGATGCGATTTCTTTCGGAATCTGAACCCGCCTGGGCACTCGGAGCGCTTGATCATGCACGCAACACGCACTCCGAATCCGAGAGGCGCGCAATATCCATATGAGGACCCTGCCGGATTCGGCACGGTCGTATTCAGGAATGGCATGAGAGGTTACGTGGAGTCTTGTGAGGATAGGGGCGTCCCGTATCTCATCGTTCTCGCGGGGAGATATGGCGGAATCGTCATTGACGAGCTCAACGCTTCTTGACCAATCTACGCGCGCGCCGAGGAGTTGAGGGATCGTCCTTTTCCCCGGTATGTAAATCCCATGGAGCGGCATTCGCTTGCTGGCGAAAATTATGATATTGTCCAGCGCACGGGAAATGGAATTGTGGAACTTTTGGGGACAGGAGACTTGAGTTGCGCCCTGGAATGTGGGATGAAAGCGCTGGAGATGGTAATAGCGTTTCATGAGTCTGAGGCTCAAGGGAATGCGCGTGTAGTGAAGGGCGGCAAATCGAGGTTTTCTCACCGAGAAGCGAAGCGTTCAAAAGGCGTCCTCGTTTTCGCTTGAAGGTCGAATACGCCAATCGCAAACGAAGAATGGGATAATGAGCAAAGCCCTGATAAGTCTTGCTTCTTTCGGCGCGTTCGGCCGCGAGCCCCTGGAAATTCTCGAAAAAGCGGAAATCGAATACTTTTTCCAGCCACATTCGCGTCGGCCAAGCGAGAGTGAGATGTGCGCCCTCGTCGCCGAGGCGCGTTACGTCATCGCGGGCGTGGAGCCCATTACGGCGAAGGTGATGGAAAGCGCCCCGAATTTGAGGCTTGTCTCTCGCGTTGGAGTCGGTCTGGACAGCGTGGATCTGCTGGCGGCCCGAAAACGCGGAGTTCAGGTGGCGTATACGCCCGAGGCTCCCTCCGCAGCCGTGGCTGATTTAACCATAGGTTTGATAGTGTCCATGCTTCGAGGGATTCACAAGGTGGACGCGTCTTTGCGCGCGGGAAGGTGGGAGCGTTCTATAGGCAGAGGGGTTGGAGACGTAACGGTGGGAGTGATAGGCGTCAATCGCATCGGAAAGCGCGTTGCTCGGCTTCTGAGATCCTTTGGCGCGAATATCCTGGGGCATGACGTCAATCCGGATCTGGAATTTGGAACGGAGGTCGGAATCGCATGGGTGGGGAAAAACGAAATTTTTCGGCGAGCGGACGTGATTACCCTGCACCTGCCCAGAAATTCGCGGACGGAAAATTACGTTGGGAAAGCGGAATTGTCGTTGATGAAGTCGGATGCTATTCTAGTGAACACTGCGCGGGGGGGGGTGATTGACGAAAACGCCTTGGCGGAGGTATTGAAGGCGGGCAGAATCGGTGGTGCGGCACTGGACGTATTTGCGGAGGAACCCTATCTGGGCCCTTTGGCGAATATGGGGAACTGCTTGTTGACGAGCCATATTGGTTCTTTTACAAAAGAATCACGTCTGCGGATGGAAATGGAAGCGGTGGAAAACGTGGTTTGCTTTCATCAAGGTTTTACTGTTCCGAGGTTGGCGCCAAAAATAGAATATGAGTTGCAGGGTGGGCATATATAGGGATGGGGGCGATGGATTTTGGCAGGAGATGGATTCGGCGCGTGGTGAGGGAGTATTTTGAAACTGGCGAGCGTTTCAGAATGGAAGAATGGGAAGATCGGATATCTTTGCAGGAAATTGTGAATTCCCTCAAAAAGCGCTGGTTGTTGTTTTTCGTCTGTCCTTTGGTATTTGTTGGGTTTGTATTCGCAACCACCTTTTCCAAAGTGAGAGAATATAAATCTACCGCGGTGATGCTCGTGGATGTTTTGAAACTGGAGAGTGCTCCGTCCCGATCCGGAATTTCCAGGCTCGGCATACAGACAGCCGGTGAATTGCTCTCGAGTCTTGTGCCTGCCGAGCAAGTGATGCAGAAGTTCAGGCAGGATGCCGAGCCTCACGGTATATCGGCGGTCAACCTGTGGGGTGGCGTTTTAGCGGTAAGAATAATTAAGGACACGAGCCTGCTTCACCTCTCCGCCACTACGCCGGTTCCCGCATTGTCGAGAGATTTGGCGAACTATGTCGCCGAACAAACGGTGCGCTCATATTCGAATTATAGCCAATCGGACGTTTTGCAAACGAAAAAATATCTTCAACAACAGCACGATGACGCAAGGCAGCAACTGAACGATGCGGAAAGCGCGCTGTTGCAATTCAATAAAAAATCCAATTTAGCGCATTTGAACGAGGATATCCGGATACTGCTGGAGCAGCGAAGCCAACTATCATCCCTGCTTTTTAAGAACGGTCTCTCTCTCAGAGACAACGACTATGACGTGATGTTGAAGGAACGGGACGAAGTGCTGAAGTTCATAGAGGACAGCAGTGTTTCTTCCTCTTCGCGAATGCTGATCGAGAGCAATAAAGTCAATAGTTTGCTCGCGTTTCATCGGGTGATTTCAAAAGAGATATTGCAAGCAAGAAGCGAGTTGTCCAACCTGCTCAAAAAGGCGAACGGTGATTTGAGAGTCGATGGGCCAGTAAGCGTGCGAGATGAATCCATTCAACGCATGGGGCTAGGAGACATTTCTGAGGCTATGTTTCGCCTTCAAAGAGTGAAAGGCGCGAAAAATTTGTTGGAGAATGAAAGGAAAAAACTTTTGGCCGCTTTGCCTATTCTGGATGTTGAAGAGCAGGTTTCGGTAAGAAAATTGCGATGGTTCGATGGGATGAACGACGCGAATAAGTTGAGCCAAAATGAAATATTATCCTCTCCGAGTAGCCAATCTTTAGTGAATGTCCTGAAACAAGATGAGGGTGTGAACGGGGTGATCCCTCTGCTTGAAGCACCGTCACTCAAGATTGTGGATGAGAAGTTGCGCTTGGAAGGAGTAAAGGAGAAAAAGAGCAGGTATCGGGAGAGAATCTTAAAAATCGATTCGGAATTGTTGGAGCAATCTAAAAAATTGTGGAAGCGTGAAGTAAGATATCTGCAAATGAAAATCTATCGAATGTTGAATCAGAGGAAGGAAATTGAGTCTGAACTTGGCAAGAAAGAACGAGGGATCTTGGCTTGGCAGAATCGGAGAAATAATCTGTTCCTAAAAATTGGTTTAAGCCCGAGTCGTTTTGCAAAACAGGCGGAAGCGAAGTCGCAGGAGATTCTGACGAGTATGACGGTGCATATAACAAATGCGCTATTTGAGAGATTGTCCGTTTTGGATAAAGGTATTTTGTCAGTGATGCGTTTAAGGGAGGAGAAGAAAACGTTTCAAGACAAGTTACGGGATGTGAGGCAACAACTGGACCAAAAGGTTGCTGAGAAGGAGAATTTCATCGCTCGCCAGAATAAGTTAAAGTTTGAATATGAGTTATTGCGTTCTGTCTATGCCGATGCGTCCAAGAACTACGCCCGGGCGCCGACGTTCGTATCGTCTGGCAACACGAATTTGAAGATCGCGAGCCGTGCGATTTTACCACGGAAACCGACTCCCAGAAATTTGAAGTTCAAGGTGTCTTTGAGCCTGCTCGCGGGTTTGTTGCTTGCTGTATGCGCGGTTTTATTTCTTGAGTTCAGGGAAGCGATTGTCGCGAGAAAAGAACCAGGAAAAGAACCAGATGGCATATAGGTTTCCTGCGGAAGCAATCTGGCTCTTTGCAAAGGCGAGCGTATAAATGCCGCGCGTGAAGCTGCCGCGCGACCATGGCGTGAGTTCGTTTACACAAGTGATACATGTCGCCGGATCATCCTTCCATGCCTGACGAACGGGAGTCAGGCGCTCCCCATGTCTTGGGTGAAAAGAGAGCTTCTCCCTTCTTGCTCACGAATACCGTCATCTATCTCCATGCGGTTTATTTTCTCATCCCCTGGAGAAGAGTCCCTTATTTTCCAAACGATTTGGTAAGTCCGTATAAAGTTTATGCGCTCCTTTTTGTTTTGCTGTGCGCCGCATGGGCCATAGAGGCGATTCGGTTTGGGGTGAGAAGATCGCCGCTGGCTTTTGGGGTCGTCGTGCTTTGGTTTTGGGCGATATTCTGGGTCGGATTACTCTATGCCTATATGACAGGGGACGTATTGAAAACGTCTGTGCCCCTGTATATGATTCTGTGGGATGTCGTTCCATATGTGGACGGCATGCTCGTATGGTATTTGATCTACAGCAATATGTGGGGCTGGGAAGAGTTTGAAAGCGCGTTGAAAAGCGTGTTAGGGGTCACCCTGGTTTTGGGCGTCGAGAGCATTCTGGTCTTTTATTTGGGAATTCCCAACACGTATTCCGTAGATTCTCGCACTGGAATGTTTATCAGCATGTTCACGAGCCACCATGTTGTTCCCGCAAGGCTTGCACTGTTGTTGGTGGGCGTTGGCTTCTATTTTTTCTTGAGGAGAGGGGGGTATTTTTATATTTTCGCGTCACTTTCCGGAATGCTTATGCTTTTCGCAACGGGGAAACGTTCTCCGGTGCTCGGGTTGTTTCTGGGCATTCTGCTCCTTTTCATCTTTTTTTTGAGATTCCGTAAACACCTTTTTAGAAAAAAGAAAATCACCTCTTTTTATACCTTTTTTGTGGGGCCCTTGATTTTCGTTCTGCTTGTTTCTGTAGGGCTGACGGCGGGGACGGCGGCGAGACCTGAATTTGTTGACGTTCCCAATCTGATCCGGGGGTTGAAATCGAGAAATTTTGAATACGCGCGCGCGATAGACATCTTTATTGAACGGCCTTTCCTGGGGGGCGGACCCCGGAGGGGATTCTTCTATGGCTATTCCGCTGATACGCCATCCACCTTTTCATCGCACATTTATGGAGACATCACGCAATACAACTTAAATAGTGGGTGGGCGAGTATGGATTTGTTCCAAAAGAATCCTCTGGAGACCCGTCTCCGTACGCTGCACAGCTTTCCCTTGAACGTTATTGTGGATTTGGGAATATTAGGCGTAATCTGGGTGCTTTTACCCCTCTTGACCGTGAGATATTTTATTCGGGTGATGCTCTTGCGGCCTCATGAGAATTCGTTGCCCCTATTCATGCCTTTCGCCGTTATTTTCTGCACCATCCCCGCCTTGTTCATCGCCGTTTCCACTTCGGCGAAGTTCTATCCGATCTGGCTGTTCGCCATCCTGCTGCATTTTGTCCGCTACATCTATCGTGAAATAACGATGGCGTCCGTCCGGGCAGATTCTGGGTGAGAATCTCGCCATCTGATTTTCTTTATGCTTTCTTGAGGCTGGGTTCTCGGTTCACCTTGCGGCTGCTCCGCGGTTGTGCCGTCAGGCAAAACGCCAGGAGATCCCAGTATAAAACGGAAATTTTGGGAAATGGGAATATTTCCTCGGCTCCGGCCTGCAAAGCATATGCCGACGCAACCGGCCCATGCCCAGGCTTCCGCCGAACCTATCGAGAGTTTGTCGGTTTTTCTCAAGCGCGAAGACCCAAAACCTCCCACTATAAATCCCCCCAAAATAACACCCCCCGAAATCCTGATTCAACAAAGGTTTTTTAAGCAGGAAGAATGGGCCGGAATCGGCATGCGGATATTTTTGTCTTTCGTCCACAATCGCCAGCGCGGAATTTTGAGATTCTCCTTTTTCGCGTATTCCTTTTCATTTTTGCTGAAACATCTCGGGAAAAGGCCGATCTCGTGGCCTGCCAAGGGAGCGTTCGGAGAGCATTTTGCCGCTGATCTGATAAATGTAGATTCTGGGCAGGAGCGACGTGCGCATAAACCCTTCGTGGTTGGCGGCGACGGCTCCTCGCGCCGCACCGACCACTATTGCGCCATACGCCCAAAATGCGAGTGGCATTGAGAAGAGGCGGTTTTCAGTCGCGCCCGAGGCGGGAAGGATGAGGCGTTATGCGATGATGTGAAATAATTTTTCATGTTTTTGCTGGGATGGATTTATCTACTAGAATATACAAATTCCTTATCGTCAGCATAGAATATAAACGGGGCCTGATAGAGAGAGCAAATTTCCATGATCACCGAAAGCGGCGGCATGCGCAAGAGAAAATACCCGAAACCCACGGTATCCCGGCAAGATCGTTCTTTTATGATGATCGACCTCCTGTCCTTTATCCTCTCTGAGCGATTGATGCGCTTTCTATGGAATGGTCTGAGTGCTGATGGCTTGTTGGATTTCGGCCCCGACCTCGTTTTGCTGCCCGCCCTGCATTTTTTTCTTTTCTATCTGTATGGCCTGTATGCCTATCGCTATTATGTTCACGTCTTCCTGTCCTCCTGGCAGATATTCAAGGTTTTAACGATCAGCTTTATCTTGCGCGAGGGGGTGGGCGGCATCTTATTCGTGCCCGAATATGGTGCTTTGTTCTCGCTTTCGCTGTATGCCGCTATTTTCTCCCTCGTTCTTTTGACGCGAGCGGTTTTCAAGAAAATCGTTTTGAACGGAAATCTGGAATGCAAAATCGTGATCATCGGGGGGGAGGAGGTCAAAAAAAGGCTATCCGGGGAGTTGTCGGATGAGAACAACCGAAACATGAAGGTCGTCGCGGAAATTCCGACGAGTGGCGAATACGAGGAAGACGTCAAGCGACTTGAAGAATTCCTGGCGTCCGAGCCCGACGTCCGGTTTGTGGTGTCCGATCCGGGTTACCTCAACAAGCCGGGGGCCGCCCATGTTTTCGGTGCGTGTATGGCCCATCGCGCGTCATGTGTTGATCTGGTGGATATAATCGCTCTTATGGAGGGCCGCATTCTTTTTGAATTCATCTCCAGTAGCGAGAAATTCCCCGTTTTGAGAGGGCGGCAGATACTGAGCCGGAAGCAATACCTGTGCAAACGCGCGCTTGATTTGGTCTCTAGCGTCACGATCTTGGTCTTGTTCGCCCCCCTCGGCCTCATCATCGCTATCGCAATCAAGTTTGCGAACGAGGGCCCGGTCTTTTATTCCCAGTCCCGGGTCACCCAGTATGGAAAATTGTTCACCGCGTATAAGTTTCGAACGATGCGCATGGAGGCGGGGCGGCCACAGGGCGCGGTGGTAACGAAGGAGGGCGACCCGAGAGTTTTCCCTCTGGGGCGCTTGCTTCGCCGGTATCATCTGGATGAGTTTCCGCAACTCTGGAACGTCATCAGGGGAGATATCAGCCTTGTCGGTCCCAGGACGGAATATGTCGAGGCTACGAAGACAGCAAAAAGGCTTTATCCGGAATACGAATACCGGGTGATCGTTCCCGCAGGCATCACAGGGTGGGCGCAGGTTCTGCAGGGCTATGTCAATAAGGTCGAAGATTGCAAAGCAAAACTGGAATACGATTTGTACTATATTCTGAATTACTCATTTTACATGGACTTGCAGGTGATATTTCTCACGATCCTGACGTTTTTGCGCATACGGGGCCACGGCACCTAGTCCAGGGAGTTTCAGCCGCCTACCCCTTCTGTTTATTTCTTTCCCGTTTCGTTCCGGCACCGCGCATACAATTCCAAGATGCTTTGTGAGACGATTTCGTCGGAGAATTTCTCCTCTACCATCTTTCGCCCCGCCTCGCCCATTCTCCGCCTGAGATCGGGAGCCTGGGCCAGTTTTTTGATCGCTTGGGCCAGTTTTCTGGAATCCCTCGTCGGGATGAGAAATCCATTCACCCCCTCCCTCACGAAATCCCGGCAGCCCGGAACGTCGGTGGCCACCAGGGGGCGTCCGAACGCCGCCGCTTCCAGCAAACTTTTCGGGAGCCCCTCCCCTCCATACGATGGCAAAATGGCGATGTGCGCGCCTCGCCACACCTCGCGAATATCCTCCCTGTAGCCCCACCACTCGACCTCGCCCCTCTCATTCCAGTGGGAAAGCGCGCTTTCCGGAATGGAGGAGGGATTTTTGGGGTCTGGCGCCCCGACCAACACCATGCGAACCTCCACGTTCTCCTCTCTCAACAAGCGCGCCGCCTCCACGAATTCACGGACCCCCTTGTGCGCAAGCATTCGAGAAACGAGAACCGCCATGGGCATGCCAGGAGACTCGGGGACCGGGCGAAACGAGTGGACGTCAACGCCGGAGCCTCGAATGATTGTCAATCGGGATGCCTCGGAAAGCAGGTTTTTCAGAATCACCCTTTTGTCGTCGTCGTTCTGGACGATCACCCACGTGTTTTTTCTCGTGAGAAAACGCTTGAGTGCGAACAACAAGATTTTTCTCAACAGAATCAGCTTCATTGAGCCCGAGGTGAACAGCGCGCCCAGACCGACGACCGAATTCACGATGGCCGGCGTTTTGGCGAACCAGGCGGCGATGGAGCCGTGCAGCAGGTTTCTCAGGCCGATGTGGTGGGCGATGTGAGGGTGATACGCCCGATAGGCGCGAACAAGTTTTATGAGGGCGCGCAACTCGTGCAGAGGGTGAATCCCCTTTTTGTTTTCGCTCAAGGCGAAGGACTCGAAACCATCCGCGCGAATGCGCTCTAGGTATTTTCCGCCAATTCTCGCGCACACGACGACGCGATATCCCGCCGCTCTGGCCGCCAGCCCGAGCGCGCGCCTGTGGCTCAGGAAATATCTATCCTCGAGATCCAGCAAGAACAGCGTTTTGTTCATCTCATCGCCCCTGCTCATTCCACCACGCCTGAAACATGAGGACGTCCCAAAGATGCCGCTGCCAGTTTCTTTTGCCGGACAGGTGCTGTGCCCACATTTGGCGGATGGGTTCCGCCTGAAAAAACCCCTCCCCCTCAAGGCGCGATTCGCGCAACAGATCCTCCGCCCAGTCCCTGAGATCGCCCCGCAGCCATTCGCCGATGGGCGGACTGAACCCCATTTTAGGTCTTCTCATCAGAGAGGAGGGGACATAGCGGGACAACAGACGCCGTAAAATCCATTTTCCTTCGCCATCGCGCACCTTGAGCTTGAGCGGCAAGGACCAGGCGAACTCCACGACGCGGTGGTCCAGGTAGGGGGCTCGCACCTCAAGGTTCACCCCCATGCTCGCCCTGTCCACTTTGGCGAGAATGTCGTCGGGTAAATATCCCACCATGTCCCGATACATCATCTTCTCCTCGGGGCGAAGGACGTCTGACGCCAGTGTCGGAGAAAACGCATTCTCCGGGCGCCGGTTCCCGTTGACGCAGATCGAATCTTCCCAATTCGTGGTCAGCCGCTCATACATTTCGTCGATGTCTGATGCGCCCAGCAGGTTCGCCAGTTTGGTGAATTTGTCTTCGGCTATCTCTACCTGATAGCGCATCGGCAGGATAGGAGATATTTTTTGGTAGAAGCGATCCAGTGCCGGGGCCCACGTCACCATCCCGCTCGCCAGCGGTTTTTTGAGCGGCGCCGGCAGCCAACAGGTCGAGCGCCACACCCTGGGTCCCCAGAAATAGCGGTTGTAGCCGCCAAAAAGCTCATCACCCCCGTCTCCCGACAGGCTCACCGTCACGTGTTCTCGTGTGAGGGCGCACACCAGGAACGTGGGAATTTGGGATGAGTCCGAGAACGGCTCGTCGTAGAGTCTCGGCAGGCGGGGAATGACGTCGAGTGCTTCTTTCGGGCTGGCGTAGAGTTCGGTGTGCTCCGTTTTAAGGTGGCGGGCCACCGCGCTCGCGTGGCGCGCTTCGTCATAGCCCTCCTCGTCGAATCCGATGGAAAACGTTCGAACGGGAATTCCGCTCTGCTCCTGCATAAGGGCGACCACCAGGGAGGAGTCGATCCCGCCGGAGAGAAACGCCCCGAGAGGCACGTCCGCTTGCAGCATCTGACGCACGGAGCGCCGCAACGCTTCATCCAACTGCGCAACCGCCGCATCGTCGGTGAGCGAGGCCCGTCTGTCGGCCGCCCCGCTCTCTATCGCGTCCTTCGCGCGCCAATAGGCGCATGGCGCCGGCAGGCGCCCTGGCGCGTCCGAGGTGCGGAGGCTGAGAATGGCGCCGGGTGCCAACTTGTGGATTCCCCGATAGATGGAATGAGGGCAGGGAACGCAGCTTCGCTTCATATAGAGCGTCAGAGCGTTGGCGGAAATCTCCCCTTCCCAACTGGGGTGTGCGCGCAGGGCTTTGAGCTCGGAGCCGAAGAGGAAAGACTTCCCCGCCCAGCCGTAATAAAGGGGTTTCTCGCCCGTCCGATCGCGCGCGAGATGCAGCGTTTGCTCGATGCGATCCCAAAGGGCAAAGGCGAACATGCCGACGAATCGCCGGATAGCCGTCTCCAGCCCCCAGAACTCCACAGCGTTGATGAGAACTTCGGTGTCCGACCTCCCTTTGAAAGACACGCCCTCTCTCGTTAATTCATCGCGCAGATCAAGAAAGTTATAGATTGCCCCATTGTAGATGAGGACGTATCGCCCGCCGCGCGAAGCCATGGGCTGGCGTCCTTCCGCGCTCAGATCGAAGATGCAGAGTCTCCGGTGCCCCAGGGCGACGCCCGCCGCCTCATCCACCCAGGTTCCTTCATCATCCGGGCCTCGGTGGCGGAGACGCTCCGCCATTCGGGACACGACGCCCCGGGGGTCGTCTATCGCCTGATGTATGAAGAGAAAGCCCGCGATTCCGCACATCGTGTCCGTCTCGCTCCCGCCGATGAATGGGGCGTTTATTCGCAGTTTGCTTCTTGTCTTTCACCGATTCGGAAACCGGAGTGATGCGTTGTGGAGACCCATGATTTTCCCCATTATGTCATAGAAGCGCCAGGCGGCGCATACCGAGTTTCGTTGTAGAGGAGACGCAGCCGGAAATGGTTTTTAAAATGAATCCTGCTCATTGTATCCTGTGCGGGTGGAATGAGAGATTGCAGTCCGCCGCGCGGTTTGGCGCGGTCTGCTTCCTTGAGGCGAACAGTCCTCATCATCGCCGACGGCTGTGAACCGGAGGTGGAGGAGTATCTTGAGGGGTTGAAAGACGCCCGCGTTGCGCTCGTGCGTCATTCCGAGTCCGCGCGGCGTTGCGCGCTGCCTGAGCGAGGTATTGGGGCACTTGGACGCGGAAATCGTATTCCGAATGGATGTGGACGACGTCACCCGCGCGGATCGGTTCGCGCGGCAGATCGATCGTTTAGATGCGGAGCCGGACCTGGCGGTACTGGGCGCGCAGATGCGCGTCCTGGAGCGGAATGGCCGCAGGTCGTCTTTTGCCCGTCTGCCGATCGATCATGCGGAAATCGCCTATCGTCTGTGCTGGTCGAACTCTGTCCATCATCCGCCCGCCGCCTTTCGGGTGCGCACGAGCGAGTCGTCCCCCGTCCCGCCCTCAGCGGAGGAATGGTCGATATGGTTGGAGTTCCTCGCCCGTCTGGAAGCGGTTTTCGCCTCTGGAAGAATCGGGGAGGTGTCCGCGCCGAGGCTGGACGTTCGCCGGGATCTCGCTCGCCGGTTGTTCCGCTCCATGCAAAAAGCCCGCTCCGCCGGCTCCGATCCGCCGCCGGAGGCTTTCGGGGAGATGAAGCGTCTCTCACGCTTCTACGCATTGACGAAGGGGGTGCTGTGACGCGCGCATCTCCCGCTCAACATCCGCCCGGCGGTGCGGCCCTTCCTCTGACCTGATCATCCCTTGGAAAAGAGTGTTTCAGTCGATTTTCGATGTAGCCGGGGAAAAATCATTGAGAATGGCCTGGAAAATCCGCCGTTTTTCGGTGCGTAAACGGCTCGGAAAAGGGCGTTGCAAAAGACCCTCAAAGCAGGTCGTCGAGCGTGATGGCGGCGAGGGCGTCCGCCGGAATGGGCGGCCTCCATTTTGCGTTTCGAAGAATTTCCAAAAGATATGCGGGACAGTCAGGGCGAACGCCTTGCGTGAGACACAACGGTCAACTCGCCGGCGCTCTCCACCTCGCATTCGGGATAAAGGGCGCGAATCTCGTCGGACACGGCGTCGTTGTCTTCGACGAAATAGACGAACGCATCCGCCATATGCGGCATGAGGCTCTCCATCGTCTTCAAGATCGCCTCCCGAACGTGGCAGCCGTCGTCCATGAATACGTCCACGCGGTCGCCCTGGAGAATTTTTTTCACGGCGTCGCCGCTAGCCTCGAACTGATCGAATTCGTAAAGCTCCGGCTCCCGTTTCCGGAAAGCACCGGCCTTTCTCAAGTTCGCCAGATTGCCGCGCGCGTTTGCGAGATCGACGTCGAGGCCGATTAAGCGCGATCCGGGAAAGAGGTCGGACCAGATGGCCAGCCCTGTACCCTGCAGAATTCCGATCTCCACGATGGTCAAATCGTTTTCGCGCTTCAGGAAAGGCGCCAGGCGTTGCGCGTATTTCTCCGCGTATCCGTGATGCGACCGCGACATCCTGTCGCCGCCCTGCATTCTATGATTTGAAGACGCGGCGCGGCGCGGGTTGTGGGGGCTGATCACGTTTCGGGGGAGGACGTAAACCGGACCGCCGTATCTGATTTCCGTTTCGACGAGCCACGCGGGGCTGCCGGGCGGCATGTTCCGGAGTCTCTTGAGCGCTATCGTCTTGCGGACGTTCTTTATCCATCTCGTGGTGTTCACGATTTCTCTGATCTTTCTTTTGATCTTTCTTCTCATCGCCGTTTCTTTTCTCCGCCGTCCGTCCTGGCCGGCGCGTCGGGTTCGAAAAACCGGCCCAGCGTGATTTCTCCGGAAGGGGGGCGTATCTTTCCTACTGCGGATTCGGAGCAGTGCGTCAACTCGCCCACCTTCACCCGGCCGTTCACGGCATACATGTCCACGCGAACGAACGCGAACTGTCGGGCGAGCCGCTCCGCGACATGAAGCATCTTTTCCAGCATCACCGGTCGGGGGCAGGGGCGCGAGACGTCGGGGTAGTGGAGCTTGATGGGCAGCTTGTTCCACGAAGTGTCGTAGAGGGATCGGGTGTGGCCGGAGAAGCGGCCCTGGTCCACCTGGACGATTTTCGGAACCCCTCCGAAGCAGAAGACCTTATAGTCTTCCGGTATCGTTCGCCCATCTTCGGAGACGAATTCCTCAATGATGACCTTCGAAGCGAGCGGCCGATAGTTCTGCTCTCTGGTCTCGTGGTAGAAGTCAGCCTCGAACCATTCCCTCAGCAGGTCTCGGCGCAGCGGGCTGTCCGCATCAGGGTGCACCTGGGCTGGTCCGCTCATGTGCGTGGGCTTCACCACGCAAGGGAAGCGATCCAGAACCAGCCCGTCCACTTCCGCTTTCGTCCGCAGGACACGGTAGGTCTCGATGGTGTGCTCCCACCCGACCACCGAGGCGATAAAGTATTTCGCGTATTCCTTGTCCGTGGTGAACACGCAGAGTGGATCCTGCAGCGAACCGTCCACCTTCAGCCTGTAGAGGTAGTCGTTGAAGCGCCTCGGGTTGCGTCCGCGGGGCCAGCGTCCGAGCCGGATCAGGTGGTAGAGCGTAGCGTACAGGGCGTCGCCCCAGTCGTTCTTCGGAAGAATCGCTCGAAGAAGAGTTGTTCGCGATAACCTGCTCAAGCGCATCAGGGACTTTCTTGGCCGCCCGGGTGGATTTCCGCTCGCCCTCCCAGCTTCTCCGCCAGCCAACGGAAGGATTCTGGCGCCCAATGGTCGAAGTATTTGAAAGCGCAGTGCCCATCGTCCGGGTAGATTCTCGCCTCCTTGCCGGTCACCGGGCCGTGCTCCAGCATGTAGTAGATGTTCCCCACAGGGGCGAGGTGATCCTGTTTTCCGTTGATCATCAAGACAGGACAGACGATTTTGTCCACAAGACCCAGCTCGCTGAGCGCCCAGCGGCGGAAGAGCGCCTCCTCTCTCTCGACCGTGGTCGCCGGAAAAGAGGGGCCATCCCCCGGCGCTCCGAATACGTGCGCGGCGCGCTTGTTCTGGCTGGCGACGAAATTCTCCATCTCCCCCTCCGTCATCCGGTATCCGAAATGGTGGCCCGCACTGGCCACGGCCCCTTGCACTTTATCGGGATAGGAGCCGGCGAGCAGCATCACCGAATGGCCGCCCCGGCTGATGCCGAACGCGCCTACGCGATGCGGATCGACCTCGGGACGGGCGGCCAGGTAGTCTACCGCCGCGCGCCAGGCGACGACGGACTCAGGCTCGTAGGGAAAGGGGTTCTCTCCCGTGCCGGGGCCGTCCATCACCAGGGCGGCCAGGCCGTTCGACAGGGACATCTCGCCCGCCCAGCCTCTGTCCTCCTTGAACATGTCCCCGCCGCACATGACGAGCACGGCGGGAGCGGGCCGTTCCGCGCTTGCGTCTTTTGGAGCGCGAAAATGGGCGGTGATGGACTTTCCCTCGCATTCCACCTCGACCACCTCAAGAGGCGGGTCGAGAAACGCGCATGACTTGAGATACGCGCGCACGCAGTCTCGATTGGCCTCCTCCTTGAGCGGGGTGAGGGGACGGGGAAACCGCGCGATGCTGTAGTAGGTCTTCGCTTGCAGGAATTCCGCGCGCGCGGCGCGCGCGTCTCCCCGGCGGGCGAACTGCTCCGCCTGTTCTTCATGACGCGCGCCCATCCCGCGCCAGAGGGGCACCCAGAGATCGTCGGTGGTTCCCTTGAGGGAGGCGACGGCTTGTTTCAGCTCCTCGACGTCCTCGACCATGGAGAACCAACGTCTGTAAAAACCCCCATGCTCCACCGTGAAGGGATCCTCACTCGGAGCGAAGGGGAGATTCTCAAGTGAAGAGTCGCTCATCGTCTCATCCTGTTGGAAACGGCGCTGGGCGCCGATGAAGCGGGGCGGATCATCATGAGCTGGAAGGGGCGTCCAGGTGTTCATAGATTTCGACGATCATGCCACCCTTGATGACGCCGTCGCTCAGGTGTCCCGCCAGAACTTCTTCCGGCGCACCCGGCCCGCCGCTGATTGCCATGTGGACGTGGACGTAAGGCTGGGGCGCATCCCACTGCGCGTCGCCCAGGGCGGCGGGCGCATCGTCTGGCCAGGTGATGTTTCCCAGAGCGACGAGCTCGCGCCAGCCATCGAGGCGAAGGCGGTCGACGTCGTATCCTTCCATGCTCCTGAAGCCGGAGATCATCTGCGTCTCGGAAAGGGCGCCGATGAGAAAAACCGAACCCGCCCGAATGTTTTTTTCCTTCACGAGGCGGGTCAGATTCTCATAGAACCGATCTCCCGCCTCGAGCGTGACCCGAAAGACGCGGCCTAGCCTTTTTTCCTCTACTCTCATCGCGCTGTCCTTTCTGGGTGGATGAAGGAATTGGCGCTACTCTCCCGCGCTGGCGACCACCTCATTATACAGGCGCTCGAGCCCTTCTCGGAACGTGTCCTCGCGTTGCTTGCGCCAATATGCGCCAAGCGCGTCGTCGGCGTGAAAATACTTGAGAAACTTCCCATCCGCCACCGCTTCCTTCTTTTGTTTTCCGGCGGCAAGCGCCTCGGTCATGATCTCCACCATCCCGCGCAGGCGCTCTCTGAGTTCCCTCGCCGCCGCCTTGCCGCATATTTCGCCATGGCCGGGAACGATGACGTCAATATCCAGACCCTCCACCCAGGCGAGGGCTTCTATCCACTCGCCCACGTGGGCGTCGCGCATCCCTGCCGAGGGGCCGTTGATGACGACGTCGCCCGAGAAGAGCACGCCCTCCTCGGGCACGAGAACGGAAGAGCAGGCGGGGGAGTGGCCGCCCTTTTGGTAAATCTCGAACGTGAGAGGCGGCAGGCGCAGGGTGAGGTTTTCCTTGAAGCAAAACTGCGGAAGCGGGACGACGGCGCGCGCGATTTTATCCGCCTCCTCCGAAAGCCCCTGGTCGCGAAGCGTCTCCACAAAAATTTCTCTGGAGAAGGCGTCCTCGCCCTTGGCGATTTCATCATAGACGCGCTGGGGGGCGATGAAGTGCGGCTCCCCCTCAATGAACGCCGCGCCCGTGGTGTGGTCGCCGTGATAGTCCGTGGCGATGAGGTAGCGCGTTCCCAGCGGGCTTAGGAGAGAAATTTCCTTTTGCCATGCGCGCGAATCGCTTGGCCGCACCGGACAATCAAGGAGGAGGATACCGTTTTCCGTGACGGCGGCGCCCACGTTCGCCCAGTCGTAGGCGGTCTCCGCATAGAGATGCTCAGAGAGACGATGCATAGCAGCCGCTTTCTTTTTTAGACGTCATGCGCGAGAATCTTCCTATCGATCACAGGATACCTTACGGGAGTGCGGCCCAGCAAGGCGCGCCTCGTTTCGCCCAGCGTGCGCGAGAACCTGCCAGGCGAGGAGAACCCCCTCAAGGGGTCGTCTCCTGGATGTGCGGACGCTTTGATGAAGGGGAGAAACGGTTGTGGATCTCATTCTTCTGGGCGTGGGAGCCCCGCCGCCGACCCCTGAGAAAAGCGGCCCGTGCAACGCGATCGTCAAGGGCGGAGAACTCTATCTGGTCGATGCCGCTCGGCACGCCGCGACCCAGATAGTCAAGGCGGGCTTTCACGTCAGGGGAGTGAACCATCTGTTCTTCACGCATTTTCACTCTGATCACTATACGGGATTTGGCGAATTTTTCCTCTCCCGGTGGATCATGGGCGGGGCGTCGCCCCTCAAGGTCTATGGTCCCTTGCCCGTTCAGAGTATAGTCGAGCGTATGCTCCTTTATTATGAATACGACATCACTCTCAGAGTAGGCGAGGGGAAACCCAGAGACGGGGCTGAAATTGAGGTATCCACCCTCGCGCCGGGCGATTCGCTCAACGTGGATGGCATCGAGGTCCGCGCCGAGAGGGGCACGCGCCACGGCAACGTGGATGATATCCTCTCCTATTCGTTTGAGGCGGAGGGAAGAAAAATCGTCATCGCGAGCGACGGCAGTCCCACGGAGGCGTTCATCCCCTTCGCCAAAGGAGCGGACGTTCTGGTGATGCACCCCTGCATTCCGGAGCTGATAGACGAGAATTTTGGCGGGTTTAGCGCAACGGCGAGGATTGTGGCGGCCCATCACGCCACGGCGGAGGAGGTGGGAAGGACGGCCGCGCGCGCCGGCGTAGGCAAGCTCGTATTCTCCCACGTCGTTCCTCCTCTGGCACCAGATGAGCGGGTGAGGGGGGCGATAACCCACTATTTCGACGGCCCCGTCATCGCCGGGGAGGATTTGATGCGGCTTTGAGCCCGCGTCCTCATTCCGGACGGGCGGCTTGGCCTGAGCACCACAGAATGGTTTGGCGGCATCACCCTTTCCTCTTGACGTGATGGGCTTGATGTTATGAAGGCGCGTCTGTGGCATACTTCCCTCATCCATGACTTCAGGCAGTTGTTTCGCTGTCTCTTAAGTCGTTTCACGTATTTTCTTTCCCAGAGGAGAAAAGAGATGAGAAAGCGCATGGGGTTTCTGGGGCTGATGCTCGCTTTGAGCTTCATGTTCGTCAGTTTGCCGGTCACTGACGCTCTGGCGGCCAAATTCCGCATCGGGATGCACCGCCAGACGTTCGGCTCTTTCACGGCGGTTGCCATGGGTATGGGCTATTTCGATGAAGAATTCGGAAAGGGCAATTGGTCGGTCAAGGTTTTCCCGCAAGGCAAGCTCGTCATCGAAGCCTTGCTCTCGCGCAGCCTCGACGTGGGCCACGGCGCTACGCGCCCCTTCGTGGACGGCGTGGCCAAAAGGGCGGGGCTGACGATGATTTCCGTCAGTTCCTCTTGGTGCAAGTCCATCTCGATATGGGTTCCGCTGGATTCCCCGATCAAGACGGTGGCCGATCTCAAGGGCAAGACCATCGCCGAGAAAAAGGGCACGTCCACGCACTTTGTGCTGGACAACAGCATTTTGCCCGCATTCGGCATGAAGCCGCGCGACCTCAAGATCATGAACACAACCACGGCGGAGCGCCTGTCTGCTTACAGGGCGAAAGTGGTGTCGGCCATGGTCATCGGTGCGCCCACGTCGTTTCGCATCTCGGATGAGAAATGGGGCCGGCCCATCGTCGATTACTGCAAATATGACAATCCGCCGGCCATGATCTTTATTGAGCTTGCCAACCCCAGGACTCTGAAAAACAACCCGGAGGGGGTGGTGAAGTATCTGCGCGCCTACCTCAAATCCGCGCAGCTTTGGAAAAAGGACCCCGAGAAGTTCGCCAAGGTCTATCACAAGTGGCTGGTGTCGAAGGGCCGCAAGATCGATTATTCCATCGCCAGGCGCTCCGTCAGCGTAGTGCGCCCCTTGTACAAGATCACCCCGCGCATCATCAACGCGCTTGACGCGACCGCCAAGGTGCAAAAGGGTCGGGGCAAGATTCGTCGCCTGCCGGATTTTGCGGGAGGCGAGGGCATCGAGAGAGGCCCGCTCGAAAAGGCGCTGGCCAGCATGAACTAAGGCGCATGGGGCGTAATTTTCAAGGCTGCGGAGGCGCCGTGGAGAGGTCTCCGCAGCCTTCGTCGCATATTTGGGCACCAGGGGATTCGTTCAACGTCAGAGAGGCGTGAAGGGTGGCTGGACTGAAAATCACGAGAATAGAGGCGAAATCCGCCAAAGTGCCTTTGGCCCGCCCGATAGGAAGCGCGAACAGCGCGAAAACGACGCTGGATTATCTGCTGGTTTTTCTTCACACCGAGGATGGTCCGATCGGTTGCGGCTTCGTGATGGGTTTGGGGGGAGAAGCCTCAACCGCGCTCGTTCCTTATGTAGAGAAGGAACTGGAGCCGCTGGCCGTGGGGCAGGACGCGCTGGCTCCTGAAGCCCTTTGGCGGCGTCTTTGGGCACCGAACAAGGCGAGGATGCGCGGCGGCCTAGGGCTCCAGGCGTTGTCCGCCGTCGATACTGCCTGTTGGGACGCGCTCGCCAAGGCGGCGGGTGCGCCGCTCTGTCGAATCTTGGGTGGATTCAGAAGCAAGGCGCCCGTGTATGGCAGCGGTGGATGGCTCACGCTCACGGATGAGGAGATGGTGGATGAATGTTGGGGGTTCATGGAGAAGGGAATCGGCGCATACAAGCTGAAACTGGGATTGGATCGGGACGAGGAGCGAATCCGCGTTCTGAGAAAAGAGATGGGCGAGAGGGTGGTTTTGTTCGCGGACGCGAACCAGAAATACACCCCGCGCGAGGCTTTGGAGGTGGCCGCCATGCTCGCCGAATACGACGTAAGATGGTTTGAGGAGCCGGTGCTGGCGGACTCCGTGGACGGTCTGGCGGAGGTGGCGCGAATAAGTCTGACGCCCATCGCCGCCGGGGAAAACGCTTACATGCGCTGGGGTTTTCGGGAAATTTGCGAGAGACGGGCGGCTTCGTTTCTCCAGCCTGACGTGGGACGCTGCGGCGGCGTGACGGAATTTCGCAAAGTTGCCCACCTAGCGGAGGCTTACAATCTCTCGCTTTGTAGCCATTTGCTTCAGGAGGTGTCCGTGAGCCTCATCGCCGCAACGCCGAGCGGCTACATGGCGGAATACGTGGAAATGTTGCCTCCGGGGACTCTGACCCATGATTTCTCCGTCTCAGGTGGCCACATAGAGGTTCCCGCCACCCCCGGACACGGGATGGAGTTCACGAAGGAAGCCATACGAAAATATGGCGTTTAGGGAGGGTGGATTTGTCCGCGAGAATCGCGTTTTTGGGCCTGGGCAACATGGGGGGCGCCCTGGCCGTCAATCTGCTGAAGGCTGGTTTCGAGGTGCTGGGTCACGACCCGAGCCCGTCGGCGCAAGAGGCGGCGAAAGAGACGGGGATATCCGTTTTTGACTCTCCCGCAAAGGCGGCCCGGGGGGCGGATTACGTTTGCAGTTCGCTTCCCACGGGTGTGCATGCGCGCGATGCCTATCTGGGTGATAGCGGCGCTCTGCTCACCGCCAACGAGGGGGCCGTTTGCTTTGATTTTTCCACCATTTTGCCCGATGAGAGCGTCGCGATCGCGAAGGAGGCGGCGCGGCGCGGCTTTCATTTTCTGGACACCCCCGTCAGCGGAAACGCGATTATCGCCCGAGACGCGAAAATCGGTCTCATGGTGGGGGGCGAGAAGGAGATTCTGGACGCCCACCGCGCGGTGCTGGACAGCGTGTGCGCGTTGCTTGATTATTTTGGCGCCAACGGTGCAGGTTTGAGGATGAAACTGCTCACGAACCAGCTCGTCTCATGTCAGCTTTGCGCCTTGGCGGAAGCGTTCACCCTTGGCGTGAAGGCGGGTCTCGACCCGGACAAGACGATGGAATATCTTTATGCGAGCACGGTGTTTCGCGTGATGAACACCCGAGGCTGGGGCCTGAGAAACAAGGAATACGAACCTGTGAAATTCGCCTTGTCCCTCATGCACAAGGATTTGGGACTGATTCAGCAGTTCGCACGCTCGAACGGCGCGCCCACTCCGCTGACCGACGCGGTGCGCAAGGCCTACGAAGGGGCGATGGACTTAGGATTCGGACGTTTCGACCAAGGTGTCATACGCGAGTGGTTCGAGCGCGAGGCGGGGCTCGCCGGTGATTAGCGGAGGCGTCTTGCCGGCCGTGATTCGGGGGAAATGGACGAAATGGAAAAATTGACCCAAAGCGTCTTTTATTATGACTGCTATCCGACGGTGGGCATGGTGACGACCGATGCCGGCGTGGTTGCCGTAGATGGGCCCATGCGGCCTTCAGAGGCTCTCGCCTGGCGCGATTTCATCAAGGGAAAGGGCCCGCTTCGCTACCTCGTCAACACCGAGCATCACCAGGATCACATCGCGGGCAACTGGTTCCTGCGGCCGGAGACGATAGTTTCGAGCGAAATCACGGCCGCGGATTTCTACGCCTCCATCGCCACGGCGGAGGAGGGCAAGGAGCGCATGTGCAAATACGATCCGGGGAGCGAGGCGCTACTGAATGGTTTCGAGCTGCTGCCCCCCGACATCACCTACAAGGAGCGGATGACGATTCGTCTAGGCGGCAAGACGTTCATCCTCATCCATTCTCCCGGTCACACGCGGGGACAAACTATCGTCCACGCGGTCGAGGATCGCGTCGCCTTCACGGCGGACAACCTCACGCCCGCCTACAACGTCGCGTGTCACTCGGCCGACCTGTGGGGCTGGTTCCAGTCCCTGGCGATGCTCGAGGCACTGGACGTGGACTGGTTCGTTCCCGGACACGGCCGACCCTGCGGGAAAGACGAGATACCGCGTCAGCGCGAAAAGCTCTATGCGCTGATCGACAAGGTCAGGGCCTTGAAAAGCCAGGGACTGAGCCGGGAGCAAGTCCAGGAGAAGGTTTTTGAGGTCTATGCGACTTCGCTCAAAAGCAACGATCACATGGGAGAGCGCCTCACCATGCTGAGAAGGGGAGGACTAGGCAACGTCTATGACTATCTGGAGGAGCACCCCTCCGGTCCGCTGAACAACCGGACGGACCCCGTATGGCCTCACATGTGACGGGAGCGCGTTTCCAGGTCGCCTCAGGCGAAATGATGAACGAGGTACTGGGGGAGTCTTGTACATGGAGCCGATGAACCTGCTCATCATCATGTCGGATGAGCATAACGTCAGGACGCTCGGCTGTTACGGGCATCCAATAGTGAGAACGCCGAACGTCGACCGTTTGGCGGCCGCAGGCGTCCGGTTTACGAGCGCGTATACGAATTCCCCGATTTGCACGGCCGCTCGGGCGAGCTTCTCCACAGGTCGATATGCACACGAGACGGGCCATTGGGACAACGCGAGCCCTTATACGGGAGAACCCCTCGGCTGGGGGCATCGCCTGCAGGCGGCGGGCCACCGCGTCACGTCCATCGGCAAGCTCCACTACCGAAACGCCTCGGACCCCACCGGTTTTGACGAGCAGATCATCCCCATGCACGCGCGAGACGGCGGCGTGGGCAGCGTGCTGGGTTCCATCCGCGATGCGCTTATCGTTCAGAAGGCGGATAAACTGGCGAGCGAGATCGGGCCGGGCGAGACGAGCTATACGAAGTATGACGTCGACATCGCCGAGAAGGCGTGCGCATGGCTGGAGAACGACGCCCAAAATTATCGGGACAAGCCCTGGCTGACTTTCGTCTCCTTCGTCTCTCCGCATTTTCCCTTGATGGCGCCTCGGGCGTATTTTGACATGTACCCGCCCGCCTCCGTCCCCCTGCCCAAGCCGCACGCCCTGGACGGCCGCTCCCGGCATCCCTGGATAGAGGCGTATCGAAAATACGTTCCATCAGACAGCTTCTTCGACGATCAAAAAAGGCGAATCGCCATCGCCTCTTATTTTGGCCTTTGCACCTTTCTGGACGCCCAGGTCGGCCGCGTGCTGGAGAGCCTGGGGCGCGCGGGCCTTGCGCGTTCCACCCGCGTCTTCTTCACGAGCGATCATGGCGAGAATCTGGGCGCCCGGGGCGTCTGGGGCAAGGGGACGATGTATGAGGAATCGGCCGCCGTGCCGCTCGTGATGGCCGGGCCGGATGTCGAGCCGGGCGGAGTGGTCGATACGCCCGTCTCGCTTCTGGACTTCTATCCCACCATTCTGGAGTCGCTCGGCGTTGTGCCCGATGAGGAGGATAGAAGACGCGCGGGCCGCTCGCTCTACGGAATCGCGCGCGCCCTTTATGATTCGGAAAGGATCGTTTTCAGCGAATACCACGCCTCGGGCGCGGAGACGGCAGCCTATCTTATACGCAAGGGACGCGCGAAATACGTTCACTACGTGGGTTATCCGCCCGAGTTCTACGATCTGGGAAACGACCCCGAGGAGCAGGATGACGGCGCGGGCAGGCCGGAGAATCAAGCGTTGATCCGCGAGATGGAGAACGCCCTGCGGGCGATTCTCGACCCTGAGGAGATAGACAGGCGGGCGAAGCGCGATCAGGCGGCGTTGATCGGGCGTTTGGGCGGCCGCGCGCACGTCATTGAGACGGCGAAAACGGGCGCCACGCCCACGCCGGGCGAATGCGACAATGATTGACTAGTATATTTTCAACGACCAGGCCGTTTTTTTGTCCTCTATCCGTGGTCCGGTTTTCGAGCGAAATCCGCGCGTGATTTCGGCGTAGTGATCCTCTCTTTTCAGGGCTGAAGGCACGAAAAGCCTGTTCGCTTTTTTACCTGTAAGGTGCGCTCGACGTTTTTTGCTACGTGGATGCGTTCGGGGCTCCCAATGTTCGAGGCACCAGTGTATTTTGGCGGCTGAAACGAGAGTTTTGGAAGCCGCGATAATCTTTGCTCGGCAGGCGAGGTGGTGCTAAGCTTGATCTCTTGAATTTCGGCTCATGCGCACTCGATAAGGTGAGATCCCATGAACTTGCTGAACCGGAAGAGAAGGCCCATCGGCCTTGCGGTGGTGGGGTGTGGGAAGATTGGGCGCATTCGGGCGTCATTCGCGCGCCAGAGCGCGGCGGTCGAATGGATCGGGCTGTGCGACGTGGATGAGAAAACGGGTCGAAAACTCGCCGAGGACGTAGAGGCTGATTTTTTCACCACCGACTATCGGGAGCTCCTGAGGCGCGATGAGGTGAACAGCGCCATTTTCGCCACCTATGCCAACGAACGCCTTGAACCGGTTCTGGAAAGTGCGGAGCGCGGCCACCGGATGCTGATTGAAAAACCTCTAGCGGTGGACGCCAGCGTTTCCGCGCGACTGGCGAAAGCTTTCGCAGACGCGGGGGCGGACGTCGTCGTGGGTTATACGCAAAGGTTCCGCCGCCGCTTCTTGGCGGCGAAGGAGAAGATTCGCTCTGGCGCGTTGGGCGAGGTCTCCTCCCTCACGGCCCGCGCCTTTCTGAACCGCATGAACCCGGTGGCGAATTCCACGAAAACCGAATTCCCGACAAAATTCACCCCCATGGTCATATCGGGCACCCACAGCGTGGATCTGTGTGCCTGGTTCCTGGAGGGCTTGCGCCCGGTGGAGGTGTATGCGCGTTCCGTGGACAAGGCGATGGCCCCGTATCTCACAAAGGATTCCACGTTCGCCATCCTCACGTATGAGGACGGGACGATATGGAGCATGAACGTGAGCTGGGCGTTGCCGCGCGTCTGGCCGGCGGAGGTGTATTCGCTCGAACTGGGGATCGTGGGGACGGCGGGCGCGCTCACGATAGACGACACCCACCGCGATATGGTGTTCGTCACCGAGGCGCCGCATGAGTCCGCGCGCTTGAAAGAGGAGCGGAGCGTGAGTTTCTTGACGAGCTATCCGCCGGGAGACGTGGCGTTTGATCAGCTCTGGGGGCCCATGCGCGAGGAGACGCGCTCATGGTTTGATAGAATCCACATGGACGTCCCCACGCCACATGCCACGGCGAAAGAGGCGCATGAGAACCTGATGCTGTGTCTGGCGATGGATCGTTCAGCCAAGACGGGGCGGGCTATGGCGCTTCCGGTTTCGCCGGAGGAGTTGGACTAGTGGGCACCGTCGCTTGGAGAGGCGCTCGCGCGTCAACCGTCGCGTTGATGGAAAGGGGTTCCTGCGCATTCTTGTTTTCGGAAACGGGCGGGTTTTGCGGGAGGATGTGATGGCGGTTTTGGGAGGTGGGAGAAACCCGATTGGCCTGGGGGTGGTCGGTTGCGGGCGCGTGGGCCGCATTCGCGCACGCTGTGCCAGAGAGTATCCGGGCGTGGAATGGTTTGGTTGCTGCGACGTGGATGAGAAAAAGGGCAGGGCCATGGCCGGGGAATTCGGCGCCGATTTTTTCACCACCGATTTTTCTGAACTCATCCAAAGATCAGAGGTCAACGCCGTCATCATCGCCACGGATGAGGAGTGGCACGCCAAGCCGCTGTGGGAGTCCATAGAGTGCGGACACAGGATACTCGTGGAAAAGCCGCTGGCCACGAACGCGGTGGAGTCGGCGAGAATCGTGGTGGCCGCCGAGACGGCGGGCGCGGAACTGCTGGTCGGCTATACCCAGCGTTTCAGGAGGCGCTGGCTCACGGCGCGCGAGCACGCCCAGTCCGGCGTATTGGGCGAGATCACTTCGGCGACGACCCGCGCGCTGCTCAACCGTCAAGTCGGAATCACCCGATTGTCGAAGAATGAGGATCGCTCCACCCTGACACCCATGGTGATATCCGGCACCCACGCGTTGGACGTCATGCTCTTCGTGATGGGGACAGAGAAGTGCCCCGTGGAGGTCGTCTCGCGTTCGATATCGAGGGTGATGACGGGAGTCGGCACGCAAGATGCGACCTTCAGCATCTTCACCTTTGAGGATGGTGCCATCTGGAGCATGGAGTGCGGCTGGGGGATGCCCACCATCTGGCCCGCGTCGACTTATGGCGTCACGATCAGCGTGGTGGGGACGGAGGGCGCGTTCACGATAGACGACACCCACGCCGACTTCATCATGGCGTCCGAGAATCCCCTGGCTTCGCACCGGGGAGAGGAGCGCCACGTGCATCTACTCGAAAGTTATCCGGCGGGGGATATGTCCAAAGGCCAGTTTTGGGGTCCAATGCGCGATGAGTCCCTCGCCTGGTTCGCGCACCTCTACACGGGGGTGGACATGCCCCACGCCACCGGGGCGGAGGGACACAGAAACCTCATGCTTTGCATGGCTTGCGATCTCTCCGCCAGGCGTAAGGAAGCCGTCAATCTGCCCATTGACCCGGAAGAGCTGCACGCAGGTCTGAAGGCGAAAAACTAGTTCATGGTCGCGCTCGGGGGCGGCCAGTCTTCGGATTTGTTCTTGAATGAAAGGTAGATGAACTCGACGCCGCCCATGTTTCTGAACTCGTGCTCCGTTCCTGCTGGAATGTGTATGACGTCGCCTGCGGCCACGGTTTTTTCTTCGTCTCCCACCCGAAACCATGCCTCTCCCTGGACGACGTTGATCATTTGCTCACAGCCGTGCGCGTGCGGGCGGGCCAGCTTGCCAGGCTGACTCACCGAGCGGTTCAGGGTGAGGTGCTCGCCGATGATGATGCTGCCCTCAGAGTCAGAGGGACTGGCCAGGTTTTTTTGCCTCATCTCCTCCCAACGGTAAAATGGCATTTGCGGCTCCTTTCTGGGAATCTGGGAAACGAATTGTGGGTTTCTTCCGTTTTGCAGGGCGCGAACGCCCATCCATCGCATATGGTTCGTTGACACGGAAACGCTCTCGTCTGTACAATTCACCCAAAGCATACATAAAAGACCGTTTTTAGGGAACGAAGCGCAGGGTTTGATTCTTGCAGTGGGCAGCGTTTTGGGGTTGCATGGCTGGTGATAGAATGCAAAGTCGAGGTTTTTCTCAGCGTTTGGGCGAAGCGGGCAGGCGCATGGAAGCTGCGTGCGCCAGAACCTGAGACCTGCATGGAAAATCCCGGGTTGAGACGTTCGTCCAAAGGGGCGAGCGCCTCGGGGGAGAAAACAGGCGCGATGGGTTTGAGCGAGTCGGAACGATAAATGTCGTTGAAGGTTGAAGAGAAACGTCACTTTCATGAAGGAGAGGAAAGATGAGAAAAATCACCATGATGTTTGGAGTTCTGGCCTTGGTTTTGCCGTTTTTGACGGCTGGCGGTGCTTATGGGGCGCCTGCGCAATACGACCTGGCGGTTGGCAGCCTGCGCGGCACCATGGGCCGGCTGGGCGCGGGTCTCACCGAGATTTTTAACAAAACGCAGGACAAGGCCATCATCAGCGTGGTGCCCGGCGGCGGGCGGGCGAACCCGGCGCGCCTCGGAACGGGCGGTGCGGATTTCGCTTATTCGTTCTCGAATTTCGCCAGTGCAGCGATCAGCGGCAAGACCCCGTATAAAAAAGCGTATAAGAACATCCGGGGGATCGCCACGTTCTGGGCTTCCTGCTATCACCAATACGCGGCCAAGGAGCTGTATGACGCAGGGATCAAGACTTGGGGAGACATCATCAAGTCGAAAGAGCCGTTGAAACTGGCTCCGGCCAAGAAGGGAACCAGCACGGAGTACGTGGCGAGCCTGATCGTCAAGCATTATGGAACGAGCTATCAGGAGCTCACGAAAAGGGGCTATAAGGTCACGTTTCCGGGCGTCGGCGGCATGTCGCGCGCCATTCGATCGCGGCAAATCGACTTCTATTTCCACAACTCGGGTGATCCAAACGGCGCGGGCATCCAGGCGGCCTTGGGCCGGAATCTCGTGTTCCTGGACATGGCCGACGACGTGAAAAAAATGCTGGCGAGCCATGGGTTCACGCCTTGCCAGATTCCGGGGGGCATCTACAAGGGAAGTGACAAGCCGACGGACTCGATGGGGCTTTCCGGCGTCCTGCTCACGACGGCCAAGATGGATGCCGACGTGGTGTATTCGATTCTCAAAACGGCGATGAACGAGCAAAAATTTCTTTCGGGCGTCCACAAGATCTATAAAAGATGGAACCCCAAAATGGCGGGAATGCACGTCGGCGTGCCCCTCCATGAGGGTGCCAAGCGCTTCTTCAAAGAGATCGGGGCGTCGAACTGACTCGCTCTTTGTTGTAAAGAGGCGCAGTGATGATCGATAAGCGAAGAACTCTTCTGGATTGGCTCGTTCTGGCTATAGCGGTCGGCATGTCCGTCTTCCATATCCAGGTGGCCTATACGGGAGGATACGAACCGCTTTACCAGAGGACGCTTTCCTATCTGTTCGGAATGTCCCTGATATTCATCGTCTATAGAAAACCGATGGGGAGAGGATGGCGCGCCGCCATGGCGGTCGCCATTTTTTTCCTGGCGGTCGCCTCAATTGCCTATCCAATACTCTACATCGATTATTTTTTGGACCGCCTGTATTACGTTGATCCGCTGAAATGGATGGACATGTTTTTGGGGACGGTCGTTTTGGCGCTCACCTTCGAGGCGGCGCGAAGGACCATTAATCTGGCGTTGCCGATGATATCGCTTTTCTTCATCGTCTATTCCTATTTTGGCCCCTATTTTCCTTGGCTCTTGGCCCACAAGGGCGCATCTTACATGCACATCGTGGATCATCAGTACATGACGTATGATGGTCTCTGGACGGCGCCCCTGAGCGTTTTTTCGGTTTACATATTCCTCTTTATCCTGTTCGGCGCGTTTTTGGACCGCATGGGGGCGGCTGATTTTTACGTGAAGCTTTCCATGTCGGTGGCGGGCAAGTTGCGGGGCGGGCCGGCGAAGGCTGCGGTTTTCGCCAGCGCGATGACGGGAACGATCATGGGCAGTGCCAACGCGAACGTGGTGACGACGGGTTCGTTCACCATTCCGATGATGAAGCGCACGGGATTCAGACCCGAAATAGCGGCGGCGATTGAGACGGCGGCCTCCACCGGAGGGCAAATCATGCCGCCTGTCATGGGAGCGTCCGCGTTCTTGATCGTGGAATTCACCGGTATATCGTATTGGGAAATCGTGAAAGTATCGATTCTGCCGGCCGTTCTGTATTTCTTCTCCGTCTATGCGATCGTTCACCTGGAGGCGAGAAAAGAGGGACTCGTGGGAATGCCCAGAGATATGATACCCCCTTTGGGTCCCATCATGAGAGACGGGTGGTTCTATCTTCTTCCCCCGATCGTGATCTTGGTGATTCTGATGACGGGGCGCAGCGTTCCCTACGCGGGCCTCGCCGGCATTTTGGCGGTCGTGCTTCTGGCGGGACTTAAAGGAGGTCTCGTTTTATGGAAAAAGGCCAGGACGGAGGGGACGAGCGTCAGCGAAGTCGCGGGCGAGGCGGCCCGCGGGCTTTGGAACATTATTCTGGCTTTGGAGAAGGGCGCGGTGCAATCGCTTCCGATATGCGCGGCCGTGGGTGCGGTGGGCATCATCATGGGGGCTTTGTTTCAGACGGGTCTGGGCCTTAAATTTTCCTCGTTGGTCACGAATTTGGCGAACGACAGCCTGTTTTTGGGGATTCTCCTGGTAGGCGTGGCCTCGTTCGTGCTCGGAATGGGCCTGCCGACGAGTGCGGCCTACATCGTTTTGTCGGTCATGGCGGTGCCCGCGCTCCTGGAGCTTGGAGAGCCATACAATCTCTCGCTTCTCTCGGCCCATCTCATCGTATTTTGGTATAGCCTGGACAGCTGTTTCACCCCCCCTGTGTGCGTGCCCGCCTATACGGCGGCGGGGATAGCGAACGCCAATCCGGCGAAGGCCGCCTGGGCGTCTTTCCGCACGGCAAAGGGCATGTACATTCTGCCCTTGATGTTTGCTTTCACACCGATTCTTCTGATTCGGCAGACCTGGGCATTTTTGGAGACTTTCGCCGCCGCCTTGCTCGGTTTTCAGGCACTGGCCGCTGCCATGGTGGGCTTCATGTATTTCTCTTTCTCGCGGTCGATGCGCGCCCTCCTTTTCTTATCCGCCGGACTCTTGTTCTGGCCGGGCTACTGGAACCACGCGGTGGGCGCGCTCATACTCGGAGTGGTTTTCCTCATTCAGAAAAGACGCCTCGCCGAGGAGGGAGAACCCAAGCCCGCCGCCATGGTAGGAGATGCCGGTTCCGCGTAAGGCGAATAGAGCATGTCTGTCATTCGGACTGTGCCCGGGTAGTGACACAATATGGCAAGCTCTTCTGGATGCGGAAAATCGGCAACGATCATCTCATCGTGGAAAGATGGACGCCGGGGCCGGACGCTCAAAAGAACATCGGAATATCCAAGGTGGGCTTGGCATAGATTCAGTGTCTGGATGGCGCGGCTCGTCTCTTTGGGTTGAGGGCGCATCTCTGCTGGCGGATATGGAGGTGGCGTTTTTCCCATGCGGAACATGGCGGAACATCGTGGAACATGGCGGGATGAAGCCCTCATTTTCAGTGAATTTTTTGTGTCGGCAGAAGTGAATTTTTTGTGTCGGCAGAATACGCCGCGAGATGGACGGATGAGAGTTTGGTATGCGCTTGACTGCCCACCGGCAAGAACGGCAACGGGAGGAAGCCGTTCCGGGGCATCACGGTGCGCGGCTCGGCGCGCGGAGGAAATCCACCTGACGTACGAGGAAGCGCGATGGGCGATTTTGAGCGCGGAGGCGGGTGGCTGAGCCGGGTCGTTCCGAGTTTATCGGGAGGTTTGTTTGCGTATTATCTTGCTTGAGAACTTCCGCGCTGTTTTTTACACGCCGTTTTACGCCGCCTTCGCGTTGGGAGCTTATGAGGAGGAAGGCGTTGACGTGGCCCTGGAGGCGTCGCCTGACCCCTCTCGAACAGCGAACCTGCTGATGTTCGGCACCGCCCACGTCAGCTGGGGCGGACCCATGCGCGTCATGGTGGCGCATGATCAAAATCCTGCGTGCGACTTGAAGATTTTTTGCGAGGTCGTTTGCCGGGATCCGTTTTTTCTCGTCGCCAGGACGCCGAATTCGGAATTTCAGGTGGGCGATCTGATGGGAAGGAGGATCGCGGCGGTCAGCGAGGTGCCTACCCCCTGGATGTGCCTTCAGCATGATTTGCGCTTGGCCGGGCTCCACCCGAAGGACGTGGACAGGGCGCCGGAGCGGACGATGGGCGAGAACGCCGAGGCTCTGCGTTCTGGAGACGTGGACGTCATCCAGACGTTTCAGCCTTTTGTGGAAGAGATGGTTCAGGAAGGCGCGGGCCATATCTGGTACGCGGCGGCGAGTCGGGGTTTGACGACCTATACGGCTTTCTACGCTACAGCCGTATTTTTGCGAGAGCATCCCGAATCCGCTCTCGGCATGACGAGAGCCATGCGCAAGACGGGGCGCTGGCTCGCCGAGTGCGACTCGGAGGAAGTCGCCCGGTGCGTGAAGCCCTATTTTGAGGACGTTCCCTTCAGGCTTTTGTCCCAATCCATCGCGCGGTATCAGAAAATGGGCATTTGGAACCAGGACCCCCGCTTGACGCGCGAGAGCTTTGCATGGCTGCGAGCCGCGT
The DNA here is from genome assembly GCA_965202625.1 of bacterium. Classification (GTDB taxonomy): domain Bacteria; phylum UBA8248; class UBA8248; order UBA8248; family UBA8248; genus Bin107. The sequence continues at coordinate 1,348,116 of CBDBBI010000010.1, read as the reverse complement.
GTCTGAGCGGCGGGTTGATAAAAACGGGCGTTTCCTACGATCGGGCGGTGAACATGCGCTTTGTCGATGCCACCGTCTCCTAGGAATGGGAGTCATCCCCTCTTTGCGCGTTCCTGAGAGCATCGGGCGGGATGATGACCAGACGCGCGCCCGCAGTAGAGAGAACCCTTCATGGCGCTTTGACACGGGAGGCCCGACGGCCAGGAGCGTATCGCCCACAGGCCGCAGCTCATCGCGCGCGCGGCCAAAGGTTTGCGTCGGGCATTCTTGCGCAACAGGAAAAGATGGGTTTTGGGGGCATGGCCATTGATTTTCACTTCGGGAACCTGAGCGCGGAGAAGGCCGCGTCCAACATGGAGAAGTGCGCCCGAGACGTCTTGTCCTCCCTCAAGGGGGGCTTGCGCGTTCTTGCGGCTTTTTGAAAAAGGCGCGATGATGAGGCGTTATTGTTGTGGGGATATACAGTTTTTTCTGTTCATAGAGGAGTAAGCCCATGAGCGGCGATCTTGCGGCCAAAGAATGCGTCCCATGCAAAGGCGGCGTTCCACCCTTGAAAGGAGACGCGCTCTCCGCCCTGCAAAAGCAGTTGGGGGGCGATTGGCGCGTGGTGGATGCGCATCATTTGGAGAAGGAATATCGCTTTCCCGATTTTAGGACGGCGCTTGATTTCACGAATCGCGTAGGCGAGATGGCCGAGGCGCAGGGGCATCATCCCGACATCTATCTGGCGTGGGGGAAGGTGAGGATCACCGTCTGGACGCACAAGATAGACGGCTTGACGGAGAGTGATTTCGTCTTCGCGGCCAAATCGGATCAAGCGCTGTAGGAAGCACATTCTTGTGATGAAGGGGGGCGCGGAGCCGCGCCCTCTTTTCTTTTGGGGGAGAAGAAAGTTTGCGGATCGCTTTTCTGAACTCCTGGACCTTGAATACGGCGAGAGGGTCGGGCACGGCGGCGGCCATAACGGGTCTTGCGGGAGGGCTGGAGGCGAACGGGCATACGGTGGAGATCGTCGGCCCCGACGAGCGCGCAGCGAGCCTTCTCCTTCAAAGGCTCCTGTATAACCTGGAGTTGAAGGAGCGGGTACCGCTTGATGGTTTCGACCTCATCGTGGGTTTCGATATCGATGGCTTTGATTTGAGCGTCAGGGCGCCCTTCATCGTCTATCTGCACGGGGTCGCGTCCGATGAGATGCGATTCGAGCGCGGGGCGCCGCGTCAATATCTGCGCGTCCTCGCCCATCTGGAGCGCGCCAATGCGCGCCGCGCCGATAAGGTCATCGTCACCAGCGAATACAGCCGGGGGGTGGCCTGCGAAGCCTATGGTCTGACGGCGGAGAAGGTGGGCGTCGTGCCCAACGGGATTCATCCGCCTCATTGGGAGCGCGTAAGGGGGATGAGGAGGTCGTCGGGCCACACCATCCTCTCGGTGGCGAGGCAATATCCCAGAAAAAACACAAGGAGCCTGATCCGCGCCATGCCGAAAGTCCTCGCCCGCGTCCCAGAGGCCAGGCTGCGCGTCGTAGGTGGCGGGCCGAATTTCAACCTCCTGCAAAAACAGACGCATCGCCTGGGGCTGGGCCACGCCGTGACGCTTCTTGGCGCGCTTCCGGACGATGAGGCCGTGCGCCGTGAATACGCGGCGGCGGATATATTCTGTCTTCCCTCTTTACAGGAGGGTTTCGGCATCGTTTTCCTGGAGGCCATGGCGGCGGGTCTGCCCGTGGTGGCCCTGCGGGTCGCGGCGACGCCTGAAATCGTGGGCGACGCCGGCGTTCTCCTGCCGCCGGATGACGGGGCGGCTGCCCTGGCCGACGCGCTGGTTGATCTGTTGAAGGATGCGGAACTGCGCGAAAAACTGGGGCGCCGCGGAGGTGCGCGCGCGGCCTCTTTCAGTTGGCGCGCCGTTGCCGAGCGCTTCATTCAGGAAGTCATCTCCGACTGAGGGAGAAAAGAAAAGAGGAAGAGCGGTTTCATCGAGTGAGGAGAGAAGCGCTTTTCCGCGCATCCCGACATCGCGCGCGCGGCGGATGCGGACGCCCTCGCCGCCATCACGCTTGATGGCCTGCTTTGAGGGACTTTTGCAACGCCCTTGCACGGCCGTTTTACGAGCCGTTCGCAATTATTTTTGTCCGGCTGCATCGACTCCAGGCGCCCTTGCAGGTCCGATGCGGTTATGATAGCGTGCATTCGTCAAGGCGAAGATATGAGAAGATATAATGCATCTTATAATCAGGATCCGCTGAGCGTTGAGAGAGAGAACGAGGCTAGGGCAGGCGCGCTGGATGTATCGGTCGTCTTTTTCCATGTATTCGCGATGCGCGCGCAGTCGCCGCCGGTTGGAGAGAAAGTAGTATGTTGAGGTTCGCGGAAGAAATATTGCTCTTGACTCTGGATGACGAGAGCGGGAATTTCGTCCAGGTGCCCGTATGGTCGATGCGCTTTGCGCTTGCGGGCGCGGTGTTGATGGATCTCGCGCTTGAGAACCGCATCGACACAGACCTGGAAAAACTCATCACCATTGACGCGACGCCGCTTGATGACGATCTGCTCGATACGACCCTCGCCCGCATCTCTGAGTCGTCCGAGATCCACGACAGCCGCTATTGGGTCGAGAACACCGCCGACTACTCTAGCGAGATTCGTGAAATCGCACTCGCGCGTCTGGTCGATCGCGGCATCTTGCGTTGTGAGGACAACCGCTTCTTGTGGGTGTTCAAGTCGCGGCGCTACCCCACCATCGACGGCAAGGCCGAGCGCGAGGTGAAGCTCAGGATATTGGAAGTGCTGTTTAGCGACAAAATACCCGACCCGCGAGACATCGTCATCATCTGTCTCGCCGACGCCTGCGATCTGTTCTCCAAGTTGCTGTCCAAGCGCGAGTTGGAAAGCGCCACCAAGCGCATCGAACAGGTGCGCAAGATGGACCTCATTGGACAAGCGATGTCCAAGGTCGTCTGGGAGCATATCCAGGCGTCGCTCGCGATGGCCACGCGACCATACTTCTAACGCCGCACGGCGCGACATGGGCTATTCTATCAACGGATGTTGACGGCCTTCCTCACGGAAGCGAATTCTCGTCGTAACTGAACGGTAATCTTCGTCTCCCCTTGCCTTTCAAGGTCGCTGCCCAGATGCTGGCTGGTGCCGGCATAGTCTTCAAACTGTCCGCTATCAGAAAGAATGCGCATGGAACGGGGCTGGAGGTCCACGCGCACGGATGCGCTGTGCCGGGGGAGCGCAACAGCGGCTAGGTGCCAGTGCGCTTTGTTTTTCGCCATTCCCAGGGAGGATCGACCTTGCCCATCCAGGCACCGCGTCGGGCTGCGCGGGACGCTTTCTCCTCCTGGAGGTAATCCTTAGAATACTTGACGTAGGCGAACGCCCAGCCCGCTTTTACGACCCATCTGTTCAAATCCTCATCGCCTATTCGGCAACGTCCGTTGTAGCGTCGGAGGTCGAGACGCAGTTTTTCACAGACGACCGAACGTCCGTTCAGATGTTTGGCAAGAGCGCGGCTCGCTTCCCGCCCGCAAGGCCATTCACTTCCGTTGGGCCGCTCGCAAATTTGATCTTTTTCGAGCCCATCGATCCCATCAAGGCGGATGCTACGGCCCCGAATTTCGATGGTGTCCGCGTCCTTGACGCGAGCGACACCCTCGAGTCTCCTGTAGTCCCGATCTTCTTCTCCGAGGTCGTCTCGAATCTCTTTGAGCAGCCTCTCGCGGCTGAACTCCGTTCCGAAAACAACGCGCCGCGAGAGGCGCTGGTCCTCGCTGCCATCGGTAAGAACGGGCCGCGAGGATGAATAGCCGACCGCGGTGAGCTTCCCGCGCGCCCATGAGCCGAGTGTGCTCCGTTCGACGAGGTTCAGGCACCGGTCAAGCACGGATTGCGCGCGTCGTTGCGAGAGGTCGAGGTTCCGGAGCCAGGCCTCTCGCGGGGAGGGCGCGCTGGTCCACTCTGAGGAGGAATGGCCTTCGATCCGAATTTCGGCGATGTCGTTTTTTGAGCGGGACTCTTTGAGTGTAGCGAGCCAGCGTGGGCAGAAATCACCGAGGAAGCGCGCCGCCCGGGGGCGGATTTCGTCCTGCCCCATGGTAAAGACAACCGTATCGGGCACTACGATTTTGCCCGTAGCCTCTATGCGCCCGCCAACCTGAGCGATCTGGGCGCCGAGCTGAGTCTGCAGGTCGGCGAGGAGGCGCTTCCGCGCCTGTTTCTCCTCAGCGAGTCGGCTTCGCGCGCGCGTTCCCTGAGCACGGAGGTCTTGAATTATTTTTTTCAGCGCCTCGTTGCTGTATTCACCATAAGGATCCAGGTTATCCCTCAGTGCGAGCGCGTCCATGACCTCATCGACGCTCCGTTCTCCGGATTGGAAGCGCTCGGTCAAATCCGCAAGTTTACTCCTTTGCTCCAGCGGTAAGTGGGCTGCCTTTTCAAAAAGCCGGCGGAGTTGGGCGTCTTTTTTTTTCCGTGATGCCATGATCTTCTGCGCGTCCGGTTTGGAGGAATCCTTGAGGGCGAGTGCGTCCGCGATCTCATCGGCGCGCCGTTTTTGAAGCACGGTTTGAAGCGCAGCGATCTTCTCGATCGTTTCCTTTGCGTCGGGAAGCGCGACGAGGTGAGAGAGCGTCCTTTTGTGCTCCGGCGGCAAAACAGCTGCGGCCTCGACGAGCTGACGGAGCACGCCTTCCTCCACGAGACGGGCGCGGGTTTCCAGTTCCGCAAGGCGAACGGACGCCACGGGAACCGCGCCTGAGAGGAGCGCCTGGGCCGTTTTTTGGATGTGAAATTTTTTCTCCTGAAGTTCGAGCAATACGAGCAAAGCGTCCCTGGACGTCGGGTCCGCTATCGCCGCCCGCTCCTCGGGCGAGAAGCGCTCGGTGAGTTCTCGGGCCTCCCTGTATTCATCCTCTATTTCATGGCGCCAGAACACGAGCAGCATTAACAGCGCGAAGGCCACGAGCATGAAGGCTTCGGCGACGGTCAGCCCCATGATCGCGCCGCGCCGGTAGTGGATTTCCGATGTGAAACCTGCAAGCGAATCGCGCGCCATCTCCTGATCTCTCCTCCTCAGCGGGGCCGCCGCCAGGGGGGCAGCAGCCGTCGCCAGAAAGGGGCCCTTCGCGCTCCCTGGGCGGTCATTTTGCGGATTGCCTCGCCCGCGTCGAGTACCGCGCTCACCATGGTGTTCGCAGCGGGCTCGAGTTCACCCGAAACGCGGCTCGCCGCCGCGTCGAGGTTGGCCGACACCGCCTCAAGACGCTCGGCGAGCCGCGCGAGCGCGGATTGCATCTTGTCGCTCTCTCTGGAGACGCTTGTCGAGTCCTCCACGAGCGTTTTGAGGATTTCGGACTCCCTTCGCGCAAGGTCGGCGACGGCTTCACGCATTCCGGCGACCTGCGCGATAAACTCCTCATGCGAGGCGGCGGCTTTCGTCAGCGCGTCGGTAATTGCTTTCGCGGTTTTGTCGGCCGCGGCGGTGAGCGCGTCGCCCGCCATTTTCGTCTGCTCTTCAACGCTTGCCGTCAGCGCTTTGGTGGTCTCCCGGGTCGTCACCCGGATTTCCTCATGCGAGGAGGCGGCGTTCGTCAGCGCGCCGGTAATTGCTTTCGCGGTTTTGTCGGCTGCGGCGGTGAGCGCGTCGCCCGCCATTTTCGTCTGCTCTTCAATGCTTGCCGTCAGCGCCTTGATGGTCTCCCGGGTCGCCGCGCGGATTTCCTCGCGCTGCTCGGAGAGGACTTGCACGGTCTCGACGGAAAAGTGCTTGAGATCGGTAAGGCTTGCCGACAGGTTTACCCGAAAATCGCGTACCGCGAAATGAAGCTCTCTGCGGGCTTCACGGTCACGGGCAACGATGTCAGGACGCATGCGGATGAGCAATACCCGCAGCACGATACCCAGGATGGTCGAGGTGAGCGCGACGCCAAAGCCGGAGATCACGTCGCGGATCGCGTCAGCCTTCCCCTCGGTCCACCCAAGCAGGTGGAGCGTGCCGGCAAGGCTCGCGAGCGTGAAGACGAAGCCGAGGTAGTAGCAGTTGTCCCCGATGGTCTCCGCCTCAATCTGAAGGCGCTTGAGCAGCCACGCGACAGCCACGTATGCCAGAAGAATGGATGCGGACCAGAACATGACGAGAAGGGGAGGTGCCCCTAAATGCTTGAGCGCGAAGGCGCCGCCCGCGCCCAGGAAGAAGGCGAGGCCAAGCGCCCATTTGTCCGCCGCATCGCGCGGCGATATGTCGTAAATGCGTTTTATCCTGTTCGCCATCATGAACTCACAGGTCGCCGAGCATCCGGCTGCGAACGCGTCGCGCGCCCGCTTGATCGAAATAATTCGCCCAGAAATCCTCCACTTCTGCGGAGTCGATCTTCGCTTCGGGACGCGGCAGACGCAGAATTTCCACGTCCACCCCATGAAGGCTTCGCGCGAGTCGTGCGAAGTTGCGCGAACGCTGGAATTTTCGCCAGGTGTCTCCTCGGTAGAAGCTGAAAGCCGCGCTATGCTGGAGGAGGTCCGAGACGATGAGGACGCGGCGGGAATATGCGGCGTCCAGAAAACCGGGCGTGGAGGCGAGCGCGGCTTGCAGCGACTCCATGATCGGAGAGCGCTCCGCGCTTCGGAAGATCAGCATCTTTTCGAGACTGGCCTTGAGTGGACGTTGGAAGCGCTTTTCATAGGACTCGGCTACAAGACGCGGGTTTTGATACAGTGTATTCGCCGCGCTCTCTTCCATGGGTTTGCAGAGGGCGAAATCTACGCCGCGCTCGGCGGGTGCGGATCCGACCGCGCCCACGGCGATAAGCGTGTTCTGGCGCGCGTCGGCGATCTTCTTTTCGAGAAGGTCACGCAACCGCGCCTGTTGGGTGGCGCCTATCCGATCCGTCAAGTCGAGCAGGATGACGATTCCGGCTTCGGGCCCCGTTTTGGGGCAGAGCGTTTCCTTGTTGTGTTCTGTCGGATTCCACAGGCTAAACAAGGCGCCAAGCATGGCTTGGGGTCCCTCTTTCGGCCAGATGGCGACCAAGCCGCCGATGAGCAGGAGGATCGAAAACGCGATGAGCAAGCCCCCCACAAGCGGATGGATTGGGCGTCCCGCTCTTGCGCGGGAGCGTCTCCGGCGTGAGGCGCCGCGGCGAGCCATCAAGCTCCCGCCCTGCTTGGCGCCTCTTCTCCCTCGTTCGTCACGGTAACGGGCTGGAGATCGGGAAAGGCGGGTGCTCCGGATTCAATGGCGTCGATTGGCTTGAAGGATTCGATAGCCTTCTGGCAGGCATCATAGATGCGATCAATCGCTTGTGCGATGTTCTCTTCAAGTTTCCCTGCCGTTTTTTGGTTGAGCGTATTTTGAGCATCTGGCGATAGTCCGGCTTTGTATGGTTCGAAGAGGAAATCCCTGGAAAAATGCGCCGGGGGTGCCGCCGCGCGTTTTCCCTTGTTGGCGTTCCGGTAAGTGGTCAGCAACAGGCTCACTTTCTGGTCGCACTGTTCAAGGAACTGTTCGAGTTGGCCCCGAAGGGAGGTCAGACCGTTGGCCGCGTTGCGGGCGTCCGCAATTTGCGCTTTCATGTGGTCAATTGCCGATTTGAGATCGTCCACCGCCTTGTCGCGCGTCTCCGTCACCGTGTCAATCGCTTCTTCGTTTCTCTGGGCGTAGGCTTCCCGCGCGTCGTGAATTTTTCTCCATACGCGCCCGTAGCCGGGATAGGGGTCGCCCGAGGCGTAAGTTTTCCAGCCGGAGATGGTCGCCGCCAGGATTCCGAGCATTCCGAGAAGCCACGCGTCGATGCTTTCCAGACCGAGTGGATTAGCGAGGATGTTTCGATAGGCATGGCCTGCGGCCTCGCTCCATGGTTTTTCCGCTTCGGCGGCGTTTCGAAAATGCGCCACAAAAAGATTGAATACTGGTGCGAAGGCCACGGCGGCCAGAAAGGAGAGCGTTCCGACGAGTTTTCGGACGATACGGAAGTGATTGAAATTCCGGCTTGTCCATGCCATGCACGCCGCGACGCCGACGTTGATGACCGAAATGCCGAGGGCGGTGAAAACGCCGCCGATCAACCCGAGTTCGTGCGCGTTGGCGAAGAACACGCCGTTCAGCACCGATTCCACGATCAGGATGCCGAGTGAATAGAAGAGCCATTTGGAGAATCCGCCGCCCTCGTGTGCCGTCCGCTTGAGGCGGTTTTCCTGGCGGAAGTGCTTGAATTCCTCGTCGACGAGCTGGAGGTCGTTGCGTTCGTTCGCAAGGATGCCCCTCCACCTGTTGATCTCCATCATAAAATCGGTTTCGGCGTCGCGCGTGGCGGTTTGCATGTCCGTCGATATACTGTCTGCTCGTGCGATGCGGTCGGCATACGCGCCCTCATGCTCGTCGAAATGTCCAAGGCCCATGCGGCGGAGCTCTTTAACGCAATCGACGATCCTCCGTTCGATCAAGTCGAATCCCACCTCTGAGGAATCCGGCTGGTCCATCGCGCCCCTCCGTTCTCCCTCCGCCTCAAGGCGAAGGTCGGCGGCGATGCGCTCTGCGTCGATGCCCGGAAAAATCGCCGTCGTGGGCTTAAAGGGGTTCACCCGGGCAAGGTTTCTAAATCGCTTGAACATATTGCCCTCAGGTAGGGGATAAGGGCGAAAACTACGCCAGAAAATCGAGAATATCAAATCCACCGAGCCGATTCCCAAACGAGGTTGGAGGGAATGCGATTTCGGCCAGAAAAGAGTTTTCGAGGACGTTCTTCCGGAGCGAACGCTGGGCTTCGCCTTTCAGGCTGTTGCCAGCGTTTTTTCGAGAATACGCCCAGAGAATGAAACGCCCGTGAATGAATGGTATGATAGCGTTTCTTTTCTCATCATGTCTTTACCTGGGGCCACGATGGAGTGCGGCATGGCGGATGGGTTGTCCGGGTTCAGGGAGCGGATTGATGCGTGCGATGAGGCGATAATTCGTCTGATCAACAAGCGGCTGAAAATTTGCCTGGAAGTCGGGGAATACAAGAGCGCGCGGGGGATTGCCGTCAAGGACGAGGCGCGCGAGAGCGAGATCATCACCCGGGTGTTGAACGACAACAGAGGCCCATGCCCGCCTGAGGTGCTCAAGCAAATCTATCGCACCCTGATCGACGCTGCCGTGCGTCTTGAAGAAGAGTAGTTTGATACGTGTGTTCCCATTTTTTCTCCATAGATTTGCAGCCTTAAACGTCAGATAGAGAAATTCTTCAGTAAGGGCGAGAAAGACGCGAGTGCTCTCAAACAGGTTTCGCTGAGATATATGCACGCCCCGCGCGAGAAGCTTTTGGGGGTTTGTGCGTTGGTTTTGGGCTAGCCTGTTCGCCCCCTCCTGAAATTGTCCTATTGAGGAGAATCCCGCATGGAAGTCGAGTTCGTCGCTTTGGGCGCTGCTCTCATTCTCATCCTCATCGTTTGGCGCGCTTCAGGGACGCGCACCGCAGGGCTGTCCCGAATGTTGGCGAGGGCGGAGGAGGAGAAAGCGGAAGTCCAGGCCACTCTCGCCGATGCGCAAGAGAAAAACGCGGCCCTCAACGCGGATCTCGCGCGCCTTGAATCTGATCTGGCACACGAGAAGAAATCAGCGGGGGAGAAAATCGACCTGCTTCGCCGCGCGGCGGAGGACATGCGCGAGAGCTTTGGCGCGATGAGCGCGGACGCTCTCAAGAACAACAATTCCTCTTTTCTCGTTTTGGCGAAAGAGACGCTTGAGAAATTCCAAAGCGAGGCCAGAGGCGACCTGGAATTGCGTCAAAAGGCGGTGGAGAGCCTGGTCGCACCCATTCGGGAATCGCTCGACAAGGTAGGGAACCAGGCGGAGGGTTTGGAGAAAGCCAGGCGAGAGGCCTATGGCGCGATCACGGAGCATCTGAAATCTCTCGCGGGCGCGCAGAAGGCGCTTCAATCGGAGACGGGAAATCTCGTCAAAGCCTTGCGCGCCCCGAGCGTGCGCGGCCATTGGGGGGAGATGCAGCTCAGGCGCGTAGTGGAGATGGCCGGCATGGTGGACCATTGCGATTTCCTGGAGCAGCAGACGTTTTCCTCGGAGGACGCGCGCCTGCGGCCTGACCTCATCGTGAAGTTGCCGGGCGGCAAGAACGTCGTGGTGGACGCCAAGGCCCCGCTTGAGGCCTATCTCAACTCGATAGAAGCGGAGGATGAGCATAAGCGCCGTGATTACCTCCAAGATCACGCGCGCCAGATTCGGGACCACATGAGCCGGCTCAGCTCCAAGGCCTACTGGGATCAGTGCGAATCCACGCCTGAGTTCGTGGCGATGTTCCTGCCCGGAGAGAGTCTTTTCAGCGCGGCGCTCGAGCAGGACCCCGGTCTGATAGAAGAAGGCGTGGGCAAGCAGGTGATACTGGCCACGCCCACGACGCTCATCGCCCTTCTGCGCGCGGTGGCATACGGCTGGCGGCAGGAGAAAGTGGCCGAGAGCGCCCAGGCCGTGAGCGCGCTCGGTGGAGAGCTTTACGGGCGGCTCAAGACGCTGGCGGGACACTTCGACACCATGGGCCGGGGGTTGGGGAGGGCGGTTGACGCCTACAACAAGGCAGTGGGCTCCTATGAATCGAGAGTGATGGTCTCCGCGCGAAAGTTCAGCGACTACGGGAGCGCGCCGAAGGAGAAAGGGGATGAGGCGGACGGGGGACTCGTTCGCGTGGAAAAAACCCCGCGCATGCTGCAGGCGCGCGGCGGGGCGGACGAGGCGTGAGTAAGGCGAAGGTGCCGCCGCCGTTTTCGGAAAGAGCCTGCCTCGTGCCCATCTTCCTGGCGCGAGTGTTTTCCGAGGGTCCGCCGACCAAGGTTCTGGTTGTGGTGGATTTTGTCAGGATATGGGTTCATAATCTTCTCGGAATCTGGGCGGGGGCTTCTCGGCGTCTCGCGACCGCCTTGCAATACGGACAAACGCATTTGGCAGGGGCAGCCATGAAGGAGAAATACAGGATGCGCAAGGCCCTCGCGGCGGGATTCGTGATTCTCGCGCTCTTCGTCTCAAGCGGATGCGGCGACATAGTGCCGCGAGGCGTGGAGGTGATCACGGAGCCGCCGGGTGCCACGGTGAAGCTCGGCAAGGAGAAGATAGGCGAATCGCCGGTCCTCATTCCCTGGAAGAAGATAAAGGATCATTACGCGGATACGTTTACGGTCGAGATTCTGAAGGAAGGATACCGCCCCCATCATCTCGTGGCCGCGCAGTATGGGGGAACGATACGGGTGGTGCTTCAGAAAAAATAAATAGCGTGGATTTCATCTTCTCTTGCTTTCAGATACGCAGAGGTGGTTGTGCGCACACACGGGATGGGACTGCTTGCCGAATTGTTCGACTTTGCGGATGGCGAGGAACATGAGGTGCGGGCGTGGCTTGATGAGGTTCGCACCTCACGGATGCTCGACGTTGCGGGGGTGAGCGGAGGGGCGGGCTACGAGGCGATTGACGGCGCGCCCCGCTTTTTGAATCTCCTGGAGGCGAGGAGCGTTCACGTGTTCTATGGCGCGGAATTTGCCTCGCTTATGAACTCCGAGGAGATGCGCTTTCCCACGCCTCCAAAGACCCGCATCCGCCTCGTTTGCGCGCAGGTCTACCCCGGTTTGCCCGCACCGCCGCCTGATTTCCCGACGGTGGACGCGGCCGGCCTCGCCCCCTTTGTTCAATTCGGCAGAATCCACGTGCCTGAGGAGATGCTCGCCGACTTCAACGGCTGGTATGCACAGGATCGCGCCCCTCTATGCGAGAAGGTGCCGGGGGTGCGGCGCATGCGCCGCTACAGCCCAATGGAAGGGGAACGGCTCATGGTCGTGCTCTACGAGCTGGAGGATGCGTCCGGGCGCGAGACGCCAGAATGGAAGCAAATGAACGCCTCTGAGTGGACGACGCGCGTGAGGGGCTATTACCGACAGGCGACAGGCTCTCCGGGGTTCTATCGGCGCAGGGGCTACGCGCGTTAGCGGTGCAGTCGCCTTACTTTACGTTGCCCGAAATCCCCCGAAATCCGATAAGCGAGCATCTATCCCATCGGGGCCGCGCCCTCTATGAATTATGCCCCACGCCGATTTCCGGGCCGCGCCTAGCGGGGGAAGCGGCTGAAATCGGGCGGTCTCTTCTCTTTGAACGCGCTCATTCCCTCAATGGATTGCTCGTTGTTCCACACGGCGTTCAGAAGCTCGCTGCCGTGCATCCATGAGGGATAGTGGAGGTCGCCCAGGAAATTGAGATTCGTCTTCATGTAGCGCAGCGTGGCCGGCGCGTGGGAATTGATGGTGGCACACCACGCTTCAGTCGTTTTTTCGAGTTCATCATCTGGCACGACCTCGTTGATCAGGCCGACTTCCTTGGCCTCCTGCGCGGAATAGCGCTTGGCCAGGAAAAGCATCTCGCGCGCCCTGCGATCGCCCATGAGCAAGGGGAGGTATTGCGTAGCGCCCACTACCGGCAACGCGCCCACGCGCGCGCCCGATTGCCCAAAGGTCGCGTTTTCGCTGGCAATACACAGGTCGCAATACAACTGCCATTCGTTGCCCCCGCCGATGCACCAGCCGCGCACCATGGCGATGGTGGGTTTGCCAGAGTTTCGGAGCGTCATGCACAGGCGTCGCATCTTGTTGTTCCAGATGTGGCCCGTCTGGTAGTTCAGCCCCAGCATCATGTCCATATCGCCCCCCGATGAGAAGTTCCCGTCCAGTCCATACAATACGCCCACGCCAATGTCGGGGTCCTCATCAAGCCGCGTGAAGGCGTCGATGACCTCGTTGATCATCTGAAAGTTCATGGCGTTCAGCGTTTTGGGGCGGTTCAACCCCACCCAGAGGGTTTTGTCCTTGACCTCTACCAGGGTGACTTTCTCCGACATGCTTACAATCTCCTCCTCGCCCAGCAACCTTCATGGCAGCCGCGCGCTGTGAAATGAAACGTCCTTGAAACTGCATTCGTTTAGAAGACGCATTCTCACACACGACGCGCCGATTTGCCAGTTCGATTCGTCATTCACCGCACCCAGGTGAGTAAGCCTCTATAGAGGAGTTGCAGGGAGACGAGCGTCAAGAGTGCCGCCAGAATGCGTGTAAGCGTGGTCGATTTCAGTTTGTTCGAATACGCCGCGCCGAATTGCGCGCCCGCGATCGTCCCGACTGCGAGGGGAAGGATCACGCTGGTCATCGCATGGAGGTTTCCATGGAAAAAATGCACTACTACGGCAAGCGCCGCGGTGAAGAGAAGCGCGCACTGGGACGTGGCGGTGGCGATGTGGGGAGGAATCCGCAGGATTCTTATCATCATCGGCACGTTCATCGGACCGCCCCCGATGCCGAGAAAACTCGCCAGAAATCCCACGATGGAACTCAAGCATACGCCGAGCCTGAAGCGGAAGGCGTATTCATAGACGCGGCCTGTGCTGTCGATGATGCGGCGTCGAGCGAGGGCACCCAGACCACCTGCGCTCTCCCGCGTCGCCTCGAAAAGAGGGGGCGGGTTGATGATGGAGGCGCACAGGATGAGCAGAGCGATAGCCAGCAGAATGTCGAACGGACCGCGGGCGACTTCTCTCGTGGCGTAGACGCCGAGGATCACCCAAGGTGCGCCGGCGAGGGCGAAACTCGCGCTGGTTTTGAGGTCGATGCGCCCCATGCGGTAATAGGCGATCGAACCCGAAAGGGCGTTCAGCCAAACCACGCTGAGCGAGGTGGCGGCGATGATCTCCGAGGGTTGATCGGTGAAGATCAGCAAGAGCAATGGCGTGAGAATGAAGCCTCCGCCCGCGCCTACCAGCGTGCCCAGAAGACCTATCCCTAAACCCATCCCCAGGAATTGAATGAAAAAAAGCATGAAAATTCCTTCTTTCGGAGGCGGGAGCGTCGTGGACACACCTCGGGAGGCCGCACCGCGGCAATATGTTTTGGGGATATCGCTTTCCGCGCCTGGACGATGGAGACGATTGTGATGCGAGTATAGGATACGGCGGAGCCGAATGAAAGAGGTTTTGATGATGCCTTTTCTGTATTTCTCTCTCATGTGCAAGCACTTCTTCTGGGGGAGAAGCGAGAGAGGATGGTGGAGGGGAGCGGGGCCGCTATTCCATCCGATATCCCTCGCATCTGTTTTCTTGCGCACGCCATCGAACGGGGTGAAATTCTTCGGCGGTAGTTTCGCGAAATCACCCCCTCGGGGTAAAATGTGCGCAAAGTTTATTTTCCTCTGGAGAGATGACGATGGTCGTGCCACTTGATACGCCGGTGGCGGTGCGGGCCGATAGATTCAGAAAGACGCTGAATCGAGATGAAGCCGCCGCCTACCGGGCATTGCAGGAGACGAAGCAGGAATACTCCGAAGCGAAAGCTCCGCCCCTTCGCCGGCCCCGCCTGAGAAGAGGGCACAGGAGCCTGGTGGCCATGGTTCGGGGGGAGACGCGAGATGAGGCCATACGTCTTGCGGTGGAAAAACTGGGCGGCATTCGGCATGTGATCGATTCTTCCGCACCCGCCCTCTTAAAACCCAATTTCAACTCCGCCGACCCTTTTCCGGCCTCGACGCACCCTGAGACTCTCGAAACCATCGTCGCTCTCCTGAGAGAAGCGGGTTGTGACGATTTGGCCGTGGGCGAGATGGGCGGACTCCTCTCCCTGCCTGCTCGAGAAAATTTCGAGCGATGGGGGATGAGCGACTTTCAAGAGAGGACGGGCGTGAGCGTCTTGCGCTTCGATGAGGAGACCTGGGTGAAGGCCCGCGTTCCGGAGGCGATTCGCTGGGGCGGATGGGTGCATTGCGTCGAACGCCTTTTGAGGCCCGGCCAGCACGTCGTCAACCTGCCCACGATGAAGAGCCACGGCGGGGGGCCGCGCTTTAGCCTCTCGCTCAAGAACGTTTATGGATTCGTGCACCCCAGAGACCGGGTTCGCGCCCATTTCGTCTCCCAGATGGCGGAGATGATCATAGAGACGAATTTGTTGTATTCACCCTCCTTGATCGTGCTGGATGGGCGGAAATGTTGGATAGCGGGCGGCCCTTACACCGGAGAGGAGCGCGAGCCAAACGTGATGATCGCCGGTGATGATCGGGTCGCCGTGGACGTCGTGGGCGCTTCGGTGGTGCGCGCCATGGGGTCCGCACTTTTGCGCGATCATTCCGTTTGGTCGCATCGACAGATCAGGCGCGCAATCGAATTGGGGCTTGGTGCGCGCGGGCCTGAAGAGGTCGAGATTCTCGCGGAGGATGCGACGGGCGGCGCTGATTTTCCAGGGCTGGCGGATCAAGTGCGCGAATTCGTTGAGGAGCCGGACCTTGGCGACTAAAAAGAGGCGATGACGGATTTTTGGGGAGGTGCGCGCCGCCATTCCACAAGGTCTTGAGTCGGAATGCAGGATTTCGCCTGCACCCAGGCAGATGGGAGCTGCAGCATCGGTTTTCCATTGACGAGGAGGCGCGGTTTCCGCTACATTCTCCCCGCATCTTGAGGAAAGTTTTAGGAATGGGAGAGGGTTTCCCATAACGAGGGGCTGTAGCTCAGCTGGGAGAGCGCATGACTGGCAGTCATGAGGTCAGGGGTTCGATCCCCCTCAGCTCCACCAGAAAAATGGGTCGTTTGCGGGAATTTTGCGGTGAAGTGAATTCTTATTTTCATGGTTGTCGCCGGTCTTTGGTTTCGTTTCGTGGACATGATGGTTTCCTCTGCTCGTCCATTTCATTACCCAGCACACTCCATTGAAACCGCGTTGATTTCCTCCGCATTTTGGCAACTGCGTTTTTTCTCCCGCCTACCCGCTTGCTGCGGAAACGGATAGGCGAAAAACCACCCGCAGTTCTTCCAAACATCCGACGAAGGGCGTCTTTATTGCTGAGGATTAGGATTACCTGCAATCGCGATAATCGAGCGGGGTGCAATGGAAACGTAAATCGTCAGCTTGCCCCAAGTATTGGCGACTGGTGCCCATGCGCGCGCATTTCTGGATTCCGGCAGGCAGCCAAAGCTCCCGCATACCGCCTGTATATACCGTCCTATCGACGGCGCATGTGATTACACATTCGAGGTCCCTTCAGGAGGTGTGCCTGGGCTTGCGGCGCAATCCCCGGGCCGGATCGAAGGCAATTTCCGTGTCAGGGGCGACGCGGCCGGAATGGCGTTTTTGCCGGGGAGTGCTAAAAGTGCTACCAATAACGTCAATCGTGAAATTTCGCGCCTCTTTGATGCGCGGGTCTCATCCCTTGAATAGGGAGGTGAGGATTGCACCCCATGAAAAAAACAGAAAATTTTCATTTTGGCTATCTCTTGCCCACGCGCGGCGTCGTCGTGGGGGCTGGAGGCGAGCCGCCGGATACGGGGCCGATATTCTCCCTCGCCAAGAAGGCGGAAAACCTCGGCTTTGATTCCCTGTGGTTGGGCGACAGCGTGCTGGCCAAGCCGCGCCTTGAGAGCTTCACCACCTGGGCCGCTGTTCTCGCGTCGACCGAACGCGTTCAGGTGGGCACGGCGGTGATGCTGGCCGCCCTTCGACATCCGGTGATGCTCGCGCAGTCGATGAGTACGCTCGACTGCATGTTTCCGGGGCGCGTCCTCCCCGGCCTGGGCGTGGGGCGCACGGACCTCAAGTTCGAGTTTGAGACGATGGGGGTGCCTCTGAACGAGCGCGCGCGCCGGTTCTCGGAGACCGTGGAGATACTCAAGCTGCTCATGCGAGACCCTCGGGCGAGTTACGCGGGGAAACATTTCGCTTTCGAGGGCGTAGCGCTGGAGCCTCGGCCGAGAACTCCCGGCGGTCCCCCTGTTTGGCTGTCGAGCAACCTGGTGGATTCGGGTTTAAGGCGCGTGGCGCGCTTCGCCGATGGCTGGATAACGAACTCCATCACCCCGAGCCTCTATCGGCAATGCTGGGAGAAGATACTCGACTATGCCGAGCGGGAGGGCCGGGGACGTGAGATAGCCCGAATCCCGCAATGTCTCTATGTCACCATGAACGTGAATCAGGACGGGCGGAAGGCGGAAGCGCAATGCGGGAATTTTCTCTCCAAATACTATCACAAGACGTTTGAGGAGGTGAGGAAGCAACTTCTCGTCATCGCCGGAGATGGGGCCCGGGTGGAGGAGCAACTCAGGGAATATGCGCGGGAGGGCGCGCGCGTTTTCATAGTTCGCTTCGCCGGCGGCAGCCAGGAGGATCAGCTAGAGAATTTCGTTTCCGAGCTTTTGCCAAGGTTCAAGTAGATGGTCCTCAAGAATGGGACGGGCGCCTCCAAAGAGGAGGTTGGAAAGAGAATTTCCGATTCGCGCGGGCTCATGCGCGTGCAGGGGCTTGACGTCCTCATCGTCATCGGGCGTTCCTTCTATGATCGCATGGGGAGCCTGACCTACCTCACCAACCACTTTCCACCGTTTCCACCGGGAGCGTTCAGCGAAACCGTGCGCGGCATGGGGCACGGGGTGCTCGTTTTGCCGCTTGATGGGGAACCGCTGCTTTTCGTGGATCATCGAAACTATCGCCGCGAAATGGTGCACGTCGAACAGGTGCGAGTGGAGGCGAACATTTCCGAGGCGCTCGTGAATCAGATTGAGCGTCTCGGGGCCGCAAGCGCACACGTGGGGATCGCTGGAGAGGATATCATGCCGGCGACGATGTATATCGATCTCGTCTCGGCACTGCCCGACGCGCGATTCTCGAACGCAAATGCCCTGGTAGAGCAGCTGCGGGCGAGGAAAAGCGAGACCGAAGTGCACTATCTGAAACGTGCGGCGGGAATCGTCGAGGCCGGCTATGCCGCCATTTTCGAGGCGATTTGTCCCGGAGTGCGCGAGAGCGACTTGTGTGCGGAGGGCCATGCGGCGGGGATGCGCGCAGGAGCTGATTTCGTGCGTTACGTCCGCGTTCACAGCGGGCCGTGGGCGAGTTGGGGGTCGCGCTGGCCGCAGGCGACGCAGAGAAAATTAGAGGCGGGCGATTTGATTCGTTTCGACTATGTGGGCGCGGTGGAAGGCTATGGGTTCGACGTCAATCGCACCGCCGTAGTTTCCGGCAAGCGGCTTGAGAAAGGGGTGGCGGAGATGCTGGAGTTGACCATCGCGACGTCCGAAGCGGCGATGGGCGCCGTTCGCGCCGGCGCCATGGCATGCGACGTCCATACGGCGGCAAGTCGGTTTCTGGATGACAACGCAAGTGGCGCGGGATGGCACCTCTTCCCCATGGCGGGACATGGGATTGGACTCGAAACCGTGGAGGCGCCCATCATCCGCCCGGACAACGAGATGACTCTGGAGCGAAACATGGTGCTCTGCGTGGAGCCGCAGTTCGTCCTGCCCGAAGTGGGTGGGACGAACATCGAGCAGATGGTGCTCGTGACCGATGATGGATGCGAACTCCTCACGAAGACCACGACGCGCCCGTGGGCGGCTTGACGCGCGTGCAAGGGGAGACGCGAGAGAATGGAGGACGGAAAAATTCAGGAAATGCCTCCTCGCCTCATGGCGGGTGGATGGGATAGCCCGACGAATAGGGGACGCGCGGTCGTAACGTGCCGGTAATTTTTTGCCCTTTCCCGCACGTTTTCAGGAAAACGCCCCTATGAAAAGGGACGGAGTTTCGATGAGAAGGTTTTTGAGTCCGGTCTCCATGCTGGCCATCATCTGGGCGGCCACCCAGCTCTATTGGGCCTTCTTCGGAATGCTGCACGTTTTTACCTCCAGGCCCCTTCATCTGAGCTTCGCCTTGGGGATCGTCTTTCTCACAAAACCATTTCGCAGGGATGGTCGGGTCGGGGTGGTTGATTACGCCCTGACCATCGTCGCCATGGGCATCGCGCTGCTGTATCTGTGGGAGTGGAATTTCCTGAACGAACGCATACGCGATGTGGATGAGGTTCCTGCGCGCTACATCTACCTGGGCCTCGCCTACGTCCTGCTGACCATCGAGGCGTCGAGGCGTTATCTGGGATGGGGCGTTACCTCGGTTGCCATCGTGGCGCTTCTCTACAATTTTCTGGGGCACCTGATTCCAGGCGCGTTAGGTCACCGCTTCATCGAGCTGCCTACGTTCATTGAATTTCAGATATTGAGCGTGGAGGGCTTGCTGGGCGTTCCTTTGGGTGTGAGCGCGGAGGTTGTGTTCTATTTCATCCTCTTCTCGGCGGCACTGGAGGTCTCAGGCGGCGGGCGCATGTTCATCGATCTGGCCATTCGCCTGACCGGCGCATTCAGGGGCGGTCCAGCCAAGGCGGCGATTGTGAGCAGTAGCCTCATGGGAACCATCAGCGGCAGCGCGACGGCGAACGTCGTGGGAACCGGCATTTTCACGATTCCTTTGATGAAGCGCATGGGTTTCGCTCCCCATTACGCCGGCGCGGTGGAAGCGGTGGCTTCCACAGGTGGGCAGCTCATGCCGCCCATTATGGGGGCCGGGGCCTTCATTCTGGCGGACATGACGGGCACCCCTTATTTGCGTGTGGCGGGGGCGGCGGCCATTCCGGCGGTCATCTACTACGTCTCTTTGTTTTTCATGGTCGATCTGGAGGCGAAAAAGCTGAACCTGAAAGGATTGGACAAGGATGAAATGCCCGAACTCAAGGGCATCCTTCTGGAGCGTGGCCTTCTGCTCCTGCCGATCATCCTGCTCGTGGGCTACATGGTCGCTGGCTTTACCCTGATGTGGTCGGCCACGTCGGCGGCCATCGGCGTCGTGATTCTGAGCTGGGCGCGCAAGACGACGCGCATGGGGGTGGAGAAAATACTCGAATCTCTGGAGAAGGCAGGACGTATGACTGTCGCCGTCGCGGTTCCCTGTGCGGTCGCCGGCATCGTGGTCGGCGTGGTCGACGACACAGGAATCGGTCTCAAATTCTCTGGTCTCATCGTCAACATATCGGGCGGCATGATTCTCCCCGCGCTGGGTTTGACGCTTCTCGGCTGCATCATCATGGGTATGGGCATGCCCACGGCCGCCGCCTACATCATGGCGGGCACGCTTTTGGGGCCCGCCCTCTCCAAACTGGGGCTCCCCATTCTGGCGGCGCACATGTTCATCTACTATTTCGCCATCCTCTCCATGCTGACGCCGCCCGTGGCCCTCTCGGCCTACGTCGCCTCGGGCGTCGCGGAATCGGATTTGACCGCCACAGGATGGAAGGCGTTTCAGTTGTCTCTGGCGGGTTTCCTCGTTCCCCTCGCGTTCGTGCATAATCCATCCATGTTGTTCATCGGTGCAATCGGCGAGACGCTCTGGGTATCGCTCACCTGCATCATCGGGGTGGCGGCCTTGGCTGCGGCGATCACCGGCCATATATCGCTCCCTCTGGCGGGCTGGGAGCGGGGAGTGTATTTTGTCTGCTCCCTGGGGCTGATCGTTCCCGAGAAGTGGACGGACGTTATCGGGACCGTTTTTTTGGTCGTTTTTTTCTGGAACCATCTCTCGCGCGCGAGGAGAAGCGCCCTCGCCGTGGGTTCGGCGGGCTCGGCTTCGTAAGCAGAAACTACATGAGCGGCGGAAACATGCTTGTTTTTTCCCAAGAGAGGAGTTTTTCGACATGAAGCGCACATCATGGAATACAGGGTTTGTTCTTGGGGTGGCCATCGGCGTATTCGTGGTCGCTCAGGCGGAAGCGGCTAGCCGCCTCACCATGGGCAGTTGGCGAAAGGGCAGTGGCTGGCACGTGTACTCGGCCACTATGGCGAACATCGTGAACAACGCGAAGATGGACGTTCAGATTGACGCTCTCTCAAAGGGCGGCGGCGTGGGCAACCCCATCAACGTCGGCACCGGCAAATTCAACATGGCGCTCACGTTCAGCGTGGCGGCGGCTTGGGGGTATCAGGGCAAAGTGGCTTACAAGAAGCCCTACAAGAACCT
This sequence comes from bacterium, assembly GCA_965202625.1. Classification (GTDB taxonomy): domain Bacteria; phylum UBA8248; class UBA8248; order UBA8248; family UBA8248; genus Bin107. The sequence goes on along the minus strand of CBDBBI010000010.1, from coordinate 1,327,282 downwards.
GCGCGGGCTGATAGGGGGGTTGGACCAATACTATCTGGGTATCGTCACCACGAACCCCAAGGTGAACGGCATCAACGACCTCAAGAGTGTTCCGGTGAACTACGTGACGGTTCCGCGCGGAGGGCTGGGCCAGTGGGCCACGCGCGCCATGCTCGAGGCGCACGGCATCACCTATGCGCAGATCAAGAAGATGGGCGGTTCGGTCACCCATACGGGTTTTGGCGCGATCAAAAGCCGGATGAAGGACGGCCAAGCCGACATGCTGAGCCATACCGTGAACGCGGGCCATCCGGCGCTCACCTCGATTGCGGTGCAGAAAAAACTGAAGTTCCTGGATGTCGCCGATGAATTCCGTGACAAACTCCTGGGCATTGGTTTCCTGAAGGCCACTATGCCGGCAGGCACGTTTCCGGGACAAACGAAGTCGAGGAATACGTTCGGCTTCACAACCGCAGTCATCGCCTCCACTGCCATGGACAACAACACGGCCTACAAGATCGTGAAAGCGTTGCTCGACAACGTTGACGATCTCAGGGCGGGACACAAGGGACTGAAGAACTTTGACCCGGCGAAGACAGGCTGCAAAGAGTCGCAGATGGGCCTTCCGCTTCATGGGGGTGCGGCCCGCTATTGCAAGGAAAAGGGCTGGAATTAGCGAGCGCTCCGCTCCCGCCGCCCGTCTTTTGATGGTCGGCGGGAGATGGGGTTTCAGCCTTCATGGTTCAGAGTATGGTTGTGCCGAAAAAGGAGGAAATCATGCCGTATCGCTTTGTCGATCTCACGCTCACCGTCGACCCGAAGGACACCTACGTTCAATTTCCCCGCGATGAGATCTATGACAAGCCGGCCCCGGGCACGACCATCACCCCTATAGCGACGCTGGACGTGGACCACATCTGCAATTTTGGTTTCACCACTACCACGCAGAGCTACACGCACTACGACGCCCCCTATCATTTTTTTCACGACGGGCTGAAGAACGACGAGGTACCGCTCGATCACGTATGCGGAGACGCCTGCGTGTTGAGGGTGCCGGGCAAGGGCGACTCCGAGGCCGTGACGGCTGAAGACCTTGAGGCTGCGGGCGTAGAGGTGCGCCCCGGGGACATCGCCATCGTCAGCACGGAATGGACCGATCGCATGTGGGGATCGCGCGATTTTTGGGAGCGCATGGTCTATTTGTCCACCGATGCGGCCGACTGGCTCATTGAGAAGGGAATCAAGGCACTCGTGCAGGATTTCATGACGTGCGACTCGCCCCTTCATCCGCCAGAGGAGCGGAAATGGCCCGCTCCGGACTGGAGTCCCAATCACGTCAAGTTTTTAGAGCGCGGGATCTGTCTCATCGAGTGGTGCACCAACATGGGCGCCATTCAGAAGGATCGCGTCTTGCTCGTGACGGGCGCGGTGAAGCTCAAGGATACCGAGGGCGCGCCCGCCCGCGTCATCGCGATTGAATTCTGGGACGAGAAACCATCCCGAGATGACGCTCCGCCCCTGCCGCCGCTTGCGCGTCCCTATAAGGACCGCGGCTCCTGGTCCAGATAGGGAAAAGAGCGCGGCATGGGCGACCAGAGTCTGCGCGGCTTCCTGGAGATGGTGGAGAAAAACCACTCCGCAGATTTCGTGCGCATTCAGGAGCCCGTCAGCAGAGAAGACATCACGCCGGCGGTCTTTGAGTTCGAGCGTGCTGGCAGATATCCCGTCATCATCTTCGAGTGCGTGGAGGGATTCAAGGGTTCTGTCGTCACCAACACCGCTGCGAATCGCAAACTCCTGGCGGCGTGCCTCGGCGTGGCGCCGGGCGATTTGCCTACGGCGTATAAGGACCGATGCCAGAACTATCGGCCCGCGGAGGTGGTGGACGAGGCGCCTTGGCGGGAGATCGTTCTGGAGGGGGAGGAGGTGGATCTCCGCAAACTGCCCATCCCCTTTCATTTTCCGATAGACGCGGCCCCCTATATCACGGCAGGACAAATCGTGGCGCGAGACCCCGAGACGGGCGTGGACACCACGGGTTTTCATCGCTTGCAGCTGAAGGGAAAGAACAGGCTCGGCGTCTCCCTGCACTCGAGACGGCGCATGTATCATTTTCACAAAAAGGCGGAGGATGCGGGAAATGCTTTGTCCGCAGCTATCGTCATCGGCGTTCATCCGGTGCACTACATGGGCTCGATGGCCTATCACTACCCCCCGGGGGTGCGGAAATACGAGGTGATCGGCGCCTTGTTCGGCGAGCCTTATCGCGTCGCCAGGTGTGCCACCGCGGAGCTGGAGGTGCCGGCGGGGGCGGAGATCGTGCTGGAGGGTGAGATTCTCGCCGATGCGCGCGAACCCGAAGGCCCCTTTGGCGAGTTCACGGGCTATGCGTCCTACCGAAGCACGCAAAACGTGTTTCTCGTGAATCGCGTACAGATGAGGCGAGACGCCATGCTTCACAGCGTGGCTTCGGGCATGTCGGCTGACCATATCCTGATCTCCTGCGTCAGTCGAGAGGCGGAAATTCTCAACACGCTGCGGCGCAACCTGCCGAGCGTATCAGCGGTGCACGTCCCCTCGAACACGGCGGGCGCGTTTTTGGCGATCGTTCAGATGCAAAAGACGGCGGAAGGCCAGCCGCAGCAAGCCATCATGGCGGCGTTGGGAACCGAGTTTTACTGCAAATGCGTGGTGGTCGTGGACCGAGACGTGGACATATTCAACCTTTCGGACGTCGCCTGGGCAGTCATTACGAGAACGCGAGCGGACAAGGACGTCAACTTCATCCACGGAGCGATGGGCGCCATCCTGGACCCGACCTCAGACCCCAAGAGCCACACCCTGACGAAGGTGGGGATTGACGCCACGAAGCCCTCGGGCCGCGATTTCGCGGAGCGGCTCCATATACCGGATGCCCAGAGAGAGCGCGTGCGGGGCATACTGCGGAGCGCGGGAGTTCGCCTTTAGGTTTCGCTGTGCGCCAGCGGGAGTGCTTCACGCAGGACGTATGCAGCCAAAAAAAATCATTGCGAATGGCCTGGAAAAAGGCCGTTTTTCGGTGCGTAAACGGCTCAGAAAAAGGCCGTGCAAGGGCGTTGCAAAAGTCGTTCAAAGCAGGTCGTCGAGCGTGATGGCGGCGAGGGCGTCCTCAGCACCCTCGGCGCGCATCTGGTCGCGCTTCACCTTGCGGGCGGCGTCCAGGTCGATTTTCACCACGTGACCCTCCATGCGCCAGGCCGCCTTGCAAGCCGCTATGTTTCGCCACGTAATAGAAGTATTCGAATTGCCGTAAATGCAACATACAAAACAAACCTCGCCAAGCGGTTGCTCGGGGCATACGGTATTTTATTGCGTGTTTTGACGGGATGCTCCTCGCTCCCTCCTTTTTCGGGATGCCGTGAAATGGTTCGGTTTCCGTTTTTTCCGTTGCGGATCTGGCGTGTTGCGTTTAGTCTACGAATGAGCTATTCGACTTTTCCATGACGACCGACCTGGGTGTTTCAGGGAATTCCTGGGGATGGGAACCCCTGGGTTTTTTGCGTAGTGGAGAGAGAACGTGACGCAAGGCTATCTTTCGCTTAGAGAGCGAACGCAGTCGAGGGATCGCAGCCTTAGAGAGAAGGTGATGACGCTTGAGAGTGCCTGCGATTTCGTGAGCGACGGCGACCACGTTAGCCTGGGCGGCTCGACGGCTTCGAGAACCCCGTTCGCTATGATATGGGCGTTGATTCGCGCGAGGAGGAAGGAACTTTCTTTCTCCCGGAGCATCGTCTCCACCGAGGGGGACCTCATCTTCGCCTCTGGCCTTGGGAGTCACATTCTCACAAGCTGGTTCAGCCAGGGGATCGTCTGGGGCGTTTCGCGCGTGATGCGGCATTTTACCGAAAACAACCTGGCCCGTTTCGAGGAATGGAGCCATATGTCGATTGGTCTGAGATACAGGGCGGGCGCCATGGGCGTCCCCTTCATGCCGATGCGCTCCATGATGGGGTCGGACGTGGCCGGCCAGCTTGATAATCTGGAGGAAATGATCTGTCCCTTCACGGGAGAGAAAATTCTTTTGGTGCCGGCGCTGAATCCCGACGTCGCACTGATTCACGTCCAGCGATGCGATCCTTACGGCAACGCGCAGCTGGACGGTCTCACGTTCATGGACGTCGACATGGCGATGGCGGCGAACCGCGTCATCATCACCACCGAGAGAATTATCTCGAATGCGCAGATCAGGCGGGCTCCCGATCACACCAAAATCCCTTTTTTCACCGTCGACGCGGTGGTGGAGGCACCCTACGGTTGCGCACCGCACGAGTGCTACGGCGTATATGAGCCGTTGTTTTCACATATGGACGACTACGCGGAACGCACGCGAAAAGAGCCGATGACGGGCGTGAGGGCGTATCTGGACGAATACTATTACGGGCCTGGGAGCTGGACGGAATACCTGGAGCGCATCGGCCTGGAGGCGCTTTTGGACGCGGCGCGCCGGGGGAGGAGCATCTATGACGATTGAGACGAGAGATTTCACGGCGTCCGAGCTTTTGTGCGTCATGAGCGCCCGCGCGCTTGAGGATGGTCAGGTAGTTTTCGCGGGCGTGGGGATTCCGCTGCTGGCCGCCACGCTGGCCCAGCGACTGCACGCCCCGGGCGTGACGATTCTTTTCGAGGGCGGCACCATTGGCCCGCACGTCGTGCCGGGCGAGCTTCCGCCTACTACGAACGAGCAGCGCTGTACCCGCAAGGCGAACATGCTGGTGAGCATCACGGAGGTGCTGCTTCTGCTTCAGCGAGGGTATGTGGACGTGGGCTTCATGGGGGGTGCCCAGATCGATCAATACGGCAACTTGAATAGCTCTTTCATCGGAAGAGCGGACGATCCCTCTGTGAGATTGCCCGGCACGGGCGGAGGAAATGATATTTCGAGTCTCACGAAGATGATTGTGGCGATGCCACAAGAAAAGCGCCGTTTCGTGGAGAACGTGGATTTCATCACCAGCCCGGGCTACCTCAGAGGCGGAACCTCAAGGCGCGATTCCGGCTTGATAGCCGGCGGCACCTACCGTGTGGTCACGGACTTGGCGCTTTTGGGTTTTGACGACGAGACGGGCCGGATGCGCGTTGACGCCTTGCACCCGGGCGTCACGGCGGAGCAAGTGCAGGAGAATACGGGTTTTGCGCTCATCATCAACCCGTCCACTCCCACTACGGAGCCTCCCATGAAGGAGGAACTCGCCGCGCTTCGCCATTTGGATCCAGACAAGGTCTATACCGCGTGAACGCATGGAGTCGCCATGAGCGCTGAGCACAAGAAAAGGCTCTTGACGCAAGTCAACGCCCACCGAGACGAGATCGTCGCCTTGCTCTCGAAACTCGTCCAGATACCGAGCGTGACAGGAGATGAGGGAGAGATTCAGAACCATATCGCGGACCTCCTGCGCGAGATGGGTTTGGAAGCGGACGTCTGGGAATCGGATTGGGAGGAGCTGAAAAAGCATCCTGAATACGTGCCTGTCACCAGAGGCTATGAGGGAAGACCGAACGTAGTCGCCGTGCTCAAGGGGACGGGCGGGGGCAGGTCGCTCTTGCTCAACGGCCACACCGATACTGTTCCCCATGGTCCGGATGACGCATGGGAGCACGGGCCGCTCTCTGCGGACATCGCGGATGGGCGCTTGTACGGGCGCGGTGCTTCGGACATGAAAAGCGGAGTGGCGGCCATCATCATGGCGACGAAATGCTTCATGGCGGCAGGGCTGAAGCCCAAGGGCGATCTCATCCTTGATTTTGTGGTCGATGAGGAGTTGAGCGGGCACGGCACGCTCGACACCATTTTGCGCGGCTATACGGCGGATGCGGGGATATGCTGCGAGACGAGCGGAAACGCCATCCAGCCCGGCTGCATCGGCAGGATATGGTTTGAGATATTGGTGAAAGGAAAAGCGGCGGGAATTCAGCGCAGGTATGAGGGTGTGAACGCCATCAACTTGGGCTACAAGATCGTCCAGGCCGTAGCGGGGCTCGAGAAAAAGCGCTTGGAGACGATATCCCATCCGCTTTATCCCAAAATGATCGACGCGATTCCCTGTATGATCGGCTCGATGGAGGCGGGGAGTTTTCCGAGTGCTTTCCCTGATACCTGCGTGCTCAAGGGCAGTCTCGCCACTGTGCCCGGCGAGGATCATGACGCTGCCAAGCAGAGCCTGGTCGAACAGGTGGCGCGGGCGGCGGAGGCTGATCCGTGGATGAAGCGACGTCCGCCAGAGGTGCGTTTCGTGGGGTATTACGCCGAATCGGCCGCGGTCGACCCCGAACACCCCATCGTCAAGACAGTAGCGAACGCCTACGAGGAAGTATCGGGCAAGACGCCTGAGATATCCGGCCGCCAAGGAGCGGCGGACACGCGCTTTTTGAACGGCTTCGACATACCGACGGTCATTTTTGGTCCGGGGCCGACCACCCAGATGCACGCGAACAACGAGTGGGTAGCCGTGGAAGACGTGATCGACGCGACGAAAACGCTGGCGATCTCTATCCTGGACTGGTGCGGAGCGGCATAGATAGGAAATCAAGATGTCAGGAAAAGACCTCAAGTGCGGCGTCGCCATGCGAAATTTCACCGCATACCCTGCACTTCCCGACGCGGGGGCACTCATCGAATATGGCGTCGCCGTGGAGGAGATGGGTTTTGAATCCGTATGGGTGTGGGATCATATTCTTCTGGGTGTGGAGCCGCACTTCCCCATCCTTGAGTCATTGACGCTTCTCACCGCGGTGGCTGCGCGCACGCGCAAGATCAAACTCGGCACAGGCGTGCTCGTTCTACCGCTCAGGAATCCGCTCGTACTCGCTAAACAGCTCTCCAGCATCGATCAGATATCGAATGGCCGCCTCGTGGTTGGCATGGCGTCCGGCTGGTATAAGCGGGAGTTTGACGCCGTAGGCGTTCCTTTTGAGAAGCGTGGCAAAATCATGGATCAAAACATCGATATCATCACGCGGCTGTGGACGGAGGATATGGTGCGGGCGGAATATGGGTCCTACAACCTGAGAAATTCCGTCATGTTCCCCAAGCCTGTCCAGCAGCCAAGGCCGAGCATCCTGATCGGAGGCTACGTCGATCGCGTGCTCAAGCGTGCCGGCGTGAAGGGCGATGGCTGGCTCACCTATTTTTATACGCCCGAAACCTTCACGCGATCCTGGGAGAAGGTATGCCGCTTCGCAAAAGAGGCGGGGCGCGACCCCGATGCGCTTGAGAGCACGAACCAGCTTCCCATCATGGTGGGCAAGTCGCGCGCTGAGGTGGAGGAACCGATGAACGAATGGCTTCGAACGGAGTGGGATTACGCCGCCTGGAGCGATTCCACGGCCAATAGCGCTATTATGGGGGATGTCGATGAATGCGTGGAGCAGTTGCAGGCCCACGTCGCCACCGGAGTGAACCGGCTCATTTTCGTTCCCTACAAATACGAGATGGCGCAAGTTGAAATTTTGGCAAATGAAATTATCCCTCGCTTGAGGGAGGTGCGATAGAGGGGAATCGCGCGTCGTTCCACTGGAGCAGAGCCATGCAAGCGAGATCGCGATCCTGGAATCGTTTCGCTTCGGTTTCAAAGACCATCATCGACGCCGTAGGCTGCACCCCTATGGTGAAGCTCGGGCGAACGGCGCGGGGGCTGGGGCCAGAGATTTTCGCCAAGATCGAATGGTACTCCCCTACGGGAAGCCTCAAGGATCGCATCTACGCGCAGATGATCTCCCGGGCGGAGGCGAGGGGGGAACTGACGCCCGGCAAGGTAATTCTGGAATGCTCATCCGGCAATGCGGGAATCGCTTGCGCCGCGGTGGCCGCTGTCAAAGGATATGCCTGCGTCATCGTCATGCCGGAGTTGATGAGCCCTGAGCGGAAAAAGATGATTCGCGCCTTTGGGGCTGCGCTCATCACGACGCCAGGCGGGGAGAGCGACGTGGACGTCGCGCTGAAACGCATGAAGGAGATTGCCGCGGACGACCCCGATAGATACTGGGTTCCGGCAGAATTTGAAAACATGGACAACGTGGACACGCACTACGCCACGTCGGGGCCGGAAATTTGGGAGCAACTGGACGGTCGCGTCGACGCACTCGTCGCGGCCGTAGGCACGGGCGGCTGGCTCACGGGGGTGGGGCGGTTTTTGAGAGAGAAAAACCCGAAACTCAAAGTCTATGGCGTGGAGCCGACGGAATCGCCCTTGATCAGCGAGGGGGTGTGCTGCGGACACGGCATCGCGGGAATCGGCGATGGCTTGGTTCCCAACATTCTGGATTTGTCCCTTATTGACGGGATCATCACCGTCTCAACGGGAGAGGCGCTCCGCATGGCGAGGCGCGCCTCGCGGGAGGAGGGTCTTTTTTGTGGGATATCCTCGGGCTGCAACTTGGCGGCCGCGGTCAAGTTCGCGCGCTTCTATCCGGAATCGGGTCGCATCGTCACTATTTTCGGTGACTCTGGACAGCGCTATTTTTCCACCCCCCTTTGTCATGACGAACCAGGGATGGAGGCGGCTTTAAGAAACCTGCTTGAAGGGGACAAGGAGATGATGCTTCAGAAGTTCAGGGACTCATGGGAGATCATAGAATGAGTTTTTTTCTGCTCTTTAGAGCGTAGGGAGATAGGGCGCAAGAGATGGGCATTCAAAAAAGGGCGTGGAATTCTTATAGGCGGTATTCGGAGAACATTTTCGACGCCATAGGCGGAACGCCCCTCGTGCAGTTGAACAAAGTGACGTCGGACGTCCGGCCCGCCATCTACGCGAAGCTGGAATGGTACTCGCCGTCGGGGAGCCTCAAGGATCGCATCTACTTCCATATGATCTCGAAGGCTGAGGAGCGCGGTGCTCTGATGGCGGGCATGACGGTGCTCGAATGCTCCACCGGCAACGCAGGCGTCGCCTGTTCGTTCGTCTGCGCGGTGAAGGGCTATCCCTGCGTCGTGGTCATGCCCGAGGGCATGAGCGATGAGCGCAAAAAGCTGATGCGCGCCTATGGGGCCGATTTGGTGTTTACGCCGGGCGGGGAGAGCGACGTCGATCTGGCACTGGAGAAACTCGATGAAATTCGCGCGGCTGATCCCGAGCGATACTGGGTTCCCGCGCAATTCGACAACCTGGACAACAACGAGGCGCATTACCTAACGACGGGCCCGGAGATTTTCGAGCAGCTGGAGGGGCGCGTTGACGCCGTCGTGGCGTCGCAGGGGACCGGCGGCTGGGTGAGCGGGGTAGGGAAATTTCTGCGCGAGGACAATCCGGACGTGAAATTGTACGCGGTAGAGCCCCAGGAATGTCCGCTTTTGAGTCAAAGGAGTTGGGGCCCGCACGGCATCGAGGGCATTGGCGATGGCTTCGTGCCCAAGGCGCTTGATTTGTCGCAGATTTCGGGCGTTGTGACGACGACAACGGATGAATCGCTCGAAATGGCGCGGCGGCTGGCGCGCGAGGAGGGGATTTTCTGCGGCATCTCCTCGGGCTGCAACGTGGCCGCCGCCGTCAAACTGGCGCATCGACACCCGGAACTGCGCAACATCGTCACGAACATCAACGACACGGGGCAGCGCTATTTCACCACCGCTTTGTGCGGGGAGGAGAAACACGTTGAGATCCCCGAACGCGACCACGAGGTGGATCCATATAGCGCGGCACAGCTCGACCGGTATTCGCGCGAATGGGAGCTCATCACCTGACTTCAGGCTATCAATCAAATTTTTGGTGTAAAAGACATGCTCTATGCACAGATAGTGATTAACAGCATTTTGTTGGGCGGCATATACGCCTGCATCGCGGTCGGCTTCTCGCTCGTCTGGGGCGTGATGAGCATCCTCAACGTTCTGCACGGCACGTTTTTGATGCTGGGAGGTTATGTTACGTTCTGGATGTTCAAGCTGTATGGCGTGGACCCGTTCTTGTCCTTGCCGCTTTCGGCGATCGTGATGTTCTGCGTCGGCTACGCCGTGCAGCGCGGATTGATCAACAAGATCGTGCGCGCCCCCATGTTCATGTCCCTCATTCTCACGTTTGGCCTTCAGTTGGTCGTCGTGAGGCTGGCGATATTTTTCTTCACCGGTGATTTCCGATCGGTTCAGCCCTCATATTCGAGCTTCTCCATTCCCTTCCTCGGTCTTGTGGTTCCATTCGTCCGGGTGTCCATATTCGTGCTGGGCGTGTTTCTCACCGCCATCCTCTTCTGGTTCATGGGCCGAACGCGCACGGGCCGGGCCATACGCGCGACGCGGATGGACCTGGACTCCGCACAGCTCATGGGCGTCAACATCGGAAAAATATACGCCATCACATACGGAATCGGCGCGGCCGTCGCCGCTACCTCGGGTTCTCTCGTGAGCGTGGGTTTCGCCATATCGCCGGTGAGCGACGTGGAGTTCCTCTCCAAATCTTTCATCATCTGCACCATCGGCGGCCTCGGAAACATCACGGGTGCCCTCGCCGGAGGGCTGATTCTGGGATTTGCCGAGAACTTTGGGGCTTTGTATTTCGGCCCCGGGCTGCAAAACGCCATTGGCTATATGCTTTTGATTCTGGTGCTTTTCATCAGGCCCTCGGGTCTATTGGGCAGAAAGGGGTTTGAGTAGCATGTTCAAGCCATGGACCGGCACCCGGTGGTTCAGCGTGGGAGTGGGCGTGCTCGCCCTCTGTCTTCTGCCTTCTTTTGTGGAAAACGATGAGATTCGCAAGTGGATGGACATCCTGATGATAGCGATACTGGCGACGAGCTGGAATTTTATCGGCGGCCTGACGGGTTACCCTTCCTTCGCTCCGGCCGCCTTTTTTGGTCTGGGCGCCTACACGACGGCCATTCTGATGAACGAGGGAGTGAATTTTTTCGTCACCCTGGGCGCCGGCGCCTGCCTCGGCACTTTTGTTGCGCTCATTCTGGGCATCCCCATATTGCGGTTGAGAGGCCACTACTTCGCCATCGCCACCTTTGGCGTGGCGGAGTTTTTGAGGGAGCTGGCGGATAACCTTCGCATTACCGGCGGAGGAGATGGAATCAATCTGCCCCAGATCGCGGGGGGGCCGGACTATTTCACGCGCTTTTTTTATTTTTCGATGCTCGGCGTCGCCGTTCTCGCCTTTTTGACGCAGTATTTCGTCACTCGACATCGTCTGGGCTATGGGCTTGTCGCCATTCGTGAGAACGAGGACGCAGCCGCCATGACGGGGGTGAATACGACGAAATACAAGATCATCGCTTTTGTTCTCTCCGCCATTTTTCCGGCGATGGGCGGCGGCGTATACGCCTACCGCGCAGCGTTTCTGGAGCCCATTGACGTCTTCGACATCATGTTTTCCATTAAAGCGATAGTGATGTCGATGCTCGGCGGCGTGGGAACGGTGATGGGCCCGCTCGTGGGTGCGCTGATGATGGAATACCTGGCGGACTACCTCTGGGGGGCGTTCACGGAATTCCACAGCGTGTTCTTCGGACTCATCATCGTGCTGGTGGTCTTGTTCCTTCCACGTGGACTGATGCCCCTCTCGCAAGAGTTGCAAACCCGTGGATGGGGAGCTTTGGTGCCGATTCTCAAGAGCAACATACAAAGGTTCAGGGTTTGAGCGAGATACTTTTGGAGTGCAGGCGCGTCACGAAGCGCTTCGGCGGACTCACCGCCGTCTCCTCGGTAGATTTCACCGTCAAGAAGGGCGAAATCCTGGGGGTCATCGGCCCCAACGGGGCTGGCAAGACGACGCTCCTCAACTGCATCACGGGTCTTCATCCGTTGAACGAGGGCGAGATATTATTTCGCCGCGAACGCATCGAAACCCTCAAGCCTCATGCCATCACGAGAAAGGGAGTCGCCCGGACCTTTCAGATCGTCCAGCCCTTTCCGGAGCTCGCCGTGCGCGACAACGTCGTGATGGGGGCGTTGTTCGGCTCCCGGAGGTCGAGAAAGGAAGTGAGGCGTGCGCAAGACTTCGCGGATGAAATGCTGGCGTTCGTGGGTCTGGGCGACAAAGCCGCGCAACTTGCCTCCCAGCTGACGCTCGCTGAGCGAAAGCGCCTGGAATTCGCCAAATCCCTCGCCACGGAGCCGGAAGTGCTGCTTCTTGATGAGGTGAACGCCGGTCTGAACTCCACAGAAATCGAGAGTGCCATCGCCCTTATCCACAAGGTGAGGGAGCAAGGGGTGACCATTATGGTGGTTGAGCATTTGATGAAAGTGATTACGGGTCTCTCGGATCGCGTCATCGTTTTGCATCATGGAGAGAAGATAGCGGAGGGTTTGCCACGCGAGGTGGCGAGTGATGCGCATGTCATCAAGGCGTATCTGGGCGAGAAGTATGCGGCGATGATGGAAAAATTGAGCGAGGGTGCCCGGTCGTGAGGATGCGTGAACCGGAGGGCGAGACGAACCTTCTCGATGTGCGCGGCCTGGCGGGTGGGTACGATGACGTTCAGGTTTTGTGGGGAGTGGATCTGAGCGTGCGGGAGGGCGAGATTGTCGCCATCGTGGGCAGCAACGGCGTCGGAAAGTCCACGTTCCTGCGCATGCTTTCGGGCGTGCTCCCTCATCGGGCGGGCACGATAACTCTGGACGGCACGTCTCTTGAAGGAATGGCACCGGAAGACGTTGTCGCCAAGGGCATCTCCCATGTGCCTGAAGGACGCAGGCTTTTCGCGGCGATGAGCGTGGAGGAGAACCTCTTGATGGGCGCATACGCCCGGAATATGACCGATCAGGAACTCAAGGGGGACGTAGAGAGGGTGTATAGGTTCTTCCCTCGGTTGGCGGAGAGGAAATCACAACTGGCGGGGAGCATGTCTGGCGGAGAGCAGCAGATGTGCGCGATTGGCCGGGGTCTGATGGCAAGGCCCAGACTCCTGTTGATCGATGAGCTTTCCCTCGGTCTCGCTCCGCGGCTGGTGGAGGAGTTGTGCGGTTTCGTTCGACAGATAAACGAGGAGGGCGTCGCCATCATTCTTGTGGAACAGGACGTGCTTACCGCGTTTGAGCTCGCAAGTCGGGCCTATGTTTTTGAAACCGGACGCGTGACGATTTCTGGTGCTTCGGACGCGCTGCTGGCGAATCCGCAGGTCAAGAAAGCGTATCTAGGCATGTAGCGCATTTGAGAGTAGGATCGATTCGCGAATCGTTCGGCGCATGTTGTCGTGTGGAGGATTCACGTCAAAGATGCAACGTTCAACCAACGAGGGAGGAGAGTCATGAAAGGTCGAAATAGGGTTTTGTTTGTTGCGGTTCTTTTATTTTTCGCCCTTGGCGCGATGGGGCTTTCAGGCCTGGGTGGAGTCCAGGCGGCGGAGGTCAAGATTGGCGCTGCTTTACCGCTGACGGGCCCGCTTGCCACGGAGGGTAAAAAGCAGCGGGCAGGCTATGAAATCTGGCGTGAGCGCGTGAACGAGGCGGGCGGGGTCAACGTGGGCGGCGAGAGGATGAAGGTGAAAATCGTCTATTACGACTATGAGAGTAAAACGCCTACGGCCACCAAGCTTGCCGAGCGGCTCATCACCAGAGAGAAGGTGGACCTTCTTCTGGGCCCCTTCGGCAGCGGGGCCACGAAGTCGGTCGCCGCGATCACGGAGCGTTATCAAGTTCCCCTGATCGCGCCGGTAGCGAGTTCGGAGCCGATATTTGATCAGGATTATCAATATCTTTTTGGTCTTTTGGCGCCGAACGCGTATTTACCGAACAACTTTTTTGCACTCCTCAAGCAGCAAAACCCCAAACCCAGGACGATGGCGTTCGTGACGCGCAACGATTTTTTCCCGCGCGCCATCACCAGGATGATCAGAAAGGCGTCGAAAAAACACGGTTTCTCGGACGTGTATTATGCGGAGTTTCCGAAAGATTCGAAGGACATGTCCACTTGGCTCACGGTGGTGAAAGGCAAAAACCCCGATGTGCTCATGGTGGCGGGCTATCTTCCCGACACCCTTCTCGCCACGAAGCAGGCGAACGAATTGGGCGTGAAGCCCAAAATCTTGTTCACCATGGTGGGCCCGGTCTACGCCCAGTTCACGGAATCGCTCGGCAGCACGGCGGACAACATCCTGACCGCCGCCTGGTGGGGCGAGGCGCTCGAATACAAGGGCGACTTCATCGGCACGGCGCGGGATTTCGGAAAAATCTGGCGCGCGAAGTTCAACCAGGAACCGGACTATGTCGCCGCGGCCTCGACGGCTGCGGGCATCGTCGCCCAGAAGGCGATTGAGGCGGCGGGCACGTTGAACAAGCAGAAGGTTCGAGACGCGATTGCGAATATCAGCCTCCAGACTTTCTTTGGCCCTGTGAAATTCGACAAGCGCGGCATGAACGCGGCGAGTGCCATCGTTTTGTTTCAGGTGCAGAACGGAAAGCGACGGACGGTGGGACCAAAAAACGTGGCGAACGCGGAATTCAAGTATCCGAGATAGTTTTCAGGCCAGGTTCAGGAGCGACGCGAGGAGAAGGCGTCGCTCCTGAACCTCGGAGTTTGGGGATTCAATGCCGACAATTCGCCAGCTCGCCGATGCGGAGACGCCCGAGGCGGCACGCGACGTTATCGAGCGCGTCAAAGCACGGGAGAAGCGTGTGTTTGCCATTGATACGCTCTCGAACGTCTGGCGTGCGATGACCCATCACCCCGAATATATGAGGGCGAATTGGGAGCGTTCGCGGGCCACGATGCAGCGTGGAGAGACGCCCCCCTTGGTGAAAGAGATGGTCGCCTGCGCGGTTTCCATCGTCAACGCGTGTGAATACTGAATTGACTCCCATATCGCCGCGGTCATGCGGATGGGAGTTGATGAGGTGGGCGTCACGGAGTTGATTGGTCTGACTGATCATGTATCGGGGATGAACAAGGTTGGATTTGGTCTTCTTTTGGAAGATGAGGATTCACAGCCCCTCTTGCCTTGGCCGGAAGATTCCGCCCTCGATCCGGCCGTTCAGGAAATGATGGGCGAGGTGGCGGAGGTAGAGTCAGCGCGCTTGGGCAGGGATGGTGTTCCGCGTTATTGGCGTTGTCTGTCCCGCAATCGACATTATTTCGAATCGACGTGGAACAAACACAAACTGATGCTTGATGGAGGCGTTCTTGAGCGGCAAGCCAAAGCGGCCGTGGGACTGGGAGTAAGTGCTACGAACGGATCGAAGTATTTTATCCGTTATTTCCATGCGAATTTGGTGCATATGGGTTGGGACCCGGGACGTATCCTGGAGATTCTTGGCGTGGTGGATCACTACAACAGCTTTAACGTGCTGGCGACCGGTATGCAGATTGCGTCCGACATCAGGCCATGATCCGTCAAACGCCGAAATGAACGCCGCATGGATTTCAGGTTTGAGCGGAGCGGAATTTTGAGGGACGGGGTATGGAATTCTTCTGTGCCGGATCGGTAGGTGAGGCATTAAACGCCGCTCGAGATGGAGCCACTTTCGTGGCAGGCGGTACGAACCTGGTGCCCGACGTGCTCTTCGGGCGAAAGAAAATAAAGCGCGTGGTGGATATCAGCCGTCTGGATGATCTGCGCTTCATTGAGGAAGCGGACGGGAAAATGAGAATCGGCGCGCTGACGACGGTCTCGGATTTGCTGGGTTTTGAACGAATACGCGTCGCCGCCCCGTCTTTGTATGAGAGTGCCCTGGAGTTCGCGGGACCTTTGGTAAGAAACCGCGCGAGCGTGGCTGGCAACCTCATGGACGCCTCGCCCGCTGCGGATTTGGCCTCGCCCCTGTTGTCTCAGGATGGCGTCGTCGAGTTGGCCTCAGCGGAAGGAAAGCGCTCCTTGCCGCTTGTCGAATTCTTCATGGGTTACCGGAAAACAGCCGCTCGGCCAGAAGAACTCATGACGGCCATTGTCATTGAGCCGATGGGGACCGAGGATCGTTGCGCTTACCACAAGCTGCAACTGAGACGGGCGATGGCGATAGCTCTTCTGAGCGTGGCCGTCTCTCTTCGGATGAAAGGGGATGTTTGCATGGAGGCCGGCATTGGCCTTGGGGCGGTGGCGGCCGTGCCGTATCGCGCGCGCGCAGCTGAGATGCGTCTGCGTGGCAGGGAGATTGGGGAGGCGGAGATTGAGGCTGCGGCCGCAGCCGCGGAAGATAGCGCCCAGCCGATCGATGATGTGCGAGCGACTGCAGCCTACCGAAAGAAAATGTGCGGTGTTCTCGTTCGCCGCATGTTGAGAAAAGCGCTGGGCATGTCTCTCGGCGTGGTTGCGTGATGGAAAAATGGAGCTTTGGGTCATAAGGCAATGGAAGCGTACGAGATCAAATTGCGCGTGAACGGGAAGGATGAAACCCTCGTGGTGCGAGGAGAAGAGACGCTTCTGCGCGCGCTCAGACGCATCGGTTACGTGGAGGTGAAGCTCAGTTGCGAGGGAGGTGATTGCGGCGCGTGCGCCGTTTTGCTTGATGGCGTGGCGGTGAATGCTTGTCTTTTATTCGCTGCGCAGGCGGATGGTGTCGATGTCACCACTGTGCGCGGCATCGGGACGGAAGACGACCTCCACCCCGTTCAGGAGCAGCTCATCGAAAAGGGAGGTGTCCAGTGCGGTTTTTGCACGCCGGGAATCGTGGTGTCGGCGAAAGCGCTTCTGGATGAGAATCCCGCGCCTACACAAGAGGACATACGGCGTAGTCTCGCGGGAAACCTTTGTCGGTGCACGGGATACAAGAAAATTCTAGAGGCGGTCGCAGCCGCCGCGCAACAGATGAAGGCAAGAGGCGACTCATGATCGCGCGCGTCGTAGGCCAGCCGTATCCTATGATTGACGCTGCGGAGAAAGCCTCCGGCGCCACGATATTCATCAACGATTTGGATCTTCCAGGCGCACTCACTGGCATAGCGCTGCGAAGTCCCCATCCTCACGCCAGAATACTGGATGTTGACACCTCGGATGCGGAGAATTTGTCGGGCGTCGCCGTTGTTCTTTCCAGGAACAACACGCCGAATGCTCCCTTTGGCATCAATCACAAAGATGAAACCGCGTTTTGCCGGGAGAAGGCGCGTTATGTGGGGGATGAAGTCGCCGCCGTGGCGGCTGTGGACGAGGAGACGGCGCGCGAGGCGCTTTCGCTCATTCGCGTGGAATATGAAATTTTGCCCACGGTCGCAGACCCTTTTGAGGCACAGGGGCCGAACTCACCTCTCGTCCATGATTCCGTCGCTGCAAACATCGCGAACCAGTTCCATATCAAGCGTGGTGAGATAGACGAGGCGTTCCATGCGGCCGACGTCAGGTTTGCAGACGAATTTCACACCCATCTTGCGCACCAGGCCTATATCGAACCCACGGGCTGTGCTGCGCAATGGCATCCTGACGGGAAGATTTCTCTTTGGGGTTGTTTGCAGTCGGTGTTCTTGATTCGAACTTTCATGCTCGCGCCCGTTATGGGTATGTCCGCGGATGATTTTCGCGTGACGCAAACCAAACCGGGCGGCGCTTTTGGCGGAAAATTGGAC
This sequence comes from bacterium, assembly GCA_965202625.1. Lineage (GTDB taxonomy): Bacteria > UBA8248 > UBA8248 > UBA8248 > UBA8248 > Bin107. The sequence continues at coordinate 1,309,847 of CBDBBI010000010.1, read as the reverse complement.
GTGAAAGCGGCGCTCATGGCGGCGATGCTGAGCCAGGCGGGGGAGAAGCCGGTCAAGTTCATACTGAGCCTAGAGGAAGATTTAATTGCCATGCGCCCGAGGATGCCCGTGCACATCTCTCTGGAATCCGCTTGGAAGCGTGATGGCGCGCTTGCCGGCAAGCGCGTCCGAATCGTGGCGGAGAACGGCGCTTATAGTTCTCTTTCTCCAGCCATCATGAGCTCCATCGCGTTGAGAACGGATAACCTCTACAGGACGCCTGCTGTGGAGATTGAGGGGAGGCTCGTCTATACGAACGTCATTCCATCGGGCCAGATGCGAGGTTTTGGAAACGTGCAGGCAACTTATGCCTGGGAGAGTCACCTCGACAACGTAGCCGATGGTCTGGGGATGGATCCGGCGGAGCTGCGTTTGAATAACTATACCGAGAAGGGCGACGTCTCGCTCCACGGTTGGAATATAGCGAGTTGCGCCGTGGCCGACGCCACGAGATATGTGGTGGACAAGATCGACTGGAAGGCCAAGCGCGCCCGGGGGGGAAGGGGGCGTGGCGTGGGTCTGGCCAGCTGCATTCACGTTTCGGGGAACAAGGGCTTCTCGGCGGAGCTGGGACCGGATGACACGGATCCATCGAGCGGCGTGGTGCGGATTGATGAGGGAGGAAGGGTTGAAATCTGGTCGGGCGAGTCAGACTTGGGGCAGGGCGCCACGAGCGTGATGGCGTATATCGCCTCGGAAGTGATGGATATTCCCGTGAGCCGGTTCAGGGTGCCGCCCACGGATACGGGTTACATGCCTTTCGGCATGGGGGCGTTCGCCAGCCGCATCACTTTGATTGGCGGAAACGCTGTAAAGCGTGCCGCACAGGATGCGCGCGAGAATCTGCTGGACGCAGCGGCGGAACTCATGGAAATTCCTGCGGATGAACTCGATATCGTCGAAGGGGAGATCCAGGCGAAAGCACTCCCTGAACGGAGAATGTCGGTGGGCGAAGTGGTCAAGCGGGGGGGAAGGATAATTGAAGGTCATGGAAAATGGCTGGCCGGAGGCGACGTTCTGGATAAGGAAAAATACGGAAACCCCTCGACCACGTATTCTTTCAGCACCCACGCTGCCGAGGTGGAGGTGGACATGGAGACGGGAATCGTCTCTGTCCTGCAAATCTGTTGCGGGCATGATCCGGGCCGCGTGATTAACAGGCTGGGCGCAGAGGGACAGGTGGAGGGCGGCGCGGTTCAGGGGATGAGCTATGCGATGATGGAGGCTCTCGCACCGTTGGAGGGGCATCTGCGAGGGCGGAATTTTCACGATTATCTTATTGCCACCTCTATGGATGCCCCGCCGATTGCGCATGATTTTTTTGAGTCGATGGATCCTTACGGACCCTATGGCGCCAAGGGGTTGGCCGAGGTGGCGATAAACCCGATTACTGCGGCGATCTGCAACGCCATCTATCACGCGACGGGCGGGGCGCGAATCCGTAGCCTGCCTATCAGCCCCGAGCGCGTGCTGGAGGCGATTGATGAAGCGAGGAAATGAAACAAGCACCGCTTGGGCGGTGCGCGAACCAGCGGCTTTCCGATCAGTTCCAAGGGAGTGCGCGAGGAGAGCGGAGGGTGTCGGAAGGGGCGACAAAGTCTTTCTCTTTTTCTGAATTTTCTGAAACTCGCCTAAAACGCTAGGGTTCTTTCATGCAGAATCTCTCTTGCGACGTTTTGGTCTTGGGCGGCGGCCCCGCTGCCATGACGACCACCATCTCCGCGATGGAAAGTGGCGCGGATACGCTCTTGTTTTGTAAGCAATCCCCCGGAAACTCCGGCAACATCGTTATGGCCCGCGCGGGACATTCGGCCAACTTTGCCCCTGCCGACAGCGCGGGGCTTTTCCTGGAGGACACGCTGGCGGGAGGCGCGCATCTGAATCATCCAGACGTCGCCCGCACGATGTGCGAGGATTCCGCCGCCCGGATTCGCGACCTCTACGGATGGGGGGTTCCCTTCATCACGCGCGAGGACGGCGCGTTCGACCTCCACCCCCAGGGGGGGCACAGGCAAGACCGCGGCATTTATCCGGTGAGAAACTGGGGCGTGGAGGTGGCGAGGCCGCTGCGCCGAAAACTGGACGCCGACGGCGCGCGTATTCTGGAAAACGTCATGGCTGTTGACCTGATCGTGTATGAAGGCGCTTGCAGGGGCGTCATCGGCTTTCATACGAGGAGTGGCGAGGTTTGCTCCGTGCGCGCTGGCGCCACCGTGTTGGCCACCGGAGGGGCGGGGCAGATGTTCGCCGAGAATACGAACGCGGGCGGTATCACAGGAGATGGCTATGGAATGGCGCTGAGGGCCGGCCTCGCGCTTTCCGACATGGAGTTCGTTCAGTTCTACCCCGCCGTCATCAAGCGGCCCGAGAGCAACATGGTGGTATCGCCGACCCTGTTTCCGCTCGGCGCGCGGTTTCTGAATCGATACGGGGAGGACATCATGAAGGACGTCCCCGGAGGCGGGGACGCTACGCGCGACCTCATGGCGCGGGCGATTTATCTTGAAATTATGCAAGGAGGCGGGGTGGACGACGCCGTGCAGATGGACTTGTCCCACATCTCCCTGGAGGATCTGGAGCATTTTGCGCCTGACAATCTGAAACTGTTCGCCAGAAGGGGCGTTTCGCCCCACAGCAGCGAAATCTACGTTTCCCCCAAAGCGCATTTTTTCATGGGCGGGGTTCCGATTGACGGAAGCGGTGCGACGGGAATGCGCGGCTTGTTCGCGGCGGGAGAGGTGAGCGCGGGCGCACACGGGGCCAATCGCCTCTCCAACAACGCGTTCACCGAAGCCCATACGCTGGGCTGGCGTGCGGGAAAGGCTGCCGCTCGGCACGCGCGTCGCGCGAATGGCGCGGCAGTGAACCTCGCCCCCTGGAAGCGCCACGAGCACGCGCTCGCCGCGCGCATGAACAGACCACCAAATCGCTCGGTGGACGCGATGCGTGCGATCAAGAAGGTTTGCTGGGAGAACGTGGGCATTGCGCGCGAGGAGAAACTGCTCGCCGAGGCACAAGCCGCGCTCGTGCGGATTCAGCGCGATTTGACGACGTGCGGCGGCGAGGAGCCCGTTCGCCTGCTGGAGGCCATTGAGGCGGAGAACGTCTGCCTGAGCGCGCGAACGGTCGTGGAGGCGGCGCTGCTTCGGACCGAGAGCCGAGGCGCGCACTTTCGCCTCGATCACCCGAAGGAGGACGACGCGCGCTGGCGTGTGAACGTGTTTGTCAAGATGGGGGAGGACGGCGCGCTCCTCGCGCGGGAGCGGGAGGTGGGCGCGCGCGTCACGTGGGACGCATAGGTATTTTCCGCATATGCGCCGAGGTTCGGCTGAAGACTGTGATGCGCCGCCGCCCATGAATCGGGCTTCTTTGTAGCCAAACAAAAATAATTGTGAACGCCCTGAAGAGATAACGGATTTTCGAGGCAAAATACTCTGCAGAATCGGCCGTTTTTCGGTGCGTAAACCGCTCGAAAAAAAGCCGTGCAAGGGCGTTGCAAAAGTCCCTCAAAGCAGGTCGTCGAGCGTGATGGGAGCGAGGGCGTCATCGGCTCCTCGCCGCTCTTGACGTCGGCGCGCGCTCGTTTTTTCTCGGAGGCGCGCTACCTGGTCGGAACCACCGGCAGCATCAGGTAGGAGGGATACTGCGGCCCGCAGTGGAGTGTCACGTTCTTGCCAAAAATCTCCTCCGGCCTGTCGGCGGGGTCGTCGTGCAGAAACGGCCCGCATCCCCTGAACACGTTTTTCATGTTCGAGAGCCTGTGCGTGGTGGCGCAGCTGTATTCATAATCCTTGCCGCGCACGCTGAGGGCGAGGCGATAGCCGGCGGGGATCACGATGCAGGTGGGCCAAACCTCCACGTCGAGCTCGTATATCTGCCCGGGCGTGAGGGGTTGCCTCTCATCGTGGGCTTGATAGGGCTTCCACTCCGTGGAGAGTTCAGGGACGAGCTTTCGGTGCGACGCCCTGAGCCAGCCCTGGGCGATGGGGGTGTTGGGGTCGAGCGTGCCCTGAAAGGTGATCTCCTTCATGTCGGGCGTGAAGAGGCGCACCACCAGAAACAGGTCCGCATCCTCAGTCTCGGAGGAGACGAAGAGCTTTGAGGCGATCGGCCCGGTGATCTCCGTCTCCTCACTCAGGGGAGGCAGCAGGAAGGTGACGCCATCGCCCATGCCGGCGTAGGCGATATCGCACTCTGCGTCGGGCGGGGCGGCGTCCAGGCTCATGTGGGCCGGGTTCAGGTGGAATTTCGTCCATTGTGTGCGCGCGAGCGGCCATTCGTTCTCCGCGCGCTCGACGAATTTCTCGCCCACGTGCCGCACCTTGAGCAGGACGGGAGGCCGCTCCTTCCATCCGTTGTCCTCGCCCTTGAGATAATGGCCGAAAAACTGCTTCTGCAGCCGCTCTCCGTAAGGGGTGTAGAATTCCGTCCAGTGCTCGAAGCCGTGCACCTCCAGCCATTTCTCCTGGGACGCCGCGCGCATGAAGCCCTCGTAGTTTCCCCTCGGGTGGAGTCCCTGTCCGCCCCAGCTCGCCGCCGAGATGAAGGGGGCGGTGATCTTCTCCCACTGGGCGGAACGCTCCCGGTGCCAGTCGTCGTCGAGGGCGTGTGCGCGTATCTCTCCGCCGTAGTCGGATCGGTTTTTCGCGAGCCCATCCTCGCTCAGCGTATCGGGGCCGCAGGCCAGGCCGCCGTGTGCGCGGCTTCTGGGCCCCCTCTCCCCCAGTCCGTGCTGGACGCTCTTCACCTGCATGTCGTACCAGTTGGCGAGAAACGTGGTGAGAATGCCGCCTTGATGGCTCATGTCGCGGTAGAAGTCCGCCGCTCCCTCCCAGACGCACATGGCTGCCAGGTGCGCGGGGTTCAGCCCCGCCACGTGCCATTGGTTGATGGCGTAATAGGAGATGCCCGTGAGGCCCACTTTGCCGTTGCACCAGGGCTGAACGCCCGCCCAGTCAATGCAGAGGGCGAAGTCCCTCGTCTCGCGCATGGAGAAGTGGTCGATGTAGCCTGGCGAGCGGCCTGCCCCCCGGGAGTCCACGCGCACGCAGGCGTAGCCATCCGGAACCCATTTTTCGGGGTCCACCACCTCCCAGCTCTGGTGAACGTTTGATGAGCCGGTGATGGCGTCGGGATGCGCGGTGGAGAACAGCTGCCACGCCGTCTCGTAGCCGTCCTGCCAGGCGAGGTCCTTGGCGTAGGGGCCGTAGCTCAGAATGGCGGGATAGCGTCCCCCATCGTCCGGCCGATAGACGTTCGCCCGCAGGACGAGGCCGTCGTCCATATGGATGGGGACGTCCCACTCGATAAGAAAGCCGTCGCGCCTCTCGCTTCGGTATTGGGGGTCCGCGCTGAGGTCAATGTCGCTCATTTGTTCTCATTCTCCCGTGTGAGGGCAGCGTGTCCAGGGCGCGCGCCTCGGTAATGCGTCCGTCCTATCTCTCGGGAATCACCGGCAGCATGAGATACGCCTCGTGCTCTCCGCCGCAGTGGAGGGTGACGTTTTTCCCGAAAACGTCGGCGGGCCTGTCCTTCGGGTCGTTGTGAACGAAGCAGCCGCAGCCGGTGAACTCGTTTTTCATGTTGGAGAGGCCGCCTCCCGCCCCGCCGGGGTATTCGTAGTCCTTTCCGCGCACGGTGAGGGCGATTCGGTAGCCCTTCGGAACGGCGATACAGGTGGGCCATATCTCCACGTCGAGTTGATAGACCGTCCCCGGCGTCAGCGGCTGCTCCTCGTCGTGGGCGTGGTAGGGCCGGTAGGGCAGGGATTTCTCCACGTCGAGCTTTCGATGCGACGCCCGAAGCCAGCCCTGGGCGATGGGGGTGTGCGGGTCGAGTGCGCCCTGAAACACGACCTCCTCCATATGGGGCGAGAATACGCGAACGACCAGAAACAGGTCGGCGTCTCTCGACTCGGAGGAGACGAAGAGCCGGGCGGCCATCGGGCCGGTGAGCTCCGTCTGTTGCGAGATCGGCGGCGTGAGGAAGGTGACCCCCTCGCTGAAGCCCGCGTAGGTGGTCGTCGCCGCCTCGGCTGCCGGGTCGGTCTCCAGGGTCTGCGTCTTCGCGTTCAGGTAGTATTTCGTCCACTGCGTGCGCGCCAGGGGCCATTCGTTCTCGTCCCGCTCGACGAACCGCTCGCCGGGATGGCGCACCTGGAGCAGTACCCGAGGCTGATCTTCCCAGCCTGTGTCCTCTCCCTTGAGGTAGCGGCCGAAGAATTTTTTCTGCATGTTGACGCCGTAGTCGGTGTAGAACTCCGTCCAGTGCTCGATGCCGTGAACCTCCAGCCACTTCTCCGCGCATCCCGTCTCCAGAAAGCCCTCAAAGTTTCCGCGCGGGTGAAGCCCCTGCCCGCCCCAGTTGGCGGAGGAGAGAAGGGGGACCTGAATTTTCCCGAAATCGGGCATTCTCGATTGCCAGTAGTCGGCGGTGTCGAGCTTGTGGGAGAAGCAATCCTCTCCGAAGTCGTTGCGGTTCGCTCCGAGCTCCTCCTCCGTGAGGGTGGGGGGGCCGGACACCCAGTCGCCCGTGAAGCGGCTCTTGAAGCCGCGCCTGCCGCGCCCGTGCTGAACGCTATAGACCTGCATCTCGGGCCAGTTGCGCGCGAACCCGTTGCAAAAGATGCCGCCGTGGTGGGCCATGTCCCGATAGAAGTCGGCGGCACCCTCCCAGACGCACATCGCGCTCAGGTGCGGGGGCTGGAGCGCGCCCACCTGCCACTGGTTCATGCCGTAGTAGGAGATGCCGTTCAGCCCGACCTTGCCCGTGCTCCAGGGCTGGACGGCCGCCCATTCGATGCACTGGTAGAAATCCTGCGCCTCGCGCGCCGACCAGATATCGATGACGCCGGGCGAGCGGCCCGCCCCTCTCGAATCCACGCGAACGACCGCGTAGCCGTCGGGAACCCATTTCTCGGGGTCCACCACCTCCCAGTTCTGGTATTTGTTAGTGGAGCCGGCCGGAACGTCCGGATGCTCCTCGACCATGCGCGTCCAGCAGGTCTCGTAGAGATCCTCGAAGTGGAGGTATTTCCCATAAGGGCCGTAGGTCATGATGACGGGATATCGCCCCGCATCCTGCGGCCGATAGACGTCGCACCGCAGCGCGACGCCGTCCTCCATGGGGATGGGGACGTCCCAGTCGATGCGCATTCCGTCCCTGTCCTCGGTTTTGAAGTCGCTCATCTCTTGTTTCTCCCTCAATCGTCTAAGGATGGTGCGGGGGAAGCGGCGCTGCCCGCCGCCCGAAAATTCTCTGCGCCTCATCGGTGAAAGGGGGGGATTATAGCCGTCTTGCGCCTCGCAATCCAAACGCGATTGCGCTTGATGCGCCGCGTTTCTCTGCGGATGATTTTTGGAAAAGGGGAAATGAACGAGAGATTTCGGAGAACGCGCTTTTAGATTTTCGTCAGTTTTCGCGTCTTTCTGGGGGTCGGGTGGGGAGGATTCATTGGCGGTTGGGTGGAGCGGCGGCGTTGGAGATGGTCGGCTCTTTCGCCAGGAGTTCCCTCCATCCCTTTATTTGCTCCGCTTGCGCACCGAGTGCCTGGGCGGCGGCCTCGTCGATGATGCGCCGCGCCGGGCATTCCTGGGCTTGTCGGAGGGGAAGAAGCTCCATCTCGCAGGCGCGCGTCCACGCCTCCGCCAGGCTCTCCCAGGCCGGATTGTCTGGTTTCGGAATCCGCACGTCGCGCAGCTGCGCGAGCGACCAGGCGGGATAGGTGAGCTTTTTGCTTCGTCTGTTCAGAAGCATGAGTCGTGCCGGCGTCGCGTTCCACCAGGCGGCCAGCCCCTTCGCGCGGTGTTCGTTTGAAACGGCTATGGGCACCCAGCCCGACCCGATGGATGGTTGCGGCGACCAGAGCGCAGTCAATCGACCGCTGATGGTGTCGTATTTCTGGGCGATGAGAACGTGGCTGCGCATTCGCCAGTATCTCTCCGCCAGACCTTCCTTGCCGGGTTTCGGGCGGCACCACCTTTCCGGCGCACCGCGCATGGTCCGGCGCATTCTGGAGCCGATCGACCAGAAAACCGGAACCGCTTCCGCCGCGTCTTCTCCGCATTCCGCGTATACGCCGCGAATTCCTCGTCCATCGGGGCCGATTTCATGGCGCCGTCCAATCGGTTCCAGCAGAGGGGAATTCTCCAGTTCGTGCACCGCGCGCGCGAGTGTTCCGTTAAACCACTGCACCGGCGTCCAATCTCCCGCCTCCATCCGTTCAGCCGGCCAGAAAACGCTTTGTCCCCATTCTGACGAACGCCCCTCGGCGATGGCGTCGGCGGCGGCGAGGGCATCCTCCGGCGTCGCCGGCATTTTGCGCAGCGATACAAATTCTGTCGGCGGAGGCGCATTTCCATTTCTCCGTCGGGCTATGAGCAGGCACTCGTGAATGGAAGTGTTCTCGGAAAAATTGATGCGCCGCGGATCGTGCGAGGTGATGACGCGCTCCACGTGGAAACGTTTTGCCAAAAACCGGCGTTCGCCCAGCCCCGAGGCGCCGACGCAGGCCGTAGCGGGAATCACCTTCGCCAGAACGCCGCGCCGTTGGCTCAAAAGACCGTCCGCAAGCGGCGTGAAATACGTTCTGATGCTGTTGGAGTCGATGACGCCCAGGACTTCGGAATCTTTTTGTTCGGCTTCCTCGCGCAGGCACACCTCGTGCTGCTGCATTTGCCGGACCGCCTGGGGACTGAAATAGCGGTTGCGCTGGGTGTTGTTCGTGAAAGGCGGATTCATGATGACCATGTCGAGGTTTTTCAGCGGAAAGTCTAACGACTTTTCTTCGTTCACCTGCTCCGCCTCCAGTCCGGTGAGGTTTCGCAGCGGCCTGACCAGCTTTTGCAGGGGCGTTTGCGCAGCGCCGAGAATTTCCAGGGAGCCGGCTCGCACGTCGCCGTCCGGCTGCGGACCGTGCTTGAGGGTCCATAGGTTCATGCGCCGGTAATCCACCGTGGGGGCGCCCAGCGTGAGGTTGCAGGCGGCGAGCTGCACAGCGTGGCGGTTGATGTCGAGTCCGCACAAAACGTCCTCGACCAGGCGGCGGTGGAGCTCCGTCTCCTGCCCCTCGTCCAGACCTTGCGCTTCGGCGGCGCGGGTTTTAATGACGTGGAGTGCGGCCATCAGGAGGGTACCCGTTCCGCAGGCCGGATCCATAATCCGCAGACGGCCGATAGCCTGCGGCGCGCTCCAGTCGGTGAAGTTCTCGTCTATCGCCAGTCTTGCCAGCATCAGCGCGGAGAGGTGGTTCGTGTAGAAGGCGCCGTCGCTTCGCGCCGTCGGAAGAATGCGGTGGTAGAGCGGACCGGAATGATCGTAGCCGAGTGCGCTCAGCGAATCGGCAGTGCCGTTCGCGCATTCGGCGATGCGGCGGAGCGCATGGTCGGTGAATTGCCGCGCGGGAAGCGCGTCAATAACGGCCAAAGCCGGCTCGAACACCGGCGCGTAGTCGCGGTCCATAATGCTTCGCCAGGCGGCCCTAAGAGCGTCCTTCACGTTCTTCGCCCTGCTGACCTCGTTCAGCGTCGGTATCTCGCTCATGCCGGAGACGTCGCAGAGCCGGCGGTGCAGGAGGCAGGCGTTGGTGAGCAATAAAGCGGCGATGATGCAGACGCTCCGCGCCTCGGCATTCCGGGGGAGGCCCAGAGCCTCCGCCAGAGCATCCTGCATCTCTGCTTGTTCAAAGGTGCGGGCCGCTGTGCGGACGACGTATTCAATTTCCTGGGAGACCAGCAGACCGGGTTTGCCCAGACCCGATGCCGCCACGACCTGGGCATATAGACCCTCGCTGGCGCTCTCGAGATCGAGCGTCATCTGCTCGGATACGTCGCCGTTCCTCCCCTCACCTCCCACGCGCTCGGTCGGGTAAACTTGCACGAAGCGCAGCGGATCCTCGGCCAGTCGCCCGTCGTGTGCTTGAAGGGCGCGGAGCACGCGCCCCAGCGCCTCGTAGCCATCCGCCCCTTGCGCCAGAGCGTCCGCGATGTCCTCGCCCGGCGCAATCGGCACCGGCACGACGATGTAGCCGAAACGCTTGCCTTCGCTGCGGCGCATCACCCGTCCCACCGCCTGCACAATTTCCACCTGGCTGTTGCGCGGCTCCATGAAGACGATCGCGTCGAGCGAGGGAACGTCCACGCCCTCGCCGAACAACTTGACGTTGCAAAGCAGGCGCGCCGTATTGTCGCGATCCGCCCTGGCAAGTGCCCGCAACGCCCTGCTGCGTTCCAGTGCGCTGTGTGACGCGTCCAAATGGCGGGAGTCGAGCCGCATGGCTGACTCGGCGTCAGCGTCGGCGCGACGCATGCGGGTCGTCGTCGCTCTGCGCACCTGGGGATGTTCCATCGCCTTCGCGAAGAACCTGGAGCGCGCGATGGAATTGGCAAAAGCGATGGTTTTGCGCAACCGGCCCGGTCTGTCCACGTCGCGGCCTTCCACCATGCCGTTGAGGGCGAGCGAGGTGCCGATGAGCCGCGTCATGTCCGCAGGGCGCACGATCACCGGACGATTATCGTCCTGTGCCTCACCGAGGGAGACGAGTTCGCTCCGCAGGCCCGGCGTTATCAAGTCCTCATGCACGCCCAGGACGATGACCCGGTAATCGGAGAGCATCTCGGCGTCCACCGCTTTTGTGAAGGGCAGGCGATGCAATTCCGGGCCATAGACGTCGAGGTCGTTCATGTCGACGGTCTCGATGCCGCGTTTTTCGAGCGCACCACGTGAGCGGGCGGTGTAAATGCGCGGCGTCGCGGTCATGTAAAGCCGCTTCGCGCTGTGCAGCCGATCTGTCCGGTGAACCGCCTGAAAGCCGCCCTCCTCCTCCGGATCAGAGGCCGCCCTGTCCACCCCCGTGGTGCGGTGCGCCTCGTCCATCAGCGCGAGGTCGAAAGCGGGCGCGCCACGTTCGCGCTGCGCGGCGGTGATGAGGCGGAGGGACTGATAGGTGGAGAACACGACGCGCGTCGCGTCGCCCTGGGCTGCGAGCATGGCCGCGATTTCAGCGGAATCGGAGGATACCGCGCATTCCAGCTCGGAGAGGCGGATGTCCTCGTTCTCGCCGCGTCCGCCAGCGGTTGCATCCGAGCACACCACGAGGCAGACGAGTTTTCGCGTGGTGTGGCGCAGCCATTCCCGCCGCGCCTGCGACACCAGCGCTATGCTCGGGGCGAGAAACAGGATGCGCCCCCGCTCAGGGACGATGCGCTCGGCGATGCGCAGCGCGGTGAAAGTCTTGCCCGTGCCGCAAGCCATGATGAGGCGGCCGCGATCGTGATTGCCCAGCCCGACGACGACGTCGTCAATGGCGTTCGCCTGCAAGGGCCAGGGCGATTGCACCGGGCGCGCTACGACTTCCTCCGAGATCCGATCGTCCGCGTGGCGGAGAAAATCGATGCGCCGCAGCGCGGGCGTCAGCCTCTCCATTTCGGCTTCCGCCCTGTCCGTCCACCGGCAAGTCGCCACGATCCAACGCAGCCGGAACGGCTCGCGTTGGGAGGCCGCGATGAAGGAATCGATCTGCGGCTTGCCGACGCGAGCGTCCTCCGCGTAGCATTTGCACTGAATCGCGATCCAGCTGCCGTCCCTGTGCCGCGCGGCCAGGTCGATGCCGATGTCGCGTCCGTCCAGCCCGGTCAGCGCTTCGCGTTCTGGCCAGTCGGCCCAGCGATGGACCTCCGAGACCTCATATTCCGCGTTGCTCCGCAACGCCAGCGAGACCAGATTCTCGAACCACCGCCCTTTCTCCACCTCGTCCCGGCTCTCGCGCCGAATGCGCTCCAGTACCTGGGCGACGGTGAACTCGCCCGGACGCAGCTCGAGCCGCAGCTGCCCGCCCATGGCCATCCCTATGCGCCCTCTTGCAAGTGCGCAGGTTGATGAGAATGAAGGCGCTCAGGCGGGCGCTCAGGCGTTTCAGGGGGAGGGGAATCCGGATTGCGGCAGGTTGGTTTATTATCTAGAGAGACTGCTGAGGTGCGAGGTGCGAGGTGCGAGGTGCGAGGTGCGAGGTGCGAGGTGCGAGGTGCGAGGTGCGAGGTGCGAGGTGCGAGGTGCGAGGTGCGAGGTGCGAGGTGCGAGGTGCGAGGTGCGAGGTGCGAGGTGCGAGGTGCGAGGTGCGAGGTGCGAGGTGCCTATTCTACCATATTTCCCTGCTTCATGACAAAAAGTCGGCATCTACCCATAACTTTCAGAATACGCGGAAGTCTCTCCATAGAATATCCTATTCTATGTTTCCTCTTGCGGGTTGGTCAATCTCAAATCCGCGCGCGTCCGGAACGGATGCTTCATCTCTCCCCTCCGCTCGGAGTTCTTTGTTTTTCCGCTCCCGCTTTGTTTTCCCTCCCCTCATAAAGCGGAGGCGGACTATGAGGTATTCTTCATTTTTTCGCTTCCGCCTTGCGGAAAAACGCGAGCGCGTAAAGTGACGCTGCTGCGCTAAGGACTACCCAGGGGTTTGTTGGACGCGGTTATCGCGCGTTTGGGGACGCATCAAGGGGGAGGGCGCGAGACTCTCGTCCGCGCGATAGGTTTGGGTGATCGCCTCGCTCGACGTGTTCCAGCCGGGTATGACGAGAGAGGAGGGGCCGGGGACGCCGCCTGCGACGAGGAGCAGGACGTCCTCCGGTGCGTGCGCCATAGGGACGAGACAAGCGTCGTCGGCATGATCCACCCAGTCCGGCCAGCGCGAGAGGGCGGGCCCCCGGTAGCGGCCGCCCTGCTTCAGAACGCCCACGGGCATTCTCGCGCGCTCGAACAGCTCCCGCTTGACGTCGGCGCGCGTCAGCCCGCCCCGCGCGAGAATTTCCGCGTGATCAGGCGCGATGACCACGACCCAGTTCGTCCGGGTGTAGGCCGTCGTGGAGCCCATGGCGCACATCGTGCTCGCCAGAGTGGCGAGAACGCCTTCGGGCGCCGCGCTCACGTCGTCCATGGCCATGTGCGGGGCCTCGGCGTTGCAGACGGTGAGGACGTCCGCGCCGCGCGCGAAGCCAAAATCGCTCGGCAGCGGCGGCCAGGGGCTTTGCTCCTCGTTCTCCCGAACGCAGTAGGTGAATTTGGAGGGGCTGCCGAAGGTGCTCATATCGGAGACGCCCGGCAGGGCGCCGCCCAGGTTCATCATGATGAGCCTGAGCGCCCGGCCGATGGTCGCGTTCGCCCGAAAGCCGGGGCCGAAGCATCCAGAGCCCGCGTGCACGCCGATTTTTCGCGCGTAGGGCCCGTTCAGTATCAGGAGGGGGCCGCCGGTGAACATGGTGGCTTGAATGCCCACGAGGTTGAAGCGCTCGACGAGCATGGCCTCGAGCGCGCCCAGAACAACGGGCAGATATTCGGGTTTGCAGCCCGCCATGAGGGCGTGCAGGGCGACGCTCTCCACCGTCGCCGGGCGCATGGCGGGCGGAACGTCGCCCAGGGACTCGGCCGGGTCCCTGCCCGCGCCGCCCAGCATCCAGGCGAGGCGCTCGGGCGTGGGCGTCACCACGGGCAGTCCGTCCGACCAGGGGGCGGCGAAGAAATGCTCGAACGGGTCCGGCTTCTCGCGCATCACGCGCCCCTATAGGGAGAGGTCATAGAATCGTCTCGCGTTCTCGAAGGAGACCTGGCGAATTTCGGCGTCGGGGAGGCCGGCGTTTCGCATGGCGCGCAGCGTCTTGGGCACCGAGAGAATGTCGATGGGCCGGTAGCCCAGATGGTCGGAGTTCAGCATGATCCGCTCCGGCCCGAAAGCGCGCACCCACTCGACGATCTGAGCGGGCTTTACCGGCCTGAGCGCGCTGCCGATGCTGATGGCGGACATCGCGCGCGTATTCTCGTGGACGTAGCCGATGGTCGTCTGGTCGCTGTGATCGACGGCGACCCGGCTCTCGTCGAACCCCGCTCTTCGGAGCGCCTCAAGGTCTTTTTGCAGATAATGCAGCCGGACGCGCTCGGGGGGGACGTCCTCCTGGACTGTGACTTTTCCCAGAAAATCCTCGCTCCTCTTCGGCGTGGGCGTATGCAGGATGATGGGCTTGTCGCGTCGTTTGGCGATCCGCGCCTGTGCCTCCAGGCATGCGACCTGCTCCTCCATCGGCCAGGTGAGGGAGAAATACTGCGTGGGGTCCAGGCCGATCTCGCCCAGGGCGACCACGCGGGGATGCTCCATGAAGCCGGAGAGCGCGGGCAGCAGCTTCTCCCAGTCGCTCACGCGCGTCATCGCGCTCAGCCCGAGCGCGCACCGGATTTTGATGAAGTGCTGCGCCTCCGAGACGTCGGCCAAGTCGAGCGGGCCTTCCCAGAAGCGCATGATGTCGTCAAACTCCGGCGCCTCCTCCCAGACCTCCCGATAGAGATGCGGGTTGCCGCAGGAGAGCACGGCCGCGCGCATTCCCGTCGTGCCGAGAAGCTCCCAATCGTCCCAGGTCAGGGCGTGCATGTGGTTGTGGCTGTCGATGTATTCACCGAACATCGCGCCTCTCCGGAAGCGGGGCACTGGGTGCTCCCACCGAAAATACCAAGAGACCTCGCGCAAGGAGAAAAGGAAAATTAGCCTATCCGCATGGGCCTCGGCGGTCAAGGGGAGGAGGGAGCGCGTGGCGCACCATATACACGACGAACAGGCTAGCTCGTGGGCTTTCCGTTTGGGGGTCGGTATGTAATTTTCTGTCTTCTCGACCTATGCGTGCTCTCTTGGTGCGCGTGGCAGGAGTCGAACCTGCGACTTCCTGCTCCGGAGGCAGGCGCTCTATCCTCTGAGCTACACGCGCGTCTTAGGCTTGTGGGCACTCCCCTTCAAAGTTTTGCATGGGTACCGTCGCACATGGGCGCGTTGCCCGTTCGCTTGCAGCCGCAAAAGGCGTAAGTTTTGCCCGCCTCGACGTCGAGCACGATGGGGCGAAAGCCCGACCCCTTGTGCGAGCCGTCGCAAAAGGGCTGGGACGCGCTCATGCCGCACGCGCACCAAGCGAGTTTCGCGTTCTTCTCCTGTGTATGGATGTAGGGCGATTTCTGGGCCATACGAGGTTCGGCCATTGAAGTTCTCTCCTCTCATTCCACTTCCATCTAGGCGATTGCGTGCTTCGCTTGCTATTCTAGCCCGAATCCGTCGGTTTTGAAAAGAACGCCCGGACGCATCGCGCGATTCTCAAAGGAGGTCGGAGGGAGATGTCCGCATCCTCGCCCGCGCGCCTTCTGCGCGCCCTGGAGAAAGCCTACCCCGGGGCGCGTTGCGCGCTTCGCTATGAAAGCCCGCTCGAGCTGCTGGTGGCGACCATGCTCTCCGCCCAGTGCACGGACGCGCGGGTCAATAGGGTGACCCCCGCTCTTTTCGCCCGGTATCCCGACGCCGCCTCGTATGCGCGCTCCGCCCCCGGCGAAATCGAGCGGCTGGTTCACTCTTGCGGGTTCTATCGCCAGAAGGCGAGGGCGATACGCGCCTGCTGTGCTCGCCTTGATGAGAGGTTCGGTGGCGAGGTGCCCGCCGAGATGGACGCATTGACGACACTCTCCGGCGTGGGACGCAAGACGGCCAACGTCGTCCTGAACGAGGTTTATGGCCAGCCGACGGTCCCCGTGGACACGCACGTCTTGCGCGTGGCCAACCGGCTGGGCTGGATAGCGACCCGCGACCCGGTGCGGGCCGAGTTTCAGCTCATGGATGCCGTGCCGAAGAAATGGTGGGGTCGGCTCTCGACGCTGCTCATTCACCACGGAAGAAATCGCTGTGCGGCTAGGGGCCCCCGCTGCGCGGATTGTCCCTTGCTTGTGGACTGCCCCCACGGGCGGGAGACGCTCTCCTCCTGACGGGCGGCGGGGGGTTCCGGGGGTTTCCCCGATCGGCTGGACAATCAGATCGCCGTGTCCCTATAATTGAGCGATTGATGATCGGTTGTTCGAGATTGAGCCCCGAGTCAGGAGGTTACCCATGGCCCAAGGCGCAGCCGTCCGCACCGACACGATTTTGGAACTGAAGAATCTGCACACCCACTTTCACACGCCGGAGGGCACGGTGCGCGCCGTGGACGGCGTGAGCTACAGTCTGAAGGCGGGGGAGACGCTGGGCGTGGTGGGCGAGTCGGGGTGCGGCAAGACGGTGACGGCGCTTTCGGTGCTTCGCCTCATTCCTGAGCCGCCGGGCGAGATATTCGGCGACGGCATCTTCTTCGAGGGCCGCGACCTGACGAAGCTGGGCGCGAAGGAGCTGCGCGAGATTCGCGGCAACCACATTTCGATGATCTTCCAGGAGCCGATGACGAGTCTGAACCCGGTGTTCACCGTCGGCTTCCAGATTGCCGAGGCCGTCATGCTCCACCAGGGGATGCGGAAAAAAGACGCGATGGACAAGGCCGCCGAGATGCTCGACCTCGTCGGCATCCCCCTGCCGCGTCAGAGGGTGCGAGAATACCCCCATCAGCTCTCCGGCGGGATGCGGCAGCGTGCGATGATCGCCATGGCGCTCTCGTGCAACCCGAGAATCCTGCTGGCCGACGAACCGACCACGGCTCTTGACGTGACCATCCAGGCACAAATTCTTGACCTCATGGTCAAGTTGCAGGAGGATTTGGGAACCGCGGTCATCCTCATCACGCACGATCTGGGGCTGGTGGCCGAGACGTGCAAGCGCGTCGTCGTGATGTATGCCGGAAAGGTAGTCGAGGAGGCGCCGACGGAGGAGATTTTCGGGAACCCGCTGCATCCCTACACCCGGGGGCTGCTCCATTCGATACCGAAACTCAACACTGCCAAGCCCGGCGCGCGGATTCGCCTTGAGGAAATCAAGGGCATCGTGCCCAGCTTGAACCGCTTGCCGACGGGGTGCAGCTTCAATCCGAGGTGCCCGGACGTGAAGGCGACGTGCAAGGAGAACGAGCCCGAACTCAAGGAGGTGTCGCCCGGACACTTCGTCCGCTGCCTACTCTATTAGCCAGCCGCGCCGCGCTTGGGCGCGTCCCGAACCATTTCTTCTCCTGCTCTTGGAGAAAATCTCGATTTTGGGATATAGTCGCCCTTCTGTGGAAGCGATCATTCACGCCCATTGACGTAACTTTGAATCCCTATGTGCGTGGTTGGCGGCTGCAGTCCTGACTGATGAATTCCGCCTCGGGAACGCCTCTCGGGGCTGAGACGACCGCAAGGCAAGAAAGGAAACGCATCTATGTCTCCGATTCGCATCGCCATCGCCGGCGTCGGGAACTGCGCGAGTTCCCTGCTCCAGGGCATTGAATACTATCGCCATCATCCGGAAGAGGAACTGGGTCTCATGCACCGGAACCTGGGCGGCTATGGGCCGGACGATGTGCAGGTCGCGGCGGCTTTTGACATCGACATCCGCAAGGTGGGCCAGCCCTTGCACGCCGCAGCCTTCGCCAAGCCGAATTGCACGAAGACGATTTGGGAGAATCTGCCCGACTATGGAGTGAACGTGCGAATGGGGCCGGTGCTCGACGGGGTGGCGGCCCACATGGCGGAATACGCCTCGGATCGCTCTTTTCTGCCCTCTGAAGCGGCGCCTTGCGACGTGGCGGCCGAGTTGCGCGACAGCGGAGCGGAGATACTCCTGAACTTCATGCCCGTGGGTTCGGAACGGGCGGCGCGCCACTATGCCGAGGCGGCTCTCGAGGCCGGCGTCTCCTTCATCAACTGCATGCCTGTCTTCATCGTGTCGAACCCCGATATCGCGCGCCGCTTCACTGAGGCGGGCATTCCGGTGGTGGGCGACGACGTGAAGGCCCAACTCGGCGCCACCATCCTCCACCGCGCGCTCGTGAAGCTGTGCGCGGATCGGGGTGTGAAACTCAAGCGCACCTATCAGCTGAACACGGGCGGAAACACCGACTTTTTGAACATGCTGGAGCGCTCTCGCCTGAAGTCGAAGAAAATCTCGAAAACCGACGCCGTGCAAAGTCAGTTGCCTGAGCCCCTGGACGCCGACAACATCCACATCGGACCGTCCGACTATGTGCCTTGGCAGGGCGACAACAAGATATGCTTCTTGCGAATCGAGGCGGAGGGCTTCGGCGGGGTGCCGCTCGATATCGAGGCGCGCCTCTCTGTGGAAGACTCGCCCAACTCCGGAGGCGTCGTCATCGACGCCATTCGGCTGGCGCGCGTCGCGCGCGACAGGGGCGAGGCGGGGCCGCTCTACCCCGTGAGCGCATATTTGATGAAGCATCCGCCGGTGCAGATGCCGGATTACGTCTCGCGCCAGATGATAGATGAGTTCATCGCGGGCGACCTGCGCGCGAGCGACCAGATCGAATGCAACGGCAACGGCCTGCCTGCGAGATACGGCCACAAGTAGGCCCCCGCTTTCAGGACGCCCGCCCCCGGCCCTCTCAAGGTCCGGGGGTTTTCTTTGGCTTGTGCGGCGGGCTGAGGGTTCGCTATGCGCGCGTTCATTCTTGCAGGATTCGAAGCGCGTCTGGAGGAGCTGGGCCTGGCGCTTCCGCCGACTCCCGAGGCGGCGGCGAACTACACTCAAGGCGTTTGGGCGGGCGAGACGCTCTTTTTATCGGGCGCGATCGGCAAGATCAAAACGGATGACGAGATTTCGTGCAAAGATGAAACTGGGCGCGGACGCACCGTCGAGCAAGGGTATCAATCGGCGCGCCTGTGCGTGCTGAATCACTTGCCCCAAGCGAGAGCCGTCGTCGGCGATCTGGATAGAATCGCGCGCGCGGTCCGGCGCATGGGATAGCTGAGCGCAGCGCCTGGGAACTGCTCGTGGAAATATTCGGCGAGGAGAACGGTCGCCATGCCCGTGCGGCGTTGCACCTCAATGAACGCACCTTTCATGCGCCGGTATGAGATGGTGCCGACGCCTTTAGGCGCGTTGCTGATCAGTTTCTTCTCCCGCGCGCTCTGAGAGCTCGATGCGAATCCCTTCCGGTCCCCTGACGTAGGCCGTCGTTCTGCCTCCCATACCCGATGGGGCGGGTTCTCGGATGAAATCCGCTCCGGCCGCCTTCATCCGCACCGAGAGGCCATGCACGTCGTCCACGGCCAACGAAAAGTGGTCGAGCCCCATGACGGCGTCGGGGTGGTTTGAGCCGGGCGTCTCGCCCGGTCGAACGCCCCTCAGAAAGAGCCGGGCCTCACCGACGCGGACGATGGCGTTGGGCGCGCCGTGGAAGTTCTCCTCCCGGTGGACGACCTCGCCCCCGAAGACGCTCTCGAAGTAGGAGAGCATCGCCTCGATATCCTGACAGATGATGTGCACGTGATCGAACGACAGGCGCATGGGTGTTCCTCCTCGCGTGTTGGGCCAATTATGCGCTCCTCATTTTCATTCCGCATTTTGCTCTTGTCGCCTTTTTCCCCGGGTTCTTAAGGGGCGGGACTTTCTCTCCACATGCGCGGCGATGCGCGGGCGGAGTTTCCGTTTGCGCAATCCGGCGAACAACTGCTCGATTGCGTTTCCATCAGGCGTTTCGACGGGCGAATTCATCATTTGCCGCCCACCTTGATCGCGGCGTATTCATCGCGCCATGCCGAGGAGCAGCTCTCGCGCTCAAAAATAACGCAGGAATAGGGGTCTTTTCAGCCGTCGTCGGCGTCTTTTCCTTTTCTGGCGACGCCCACGCCTTCGCGGTTCTCTCTGGCGCCCTTATGCGAGCGTCCGCCTTGTCTGATTTCCTCGTCCATCTCGCGCAACCCTTTCGGGGCCGCTATCTCATCCGTCCCGTGCCGGACGTCCCCGGGTTGCGGAAGATTTGCTATATCCAGGACCTCTCGTTCGGAGATTTCCGCGAAAAGGTTGTCAGACGCACAAATTTTCGCTATTTTTACCCTTATTTGTGAAGCTTCTTTCCCGCTACTATATTTTGAGCGTATGTCGCGAAATGATACAATATATGGTAATAACGCATGTTATTCGATTCAAGGCGAGAGCGAAAATATACCCATGTCGGGCGGCGTCTTCAATGGGGGAGGATGATAGCATGATGAGCGAATGTAACGGAGCGGGAAGCGCGGCCGTGAAGCGGCGAAAGCCGGAGGCGTTTCTGGAGGGAGACGGCTACAGATTCTATAGCCAATCGTGCCTCGAAATGCCGCAATGCGCCGATGATTCTATCGCCCTCACGGTTACGTCGCCTCCCTACTGGAACGCCATCGACTACGATATCCATTCTAAGAATTCCGAAGCGTGGCATCGTGAACGCGAATACATCTCGTTCGGTGAAAACTTTGATGATTTCCTGGGGAACATCCAAAAAGTTTTCAAAGAGGTTCTTCGAACAACGATAAAGGGCGGGTTTTGCGCCGTCGTGGTCGGAACGATTCTTCACAAGGGAAAGCATTATCCCGCCCCGATGATGATAACGAACCGCCTTCTGGACTTAGGGTGGGAGTTTCATCAGGACATCATCTGGAACAAGGTGACGGGCGGCGTAAAGCGCGCGGGCTGCTTCATCCAAAACCCCAGACCCGGCTATTATTATCCCAACATTATGACGGAGTATGTCCTGATATTCCGAAAGCCCGGCTCCCCCCGGCGGGGAAAGAAGCAATGCCTGGATATTGATGAATTGTTCACGCGCGACATCGCCAACAACGTCTGGCATATCGCGCCCGTGCCGCCCAACGCCATAGACCATCCCTGCCCATATCCCGAGGAGCTCGTCCGCCGTCTCGCGCTTCTCTATTCGCAGGAAGGGGATGAGATTCTTGATCCCTTTCTCGGGAGCGGCCAGACGGCGATTGTCGCTCTCAGAGAGGGGCGCAGGTGCGTAGGATACGACGTGGAGCCGTCTTACCTCAAAATGGCCGAGGACGCGATTCTCGCGGGTGCGGGGGGAAAGCGGAAATATAACCTCATTCCCCGCTGGGAAAAAGTGACGGCATAATGGGTGGATATTTACACCAAGTGTTGGTGTTGGCGGCCCTTTCTTCATCGCTCCCCTAGAGCGCGGCGGCGCTCCTTGTTTGGCCGCTTCGCTCTCGGTCTCCCCTATGGGCCTCCGTTGGCGGCGGCGGGGGCTTCCGTGAGACCGCAGAAAAACTCATAGTCGATGAGCTGCGTGATGGAGGGGCTGTCTCCGCACACGGGGCAACCGGGGTCCCGCCTGATTTTGAGCGTCCTGAACTGTGATTTGAGCGCGTCGTACATCAGGAGCTTGCCGATGAGCGGCTCGCCAAAGTCCACGATGAGTTTCGCCGTCTCCGTTGCCTGGATGGAGCCCATGGTGCCGCAAAGCGCACCCAGAACGCCGGCGTCCTGGCAGGAGGGGACCATGCCGGGCGGCGGGGGTTCGGGATAGAGGCAGCGGTAGCAGGGGCCTCCCTCCGCGGGGTGGTAGACGGTGGCCTGTCCCTCGAATTTGAAGATGGAGGCGTCGACGATGGGCTTGCCCAGGAACACGGCCGCGTCGTTGACGAGGTAGCGGGTGGGGAAGTTGTCCGCCCCGTTCACGATGACGTCGTAGTCCTTCAGGATGTCGAGCGCGTTTTCCCTGTTCAGCCTCTCCTCGTGGGCGATGACGCGCACGTCGGGGTTCAGCGCGTTGAGGGTGGCCCGCGCACTTTCCACCTTGGAGGTGCCCACGCGCTCGTTGGTGTGAATGATCTGTCGCTGAAGGTTGCTCATGTCCACCACGTCAAGGTCCACGATGCCGATGGCACCGGTGCCCATGGCCGCCAGGTAAAGTCCGGTGGGAGAACCCAGGCCGCCCGCCCCTATCAGGACAACCTTGGCGTCCAGCAGTTTGGCCTGTCCCTTTTCTCCGATTTGAGAGAGCAGGAAATGGCGGCTGTAGCGGTTGAGCTGCTCGGCGCTCATCTGCTTGTCGACCTGGACGGGAAAGCCCAGGTCCTTCCATTTCCCGTAGCCGCCCGCCATCGACTTCACGCTTCCATAGCCCATGGACCGCAAGACCTGGCCGGCGAGCAGCGAACGCACCCCACCCGCGCAATAGGCGACGATGGGCGTTGACCTGTCGGGAATGACCCCTTCGATCTGGAGCTCCAAAAACCCCCTGCTCACGTGCTCGGCGCCCGGCAGGTAGCCGCCCCTGAACTCGTCGGGTTCGCGCACGTCAATGAGCGCCATCTCCTCGCCCGCGTCCATGGCGGATTTTACTTCCTCCGCCGTGATCTCGGGCACCTCGCTCCGCGCGGCGGCGAGCAGGTCTCGTCCTGTCTTTGCCATTCTCTCGTCTCCTTCGCTGTCCAGCGTTCGCTGAGCTGGATAAAGATAAAACGATCGCGTTGTCGAGGCTGCGGGGCTGAAAGCCCGGCTTCCGGGGCCACCCAGCGCGCAACGCGCCATTTTGCGTTCGCCGCCGTCTTCATCCATCGGGGCCGGAAGCAGCCTTCCAAAGACGATGGACGTCTCTCGTTAGCGCGAGCATTTCACCATCCCGGAGTTTCGGGACTGGTAGAAATTCGGGGAACCCAAAATTCGATTAAATACTAAACTAAACTACTCAAGAATAGCAAGCGCCTCATGCCACGTGGCGGCGGAAGTCCATCGGCCCCAAAGTCCGCCGCGCACCTGCGGAATATTAATATAGGTTGCGCGTGCGCGCAGGCTAATCCATACCGGCGCCCTTTTCAAAGAAGGCGAGTATCGCGTTTTGATCCGCTTCCCCGTGACCGAGGGCGGCCGCGCTCATGTACGCCTGGCGCGCGGCGGCACACAGGGGGATTGGCACTCCGACGCCCTCGGCCATCGCCGCGATGATGCGTAAGTCCTTGAGCATCAGGTTCACCGTGAACGTGGGTGTGTAGTCCTTGGCGATCATGGGAGACGCCTTGTATTCTAGAATCTTGGGTATGACGCTCGCCTTCAGGAAATCGACCATCCGCTCGGGGTCCAGCCCCCCCTTCGTTCCCACCGTCAGTGCCTCGGCGATGGCGGAGATGTGCACCGCGAAGATGTGGTTCGTCACCAGTTTCATCTGAAGGCCCGCCCCGTTCGGGCCGAAATGATGAATCGATGCGCTGAACGCCTCGAGGACGTCGCGGTGGGCCTCGAGTGCCGCCTCGTCGCCTCCGACCATGATGGCGAGGGTTCCCGCCCTCGCGTGGGGCACGCTCCCGCTGACGGGGGTGTCCAGAAATTGCGCCCCACGCCTTTTCGCCTCCTCGGCGAGTGTCTGGCTGCCCTCGACCGTCAGGGTGGACAGGTCGAAGCAGACCGCGCCCTCAGGGGCGGTCGCCAGCGCGCCGGTCTCGCCCAGATACGCTCCTCTCGCGTGCGCGACTTCCGGCACCGAACTGCAAATGACCTCGGCGCTTGACGCCGCTTCCGCCGCCGTGTCGAATACTTTCAGGCCGGCGGACGCCGCCCGATCGCGCGCGGATTGGAGCGGATCGAATCCGCGGACGTCAAAGCCCTCCTTCGCCAGGTTCGCCGACATGCCTGCGCCCATGTTTCCCAGCCCCAGGAAAGCAACTACTTTCGCCATCTCTCTTCCCTCCCGCAATTCGGTGAAGCGCCGCGCCCGCTATTTCCTTTTCGTCTTCACACCCATGGCGTTCAGGAAAGCCTCGAAAACCGCGTTGAAATCCGCTTGTTCCAGGCCGAGCGCCATGGCGGATGTATACTGCTGCCGCGCGGCGGCGCCCAAGGGGACGGGGGCGCCCAGATCGTTCGCCTCCTCAATGCTCAGCCCCAGGTCCTTGAAACTGATGCCCACGTTCGCGATGACATCGGAGTAATCCCGCGCCGCCATCGCCGGCCCCTTGTAATGCATCAGGTGGGGAAGGACGCTTTCCTGCAGGAATTTTACCATTTTCCGGCTCGGCAGTCCCGCTTTCATCCCGAATGCCAGTCCCTCGGCCATCCCCGCGTGCTGGATGTTCAGGATATGGTTCGTCACCAGCTTCATGATCAGGCCGTTTCCAGATTGTCCCATGTAGGTGACCGATTTGCTGAAGGTGTCGAGCACGTCGCGGTGTTCTTTGAGCGCTGTCCGGTCGCCGCCCACGATAGCGGACACCTCCTTGCGCTCGAGATGAGGGATGCTCCCGCTGACGGGGGCGTCCAAAAAGGCGATTCCTCTCTTCTCGGCCTCCGCGGCGATCTCCCTCGCCAGACGAACGCTACTTGTCGAAAGCTCGAAGCAGATCGCGCCGCGTCGGGTCGCCTTGAGCGCCCCGTCGGCGCTGAGATAGACGCTCCTCACAGCCGCGGTCGTGGGGAGCGAGCTGCATATCACGTCGGCGCCCTTGACCGCGTCGGCGACGCCGCTTGCGATTTTGGCGCCGTTTTTTTGGGCTACGGCTGCGGCCCTGGGGACAGGGTCATAGCCCGTGAGGTCGAAGCCGGCGTCAATCAGGTGCTTCGTCATCAATCCTCCATGCGGCCCAAGCCCAAAAACGCAATTTTTTTCGTTCTCTTGCGCGCCATTTTTTTCTCCTATATTTTGAGCCTGCGCAGTTTGCGTGGCGCGCTCCGGCGTTTGGCGGCGCACGCATTGCATCCGACGCTCCGTCAAACGGTTGGCGCGGCGGATCGCCGTCAGCGAGGGCCAATGACCGATAAATGCGATACGGCGCGCGCGCCTCAGACAACATTCTCCGGAGCGGGGTGGCGCAAATGGGTGGCCGGGGATGCCTGGCATCCGGGTTTTCCTCTAATAACCGAGTTCGCCCTCTCTACCATACACTTTGTGGCGTGGTCGGCCAGACAGGATTTCCGCATTTCCCCAATCCGTGACGGCGCGAAACGCGTCGCTCCTGATGAAGGCCATGAAGTCCTCGCGCGTGTCCCACTCCGAGAGGATAGTGTAGGAATTCGGTTTTTTCACCTGTTGATACAAAAGGCTTTGCACGTGGCCCGTCTCGTCTTCCAGGGCGTCGGCCACGGTCTCAAACTTTGCCTCGAACTCCTTCGCCTTGCCTGGCAGCACTTCGTAATACATGCCTACGGTGATCATTGTCTGCTCCCTGGGTGGGCGCGACGCGTCATCCGAGATATTCGCGTTCCCACGCCTGAATTTCCGAGATGCCGAGGGCGTCGTTGTAGTCCTGGAAGGTGGCCATCATCTCGCGCGCGGAGCGCGTGGAGCCTTCCTCTCTGAGAATACGCAGAACCTCTGTCACCGCCTTGAGGTAGGCGCAGCGCACGACCCCCGGATAGATGACGACGCCGAAGCCGAGTGCGCCCAGTGCATCCACGCCGAGCGTCGCCTCGCGCCTGGACTCGTCCAGCGTCGTGACATGGGGCGGGGGAACTTCCGCCCCAATTCTCCTCAGTTCATCTTCCGTCCCCTCCAGCTCGATGAACGTGAGGTCGGCACCCGCCTCCTTGTAGGCGACCGCCCGGCGAATCGCCTCGTCCAACCCATGGTCCGCGGCGGCGTCCGTGCGGGCGAGGATGAGGAAATTCGCGCTCCTTCGGGCGTCAAGGGCCGCTTTCAGTTTGCCGAGCTGCTCCTCCAGGGAGATGACGGGGACCGCGCCGGGCAGAAAGCCACATCTTTTCGGGGTCACCTGATCCTCGATCTGGATGCAGGCGACGCCGGCGGCTTCCATCTCACGGACGGTGCGAATCACGTTGACGGCGTTGCCGTATCCGGTGTCAGCGTCCGCGATCAGGGGAATCGAGGTGGCCTGAACGACGTTTCGGCACACGTCGACCACCTCGCGTAGCGTCATGAAGCCCACGTCCGGCTTGCCGAGAAGCGCCGCCGAGGCGCCGTTGCCCGTCAGATAGTTCACCGCGAATCCGGCCTGTTCGACCATGCGCGCGCTGAAGGCGTCAATGCAGGCGGGAGCGAGCAGAGGCTCTTTCGCTTCCAGGAGCGTCCGGAGGCGCGCCCCGGGATCGTTCATGGGTTTCGCTCCTCAATGGGTGAATGATGTACCACCGGCAAGTTCCCCTACCCACTGGGCTCGTGTCAAGCGCGTGTTGTGTTTCACGCGGGTGTGGGGGGATAGAATAATGGTGTTTTCGTCTGCGCGGTTCATTCGTGAAACCAGACTCGCCCGGTGCTGCTCTCCAAAGGGTCTCTCCGCTGAACTCCCGCCCGATAGTGGTCATGGCGGTTGACGTCGCGTCCGCTTCATGAAGGGCCGCCCAGGCGCGTGCGCTCACCTGTGAGGAGGGCGAGGAGGACGGGGATACGGGATTCTCACTCGTCCGTTGGTTTTCAGTAAGAGGAGCGGGCGGCCATATTTACCGTCCCGTCGCGCGGATTGGGGGATGTGCTCAAGCGTGCGCGATCGGACGTCATATACATGGAAGAGGGGAGTCCTGCGGCTCTGCGGGGACGGCCGAGAAAACGCATCGCCTTTATAAGGTTCGGGGTTTGAAGGGCGGCGAATGGACGGGGTGCGGCGGGCGACGAAAAATTTGGGCTGGCTATTTTTCGGCAAAGGGTGTGAACGCCTCGTCCGGCTGTCCTTATCATCGTGCTGGCGCGCGTTCTTGGGGTTCAAGGCTTCGGAGCTTATGCCTTCGCCCTCGCTTACGCGGAGATGTTCTGCGTTTTCACCGACTGCGGACTTCACCGCGTCATGGTTCGCGAAATGGCGAAGGACAAGGCCGAGGCACCCCGGATATTCGGGCAGGAGATCGTTCTCAATCTCATCTTGTCGCTCGCAATCTGGTTGGCGGCTTCTCTCGTGGTGTTCTTTACCGTGCCGGCGGGCGAGGTGTGCTGGGCCACGCTCGTGGCGTGCTTCTTCGTTTTCACCTCGTTTCGTGTTTTTTCGTTCCGCTCGGTGTTTGACCTGCCCTTTGAGGCGGGTCTTAAGATGGCGACCCCCATTTTCGTGGGGATTGGCGCGGATATCTTCTCCGCCTTTTGCCTGCTTTGGGCTGCCTTGAATCAGTGGACTTTGCCGGAGATCGTCGGCTTTCAGTTTCTCGCGCTCGCTCCAAGCGTTTTCGTTCTGGGCTGGTTATCCCTCCGAGAGATGCGGCCGGAATTTGGTTGGGACTTCTCCCTCTGGAGGGAGAAGGTTGCTCCTCAGCGCGCTTCCGGTGGGAGTAGCGGGTCTGTGTGTAATCGCGTATGCGCGCAGCGATATTTTGATGCTGGAGTGGATGAGCGACTCTATTTCCGCAGGCATGTATAGCGCGGGGTATCGCTTGACGGGTTCTTTGGGCACCATCCCCATTGCGCTCACGACCACTTTGCTGCCCTTAGTCTCGGAGGCACATTCATCCGGAGGGCGGGAGCGGATCGAGAAAATGTATCGCGTCGCGCTGCCTTTGGTCACCATCGCGGCCCTGCCGCTGGTTTTGGGGGTTTTCATATTCTCTCAGGAGATCGTCTTCTTGGTGTATGGGGCAGAATATCTTGCGGCCTAAAGCGGGTTGCGCGTCCTGTGCTGGACGATGGCGATGAACTTCTCCCTCTACGTGATGACCATGTTTTTCATGGCGATTGAGAGGGAACGCGCGTTCATGGGCTACGCGTTTTCTTTTGCGTTGCTGAACGTCGTGTTCAACGCCTTGTTGATACCGCGCTACGACTTCGTGGGGGCGGAGCTGGGCGAGCCTTATCACCGAGGGCGTTATGCTGTGCGCGTGCACCGCCGCGTTGTGGCGATGCGTGGATCCCCCCCATACGAATCCATGAGCTGGACATGTCTGACGGCCCTCTTGTCGGGGGTGATACTCCTCTGGTTGCCCGCACCGCTCATCGTGCGCGCAGTTTGCTGCGGCGTTCTTTATTGTGCGGGAATCATCTGGGGCGGCGGAATTTCCGCAGATGGGCGGTGCGCGTTATATTCCCTGTTGCCGATACGACTGAGGTTTACTGTGGGGGTGCGCGGATGAGCGAAGCGGGAAAAACGGTGAGACGCTACTTGCCTCTGGATACGGCACGTTTTTTCCCCAGGATCGTTTGCGGGTGCCTCAAAAACCCGATTCCCCCCTCAATCAATGCTCCGTCGTTCGGACGGAAGCGAAACGGCAGGACCTCTGTTTTCAGAGGAATTACGACTACCGGCAGCCCATGGCAAGGGGGGTGTGTTTCGCGCCCTCGACCTAGCGGGCGATATCTTTTTAGGCAAAACGAGAGACAGACCCTCGTCTATTCGTCGTGTTCTTCTGGTGCGCCCGATTGTATCGGTGACCTCGTCTGTACGCTTCCCGCCATTCACGCGGTTCGAAAAAGTCTACCGGACATGCAAATTGACCTTTCATCCGTCTGCTCTTTGTTCGAGGGTTTTGACGAAGGGTTGCCCGGCGTTGATTTTCTCGTGTTCGACGGAGCCTGGCGCGACAGGCCGAATCGAGAAAAATCGCTTTTCGCTCGGTTGTCCTGATGCGGCTGCTCCGATTTCGGATGGAGGAAATTGGCGGTGCCTACGATTTGGTGGTGGATTTCGCCGGAGATTTTCAATCGCTCATCGCATCCAGGCTCTCGGGGGCGCGTTATATGGGCGGGCGCGGAATCAGGGGGTTCGGCTTTCGGTCTGGACGCGGAGTGCGAGGAGATTCCCGGGTGCAATCAAGTGGAGAGAAACCTGAATTTACTCGAGTATGCAGTACCGGGTCCGTTAGAGACGAAAAACCCCAATCTGGCCCTCTCGCAAGAGGAGATAGGGCAAGGGGGGCTCTTCTCTTTCTTTGGCGGGGGACGAGCGAGAGCGTTTTCATAGGGATTCACCCAGGCGTTGTCAGGATAGGAGAATATGGAGCCACCAGCATTATAGCGAGCTGATCGGACCGTATGGGTCGTCTCAAAACTTCCCGCGCGAGTGTTGTTGCTAGGCGAGCCAGAGGATCGGTAGATCGCCGCTTCGATTTTGTGCTCCATAAAGGGCGTTCGCGTCAAGGGTGCGATTATGGACCTGTGTGATAAGGTGAGGAACCTCGGGTCGCTGATGGGGGGTGATTAAAGCTTGCCAGCTTTTCATCGGAAAGGATTTGAGCCCCTCCCATATCGCTGCGACGCTGGACGTTCCCTTGATTTGCATCTTTCAGGGGCTGAGCGATCCGAGCGTCTGGGGGCCGCGTTGCTGGAACGTGGTGGTGCTGCGCAAAGGCGCCGCATCCTTGAACGGCTCTCGAGCGGGTAAGGAGGCGGTGCGAAGATGCGTATAGGCGTTGACGCGCGAATGCTGTCGATGAGCGGCGTCGGAACCTACCTGAGAAGTTTGCTCTCTAGTCTGAGCAGGAGTGACGATGACGCGGAGTATGTCCTCTTCTTGCACAAAAAGGACATGGAAGGCTGCGCCGACCTGGGGAGGAACTTTAAGTGCGTAGTTTGCGAGGCACTGCCCTACTCGATAGCCGAGCAGGCGGCCCTGCCCCTGCTGCTCGAGCGGGAGTGCCTGGACCTCGTTCATCATCCGCATTATTTCGCCCCCTTCCTCGGACGGACGCCAATGGTGGCGACGATTCATGACCTGATTCATCAGCTGTTTCCTGCGTTTTGTCCATCGCCGATTCATTGGCGCGTTTCGAAATGGATGATCAGGAGAACGGCGCGACGGGCGCGCCTGATTCTGACCGCCTCCGAGCACACGAAAAGCCAGATCATGGAGCACGTGGGCGTTCCGGAGGAGAAAATTCGCGTGACGCGCAACGCCCTGCCGCCCGACTGGGAGCATGGGCGCGCACCCAGGCCCGAGGCGTTGGATCGGCTGGGCGATGCGCCGTATTTCCTGTATGTGGGAAATCACAAGCGACACAAGAATCTGGAATTGCTGCTCGACGCCTTCGCCGGCCTGAGGGAGGAGGCGGGCGGCGTTCGCCTCGCGCTGGCGGGTGAGCGAGAGAACCTTGAGGGAGTTTTGCGCTTTTTGAACCTGGGCGAAGATGTGGTGTTTCTGGGGCGCATGTCCCCGGAAGCGTTGCCCGGCGTCTACCGTTCCGCCCGGGCACTAGTGTTGCCCTCGCTCTACGAGGGGTTCGGCTATCCTCCTCTGGAGGCCATGGCATGCGGCACGCCGCCGATCGTATCGGACGCCGGCGCTTTGCCCGAGATGGTCCGGGACGCCGGCTTGATCGTCCCCCGAGGTGATAAGGCTGCTCTACGGGAAGCGATGCTGCGTGTGCTCAAGGAGCGGGGACTCAGAGACGTTCTCGGTAGAAAGGCGAAGGAGCGCGCGCGCCTTTTTCGGTGGGAGGAACTCGCCGCCGAAACGAGGCGCGCCTATCGAGACGCCCTTGGATGTTCGCCCGAGAGAGTGCCCGCCTCCTCATCTGTCCTAGAACCATGAAACCGAGAGGATGCACATGCGGATAGCGATCGTGCACGATTGGCTCACGGGGATGAGAGGCGGGGAGAAATGTCTTGAGGCGTTTTGCGAAATATATCCAGAAGCCGATATTTTCACCCTGCTTCACCTGCCGGGCGCGGTTTCGGAGACCATTGAGCGACATCGTATCCACGCCAGTCCCTTGCAGTGGATTCCCGGCGTCGAGCGCCACTATCGGCGCATGCTTCCCTTGATGCCGACGGCTGTGAGGATGCTCCCGCTTGGGGAGTACGATTTCATCCTCTCCAGTTCGCATTGCGTCGCGAAGGGGGTGAGGGGAGGCCACGAGACCTGCCACCTCAGCT
This sequence comes from bacterium, assembly GCA_965202625.1. Lineage (GTDB taxonomy): Bacteria > UBA8248 > UBA8248 > UBA8248 > UBA8248 > Bin107. The sequence goes on along the minus strand of CBDBBI010000010.1, from coordinate 1,279,365 downwards.
ATTGTCATACGCCGATGCGCTACGCCTGGAGCGCGTATGAGGAATATCGCGCAGGCCTCGATGGTGCGGCCAAATGGCTTTTTCCTCCCCTCGTCGAATATCTGCGCAGGTGGGACAACGAGGCGAACAAGGGGGTGCACGAGTTCATCGCTAATAGTCATACGGTGGCGGAGCGCATTCGTCGATATTATGGGAGGGCGGCGGACGTGCTCTATCCGCCGGTGGACGTCGAGTTCTATCGGTCGAAAGGGGAACGCATCTCGGACTATTATCTCATGGTCACTGCGTTTGCGCCCTACAAGCGCGTGGCCGCGGCGGTGGAGGCGTTTGGCCGGCTTGGTCGTCCGCTCAAGGTAGTGGGAACGGGCCAGGATTTTGAGCGCGTGCGCGCGTTGGGAGAGTCCAACGTGGAATTCCTAGGCTGGCAGGACGATGAAACCATACGGGAGCTTTATGAGGGGTGCCGCGCCTTCGTCTTTACGGGAGAGGAGGACTTTGGAATCGCCCCGCTCGAGGCGCAGGCTTGCGGTCGCCCGGTTCTCGCTTTAGGAGCGGGCTACGCGCTCGAGACCGTCGTGGGCGTGAATGCCGACGCATATCAGGCGCCGCCAGGTTTTACTCCCTGGGAAGGGGATGGGGAAGCGGAGCCCACGGGAATTTTTTTCGCCGAATCGGATCCTACCCACATCGCGGAGGCGGTCCTGGCGTTCGAGAAAATCGAGCACGTGTTTTCCCCGAAGGCCGCGCGCAGGCAAGCGGAGCGGTTCGCTCGCGAGAATTTCAAGAAAGCGGCGAAGGAGCGTTTTCGATGCGGCTGGCAGAATCACCAGGAGCGACTGGCCAGATCTCAGGAGGGATACTGAACGATGCGGAGAAAACGCGCCCACCAGAGAGCGTCTTTCACTGGACACGTTGGCCGGATGTGATGAGGAGCGCGGAATCGTGCTGAGAAAATATGGACATCTCAACGTGCTCCTTTTTTTTCTGGGGCACATCGTCGCGCTCACCCTCGCATGGATCGCTGCATACTGGCTGCGCTTCGACTCGGGCGTCATTCCTATTCTGCGCGGGTATCCCTATTTTAGCCTTTATCTTTTTTTGCTTCCCTTGATTCTCATCGCCTGGCTCATCGGTTCGAGAATCTCGCATCTCTACTATCTACTATCACCGGTCCCGTCTTAGGAGCGTCCAGGAAATCATATGTCTCTGGGAGCCCTCGCGCTCATCGTGAAGTGGACGAGCCTGGGTCCCGTCCTTTATGGGCAGGAGAGAATGGGCCTGGACGGCGTTCGATTTCGAATGTACAAGTTTCGCTCTATGAAGGAGGATGCGGCGGAGGAATCGGAAGCGGTTTGGGTGCGAGAGGACGATGAGCGGCGCACGGCGTTTGGCGCACTCCTCAGAAAGACGGGCCTTGATGAATTGCCGCAACTGTTCAACGTGCTGCGCGGTGAGATGAGCTTGGTGGGTACCCGCCCGAACGCCCGGTCTTCGTCGAGCAGTTCAGGGAATTCGTGCCCGGCTGCATGCTGTGCCACAAGATGAAAGCCGGAATGACGGTTTGGGTGCAGGTGAATGGGTGGCGTGGGAACACTCCAATAGAGAAAAGAGTCGAGTTTGACTTGCATTATATCGAGAATTGGTCTTTTGGCTTTGACGTCAAAATCTTGTGGCTCACTATCTGGCAGGGGCTGATGAACAAAAATGCGTATTAGGCTGCCTCGTGGGTGGCGAGAATGAGAGGCGGTCGGGTCCTCGTCGTCATACCCGCCCGGTGGGCCTCCACGCGGTATCCGGGAAAGCCCCTAGCTTCTTTGTGCGGGCGTCCCATGGTTGAATACGTCTATAGGCGCGCTTCAAGGGCGGCGTTGGTGGATTCCGTCCTAGTCGCCACCGATGATGCGCGAATCGCGGATGCGGTGCGCGGATTTGGTGGAAGGGTGAGGATGACTCGCGGCGATCACCCCAGCGGTACCGACAGGGTGGCCGAGGTCGCCGTCGAGGAAGACGCGGACGTGATCGTGAACGTCCAGGGTGACGAACCCCTCATTCATCCGGACGACATTGACGCCGGCGTTCGGCCTTTGGTTAAGGAAGGTCGCTTGGAGATGTCGACGCTGGCAGTGAGGCTCGACTCGCTGGAGGGATTTCTGGACCCCAACGTGGTGAAGGTGATCAGAGGCGGGGATGGTGATGCGTTGCATTTTTCTCGCGCCCCCGTGCCCTACCCGAGGGACGTTCTCTTGGGCGAGGGGAGGGCGTATGAGAAAATCGCCGAAAAATGGGAGGAAGTTTCTCCCAAGCCGTTGAAGCACGTCGGGTTCTACGCTTACAGAAAGGAGAGCCTGTTGCGATTCGCGCGTTTGCGGCCCACTCCGCTGGAGAGGTTGGAGCGTTTGGAGCAGCTGCGCGCGCTCGAGGACGGCACTGCTATTTGCGTCGTGGAAATAGCGAGAGACGTGGTAGGGGTGGACGCGCCCCGAGATCGGGAGCGTCTTCTGAGAGATGGGGCGACGCGCGGCGCGCTTGAGGAGGAGAAGGGTAGGTGGCCAAATATGTCTTTGTGACGGGAGGCGTCCTGAGCTCTCTGGGAAAGGGTCTTGCTTCCGCGTCCATCGGCGCGCTCCTTGAGGCCCGTGGTTTACGCGTGAACCTCCAGAAGCTAGACCCCTATCTGAACATCGATCCGGGAACGATGAGTCCCTTCCAGCACGGGGAGGTATTCGTGACCGACGACGGCGCCGAGACGGACCTCGACTTGGGCCACTACGAGCGTTTCACCCACGCGCGCATGAGGAAGGAAAACAACTACACTGCCGGCCGCATCTATTACAACGTGATCACGAAAGAGCGCGTGGGCGGCTACCTGGGCGGAACCGTCCAGGTGATTCCCCATATCACGGATGAGATCAAGCGCTGCATCCGCCAGGTGGACAATGGCGAGGACGTCGTGATTTGCGAGATCGGAGGAACGGTGGGCGACATCGAAAGTCTCCCCTTCCTTGAGGCGATTCGCCAGTTTCGCTTCGACAACGAGCCGGGGAGCGTCATCCATGTCCACGTAACCCTCGTGCCGTATGTCAAAACCTCCGAGGAGTTGAAAACCAAGCCGACCCAGCACTCCGTCATGAAGCTCCGGGAGATCGGGATTCAGCCAGACATCCTCTTATGCAGAACGCAGATGCCCCTGGCGGAGGACGTGAAGCGCAAAATTTCCCTGTTTTGCAACGTGCCGCCCAGTGCGGTGATCACGGCGATCGACGTGAATTGCGTCTATGAGGTGCCCTTAAAATTCAACGAGGAGGGGCTGGACGGGATTTTGGTGGATTTGCTGGGACTTGAGAACGCGCGCGCACCCAACCTGCGCGTTTGGGAGGAAATTGTACGCAAGGAGAAGGAACCGAAAATCAATAGCAACGTTGCCATCGTCGGGAAATACGTGGACCTCAAGGAGTCGTACAAATCGTTGTCCGAAGCCTTGACCCACGCGGGTTTTGGAAACGACGTTCAGGTGAATCTGCATTACGTGGACAGCGAGGAGATAGAGCGGCGGGGGAGTGCGTCTCTGCTGTCTCATGCGCATGGAATTCTCATACCCGGAGGGTTCGGCGAGCGGGGAATAGAGGGGAAGATCGCTGCCGTGAAGTATGCGCGGGAGCGGCTGGTTCCCTTCCTCGGCATTTGCTTGGGGATGCAATGCGCGATCGTAGAGTATTCGAGAAACGTCTGTGGACTGGGGGCTGCGAACAGCGCGGAGTTCGCGCATGATACACCCCATCCTGTCGTGGCCCTCATGTCGGACCAGAAGGGGGTGGACATGGGGGGAACGATGCGGCTGGGCGCCTATTCGGGGGTTTTGCGGCCCAACTCCCTAGCTTCGGAAATGTATGATGGGGCACCACATTTCCAGGAGCGGCACCGCCATAGGTATGAGCTGAACAACCTCTACCGGAAGTCTTTGGAGGAGAACGGACTTCGCTTCAGCGGCCTCTCGCCGGATGAGCGTCTCGTCGAGGTCATAGAGTTGCCCGAACACCCTTACTTCATCGGGTGCCAGTTTCACCCTGAATTCAAGAGCACGCCCTACGCGCCGCATCCCTTGTTTCGCGGGTTCATCGCCGCCGCGAAGAAAGCGAACGGGGAGTTGTTCGATTAGAGTGTTCGTCTCGTGTTTGAGGGAGCGTCGCCGGAAAAAGATGCGGATATGTCGCGAAAAATAGTGGAAATTGGAGACGTGGCCTTTGGGGAGGAAGGCGCGATATGCGTCATCGCGGGGCCTTGTCTGCTCGAGAGCGCTGAGTTGACGAGAAAATGTGCGGAGGCAGTCAAAAAAGCGACCGACGAATGCGGCGTGGGCGGGGTTTTCAAGGCCTCCTATGACAAGGCGAACCGAAGCTCCGGGCGTTCTCCCCGAGGACCCGGCATTGATGAGGGTTTGAGGACGCTCGAGATGGTGAGAGAGGAAACCGGCCTTCCGGTGATGTCGGACGTCCATAGCCCGGAGGAGGCCGAACGGGCGGCCTGCGTGCTGGACGCCGTTCAGATTCCGGCTTTTTTATGTCGCCAGACAGACCTCCTTCACGCGGCGGGACGAACCGGAAAGCCCGTCAACGTGAAAAAGGGGCAGTTCATGGCGCCTGAGGACATGAAAAACGTGGTGGGAAAACTCGAAGACGCGGGTTGTCGGCAGATACTTCTTACTGAAAGAGGGACGAGTTTCGGCTATCACAACCTGGTCAGCGACATGCGCGCGCTCGTGAAGATGCGCGAGGCTGGGTATCCGGTCGTTTTCGACGCGACGCACAGCGTGCAGGCACCGGGTGGGCTTGGCGAAAGCTCAGGCGGGGACAGGCGCATGGTTCCCTATCTCGCGCGCGCGGCGGCCGGCGTGGGCGTGGACGGGTTTTTTCTCGAATGCCACCCCAAGCCCGATGAGGCGCTCTCCGATGGCCCCAACATGATAGACGTCGCCGAGCTGGATTCCCTTCTCGCTTCTTTGCGCGCAATCAACGCGGCGCGCCTCGACTCCCGGTAGGATTCTGGGAAGTGTATCGGTCGCTCAGGTTTTTCCTCCTCCTCTCCGTGCTTTTGGTGACCTCTTGCGCCCCCCGATACGAACCCATCCCCTGGCGCGACGCCGGAGAGCGTCATACTGTGCTGGAGAAGGCGGCGCAAGGGCTGATTGACGCGCTGGCGGTGTCGCTGAAAGACGGCGAATATCGAAAACCTCCGAGATATGGTGAGAAGGATGAACCGTTGCGCGTGGTTCTTGCCACGTTCTCAGAGGCGCACTCGGGTGCGCGAACGCACTTGAGCCTTCGGTTGGAACGGGTGCTCCGGCGCTTGCTGGGCGCTTCGGACGTTTTTCACGTCGTTGACCGGGAGACGAGCGTGCGGTGGCAGGAGGCGTTCTTCACCCGTGGAGCGCAGCGTTTCGGGGGGCGGAATGACGCCGTTGAAACGAGGCGTTCCTCCGCGCGGGCACTCGACGCCGATCATCCTTTGGAGGGCTTGTGGCCAAAGGTGCGCGCAGGCCCATATGGGGAGGATTCGGCGGTATATGCTGCCTCGATGCTGGGGGCGGAGGCGGCGATATATGGCGGGTACGCCCTGGGGGAGAATCGCATTCGGATATGGGCTTCAATCGTGCAGAACGCGCCCGCTTTCTCTGAGGATTACAGGCGAGGGGCGGAGGACATTTTCGGAGAGCCGATTCGCCAAAAATTGTCTCGCCCATATCTCGCCTACGCCAGAGGGGCGTTGCCGGTTCGCTCGATTCCCCGAAAATGGCTGACGAAGAGGATGCCTCCCCGCCCCCGAAAAAAGCCCGTGCGCCCAAAGTCATGGGGAAATCCCTCTTTTGAGGCTTACGTCGAGGAAATGGACAGGGAGGGGACTAGAAGAAGACTCTACGGCGGGGAGACGCTGCGTCCGGACGCGCTCGTTCTCGGAAGGTTGCGGGTCCACGCGCCTTTGTATGTATATGGGTTTTCGATTGATAGACGCGGGAGGGTCTCTCAGGTTCTGGGATCGAGCGCAAGGCGAGGGGGAGCGACCTTGTTGCGACCCGATGCGAACTCTTATTTCACGATAAGACTCCGAGGCGAATCACAAACCTATCGGGTGTATTTCGTGTCTCGCCCAAAGGCTTTTTCCGCCGAGACGGCGATCAAGGCGGCCTACACGAGACTCGGACTTCTCCGAGGCGGCGAGAATCCTGCCCTCACCCACAAGGACGTGGCCCGGGGTGCCCCCCGCAGAGCGTGGCTGGCACCGGCCGGGCAGGATCGTCTCATCCTCGGCGATGGGTGGGGACAGGAAGTTTTCTGGTTTCACGTGATGGCGGAGCGATCTTGACGCGAAATGCGAATTGGCTTGGGTTTTGAGCGTTTTGATAGGATGTGGCTGAGGCTGTCTCGCTGAGGATTTGTCGCTGACGCTTTTCTGGAGAAAGCCCTGTGCCATATAAACGCGCGTATTTTCCACCCGCAGTTGTATTCCTCCTTCTATAGACGGACTGCTATAGACGGACTGGCGCGCTTCTCGAATCCAAGGTCCTGGGCAAAGAGGCGATTCTCCTCTATCGAAGAGCGGGTGAATGGGACGCGAACGACGCCGAGATGCGCCGGCGTATCGGGGTGCCCTTGCCGGGTTGCATCACGGGAGCGGAGGACGGGCGAAATCGGTTCCCATGATGCAGAGGGCGATTGAATTGGAGCCCGAAAATCTCTATTTTGAGGTGAGAACGGCTCAGGAGGGCGCGTCGCAAATGATGGCCGAGGCGATCGAGTTGGCGTCTGTTCTGATGTCGTCCTGATGGTTGTGAGCCGTAGTTCGGCGTGGCAAAGTCGCTGAGTGATAGTCGTGAAGGAGCGTTCTGGAGGGAGGTGGCAGTCGCCGCGCCTCATCCCGCCCGCTTCGTGGTCGCCACTCTTAGCCTGGAGGGCTGATGATGGGCATTCTGACGATCTCAAGGGAGCTGGGAAGCGGTGGTGATGTGATTGGCAAGAGAGTGGCCGAAGAGTTGGGGTGGTCGCTCCTGGACAACGATGGATTCGCAGACGCCGCGCAATCTTATGGCTACGTTCGGGCCGAGCTGGAGCAGGTGGACGAGAGAAAGCCCGGCTTGATAGATCGCTTTTTTCGGGACAGGCAGCTCGTATATCTCGATATCATGCGCGCCATCGTGTATGAATCGGCCTTGAAGAGCAACTTCGTCATACTGGGCCGAGGCTCCCATATCCTCTTGCAGGGAATTGAGGGCGTGTTTCGAGTGCGCATCGTGGCACCCCAGGATTATCGCAAGCGCGCGATCATGCGGAACGAGGGCATCGCCTCCGCACTGGCGGAGCAGTTCATTCAGCATAACGATCACCAGAGAATGGCGTATACGCGCCATTTTTTCGATGTCCGATGGGGAGACCCGAGTTATTTCGACGTCATATTGAACACGGGCTTGTTTGATGAGGATATGGTGGTGCGTTTGCTGGTGAAGGCGTTGAAAAATGAAGATTTCTCGCAACTTCAACCATCGCGATCCCAAAAACTCCAGAATCTGGCTTTTGCGCAGAAGATCAAGGCGACGATCATGACGGATGAACGCATTGACGCGAGCGGCGTCGTCGTGGATTGTCTCCAGCCTGGCAAATTGCTTTTGCATGGGCGCGTGAATAGCGATGAGGAGAAGGAGTTGGCCGAATCGATCGCTGAGGGATACGCCGGAGTCGTCGAATTGCAAAGCGAATTGGTGGTGATGCCACCTATTGAGGGATGGTATCCCGTATGAGCCGAAAAGGCGCCTTGCGGATCCAACGGCTGCATGAAGCGCGCCCCACATTGTGGGTGCATGGCGTCGCTCTGCGGTTGCGGCCTGGTGGTGACGCAAGCGGAATACGAGAGGGAGCGAGAGCGAACCCAAAAGGAGATTCACGTCGTTCGCAGTCAGCTTCTCGCGCACACGCAGATTCTGGCGACCATGGCAGGTCGTTAAGCGAATTCAAATTGCAGATTCAAGACATGATAGCAACCATAGGGAAGAGAGAGGGAGACGGAAGGCGAAAGCGATGGAGTCTCTCCCCTCGCTAAAAAGCAGGCTCCTGAGAAGAAGTTGGCCAGCAAGCCCGCCGATGCCAACAAAGAAAAAACGCGCGCGGGGACGATGTGCGTGCGCCGCACGTATCGGGGGTTGCCGCTCCATTATGCGGGCGGATACAGGGAGCCGCGCGGTTTTCTTTATCCGTATAGGCTGAAGCCCGGCACGTGCCTCGCCGTCATCTCCGGCGACAGAGGTGGCTTCACCAGGGTTCGGGTGCAAATCGGGGTGCTGGGAGGGGAAAGAAATGTGGATACGCACCCGCTGGCTGACGGATCAGGCAACCGAGCGTATGCGCGGCAAAATTTGATCCATGCCCTCATATCTTTTCCAACCCCTCGGCGAGGTCGTCTCTTAAGACCTCGAAGTCCTCAAGCCCCGTTGAGTATCGAATCAATCCCGCTGAAACGCCTCGACCTCTCGCGCTCTCCCTCCCGATGTCGGCATACGCCATGTTGACGTGATGCTCTATCTGGCTCTCCGTGCCGCCGAAGCCGGCGGCGAATACGGGAATTTGGAGAGAGTTCACGAGGTTGTCGGCCTTCTCAGGGTCGCCATCGAGTTCAAAACTCATCAGCCCGCCAAAAGCGTCCATGTATCTGACGGCTTGCGCGTGATCCGGATGAGATGCAAGACCTGGGTAGTGGACGCGGGACACTTTGCGGTGCCCCGATAGAAATTCAGCGAGTTTGAGGGCGGTGTCGCTCATGCGCCGGACGCGCAGCTCGAGCGTTTTCAGGCCGCGTTCAACCAAAAACGCCTCCTGCGGCCCGAGGATGGAGCCCAGCAAGACCTGTTGCTCGCGCAGCGCGTCCACCATGTCGGAACCGCCCGACGCCGCGCCTGCGACGACGTCGTTGTGCCCGCCGATGTATTTCGTCGCGCTTTGGATGGCCAAGTCCGCCCCGTGTGCCAGCGGGCGAAACAGCGCGGGAGACGCGGTGGTGGCGTCCACGACGAATCTGGCCTTTCTCTCTCGCGCCCATTCGGCCATTTTCTCGACGTCCGGTATGCGCAGCGTGGGGTTGGAGGGAATTTCTGCGAACAACACCCGCACCCGTTCGTGGGGGAGTGCTTTCAGGGATTCTGCCGAGTTGTCCGGCGAAACGTCGACGAGGACGCCATACCGTGAAATGAGGCCCTCCAGGACGTCCCTCGTGTGTCGATAGGATTCTCGAGCGACGGCGATGCGCGCCCCCGGTGCGAGGAGGGAGAGAAACACGGAGGCGATTGCCGCCATGCCGCTGGAATACAGCAGAGAGGCTTGCGCGCCTTCCATGAGGGCGAGTCGGCGTTCGGCGGATTCGTTTGTTGGGTTTCCAAACCTCGAGTAGAGAAAGGCGTCCTTCTGCCCTGCGTGAAAGGCTTCCAGATCGTCCGTGCTGTCAAAGGTGAAAGTTGCGGTTTGGAAAATGGGCGGTGCAAGCGCGTTTTTCGCCTGCCGTCGCTCGTCTCTCCTCATGTTTTTAGGCAACGCGGCGCATCTCCCGTTTCATGGATGGGGGGAATGAGAGCCGTCACTTCACGGACAACGCCTCGAGCTTCTCCTCGATGGCGTCTTGAACCGCGTTGATATCCTCTGGAAGCTCGATGGGCGCGTTGGCGAACCGGCTCTCAATGCCCGGAATTTCCTTTTGGTGGTATTTGACCTTGAATTCGGTGAACTTCAGCCCATGCGCCGTGGAGATGACCACGACCCGGTCTTGCGGCGTCACTTCTCCCCGGGCGATGATTTTCTCAAGAGCGGCCAACGCCACGCCCGTTTGGGGGCAGTTATACATTCCGGTACTGTCCGCGCGCGCGGCGGCGTTGGACAATTCCTCCTCGCTCGCCTGCTCGACGGAGCCATTGAACGCCTTCAGGGTTCTGATCGCTCTCTCAAGGCTTACCGGGTTCCCGATCTGAATCGCTGTAGCCAGCGTCGCCTCGGCGTCTATGGGCTGAAATTCCTGGAAGCCCGTCATAAAACTTCTGTATAGGGGATTCGCCTTTTCCGCTTGGGCGCAAACGATGCGGGGCAGCTTTTCGATCAGCCCCAGGTCGCGCATCTGCATGAAGCCTTTGCCCAGGGCACTCACGTTTCCGAGGTTTCCACCGGGAATGATGATTAAATCAGGAACCTCCCAGTCGAGCTGCTGGGTGAGCTCGATGCTGATGGTTTTTTGGCCTTCGATGCGCAGCGAGTTCATGCTGTTGGCGAGATATATCCCCTGTTCCTCGCACACTTGCCTCACGATGCGCATGCAGCCGTCGAAGTCGGCGTCGATGGCCATCACGATGGCGCCGTTCGCAATGGGCTGGATGAGTTGGGCCACCGACACCTTCTCTCGTGGTAGAAAGACGAGTGCGGGAATGTCGGCTGCCGCGGCGTATGCGGCCAGTGCGGCGGAAGTATCGCCCGTCGACGCACAGGCGAGGGCGCGCAGCTTTTTTCCGTCGGCCATCATTTGCTGGGCGACGGATACGAGGACCGTCATGCCGAGATCCTTGAAGGAGCCCGTGTGACTGTTCCCGCACTGCTTTATCCACAACTCTCCGATCCCGAGTTCCCGACCCAGGCGGTTCGCCCAGAAGAGGTTCGTCCCGCCCTCGTAGAACGAGATGATGTTCTCATCCTCTATCAGCGGGCAAACCCACTCCTTTTTTCCCCAGACGCCGCTGCCGTAAGGCCACGTGTTGCGCTGGTAGCGATCGTCGAAAAGATGACGCCACTCGGACGCGCTTCGCATTCGCAGGGTTTCCAGGTCGTGCGTAACCTCGAAAAGGCTCTCGCATTCGCGGCACTGATAGATGGAATCGAAAATCGAATAGGTCGCCTCGCACTCAGGGTTGATGCACTGGAGCCAGCAGTTGCAGTCCATGTCTTCACCAAAAACGAAGGGGGGAGCCCCGCCCCGCGCGAGGGAGAGGAAATTATCGCAAAGGCGCGTCAAGGTGGCAAATCAGCATATTCATGCTTCATTTCGCGCGTTTCCTTTTCGCAGGATTACGTTTTACGTTGTGGCGAGCTGGGGGATGCGGACCTCTTTTTCGTTGATGAAAGAGACTATCACGGCCGCCTGAAAGCAAAGGTAGGCGGCAAGGGCGAAGGCGAGGTTGTAGCTGCCGGTCACGTCATAGATGTATCCGCTCAGCCAGGCGCTCAGACCTGAGCCGAGCTGGTGGCTGAACGTGATGAGTCCGAACAGTATCGCCACGTTTCTGGAGCCGAAGAAGTCTCCCGCCAGCGCCGAGGTGAGGGGGACGGTCGCTATCCAGGAGAGACCGATGATCATGGGGGTGGCCCATACGGTGAGGTCGTTTTTGAAGAAGATGAACAGGATGAATCCGAGACCCCTGAAGGCGTAAATCATGCTCAGGGGGACTTTCCTGCCGATTTTGTCCGACAAGGGGCCAACGGCCAGAACGCCGACGGTGTTGAGACCGCCGCCCAGGGCGAACGAGGTGGCCGCGACGGCGGCGGAGAACCCCACGTCCGTCGCGAACGGCACCCAGTGGACGGAAATCACGGTGACGGTGAAGCCGCAGGTGAAAAAGCTCGTCAGCAAAAGCACGAAGGGCTTCTTGTGGAGGCATTGCACCCAGGGCAAATCGTATGGAACGACCATTTTGACGCTATTGCCGCCGCCCGCTTCCTTCAGGGGGAGCTCATCGATGCCTGGAGAGTTTTTGATCACGAAAAACGAAATGGGCAGCAGCGTGAACAAGAAGAGGACGCCGATGAGGAGCGAAGTCGTCCTCCAGTCGAGAGCGCCTATCAGATACGCGAAGAGAGGGAGCAGGATGAGCTGACCCATGCTCGAGCCGGCGCTGACGATGGACATGCCCAGCCCTCGCCTGTTCGGGAACCAGCTGGACACCAGCGGCGTATAGGCGGTCACGCTGTTGCCGATTCCTCCGATTCCCAGCAGAATGCCGAAGAACAGATACACCCCCCAAATGGAGTTCACCTGGCTGATCCCCAGCATCGGGATCGTCGTCAGTATCGACCCCCAGATGATGACCGTCTTGGGGCCCCAGCGGCGCATCATGAGTCCGCCCAGGGGTTGGGACGCGCCATAGAGGATCAGGCAAAGGGAGAACGGAAGGGACAATGCGGCCCGGCTCAGGTTGAAATCCTCAATCATCGGCTTGAGGAAGATGCCGAAGGAGTTTCTGGTCGCCAGTCCCAGAAACATCATCGTGAAGCATCCGGCCAGAATGAACCAACCGTAATACATCTTTCCAGCAGAAGCGTTTCGGCTCACGGGCACCTCAGCGTTTTCGAGCGTGGTTCAAATATGGGTAGTTTTTCAGCTTGTCTCGCATCTTATAACATTCGTGGATGAATGACACGCATCCGGGGTGCGTTTTTGCGAAACGAACAGATCGGCTCCTCGCCCTTTTTGGTGTATGGTAACAACAGATAGAAGTGGACGGCGAGGGAGATTTCCACATGGAAGCGCCGAAATTTCGGGTTCCCCATCCGGGCCCCAAAACCCGAAGGGAGCTTGAGCGTCTCAGGAGGATGGAGGGTCGCGCGGGGCTCAGCTTCGGCATGAGTCCGGAAACTCTCGTCGTCGAGCGCGCCCGGGGGGCGGTGGTCGAGGACGTGGACGGCAACTTGTTTTTGGATTTCGTCGCCGGTTTTGGCTCCCTCAATGCGGGTCATTGTCATCCCCGGGTCGTCTCGGCGATGAGAGAACAGGCGGGAGAAGTCCATCAGGCCATGTCGCTGGGCTCAAGCGTGAGGAACCAGTTTCTCGAAAAGGTTCTCTCGCTGGATTTGGGCCCGACCCCCAAGAGCGTGATTCTCGGCTCCTCCGGCAGCGAGGCGGCTGAAATCGCCCTGAAGATGGCCCGCCGGGCGACGCGACGCGATGAAATCGTTGGTTTTACGGGCGCGTTCCACGGCAGAACCCTGGGCGCCGTGGCCCTGATGGGCAGAAAAAACCAGCGAGAAGGGCTGGGTGCGCTTGTCCCCGGAATTCATCACGTCCCCTATCCATACCCTTATCGAAACCCGTTTGGCGAGGGTGCGGAAAAATGCAGGGAGGGGACGATTCGCTACATCAATGAGTTTCTCACGAATCCGGCGAGCGGCTGGGGCGAGGTGGCGGCCGTCATCATCGAGCCGGTTCAGGGGAACGGCGGCATGATTCCGGCTCCCCCGGAGTTTTTGAAAGCGCTTCGAGAAGTGTGCGATCGGCACGGTGCGTTGCTCATCGTTGATGAGGTGATGAGCGGATTTTGCCGGACGGGAAAGACGTTCGCCTACCAGTATGAGGACGTGGAGCCGGATCTGATCGTGATGGGAAAATCGATTTCAGGGGGTCTGCCGCTTGCCGCCTGCGTGGCGAAAAAAGAGATCGCCGACGCCTCGGGCCCCGGAACCGAAAGCGGTACCTATGCGGGAAACGTCATGGCGTGCGCCGCTGGTCTTGCTTCCATTGAGGTGTATGAGGAGGAGAGGCTCGCCGAGCGTTCCCTGGAGATGGGCGCGTATTTTCTGAAAAGGCTGGAGGCACTCTCCGGGCGGCATTCCATCATCGGCGAGGTTCGAGGGCGCGGGCTGATGATAGCGGTCGAGCTGGTCGCCGATCAGAGGACGCGGGAGCCTTTGCGCGTCGCCAAGAGGGCGAGCGACATGGCCTTGAAAAAAGGACTCCTCCTCTATCCCGGGGGACACCATGGAAACGTTCTGGCGTTCTTGCCGCCCTTGATCGTCGAGAAGCGTCAAATCGACGTGGCCGTCGAGATTCTGGACGGGGTGCTTCTTGCCCTGGACGTCTGAGGCGCGCGGTGGGCCGGCCGATGAGACGTTCTCTTTTGTGATAGGATGCGGGAGTTGATGTCGCCGCTTTTGAGGGATGGAATGTCGAGGAGATTTCACAGAAGGGCGCGTCTGGCGGTTTTGGGCTTTTGGGTGGCGATGGGTGCGGCGCTGGCCATCTACCACGTCGCCTCGGCGCAGAAAACGCCTCCCGTCCTGGTGTTGGACGTCGCCGACGCCATATCGCCAGGGACTTCGGAATACATCGCCTTCGGCATTGAGGAGGCCGCCCGAAGGGGGGCGCAGCTTCTCGTCATCCGTCTTGACACTCCGGGCGGCCTGGTGTCCAGCACGCGCGACATCGTGAAATCCATCTTCGGCTCGGACGTGCCCGTGGCGGTATACGTCGCTCCGGGAGGGGCGCAGGCGGCCTCCGCCGGCACGTTCATCACGATGTCGGCCCATATCGCCGCCATGGCGCCGGGCACGAACATCGGCGCCGCCTCTCCCGTCGCAGGCGGCGGAAAGCAGATTCAGGGAGACATGCGCAAAAAGGTGATGAACGACGTGGCCGCTTTCGCGCGTGCGGTGGCCTCCCGCACGGGGCGCAACACCGAATGGGCGGAGAGCGCGGTTCGAGAGGCGATATCCGTGGACGAGTCGGAGGCCTTGAAGCAAAAGGTCATTGACCTCGTGGCGACGGACGTCAAATCCCTCCTGCTGGCGGTTGACGGCAAGAAGATAAAGCTCGCCGGCGGAGCCACCGTCACCCTGGCGACCAGAGGCGCTGAGGAGATCCGTCTCGGCCGCAGCTGGCGCCAGAAGGTGCTCACCCTTCTGAGCGACCCCAACATCGCCTATATCCTGATGCTTCTGGGCATGTATGGGCTGTTCTTCGAGCTCTCGAACCCTGGCGCCATCCTTCCCGGTGTTGTGGGCGCCATCAGCCTCCTCCTCGCCCTCTACGCCCTGAAGGTTCTGCCGGTGAACTACGTGGGCCTTCTTTTGCTGGGGCTCGCCGTCATCATGTTTCTTCTGGAGATTCAGGTGGTGAGCTACGGGGGGCTCACCATCGGCGGAATCATCGCGATGACGCTCGGCTCGGTCATGCTCATCGACTCTCCGGACCCCTATCTGCAGATCAGCCTCAAGGTCATCCTCCCCGCGGTGGCTGGAACGGCCATGTTCTTCGTCTGGGTCGTGGGCCTGGGCTTTCGCGCCCAGCAGTCGCAGCCGGTATCGGGTTCGGAGGGAATGCTCGCTCTGGGCGGAGTCGTCAGCGCACCGCCCGAGGGGGAGGCGCCGGCCAAAATTCGTGTGCGCGGCGAGATATGGCTGGCGGATTCGCGCGATCGCCTCGAAGTCGGCGACAAGGTCCGCGTAATGTCGGTAGATGGTCTTAGACTCCGCGTAGAGAAGGAGAGTGGGTAAATGAATCCGATCGGCCTCATCGTCGTCGTCCTCATCGTGTTGCTGTTCTTCGTTAGCGCCATCCGCGTCCTGAACGAATATGAGCGCGGCGTTATCTTCCGCCTGGGCCGGTTCCACTCCACGAAGGGCCCGGGTCTCATCATCGTTCTTCCGGTGATCGACCGCATGACGCGCGTGGGCCTGCGGCTGGTGACGATGGACGTGCCGCCCCAGGACATCGTCACGAAGGACAACGTGTCGGTGAAGGTGAACGCCGTGGTCTATTTTCGCGTTCTGAACCCCGAGCGCGCGATCATTGAGGTGGAGGATTTTCTCTACGCCACGGGCCAGTTGAGCCAGACCACGCTCAGGAGCGTGCTGGGCCAGATGGACCTGGACGACCTGCTCTCCGAACGGGAGAAGATCAACGGCCAGCTTCAGGAGCTTCTCGACCACGCCACGGACCCGTGGGGCATCAAGGTCACCAACGTGGAGCTCAAGCACGTGGACCTTCCCAGCGAGATGCAGCGCGCCATCGCCCGCCAAGCCGAGGCGGAGCGCGAGCGCCGCGCCAAGGTCATTCACGCGGAGGGCGAATACCAGGCGAGCGCGCGTCTCTCCGAGGCCGCCGCCACCATCGCCACGGCCCCGGGCGCGCTTCAGCTTCGGTTCCTGCAAACTCTCTCGGAGGTCGCTACCGAGAACAACTCCACTATCGTCTTCCCCCTCCCTCTGGATCTGCTGCGCCCGTTCATGGGTGAGCACTCAGGAGGCGGCGCGCCCACGAAGGGATCGGCTGAAGCCGAGGGTGCATAGAAGATGAACTTGCGCGAATGCGGCGAGCACAAGGAATGAAGGCGCAAAAAATCAGGCGAACCACCGCACCCGGCCTTGGACGACCAGCCATCCGCTGCTGAAATTCCAACGTCCGCTTTTTTTCCGTTCGTTCCTTTTACGGGAACTCTCCCGAAGGCAACGTTTGGGTGTCCCCTCGCCGCCATCACGCTCGGCGGTCTGTTTTGTGCGGCTTTTGCAACGCCCTTGCATGGCCTTTTTACAAGCCGTTTACGCCCCGAAAAACGGCTGTTTTTCAGCCCGTTCGCAATTATTTTTGTTTGGCTGTAAAGGCGGGCTACGTCTTCAGTGGGTCGGCATGATGGTCCGCCCCTCATGAGCGGATGCTTCTACCGGTTTCGCCCGTATGAAAGGTTGCGAGTGGTTTGTGGTTTGATAGTTTTGCCGGATTCGTCCGTATCAAATCAATGGCGAAAGGGGCGGCTTGTCCGGTCGCGCGGGTCGAATTCGTCTCCCCAGATGCCCCGTCGGTAGTTTTTTGCGATGTTCTCCGCCTCTATCAGCTCCTTGCGATAGCGCACGTTGGGGTGCTTGACGAGCGCGCGGCCCAGCCCCCTAAGCACCATGAGCACGTTCACGTGCGCCCCGTCCTGGAGGAAGACGTAGTATTGGAGCTGTCCGTAGCCGTCGACCGGCCGCTCGTCGATTTCGAGGAGCACGGTCCTGTTCTCGAGCAGGCGCTTGAGCGTTGCGTGCGCCTGGGCGCTGCCCGGTGCTCCCGGAGAGGGGGGAGACACCCCGATCAGGGAGGAGCGCAAGCCGCCGGCGAGCTGGAAACTCACCCCGTCATACACCTTGGAGACGCGCGCGGTGAGGCGTCTTTGCGGCCGTGCGTCCTCCTGGGCGAAGACGGGCGCGTTCAGGAGGATGGCAAGGGCCAGCGCGGGAATGAGGAGAGACGTTTTTCTCATCGATCGCCTCATGCGGTCCTGGGGGCGGCGTTCATGCGGGCGTCTTCATGGGGATGAGGAGAAAAGAAGGCTGACGCCACCGCCGCCAGGGCATCCACACGACAAACCTCATCCGCCCGCTTGCACATTCATCATATCATATCTTCGAGAAGCGGTCATTCGCCGATATGGTTTGAGAAATGGGCAATTGGAAAATAGATTGATCTTATTAGTTTTTCAAGGTGATGCTATGTTTAGTCTGTAGATACAAAGTCATTTCCTAGACGATCTTGGCCGAATGAGTCGCTCAGAACTTCTGAAAATAAAACTTGCTAATGAAATTCGCCGCCGCCGTGAATCCGTCGGTCTGTCGCAAGAAACATTTGCTGAGTTATGTGGTCTTCATCGTACTTACATAGGTGCAATAGAACGTGGTGAGCGAAACATAACTGTTGGCACACTGCAAAAGATTGCTGATGCGTTTGGGTGTGAAGTCACCGAGTTAATATCACGAGATTAAAAACATGCCTGATATGCTCGGAAGCATTGAAGCTTCGGAAGAACTGATTAGAGAGCTTTACATCGATCTTCGCCATCGGGTCAATAAGTGGGCGTCCATTACGAAACAAACTACTCAGGCACGTATGGGTTATGTGGGACAACATCTAGTATCTGTCGTTACCGGATATCCAGGAGGACGTTCTGGTGCTCGTGGACGTGATCTAGTAATTTCGTCAAGAGAATACGGGGAAATAAAGACCTGCTATCGTGTTGACCAACTTGGTAAGTGTAATTCATGTGGTGCTGTTGTCGCTTCTATTGAGCGAAAATGCTCTGAGTGTGATTCATCTAATTTGAAACGAAACGATGATTCGAAATGGCTTATCTCAATTCGGCATGAAGAAGAGTATGCAAAGATTCTTGAACCGAAATATTACTATTTTGTGTTATTTGATTTTACTGACCTTAATAGTCCCCATACAATTCGAGTATCGATTTGGGAAGTAAATCCTCGTTCGCCCGGCTTTGCTTATTGCATAATTGATTATTTTGAGAACATTCGCGCACAGTCTCGCTCTAAAGCCCCTTTTAATCTTTGGCCATTTCAAATGAAATTTGACTTAATGAATCCAAAACTCGTATATCGGTCATATATTTTAAGTGATGATTCAATCGACACGGAGATATTCCCAAGTCGAGATATGTCCCAGCATCAAACAAAAATCAACCTTACATTATATTCGAGGTCCCGGAATCTCGATATTTACAAGATAAAAGATTTTGGTAAGCGTCTTGGTTATGGTGATATTGTATTTAATAATGTTCGAGAGGGGCTTGACAGACTTAATATGCTTATTGAGAGTGATAAAGTTAATACCAAAAGAGTTCTTCACACGCTGGCGATATCAGTTTATTGGTCAGGTATTCGAGAGAGAATTAGAGCGTTGCCTGAAAATTTGATTAAGTCTCTAATGGATAGTGGTCTTGCCTAAACAACACGAGAGAGACATAGTTGCTCCCACGCCAACTGATTCATGACTGTGCTCATCTCGGCTTCTTTCCTTGCAAGTGATGCTAGTTCCTTGATTTTTGGACTCGCAGTCAGTATCTCCATATCAATCGGAAGTTCGAGTAGATCCCTAGGATAAAGATGAGCGGTTTGGCCGCGTATCATGCGGTGTATTTGAGATATGACCGACGGCAGACGAAGATAGGCTAGGAGCGTGAAGGGGTCGATGAGATCGGGGTTGGGGCGAACGAGCATGACCTCTCCAACGTAGGATGCCGTCTCGCCAACCCACTTGGGAAATTCAGTGATGATGTCAATTTTCTTTGCGATGTACTTTGGATTGTGGGCAGAAGAAGTGAGCAGTATGTCGTTTGGTTGGAGTCTCATGTGGTCTTTGTCGTATCGCGGATGGGGGGCCGTATAGTTTCTATCGCGGGGTATCCATTGGATGCCCGCGCCTGTTAGATTCCCAACCTTAATCAGGAAGAGGCCCCCATCCGAGTATGCGCTTCGAGAGGGGGTCTTGCCAATGGAGACGCAATGTGCCATTTCGTCGAGTGCTTTACTCGCAATCTTCCTTGAGGGGTCATTTTTCACCATTTGGGGGAGTGCTTCAAAAGTCGAACCGGCGGGCATGTCATCCAGGATCGCGATTCGGGGATCCGTCAAGCGCGATAGAACTGCGGAACGCAAGGCGGTGCCGAGCCCCGGCAGTTGATTCCCCTCTCTCGCACGTCCCGTTAAATCAAATCCCACGTTCTCAATTTGAGCGACGCAAGGCGAGATGGTGTCCCTAGGGGAGAGAGTAGTCCCAAATTTCTGGGCGAACAAGACGACCGTGTTGGTCATTGTGCCAGTCGCTCCAAATGTCTCCGGCGGAAGGATGATGATCGCCCGGACCGCGGCCATATTCCCTAGGGTGGATCGCCCGGGCGCATTGCTGACGGTGTTAACGACGCTTCTAGGAAGGACGATGCCTATCCATCCATCGGGTTTGAGGAGTTTGACGCTTTGCTCAAGGAATAGAAGTTCGCTTGATTGGCGTTTGGCGAAAAAACCGTTTCCGTTGCGAGCAGTCTGGAAATCTATCAAAGGATAATTCCGATGATCGACGATTACGCCAAATGGGGGATTCGTCAGGATGTAATCGACGTTCGATGAGGGCATCCATTCCTCATACTCGGAATGTCGCAGGGCGTCGCAAACTCTCCACCGCCAAGATGCGCTCGCCATGTTCAGATGGGCGAGGAGCATCATGCGCGGGCTCTTATCCATTCCCACGAGGGATACGCGATTCCTAGCATGGCACATCGCAGATAGCAGAAAAGTTCCTGAGCCACATGCCGGATCGAGGATCGTCGCGCGATCTGAAAACTGAAAAAAACTCACTGTCTCTTCCACGACCTCATCCGGCGTCAAGAATATGCCCAGCCCCTTCCGAAGGTCAGCACTCAGGAACGAGCGGAGGGCGGTGCTCCTTATATCGAAGGAAAGGGTCTTGAAGGTGATGTTTCCAAGTATTTCATGGATTTTGGCCAGACAATGGTCGGACATGCGGAAATCATCGGACTGGAATAGTTCTCGAACGGATGCATTCTGTGCGTTCAAATAATGGCGAAGACGGTGCTTGATCTTGGCAACGATGTCCTTAGTGGTCTCTTGGGGCGTGAAGGCTTCGATTCGTTCAACCGGAATGTCGCACTCCTCATCCATCGTCTTGTAAAGTAAGTATTTTAAGAGTTCGTCCAGCGCATCCGAAGGCTGAAGTCCGTCGATGCCCCGCATCTCATCGTGAGCGAGGCAATAGTAGGAGGCGAGTGATTGAGGAGATAATTCTTTTGGTTGATGAGTCATTATTTTGTTTCTACGCTTTGAATATAAGAGACAAAATAATTATACGGAGTTTTTTTGTTTTGATTACAGTCTTTGGGCTGCGTAAAGAGGAAACATACACTAATCTTAAAAATAGGAATAGGGCCAAGTATCTATCATTGAGAATGTGGACTTGTTGCCCCTACAATGCCGTCTCCGAATGAAAAAGCGGAAGCGGGCGTTTGGGAGGAGCGGGCGCGTGGCGCAGGTGGCGGCGTTGAAAGAGGGCGAGCGATTCGATTCGTTTTTCAGGGTCAAGGAATACGAGGCGCGCCTGAGCAGGGCGGGCAGGGAGTATCTCGATTTGTGGCTCGAGGACGCTACGGGCGAGATTTCCGCTAAAGTCTGGGAGCCCTCGACCCAGGTGGAGGGCATCGTGGGGGCGGGGGATTTCATCAAGGTGCGCGCCGTTGCGGAGAGCTACAAGGGCCAGTTGCAGCTGAAAGTCGAGCGCGTTCGCAGGGTGAGCGATCAGGACTATGAGAGCGGGTTTCGGCGCGAGGACTACGTGCGGCGAACGCCCTACGACGTCGACGTGATGTGGGAGGAGACGAAGCGCATAGCGGGCGGCTGCCACCCGCTCGTGGCCGCGTATCTCACCGCGATACTCAACGGGTATGAGGAAAAATTCCGCGAGTGGCCCGCCTCGCAGCGCATTCATCATGCCTATCTCGGCGGCCTGCTGGAGCACACCCTGTCCGTCACGAAAACATGTCTTTATCTCGCGGACAAATACGGAGTCTCTAAAGATCTGCTCGTCGCCGGCGCGCTTTTGCACGACGTTGGAAAGATGGAGGAGCTCTCGACCGAGGGCGGCGTCCACTACACCGCTAGGGGTCGGCTCGTCGGCCACGTGGCGATGGGGCGCGACGTCGCGCGTGACTGGGCGGGGCGCGCGGGCGTCTTTCCCCAAGGCGAAACGCTGCCCGAGGATTTTCTCCTTCACCTCGAACACCTCCTCCTCTCGCACCAGGGGCAGCCGGAGTGGGGAACCGTGAAAACGCCCATGTCGAAGGAGGCGCTCCTGCTCCACTACGCCGACGACATGGACGCCAAGTTCAGCCTGGTGCAGCGCGTGGTGGACGAGTCGCGCGGAGAAGGGGACTTCACGGAGATGAACCACACCATGAGGCGCGCCTTCTACAAGGGCGGGGCGTCCCTGCCGCCGGAGGATGCGAGCGATGCCTGAAGCCGTTGAGGCGATTCTGAACGCGCGGACGAGGCGGGTCGTCATGCTGGCCGTCGACCACGGCTATTTTCAGGGTCCCGCCTCGGGCCTTGAAGAACCCCGAAAAACCCTGGAGCCCCTGCTCCCTTACTGCGACGCCATCAGCCCGACGAAGGGCGGTTTTCTCCACTGCGTTTCGCCTGAGAGCCAGACGCCGGTCATTCTGAGGGCCACGGGCGGCAACGCCATCGTCTATTCCGATCCGGTGGAGGTCGAGCGCGAGCTGCGCGTTCGGGGCGCGGGGATGGGGGACGTCGCGGCCCTGGACGCCTTGCGCGAGCGCATCGCCGATGAAATCGTGAACCGAGAGCTCTCGAACGAGGGTGTCACCGTATCGGCGACGGAGGCGAAGCGTCTGGGCGTCGCGGGCGTCTCCGCCTCCATCTACGTGGGGGCGCGCTATCAGAAGGAATCCATCCTGAACCTGGCGCGCTTGAGTGATGAGGGGAGGGGGGCGGGCCTGCTCGTTTTGGGCATCACGGCGGTGGGGCGCGAGATGAAGCGCGACGCGCGCTACCTGGGGCTGGCCTCCCGTATCGCGGCGGAACATGGGGCGGACGTCGTGAAGACCTATTTTTGCGAGGGGTTTGAGGAAGTGGTTCGCGGCTGCTTCGTCCCCATCGTAATCGCCGGAGGCAGAAAGGTTCCCGAGCGCGAGGCGCTCTCGTTTTGCCGCCGCGCGATGGACGCCGGAGCGGCCGGCGTGGACATGGGCAGAAACATCTTTCAGAGCGCGCATCCCGCCGAGATGATTCGGGCGGTGCGCGGCGTCGTGCATGATGACCTGGAGGCTGAGGCGGCCTACGAGATGTTCCAGGATTTGAGCGCGGTCCCGCGCGCGGCGGAGTGATCTCTGGCGGGTGCGGCGTTCGCTCCCCCTTGAGAAAATGCTGAAGGATGGTGGAGACGCGAGAGATCATGCGCGCGGCGGTCTATTATCGAAACGACGACGTGCGCATAGAGGAGATGGCGAAACCCCGGCCTCGGTCCGGCGAGCTGCTGATCGAGACCAGTGCGTGCGGCGTCTGCGGCAGCGACGTCATGGAGTGGTACCGGGTGCGGGGCGCGCCGCGCGTGCTCGGCCATGAGGTGGTCGGCGTGGTCGCCGAGGCGGGCGAGGGGGCTGGGGATTTTCAGGCGGGGGATCGCGTTTTCGTCACCCATCACGTCCCGTGCAACCGCTGTGCGCTTTGCGTGCGCGGAGAGCACACGGCCTGTGCGACGCTCAAGCACACGAATTTCGACCCGGGCGGTTTTGCCGAATTCATTCGAATTCCCGCGATCAACGTGAGGAACGGGACGTTTCGCCTGCCCGATGAGACGTCGGACGATGAGGGCGTGTTCATCGAGCCGCTCGGCTGCGTCCTGCGCGGCTGGCGGCGTTTGAGGATGACGCCGGGCCTCTCCGTCCTCGTGGTAGGGAGTGGGGTGTCCGGTTTGCTGCACGTTCAGGCGGCCGCCGCCCTGGGCGCCGGACCCGTATTCGCTGCGGACGTCCATCCCTATCGTCTCCAGGCCGCCGAGAGGTTCGGGGCGCGCGCGCTGCCCTCATGCGAGGAGACGGCGGAGGCGTTGCGGGAGGCGAACGACGGCCGCCTGGCGGATCGCGTCATCCTGTGCGCGGGTGCGCCAAAGGCTTTGGAGACGGCACTTGCGTGCGTGGCACCATGCGGAATCTTGCAGGTTTTCGCTCCCACGCCGCCGAACTATCACCCACGGGTGGACTTGAACAGAATCTGGAGCGAGCAGATCGGAGTCGTCGCCACCTATGGCGCGGCCCCGCTCGATCTGCGGGAAGCGATGGCCCTCCTTCGCGCCCGGCGGGTCAAGACAGTGGAGATGATCACCCACAGACTCCCGCTGGAGGAGGCGCAAGAGGGCTTTCGCCTCGTCGCCCAGGCGGGGGAGTCCCTGAAGGTGGTGTTGACGCCATAGGGCGTCTGCCCCTCGCGCGCCGTTTTTCATGAAGGCGAGAAGCACCGCGTGGTGATTTTTCGCTTTTGCCCAAGCCTTCGTTTCATGGGTGAAATTCCAAAACGCGCGCCGGAACGGGCGGAGAAATAGTTTGGGAAAATCTCCAACCGGAAGAAGGGGTTGATTGAAGGAGGAAAAAGGGCTATCGCGCCCGCAAAGAGGCGATTCTGGTTTTCCTTCCAACGCGCAGGCGGGACGATAATCCGCAAGCGGCCCTCGCCTCTACTCCTCCACCGGGTGGTAGGTGAGTTCTTTTGAGGGCGGGGCGTCGTCAACGTACTCGGATGATTCGGCCTCGTAGAGCGAATCCGGCGGGGCTTCTTCCGTGAATTGCGCCTCATCCTCCGCTTCCTGCGGAGAGGCGGGCGCCTTCGTGACGAGAGGGGCGAGGTGTGCCTCGCGGCGGATTCTCTCGGGCAAGCCGCTCCATCGCCTCCGCACGCGGGCGTTTCCTATCGCCATCCCCAAGGCTTTTTTCGCGCCGACCAGCACCACGAGGCGCTTCGCCCGCGTGAGCGCGGTATAGACCAGATTTCTTTGCAGCATGGGGTAATGCTGGGTGTGAAGCGGTATGACGACGGCGGGATATTCGCTCCCCTGGCTCTTGTGGACGGTGATGGCGTAGGCGTGCATCACCTCGTCCAGGGCGCCGCGCGCGTATTCGACGACGCTGGAATCGAACGCCACGCGAATGCTTCCGGCCTCGGGCGCCACGCTTCGGGCGACGCCGATGTCGCCGTTGAACACGTCCTTCTCATAGTTGTTTTTCACCTGAATGAGCTTGTCGCCTGCCCGAAACGTCCGTCCCCCGCTCTGCAGGGCGGGGGCGCTCCCTGCGGGGTTGAGGGCTTCTTGTAGGCGCGCGTTCAGGCTCTGCACGCCCAGCGCGCCGCGCTGCATGGGGGAGATGACTTGAATGTCGGCGATGGGGTCGATTCCGAAGCGCTCGGGAATGCGCTCTCGACAGAGTTCGACGATGAGGTCCGCGCATTGCTCCGCCTCGGTTTCCTCGATGAAATAATAGTCGAGCGGCGCGCCCTCCCTCTCGTATTTTCCCTCCCTTGGCATCTCGCCCCGGTTCACGCGGTGGGCGTTTTCGACGATCAGGCTGTCCTCACCTTGGCGAAAGACTTCCGTGAGCCGCGCCACGGGCAGGGTTTCTGACGCGATGGCGTCGCTCAGGACGTTTCCCGGTCCCACCGAGGGGAGCTGATCCACGTCGCCCACCAAGATGAAGGTCGCCGCGTCCGGCACCGCGAGCAGGAGGTGAGCCGTCAGCTGCAGGTCGAGCATGGAGGCCTCGTCGATGATCACGACGTCTCCCGTCAGCGGGTTTTGCGCGTCGCGCAGAAATCCGCCCGAATGCCAGCTGAACTCCAGCAGGCGGTGGATGGTGGCCGCCTCGTGGCCGGTGACCTCCGAGAGGCGTTTGGCCGCCCGGCCGGTGGGCGCACCCAGGACGACCTCCAGGCCGATCTTCTGGTAGAGGCTGGTGACGGCACGCACGATGGTCGTCTTTCCGGTACCGGGGCCTCCCGTCACGATGAGCACTTTTTGCGTGAGCGCACCCTCAATGGCCGCGCTCTGATCCCGGGTGGCCATTCCGCCCTTGAGGGAGCGGCGGGCGAGGTGGCCCAGACGCTCCTTCGTCGTGGCTCCGCGCGCGGCCTGGCCCCGTATGGCGGCCTCCAGGCGCGCCTCGTCGCGCGGGACCTGAACGAGGGCGGCGAGGCGGCGGGCGACCTCGCATTCCGCGGCATACAGGGGGTGCGTATAGACGCGCTTGTGCGCGGTCGAGGAGAGGTTTTCCGTCTTGTTCGCCGATTCGATCATCACGGAACCGCCCTTTCCCAGATCATCCAGGGCGGGGAGAAGGGCCTCCCGCTCCGCCTCGAGCATTTCGGCTGCGGTGTCGAGGAGATCCCCATAGGGCAGGAATACGTGGCCTTCGCGCTCGGCGCACTGGTTGAGAACATAGACCGCGCCCGCCGCCAGCCGCTTGGGCGAGTCCGCGGGAATCCCCAGCCTCTGGGCGATGTCGTCTGCGCTGCGAAAGCCCACCCCGTGAATGTCCGCCGCCAGGCGGTAGGGGTCCTCGCGCAGAACCTGGATGGAGGCGTCGCCATAGGTTCTGAGAATCTTCTCCGACATGTGGAGGGGGACGTCGTATTGCTGAAGGAAGAGCATGAGCTCCTTGACCTCGCTCTGGCTCTTCCAGCTTTCGACGATCGCCGCCAGCTTCTTCTCGCTCAGGCCGCTCACTTGCGTGAGGCGTTCGGGGTGGTTGTCGAGCACGTCGAGTGCTTTATCGCCGAAGCGCGCCACGATGCGCTTTGCGAGGACGGGGCCGATGTTCTTGACTATGCCGGAGGCCAGGTATTTTTCGATTCCCTCGACCGTCGTGGGCGGCAAGGGGCTTGCGCGCTCCGCGTGGAACTGGCGACCGAACCGGGGATGATCCCGCCAGCGGCCCTGGAACCGCACGCGCTCCCCCTCCCGAATGGACGAGAGAGGTCCCACCACGGCCACGCGCGGGAAATCCGCGTTGTCCGGCTGGACGAGCAAGACGCTGTAGCCCGTGTCCTCCGCGCGAAAGCGGATGCGCTCCACCGCCCCGGTCAGCTCGCCGCCGTCATACTGAAACAACCCCGCACGGGGGGGGGCTTTTCTGGGGCGATGCGCGCCGGGCTTGCGCGTCATGGGGCGACTTCGGGCGTCTGTGCGGAGGCGGAAGAATGGCGCATCGGGCGGGGGTATATTCGCGTTCTGGCGAGAATCATGGGCCGCTCCCGTCCGTCTCGGCGTTTTTCGCTTCGCTCCAGAGCGTCTCAAGGGCGTCGAGCGGCGCGTC
This sequence comes from bacterium, assembly GCA_965202625.1. Lineage (GTDB taxonomy): Bacteria > UBA8248 > UBA8248 > UBA8248 > UBA8248 > Bin107. The sequence continues at coordinate 1,252,931 of CBDBBI010000010.1, read as the reverse complement.
TTCCGGAGAGAGTCCCTGGGTGCGCAGTGATTTCTCCATATAGTGGAAGCGCGCGATGAAGCGGGCGATGCAGGCGCGCGTCGCCCCCTCGGCGTTCACGCCCAGCTTTCGGGAGAGGTTCACCGCCGCGAAAAGAAAATCGCCCATCTCATCCTCCACCGCCCTTGAATCCCCCTTTCGCATCGCTCCTTGGAGTTCCCTCCATTCCTCCTCCACCTTCTCCGCCGCCCCGGCCGCGTCCGGCCAGTCGAAGCCCACGCGCGACGCCTTCCCCTGAAGTCTCTGGGCGCGCTGGAGGGCGGGCATGGCCGAGGGCACGCCGTCGAGAATGGACGCGTCGCCGCTCTCCTCCTGCGTGCGGGCGTCTCTCTTGCTGATCTCCCAGTTGCGGAGCACCTCGCGGCTGTTCTCAGCACGGGCGTTCTGGAATACGTGGGGGTGGCGGGCGATCATCTTTCGCGCGAGAGCGTGGGCAGTCTCCTCCGCGTCGAAGAGTCCCCTCTCCTTCGCCAGCTGGCAGTGGAAGAGCACCTGGAGCAGAAGGTCGCCCAATTCCTCCTTGAGCGTTTCGGGGTCGCCCGTCTCTATCGCCTCCATCACCTCGTAGGCTTCCTCGATGAGGTAGGGCTTCAGGGCGTGGTGATCCTGCTCTCTGTCCCAGGGGCAGCCGTCGGGTGCTCTCAGGCGGGCCATGACCTCCACCGCGCGCTCAAAACCGCTTTTCTCATCACTCAAGGCGGGCCTCACGCTTCGGGAATCACTATCCGCGCAGTATATGCGCAACGCCCCAGAGCGGGCAACGATCCTCTGGAGGAGAGCCGCGTGATGCGGAGTGATGAAATGCGAACGGGCCGGAGATATGATATGAACTGCTCTTGGCGGCGGAGCGAACGCGGGAATTGGTTCGGGGGAGACGAGATGGCGAACGCGAAATTTGGAAACGGCTACGGCAGCGAGTGTCATCTCCTGCGTTATCTCGGAAGGCATCGAGAGCGTCTCGATTGCTTGATCCGTGATTGCTTGATCCGTTGTAAGGTGGCATCGGCGAGTGATGTGCGTTGGCTCGATTTCCCTTTTGCAAGTTCTCACCGTAAAGGCCGCTGGCCCGACGCGGAGTGGGAGAGCCTTGATTTCCTGCTTGAGAAACCCAGCACTCCACCCGAGAAACACCGCGACGTCTTGGATGCCTGGAAGAAGCGCTGGCCGCACGGAAGCGGCGTGATGAACTGGGACGCGGTCGGCCAGATTCAGGTTGGTGGAGAGTGGGAATGGCTACTGGTCGAGGCGAAGAGCCACACCGGGGAACTCAAGTCCAATTGCGGAGCGAGGGATTCAGACTCGATCAAACAGATCAAAAACGTTTTTGAGAAGGTCAAGGGCGATCTGAAAGTTCAGCAAACGGCCGATTGGCTGACGAAATACTATCAATACGCCAACCGTCTCGCCGTTTTGCATCACCTTGATAAGAACGACGTGAAAGCGCGTCTCCTCCTCATCTATTTCTGCGGCGACGCCTGGCCCTGGCAGGAGAAGGATTGCCCACAGTCGGAAGCCGGTTGGGACGAAGCCCTGAAGGAACAGGAAGAACATCTCGGCCTGCCCGAGTGTCACCGGCTGACCAAGCACATCCACAAGCTGTTTCTTCCCGTCTGGCGCGACCCGAAAAAACAACCATAAAGCCGCCCTGATATCGGGGCGCCTCCTGCGTCCTGTCGTCCGCATTCTGAAGAGAGGCGGAGCAGAGAAAATATTGCATGATATGGAGTAATCAGGCGATCAAGGGCGCAATATGTTGTGTTTTCTCTTGACATGCCCCTCGATAGGGGAGAAAGTGCGCCCTTGGGCCCATACGCGAGGAAATTCCATGAGAGAACAATCCCGCATACGCATCCTGCCGGAGTCGCTCGCAAACCAGATCGCCGCGGGCGAGGTGGTGCAGCGTCCCGCCTCCGCCCTCAAGGAGTTGGTGGAGAACAGCATCGACGCGGGCGCCACGCGGGTGGCGATCGACCTCGAATCGGGGGGCGCCGCGCGGATTCAGGTGGTCGACGACGGGCACGGCATGGGCGAGGACGATGCGCTTTTGTGTCTTGAGCGCCACGCGACGAGCAAAATCACGACGAATGCGGACCTGGCCCGCGTCTCCACTCTGGGCTTCAGGGGGGAGGCGCTGCCGAGCATCGCCGCGGTATCCAAGATGGCGATCACCACCAGAAGGCCGGATGACGCCCTGGGGACGGAGGTGCGCATCGAGGGCGGAAAACTGCAGCGCGTCACCGAGATGGGCACGGCACTCGGCACCAGAGTCGAGGCGCGCGCGATGTTCTACAACCTGCCGGCGCGGCGAAAGTTCCTCAAGAGGAGGGAGACCGAGCTCGCCCGTTGTCTGGAGGTGGCGAACCAGGCGGCCATGGCGAACCCGAGCGTCGCGTTCGTCATGCGCCACGGGAAAAAGGTGCTGCTCGACCTCGACGTCTCTGGAGAGAGGCTCGTCCGCGCGTCGCAGCTCGTGGGCGAGGCGGCGGTCTCTCATTTGATAGAGATTCCGCCCGCCGCATCGGGGAGGATGACGTTCAGCGGCTGGGCGGGTGCTCCCAGCCTGAACCGTTCCACCCGAGACGCGCAGTATCTCTTCGTGAACGGACGTCCTATTCGGGACCGCCTCTTCGTCCACGCGGTGTATGCGGCCTACCGCAGCTTCATGCCGGTGAAGCGCCACCCCGTGTTCATCCTGTTTCTGGAGATGCCGCCCGAGGACGTGGACGTGAACGTCCATCCCGCCAAGCAGGAGGTGCGCTTCCGCTTCGCCTCCAGCGTATATGATCTGGTGCGCGATAGCGTCTCCGCCGTTCTGGGCGCCAGACCTCCGGAAAGGCGGCGGGCTTTCGTCGCTCAGGGCACCGCACCGATGCGAGAGGCGGCGCGCATCGCCGCGCTCCGGCCATCGGGCCCCTCCCTTGTGGGCGGAGGCGGATACTTCGGGGGCGATGGCTGCCCAGAGCAGGCTGCGTCCGCACCTGAGCCGTCTGTCCACGTCCCCGCCGAAGCGCGGGGCGCGCCGCTTGAGCGCCTCCTCGAGCCGCCCCATCCGGCCGACCCCGTCGTTCTCTCCGAGTGTCGCTACCTCGGCCAATGGGAGGGGTGCTTTCTGCTGTTCGCCTCCCCGCAGGGGCTGGTGCTCGTGGATCAGCACGCCGCCCATGAGCGGGTGCTCTACAACCGGTTTCGCGATCAGTTCCGGAAGGGGAGCGTGGAGAGCCAGGCGTGCCTCGTGCCCGAAGTCGTCCGCCTGCGGCCCGAGGAAGCGCTGAGCCTTGAGGCGCATCGCGGGGATCTGCTGCGCGCCGGTTTCGAGCTGGAGAGCGCCGGTCCGGGGGAATACGAGGTTCGGGCCGTGCCGGCGCTTCTGGCGGACAGGGACCCTGCGGGAGCGGCGCGCCAGATCGTCGAGGGACTGGTGGACCTGGAGCGTCCCGTGAGCTTCGCCGACCTGATTGACGGCATCATCGCGCGCATGAGCTGTCGGGGCGCCGTGAAGGCCGCTCGGCCCATGCGTCCAGAAGAGGCGGCCGCCCTGGTCGAGGAGCTGGAAAGAGCGCCGGGCAGGTGGACTTGCCCGCATGGGCGTCCCGTCATGCTGGTGCTGGGCGCCGGCCTCGTGAGAAGCCGCTTTTTGCGAACCTGAGCCGGTTTCCGCCCGGGCCGGAGGCGCGCGCGCCCTTGACGCCTTCGGGCGCGCGCAGGATACTGGAGAGGCGAGAAGAATGGTCCATCAAGGCGGGCTTCTCATGCCCATCCCTTGAGAGGCGCCTTTTCCTTTCCACTTCTTGCGAACGCCATCGGCCGCCGATGACTGGGGAGGTGCCCGATACGCCCGCTCACTCTTGTCCCTTCATGGCGCAATGGTGGCGGGCGTTTTCTCATCCTCATCGTTTCCGCGCAGGAAATCCAGAGGCGTGTTTTTCGTTTCTCTCGTTCAAGGGAGTCGCTCACGAAGATGCTCAACACTCCACTAGAGGAAGCCTACACCTTTGACGACGTGATGCTCCTGCCGGCGCGCTCGGACGTGCTTCCCAAGGACGTGGACCTCACCACGCTCTTGTGCGGGGAGCTGGAGCTCGGCATTCCCGTCTTGAGCGCGGCCATGGACACGGTGACGGAATCGGGCCTGGCGATCGCACTCGCCCAGCAGGGCGGACTGGGCGTGGTGCATCGCGGCATGTCCATCGAGCGTCAGGCGGCCGAGGTGGACCGCGTCAAGCGCTCTGAGAGCGGGATGGTCACCCAGCCCATCACGATGCGCCCCCACCAGAGGATACGCGAGGCGTTCGAGGTCATGGAGACCTACCACATCTCGGGCGTGCCCATCACCGAGGAGGGGCGGCTGGTCGGCATTCTCACGAACCGCGACGTGCGCTTCGAGACGAACCTGGAGAGGCCCGTCTCGGAGCTGATGACGAAGGAGAGGCTGGTCACCGCGCCGGAAGGAACGACGCTCGATGAGAGCAAGGGGATGCTGCATGAGCACCGCATCGAGAAGCTCCTCGTCGTGGACGACGGCTTCCACCTCAAGGGCCTCATCACCCTCAAGGACATCGAGAAGGTGCGCCGCTATCCGAAGTCGTCCAAGGATGCCTTCGGCCGTCTGCGGGTGGCGGCGGCGGTCGGCGTCTCCGCGGACACGCGCGAGCGCGTCTCGGCGCTCAGGGACGCAGGGGCGGACCTCCTCGTCGTCGACAGTGCCCACGCCCATTCCGAGCGGGTGTTGAAGGCGGTGGAGGAGATAAAGAACGACTGGCCGGACGTGAATGTCCTGGCCGGCAACGTGGCCACTGCCGAGGGGACGCGCGACCTCATCTCCCGCGGTGCGGACGCGGTCAAGGTGGGCGTCGGGCCGGGCTCCATCTGCACGACGCGCGTGGTGGCGGGCGTGGGCGTTCCCCAGTTGAGCGCGGTGGCGAACTGCGCGGCGGCTGCGGTGCCTCACGGCGTCAAGATCATCTCCGACGGCGGCGTCAAGTATTCGGGCGACATCGTCAAGGCCCTCGCCGCCGGCGCGCACGGGGTGATGGTGGGCAGTCTGTTCGCGGGCGTGGAGGAGAGCCCCGGCGAGCGGGTTCTCTATCAGGGGAGGAGCTACAAGGTGTATCGCGGCATGGGCTCGGTCGGTGCGATGCGCAACGGGGGGGGCCGGGATCGCTATTTTCAGGACGCGCAAAACGGCTACCCCTCGACCGAGGAGGAGGGCGCCTTCAGCGATTCGAAGCTCGTGCCGGAGGGCGTGGAGGGCAGGGTTCCCTACAAGGGGCCTCTCTCGTCCACCGTCTATCAACTCATGGGGGGTGTGGCCGCCGGAATGGGCTACACCGGCTGCCGGAATCTGGAGGAGTTGAGGGAGAAGGCGCGCTTCGTGCGCATCACGCCGGCGGGCCTCACGGAAAGCCACGTGCACGACGTGTTCATCACGCGAGAGGCGCCCAACTACCAGCGCGATTGACCGAGGCGCGCGTTCGCAGGGGGTCCGTCCGCCGCGCTCGCCAGTCCTGCCCCCTCGCCGTCTGATGCTGGCGAGAGGAGTTTCTCTATTCTATCGTTTCGGCCTGCATAGAGGCGCGCTGGATGGTTCCGCTCAGGTGATGCGGAATGACGGGGTTTTCTGATTCTCCGCCCAGGATTGCCCCGAGGCGTTGAGGAATGCAGGATGCCGACGGGACGGCTTCAGGGGAGGGGAGGCGATTCTTTTCGCCTCGTCCAAAGATGACGCGCGAGCAGATACTCATACTTGATTTCGGCTCACAATATACGCAGCTCATCGCCCGGCGGGTGCGCGAGCTCGGCGTGTATTGTGAGATTCACCCGTGCGTCTGCGACTGGCGCGCGCTCGTGGATGCGAACACCAGGGGCGTCATCCTCTCGGGAGGACCGATGAGCGTCTATGAGGAGGGTGCGCCCACGCTCGACCCCGCCCTGTTCGCCCTGGACGTCCCCCTCTTGGGCATCTGCTACGGAATGCAGCTCATGACCCACCTTCTGGGCGGATGCGTCGGTCCCCATCGCAAGCGCGAATACGGGCGCGCGGAGCTGGTGGTGGACGAGGCGGTGGGCGTTTTCGCCGACTCGCCGGGCGTCGAGACGGTCTGGATGAGCCACGGAGACGCCATCGAGTCGCCGCCGCCCGGCTACAGGCCGCTCGCGCATTCCAACGGCTCTCCGGTGGCGGCCATGGTCTCGGACGATGAGCGACGATACGGCATCCAGTTTCACCCCGAAGTCGCTCACACCCCGAGGGGGAAGGAGATTCTGGGCAATTTCGTGCACGCGGTTTGTGGATGCGCGGGCGGCTGGACGATGCGCTCTTTCGTTGAGGAGGCGGTGGAGCGCATCAGGTGCCAGGTCGGGGAGGGGCGCGTGGTGTGCGGCCTCTCGGGCGGCGTGGATTCTGCGGTGGCGGCGATTCTCATCGAGCGGGCGGTGGGTGAGCGGCTCACCTGCATCTTCGTGGACAACGGACTGCTCAGGAAAAACGAGGCTGAGGAGGTGGCGGCGATTTTTGGCGGTAGGCTTCGCCTCGCGCACCTGGACGCGCGGGCGGAATTTCTGGACGCTCTGCGCGGCGTCGTCGATCCCGAGGAGAAGAGAAAGCGCATCGGCGCGACCTTCATCCGCGTTTTCGAGCGCGAGGCGGGGAAGCTGGGCGACGTGGGGTTCCTCGCCCAGGGAACCCTGTATCCCGACGTTATCGAGAGCGTCTCGTTCAAGGGACCTTCGGCGACGATAAAAAGCCACCACAACGTGGGCGGCCTTCCCGAGCGGATGCGTCTCGCCCTCGTCGAACCCTTGCGCGAGTTGTTCAAGGACGAGGTGCGCGCGGCGGGAGCGGCCCTTGGTCTGCCCCGGGAGATGCTCTGGCGGCATCCGTTTCCGGGGCCCGGCCTCGCCGTGCGCATTCTGGGCGAGGTGACGGAAGGTCGGGTGGCGACCCTTCAGGAGGCGGACGCCATCTTCATCGAGACGCTTAAAAGACATGATTACTACGACAAAGTCTGGCAGGCGTTCGCCGTCTTGCTGCCCGTCCGCACCGTGGGCGTGATGGGCGACGCGAGAACTTATGAGAACGCCCTCGCCCTGCGTGCGGTCACCAGCGAGGACGGAATGACGGCGGACTGGGCCAGGCTTCCGCCGGATTTGCTCGCAGAAACCTCATCGCGCATCATCAATGAGGTGCGCGGCGTGAACCGCGTGGTGTATGACGTCTCCTCCAAGCCGCCGGGCACGATTGAGTGGGAGTAGTTTTTTGTGTAAATCATTGCGCAGGGCAACGCCAACCCACGATCGGAATGAGAGTTTGTATCGCGCAGTGCGCGGTTTTATGCTCTTTGTGTATTCTGATTGGGAGAACGAGAGACCAGCATAGTGAGGCGTGCCTGAAATGCTTCAGCTTTGCGCAATGAACGGTGAGGGAAAGATGAAAAAATTCATGATGCTGGCAATGATAGCGGTGGGCACCGCCGGGTGTCAGGGAGTGACGGATATAGCGGGACCGAGTGTGGCGGCGAATGTTTCGTCGTTTTCTGAACTTCCCAAGAAATTTGCTGGAAAGACAATTCACCTTCTGGCACATCCCGAAGAAAAAAACAAGACTCTCGAATGGAAATCTTATCGACCAAAGTTTGAAAACGGCTTCAGGAAGGCGGGTTTCACAGTGGCGACGATTGATGATTCCGCAGACTACGTGGCGTTTGTTTCCTACGGGGTGGATGGCGGAAAAATTGCAAAGGATATCGTTAGCATGCCTGTTTACGGTTCTACGGGCGGCGGCACGACGTATCATTCCGGAACTGTTTACGGCCGTGGTTATGGGCGTTATAGTGGGACAAGCTATTCAATGCCGACGTTCGGCGTCGTCGGCAGCAGAACGAGCACCGTAACTTCCGAAATATTCGGGCGAAATATCGCCATAGATATTGTGGAGAGAAAAACACGAAAAAAGGTGTATGAGGGGCGCCTGCGCAGTTCGGGGCCTTGCTCGCAGATGAACCAGGTGATTGATGAGTTGGTGGAAGGTTTTTTTCAGAAATTCCCGGATGGTTCTGGAAGGGTGGAGGTAGCGGGAACCTTTGATTGCTGAGTTCTCTTGTCCGCAGCACAAAAGCGGCTGAAGCGAGGAGATATGAAATCATTCATGTTGAAATATTCGAACAAAGATGCTAAATTATCATTCCGAACTCCGAACTCCGAACTCCGAACTCCGAACTCCGAACTCCGAACTCCGAACTCCGAACTCCGAACTCCGAACTCCGAACTCCGAACTCCGAACTCCTTATGAGACTAAAAGACAGCGTAACGATAACGCATCTCCAAAGCGCAACTCAAATAATTCGTCTCGGGGATGTAAAAATTCTTACCGACCCGTGGTTAACCGAGGGAGAATATTACGGGAGCTGGTATCATTATCCACCCTTCGAGTTTGATGAAATTTCGCGCCTTGACTATGACTATATCTATGTGAGCCACATCCATCCGGACCATTTGAGTGAGGACACTTTTAAGGTATTGCCTAGAAAAGTGCCGGTTTTGATCCATAATTACGATTCCAAGTTCTTGAAACGCAACATTGAAAATCTCGGCTTTGAAGTTGTCGAATGCGATAACGCAGCCCCTTATATTTTTGAAAATGGCGCATCAATCACAATATACGCGGCGGACAATTGCAATCCGGAACTCTGCGGAAAGTTTTTCGGATGCGGCGTTTTGGAGAAAAAATTCGGGTCCACGCAGATAGATACGCTGGCGTTGTTTCAATGTAACGATCGGACCATTCTCAACACGAATGATTGTCCATTGGACCTCGCTGAGACAACGTTGAGAGAGAATGGAATCGTTCAAAAAGCAATTGATGTTTTGCTGGTGGCCTATGCTGGTGCTGGGCCATATCCCCAATGTTTCACGTTTCCAACGGAACAGGACAAACTGGAGGCGGCGAAAGCGAAAGAAAAACAGTTTCTGGAAGAAGCTCTAAGGTATCTTGACCTCCTGAAACCGAAAACCTTCATACCTTTTGCCGGCATATATATTCTAGGGTCGAGGCTCTCCGGGTTGACGAAGTATCTAGGAATTCCGTCGATGCAATACGCGATAGACTATATCGCGGAAAACACCGAATCTGGTGCAGAGGGAGTGCTTCTTGAGCAGCTGGACGTTTACGACGTCAATGCGCATGCAAAATTAGGGAGCGACAAGAAGCGTGATGTAAGTTACGAAGAGTATGTCGAATACATCGAAAGTAAAGACTTTATATTTGACGAAGACAGGTGGGACGATAGCGCGCTTGAAGCCCTGGTTTCCTCTGCGTGGGAGCGCTTCAGAGATAAAGCGAACGAACTTCGCTACAGGACGCATACGGATGTTGTTATTCAGACTCCCGATATACGCTTTTCAATGGGAATAGAAAAACCTCCCAGGTTTATGGACGCAGAAGATGATTCGTTCATCCCCTTCTCCTCGAAATATTTGCAAATCACCCTTGAGCATAACCTGCTGCATAGGCTTTTGAGGGGACCAAGATATGCGCACTGGAAAAACGCTGAAATAGGTAGTCACCTCCGCTTCGTGCGCGAACCCAATATTTATGAAAGATCTCTTTGGTACTGTTTATGTTTTTTCCATCAATGATGTGTAAGAAATTTTGAACTTCTTATTCTGTTTGGCGTGAACGGCCTCATAACACGATTGCCATGTGGCCGATTGCGCGGCGAGAAGCAGAGCGGAAGGCAGTGCGGAGGGCGTTCCATGACGAATGGATGATAAGCGAGAAAAATCAACGTTGCCATTGCGTGGGAGTAAGCGGCGGACGAAACTCATCGCTTGCGCGAAGACTTTTATTTCTTCATTTCCACCAGCTGGATTTTATCGATATCCAATACGGATATCCTTTCTCCCACCTCCCCCCTGTCTCCGGGGCGATATATTCCGAATTTGAAATGCGGCTCTCCGCATGACGCAACGGAAAAGTATCCATCGGCCACGATTTTCCCGCCGTCAAAATACAGGTCGTAACGCGATTTCTTGATGTTGAACTCCATTCTCACATCCACCCATTTCCCGATAACGTCATTGACGTGGACGCTCCCCTTGAAACGCCCGTTTTGAAACTTGAACATGAGCGGAGGCCCCGCCCTGCAGCCTTTCACGCTTTGGTGCATTTGAAAAAAGGCTTCTCTCTCGTGGGTGAATCCTTTTACGAGCCTCATCCTGAAGGTCAGCCCGTAATCTGCATCGTCTTTCAGGGTGCTCGCCTGCTTTATCTCTGCGCGTTCCCAGTATGGCGCGCGATGCCTGGCCGCAGCGTCGGAGCGACATCCTCCGATTTGTTTGTTTTTGAGCGTGAAGCGCAAGAACCTCTCATCGCCTTCTTGCACCCATTTGATGGAGGATTTCGGAACGTCGCAGTTCTCGTAGAACGCCGTGTTCCAGTCCTCGTCTTTATAGGTCGCTCTATTGCCCGTATCGAAGAACGTGACGGATGAAGTTTTACATCCCCAGAGGAAGGCGATAATAATGAGGAGCGGAAATTTGCGCATCTTTTCTCTCCGGTTTTCACAAGGCAGCGGGAGCGAAAACGTCCATTCCCAAATGACAGGGAAAGACGATAGGGCGACGAAGAGGTTGCGAACTCCGTTAAGAGACGAAAGCAAAAAGTTGTTGCGCGGGCACAGGCTTGATGCTTGAAAACAGCGCGTTGCGCGGAATTTTGGCTCCGAGGCGCGCCGCCGCGTCTGAAGAGCGATGGGGGAGATGAACGATGAAGAAGATATATCGCGCGGGGAAGCCCTGGATCATCGTGGTTTCGTCCTTTTTCCTGGCCTCGCTTCTTCTGGTAGCGAGTCCCCGTGGTGATGCGCTGTTCGCCCAGAACCGCGACAAGAAAGAACATGGGCATGGGATGCACGAGCCCCGCGCCGGCGGGATGAAGCATACCGTGAAGGTGATTCCCGCCGACTACGAGAACCCGCCGAGCGTGAAGATACGCCTGGAGAGAGACGCCCACTCCAGAGGTGCGCTCAATTTGTTTCTCGATCTGGAAAATTTCCGATTCGCGCCCGAGGAGGTCAACAAGACTTCCAGGATCAAGGAGGGACACGCGCACCTCTACGTCAACGGGAAGAAGATAACGAGACTCTATGGCAGTTCGCATTTTATGGATAACTTGCCAAAGGGAAATCTGAAGATAAGGGTCGTGCTGAATACGAATTTGCATGAGAACTTGCGCTACAGGGGAAATCTCGTTCAAGACGTCGTGGAATTCAGGGGTTTCCACAACTAGGCGCGCGGCGTATGACGTCTTCTCCAGGACGCCGCCCGCGATTGAGCGAGAGTGAATTGCATGATGCGCGCGTCCCTGTCCATTTCTCATCGCCCTTCTCGTTCTTGTAGGATGTGCGGAGAGGGCATGGAGCGCAACTCCTCGCATTGCCAGTTTATAAAGCGGTGAAGCCATAAAATACCAAGCCCAGGGAACAGGAGTCGTCATGCCGGCCGAATTCGTTCATCTGCACCTGCACTCTCAATACAGCCTTCTCGACGGCGCCACGCGAATTGACGATCTGGTGAGGCGGGCCGCCGAATTCGGGCAGCCCGCCGTCGCGCTCACCGACCATGGAAACATGTTTGGCGCGGTGAAGTTCTACGAGGCGGCGAGAAAAGCCGGCGTCAAGCCCATCATCGGCTGCGAGGTATACGTCGCCCCCGGCAGCCGCTTCGACAAGGGCGGGACGAACGGCGGGGGACGGGCCTATCACATGCTGCTGCTCGCCCAGAACCAGACGGGCTACAACAATCTGTGCGAGCTCGTCACGCGGGGCTTCACCGAGGGTATGTATTACTTTCCGAGAATTGACCGGGAGCTTCTCGTTTCGCACGCCGAGGGCCTCATCTGCACCTCCGCCTGTCTGCGCGGCGAGGTGAACGACCATCTCCTGCACGGTCGGGAGGCGGCGGCGCGCGAGGCGGCCGGGTTCTACAAGGAGCTTTTTCCGGAACGCTATTACCTCGAGCTCCAGGATCACGGCATGGAGGAGGACAAGCGGGTCATCCCCCAGGTCATCGCCTTGGCCAAGGAGATGGATCTGCCCCTCGTCGCCACCAACGACGTGCATTACCTGGACAAGGGAGATCACAGCGCGCAGGAGGTGCTCATCTGCATTCAGACGGGCAAGACCCTGAACGACCCCAAGCGCATGTCGATCAAGAGCGAGGAATTCTACATGAAGGACACCGGGGAGATGGAAGCGCTCCTCGGCGAGGCGCCCGGGGCGCTTGCCAACACGCTCGCCATCGCCGAGCAGTGCGATTTCGAGTTTGATTTCGGGGCGGCGCATTATCCAGACTTCAAGACTCCAGACGGCGCCGACAAGAAGGAATACCTCAGGCGCACCGCCGAGGAAGGGCTCGCGCGCAGGCTCGCGCGCGGGGGCGTCGAGGGCGCCGAGGCCGCACTCTACCGGGAGCGGCTGCGGATGGAGCTCGACGTCATCAGCGGTCAGAATTACGAGGGCTATTTCCTCATCGTGTCGGACTTCATCCGCTACGCCAAGGAGCAGGGCATTCCCGTAGGGCCGGGCCGGGGTTCAGCGGCGGGGAGCTTGGCCGCCTACGCGCTGGGCATCACAGGCATTGACCCCCTGAAATACTCCCTCCTCTTCGAGCGCTTCCTGAATCCCGATCGCATCAGCCCGCCGGACGTGGACATTGATTTCTGCATGGAGCGGCGCGACGAGGTCATCCGCTACGTGCAGGATAAATACGGGCGCGAGAACGTGTGCCAGATCATCACCTTCGGAAGCATGTTGGCGAAGGGCGTCTTGCGCGACGTTGGCCGGGTCATGGACATACCCTACGGCGAGGTGGACCGCATCGCCAAACTGGTGCCCAACGAACTCAAGATCACCCTGGACGACGCGATGCGGAAGGAGCCGCGTCTGAACGACACCGTGGCGCGCGACCCCAATGTGCGCAAGTTGATGGACACGGCCAGAAAGCTGGAGGGCAACATCCGCCACGCGGGAACGCACGCGGCGGGCGTGGTCATCGCGCCCTCGAAGCTCACAGACTTCGTGCCGCTCTACCGGGCGTCGGGCGGCGAGGTGATGACCCAGTTCGACATGAAGGACATCGAGGAACTCGGCATTCTCAAGATGGATTTTCTGGGTCTCAAGACGCTGACGGTGCTCGAGCGCGCGGTGAACCTCGTGTGCGAGACGGGCGTGGACCTTGACCTGGAGACGCTGGACCTCAGTGACGAGACGACCTATCGTCTGATCGCCGAAGGCAAGACGACCGGCATCTTTCAGCTGGAGAGCCGGGGGATTCGCGAGTACCTCCGAAAGCTCCTCCCCTCCACGTTTGAGGACTTGATCGCCATGGTCGCACTCTACCGGCCCGGCCCGTTGGAGAGCGGCATGGTGGACGCTTTCATCAACAGGAAGCACGGGCGCGCCGAAATTGATTATTTCTTTGACGCGCTGCGTCCCATACTCGAGAGTACCTACGGCGTCATGGTGTATCAGGAGCAGGTCATGCAGATCTCGAGCGCGCTCTCCGGCTTCTCTCTGGGGCGGGCGGACGTGCTGCGCAAGGCGATGGGCAAGAAAAGCCCGGAGCTCATGGCGGAGCAGCGCTCCGACTTCGTCGAGGGGGCCGTCGCGCGAGGGCATGAGCGGGGGAAGGTCGAGCGCCTGTGGGATCAGATTCAGCAGTTCGCCGGCTACGGGTTCAACAAGAGCCACAGCGCGGCCTACGCCCTGGTGGCCTACCGCACGGCCTATATGAAAGCGCACCACCCGCGCGAGTTCATGTCGGCGCTTCTCACGTGCGACAGGGAGAGTGCCGACAAGGTGATCAAGGACATCGCCGAGTGCCGGAGCATGGGGATTTCCATGCTCCCTCCGGACGTGAACGCCAGCCAGAAGGATTTTACGGTGGAGGAGGACGCCATCCGCTTTGGCCTGGCGGCGGTGAAAAACGTGGGCGAGGCGCTGGTGGACGCCGTTCTCGCCAGCCGAAGCGAGGAGGAGCCGTTCGAGAATCTGGAGGATTTTTGCAGGCGGGTGGAGTATCGAAACCTGAACAGGCGGGCGATGGAGAGCCTCATCAAGGCGGCCGCATTTGATTCCCTGGGGGTGGGGCGCGCGCAGGCGATGGCTTCTCTGGACATCGTGCTTGAAGCTGCGGTGCGGGAGCAAAAAAGCGTCGCCGTGGGGCAGGGTTCCCTGTTCAAGGGGGAGGACGCGCCCAAAGCCGCGCTTCACTTCCCGGAGGTGGCGGAGTGGGAGGACGGCGAGCGTCTCGCCAACGAGCGCGAGGTGCTGGGCTTTTACGTCTCGGGCCATCCGCTTGACGATCACGCGGAGGTCATCGGCCGCTTCGCCAACGTCGACACCTTGGGGCTCGCCGACGCCTCGAACGGACGCAAGCTCAAGATGGCGGGACTCATCCGATCCTCGCGGCTGCGCACGACGCGCGCGGGCCGGCGCATGGCGAATTTCGTGCTCGAGGATCAGGTGGGCACGGCGGAGATGACCTTGTTTCCGGATGTGTTCGAGAATTGCCACGAAATCCTGGAGAGCGAGGCGCCCGTCCTCGTCGAGGGCGTCGCCGAGGCCGCCGAGGACGGAGTGCAGGTGGTGGTGCGCGCCATCGAGCCTTTATCCGGCGTGGAATTGAAGCGCGCGAGCAGGGTGTTGGTCGATTTGGGGCCGGAGCGCTGCGCGCCCAATCGCCTCGAATGTCTGCGTGATGCCTTGAGCCGGCATCCGGGGAATTGCGCCGTGCTCCTCACGCTGCGATTTCCCGGTCGTGAGGTGCGCATTGAGGCGGGCCCGGAATACGTGGTGGCCCCGACCTCGGAGCTGACTGCGGAGCTCGGAGAGTTGCTAGGCGCCGGAGCCGTCCATTTTGAATAGGGCGATCAGTGCCGCCTTCCTGGGGCGGGTGGCGTTTGAGGAGGCGTGGGAGTTGCAAAAGCGCCTTTGGGAGGAGCGCGCCGGAGGCCGCCTGCGAGAGGACGTTTTTCTCCTGCTTGAGCATGAGCCCGTCATGACGCTGGGCAAGGGCGGGGATGAGGAAAACGTGCTCCAGAGGCATTCGCCCGTGGATGGCGCGCGGGTTCCCCTCATCCGGATCAACCGAGGCGGCGAGGTGACCTTTCACGGCCCGGGCCAGTTGATGTTCTACGCCATATGCGACCTGAGAGATCGGGAGCGCGACGTGCATCTCCATTGCCGGCGGCTGGAGGAGATTTTTCTGTGCTATCTTGAAAAAAGGGGACTCCGCGCGAATAGGCGGGAGGGGAGTCCGGGTCTTTGGGTGCGCGATGAGAAAATTCTCTCTCTGGGCGTGGGCGCGAGACGCTGGGTGACGATGCACGGCGTTTCGTTCAACGTGGCTCCCGATCTGAGATGCTTCGAGATGATGCACCCCTGCGGCGAGGTGGGCGGCCGCGCGACTTCGGTGGAGAGGCTTCTGGGGAGCGCACCGCCGCTTCCGGAACTTGCGCGCGAGCTCATTCCCTTTTGCGCGGAGGTGTTCGGTGCGCGGGTCATCATGGAAGCCGACCCGGCCCGGTTTCTGGGAGCGCTCGCAAATGCCCTCTAGCATGAAAGATGAGAGCACCAGAACGTGGGGCATCGCCGCAGGTCTGGCGGTTGCTTTTCTGCTGCTCGCCGACGCACCCGCATTCGCCGCCCCGGCCGCTTCCTGGTGGGGCTTCACGCCCAGGGCGTGGGAGCTGCTGAAGAAGGGGGGCTATACGATGATCCCCCTGGGGTGCTGCTCGGTCGTCGCGCTCATGGTGGCCCTCGAGCGGCTTGTCTCTCTCAGACGAAAGAAGATTCTGCCCGCCGGGCTTGTGACCGCCTCCGAGGTGTATTGGAATCGCGGCAATCTGGAGGGCGCCGCTCAGATCTGTGGGCGGTTCGACGCCCCACTCGCGCGCGTGCTGCAAGCGGGGCTGGCGAGGCGGCGTCTGGGAATCGGCGAGATGGAGCGCGGCATGATCGGCGCGGGCGAGCACGAGTCCACCGCTCTCTCACGCAATCTTCGCACCTTGGGCGTCATCGCGAATCTGGCGCCGATGCTGGGCCTGTTCGGCACCGTCATCGGCATGATTCGCGCTTTCGACGTCATCAGCCGCGCGGGGACGGGCAACCCGAACCTGGTGGCGGAGGGGATTTCAGAGGCGCTCCTCACCACGGCGGCGGGCCTTTTGATCGGCATTCCGGCGCTGGCGGCGTATCACTTTTTCCGCGCGCGCGGGGATCGCTTCCTGTTCGAGATCGAGTCTATCGCCCTCTCGCTCCTGCAGAAGGTGGCGGCACACGCGGGAAAACCCGAAGCGGGTCCGGATGCGCCGCCCCATGACGAGGCGGTGCGGGCGGTTTCGAAGGAGCCGTGAATGCGCTTTCGCAGTGGCGAGGAGGAAGATTACAGCCTCCAGCTCACGTCGTTGATAGACGTCGTTTTCCTGCTCTTGATCTTTTTCATGGTGTCCACCTCTTTCGTGGATTTCACCCGCCGGATGGATATCGAACTGCCCGAGTCGAAGTCGAGCACGGAGGTGGTGGAGAAAAAATCGTTTCTCCTTGAGGTGGGAGTGGAGCGGCGTATTTCCCTGAACGGCGCGCCGGTGGCGCTTGATGACCTTGCGGGCGCGCTCAAGGCGGGCGTCAAAGAGGGGAAGTTCAAGCCCTCTCTGACGATCAAGGCGGATAAGCGCCTCGGTTACGGCTACGTGGTGAGGGTGATGGGCGTCGTCTCTCAAGCGGGGATACAGGACGTCTCCCTGGCCACGAAATAGCGCAAGACAAGTGCCGGCGCTCCCATATTTTCACCACATATTTTTTTGCCTACAATACATTTTCAATTATTCGTATAATTTCTGGTGGGTGTCTGTTGGCGACCTTATGATCGAAAAGGAGTTAAACACATTAAAATAATTAGGAATATTTGCTTTATGGGTATAGTAGCGGTTACAGCTTCTGCTTGCGGCACCATCCCACCACAAATGATTTCTGGCGATAACTTATCAACAGAACATGGAACCGCTAGGGTGATGGATGCGTTTAAAGGAGCGCAGGAATATTGCGCCGCCAGAGGTAAGCAAGTGGCGACTATAAGGAGTGACTGCCCGTCTCATTGTATCAGCGTTTATAAATGCGTGACCGAATGACTGTTTACTGACTACTTCGCCGCTATGGATGACGAGGATTGACTCTTAGCCTTCTTTGAGGTGTGCCCTTGGGGCGCGTTGTGGGCGCGGAAAACGGAGCCTCCTTCTGTGGAGGATGAGTGGAGAGAAAAGCGTGAGGCGCAGGCGAGCCGATTCTACGGTTTCCATGCCGAACAAGGCGGGAGCTGCCACGCGCGTTCTCTTGCTGAGGCATGGCGCGGCTGAAGGGTCGAAAGAAGGGCGCTTTCACGGCAGCACGGACGCACCGCTCCTGGCGGAGGGCGAGGCGCAGGTTCGGGCCTCGGCGGAGCGCGTCCATGAATGGCTGATGGAGGGCGAGACGGCACTTTACGCCAGCCCCCTCGTCCGCTCCGTGAGGACGGCGGAGATTCTCTCCGAGGAGATGGGCCTGGGGCTGCGGCCCCGAATCGTCGCCTGCATCGCTGAGCTTCACCTGGGCGATTGGGAGGGGGAGACGCATTCTGCTCTCAGAAGAAAGGAGCCCCGACGGTTGGCCGCGCATTATGAGAATTTTGTTCATTCCAGGCCTCCCGGCGGCGGGGAGTCCCTGGCGATGCTCGCCGGGCGGGTTCTTCCCGCGTTTTCCGAGATGTGCGCCAGGGAGAAGGAGAAGAACCTCATCATCAGCGCGCACGCGGCGGTGAACCGGGTGATTTTGTGCGACGCCTTAAGCGCTCCGCTCGATAGCTTTTTCAGGCTGGAGCAGGACTTCGCGGCGCTGAACGTGATCGATTATCACGAGGGCGCGCCCCTTGTCCGCGCCATGAACGTTTGACGTTGAGCGTGTCGCGCGCTATCGGCTGCGCATCCCGACATCGAGAGTGCCGAGGGCGCGGAGCCCTCCCCGCCATACGCTCGCGCCCTCATCCGCCTTTGGCTCTCCTATGCGATCTGCGCGAAATGAGCCTCTCCCAAGAAACTGGCGCGCCTCTCTACCCCTTCGTTTTTTGGCCGAAATTCCGCATTTATCCTGAGACGCCGGGCGTGCGTTTGCCGCCGTCCTTGAATGCGACGTGAACCCCGCGTGCTTGGAGCGAGGAGGTTTTCGACTTTCCGTTCATTACCGGAATGGAAGGCGCGCGTCGACTGGTTCCAGATTGTTCCACTCCTTTCCTTGGCATCTTTCGGGGGATGGTGTAACAAGGGGCACTGCGCATTGCGAGGGGTAACGATTCTTTCCGAATGAATTCCCCCGTCTTTTTCGTGTCGTGGAGAAACTGTGCGGCTCATTGAGAAGATACGGAAAAAACAGATTCGCGTGTGTGTGATGGGCTTGGGGTATGTCGGTCTCCCGCTCACCCTGGAGTTCGTGCGCGCCGGCTATCGGGTCGTTGGCCTGGAAGTAAACCCCGCTCGCGTCTGCGCTTTGCAAGAGGGGAGAAGCTATATTACGGACGTTCCCTCAGAGAGCTTGGCCGAGGGCTTGTCTGAGGCGAATCGGTTGGAGTTCACCTCCGATCCGCGAGTGCTTGCGGAGGCGGACGCCATCAGCATTTGCGTTCCCACGCCGCTCGGAAAGACGGGGGAGCCGGACTTGTCCTTCGTTCAGTCCGCCCTGGAGAGCATACTGCGGCACAGGAGGCGGGGGCAGCTTTACGTGCTCGAGAGCACCACCTACCCGGGAACGACCGAGGAGATCATCTTGCCTTCTCTGTCGGCGAACGGATGGAAGGTGGGCGATGATTTTTATCTGGCGTTCTCCCCTGAGCGCGTTGATCCGGGAAGCGAGCGATACAACATCAGAAATATCCCTAAAATCGTGGGCGGCGTGACGCGAAACTGCGCGGATTGCGCCTGTGCCTTTTATGAGAGAGGCGTTGACCGCGTCGTGCGGGTCACCTCTCCCCGAATCGCCGAAATGGTGAAATTGCTGGAAAATACGTTTCGCAGCGTCAACATCGGCATGGTGAACGAGATGGCGAAAATGTGCCACGCCCTCGAAGTGGATATTTGGGAGGTGATCGAGGCGGCGAAAACGAAGCCGTTTGGCTTCATGCCGTTTTATCCCGGTCCGGGTCTCGGCGGGCATTGCATTCCCGTGGACCCCATGTACCTGTCTTGGAAGGTGCGGCAGGCGGGATTCGACGCGAGGTTCATTGAGTTGGCTGATCAGATAAACAGCTCGATGCCTTCGTTCGTCGTGGAGCTCATTGTCAGGGCACTGAACGAGAGAGGCAAGGCGCTGAAAGGCTCTAGCGCACTGCTGGTAGGGGTAACCTACAAAGCGGACGTGAGCGACATTCGGGAGAGCCCCGCTCTGGACGTCTGGCACCACCTTCAGAGGCGGGGTGTGCGCGTTCATTATTCGGACCCCCACGTTCCGGAGCTCGACTTCGACTTTATACAAGCGCAATCCCGGCCCATCAGCGCGGATTCGCTTGGTGAATACGACTGCGTGGTAGTGCTGGCGAACCACAAACGACTGGATCGAAAGTGCATCTACGATCATGCGGGGTGCATCGTGGACACCCGGAACGCCTTTGCGGATTTCGAGCAAAACGATCGTTTGTTCAAGCTGTAGCGGCGTCTCGTTCGCCGGCGCTTTCCCCCAGACACGCGGAATGAGAGAACAAAGGGATGCGAAACGCGCCCGCGCGTTTTCCCCCGCTCCCAAAATTCCGTCCCAGGGGTTGACATCTTCTGGAGATATGGGCTTTATGTGTTTCTCCGCCTTCGCATAAGAAGGTAGCCACCGAATCACGGAAGAGAATTGATGAGAATGTACCGGGCTACGCCCACCCTTACGAAAGAGAAGGCCAACGCCGAGCGCGGCTGGGTGCTGGTGGACGCAAAGGACCAAACCTTGGGCCGCCTCTCCACGCGCGTAGCGACGCTGTTGCGTGGAAAGCACAAGCCCGAGTGGGCACCGCACGTTGACAACGGCGAGTACGTCGTCGTCGTCAACGCTGAGCGCGTCGTGCTCACGGGCCGCAAGCTTGCGGCGAAAAAATACTACCGCCATTCTGGCTACCCGGGCCATCTCAAGCAGGTGAGCGCGGCGCGGATGTTGGAAACGCACCCCGATCGCGTGATACAACACGCCGTGCGGGGTATGTTGCCCAAAAACAAGCTCGGGCGCGCCCTGCTTCGAAAACTGAAAGTGTATGCGGGCGAGAAGCATCCGCACGAGGCGCAATGCCCCGAGGCGATTCGGTTTGACTAGAACTCCGGGAGGTTTTTGACGTCCACATGGCCACGATACTGCAACACTACGCCACTGGAAAGCGGAAAACGTCCGTCGCGCGCGTCTGGATAAAGCCGGGCGATGGAAGGATTCTTGTCAACAACACGCCCGCGGATGAGTATTTTCTCCGTGACACCTCGCTCATGGTGATCAAGCAGCCTTTCGAATTGACCGAGACCTGGGGAAGCTACGACGTTCGCGCCACCGTGAATGGCGGGGGACTCACCGGCCAGGCAGGCGCCCTTCGCCACGGCATATCAAAGGCGCTTTTGGGCGTGGACCCCTCGTTTCGGGCGATTCTGAAAAAAGCGGGCCTCATCACGCGCGACTCCCGCGTCAAGGAGCGGAAAAAGTACGGCCTCAAGGGCGCGCGCAAGAGCTTCCAGTTCTCTAAACGTTAAACGACATGGCTTCCCATAAAGCGAAATAACCCCCTCCAAAATAATATGCGCATGTCCTGATTCTTCCGGCGAAAAAAGAGGCTGGCGAAAACCTCCTCCCGCGTCGGTTGCTCAGTGCCTGGATGCGCGCCTCGCCAAAATACGATACGAGGGCGTTTGTTTCTTTTCCCATACCACCTTGGCTGGCGGATTTCACGTTCTCGTGATTGGGCGTTATTTTATTATAAACGCGCCGCCCGTCGGGATTTCGTAGAACATCTCAATGTCCCGTTTATCGAGAAACTCCCGCACCGCCTTGCCGCACCCCTCAAAATGGGTGCCGTAATCATCCACGACAATCACTCCACCGTCGTTCAGCCGAGGAAAAAAGAAACCCAACGAATCGATCGTTGGCTGATACAAATCGACGTCAATGTGCGCGAAAGCGAATTTCCTGTCCGCCACTTCATCAAAACGACTTGGAATCCACCCCTTATAAAAATGCAAAAAATCAAATTCGTCTAAATTTTTCCGGACGGTATCCTCGTCGCAAGCATACGGTGCGGGCTCTTCTATTGGTTGCGAGAATCTCCTCCCATCCTGCGGCCCGTATGCCGACAACCCCTCAAAAGAATCAAAAATGTGAAAAGGTCTCGAACCACAATATTCTTTTATCAAGGTAGCGACAATACATGCGGAATGCCCTTTCCACACTCCACATTCCACAAAATCCCCTTTGATATTTTTGGAAAGTACGTGACGAGCCATTTGGATAAGGCTATAGAATCGCAATTGTCCACTAATAGTATCCCTCGAATTCCTATCGACTTTTTCTAGAGCTGTTTTGTATAGAAGCACATTTTTATTTTCTGTATCACAAGCCGGCCAGAATTTTTTGTTTATAACGCAGTAGTCTGCTTCTTTGTTCAAAATGCGCGCGACTACTTCCGCAAGGTGTAATAATCTTTTTGCCGCTCCCTTTATCAATACTTTTCCCCCGATGGCATAAAATGGTAGCCTAAAAGGGCGCAGTTTCGACTGAAAATCCTGCTTTTGTCTAGCCGTCGTATCAATTGGATAACGATAATGGGGAAATCACTCGAATCGGTTCCCACCCACGCGCCATGTTATATGTCTAGCGTATTGGACTATAGACTTAACGCTTTGATTGGCGACAAAGCCGTAATTTGGCGAACGGCGCTTTTGGCATGTTAAACAATAAAAAATGCGAATTATATACGAAAGTGCCGATAATAAACGTTGCCGCTATGGAAAATGACGACGCACATCCGATATCCTTATGTGGAGAGTCGAAACTTTGTTAGATATAAGAGTTTATTTCTGCATTTGTTCGGTAAGATGAAAAAGGGGTAAAGGGAGAGTTGAGGAGGAATGATGCCCAAGATCGCTGTGGTGGGCGCCACGGGTTACACGGGCTTTGAGTTGTTGAGGCTTCTGGCCGCACACGGGGACGTAGAGGTCGCTGCGCTCACGTCGGAGACCTATGCGGGCGAGAGGGTGGAGGAGGTGTTTCCCGCCCTCGCCTCCGTCTTAGACGGCGCACTCGTGAAGTTCAGCCTCTCCGCATGCGAGGGTGCCGACCTCGTGTTTTGCTGCCTGCCCCATCGGGTGGCGATGAACACCGTGCCCTCGTTGCTGGAGGCTGGCCACCGGGTGGTGGATTTTTCTGCCGATTACCGCTTGAGGGACGCTGGAATCTATGAGACCTGGTACAGGACGACGCATACCTCGCCTGAGAGGATAGCGGACGCCGTCTACGGGATGCCCGAGCTCTACCGCGAGGCTATCGAAAAGGCGCGCCTCGTGGCGAATCCGGGGTGCTATCCCACGGGGGCGATTTTGGCCCTCGCCCCGCTTCTTAGAGGAGGGATCGTCAAGCCGCACTCCATTGTCGTGGACGCGAAGTCCGGTGTTTCAGGGGCGGGTAGAAAGGCAGCCCTGGCGCTTCAGTTCTGCGAGGTGAACGAGGGCTTGAGAGCCTATGGGGTGGGGAATCACCGCCACACGCCGGAGATTGAGCAGGAGTTGTCCGCTGTCCTGGGAGAGGCCGTGCGGGTTTCGTTCACCCCGCATTTGGTGCCCATGACCCGGGGTATTCTCTCGACCATCTACGCCGAGGGTGAGGGTGCTGCCGACGCTGCAGCGGCCCGAGCGGTACTGCGGGACTCCTATGTGGATGAGCCGTTCGTTCGCTTGATGCCCGATGGCGCACTGCCCGGTGTGATGCAGGTGGCCGGCTCAAACTATGTGGACGTCGGGCTTGTGCACGATGAGCGGACGGGGCGCTTCGTCGTTGTGGCGGCGATAGACAATCTAGTAAAAGGCGCCTCGGGAGCGGCGGTTCAGAACATGAACCTCATGCTGGGGCTTCCCGAGACGCAAGGGCTTCTTCAACCAGGGTTCTGGATGTGAGCGATCAAGAATTCATTTGGGTGGTCGATGGCGGCGTTTGCGCGGCGCAAGGCGTGCGCGCCGCCTCGGTGAGGGCGGGGGTCAAGGCGTCGGGCAAGCCTGATATGGTGTTGCTCGCCTTCGACCCACCGGCGACGGCCGCCGGCGTTTATACGCGAAACAGGATGTGCGCCGCTCCCGTCGCGCTCTGTCGGGAGCGAATAGGTAAATCCCCTTTGAGCGCGTTTCTCATCAACAGCGGTAACGCGAACGCCTGCACTGGCCTCAAGGGTTATGAGGATGCCGTGAACTTGTGCGCCGAGGTCTCCGATGCGCTCGATTGTCCGGAGGAGCAGGTCGCCATGTCCTCGACGGGAATCATCGGTGTTCCGCTTCCGCTCTGCGCGATGAAGTCTCGAATCGGAAATCTGCTTTCTGGCCTTTCGTCTGAAGGCGGCGGCGAGGCGGCGGAAGGCATCATGACGACCGATACGCGCCCTAAAGAGTTCGCCGTTCGGGTAAGCGCGTCCGGGGGTTCTTTCGCCATCGGCGGCATGGCGAAGGGCGCCGGCATGATTGCCCCCGACATGGCGACCATGCTCGCCTATGTCGCCACGGACGCCGCCCTCTCGCAAGCGAGTCTCGCGAGCCTCTTGGGTGTCGTCACGCGCAAGACTTTCAACTGCGTGACCATTGACGGCGACACCTCGACGAACGACACGGTGCTCCTCGCCGCCACGGGGGCATCCGGCGTAGGCGTAGAGTCGGCGGAAGACCTCGAGCGGTTCAAGGCGGGACTTCACCGGGTGTGCAAGGAACTCTCCATGTCCATCGTTCGGGACGGCGAGGGGGTGAGCAAGGTGGTGGAGGTGAGAGTTACGGGCGCCGCCAGCGAGGCCGAGGCGCGCCTGGCCGCCAAGTCCGTCTCAGAGAGCGTTCTCGTGAAGACGGCGATTCACGGCGAGATGCCCAACTGGGGTCGAATGTTCGCCGCCGCGGGCTACAGCGGCGCGGATGTGACGCCCGAGAGGATGTCGCTGCGGGTCGAGGACGTGCAGGTGATGCGTGATGGTGCGCCTGTGTCAGGCTGGGCCGAAGCACTGGCGCCAGTCCTCAAGAAGCCCGAATACGGCCTCGAACTGGGTCTGGGGGCAGGTGAGGCGGAGGCTGTTTTCTGGACGACCGATTTGAGCGCGGAATACGTCAGGTTCAATGCGGATTACAAGACTTGAGCCAGGGGGTTAGCATCCGCTCGGCGCCCGAAATCTGGCGATCTCCTTCCGTTCAACGCGAACCGGAAAACGCTTTTGATTGAGCGACTTGAATCGCCTTCGCTCTTGTGAGACATTCCGTGTGCTGAGCGGTGGCGGACATCGTGGCGATGAAGCCGGTTGGCGAATTACTCAAATAAAGTCAAATGCTTGGAAATTCGGTCTCGTCCGCCTAGAGGCCGGCAGGGCTCCCCTCGATGAAAGGCGGAGCGAAAGGAGCGTTCTCGTGAACCCTATTACATTACGCGCGTTGCTGGAGTCCGGCGCGCATTTCGGACACCAGACCACCCGATGGAATCCCAAGATGCGCCCCTACATCTTCGGTGCGCGAAAGGGGATTTACATCATCGACCTTCAAAAGACCCTCAAGCTGCTCAACGCCGCTCGGGAGGCGATTCGGGACATTGCCGCAAGGGGCGGCAAAATCCTCTTCGTGGGAACGAAGCAGCAAGCCCAGGAAATCGTCGCGGAAGGGGCCCGAAGAGTCGGAATGCCCTACGTAACCCAGCGCTGGCTCGGCGGCACTCTCACCAATTTCGAGACTATAAAGAATTCCATCGCGCGCCTCCTTGACCTTGAGGGCATGAAGAACGATGGCACCTTCGATCTTCTGGCGAAAAAAGAGGCGGTCCGGCGCGGGAAAGATCTGGATCGACTCGAGAAGTTTCTGGGCGGTATCAAGCACATGGACAAGCTGCCCCAAGCCATGTTCGTCATTGACACCGGCCATGAGTCCAACGCGATTCGAGAGGCTAGGAAAGTGGGCATGCCCGTCATCGCGTTAGTGGACACGAATTCGGCCCCCGATGGGGTGGATTACGTCTTGCCGGGCAACGACGACGCCCTTCGCTCGATTCGCTTCTTCGTGTCCCGGGTGGCGGAGGCTGTCGCCGAAGGTCTCACGTTGCGCGAGGAGACGGGGGCGGAGGACGTGGAGGCCGTCGTCGCCTCGGGCGACGCGGTGGCGGCGGAGATGATGAGGGTGGCCGCCGAGAAGGCGAAAGAATAATCCATCACCTTTCAGGCTGCGGCCTGGTTTGATTTCGATTGAGGAGAGTTTAGGGCATGGAAGTGACGGCTCAGATGGTGAAGGAACTGAGAACCCGCACGGGGGCGGGCATCATGGATTGCAAGGAGGCTCTCAGGGAGAATGCCGGCGACTTTGAGGGGGCGTCGCGCTATTTGAGAGAAAAGGGGCTTTCTAGCGCTGCCAATAAGGCAGGACGCGCTGCGAGCGAGGGACAGGTATACGCCTCCCTAGGGGAGGACGGACGTATGGGTGCCATCGTCGAGGTGAACTGCGAGACCGATTTCGTAGCCCGCACCGAGGATTTTCAGTCTCTTCTTGATGCCGTCGCGCGTCACGTAAAGGACCACGGCGGAGATGGCCTCGCCGAGGCGCTCCGGGAGACGACGATGGAGGCGATCGCGAAACTGGGGGAGAATATCGTCCTCGCCCGAGGGGAGCGCCTTGCGCTGGACGATAGCGATTCGGGAAAGGTGGCTTCCTATGTTCATCCCGGCGGACGGGTTGGCGTCCTGCTTGGCTTGAGGTGTAAGACGGCGGAGGGGGCGGGTGGTTTTGCTTTTTTGGAAACCGCGCGCGATCTGGCGATGCACATCGCGGCGAGCAGCCCCCAGTTCCTTTCTGAGGATCAGATACCGGAGGTGGTTCTTCAAAGCGAGCGTGATATCCTTCTCGCCCAGCAGAAGGATTCGGGAAAGCCGGTGCATATTCTGGAGAAAATAGTCGAGGGGCGCATCAACAAATACAAAAAGGAGATTTGCCTGCTCCATCAGCCTTTCGTCAAAGACACCGACAGAACGGTTCAGACGTATTTGAAAGACAGGAGCGCGGAGGTGGGCGAGGAAATCCGTGTTTCCTCTTGGTCGCGTTTTCAACTCGGCGAGCTTTCTACAGAGGGTGAGGGGTAAAACAAGTTCCTTTTTCTGTCGGATCGTTTGTTCCGTATCGCCCCGTTGTCGTTGGCGCGCCATTTCTGGGGATGTTTATGAGCGGTGCCCTACGCTTCAAAAGGATTTTGCTCAAGCTCTCTGGCGAGGCGTTGGGTGGGGACCTCAGGTACGGCATCGAACATAATGTCGTTGACGATATCGCGCAGGAGATCAGCGAGATTCACGGGATGGGGGTTGAAATCGCGGTTGTCGTGGGCGGCGGGAATATATTTCGGGGTGCTGCTGCCGCCGCCGCCGGCATGGAGCGCACCAACGCCGACTACATGGGGATGCTCGGCACGGTCATCAATGCCTTGGCGCTTCAGCACGCGCTCGAGAAAGCGAACCTTGCCACTCGCGTCCAAAGCGCCATCCACATGGCAGAGCTGTGCGAGCCCTACATCAGAAGGCGCGCGGTCCGTCACCTGGAAAAACAACGGGTGGTCATTTTCGCCGGCGGCACGGGAAATCCCTACTTCACGACGGACACCACCGCAAGTCTCAGAGCCATTGAGGTAGGTGCTGAGTGCATCCTCAAGGCCACGGATGTGGACGGCGTCTTCTCCGCCGATCCGAATCAGGACGATACGGCCGAGTTCATCGACGCGCTGACCTATATCGAGGTTCTCAATCGCCAGCTCGCCGTCATGGACGTCACCGCCGTCAGCTTGTGCATGGACAACAATTTACCCATCATCGTATTCAACCTTCTCAAGCCCGGGAACATCCGCCGCGTCGTGGAAGGCGAGCAGGTCGGGACTTTGGTGAGCGGGGCCTAGATCTCATGGGTCGCGCAGCGGGCGCGAGATACGGTGGCGCGGGCAGGAGAACGAAGCATTCGTTTCGAGTGTCCAAAAAGGAGATGGACGATGGATGAGATGCTCGACGCGTTGAGAGAAAGAATGCGCTCCACACTGGAGTCATACAAGACTGAGACTGCTCGCCTTCGCACCGGGCGCGCGTCTGCGCACCTCGTTAGCGGAGTGATGGTTGATTACTATGGAGCACCCACCCCTCTGAACCGGCTCGCTACCCTGAGCGTGCCGGAATCCCAGCTCATCGTTGTGCAGCCTTTCGACGCCAATTCCTTGGGCGACATTGAAAAGGCGATTCAATCGGCGGAGCTGGGTCTGAATCCCACGAATGACGGCAAGATTATTCGCGTGCCGGTGCCGCCGCTCACGGGGGAGCGCCGCAAAGAGATGGTGAAGCTGCTCAAGAAGATGACCGAAGAGCACAAGGTCGCGCTTCGCAACATCCGGCGCGACGGCAATGATGGGATGAAAAACCTGGAGAAAAAAAAGGAGATTACGGAGGATGACCTTAGAAGAGGGCAGGTAGACGTCCAAAGGCTGACCGACCAGTTCGTCTCCGAACTGGACGAATTGTTCACTGCGAAAGAGAAAGAGATACTTGAGGTTTAGGGGTTAGTAAAGTGGACGCGGAGCCTCGCATCGATCCGGAGCGTCTTCCCCGGCACATCGGCGTCATCATGGACGGGAATGGTCGCTGGGCACAGGAACGCTCTCTGCCCAGAATCGCTGGGCACCGAGAGGGCGTGAAGTCGGTCGACAAGGTGGTGGCACACGCCCGCCGCCTCGGAGTGGAGGCTCTCACGCTCTATAGCTTCTCTTTGGAAAACTGGAACCGCCCGAAGGGCGAGGTGGACGCGCTCATGGGCATTTTGGCGGATTATCTCGAACGCGAGCTGGGGAGAATGCTTCGGGAGGGAATCCGTTTCAACACCATCGGACACGATAGGGATCTCCCCTTATTCGCGCGGGGAATCATTCAGCGTGTCAAGGAGCGTACCTCGGGCCAGGACGGAATGGTTCTGACTCTGGCGCTGAGCTACGGCGCACGCCAGGAGATCGCCGACGCGGCGAGGTCCATATCTGAGGAGGTGCGGAGAGGAACGCTTCACCCCGAGGATATTGAGGAGAGCGACGTCGAGCGGCATCTGTATACTGCGGATCTGCCCACGCTCGACTTGTTGATTCGGACGAGCGGTGAACTGAGGCTTTCCAACTACCTTCTTTGGCAGGCCGCGTATGCGGAGCTGTATTTCACGGACATCAAATGGCCTGCGTTCGGAGAGCGCGAACTTGAGGACGCCATTCTCTCCTATCAGTCCCGAGTGCGAAAATTTGGTCTTACCGAGGAGCAGTTCACGACTCGGAGAAACTAGGCTTTGACGCGCTTCCTTAGCGCCTTGGTGCTCGCCGCGCCTATTCTTCTCGTTCTGTTTTTCGCCCCCTCCCTCGTTTTTCTCTGCGTCGTGGTCGCCCTCGTCTTTCGCGCGGGTTGGGAGTTTCAAACTCTTCTCCATCTCGCCGGCTGGCGTGTCAGGATATGGGGGGGTGCCCTGGACGCCTGCGCTTTCGCCCTCGCCGTGTGGGTGGGCGGCGTTCTGCCGACTTTGGTTCTGACCGTCGTTTTGCTTCGCGTTCTCATAACGGTGCTTCGGGACGGGATGTCTCGAGGGAGCGTCTCCTTGGCCGGAATCTCCCTTCTCGGTGTGATATGGGTGGGCGGCGCCGGCGGGTTGATCGCGCTTATCAGGACCTTTCTAGGCGGCAGGGAAGCCGTTTTCTTTTTGTTCGTCGTCGTCTGGGCGAGCGACATCGCGGCGATGTTCAGTGGCAAGGCGTGGGGGAAAAGAAAGTTGGCGCCGACAATCAGCCCTGGGAAGACGGTGGAGGGCGCGATTGGGGGAATCCTCGCCGGTGCACTCGCCGGCGTCGTGGCGGTGCTCTGCGTGGAGGTTCCCGGCGTCGGCCCATGGCGCGCGATTCCCTTGTCGATATTTATCGGATTGTTCGCGCTGGTGGGAGATTTGGCTGAATCGGCACTCAAGCGCGCGGCCAGAGAAAAAGACGCATCCGCCATCATCCCCGGCCACGGAGGGGTACTCGACAGGGTGGATGGTTTGCTTGTCGCGGGGCCTGCGTTTTACTACTATCTATATTTGTCAGGGTCTTGAGTCATCGCTCATCCGGAGTGGGTCGAAACATGAAGCGGCGAAAAGTGGCCATATTAGGATCCACGGGCAGCGTTGGGGAGAACGCCCTTGACGTCGTCGCCCAATTCCCAGAACGATTCGAGGTAGTGGCGCTCGCTGCCGGAAGAAATTGGAAGCGACTCGTGGAGCAGGCGAGGCGTTTTCGGCCTCAAGTCGTATCCCTGGCGGATGAAGCGGGCGGCGCGCGCGTCAGGGAGACGCTCTCTTCCGGCGTCAGGACGCTTTCGGGAGATGAGGGTCTGCGAGAGGTGGCGGCCGGGGCCGGAGCGGACGTTGTAGTCTCCGCTCTGGTGGGCGCCGCCGGTCTTTCGCCAACGCTGGCTGCCATTGAGGCGGGTGCTTCCATCGCGCTGGCGAACAAGGAAGTGCTCGTCATAGCGGGAGAGTTTATCACCTCCCGGGCGCGAGAGAAGGGCGTCGCTCTTCTTCCGGTGGACAGCGAGCACGCGGGCTTGGCCCAGATTTTGGCGGACAGACCCCGCTCGCAGGTGGAGCGAGTCGTGCTCACGGCTTCAGGCGGTCCTTTTTGGAATCATTCGCTGGAGGCGATGCGGGTTGTTTCTCCCCAAGAGGCGCTGCATCACCCCAACTGGAAGATGGGACCTAAGATTGCGATTGACTCCGCGTCGATGATGAACAAGGGATTTGAAATCATTGAGGCGCGGTGGCTCTTCGGGCTGGGATTTGCGCAAATAGACGTGCTGGTTCATCCACAGAGCATCGTGCACGCCATGGTGGAGTTTGTAGATGGGAGTTTCGTAGCGCAGATGAGCGTGCCTGACATGCGGATTCCGATCGCGCAGGCCATTTTGTCTCCAGAGCGGCTGCCCATCGCCGCGCCGAGGCTTGATTTGGCGGAGGTCGGCTCCCTGACGTTCGAGGAGCCGGACCTCGATCGGTTTCCCTGCCTCCTCCATGCGAGAAGCGCGATGCGATCGGGGGGAACTGCGCCCGCCGTCCTCAACGCGGCGAACGAGGTGGCCGTCTCCTCTTTTTTGTCTGGGGCGTCGAAGTTCATGGACATTCCGGGAGTGGTGGGCGCTGCGCTCGACGCGCATGAGGGCAGGGGGGCGGACGCGCTGGGGACGATTCTAGAGGCGGATCGCTGGGCGCGGGAGTACGTCGCCGCTCGGCTGAACGGAGCCACCGCAAGCAAACGAAATCCATGAATCATGAGTTATGGGAGCGAGTCTCTGCTGTGTCTCGTCGCCACGCTAGGCGGACTCGGGAGGTTTCCACGAGCTCCGGGCACGGTGGCTTCTCTCCTTGCCGTCGCATTGCATTGCTTGCTCTATGGGATAAGCCCTTATATTCCTTTCTTGTTCTTGCTGTGCCTGGTTCCTCTCGCCGTGTGGAGTTCTGAAAAATATGAAACCCTCACAAGTCAACGAGACCCCCCGGAGATCGTCGTGGACGAATGGGTGGGGCAGCTCGTCTGCCTCATCGGCGTCGCGCCGAGCCTGGGCGCCCTGCTGGCCGGCTTTCTCCTTTTTCGTGTTTTTGACATCATCAAGATAGTGCCAGTTCGGCGCCTGGAGAGGTTACCCGGCGGAATGGGTGTCGTGGCGGACGACGTCGGTGCCGGGCTCCTCGGCCGGGCGTTTCTATTCGCTTTGTCATATTTCGGTGTCGTTTGATCTCATGGGGAGCGGGAGGATGGCGAAATCTGTAGAGGAATGGATCGGTGCGCGCCTGCTCAAGAAATGCTGGTGCATTGCCACGGCGGAGAGTTGCACGGGCGGCCTGATAGCGAGCCGCATCACGGACGTGTCGGGCAGCTCGGCGTATTTCGAGCGAGGCTTCATCACTTACAGCAACGAGGCGAAAATGGCGCTTCTGGGAGTGTCCAGGGATATCTTGGCGCCCGAGGGCGGCCCGGGCGCAGTGAGCGAGGCGTGTGCGCGCGCAATGGCGGAGGGAGTCCGGGTAGCAGCGGGCAGCGAGGTCGGTCTGTCCGTCACCGGAATCGCCGGCCCGACAGGCGGAAGCCCCGAGAAACCAGTAGGCACGGTGTGCATGGCCGTCGCTCTGCCTTACGGCACCGTTTGTCGGCGCCGCTTGTTCAAAGGCTCTCGTCTGGAGGTCAAGGCCCAAACGGCGCAAAGCGCGCTCGAATTGGCGCGCGAGGTTTTGATGGAGCCTGAGAGGGATGAGGCTCCAAATGAGGGGGACGCTTCCACGCTTTGAGAGCATTTCAAGACGTGAGAATAGTTGTATCCCGCATGAGGCGGACGGTGCTACGTTCTGGAGGTCTTCGGTTGAACGGCATGGAGGGAGGCAGGGTATGACGTCCAGCATTGGGCGTGCTTTAGAGCTGAGGATGCCGACGGATTTTGATGGGTATCGAAACTATGCGCTTGGTACGCATCGTCCGGCCTTCGGTTTTTGCTCGTCATCGCCCAAAACTGGAGCACAGGAACCGAAAAGACGTTTGGCATGGGACGTTTGTTTCCCAAAGGCGTTTTGCTGGTTCTATTTAGTGGTTACGAAATGACGCGTTGCCAGGCCTGAGATCTGCAGTGGGAACCGTCCGGTGGCTCCCAAGGACCGGAAGGAGCTATACTGTGGGACTGTGAAAGATGAAAGGGTTTTCCATGCGCGCGTTTCTGGCGATTCCGTTTGGTGGGGAGGAACGCGAAATTCTCGAATCGCTTCAAGGCGCGTTCGCCAACATGCCGGCCTTGCGTGGTTTCCGGTGGGTCAGCTCTCGGAAGGTTCACCTCACTCTGCGCTTTCTGGGCGATATCGAGGAAGCGCAGGTTGAGGACTCTGCAAACGCGCTTCGTCGCGCTGGAGAAGGCATAGTCGCCTTCGACTCTCACTCGATCGCTTCGGCGTTTTTCCACATCTTAAGCACCCGGGCGTGCTCTGGGTGGGGCCGACGAAAACGCCGCCCCCTCTCACCGCCTTGGAGAGGCGTCTTTCGCGTCATCTCACCGAGTCGGGATTCTCCTCCGAGGATAGACCCTTCCGTTCGCATTTGACGCTGGCGCGGCACCGCTCTCCGGATCGTCCGCCTGCGGGACTCAAGGGAGAACTACAGGTTGCCGAACGCCGATGGCTGACGCCCCCGCCCATTGCCCACGCGCGCGAGGCCGTTCTGTTCCGTAGCGATTTCAACCCCGCAGGCGCGCGACACGGCCCTGGAGGGGGTGAGGCTGTGTTGAGGGCACCGGTTTGCGAGTCTTATGGTCGATGGGCTTATTTTTATTATGGTTGGTCGGTGTCGGAGAATCTGGAGAGTGAATGAGGCGGATGCGATATTGACTGGCGAATGGGCGAAATCGGGATCAAGGGAATCTCCTTTATAGAGAACTCATTCTATTAGGTTCGGTCATTTCTCTTCACCCATAAAAAATCTGGTTTTACACTAATTTTTGCTTTCTATACTTGTCCTTGCTTTGCTTTTCACGTATTTTTAGCGAAAATGAATCACGCGCCTCTTGAGATAGTGATAGCATGGGGATGAGAGCCTGAACCGCGCGAAATTCTTTGGGGAATGAGGGCGCTTCCTTGGCGTCTTTCGTGTTGTGGAGGGAGGAAGAATCCCCTACATTCCGTTGATGTCCGTCATCTGTGAACTGGCGCGCGTTCCTTTGTCCAATGGAGTCTTCTGATGAATCGCAAGAACGGATCCCCCGCCTCGAAGTCCGAGTACCCCAAAGAGCGCGAGCGCCGCGACAAGGCACTCGACATGGCCTTCAACCAGATCAACCGCCAGTTCGGCAAGGGTTCCATCATGCGTCTGGGCGAGGGCCCCGGAATGGAGCCGATACCGGCGATCTCCACGGGCGCTGTCTCGCTCGACGGCGCGCTCGGCTGCGGGGGTGTGCCGCGCGGGCGCATCGTGGAGATATTCGGCCCTGAATCCTCGGGCAAGACGACCATCGCGCTTCAGATCATTGCCGAGGTGCAGCGTAAAGGGGGAATGGCCGCCTTCGTGGACGCGGAGCACGCCCTCGATCCGCTCTACGCCAAGGCCCTCGGCGTGCAGACGGACAACCTCATCGTCTCCCAGCCCGACACGGGCGAGCAGGCCTTGGAGATAGCCGAGATACTTACTAGCAGCGGATCGCTTGACGTGGTCGTCATCGACTCCGTGGCCGCCCTAGTGCCCAAGGCGGAACTCGAAGGCGATATGGGGGATCACCACGTGGGACTTCAGGCGCGGCTCATGAGCCAGGCGCTTCGCAAACTCACCGGAGTGGTGCATCGTAGCAACACCTGCTTCATCTTCATCAATCAGATTCGCATGAAAATCGGCGTGATGTTCGGAAACCCGGAGACCACCTCCGGCGGAAACGCGCTGAAATTCTATTCGTCCGTTCGCCTCGACATACGGCGGATCGCATCGATCAAGGAAGGCGAGAACAACGTGGGTAACAGAACGCGGGTGCGCGTGGTGAAGAACAAACTCGCGCCCCCGTTTCGCACGGCGGAGTTCGACATCATGTTCGGGCGCGGCGTCTCGAAGGAAGGGGACGTGCTTGATTTAGGGGTGGAGAACGGCGTGGTTGCCAAGACAGGGGCGTGGTATTCCTTCGGCGATGAGCGCATTGGCCAGGGACGCGAGAACGTAAAGCGGTTCTTGAGAGAAAATCCCGACGTTTTCGCCGAGATGGAAAGGCGGGTGCGTGGTGCCCTCGGAATCAGCGGACCCGAAACGGCCTCACAGGCGGAGGCGACTCCCCGGGCGGCGACCCCTAAATAACGCGATCCAACAAACGTTCTTTTGACCCTGGGGTGAATCACATGGTGTTTTCCCTTGCGTCTTTCTCGGGAAATCGCGCGGGGAATCTGATGGGAATGCCGAAAGCCCCGACGAATCAAAAACATTTAGGATATAAGGCTAGGGTGAATCTGGGGAGCTATTATACTCCCCCTGATTGCGTCGATTTAGCGTGGAATATGCTCCAG
Organism: bacterium; assembly: GCA_965202625.1. Classification (GTDB taxonomy): domain Bacteria; phylum UBA8248; class UBA8248; order UBA8248; family UBA8248; genus Bin107. Next base: position 1,218,544 of record CBDBBI010000010.1, on the reverse strand, counting down.
CCCCATATAGATGCCGGCACGATCGTCATGGACAGCGCGTGTGGATACGGCAATTTTCTTAGGAACGCCGACCAGCGGACCGTCATTGGATGTGACTTGGACGAGGCGGCAATCGAGGTTGCTAGAAAAAACAATGGGCGGGCTCGATTCTTTCGGACGAATGCGCTCCACGACGTTCGCAGGTCGAAATTCAAGATTCCTGAGAAATCCAAATTGGCTTTAGTCGGAAACCCCCCATATAACGACAAGACGTCCATGATTCGGCGCAAGATCAAAGACGTTCCTTTTGTCGTCGATGAGGATGTTCTCCGCCGGGATTTGGGTTTATCGTTTCTGCTTTCCTATGACAAACTCAAGGCGGATTGGGTTTGCGTCTTGCATCCCCTCTCCTACCTCATCAAGCCAGCGAATTTTAAGTTGTTGGGAAATTTCACCGCAAATTACAGGTTACTTGATGGGCTTCTGCTCAGCAGCGGTGAATTCTCCGATTCCTCAAAGTCGACGCCTTTTCCGATTCTGATCGCTCTTTATGGCAGATATACTGGGGGCATGGGTTATGACCTCATCCGGTCGTTTCGCTTCAAGACGAAGGGTGAGGCTTGTTTCCGCCTGGATGATTTCGATTATATTCCCCGCTACGTGGACAAATACCCCAGCAAGAAAAATCCTGCGGTGCAGGATGCGGACCTGCTGTTTTTTTGGACGATGAGGGATATCAACGCCTTGAAAAGAAACCGCACTTTCCTCATAAATCGCAGCACCAACGCGATTGCGATAGACAGGAAGAAGCTGGATTACTACGCCTACGTGGACGTTTTCAAGAGAAACGTCTATCGGCTGCCCTTTTATTTCGGCAACTGCGACGTGATGATAGACGATGAATTGTTCAAGCGGTATCGGATGTCTTTTCTCAAGGATGCGGTTGAACGTCATCCGTTCTTGGAGCGGTACATCGGAAAGATAGATACTCCGAAAGGGGAAGTCGAAAATGGGATTGATGCGTACTTTCGGACTTTGTTAGGGGGACATCATGTTGGTTGATGAGGAGAATGAACGAATTCTTATAGATGTTCCTCTTACAAAACCAACAGGAAAATAAGAGTTAAATCAAGAAGGTCATTCTACGAATATGGCGTTCCTTATGCCGTCAGACAAAAGCCTTTTACCCAACATAATTATGTGGAATGGCAGATTAGTTATGATGTAGAGATTAAAAATGAAGGATTCAAGGATACTACTTTACCCGAGAAGTTATTTGTTGCGGCTAATGGCAAGAAGAAAGCGTTCTATGAACTGTCAGAATATTTGTATTATTTTCATTCGTGGAGTTTTGTGACCAACACCGAATTAAAGAGCATTTTCGAGTTTCTGTCTGATCTAAGGGAGGAGGACTTGATATCGAACCACGAGGATTGTGAAATAAAAAGAACTCATCCTGTTGAGAAAAGAATCAACAACCTACAATTTTTTGGATTGACATTAGAGTATCCACAGCTTCTCTATAGGTATGGTAAATATGCGATTGAGATTACGATAAGAGAAAAGCAAAGAGCAGTCGGTGTTCAACCGATGCTCTATCTCTGTGTTCCAATAATTGAGATTCAGGCAAGGACTGATTTAATCGGCAGGCTTTCTGAAAAAAATGAACGTGGGAAATTCTTATTTGACAGCAAGAACCATAGAGTCATCGTTGAAATGATAAAGATATTTGGAATGCTCAGCCCCTCTCACAACAAGGATATCGTTGAAATCATCGAGACGACGATGAGGGATTGATTGGCCTCGTCGCTTTTTCGTTGCACACTCCCTTTGTGAGAGAAAACATATCTCGAGCTCATTAGCCCTTCCTTTTCTTCGCATTCCTCCATCTGTGCTTTGGGTTCAGGAAAAACGGGGAAGCTCGTTCAGGATGAGGTGGGGCGAACTCCTATTTTGAAAAGGAGGATTTTCTCCACAAATTTGCTTCTGCACGGCGGATGGGTTAATGGTGGAAATTCGTTTGGCGGGCGGTTCGGTGCCACGCGCGCGTTTGAAATTTGTCCCATTTAGGAACCTTTTATGGCCGTGTTGGAAATTCTCAAGTACCCTGCACCCGCTCTTCGGCAGAGGTGTCGTCGTGTCGAGTCCATCACGGCGCGGATAGAGGGGTTGGCGCGGGGAATGCTCGACACACTGCATGACGCGCCTGGCGTTGGTCTTGCCGCTCCCCAGGTAGGGGAGAACGTCAGGATGATCGTGGTGGACGTCTCGATTGGAAAGGACACCGAGCAAGTCCACGTGTTCCTCAACCCTGAAATCGAAAACGCCGAGGGTGAGCGTATGGTGGAGGAGGGTTGTCTGTCGCTGCCGGGCGTGAGCGAGAAAATCCGCCGCCATGAGATGGTGCGGGTTCGGGGGATGAACATGAAGGGCGAGGAGGTGCTCCTCCACGCGCGCGGGGTTCTCTCCTTTGCTCTTCAGCACGAGATCGACCATCTCGACGGCAGGCTCATCCTGGATCACCTAAATAAGACGAAGCGAGACCTCATCAAGCGTCGCCTCAAAAAGCAGGCGAGGGCCGTCACTTAGAGAGCACCGCTTCCCTCGTCCGTTGGCGCGCGATTTTTCCTGGGAGCGATCCATGCGAACGGTTTTCTTTGGCGTGTCCGATTTTGCGGTGCCGACGCTTGAGGCGCTGATAGCGTCTCCCGTCGAGGTGGAGGCTGTGTTCACGCAGCCGGACAGGCCGGCGGGTAGAGGTCGCAAGCGCACGCCGCCGCCCATCAAGGCGCGCGCGCTTGAAATGGGAGTCCCCGTTTTGCAGCCGCAGAAAATCCGCGCTGCACACGTAGCGGAATATCGGCCCGACGTAGGTGTTGCTGCGGCGTACGGACAGATTATGAGCACGAAGCTGCTTCGCACGCCCCGTTGGGGGGTGTTGAATCTGCATCCCTCGCTTCTGCCCCGCTGGCGGGGTGCAGCGCCGATTCAACGCGCCTTGGTGGCGGGGGATTCTGAAACGGGGGTTTGCGTCATGCGCCTTGTGCCGGAGCTTGACGCCGGTCCCGTGCTCGCCAGGCGTTCCCTGTGGATTGGGCCGAGGGATATTTCCACCGACCTTCATGACAAACTGGCCACCTTAGGAGCGGAGCAAATGTTGGCGGTGCTGCGGAAGCTCGAGTACGGAGAAGTAAAAGAGGAGCCTCAGGACGCATCCCTGGCCACCTATGCGGAAAAACTCGAAAAAAGGGAGGCCAAGCTCGATTGGAGCCTCTCGGCGCACCGTCTTGATAGATTGATCAGGGGATTCAATCCCTGGCCAGTCGCCGAGACGCCATGGCCAGGTGTGGCGAATGGCCCGGTGAGGATATGGCGGGCCTATCCGATTCCGGGAGTCTCCGGTGGGCGTGGCGGCGAGATTTTGGGGATGGCCGAATCGCCCGAAGGACAGGGAATCCGCGTAGCCACGGGCGCGGGCGATTTGGTGATTCTGGAGGTCCAGCCGCCGGGTGGGAAAAAGATGGTCGCTGGGGCTTTCGCCAGGGGATACCCATGTCGGCCGACTCTATTATTGGGAGATGACGAGTGAGCCGAAACGCCGTGGCGAGAAAGAAAGGTGTCCGTTCCTCCCATCGCGTTCGGCGAGCGGCGCACGCCGCGCTGCTTGCCTTCGAGAGAGCCCCCGCTCCCGCGGACGCGTTGGTCAAGAGGTTTTCATCGGCGGATTTCGACGCGCGGGACCGCGCGTTTTTGCGCGAGTTGATCTATGGCGTCCTGAGGTGGAGAAATAGACTGGATTTTGTTTTTGGCCATTTTTTGAGCAAACCGGGTCTGGCCCCTTCTGTGCGTGGAGCGCTGCGCTTGGGCGTCTATCAGCTGTTGTTTATGGATCGAATCCCCGCGCACGGTGCGGTGGATGGCAGCGTCTCCTTGCTCAATGGTCGAGATCTGGACTGGGCGAAGGGATTGGTGAATGCGGTTTTGCGTAAGGTGGCAGAGCGCGACGTCCATCCTCCGGAGAGCGTTGAAGATTATTTGACGGTATGGGAATCCCATCCGAGGTGGCTGGTGAGGCGCTGGATGCGCGCGCTCGGAGAGGAGCAAACGCGGAGGCGATGCCGGGCGAACAACGAAGAGGCGCCGGTCGTCTTTCGCGTGAACGCGCAAGCGGTGAGTCTCCAAAGCCTGAAGACGCAACTGGAGAGCGAGGGAGTCATCACGCGGGCCGGATGCGTGGATCCGGATTGTTTGATATTTCTTCCCGATGAGAGTGTGTCCGGGGCGCGCTTTAGCGATACGACGGCTTATCGTGAGGGCAAGTTCATCGTTATGGATGAGGCCTCAAGCATGGCGGCGCGTTTCGCTGCGCCTGCTCCAGGGGAGAGAGTTCTGGATGCCTGCGCGGCGCCCGGGGGCAAATCCGCCTGCCTCGCCTGGGCCGCTGGAGTCGGGGGGAGCGTTGTGGCGGCGGACGAATCGTTTCATCGACTCAAACGCCTCAAGAACAACTGTGCTAGGATTCGCGCAAGCGTCCGCCTATTGCGGATGGATGCGATGAAGCCGCCTTTTCATCAAGCGTTCGACTTGGTGTTCGTTGACGCGCCATGCAGTGGGCTGGGTGTGCTCAGGAGGCATCCCGACGCGAGATGGCGGGTGAGAGAGGGAGATTTGGCAGAGCAGGCGCGCCGACAGATAGCGATTTTGCGTGGGGTGACCGGTGCGGTGCGCCGAGGGGGAAGGCTGGTGTATGCAGTTTGCACGAACGAGTCAGAGGAAACCGAATGTGTCGTTTCCTCTTTTCAGGAGTCTGGGTTCGTCCCCATTTTGGATGGCGGCGCCCTTCCTCAGGGCGCGAGGCGTCTTTTGCGCCCCGACGGGGCGTTGTGGATTGCGCCGGGCATGGGACTTGACGGCTTTTTCGCCATGAGCTGGCGCAAAGAGGATTAGAGGTGTTGGTTGGGATTCTCAAAAGCTTTCTTTGGGCTGTGGTTCTCATCACTCTGGGAGGTTTTGGGGGCGCTGCGGGACTTTACGTTTTCAGGGGGGGAGATGGTATTTTTCTGCCCCAGGTCGAGGGACTGGGCGCGGTTCGCGCGCTGGAGTTGTTGGGAGAGAAGGGAATACCCATGCGGGTCGCCGAGCGCGTTTTCAGCGACGCTGTATCCATGAATTACGTCGTGCGGCAGAATCCTCCCGGCGGGCGCCGTATCCGCAAAGGCAGAATCGTGTCGCTCGTCTTGAGCAAAGGCGCGCGAGACGTGGCGGTCCCCGCGGTCCGGGGAGAGAACCTGAGTCGCGCGGAGACCCTCATCCGCCTGCAAGGTCTTCGCGTTCGTCTGGTAGAGAGGGTGTTTGATTCCAATCGCACCATCGACGAGGTTGTGGGCGTTTGGCCAAATGAGGGGGAGAACGTAAGACGCGGCGAGGGCGTGGTGCTTATCGTCAGCCAGGGCCCCCGTGAGCGGGCGTACGTCATGCCCTCCCTCATTGGGGAGCGCGTCAACGAAGCCCTAGACCGGGTCCGTGCTCTTGGCCTCACGGCCGGGCGCGTTCGCTACGTGGATCGTCCGGGTTCCCTGCGGGGTTCCGTCGTCTCTCAGATACCGCTGCCTGGGCGGCATGTCCTGGCGGGCCATCGCGTGCACGTGGACGTGGCGCGCGGGGCGGATCAGGTGGCGGGGAATTTCATCGTCTTGCGCTATCGCGTGCCGGGTGGAAAACCGCAGCGCGAACTCCGCGTGGAGTTGGAATCGAATGGCGGGACGCGCGAGGAATTGTCCCGCAGTGTGCGTGCAGGCGAGGAGATTCATTTGCTCGTGCGGGTGAAGGGAAGCGCGCGCGCGCGTATATTTCTGGATGGCCGTCTTGTGGAAGAACGGGCGCATTGATCCGGGGAAATCAAGATGCCCAAGCCTGAAATGGGGGCTGGAAAAGTTCGGGTGGCACCTTCTTTGCTGTCTTGTTCTTTCGAGAGAATGGGAGAAGAGATAGAGGCTGTATGCGAAGCCGGTGCTGATTGGCTGCACTTCGACGTTATGGACGGTCACTTTGTGCCGAACATTTCCTTGGGGCCTTTGTGTGTTCAGGCGGCCAGGAGAGCCGCCCCCGACATGGTGCTTGATGTGCACCTGATGATTTCGGAACCAGATCAATACATCAAAACGTTTGCAAATGCGGGCGCGAATGTTCTGACGGTTCACGTGGAGACGTCGAGACACATTCACCGAACCCTTCAAAGCGTCCGCGATTCTGGGTTGGGCGTCGGACTGACGTTGAACCCCGGAACGCCGCTTTCCGAGATAGAGGACTTGCTCTCCGAAGTGGACGTGGTGCTCATCATGAGTGTGAATCCGGGCTTTGGTGGCCAGAAATTTATCCCCGCCGCTTTGGATCGGATTCGGCGCGCGAAGGCGATGATCCAGAAGCGAGGGTTGTCCATTTTGATAGAGGTCGACGGCGGCGTCACTCCCGAGAACGCGGCGGAAATACGCGCGGCGGGCGCGGAGGTGCTCGTGGCGGGCTCCGCCGTGTTCGGGGCGAAGGATTATGCCGAGCCCATACGGAGAATCAGGGGTGCTTAAGCGTTTTGGCGCGCAAGTCTTGTTTTGCGCCCTGCCGCGCCCTTTGAACGGGATGGCCGAACAATCTGTCCCCGGTTGACACTCGTCATACAAAATCCTTATAAATTTCACTGATTAGCTCTCCTTTGCGGACGGGAACGCAAAACATATTGAATGTGAAAAAGTTGGGTGTGCGATGTTCGATGGTTTGAAAGAGCGCCTGGGCGGGATCTTCAAGGACTTGAGGAGCCGTGGCGTTCTGGTAGAAAAGCAGGTCGACTCGACTCTACGGGAGATTCGCCTGGCGCTTCTCGAGGCGGACGTGAATTTCAAGGTCGCCAAGGAACTGACGACCAAAATTCGAGAAGATCTCGTGGGGGTGGAGCGCGCGGCCCACCTTGACCCCTCTCAGCAGGTCGTCAAGGCCGTCCAAAAGCGTCTGACGGAACTCATGGGGACCAAGAACGCTCCGCTTGAGCGCGCGGCGCGCGGCGTCACCACGTTGATGCTCATCGGCCTCCAGGGTTCAGGAAAGACGACGACGGCGGGCAAGGTTGCCCTGAAGTTGAGGAACAAGGGGTTGCGCGTTCTTTTGGTATCGGCGGACGTCGCGCGACCGGCAGCCATCGCTCAACTCGATAGGCTGGCTGAGCAGGCCGGCGTCGATTCGTTTGATGCCAAGGGGTCGTCGAGTCCTGTAGAGATTGTCCAAGGAGCAATCGAGCGAGCCAGACTGGAGCATTTTGATTATTGCATCCTCGACAGCGCGGGCAGGCTGCACGTCGATGATGGGTTGATGGATGAGTTGAAGCGGATGAAGGAGGCGGCGCGGCCGGAGGAGGTTCTTTTTGTGGCCGACGCCATGACAGGCCAGGAAGCAGTCAACATCGGACGGACGTTTTCTGAACGCATCGGGGTGACGGGCGTCGTGCTGACGAAACTCGACGGCGACGCCAGGGGGGGGAGTGCCCTTTCGCTTCGCTCGGTGACGGGCCTGCCCGTCAAGATGGTCGGCGTGGGGGAGAAGCTCGACGCGCTGGAGGATTTTCATCCTGAGAGGATGGCCTCACGCATTCTGGGTATGGGGGACGTCGTGTCCCTTATCAAGAAGGCGGAAGCCGCCGTCTCTGCCGAAGACGCGAAGTCCATGGCCGAATCTCTCGGCGGAGGCGCGTTCACCCTGGAGACGATGAAAGAGCAGATCGTTCAGATGAGAAAAATGGGTTCCATTGGGGAGGTCATGTCCATGATCCCGGGTCTGAGAAGCAAGATGCCCGACGTGGACGTTGACGAGGCGGAGATCTCGCGCACGGTGGCCATCATTGATTCAATGACGCTCCTTGAGCGGGTGAAGCCTGAGATCATCAAGGGCAGCCGCAGAAAGCGTATCGCGGCCGGGAGCGGAACCCGGGTGCAGGACGTGAATCGTCTGCTCAAGCAGTTCGCACAAACGCAGAGGCTAATGAAGCAGTTTTCCAAGGGTGGCAAGAAAAAACAGATGCAGAGAATGCGTCAAATGCTTCACTTTTAAGGAGAGATGTTTTGAGCGTAAAAATCAGACTTGCCCGGGGCGGCATGAAAAAGGCACCGCGCTACCGCGTCGTCGTCCAGGATGAGCACATGCCTCGCGATGGCCGCTTCATTGAGAGCATCGGGCGCTACGATCCCTCCCAGGATCCGGCCTTTATTAGCATCGACCTAGAGCGGGCCAATATCTGGATGGATAAAGGCGCGATTCCTACCCGGACGGTGAAGAACCTCCTGGATCAAGCGGCAAGGCGCAAGGCGGACGTCAACGATTAGGGCCGTCCGATGGACCGACGCGGTGGCCGTGGGCATCGGTTTGAAGCCGCACGGTCTCAAGGGGGCGGTTCGGGTAGAGCCTTGGCTTGATGACGTTGACGTTTACGGGCGAATCAGCGAGGTGGCCTCCAAGACGGAGACATGCAAAAGATTTGGGATAGAGGCTTTCCATCGGGGGGGCAAGGGGGCCATCGTCTGGAAGTTTGTGGGAATTGATACCTCAGAGGATGCTGAATCGCTGAGGGGGACTATATTCCTGGCGGATAGGAAATTCCTGGATGGTCCTAACAAGGGGGTTTTCTATTTCGAGGATTTCGAGGGCCGCGAAATCCTGGACGAGGAGGGGAACCTTCTCGGCCAGGTGGTGGACATGTTCGGCGCAGGTGGAAACGACGTCCTTGTCATACGCGCACCCGGGGGAGGGGAGTTACTCGCCCCTGCGACGCGTGAGGTCGTGCTCAGGTGCGAAGATGAGCACTGGATTTTTCGCCCTCCCAAGTGTGCTGACGAGGATTGAGGGGTTTTCATGCGCATCGATGTTCTTTCCGTGCTCCCGCATATGGTGGAGGAGGCGTTTAGGGAGGGCGTCGTGGGACGCGCGATGCGCACGGGTCTTTTGGAGCTCAAGGTCTGGAACCTGCGAGATTTCGCCAAGGGAAAATATCGGCAAACTGACGATGCCCCGTTTGGCGGCGGGGTGGGCATGGTCATGAAGCCCGAGCCGATATTCAGAGGAGTTCAGGCGATTCGAGAGGAGGCGGAAGCCGAGCCGCTGAAAGTCCTGTTCAGTCCCCAAGGGCGTTTGTTCGATCAAAAAACCGCCCTCAGGTTCTCGAAGGCATCCAGTCTGCTTCTCATCTGCGGTCGATATGAGGGTGTGGATGAGAGGGTGAGTGAATTGTGCGTGGATGAGGAAATTTCCATCGGAGATTACGTTCTATCGGGCGGGGAGATTCCGTCCATGGTTGTCATGGACGCTGTCGGCAGGCTCCTCCCCGGTGTTTTGGGCAACGACGCTTCAGCCGCCCAGGACAGCTTCGCCGATCGCCTGCTCGATCATCCACACTACACACGACCGGCGGAGTTCGAGGAAATCCGCGCGCCGGATGTGCTTTTGTCCGGCGATCATGAGGCCATCCGGCTTTGGAGGAGAGGGGAGGCACTCAAAAGAACGCGGGAAAGACGAGGCGATCTCCTGGCGCGGGTCGAATTGAGCGATGAGGATTTGCACTTGTTGGAATCGCTCTAGCCCAGGGAGGAAGCCAGACGTTGGGCAACGTCTATCTCGCGCTGATTCATTATCCTGTCCTCGATCGTGTGGATCGCTTCGTGACCTCCTCCGTCAGGAGCCTGGATTTGCACGACCTCTCCCGCGTGGGCCGCCCCTATGGCGTATCGGGCGTATTTGTGATACATTAATCTATTAATGCGCTGCCCAGCGGGCTTTTGTCCGCCGGGTGATAGCCCATTTCGTGGAGGGTCCGGGCCGTAAGTTGCGCCCTCAAAGAGGCGAGACGCTCGAGTTTCTGGCGGTTTTGCGCTCTTTGGACGCGCTTGCCGAGGCAGTCGAACTGAAGGAGTCTCGAAGGCCGCTATGCGCAGTGACGACGTCCAGGCGAACGTGGCAGGCCATTATATATGATCATGCCATCCGTGAAGTCAAGGGGGCGGAAACCCCGATCGTCATCTTGTTCGGCACGGGCTGGGGCTTGGCGGAGGAGGTTTTTAAGATGTCGGACATGATATTGACGCCCGTGTGGGCGGAAACGGATATGGGGTTCAACCATCTGTCGGTTTGATGCGCGGCGGCGGTTGTCGTGGATCGCATTCTGGGTGAGAGACGGGTATTATGCTGGCATTTTCCGGAAAGGGAGCGAGCGGGTGAACATTGTCGACAAGATTGAGCGCGAAGGCATGCGCAAGGACGTCTCCCAGTTTGACCCGGGTGACAGGGTGCGCGTTCACGTAAAAATTGTGGAGGGTGAGAAGGAGCGTGTTCAGGTGTTCGAGGGTGTCGTCATCGGAAGGCAGGGCGGCGGGTTGCGCGAGAGATTTCGCGTTCGCAAGATCTCGTATGGAATTGGTGTAGAGCGTATATTTCCGGTGCATTCGCCGAGGATCGACAAAATAGAGGTCACCCGCAAGGGTCGCGTGCGTCGTGCGAAGCTCTACTACTTACGAGAGCGCAAGGGCAAGGCGGCCCAGGTGAAAGAACGCCGCGCAGAAGGTAAGAAGGCGAAGAAGGCGGCGAAATCGTCGCCCTAAGAGGCGCGAGCGGGTTTTTCCTTTCCTCCGCCTAGCCCTCCAGGAAATTCTGTACCTCGCCATATAAAGCATCGCGGCTCCATTCATACTGGGCGAAATGCGTGGCGTCTCCCAAGACCACGGAGCGTTTGCCCCGGCTGTTTATCAGCGCGCGATACACGCCGGCGAATATGGGGTCGGTGGAGCTTCGGTCGTGGTCTCCCCGGATGGTCAAGACTGGACAGGTGATTTTGCGGGCGTCATAGAGGGGTTTGTTCCGCGCGCGATCATAGGCGTCCGCCATCGCGCCATTGGGGACGCGGACAGCGGGAATTTTTCTGTGTCTGCCTTCTGCGTCGAACTTCAGTTGTTCCGCCCAAAATCGCTTGATCGCCCTCTCGGTTCTCCATTTTGCGTGTCGCCCCTTGGGGATGCTCCCGTCCCAGCGCTCTCTCTGGTAGTTTTCCGTGACCCAACGCCAGGCTCCGCTTCGAGGGTTCCAGCGACCGGGCCGCGCGGGGTCTTCCCAAAGCACAGCCGCCTTGGGGTCGTCATACGCATAAAACGGGGCGTAAAGCGCAAGGCGGCGGACGCGAGACTGTTTTGCGGCGGTGAAGGCGGCTGTGGTCGTGGTGCCCCATGACCAGCCGAGGAGGTTTAGCTTCGTGATGGCGTTTTCCTCGCAAATGAACCGCACTGCGGCGTCAATGTCCCGCACCGCAGTGAGTCCTCTCACAGCAGGAGGCTGGTTGGCGGGGCTTGTCCGCATTTCGGGGGGTCGCGTAGAAGGGCCGTACCCTCGAATGGAGAGGGCGTAGACGTGAAACCCCCGGCTGGCGACGAAATCCATCCAAGAGTAGCCCCGAAGCGGGAGGTCGAAAGCGACCGGAGACGGAGTGCTTTGCCCGTGGACCATGAGCAAGGTGGTCGCGGTTTGCGTTTTTTCCATTCCGCGGGGCTTTTTCTCCCTCAGGTGCAGCTTGACGCCTTCGTCGTGGGAATCAATGAGGTGATCTTTGCGAAATATCCTGGTTCTGGCCAACGTATTTTCTCCAGTTTAAGGAATCCCCTATCTTCTCAAATTCTCATTCATTTCCCAAGTCGGATGGCGGCGCCTCCCATTGAGAACTTCCGGATATATCGCTATATTAGGAAAGTCCATCACCCCTTAGGGTTTTTCATGTATTCGATAGAGATTGCGCTCTCAAATGAGGGTGCCTCGAGCGTCGCGGGTGTAGATGAGGCCGGGCGCGGCCCCCTAGCGGGTCCGGTCGTGGCCGCTGCCGTGGTGCTCGACCCGGAGAATCCGCTACGTGGGTTGGATGATAGTAAAAAGCTGTCCCCATCCGATAGGGAGGCTCTGTTACACGAAATTCTTGCCAAGGCGCGTGCCGTCGCCCTAGCGGCGGTCGGCCCGCGAGAGATCGAACGAATCAACATCCTGCAAGCCTCGTTGCGCGCGATGGCGACTGCCGTCGAAAGGCTGCCGCTCGCGCCCGCCCACGTCCTCGTTGATGGAAACAAAAAAATTCCGGCGTCGCTGCCGCAAACTCCCCTAGTGAAGGGGGATGCGCGGTGCGCCTGCATCGCGGCGGCAAGCGTGGTCGCCAAGGTGTATCGAGATCGGGTGATGGCGCGGATGGACGCGCGCTTTCCCGGTTATGGATTCAGCAAGCACAAGGGATACCCCACGCGGGAACATCTCGCTGCTCTGGGAAGACGCGGCCCCTGTCGCATTCATCGGCGAACCTTCAGGGGAGTGCCGGCGGGGGCCGGGACGTGAGGACGTCGTGAGCCGGGCGAGCGGAAAACTCGGAGAGGATGCGGCCGTTAAATTCTTGCGCCGCCGTGGATACGAGATCCTGGAGCGAAATTATCGCGGCGCGCGCTATGAGGTGGACATCATCGCGCGCGATGGCGAGATTCTGTCGTTCATTGAGGTGAAGACCCGCTCGACGGGGCAGTCCCCAAGCGGCGCGGAGGCCGTCAATTGGGAAAAACAGCGAAGAATCACCCAAGCTGCGCAACACTATCTGATAGCCCACCCGCAGGAACTGAATTCTGCTTGCCGCTTCGACGTTGTGCTGCTCGAAGCGGAGGCGGGAGAGGGGCCGAAAGTCAAAAAACTGTTGTGCGATGCGTTTCAATAGGCTGTTTGTGTGGAATGGTGGTGGTTTTTTGGCGGAGTGCGCCAAAGGCAGGAGGAGTGCGTCGATGTCTTCTCCCTTTTTGTCGCCGATGGACACCATGCTGGATGTCCCCTCGCTCTTTCATACGACGGAAAGGAGACCACAGAATATCCAGGATAGCGGACTTTTGAGTGGGCGCGCTCGCGCTCGCCTCACATATTTCGCGCGGCGAGCAGGCGAAGCCCGAAAAGGGTCAGGTCGGGGTTGACCACATCGAAAACCTCCCCTCTCGCATCAAAACCCAAGCTTTGCCCGCCCGTTGCGATCACTTTCGTCTCTTTTCCGAGTTCGGCTTTCATGCGATTGACGATTTCCCTTACCAGTCCTTGATACCCGTACGCGATACCGGATTGAATGCTGTGGACCGTGTTTCTCCCGATGACTGAGGGGGGGACGGCGGCTTCGACCCTGGGAAGCCGGGCCGTTTTGTCGATGAGCGCCTCTAGTGCGATACCTAGTCCGGGCGCGATGGCCCCGCCTAGGTATTCTCCGTCGGAGGATACTGCGTCGAAGGTGATGGCCGTTCCAAAGTCCGCGATAATCAAAGGCCCACCGTATAGGTGGTGGCCGGCGACGGTGTTGACGATTCGGTCCGCGCCCACCTCGTTAGGATTCTCGTATTTAATCGCTATTCCCGTACGCGTTCCTGGGCCGATGACCAGTGGCTTCGCGCCGAAATAGCGTTTTGCCATCTCCTCTAGGGTTGGCCCCAAGGGTGGAACGACGCTTGCGATGACCACGCGAGCCACATCCGAGATCTGGTGCTCCCCGACACGGAACAGGCCCTCCATGAGGATGGCCAACTCATCCGTTGTGCGGCGGGCCACGGAGCCGAGCCTCCAGCTAGCGATTAACGCCTCCTCGTCGAAAAGCCCCACTACGGTTTGCGTGTTGCCCACGTCAATGGCCAGCAGGAGGGAATCTTCGCTCATGGGAGTTCCAGCTCGCCGAAGACTATTCTCTCGATTGACCCATCGGCGCGCTCGATCAACAGGCGGCCCGCCTCGTCAATGCCCTTGGTTGTTCCGTCGATCTTCTCGTCCGCGCCGCGAACGGACGTTCTCTGACCTAGATGATCGCACAGATGAAGCCAGCGAGTTTGAACGGCGCCAAAGCCGCTTGATACATATTTCTTGTACCAGAAAGCGACGTGGTCCAGAAGGAGGGAGAGCAGATTCTCCGCGTCGGGTGTCCTCCCTCCCGATAGAAGGATGGAGGAGGCGAGGGCGCGCAGCTCGGGCGGAAAGTCGATTTCCCTCGTCGTGAGATTGATCCCCACGCCTGCGACGATGGAGGGGTGCGCGCCTGGAATAGAGGTGAACTCACACAAGATTCCACCGATTTTTTTTCCTCGCGCCCTCAAATCGTTCGGCCATTTCAGCATGACGGGACAGCCCGTCGCTTCTCTTAACCCCTCTGCAACGCCCACGCCGGCGACGAGCGTCACGGCGGATAGGGTTTCGGCGTTGCGATTTGGGCGAAGCAACATTGAGAAATACAACCCCTCTCCTGGGGGAGAAAACCAGGAGCGACCCCGTCTTCCTTTACCCCTGGTCTGGGATATCGCTCGTATGACGAGACCCTCGGCCTCGTCTTCTCGCGCCCTGCGCAAAATCAAATCGTTGGTGGAGGTCGTCTCCAGGATCGTTTCGATGCGCCAGTTCAGTCCCTCCCGGCGCGCGCGGGTAGGGCGCATCTAGGTTTGAAGTTCTGATATGCGGTCTGCACTCTCGCGGAGTTTGCTCACGCGATCTTGGGCCTCACGCAAACGGGTTTTGTCTTTTTCCACGATTTTGGCGGGCGCGCGTTCTATGAAGGAGGTATTGGCGAGTTTTCTCTCAAGGGTTGATACGGTGTCGTTTGCGTCCAGGATTTGTTTGTTGAGACGTTTGACTTCTTCTTCCGGATTGCCAATGAGTCCACTGATGGGGACGAACACTTGAAGGCTGCCGGAAACGGCGGCGGCTGACGCCCTGGGCCGTTTCACGTTGGGGCCGACCTTCCAATCAGGCGAGATTCTCGCCAGGCTTCTTATCCATTCGGACTCTCGAATGATGAGTAACTCTTTCTCCGGGTCGCTGACCTGAATATGCGCCTCCACTTCCTTATTGGGCGAGATGTTCAACTCTCCCCGAACGTTCCTCACAGCGCCAATCATGTCCATCAAGGCGCCGAATTCCTCCTCTGCCTCGGGGTCGTCCCAATCGTCTTCGCATTTCGGCCATTCGGTCACCATGACGCTTTCCCCAACGCGATTCGGAAGTTTTTGCCATATTTCCTCGGTGATGAAGGGGATGATCGGGTGGAGGAGGCGAAGCGTACGTTCCAGAACCTCGGCGAGGACCGCGCGACTGACGTCGCCGCGATCCTCCGAGTCGAGGACGGCTTTGACCACTTCGAGGTACCAATCGCACAGCTCATGCCACGTGAACTGGTAGAGCACCAGTGCAGCGTCGTTGAATCGGTATTCCTCTAGCGCCTTCTCCACCTCTCGCGTGAGGCGGTTCAGACGGCTCAATATCCATCTGTCTCCAAGGCATAGTGCCTCTCTTTCGGGCATGAGCGGAACGCGATCGCCCAGATTCATCAGGGTGAAGCGGGCCGCGTTCCAGATTTTGTTGCAGAAATTCCGGTATCCGGCAATGCGCTCCGCGGACAGGCGAATGTCGCGTCCCTGGGCCGCCATGGCGGTGAGCGTGAACCTGAGCGCGTCCGTTCCGAATTCCTCTATGATCTCTAAGGGATCGATGATGTTTCCCCGCGTCTTGCTCATTTTTTGCCCGTGTTCGTCTCGCACCAGGGCGTGAATGTAGACGTCTCGGAAGGGAACGTCGTCCATAAACTTGAGTCCCGTCATGATCATCCTCGCCACCCAGAAGAAGATGATGTCGAACCCGGTAACAAGGACAGACGTCGGGTAAAAGTATTTCAGGTCAGGGTTGGCATCCGGCCATCCGAAGGTCGAAAAAGGCCAGAGGGCGGAGCTGAACCAGGTGTCGAGCACATCAGTCTCGCGCCTGAGGTTCCGATCTTCGATGTCCTCGCGCGAGACGATAACCTCTCCGGTATCGTCGTTGTGCCAAGCGGGTATCTGGTGACCCCACCAAATCTGACGGCTGATACACCAGTCGCGGATGTTGCGCATCCATTCAAAATAAGTAGTCTCCCATTGTTTGGGAACGATTTTGATGCGTCCATCCTCCACGGCGCGAATAGATTCCTCCGCCAGCGGTTTCGTGCGCACGAACCATTGCTTCGAGAGATACGGCTCCACCACGGCGCCGCAGCGGTAGCATCCGCCCACGGCGTGACGATGGTTTTCCACCCCTCTCATCAACCCTCGCTCCGCCATGTGCTCGACGATGTGGTCGCGCGCTTCGAACCTGTCCAAACCCGCGTAAGGCCCTCCGTTTTCGTTGATTTTGGCATCCGGCGTGAGGATGTTGATCTGCGGGAGTTCGTTTCTGAGAGCAGCCTCAAAATCGCTTGGATCGTGCGCCGGAGTGACCTTCACTGCGCCGGAGCCGAAGTTGGCGTCCACGAAGGAATCCGCGATAAGGGGAATTTTTCTGTCCAGAAGCGGGAGGCGCAGATTTTCGCCCACCATATGCTTGTATCTCTCATCGTCCGGATGAACGGCCACGGCTGTGTCGCCGAGCATGGTCTCGGGGCGCGTCGTCGCGATGGTGACGCCATCCCGGCCATCCCAAAGTGGATAGTGGAATTTCCATAGATGACCGTCCTGTTCTTCGTGCTCGACTTCCAGGTCGGAAACGGCCGTCTCGCATCTCGGGCACCAGTTCACGAGATAATCGCCGCGGTAGATCAGCCCTTCCTCATACAGCCTCACGAAGGCTTCGCGCACGGCGCGCGAGAGTCCCTCGTCCATGGTGAAGCGCTCGCGTTCCCAGTCGCACGAGGCGCCCAGTCGATGGAGCTGGTGAATGATGGCACCGCCGCTCTCCGCCTTCCAGTCCCAGACGCGCTCGATGAATTTCTCGCGACCCAAGGATTCTCGGGAGAGATTCTCCTCTGTGAGCTGACGCTCCACAACGTTCTGGGTGGCGATGCCCGCATGGTCAGTGCCCGGCATCCAACAAACGCTGAAACCGCTCATGCGCTTCCAGCGCACGAGAACGTCTTGCAAGGTGTTGTTCAGGGCGTGGCCCATGTGAAGAGAGCCCGTCACGTTGGGCGGCGGAATGACGATGGAATAGGGGTGTTGGTCCTCACGGGGGACGCCGCGGAAATATCCGCGCCTTAGCCATTCGCGATACCAGTGATCTTCAACCCTTTTCGGGTCGTAACGGGGTTCGAGCAACGTTTATTCTCCGCGTTTGATTTTTTCGATTTCTCGAATGATGATTTGCTCTATCAAGTCGGGAAGTTGCTCCTCCACAGTTGCTTCTAGGCGGCGTAATAATGTGGGGACGAACTTCTCTGCGGTTCGTTCCAAACATTTTTGGAGGGCGGCGTCGAGTTTTTCACCGTGTCCAATCTGGATTGCAACAGAGGGGGGTGGTTTTTCCTCCTCGCTCCCGGCTTTCTCCCCTTCTAGGGGGGTGAGAGGCTCTCCCGCTTTCTGGTACGCGCTTCCTTCATCCGATGGCAGAGGTACTGCGAGCTCCTCTATGACGTCCTCGGGAATCAGAGACTCTTCATCTGCAGTTTCTTCGGAAATCGCTCGTTTCTGGAAATCTGAATCCGCCCGTTCTTCAGGCTCTGGCACGCTGCCGGAGGCAATGACGCGTTCCACTTCAATAGTGAACGTTTGCGGTTTGATTGGTTTTTCGACGGCTCCCGTAGCCCCTGCTTCTTTTATTTCCGCGTCTTCGATTCCCTGATGTGCGTTCGTCAAGAGGAGGAGGGGTGTCTGGGAGAGAATGGGATTTTGGCGCAACCGCCGACAGAAGTCCATGCCGTCGGAGCTTTGCGCGTCCACACTGGCGACGATGACGTTCGGCCGCAGGTTCTCCGCTATGGAGAGGGCCTCATCGGCGCTTTCCGCCGTGTGAACGTCAACTCCTTTATCCCGAAAGGCCAATTCTACGACCCGTTGAACTAGAAGGCTTTTGTCCAAGAGAAGCAGGTTGGTCGACATGTGTTTGGGGCCTCGTCCGAACGTCCACTGAGTAGGTTGGGCAGAGCATAAGCAATAGGAAATCCAAGGTCAAACGTCTTTTAGGGTCTTTGCAAATCCCTCTCTCGGCCGACGCACGGAGGATGACATCTGCGACGTGCCTCAGGCGTCAACGGCTCTCTTACCTGCGCTGGTAGCGATTTACGGCGCGGCGGTGCTCTCGATAGGTTTTGGAGAATTGATGCCCTCCATTCTTGGTTGCCACGAAATACAGATATTTGACTTTCGCGGGGTTCAGGGCGGACTTGATGGATGCGAGCCCGGGACTGGCGATCGGACCGGGGGGAAGCCCCCGGTGGCGATAAGTGTTGTAAGGCGAATTGTGCCGCAAATCTTTTTTTGTGATGTTTCCATCGAAATGTGGTAGGGCGTATATGACGGTGGGGTCGCTCTGAAGGCGCATTTTTCGTTTGAGCCGATTGATGAATACTGCGGAGATGATCGGTCGTTCGCTGCTCAAAGAGGTTTCCTTTTCAATGATCGAGGCCAGCGTGAGCGTTTGGTGAATGGTGAAGCCCATCTCCTTTGCCTTCTTTCTGAGGGCGGGCGTGAATTTTTGTCTCATGGTGAGAACTATGAGGCGCAAAATTTTTTTGGCCGCGACGCCGAGGGGGAATTCATAGGTGTCAGGGAAAAGGTATCCTTCCAAAGAGCAAGCGGAAATGTTCAACTCCCGAAGAAAAGAAGGATTTCGGGAGAGCTGCAGAATTTCCTCCTCGCTGGCGAATCCCGCGCGGTGAATCGTCCGGGCGATTTTCCGGACGTTGTATCCCTCGGGAATGGTGAACGTTCGCCGGGCGATTCTGCCTTCTGATAGACGTTCGTATATCTCTCTCGGAGACATGGATGGCTTTAACGTATAGACGCCCGCTTGAAAAGTTTTGACTCCGCCTCTGAATCTGGCCTGAAGGCGAAACAATCCGGGGTTTTGAATCAAGCCCTTCTCCTTCAGCAGTTCGAGAATCTGTCCGAAGGACATGCCCGAGCGAACGTGGATGCGCGTGATCTTCTCCGCTCTAGGGTTCGCGGGCCGACTGAATTCATCGTCGATATAGCGATAACCGACGAAGGTGCCTAAACTTATGGAGAAGAAAAGTGCCACAAGGAGTTTTCCGAGCGGACGCTTTCCGGGGTGGGGGACCGTTTCTGGCATCTCGTTTTTCATCGTGGGGAGGATGGGCGCTTCGTTTTCTGGTGATCCAGATACGCTTGCAGGATGAGTTGGGCCGAGATAACGTCGCGCCTTTTCGTTTTTCGGTTCGGCCTTGTTTGCGTCTCACGTAAGGTGCGCTCCGCCTGCTTTGTGCTGAGACGCTCATCCCATTTTCTTACGGCAATTTCGAGGTTATCTCGGAGGAATCGGATGAGTTTTCTGGTCCGCTTCGCTCTGGGCGTATCCTGGTTGGCCAGACCAACGGGGTATCCCACGAGCAGCAAATGAATGTTGTGCTCACGGATGACCTCGGTTAACGCATCAAGCAGTTGTGCATCGTTTTGCCGTTCTATGAGGCCCATCGGTTGAGACGTTAGACCCAAGGAGTCGCTGATGGCGAGGCCCACGCGTTTCTCGCCATAGTCCATCCCTAGAATTCGGGGACGACTCATTTGGGGGCCGGCTTCTCCTGAGCCTCGCCGGGATAGCGCATCTCGATCTGAAAGCGCTCGAGAGTGGAATGCGTGGTTCTATCCAGTGAAGCGAGGGATTTGTGATAGTCGATGAGCGCCCGGATCTCCTGGGTCAGCGCGTTGGCCAGCCTTTCCTGGTCTTCAAGGATGTCTCTGCTCGTCGAGAGGCCGACCGTGAATTTTTTCTCCTGGGCGTCTAGGCGCTCCTCTGCCAGCCTTCTGGCGACGCGAGTGGCTTCAATTCTCTTGATGTCTACGCGAACCCTCCGCGCGCTGCGACGCACTTCCTCCATGATGGATTGACGCCTCTGGTGATAAGAGGTCACCGTTTGCGCGCGTCTCAGCTGGGCCTGACGATAGTCCGCTCTCGCTCGTTTGTTCCCAAGGGGGACGCGAAATGAGAGTCCGCCGGATAAAACGTATCCCTCGTTGTCGAATTGCTCCTCTAGGGCCTTTGTCCGCTTGCTTCCAAGGGCGTTATTGGAGACGGACGCGCTCAAATCGAGTTGCGGCAGCAGGTTTTGCTTCGCTACCTTCAGATCGATTTCTCTTTTATTGATTTCAATACGTGCGCTCTCCAGATCAGCGTGCTTGCGCAAGGCGTTGAGCGTGAGCCGCATCTCGTCCACCTTGACGGCGTTGAACCTTGGCTTCTCGGTTGGCAGGATGCTGATGCCCCAGGAGGAGGGTTTGTCGGTGACGTTCAGAAGCATTTTCAGGGCGTCTTCCCGATCCTTGATCTCGCGCTCCGCCACGAGAAGGGCCTCCTCACGGGAGGCGACGGTCGCTTCCGCCTCCGTTATCTCTATCGGGGCGAGGGTGCCGACCTCGACTTGAATTTTGTTTCTGCGCAGAAGGTCCTTTGCGAGCTCCAAGGATTTTCGCCGGAATTCGAGATTCTCCATCGAGAAGACGAGATCCCAGTAGGCTTGCTCCACGGCGTCTACCGTCTCGATGACTTCCCTTCGGTAGGCGTGGAGCGTTTGCTCTTTCGTGGCCATGGCCACCTGAATTCTAGCTCGATTGAAATTGATGCCGAAGTTCTTGAGCAAGGGCTGGTTGATCGTAAAGGTGAGGCTGGTTTGAAAGTTCGGGTCGAATGCATTTCGTGTAGGGAGTACTGATTCCTTGATTCCCTCGAAAATGAGGGAATACTCCGCCCCCGTGATGAGTTTTTGTCGAAAGCCGCCCGATATGGACTGAACGCTGTTCTTTTGCTTCTCCACGCTTCCGGATTGTTGGCTCAACGTTTCGAGGTTGGATTTGACGGAGGAGACGTCCGCAACGACGAGGGGATCGAACGCAGAGCGTTCTTTGATGACTTCGCTTGCCGCGATGCTGGGGTTGAAACTGGCGATAGTGATATCGAAGTTGCGCGCGAGGGCGATGCTCACCGCTTCTCGTATAGATAGGGCGAGGCGGAGACCCCGGACCGATGGTGGGGCCACGCCGCTGCGCGGACGCTCGGGTGAAATTTCCACGGACGCGGCGGCTTCCACGGGGGAGGCCGCGTTGGCGCGGCAAGGTGCTGATAAGGAAAGAGAAACCGAGAGGGCGAGGAGAGAAAAAAAAACCAATGCGGGCGAGTTCATAAGAAATTGCGCTCCACTTTGCCAAAGGTTTGCTTGACGTATAGAATTTATCATGAATTCAAGATTCGTTGAAGCACCTCCACCTTCCTATCAGCTTAACATCCCATTATCACGTGTACGAGGATGAAAATAAAATTCGCCTCTCAACGCCGATTGTTTGTTGGGAATGAGTGATGTAGGGCGAGCCCCATTCTTAATTATTCTTGCGCAAACGCGCCACGCTCTGCTAGAAAGATTTTTGCGGAAAATATTGGGATTGCAACGGTTTTTCGCAAGGCGCGATTCTTCTGAGGTGCGTGAGCGGTGGAAGTTTTTGAGGGAGTGGATGTCTATCGCTGCCAAAATTCCCCTTCGATACTGAGCATCGGAAATTTTGACGGCGTTCATCTCGCTCATCGAGAGATTTGCCGATTCATCAAGCAAGAGGCCGATCGACGCGGCGGCCAAAGCGTCATATTGACATTCGATCCGCACCCGCTCTCCGTCGTTTCTCCTGAAAGACAGCCTCCCCTGATGACGACCTTGGAGGAGAAGCTGGCCCGCCTGGAAGAGCAGAGTCTCGATGCTGTGGTCATTGAGAGGTTTACGCCCCGTCTGGCGCGAACCGAGGCGAGGAATTTCGCGCGCGAGATCATTGGCAAGGGTCTCAAGGCTTCACTGGTGGTTATAGGGTTCAATTTCCGCTTTGGAAAAGGGCGTGCTGGGAACGTAGAGTTGTTGGAGCGTGAGGGGGCGGACGCCGGGTTTGAGACGCGCGTGCTGGACCCTTACATGTTTGAGGGAAGACGGGTGAGTAGCACGGAAATACGAAAGCTGTTGCTGAGTGGGGCGGTGGAGGACGCCGCGCGTCTGCTGGGGCAGTGCCATCTCATAGAGGGCAAAGTGGTTCGTGGCGACGGGAGGGGTCGGCAAATCGGTATACCGACGGCGAACCTGGATTATCCATCCGTCCTGATTCCTGAAAATGGGGTTTACGCCTGCTGGGTGCGACTCGAGGGAAAGAATAGTCGGCGATATCCCGCCGTTGTGAACATCGGCCGTCGCCCCACGTTCGATAGGAAGAGCCTGACCTTCGAAACCCATTTGCTGGACTGGGAGGGAGATCTTTATGGAAAATCCATGCGGGTGGAGTTCGTCTCCCGGCTGCGCGAGGAGAAGAAGTTTTCTGGCCCCAAGGAACTCGTCAGGCAAATTCGCGTCGACATAGAAAACGGCCGAAAAAAATTGAGAGGCTAGGTCAGCATTCCCACTAGGCCATTCCAGAGAAAGAAAAGCCCGAATCCGAGCATGGCCCATGCGCACCCTTGCTCGATTCTCGTCCATCCGCTCGCGTCGACCATGAGGCTCCCCCGGTTCGCCCCCCATGTGATGAACACGGCCCAAGCGGCGTCCGCTAGCAGGTGGACGATGATCATTCCCACAAGGCCGGCCAAGAGCCGAATTCGCTCGCTCTTGTGATGATGTTCGTTCCCACGGTGAGCCACCATAAAGCCCAATAGGGGTTCATCGCCGTGAGCAGGACGCCGCCGGCGAGGGCGTTTTGTCGATACGTGCTCTTTTTCTTGAGGGGAGGGCGCCGCCCAGCAGCGAGATGCTCTCACGGGTCCATTCCATCTCAAAAAGAGGTTGCAACCCGGCGAACAGGGCGATGATGAGCGGCATTTCGACCAAGGCGTGTTCGATGGTGATCCAGGCGCCCCAGGCGCGAGCCCAGGGGTTTTATTTGCCGCGCGTGATGAGAAACGCGGTGAGGGGGCCGGGCGACATGACGCCGCTTAGAGAGATGACGATGATGAATCCATAGAAGGCGGACAGGCTCATGGTTTCGCGTTGCGCTCGTCAAGCAGACGACGCAACCGGTGGACGTCCATGTGGAATTTGAAAACCTTCCTTTTCCCCAGATAGCCTACGGGCACCTCGTCGCCGTGCAGGCGCCTTAATTCTAGGTTTGCGTCCACATTTATCTCGTCGATGACGAGGTCCAAAAAATAGCACCTCATCGCACAGATGACAATCGCATCGGATGTAGAGAGTGAGTTTGCGCATATCCTCAAAAGCGCCGTGCTGGAGTCGGATGCGGGGTTGTTTTTGAGAGCTCCCCATCATATCAGATGATGAGGTGGTTTGCGTTCATCGTTTTGAATCCTTGACAACGCGCTCACCCCCCGATATAGGAGGGACTGTGAATCTTCCTCGCCGGAGTGGCGGAACTGGTAGACGCGCTAGATTCAGGTTCTAGTGGGCTTCGGCCCGTGGAGGTTCAAGTCCTCTCTCCGGCACCAATAAAACACAATGCAATGGTGAAGGGGTTCGCGCTCTTTCAATTTGGGAGGCTGCATGAAGATTGTTGAGGATAAGCTCTCTAATGGCATTCGCGTGGTGACGGCCGAACGTCCGCAATCGGCGGCTGTGGCTTTCCATATATTTTTTGGCTGTGGCGGTCGTCACGAGCGCGATGAGGTGGTGGGGGTTTCCCATGCCCTTGAGCACATGGTCTTCAAGGGAACGCCCTCGAGAACAACGCTCGATATCGCGCGTGAGATGGAGGGAAACGGAGCGGCTGTCAACGCCAACACGGCGCCCGAGCGGACTTGCTATCACTTCACGGCGCCGGCCGATGCTTTCCCCGTCGTCCTTGAAGTATATGCCGACGCGGTGAACAACTGCTTGCTGGACAAAGGGGAATGGGAGCGGGAGCGGCTGGTCATCCTGGAAGAGTTGAAGATGTATGAGGATATGCCGCGAATCTGGGTGTCGGATATGCTGGAAACCACCGTGTATAACCTGCAAATGGGCGTCATCGGAAACCGGAAGACCATCAACGCGATAGAACCTGAGCACATGCGCGAGTTGATAGAAAAATGGTACGCCCCAGGTAACACCGTCATTTCTGTGGCGGGCGGCGTGAAGCACGAAGAAGTGGCGGCGTTGTCTGAGCAATACTTCGGGGGTCGTACCGGAAGCGACGAGAAGCCCCAGTCCCCAAGTTTGCCAGAGAAGAGCGCGGCCAGAATCGTGGACCAGGCTCGTCAGACCGATCAGGTGAATCTCGCGCTCGGGTTTCGCGCCTTTGGTTTTGACGGTGAGGATGGCGTTCCGCTCCGGGTGATGTGCAACGTGCTGGGCGGAAAGATGAGCAGCCGGTTGTTCACCGAGGTGCGCGAGAAGCGGGGGCTCGCCTACAGCGTGGGCGCGGCGGCGCATCGCTACACCGACACGGGGATGATTGAAATGAAGGCGGGCGTGGCGCTCGAAAAGGCGGTCGAAGCGACCGAGGTGATATTATCCGAAGCGGGGAAGTTCAAGAGCGAGCGTGTGACGGGCCAAGAGCTTGAAGAAGCGAAGCGATACCTCAAGGGCAATCTCCAGATACATGAGAGTTCGGAATATCATGCGGCACGCAATGGTGCGAACCTCATGCTCCGAGGCAAGATTTATCCCGTGGAGGAGGAATTGGCGGATATCGACTCCGTGGGGGAGGAGGATATTCAGCGCGTGGCGAATGCGGTTCTTCAGGAAGATAGGCTTACAGCTGCCGTGATAGCGGAAAAGCCGCTTGCCTCTGCGCTTGAAGGGGTGCTCGTCATTTGATTTTGATTCGAGCGCGCGCCGAAGGGCGTCAGCTCTCCGGCGCTTGGTCGCGGGCTTCTGAGGAGTATGACGATTCGCCGGTTTTTGGCGCGTTCCTCTTCGGTATCGTTGCTGGTCGCGGGACGATGGAATGAATAGGCGATTGCGGACAAGCGCTTTGGTGATATGTTTTTTGACTCGAGGAATTTGACTACGGAAATGGCGCGTGCGGATGAGAGTTCCCAATTTGTGGGATACCGGCGGCGCAGGTTCCCATGAATTGGCTGGTTGTCCGTATGTCCTTCGATTCGAATCATTTTGTCTTTCTGCGTTTGGAGAAATTCCGCAATTTTTGAAAGCGTCTCGATACCTTTTTTGCTGAGCGCAGCACTTCCTGAATCGAATAAAAATCTGTTCACGATGGTTACGCGGAGTAAGTTTTTGGTCCGTCGCAAAGTGATGAGTTGCTTGTTTAATTTGTCGTTCATCTCGTCCAAATCGGTTTCTAGTTTTCTCGCCCGTTCAGCTTCTTCGCGCGCTTTTTTCTCCAGTTTTTTTGAGCGGGCGATCATCAAAGAATATTTTTTTATCGCCTCGGCCAAGCTCAAGCGTGTCTGATTCAGCTTGTCGTTGATAAAGTTGACCACGGCAGTTTTCTCCTCAATGTGCTGGCTCATCTCCCGCACTTGCGCCTGAAGCCGCGCCCTGGCCTTCTTGAGGCGGACGATCTCCTCTGCGCGCTCTTTGGCGAGGTTCTGGTTCGTGGTTTTTCCCCTCTCACTCTTGGTGGTTTTCTCCGCGATGCGCTGGCTTAGCTCTCGCACTTGCGCCTGGAGCCGCGCCCTGGCTTTCTTGAGGCGAACGATTTCTTTCTGGCTGCTCTGGAGCGTCTGGGCGAGGTTCTGGTTCGCAGTTTTCCCCCTCTCACTCTCGGTGGTTTTCTTCGCGATGCGCCGCCCCATCTTTTGCGCTTGAGATTGGGCGGTGCCCCTCTCTATAGATTCAAGGCGGAGGATGTCCTGCTTTAATTTCTCGGAATTACCCCTTTCCCGGGAAAGCGCAATCTCTCGTTTTTGCAATAAACTTTTCATCACGTGGTATTGTTGCGCTAGATATGCTGTGCCTCCGAGAAGCACGGCGATAATAGCTCCAGTCGAAACGCGAAGACCCAAGGCGAGGCTCCTATCAGAAGGATGACAGGGGTTTTGTCTATTGCTTTCTGACGATAGCGCTCAATTTGGAAAATGGAAGAGAATAGATGCGAAGCTGATATGCCGTGGCAACTAGAAAGCCGGGGACTAAGCCCCCGGCTTTCTATGAAGAAACCTATCTTCAGTCGCGCGATGCACCTAGAAGTTGGGTAAGGTAAATGAACATCATGATGAAGTCAAGGTAGAGTTCAAGAGCTGCCATGATGGAGGCGCGCTTGCCCGTTTCGTTGTTGGTGTCCTGGGTGTAGGCGTATTCCTTCATCTTTTGGGTGTCATAAGCCGTCAGTCCCGCAAAGATGAGAACGCCTAAAACGCTGATGGCGAAATGAACGGCGGAACTGCCTACAAAAATATTGACGACGCTGGCGAGAATAATGCCGATGAGCCCCACCATGCAGAAATTGCCCACACCGGAGAGGTCTTTTTTCGTTGCGAAGGCGAAAAGGGTCAATCCGCCGAACGCGCCTCCCGTCACGAAAAATGCTTGGGCGACCGAGGTAAGCGTGTAGCGCAGAAGCAGGGTGGATACGGTGACGCCCAACGTTGCGCTGTAGAGCAAAAATAGAATGGCCCCCGTTTGCCAGCCCTGTCTGCGCATGACCGGCCTGATGGAGAACACCAAGGCGAGTTGAACGCCGATGACCAAAAATACCGAGATGGAGCTTCCGAAAATGAACTGAATGGCGGCGGGGCTGGATGCGACATAAAGCGCACTAAAGCCCGTTACGAAGAGCCCCAGCGTCATCCATCCATAGACGCGCTGCATGAAGGCGGCGGCGTCTTGCGCGATGACACTTTGTCCGGTCGAGCGAGCGAAGTCTTGAGAGCGCATTTCAGAGTTCCTCCTGGAGAATCCAATCGTTTTGGCCGCTTGGATGAAGTGGCAAGTCGCATAAATCGGGTTTCTGCACTCTATCCTCCTTTCGAGGATAGTAAGGCCCATAGAGCCCAGTATATCGCATTCAATGATATTTTTCTACCCCAAGGGGTTTTCTTTATGCGCCACCATCCTTGGGCCTCCATCATAATTTTGTTCGTCGATATGGATTCGCCTTTTCGGGGTTTTACGTTCTTTGGCGCGTTCGCTCGCCGCCACGTTTTGTTCCGCGTCGTCTCGTGCGCGGCGATTCCGATTTTTCGGATCGCTGGAGCGTCAATTTTGCGCGAAAGATCCCACTTTCGCACGGGGATGATGCAAGAAAGTGGGTTCGTCCACTTGTCTGCGGGCCATTCGGACGTCTTGGGGGCGGTTGTTTCTAACTGTGTTGAAATATCAATGCAGGTCACGCCTTGACTTGATGGTAAGGCGCCATATAATCAGGCTCCATAATACTTTGGGTTTGGGGTGCTCCCATGTTCTATATGAAAGAGTTGCCCAGCGAGGAGGATTTTCGACCTCTTGTGCCGGAATACTCCTCTTTGGATACCTCCTCCGTCATGCTTTTTTATCTTTTCCTCCAAGTCGGTAGCGATATGCTCACTGCTTTTGAAACGTATCTGGCCGATCATGGCGTATCGCAGGGCAGATTTATCGTTTTGTTGTTGCTGCTGCGCTCAAAGGTGAGAAACGACTGTTCGGGTTTGAGTCCATCGGAGTTGGCCGCGCAAGCGGGCGTTACCCGTGCGACGATGACGGGGTTGATGGACGGGCTCGAGCGCGACGGGCTCATCGAGCGCCTCAGCCACCGAGGTGATAGAAGAAAGGTGAACGTGCGTCTTACCTTGCAGGGAAAAGAGAGCCTGCATTCCATTTTCCCCGATTATTATTCGCGCATCGCTGCGCTAATGAACAAGTTGGAGGACGATGAGAGGGAGAAACTGTCCACCCTTCTCCATAAGGTGAAAAGTAAGATGTGTTCGCTAAAATAGACGCCGCACATGAGCGTTCAAAGGGTGAGGGTATGTTCGCCCGGAGACTTGCGAGGAGCGAATCCTTTTTGAGGAAGGAGAATCTGACCATGGCGAAGCCCAAGGTGATCGTCCAGCTGTATCCCATGCTGCCAACGGAAAGTCGAGAGGAGCGCGAACGAAAAAGACCTTTGGCCCGGAATAAGGATCTGTATCATCACGTGCTTCATGAATGGCTCGACATCGTGAAGGCGGCCGATGATATGGGGGTGTGGGGCGTCAGCACGATTGAGCACCACCTGCACTCGGAGGGGTATGAGGTGGGGCCGAATCCGGGGGTTCTTAACGCTTGGTGGGCCGCGCAAGTCAAAAATGCGAGAGTCGGCGCGCTTGGTTACGTGATGGCGACGCAAGATCCGATCCGAGTGGCCGAGGAAACGGCCATACTTGACCATATCACCAAGGGGAAATTCTTCTGTGGCGTAGCGAGAGGATATCAGTCTAGGTGGTCGAACGTCTTGGGCCAGTTCAGCGATACCCGGGCCACCGTCTCCTCGGATTTGGGCGGTGCCGACGACGTGAAGAATCGGGACATCTTCGAGGAGCGCGTCGAGATGCTCCTCAAATTCTGGCAGGAAGATTCCGTGGAGGTGAAGGGAGATTATTATGAGATTCCCTATCCCTATGAGGAGGGGATAGATTATCCGGCTTGGGTAAGTGCCCGGGACGCCGGTGCGATCGGCGAGATTGGCGACGACAATAGGGTGCGAAGGGTGAGCGTTGTTCCCAAGCCGTATCAGGCGCCCTATCCACCCGTTTTTCAGGCGGTGAGCGCGAGCGCGGATTCCATCAAATTCGCGGCGAGACATGGGTTTCGACCCGTATATTTCACGAAACTCGAAAAGATGGAGGAATTCTCCCATCTCTACGTGGAGGAGGCGGCCAGGGCGGGTCACAACTTTGCCCACGGCGAGCGGCAATGCGTCTGCCGGTGGATTCACGTGACGGATACCGAGGAGGAATACGACGAAAAACTCAAAAAATACGATCAGGATATCTACCAGAATTTCTACGTGCCCTTCTTCCCCCAATTTCCGGACGACACGGAGAGCATCGACTGGATTCAAAACATCAAGGAAAGCGGAATTTTCCTGGGAGGGCCCGTGGACAGGCTCAAGCACGAATGGGAGGAGACCTACGAGAAGGTGCCCTCCGAGTTCATCACCTTGATCTGGCACTACGCGCAGTGTCCCAAGGAAGAGGTGATTTATGAGTTGGAGACGTTCATGACGAAAGTGTGGCCTGACCTGGAATGCCCCGTGTCCAATGGCGTTACGGTAGGCGGAGTAGCCTGAGTTTCTCGTTTGACGAAGAAGCCTCGGTATGTGCACAGGGAGGCTTTTCGGATCATTCGCGAGGGGACAGCCATGTATGAGATCATTGATCTGAGTCAGGATATTTATACCGACGCGCCTAGGTTTCCCGGGCATCCAGCGACGAAGGTTGAGTACGTCGCCCGGCACGAGGACGCGGCGAATGCGCCGATCAAGCCCAAAGACATCACCTATGCGGCGATGATGCTCCACATGTGCGATCACGGGCCGACGCATACCGATTCGGTCAGCCACATTGATGAGCGCGAAGCGGCGCCCAACATTGATCAGGCGCCGCTCGAGTGGTTCATCACCAGGGCGATCGCTCTGGATTTTACAGGCGAGATAGAGCCGATGGAGGAGGTATCGTTGCGGCTTTTGGAAGATGCGCTTTCAGCGGCGAGCCTGACGCCTCCCAGAGATGGGACGTTTCTTTTCACGGGCGGGCATTTTAAGCGCACCTATCCCGCGGACGATTATCTCACCGCCTATCCGGGGCTGGGGTATGACGCCGCGAACTTCCTCTACCGAGAATGCGGCGTCGTGAATGTCGGCCAGGATGCGCCCAGCATTGACGCCGGCGTGAACACCAAGCGGATGACGTTTCCCTGTCACGTGCTTTGCCGTGAACTCCAGAGACACAACACGGAAAACCTGGCGAATATTGAAGCGGTGGCGGGAAAAGAATTTCTGTACGTGGGACTCCCCCTGAAGATTCGGGATGGCACGGGCTCTCCCGTGCGCGCCGCCGCCGTGATGAACCTTTGAGCGTGAGGGAGGATTCGCGCCTGCATCGAAGGGAGGCGTCTCGTCGAATCGTTCTCGTTGCGGTGGTTGTCTGAGTGGGAGGGGTTTATCACTTTCAAAGGGAGGGATGGACATGACGAGAGTGGTGGACTGGTACTATCACCGGTCGGGCTGAAAGACCTGCGCCAAAACGCAAGCGTTTCTTGCGTCGAAGGGTATTGAGGCGGCTGAGCGGGTGAGCGCTCAAAAAGGCGCGGTGGATGAAGCGGGGATCGATTTTCTCTTGGATGGCGTCAAGGATATCTATTCGACCAGGGGGAAGAAGGTCCTCCACGTGAACCTTGAGAAAGAAAAGCCTGCGCGAGAACGAGAAGAGGCACTGGCGCTTTTGCTGGGTCGTTCCGGCGGACTCAGAGCACCAGTCCTCAAATATCGGGACGTTCTGCTCGTCGGCTTCCACGAGGAGACCTACGCAAGGGTTTTGGGATGAGCGACGCGCTTTGCCTGACGACTTAGAGAGCCAACTGGCCCTGGGTGGGCTCCGCTCAACAAAACCAGGATTCGCTCAAGCGAGGCGGCCGCACCCGATCGGGTGCGAATACGGCCTTCGCCTCGGCCTGGTCGGGACGCTCCAGAACGTCGGCCGCTAATTTGCGAATGCGCGAAAAGGTGCGGGCTGTGTCCTCGCAGCGTGCGGCCGCGCCCTCGGCGAGCGAGAGTGCCTCTTCGTGCAGTCTATCCATCCTCTCGTCCGGATGCTCCCAACGGTAGATGAAATTCTCGGAGTCAAGCGTTTTGACGTATTTCTCCATGCGGCCGGCGTCAAGCAAATGAGAGCCAGGAGGAACGAGAAGCCTGATGGCCATTTGAATGGGGTCCACTTCGTCAATTAAGGCGCGCTCCTCGATGAAATCCAGCAGATCGAAATAATCTTCGGCACTCGTCCATGGCGTGAACGCGACCAAAGACGGCCTGATCGAGAGGTCCGCTTCCCGCGCCGCCTCGACGAGGCGGAAGACGTCTTCTCGGGTGTGGCCTTTGTCCAGATGAGTGAGCACGCGGTCGCTCAGGGATTCAACCGCGGTGATGAAGAACGCGCATCCATGCTCCCGGAATTGCGGCAAGAGCCGCTTGTGCTTGATGAGATGTGCCACCTTGGCAGTGAAGTCGAAAGTGAGCGAGGGGAACCTCTCGCGCAAGGCGCGGGTGACGCGAAGCGCATGGGTAGGGCCGTTGAGGAAGTCTGGATCTGCGAAGCTGACGTGGCGTGCGCCCCGGGCGGCTAAATCTTCAATGTCCTCCAAAACTCTTTCTTGAGGAACGATGAAGAAACGACCTCCGTAAACCGGTGGAATGGGGCAATGGAGGCACAGGTGTTTGCATCCCCGGCTCGCCTCGACGGCGCCGGCGGGATAATGCTCCCCCCCCCTTATGAGGTGAGCGTATGCCTGAAGTGCCGGCAGTTCCGCACGCTCTGGCTTGAGATGGGGAATCTTTTTAAGATAGGGGCCGGACGCGCGCTCCCTCGTAGCGGTGCCAGGCGCTTCTCCGGCGTGAGAGGATTCGGACAGCCTTTGGACGAGCTGGAGAAGCGGCCATTCAAACTCGCCGCCTATGGCCGAATCCGCGCCGTTTTCCAGAAGGCAGTCCTGGTTGAGAAAGCCGTAGAGACCATAGAAGCAGATGTGGCACTCTGGATTCGTCTCGCGTATCCTCGCCGCCACCTCCATGCCGATCCTGAGCGCCGTGTGCATCGGCACGCTGATGCCGACGAATTTTGCGTTCGAGATTTTCGCTTTGGAGAACTTCTCCGCAGCCACGTCCATCGCCCAGGGCCGAAAGCCCGCCTCGCGTAAAAAGGCCAAGGGTGAGGCGAGAGCGAGCGGCTGACGCCCCTGTTCATAACAGGAGATAAGGACGACGGCCCCGGGCGATTTCCACTCAGACGCTCGATGGTTTTGAATCAAGACGCTCTCTTTCGTCTTGGCGTGAAAAAAGCCCCGGGGCCATAAAAACCGGGGCTTCTGCGAGGTTGCTTCATCACGTGGTGAACGATTTGCCGCAGCCGCACATGCTCATGGCGTTGGGGTTGTTGATCTTGAAGCCCGAGCCTTGCAGGGAATCGACAAAGTCGATTTCTGTTCCTGCGATGATGGGATAGCTCCGAGGGTCGACGAATACGTCGAACCCATCGGCGGAGAACACCTTGTCCTCCGGGTTGGCGGATTCCTCAAAGTAAAGGCCGTAGTTATATCCGGAGCACCCTCCGGCCGTGACGGTCAGCCGAAGACCGTGGCCGGTTTTTCCTTCCGCCTCCAGAATCTCGCGCACCTTTTCGTTGGCGGTCGGGGTAACCATGACGTCTTCAAGGGCTTGCGGTTTTTTTTGCGATTGATCGAATAGCGTAATCGCTCCATCCGACATCGGTCGTTTCTCCTCAGAAAACCTTGGTGGTGGGGATTGAATTCTACGCATGCCGCGCTTGCGTATGAATAATACTACTCTGTGTTTGCGCCGTTTGCAAAGGGATGGTCGCATTTGAGCTTTACGATGTGGTTTTTTATGGCTCCTTGATTTTCCCGCCTGGGAGCCAAGGGTGCGCGTATTTTCGAGGGTGGATAAAAAATTGCGTGAATTTATTGCAATAAAATTTGACAAAAAGAGACTAAGATAATATATTTAATGTGCGTCAAGGGCCGCGGCCGCCTGCTTAGTCGGCATGGATGGGGCTTTTCGTGCCGATGAATTTATCGAAATTTAGCGAAAATTTCGAATGAGGAGCGAATTTTCATGAATTTTCAGTATTTCACCCACAAGACGCAGGAAGCCCTTCAGCATGCCGAGGAGTTGGCGCGTTTGAGGGGGCATCAAGGTGTCGCGCCCGCGCACCTGCTTCTATCCCTGCTGGATCAGCCGGAGGGCGTGCTGGCGCCCATTCTCGAGAAGGCCAGCGTGGACTCCCGCGCGTTGAATCGAAGCCTTGAGGAGAGTTTGGCGCGGCTTCCGAAAGTTGCGGGAAACGGCGCGCCCTCATACGTCACCCCTGAGTTGGCGGCGCTTTTCCAGGCGGCTCAGAGCGAAGCGAAGGCCATGGCGGACTCCTACGTGAGCGGGGAGCACCTGTTTCTGGCCGCGTTGGATAGGGGTGGTGCCGAGGTCGTGAAACTCCTGCGCGCCGCCGGCCTCGACCGAGAGGTAGTGCTCACCGCGCTCAAGGATGTCCGGGGAAACCAGAGGGTCACCGATCAGGATGCGGAGAGCCGTTATCAGGCACTGGAGCGTTTCGCGATCGATCTCACCGCGCAGGCCCAATCCGGCAAGCTCGACCCCGTAGTGGGCCGAGACGAGGAGATCAGGCGCGTCATGCAGGTGCTCTCCCGGCGATCGAAGAACAATCCGGTGCTCATTGGAGATCCAGGCGTGGGCAAGACCGCCGTCGTGGAGGGCCTGGCCCAGCGCATCGTGAACGGCGACGTGCCGGAGGGTTTGAAGGGTAAACGCCTGCTCAGCCTCGACGTCGGCTCTCTCGTCGCGGGTTCAAAGTTCAGAGGCGAGTTTGAAGACAGATTGAAGGCCGTGCTCAAGGAGGTGAGCGAGGCGTCGGGCGAGATCGTCCTCTTCATCGACGAGCTGCACACCGTCGTGGGCGCCGGAGCTGCCGAGGGGGCGATCGACGCCTCCAATCTGCTCAAGCCCGCGCTCGCCCGTGGAGAGCTGCATTGCGTGGGCGCCACCACGATCAACGAATATCGAAAGCACATTGAGAAGGACGCGGCGCTTGAGCGGCGTTTTCAGCCCGTCATGGTCGATGAGCCCAGCATGGAGGATACGGTCTCCATTTTGCGCGGTCTCAAGGAGAGGTATGAGATTCACCACGGCGTCCGCATTCTGGACAACGCTCTGGTCGCCGCCGCCTCCCTCGCGCATCGCTACATCAGCGATCGCCATCTGCCGGACAAGGCCATCGACCTGATCGACGAGGCCGCGAGCGGTCGGCGCCTTGAACTCGACAGCCTGCCCAAGGAGATCGATCGCCAAGAACGCGAGCTGCTTCGCCTGCGGATTGAGGAGCGCGCCCTAGAGGAGGAGGAGGGCAGCCAGGAGCGTCTGGCGCACATACGGGAGCGCATCTCCGCGCTGGATGCGCAGAGCAAAGAGCAGCGCAACCAATGGGCGGAGGAGAAGAAGGCCATCTCCCGAGTGCGCGAACTCAAGGAGCACGTCGAGGAAATCAAGGCGCAGGCCCAGCGCGCGGAGCGCGAGGGGGATCTGGGTCGGGCGGCGGAACTGCGCTATGGCGAGATGATAGCCTCCCAAAAGGAGATGGCGGAGGCGGAGGAGAGTCTTCAAAGAGGGGCCGATGGCCGGATGCTGAAAGAGGAGATCGGCGAGGACGATGTGGCCGCCGTCGTGAGTCGCTGGACGGGCGTCAACGTGAGCAGATTGCTCGAGACGGAGCGGGAGAAACTCCTGCGCATGGAGGAGAACATTCACAAGCGCGTCGTGGGCCAGGATCGAGCGGTGGAGGCCCTGGCCGAAGCCGTGCGCCGCGCCCGCGCAGGCGTCATGGATGAGAACCGGCCCATCGGCTCGTTCATCTTCTTGGGCCCCACCGGTGTGGGAAAGACGGAGCTCGCTCGCGCGCTCGCCGAATTCCTGTTTGACGACGAGTCGGCGATGGTGCGCGTGGACATGAGCGAATACATGGAAAAACACGCCGTGGCCCGGCTCATCGGCGCTCCGCCCGGGTATGTCGGCTACGACGAGGGCGGGCAGCTGACCGAAGCCGTGCGGAGAAAGCCCTATTCCGTGCTTCTTCTCGATGAGATCGAAAAAGCGCATCCTGAGACGTTCAACCTGCTCCTGCAGTTGCTCGACGACGGCCGGCTGACGGATGGGCACGGCCGCACGGTGGATTTCAGAAACACCGTCGTCGTCATGACGAGCAACGTGGGAACCGCTGAACTTTCGCAGGCCAACATCGGCTTTGTCGGGGGTGGCGTGGAGGCGGCCTATCAGTCGGAGCAAGCGCCCGCGATGCTTCGCGAAGTCTTTCGGCCCGAGTTTTTGAACCGAATCGACGAGATCATCGTTTTTCACGCGCTCACGAAGGAGCAGATCAAGGATATCGTGGACCTCCAGTTGCGAGAGCTGGACAAACGCCTCGAAGCGCAAAAGATCGAGTTGCGCCTGACGGATTCAGCAAAGAGCTTCCTCGCCGAGCGCGGCTATGACCCTGCCTATGGGGCGCGGCCTCTCAAGAGGGCGATGCAGTCGCACGTTCTGAATCCGCTGAGCAAAAAGCTGCTGGCCGGAGAATTCGAGGCGGGAGAAACTGTGGAGGCGGACCATGCCGAGGGGGCGGATGCACTCTCCTTCGCCGTGGTCATGGAGGCGGAAGCCGTGAAAGCGTGAGCTTCTTCAGGCGGAGAGGGCCATCGCTTTGGGTCTGGCGGAGGCGGACGAATGCGGAGTATGGTGGAGTGATAAAAGGTATAAGTCCTTAAGATATAAATCCCTACAGGGAAAAGGAGAAGGGTTGATGTCAAAGGTCATCGGAATCGATTTGGGCACCACGAACTCGGTTGTCTCCGTCATGGAGGGAGGGCAGCCTACGGTTATTTCCAACCAAGAGGGGAACCGCACAACGCCCAGCGTCGTAGCGTTCACGGACGATGGCGAGAAACTCGTCGGTCTCGTGGCCAAGCGCCAGGCGGTGACGAACCCGACGAAGACCATCTATTCTATTAAGCGCTTCATGGGCAGGCGTTTCGACGAGGTGCCCGAGGAAGCCTCCATAGTGCCCTATGATGTCGTGAGGTCAGGCAATCGGGACGTGCGCGTCAGAATCGACGGCAAGGAGCACGCTCCTCCGGAGATATCGGCGAGCGTGCTGCAAAAGCTGAGGCAGGCTGCCGAGGATTATCTGGGCGAGAAGGTGAGCGAAGCGGTCATCACCGTGCCGGCGTATTTTAACGACAGCCAGCGACAGGCCACGAAGGATGCCGGAAAGATCGCCGGCCTCAACGTCCAGCGCATCATCAATGAGCCGACGGCCGCCGCTCTCGCTTATGGTCTTGACAAGAAGGCGGATCAGACCATCGCGGTGTATGACTTCGGCGGCGGCACGTTTGACATCTCGATTCTTGAGGTGGGGGACAACGTGGTCGAGGTGAAGGCCACGAATGGCGATACGCATCTGGGCGGCGACAACATCGACCAGCGTATCATCGAGTGGATGGCGGAAGAATTCAGGAAGGACCAGGGAATCGACGTCTCGGGCGACCCTATGGCACTCCAGCGTCTGCGCGAGGAGTCGGAGAAGGCGAAAATCGAGTTGTCGAGCTCGATGGAGACGACGATCAACCTGCCGTTCATCACGGCGGACGCCTCGGGTCCCAAGCATCTGAACTTAAAACTCACGCGCGCGAAGCTAGAGCAGTTGACGGGCGATCTCGTGGAGAAGACGCTGGGCCCGTGCAGACGCGCGCTGGACGATGCCAAACTCCAGCCCGGCGATATTGACGAGGTGGTCTTAGTCGGCGGTTCGACGCGAATGCCGCTGGTGCAGGAGACGGTGGAGAAATTCTTTGGAAAAGAGCCCCACAAGGGGGTGAATCCGGACGAGGTGGTGGCGGTCGGCGCGGGCGTGCAGGGCGGCGTGCTCGCAGGCGACGTGAAAGATGTTCTCCTGCTGGACGTCACCCCGCTTTCTCTGGGCATTGAGACCCTGGGCGGCGTGTTCACCAAGCTGATCGAGCGCAACACGACGATACCGGTCAAGAAGAGCGAGATTTTCTCCACCGCAGCGGACAATCAGCCCTCCGTCGAAGTGCATGTCCTTCAGGGCGAGCGCGAGATGGCCGCGGGCAATCGCGCCCTGGGAAAATTTCACCTGGTCGGCATCCCCTCCGCGCCCCGCGGCGTCCCCCAGATTGAGGTGACCTTCGACATCGACGCCAACGGCATTGTAAACGTCTCCGCCAAGGACCTGGGCACCGGCAAGGAGCAGGCGATCACCATCACGAGTTCGAGTGGCCTTTCCGAGGAGGAGATCAACAACATGGTGTCCGAGGCGGACGAGCATGCCGAGGAGGACAAAAAACGGCGCGAGGCCGTCGAGGTGCGGAATCTGGCTGACGGAATGGCCTACAACACGGAGAAGACCCTGAAGGAGAACGCGGAGAAGGTTCCGGAGGAGGACAAGAAGGAAATAGAGGGCGCCATCGCCGCGCTTCGGGCGGTTCTGGAGAAAGAGGATGCGACGGTGGAGGAGATCAAGGAGGCGCAATCGAAGCTCGAGACGGCTTCGCACAAGCTCGCGCAGGTGATGTACGAGGAGGCGAGCAAGGACACCGGTGCCGCCGCGGGCTCCGCCGACGGGACGAACGGCGCCCCTGGGGGCGACGTCGTGGATGCGGAGTTTGAGGAGGTGGACAAGGACAAGTCGTAGCAAGCCGCTTGTCCGGATGAGGATGGTATGCCTAAGCGTGATTATTACGATGTTCTGGGAATCGACCGAAGTGCTTCTGAGGCGGAGCTCAAGCGCGTTTTCAAGAGACTCGCGCGGAGGTATCACCCCGACGTCAATCCGGGGGACGAGAAGGCGGAGGAGCGCTTCAAGGAGATCAGCGAGGCGTACGCCGTTCTCTCAGATGCGGAGAAGCGAAAGCAATACGACGCCATGGGACACGCCGCCTTCAGCGGGGGGAACCCTTGGGGCGATGGCGGTGCGCCCGGCGTGGAGGATATTCTGCGCGAGTTCGGGCTGGGCGATATTCTGGGCAGTATGTTTGGGGGCCGGCGCGGAGGCGTCGGGCGCGAGGGATTCAGCGCGCGTCCCCAGCCTCCCCTGCGCGGCCAGGACGTGAACTACTCCATGGAGATTGGTTTTGACGATTCCCTCAAGGGAATCCACACCACCATCACCGTGCCGAAAACGACCTACGAGGACGACAGAATGCAGCGCGCCACCGAGCGTATTCAGGTGAAAATACCCCCCGGCGTCTCGAGCGGATCACGCATTCGCCTAGCCGGCAAAGGGGGGTCCTCCCTGAACGGGGGCGCGCAGGGCGATCTCTTCATCGTCACGAAGGTGAGAGAGCATCCCTTCTTCGAGCGCAAGGGCGATAATCTGTATCTGGAACTTCCCGTCACCCTTGGCGAGGCGCTGCTGGGCGCGCGCGTGGAGATCAATACCTTCGAGGGGGCGACGAAAATGACGATTCCCCCCTCCACCCAGAATGGCCAGGTTTTCAGGCTTACCGGAAAGGGCGCCCCGAAGCTCAAGGCTTCCGGCAAGGGCGATTTGTACGTCACCATCAACGTCCTACTGCCGGAGCGCATTGATGAGGAAAGCAAGGAGATGGTCCGAGAGCTCGAGCGGCGCAACCCCACGTCGCCTCGGGCGAATATGACGGGTGTGAGCATATAGGGCATAACGGGGTCGGGCCGGCGGTGAGTAGAACCTCCCTTCGGATTGGGAAGGGACC
Source organism: bacterium (assembly GCA_965202625.1). Lineage (GTDB taxonomy): Bacteria > UBA8248 > UBA8248 > UBA8248 > UBA8248 > Bin107. The sequence goes on along the minus strand of CBDBBI010000010.1, from coordinate 1,180,170 downwards.
GCGGTTTGGCGCCGCGGTGATCAGGAGAGAGAATACGACTTTATTGCGCACCGCGCCGCGCTTGAATGGATGCCGTGGTGGGCATTTGATGCGTGGTGCAGGAGAGAGTTATGGCGCGTAGGGGTGCGAAAGACGGGCGCTATTCTATCGGCGTGGTGGCCGAGATGTTCGGCGTCCACCAGCAGACGCTCAGGCTGTATGAACGCGAGGGTCTGCTCGACCCTGGCCGCAGCGAGGGCAGGACGCGCTACTATTCGGAGAAGGATTTGGAGCGTCTGGACGTCATTCTGGCGCTCACGAGGGATATGGGCGTGAATCTGGCGGGCGTGCAGGTCATCATCGAACTGCGCGAGAAGCTGATGGGGGCACTTGAGCGCTTGGGCGAGCTCGAACGTCTGATCGAGAGCCAGGCGTTTGAGGGTTTGCGCGAGAGGATGAGCAACGCCGCGCCCGAGGCGCAAGCCATGATTCCCTCTCTCTCCGCCAAGATGGTGCGCTTCACGAGGAGGCAAAGGTGAGCACGAATTCCATAAAATCTTTTTTGCTGCTCAGTTTGCTGACGGGGTTGATCCTGCTTATCGGAAACTTGGTGGGCGGAACGGGCGGACTCGTCATCGCCTTGGTCTTGGCGGTGGGCCTGAACGGATACAGCTATTGGTATTCGGACAAGCTCATTCTCGCCAGCACGGACGCGCGCGAGGTGCTGCCCGAGCATGCGCCGGAGCTCTATGGTATGGTGGCAGACTTGGCTCGGCGGGCGAGCTTGCCCATCCCGCGCGTATACGTCATTCCCGAGAGGGTGCCGAACGCCTTCGCCACCGGAAGAAATCCCGAAAACGCCGCAGTTGCCTTCACCGAGGGGATTTTGCGGGATCTTGACCGGCAGGAGCTCGAAGGCGTGGCCGCGCACGAGCTCGCCCATATCAAAAATCGGGACATATTGCTGAGCACCATCGCCGCCTCCCTGGCGGGCGCCATCATGTATATCGCGCAGATGGCGCAGTTCGCCGCGTTTTTCGGCGCCTATGGCCGGGATGAGGAGGAGCGCGGCGGCTTGCTGGGAATCATCGTCGCCGCCGTCGTGGCCCCCATCGCGGCGACCCTTCTGCAAATGGCGCTCAGCCGCTCGAGAGAATATCTGGCCGACGCCACGGGGGCGCGCATCGCCGGCACTCCGGTGGGGTTGGCGAACGCCCTGCATCGCCTGGATGAGGCGTCCCGTCGAGAGGAACTCGAATGCGCGAGCGAGGCGACGGCGCATATGTATATCGTCAACCCGCTGTCGGGCGGTGGGCTGGCGAGTCTTTTCAGCACGCATCCGCCGATGGAGGAGCGTATTCGGCGTTTGATGGAAATGCGATCCTAACGCATTGGGAGGAAATCGTTTCATGAGCGGCGAGAACATCGAGGTCAAGGCGGGCGATGGGGATGTGCCCGAGGAGGAGCGCGGGGAGAAGCCGCGCGTCGTGGATAGGCGGCGGGTGAAGGAGGATGGCGAGGCGCGCCAGGAAAGTGCCGAGGCGGTGGAGGAAACCCATCGCGCGCCCTCTTACGTGGAGCAGTTGAAGGCGAAGGTGGCCGCCGCCGAGGAGAACCTGAAGCGTCACAAGGAGAGAATGGACAAGGAGACGTCTGAATTTAGGGCGCGCCAGGAGCGCGAGATGGAGCGCAGGACACAGGAGGCGAAAAGGCGGGTCGTCTCCGGTTTTCTGGGCATCGCCGACGATTTGGGGCGCGCCACTGCCGCCGTGGACGGAGGCGGTTCCGGGCAGGAAGGAGGCCGGGTTCTCGAAACCCTGGCACAAGGGGTGCGGATGATTCAGGGCCGGTTTTTTCAGGAATTGTCGAATCTGGGGGTCGAGCGTCTCACGGCGTCAGAAGTCGCCTTCAACCCGGAGGAGCACGAGGCCGTGCGGATGGTCGAGGTGAGTGATAAGGCACAGGACGGCCTTGTGGTGGAGGAGCTCGCTTGCGGTTACAGGCTGGGCGATGTGGTGTTGCGACCCGCCCGCGTCTCCGTGGGAAGGTATGCCGGCCGCTCGCCGGCTTCGGGCTCTTGAATCGGACGCGCGCGCATAGTATGGTCGCGTGTTTTTTGATTTCTGGGTTGAGAGGAACGCATGAGAAAGCGTGATTACTACGAAATTCTGGGCGTGGGGCGCGATGCGAGCGACGCCGACGTTAAAAAGGCGTATCGCGCCCTGGCGATGAAGCACCATCCCGACCGCAATCCGGACGACCCCAAGGCGGAGGAGTTGTTCAAGGAGGCGTCCGAGGCCTATCAGGTATTGAGCCAGCCGGAGAAGAGAAGCGCATATGATCGCTTCGGCCATGACGGGCTCCGGAGGATGGGACATCAGGGATTCTCGAATTTTGACGACATTTTCTCCTCGATCGGAGACGTTTTTGGCGATTTGTTCGGCGGTGCGTTCTCCAGCGGCCGCGCGCGCCGCGACGGGCCGCGAAAGGGTCGCGACCTGGCTTATCAACTCGACCTGACGTTTGAGGAAGCGGCGAGCGGCGTGGAGCGCGAGGTCGAGTTCGAGCGCGCCGCGGAGTGCGTCTATTGCGGCGGCAGCGGAGCGAAGTCGCCCGACTCGATTCGCGCGTGTTCCTCTTGTGGCGGAAACGGCCAGATGTCCTATCGCCAGGGGTTCGTGACCTATTCCACCACCTGCCCGGATTGCGGCGGGGCGGGCGCGGAAATCGTCGATCGTTGTACTGAGTGCGAAGGTGCCGGGCACCGCGAGGAGCAGAGAAAGGTGAAGGTGAAGATTCCGCCCGGCGTGGACGAGGGCGCGAGGCTGCGTCTCCGAGAAGAGGGCGAGGGGGGCGCCAAGGGCGGGCCGGCAGGCGATTTGTTCGTGATCGTCTCCTTGCTCGCGCACGAGGAATTCGAGCGGGACGGGGCGGACGTGTTGAGCCGGGTGCGCGTCACCTTCTCCCAGGCGGCGTTGGGCGACAGGGTGCGCGTGAGAACGCTGTATGGGGAGTCGGAGCTCGATATACCGAAGGGCGTGCAGTCCTCCGAAGCCATCCGACTCAAGGGCGAGGGGTTCCAGCACCTGGGCCGCAGGGGGCGCGGGGATCACGTATTCTTGGTGCGCGTCCAGACGCCGACGAACCTCACGCCGGACGAGGAGAGGCTGTTTGGCGAGTTGTCGGAGATCGATCGGGAGAGGGCGGGGAGAAACGGCGGCGGGAAAAAGGGCGTTTTCGCCAAATTGAGTTCTCTTTGGGAGTGTGATGGGAAATGAGCGCGTTTTTCGCTGAGGCGCGCGGATGCGGCGTCGATCTTCCTTGGCGCCCCGCATCGGAGGTCAGGTGATGGCGGATGAGAACGTAGAGAACAAGGGATTCAAGGTTTCGGACCGAAGATTCTCCGTGAGAGGATATGAGGACGAGGAGGCGTCGGACCTCGGAGAGGAGCGGCGGATAATCTCTCTTGACGAGAGTGGCGATAATGTGGGACCCGCCTCTTCGGACGCGCGTCAGGCGGACGTTCCGCAATCCGAAGCCGCGCAATCCCAGTCGGCCCAGGAACCGCAGCCCGAGGGGGGGGATTCGCCCTCGGACGAGGAAGACAAGAGTTTCGAGATGCTCATCGCCATCGTGCAGACGAACGCCTTGGCGGCAATGGGCATTCATCCCCAAACGGGCGAGCGCGTGGGGGGGGCAGACCCCAGGAACGCAAAAATGTTCGTGGATTTGCTCGGCGCGCTTGAGCAAAAAACGAAGGGCAATCTGTCGCCTGATGAGGAGCAGCTCCTGCATCAGGTGCGCTCTGATTTGCAAATGGCGTATGTTCGGGAAGTGGGGTTTGGGTAGGTTAGGTCCGATCGTCCACGCGCCGGGTTGACCCACCATCCTTTCATGTCTTATAGCGGGGGGCTATATGGCCGCGTCAACGACTTATGACGAAATGTTTGAAGAGGCGCTTGATGTCGTCAAGAATCGCTTTTTGCTCTCGGTGCTGCTCGCCAAGCGGGTGGCACAACTGCGGCAGGGGGCGGAGCCCCTGGTCGCCGCGCAGCCGAGGGACACGCAGCCGAGGGAGACACATGAGCAGATCGTGTTCCGGGAAATTATCGAGGAGAAGCTGGAGTGGCGAAAGACCGCCTCGGCGGCTGACTTTTCTGACATGGACCACGGGTTTGCGGACGAGGGGTTCGACGACGGGGAGTAGCCTCTCTCCGCGTGCAGCCGCACCGCCGTCCGCTTTCCGCGGGCGACGGTTTTTCGCCCTTCGGACGTTGCGGAGTTGCGGAAAACGAAAATCATCGCGCGTCGCGATAGGGCGGTGCTAAATGGAGCGACGCCCACATTTTCAACGCCTTATCGGTGGACCTTCCCTACCCTTGCACTCCCTTTACGTCATTGCGAATTTCACGTGAAAAAAACGAAAAAACGCCGTTTTCACCCGTTTTTCCGGCTGTTGCAGGTGCCTTAAAATAAGAAATTTTGCCGGGCGAATTCATGTCCTCAGGGGCGTCGTCGGACAAGGCTAGGGGAGACGCGCACGGCGATTCCGGCAAATCCAGCGTCTTGTGGAGGTTGTGAGGATTTGGCGCTTCGCTCCATGACGCGCCAGACGAAACCGGACGCCGCCGCACCCGCCGGAGATGGATGCTTTTATGCGCTCAAGAGCGCTTTTGATCAGACTTTTTTGTCCTGGGCGCCCATCGCCTCCATCATGCCCCAGCGGATAACGGTTCGGCTTTCGATGGGCTGAAAGAGCACTTTCTCCAGAATGAAGCCGAAAAGGCCAAGGACGGCGAGTGCGACCATCATGAACGCGATGTCGAGGTATTCTTGCGCGTCGAAGATGCCGGCGGAAAGTCCCCAGCGAATGCCGGCGAACGCCTCCGCTCCCACGCCCGCCCGCCAGGCGCGCGCCAGGCCGATGCGCATTCCGCTCAGGATCATCGGCAGGGAGCCGGGCAGGACGACGGTGCGAAAAATCGTCATTTTGTCCGCATTCATCGACTGCGCCGCGCGTATCCATACGGGGTTGACGGTTTTCACGCCCGTCCAGACGGCCATGGCGATGGGCAGGAAGGAGGCGAAGGCCGTGATGACGATGACCGTTTGATTCCCGATGCCCGACCAGATGACGACGATGGGCGTCCACGCGATGGCGGGAATCGGGAGCAGCACGGAGAGGAGTGGCACAAAGAACGACTCCCAGAAGGCGAAGCGCCCCATGAGAATGCCCACGATGATGCCGACGACGGCGGCGATGAGAAACGAGAACGGAAGACGCCACGCGGTGCTGATCGTATGAAGCAGAATGGGACTCTCCAGAAGCTTCCACATCTGATCCGCAAACCCCAGGTTCGGGTCCTCGGCCAGTGCCCGAAACAGGGGATCCGTGATCAGTTCCCACGCCCTGTAGAAGATCGCGTCGACGGTGGGGAACAGCCTCCCCTGGTTGCCTTGGGCCTGCATGGCGGCGACCTGCCAGATGGCCAGAATGACGATGAACGGATACACCGGCCGCAGCTTTACCCATATGGGAGACCTCGGCTTCTGCTTCACCTCGTCCATCGCCTGGGGAGCGGATGCTGCCTCGGATGTTCGCATGGAATGGTCCTCTCTAAAAATCGCGGATCAAATCGTTCACCCGGCGTTGCAGTTTGATGAACTCGGGCGCGAGGTCGTCCCTGGGGCGGGAAATGTCCACCTTCATGATCTCCCTGATTCTCCCCGGATTCGGGACGAACACCACGATACGGTTTCCCAGATAGACGGCTTCGCTCAGGTTGTGCGTGACGTAGATGATCGTCTTTTTCGTTTTCTGCCATACGTCGACGGTCAGCTCCTGTAATTCCTCGCGCGTCTGGGCGTCGAGTGCCCCGAAGGGCTCGTCCATCAGGAGCACCTGGGGGTCAAAGGCCATGGCGCGCGCCACCGCCACGCGTTGGCGCATTCCGCCCGAGAGGTTGTGCGGAAAGAAATCCGCGAAATCCTCAAGGCGAACGAGGCGTAGAAAATCAAGCGCGATTTTTTTGCGCTCGGCCTCGGGCACGTTTCTGATCTCCAGGCCGTATTCCACGTTTTGTCTGGCCGTGCGCCACGGAAACAGAGCGTATTCCTGAAACACGACGCCCTTGTCGTAATTCTGAGAGAGCTTTTTCCCGTCCATGGTGATTTGGCCTGCGGTAATCTCGACGAAGCCGGCGAGCATGTTGAGCAGCGTCGTCTTCCCGCAGCCGGAGAGCCCTACGAGGCAAATGAACTCGCCGTCCTCTATGTCGAGATTCACGCCTTCGAGAGCGTGGACCCGCCTCTCAGGAGTGTCGTAGACTTTTCTTAAGTTCTGAATCGAGATTTTCGTAACCATGGATGCGCACGTTCCCAGGATGTGAAAGACAGTGAAGTCCTTCAGGCGTATGGATCAACAACTCTCTCAAGCGTATGGAAACAAAACAGCGTAGACTCATTATAGCAAAATGTGCCCGTGAGAGAAACCGGAAATATATGCTTTTCTCCGCATTTTGTTTCATACTATACTCGCGCGGGCGCGCCGAACACCTAAGTAAGAAAACGCGGAAGGCTGCTTGAAGCGCGCTGGCTTGGTGCCCTTTCGTCGAATCGGCGCATTCCGCATGGCGGAACGCGCGCGTCGGGCGGGGAGAATTATCGGAGGGGGTTGTTGATGGACGGGAGACGGCCGCTGGAGGGGCTTCGCATTCTGGCGGTGGAGCAGTTCGGCGCCGGGCCGCTGGCGTCGCAGCTGTTGGCGGACATGGGCGCTGAGGTCATCAAGATTGAGGACCATGCCGTGGGGGGCGATTCCGCTCGTCCCGTCCCGCCCTATTCCCTTCCGCAGAACGACAGCTATTATTTCCAAACCTTCAACCGCAACAAGAAGAGCGTCGGGCTCAGAATCCGCACGCCCGAGGGGCGGGAGATATTACGCGGGCTCGTCTCGAAGGCCGACGCGCTGTTTTCCAACTGCCGGGGCGCAGCACCGGAGAAGCTCGAGATCACGTATAAACATTTGCGCCCTTACAACGAAAAAATCGTGTGTTGCTTTCTCACCGGTTTTGGAATGACGGGGCCGAGGGCACCCGAGCCGGCCTATGATTATCTCATGCAGGCATATGCCGGCATCATGGACCTCACAGGCGAGCCGGATGGCCCCCCTACGAAGGCGGGCGTGAGCTTCGTGGATTTCTCGGGCGGGTTTCTCGCACTCGTGGGATTGCTGGCCGCGCTATGGGAGACGAGTCGCACGGGTCGGGGGCGGGATGTGGACGTGGCGCTGATGGATGGCGCCTTGTTTCAACTCGGCTACATGGCCACCTGGGCGCTGAACTGCGGATACGAGCCGCAAAAATTCTCCCAAAGCGCGCATCCCTCCATGGTGCCGGCGCAGAATTTTCAGACGAAAGACGGGTGGATCAGCGTGATGTGCCTTAAAGAGCGTTTTTTCCCCATCCTCGTCGCGCGCATGGGGATGTCGGAACTGGCCGAGGACGCGCGCTTCCAGACCGCCCAGAATCGCTTTGATAATCGCGAAAATCTGCTGGATATACTGAAAAAGGCGTTCAGACAAAAGACGAACGCAGAATGGACCTCCCTGCTTCAGGGGTTCGTTCCGTTCGCGCCGGTGAACACCGTGGCACAGGCGATGGAGGATCCCCAGGCGTTGGCGCGGGAGATGATCGTGGAGGTAGAGCATCCGGCGGCGGGCGCGATGAAGCTGCTGGGTTCGCCCATCAAGTTTCCGGGGGCGGAGACGAAGCTCCACAGAGCACCCTATCTCGGAGAACACACGAGAGAGGTTCTGGCTGATCTCCTCGACCTGGAGGCGCGGGAGCTGGAGGATTTACGGGAGAGGGACGTAGTGTCGTGGACCGACCCTCCGAGGGGGTAGGGCGGCGCATTTTCCTTTTGTTCTGGCGGTGCGCGGCGGAGTGGATTTTCAATTCCCCAAAACCAGTTGCAAAAACCAGTTGGAGGAGGGCGTATGAGCGATGACGTCAAGCATTTGCCCATACCGAAAGTCATCAATTCTCTGGGCGTGGCGGAAGACAAGACTTATGAGCCTCCCTATGACATCCGCTGGGGGGTGAACCGGGAGACGACGGGAACGAGCACCATCACGATGGGGAGAACCATCATCCCTCCGGAGGGACGCAACGGGCTGCATTTTCACAAAAATTGCGACACCACGATTTACGTTGTAAAAGGCACCGTCAACATTTACTGGAAAGAGGGGGACGAGATCGCCCGGAAAGAAGCGCCCGTCGGCCATTTCGTGTATTTTCCGCGCGGATGCGTTCACGGGCAGGAGAACCCGAGCCGCTCCGAGCCGGCGGAACTCATATTCACCTACGGCGGAATGCCCAACAAGGAGGCGGCGGGCACGACGTTCGTGGACGACCCCCGGGACCCGCTGAGGGATTAATCGTTCCGTGTTTGTCAGACTGTTTCCGGTGCCTGGCTTCTCCCCCATCGCTGCGGAATGAGGATATTGTAAGGATGCGCACGTTTCCAGCGTGGTCCCTCGTCTATCTGATTCTCGCCTGCTTCTGGGGCGTCGCAGGCGCCTCCGCGCAAACTCCGGGGGGGCACGAGAGAACGTCCGGATTCGACGGCGCCCTCTTGCTTCACGTTCCATCGGGATGGTTCACCATGGGCAGCGCGGCGGGCGATGCGGATGAGCGACCGCCCAGAAGGGTTTTCGTTTCCGGGTTCTGGATCGACCAAACCGAGGTGACGGCGCGTCGCTTCGCGCGCTTCGCCGACAAAACCGGACACGAGACGACGGCGCAGAGGCGCGGGTGGTCCTGGACGTGGGACGCCTCCTTGCGAGGGGGAAAGGGGGATTGGCGCAAGACGAGAGGAGCGGACTGGCGTCGCCCCCGGGGGGTGCGGTCAGACTGGAAGCGGACGCCGACGCAGCCCGTCTCCCACGTGAGCTGGCCCGACGCGGAAGCCTATTGCGGTTGGGCGGGCAGGCGTCTGCCCACGGAGGCTGAATGGGAGCGCGCGGCGCGCGGTGCGGACGGGAGACGATATCCCTGGGGGTGGCGGAGGGATGCCCTGAGAGCGAATCTGAAGGGGGTGGCGGACGGCTTTTCCGACGTCGCCCCTGTGGCCCGTTTTCCGAAAGGAGCGAGTCCGTTCGGCGCGCTGGACATGGCCGGAAACGTCTGGGAATGGGTGGCCGACCGCTATGATGTCAGAGCGTATCGAAAAATGGCTGAGCGCGACCCGCATGGCCCCTCAAGGGGAAAGACGCGCGGCGTCCGGGGCGCCTCCTGGGGCAGCCCTATCGCCTGGGCCGCCGCCCATAATCGCTACCACCGCCCGCCGGATTACCACAACAACAAAATCGGCTTTCGCTGCGCTTCGGGCGAGGGGCCTTAAGGAGGCCGGTGCCGCGCGCCTTGAGACAATATTTTGGCGTTGAGAGCAAACAAACACAGAGGAGCCAAGAGATGAATAAACGCATAGGGGCTTTTTCAGCGATGTTTTTTCTCTTGCTCGCCCTGACGTTCGGCGCGCCCGCTCTGGCGGCGCAGATCTCATGCGAAAAATGGAATACATGGCCGTTTTTCGAGCGTGCCGGTGCGGCGGACGTCTCCCGCTGCCTGAAGGCCGGAGCGGACGTGAACGCGCGGGCCAGGGATGGATGGACGCCTCTGCACCGGGCGGCGCGATTCAGCAAGACGCCCGAAATCGTGGCGGCTTTGCTGAAGGCCGGAGCGGACGTGAACGCGTCGGCCAGGAGCGGATGGACGCCCCTGCACATGGCGGCGCAGTTCAGCGATGCGCCCGGAATCGTGACGGCGCTCGTGGATGCCGGAGCGGGCGTGAACGCGCGGAGCAGGGACGGATGGACGCCCCTGCACGTGGCGGCGGGGCAAAGCAAGACGCCCAGAATCGTGGCGGCGCTCGTGGGAGCCGGAGCGAGGTTGAAGGCGCGGAACAAGAGGGGATGGACGCCTCTGCACGTGGCGGCGGGACAAAACAAGACGCCCGAAATCGCGGAGGTGCTCGTGTGGGGCGGGGCGGACGTGAACGCGCGGGATGAGATCGGATGGACGCCCCTGCACACGGCTGCGCAGTCCAACAGAACCCTCGGAGTCGTGGAGGTGCTCCTGAGGGCCGGCGTAAACGTGAACGCGCGGAATACGGACGAAGTGACGCCCCTGCACATGGCGGCGGGGCAGAAGAAGTCGTCCGGAATCGTGGCGGCTTTGCTGGAGGCCGGAGCGGACGTGAACGCGCCGGCCAGGGACGGATGGACGCCCCTGCACTGGGCGGCGCAGTTCAGTGAGACGTCCGAAATTGTGGCGACGCTCTTGGAGGCCGGAGCGGACGCGGACGCGAGGGCCGGAGTGCTCGCGGAGGCTGAAAACGGAGTGACGCCCTTGCACGCGGCGGCGCAGTTCAACGAGACGCCTGGAGTCGTGGAGGCTTTGCTTGCCGCCGGAGCGAACCCGGCGGCAACAACCCCAACAGGAAAAACGCCGTGGGATTATGCGAGAGAAAACGCCGCGCTCGCGGGAATGGACGTCTATTGGCGCTTGAACGAGGAGCGCTTCGTGTCCGCCCGCGCAGGAGGTGGTGATGTGAGTGGCGACGCGCGAAGCCGGCTCGCCGCCGCCCAGCGTGCCCTCACGCAACTCGGCTACAACCCCGGCGCCGCCGACGGCGTTTTTGGACCGAGGACGGGCGCCGCCATCCGCGCCTTCGAGGAGCGGAGTGAACTGCCCGTCACCGGCCGCTTCTCCGAAGAACTGGCGCGCGCGCTGCTGTCCGCCGTTCTGGTGGCGAGGCTGTCCCCGGTTTCCTCCCGTGCTTTGGAGAGAAAATTCGTCGGCTCCGGCTTTCGCGTGAGCAGCGCGGGCCACGTCCTCACCAATGCCCACGTCGTGCAGGACTGCGCCGAACTTCGCGTTCCGCCCCTCGGGCGCGTGCGTCTGCTCGCCCGTGAGGATTCGAGCGGCCTCGCCCTGCTTCGGGGGCCGGAGGGGACGTTCGCACGCTTTCGGCAGGGGCGCGGCATCCGCCCGGGCGCGCGCGTGTTGGTCGTGGGCTATCCGGTTCAGAATCTCTTCGCTTCAGAAGCGATCGTGCGCACCGGTGGCGTGCGCGCGCTTGCGGATCCCGGCGACGATCGCCGTCTTATTCAGATAACCGCGCCGGTGCAGCCCGGAAGCAGCGGCGGCCCTGTGCTGGATGCGGCCGGCAATTTGGTCGGCGTTGTGGTGTCGCGGTCCAACGTCCAGGGGATGGCCCAAGCGACCGACAGCTTTCCGCAGAACGTCAACTTCGCCGTCGCCGCGCGCGCCGCGCGCGCGTTTCTGGACGCCGAGGGCGTTGACTACGAGACGACGTCCTCAACGGATGAGCGCAAGTCCTCCGACGTCGCGGCGATGGGCAGGCGATTCACTCTCCCCATCGAGTGCTGGAAATAAGAACGTCGTGGAAGATGGAGTGATTGTGCACGTCCCGATCCGTCCCCTCGCCGCCAGTTTCTGACGTTGGTGAACGAAGACGCCTCGGCGCGTGAGGCGCAAACGTCCCCTGGAAATCCACTATCTATTCGCGGGCGCGGGCGGAACCACGAGCACGCCGTGCGGGCCGCGGCCCACGCGGATTCTCTTGAGGTTGCGGTGCTTTCGGGCGTCTATCACGAAAACCTCTCTGGAGTCGCGGTTCGTCACGTAGGCGAGCGCCCCGTCGGGGGTGAAGGCGATGAGGTCGGGCCGGACGCCCTGCTTTATTTTGGCGATCCGCTTCTGCTCCGGCAGGGAGAACACCGCCACGCTGTTGCGATGCGGCAGGGTGACGTAGAGATGGCGGCCGTCTGGCGTGATGAGGGCGTCGTGCGGCTCGCCGGAGAGTTTGACAGTCTGAATGACGTTGAGCGTCCTTAAGTCCACTACGCTGTAGGAGTGCCGCTCTCCGTTCATGACGTAGAGCCGCCTGCCGTCTGGCGTCACGTCGATGCCCTCGATGTAATGCCCCGCCTCTATCTGCTTCACCAGTTTTCCGGATGGCAAATCGACGACCGAGACGTCCTCGCTCAACTCGTTGGCGATGAAGGCGCGGCGTCCGTCGGGGCTGAGCTTGATGTTCACCGGGTTGGCCCCTCGATGCTTGATTACGCCGATGAGCCTTCTGGCCGCCACGTCGAGGATCGTGAGGTTGTCGGAATACGTGTTCACGAAATACGCGCGCGCGCCGTCGGGGGAGAACGCCAGGTTGTAGGGGTCGCGTCCCGCGCGGACGCGGCGGATGAATTTGAGCGACTGCGCATCAAAAACGCGCACGAACGCACTGCCGTCGTTGATGACGTAGACGCGCCGCTTGTCCGGAGCGAGGGCGAGGCGATTCGCCTTCGCCCCTGCGGGGATTGTCTTCCTTACCTCGTGGGAATCGCGCGAGATGACGCTCAGTGTCCCGTCGCGCGTGTTCGTGACGAGAATCGTCTCGCCCGCACAGAGCCCGACCGCGGGAACCGCGAGTAGAAAAGGGATGAGGACCAGTATCGCCTTGCGCGTCACGGGTAGCATGGGAAACGCCTATCTTCCTTCTTCTCTTAAGAGAGATTCTTTGGCCTTCGGGTCGAAGCGGCAAGCACAGATTTTGCGGATGAGAGCCACCAAATCACGAATTTCCGCTTTTGTGAACACGTTTCCCCAGGGCGGCATGATGGGAGAAAGGTCACTGGCGGCGCCCCCATGGGTGATGGTGCGGACCATGTCCTCGTCGGAGAACTGGGCCATGTCCTTCGCGTCCGTCAGGTCCCGGGGGCTCACGGGCAGCTTTTTCGTGTTGTTCACTCCCTTGCCGTCTCCCTTTGGCCCGTGGCACTGGGCGCAGAACCAGTGAAAATGCGCCTCTGCTTCCGCCTGGGATGCAAGCGCGCTCGCGTTCGCGCCGACGACGCTCCCGCCCACCATAAGGGCGAGCAACAGCGTCCGGCCCATGCGGGAAAACGGGGACTTCATTTGAATCTCGCGATGTAGGCGGCGAGGGCGATGAAATCCTCCTCGTCCAGTTTCGTGAACGCCTTGTCTCCATAGACGGGCATTCTGCCGTTGGGGTTGTAGCGCTCTGGCTTCTTGAGGAACGCCACGATGAAATCCGGATTCAGCCGACGCCCCGCCCCCCTGAAGTGCGGCGCGCTGTAGCCGCCCACCTCGATTTTCGTCCGGTAGACCGTCGCTCGTATCCGCACCATGTGGCACGAATAGCATGGCTGTTTTTTCTGAAACAGGATTCTCGCCCGCCTGAGAACTTTTCTGGGAATTTTCCGCCATTTCGGAACCACCCCCCGGGGCATTTGCGCATCCTTGAGACTCTCGAGATAAGACGCCGCCTTGAGCGCGTCCCCTCTGGAGAGCGCAGGATGCGCATATTGCCCTCTCGTCATGGTTCCGAATATGACGCCGCGCAACGATTGGGGGTTTTCAAGCCATCGCGCCATGAAGCCGGGCCGGAACTTGCTGCCGGCGAACCACAGGGCGGGCCCCTTTATTCCTCCGCGCATGGAGACGGGTATTCTGGGTTCGGGACCCTTGATAGCGTGGCAGCCTCCGCATCCTTTTCTCTCAAAAAGCGCCTTTCCCTCTTGCACTTCCGCGCCCAGGACGGATACAGGCGCGAGCGAAAGGGGGAAAACGCCCGCGAGTACCAGAGGGAAAACCATCGCAGAACGTATGCGAGCGGGGCGGGGGTTTGGAGCCTGCGCAGCCCGTCTTCGGAGACGCCCATGAGGAAAATGAAACTTCATTGGGGCAGCTCGGGGGCCTTGACGTCGGGAAGATCGCCGTTTAAGTCGTGCATGAAGGCGATTAAGTCCTCTTTTTCCGCTTTCGTAAGATTCAGGGGTTTTATGTCGGGATCGAGATGGGAGTTGGGGTGTCCGCCCTTATCGTAAAACTCCACCACTTCCTCCAGCGTGTTGAAGCGTCCATCGTGCATGTAGGGCGCCGTCCGACTGACCTGGCGAAGAGTGGGTGTCTTGAACTTGCCCCGATCCCGGTGCCTTTTCGTGATCTTCTCTCGCCCGATGTGCGGAGGCTTTTTATCCATCCCGATTCCGATGTTGTGAAACTTGTTGTCGGTGAAGGGCGCGCTGAACGCATCCACCAAATGGCATTTCACGCAATTCCCCCTGGATGTAAAGATCTCGAATCCTTTGATCGACTGATTCGACAGCGTGGATTCATCGCCTCTGAATTTCCAGCGATCAAACGGGGAGTTGCCCGCCAGCAGGGTGCGCTCGAAAGTGGCGATGGCCTGGACGACTCTTTTAAGATTGACCTCCGCGCTTCCAAACGCCTCCTGAAACCGCTTTTTGTATCCCTGAATCGATCCGAGGGTCTGAATGATTTTCTCCTCGCTCGAGGCCATCTCGCTCGGGTGCAGCAGGGGTCCTTTGGCTTGTTCCTCCAGGCTTTTCGCGCGCCCGTCCCAGAACTGGGACTCCTGATACGCCGCGTTGATCACCGTGGGCACGTTCCTGAGCGTGAGCCTGCCTTTGACGCCCGTCCCGTATTGACGCGCGTTCGAGAATCCGCGCTGGGGGGCGTGACACGTTGCGCAGGAAACAGTTCCGTCGCCGGACAGGCGCGCGTCGAAGAACAGCAGCTTTCCGAGCGCGGCCTTCGAGCGCGTCATGGTGTTGTTATCCGGCACGGGAACGTCGTCGAGACCTAGGGGCGGCGGCGGGGGGAATTCTTCCGGTTGGTCGGAGCGCGTCTCCTGCGAATCCGCGGCCGTTGCGGCGATAGCCCCGGTCGCCAGAATCAGGAGGCAGAGCGCTCCGATTCGCGCGCGGCGCAACATGGCTTGGCTTTCCTCCTGGCACCCGGCGGCGCAGAGGGGAGTGCGTGCTCTTGCGTGCTCATGTCCTGTTCATCAACTCGATGCTGACGCCATCGGGCGCTTCGATGAAGGCGATGCGCGTCGTCGGGTTGAATTGCGTGGGCTCCACGATGAATTTTACGCCTTTTCGCTTCAGGTTGTCGCAAAGGGCGCCGAAATTCCCATCAACGTGAAAGGCGAAATGATCCGTCCCCCATTCGAGACCGCTCTTCCCGACGGCACTCTCCCCCGTTCTTTGTCCCCGAATCATCACCGTGGTCCCGCCCAGTTTCACCCGAATCTGCGGCGCCCCCCGGACTTCAACGCCATCGTCGCGCTCGCCCCCGAGATTTTCGACGAACCAGTTCGCGGAGGTTTCGGGATCGCGACTGATGACGTGCACGTGATCGAATGAGATGGTGGTCAAGCGCATTGCGCGTCCTCCTCGCGTTTCATCTTCAATCATTTTGGAACGCGCGCCCTTTCATCGCCTAGCTGTCCCAGGTGACGTCCCCGTATTCGCCGGGCCTTGGTCGTCCCGCAGCCTGGAATGCGGCGAACTCCGCCTTGCTCTGCGCGACGGTGCTGTTCGCTCCATGCCCGGGATAGAGGACGGTCTCGTCCGGCAGGGTGAACACCCTGGTTTTGATGGATTCGATCAGGGTCAGCAGCTGCGCGTGGCTCCACGTTTTTCCGGGGCCTCCCGGAAAAATTGTATCTCCGCAAACGCAGTGGCCCGGGTAGGAGAACATCAACATGCCCTTGCAGTGTCCGGGGGTGTGAATCGCCTTGAGCGCAATCTCGCCGAATTTGATCTCTTCCCCGTCGTTGATGGTGAAATCCGGGCAGACGCCAAATTCGCTGGCGTCTTCGGGATGTTGTCCCAGGGGCGCGCCCGTTTGGCGGCGCACCTCGTCGAGTGCGTCGATGTGGTCCGCGTGAGAATGGGTTTGGAGGATGTATTTCGGGGTGGTGCCCGCACACGCGACGAGAATCGGCTCGGCGGAGTAGGACGTGTCGATGATGACGCATTCTCCCGTCGCCTTGCAGGTCAGGACGTATACGTTGTTGCTGTAGGGGCCGACGTTGCGCTTTTGGAGCACAAGGTCCGGAAGATCTACCCTCTGGTCAAATTCACCCATGCCCTTTCTCTCCTTTCCGTGATGAACGCCAATGCTTATAACGACGGGGGAAAATTGGAGAATCACGTTTTGCAGCGACGGAAGGAACGATGCGCTCTGCTTCTTGTCGCTCGAATCGACTCTTTATGGAGCGTGCCTCAAACAAAGAAAGCGACACCATGCGCCCTATAATTTCACAAGATATTGTTGATGGAACTCTGGGTTGTCAAGTCAGGTTTTGCGAATGAGCGATGATAAAACTTAGTTGCGCCGCCAAGCCTTGCGAGGCGGCGCATACCCTAGAAAGAAATGCGCCCCGAATTGCGCTCCATGCGACCGCCGCGCCCGATTTTCAGGAAGCTGCGGGCGGATTGCGTCCATTTTCCCTTATCACGCCCCTTGCGAGGCTTGGCGAATTTCTTGAGTTCAATGGCCTCGAAGTTGCCTTGACGAACCCCTCCGTCCTAAAACGGAAAATCGAAGAGAAAGTGGTTGTCGTTCCACCGATCAAATCACGAGTGATCAAAACGAAACGCGTTGACTGGCTCGACGCGCGCGTCGAGGGGAGAGACCGTGATGGATGGTCGGAGCCGTCCATGGGCGCTCATGTAGGTGCTTGCAATATGCGTCCGAAATCCGCTTTGCTATACCTTGGCGAAGCGGAGGCTTCGCTTGCGGATGCGCCACAACCTGGATTTGTCATCTGTATCATGCCTGCGGGGATTCGCGCCTGGGTCTGCGCAAGCGACAACCACGCGACGGGAATTGGAATGAAGAGACCTTTCGTATTTGCGAACCTGGCGATGACGCTTGATGGGAAAATCGCTGCTTGTGACCGGCAGAACCTCTCGATAGGCTCGAAGGCGGATCGCCTGGAGATGGATCGCTTGCGAGCGCGGGCGGACGTCGTGATATGGGGAGGACAGACGCTGCGGGCCGCGCGTCATCCTGCGATCGTTCGAGAAAAATCCCTGGCGGCCGAACGCGCGGCAAAGGGGCGCGCGCCGCATCCGGCGAATGGCGTGCTTACGCGCGGGGGCGCCTTTCCGCAAGATATGCCGTGGTTTGCGAGCGAGGAGGTCGAGAGGTTCATATTCACCACCCCCCAGGGTGCGTCCCGCCTTGGGGGCGGCCGGATCAGACGCGCGCGCATCGTCGTTTTGGAGGAAGGGGATTGCGCCGCGCGCCAGGTGCTGGCCTATCTCGCGCGGAGGGGGATGAGAAACGTGTTGCTTGAGGGCGGCGGCGGGTTAACGTGGGAGTTCGTCCGTTTCATCGACGAGTTTCACGTGACGCTCACCCCCTGGCTGGCCGGAGGGGCGAACGCCCCGACGCTCATGGACGGGGCGGGGCTTCGGTCGGGCGCGTTTCTGGGTTTGCGGCTCATGGAGGTTCGACGGGTGGAGGACGAGCTGTTCCTTCGCTACGCCGCAAACAGGGAGGACGCCGCATCCGCCACCGTCGATTGAATCGCCATTGCCCCATGTGGTAGTCATAAAAGTCTAGCGGAGCGAAAGTTTTCATTGTTTTGACGTTGCGGCGCTCCTGTTCTGATGACGCCGCAGAAGGAGGGCGCCGTGTCCCCCAGGGCGACAAGAAGATCGGCGATGCCGAAGAGGTTGACGAAAAAGGATTTGGGCGCGATGTATCGCAACATGCTGCGGATTCGCCGTTTTGAGGAGAAAACCGATGAGCTCTTCATGGCTGGACGGGTGAAGGGGGCGGTTCACGTCAGCATTGGGCAGGAGGCGTGCTCGGTCGGCGTCTGTGCAGCGTTGAACGAGGATGACGCCATTCTCACCACCCATCGGGGGCATGGCCATTCCATCGCCAAGGGCACCCGAATGCCCGAGATGATGGCGGAACTGCTCGGCAAATCCACCGGTCTTTGCAAGGCGCGCGGAGGCTCCATGCACATCGCCGACATCTCCAAGGGCCACTATGGCGCGCACTCCATCGTGGGCGCCAATATGCCCATGGCGACGGGCATGGGCCTGGCCTATCAGTTGGAAGGGCGGGGCCGCATGGTGGTGGTGTTCTTTGGCGACGGCGCGTCGAACCAGGGAAGTTTTCACGAGTCGATGAACCTGTGCGCGATATGGAAGTTGCCGGTGGTTTTCTTCTGCGAGAACAACCACTATGCGGTGAGCTATCACGTGGAGCGTTCTACTTCCGTTAAGGACATCAGCGTGAGGGCGCAGGGCTATGACGCGCCTGGAGTGACGGTGGACGGCATGGACGTAGTGGCCGTCTATGAGGCGACGGCGGAGGCCGTTCGCAGGGCGCGGGAGGGAGGCGGCCCGAGTTTGATCGAGGCGAAGACCTACCGCTTCTTCGGCCACTCGAGGGGTGACCCCCAGTTCGGTCCGTATCGGACGAAAGAAGAGGTGGACGAGTGGCGCAAGCGCGATCCCCTGACGATTGCCGAGGAGACGCTCAAACTCACGGACGCGCAGAAAAAAGCGCATCTCAAGGCTGTGGACGAGGAGCTGGCGGGCGCCATCGCGTTCGCCGAGGGAAGCCCGGACGCCACCCTTGAATCGGCGCTTGAGGACGTATACGCTTAGCCGTTTCGGCGCCAAGGTGCCGCAGAAAACGGGGACGGTGGAAGGCGGAACCCGCGCCTGGCGAGGTCTCCCCCCGCGTGGAGGAGCCATGTGATGCCGGAAGATACCTCGCCACTTACCTGGCTGGAAAGAAAAAACCTGGAGAGACGACATGCGAGAGATCAATTTTGTGAACGCGCTCAACGAGGCGCATCATGAGGAGATGGCGCGCGATGAGCGGGTCATCGTTCTGGGCGAGGACGTGGAGCTCGCCTACGTCTTTGGCGTCACGAAGGGGCTGGCGGAGAAATTCGGGCGGGATCGCGTGCGCGACACCCCCATCAGCGAACTCGGCATCGTGGGTGCCGGCGTAGGCGCCGCCATGGCTGGCTATCGCCCCATCGTCGAGATCATGTTCATGGACTTCCTTATGCTGGCGATGGACCCGCTCATCAACCAGGCGGCCAAGCTGCGATACATGCTGGGCGGGCAGCTGAGCGTGCCCCTCGTCGTGCGCACGCCCGGCGGCGGCGGCGTGCAGTATGGCCCCACGCATAGCCAGTGTCTGGAGGCGTGGTTCATGCAGGTTCCTGGGATAAAGGTAGCTGTTCCCAGCGACCCCGCCGACGCGAAAGGCCTCATGCGCGCGGCTGTTCAGGACGACAACCCCGTCCTCATGGTGGAGCACAAGATGCTCTACAAGGTAAAGGGCCCCGTTCCCGAGGGCGATCACGTCACCGCGTTTGGACAGGCCGAGGTGAAGCGCGAAGGCGGCGACATAACGCTCGTGGGCGTGGGCTATCAGGTGCATAATTGTCTGGCGGCGGCGGACGTGCTGGCGGAGGAGGGAATCAGCGCGGAAGTCCTGGACCCGAGGACGCTGGCTCCGCTGGACACCCCCGCCCTGGCCGAGTCGGTTCGCAAGACGAATCGCTGCGTCATCGTGGAGGAGGGGCATCTCAGAAGCGGGGTGGGTTCTGAGATAGCCGCGGCGATTCAGGAGGAAGCGTTCGACTATCTGGACGCTCCTATCGGCCGCGTGGCCGCCCTTGAGGCACCGATTCCCTTCGAGCCGCGCCTTGAAGATTTCGTGCTCCCCAACCCAGCCAACGTCTTGGAGGCTGCTAGGAAAGCCCTGGGCGTGGGGGTGTAGGGGGGATATTCTATCTCCTCTCCCGCAAAACTTGCGGAAGGTGTAAATGTCTGCTGTGGCGGACGCCTTTTTTTCACCCGCTCCGCAGGCGAATGGCGGGCGGAGGAAGGCAGAAACGATAGCGGACGATATCTGGGATGATATTCTGGGGGATAGTCTCCGGAGAACATAGCGGCTTATTCCACGCAAAACGCCGAAGCGTTCCTGAAACGCTTTATCAAGCCTGTGTATGACTTGCCCCTGCCTCGGCCCGACGCGAAAGTGGCCGTCAAGATTGCGAACATGCTCGAAGAGGAAGTCCTGAAAGCGCAATAAGCCCGCTTGGATGAGGCGGGCGAACAGCCCCTCGTCAGCGTTCCATTTCTCTTTTTCAAGGTCGCTCGGTCCCTCCTTGCCCGATGGGAAGCGGCCTCGCGTTTTTCCGCACTTCGCACGCGCGGCGTTTTCTCATCCCCGATAGGTGAGGTGCGGAGCCGCCGGCGCAGGGTATGTGTGAAATACGCGAAATAAAGTGAAAATTCACGAGATGTTTTTCGATGAAAAGGCGGGCGGGCGCGATGTTTGGATGGAGGGAAATGGGGAGAATAAGGGGGTTTTTGGAAGCCGCGACAGAATCGGATGGGGCCGCGCGCGTCTCGCTTTTTGGATGCGGAAGTTATCATTTATCTTGAAAATAAAGGGTTTCTGGCGCATGATGCTCGCCAGAGACGGGGATTTTACAGGGTTTTCCGAGAGAGGTGACCGCATGCGGACTGGGTTTCGCGGGGGCGATGGCCTCCCGCTTGGCCGGCAGATAGCGACCACATTTGGAAATGCGGCCCCTCCTCCGAGAAACAAAAATAGGGCTGTAAGTCCCCTCAACGTTGCGCCTGGATGTTACCCGTTCGCATTGAGAATGAACGGAATGCCCCCTCCGGTTCGGAACGGCCCAGGCCCAAAGGGCGGAGAATCATAAATGTCTCGCCGAAAAAATTTCATTGTTTTCGCCGTTTTGGTTCTGGCGATCGGAGGGTGGGGGACCAGATGGTTGATTCAACATCGACCCGAACCCGATATTGCGATCCCTTCCAAGCCGTCCAGACTCGTCAGAACGATGTCTCTCAAAAAACAGGACAAGACGTTCCGGGTGAAGGGCTTCGGGACCGTGCGGCCAAAAACGGAGTTTTCCATCGTGCCCGAAGTTTCGGGACAGGTGGTCAGCCGCGCACCCGGATTCCGAACGGGGGGCTTCATCAAAAAAGGAGAGCTCTTGTTTCAGATTGACCCGGCGGACTATGAAATCGCGGTTGAGCAGCGTAAAGCGGAAATAGGACAACTGAGGGCGGATATCGCCCGACTGAGTCAGGAGGAGAAAAACCATCAGGCCGATCTGAACATCGCCGCGCGGCACATGAAGGTGGTGAGCCAGGAACTGCGGCGCAACAGAAAGTTGAGGAAACAAGGCGTGATTTCCTCTAACCAGTATGATCAGTCTCAGCAAAACTTTCTCCGCCAGGAGCAGACGGTGCAATCCATCAAAAACGCTTTGGCGCTTTTGCCCGTCCAGCTCAGACAAAAGCGCGCTGTCCTTGACGTGAACCGCGCCGCGCTGAAGAGGGCGTTTTTGCAACTCTCGCGCACAAAAATTATCGCTCCCTTTGACGGTCGAGTGCGAGAGACGAGTTTGGACGTGGGGGATTTCGCCAGCGCGGGCAAAGCCGTGGGCAGAATTTATGACGTCTCCACGCTTGAAGTTCCGGTTTCTTTGCCGGTTCAGGACGTGCGATGGGCGTTTCGGCGTGTTCAGGACGTTTCCTTCCCGAGGGGCCAAGAGGAAGTGAAGCGGTTTTTCCCCACCGCCAGGGTGTATTGGAGTCAATTTGGAAGAAGGTTCTCATGGGAAGGGCAGGTGTCTCTGGTGGATTCCGGGCTTGACGAGTCCACTCGCGCGCTCACGCTCGTGGTGGAAATTTCCGAACCGATGAAAAACTGGGTGCCGGGAGAACATCCCCCCCTTGTGGTGGGAATGTTCGTTCAGGTGGAGATGAAGGGCGTCACGATGCCCGACGTATATGTGATTCCGCGCGCCGCGCTGCGCACGGAGGATAGTCTGTATCTGCTCGAAAATGGAAAACTGCGGATCCGCAAGGTGCAGGTCGTCAGAAAGAGTCAGGATGGGGTCGTCCTCAAAAATGGAGTGAACGAAAACGATCTCGTCATTCTTTCCGCCATTCCCGATCCCGTCGCCGGCATGAGGTTTCGCGCTTGGGACGCGAACGCCCCCGGAGTCTCCGCACGATGAAGCGACTTCTTGGTTGGATCGTCCGTAATTCCGTCTTCGCCAACCTTTTGATGGCGATCATGATCGTCATCGGGGTGATTGCTGTTTTTCAGATCAGGAGTGAGCTGATACCGCAGTTCGCTCTCGATAAAGTAAGTGTCAGTGTGACGTGGCAGGGCGCAAGCCCCGAGGAGGTGGAAGAGGGCGTCTGCATCAAGATCGAGGAGGCTCTCACGGGCGTGGAGGGCGTCAAGAAGATTGCATCGACTGCTTATGAGTACCAGTGCGCGGTGCTGTTGGACCTGCATACCTGGGTGAAAGATTCTCGAAAATCAATGGAGGATATCAAAAGCGAGATTGAACGGATCAATACGTTTCCCGCCGATATCGAGCGGCCCATCGTCGCGGAAGTGAAACGCATCAACCAGGTCGTTTACCTCTCTTTGTTCGGGGATGTTGCGGAGCGGACTCTCAAGCGCAAAGCCGAGGAGATCAAAGATGATTTGTTGGACGCTTACGGCGTTTCCCAGATCGTTCTAGGCGGAGTGAAGAATTGGGAAATTTCTATCGAGGTGTCTGAGGAGACGCTGCGCCGCTACGGGCTCACGTTTGAGAGGCTTTCGGATATCATTCGCAAAAACGTGTTGGAGCTCTCCGGGGGGGACATCCGCACCTCCGAACGAAGAATCCGGATCAGAACCCTGGGTAAGCGTTATACGGGTCTTGAGTTCGAGCAACTCGAGATACTCGCGCAAAAAGACGGGACGATTTTGAGACTCGGCGATATCGCTCGCGTGGTGGATGCCTTTGAGGACAGCGACAAAACGGGACGATTCAACGGCAAGCCCGGGGCGCTCATCACGGTGTTTCGGACCGATGAAGAAGACGCCATCGACATCGCCAAGGCAGTCGGGCGATACGTGGAAAAGAAACGGCGGGAGTTGCCCGAAGGGTTGAATCTCGTCTATTGGGCGGATTCGTCGAGACTCATTCAGGATCGGCTCGACCTTCTATTGAGAAACGGACGCATCGGGCTTCTGCTGGTTTTCTTGGCTCTTTGGTTATTTCTGAACGGTCGCCTTTCTTTTTGGGTGGTGGTGGGGATACCGGTTTCCTTGTTGACGTCGCTCGGATTCCTGAATTTCTTTGGCGGGACGCTGAACATGCTCACCATGTTCGCCTTCATCATGGTTTTGGGCCTTCTTGTGGACGACGCCATCGTGGTGGCCGAGAACATATTCTCTCATATAGAAATGGGAAAAAGCCGGGTTCAAGCTGCTATTGATGGTTGCTCCGAAGTGATGTTGCCTGTAATAGGCACTGTCGCCACGTCAGTCGTCGCTTTCATCCCCCTGATGATGATGGAAGGCACTGCCGGAAAGTTCATGGCCATCCTACCGATCGCCATCATCGCTGCGTTGATCGCCTCTCTCGTTGAATCGTTGTTCATTCTGCCGGCGCACCTCGCCCATTGGGTGCGCCGGCCCAGGGAAAATAGGCTCTCATCACGCATCAGGAACGCGATTGACAAGGTGGTGAACGGGATAATTGAGCGGCTCTATGCGCCCGCTCTGCGGTTTTGTCTGGAAGCCAGATATTTAGTGATTGCTCTCGCCTTGGCCGTTTTTGCGATGACGATAGGACTGGCCGCGGGCGGGCACGTGAAATTTTTGTTCTTTCCGCCTTTTGACTCCGATTGGGTGCAGGCGAGGCTGCTGTTTCCCCAGGGCACGCCGATTGCGCAAACGAGGCGCGCCGCCAAAAAAATTGAGCAAGCAGCCATGACTCTGGGTGGGGATTTTCGCTCGAAAACGAGCGCGCCCGTCATCCGGCACGTGTTCACGGTACTGGGAGAGCAGCTCAACGATCAGGGTGGACGTTCGGGAGATGGCAGCCATGCCGCGCAGGTGATCGTGGAATTGTTGCCTTCGGAAGACAGGGGGATTGCCTCGGAGGAAATCACCAATCGTTGGCGCGAGAGAACGGGCGATATCCCTGGCGTGGTGAGCCTTGTGTTTGGAGCAAGCGGCAACCAGCCGCCCGGGGGCAAGCCTATTGATGTGGAGTTTTCTGGCGGCGATATTCAGGCGATGAGAAGGGCGGCCTTGGACTTCAGGCAAGAGTTGAAAAAATATCCCGGCGTCTATGACGTGGAGGATGATTTCCGACCGGGCAAGCTGGAGCTGCGAGCGGTTCTCAAGCCCCAGGCCCGGGTGCTGGGAGTGAACGTGGACGATTTGGCGCGGCAGTTGCGCGCGCGTTTCTTCGGGCTGGAGGTGCTGCGTTTGCAGCGTGGGCGCGACGACGTGAAGGTGAAATTGCGTTATCCTGCGGAGGAGAGGCGCGCTCTCGGAAACGTCGAGAACGTGAGGATCAAAACGGCGTTAGGAGCGGAGATACCTTTTTATGAAGTGGCCGACGTGCGAATCGTTCGTGGGTTGGGCGAGATCAAGCGGGTCGATAGAAAGAGGGTGGTCAACGTAACGGCCGAGGTTGATTCGAAACGGGCGAATCCTACCGAAATTTTAAGCGATCTGCGGGAAAATTACTTCCCGAAACTCTTGAACCGCTATGCGGGTATGAGGCTTCGGTTCGAAGGACAGGCCAAGGAGACCAGAGAGTCGTTCAGCAGCCTCTTTCGCGGCTTCGCGCTTGCGGCGGCCGTCATTTTCGCCATTTTAGCCACGTTGTTCAGAAGTTATTTTCAGCCCCTCGTCGTTATGAGCGCCATTCCGTTTGGAGTAGTAGGTGCCATATGGGGACATGTGATTATGGGTTTTGACATCTCCATTTTGAGCATGATGGGCATTTTGGCGCTTTCCGGCGTTGTCGTGAACGACTCTTTGGTTTTGCTGGATTTCGCGAACCGAAACATCAAGGCCGGAATGCCGGTTGAAGATGCGCTTCATCTGGCCGGAGTTTCAAGATGGCGAGCGATTATTCTCACCACGATGACGACGGTAGCGGGGTTGGGGCCGATGCTCCTGGAGAAAAGTTTTCAAGCGCAATTTTTGATTCCCATGGCGATTAGCCTGTGTTTCGGGTTGCTTTTCGCCACGATCATTATCCTTGTGCTGGTTCCGTCTTTGGCTTTGATTGCAAACGACGTGGGTCGTTTATGCTGGCGGATATGGATGGGCGAGTGGTTGACGCGAGAAGAGATCAATCCGCATTCGCCGCAGAAAAGACAAATGAACGTCTGATGCGATGGCCCATAGCCTTGTTGGCTTGCGGGTAAGTTCGTAATTGGTTTACAAGAATCTGTGGTGTTCATTCTTCAAATGGGCGTATCGTGAATACACGAGGGAGGAGGCGCGTTTCATGTCCTCACAGTTCCAAGTGCGCTATGGAGAGGAGATAGGGGACAAGATGGAGGCGGTCGTGATGACCGCGCCAGGAGTTCTTGAAATTCAATCTGTTCCCGTTCCAGAGCCGGGCATAGGAGAAGTGCTCGTCAAGGTGGAGTGCGCCACGATTTGCGGAACGGACGTCGAAATCATCAAAGGAGGGCACCTTCCCCGCTGGCCGCCTCGACTCCCCGCCATATTGGGGCATGAATGGGCGGGCAGAATCGTCGCCATGGGCCCGATGACCGGGGGCTTCGGCCTGAACATGGGCGATGCCGTGGCGGGGACGAGCCACGCGGGGTGCGGTGCTTGTCGCATGTGTCTTATCGGCCGCTACAACCTCTGCTATAATTATGGAAACGCGATCACCGGCCATAGGCAGTATGGGCATATCACGCAAGGCGCGTATGCGGAGTATATGGCCAACAACATACGCGCGCTGCATAAGATGCCTGAGGGCATGTCTTTCGCGCACGGATCGGCCGTGGACCCGGCCGCCTGCGGTTTATGGACGGCGAAGCGCGCCGGCGTCCACCCCGGCGATACGGTCGTGGTATTGGGCTCGGGCCCCATCGGCGTCTTCGCTTACGAATCGGCCAAGGCGATGGGGGCGGGGCGCGTGATCGTCGTGGGAGGCGGCAGGAGACTCGATATTCTGGGAGAGCAGGGGGCGGAAGTCATCAGCTACCGGGAGGGCGGCGTGCCCGAACGGATAGACGAGATAACTGGCGGCAGAAAGGCCAACGTGGTTCTGGAAACCGCTGGAACCACGGATAGCTTCAAGTGGAGCGTGGATTGCGGCGGCAAAGGCGCGCGCGTCGCCATCACCGGCATACCGGACAACATTCCTGATTTGGCGTGGAAGCGCGTGGTGCTTGAGGAAATGGACGTCTTTGGCGTTCGAGCGAACCCGAATTGCGGGGATGAGGTTTTGGTGCTCATCCATGCCGGCAGAATGAAGGTGGACCCATATATCACCCATCATTTTCCGCTCAGGGAATATCAAGAAGCGCATGATACGTTCGTGGCCCGAAAGGATGGGGCTTTACTGGTGAATTTAACCCCTGGAGCATAGCGGCCATGTCGCAAGGCGAGATGAAATATGGCGCGAGAATGATCGCGGAGGCGAGGCTGGAGGCGGTTCCGAATCCTTCCGGGCGGCGAGATTATGTTGTCGATTTTACGATTCCTGAGTTCACTTGTCTTTGTCCCATCAGCAACTTCCCTGATTTCGCGAATATCCACGTCAAATATATCCCTGGAGATAAAATAGTCGAGCTCAAATCTTTGAAGCTCTACATCAATAGTTATCGGAATCGGGAAATTTTTCATGAACAGGTGGTCAGCAGCATACTGGATGACTTGGTCGCGGTCTGTGCGCCGAAATGGGCCTGGATCGAGGGGGATTTTAACGTGAGAGGAAATATAAAAACCAAAATTCGAGCGACGCACGGCGCGAAGCCGCCGGACATTCCCGAATAGGGGCATTCATCAGCAGGAGCAAAAGGCGACTTGATGATAGATTCAAGGGTCATGCAAGTCTTTCCGAATAAAAAAGGTGACGCTCCTGCGAACTGTGGAAGATAGGCTGGCTGAGAAAGGATTTTGGACGAGCGATACCGGATTTGACGAGGGGGCACTGGTTGCGTTTTTGAGTTGCCCGTTCACCCATATTTCTCTCTGAGGTGGCGATGACAGACTATAAAGTGGCGGGCTTGGGGCACGCCCGAATTGACGCCCCAGACAAGGTATCTGGAAGCGCAAGATATGCGGCCGACGTCCCGTCGAGCCGAGCGCTCATCGGTCTCGTCTTGGGCAGCCCTCACCCGTATGCCAAAGTGAAAAGCGTGGATGCGGCCGAGGCGCGCAAGGTGTCCGGCGTCCGCGCTGTATTGACGCGAGACGAAGCGCCTCGAATTCGATTCGGCGCCAACATCAAGGATCAGAGTTGGTTTGCGCAAGATGGTTTTGTTCGCTACGGCGGAGAGCCGGTGGCTGCCGTGGCCGCCGAGGATATGGATGCTGCCCGGGCCGCCCTCGAATTGATTCGCGTGGAGTATGAAGTTTTGGAGCCGGTTGTGAACGGTTTGCGCAGCCGCGCGGGCGAGGGGCTTGCCGTTCATGAGGATTGGCGAGAATTGGGGTTGGGTCCGAACGCGCAAAAGAACGTCATCGCCCAGTTTGAAAAGGAGATCGGAGACGTCGACGCCGGATACGAGGAGGCGGACAGGGTTTTTGAACATACTTTTTCCACGCCGTTCGTACATGCTGGCTATATCGAGCCCCATGCGTGCGTCGCCGAGGCCGGTGCGGACGGGAAAGTCACGATCTGGACGACCACGCAGGATGCGTGGAGCATTCGAGCGGACGTAGCCGAGGCGCTTGGCTATCCGACGACGCAGGTTCGCGTTGTTCCTACCGAAATTGGGGGTGGTTTCGGCGCGAAGCTGAAGAGCGTGCATGAGCACGTCGCCGCTCTTCTGGCCTTGAAGACGGACCGGGTCGTGCGCATGGAGATGACCCGAGAAGAGGATCACGTCGGCGTAAATCCAAGGCATCCGCATTTCATCACCATACGCACGGCCGTGAAGAACGACGGAACGCTCGTGGCCCGGGAACTTGACGTCACAATGGATCACGGAGCGTATGGGCGAGGTGCGCCGTTTCAATGCAGCAGCAAGATGTTGATGGGCTCATCCTCCTATCGCATTCCGAACGTCAGAATTCGTGCGTGCACGGTGTATACCAACGGGCCTATTTGTGGCCCCGTGCGCGCTCCGAGCGGTCCTCAATATCATTTCGCCACGGAAGTGCAGATGGACATCATCGCGCGCGCGATGGGAATGGACCCTCTTGAGATAAGGCGAATCAATTCTCTTCATTCTGGCGATGAAACGTTGGCGGGCAAAGAGCGGAACCCATCCATGCGCGGCGTCCTCGACGCGGCGGCGATGGAGGGCGAATGGGGGCGACCGATCGAGGCCAACGGCGCGCTTGAGGGGGAGGGCTGGAAACTCGGACGCGGCATTGCTTGTGGATACTGGCCGGGGCCGGGAGAGGCGTCCAGCTGTGCGGTTCGCCTGAATCGGGACGGCACGGTGCAGGTGGTAGCGGGGACGGTCAACCTCACGGGCATGAGCACTTCGGTATGCCAACTCGCCGCGGAGGAATTGGGCGTCGGTCTGGATGAGGTGCGCTACACAAACGGCGATACGGATTCGGCGCCTGAATCATCCGCAGCGTCGGGGAGCAAGGCGACGCGCGCGGTAGGAATGGCCACGTTGAGCGCGGCGCGCGATTTGCGAAACAAGATATTGGGCGTGGCGAGCGTCAAACTCGAAGCTGCGGAGGACGATCTGGTTTTAGAAGATGGACGAGTCAAGGTGGGCTCGTCCCCTGATCGCTCCCTGACGCTTGCGCAGGTGGCCATGGCGGCGCCGGAAATTCAGGGATTTTTGATTGGACAAGGCGAGAGCGCGAAGCCGCCTCCGTGCCCGATACATACTGGACAGATAGCGGACGTGGCGGTCAACCCTGAACTTGGCGAGATCAGGGTTTTGCGCCTTGTATGCGTGCAGGACGTGGGATTCGCCATCAATCCGTTGTCTGTGGTGGGACAGATTGAAGGCGCGATGATACAGGGACTCGGTTTGGCTCTGATGGAAGAGCAGCCCAGGCGCCCGGATGGGAATTTGCATGGCGATACTTTCCATGAATACCTCATTCCCACCAGCATGGACATGCCGGAGCTGCGTGCCGTCTTGTTCGATAATCCAGCCGAGGGCACGCCTTACGGGATGCGGGGCGTGGGTGAACCTCCCATCGTGGCGACCGCCGCGGCAATAGTGAATGCGATTCAAGACGCTGTGGGAACGCCCGTGTTCTCATTGCCCGTTGGTCCGCATCACATTCGTGAGGCACTGGCGACGAGCAGCCCCTAAAAGGAGAATCCAATGTCTATGGACGAGGCGACAAGTTTGCCAGATAGTCTGGGCGTGACCGATGAGATGATGGCGTGTCCGTTGCCAAGGCTGCCCTTTGTCGTTCCTGACGCTATTCCTGCTGAACTCAAGGATGAGCTCGTTCCACTCTATGAGTGGTCGATGCAGATGTGGGGTGCCGTTCCGCGTTTTTTACAGTTGTTGGGGAATTCGCCCCCGACCGTGGAAGGATGGATGCTGCTCGACCAAAAACTCCGCACGAACCGATTGAAGACGGAATCCGATTATATTCGGCTCATGGAGCTGGTCATCGTCAAAACAGCCGTACTGACGGAGTGCAACAACTGAATTGGGCACAACGTGGAGCTCGGTCGGGCTCTGGGCGTGAGCCAGCGGCAGATGGACCTTCTGGAGGGCGATGATTGGAAAGACAGCGATTTGTTCGATGACAAGGAGAAGGCCGTTATCCGATGGGCGGACGAAGTGTCGAAATTCACGGCGAAAAACAACGACTTTGCATTCGGTGAGATGAAAAAATACTTTTCCAATCGCCAGATAGTGGAGCTCACCTTTATTTGCGGCATGTGGCATCTTTCGGGAAGGCTGGCTGAAGCGCTCCACCTGGTGGTGGAACCGCCGGGAAGACGCATTGCGTTTCAAGAGAAGGACATGGCGTAGAGCGTCAAAAGCCCTCCTCTCGCCCGGCGATCAGAACGCATCGCTTGCGCTTTCGTGAGTTTTTTGGGTGTTGCGCCGCTCGTAAAATGAAGTGGACTATTTCGTTACGGAAAGAAACAAAAGCGAGTACTTGAACGGGGCCGCGCGCTCGCTTTTGCCGGAAGGAGCACTGTGCAAGTCGTTGGCAACCCGCGCCCTTACCCTTCCTTCTCGGCGGATGTTTGCCGCTCTCGCCACACTCCCGCTATCGACCCGACGATGCCCTTTGGAGCCAATAATATCGTGATGATGAAAAATAAACCGATAATCAGGATTGCGCGTTCGGTATATTCACCGAGGAAATCGTTGAGGATATGGACGAAACTTGCGCCGACGAAAGGTCCGACGAGAGTTCCGATTCCGCCGACGACCGACCAGATGACGATCTCGCCGGAGTGAATGACATCCATCTGTTCGGTACCGATAATGCCGTTTTTCAGCAACAGCAACACCCCCGCCACTGAGGTGAAAAATCCGGAGACGGCCGTGTTGAGGACTTTGTAGGCGTTGACGTTGTAGCCAAGGTAAGCGGTCCGCCGCTCGTTTTCACGAATACCTTGAAATACCAGCCCAACGGGAGAGCGGAGGAACGCTCTCAGATACAGATAGGACAAAAACACGACTCCGAACGTCAGGTACCAAAAGTGACTCAACACTCCCGTGTCGACTGTGAACATACCGAAGAAATCGAGTACGGCCAGATCAATGGTCATGCCGTCCTCACCGTTGGTCATGGAGACCCATGAGTTTGCCATGATGAATGCGACGCTGCCAAAAACAAGCGTGATAATGCCAAAATATATGTCGCGCACGCGCACGGAGAACGCACCCATACAGGTCGTGAGCGTAGTCCCCGTCGCAACGGCGAGCGCGATCGCCGCCCAGGGACTCCATTCGAATCTGGTCAGCATGATCGCGGCGGTGTAGGCTGCGACTCCCGCCAGTGCGGCATGTGCGAAACTGACGAGTCCGACGAAGCCCATCATGACGTCGAGACTCATGGCCAGCAAACCCAGGATAAGCATCTCGCTGAAAAATCGCTGCTCAAAATCACCGACCCAAATCGGTAGGCTTAGTCCCATCGCAAAAATTACGGGACCAGCATACCTGACGCGAATCAACGGTTGGACGACAGCTTTCATTCTGTCGGGCATTCTGGATAGAAGCCATACGATAATCGGCAACAAAGCGAGCGTGACAAGCAGTTTCGCTGCCGCCCATATTGGTAAAAGCCAGAAGACTACTCCTGCCAAGGTGATAACCGGCGCCCCAATTCGAAGCGCGAGAGCGATCATTCGAGACCTCTCTCCCCCATCAAGCCGTTAGGTCGGAAAACGAGGAAGACCATGAGTACGGCGAGGCTGAGAATCTGTGGTTGGGAACCTGTCAGAAAGATCGCGCCTATGGCCTCCAGTTCGCCAATTAACAGCGCGGCGAGCATCGTTCCCGGTAAACTGCCGAGACCGCCCACGACGACGACGATGAAAGCGGCAACGATGATATCCGCCCCCATGGAATAGGAGACGCTAAATATCGGAGCGACTAGAACGCCGCTCATCGCGGCAAGCCCGCATCCAACGGAGAAGACCAACTGATACACCCGGGGCACCGGCACGCCCACGCAAGCGGCCATCTCCCGGTTTTGGATGGTCGCCTGTATCCATACTCCCCACTTCGATCGTGTAATGAACAGCCAAAGCAGGAACATAATGAACGTGGCCACCCCCATGATGACAATCCTGTAGAGGGGGAATTCCAGGTCAAAAAAAGGAATGGAAGACTTGATCGGCGCAGGCATAAACTTGCCAATGGTGCCGAAAATCGTCAAAGCCGCCTGCTGAAGCACCAGTGCCAGTCCGAACGACACCAACAAAGGAATAAACGGATTTCCTCCATGAGTCGTCCTGAACAAACTTCGTTCTATGGCAAAGCTGAGGGCGGCGACGAGAACTCCGGCGATTACTACCGCGCCCCAAAACCCGACGATGCCGGAGCTTAGTTTCAGCACGAGCCAGCCGGCGAACGCGCCGGCCATATAGAACTCCCCATGGGCAAAGTTGACGATATTCATAACGCCGAGGATGAGGGTGAAACCCGCGGCGACGAGGGCGAGCATGAGGCCATTCTGGAGCCCCATGACGGATTCGATGACCAGGCGTTCGAGAAAATGCTCCATCAAGAGATGCCCAGGTGTTCGTTGAGAACCTTTGCGTCAGCCAGAATGTCCTCCGACGCGCCGCTATGGACGATCTGGCCCTTGGCCATGATATAGCACCGGGTGCTCGCTCGCAGAGCCAATCGATAATCCTGTTCTACGAGGAGGGTGGCGATTCCGAATTCCTCACTCATCCACCGGATTATCTGTTCGATCTCGCCGACCATGGCGGGCATCAGTCCCTCGGTTGGTTCATCGAGCAATATAAGTTTTGGTTTGATGACGATCGCCCGCGCCAAGGAGAGCATTTGCTGCTCTCCGCCAGAAAGAGTGGAGCCAACTTGATCGGGCCGCTCCTTCAGGCGAGGAAACGACTCATAGACGGAGTCCAGATTTTTTTGTTTCTCCCCTTCGCTCAATGGAAGCAAGTCTAGACCGATGCGCAAGTTTTGCATGACCGATAGTCTGGGGAACACCTGACGATTCTCCGGAACGTAGCCGATGCCAAGCGCCGCTATTTTGTAGGGTGGAATGCCGGTGACGTCTCGCTCTTCAAAGAATATATTGCCGTGGCGCGGCGGATTCAGTCCCATAATGGTCCGCATGGTGGTCGATTTACCCACTCCGTTGCGCCCCAGCAGCGAGACGGTCTCGCCCTTGCCCACTTCGAGACTGACTCCTTGCAGAATATGGCTCTTGGCATAATAGGAGTGGACAGCTTCAAGCCGCAGCATGGGAACTTTTCAAATATACGCGCTGCACATCGTCGTCATTTCTTATCTCAGAGGGAGACCCCTCCGCTATGATTCGTCCTTGGTGAAACACGCTGATCTTCTCGGCAATGGACATCACGACTTCCATGTCATGCTCCACGAGAACGACGCTCAGGTTCTCGGATAACCGTTTAATCAGATCGGCCGTTTGCTTGGTTTCGACCGCGCTCATTCCAGCGGTCGGCTCATCAAGAAGCAATAATTCAGGCGAAAGGGCCAAAGCAAGACCGATTTCCAGATATTTCTGCTCTCCATGAGCCAAGTTGGACGCCAGCTCTCCTCTTTTTGCGGCCAGTCCGATTTCCTCGAGCGTTTCTTCCACCTTGCGCTCTACCTTTTCATGATTGGCGGCGTTGCGAAACGGATTAAAGCGCATGGCGCGATTCTGGGCGGCGAGGCGCAAATTGTCTTCTACCGAAAGGTTGGGAAATATGTTGGTGACCTGAAACGCGAGACTGACTCCGAGTCGGCTGATCTTATGGGGGGGCATACGGGACGTCTCGGTCCCCTTGATCCGGATCTCGCCGTTCGATGGTGGCTGCACGCCCATCAACATGCTGAAAAATGTGCTTTTGCCGGCGCCGTTCGGACCAATGATGGCCCGCAACTGGCCTTTGGGGAGTTGAAAGTCAACGTGGTCCACGGCAACCAACCCGTCGAACTCTTTGGTCAGAGCCTTTGTTTCAAGAATGGAATCAGCCACTCGAAACCTTCCAAGCGCCCATGTGAAAGCCGCCGCCCCCTCCCGCCCCGCGTGAAAGGCAGGCGGCTTTCTTCAGGCTCCCAGATCAGGCGCAACTGCTGAATTTGGAATCGTAAAGCGTCGTTTTCATCGGCACCTTATCGCCGATGATCTTGAAATGAAGATTCTCATCCACGGTCGTCATATAAAAATCGACGAAGCCTTGGTGATCGGTGCTGCGCAGGTAGATATCGCCCTGCGGGAAGTCTCCGCCCTGGGAGAACAATCGTCCCGGCCCCATCGGCGTGCTGCCGCCTTCAAGCCATTTCACCATTCTGGATGTGTCTTCCCTCTTGTTTTGGTATGTGACGGCCTGCATCGCCGACTTGATGACGTTCATACCCGTGAACTGCGCCTGGGCGAATCCGCTTGGCAATACGCCCTTGCTCAATTTCATGAATTCACTGCGAAATGCGTGGTTCGGCGCGTTGTCGAACGGAGAGCCCTCTAGGGCGTTCACGGGCGAATAGCGATGCAGGTAGAAGCCGCCAACGGCGCTCTTGCCCTGCTGGGTGATCGTATTCACGTCACACACGGACGCTGGTCCAAGGATTTTGGACTTTTTGGTCATGCCCGTATCGCCCAGGGCGAGCATTGATTTAATCGCCGCCCCGCCTGACATCCCCATCACGATCGCGTCCGCATCGCGCGAAAGCCGGTTCACGTAAGAAATGTAATCCGCCGTTTTCAGGGGAACAGGCACAGGATCGATCCATTCGCCGCCCAGCCGCTTGAATTCATCGCGGAAATCGAACGCGACGGACTGGCCCCAGGCGAAGTCCATATACAAGGCGGTCGCGATCTTGATCCCGTTTTTGATCGCCCAGGGCGCCATGGCGATCGCCTGGCTTTTCGTCGTGTTGTAAGGCCGAAACACGTATTGCGGGCAGGCGGCCACTTTGCCGCCGGTCAGGTTGGTCGTCTCGCAACCCGTCCCCAGAACGTAGAGAGTCTTGTAACGTTTCGTCAGCGGCGCCAGTTGAACGCAGATGCCGCTGCTGGAAGTGCCTGTGAGAGCATCGATTCTTTCTTTGAGGATCAGCTTCTCCGCCTCGCGTACGGCCTGGGCAGGCTTGAAGGCGTCGTCTCGTTCAATGATCTGGATATTCCGGCCGTTGATTCCGCCGGCTTTGTTGATCCGGTTGACCGCAACCGTCAATCCCCAGCGCCCTTGCTCTCCGAGCGCGGCGAGCGGGCCGCTGAACGTGTTGACGTGCCCTATCTTGATGGGGGCTGCGCCCCATGCCTTGCGCAGGAAGAACGGTCCCGTACCGACGGTCGCTGCGCCAGCCGCCGCCAGTTTCAAAAAGTCGCGTCTCGAGTTTTTCCCGGGCATCTGAGGCCTCCTTTGCGCTTATGGATGGGAAAGAGAAAATACCCCTCTTTTCATTTTTTCATCTTCAAGCCGAGCGCGAATTGTGGCTTTCGCGCATTTGGTATGGGTGATAATTACAATATGCGGCAAACCGGCGCGCGTCAACAGAGAAGAAAAACCAGAATCAGGCCCGTTTGCGTCTGAGGGAATCTCTGAGAGCGTCTGCATTTGTGATGTTGGTGGAGGTGAGGGGATTCGAACCCCTGACCTCGTGGGTGCGATCCACGCGCTCTCCCATCTGAGCTACACCCCCACAAAGTGCACCCTGAAAGTAGGCCGAAGCAGCCTTGGGTGTCAAGTTGAGATAGAGAGAGCCGATGGAGACTCCCACTAGGAGGCTCCATCGGCTCTCGTCCCGTCGCAGAGTCCGCCCGTTTCCCCTATGACGGGAAGTTATGAAAAATTTTTACGAACACCCGCTCGTCGCTCCGCAGGTCATGCACTTCAAGCATGTACCGTTTCGCACCAGAGTGAATAAACCACAATCGCCACATGCTTCGCCTTCATATCCCTTGGCGCGGGCCTCCTCAATGCGGGTATGAATGGAGACCCCCGCTTTGGAAGCGCCGGCGGATTCTTCCCCGTAATCCAGACTGACTCGGTCGCTTCGTGGCGCGCTCGCATCCAGGCCCGGAATGATGGTCCGAATTTCTTCCTCTTCCTCGGCGTCAAATTCCGGAACTTCCGCCTTAGGCCTTCCAATGGTGTCGCTTCTCAAGTCCTCCGAGACGACTTGCGCAAGGTCGTGACGGCCAAGATACGAGACGGCCAGCTCACGAAATATGTAGTCAATGATGGACGTGCTCATCTTGATATGCGGGTTGCCCGAGACGGTGCCGCCTGGCTCGAAGCGCGTGAAGATGAAAGCGTCCACGAACTCATCCAGAGGCACGCCGTGTTGAAGCCCCAGCGAAATCGCTATGGCGAAACAGTTCATCAGGCTTCTGAAAGCAGCGCCCTCTTTGTGCATGTCTATGAAGATTTCACCGATGGAGCCGTCCGCGTATTCTCCGGTTCTCAGATACACCTTATGCCCGCCGATGACGGCTTTTTGCGTATATCCACTGCGGCGGGTGGGGAGCTTGCGCCTTCTGGACTGGTAAATAATCCGGCGCACGATCTTTTGGGCCACGCGCGCCGGGGCGCTTTGCGCGTCCGTTTTCTCCTCACTGACGTCATGGAAGAGTTCCGCCTCGCCTTGCGCGGAAAGCGGCTGGCTGAGTTTCGAACCGTCCCGGTAGAGCGCTATGGCCTTGGTCATGCGACGCCATGATTCATGATAGAGATTGAGAATATCTTGAATCGTCGATTCCGCAGGCATGTTGATGGTTTTGCTGATGGCGCCCGATATGAAGGGCTGCGCCGCCGCCATCATCCGAACGTGGGCCATGGGGCTGATGAATCGCTTCCCTTCTCGACCGCACTTGCTTGCGCAATCAAAGACGGCCAGATGCTCTTCTTTGAGGTGGGGGGCGCCTTCAAGGGTCATCTTGCCGCAAACGAAGTCGTTCGCTTCACTTACTTGCTTTGGGGTGAAGCCTATGGCTTCCAGCAGATTCAGGTTCCAGTCGGCGACTTGCGCCTCATCAAGGCCCAAGTGCTCCCGACAGAAACTCTCGCCTAGCACGTATTTGTTGAAGGCGAACTGGATTTCAAACGCCCCTTCAAGCGCGGCCTCCACCTTTTCGAGCGCCTTGCCGGTAAATCCTTTTTTTTGCAAGGACTCCGGGTTGATGTGAGGCGCGTTGGCGAGGGCGCCTCGCCCTCGGCAGTAGGCGACAATTTCTCGAACCTCCTCCTCCTCGTAGCCCAAATGGCGCAAAGCAACGGGAACGGACTGGTTGATGATCTTGAAATAGCCGCCGCCGGCCAATTTTTTGAACTTCACCAACGCGAAGTCCGGCTCGATCCCCGTCGTGTCGCAATCCATCACCAAACCGATGGTGCCCGTGGGTGCGATGACGGTGGTTTGCGCGTTCCGGTAGCCGTTTCGATAGCCGACGGCCAGGGCTTCATCCCACGCCTCGCGCGCCGCATGGAGGAGATAGGGAGGACAGATTTCCGGGGCGATTCCCTTTGGCCGTTTGGAGAGCATTTCGTATTCTTCTTTAGGTGCCGAATACGCCGCTCGTCGGTGATTTCGCAAAACCCGCAGCATGTGTTCCTGGTTATCCTGATACCTTGCGAAAGAGCCCAGCTCTCCCGCCATTTCCGCGCTGGCGGCATAGGCACAGCCCGTCATGATGGAGGTGATGGCACCGCACCACGCCTCCGCTTCCGGCGAATCATAAGGAATGCCGAGAACCATCAACACGGTGCCCAGGTTCGCGTATCCAAGCCCGAGCGTTCGATACGCGTATGAGCGTTTGGCGATATCCTCGCTGGGGAACTGCGCCATGAGCACGGCGATTTCAAGGACGACCGTAAGCAGGCGAATGACGTGGCGATAGTCTTCCACCTGAAAGCGCTTCCGCTCAACGTCCAAGAATTTCATGAGGTTCATGGATGCCAGATTGCACGCGGTATCATCCAGGAACATGTATTCCGAACAAGGATTTGAGCCATTGATGCGCCCATCGGCGGCGCACGTGTGCCAGTCGTTGATGGTCGTATCAAATTGCAGGCCGGGGTCCGCGCAGCACCACGCCGCGTATCCAATCTGCTCCCAAAGCTCTTTGGAACTGACCGAGGCGGCGACCTCCCCGTCGGTGCGTCGAATCAGGTTCCAAGCCGCGTCTTTCTCGGCGGCTTGCATGAATTCGTCTGAGACGCGAACGGAATTGTTCGAGTTTTGTCCGGATACCGAGACGTAGGCCTCGCCTTCCCAATCGGTGTCGAACTCCTCGAACTCTATCGATGTGACGCCTTGTCGAGCGAGTTGCATGGCGCGAAGGACGTAGTTGTCCGGAACGCCGGCGAGCCTGGCGGCGCGTATCGACTTGGCGAGCGACGGGTTCTTGTCAGGCCGATGGAGGTTGCCGTTCAAGCCCAGGCGTTTCCCCTCTTGGTAAGCGGCGAGAATGGCGTTCATATGCCGGTTGCACATCCTGCTGCCCGAGACCAGAGAGGCCACTTTTTGCTCTTCGTTGACTTTCCAGCTGATGAATTCCTGAACGTCGGGATGGTCGATGTCGAGTGTGACCATTTTGGCGGCGCGTCGCGTCGTTCCGCCTGACTTGATGGCGCCCGCGGCGCGATCCCCAATCTTGAGGAAACTCATGAGGCCGGAGCTTCTCCCGCCTCCCGAGAGTGCCTCTCCGTTTGCTCGCAAACTGGAGAAATTCGTTCCGGTGCCCGATCCGTATTTGAAGATGCGCGCCTCGCGCGTCCACAAGTCCATGATCCCGCCTTCGTTGACGAGGTCGTCTTTCACCGATTGTATGAAGCACGCGTGGGGCTGGGGACGTTCATAGGCGTTGGCGGAGCGAGAGGTTTTCCCCGTTTCAGGGTCGGCGTAGAAGTGTCCCTGGGCGGGGCGCGTGATGCCGTAGGCCCAGTGCAGCCCCGTGTTGAACCACTGCGGAGAGTTGGGCGCGGCCATCTGACTGGCGAGGATGTATAAAATCTCATCATAAAATGCTTTCGCGTCATCCTCCGCATGAAAGTATCCGTGCTTCCAGCCCCAATACGTCCAGCATCCCGCCATGCGATGGAATACGTCTCGGGCGTCTCGCTCGCCTCCGAACCGCTCGGCCTGGGGCAGGGAATCGAGTTTTTCCATATCCGGCTCCGAGCGTTGCAGCCACTCGGGAACCCCGTCTTCGGGAACTTTTCTCAGATGGGCGGGAACGCCCGCTTTTCTGAAATACTTTTGCGCGAGAATGTCGACGGCGACCTGGGACCAAGTCTCCGGCACGAGGACGTCCTTGGCCTCGAACACGACCGAGCCGTCCGGGTTGGTGATGCGGGAGGTGCGCGACGCGAAATGAACGTCGCGATACGCTTGATCGCCCGAGCGGGTGAGACGCCTTGAAAACTCCAATTTCTCATGCTCCCAGACAAAGGTTTCAGATTAAATATAGATTTTAACTAAATAGTAGACGTAAATCTTTATAGTCTATGAGACTAATTGTCAACTCTAAAAATGCGTTGTCCACAAAATA
This sequence comes from bacterium, assembly GCA_965202625.1. Taxonomy (GTDB): domain Bacteria; phylum UBA8248; class UBA8248; order UBA8248; family UBA8248; genus Bin107. The sequence goes on along the minus strand of CBDBBI010000010.1, from coordinate 1,141,099 downwards.
TGCGTGTTTATTCATGGTTTATACCCAATATGTGGTGTTTTTTTGTGGATAAACGCGCGTGCGAAGGCGACGTTCAGCATTAGGGAAAACGAGCCGACACAATCCACACTACTGCTCGCAACAGCGGATTTTGGAGTCCGCTTTATATGGACGCGAAGTCTTGCGAGGCGCACGCTGAGGACGATAAGGAGTCCTGCAATTTCTTCATCTGCCGGCGAAGCCGGTGATTCCGGTGACGAAAACGCGCTCTGGCATCGACCCTCTCCGGCTCGGTGACCGATGACGCCCGCAGAATCCCGTCTGGAGCGACCGGGCGGATCTAATGGCTAATGGAGGTCATCGTCGGCGCGGCAATGGCGGCGTGAGCGGTTTCGGGGCGGCCGGTGGCGCCTTTGCGGGCTTCAACAAACGCCGTCCGTTGTGGTCTAATGACGGGGTTTTTTCGTCTTGATGGGAAGAATCGAGCGAGGGAGGAGAGATGGCCAGCTGCGACGTGGCGATCATCGGAGGAGGTCCGGCGGGCTACGTGGCGGGGGTGCGCGCGGCGCAGATGGGGGGACGCTGCGTCGTCATCGAGCGCGACGCGCTGGGCGGCACTTGCCTGCACTGGGGCTGCATTCCCAGCAAGAGCCTGATCGCCTCCGCCGAGGTGTACAGGAAGGTGAAGAACGCCGGGGCGTATGGGGTGAAGGTCTCCGGCGAGGTGCGCGCCGACCTCGCCGCCATGGTGGCGCGCAAGGACGAGATAGTCGCCCGCCTGGGGCGGGGAATTGACGCGCTTCTTCGCGCGCGCGGAGTGTGCCGCGTCGCCGGTGAGGCCGAGATTCTCGATACGGGGAGAATCTCGGTGAAAAAAGAAGGCGGAGAGCGAGAGGTGGTTTCCGCCGATAAGATCATCCTCGCCACGGGTTCGCGCCCCGCGCAGGTTCCCGCTTTTCCCATCGACGGGGAGAGAATCATCTCCTCCGAGCAGGCCGTGCACCTCAAGGCCCTGCCCATGCGGGTGCTCATCGTCGGCGCCGGCGTCATCGGATGCGAGTTCGCCTGCCTCTACAGGGAGTTGGGGGCGGAGGTCACCATGGTGGAGCTGCTTGATCGCGTTCTGCCGCTCGGCGACGTGGACGTCTCCAGACTCATGGCGCGCGAGTTCAGAAAGCAGAAAATCGCCGTGTGTGCGCGCGCGCGCATCACCCAGATCTCGCGCGAGAACGACGAGATGGTCGCCAGAATGGAGGGCGGCGACGAGGTGCGCGCCGACCTCGTCCTCGTCTCGGTGGGGCGAACGATGAACACGGGCGGTCTGGGTCTTGAGCGAATCGGGGTTCTTCTCGGTGCGCGCGGGGAGGTTCTGGTGAACGAGAGGATGGAGACGAACGTGGCCGGAGTCTTCGCTGCGGGGGACGTGGTCGGCGAGCCCATGCTCGCGCACGTGGCCTCGGCCGAGGGCGTCGTCGCCGCGGAGAACGCCATGGGCACGGACGCGCGAATGGACTACCGGGCGATTCCGGCGGGCATCTTCACGCATCCCGAAATCGGGGTGGTCGGCATGGCGGAGAACGAGGCCACCGAGGCGGGGCGCGAGGTGCGCGTGGGCAGATTCCCCATGCGCATCCTCGGCAAGGCGCATGCGGAGGGCGCCATCGAGGGAGAAGTCAAGGTCATCGCCGATGCGGAGGATGACGCTATTCTGGGCGTTCACGTGGTCGGTGCCCACGCCGCCGAGATCGTGCACGAGGCCGCCGTCGCCATGCGCAACGGCGTCTCCGCCCTGGACCTGTCCCGGACGATTCACGCCCACCCCGCCCTGTCCGAGGCCGTGATGGAGGCGGCGCTGGACGTTCGCGGCGCGGCGATCCACGCCCCGCCGAAGAAGCCGTGACGGGGGATATGGTTTGCGATTCTCACGCGAAACCACAAACCCCGCCGAACGGGAGAGAGGATGCGAAATATCGCGTTCGCAAAGGCGTCTGCGGCGCTCTCCTTACAAGGCGCGCTTTATTATTATTTGAACCGCCCCTCGTTCAGCCGTTGATAGACGTCCGTTCCCTTTATGGCGGCGTTTCTTTTCGCGTAATCCCACGGCGTTTTACCTGTTTTGCCTGTTTTGTCTTTTGCCCTTGTGTCCGCTCCGGCGTCCAGCAAAGCCGCCACGATTCCGGGCGTCTTGCTCCACGCCGCCGCGACGTGCAGGGGCGTCAGTCCGAACTTGGTCTCCCGCGCGTTCACGTTCACCCCAGCCTTCAGACAGCGGGAGACGTCCTCCGCCGAGGCGCGCTTGAAGAACGCCTCCGTGTTCCATTCTTCGCACGAGACCTGTGCCGCCAGAGCGGGCGGGGATGGCGTCAGGGCGAGCAACAGAAAAAGCCCCGCTGAAAACGCCCCCATGCGTTTCTTCATCTTTTGGTTCCTCTTACAAGGCGCGCTTTATTTGAACCGCCCCTCGTTCAGCCGCCAATAGGCTTTCGTTCCCTTGAGGGCGGCGTTTCCTTGCGCGTAATCCATCGGCGTTTGGCCTGTTTTGTTTTTCGCCGTCGCGTCCGCTCCGGCGTCCAGCAAAGCCGCCACGATTCCGGGCGTCTTGCTTTTCCACGCCGCCCAGTGCAGGGGCGTCAACCCGTATGTAATATCGCGCGCGTTCATGTCCGCTCCGGCTTTCACGAGCATCGTTATGATTTCGGGCATCTTGCTATATTCCGCCGCCCAGTGCAGGGGCGTCAGTCCGTATGTAATATCTCGCGCGTTCACGTTTCCGGGTTTCACGAGCATCCCGATCTTGGTGGTCCGCGCGTTCACGTCCGCTCCGGCCTTCAGGAGCAACGCCACGACTTCGGGCGTCTTGCTGAACCCCGCCGCCCAGTGCAGGGGCGTCGTTCCGTACTTAGTCTCCCGCGCGTTCACGTTCGCTCCGGCTTTCACGAGCATCGTTATGATTTCGGGCATCTTGCTTTTCGCCGCCGCCCGGTGCAGGGGCGTCCATCCGTCCTCGGTCCGCGCGTTCACGTTCGCTCCGGCCTTTACGAGAGCTGCCACGACACTGGGCGTCTTGCTATCCGCCGCCGCCCGGTGCAGGGGCGTCACTCCATACTTTGCCCGCGCGTTCACGTTCGCTCCGGCTTTCAGGAGAGCCACCGCGACTTCGGGTGTCTCGCTGAACCGCGCCGCCGTGTGCAGGGGCGTCAATCCGACCTTGGTCCGCGCGTTCACGTTCGCTCCGGCTTTCAGGAGCAACGCTACGACACCGGGCGTCTTGCTGAACCCCGCCGCCCGGTGCAGGGGCGTCGCTCCGTTCTTGGTCCGCGCGTTCACGTCCGCTCCGGCTTTCAGGAGCAACGCTACGACACCGGGTGTCTCGCTGAACCGCGCTGCCCGGTGCAGGGGCGTCGCTCCGTTCTCGGCCCGCGCGTTCACGTCCGCTCCGGCCGCAAGACAGCGGTAAACATCGGCCGCGCCGGTGCGTTTGAATAACGCCTTGGTGTTCCATTCTCGGCATGAGGCCTGTTTTTGCGCGAAATCCGACGGCGTTTTGACTGCTTGGTCTTTTGCCGCCGGGTCCGCTCCGGCGTTCAGCAAAGCCGCCACGACACCGAGCGTCTTACTGAATCGCGCCGCCGTGTGCAGGGGCGTCCATCCGTTCTCGGCCCGCGCGTTCACGTTCGCTCCGGCGTTCAGCAAAGCCGCCACGACACCGAGCGTCTTGCTGTGCTGCGTCGCGACGTGCAGGGGCGTCCATCCGTCCTTGGTCTCCCGCGCGTTCACGTCCGCTCCGGCCTTTACGAGAGCTGCCACGACTTCGGGCGTCTCACTGTTCCGCGCCGCGACGTGCAGGGGCGTCCATCCGTCCTTGGTCTCCCGCGCGTTCGCGTCCGCTCCGGCCTTTACGAGAGCTGCCACGACTTCGGGCGTCTCACTGTTCCGCGCCGCGACGTGCAGGGGCGTCCATCCGCCCTTTGCCCGCGCGTTCACGTTCGCTCTGGCCTTTACGAGAGCTGCCACGACTTCGGGCGTCTTGCTATATTCCGCCGCCCGGTGCAGGGGCGTCACTCCATACTTTGCCCGCGCGTTCACGTTCGCTCCGGCTTTCAGGAGCGCCGTTACGACCGCCGGCGTCTTGCTGTTCTCCGCCGCCGCGTGCAGGGGCGTCGTTCCATTCTTGTCCTGCGCGTTCACGTCCGCTCCAGTGTTTACGAGCATCGTTACGACACCGGGCGTCTTGCTGTGTGCCGCCGCCGTGTGCAGGGGCGTCCGTCCCTTCTTGTCCTGCGCGTTCACCTTCGCTCCGGCGGCAAGACAGCGGGAAACGTCCGCCGCCGAGGCACGCTTGAAGAACACCCAGGTGTTCCATTCTTCGCACGGATCATCTGCGAGGGCACGCTCTTTCAGGCGCCGATAGACGTCCCTTCCCTTGAAGGCGGCGTTTTCTTTCGCGTAATCCCACGGGGTTTTGCCTGCTTGGTTTTTTGCCGCCGGGTTCGCGCCGGCATCCAGCAAAGCCGCCACGACTTCGGGGGTCTTGCTACCCGCTGCCGCCCAGTGCAGGGGCGTCGTTCCGTACTTAGTCTCCCGCGCGTTCAGGTCCGCTCCGGCTTTTATGAGCGCCGCTACGACACCGAGCGTCTCGCTTTTTGCCGCCGCCCAGTGCAGGGGCGTCAGTCCGAATTTGGTCTCCCGCGCGTTCACGTCCGCTCCGGCCTTCAGGAGCGCGGCCACGACACCGAGCGTCTTGCTGCGCCCCGCTGCCCAGTGCAGGGGCGTCCATCCACCCTTTGTGGTCCGCGCGTTCACGTCCGCTCCGGCTCTCAGAAGCGCTTCCACGACACCAAGCGTTTTGTTGTGTGCCACGGCCCCGTGCAAGGGCGTCGCTCCGTCCTTGTCCCGCGCGTTCACGTCCGCGCCGGCTTTAAGCAAAGCCGCCACGACTTCGGGCGTCTCGCTTTGCGCCGCCGCCACGTGCAGGGGCGTCCGTCCCTTCTTGTCCTGCGCGTTCACGTCCGCTCCGGCTTTCAGCAAAGCTGCCACGACTTCGGGCGTCTCGCTTTTCGCCGCCGCCACATGGAGTGGCATCGCTCCGTACTTAGTATCCTGTGCGTTCACCTTTGCTCCGGCCTTCAGACAGCGGGAGACGTCCGCCGCCGAAGCACGCTCGAAGAACGCCGTAGTGTTCCAGTGTGCACACGCGACCTGCGCCGCCAGAGCGGGCGCGCCGGGCGTCAGGGCGAGCAACAGAAAAAGCACTGCTGAAAACGTCCCCATGCTTTTTTTCATCATTTGGCTCCTTTTTGGTTGTTTGCTTCGCAACGACAAGGCATCGTCTCCGGCCGCGCCGCCGCTTGCGCCGTCCGCTGAGGGATGCCTTCTTTCATACGGTTTCATACGGCACGTCTATGAGCATTCCCTCGCCCGAGCGCATGTCTTCTTCGAGCAGCTCCCGCATCGCCTTCGTCACCGGCCCCGGCTTTCCGTCCCCGATGACCTGATCGTCCCACCGCACCACGGGGGCGACGTATATCGAGCTTCCCACGAACATCATCTCGGCGGCGGCCTTCGCCTCCGCCACGGAAACGTCGTCCACCGCCACGTCCTGAATGAGACCCCTCTCCACCAGGCGGCTTGCGAGTGCGAGCAGCCGCTTCACCGTGCAGCCGGAGAGGATGCTGTCGAATTTCGGGTGCCGCAGAACGCCGTCTCGCGTCACGAAGGCGCAGTTCATGTTCGATCCCTCGCCCACGCATCCCGCCTCGTCCACGAAAATCCCGTTGTCGAAGCCGTTCTCTTTCGCCTCCATCTGCATCAGGGTGTTGGGCAGATAGTTCGTGCTCTTGGTGGCGGCGTAGAGGGGCGGCTTGATGGGGTAGGTGGTCGTCATCACCCGCATTCCCTCGGCGTAGTAGCGCTCGGGATATTCCAGACCGCCGAAGATCATCACGAAGAAGCAGGGCCGGGCGCCGGGCGCCGGTATAAGCCCGAGGTTTCCCGCGCCCGGAGAGGCCCAGTAGCGAATCGAGCCCTCCCGGCGGCCCGACAGGGCGCTCGTGCGAATCACGATATCGCGCATCTCCTTCCGGCTGTGCGGCAGCGCCAGCTTTGAGGCTTCCGCCGAGCGCAGAAAGCGATCCAGATGGTTGTCCAGGTCGTAGATTTTCCCCTCGACGATGGCCGCCGTGTCGAAGACGCCGTGTCCCCGGTGGACGATGTGATCGTCGAAGGGAAGCACCATGAGGGCGGGGTCCGTCACCACGCCGCCCAGACAGCTCGAATAAAACGCCGAGAAATCGACTTGCTGTGCCGCTCGCAAATCTTTCAGGCTTCTCAGCACGTCGTCGCGCGTGAGCACGCCGATGGTTTCCGCCATGGTTTTCTCCTTTGTGGAGCAGATGGGAACCCCTGAAACGTCCAGACGTCGTCCTGAATGGTGAGATTTCTCGTTTCGTTCCCATCATGCCGCGCGGACGATTCCCAGGCAAGAGCGGTTGCTCGCGCGCCGAGGAAGTGATTGTATTGCGGGTGAGATTCGTGGGCGGCGCCGCTTGCCTGGCGCGTCCCTTTCGCGTCCTGGACGCGCGGGGGGTTGTTTCCGACGGATGGGTTGGAGTGGGGGAGGCGCACGTGACCTCAAGCGATGATTTTCTGAACGACGCGCAAAGGATGGTGCGCGCGATGACGCGCGATTTTTGCGAGCGCGAACTCGCGCCGCAGGCGGCGGAGATCGACGCGGGCCGCTTTCCTGCGGAGGTTTTGAAGAAGATGGGCGCACTGGGGCTGATGGGCCTGACGGTGCCGGACGCGCATGGCGGCGGCGGGGCGGACCCGGTGTCGATGGCGCTGGCGACCGAGGAGGTCTCCGCCGTCTGTCCTTCGACGAGCGCGATTTTCGCCGCGCACAACTCTTTGGTCTGCGAGCCGCTCCACCGGTTTGGAAGCGAGGGGCAAAAAGAGAAGTTCCTGGGCATCTTGGCGACGGGGGTGCGCCTGGGCTCTTTCGCCCTCACAGAGCCCGGGGCCGGCTCCGATGTGGCCGCCCTCTCAACGAGCGCCCTGCGCGAGGGGGACTCCTATCGAATCAGCGGCGTCAAGCGCTTCATCACCAACGGTGCGCAGGCGGGCGTGTGTCTCGTTTTCGCCGTGACGGATCGCGCCGCGCGCCACAAGGGCTTGAGCGCCTTCTGGGTTTCGACGGACGCGCGCGGCTTCGAGGTCGTCCGCAGTGAGGAGAAGATGGGGATGGGCGGTTGCTCGATAGCGGAGCTGCGCTTCGACGCCGTGGAGCTGCCGGCCGCGATGCGCATGGGCGAGGAAGGCGAGGGTTTCGGGCTGGCGATGAACATACTCGATTCGGGACGCATCATGGTCGCCGCCCAGGGAGTCGGCTTCGCCCGCGCGTGTCTTGACGCCTCGGTGGCCTACGCGCGCGAGCGCGAGACGTTCGGAGTCCCGATAAAAGAGCACCAGCCCGTGGCGTGGAAGCTCGCCGACATGGCCACGCGCGCGCATGGCGCGCGCCTGCTCACCCTCAAGGCGGCGCGGCTCAAGGCGGCGGGACGCCCCTATTCGGCGGAAGCCGCCGTCGCCAAGGTGTTCGCCACCGACGCCGCCCAGCGCAACGCGGAGGAGGGCGTTCAACTTCACGGCGGCAACGGCTACATGCGGGAGTATTCCGTGGAGCGGTTTTACCGGGCGTCGAAGGTGACGCAGATATACGAGGGGACGAATGAAATCCTGCGCCAGGTCATCGCCAAGCATCTGCTTGATTGAACCACTCGCCGCTGTCGCGAATCGCCCCGGAGTTTTCGCGGAGGAGTGATGGCCGCGGTTCACTATCGCGAAGGGCGGTTTCCGCCTGAATCGCGTCTTGACTGGCCAGTGCTGGTGCCGTCCCTCGGCCCGGCGGTCGCGGCCTTGACGCGCTACGACGGGGTGCTCGCCGCCATTCCCAACTCCGGAGTGCTGCTCACCCCCTTCACTACCGAGGAGGCGGTGCTCTCCTCACGCATTGAGGGCACCCAGGCCACGTTGGGTGAGGTGCTTGAATTCGAGGCGGGGCAGACGGTGGACTCTCCCGAGCGTCGTGGCGACGTCGAGGAGGTGGTCAACTATCGCGCGGCGATGTATAGAGCGGAGAAGATGTTGCAAACGCTGCCGCTTTCCCTGAGAGTGGTCCGGGAGGCGCATCGGGTACTGCTTGCGGGCGCGCGCGGAAGGAACAAGTCTCCCGGTGATTATCGGCGCGTCTCCAACTGGATCGGGCCGCCGGGATGTCGTATCGACGCCGCTACGTTCGTCCCCATTGGGGTGGAGAAACTCGCTCAAGCCATGAGCGCGTGGGAGAGTTATATTCACCAGGACGCGCCCGATCTGCTGGTGCAGGCAGCCATTTTGCACGCTGAGTTTGAAGCCCTGCACCCTTTTCTGGACGGCAACGGTCGCTTGGGGCGTATGCTGGTGCCTTTGTTCCTGTGGCAGCGCGGCCTCATCCGGTGTCCCATTTTCTATATCAGCGCCTATTTCGAAGCGCATCGAGATGCGTATTACGATGGGTTGCTCGCCGTCTCGCGCGATGAGGATTGGACCGGCTGGTGCAAATTCTTTCTCGAAGGCGTCCGAGTGCAGGCGGAGGACAACCTCAAAAAGGCCGAGGGGGTTCTCGATCTTTATGAGCGCATGAAAGAACGCCTGCCGGAATTGACCCGATCCCGCTACGCCGTCCGTGCCCAGGACTGGATATTCGAGCGTCCGATTTTCCGCAGCACGCATTTCGTGACCAAGGCGGGCATCCCTGAAGCGACGGCGCAAAGGTTTCTTCGAGTGCTTCGAGAAAACGAAATTCTGCGTGTCGTCAAAACGGGCGTAGGCCGCCGCGCGTTTTTGCTCTCGTTTCCGGCTCTTTTGAACATAGTGGAGGGGAAAGAGCTGTTTTGATACATAGATTCCACATAAAGTGGTTTGTCGGTCACTTTAACGCCAAAATGATTGATAAAACGTCGCGATACGTCATTTTTGTGGGGAAAATCGCGCCATTGGAGGCTGATTCCAGGGCATCGGGCAGATTTTTCAGTCGGGCGCGCCTATCGCTTATCAGCATTGTGTATCACGGAATGATCCGTTGTGATGCATAGATTCCACGCAAAGTTGTTTGTCAATCATTTTAACGCCAAAATGATTGACAAAACGTCGCGGCGCGCGTTGCGGAAGGGGAGCGCCTCGCATGACGCGCCGAGATGGGCCGGGCCGAAGTCGGCTGCAAGGGTTCGCGCGAATGACGGGCGGAGAAAAGGGCGCCGCCTGCTGGGAGCGGCGCTCGCCCTCGTTCTCTTTGCAGGCGGGTGCGTCACGCCGACGCCCAGACGACAGGGGAACGTCTGCGCGGTGTTCGATCAGCGTCCCAAGTGGTATGCCTACGCCAGAGAGTCGACGGCGCAGTGGGGCACGCCGCCGCACGTGCTCATGGCGTTTGTGAAGCATGAGTCGAGTTTCATGAGCCACGCCCGGCCGCCGTTCAGATGGTTCTTGTTCATTCCGCTGGGCCGCGCCTCCTCGGCCAAGGGATACGCACAGGCCCTTGACGCGACCTGGCGCGAATACGAGTCGGAGCGCGGCGGGCCCCTCAGCAGCCGGGCGGACATGGAGGACGCCCTCGACTTCGTAGGCTGGTACAACGCCAAGACCCGGCGCGAACTGGGCATTTCCCTGAGCGACGCGCGCAGGCTCTACCTTGCCTACCACGAGGGGAGGGGCGGCTACCGGCGGGGGACGTGGAAGCGCAAGCCCTGGCTGCAGCGCAAGGCGCGGAAGGTGGCGGCCACCGCCCGGCGCTACAAGACCCAGCTCGCGGGCTGCGAGTCAAGGTTCCGCTGTGCTTCCTGGTATCAGATATGGCCTTTCTGCCAATGAGGAGGATGCGTGGCGTGTCGCGGTCGATCCTCTCCTTCGTCGTCTGGAGACGCCCGGCGGCGGGCGTCTGTGCCCTGCTCGCCCTGCTTGTCTTGTCGCCCGGCGCGCCGCTCGCCGAGGAGATCGTCCTCGGCCGGTTCTCGGAGGGCGACCTCTCGGGCTGGGAGCCCAAGCGCTTTGAAGGCGAGGTGTCCTACCGCCTGACCCGGGCGCCCGGCGGCGAGACCGTTCTCGAGGCGCGCAGCGACGGGGCCGCGTCCGGCCTCGTTCTGAAGCGAAAGATCGACCTCACGAAGACGCCGATCCTCATCTGGCGCTGGCGAATCGAGCGCCCGGTCAACCCGCCGGACGAACTGACGAAGTCGGGGGACGACTTCGCCGCGCGCGTCTATTTCATCGCTCCCGGCGCGGGGTTTTTCTCCTTTCCCGATTCGGTGTCCTACGTCTGGGCCAGTCGTCAGCCCGAAGGGTCCTCCTGGCCCAATCCCTACACGCGGAAGGTGCGCATGGTCGCGGTGGATGCGGGCGCGCGCCGCGCCGGAGAGTGGCGCTCCCATCGCCGAAACATGCGCGAGGATTTTCGGATGTATTTCGGGCGGGACATCACCGAGATCACCCACATCGCCATCATGACGGATTCTGACAACAGCAATCTCTCGGCCCGTGCCTGGTATGGAGACATTCGCGTCGCACCCGCCGACCCCAAAGGCGGACGCCCCTGACCGACGGGATTTCCCGCCTCCGCCGAGCGTCCGTCATCATCGGCGCATGCGCCCGGCCCGGTACTCATCCTTCGTTTCGAGACCGCTCTAGCCCGACAAAAATCATTGCGAACGGGCGGAAAAATTCGCCGATTTTGCGGGAGAAAATCCCTTGGAAAATCCGCCGTTTCAGGGGGCGGGAAAGGGGTGGTGCGCGCACGATGCAGGGGGCGTGCATCAAGTGCGCAATGGGGTTTCATTATGGAGTCTCGCTATCGCGCTTTGATGATGGGTGCGGTGCTGATGGCGTCGAGCGCGTCCCTGGGACTACTCCTCAATCGCCTCGGCGACGAGCTCGGCGACGTCCGCCGCGCGGATGGCTTTATTCGGGTCGAGCGCTTTGAGCGCGTCCTCGAACATCTGCATACAGAAGGGACAGGAGACGGCGGCGGTCTCGGCACCGCACGCCTTCACGTCCTCGATCCGCTCGTGGTTGATGCGTTTTTTCGGGTCGTCGTCCATCCAGGCGTAGCCGCCCCCCGCCCCGCAGCAAAGCGCGCGGGAGCGATTGCGTTTGAGTTCAATGAAGCTGCCGCCCGATATTTCGCGGAGCGCCTCGCGCGGGGCGTCGTACACCCCGTTGTGGCGGCCCAGGTAGCAGGGGTCGTGGTAGGTGAGGGAGCCGAGCGATTTCCTCAGATTCAATTTTCCCGAGCGGATGAGATCCGCGATGAGCTGCGTGTGGTGCACCACCTCGTAGTTCCCCCCGAAGTCGGGGTATTCGTTCCGGTAGGTGTTGAAGCAGTGCGGGCAGGTGGTGATGATTTTTTTCACCCCATACCTCTCTAGCGTCTGTATGTTTTGCTTCGCGCACAACTGGAAGGTGAATTCCCCGCCGATCCTTCGGGCCGGATCCCCTGTGCAGACCTCCTCCGCGCCCAAAATCGCGAAGTCAACGCCCGCGGCGGCGAGAATCTTCACCATCGCCCTCGACACCTTGATGTTGCGGTCGATCATTGAACCCGTACACCCCACCCAATAGAGGTATTCCGCACGCACTCCTTCGGCGAGGACTTGCACGTCAAGGTCCTCATACCACTCCTCGCGGTTGTGCTGGGCGCCCACCCAGGGGTGGAGCCGCTCGTCCATCGACTTGAGGAGTTGGCGCGCATCCTCGCTCGTCTTCGACTCCATCATCACCAGATGGCGGCGCATGTCCACCATCTTCGGAACGTGCTCAATGAATACGGGACACTCCTGCTGACAGGCCCCGCAGGTGCGGCAGCCCCAGAGTTCCTCCTCCAGGACGGCGGGTCTGTCTTCCGGCTCTCCGAACAGGGGCGCGGTCTCCGCCGCCGCGCCCGCTTCGCCCAGATGCGCTTTTAGGTCCTGAATCAGCTTTCTGGGGCTGAGTGGTACCCCGCTCATATAGGCGGGGCAGACGTCCTGACACCGGCCGCAGTTCGTGCAGGCGTCGAGGTCCAGCAGGCCCTTCCAGGTGTATCTCTCGATTTTCTCCACGCCGAGTGTCTCTATCGCCTCCGGGTCCGACTCCATCGCCGCCTCAATGTCGATGAAGCGGAGCTTGCCGCTGGAACCCAGATTTCTGCAGAAGACGTTCAGCAAGCCGTACCAGATGTGATTGAATTTCCCAAAGCCCATGTAGCCCAGCAAGATGAACGCGGTGATGGCGTGGAACCACCAGTTGATGCGGTGGAGGAACTGAAGCGTCTCGACGCTCAGACCCGCGAAGGCGAGGGCGATCGCGTAGCCGCCCGGCGACCAGGGCGCCCAGTCCGGATGCTCCCTGAGCTCGGTCGCCGCGATGCGCAGACCCTCCACGACGAAGCCTTGCGCGAATACGAGCAGAAGCAGCCACAACGCGACGTAGTCGTCGAGTACGGAGTTCATGCGCTCGGGCTTCATCGCCAGCCGTCGCCAGAGCGCCATCAAGATGCCGACGATTCCCAGCAGCCCGAAGCCGTCGCTGAGCAGGGAGTAGGCGAGATAGAGGTTTCCCTTGAGATAGTGGATTCCCGTCCATTCCTGGACGGCTATCATGGACGTGGCGATGAGTTCGGCGAAAAAGCCGTAGAAGATGAACAGGTGCATGAGGCCGGGGTAGAGGTCGCGCAGCATCCGGCGGTGAAACAGCACCTCCTCCACTACGCCCCAGAGCCGTCTTCCCGCATGGTCGATCCTCATTTCACCCCCGCCCATGCGCCACAGGCGCGCGCGCTGGTAGATTCCGTAGGACATTACGCCGAGTGCCGCCGCGGCGAGGAGATAGACCAAGGGGCCGAGGACGATGTTCCAGTAGATTTCCCGAGTGGGAGTCATGCGGGAGTCCCGTGGAAGGGCGGAATGCGAAAACGCGCGTGAGCTAAATTTTTGCAAGATTACCCAAGTGCGAGGAAAAAGTCGACATCATTGCGCGACTCGTTTGAAACGCGGCCTTCTTTGCAGGATAATCTTCAGGAGTGCGATGTGGAGCGGAGTCGGCGCGAGCAAACTGGCCGCCGCGACCCGCCGCTGAAACTGGGGGGGGTGGGAGCGCGCGGGAGGCGGAAAATGATCGAGCGAAAGATACGGGTGCTGGTCGGCAAGCCCGGCCTCGACGGCCACGACAGGGGGGCCAAGGTCGTCGCGCGCGCGCTCAGGGACGCCGGCATGGAAGTGATTTACACGGGCATCCGTCAGACGCCGGAGCAGATCGTCTCGGCCGCCATGCAGGAGGACGTCGACTGCGTGGGCCTCTCGATCCTCTCCGGTGCGCACAATCACCTTTTTCCGAAAATCCGCGAACTCCTCAACGAGCAGGGGATGGAGGACGTCCCTCTCTTCGGCGGCGGCATCGTGCCGGACGAGGATATTCCCGCCCTCAAGAAAAGGGGAGTGGATGAGGTTTTCACCCCCGGCGCGGCGATGGACGAAATAGTCGCCTACGTGCGCGAGGCGGTGGCCGAACGAAGGCGGGCCAATTAGGGCGCGGCTTGGTTGCCGGGTTCCCGCACCGCGTATGCGGCACAGGGGAGGAAGTTTTTATTTTGGGAATTTTGGGGGAGTGAGGCGTGTGAAAAGTTTATGGCTCATGGGGTTGGCCGCCTTTTTTCTGCTCGTATCCGCTTGTCAGCGCGAGCCGATAGAAGAGGCTATTCGAGGCTCCCTTCTCCCTACGGAGGAGAACGTGATCGTCATAACCCACTGCCGGAGCTGTCACGTGCACGCGAAGTTTGAGGAGGCTCCGCACATTGAGAAGCACAGGGTTCGGTATGAAGAGGAAAGCCCGCTGCGCGCCGCCACTCAATGCCTTGAATGCCACATTGTTCGTCCCGGGACGTTTTTTAGAGGAGAGGAACGCGCGACCATATTCGCCCCCGGGCATGGGGTTTTGCTGGACGTCGCCAACATCCCCAAGCCAAAACCCGCGGGGCGCCTGAGAAGGGAGACCGGAGCGGGGCCGGCCCCCAAGCGCGAACCCATTCCGCGCGCGGAGAAGAAAAAAAGGCGCTGGTATTTCCTCTATCTCTTCTGAGTCGGGTCGAGCGCGTCTCTGAGTCCGTCGCCAAGGATGTTCAGGCCCATGACGGTGAGGGCGAGCGCGATTCCAGGATAGATCGTCAGGTGTGGCGCGACGAGCAGGAAGTCGCGCCCCTCGGCCAGCATCGCCCCCCAGCTCGGCGCGGGCGGTTGTATTCCCAACCCCAGAAACGAGAGACCCGATTCGGCGAGAATCGCGCCCGCCATGCCGAAGCTCGCCTCCACGATGACGGGGGAGAGCAGGTTCGCGAGCAGGTGACGGGTGAGGATTCGCGCGGGCGCCGCGCCCGAGGCGCGGGCGGCGGTCACGAATTCGCGCTCGCGCAGCGCGAGCACCTGCGCGCGAACCAGGCGCGCGTAGCCGACCCACCCGAATGCGGAGAGGGAGATGACGATGTTCCACAAACTGGGGGCGAGGACGGACATGAGCGCGATGGCGAGCAAGATACCGGGGAAGGCGAGAAACACGTCGGTGACGCGCATGATCCCCTCATCCCACATGCCGCCCAGATAGCCCGCGACTCCTCCGATGAGGACGCCGATGAGGACGGATGCGCAGACGGCGGCGAAGCCCACCGTGAGCGAGGTTCTCCCCCCGTGCAGAACGCGGCTCAGAATGTCGCGGCCGAGCTTGTCCCGCCCGAAGGGATGCGCCGTCTCGGGCACCGCAAGCCCTTGCGATAGTTTCATGTCATACGGGCTGTGGGGAGAGAGGGCGGGGGCGGCCAGAGCGGCGAGAAGCAAAAGGGCGATGACGCCTCCTCCCAGATGGATGGAAAGGCGGCGCCTCATTCCATCCTCACGCGCGGGTCGAGGGCTGCGTAGGCGACGTCGGCCAGAAAATTGGCGCCCACGTAGACGAGCGCGATGAAGAGGACGCAACCCTGCACGAGCGGGTAATCGCGGGCGGCGATGGCCTGAATCACCAGGCGGCCCACGCCTGGCCAGGCGAAGACGGTCTCCGTGATGATGGCGCCCGATAGCAGCGCGCCGAGCTGGAGGCTGAGCACGGTGATGAGCGGCAGGCAGGCGTTTTTCAGCGCGTGAAGCCAGAGAACCCTGCGCTCGGTTATCCCCTTCGCGCGCGCCAGGGAGATGTAGTCCTGCGGCAGCACCTCCAGAAGGCTTGAGCGCGCCATGCGCATCAATATGGGAGAGAGCGCGGCGCCGAGCGTCACGGCGGGCAGAACAAGGCTCAGGCTCCCCTCCCTGCCGGAGACGGGAAGCCAGCCGAGGTCGATGGAGAAGAAAATGATGAGCAACGGCCCGAGCCAGAATACGGGCATGCTGGCCCCGGCCACGGCGAGGAGACCCGCCGCGAGGTCGGTTCCCCCGCCCGGTCGCCGCGCCGCCGCGATCCCCAGCGGAAGCGCGATGAGCAGGGCGATGGACATGGAGGCGAGCGCCAATTCCGCGGAGGCGTACGTCCGCTCCATGATGATGGTCGACACCCCTCTCTTTTGGTGGAGCGAGGTGCCGAGGTCCCCCCTCAACAGCCCGCCCATGTAGTCGGCGTATTGAGTGGTGAGGGGACGGTCCAGCCCCAGCGTTTGGCGCAGCCGTTCGCGTTGGGCGGGCCGGGCGGTCTCGCCCAGCATCAGGTCCACCGGGTCGCCGGGCAGCACCTGGGTGACGATGAACACGAGCGTCGTCACCCCCCACAGGACGGGAATGAGCAGCAGCAGCCGGCGCACGAGAAATCCTAACATCTAACGCCTCGCTCCCCTGGGGGCGAGGCGCGCCTTCGCCAGAGATATTAAATCCTCGTTCGGAAATACCTGATATCCCGAGATGCGCCGGTCGAAGGCCGCCACGTTCACGCTGTGCCACAGGTTGACGTAGGGAAGCTCATGGGCCAGCACGCGCTGCACCTCCCCATACGTGCGCGCGCGCTCCTTCGCTCCCGCCGCCCATCGGGCAGTCTCGAGCAGCGCGTCCACGCGGGCGTTTCGGTAGCCCCCCCGGTTGAGGCCGGCCGGCGGCGTGAAGCGGCTGTGAAAAATATAGCGATAGATGTCGGGGTCCGATATGCCGACCCACGTGAGGCTGTAAAGCTGGAAGTTGCCGTTTCGGATGTCGCCGAAAAACGTGCCCCATTCATAGGAGCGTATCTTCATTTCCACTCCCACGCGGGCGAGCTGGTGGGCCAGCACGGTGGCGATGCGGCGCCTCAGTTCATTTTGGGAAGTTTTGTAGACGAGGGTGAAGCGCGGCCTAGGGCCCGGCCCGTCGGGATCGGGGAAGCCCGCCTCGTCAAGGAGCTTTCTCGCCAACTCCGGGCGGTGCGCGTAGCGCGGCAGGCCCTTTTGGTGCGCCCAGTGATCCGGCGGCAGCAGGCTATCCGCCTCCCTTGCAAGGCCCTTGAGGATGAAGCGTATGAGGGGCCGCCGGTCGATCGCGTGGGCTATCGCGCGCCGCACCTTGCGCTTTGAGAGAATCGGGTCGCTGAGGTTGAAGCCGATGTAGCTGAAATTCGTGCCGAGGCGCTTGCGCACCTTGAGCCGTTTGTTGTTGGCGAGCCGAGGCAGCAGATCGGGGGAGAAAGAGTTCTGGATGAAGTCGACGCCCCCGCTCTCCAGCTCGAGGACGCGGATGGTCTCCTCCGGCAGGATTTTGAAGACGAGGAGGTCGAAGGCGGGTTTGCCTCCGAAATGCTCCTTGAACGCTTTCAGAGTGATGCGCTCATCGGGTGCGAACTCCACGAACGCGAAAGGGCCGGTGCCAATGGGTTTTTGGGCGAAGCGCCCTCGCTCTTTGCCCGCGTCTTCGGGGAGGATGCCGACTGTCAGGGATTCGGCGAAGGAGGCGGACGGCTCCTTGAGGTGGAATACGACCGTGTGCGGCGTGGGCGTTTCGATGCGCGCGAGCGCGTCGAGTGTAGCCGCCTGGGGAGAGGCGAGGGCGGGGTCTCTGATGGAGTCGAAGGTATATCTCACGTCGGATGAGGTAAGGGAGGCGCCATTGTGGAACCGCACTCCGCGCCTGAGCTCGAGGCGATGGACGAGGGGCGTGGGCCGCTCCCAGCTTCTGGCGAGTTCCAGGACGAATCGGCCGGCTTGGTCTCTGGCCAGCAGGGAGTTGAATATGAAGCGCTGCACCTGAGAGGAGACGGCGTCCTGGGATAGTCTCGGGTCGAGCTGCGTGGGGTTGTTCTCGATGCCGATGACGAGGGCGTCGTCCTTCGGGGGGCGCTTCTCCCCGCAGCCCAGCGGATGCGCGGATGCGAACAACAACAGTGCGAGGACGGCCATTCGGTTTTTCATGTCCGCAGGTCCAGGCGCGGCGGGAGCGGAGCGTCCGAGGTTCACATGTGCCGGGGCTGGGTGTCAATCCCGCAGGCGGTCGTGGTTTACAGCGCGTTTCAAGAGGATTAGGATAGAGGCGAACTTGACGGTTTTTGTTCGAACGAGTGGGGGAGTGCCGATGAGATGGAGCAAATGTCATTTCAAGCGAGCCTTTGGCTTGGCGGCGATGGCGGTCGTCCTCGCTTTCATGGTCGGGGGCGGAGCGGCGGCGGCACCTTTTGACGAGAATCGCCCCAAGGTGGGAGACAAAGCGCCCGAGTTCGAGATTCAGGGTTTCAGGCTGTCCGACCTCAAGGAGAAGAAGCATCTTCTGATGATCTTCTATCGAGGCCACTTCTGAAGTATTTGCCAACGGCAACTCGTGGAGTTCCAACAATTATCCGAAAAGATGCATGGGCTTGGGGCTGAAATCGTCGCTATCAGTGCGGACAGCGCGCTTGAAATCAATAAAACCATTCGGGAGCTGGGCGTGCGGTATCCGCTGCTCTCCGATTCGAGCAAGCGGATCATTCAACGCTATGGGGTGCTTCATCCGAGCGAGGGAATCGCCCGTCCCGCGATTTTCATCATCGACAAGCGCGGCGTGGTTCGCTACGTTCACGTGGGCGGGGACTTCAGGGATCGCCCGACGGCCCGGCAGGTGATGCAGGCGCTCGCCTTTTTGTGAGCACAGAGAAGTTCCGGTATTCCCGCCTTCCGCACGGCGGATACAAAATATGAGATTCGTTGATCGTGACGCCCAGGGCCGCTTCGTCAGGCTCCTCCGCTGGGGAATGGTTCTGTGCATCGTCGCGTTCTGTGCGACCGGCGCTATCGCCTTGAACGAAAAGCGCATCCCCCGAGACGCCGTTTTGTCCAAGGCCGCCTTTCGATCGGCGGCGCGGCGCGCCATTAGGAAGCAATGCTCCTACCCCGAGCGCATGGGTCTTTACGTTCGATCGGTCTCCACCGCCCAGACGCTTTTTTCCCACAGAGCCGCCGTCAAGCGGATTCCCGCGTCGAACGTCAAGCTCCTGACGGCCGCCGCCGCGCTCGCGCGGTTGGGGCCAGACTATCAGTTCGCCACCGATTTTTATGCGGCCGCCGAGTTGAGGGGCGGCGTCCTACATGGCGACCTTTACCTCAAGGGTTATGGCGACCCCCTCTTCGTCCACGAGAAGATGCGCGACCTCGTGCGGCGCCTCAATATTCTCGGCGTGAGGGACGTCGCGGGCGATTTGGTGGCGGACGACACGTTCTTCGATGCGAAAAGGTATGGACGGGGATGGCGAGTGGGCCGCTCCATTCAGCCTTACCTGGCCCCGCATGGGGCGTTGTCCCTGAACTTCGGTTTGGCGAACGTAGTCGTGGTCCCGGGCGATAAGCCCGGCCGCCCGGCGCGCGCGCGGCTCGAGCCCTCATCGCGTGCGCTTCGCCTGAAGTCGTCGGTGAGTACCTCGCGCGGCGGACGTCCCCGAATCCGGCTCGGTCGCGAGCGTTTGAACGGGAAGGACGTCGTCCGGGTGAGCGGATCGATTCCGCCGGGCGAGGGGATGAGAACGTATCGCGCCCCTGTCTCGGACCCCACCGCTTTCGTGGCCGGCGCGGTCCTCGCCGAGTTCGAGAGGCAGGGGATTGGCTTGGAGGGCGGAATGCGGCAAGCCGAGACGCCGCCTGACGCGCGACTTTTGGCGCGAAATCTCTCTCCGCCCCTCGGCGAGATCGTTCGTGGGCTGAACAAGCACAGCAACAATTTTGTTGCCGAGCAGATTCTCAAGACGTTGGGTGCCGAGGCGCGCGGCGCGCCGGGCACGGCGGAGAAAGGTCTCCGCGTGGTGCGGGACTTCCTGGTCGCGATCGGCGTGCCGGCGGAGGAATTCGACCTCGCCGACGGTTCGGGCTTGAGCAGGAGGAACCGCGTCTCGCCGCGCGCGCTGGTGGTTCTGCTCGAAGCGGTGCACAACGACTTCAGGTTGCGGCCAGAGCTCATGTCGTCGCTGGCCGTGTTTGGCGTCGACGGCACGGTGCGAAGCAGACGCCCCGCAAGCGCGGCGTCGCGCCGGGTGCGGGTGAAGACGGGCATGTTGCGGGGCGTTTCCGCGCTGAGCGGGTATGCGGCGGCGAGAAACGGAGAGGTCCTCGCGTTCTCCGTTCTCATGAATGGAGATGCATGCCGCCCCAAAGCGCTCACGCTCGCACTCGTTCGCTCGATGATCGCATTCAGCAGGAAATTCCCGGCGCCCGTGAACGCCCATTTCGAGGGCGCGCGGAAAATGATGGGGCGCCCCATGCCGAAACCATACCTCAGAGATCGGTGGCGGCGGCGGAGCGCGCCGCGCCCGCGCTTGGCCGGAGTGGATGCATCCGGAACGCGCGGCTCCAACGTGCATCCCCTCAAGCGGACCTCGACGAGGGCCGCCGTGTGGCCCTTGGGAAGCGTCTCAGAGGGGAGTGGGGAATACGGGATAGGCGAGGAGTTGGTGGTTGCCCCACGGCGCGTTTTTCCGCCGGGTGCTCATCCGGATAAACGCGAAATGGGCAATGGGCGGGGCGTTGACGACCCCGGAGAGGCTGGACCGGAAAGCGGGCAGGGGAGATGAACGATGCAAAGGGACCGCTCGTCTTTCCCCGCAAGTGGAGCTTGCGTCCGGTCGATGCGGAATCCGCCCGCAGACTCTCGCAAGAGTTGAACGCCCCCCCCCTTGTGGGGAGGCTCCTCGCACAGCGAGGCATCGAAACCCCGAGCCAGGCGCGTAAATTTTTGGACGCACCCCTGGCAGAGTTGCGCGATCCGTTTTTAATGAAGGGGATGGAGGAGGCGGTCGCCCATCTCCTGGAGCAGATAAGGAGCCGGCGGCGCATCGGCGTCTATGGCGATTATGACGTGGACGGCGTCTCCGCCACGGCGCTCATGTGCCGTTTTCTCTCCCACCTAGGCGTTAAGGCGCCGTATTACATTCCGGGCCGGTTGGAAGAGGGATACGGCCTGCACCGGGAAGGGCTGGGGAGGCTCAAGCGGGCGGGCTGCGACACGGTGGTGACGGTGGATTGCGGCATCAGTGCGCGCGCTGCGGCGAGGGAGGCCGGGGAGATGGGGCTTCGCCTCATCATCACGGACCACCACCGCCCGCCCGACGAAGCGCCGCGCGCCCTGGCCGTCCTCAACCCCCATCAAAGGGGCTGCGGGTATCCTTTCAAGGGGCTTTGCGGAGTGGGAATCGCGTTTAAACTGGTCTCCGCCGTCAGAAGGCGCCTGCGTGAAAGCGGGTTCGAAGCCCCGCTGCCGAACCTGAAGCAGCACCTGGATCTGGTCGCGTTGGGGACGGTGGCCGACGTGGCCCCCCTGCGGGATGAGAATCACATTTTCGTGCGCCATGGGCTTGAGGTTCTATCGCCCCCCCATATGGACGAAGGCGGGTTTGAGGGACTGGATCGTCGAAAGGCGGGGGTTCGCGCGCTGTATGCGGCGGCGAACCTCAAGGCCCGGGCGCTTGACGCGCGGCACGTCTCCTTCGCTCTCGCCCCGAGGCTCAACGCGGCGGGACGGGTGGGGGAAGCCTCCTTCGGGGTCGAGCTCCTCACCTGCGATGACGAGAGTGAGGCGCGTTCTCACGCCGAGGTGTTGGAGGAGTGGAATCGCCAGCGCCAGAACCTCCAGCGAGAGGCGTTGGAGGAGGCCACGGCGATGCTGGAATCATCGGGAGCCGATGCTTCTGATGAGGCCATCGTGCTCTCGAGCGAGAGGTGGCACCCCGGCGTGGTGGGCATCGTGGCGTCGAAACTCGTGGAGGCGTATCGCCAGCCCTCGGTTCTCATCCACGTCAAGGATGGGGTGGGCAAGGGATCGGTTCGCTCGGCCTTGGGGGTTCACGTGTATGACGCGCTTGAGCGATGCGCGGACCTCTTGATCCAGTTCGGCGGGCACAAGGGCGCGGCGGGGCTGAGGGTGGAGGAGCGGAAAATTGCTGATTTCAGGGCGCGCTTCCAGGAGGTGGCTCGCGAAATGCGGGCGCCTGGCGCGGATGAGCGTCAGCTCGTGCTTGACGCCGCCGTTGACCTATCCGAGGTGGACGTTCCCCTTCTGGAGCGACTGGAGGACATGGCGCCCTTTGGAGAGGAGAACCCGAGTCCACTGTTTTGCTCTTCTCGGGTCGAGGTGGTTGGAAGCCCGGGCGTGGTGGGTCGAGAGGGCGAGCACCTGAAGTTGCGCTTGCGGCAGTTTCGCGATGATGAGAGGGAGGCCATTGGGTTTGGCATGGGCGCTCTGCTCAAGGAGCCAGATCGTCTGAGGGGAAAACTGGACGTCGCGTTCTCCCCGAGCCTGAACCGCTGGCGCGGGAGCGCGAGGACGCAGCTCGAACTGTGCGCCGTCCGTCCGGCGGAGGGTTAGTCCGAGAGCGTATCGAGAGACGCTCTGTCGTCGGGCTTCATCGAAAACTCGCTCAAATCATTCACGGCCAGGTTTTTGACCAGGAACATGACCTTTATGGCCCCGCCCAGACCCGTGGGGTCCATGATGCCCATGATGGCCCTCCGTTCTCGCCGCGTTTTTTCGTCATCGCCCCCCAGGCTCGCCGCCGTGCGGGGCAGACCGGCTCCTAGGAGAAAGCGTGCCTGATCGGTAAAACCGGCAAGTTCCATGTTTTGGGACCTCGCCGCCCGCAGGATGGACGTGAAGTCGACGTGGCTGGTGAGATCGGTTTCTCCGGGGCGGGAGAGCGCGTCGCCGATCAGGGCGTGGTTTCTGTAGCCACGAAGCGTGCCCTCTGACCGGGTGGGGCCGTAGAGAACGCGCGCGGAGAAGCCATAGTCGAAGATCAACATAGCGCCGCGCTCCATGCGGCGCGCCATCTCGCTCATCCAGTCGAAGGCGCACAAGTTCACCTCCGCCATCTGACCGGGCGAGAGCCGGACCCCCAATTCGGGGAGCCAGCGGCGCAGGCGTTCGTTGGAGGGCGCGTCCTCGCAGAAGCGAAGACGTGAATCGCGCCACGCCACGTATCTCTCCTTAAGGCACGTCTCTCTCTGGATGAGGGCGTGGACGGGCAGGGCGTCCAGAAACTCATGGGCGAGCACGACGCCCTCGAAGCGAGTGGGCGGGTATCGCGCGCCGTCCAGGAATTGAACGTCATGGCTGCCGCCCAGTCTTTGCTGGATGCGCTTTTTGGCCGTAGCGCTTCGCTCGGCGAGCGCGTAGGAGACGGCCTGGCTGAAATCCGGGCGCGAGGAGCGAATTGACTCCAGAATGTCAAAGGCGAGCCACCCCTCCCCCGGCCCATATTCCCACAGGCGCAACGAGGGCGTCTCGCCCATGCCGCGCCAGATTTTCTCAAGAAGCGGCGCTATCATCCTTCCGAGCCAGGGACTTTGATGGGGACTGGTGTAGAAATCCCCGTCGGGTCCGATTCGGGCGTTTTCCTGGCAATAATAGCCGCCCACCGGATGGTAGAGGGCGAGTTCCATGAAGCGGCGAAAGGGGATGGGGCCGTTTTTCAGCGCTTCCGAGAGGGCTTTGGACAATTCGGGATGAGAGGCGATTTTCATGGGCGGCGAGTATACACCGAAAAATAAAAATGAGGGGCGATGAAAGATGAAAGATGCTGCAGCCCCCCCTCTTGATTCTGCCGGGTGAAATATCTATCATTCTCAAGTGATGTGACGGTGGGAGTGAGGGGTGTTGGAGCGTTGTCGCTTTTTGTTGGCGAGGCTTCATATGAGGTTTCACATGAGGACCTGCGGTGCTTTGGAGGGGGGATGGTTTCCTTCCGGCGGCGTCCGTTCTTTTATCTGGTGGGGAAGCGCATGAGGGTTCGCGTCAAATGTTTCGCTTGGGCGAAGGAGGTGACCGGAGAGGATGAAATCGACCTTGAAGTGCCCGATAGCGCGACGGTGAATGACTTACGGGAGAGCCTCTCGGCGCGGTTTCCGGTGTTTTCCGGGCGGATGGAGTCCATCGCCGTCTCCGTCAACCACGAGTTCGCGGGCGAGGGGACACCTGTGGAGGCGGACGACGAACTGGCACTGATTCCCCCCATTAGCGGAGGCGTCGCATGATTTGCCGCATCACGGATTCAGCCATTGACGTGGATGTGCTGACGCGCAGCGTGGACGCTCCCGAACTGGGCGGGGTTTGTGCGTTCGTCGGCAGGGTCAGAAACCACAGCGGTGGACGGAGTGTCACGCGCCTGGAGTATCATGCCTATCCTGGGATGGCGGAGAAAAAGATGCGCCAGGTCGCCGAGGAGATCGAGGAGCGTTTCGGCGTCGTCCATCTGGCGATGGCCCATCGCGTGGGAGCACTTCACGTGGGCGACGTCGCGGTGGGCATCGCGGCGGCTTCCGCCCATCGGGACGCGGCCTTCAAGGCGTGCCGCTACGCGATTGACCGCATCAAGCAGATCGTGCCGATATGGAAGAAAGAGCATTGCGAAGACGGGGCGGTCTGGGTGGAGGAGTGCGCGGTGGACGTGGCGACTGCGGAGCCTGGCAAGCGTGAAAAAGAGCGACTTTGAGTTTTTCTCCTGCCGGGCTAGAATTCAGTTGCTGTTCAATCTGCCCCACCTCCCATGAAGCCCACCGTAAGGGGACGGCGTTTCGCGTCTTGTCGGTTCCCATTTTCTCGGCGTCGCGTCCGATGGGCTTTCGTTTCGTCCTGTTGTGGAAAGCGTTTTGACCAGGCGAACGTGTCGCCGCGACGTTTCTATAATCCTTTTCCACCCTGTTCAATCAAGGAGGGCAAGAAGATGAAAGCGGCGCACGCCTTCATCGCGCTCGCATGGAGCGCAACGCTTCTCGGGAGCCCGGCACTGGCGTCGGACGAGATCGCCATTGGCGGATCCATCTCCCACACGGGCCGCTACGCGGAGCCCGCCGGCCGGTTCGTCAACGCCTATCGCCTGTTCGCCGATCAGCAGAACGCCAGGGGCGGCCTGCTGGGCAAGAAGATCAGGCTGATTCTTCTGGATGATAAGTCGGACAAGCAGACCAGCATCAAACTCTACGAGAAGCTCATCACGCAGGACAAGGTGGACCTGACTCTCGGCCCCTACTCCAGCGGCATCACCGACGCGGTGGCCAACATTTTTGAGAGGCACAAATACCCCACGCTGGCTCCTGGTGCCTCCTCCAGGGCGGTGTGGGAGAAGGGCCGAAAATACCTGTTCAATCAAAACGCCGTCGCCCAGAAAAACCATAAGGGCGCACTTCACATTGCCAGGGAAATCGGCGTGAAGCGAATCGCCATCGTGGGCGAGGACAGCCTCTTCCCTCGGCAGTCGGCGGAGGGTGCCGTGGAGTGGGCGAAGAAGCTGGGCCTGGAAGTGGTGCTGAACGAGAACTATCCGCGCAAGCAGACGGACTTCACCGCGCTTCTTCAGAAGATCAAGGCGCGCCGCGCGGAGGCGCTCTTCTCGAACAGCTACTTCGCCGACGCCGCCGCGCAGATTCGCCAGCTGCGAGAGATCAACATCAACCTCAGGATTTTCGCCGGAACCATCGGCCCTGGTCTCCCGAAATTCGCCAAGCAGCTCGGCGACACGGCGGAATACGTTCTGGGCTTCAGTCAGTGGGAGCCGCAACCCGGCGCACTGAAGTTTCCAGGCATGAGACGCCTGATCGCCTCCTACGAGAAGCGACACGGCGTGAAGCCGAGCGACCACGTCGCCATGGCCTATGGAGCGATACAGGTGGTGGCCAAGGCGATTCAGAAGGCGGGCTCCCACGACCGCCACAAGGTCTGGAAGACGCTGCGCGCCTCGGAGTTTCAGACCGTGATGGGGAAGTGGAAGGTGGATGAGAACAACCTCAACGAGCGCGATGGCCTGACGTTCCAGATTCTCGAGGGCAAACGCAGGGTCGTCTGGCCGAAGAAAATCGCCGAAGTCCCCTATAAACTGCCGATGCCCAAATGGAGCGAGAGAGGCAAGAACTAGGGAGGTGTAGGGGATAGAAAGGGCGTCGTCGTTGGCCTTGGCGGGGACAAAAATTCCTTTGACACAGGAAATAATATGCGTATCATAGTATTTATATTTGGGATTAGGCTTGTTTGATGAAACCTTCGCGCGAGCTGGTTTGCTCGTGAGCCCTTTAGGTGTGTTGTGCCAGCCTAAAATCCCTTTCTAACTTTTTCCCACGGCGGCGGAACGTTTTTGTTCACCATCAGATATTAAGAGGAGTATAAGACGATGAAGAGAAGCTTGGTATGTGTTCTTGGCTTTGCTCTCGCCCTCACGGCTGCTCCCTTCGCGGAGACGGGTCTGGCGGCGGACAAGGTCACGCTGGGAATCGCCATTTCACAGACGGGCCGCTACGCGGAGCCTGCCGGTCGCATGGTGAACTCCTACAAGCTGTATGTAGATCAGATGAACGCGAAGGGCGGATGGAACGGCAAGAAAATCGACTTTACCATTCTCGACGACAAGTCGGACAAGCAGACCAGCATCAAACTCTACGAGAAGCTCATCACGCAGGACAAGGTGGACCTGACCGTCGGCCCCTACTCCAGCGGCATCACCGACGCGGTGGCCAACGTGCTGGAAAGGTACAAATACCCCACGATGGCCCCTGGCGCCTCATCGGGCATCATCTGGAAGAAGGGCCGCAAGTATCTCTTCAACATCATCGCCGTCGCCCAGGACTATCAGAAAGGCGCGATTCACATCGCCAGGGACCTCGGCGTGAAGCGAATCGCCATCGTGGGCGATGACAGCCTCTTCCCTCGGCAGTCGGCGGAGGGTGCCGTGGAGTGGGCGAAGAAGCTGGGCCTGGAAGTGGTGCTGAACGAGAACTATCCGCGCAAGCAGACGGACTTCACCGCGCTTCTCCAGAAGATCAAGGCGCGCCGCGCGGAGGCGCTCATCTCGAACAGCTACTTCGCCGACGCCGCCGCGCAGATTCGCCAGCTGCGAGAGCTCAACATCAACCTCAGGATTTTCGCCGGAACCGTCGGCCCTGGTCTCCCGAAATTCGCCAAGCAACTCGGCGACACGGCGGAATACGTTCTGGGCTTCAGCCAGTGGGAGCCAAAGCCGGCCATTCTCAAGCGGCCCGGCATGGATGCGTACATTACGGCGTATGAGAAGCGCTACGGCGTGAAGCCGAACTACCACGCGGGTCAGTCCTACGCAGCCTTGCAGATTTTCGGCGACGCGGTTGCGCGCGCAGGCTCCGTGGACCGCGACAAGGTGTGGAATACGCTGCGCACGATGAGTACCACGACCGTCATCGGCCCCTGGAAGGTCGATGCGACCAACCTGAACGCGCACGAGGGTCTGACGTTCCAAATCCTGGACGGTGAGCGTAAGATCGTATGGCCCACGAAGATATCGGAAGTGCCCTACAAGCTGCCGATGCCGAAATGGAGCGAGAGAGGCAAGAACTAGGCGCGGATTCGGGAAAATTAAATCAACGCGCGTATCGTCCGCGCCAAGGCTGCCCAGGATGGCCTTGGCGCGGCGGCGAATGCGACGTTTTTTTCGCGTGTTATTGAAGGGCACGGTCTCGAATGCAAGAAAGAGCGGAAATTCGTAGTAAATACTGGCTGGCGGTGTTTTTGGTCGCGGCTTATAGCATTCCATTCGCCATTGGAATTTATACGAAAAATGTTTTCTTTGACCTTCAGTGGCTGGCAGGTCTGACCACCGTTATTCTGAACGGCGTCATGCAGGGTGGCGTATACGCCATGTTCGCCGTGGGTCTCACGCTCATCTTCGGCGTCATGCGCATCATCAACGTCGCGCATGGGGAGATGGTGATGCTGGGCGCCTACCTCACCTGGATGTTCTTTTTCTACGCGGGATTCGACCCGCTCCTCGCCTTGTTCCTCACGCTGCCCATCGCCTTCGTCATCGGCATCATGATTCAGAAGGTGCTCCTGAACGCCGTGGTGGGCGGGCCGGAACTGACGCCCTTGCTGATCACTTTCGGCTTGGGCCTCACGATCATTCATATCGTGCAGGCCATCTTCACCACGGATTATCGTACCATCCCCTACGCTCCTAACGCGCTGCAAATCACCGAGTCCATCGCCGTGAGCAAAAGCAAGATCATCAGCTTCGTGATGGCCGCCTTCATCTCCGTTAGCGTTTTTGTTTTTCTGAAAGTCCACCGCATCGGCAAGGCGATACGCGCAACCGCGCAAAACGCGGACGTCGCGATGGTCTGCGGCATCAACATATTCCAGATATACATGATCACGTCGGGCCTCGCCGCGGCGCTCGCGGTGGCGGGCGGCGCCTTGGTGTCGATTCAGTTCGGCTTCAACCCAGAAACGGGCATCCTGTATACCTTGCAGGCTTTCGCCATCATCGTGCTCGGAGGTAGAGGCCACTACATCGGCGCGCTGATCGGGGGGGTGATGCTGGCGGTCATCGAGAGCCTCATCTCTTTTATGATTCCCAACGGCACCGCCATGGTGGAGATCGCTTCCTACGGAATGATGCTATTCGTGCTGCTGATCAGACCTCGCGGTCTGATGGGACCAAAAGAGAGCTAGGAGATATCTGAATGGCCCAAAAAGAACACCTCCGCAACTTCGGAATGCTGGGTGTGCTCATTATCGTCCTGGCTTTCTTGCCTTGGCAGATAAGCCTTTACTACCGCTCGGTCCTTATGTTCACGATGATGTACGTCGTTCTCTCCCTGAGCTGGAACATCATCAGCGGCTACACGGGCTACGTGTCGTTTGGGCACGTGATGTTCTACGGCATCGGGGCCTATGCCACGGCCATTCTTGTGGTGGATTACGGCTGGCATTGGGTACCGACCCTTTTCGTGGGCGTATTCGTTTCCTTCGTGGTCTCCCTGTGTATCGGGTTTCCGGTTTTGCGCCTCAAGGGCCCCTATTTCGCCATCGCCATGCTCGGAGCTGCGGAGGGAACGCGCGTGGTCGCCACGGTGTGGGAGAGCCTCACCCACGGCGGCGAGGGCATCGGACTGCCCAACGTAGAAAACTCGTTTGAAACCTATTTCGCCATGTTGTTGGTCATGTTGATCACCATCGTCGTGTCCTACTGGGTGGGGCATTCGAGATTCGGCATCCGCCTGAGCGCCATACGCGAGGACGAAATCGCCGCGGAGAGCCTGGGCGTCAACACCACGTTCTACAAGCTTTCCGCCTTCGCGCTCTCCGCCATCTTTCCGGCGGCGGCCGGCGGCATTCAGGCGTATAAAGTTCTTTACATCGACCCCGAAAGCGAATTCTTCATTCTTGTCACCATCTATATGAAGCTCTTTGCCATGTTCGGCGGCAAGGGGACGGTGGTTGGTCCCATCCTGGGCACGTTCGTCTTGTATATCGTTCAGGAAATTACCTGGGTGAAGTTCCCCACGGCCCACCTCATCGCCTTTGGCGTCTTCATCGTTCTCGTGGCCCGATTTATGCCGCGCGGGTTGATGGGATTCGCCATTGACAAGGGCTGGGCGCGCAAGGGAATGGTGCACTAAGAGGCGGAGCAATGCGGGAAAATGGCTGATGCGGCAATCGCCCTCGACATTCAAGACCTGAAGAAGTATTTCGGGGGCATCAAGGCGGTGGATGGGTGCACTTTTCAGGTGCCCAAGGGCAAGATATCCGGTCTGATAGGACCGAATGGATCCGGAAAGACCACCACGTTCAACCTCCTGACGGGTGTTCTCCAAGCGGACAGCGGCTCCGTTTTATACAACGGAGAGAATATCGTGGGTTTGAAGCCCTACGAAGTTTTCAACCGGGGCATCAGCCGCACCTTCCAGATTACCCGCATCTATCGTGAAATGACGGTATTCGAGAACATGCTCTCCGCATCGAGCATGAAGATGCCCGTGCGCGAGGCGCGCGCGCGCGCCGAGCAGTTGATGGAGTTCGTCACGCTCACGAAACTTCGCGGCGAGTATGGCGGAAACCTCTCCTACGGCCAGCAAAAACTCCTCGAATTCGCGCGTGCCCTGATGACGGACCCGGATCTCATCCTGCTTGACGAACCGGCGGCGGGTGTCAACAGAACTCTTCTCAACAACCTGCTCGACCACATTCATCATCTTCAGGAAGAGCAGGGAAAGACGATTCTCATCGTCGAACACGACATGAACGTGATCATGAATCACTGCGAGAAAGTGTTTGTGCTCGATTACGGCACCAAAATTGCCGAGGGCGTGCCCGAGGACATTCAGACGAACGAAGACGTCATCGAAGCATATTTTGGACACAGATAAATGGCGCTATTAGCACTCAAGGACGTCAGCGCGGCGTATGGCCGAATCCAGATACTCCACGACGTATCGCTTCACGTGAACAAAAACGAGGTGGTGGCCGTCATCGGGCCCAACGGGGCGGGAAAATCCACGACTTTCAAAATCATCATGGGTTTCATCAACTATCTGGGCGGTGAGATCGAGTTTGAAGGCCTGAACATCGTAGGCTACCGCCCGGACCAGATTCTGAGCCGGGGGCTGGGCTATGTGCCGCAGGGCCGCATCGTCTTCAATCAGATGACGGTCAAGGAAAACCTGGAGATGGGCGCCTATATTGAGCGCGAGCAGAAGAAAATCAATGACGCGATGGACTACGTTTTCGCCCTCTTCCCGCGCCTTGGCGAGCGACAAAAGCAGCTGGCGGGCACGATGAGCGGCGGCGAGCAGCAAATGCTGGCCATGGGCCGCGCGCTGATGACGAGACCGAAGATGATTATGCTCGACGAACCCTCCCTGGGGTTGAGCCCCCGCTTCGTGACCGAAGTGTTCGAAAAAATCGTGGGCCTCGCCAAGGAGGGGTTGACCATCATGCTCGTCGAGCAGAACGCCGCCCGCGCCTTGGAGATTTCGGATCGAGGCTACGTGCTGGAACTCGGTAGGAATCGCTACGAAGGCGGCGGACACGAGCTCCTGAACAACCAGGAAGTCAAGATGATGTATCTCGGCGGCGCTTGATGCGGTTCGGCGAATCCCGCTCTTACCTTCTTTTGAAAATTCTCGTTCCTCGCGCTTCTTGACAACCTGCGCTCTCATCGCGTTTTTCCGTCATTTATGGAAAACTTTCCGCCCGGCGCGAATGTGCATCCCCCCTGGAAATTCCGCTTCTTGAAAGCAGGGGGAGGACTCCCTCAGCCTATGCTTACGCTTTGACTCTGTGCTATAAGACCCCTTTTTCTCGGCGAGGGTTTTGCATCGTGATTCGCGTGAAAATTTGTGGCGTCACCACTGCTGAGGACGCGAAATTCGCACTGGAGGCGGGTGCCGACGCTCTGGGGTTGAATTTCGTCCCCGGCACGCCCCGATGCCTGGATGTGGAGCAGGCAAGAGAAATTGGCGAGGCGCTGCCCCCCTTCGGGACGCGGGTCGGGGTTTTTGTGAACGAGTCTCCGGAGCGCGTATTGGAAGTCGCGCGCCGCGTCGGCCTGGACGCCGCGCAGCTTCATGGCGATGAGGCGCCCGAGGATTGCCGCTGGCTTATCAAGCAAGGTTTGCGCGTGATTCGCGCCTTGCGGGTGAAGGGACCAAAGACGATAGAGGAGATAGACGCGTTCCCCGGCTGCGCCATTTTGCTGGACGCCTACGTGGAGGGCGTGCTCGGGGGCACGGGGAGGAGTTTCGACTGGCTGTTGGCTGAGGGGGCGGCCCGCAGCACACCCATCATCCTCTCGGGGGGCTTGAGGCCGGACAACGTGGCAGAGGCGGTAAGGCGCGTTCAGCCCTATGGCGTGGATTCGAGCAGCGGTCTGGAGGGTGTGATTTCGGGCCGAAAGGACTCCGAGCGGGTTTTGGACTTCATCCAGAACGCGCACGCGGCGATGGCGGCGCACGAGGAAGCGAGAAGATGAGCGAGGAGCTGATTTCAAAGGGGAGGTTCGGTCGATTCGGCGGGCGCTACGTTCCGGAAACCCTCATGCCGGCGCTTGATGAGCTGGAAGGCGCATACCGAGAGGCGCGCGAGGATCCGGCGTATCATGAGGAGCTCGCCCATTACTTGAGAGAGTTCGTGGGGAGACCCACTCCGCTGTATCTGGCGGAGCGCCTCTCCGATCACCTGGGTGTGCTCAAGGTCTATCTCAAGCGCGAGGATCTCTGCCATACGGGTGCCCACAAGATCAACAACACGCTCGCCCAGGTTCTTCTGGCGAGGAGGTTGGGGAAAACCCGCATCATCGCCGAGACGGGAGCGGGCCAGCACGGGGTGGCCACCGCCACGGTCGCGGCCCTGTTCGGAATGGATTGCGACATCTACATGGGGGAGGAGGACATCGGGAGGCAATCGCTCAACGTGTTCAGAATGCGGCTTTTGGGCGCGCGGGTGGTTCCGGTTGCCTCGGGCAGCAAGACCCTCAAAGACGCGACGAACGAAACGCTGCGCGACTGGACAGCTTCGGTGCGGACGACCCACTACATCATCGGCTCTGTGGTGGGGCCGCACCCGTTTCCGGAGATGATCCGCGACTTCCAGTCCGTCATCGGGAGGGAGGCGCGGGCGCAGATTCTCGAGGCCGAAGGCCGGCTTCCCAACGTTTGCGTGGCTTGCGTGGGCGGCGGCAGCAACGCCATCGGTTTGTTCTATCCTTTCATAGATGATGCAGACGTCGAACTCATCGGCGTGGAGGCGGGGGGTCGGGGTCTGGATACCGAGGAGCACGGCGCGTCGTTGACCGCCGGTCGCATAGGCGTTTTACATGGCTGCGAGACGTTTTTGCTTTACGACGCGGATGGGCAGATCATTCCGGCGCATTCGGTATCGGCGGGCCTTGATTATCCGGGAGTGGGCCCCGAGCACTCTTATCTGAAGGATTCAGCGCGCGCGCACTACGTGACGGTGGAAGATCACGACGCGCTCAAGGCATTTCAGAAGCTCTCCGTGCTCGAGGGCGTCATTCCCGCTTTTGAGAGCGCCCACGCGATCTCTTACCTGGATCGTCTTGCCAGAGAGACGCAGGAGGCGGGCGAGATGAAGACCGTGGTGCTTTGCCTGTCCGGTCGAGGGGACAAGGACGTTCATCAGGCGGAGGGGCTTTTGTCGGAGATGCTCGACGATGAGGACGCGCGATGATGGGTGACAGACTGGAGGCGTGTTTCGCGCGCTTGCGCGCGGAGGGCCGGGCCGGCCTGTTCCCTTTCGTCACCGCGGGCGACCCGGACCTGGCGTTCACCCGGTGCTTGCTGCCTCTGCTCGCCCAGGCAGGGGCGGATGGTTTCGAAATAGGGGTTCCCTTCAGCGATCCTCTTGCGGATGGACCCACCATCCAGCGGTCGAGCATGCGTTCGCTTGCAGGGGGGACGCGCTTGAGCGGCGTTTTGGAGATGGTGCGTGAAGTCCGCTCAGAGATGCCCGGCGCGCCCTTGGTCCTGATGACGTATTACAACCCCATCGTCGCGATGGGGATGGCGCAGTTTGTGCGCGACGCCTCGAGAGTGGGGGCCGACGCTGTCATCGTGCCCGACCTGCCGCCCGAGGAAGCGGGCGATTTGCTCGATATGATGGAAGATTATCCTCTCGAGCCCGTTTTTATGCTTGCGCCCACGAGCACGCAGGAGCGGATCGAACTGGTGAACGAGGCGGGTGGCGGCTTCATCTATTATGTCGGACAAATGGGGGTCACCGGCGCGCGCGACGCGCTGGATATCGATTTAGGTGCTACCTTGGCGCGGATCAATCGGGTGAAGAGCCGGCCCGTCCTCGTGGGTTTCGGCATCAAGACGCCCGAGCAGGCGGCGGAAGCGGCTTGGCACGCCGATGGCGTCATCGTGGGCAGTGCCCTGATAGACGTCATGGAGGCACAGGTGGAGCGGGAGGGTAAGATGGCGGCGGCGCGCGCGTACGTCGCCGCTTTGCGCGAAGGGCTCGATCGCTCGAAGATGGCTTCTTAATATCGAGCTTCAACGCGGCGCGTGAGGGTCTGTAGAATCATTTTGAGGATGATGCCATGTCGAAAAACACACTCTACGATAAGGTTTGGGATTCTCACACCGTGGCCCATCTCGACTCCGGGCAGGAGCAGATATTCATCGGCCTGCACCTCATCCACGAGGTCACTACCCCCCAGGCGTTCGCCATGCTCAAGGAAATCGGTGCCGGCGTTGCTTTTCCCGACCGGACAGTGGCGACCGTGGACCATATTATACCCACTCTGAAGCAAATAAGACCCTACGAGGATGAGCAGGCGGAGAGGATGATGGCCGCCCTAGAGGAGAACGTGAGCGAGTTCGGCGTCCGCTTTTTGCATTTGGGCTCCGGCAAGCAGGGCATCGTTCACGTCATCGGGCCGGAGCTGGGGTTGAGTCAGCCCGGTATGACCATCGCCTGCGGTGACAGCCACACGAGCACGCACGGCGCGATGGGCTCCCTGGGTTTCGGAATCGGCACGACCGAGGTGGGGCACGTGCTGGCGACGCAGACGCTGGCGTTGAATCGCCTGCGGGTGAAGAGAATCGACGTCTCAGGGGTCCTTGGCCCCGGCGTGACGCCCAAGGACGTGATTTTGCGAATCATCCACGATCTGGGCATCAAGGGCGGGCTGGGTTTCGCCTATGAGTATGGCGGAGACGTTTTTGCGTCCATGTCGATGGAAGGACGCATGACGGTCTGCAACATGAGCATTGAGGGGGGCGCTCGCATCGGCTACGTGAATCCGGATCAAACGACCTATGACTACCTCGCAGGTCGCGAGTTGAGCCCCGAAGGAGAGGCCTGGGAGAAAGGTCTCTCCTATTGGAAAGAGGTCGCTTCGGGCGGGGACGCGGAATATGACGAACTCTATGAGGTGGAGGGCGAGTCAATCGAGCCGATGGTCACCTGGGGCATCAACCCGGGGCAGTCGGTCGCGGTTTCGGCCCCTCTTCCCGAGGTGAGTCGCTTCTCGGGCGAGGATAGGAAAACGGCGGAGCATGGCTACGAGTTCATGGGCCTCAAGCCTGGCGAGGCGATTCTAGGCACGAAGGTTGACGTCGCCTTTCTCGGTTCCTGTACGAATTCGAGAATCTCTGATTTGCGCGAGGGCGCGCGGCTCATCAGGGGAAACAAGGTGCACCCGAAGGTGAAGATGCTGGTGGTGCCCGGCTCGCAGCAGGTGAAGCGACAGGCGGAGCAGGAGGGCTTGCACGAGGTTTTCCAAGAGGCGGGCGCGGAGTGGCGCGAGGCGGGATGTTCGATGTGTCTGGGTATGAACCCGGACAAACTCGAGGGCGCGGAGAGGAGCATCTCTACGTCGAACCGCAATTTCATCGGACGCCAGGGCAGCCCGCGCGGGAGAACCCACCTGGGTAGCCCGGCCCTTGTCGTCTCGTCGGCGATCGCGGGCCGCATCGCGGATCCTAGGGAGATGGGAGAGTCAGCATGAGCGCCCGGCGTATTGAAAGAATTACGGGAAAGGCCATTCCCATGCTCCGAGACGACATTGATACCGATAGAATCACGCCGGCCCGGTTTCTCAAGGCCATCACCTTTGAGGGCATGGAGAGGGCGCTTTTTTGCGACGAACGCGAGAACACGCCCGATCATCCCATTGACAATCCTGCGTACAAAGGTGCCAAAATGATGTTCGTGGGCAAGAACTTTGGTTCTGGCTCCTCGCGCGAGCACGCCCCACAGGCACTCAAGCGCTACGGCGTCGACGCGCTCATCGGTGTATCGTTCGCCGAAATTTTCGCGGGAAACTGCTTCGCCATCGGCGTGCCGCTCGGCGTGGCGTCGGCGGATGACGTCCATCTCCTCGCCAGCCAAGCGCAAGAGGCACCAGAAACGCGCTTCACCATAGACGTCAGAAACTCCACCGTCAGCTTCGAGGAGACCGTCATTTCCATTGAGATTCCCGAGGAGCGCAGGAAAGCGTTTCTGTTCGGCGCGTGGGACATGCTCGCCAATTTGAGGGGGAACCTCCCCCGGGTCAAGGAGGTGGCGCGGGGGCTGCCATACACCTCGAATTTTGAGCGACAGGCGCGAGGGGAGGGAAGTTTTCAATGAGCCGTTATCGGATAGCCGTCTTGCCGGGCGATGGCATCGGTCAGGAGGTGGTGGCGCAGGCGTCCTTGGTGTTGGAGGCGGCAGGCACGCGCTTCGGGGTGGATTTCGATTTCGAGGAAGGGCTTTGCGGCGGCGTCGCCTATGACGCGACGGGAGAGCCCTTGCCTGCGGAGACCATTGCGCTTTGCCGCAGGAGCGACGCTGGGTTGTTCGGCGCCGTGGGAGGCCCCGAGTGGGATGCGCTCCCGCGCGAGAAGCGCCCCGAGCAAGCCATTCTGGGCTTGAGGAAGGAATTGAGCCTTTTCGCCAATTTGAGACCTGCCGTCATGTTCGAGCCTCTGGTGGAAGCCTCCTCGCTCAAGCCCGAAGTAGTTCACGGCCTCGACCTCCTCGTCGTGCGCGAGGGCGTGAGCGGCATTTACTTCGGCCGGCCCAGAGGGGTCGAGCGCCTCTCGGCGGATGAGGAGAAAGCGGTCGACACGATGACGTATACCACCGGCGAGATTCGCCGAATCGTTCGTCTCGCGTTTGAGCTTGCGGCCGCGCGGAGAAAGAAGATCTGCTCGGTGGATAAGGAGAACGTTCTGGATAACGGCCGTCTGTGGCGCAAGGTCGCCACAGACGTCTCTGCGGAGTTTCCAGGAGTCGAGATCAGCCATATGTATGTTGACAATGCAGCGATGCAGTTGATCCGCGACCCGCTGCAGTTCGACGTCATCGTGACGGGCAACATGTTCGGGGATATTTTGAGCGATGCCGCCTCCATGCTCACGGGCTCCATCGGCATGCTTGCCTCGGCGAACCTCAACGATACCGGATTTGGTCTTTATGAACCGGTGCATGGAACGGCGCCCGACATCGCCGGCCAGGACAAGGCGAACCCGATTGCGGCGGTGATGTCTGCGGCTATGCTGTGCCGCTACTCGCTCAAGCGGGGGGACGTGGCCGAAGCGATCGAAGTGGCTGTCGCTTCGGCGCTTGATGAGGGTCTACGAACGCCTGACGTCCATACGTCCGGCGCGAAGGAGGTGGGCTGCGCCGAGATGGGCGCGCGCATCGCCAGTCTCGTAGGGAGGGGATGATGACGCGCGTCGCGGTCGTCGGAGCCACAGGCGTCGTGGGCGGAGAGATGCTCAAGATTTTGGAGGAGCGGCGTTTTCCCATCGACGAAGTCCTCTTGCTGGCGAGCGCGCGCAGCGCGGGGCGAGAAATTTCGTTTAGAGGCGCGGCTCTTCCCGTCAGAGAACTCGGCGAGGGAGCGTTCGAGGGCGTGGACTTAGCGCTTTTCTCATGTGGCACCTCCCAGTCGCTTGCGTTCGCGCCCGAGGCGGTGCGCGCGGGTGCGGTGGTCGTGGACAATTCCAGCGCCTTTCGCATGGACGAGAATGTTCCCCTTGTAGTGCCGGAGGTTAACGCGGGTGCAGTGGAGGCGCATCAGGGTGTCATCGCGAACCCGAACTGCTCCACCATCCAGCTCGTGGTGGCGCTCAATCCTCTTCACGATGCCGTCCGCGTCAGAAGAGTTGTGGTGAGCACCTATCAGGCGGTGAGCGGGGCGGGAGGGGCTGCGATGGATGAGATGCAGGCGCAAATCGACGCCCGTGCGCGTGGCGAATCCGCTCCCTCTCGAAAAATGCCCTATGAAATCGCCTTCAACTGCCTGCCCCAAATCGACCGCTTTGTTGATGGTGGGCATACGAAAGAAGAGAGGAAAATGGTGGACGAGACGCGAAAGATTCTGGGCGCGCCTCGTCTGGCCATCAGCGCCACATGCGTG
Organism: bacterium; assembly: GCA_965202625.1. Lineage (GTDB taxonomy): Bacteria > UBA8248 > UBA8248 > UBA8248 > UBA8248 > Bin107. The sequence continues at coordinate 1,103,992 of CBDBBI010000010.1, read as the reverse complement.
CGGGTGCCCGTTTTTAACGCGCATTCGGAATCGGTGAACGTGGAGTTCGAGGAGTCCATTTCGCCGGAAGAGGCGCGGGGGTTGCTGGCCCGCGCCCCGGGCGTGGAGGTGGTGGATGACGTGGAATCGTTCGCGTATCCCATGCCTAGGCACGCGAATGGGAAGGATTCCGTATTCGTTGGTCGAATACGCCGAGATGATTCCCGGGAGAAAACGCTCAACCTGTGGATCGTGGCGGACAACTTGCGAAAGGGCGCCGCGCTCAACGCGGTGCAAATTGCCGAGGCGCTGCTTGAGATGGGAATGCTGTCACTGTCCCCACGAGGCAGGCGATGACGGACAAGGAGCATGGCGGTGTCTGACGCGAAAATTGGGGTCATCGGCGGCAGCGGCCTTTATGGGATGGCGGACTTGGTTGACGTGGAAAACCGCGTCTTGGATACACCCTACGGCACCCCCTCGGCCCCTTACCTCCTGGGGACGCTCCTTGGTCGGCGAGTCGCGTTTTTGCCGAGACACGGAGAGGGGCACGTGTTCATGCCGAGCGAAATTCCCTTTAGGGCCAACGTCCATGGCTTCAAACAGTTGGGCGTGGAGTGGCTCATTTCTGTCAGCGCGGTGGGTAGCCTGCGAGAAGACATCCAGCCGGGCCATGTCGTGGTTCCCGACCAGTTCATTGACCTTACCAAAATGCGGCCATCTACGTTTTTTGGCGATGGCGTCGTCGCCCACGTGTCGATGGCCGATCCGGTTTGCGGGGTTTTGAGTGAGATACTGATGGGCGCGGCACTCAGAGTGGGCGCGACCGCGCACACCGGCGGCACGTATGTGTGCATGGAAGGTCCCCAGTTCAGCAGCCGGGCGGAGAGTTTTCGCTACCGCGATTGGGGCGCTTCCGTCATCGGGATGACGAATATGCCGGAGGCGAAGCTCGCCCGAGAGGCGGAGATGAGCTACGCCACCATTGCGCTTGCGACGGACTATGACTGTTGGTGCGAGGAGGAAGCGGCGGTGAGCGTGGAGGCCGTGGTCGCCCTGCTCAAGCGCAACGCGACTCTCGCCCAGCATATTATCCAGGAGGCGGTGCCTGCGATCGACGGCGACAGTCCCTTCGCCGGCATTTTGGAGAAAGCCATCATCACTGAACCGGCCTGCATTCCGAGTGAGGCGAAAGAGCGCCTGCGTCATTTGATTGGAAAATACGTATCGTGAATCGGGGTAAATCCGAAAAACTGTTCGCGCTTGCGCAAAGCCGCATTCCGGGGGGAGTGGATTCCCCCGTCCGCGCGTTTCAGGGCGTCGGCGGCGCGCCTTTTTTCGTCGAGAAAGGGGCGGGTGCCCACATATGGGACGTTGATGGAAACGTCTATATTGATTACGTGCTTTCTTGGGGACCGTTGCTCTTGGGCCATTCCCACCCGCGCGTGGTGAGGGCGGTGCAAGAGGCAGCGGCTCGAGGGATGAGCTTCGGTGCGCCCACGGCCCTTGAAACCGAGTTAGCTGAGTTGGTGAACGCTGCGTATCCCTCCATGGAGTTGCTGCGCTTCGTGAACTCGGGCACCGAGGCGACGATGTCGGCCATTCGCCTCGCGCGTGGGTTCACGGCCCGGGACGTGATAGTTAAATTCGATGGTTGCTACCACGGACACGCCGATGGATTGCTCGTCAAGGCCGGCAGCGGCGGCGCCACCCTGGGCGTGCCGGACAGCGGGGGCGTGCCGCGGGATTACGCGCGAAACACAGCGACGCTCCCCTATAACGACGCTGCAGCGGTGAGGGATTTCTTCGCCCTGCGAGGAGCGGACGTCGCCGCCCTCATCGTCGAGCCCGTGGCCGGCAACATGGGACTCATTCTTCCTGACGCCGGGTTTTTGCAAGTTTTGAGAGAGGAGACCGAAAAGGCGGGGGCTTTGCTCATTTTCGATGAGGTGATGACGGGTTTCCGTGTGGCGAGAGGCGGTGCGCAGGCGCTTTTCGGGGTCGCGCCTGATTTGACCACTCTCGGGAAGGTGATTGGCGGCGGCATGCCCGTGGGTGCTTACGGCGGAAGGCGCGACGTGATGGAATGCGTCGCGCCCCTAGGCACCGTCTATCAGGCGGGCACGCTTTCCGGAAACCCCCTGGCCATGACGGCGGGCGTCGAGACGCTGCGAATCATTGAGGAGGAAGGGCTGCCGGAAGCCTTGGCCGAGAGGGTGAAGATGCTCTCTGACGGAATGTCGGATGCGGCGCGGGTAGCGGGCGTCCCGCTTGTCGCCGCGCGATGCGGGTCGATGTTCGGTGCGTTTTTTCAGGCGAGGCCGGTGCGGAATTTCTCGGACGCTATGCGCTCGGATACGGAGCGGTATGCCAAATTCTTTCATTCTATGTTAAAAAGAGGCGTGGCGTTGGCCCCAAGCCAGTTTGAGGTGGGATTTATGTCCTCCGTCCATACAGATGAGAAGTTGGAGGCTACGCTGTCCGCAGCCCGAGAAACGTTCGCCGAGCTCTGTTGATGTGGCACAGGCCAGGGAGTCTTACCAGTGTGATGGGAAAACCAGGGCAGTCCTCCAGCACGGGCCATTTTACGGGAAGCAGACTTTTCTTTTGGCTCTCGGCGGGCGTCATCGCCTTGTTGCTGGGTTCAGCGTGGATAGGCCAGGATGGCTATCTAGCCGTCATGGCGAACGAGGGGCGGGTGTCTGGGCTTAAGCGCGAGATCAAGGAAATCGAGTCGAAAAATAAGGAGTTGCGAGCCGAAATTCGTTCTTTGCGCTCTGATATGCGCGCGATCGAGAGAATTGCGCGCGAAGACTTGGGGCTGGTGAAAAAAGGGGAGGTTGTCTATGAATTCATTCCCTCCCCGAAATAATGTGAGAGGATTCTCTCTTGATATTTTTGGAATCTTCCGCGTGCTTGCGGAAATCCGCTCTCGGTGGTATAATGATTTTGTCTCAATAGGAAGTACCCATTGATGCGGGGTGGAGCAGTCTGGTAGCTCGTTGGGCTCATAACCCAAAGGTCGGAGGTTCGAATCCTCCCCCCGCTACCAAAATAAAACAACAAAGGGCCGCTCAACTAGCGCGGCCCTTTGTTGTTTTATCGCGCGTGAAGTAACGCCGCTTGTCTTCGCGAAGTCCGAAGAGCGGAATCATGTGCTCGGATGTCCTTAGCACCTTCCTGAACTCCATCCCGTATATTATAATTCCGTATTCTTGTTTTATTCTGCGGGCGACTCGATGGTTTTGCCTCTGGCGGTGCAGGCATGGGGCTGGGGCTTTTAGGACAGAGAGGAAAAGGGAATGGCGAACAAAAAAGAACTTGGACTGGCTATTGTCGGTTGCGGGGTCGTGGGGCGTATTCGGGGCGCGTTGGCTAGGGATTTTCCCGGAATTGGGTGGATTGGTCTCAGCGACGTCAATGAAAAGGTTGGCGAGAACCTCAAAGCGGACATTGGCGCCGACTACTTCACCACTGACTTTCAGGAACTCATCGCCCGCCCAGAGGTGGACGCGGCCATCATTGCAACGTCGACCTGGGCGCACATCGCGCCTACCCTCGCCGCGGCGGAGCGCGGCTTATCCCTTCTGATTGAAAAACCTCTCGCCACGGACGCACGCGAGTCCGCCTTCGTGCTCTCGTCCATCGAATCGGCCGGAGTGGACGCCGTCGTCGGTTATACCCAGCGTTTTCGTCGGCGATTTCTAGCTGTCAAGGAGCGCATTGACAGTGGCCAGATCGGCGATATCACCGCGGCGGTCACGCGCGCCTTCATGAACCGGATGGCGCCGAGCGGAGAGGTTCGGCTTTCTCAGGATCGCCGCTTTTTAACGCCCATGGTCGTCTCCGGCACCCATAGTCTCGACATGTGCATGTGGCTGATGGGTGACGCGAAGCCGGTTTCGATTTTCGCGCGATCGACAGAGGGGATATTGAGCGATCTGGGCACCAAGGACGCCACTTTCGGCGTGTTCACGATGGAGAATGGCGCCATCTGGAGTATGAACATTTGCTGGGCGTTGCCCAAGGAATGGCCTGGCGCGGTGTATGGGCTTGAGATCGGAATCGTAGGCGCCAAGGGGGTGGTAGATATCGAGGACACGCACCGAGATGTCGTGATGGCGTCTGAATTCTCACAAGGGCCCGCCTATCAGCCTGAGGATTTTGACTTAAAAGCGCGGCGCAACGTCGACTTTCTCACGAGTTTCCCCCCTGGCGACATCTATGACGGAGAACTTTGGGGCCCGATGCGCGAGGAGACCAACTCCTGGTTCCAGAGGATTTATTCGGGCAAGCGCACCCCCCATGCGACCGCCGCCGAGGGTCATCGCAACCTCATGTTGACCATGGCGATGGACCTCTCAGCCAAGCGCGGCGCGGAGCTGAAACTCCCGATCGATCCGGCGGAGTTGATGGCCGGTCTAGAAGCGTAGCGGCGTCTCGACGTGCCCACCCTTTTGGTGATTCCCTGTGTTTCTTTACTTCAATGTTGGTGGGTGTTGTAGGGGCTTCAGGAAAATTAGTAGGGACGAGGCGAATACATGGCGACGCGGGAGTTGGGCATCATTCTGCATGGAGCGACGGGTGGCATCTGCTCCTTGCAGCACTTGCGGAACGCGCTCGTGCCCATCATTGACGAGGGCGGACTCGACCTGGGCGATGAGAGAGTTTTGCCGAAGTTGCTCCTCGTCGGCAGGAATGCGGAGCGACTCGCGAAACTGGCGGAAGAAAATGGTGGTCTCGAATGGACGTGTGATCTGGACGCGGCTCTCGCGAATCCGGCGTATCCCGTCTTTTTTGACGCGGCGACCACGTATTTAAGACTGGATACTCTGGAGCGCGCCATCGCCTCCTCGAAGCATGTTTACTCCGAAAAGCCGGTGGCACCCACCGTCCAGGATGGAGAGCACCTGTTGCGCGCGGCGCGGGCGAAGGGAATCAAGCATGGTGCTGTGGAGGATAAGCTTTTCTTGCCGGGGTTTCTGAAGCTGCTGCGGGTTGTGGAGAGCGGCTTTTTGGGCCGCGTCATCGGTTTTCAGATTCAGTTCGGGTGGTGGGTGTTCGACGGAGTCGAGGCGGCATCCCAGCGTCCGAGCTGGAACTACCAAAAGGGGCGCGGAGGCGGACTCATCTCGGACATGCACCCGCATTGGCGCTATGTTGTAGAGGGCGTCCTTGGGCCGATCTCGCGCGTGGCCGCCCTCTCGTGGACGGGGCAAATCGAGCGCGTCGATGAGGCGGGAGAGCGCTTTGAGACGGATGTCGAAGACAACGCGCATACCCTCATCGAACTTAAAAGCGGCGCGCGGGGTTTGATTTCTACCTCTTGGTCCACTCGTGTGTGGCGCGAAGACCTGGTGACATTCCAGGTCGATGGAACGGACGGATCGGTTGTGGCCGGCCTGAGACGCTGTTGGAGGCAGGCGGCGCATGATACGCCAGTGGTGCGTGGCTTTCTCATGGGACGCGACGCGGATGCCATGGAAGTTTCAGTGGATTATCGAGAGGGTTGGGAGGAAGTGCCCGAACGAGCGCCTTACAAGAATCCCTATCGCTTCGGCTGGGAGCGCTTTATCCGCCACGTGACGAGGGATGAACCTTTTTACGCCGATCTATCGGCCGGAATCCGCGACGTCCGGCTGGCTGAGGTATGTCTGCGCAGTGCTCGCGAGGGTGGCTGGGTTGACATGACATCATGACTGGGGACGGTAGGGGCGGAAGACCGACGGCGCGACGGTTGAGTTCGTTCAAACTACGAGCAGGCGAATGTAAGAATCCTATGGTGGTGGCGGGCGGCCGTCGGTAGTTCGAGGCGATGAGCGTCCCGAGAGCGCGAGTGGGGCGTGGAGGCGATATCTTTTCTGGGGTGCTCGCCTTACGCTCCCCTGTGGTTTGGAGTTTCCGCCTCGTGCAGCCAAACATATCCTTGCGCGAGGACGATCGCGGCGGTGTTGGCGAGGTTGTAGGAGCGGATCGGCCCGGGCATGGGCACGTAAATCCGCCGATCGGACCAGCGCCGGTGCCATTCATCTGGCAGGCCGGTGTTCTCGTTTCCCAGTATCAGCACGTCTTCCTCGTAATACGCGACCTGATCGAAGCGGGTGTTGCCGAACTTTGTGATCAGCCATGGTTTCCTCTTGCCCAGCCATTTCAGAAACAGGCTTTCGTCTTGGTGGAGGGTAAGCGTCAGGTCAGGCCAGTAGTCGAGCCCTGCCCTTCTCAGGGCGTTGTCCGAGAGGTCGAATTTTGCGGGTTCGATGATGTGGAGATGTGCTTCCATTCCGACGCATAGTCGACCGATGTTTCCGGTGTTCTGCGGAATGGCCGGACGATACAGAGCGACGTGGAGCATCTGGCCTAGTCGAGGGGGGTGGAAGAATCGAGCCTGAGGCGCGTCACGAGACGGCTCCGCGAACGCTCGCTTGGTCTATCGCCTCCGGTGGTGAGGATGAACGCGCGCGCCGTGTCGGAGAGGTCGTGGAAGCTGATGTGGGGGCTTGACACCTCGAATCCGCCGGTGAATTTTCGGTCGATCGTCCCCGGGCTTCGTTTTTGTCCGCTCCGGAGCCTAGAAAAAGGTTTTTCTCGGGCGACGCGGGCAGTAGCGCGCCAAGGCACTCGACGAGAAGAATTTCCTGGTCGTTGAAGAAACTGCTGTGCGTGTGGATGAGGCTGTCGCAGATTATTGGGATGGCCGCCGTGATGGTGGGGATGGTTGTGGCCGAGCGCGGAGAACATTTGCCCCGAGTTGAAGTCGATGTAGCACTTGCCGTTCATGTCCTCGATAGTCGATCCTTCGCCGCGCGCGAAGACGGGCCCTGAAAAAACTAACTTGTCCACTAGGCCGCGAAATCTGTACTTCTTTTCGGAATGAAGCGGGTCTTTCTCGCTTCGCATGGAAATCGTCTCCATAGGTGTTTGAACGGAGAGGGCGCAATGTGCCTCACGCGTGCCCATTCATAAAATGCCAATGTATTTTAATGCTACCGCATATTCATGGATTCGGAAATATCTTATCATCAAACGATGAAATGAATGATCGACCATTGGGAATGGCCTTTGCGGCTGGGCGATTTTGATTGTTAAGGGATGCGACTTCGATGAACCATAGGGGCGGATGAAGTTGGCTTAGCTCTTTTATACGATTGGAACGACGGATAGGTAAATGGTGCCATGCAAGCGATGAAGCCATGAAGGCGGAGAATCCCAGGTGACTACGGGTGCCTCGTCGCAAACGGATGGTCTTCGCTTGCGCCGAATTCGGGAGGCCTATGTATCCGGGCGCACACGCGCCTTCGGACACCGTCCAGGCGGTTTGCGAACGAATCGCGGCGCGTGGCGAAGATGGCGTGTGGATTCACGTAGAGCTAGTGGAGAAGCTGTCCGCGCGCGCGAGCTGGAGGCGCTCAACACGAACGCGCGTGGAATCCCTCTCTACGGCCTTCCCTTTGCGGTGAAAGATAACATCGACGTTGAGGGGGTCCCTACAACAGCGGCATGTCCTGACTTGCCTATACGCCCGCGGAAAGCGCCCCCTGCGTGGGGTTTCTGCTCGACGCCGGAGCGATCCTCGTCGGAAAGACGAATCTGGATCAGTTCGCTTTGGGTCTCACGGGCGCGCGCACGCCGTATGGCGTGGCTCGAAATCCGTTTCATCCGGCCTATATTCCAGGCGGCTCGAGTTCAGGCTCGGCCGTGGCCGTCGCGGCAGGCTTGGTGAGTTTCGCCCTTGGTACGGACACGGCTGATTCAGACAGGGTGCCTGCTGGGTTCAACAACATCGTGGGACTGAAGCCCTCGCGGAGCCTAGTGAGTGCGCGCGGCGTGACGCCCGCATGCCGCACGCTGGATTGCGTCTCGGTTTTTGCCCTGGATACTTCAGACGCACTTCACGTGTTGAAGACGATGACCGCTCTGGATGACGACCCGTATAGCCGCGCTCTTCCGGTGGGGGTGTCTCTGGAGGAGGAGGCTGATTTTCCGGATGGAGTGAAATCTGGGGCACCCTTTCTTGGGCAAAGAAATTTTCTGGGAGACGGGGAGGCGCGGAAGGCGTATGATCGGAGCCTTGAGCGCATTGAGGAGATGGACGTGACTGTTCAGGAGGTCGATTTTTCTCCCTTTTATGAGACGGCCAAACTCGTGTATGAGGGCCCATGGATGGCGGAGCGGCTGGCCGCGATTGAAGAATTTTTGCAAACGAAACCCAAATCCTCTTTATCCTCTCACGAGGGGTTTGATTGCGGACGCCTCTAGGTATTCGGCGGTGGATGCCTTCCGGGCTTTCTACCGTTTGGAGGAACTCAAGCGCGAGGCGGAAAAAATCTGGCGAACCATTCATTTTGTAGTCGTGCTCACCGCCTACACGATAGACGAGGTGAAGGCCGACCCCATCGCCTTGAATGCGAATTTGGGAATGTATACGAACTTCGTGAACTTGCTGGATTTGTCCGCTATCGCCATACCCAATGGTTTCTATTCGAATGGACTTCCGATCGGCATCACCTTGCTCGCGCCCGCCTTCAAGGAAGGGCTCTTGTGTGCGGCGGCGAAGAGATTTTTGTCGGGTTGAGGGAGGGCGGCTCGTTTCATCCCCTGGTTCCTGGAGCCGGGGCCGCCAGAATTTGGATGAGCGCGTTCGAGGCGGGCGAGAATCCGGAAAAGATGATTGCCGCATTATCCAGCGGTCTTGCGCAATCCCGCGTGCTCGAATTGCGGGGGCCGAACCTGGTGAAGAGCGAATATCCTCCGGGTTTTCGAATTCGTCTGCATCGAAAGGACTTACGTCTCGCGATGGAAGCGGGTGTGGAGTTGGGAGTGACCATACCTGCGACGGGCCAGCTGTATCAGAGGTTCACCGTACTCTTGCGGTTGATCGTGGAGAGTTGGATCATAGTCGTTTCGCCACTCTTGTAGAGGATCCCGCAGGGCATCGGGTTTGCGATACACCTTAGTCGTTGTTTCCAGTCGGCGCGTCGTTCTCGGAGAATTCGCGTATTTCCTTTCGAAAAGACGGGCGTTGACGAAAGGCGGTGTCCCAATCGGATGGATGAACTCCCGACCATACGGGAAAAACTGACATATAAATCACTTCCTTGATGACCCATCCGACGAGGAATTAAGCGAGAATTTCAGGCTCGCCGTCTCCCGTCCAGGCGATGGCCGTCATTGAGACTTCGGTGCCGGCGAGGGGCGAGGGTTCGGGTATTTGAATGGCGGTGAAGGCAGGCCTTTGTTTGGGAAAATATTTTGCAAAAACGGGTTCGAGTGACGATAGGTGAGAGATGTTTTTGAGGAACAGGGTGAGGTGGGAAATCCGGCGCATTCTGGAGCCTGCGGCCCTCATCGCCCTCTCCATCCCATCCAGAATTCCCAAACCCTGAAAGAGCGCTTTTCTTCCCGACGGTGAAAGCGTTTTCGGCAGATTCTTGCGGAGCGTTCCGCTCAATTCGCTTTTTCGCTGAATCGGCTCTCCGTCTCGGTTCAGTCCAACGAGGTTGGAGAGAAATAAAAGACCGCCGGCCGAGACCCCCAGGCTCATTTGCGCACTCGGTGTGTCGTCCCAGGAAATCGCCTCGCGCTTCATCTTCGCTCCTTTGATCAACGCCGTCGGTTCGATTTCGATTTTCTCTCCCTTGTGGCCGACTTCTGTTACTTGTATCACTGTGAGAGCCGGTGGGTTTTCGGGGAAAAACCTCTCGTGGACGCGGTGAAAAGTAGGGAAATCGCGCATGTCCTGAAGGTAGACGGTGAGATTTAGGATATTTTCGAGAGACGATCCGGAACCTTCCAGGTGTTTTCGGATCAGGTCATATACGAACCATGTTTGCGCCGCTATGGGGCCGTTTCTACTGTCCTCATGGCTCTGGCCGACGGAAAGAAATCTGCCTTCCTCGGGAATGTCGGGATAGTTGCGGATGAGAGGGGAGCCGGGTTTCGAGGTGTCTGTCGGAATCTGGCCGGCGACGAAAAGGTAGGGGCCCGTGCCCACAACGTGTGAGAAGTGCGCGGCGGTGGAATGTGCTTTCGAGCCTTCGTGAACCACTCTTTTCCCCAGAGCGTCCACTGCTTTTGGACGCAGGGCGATACCGTCGATGTTGAAGCGGACGATTCTCCCCGGGTCGAACGCGCCCATGCCCACGGCGGTGCTCGGCGTAGGGGCTTCGGGTTCATAATGGCGTCTGATGGCGTCGAACACCGGAAAAAAACGCTTGTCGAGCTGATAAAGGTGAAACCTGAGCAGATGCTCCAATCCCCCACCATTTTTCCGGAGCGTTTCTTGCACGCCCTCGTAAGTGGCGATAGCCTGAGCGCCGATAGGCGCCTCGATTTTATCGACCCAAGGATAATTTTTGGTCCGTATGGGGCCCGCTTCACCGATTTCGGCGTAGGACGCGCAAATGTTCCTCGTCTTCGGATGGGCACCCATCCACCCGCCAAAGAACAGGAAAGGCCCTGCTGAAATACACTGGGGCCATTTGCCGTGGTCGGAGAGGAATTTTTTGGACAACTTACGCCTCTACGAAGGATGGGGGTTGAAATGCCGTAATTTCGGGGAGCTCCTCCTCGTAGCGTTCCACCTCTACCAGAGCACTGTGCGCGATCGGTCCTTGGCCCAGCTTGGAGGTTCCCTTGTCAATCGTGAGGACGTTTGGGTTTCCGTGTTTATCTAGTGTGCCGATTTTTCCAGGTTCCTGCGGGTCATACCAAGCTCCCGTGGAGAGTTGGATCACACCGGAGAGCTGTCGTTCGGAAATCCTGGCTCCTGCGAGAATGGCCCCGCGCTCGTTGAAAATTTTAATGATGTCCCCATCGTGAATTCCTCGTGCGGCGGCGTCATTGAGATGTATCCACGCCGGTTCCCTGCCGTGAATCTTGCTTTTGAGGCTGGTGGTCCCATTGTCCATCTGCCCGTGTAGCCTCGTGCGGGGTTGGTTCGAGATCATATGGAGCGGAAATTTTTTCGCCTGCTCGCTTCCTAACCATTCCGCAGGTTCAAGCCAGGCTGGATGGGGCGGACAATCCGGGTATTGAAAACTCTCAATGCGCTCAGAATATATTTCGATTTTCCCCGAGGGCGTCTTGAGGGCGTTTTTCTCTGGGTCGCGTCTAAAATCGGCCAGATAGACGTAGGGTGTCTCCGGTGGGGCGACTTCCGTGTGTCCGGTCTCCCAGAAGTTAGTGAACGTGTCGAGAACCACGCCTTTCGCCGCGGCTTTGCGCCGCGCCTCCTCGTAGATATGCTCGATCCATTCCATCTCGTCGCGGCCTTCGGTGAATTTGCCCCTAAACCCTAGCCGCTCGGCGAGATTTGAGAAAATATCGAAATCATGCCGGGCTTCGCCAACCGGATCAATCACCTTGCGCATCGCCATGATGAAGCGATCCTTTGCGCTCGAGCCGACGTCATTTCGCTCAAGCGTGGTGGTTGCGGGAAGAACGATGTCCGCATGACGCGCCGTGGAAGTCCACCAAGGCTCGTGAACAACGATGGTCTCCGGCCGTCGCCATGCCCCCATCAGGCGATTCAAGTCTTGGTGATGATGAAAGGGATTGCCTCCGCACCAATACACCATCCTGACGTCTGGGTAGGTGCGCCGTTCTCCGTTGAAGTCATACGTTTGACCTGGGTGAAGCATCATGTCCGCTATGCGGGCGACGGGGATGAAGCTTCGGGTTGGATTCTTTCCGGTGCTCATGTTGGGCGATGATATGTTCTCGCGCGGCGTCGCGCGTCCACCCATGCTTCCGTAGCCGAAGCCGAACCCGCCGCCGGACAGGCCGATTTGCCCGAGCATGGCGGCGAGCGTGGTGGTCATCCAGAACGTCTGTTCTCCGTGATCGGCGCGCTGGAGCGACCAGTTCGTGTTGAGCATCGTTCTCTCTCTCGCCATGCGGTGGGCAAGTGCCCGCGTGGTGTTCGCTTCGACGCCTGTGATGTCAGCCGCCCAGTCCGCGCTTTTGGGCTGGCCGTCGGTTTTTCCCGTTAAATACGCTTGGAACCTCTCAAAGCCCACGCAATAGCGCGCGAGAAAATCCGTATCGTGCAAACCTTCGTCAAGAAGGGTGTGGGCGAGACCGAGCATCAAGGCCACGTCCGTGTTGGGACGCACGGGGATCCACCGGGCACCCAAAAAATCAGGCGCGTCGTCTTCTAGCGGACTGATGTTGACAAATTCCACGCCGTTTGATTTCGCCCTCTCCAGCCAAAGTGCGAGGGTGTGCTCTCCGGCGCCTCCCGAGGATACTTGCGCGTTCTTAACCGGAACACCGCCGAACATGACGAAGAGCTGGGTGTCTTTGACGATACTGTCCCACGTCGTGATGGGGCCCGAACAGGCGTCTTTGTTTCCTAGAATATGGGGTAGGATGACGTATCCGGCAGCGATGCTGTAGGTGGTCGCTTGATCCGTGAAACCACCATAGCAGTTGAAAAATCTTTTCACCAAAGTGTTCGCATGGTGAAAGCGGCCCGCACTCGCCCAGCCGTATGAACCGGCGAATATGGACGTATTTCCATGTTTGGTTTTGACGCGCTTAATTTCGTCGGCAACCATTCTAAGGGCGAAGTTCCATGAGACGGGTACAAAAGGCTCAGCACCACGCGCCTCGGTGTTTTTCCCTGGCCCACGCTCGAGCCAGCCGGCGCGAATCATCGGCCGGGACACGCGGCTCTCGTCGTAAACGGTGCTTTGAATCGACTCTAGGATGGGTGAGGGCTCCGGGTCCTTGCCGAATGGCTCGAAACCCACCATGCGCCCATTCCGGACATGCGCCTGGAACGCTCCCCAGTGAGAGCTGTGAGGATGTTTTTCAACCCGCTCGTCGTGCATCGGGCGATTTCCTCCGCAAACTCAATATAGGCTCGATTGTTGGGCATTCACTACACCAACATATCACGAACGAGAAGGAGATGGGTAATCCCCTTGTTCGGTCGTCTCGCCTCATCCGCCCTAAGACCCGGGAATAAGATGATTTTAGGACGAGAATATGTCATTCTTTAACCTTAGACGTCATTTTTTTATGCTTGGAGAAATTTTATGGATTTGCTCACGCGGATGGCTGATGAGATCGGGAAGTTGTTGAAAGAGAGGGGAGAGACGGTCGCCGTCGCGGAAACGTCTGCGGGCGGTTTAGTTTCATCCGCCCTCCTCGCCGTTCCAGGTGCCTCTGCCTATTATGTTGGCGGGGGCGTGCTCTATACCTATAATTCGAGGAACGTTTTGCTTGGCTTGCCCGAGGATGCCTTGGAGGGAATGAGGCCGAGCACTGAGGCATACGCGGAGAAGCTGGCCGATGCGATGAGAAGTCGTCTGGGAGCGACCTGGGGCGTCTCCGAAACTGGGGCCGCTGGCCCTTCTGGAAACCGATATGGGGATGAGCCGGGACATTCGTGCATGGCCGTTTCTGGTCCGATGAATAAAACGACAACGCTGGAGACGGACAGCGCCGATAGGGAGGCGAACATGTGGGCGTTCGCCAGGGCAACGCTTGGTTTGCTCAAAGAGGGAATAGAGCGAAGTTAAACTGTGTGGAGATGATGCGTTATGTTTCATGCGTTGGTTTTGGACGAGGCGGACGGGGATATCCGCTCATCAATTCAAGAGATCGATGAGGAGCGTCTGCCGGATGGCGACGTGATCGTCGCAGTCGATTACTCAACGCTCAATTACAAGGATGGAATGATATTGAGCGGCGTCGGACGGATGGTGCGTCGTTATCCCCACGTGCCGGGTATTGATTTCTCGGGCGTCGTGGAGGAAAGTGCGCACCCGAATTATCGCGCGGGGGACAAAGTGATTCTTACCGGCTGGCGAGTCGGCGAGACGCACTGGGGGGGATATTCTCAAAAAGCGCGCGTCCAAGGGGACTGGCTGGTTCATCTGCCTGATAATTTGTCGACGAGACAGGCGATGGCGCTTGGCACGGCTGGTTTCACGGCCATGCTTTCCGTTCAGGCACTCGAGGCCCACGGTCTCGGCGTCGACGATGGAGAAGTCCTGGTCACAGGGGCGGCTGGTGGGGTGGGCTCAGTCTCGGTGGCCATTCTCGGGGGCCAAGGGTATTCCGTCACCGCGTCGACGGGAAGGGAGGAGAACCACGAATATCTCCAATCGCTGGGCTCTTCGAGGATAATTACGCGTGACGAGCTCTCCGAGGAGACGAAGCGGCCGCTTGAGAGCGAGCGCTGGGCGGGGTGTGTCGACTCGGTAGGGGGGGCGACGCTCGCGCGCCTGTTGACGCAGATGAAATATGGGAGCTCTGTGGCGGCGGTAGGTTTGGCCGGTGGGAGTTCTCTGAGGACGACGGTGATTCCGTTTCTCTTGCGAGGGGTGAATCTCCTGGGGATTGATTCGGTCATGTGCCCCTACGCGCGTCGTCAAAAAGCGTGGACCCGGCTCTCCGCACAGATGCCGATGGATAGGCTGGAATCCATGATCACCGAAGCCACCCTTTCTGATTTGGCTGGCTTGGGCGCCGACATATTAAAGGGGCGGGTGAGGGGCCGCGTGGTGGTTGACGTGAACGCTTAAAGGTTCTTTCTTCTCGCCAGTTCTCTGTCGAGTGCCTCCGCGAATTTGCGCCGATCCGCCGCGACCATGGGCGGTGGGCCGCCTTGGACGAGACCGTTTGCGCGCATCTCCATTATGAAGTTTCTGAGCGAAAGCCTCTCGCCCACGTTTTCTTCTGTATAGACATCGCCCCGTGGGTCAATGGCCAGAGTGCCCTTTTCCACCGCCTTTGCAGCGAACGGGATATCTGCGGTGATGACGAAGTCACCCGGGCGCAAATGCTCGACAATGTAAGCGTCCGCCGCGTCCGCTCCGCCAGGAACCTGTATCGTGGAGACGGAGGGCATGTCCGGGACTCTCAATTTCATGTTGGCCACCAGGGTGATGGGAATGTGGAGTCGCTCGGTGGTTTTATAAAGAATCTCTTTGATATCCTGTGGACATGCGTCCGCATCCACCCAGATTCGCACGTCTTTTTCCTTCAGATGGGGCCTCATCATCACGGTTTTTTATAGTATCATACTTTTTTAATGTGACATGCGAGGTGGGCAACGTCAACGCGCTCAGGAGAAGAACGTGACTGCACCTCAGGAAGGCCGTGCGGAGATGGCGGCGCGAATAAGTGAGATGGCCTCTACGGTCTATGGCGTTCCCGATGATGAATTCACCCTCAAAACGGCGGATGATTGCGTCCGGATGCTCGAAATACTCTCCAGAATCGCGCTGGAATCTACCACTGAGCCGTTTTTGCCGCCGCTCGATAAAACGTGGGCGGATGAGAGCATGAAGTGAGCGAATACTGGAAGCTCTCGATGAGCGAGGGTTTGCGCAGGATGGAGGAGGGCGCACTCGGGGCCGAGGAATGGGTGCGCTCTTTGTTGTCGCGGATCGATGCGTGTGAAGATAAGGTGAAGGCTTGGGCGCAGGTGGACAGGGATGGCGCACTCAAGGCGGCGCGGGAAATAGACGATGTCCGAAGTGATGGGGAGAACCCGGGTTCTCTGGCGGGCGCGCCCTATGCGGCCAAAGATATTTTTGACGTCCGGGGTCTCAAGCGTGAGGCGGGAACGGAGATTCTCAAAGGGGAGATAGCAGCCGATGACGCCACGTCCGTGGCCCGTTTGAGAAATGCCGGCGCGATTGCTATGGGCAAGGCGGTGACGACGCCTTTTGCGCAGGGAGACCCATCTATTACGCGCAACCCTTGGAACGTGGAGTGTAGCCCGGGCGGTTCAAGCAGTGGCTCTGCGGCGGCGGTCGGCGCTGGCATGGTTCCCGCCGCGTTGGGCAGCCAGACGACGGGCTCCGTCCTTCGTCCCGCCGCGTATTGCGGCGTACCCGCCCTGAAGCCTACCTATGGGCGCATTCCGAGAACGGGTCTCCTCAAGGTTTCCTGGAATTTCGATCATGTGGGCGTCATCGCGCGCTCGGTGGAGGATATCGCGAGAATTTTGGAAGTAGTGGCTGGTCCCGACAGGTTGGATCATAACGTTGTAAGGGGCGCGCCCCCTTCGGTAAAGAATACGGCGCAAAAGCCGAAAAGAATCGCGTATCTCAAACATATGCTCGCCCTGGCCAGCGCGGAGGTTTCCGAATGGGTGGAGCAGGCCGTGTCCCGAATCCAATCAAGGGGGATTGTTGTCGACGAGGTGGAGTTACCCTTGAGCGTGGAGGAGATCGATGCGGCGCATTTTATCGCACGATGCGTGGATGCCGCGTCTTGTCATCAAGATTTATACGTGATGCACGGGGATGACCTGCCGCCTTTCGTGCGCAGGAGCCTGACGATCGGATACATGACGCCTGCAGTCCATTACGTGAGAGCGATGCGCGTTCGCGCCCGTTTTATAAGAAAGATGGACGCACTGGTGAGTCGGTATGATTTGCTGGTGCTGCCCAGTTTTGGCGAGGGGCCGCCCCCTTGGAAGGAGTCCACGGGCAGTCCCGTATTTTTGCAGCCGCTTACCTTTTCGGGACAGCCCGCGCTCACCTTGCCTTTGGGGCAGGGGAACATGAACCTTCCTCTGGGCATCCAGTTTGGCGCCATGCGCTGCGGAGAGGAGAGTCTGTTGTCCATGGCGCGCTGGTTCGAGGATGAAATGGGCTGGAGGGCGAAGTTTCCCGATCTATAGGGCGGAATGGGTTTTCACTATACGGAGTGTTTGAAGGTGAATGAGGCGGGCCTTGAGGTGGTGCGGGAAGCGGCGGCGGATGGCGTGAAGTTGAAAATCATCTTTCCAAAGTTGAAAGCCGTTTTCCAGGAGATCGGCTACGCCTGCCTGCCGAGCATCATGTGGCGCTTCGCCAGGAATGGCGTTCGCTGCGCGCGGAGGTGCCCTGCTGGCTCGAGTGCCCGCCCAGCGAATATGTTCGTCTGGCATGTCCGGTTGACGAAGCAGCCCATCACCGAGCCGCACACGAGAGAGGACCATCGCCATGTTCTCAGGATGATGACGATGGCGGAGCAAATCCTACTTTTCGCGTCGTATTATCCACATTGGGATTTTGATGATCCCCGGCAGGTTTTCAGGAAGTCTCGGATGCACTGAAGCACCGCATTTATCACGAAAGCGCCGAGGAACTATATGGCCACAAGCTCTAGGAGATCGCTCGTGCGTTAGAGGCGCGCGGCCCCGCGAGCGGGCGTGTGCTGGCCGGCGTCAAACGTCAAGACGGAATTTCCGGACCGCCTCTTCGTTCACTTCCACGCCAAGCCCGGAGCCCTCGGGCACCTTGAGCATCCCGTCTTTCGTCTTGAAACCGGCGACGATGTCCTTTTCATGCCAAGCGGGAGCTTTGTCGGATTCATTGTATACGATCACGGGGGTAGAGGCGAAAAGGTGTGTGCACGCCACGTCGTTCAGCACGCTGTGAGTCACGCTGCCGCATAAACCCTCGATACCGTGGAGCCCGATGAGGGCGGCCGCTTTTTCGCGTGAAGGAGACCACCCTCCCAGTTTACTTTCAGGTTCATGATGTCGGCGGCGCGTCTTCGAGCGATTTCGGCCAAATAGTCGGGCCGGAACGACTTGTCTGCGCAAATGGAGATGAGTGAGTTCTCGGTGACGAATTCCAGATCGTCCAGATCATGGCCGGGCACGGGTTGCTTGAGCATCGTGATTCCAATCTCCTCAATGCGCGAGCATATTTGCACGGCAAACTTGGACGTCCAGCTCATGTTCGCGTCAACGACGATACGCGCTTCGTCTCCCACCGCCTCACGCGCCACCACCACCACCACGCGCGTGACGCTGGTTTTCGTGTCCCAGCTCATCTTCACCTTGAAGGACTTGACGCCCATTGCGATAGATTCCGCCGGCGAGCTCCGCCGTCTTCTCCGGTGATTCAAGGGGCAATATGTCGCAGGAGGGCATCTCGTCCCCGATTTTCCGCCGAGCAGATCATGGACCGGGCAATCCAGCATGCGTCCGATTAGATCGCGCATCGCGCAATCGATCGACGCCTTTGGAGAGTAGTGAAAAGGGATGGCTTTGTCCATCGCCTGGACGATATGTTCCCGATGGAACGGTTAGAGTCGGCGATGGCGGGAATCAGGTATTCTTCAAGGATGCGATACGCGCTCTTGATGATTTCCCCGGTCGGAAACGAACGAAGTGCCGCGGCCCCTCAGCCGGAAACGCCCTCGCATGTGATTTTCACGACAATATCCTCAGAGTGCGTGACCGTGCGCGTGGCGCTCTTGTAGGGATGGGTGAGGGGGATGGCAACGAGGAATATCTCTATTTTTCTCATTTGCGGAACCGGCTCCGGTGATAAAGCGTCAGACGTGTACCATCACCAGGTCTTTCTCGATCGTGACCTCGTAGGTTTGGATGGAGGGGTCCTCGTCCGCCTCCAGGTCGACCTCATAAGTTCTGACGTGCATTCTATGGGGGTTGAACACGGAGAGTCCGTTCGTGGTGTCAAACTCCCAGCGATGCCATGGGCACACGAGAACCCGCTCGTCCATCACGTAATCATAGGCATGGGGTTTGGAGGATCTCATGGTTCCCTTGGACCTTGCCGAGACAAAGCGGCGCGCCTTGGTGAGGGCAAGCGTTTCTCAGCGCATATAGGGAATTCTTGACGTTGAACACGCCGATGGAGCGGCCCTTGACCTCGACTATCTTTCGTCCGCCGGGGGACAATTCCGATATTCTGCACACTAGGTGTTTAGCCACGGGCGATTCGCCCCGCTCTAGTCTTGTCTCGCCAGACCCGCCGTTTTCTCTCTCAACATCTCCTCGAGCATCGGCATGGCCCGCACCGACGCGTAGCGCGCATGTTGGCCGCTGTGAGAGGAGAGGTTTCGCTTCGATCCTTTGGGGATGTGGATGACCGAACCAAGACCCGCCTCCCGACGCTCATCGTCTACCTGGGCGTCAATGGTTCCCTTGAGGACGTAGATGAATTGCTCATGCGCGTTTTCTGTGGTCATCTCTTGAAACCCTGCGGGTATTTCCACATACCCGAACGCGAGACGCTCGCCCTCTATCCAGACGCTATGATGGCCAGAGCATTCGGGGGCGTCTAATGAAGGGAGGATCGGGTAATAGGAGTTCTTCAGACCCTCGACGATGATTTTCGCCCTGCTGGCGTCTCTTTCGAGGTTTTCTGTGCTCCCTTGGTCGTATTGCTCGTTGATTTCATCGACGGTCGGTGCCTTGTCGGGCACCACCTGGTCTCTGTCCAGGCCCACGACCGTCCATGAGCGATCTTTCACGTAGAGATAGTCCATATTGCCGTCTTCGGTGGCGATCATTTGATGCTGCGCATACGCGGGCACGTGAACGAACGTGCCCGGCGAGACGACCCTTCTATCCTTTCCGACCAGCGCGTTGATTTTTCCTTGGACGGGGAAAATCATGAGTTCGTTGGGGTGATAATGAATTTGAGAACCCGTGCCGGCCACCTTGCTGACCTTGCAAAAATACATATATTCCCCCTCCACGATCGCACCTTGGCCGGAGGACAGATGGGGGGAGAGGGCTTTTTTTTCTATTCCTTCAAAACGATGAAATGGCATTCAGTAGGCTCCTGTTTTCGTTCGTCCATACAAAGGGTTTCTCGCAGGTTACGACGTTTGTTCACGGGGCGTTGAAAAATTTTGCTCTCAGATTTGTTGAACTCTGAAGTGCATGCTACCCTTTCTCTATATACTTGGCAATTTGCGTTTCGAGATTTTTATTCAAATGAAAACGAATGATCCGGTTGTCGATATTGTCGCGCTTTCACGATGATGGTGGCGTGAGCGTGTGAGCGTTCTGGGCGTAAGTCAAATTTACCGGAGGTGGATGATATGACGCATGAGAAGGTTCGATTGGCGTCCGTAGGTCTGGCCAACTGGGGAACCGTGTTGGCGAATGCCGTGCGAAGGGCGGGGAATGTAGAAATCGTCCGATGTTTCACGAGAACGGAGGCGACCCGAAGGGGATTCGCGGAGAAATTCGGGTGCCGTCCGGCGGAATCTTATGAGGAAATCCTGAGAGATGGCGAGGTGGAGGGAGTTTTGATAGCCACGCCCCATTCTACGCATACGGATTTGATCGCGCAGGCCGCATCTGCTGGGAAGCACGTTTTTGTGGAGAAGCCGCTCGCTTTGAGCGTGGATGATGTGAACAAATGTATTGTCGCCATGAAGAAAGCCGGAGTGACGCTCTTGGTGGGGCACCATAGAAGGAGGCAGGGAGCGAACCGAAAGATACGGGAAATGATAGATAGCGGCGCGTTGGGGATGGTTCACGTCCTTGAGGCGAATCTTTCCAACCCCAATGGACAAAACCCCAGAGGCGGCTGGAGAAACGACCCGCAAGAGTGTCCCGCTGGGGGAATGACGGGCTTAGGCGTTCACATGGTGGACAACCTCCAATATTTGGGCGGTCCGGTGAGGCGCGTGAGCGCGTTCAGCAAAAAGCTGCTCGGCAGGAGTAATCTCGACGACGTGACGAGCGTAATTCTCGAATATGAGAGCGGCCCGCTTGGATACGTCAACACCACCTACGTCATTCCCAAACAATGCGCGACGGCTGCCCATGGAACGGAGGCGTCCGCGTGGAGCGAGGATGAGGGGGAGCGACTGTTTTTTCAGAAAAAGGATGAGACCCGAAGGAGTGAATTGCCGGTGGATGGCGGCGATGCGCTCGCTGAGGAGATAGAGGAGTTTGGAAGATGTATTCGGGGTGAGGCCGCCCCCGAGACGGATGGGGAAGTCGCCAAGGAAGTCGTGGCCGTTCTGGAGTCGATCGTCGAGAGCGCAAGGAGTGGACGGGTGGTGGAGGTTACGGAGTTCAGGGGGCGGTGAGGGTGAGCGGAACGAGGTGGAACGTATTGGAACTTGGCGGAATGAAGTTCGCCCCGGGGGAGCGCGCATACGCCAAGGTTCCCGTGGCGCGAATGCTCACCGGCTCCGAGACGGCTTTGCCCCTGCACTGCGTAAGGGGGGCGGAGCCAGGACCCACCCTCTCCGCTCTGGCGTGTGTGCATGGGGATGAGCCGCAGCCGATTCGCGCGCTTCAAAATGTCCTGACGCGCATCGATCCCCAGCGTTTCAGAGGCACCTTGCTGCTCGTTCCGGTAGGGAACCCTTTTGCTTTTGCCAGTTTCTCCCGCCAGTCTCCGGATCAGCATGAGCAGACGAATCTTTGGGGGGCGTTTCCAGGTTCTGCGAGGGGGACGCTGACGCAGCGCTTCGCCTCCAAAATCCGTGAAACGCTGCTCGACGACGCGGATTATTTCGTCGAATTCCACTCTGGCGGAATGGCGGGGAGAATTCAAAGGCGCGTCGACGTGGCCCCGAACGTCGAGGGCCCGCTCGGAGCGCGCGCGCGCGCGCTGGCGATCGCCTTCGCCAGCGGGGGGGCGGGGATGGTGCATGGCGTGCCTTCGAACGCGTCGAGCCCCTCCGGTTATGCCCTCACGCAGAACGTGCCCGCCATCAGCGCTGAGATTGGCGGGGTCTATCTGCCCGAGTGTGAGGAGAACCTGTATCGAGAAAGCCTGGAGGGTGGCTTCTGGAACCTCCTCCGTCATCTCCAGATGGTTTCGGGGGAGGAGCGAAGGGAGAGAATTACCTGCTTTGACTTCGCCCATCGCGTCGAGGTCAATCCGTCGGGAGGGGGCTATCTCCTCTCTCGAAAAACAGGTTTCTCCGACCTTGGCGCGCGGGTGAGCGAGGGGGAGTTGCTGGGCGAGATGCTGGACCCTTTTCGCCTTGAAGTGGTCGAGGAGTTGCGGAGTCCCGCCGAGGGGGTGCTCTTTTTCAGCCGGTGCAGCGGGCCGGTAGAGGCGGGGAACAAAGGGTTCGCCCTCGCCACGGAATATCGAGAAATATGAAATATAATGAATGGATGAAGCGTGCGAAACCGCAGGCGCGTTTCCGGGCCTTTCACACAACCAAAGGGGGAGAGGGAATACGATGCCTTTTTACGATCCCAAGACGATGGAGCAAAAACTGGCGGGGCGGAGCTACAGCACCTCCGAGGGCGTGTGGGTCGACGGCGAGCGCGTCATATTCGGCATCATCAACAAGCCCGCCGGTACGGGCAGCAGGCCGCACCGGCACGCGAACGAGCAGTTCATTCTCGTTCAGCAGGGTCGTCTGAAGGCGATGATCGACGGGGAGCGAAAGACGGTCGGGGCGGGGGGGATCATTCACATACCGGCGAATGCGCTCCACAGCATGGTGGCCGCGGATGATGAGGACGTCGTTTTCATCGTGGCGAAGGATACGGCCTGGGAGATTGAGGGCGTCGCCGATGATGATTCTTCCTATGGGGCGTATATCGGCGAGGGTGCGAGCGAGAGCGTCGCCGCTCGCTTTCGAGCGATTGCCGAGGAGGGTGCCGAATCAGGCAGAGATTGATCGAATGCGGCAGGGGGCGATGGCCTTGACGTTCGGGCGATGAGAGGGAAGCGCGCATACGAGCGCGGCGGCGAGAGAAAATGCGTTGTCCCGCCGTTTCATGATGGGTGAAGGGCGGCGTCTTGGGCGGGGATTTTGACTTGAAAAGCCATTTTTGCAAGAATGACTCCTTCTCGAAACGGGGCCGAAAGCCAAGCGGATGACGCCGCTGTTTTTCGCATGGGTGAATGACGCAAGATGCGTTGAACGCTTTGCTCTTCGCATGATCTAGGAGGCTGGTCGATGACCACCGCGACGGATGAAATCAGAAGGGATGACGTCAGGCTGCCGACGGAATACACCGCGCAGGAAAAAATGTGGATGTGGATCAGGGACAACATTCCCAGTTTTATCGCGGTGCTGGTGATTTGGGAGTCCATCGCCTGGATTGTGAACGAGCCCGCGCTCTTTCCGCGGGCACTGCCCATTTTGCACCGTTTTTATGAAGTCACTTTCCTCAAGTCCGGCGATACCACCTGCGTTCTCTGCGTGCACTCCTATCACACCGCCTGGC
Source organism: bacterium (assembly GCA_965202625.1). Lineage (GTDB taxonomy): Bacteria > UBA8248 > UBA8248 > UBA8248 > UBA8248 > Bin107. The sequence goes on along the minus strand of CBDBBI010000010.1, from coordinate 1,081,086 downwards.
GGATTATGGTGGGAATGATCATCGCCGGCTTCGTGGGGATAGCCATCGGCATCGCCATGGGCCGCGTCGGTTGGTTCGAGAAATTCATGATCCCCATCCTGAGCATGCTTCTGCCCATACCGGCACTGGCCTGGAGCCCGATTCTCGTTTTGTGGTTCGGCCTCGGCAATACCACCATGATTTTCATCACCGCGTTCGCCGCGGCACTGCCCGCCATCTCCTCCACGTGGACGGGGGTGAAAACCATCAATCCGATCTGGATACGGGCTGCGAAGTCGATGAACGCGGAGGGGATGACCTTGTTCTGGAAGGTCATCTTCCCAGGTTCGCTGCCGTTCATTCTCTCAGGCGTCCGCATCGGCCTGGCGCGCGCCTGGCGCGCGGGCATCGCCGGAGAGATGGTGGCCGCGAGTGATTGGGGCTTGGGATACGCCATATTCGACAGCCGTGAAGATCTGGATACGGCTTTCATGCTCGTGGGAATCGCGGCCATCGCTTTGGTGGGATTTGTGATGGAGAAATTCATTTTTGAGAAGTTCGAGAGGGTGACCGTCGTCAAGTGGGGCATGATGGAGGAAGTGGGCGGTCAGCGGCGATAAGAGCGGCTTAAGGCGGCCGGCTCCCCTCCCGGGGAGTCGGCCGTTTTCGCATCAGAAGGTCTTGGATTTCGGAACTGCGCCCCCTGGCCCTCGACGCTTTGGTGCAGATCCCCTAAGTCCCATCAAGTTCTCCCTCGTCTCCGAAATCGCCATGAATCCGTCGGGCGTTTCCCGCGCGGAAAACGCCAACTTCGCCGCCGACGTGTTCAATAAGTCCATTTTGGAGAAATACGAATGATCTATCTGGTGCAATTCACGGACGGCGACCATAAATTCATCGCGTTTGGAGAAAACAGGAACGTCCTGCCCGTCTACAGCCTGGGCGTCGGCGGCGGTCCCGACTATTCCAGAACGGAGATGACGTTCCCTTCCTGCCTCAAATTCCTGCACGGTGCGGACGACATCACCGATGCCGCCAAGACGACGGCGAAATAGATCAGGAAACGCTTCGGTCGGGAGATCGTCTAGCGCGCGTCAAGGAGGAATCATCATTGAAAGATGAAAGCGGGGGCAGTGATATTTTTGCGATTGCCGAGGACGTAGCGCATAACCTTCGATCTCCTGGATTTACGCGCGCGGCGATTGAACCCGTCGTTTATGATGCTGCCTGTCAAATGCCTGGAAGCCGCTTCAAGGACTTCATCAAAATTACCGAATGCGCCGCACCGGGGACAACGTATCAGATCAGGCTTTCCTTCCTCTTCGACGCGTTTCGGCTCGATCTTGCAAACGCGGCAAAGAAGCGTCTTCTCGTCCATAAAGCGAACCCCTCCCATGAAGTTGACAGGTTCGCTTTGCAAAGGATATGTTGGGGGCAGCGGTCATATCCCGTGAGCGACCTTGTCAGCAAGCGAACGGGCAAATCAAAAGGGCTCCGGTCTCTACCCGGAGCCCTTTGCTTGTATCACATATTAAAAGTGCGAATAAAGCCCGCGCATCAGCGCGTTGTCCCGCCATCCGCGCCCCGCCAGCGCGTCAGCTCAAAATAGAGGCTGCTGCATTTCCTTGCCCGTGTAAGGGTCGGCGAGGGGCGGCATGTGCGGCTGATTCTTTCTGAAATGATCGTCTATCGACCATAATTGCGCGCGCGGATATTGGGACGCGCCCATGCGGATGTTCCCCTTTTGTCCCGCTTCGGCGCGCGGGCATCGCCGGAGAGATGGTGGCCGCGAGTGATTGGGGCTTGGGATACGCCATATTCGACAGCCGTGAAGATCTGGATACGGCTTTCATGCTCGTGGGAATCGCGGCCATCGCTTTGGTGGGATTCGTGATGGAGAAATTCATTTTTGAGAAGTTCGAGAGGGTGACCGTCGTCAAGTGGGGCATGATGGAGGAAGTGGGCGGTCAGCGGCGATAAGAGCGGCTTAAGGCGGCCGGCTCCCCTCCGGGGAGTCGGCCGTTTTCGCATCAGAAGGTCTTGGATTTCGGAACCGCGCCTTGCGTCAACGCGAAAACGGCGAATCCAACGCTATCCGATTGGCGACAAATCAACAAAATTTCCCAAGGAAATAACGGACAGGCGCGAAGCATGGCCAGCGCGAGGTGATGGCGTCAGAGGCGTCAGATAGTGCGCCAGACAACGGAGGGCGATCTGGGAACGTCCAGCGCTGGGCAAGGGAATGCGGCGTCAGATAGCGCGCCAAAGAATCGGGAAAGTCCCCGTTGGCGAGAACGTCAGGTCGTTCGGCGCCGCAGTTCGCGCTCCCAGTCTTCTTCATGATCGGGATCGGCGAAGCGATTCAGGATTTCCTGCTCGGTGACCTTGCGGGGCAGCGCCACCTCATCCGCTCCCCAGAGAAACTTCAGACACGAGGGGAAGGTCATGGGCGTCGGATAGAGGCCGCCGTTCCGCTGTTCCTTGTGGACGGGCATCTCTTCGGGATCATCGCCGAACGCGACGAACTTTCCGCTTGAATCGATAAATTCCGCGAACCATATCACGTCATCTCCCTTCGTATTGTCAAAACAGGGGCTGCTGCATTTCCTTGCCCGTGTAAGGGTCGGCGAGGGGCGGCATGTGCGGCTGATTCTTTCTGAAATGATCGTCTATCGACCATAATTGCGCGCGCGGATATTGAGACGCGCCCATGCGGATGCTTCCCTTTCGCCCCGCTTCGGTGTGCGCATGGGGAGAGGTCGCGCTGTTCAGGGTGATGAATACGCCCATGGCGGCGCGATCCCTTTCCATGACGCCCAGAAAATCCCGCAACCCGCTCGCCTGGAATTTTCCACCCTTGACTTGTGCCAGTACCAGGCGGGAATCGTGATCGTCGGGCGCGTTCAAAAGCAGGCCACGTCCGTCGATTCCCCCGTCGCCCACCTGCCTGGCGTTTGGCGCGAGCCCGGGGATTCGGCAAATCGCCCATTTCTCGAAGTCGAAGGGTTTGTCCTGCGCGAGCTTCCGCGCACTGGAGAGGTCGTGCGGAATGCCGCTCCAAATAATCTCGTTTCTAAAATTCTTGACGCCGAAAACGTCATCCATCACCGCCTTCAGATAATGGCTCATGGTCGGGTCGCAATGCAGGTAGATGGAGCCTGTGGGCTTGAGGAGGCGGCGCGCCTCGGCAAGCCGTTCCGACATGTAGGAGAGATAGGCGAGGGCGCGGCTGGGTGTGCCGCAAAGCCTTGATCCAGAGCCGCCAGAAATCGACGTAGTAATCCTCGATCCCTTGTTCTCGCATAAGGGACCGGCATTTTCCGGGCGATCTCTTCCTTCTCGGCGTCCATTTCCCATGTGTCGCAGAACGCCTCTATTTGTTCCGAAACGGGACGGCCCACCATGTCCCGATACATGAGGTTGTAGTTTTTGTTCGAGTTGAATGGCGGGTCTAAATAGATGAGGTCAACGCTATTTGGAGGCAATTCTCCCATAATCTGAAGATTGTCCCCATAAAACAGGCGGTTCATGCGGCCGCCCCGATAAACTGGCGAATCGAATCATCGAATCCCTCCCCGCTTTCGGCGTGAAAAGTCTTGCAAATCTCTCATGTTCATCGTGTCCCTCCTTCTATGCTTATAAAATAGGAAGGTTGGGCTATTTTATCGAATCCAAAAGCGCACCATTCCATTTTCAATAATCCAAACTTGTAAGCACAGGCTTCCCCCCTTGCGGGAGTTTGCGCTCTCGCGTCCGGATCTGCATGTGCTGTTGCACCGGAAAATTCGGAAAAAATCCCAGATGAGACGGCTTCAGTTGCCGCGCACCGCCTCGGTCGTCTGATGTTCGAGGTCCACCACCTTGGGGTCGAACGGGTCTCTGGGCCGGGGGAGGTCCACCCTGATCTCTTTGTGAATTTTCCCCGGCTGGCCGGCGAGGACGATGATTCTGTCCGCAAGATAAACCGCTTCGCTGAGGTTGTGCGTGACGTAGAAGATGGTTTTTTGGGTCTTCTCCCAGACCTCGACCGTCAGGGACTGGAGATTCTCCCTCGTCTGCGCGTCGAGTGCGCCGAAGGGCTCGTCCATCAGCATGAATTGGGGTTCGTAGGCGTATGCCCTCGCCACGGCGACGCGCTGCTTCATGCCGCCCGAGAGGTTGTGGGGATACAGGTGGGTGAACTTCTCCAGGTGGACGAGCGAGAGGTATTCCTGGGCTTTTTTCGTGCGCTCCTCCCTGCTCAGTCCCTTCATCTCAAGTCCGAATTCGACGTTCCGAAGAGCCGTACGCCAGGGGAAGAGCGCGTATTCCTGAAACACGACGCCCCGGTTCATGCGGCCCGCATTCGAGATGGGTTTGCCGTCAAGCAGAATGGAGCCGGCCGTATGCTCCAGGAATCCGGCAAGAATGTTCAGCAGAGTGGTCTTTCCGCATCCGGACAACCCCACGACGCAGACGAACTCTCCATTCTGAATGTCGAGGTTGATTTCCTTGAGGGCATGAACCTTCCTGTCCTTGAGGTAGTATTCCATGTGCAGGTTTTTGATGCTTACTTTCACTGGCATTTTGTTCGATCCTCTTGAGATACCCGATGGATATGCCTCAGTGTCTCGGTTTTTCCAGTGTCAATGATGAATACAAAAAATACCCTGGATGATTCGCCCTCGTCAATTCGACGCACCCCCTGCTTCGCCTCGGGCGGTTCAATGAAAGATGGCGAGCGCCTTCGCGTTCATCACGACGAGCACGACGCCCATCAGGAACAGAACGATGGTGATGATGCGGAAAAACAGCTGGTCCGTGAAAATGCTGTATATTTTCGTGCCCACGAAAAATCCGAGCAGCACAGGCGTCGCCAGAACGAGGATGAGCCACAGCGCCCTGGAGTCGATGAAGCCCGCGGTCGCGATGGAGGCGATAGCCGCGACGCGAAGCACGACCTGGCTCGCGCTCAGCACGAACAAATACCGCTCCTTGGAGATTTTCATCCCCGTGAGGTAGGACGCGATGACGTGAGAGGGAACGTTGATCGTGCCCAGCATCAACCCGGCGATCGCGCCCATGCCCAGAGAGCGCGTCAAGGAATCCTCGGGGGCTGATTTCTCCGGATGCGTCCATTGCCAGACGAGCTGGCAGATGAGGAAGGCGCCGAGGATGAATTTCATCAGATGCGGGTCGGCGTTGAGAAGAATCGTCAGACCAACGGCCAGGCCCACCAGGCTCATCATGAAAAAGGGGACGAAAGACCTGAGCCCCTCGTGAACGGCTTCGCGCACGCGCCAGGCGTTCATGAGGCTCGTGCAAAGGGTGGGAACGGAGATGACGGCGATGGCCGTGGGCACGTCCCAGAAGATGGCAACGACCGGCGTCGTCAGGGTGGCGAAACCAAATCCCCCGACGGCTTTGAGGCCTGAGCCGATGAACGCAGCGCAAAAGACGGCGATGAAAGCGAAAGAACTCAAGATAACCTCGGCGAGATGCGCGTATGCCGCATCGAGAATATGTCCTCAAAGGAAATCTGCAAACTTCACGCTCCAACCTTGACGCGATTGCGATGATGTCGGCATTATAACTTTCAAACCCGTATGCGGGAGCTCTGAAAACCCCTTTCCACGCTCATGGCGTCGGAGTCCTTGTGGACGCCGAAAGGGAATCTGTCAACGCCGCCCTCAGCGCGCGGGAACCAGGGATGGCCGAATGGATTTTCCTCCTTTCACGTCTTGTATCGCCCGGAGGAGATGGGCGAGGGGAGCCTTCCGGCGGATGCGCCGGGCTGTTCGCGCGTCTGGTATGCCGGGCATCGCCTTTGATGATGCCGTCAAAAACGCGGGCGGTGCTGCGTGCGATGCGAACGATGGGGAGCAATGCTTTGAAGCGCACCAAACACGGGGAGTATCTCGCTGTCGGGCGCAGGGGAGCGAGGCCGCGCCGGTGGGAGCGCATGGGGGCCGCTTTTGAGGTTTTTTCTCTTGTCTGACAATGGGGGAGGCGTTGGGAATGCGTTTTAGTCTTCATCTGGTGCCCGACGATATCCGGCTCTTGGCGGAGCGGGCGAAATACGCCGAGGACAACGGCTTCGAGCAGGTATGGATAGCGGAGAGCCACCTCACCTGTCGGGATCACAACGTCGCCCTCGCCTTGGCGATTGAGCACACCGAGAAGGTGAAAATCGGCCCCGGCGTGACGAACCCCGTACTCCACGACGACAGCGTGGCGGCGAGTGCCGTCGCCACGCTGGATGAGCTGTCCGGCGGGCGCGTCATGTTCGGCATAGGCTCGGGGGATACGCCCGTCTATACGCTGGGGAAAAAGATGGCCCGGCTCGCCAGAATGCGGGAGTCCATAGCGAACGTTCGGGCGTTCACGCGCGGCGAGACGGTGGAATACGCCGAGGGCGTCAACGTGAAAATGTGGTGTGCGCGCGAAATCCCCATCTATACGTCCGCCGAGGGGCCCAGGACGCTCGCCATGTCCGGCGAGATCGCAGACGGCGTCATCGTGGGCTCAGGCGTCTATCAAGAGACGGTGGAATGGGTTTTGGGGCATTTGAACGAGGGGCTGGTGCGCCGCGATGCCTCTCTCGGCGAGATGGACGTCATTTTTGGGGCGATCGTTTCCGTGGACGGCGACGGCACCCGCGCGAGAGAAAAGGTGCGGGCGCGGGTGGCGAATCGCGCACACCATAATTTTCGCATGACGCTTGATTCCGTTCCGCACGAATTCAAGTCCGAAATTCAGAACCTCCTGGACAATTTCGACGTGCGCAACTGGCGCGACCCCAAGCACGTCCCCCTCATCACCGACTACATTCTGGATCGCTTCACCATCACGGGCACGCCGGAGGAGTGCGTCGCGCGCATTCAGGAGATCGAATCCTATGGGGTGAAGAGCATCATGATCGACCCTCCCGTTCAGGACTTCGACGACTCCCTCAAAATGTTCACCGAGGAGGTTTTGCCCAGGTGCGCGTGAGCGCGCCTTTCTTCTTCGCGTCATCAACCGTTTTTTCTCATACAAGGAACCCGCAGATGCTACAGATACCGCAGTCGCACATCGGCATTCTCGACACCAAGGCCCTTTTGTATCTGGGTACCCAGAACAAGGACGGCTCGCCCCAGGTCTCACCCATCTGGTTCGATACGGAGGGCGATCTCATCCGAATCAATTCCGCCAGGGGTCGATTGAAGGACGTCAACATGCGCTCCCGCTCCCGGGTGTCGATGGCTATCGTCGATCCGGAAAATCTCTATCGCTGGCTGGGGCTTCAGGGCGAGGTTGTGGAGATCAGCGAGGAGGGAGCGGAGGAGCACATCGACGCCTTGTCGAAGAAGTATCTGGACAAGGACGTCTATCCGAACCGCCAGCCGGGCCAGGTGCGCGTCATCTACCGAATACGCGTGAGAAAAGCGTTCACCATGGGTGCGTGATCCGCCAGATTTTCACGTCGAGGTTGGAGGCCTGAAAGATGAAATTCTCTCTTTTCTATATTCCGGCGTGTCAGGAAGGCGAGACCTATCAGCATGAGTTCGAGCAGCTGATCGTCCAGTGCGAGGCGGCTGATGCGCTGGGCTACGAGGCCGTGTTTCTGGCGGAGCACCATTTCTCGCGCGTGGGCATGTGCCCGGACGCGCTCATGGTCGCCCTCGCCATCGCGCAAAGAACGAAGAGGATCAGGGTGGGCACCGCCATCTGCATCATGCCCTTCCACAATCCGGTGCGCCTGGCCGAGCAGGCCGCTCTCGCCGACGTGCTCAGCGGCGGACGCCTGGAGCTGGGCATAGGCCGAGGCTCCCAGCCGAAGGAGTTTCAGGGCTTTGACGTCTCTCCCACCGACAGCAGAGAGAAGATGCAGGAGGGCATTGAGGTACTGACCCGCCTTCTGGAGGGAGAATGCCTCACCTTTCGCGGAAAGCATTACAGCTGCATTGACGCGGAGATATTCCCCAAACCGATTCAGAAGCCGCGTCCTCCCGTTTGGCTGGCCGGCACGAGCCCCGAAACCTATGCCTTTGCTGGAGAGAGGGGTTTTAACGTCATGGCCTCGGGCACCTTCAAGGGGCCCGAGGCGTATCTGGAAAAAATGGGCTTGTTTCACGAGGCGGTGAGGAAGCGCGGGGGGAACCCGGACGATTATCCCGCCCTCATGGCCCACCACGTGCACGTTTGCGACGATCCCGAGCGCGCCTGGAAGCAGATCGAGCCCTCGGAATCCTGGTATCTTTCCTACCGCAGCGCGGTGAACTCCATCGAGATGTCCATTGAGGAGAAAGAGGCCCTCAAGCGCAACTGGAGCTACGACGTCAACATCCGCGAGGTCATCGAGGGGGGCGGCGTCATCGGTCCGCCAGAGAAGGTGATTGCCGATCTCAAGCGTCTCCAGTCGGAGTTCAAGGTGAATCACGTCATGCTGTTCGTTCTCCGGGGCATACCCCAGGACGAGGCGATTCTCTCCCTGGAGAGGTTTTCAAAAGAGGTGATGCCCGCGTTTCAGAAAGAGCGCGCGGCTACAATCGAGTGAATGATATCGGCGTTGAGGAGAAAACAGAATGTGGATATCCCCTTTAAGGCTGAACGAGGCGCAAGAACCCGCGAAAGGGATTCTCGAGGGCATACGTAAGAAAAGAGGCGCCGTGCCCCGTCTGCTGCTCGCTATGGCGCGCCGTCCCGAGGTGCTGAACGGACGCCAGACGATGAACATGGCCGTGCATGGCGGCAATTCGACTTTGGGCAGAAGGCGCGAGGAGCTCCTCTCCTACTACGTGGCCACGATTGGCGGCTGCTACGGCTGAACGATGAACCATGGCCAGGCTTTCCGTGCGGAAAGCGGCGAGGGCGTCACGATGGCGGAGGTGGCGACCGTGGTAATGGACAGGGACAATTCTCCGGTTCTCGACGATGCGGACAAGGCGATGCTCGCCTTCGCCGAGAAGCTCACGCTTGATCACTATGCGATGCGCGAGGCGGATTTGGACGCGCTGCGCGAGGTGGGCTTCAGCGAGGAGAACCTGATGGACATCATCGGCTCCGTGGCGTATCGCAACATGAGCAATCGGCTGAACATCGCTCTTGGTCTTGACGCGACCGAGCCGGAAGGCCCCGATGCGCTGAGGGAGGTGGTGCGCTTCTCCCGAACCGCGCGAACCTGACGAACCGCGTATTCCATCGCCGGTGCGGTGCCTGTGCCGGCGATTATCAGGCGATTGACCGCCATTGTTCGTTTGCGGCCTTCTGGCCGCGAAACCCAAGCCAGAAAGGATAGTTCCATGCCAGATCTCACCATCCGTCCCCTGAACTGCGGCACCATTCACACGGATTATTCCAACATGGTGTATTGGACGAATTTCGGAACGAAGCTCGCTATTCCCTCCTTCATCTACATGATCGAGGGGGCGAAGGATCGCGACGGAAAAGACGTGAAAATCGTGGTCGACACGAGCTTTCTGGACCCCGAGCGCGGTGGTGCGCCCTGGCCCGCCAGCAGGGAGCCCGAACAGGGGGTGAGGAAGCGGCTCGAGGGTGCCGGCTGGAAGCCCGAGGAGGTGGACATTCTGATTCTCACGCACCTGCACTGGGATCATTCCCAGAACTGCGACCTGTTCACCAACGCCGTCAAATACGTGTGGGCGGAAGAGCTGCAATACTCCGTCTGTCCGGTCGCGCTGCAATCCAAACCCTATGACGCACCGATTCACCCCAACACCCGCTGGCCGGTCGTCGCACAGCAGGGCATCATCTTCGAGCCCATCTGGACGGATAATTTCGAGATCGTGCCGGGCGTCACCTATTTCCACACGCCGGGCCACACGCCGGGGCATTGTTCCGTCGCCGTGGAGACGCGCGTCGGTACCTACGTGATCGCCGCCGACGTGATTCAGATTCAGGAGGGCCTCAAGCGGCGCGTTCCCGCCGGCCAGATGTCGAGCATGAAGGACGCGGTGGATTCCATTTGGAAGTGCATCAACCGGGCGACGAAGGAGGAATATATTCTGCCCGGACATGAGGCTTCCGTCCTGGAGAAGGAAGTGTATCCGTAAGCGGGAAGCAATGCGCCGCCGGGCGAGGGCGCTTGGGAGGATTCACGATGGCGATGAGCGAGCGGGGCAGGGCGCTGTATGAGCGCATGAAAGCGGCTCGCGGGTTTATCTATCCTGCTTATGCGCTTTTGTGCGAGGTGGACCCGGACCTTCTGGAGAACTACGAGAACCTCAAGAACCACATCATGAAGAAGGAGGGGCCGTTTCCGGAGAAATACAAGGAGCTTTTTATCGCCGTGGCGAGCGCTTCGCGCGACCCCTCTGATACGGAGGGCATCAAGAACCACCTGAAAAAGGCCTTGCAGCTCGGCGCTACGGTCGAGGAGGCGACAGAGGCGCTCGAGTGCATGCTGCCCCCCTGCGGAATGACGGCACTGGTCGCCGGGTGCACGCAGCTCAAAGAGGTGATAGACGAGGGATATTGAGGCGAGGGCGAGGCGGTGCGCGCGCAGCGGTGCTCTCTCGGCTATTTTTCTCCGTCGTTCGGCGCATTTATTTTCGGCAGTGCGCCTTGGCGGCCGTGGCGAACATTCCGGCGGCGTCAATGAGGTTTTGTGCCGGAACGCGCTCGTTCGGAAGATGCGCCTCCGATATGAACTCGCCGGGGCCAAAGAAAATTCCCGGAATTCCGTTTTCGATGAAAAGCCGGAGCGCACCCGGAGATTCGATGCCGGGCAGATGCGCGGCCGGCCTGCCCCTCACCGCGGGGACGACCCGCTCCATGAGCCGAACGACGGGCGCGTCCTCGGCGATTTCGGTGACCTCGCGCGCCCCGCTGGGCAGTATCTCGAGAGATGCGTCGAATTCAGGATCCTCCTGGGCGAGTTCCGCCAGAACGTTCTCGAGCTGCTCCTTTACGCCCGCCGAGGTTTGCCCCGGCAGCATCCGCACGTCGAAAGTGGCACTGCAGCGTCCGCCTACGACGTTGACTGCGGAGCCTCCCTTGATGGTGGAGAAGGCGAGGGTGGAGGGACCCAGAAACGGGTGCGGCGGCGGTGCGATGCGCTCCGCCCGAAAGGCGCCGATGATCTTCGCCATCTTCTCGATGGCGTTGACCCCTTTCTCCGGCACGCTTACGTGAACCGATCGGCCGCGCGCCTTGACCTCGAAGAAGACGCGCCCCTTGAAGGATCGGATGACGTTGTTGCCCGTCGATTCGGTGTAGAGCACCATGTCGCCGCCCAACTCTTTCAGGACGCCGTTGTCCGTCAGCGCCTGCGCGCCGTGGTAGTCGCCCTTCTCCCCGTCTGAGAGCAGCACCCAGGTGAGGGCGCCGTCCAGGGGGACGTTCTCGTCCCGGAGCGCCTTGAGCGCGCCGATGGTGGAAGCCAGAGCGCCTTTCATGTCGGCGGCGCCCCGGCCCCAGATTTCACCCCCCCTCAGGTCGCCGCTGAATGGAGGGACCTCCCAGGCTTCCACCTCGTCCGGGTGAACGGGCACGGTGTCCATGTGGCCGCCGATGAGGAGATGGCCGCCCGGCCCGCCGGAGCCGGTCTGGATGATGAAATTCGGCATTCCCGCCTCGTATTCATGGGTGCGGACGTCCTCGACGCCGATGGCCTTGAGCTCCGCCAGAATGCGCTCGGCGATGGCGGAGCAGTCTCCCGGCGGGTTTTCCGCCGGTATGCGAATCAGCTCCTGTGCGAGTTGAACGATGTAGTCCCCATCCACGGGAACAGGGGCGATGGCGTTGTACATGAAAAACCTCCTCTCGCGTGCGGTCGGCTGTTCCATTCTGTCCGGCGCGCAGAAAACGGCGTCTGCGGTTTGAGAAATCTACAGGTTCAACTCCAGGCGGCGAAAATCCATCAGGCACCCGTTATTTCTCTCGTTTGTCAGCGGCTTTCAGTCCATGGCCCGTCGCGGGAACGACGACGGTCTCCCCTGCTGCGATCTCTCCCCGCTCTCTCAAAAGGGCGGCTGCGGCGAACGCGACGGCACTCGTCGGCTCCATCCAGACGCCCTTTTTGCCAAACGCCTTGAGGATGGGGGGCAGCTGCGCATCCTCGACCGAGAGAAAACGGCCCCCGCTCTCGCGCACCGCCTCGCGCATCTGCTTCCAGCGCACCGGCGCGGCGATGGAGATGCCCTCCGCCAGCGTGGCCTTCGGGCGGAGGGCGGGGACGGCTTTCAGGTTCTCCTCCCACATTCTCACCATCGGTGCGCAGCCCGCCGCCTGTGCGGCGAAGATTCTCGGCATTTTGGCGACGTAGCCGGCCCGGAGAAGCGCGGAAAAGCCCCGGTGCGCGCCAATGAGCATAGAGCCATGGCCGGCGGGGACGACGACGGAGTCGGGTGCCTGAAAGCCGCGCTGTTCCCAGACCTCGAACGCCCAGGTCTTCGTTCCGTGGTGAAACCAGGGGTTCCAGAAATGGGAAGCGTAGAAGCGTTTCCCAGACGCCGCCACCGCAGCGTCCGTCGCGGCTTGTCTGGGGCCGGGTATTTTGCGGAGGGCCGCGCCGTAGGCTGTGATTTGCGCGCACTTGGCGGCGGAGGTGGACGCGGGCGCGTAGACCTCGCATTCCATTCCGGCGCGCGCGGCGTAGGCGGCGATGGCCGCGGCGGCGTTTCCGGAGGAATCGACCAGCACTTTCGTGATCCCCCATTCTTTGAGTTTGCTGATGAGGGCGGTGGCACCGCGATCCTTGAACGAGCCGGTGGGGAACAAAAAGTCGAGTTTGCAGAGAATTTCCATTCCGGAGAAAGCGACGGGGATGAGCGGCGTCATGCCCTCGCCCATGCTGACGACGTGCGCGTCGCTCTCGATGGGAAGCGCCTCCCGGTAGCGCCATAGGCTGGCTGGCCGCCCTGCAAGCGCATCGCGCGGGAACATGTTCGGGCCCTCCACCTCCAGCGGCCCGCCGCAGTCGCATCGCCAGCGGGGGAGGCGCAAGGGATGGTTTTGACCGCAATCAATGCAGGTGAATTTTCGGTCGCTCATTTTTCTGACGCCAGCGAATCTATTATAGTGAGAGCAGATGAGAGTCGAGGCTAAATGATTCCGCTCCTCCGCGTCCAGTCGCGCGCGGAGGATTCGCCTTGCACATGGGAGATGGGAGATGGTGACCGACCCGAGGTTTTTTCCGAAAGATGGTCGTCTGGGCGATGCCGCGGCCGCGTTCTCGACCCGGGAGCGCGACAGAAGGTGGGACGCGACTCGCGCCGCGATGGATGCGCGAGGGCTTGACTGCCTCATCATCGTGGGGCGCGGGATGAACGGCAACGGCAACGCCCGATGGCTCGACGGAGGGGATTATGGGGAGCGCAGCATGGTCTTCCCCCGCAAGGGATCGCCCGTCACCTTCTGGCTCCTGCAAAACTGGGGCAAGTGGTACACGGATTCCTGCTTCGAGGGGGTGCGCTACCGGGGACACGAGGGCAAGGTGAGCGTCGTAGCCTCCGACGCCGTCAAGGAGCTGGGCTACGAGCGGGGCAACATAGGGATTGTCGGGTTGATCGGCGGCGGATACGGCGCTGAGGGCGCGATTCCCTACATGACGTATCAGAATCTCAAGCGCCTGCTGCCGGATGGCGCGTTCTCGGACGCCTCGGACATCCTCACGCGCCTTCGCATGGTGAAGAGCCCCGAGGAGATCGCGATGATGGAAAAAGCGGCGGAGATGGTGAACCTGGAGATAGACACCGTGCTCGGATGCTGCCGCCCGGGCGTCAGGGAGAACGAGATATACGCCGCGCTTTTCAACGCGAGCCTGCGGGCGGGAGCGGAGCCGGGCCGCGACAACTGGCTGATCCTCTGCTCGGGCAAGGGCTATCCGGTGAACAGAAGGCCCACGGACAGGGTTCTCCGCTCGGGAGATATGCTGTGCATCGGCTATTACGCGCGCTATGGAGGCTACTGGAGCCATCCGCATACCTCCATGTCGCTCGGCCGGATGGATGCGGAATACAAGCCGCTGCGCGAGGCGGTGCGGGAAAGTCTCCACGCCGCACTCGAAGCCCTCAAGCCGGGGACGGCATGGTCCGAAGTGGATCGCGCATCCAGCGAGGCGGTGCTGCGGGGCGGATATTACCACGAGATTCCCCAGGTGCACGGCGTGGGAATCGACGGCATCGAGCCGCCCTTGACGACGATATGCGCGGGCGATATTCCCAGAGATTCTCCCTGGCGCGAGGCCTTCGTGGAGGGGAGCCTGGCCGAGAACCCCGAATGGCGCGCCCTGGCGGGCGATCGCTATGGTTTTTTGGAGGATTTTGAGGTCCAGGCGGGCATGACGCTCGCCGTCGAGGTGAAGGCCGCCCATGAGGACAGGATTTTCCTGGTGTTCGGCCCCCAGGTGATCGTCGAGGAGAATGGCCCCCGGGTTCTCAATCCGGACGCCATGGACGTCGTCGAACTTTGAGAGGCGCATTCCGAAATCGGCGGACGCAAAACCGCCCTCTCTTGCGCTGGCCCCTCGGCTTTTTCTATTGCCCGTAGCGCGTCTGATAGAAATCGAGCATGTTCTGAATCTGCTCTTTGTTCATTCCCTTGCGCCAGGCGTGGTGCTGGCCCTTCACGAATTTGTCGCTCACGCCGGGCAGCAGCTCCTCCGCCTCCGGCAGGAACTTGAAGTAGAAGTGCTTGGCGACCTCGTAGAATCCGTGCCACTGCGTGTAGTCCGGCCCCTGCATCGACGCGCCCATCCGCGCGCGACGTCCCTCGTGATGCCATAGCTCAAAGAAGGTCCACTCGATTTTCTCATCGAACGGGGTGGAGGTGAGCTTCTTCTCCTTTTTGAGCTCCTTCATGATGTTTTGCGCCGGAATGGCGAACTTTTCGTTGTAGAGGTGGATGACGTTGTCGTATTGCGTGTAGAAGGCGTTGACGAACGCCGGTCCATGGCAGGCCCCGCACACCTTTTTCATGTCCGTCCGCTTTTGCTCCCAGTTGGAGAGTTTCTTCGATATGACGGGCCGCAGCGTCCAGCTGATGCGCTTGCCCACGTCGTGGGTGGTGGGCAGGTTCGGCGCCGCGCTCATGTGGCACGTCGCACAGGTGGGCGCCGCCGTGTAGTCCTTGCCGACCACCCAGCTTTTGCTGTCCAGGTTCATCTCTTTCACGCGCGCGTGGAAGACGATGCCGTGCTTGGATTCCTCGTAAATCTCGATTTGGGGATGGTCCGGCCCCATGTGGCACTTTCCGCAGTTCTCGGGACGCCGCGATTGCGCGGGCGAGAATTGGTGCCGCGCGTGACAGGCGGAACATGCGCCGTTGCTGCCGTCCGGATTGATGCGCCCCATGCCCGTGTTGGGCCAGGTGGCGGGGTCGAGCCTGCCGTTCGCAAGCACCTTCACGGTGGAGCCGTGGCATTTTTGGCATCCGCCCACCGCCGCGGGCACGCCCTCGACCACGACGCCCAGAAAATTGTCCAGGCTGCCGATGAACTGCGCCGCCTTCGCGTGGTGGCTGGCCGTGAACTCCTCCGCCTGCTGGGCGTGGCATTTTGCGCAATCCTTCGGCGATACGATGACGGCCACCAGAGAGCCCTCGTGCTGCCAGGCGTCCTTGTCCTCTTTCTGGGCTTCGTGGCAGTCCAGACAGCCCACGCCGATCTCCGCGTGTCGGCTGTCCTGCCATTGGGCGACGATGCCCGGCGATTTCTCCGTATGGCAATTCACGCAGCCTTCGTTCTTGGCGGTGACGACGGTCTTCCTCGCCCGCTCGGGCACGAGGCGCTCACTCTCAATCAGACCGACGGTGATCAGGGAACCCAGAAAGAACAAGCTTAAAATTGCGACTATCCATTGCTTCGTTCGCAACTGCATGAGTTCCTCCCTTCCTCATTATTCCTAGTGGCCTGAAAGGCCCTCGATGATCATGAATATCGTCATGGCGAGGACGGCGAGCACCCCCACGTATATGCTGACGTCCCGCCCGGGCGCCCGGCGTTCCAGGGCGGCGTCCACCCAGGGCCAGGCGAACATGACGATGACGATGAGAATTGCGCCGATGATGCCCGTCTCGAAGGAGAACAGCTTCAGCCAGCGGAACACCGGGTAGAAATACCACTCAGGCTTGATGTGTTCAGGCGTGATGGCCGGATTCGCCGGCGCGCCCATCTGCGCGGGAAAGATGATGGCCAGCTGACTGACCAGAAATATGAGAAAAACCCCAAGGGCTACTTCGGTCAGGAGGTGATCGGGGAAAAACGGGAAAAATCGGTCTTTTTTCGCTTCCTCGTCGCGGGGGTCGATGAATTCGCTCACCCCGTGAATGCGGATGAAAAAGATGTGGAGGGCGAGCAGGATGAAGGCGGTGGTCGGCAAAATGCCGATGTGGAGCACGTAGAAGCGCGTCAGCGTGTTCGCGCTGATGACGGGCCCTCCGCGGATGAAGCCGGCGAGATAGGGGCCTGCCACGGGCACCGCTGCGGCGATGTTGGTGCCCACCACGGTCGCCCAGTAAGAGAGTTGGTTGTAGATCAGGGAATAGCCCGTGAAGCCGAAGGTGAATATGGTGATGAGAAGTCCCATGCCGATGAGCCAGTTGATCTCGCGGGGTTTGCGATACGCACCCGTGAAGAATACCCGCATCATGTGCAGGATGACGGTCACCACCATCAGCTCTCCCGCCCAGCGGTGTATTCCGCGAACCCACCAGCCGAAGGGGACCGCCTCGGTGATGTGGCGCACCGATTCATACGCCTTGCCCGGCTCGGGCACGTAGTAGAAGGTGAGGGCGATGCCCGTGAGGATTTGAATGAGGAACAGATACAGCGGGGTTCCGCCCACGCAAAACCACCATTTTTTCAGGTGACGCGGAATGGGTTCGCTCGTGATGTGCTTGAGGTGATCCCAGTCGAAGGGAATTCGCTCTCCGACCCAGCGCGGAATCCGGCTGTTCATGGCTCAGGCCTCGGGCATGGTGACGAAAATGCTCGTCCCGCGTATTTCGACGGGGTATTGGGCGAGCGGTGTGGGCGGAGGCCCCGACGTGGGGTTGCCGTCGGCGTCGAAGAAGCCGTTGTGGCAGGGACAGAAGAACACCTTCTTCTCGTCCTGCCAATAGACCTGGCATCCCAGATGGGTACAGGCGGTGGAAAACGCGCGCACCGTATCGCCCGCGCGCACGAGCAGGAATTTTCTGCCCGACAGATCGCTCCCGATGATGCTTCCGCCGTCGGGGATGGCGGAAAGGGTGGCGGTGAGGACTTGCGTCATGCGGGGAGGAAGCTGCCTGCCGAAAAGATAGCGCAATCCATAGACGGCGGCCGTTCCATAGCTGACGATGAGGCCGCCAAGCATAAAGAGGGTGGCGATGAAGCCGCGCCGCCCGTCAGGTGCCGCTTTCGTCTCTGATGACGCCATGGATCGCCCCTTTGGAATGAGAGCAACTCACGAAAGCAAACACCATGGGGAGAAGTATAGCAAAAAATGACCTGGGCGAAAGGCGCAAAAAAATGTCCGTGAAAGACGAAATTCTCGACCTGGAGGCGTCCGTGCGCAACGCCTATCGCTTGAAATGCGGTGCCTCCCTTGGCGAAATCGTTTTCTCGCCGCTCTGGCCCGATGAAAATCATTGCGAACGGGTGAAAAATGCGCCGGTTTTTCAGAAGAAAATCCCCTGGAAAACCCGCCGTTTCAGGGGGCGGGAAAGGGCGTTGCACAAACGATGCAAGGGGTGTGCATCGAGTGCGCATGGGGTTTTATTATGGGGCCTCGCCATCCCGTTTTTGATGATGGGTTCGGGACTGGCGGCGTCGCGCGCGTCGAGGGTTTGTGCATCTGCGAAGAATCCTCCAGGCAGGCAGAGGCGGAGTTTGGTATGATGCGTCTTCACGTGATCATGAAAATAAAGATACAGGTTTTCCCTGGAAGGAGAAGGCATGGGCTACGCAGAGGTTCACGCCCGCTCTCTCTTGGACGCGGAGGCGTTCTGGGCGGAGGCGGCGGAGGACGTGCACTGGCACAAGAGATGGGAGAGGGTGCTGGATGATTCCCGCCCTCCTTTCTATCGCTGGTTCGCAGGAGGCGAGGTCAACACCTGCTACAACGCACTGGATCGTCACGTCGAGGCGGGACGCGCGGATCAACTCGCCCTGATATACGACACCCCCATCACGGGTGCGCCTGCCCGAAAGTTCACCTATGGGGAGTTGCTGCGCGAGGTGGCGCATTTCGCGGGCGCGCTCAAATCCCTGGGGGTGGAGAAGGGCGACTGCGTCATCATCTACATGCCGATGGTACCCGAGGCGGCGATCTCCATGCTCGCCTGCGCGCGCATCGGCGCGGTGCACTCGGTCGTCTTCGGCGGGTTCGCACCGAACGAGCTGGCGGCGCGGATCGAGGACGCAAAGCCGAAACTCATGATATCCGCCTCGTGCGGAGTGGAACCCTCGGGCGTCATCGCCTACAAGCCCCTGCTCGATGAGGCGATCAACCTCTCGAGCGTGAAGCCGGAGAAGTGCGTCATCCTGCAGCGCGCCCAGGCGGAGGCGGAGCTCATCGAGGGCCGCGACGTCGAATGGGGCGATGCGCTGCGGGGCGCGATGCCTGCGGCCTGTGTTCCCGTCGCCGCCACGGACCCCCTTTATATCCTCTACACCTCGGGCACGACGGGACAGCCCAAGGGGGTGGTTCGAGACAACGGCGGCCACATGGTGGCGCTCAAGTGGTCGATGCGAAACGTGTATGGCGTGGCGCCGGGCGAGGTGTTCTGGGCGGCGTCCGACGTAGGCTGGGTGGTGGGGCATTCCTACATCGTGTATGCGCCGCTGCTCCACGGCTGCGCGACCATCCTGTTTGAGGGCAAGCCCGTGGGCACGCCCGACGCAGGCGCTTTCTGGCGCGTCATCTCCGAGCATGGGGTGAAGGTTTTGTTCACGGCGCCCACGGCGTTTCGCGCTATCAAGCGCGATGATCCGGACGCTGAACTCATGCGAAATTACGACCTCGGCTGTTTCCGCACCCTTTTTCTGGCGGGGGAGCGATCCGACCCGGACACGGTGCAGTGGGCGGAGGATAAGCTGGGGGTTCCCGTCATCGACCACTATTGGCAGACGGAGAGCGGCTGGCCGATGCTGGCGAACTCCATCGGAATCGAGCATCTGCCCGTCAAATACGGCTCCCCCACGAAGCCCGTTCCCGGCTACGATTTTCGGGTTCTCGACAGCGAGTGCCGCGCACTGGGTGCGGGCGAGATGGGCGCGCTGTGCGTCAAACTGCCCCTGCCGCCCGGTTGTCTCCCCACCCTCTGGAACGCGGACGCGCGTTTTGTCGATTCCTATCTGAGCGAATATCCGGGCTTCTACAAAACGGGCGATGCCGGCTACGTGGACGAGGAGGGCTACGTCTATGTGATGTCGAGGACGGACGACATCATCAACGTGGCGGGCCACAGGCTCTCCACGGGCGCGATGGAGGAGGTGTTGACCTCGCATCCCGACGTGGCGGAGTGTGCCGTCATCGGAGTGAAGGATCAGCTCAAGGGCCAGCTTCCCCTCGGTTTTCTGGTCTTGACGTCGGGCGTTGAGAGGGAGGATGCGGAGGTCGTCGGCGAGGTGGTGCAGCTCGTGCGCCGCCAGATCGGCGCCGTGGCCGCATTCCGTCAGGCGGCAGTGGTGAAGCGCCTGCCCAAGACGCGCTCGGGCAAAATTTTACGGGGAACGATGTCGCGCATCGCCGACGGCGAGGAATACAAGGCACCTGCCACCATTGACGACCCGGCCATCCTGCCCGAGATCGCCGAGACCCTCGCCGGCCTGGGCTATCCGGGGAAGTAGAGGAGGGACTTCGACTATTGAACAAGAACAAAAGCCGACGTGTGCCTCTACCGAGATGGCTTGCTGGTCAAGCGCGCGGTGTGGGTGGAGGGGCGGTGGATTCTGGAGAGCGATCATCCGGCGTGGGAGCCCATCCCGCCTCCACGCTTCGCGTCTGGTGGGGCGAGGTGTTCATGGCGGCGAGGGCACCCTTGCGCGCGCGTACGACTTCGCGGCGGGAAACCTCGCGCCGCACCCTGCGGGTGAACGCCTGGAGGGGCGGACATTCCCAGCCCCGCGCCTGGGCGACCGCCTCCACCCGCCGATGTGCCGCCGCCGCATCCGGTGCTTCCTCTCGGAGCCAGTCCGTGCGCCACAGCGTCCAGAGCGTCTCCGCCGCCGTGCCCGTCCATTCTGCACGCGGCCGTCCGCGCCCCGGTGCGTCAAGAAGCGTGCGCAGTCTATCTCCCCGCCCCGCACCTCGTGCGCGACGCCGCCAGGTGGCGACGGCGGATTTGGACGCGCCGCATTCAAGTGCCGCTATTCCGTCCGCCTCCGCGCGCACTATCCCCTCCGCCGCCAAAGCCTCGGAACGCTCGACCGCACGCAGCCGCTTGACGGCGCGCTCTTTCTGGGCGTCCGTGGCGGCGTTCCAGGCGGTTTCCAGGTCGTTGCAAGGGAGTTTTTCGGGCGTTTCCAGGGCGATGAAAGAGGGTTGCTGGGCGGTTTCACGGGCGTGGGGATTCATTCGCCCGCCCCGAAAGTGAAGCGCATCTGCACGCCGGCCGCATCCCTTCCAGCCGAGCACACGATGCGTTTCAGGCGCGCGTCGAGTGCCGCGCGCGCGTTGCCGTGCAAACCTGTGATTTCCGCCGATGCACCCGCCTCGCCCAGTACCCGCGCGAGGTCCGCAAACGCCGCGCTCACCTTTCGGGCGGCGGCCTTCGCGCGTCTCTCCAGGTCGCGCGCCGCATCCTTCGCCGCCGCCGGCGTGGTTTTGAGCCGCGCATTCTCCGCGCGAAGCGCCTCGTTCTCGCGCACCAGGCACGCCAGCACCGCCGCCCGCGCTTCGCGCGCTTCCTTCCGAATCTGCTCTCGCGTCCATCCATCCGCCTCGGCGCGGGCGAGAATTTCGTCGCCCTCCGCTTGCGGCAGGCGCGCCACTTCGAGATGGTGAGAAAAACTCAAGGCGTTTCGCCGGCGAAACGCGGGGAAATTCTTGGCGACCAGTCGGCAGTTGGACAGTTTGCCCGCGCTGATTTTCAGACCGGACGCCACCTCCCGCAGCGTCCTCTCGCCAAAAGACGCCTCCCCAAACAGAGCCCATTCTCCCATTTCCCATTGCGTGTTCTCCGCCCAGTGGGAAAGATCGCGCCCGATCTCCGCCCAGCGATCCCGCCCAAGCCCTTCATGAAAGAGGGGCCGCGGCGCTTCGTGTGCCTGTTTCGCCGGCGAAACGGGGGGGGATTCCTCCGTTATCACCCGCAGATCGCACCCGCTCACGCGGCACTCTCCTTCGCTTTCGGCACAGGGCGGGGAACGTCCGACGGCCACTCCAGGTCGGAGGGCCATTGATCGGAGAACCATTGAACGACGCGCGCGGCGCGGCGGGTCGTGATGTCGTGTCCAACCTTCAGGCGCGCGTAGAAATCTCCGGAGCCGGCAGCGTAGCGGGCGAGCGTGTGCGGGCTTCGGGCGGTCGCCTCGGCCATGACGTCTATAAGGTGGATGATCTGGTTTGGCGTCATAAGGCCAATATGGCTTTATTACGCCAAGATGTCAAGCCCATATTTGCATTATAATGCCAATGGCAATTTGGGGGCACAATATGCTATACATTGCCACATGGGAGTAAGGGAACGGTTTGTGAAAGATGTTCGTGATCACCTCGCAAGGAATGGTGAGTCCGTACGCGCGGCGGCAATGCGTGCGGGGATTCCTGTGCGAAGTTTCCAGGGAATCCTGGACGGACAGCAACCTTCTATCGGGCGCGCCGCCCAGATTTGCGAAGCTCTGGGCATTGAATTTCCTCTCGTCGCCCCACCCGGTGCATCAGGGGTGCCCGATGCATCAGGGGCGGCGGCACTCCAGGAGGGCTCGGCGAAGCGAATGCTGGAGGAGGCTTTCGATGCGGAGCTCTCCCGCTTGCGCGATGCGGCCGGTACCCTGGACAAATTGCGCGACGCGGCAGAATCGGAGGCCGCCGGAAATACGGACGCTTTCCATTTCCGTCACGTGGAAATCGTGGAGGTGGACGCGGCGGCGGGAGGCGGTGCGGAGGCGGACAGCGAGACGGTGGCGGGACGTCTGGCGTTTCGCGCGGAGTGGCTGAGGGAGCAAGGGCTGGAGGCCGCCCAGTGCCGCATCATCCGCGTGGCGGGCGAATCCATGGAGCCGACGCTGCCGGCGGGTTGCTCCATTCTCATTGACATGAAAAAAAAGCACCTGCACAGCGGACGGATATTCGTGGTGCGCGGCGAGGATGGCTTGCTGGTCAAGCGCGCGGTGTGGGTGGACGGGCGGTGGATTCTGGAGAGCGATCATCCGGCGTGGGAGCCCATCCCGCCTCCGCGCGGGGCGGAGGTGTTGGGAGAGGTGTGCTGGATGGCGCGGACTTTTTGAGGGAGGAGGAGATGATGTTTGCGAAAGGCCTGGCCGTTTTTGCGTTCCTGGCATTAATGGGTTGTACTACTGCGCGCATCACTGGATACGATCACAGATTCAAGCCATTGTCCGACGGGACGTTTGAGTACGAGGCGGTAGCTGGCCCGTTCTATCCGCCGAAGAGTGCCTCCGCTGAAGCCAACAGACTATTGAGGCTCAAGCTCTACCTCACTGACAACGACTTGTGCCCCGGTGGATACGAGGTTTTCGAGCGGATAGCGATTCGGGAATATGGCTCCGACGCTTTGGCCCACAGAATCCATTACCGCGTTCGATGCAAAGAGGGAAACCGTTAAGGCGGTCTGCAGCCTGTTCGCTGTGGCCGCGCGCGGTGTGGGTGGAGGGGCGGTGGATTCTGGAGAGCGATCATCCGGCGTGGGAGCCCATCCCGCCTCCGCGCGGTGCGGAGGTTTTGGGAGAGGTGTGCTGGATGGCGCGGACTTTTTGAGGGAGGAGGAGCCGATGTTTGCGAAAGGCCTGGCCGTTTTTGCGTTCCTGGCATTAATGGGTTGTTCTGCGCACGACACTATATTCGATACCAGATTCAGGCCATTGTCCGACGGGACGTTTCAGTACGAGGCGGTAGCTGGCCCGCTCACTCCGCATGACAGCTCCTCCGCTGAATCCAACAGACTATCGAGGCTCAAGCTCTACCTCACTGACAACGACTTGTGCCCCGGTGGATACGAGATTTTCGAGCGGAAAGTGATTCGGGAATATAACCTCGGCGCTGCGGGCAGCCGAATCTATTACCGCGTTCGATGCAAAGAGGGAAACCGTTAAGGCGGTCGGCACCAAGGGGGTGGATGAAGGGTGATTTTGTGTATATTCGTTTTCGCTCTCGTTGCGCTCACTCCCGCAACCATGTGGGCCGCTGACACCTGGCGCGGCCTCGTGGTCGCACCCGAGCACCGGTGCGCACCCTACGACAAGCGGCGCGACTATCCGTATTCGCAATCTCTTGAGGCCCGCATCGTTGCCGGTCTTGGGGGCCGGACGTATGGGCCATACACCGGGCGGACGTTTTCCAGCAGGCACCAGACGGACATTGAACACATTGTGGCAACCTCGGAGGCCCACGACAGCGGGTTTTGCGCGGCGGACGCGGCGGCGAAGCGGCGCTTCGCCACGGAAGTTGCATGGGCGACTATTGAAAAGATAGCCAACCTTAAGGTGCTCGATACCTGGATTCTCTTCCCTACGTCCGCTGTTGCTAGGATGTTGCCGAAATCAAGAATGCCCGAGGAAGTTGAGCCAAAGTGGGCTGAGCGACTCACAAAAGTATTCGGTGATGAGAGATGGAGAGGCCTGTATCAGGAAAACACTGATCTATTTGGAGGTCTTCATTATGAGAGAGACTCTGGCGTCGGGGGCCTGACCTCCATATACAAAAGAAATCTTAAGTGCTTATTTAGAGACAGGTTTCTCGAAAAATCCCGAACTCTTAAAAACTCCAAGAATTCGGCGCTATTTGAATTTATGTTTTGCGTAGGCCACCCCAGGGGAATTGCTCCAGCTACTCGGATTGCAGGCCACATTCTGGGTCACATTTAGCCATGCCTAAAGTTTCCGGCATAGAGTGGACGGAAATCACCTGGAACCCGACTACCGGTTGCACGAAGATCAGCCCCGGGTGCAAGCATTGTTACGCTGCGCGGATGTCGAGGCGGCTCCAGGGGATGGGGACCCGCAAGTACGCGGACGGCTTTTCGCTCAGAACCCACCCATCCATTCTGGAAGAGCCTCTGAAGTGGCGCAAGCCGCGCCTTGTTTTCGTGAACTCTATGAGCGATCTGTTTCACCGAGCGGTGCCGCTGGACTTCCTTGAGGCCGTGTTCGGGGTGATGAACCGCGCGACCCAGCACACGTTTCAGGTGCTCACGAAGCGGCCGGGACGCGCTGTCCGGTGGAGCCGGCGGCTTCGCTGGACGCCGAACATCTGGCTGGGGACGAGCATTGAGTCTGCGGATTTTCTGAACCGGGCGCGCCTGCTCCGGCAAACGGGTGCCCGAACGAAGTTTCTCTCTCTTGAGCCGCTGCTTGAACCCTTGCCGAGTCTGGATCTGGACGGCATTGACTGGGTCATCGTCGGCGGCGAAAGCGGTCCGGGCGCAAGGCCCATGGAGCCGGACTGGGCGCGAGAGATTCGGGATAATTGCGTGGGCAGCGGCACGCCTTTTTTCTTCAAGCAATGGGGCGGCGTATTCAAGAAAAAGACGGGTCGAACGCTGGATGGCAGAACGTGGACTGAAATGCCTCAAGCGTTTGGAATCAACCCATCAAGAACCATTCAGGAGAAATCTCTCCTCACCTCTTAAGCAAAGCCAGCTGCCTCCCCGGCCCCCGCTGCCGAGCAATTCCTGTGCCCGCTGGGTGTTTTTGGGGTTGGCGACTCCCTTGGGCAACGAGCACAAAAACAAAAGCCGGCCCCGCATCAGCAGGGGCCGGCCTTGTGCGAATCGGACTAGAACGTGAGCTTGATGCCCAGCAAGAATGCGTGTGCCTCGATATCCTCATACACAATAGAGAAAATTTCAGGTTCGTAGGCGGTGTTCAGAAACCGGTAGCTGGCGTCAAGTGCCAGATTATTGCCTATGGGAAAAATTGCGCCCGCACCGAGTTGCCAGGAGAAGCCGCTGTCGGTACCACGTGGCACGTCGAGATGCATCACTCCAACCCCTCCCCCTACGTAGGGGTTGAGTGCCCAGTCGCTCGCGCCCAGGTCAAACCATGCGTTGAACATCAGCCCCGTAATTTTGGCTTCGAACTCCGCGAACTCCCCCCCGATGCGAGTGATGTCGACGACGTCTCCGTTCACGCCTCTTGTAGTTGCGTCCAGTGTGTAATCGACTTCTCCATACAAAACCTCCACCTCTCCCCTCAGGCGACCGAAAGAACGGCCAACGGAGGTGCTCACGAAAACCCCGGTATCAATGTCCGCGTTGAGGGTAGGTGAGGGTGGTGCGGTGCTCTCCAAATCTCTTGGCGACAATATCCCCACGTTGAATTTCCAATACCATTTCCCCGCCCCCTCTTGTTGACTTCCCCCCTCTTGTGCTCTTGCCATGAGGGGAGCCGACAAGACCAAAATGAGAGCAGCCGCTGCGCACAGAAATCCCCATCTCTTCATGTTGAGACCTCCTCCCTGAAAAAAAGAAACATGCCTAATGACAAAGCCGGGTCCGTCGCCAAACAACGCACAGCCCAGTGGTGGGTTCCTGCCTGTTTCCGCCCACGCGGAGCGGTTTTGCGTTTGGCAGGCGACACGGTAGCCAAGGCCGCTCTGCAAGTTGCTTGACGATAGGCGAGAGTATAGTAGAACGGTTTTTGACTTGTCAAGGATAATGAAATTAGGTTTCTTTTAAGGTGTGATATGGTAAATTTGCTCAGGTGGATTTTTCACCTGAACATGATATGTCGCCATAGGGGGGCGCCTATGAACACTTCAAAGTCGCCGGGCCGGACTTTGAAGAACGTCATCAAACCCCTGCCCGCAACCGCGCAGGAAATCGCTAAATCCATTTTTACGGGCGGCGGACAAGAAATCCAAAACAACAGGTTAGCAAATAGCAAAGGATGCCTTTCATTTTGTGAGGTCTTGCTATGAGCTCCATCAACGTATTTCTCCTTGAAGCCTTCAAAGGAAATATATTACTCATTATTGTCGTCCTCTTTGCTCTTGCAATATGGGCTGCAATACGCGCTGCAACATGGATTGCAAAAGTAAACGAAAAGGGAGAGAGCATATCGACATTTATGGGAGAAATTCGAGATCAGATAAAAGAAATACGAGATGAAATCAGCAATGAAACAAAAGAAATACGAGATGAAATCAGAAATGAAACAAATGCAATACGAAGCGAAATCAGAAATGAAACAAATGCAATACGAGCGGAAATCAAAAATGAAACAAATGCAATACGAAGCGAAATCAAAAATGAGGTAAAGGAAATACGAGCAGACATAAAATCTATTTTTTCGCGATTGCCCCCTCCCGAAACAACGGAATCCGATAGCCCGCGCAGGCTCAGCGAACTGGGGGAAAGGGTTGCTGAAGAAATACAAATCAACGAATGGATTTCGGGATATGCAGAAGCATTAAAGGAACAAATAAGCGGTAAAGACAAGAATGCCTACGAAATACAGGAGATGTGCTTTGCGTATGCCCAAGAAAATCTCCTTGATGATTTAACGGAAAAAATACCACGGGAAGCAATGCAAATGTCCGCCTATAATAATGGCATTGCGTTAAAGCAGGTCTTGGACGTTGTAGGCGTAGTCCTCAGAGATGAGGTATTGAAATCTCAGGGTATTATGGATATTTCAGCAGAGCAGACGAGGCGGTCTGCATGAGCCCTTTCCAACGATAGCTCCGGTCCTCCAGCGGAACTCTCGACTTTTTTCACTCGATATGAGGTAGATTTTTGGAGTCAAGCGTCCCAGATATGGGGATGATTCACTTCGTGAGGTCTTGCCAGGTCAGTCGTTTGCCTTGAAATCCACGAGCAAGAGACTGCATCTGGCGGAGGGTGTTCATCGCCCGCGCGTTGCGGCTTCGGACAAACCTAAAACCTATTACCGGTTCGCGCACGTCCCGCCCTCAGCTTGTTGTTCGCCGCCCATCCGTTCAGACGCACTCGGTCAAAATTTTGCGGGGAACGACGTCGTGCATCGCCGACGGGGAGGATCGCTGAGACGCTCTCCGGGCCGGGCTATCCGGCTCAGTAGAGAGCGACTTCGACTATGGTTCTTCAGAATTTGTCCTGATCTTTCAGATAATCTTTTCGATAAGGGCCTGCGGGCAATCCTTGTCCGGGTTCAATGACTGCTAAAAAGTTGGCTTGTTGGGTCAAGGGGATATAGTTCGGCGCCGCTTTCGTAATAGCTGCCTGGGCCGCCATTATGATGAGAGTGGCAAGAGGGTTGCCCGTATTCGTGCTGCTTTGAGGCGAATACACCATTTTTGCCGTTCGTCGCCACAGCTCTTCGCCGGTGCGACCGCTCTTGAGAACATAAGTGAATTCCACCGTCACCTGGGTGGAGAACACAATATATTGCGCGTCCCATCTATCTATCGAGACGTAAAGAATGGCATCGGCGTCAAATATCTCTCCCAAGCGTTTCGGGTCGGCATTGTGAACCAAATTCGCATCAGCGAGACCATCGTCTTCCATTACACGTTTCACTACGTTCACGGGAAATACGTAAAATCCTCTTTCAGCGACAGGCTTCGAGATAGTTGAAAGAAAATAATCTGGAGCGTTGACTTCAACGGCCTTGTTGATGGCAGGCACGACCAGAATCGATCTGGGATTTTCGTTGCGGAATTTGGTGAAATCCGATGGTTTTGGGCGAGCAGCGCAACCTGAGACGAGCAATATCGTAACAAGAACTCCTGATGCGAATGTTTTTGATAGCATTTATCGATTTTCTCCCTTGGAGCCAGCAGATTTCACGCCTCCGGAGGTTTTCGCCATTTTAACCATCGTATCCATCAATTTGGCTGATTCAGGCCATAATTTCTTTTCTTTTTGAAAGTAAGTGACGGCTTCCTGCTTCTTTCCTTGGACGAGGAGCACATAACCGAGCTCGGCATAAAGGCCGGGCGGAACTTTCTCATCCTGTTCCCCCTGGGTGATTGCACCTCTTAACTCTTTCGCGAGACTCCCAAGCTCCGCTGGACTTTTATAGTATTGATATAAAGCGTTTTCGTACCCGCCCCAATGGTATTTTGTCTGCGCGCAAGCTGAAATCAGGATGGAGACGAGCAGGACGGACAATCTTTTGGTGATCATTTCGTTTTACTCACTCCTGTTTCACTGTCAGCGTTTTCAGTGTGCCTTCTCCAAGGAAAACATCCTCGGAAAGCAATGTTTCGCCGTCGCTCTTCACCTCAATCAGGTGCCTTCCCGGCTCTAACAAAAGGACGCGCACCTCTCCACTCTCGTCACTCGACTGGTCTCCGCTATATTGGTTCGCGAATCCCAAATTCAGCCCATCGACATAGATGATGGCGTTCTTTGGGGCGTTCTTGATGGCTAGCCTCGGTCTACTGTCCGTCACCCGAACCTCGCTTGATGGATAGCAACCAACGGTGAGGAGCATGAGCAGAAAGCCCGCAACAAATAATTTCATCGAAATTATTTCCTTATCTCTGAAACGAAGAGTCCATCCGTCCGACTTCCAGGAAACGTTCCCGACAAGATTGTGCCCACTGACCCTTCATTGGTTTCGGTATCTCCAAAAAGGCTGACAATCCGTATTTCGCCGACCTTTGAAGGGGGAAGCGAAATTTCAAAGCCAGTTTGCCTGCTCTTCACCCGTTCTCCTTCTCTCATCACGTTTAATACGTCACCGATCTGAATCCCCTGCCGTCTGCCGCCAGTGATGATGATCTCGCTTCCCTTGATTCGCAGGATGTCCGTTCTCCAAATTCTCTCATCGATTTTCGAGATAAGGGAATTCAGGAAGTCGGATATGGCGGCGCCAATCGCCTTGTCATTCAGCGTGGCGTCGTAGCCCGCCCGACTGCCGAAGCCGGCGACTTCCCCCGATTCGGTACTTGCCTCTCCTGAGCCGGAGGCGGAGAAAAACACGTGCCCCGTCCGTACGTCCACCATACGTATTTCGACCTTCGCCTGCGCAGTCTGCTTTTTCGTCGCACTCAAGAAGCCGGACTGGCCCGTGGTGGAGCGACCGAACTCCGTCACCGACCCCAAGATAAGGACGTCCACGCCGATCAGGTTGGATTTTTTTAGGACGCTTTGTTCGCGCTTGATTTTCACAAGGTCCGGACGCTCAAAAACCAGAAATTTCCCGGAACTTACGAGGCGATTGGCGAGCATGTCGGAAGCTTGCTTTCCTAAAGGGTCGGTGTCCCCGTCTCGCAAGAAAGTCTTGCCGTAACGCGTCTCGTTGGTGAAGCGGCCAATCGCGATTTTGCGCTTGAGTATCTTTCTCTGGGGAGTGAGAGCCTTTTGTTGCGCTTTTTTCTGGGCGGCCCTAGATACGGGAGCTTCCACCGGAGTGGTGGAAGGAGCAACCGTGGCGCAGCCAGTCGTAAAGAGGAGAATAATAAACGGAAATCTCTTGAGGAAAAATCCCGCTCTCATAACTGTATGCGCTATTTTTCCTTCTATTTTGCGCCACTTCATACGGAAAAGCTCCCAGAATGTGCCAAGGATGTCTTGATATTTTTTATGTGGTCTTTCTAAAACGTAATGCTATAGGACAAAGTTATCCGGACGTCAATCTATTTCGGGAACATGGGAGTGTTTTCTGAATGCGAAGGCCGGGGGTGCCTCCCCCTACCCCTCCACCCATCTGGCGGAGAAGGGCGTCCCGCCGCCTGAGACGATGCCGGCGTCCGAATCTGCCCAGTCGGCGTAGAAGAGCAGGGCGGCCTCATAGCTTTTTGCGCGCGTGTTGCTCGCGCGCGCGTGGGTGATGACGAGGTGGGCCAGCTCCAGGGTTTTGGGGAGGCTTCGTTTCCATATTTTGTGCGCTCCGTAAACGCCGTGCTGGATTTTCTCGCCAAATTCGGTGATTCTGGCCGGCGGCACGCGCCCGCCTGTGGGGGAGCCGCCGGAATGAGGGGCGGACTCCAGGGGTTTGGAGACGTCGTGCAGAAGGCAGGAGGCGATCAGCAGGTCGCGGTCGATGGCGACGCCGTGAAGTTTCTGGGCGACGTCGGCCATGGCGAGAGCCATGCGCGTGACGCCCTGGACGTGGCCGATGAGCGTCATGTGCTTCTCTTCCTTCAGGTTTTTGGGGACGTCCTCAAAACGCTCCCAGGCGGTTTCCTCGGCCACCTCAAGCCAGATGCGTATCACCCCTTCGCGCAACTCCGCGTCTTCAATTTGGCACACTTCAGGGAAAAGTGCGCGAATCTCATCTGCGTTCGTCTGAATCGCCATTTTCCTTCTCCCTCATGGCTTGGGCGCGCGGGCTGATGCGCCTGAAACCGAAAGGCTGGTCATCCGGGTGCGCGCCCAAGTACCGCTCGCCGGGTCGCGCCTTGCGTTTTATGAAATCTCCGGAATCTCCAGGTTGACGAGGGGGCCGAACTGCTGCCCACCGTAGCAGTCGCCATCCTCCAGGTCGCAGGAGGACACGGGGCGCGGAATGGATATTTTAATCGCCCGCGCGGCGTCGTGGCACACGAGCAGCACCTTCTCCTCTTCCAGATTGTAGATGCGGCAAAACGCCTCTTTGGTGAGGACGTTTGCGTCCACCACGCGCCGATAGACGGCCTCCTCGTCGAACATGACGTCGAACGTGAGGTGGAAAGGTCCGGCGTTTTTCGAGCGAATGAGTTTGGCGAGTTCGCCGAGCGTGGCCATCAGTTCTCCACCTCCATGATCTCGGTCGGGAACATCTCGCAGGGAGTATCTGGATAGACGACGTGGTGCAGGTTGAAGCGATAGACGGGGCCTTTTTCAAGTTCCGCCGGCGCGAAGGGAAACGCGAGAGTCGATATGAGGCCGCTCCACTCCGGAATGGGGTAGTGAAGCGCGAAGTGGGCGAGGGTGGCCGCCATCGTGTTGGCGGACGCCTGATCTTCCGCCGTCACCTCGAAGAGAACGCCCACCTCGTGCGGGACGCGGCTCCTCTCCGGCTCGAGTGCTCCCATCACGGCGTCCCGCCCGAACACGCGGACGTGGAGTTGATGTGCGGGCGGGGTTTTCCGGTCGGGGAAAATTTCTCGCGCGCGCTTCTCAAAGCCCATCCGGACGCCGTCGAGCCAGGAGTCCAGCTGCTTCAGGATCATGGGGTCGCGCACTCCGCCGATGATGACGGACTGGTAGCCTACGAGCTCCGCCCCCTCGAGCTTGATCGAGTATCGCTTTGCCGGATGAAAGGCGGAGCCCGCAACGCGCACGGCACGCGCGCTTTCGGGCACATAGACGGAGCGGCTGGTATCCAGGACGCCCGAGGGTTCGGTGATGCGGAAAGGGTCTATGTTCTCATACAGGGTGTGCGAGGCCACGCTCTGCGGGGTGCAATACATCTGGGGGTTCAGGGGTTCGACCACGAAGTGATCGTCCCGAATCCAGGCGAAGCAGCCGTCTGGCCGCGCGCGATGCACGGCACAGGCCGCCCCGCATTCCAGTATCTTGGCCGCGTGCCAGGAGAGCCCTCGGTCCGCCCCCATCCGGACGGGATGGCAGGCGAAAATAGAGGTGTCCGATGCCCTGCCCGCCAACACGACGTCCGCTCCCCCCTCGAGTGCCTCGGCGATGGGCGCATCGCCCATCATGCCCACGATGTGCGCGCTGTGCTCTATCACCTCCTCGTTGAGCGGAGGTGCCGGATCGAGCCCCTGAATGCGGCCTTCTTTGTATTTTTTCTGGAGATACGCCTTCTCCTGCTCCGCCCGAATCAGAGCGAGCCTGAAACGCGCGCCTTCCTCCCGGGCGATTTCCAGACAAATCCCGCGCATCCACGCAAGCCCCGCGTCACCGCCCGCCGTGCCGCACGAACCCACTATCAGGGGAACGCCCAGACTTTCACGCCCCTTGAGCATGAGCCGCAAATCCCGCTTGGTGGCCGAGCGGGAGAAGTTTGGCTTACCCGAGCCGAGAGACGCGGGCCCGTTGTCCGTCGAGCCCCCGTCGCAGGCGATGACGTGGGGCTTCATGGACAGTCCGCGCTCGAAGGAGCTCTCCGGAAAGCCGGAGCCGATGACGCCGCAAGGAGAGAGCACGCGCACTTCCACGAGGGGGTTCACTCCATGGTGATGAGGCGTATGCGCATTCCGCACCAGAGCCTATGGTCCCCAAGGCGGCCTTGGATGCCGCATGGGTTCGGTGCGTGTGAGAAGAACGGGCATCTTACACCGATTTTTCCGCAAGAAAAAAGGAGAGGGGGAGTCCCCTGGCGGACGCGCACCGAATCATTTTTCCTTCAGTTTTCTGCGCACTGCCAGGAGTGCGGCCAGGTTGCTCGTCATCACCGCCAGGCCGGGGTAGCGGGCGTGAATCTGGGGCAGGGCGTCGAGAGCGGGCAGGTTCGTACAGGAGATGAAAAGACAGTCCGCATTTTTCAAGGTTTGCGCCGAAAGGTGCTCGTCCGAGAATTGGAGGATTCTCTCCGCCCCCGTGTTTCCGATGGCGACGTTGTTCGTCATCCCCATGCCGTCTATGGAGAGAACCTCACGTCCGTCTTCTTCAAGGGAGGCGCGGATGGGCGCGTTCAACTCATCAATATAGGGCGTGAGCACCACCAGCTTTTTCGCGCCCATCTCGGAGAACTCCCTGGAGAGTGCCGAGAGAATGGTGGTCGTCTCGGCGCCGGTTTGCGCCTCGATCCGCGCTTGTATTCTCCTGTCGTGCGCCCTTCCAAAGAGCGCGCCTCCCGACGTGCAGCCAAAGACGCAAAAATGGGGATGAGCCGTCCGAAGCATCCGACTCGCCTCGGGCAGGGATTCTTCGATCATGCGGATTTCGGCTTGCCTGGTCGTCTCGTCCAGAAACATTCGGGAGGTGCAAACGGAGACTTCCTCAGGCAGGTTTTTGTGAAAATCGCGCTCCATCGTGGCGTTTGACGATGGAACCAACAGACCGACGCGAAACGACGCGTCATGCGCGGCGGTCATCGTGAACTCCGGGGCAAGCGAGGGATGGGGCGTTTTTCGATCATGGAATGAGCACCCGCCGCAGGGGGGATATGAAAACCCTGGAAAGAACCGGCGCGCGTCTCAAAGGTTTCTGAGATGTTTGTTGCGCCTGCGCTCTTTTTTGGAGGCGCGCCTCGGGTTTCCCTTTTTCCGTGTGTCGCTCCTTGTGCGTATGGGGGCTTCATCGCAGTCTTTCTCTTCATCGGTGAAGGACGCCTCATAGAGGCGTTCTCTGAATTCTCCCGTCCGCACGACCGTCGCCGCGTAAGGGGCCGCCGACGCACCGAGTGCTCTGTCCGATGTGACGAGAACGGCGCCCCTGTATTCGTTTTTCAAAAGGCGCAAGATGAGCGCGTCGGCAATTTCGCCTCTGGAGAACAGCACCTCGACCCCGTTCGCTTTTCCGCTTCCGCCTCGATCGTGGCGGGATTTGCCGTCGAACACGACGGTGATGAGCGGTTTCAGCGGAGAGTTTCTGCGATAGTCCTGAAGCGTCTTGATGAGGCCGTCGCGCCCGGCCTCAAGGTCCTGATGAAGCGTTCGCCTGAGCTCCGGAATGGCGGGGATGAGGTTGTAGCCGTCAATGAGGAGCCGCATACGTGATCCTTCAAAAGGGCTGGAACAGGACGTCCATGAGTCGCGCCGCTCCCCGCGCGTCTCCCTGGACGAGGAGGTCGCCGCTCGCCATCTTCGCAGCACGGCACGCCCGGCCCGCGCACAAGAGTACCATGTCGCTGGCGGACGCGGAGAGGGAGGCGTCGGGTGCCTCGCAAAGACGCGCACTGGGCGATGCCTCGCCGTCGGCTATCGTCATCTCCCATGCCGCTTTGGGCGCGGTTGTCTCGAAACGAAACGTGCCTTCTATTCCCGCCGCCGCGGCGCGGTTGCACTGCAGGGGAAGCCTCGTCCTGAGGACGTCCACGAGCGCGCCCAATGCGTCGGCGTGAAGAGGTGCGGCGGAATGGTTCTTCAAATCCCAGCAGTGAAGCGCTACCTCATAAAGCCTCTGATCGGGAAAAGATCGAAGCCGCGTGTCTCCCTTTCTATGCCAGAGCGGCCGATCCAGATCGCCGGGCGTGAGGCGTGCCAGCGCATTTTGTAGCGCGTCCTGGCTCCTTTCCAGCCAGTCGATGCGATCCGCCGAAGACATGGCGGCGGATTTTTTCATGATCGCATCCCGCGCCGCCTGGAATTCCTCCGGCGTCTCGGCACCGAGAGAGAGGATGACGTCGCCCTGCTGCGTCGCCTGTATCCGCTCGAGATAGGAGATGGCACCTCCCGTCATGTGGCCGACGAGCTGGCGCGCGTCCCAGGCGGGACAGAAAGTGGGCTTTCGCCAATCGGCGTCGGAGAGCGCGCGGAGCCGGGAGATGAGACGCGCGTTCTCACGCGCAAGCCAGGGGATGGAGGGGAGGAGCGGAGGCTTAGCCAACGTCAGGGAGCACATGCCGGCATCGCTGGGGGAGAGAAAAAGCGCGCCGTGCGCCGCGAATGGAGAGCATGGGATTGCGTCGCTGGGACGTGGGTGTATCTATTCGCCGCCGGAGGCACGCGCCAGTGCTTTGGAGATGGCGCGCCCGGCGTAGACTCCGGCAAGGTGGCGTCTGAAATCCGCTCCGGCGTAAAAATCATCGAGTGCCTCGACGCCTTCGCCGGCCGTCCGCGCCGCCGCCTGGATTTCCTCCGCGCTCGGTGTCCCGCCGATGAGGGCGTTCTCGACGCTCCTGGCGCGATAGGCGGGAGTGGCGACGCCCGTCACGCCCACGCGAAGGGAGGAGACGGAGCCGTCCGCACCCAGTGCGAGCCGGGCCGCCACGCCGCAGACGGCGAAGCCGCTGGCCTGCTGTGCCGCCTTGAGATACGCCCCTCCGCTGCGCGCTGGTGAAGCGGGTATGCGGACAGAAACGAGAATCTCGCCAGGGGCGAGGGCGGTTTCATACGTTCCGGTGAAGAAGTCGTCAGCACCGATGACGCGCTCCCCGTTCTCGCCCGCCGCGATGATTTCCGCACCGCTCGCCAGCATGGCCGCCGGGTAGTCGGCGGCAGGGTCGGCATGGGCGAGAGCACCGCCCAGCGTGCCCCGGTTTCTGACCTGCGCGTCGCCAATCGCACCCGCAGCCTCGGCGAGGAGCCGGCATTTCTCCCCCACTACGGGTGACGCCTCGATTTCGGCGTGGGTCGTCATCGCCCCGATGCGAAGGGTGCCGTCTGATTCTGCGATGCCCGACAGCCCCTCAACCCGGGCGACGTCGATGAGGACGCGCGGATGCGCGAGCCTCGCCTTCATCACGGGCAGAAGACTGTGGCCGCCGGCGAGGAGTTTCGCATCGTCTCCGGATTCTTTGAGACGCGCGAGGGCGTCCGCAAGCGTCTTGGGACGAACGTAGTCGAAAGGGGCTGGAATCATGCGAGACCCTTCTTTCCGGCGATGGCGCGCCATACCTTCTCGGGGCGCAGGGGCATGTCGATGTGGGTGACGCCAAAGGGTGCGAGGGCGTCGATGACGGCGTTCACCACGGCGGGGGTGGAGCCGATGGTACCGGCCTCGCCCACGCCTTTCGCCCCGAGCGGGTTGACGTCCGTCGGCGTGGTGGTGTGGAGAAGCTCGAAGCGGGGCAGGCGATTCGCCTTGGGGAGGGCGTAGTGCATGAGGGATGCGTTGAGCGGCTGTCCGCCCTCGCCGTAGAGCATCTCCTCTTCCAGTGCCTGTCCCATCCCCTGGGCGATGCCGCCGTGAATCTGGCCCTGGACGAGCAGCGGGTTGATCATGTTGCCCACGTCGTCCACCGCTACGTATCGGAGAATCTCCACGTCCCCCGTCTCTGAATCCACCTCGGCCAGAACGACGTGCGCCCCGAAGGGGAAGGTGAAGTTGCTCGGCTCGAAGAAGTGCGTCTCCTCAAGCCCCGGATCGGTGTTCTCCGGAAGTTTGATGGCACTGTAGGCGAGCTGCGCGATGTCGGCGAAGGCGGCCGACTTCTCGGGTGCGCTCTTGACGAAAACCTCCCCGCCCTCGAAGGCGACGTCGCTCGCGTCCGCCTCGAATTCGAGCGCCGCGAATTTGGCCATCTTCTCGCGCACCTTGTCGCGCGCGCAGACGACCGCCGAGCCGCCCACCACCGTGCCCCGGCTGCCGAAGGTGCCCACGCCATAGGGTACCACGTCGGTGTCCCCGTGAATGACGGTGACGTCGTCCACCCCGATGCCCAGCCCGTCGGCCACGATCTGGGCGAAGGAGGTTTGCTGGCCCTGGCCGTGGGGCGAGGCGCCGGAGAATACGGTGGCCTTGCCCGTGGGCTCCACGCGCACGCGCGCACTCTCCCATCCCTGGCCGCCCATGGCGGCGGAAGGCCCCATACCGCAAATCTCGACGTAGGTGGAAAGGCCGATTCCCAGATGCCGACCCGCCTTTCGGGCCTCCTCTTGCTGGGCGCGCATGGCGGGGTAGTCGGCGGCCTCGAGTGCGCGCTCGAGTGCCGCGTGGTAATCCCCGCTGTCGTAGGTGAGGCCGGCGGACGTAGGGAAGGGGAAGTCGGCCTTGTCCGGAAAATTCCTTCGGCGGATTTCCGCGGGGTCCATCCCCAGCTTTTTCGCCGCGACGTCCATCATGCGTTCGAGAATGTAGGTGGCCTCGGGACGGCCGGCGCCCCGGTAGGCGTCCGTCGCTATCTTGTTCGTGAACACGCCGGTGGCGTTCATCTCGACGTTGTCGATTTTGTAGGGACCGGGAAGCATGAGGCCCGTTAGCGTGAAGATGGCCACGGTGAGCAGCTGATAGTAGGCGCCGCAGTCGGCAAGGACGTTGTAGCGAAAGGCGGTGATGGTGCCGTCGCTCTTGAGCCCCATCTCCACTTCGCCCACCTGGCCGCGCCCGTGAATGGTGGCCATGAAATTCTCTGAGCGGCTCTCCACCCATTTGATCGGCAAGCCGAGTTCGCGCGAGACGTAGGCGGCGAGTGCCTCCTCGCGGTAGATGTTGAGTTTGCTGCCAAAGCCGCCGCCCACCTCGGGTGCGATGACGCGCATGCGATTCTCCGGCATGCCAATCTGGCCCGCCACCAGCGTGCGCACCTTGTGCGGTACCTGGGTGGAGGTCCACAGCGTCATCTTGTCCTCGCCCGGCAGGTAGTGGGCCAGAACGCCCCGAGGCTCCAGTGCCAGCGGAGCGACGCGGGCGTTCGTGATGCGCTCCTTGACGATGACGTCGGCCGCCCTGAAGCCGGCTTCCACGTCCCCGCCGGATATCCCCCATTTGAACGCCTCGTTGTTCTCATACGCCTCGTGCACCCTGGGTGCGTTGGCGTCCAGGGCGCTTTCGACGTCCACCACGGCGTCGAGCGGATCGCAATCGACCTCCACGAGTTCCGCGGCGTCTCGCGCACCATAGCGCGTCCGCGCGACGACCACGGCGATGGGCTCTCCGGCGAAGAGCGCCTTCTTGTTCGCCAGAACCGGCTGCTCGGGCACCTTGGCGTCAGGCACGAGGCCGCCTACTGGAACGGGGCCGATCCCTTTCGTGTCCTCATACGTATATACGGCGACGACGCCCTCCGCAGCCCGGGCCTTCGACGCGTCGACCGAGCGTATGGCGGCGTGGCCGTATGGACTTCTCACCACCGCCATGTGCAGGGTGCCGGGCGGGTTGAAGTCGTCCACGTAATGGGCGAGGCCCTGAATGAGACGCGGATCGTCTCGTCTCTTGATGGGCGCGCCGATGAACTTGGGAGCCTGTGCCATCTGTTATTCCCTCATCTGGGCCGCCGCGGCGGAAATGGCGTCGACGATGTTCTGATAACCCGTGCATCGGCAAACGTTCCCCTCGATGCCGTGCCGGATTTCCGCATCGCTCGGGTCGGGGTTCGACGCGATGAGCTGGTGTGCCGTCATGATCATGCCCGGCGTGCAGTAGCCGCACTGAAGGCCGTGCTTCTCCCAGAACTGCTCCTGAAGAGGGTGAAGCGCATCGCCCGAGGCCACCCCCTCAATGGTCGTGATCGCACAGCCGTCCGCCTGTGCGGCCAGCAGGGTGCAGCTTTTCACCGCCTTGCCGTCAATCAGGACGGTGCAGGCCCCGCATATCGAGGTTTCGCAAGCGACGTGGGTACCCGTAAGCCCCGCCTCATCGCGCAGGAGGTGAACCAGAAGGGTTCTGGGCGGTGCGTCGTATGTCTGGCTCTCGCCGTTGATGGTGAGGGTGATTTCCAAGGTCTTCAGCCCCTCTCGTGAAAGACGTCCAAAGCGCGCTCCCCAACGAGGAAAACAGCTTCTCTATCATGTGCAAATAGCGACCTCGCCCTCAATGAAATTATCGGATGGGTGTATTATCGGTGAAGTGGGGGGGCGTGTCAAGGAGGCAATTTTTGACGAAAAGCGGCTTTTTTCGTTCATCTTCTCCGCCCTTGGTTGTATCATGTGTGGACGCTTCACTCTAAAGTATGAACCTTCCCGTCTTGTCTGATAGAGTGTGCTCGCGAAACATTGACAGGCCCGGAGCAGGAGAGGCAATAGAGATCAGAAAAGACCTTGCGGGCGAGGGATTCATGCCGTGAATGACCATCCGCACCGCCGCAGAAAACCTCATTCAGCCCCTTCCCGCGTTCGCCCTGAACGCTGCCGACCTCGCCTCCCATTGGCCGAGCGGATAATCCCCTGATGTCCCATCCGGGTTTCGCTACGACCGAGGGGACGCGAAGCTATGCGCAAACGCACTCCTCCACTTGCCATCCCGCGCATTTCCGGGAATCAAACGGCCTCTGGCTCTCCTCGATCGGGGTCGGCACCTATCTCGGAGAGGCGGATGAGGCGACGGACGAGGCGTATCGCGCGTCTCTGGCAGCCGCCGTCCGCAGCGGGTGCAACGTCATCGACACGGCGGTGAACTATCGTTTTCAGCGCAGCGAGAGGAGCGCCGGGGCGGCTTTGGAGGATGCGTTCGCCGCAGGGGATGCGCGCAGGGAGGGGCTGGTCATATCCTCGAAAGGGGGATTCATTCCCTTCGACGCGCATCCGCCCCAGGGGCGGGAAGATTTTGAGGATTACATGCGAAAAACCTATTTCGCGCCTCGTATCTGCACCCCTGCGGACGTCGTCGCAAATTGTCACTGCATGACGCCTGCGTATTTGCGGCACGAACTGGAAGCGAGCCTTCGGAACCTGGGACTTGAGACCATCGACGTCTATTACCTCCACAACCCCGAGACGCAGCTGCAGGCGGTTTCACGAAAAATTTTTCTGGGCCGGCTGCGGGACGCTTTCGAGGAGTGCGAGCGTGCCGTGGCGGAAAGGAAGATACGTACCTACGGCACGGCCACCTGGAATGGCTATCGCCTGGCACCGGACGAGGGGGAGTATCTCTCGCTCGCCGAGGTGTTGGAGGCGGCGCGGGCGGCGGGCGGGGAGGATCACCATTTTCGGGCGGTGCAGCTGCCCCTGAACCTGGGCATGACCGAGGCTTTCTCCCGGCCGAATCAGGACCAAGGCGGAGAGATGAAGAGTTTTCTGGCCGCCGCCGCCCAGAGCGGCCTCACCGTCATGACGAGCGGCTCAATGCTTCAGGGACAAGCGGCCCAAGGGCTTCCCGCCGTCGTGGGGGAGACGTTTTCCGGTTTTTCCACCGATGCGCAGCGCGCCATTCAGTTCACGCGCAGCGCACCCGGCGTGGCCGTCGCCCTCGTGGGAATGCGCCAGATCTCTCACGTTCTGGAAAACATGGAGGTCGCCAAAATCCCGCCCGCCCCCTTTGCGGATTTCATCCGCTTGTTCCGGCAAGAATGACCCCCTCAGGAGGGGATGGCTTGAATGAAGAGGCAATAGAAGCCGGCTCCCTCCCGTGCTTTCGCAAGCCGGAATTTTCTCATATAGTGAAACTCGCGAGTTCGCTTCATTCGTCATCGTCTATTTTTTTCGCGGAGGAACCATGCCCAGACCCTCGTATCACCCAAACCCCATTCGAGGCGGTGGCAACGACGCCTACACGGGAGTGGATCACGTGCTCACCGAGCCTTGGCAGGAGGAGGCGCAGGGCGTCCGCCTCGTCGCCCATTCGGACCTGAACGGCTGGGGCGACGCGTTTCAGATTCAGGTGGGCGGCGGCATCTGCTACGTCGCGGCCTCGGGCGTGAACGGCCACGACGGCATGACGATTCTCGACGTCAAAGATCCGGCGAATCCCAAAATCATCAACCAGATTGTGGACAGCCCCGCGGCGCGCACGCACAAGGTGCTGCGCATCAACGACGAGGTGCTGATCACGAACTCCGAGCTGCGGCCCGCCTTGCGAGAGAAATATCCGGACGCCATCGGTGGCTTGCGCGTCTTCGACAACCGCGACCCGTTCCATCCTAAATTCGTGAACTACGTGGAGGTGGACGGCTTTGGAATCCACCGGCCGATCTACGACCGCAAGCGGCAGCTCATGTACAGCTCGGGCTTCAAGGACGGCTATCGGGGCAAGGTGCTCCTCGTCCACGACATGAAGGACCCTTGGGCACCGGAGTTCATCGGCATGGGCGCTATACCCGGCCAGAAGGAGGGGGAGGAGCCCTCCTGGGATCCGGACATCGTGGGCGACGGAGCCTGGATTCACGAGGGGAACCCTTGGGGAAACTACGTCACCGCGGGCTATTGGGACGCAGGCGTCGCCCTGTTCGACTTGACCGATCCGGCCGCGCCTGAGCTCGTGTGGCGACACAACCCCCATGAGACGCACGGCTGGGCGGGCTGCTATCACAGCTTTCTGGTGCCGGAGGGGTCGGATTTCGGCATCGTGACGCAGGAGACCACCACGGTGAACTGCGATGATCCTCCGGCGTTCGTCACCTTCTACGATCTGAGAAACCCGCTTGCGCCTCTGCCCGTGAGCACCTTCATGCCCTATGAGATCGACCCCGTTGAAATGCGGCCCCTCGACAGGAAATGGAGCGAGACGGGCTCGCGCCACGGCGCGCACAACATCTGGCTTGACATGACGAAGGACGACCTCATGTACATCTGCTGGTTCAACGCGGGGCTGCGGGTGGTGGACTGGTCGAATCCCTTCCGGCCCAAGGAGGTGGGCTACTACATCCCCGCCGGCACGAAGGAGCGCTGCTGCCCCCAGAGCAACGACGTTCAGGTGGACAAGGATACGGGCCTCATCTACATGGCCGACCGCTGGGGGCTGGGCCTGCACATTCTGGAGTACATGGGCTAGGCTGCACCTTTTACAGGTGATCTGAGCGAAAGGTCCGGATCTTCAGGGTATGAAATACTCTCGCGGGGCTTGAATTTCCACTTGACGCGCGAAGGGGGTCGCGCGACCCATGGGATGAAGTTACGTCTCGTGGCCGCCGCTCTTCTTTCGTTTGCGACCATGCCTTGCGCGCGCATGGCCATTGGTGCCGAATATGGTCATCCTTTACGTCAACGGGAAAATGCGCGCCTCCTTCCCGCTCCTCTCTTGCGTCTCGCGCGAAGTATCAAAGTGGAATAAACGCCGTCTCGTGGGGTATTCTCCTCGAACCAGCCCGGGTGGTGGAATGGTAGACACTAGGGACTTAAAATCCCTTGGCCGAGAGGCCGTGCCGGTTCGAGTCCGGCTCCGGGCATTATGAAACTTGCAGGGAATCGAATCAAAGGAGAGGAAATTCATGTCGGATTGGGACAACCTCAAGTTAGAAGATAAAATCGTTGAGGTTTTGGACATACCTATAAGGAGCGATCGTGACCCAAATCACCATTTTGGACGACCATTCATGACCCCCTACCAAATCGCAATTCGGTTCTCAACCTACCAAATCTCAACAGATTGGAAAGCGAATTGGCGGGACAGGGACCGGCCCAGATTCCCTGGCTACGTACTTTGCTCGTGAACTATCCAAGAGAATCAAAAAAGGTGACATCACTAAAATTGAGGGGAGGTTTATCAGTCAGAAGTATTTCGCTACTAAATTAAAGTATAAGTTTCATTCTGAAACTCTAACAAGTTCATTGGAAACAGATAGCGATCTCTCGATTTTCAGGTTAGGGGGTTGAAGGAGACGGATACAGCCTTTTGATTGACCCACCTCGGAATGAGCTGGGGATGAATCTATGGCCTGCCGCTTCTTTTTTTTGAGGGCGTGCGATTAGAATCTGAATTTTCATGTTCTTCATGGCTGAACAAGGCATATCGTTGAAAGAACCGGAGCGATGAAGCCGCATTCTCCGCCTCTCGTCGCGCCGGCTCCATCCTCTGGGGGGATATGCAAGAAACGCGGCCGGACGCGCGATCTAAGATTGTTGGATCCACATTATCCTTACGGTGTACCTTTCGTTTGGATCGACATACGGGCCGTGTGAATCAGTTAGTAGTAAGAACGCAAAAGGGTAGCCTCGCTTAGGAACGGATGGATATCGCAGGAGTTCCTGAAGTATTTCAACCTATTGGTCCAGATTCATCATCTTTCCCTCGTGATTAGCGGTGCGTCATACGTTCCCTATGGATTCCGATAGAGGCGGGCGATGGCGTCGTGTGCGCAAAACATCGTATGATGATAATCGGGTGATGAATGCTCTTTCATAGCTGCCCTCAATGGCGCGCCAGCGTCATCACGTGCTAAAAAGCATAGGAACGATGAAACTGTGTGCCCCAGAATTTCTCCCCATTCTGCTCGCAATCTGAAAGGCCTGCTCGCCGGAGCGTTCGCCTTTCTTCTCGCTCTCGCCTGCACCACTTCTGGGTTCGCCGCGGCACCGAAGGCTTGTCCGAGCGATGGACGCGTTCTTCGGTTCGGTTTCTACGCTTTTTTCAAACCCTTGAGCTACAGCGCGGACGCCGCTCCGAAATCCCCCGGCTTCAAAGTCCATCGCGGCTACGAGGCGGATTTACTGGACGCTCTCGAAGCCATGAAAGGCGCGGATCTGTCCTTCTCGCGCAGCCCCATCGCCCAATGGGAGAGCATCTGGCTGCTTCCCGCCGGCACTGAATATGACATGGTGGGCGGCGGCATCACGATTCTCGATTCCCGTACTCGAGACGCGGCGCGCGCGCGCGCCGTCGTCTTCACATCGGGGCATGTCGCGTTCCGCCAGTCGCTTCTGGTGCGCGCCGCCGACGCTGCGCGCCTCCCCTCGCATGACAGGTTGACCAGCAGCGTGCGCGTCGGCGCCTTGGCTGGCACGACGGGAGAGGCGCGTCTTTTGCAGTTGACGGGGCTTGCGAACGCCGCCGGCGTTCTCGCCGCTGGAACGCGCGCGGAGATGGCGCACCGCGTGGTCGTCGCCGACGGCGGGGCGAATTACGTTATCAACGCCTCTGGCGCGTCCTCGCGCCTCCTTGGGCGGCGACGCCTGCTCCCACCGGCAGAGACCATGCCGCAGGTGATTTATCTCGGCGAGAAAACCGGCGAAGCTGCGCTTCTGGCGGCGCTTCGAGAGAGGCGGATAGACGCGGTGGCAGGCGTGGAGATCGGCAACAGTGCCGCGGCCCATGCTTCTGGCGGCGCATTCGCGGTCACCGCCTTGGGCCCGATAGACGAGTATGGCGGCTTTGCCCTTTCCGTGAAAGACGCGGAACTAGCCGCTTGCATCAGCGACAAGATTGACTGGCTGACGAGCGGCCGGCGCATCGGGTATCGAGAGTGGCACGCGGATCCGTCCGTGTTCATGCGCCGGGCCAATTTGTGGAAAGGGTGGAAATAGGTCCATAGGTCGTCTCCACGCTCCATCTCTATTCACCCAGGCGTCATGCCCGCTTTGGCGGCGTCCCTTGGTTTTGAGACTTCCATTCGTCGGCTTCCCACTCGTTCAATCAAGAACCAAGAAGGAGGAAACCATAATCTTTCGGAGACGGGACGAGGTTCCCTCCGTGCGCGTCAACCACGCGAACGTCCTCTCCGAGAGCGTCATTGAGTTCCACATGATCGTGGGCGAGAGCAGACGCTCGCGCTCTGGACTTTCTCCCGAAGCTCCGAGGTCGTCGTGCACAGGCGTCCCCACGAGCAGATGTCCTTCATTTATATTTGTGATGAGGGGATGCTTCTTGAGTCGGGCGCACCGGTTTCTTTTGGCGGTTCTGGCGTTTACAGCCTGTGGATGAGAATATCGAAAAATACGCTAAATTCACGATATTTCTCGAAAAAATTTCATCCTCAAACACCCCAAACGCCCTTCATAACTCCCTAGTCTGTTGTTTTATATGATGGAAATAAAATGCGCCCGGAGGTGGACGCCGAACGTTGCGAACCGCGCGCCTATGATAGACTGCAGACATCGTTTTCGAGGGAGGATCGCGCCATGATGCTTGAGGGCAAGAAGGTCGTCGTGACCGGAGGGGGGAGTGGCATCGGCCGGGCGACGTGCTTGCTTGCAGCGGTCGAGGGATCTGCCGTCGCCGTGGCCGATATTGATCCGAAAACCGCCGCTGAGACGGTCTCCATGGTGGAGGAGGCGGGCGGGGAGGCGATTTCAATTGAGATGGACGCCTCGAAAAAAGCCGACGCCCAACGCATGGTGGTGCAAGCGGTAGAAGCCTTTGGAACGATAGACGGTCTCGTGTGCTGCGCGATCAAACTCGTGCCGGGAAATTTGGAGGATTTGCCTGAGGCCGACTGGGACATGGTGATGGACATTGGGCTCAAGGGCTATTTTCTTTGCGCTCAGGCGGCGGGTCGCGTGATGCTGGAGAGGAGGGCGGGCGCAATCGTCTTCGTCTCCTCGATAGGCGGGATGCAGGCCTACCCCCTCGCGGGGGCCTATAGCGTGTGCAAGGCGGGGGCTATCATGTTG
Organism: bacterium; assembly: GCA_965202625.1. GTDB lineage: Bacteria > UBA8248 > UBA8248 > UBA8248 > UBA8248 > Bin107. Next base: position 1,036,345 of record CBDBBI010000010.1, on the reverse strand, counting down.
GGCAAACTCTTTGGCGTGGAATGGGGCGGACGCGGTGTTCGCGCGAACACGGTCTCGCCGGGGCAGGTGCGCACCCCCATGACGGAAGCTATGTTCGAGAACCCGGAAATCGCGGCGGGTCGCGCCGCCGTGGTGCCGATGGGGCGCGTGGCGAAGCCCGAGGACATCGCGGAAGGGTGCGTGTTCCTGCTCTCGGATCGGGCGAGGTACATCACGGCGGCGAACTTGCCCATCGACGGCGGACAGGCGGAGAGCAAGATGATCCACACGCCAGGACGCAACTGGGGTGGCAGGGAGATAGGATATAGGACGATTGAATAGAGTAGGAGAGGAGGGCGGGGTATGGGCCGTTTTGAAGAAGACGTCTGCATCGTCGCGGGAGGCGCGCGGGGCATTGGCGCCAAGACTTGTGAAATGTACGTGGCGCAAGGGGGCCGCGTTCTCATCGGGGACGTGAACGAGGATCTGGGTGTCGAGTTGGAGACGAAACTCGGCCGAGAGAGAGCAGCGTTTCAAAGGGTCGACGTGACGGATGAAGCATCTTGCCATGCTGCGGTGGAGCGCGCGGTTAGGGAGTTCGGCGGTCTGAACCATTTGGTGAACTGCGCGATCAAGATGGCCCCCGCACCTTTGGTTGATTTGCCTTTGGAGAGCTGGAACCTTGTCCTGGACATCGGTCTCACGGGTATGTTTTTGATGTGTCAGGCGACGGGTCGCTGGCTGATAGAGAACGAAAGGCCGGGCGTCATCGTGAATCTCTCATCAAATGCAGGGGTCCAGCCTTACGGAATGTCGGGGGCGTACAGCACGGTGAAGGCGGGCATCATCATGCTTTCCAAACAGCTGGGCATCGAATGGGCGCGTAAGGGAATTCGCGTGAACGCCGTATGTCCCGGCCACACGGAAACGCCACTGACCGCCTATCTGCAAGACCCAGAGATCAAAAAGGGTAGAAGCGACGTGACGCCCCTAGGTCGCGTAGGTCAGCCGGTGGATATCGCGCACGGGATTTTGTTTTTGCTCTCCGAGGAATCTGATTGGATTACGGCCTCTCGTCTCGACATCGACGGCGGCATTCTGAACAGCGTCTATAACCACATGCCAGGCAGGAAATGGGATTGAATCTCTCGATGAGCGCGTTGCAAGGGCGGAACGTAGAATAAGAATGGGTGATTGAGGAAATCTCCACCCTCTGCTAATCTATTTGCATCCTCTTGACCGCCCGACGCGAGGCCCTCTTGATGAAAAGAACGGTGCTTTTACCGGTGCATTTTCCTCCTGGGGCGAATGCTTCTTCTTGTCTTGGTGCGCATTTTGAGAATGATCTCTCGGCATTGAATTTTCCTTCTCTCCCATAAAAAGGAGTTTCGTACATGAAAAAATTCGTCATCGCTATTGCCTTGGGTTTTTCGATGACGCCTCTCGCCGCCTTCGCCCAAGCGGGGCCGCGCATGGGTGTTGGCACGGGCCTTTTTCTGTCTATCGTCTACGGTCTGGTCGGCATCATTTTATTGATGATCGGCTACAAGATTTTCGAATGGATCACGCCCTTCTCGGTGAACGATGCGCTGTCCAAGGATCAGAATCGGGCAGTCGGAATCGTGGTGGGCGGGATATTGCTTGGCGTGGCGCTCATCGTTTCATCTGCATTGGGGTAGTTTTTTCTGATGTTTTATTCTGCTGCTCTTTCGGCTTCCCGGGTTGGGAATGACAAGGGAAACGTGGCCAGGAGGTGGGCGTAGCGTGGTGAGAAAAACAAGAGAAGAAGCGGATTTGGCGGTGCCCCTTGCCGATCCGCTTTTTTTCTCTTTGCAGGGGGAGGGCGCCTCCATCGGCCGTCCCTCTATTTTCGTTCGCCTGATGGGCTGCGCGGTGGCCTGCGCGTGGTGCGATACGAAGTATTCCTGGTCGGGTCCTCCTGTGGCAGAAAAAAGGATCTCTGAAATTCTGGATTTTTGTGAGGCGCACGACGGTGCCCAAGTGGTGCTGACGGGTGGAGAACCCTTAGAGTCCCCCCAGTTCTCAGCACTTGTTGTATCGCTTTCACGCGCGGGTTTCAGAGTAGAGGTGGAAACGGCCGGCCATGTTCCACCACCCGAGGTCGCCCTCAAATGGGTGGATCAGTGGAATGTCTCGCCCAAGCTGAAATCGGCGCGAATCTCAGAGGAGAAACGGCCGAAAACCCTCGCTTGGTTACAGCGCGTCAAGGAGCCTTATCTTAAATTCGTGCTTCATCGGCCGGATGAATTGGATGAAGTCGAGGCTATCCTTGAAGCCTACGGTCTTTGTGGGTTCCCGCGAGAGCGGGTCATCATCTCCCCGGGGGGCCAGACGCGCGAGCAGATGGAAGGCAGATCGTCCTCTTTGGCTGAAGTTTCGATGAACCGTGGTTTTCGGTTCACCCCCAGGCTGCACGTCATGTTGTGGGGAGACAGGCGGGGGGTTTAGGGTTTAGCTGCGCGTGGGGTAATGGCGGCGGATTTGTGGGCAACGAGCATTTGAATGGCCGCATCTCAAAAGCGCCGCTAAAATCATTCTCCATTCTCGAGACGGCGCAAGGTGGATGGGGAGAGAGCCGCTCCTGAGGGAACTCGGTTGCGTTTAATGAGGCGAAAACGCCCTGCTGGGGAGTGCTTGGGGGGCGTTTTTCGTTCCGATGCCGCACCTAAACGGGGAGGGCGATGTCCTCCTCCTTCGTGAGCCTGTCCAAATTCTTCTCGGTTCGTTTCTTCAGTTCGTCCATGAATTCGCGGGTGATGAAACTGGGCATTTTGACGTTTTCATTCACCCGTTCATACACGCGGGCGGGCACGTCGTATTCCTCATCTGTATAGCCTACTTTCTTCTCCAGCAAACGCCCCCGTAGGTAGGAGCGTCTGATCGCCTTGTTCACGCCCTCCTCCGTCAAGGAGAGACCGAACATGTCGTTTAAACTATCGACGATATTTTCATTCGGGGCTCCTGCGAACTTGCAGGTGCCGATGAGGTCGTCCCTGGTATAGTAGATGCCGTTCAGGATGGCGTTTTCCCAATAGTCTATGTCTGTTTTCTGGCCGTCTAGGATGAGGAGTAAGAACGTACGCATGCTCATGTGGCCGCCGGCCAGCGCCCAAGGGTAGCCAGGGTTGGTTTCGGGTAGATAGGCGGGGTATTCGAGACCTTTTCCTTGCATGGCGAAGGAAAGATCTCCGCATTGCTGGGCTAGGCGCATGGTGCCCTGCGCCAGCTCCTCACACTCTCCGGCCGCCGCTTTTCGGATTAGCTCCTCCATCTTCCGGGCGTCGCCGAAACGGATGTTGTCCAGCACGGGTTCGTCGGGGTTTCGCTCGTTCCATTCCATGGCGTAGCTGATGGTGGCGCCCAGGCTGATGGCGTCATAGCCCATACGGTCGCCTAGTTCGACTAGATCGAGCGATTCTTCCGCTTCATAGACGCCGCAGTTCGCTGTGATGAGATCGAGTGGCTCGTAGTCGAATTTGACCCTGAATTTTCCCTTCCTCGCTTTTCTTCCTTCGGCCGTTTCGCCTTCGGGCCTATCGTAGATGTTTTTGTGGCACGCGATGCCACATTTGAAGCAGGATTCGTCCTTGATGACGTAGGACTCTTCAAAACTGCCCCGGTAGAGTTGAACGGCGTCATCGTTGTTCGGTGCCCAAAAGTTTCTCTCCGGCAAGCAGCCCAGAGGATGGAGCCCCGCGATGTTTCGCCACGTGCCGCCGCCGCCGTCGGCCTTGTGGGCATCGCGGTAGTTCTTGGAGCCGGCCCCTCGGGAGATGATCTTGTTCGCCGCCTTCACGACCTCCGTGACGGCCGTTTTGTCGTCGGGTGCTTGCGCGATGATAGCGATGAGATTTTTAGAGCCCATCACGCCACCGAAGCCGCCGCGCCCACAAAATCTCGGTTTGCACTCCCCCGTTTTGATCTGGTTTTCCGTGCTCAGGACGATGGACGCCATCCGATTCGTCTTGTAATTCTCTCCTGGCGGACCGACGACGGCGAAATGCGCGTCGCCATACTCACTGGCGAGCGCCATGATTTTCTCATGCGAATCTTTCCCCAGAAGATAGGATGCGTCCACGATCTCTATGTGTGCGGGCCCGCCGAGGGTATCGCTCTTGATCAACAGCATCACGGGCTCCTCGCTTCTTCCGGTAAAGACGATTTCATCTATACCCGCGCAGGCCACCTTGGTTCCGAATTTGCCGGAACCTGCTGAATACATGGCCGAGGGCGCACCGGCGCGCGTGCTTTTGAGAGGGCTGTAGCCACCAAAGAAAGTCCTCAATCCCGTCATCAGGTTCGTCCCCGAGAAGCAGCCAAGCTCCATCACGAGCGGGGCAGAGGGGACATAGGGGTCGGATACGTCGTGGTGGGAGAGAATTTTGAAAATCCTGCCGATTCCGCCCAGAAAATCCTCTAAGTCCTCACAGTGCTTATCTGTGAGCGTGATGTTTCGGCTGCTAAGGTCAACGGTCGCGCTTCTATACCTGTAATCGGCTGGCGCGGTGTTTCCATTTTCGGCGTCTGTCCACATTTTTGTGCCTACCTCCTATGCGCATATCGTATGGGATGCTGAGTCCATATTGTTTTTTTCTCGAGGGGGATTATTTCGCGTTTCGCCCGGCTGGGCAAGCGGACGGGGGAGAGAGGCTCGTTAGAAAGCCATGGGTTCTTGAAATTCTCCGAAAACGCCACGGAGCACATTCGTCATCTCCCCGATGGTGGCGTAGGCTTCCACGGACTGAAAGATTACCTCCATAAGGTTCTCATCGCTTTTGGCGGTGTATTCAAGACGCTTGAGGGCCGTCTCCACCTGGGCGGAATCGCGTTCTTTTCTCACTTTATCGACCATTTTCTTTTGGCGTTCCTCAAGTTCAGGATCGATGGTGAATATCTCTTGAGGGGATGGCTCTTCCTGCGCGTATTTATTTACGCCCACGATCGTTCGCTCTCGTGCTTCCACCTCTTTCTGACAGCGGAAGGCGCTCTCGGCTATCCAGCTTTGGACGACGCCCCGATGAATGCACTCGACCATGCCGCCTCGTTCTTCGATGTCTTCAATAATTTTCACCATTTCCGCTTCCATGCGAGCGGTCAGATTTTCCAAAAAATATGAGCCACCTAGGGGGTCTGCCACGTCGGATGCGCCACTTTCGTGGGCGATGATTTGCTGGGTGCGCAGGGCGAGCAGGGCGCTTTCCTCCGTCGGCAGCGCAAGCGCCTCGTCATAAGCGCAGGTGAAAATGGTTTGGGCGCCGCCCAAGATGGCGGACAGCGCCTCGTAGGTGACTCTGACAATGTTGTTCTCAGGCTCTTGCGCGGTAAGAGTGCTGCCACCGCAGGCGACGCCGAAGCGGAACAGCCAGCTCCTCTTGTTTTTTGCCCCGAACCGCTCGCGCATAATTTTGGCCCACAGCGTTCGCATGGCGCGATATTTGGCGATTTCCTCGAAAAAATCCATGTGGGTGTAAAAATAAAAGCTGACCCTGGGGGCGAACTCATCAATGTCTAGCCCGCGCTCCAAGCATCTCTCCACGTAAACGACGGCGTCGGCTAGGGTGAGCCCGCCTTCTTGGACGGCGGTTGCGCCCGCGTCTCTGAAGTGAGAGCCCGCGGCGCTGATCGTGTTGAACTTCGGGGTGTTTTTCACGCCATATTCAACGGTATCGACAATCAGTCTTAAAGAGGGCTCAGGCGGAAATATCCATGTTCCGCGAGCGATGTATTCTTTCAGAATGTCGTTCTGAATCGTGCCGGTGAGCTGAGAGGGCGAAACGCCCTGTTTCTTTGCAACGATGACGTACATGGCATAAAGAATGGCGGCCGTTGAATTGATGGTGAAAGACGAGCTGATCCTGTCGAGCGGAATGTCCTCGAATATGGTCTCCATGTCCGCTAGGGAGTCGATGGCCACGCCGACTTTACCGACCTCGCCCGATGATTTTTCGTCGTCGCTGTCGAGTCCGAGCTGCGTAGGGAGGTCGAGTGCGACAGAAAGCCCGGTGTTTCCCTCATCAAGCAAGAAGCGATAGCGCCGGTTTGTCTCCTCTGCGGTTCCAAAGCCCGAGGACTGACGCATCGTCCATAGACGCTTTCTGTACATTTCTGGGTGGATGCCCCGCGTGAAAGGATAAACGCCCGGCTCGCCCGGTTCATGATCCCGGGGCGCGTCCCCAGTCCCATATGTATTTTGAACGAGGAGGCCCGCGTGCGTTTTCACCTGGCGATAGTCGGCTGCCATACTGGTTATCTTCCCTTGAAGTCGGGGCTTCGCTTCTCAAAAAATGCTTTTATCGTCTCGCCATGATCCTGAGACGTCCAAAGCTCCGCAAGCAGCGATGATTCTGCACTCGCTGTTTTCTCCTGTGTATTTTCCAGGCCGAACAAGAGTAATTCCTTCAGAGAGCGAATCGCTCCGGGAGCGCTTTTAGCGATTTCCCCCACCATCGCTTTAGCGACGCGGAGACCGTCTCCCTTGGGGACAACGGTGTTGGCGAGTCCCATTTCCAGTGGGTCTTCAGGGTGGAGGTCTTTGCAAGTGGTCAATAATTCGATCGCTCGTCCATAGCCGACCGCACGGAGGACCCGCCCTCTGCCTCCCCAACCCGGCATGAGGCCCACGCGCGCTTGCTTGAAGCGTATATAGGCGTGTTCCTCCATGATCCGTATATCGCAGGCCATGGCGATTTCAGCGCCGCCGCCGAGGGCGTATCCATTCAGAATGGCGATGACGGGTACCGGCAATGAAGAAAGGCGTCTCAGTATCGTCTGCATGCGCCTACTCATGGACATGCCGTCCTTACGCCTTACGGGATTCAAAAGTTTGAAGCCATTTCAAGTCGCCGCCCGAGCAGAACGCCTCATCGCCCGCGCGATGCCTTGAGGGTGTGGATGGTATCGGAGAGACTCTGCATAATTTCTTCGTTGATGGCGTTGCGAACGTCTTTTCGGTTGAATTTCAAGGTGGAGAACACGCCTTTGTCTTTCTGAATCAGAGTGGGCATCGGCTCTCCTGCGAATTTTGTCTGTTTGAGCTGAGGTGACGCCTAAACTTGTGGTCTTACCAGTATTTTTCGTAGTGAATGTTGCCCTTCGTCCGGCCGTAGTCCATCGTGAAGCCGCGATCTTCCATGATTTGGATGACGCCCGGCGCCCCTTCGGGCCATATCTTGTTGCCTTCATGAACTTTGGGGATGCCGATCATCGCGGGGTTGCCGCATAAGAACAGATGCGTGTTTTTTGTATCCATCTTGCGACTCATGTTCTCCTCGAATGCGCCCGAGGCCAGATAATCCTGCACATATACCTTGTTGTGGATGGTATCCGTTTCGCGCGTGGTGAGCGTGTGGTACGAGAGGGTTGGGTATTTCTTCTCGAGCTTCCGGTAGAGGGGCTCATATGCGAGGTCTTTCTTGTATCGCGCGACGTTGATGCTGGCGATCTGGCCTTTGTAGCCGGTGCGAAGAAGCTCCCAAATCATGTGGTTGTGCGGGCCCTCTCCAGTTCCTGTGGCGGCGAAGATGACGAAAGAGTCCTCGTTGTCCCGAATGTTGCTCATGCAGTCGAGCGTATATTCGCCCGTGAATTTTTGACCCATATGAATGCGATCGCCGGCTTTTAAGAGAAAGAGCCTTGGGGTGAGAAGAGGGGCGGGTTCGCTTTCCACGCCAGTCACCATGACGATGTAGAATTCTAAGAAGTCCAAATGCTCGGCTGGGTAGAGTTCGCCCGCCTCGTTGAGCACAGGATGGGACACGGAATAGGCGCGCCTGCCCAATCGCCTTATTTTTTTCTCATCAAGTTCTCCTTCCTTGACGGCGTCCTTGTGGCGAGGCTCCCAGTTGCCAAGGCCCAGCGTCGTATATTGACCTGATTTGTATTGGGGAAAATCAAAGTCGGGTTTTACCCGAAAACACGCCAACGTTTCATGCTGCCACACGATGTTCGCAAGGGTAGCGTTGTAATGTTTTTCGCTTAATTCTTTTTTGGTCGCTTCGCCGAGCATCCATTTCCTCGTAAAAGTCAAAGATGATAACAAACAACAGGATAAGGAGCGTCAAACGTAATCGCCATACTACTCAATTCAGCTTAGAAGATATAGTCCTCGATCCAATTTTTTGAAACTCATATAGAAATTGTCTCAAATGACGCCGCGTAGTGAAAGCCAGCGCGTTTGCCTGTTTCGACCGCCGCCTGGGTGAGGAAGCCTACAGCGTCAAACCCTCCATCGAGGTTGTCGAGATAGAGTTTGTGGGCTTGGAGGGATGATATTCCTCTCTCCAAGTGATCGGTGACGTCCACCGCGTGTGTGGGTTTTGGCGAGCCGCTGAGCAAAACCGCGCGAACGCCCGTCCAAGGCTCCAACCCCTCGTCCAAGAGTTCCGGAAAAATCCAGCGGTTGCCTGCGTCACGGCCCGCGTCCATCACGCCATAAGCGAGCCAGCGATGATCCGCCATGTTCAAGGGGCCGCCCGGCCAGGTGAGATGATGGGACAGGGTGATTAGGATGTCTGGTTGATAGGTTCTAATCTTTCGAGCGAGGTCGCGCCTTAGGTCCAGATTGTACTCTATCACCCCATCTGTATAGCCTAGGAACTCTACACTTTCGACGCCGACTATGGCGGCGCTTTTGTATTCTTCCTCCTCTCTGGCGGGCCCCGCCTCCTCTGGCGACATGCCATTGATGCCCGCCTCGCCACTCGTCATGAGGACATAGGAAACATCCTTGCCTTGCGCCGTCCATCTAGCGACCGCACTCGACGCGCCAAACTCCATGTCGTCCGGATGCGCCACGATTGCGAGCGCACGACGCCAATCCTCATCCAAGGCGGGAAGTTCGTGCGCCGTCATTTTTTCCCTCTTTTCACGAAAATCGGGCTGCTCCAGGCCAACGCCCCGTCCTCTTGCATAAGGCGGATAAAATAGGGGTTCCAGCCATCGTGAAAATCGCTTTCATCGACGTTAAAAGTGATTTTCGCCTCAGGGTAGCCCTGAACTGGGCTGATGCGCTGGACTTCCACTTTCTGGCGAACGCCGCCTGCGTCCACGACGTAGGGAACGGTGCCGATCACGTCAAATTTCACTTCAAAAGAAACGACGGCGGTCTCGAAAAAGAGCCTCGCGCCCGCCTCGTCTGAGAGGTGAAATTCGACGCCGTCCGCATCGCCGGTTGTACGGCTCAGCCACCGGATGCTCCGCTCGTCGGCAGATTGTATGCCTTCTTCCAAATTGTCCATCTGCCAGTTTCTCGGCGCATCGATTCTCCCTTTGTCCACCCTTAGCCCGCCATGCCAGTGGGTCTGGCGGTTGCGCTGATGGATGCGCGCGCCGCTCCAGGAAACGCGAAACCAGTCTGAATTTCGGGCGGCGCCATCTTTCGGACGATAAGAGGAGATGGTCTTGGAGGCCCGCTTCAGCTCTATCAATTCTATGCCGCATTCGCCCATGGCCCGCACCTTGAATACAGGGGGCTTGGGGGATTCGAATTCTTCTCCCATAAAATGATCCTCTGTCGAGAAGGAAAGATGAATTTTCTTTCCCGTCGTCCCGTAGACGCGCCTTGACTGAATCGCCTCCCACAAGCTCTCTCGCGTGAGTTTTTCTGCGTAGATGCAAGTGTAGCCGCCGTAGACTCCAAAAATAGCTGCGCCCGGGTAGCTGGCTCCCGGCCGTCCCTTGTGTCCGTCGCTGCCCGCTGTGATGCCCACGCGCCAACCCTTTTCCAGCGCCTCTTCCACGAACCACTCGAATCGCCCCCAAGAGGAATATATCTCCATGACGCGCTCAAGCTCCGCGTGGTGGTAGTCCAGACTCGCTCGTCGGCCCCCGATATGAGGGATGAGCGTGACGTCCCTGCGTTCCTGCATAGCGTCGTAGAGCCTGTCGAGGGGGTATCGGTCATTTTTCTGGTCGTCCCAGTCGTCTATTTGCCAGTGGCTTGTTCGGCGCAAGGGTCCGTCATTGCCAAGATACAGAATATTCCTGTCCCCGCCCATGCCCGTCACAGCCGACCATTCGACCCCTAGAAATGTGACGAAGCGACCCGGCGAATTATATTTTTTCGTGGCCGTTCGAACCGCGTCCCAGGTTTGCCTCGTCACCTGAAAATCGTTTCCTTGATGAGAGGAGAATTGCGCTCCAGCCATGTTGCGGGCGAACGCGAAGTAATCATCTACCGTGTTCGTGCCTACCGTCTCCTCGCTTTGGCCGTGGAGGTCGCCCCAGAATTGCTTCCACCGGTGCGTTTTTGCCATCGCGCGAACGTAGTGGCTGTGCGCAGGAGGAATGTCGAAGTTCGCGTTGCCGCGTATGCGTCCCCACGCTGAGGATTTCCAGCGTAAATTCTCCAGGCGAACCACCGCGGGCTGGCCGCGCTTGAATTGAACAGACTCGGGCAACCCTCGACAGACGCCTTCTTCGGCGACGAGGGATACTTTCGCATCGACGTCGTGGCAGGGATTTCCCCATAGGTCCTCAAGTTTCACCTGCATCCAAGAGTTCTCGTCGGGAGCTTGTTCGGTTGCGCCATGGATGGCGAGACGAGCGGGTTTGCCAGGGAGGATGGCGAAGGTGGGCGTATAGGCCGCTTCGATGAAGCGATTTGAGCCGAAGCAGTCGACAAAGAGCCGAAAACGAAAATTGTTTTCGCAAAAAGTTTGAGCGCGGGTTCCCCGGCCGCCGCCGGCTCTATCCCCCAGAACGATGGTCACCGTATCGCCTTCCGCCAGATAGCTGTCAAATACGTCAATAGCCAAGCCCTGTTGCCAGGGCCTGACGTTCGATTTAGGGTCCCATCTTATTCTGAGAGTGGCGCCTCCGCTCGTGGTCGCGCTCGTATAGTGTGCCTCGCCTGGCGTGGTGGTTTGTGGTTTGGCCCAATCGCTGGCGAAGCGGCGTGAGAGAACGATGGTTCCGCCGTCATCCACCCCATATCTGCCCACGTGGTAGGTGATCGTCCACGTTCCCCACGCACCCGCCTCTACGTTTCCGGCGGGGTTGAGTTTGCTCCAGCCCACCCATTCTCGAATCCAGGATTCGCTCTTGCCGTGTCTGCCGTCCGGTGTCGTATCCATCAGTATATTAATCGCCTCGTTTTTCGCTTTGGCTTTCAGAGGATAGGTCTTGGGCTTGTTTTTTGTCTACGCCTCACGTTTTAGACGGCTCCCGGACTTGGGGCTGGGACAGGTGGTTTTTGAGAAAAAGCAGTGCACGCCGAATAGAATCCTCTTTTTCTAGGCGCGTGTTTCTTCTGAGAACAAAATTGTGGCCGGTGCCTTCATAGAGTTTCAGCTCGGTGGAGCCGGATGACCGTGATAGCAATCTTTTGACCATCGTGAATGACTGCTGCACAGGAATCACCCCATCCGCCACGCCATGAAACATCAAAGCGGAAGCTTTCGTATTCCTTATTTTGTTCGTTGGGCTGTGGAATTCCAAATATTTTTTCCACCGGAGTAAATCCCCGGTCGCAAGGGCGAGAACCGCGGGGTTGATGCGGCTTTTGATGAGCGAAACATAATCATAGGGGCCATAGTAGGCTACCACGGCTTTCACTACTGGAAGCGACGCGGCCGTCCTGAAAGCCTTGTCCGCACCGAGCGAGAATCCGATGAGGGCGACTTCGTCTTTTGCACAATGTGGGCTTCTCGCAAAGGCGGACACGGATCGGTTGATGTCTTCGTTTTGGCGCTCGAAATTCCGCTTTCGCTGGGCAAAAGGCGTCATCAGTCCCTCAAGGTCGACTTGGTGCACCGAGTAATAGTTGATGATCAAAGCGGAAAATCCGTGGCTTGCAAGCTTCCGGGCGTAGCGGGAGTATGCTTGCCACCAGCCGCCTTTCCCATGCAGCAATATGACACAAGGATGTCTCCCGTTTCCAGAAGGGCGCGCTAGATACCCCGCTATTGATGCGTTTTCAACGCTGGAGGGGAGGTCAACATGAATTTCCTTATAATGGTACCTTCCAGTAGGGGCGGAAGCGAGGCCCAGGGTGCGAGGTCGGGTACAGCTCGTCACCATGAGCATGGGGAGGACGAAGAGGATGAGTCGTCTTGCACGGATGACCTTGAAAATGGGACGGGTTATGCTACAAAGTTTTCGAATCATGCGAGTTCACTGCTTACACGGCGGCAGGGAAAAATCTAAGCGACTCAAGCAGAGGATAAGAATAATCTGGCTCAACTATTTTGGCAACATCTCGGAGCGTTGTGTCTTTAGTGAAGGAGAGCGCAATGTCGGCGGTGATTGACTTTCTGCGAGCAAGAAGGGAGCAAAACCTGGCGGAGCTCGTCGAATACCTTAAAAAACCCGCCATCAGCACTTTGGGAGTAGGCGTTCAAGAGGCGGCGGATCATTTGGCGGCGTTGATGAGCGATGCGGGTATCAAAGCGCAAATTCTCCCGACCGAGGGAATTCCCCTCGTGTATGGAGAGATGAAGGGACATTCAGATGCCCCCACGATGCTGATTTATGGCCACTACGACGTTCAGCCGGCCAATATAGCGGAGGGCTGGAGTTCTGAACCATTTGATCCTCAGGTGCGCGATGGCCGTTTGTACGCTCGTGGAGCGGGAGACAATAGAGGCCAGCACTTCGCCCAGATCAAGGCGGCGGAAGCCTATCACCGAACGAGTGCCGAGGTGCCTATCAACCTTAAGTTTCTGATAGAAGGCGAGGAGGAGGTGGGGTCTCCTAACTTGCGAAAATTTATCCAATCGAACAAAGAGCTGCTAAAAGCAGATATCGCCTGCTCATCGGATGGTTCCTTGCACCCATCTGGTAGGCCGACGCTCTCTTTGGGCTGCAGGGGATTGCTTTATGTCGAACTCGTTGCGCGCGGGGCCGGAAAAGACCTCCACTCCGGGATGTATGGCGGGCCGGTTCTCAATCCATTCTGGCGCCTCATCGACGCCGTGCGATGTCTGCGAGACGGCGAGGGGAGGGTGCGCGTACCTGGATTCTACGACGCTGTGCTCCCGATTAGCGATGCGGATCGAGACGCCCTAGCGGGAATCCCCGACCCGGAGGCGGAACTTCGCGCCGTCCTCGGAGACGGGGTTGAGCGAATTCCAGATATCTCCGCTTTTTACGCGAAGTCTCTTACGCAGCCAAACTTGAACGTTTGCGGATTTCAGGGGGGTTATTCTGGGAATGGTATGAAGACGGTCATACCGGGCACTGCGCGCGCCAAGTTAGATTTTCGCCTGGTGGTAGATCAGTCCCCTGATGAGATTTTCCATCAATTGCGTTCATTCTTGAAGGCGGAGGGCTTTGACGATATCGAGGCGCGCAAGATGGCGACGTTTGACGCCAGTAAGACGCCGGCGGACGATCCTTACGTTCAAAAGGTGATCGAGGCTGTCAGTTGTTATGGTGTCGAACCCGTCATCTATCCAAACTTCGGCGGCAGCGTTCCCGACAAAATGTTCACGAGGGAATTGCGCGTTCCTTCCGTTTGGCTCCCCCTCGCCAATGCGGATTCAAACGCCCATGCTCCCGATGAGAACATCGACGTAGAGCTCTTTCACCGAGGATGCGAGGTCGCGGTCGCTCTCATGAGGGGGATCGCTTGAAATATTCCCTCTGGACGATAGGCCACAACAACTATGATGCGGAGAAATTTTTGAACTTTCTCGGCGAACATAGCGTTGTGGGCGTGGTGGATGCGCGCCGGTATCCCCTGCAGTAGGAGGAATTCACAATATGGCAAATAACGGGTGGGATTCTTCCTCTCGTCGAGAGATATCCCCTACGTCTATGGAGGAGAGGGATTCGCCGGCAAGTGTGACATCCGGAAAACTCGGAATTTTTTGACGAGCGAGGACGTGTTGATTGATTGGATGAAGATGAGACGTGATGAGAATTTCATCCGCGCATGGAACCTCTGGGGCGCAGGCTCGAAGGGCACCTACTGCGATACTTTGCGCGGGGGAGAACCCGAGGCATTGCCCTCGGTTGCATCTAGTGTCCACGACTTGGGTGGAGAACTGGGGTGACGACATACAGCACATTGGAGGATATGGGCGCGTGGAGACCCACGCGCGACTCGCTCCTTAGCCCGCATTGTTTTCTCGTCATTGTTCCACGCCCCGTCACTAGGCGTTTTTTGCCGCTGCCGCTCTTTCGGTTGTTCGCATGAGGGATTCATGAGTCAGCCCCGTCCAAAAAATCGTCTCGCGCAGGAGACAAGTCCCTACCTTTTGCAGCATCAGTATAACCCGGTGAATTGGCACCCTTGGGGGAAGGATGCGCTTCGCAAATCGAGAGAGGAGAACAAGCCCATCTTTCTGTCCGTCGGCTACTCGGCTTGCCATTGGTGTCACGTGATGGAGCATGAGAGTTTCGAGAATGAGGAAATCGCCAAAATTTTGAACGACCATTTCGTCTCCATCAAGGTGGACCGCGAGGAGCGGCCGGATATCGATGGGATATATATGGAGGCGGTCCAGATGATGACGGGCCAAGGTGGTTGGCCCATGAGCGTTTTCTTGCTGCCGGATTTGAGTCCTTTCTTCTGTGGGACATATTTTCCGCCGGATGACAAATGGGGGAGACCCGGGTTCAAAAACGTGCTCCTGAGGCTGGCCGAGGTCTATCGAACGCGACAAGAGGATTTGCGGGACAGCGCGGAGAAGATAACGGCAAATTTGGGTCAAATGGGAGACGTCGCGCCCGTAACGGGCGACTTAAGGGCGGAGTGGATAGATCAGGCTGTCAAGGAGTTGAAGGAACGATTCGACGCTTCCTGGGGCGGCTTCGGACGCGCCCCGAAATTTCCGCCCTCAATGGCGTTGATGTTGCTTTTGAGAAGGTGGAGGCAGTCGGAATCTCAGGAATTGATGAAGATTGTTGAGACGACGCTTCAAAGGATGGCCCTCGGTGGGATGTGCGATCAGCTTGGTGGTGGATTCCATCGATACAGCGTGGATAACTACTGGCTCATTCCCCATTTTGAAAAAATGCTTTATGACAACGCGCTTTTGCCTAGAGTGTATCTTGAAGCGTATCAGGCGACGGGAAGCACGTTTTATCGCTCTGTGGCGGCCGATACCCTGGATTACGTTTTGCGCGAGATGACCAGTCCGATGGGCGGGTTTTACTCCGCCCAGGATGCGGACAGCGAGGGGGAGGAGGGGAAATACTTCGTATGGCGTCCCGAACAGATAGAGGAAATTCTTGGAGAGGGCGAGGGAAGCGTGTTCTGCCGATTTTACGGCGTGACGGAGGAGGGGAACTTTGAGGGAAAAACCTCCCCTTTGTTCATCCAAGACCCACCTCGCGTTTTCGCCGAGAAAGAGGGAATGGAGGAAGATAAACTTCTCGCTATCTTGCAAAGGGGACGCACAAGACTCTTTGCCGAACGAGAGCGGCGCGTGAAGCCTGGTCTTGATGATAAAATTCTCACGAGCTGGAACGGACTCATGGTGGGCTCAATGGCCTTGGCGGGCAGGATTCTGGAACACTCCCCCTACCTTGAAGCGGCGACCGAGGCGGCGGATTTTATTTTGGGCAACATGCGCGATGGGCGGGGACTGCTGAGGAGCCATCGGGAAGGAGTGAGTAAGTTGAACGCCTATCTAGATGATTACGCTTTTCTGCTCGTGGGCTTGGTGGATTTATATGAGGCGAGCTTTCAGCCCAGGTGGATCCGCGCGGCCTCGGACTTGGCTGAGGAGATGATAGCGCGATACGGGGATGATGAGGAGGGCGCATTTTTCTTTACCGCCCACGATCATGAACGACTCATCGTCAGGAGGAAGATGACGCAGGATGGTGCCATACCGAGCGGAAATTCCATGGCGGCGCTAGGTTTGCTGAAATTGGCTAGGCTCTCGGGGCGGGCGGAGTTCGCCGTGCGCGGCGAGGGGGTTTTGCGCGCCTTCGGTGAGTATCTCGCCCGCGCGCCGGCCGCCTTTCACATGATGCTGGCCGCGTTGGACTTTCATCTCGACACCCCGATGGAGGTGGCGATTGTTGGTGAGAGAGATTCCGAGGACACGCGCGCCGCTCTGAGAGCAGTTGATTCCACTTTCGCGCCGAACAAGGTTTTGGCCCTCAAGTCAGAATTATCTGGTGCAGAGGCGGACGCCGCAGTGCCCCTGCTTCGTGGAAAAGCAATGGTGAATGGACGAGCCGCCGTGTATGTATGTGAGAATTTTATCTGCAAGGAGCCGCTCTCGGAGACGCAGGCGATCAAAAGGGCGCTCGAGAGGAATTGAGTCGTTCCCCTCGCGTTTATCTTGACTCTTGACGCATTTTGGATGGGCGCGCCAGCCATAGGAGGAGTGGAGCCGACATATCGTCAAGCCCTTGTCCTGCGAAAGTCTGAACCCATGTCCTAGCCTCGATACTTCTCGAACGCTTCGCCGATGGGCGCGCCGCTTTCCAGCTCGTGGATGATTTTTTCTTCAATTCTTGCCAATTCATCCATTTTCTCGATGATCTCCTTGAGCCTCTCCCTTGGAACCACGACCACGCCGTTGACGTCTCCCAAGATGATGTCCCTCTGCCTCACCGCAACGCCCCCGCAGTTGATCGGGAGCCCCACGCCGCTGGGGACCGTGTATCCTCCGCTGCCATGAACCGATATGCCCTTGGAGAACACGGGGAATCCCATCCGGCGGTGTTCTTCGATGTCCCTAGCCCGGCCGTCAAGGACGACCCCGCCCAGTCTCATCGCCTTCGCCCGCGTGCTCATCATGCCGCCCCAGTTGGCCGTCGTCACCCCGAAGGGGACGCTGATGACGACGATGCTCCCCTCAGGTGCCGCGTCGATGTGGTGGGTCTCTCGTTTGGACAGATTCCCGCCACCGGCGGGAATCATCTGAACGGTATGCGCTTCTCCCGCCATTCTGTAATCAGGGTCTGGGGAGAGCAGGACAATGTCGGGCATATGGCCTTTGATGTTTAATTTGTCGAAGGCGTCCGCCGCCTGACAGGTCGAGTAGTTCCTCAGATGATGCACCAATGCATTGTCCATGTGAATCCTCCTGAATCCGCCACTCTGCAAGGCCCCCAGAGGGAGGTGGGGAATGAAGCGACTCCCCATTTTCCGTAGTTTACGAAACTTATATGCGGAACTCTGAAAAACGCACGCCGTCCGGGTCGAGTTCACCCAAAGCCTCCAGCTCCTCGGCACTCGGCGGGGCGGTTTGCGCAACAATTCTTGGACGTTGCAAGCCAAACCCGGTCTTCTCGATCACTTCATCCATTGAGTGACCAGCGTGAACGCTAGAGATTTCAAGCCCTGTTGGTTTTCTTTCAAGTGCGGCGATGGGCGTTATCACGTGGCTGAGGTTTCCGGATTGGGTTGAAAAGTCCACCCTCGGCACGAAAAATCGCTTATCGTGTGTCGTTCGCCAAATGACGGTTCGCTTTACTTGGGGCATGATGACGGCGCCTCCTCCCCCGCCAGGAAAACGGACTTTCGGGTGAATAGGGTTGCCGATGTAGCTCATGTTGGCGCGTCCTTGCTTGTCGAGCTGGGCAGCGCCCAGAAAGGCGAGGTCTATTCCGCCGCGCGCGAAAAGATCGTAAGTGTCTGGGTTGTAGAACAGGGAGGCCGCGCCGTAGCATAGTTCGGGATCGGCTGTGCTTTTTGGCATAAAGCGTGGTTTCGGGTCCACGGAGCCGGCAACTTCAATGAGCACGCAGTGGGGGGCGTGTCGTTTTTGGGCCAAAAAAATCGCGACCATCGGAAGTGGCGAGTTGACTCCGTGGAAGACTTTTTTCCCGTCCTCAATGAGGCGCGAGAGCGAGACGGCCATTTGGTTGCCAGCGCGAATTACGTGTTCGGGCAGCGATGTGACGCGATTACCCTTCGTCATTTCGTCGTCCCATCTTGCGCGCCCGTTTTATCCGTGCTCGCAAGATACTCCTCGAGTCCCCCCTCTTTTTGGGTCAGGGCTATGTAGCGGTCCATTTCATCTTTGTCGACCCCATAGGACGGATGGCAGCTGCAAGGCGAGGCACCGCCTGGCGTTTCTACAACCCCCTTTACGAGGAAACCTGGAATGGCTGTTCGCTCGGGCTCGGATGCAATTTCTTCCGGGGCTACGATTTTCTCGACCGTGAGGATCACCCCCTTTTGCGCCGCGCGCGTCATTTCGACGTCGAAATGCTGGTTGCCCAGAATTTGGGCGTTTCCCTGCGCGTCTGATTTTGGGGCGTGAATTAACGCCCAGTCCGGCTTCATGGCGGGAATCGCGTAGAGCTCCTCTTTCGTGTATGGATCTTCGATCGTAAAGATGCCGCTTTGCTCCGGTATATCGCTCCCCTTGAACCCACGGATGGGCTGAAAGGGGATGCCGTAGGCTGCGGCCCGCAGCCCGGCGAGAACACTAGCTCAGGCGTGTTCGGTAAGGCCGGCCAATCCCTTTTCGATCGCCTTTCGATAATGGGGCGCCGACCCGAATTCCGCTTCAAACGTGACGATGCCGCTGACCACCCTGCTCACAGCCCCCGCCGCGCAAAGAAGGTCGGCGTCGTAGCCAGGAGAGGGTTTGATGAGCGTCAGCCCCCGGATACGTGAGCGCGCGATTTCGCGCACGAGGGCGGAGGGCGTTCTGTGCAGAAGGGTGCCGCCAGGGCTGATGGTGTCTCCATCCTTGATGAGAGAAGCGGCTTGCCACAGGGAAATTCGCTTGTTCATAGGCAGTTTTCATCCTTCTTGCGTTTTAAGGCGCACGCCTGGGTAAGCGGAGAGTACAAGGTGTGGTAATCTAGCAGAAGAGGATATTTTACGCTTCCTGCTCATTTGCGCTCATCGTTGAATGGTTTTGGGGCGTTCATTGATGGGGATGTCAAGGTGGCGTAAATATCAGTGTGAGAAAAATGGAATGTCTCTCATGCGCAGGCGTATATTCATACGAAAATCAATATAAGGAGGATGAAATGGCGCGTATTTCCTTGTTGGAGCCGGAGCAGGCGGAAGCGTCGGCGAAGCGCATCATGGAGAATTTGCAAAAACAATTCGGCGTTGTGATTCCTCCGGTGAAAGCTTTGGCCCATAAGCCGGCCTTTTTGCGCTCGCTGCTGAGCTTGACCACGGTGGCGGATGGCCCGGGAGAGATCGACGTCGGCTTCAAGGAGGTGCTGAACATTCGCGCGTCGGTGCTCAATGGATGTCATTTTTGTGTGAACATGCATTCCAACATGGCGCGGATGCGCAAGGTGGGGGACGAGAAGACGAAGGCGGCACAAGAGGGTTCCTTGAGCGACCTCTTTGATGAGAGGGAAAAAGCGGCGTTGCGCCTTTGCGAGGAGAGTACGAAGGGCGTGAGCGTCTCGGATGAGACTTTTGAGTCGCTGAGGGCGCACTTCTCAGAAACGCAGATAGTGGAACTATTTGGCACCGTTGCGCTTATTAACACCTGGAATCGACTCATCGTGGGAATGGGTTTTTAGGACGAAAGTGTTCGTCGACTTGTAGGGGTTGGAAGGCGAGTAGCGGCTTCAGAGGCTGAGCGCGGCCCGGCTGACCGTGAGTTCCGTCTCGCCCAGAATCTCCGATGTGGTGAGTTTTCCGCTCATCACGTCAATGAGTTCTTTCTCGAGCAAATCCCTCGCCTCGTCAATGCGCATCTTTCCCTCCATGACGCCGCTGATGTCCACGTCAATGTTCTCGGCCATCGCCCGGGCGGTCCGAGGATTCCCAGTCACTTTGATGGTGGGAGAGACAGGATGTCCGATGGGATTTCCGATTCCTGTCGAGAAAATAATCGCCTGCGCGCCGCTGGCTGCAAGCGAGGAGATGTTCTCCACGCCGGCGCAAGGGGCATCGGCGAAGATGACGCCTTTTTTCGAGGGACGTTCGCCTACGCCGACGACCTCGACGATGGGATGCTCTCCCGCTTTCTTGATGGCGCCCAGACTTTTTTCCTCAATGGACGAAAGCCCACCCCTGATGTTGTCCGGGGCCGGGTTCGAACCGATGAAATCTACGCCGATGTTTGCGGCGTAGTCGACGGCGCGTTTCGCGGAAGTGATAATTCTCCGGGCGGTTTTTCTGTCCGCGGCCCGGCGGGCGAGTAAATGCTCGGCCCCCACAATTTCCAGCGTCTCGGAGAAGATAACCGACCCGCCCGCTCTCACCACCCTGTCGGCGACCATTCCCGTCACGGGGTTTGAGACGACGCCGCTCGTCGTGTCCGACCCCCCGCATTCTGCGCCGATGGTGAGCTCGTTCAACTCGCAGCGAACGCGCCTGGCGGACGCGAGGTGGGCTAAGAGTTTCTTGGCGATTTCGATGATATGGGCAGTTGTGGTGAGTGTGCCTCCGGTTTGCTGGATGTTCACGGACTCTAAGGGCATCCAGGGCGAGGTTCTCGCAGCGACTTCCGCGATGGCGTCCGCACTCTTGGGCTCGAGGCTGACGATGATGGCGGCGCCTACGTTCGGGTGGGCGGCGGTATGCCCCATCACCCGCCAATGCTGTTCCGCGTCCTCGCCCATAAGTGCGCGTCCGAATGACGTGTTAACAGACGTGGTGTCTCGCACTAGTGCGCCAATTCTGCGAACGATGGGGTTTGAATTGTCCATGGCGCTGACGATGGCCAGGTGATTCCGGCCTCCCGGAGGTCCCTGCGGCCTTCTGTAGCCCCAAAAGGTGGGAGCGCCCCTTTTCCTGGGCATGTGCTTAGCCTCGGGTGCTCTTCATGTTATGGACGTGGACGTGCCTGCCAGGGGATATGCTTTGTGTGGCGGCGCCGATGACTTCGCCGTATTTGAGCACTTTCGCGTTTGCGGATATCTTTCGCAGCGCGATTTTATGGCCAAAAGGAATCGTTTCCGTAGCGCGGATCGTCCATGTTTTCTCACCACCCTCAATTTCTACGTCTTGCTCAGGAGCGATGTCCTCAAGCACGGTGGCCACATTGTCCTTTGAGTCCATCACCAGCGCTCGGCTCATCAAGCGGCCTCCGTGTTCATTCTAGTCGTCGGTTTCGACGTTTCCGGGTAGTCTGAGGCGTAGCCTTTCGAGGGGGCGTCCGTTTTTTAGGTGCTCCTCAACGAGTTCGGGGACATCTTCCACTTTGACGCCCGTGTACCAGACGCCCTCGGGATATACGACCAGCGTGGGACCCATCGTGCATGGACCCAGGCAGGTGGCACCCGCCATGGCCGTATCCGAAGCGAGGTCGCTTGAGCCAATTGATTCTGTGATGGCTTGCGCGACTTCAATGCTGCCCTTGCTCTGACAACAGCCCATCGGATGATTCGGTGGACGTTGATTGATGCATACGAAAACGTGTCTTTTGATGTGTTCCACGGATTATCCTCTTTTTACATAACGGGTCATTGGTCGTCTCTGATGGGATTTTCTCTGTGAGGCGAAAATAGCACTTTGACGTCATTCTCCGAATGACCTGGAGAAAGCGAGATGATACCCTCCACTCCTTGGAAGTCAAGGGATTCCTTGCCTTTGGGTTCGGGCGGCTCGAGAGGATTTCTACAGACTAACGAGTCCGTCTCAGACGAGATACGGATTCGAAAAATTTAAGGCGATATGGCGGAGCGATTCGTAGAAGATATAAAGCCTCTCGTTTCGCAAATGAGGGGAGGCCCCACCTGCATTTTTCTGCCGGATTCCGCGGCTCCCGCCGTGAGCGTGCAGGCGTGGTTTCCCGTTGGCAGCCTCACTGAAACGGCCCCTTTCGAAGGCATCTCCCATTTCCTTGAGCACATGATATTCAAGGGTTCGCGAAATCTGGAGGTAGGGGAGCTCGCTTCGATGGCGGAGTCTTCCGGCGGAGACATCAATGCTTACACGACGAGCGAATCCACGTATTACGACCTGATATCGATGCCGAATAAATTTGAAGCGTGTCTGGAGGTGTTCCTCGACGCGCTCTGGTGGCCACGATTTGACGAAAGCGAAGTACGCCAGGAGAGAGGGGTCATTTTCTCTGAGTTGAATCGCGCGTATGAGCGGCCGGACCAACGCCTTCAACATTACCTCTATCGTGAGGCGTACGGCCATAGGCACCCTTATGGGCGCGCCATTTTAGGCACGCGGCAAACGGTGAAGAGTATAGGGGCGCGAGAGTTAAGAAACTATCACGAGAGATTCTATAAGCCTTCGTCGGCCGTCCTGGTGTTCGCCGGGGTCATGAACGTTTCCAAAATCAAGTCGATTTTGAGAAAAAAACAAGAAAATTTGCACGTCAAATGGCCTAGACCCCAACCCCGAAAGATGAGGAAAGTTCCTGCTCCGGTGCCTTTGAAGGCGGGGCCGCGCGTCATCGTGAAGCGCGGACGCTCCGGAACGGCACACTTGGACATCGCGTTTGAAATTCCTCCGCTCACCCATCCGGACGCCCCCGCGCTGGAGGTGCTCGGCATGGTTCTCGGGGCGGGCGAAAGTTCTCGTCTGTATGCGAATCTGTGCATGAACACGCCGCTGATGTTTGACGTCTTCGCTGACCCCTGTTTCTTCGGCGGACCGGGACTCTTCTTCCTAGGCGGATACGTCGCGCCAGAAAACACTGAGAAGGCCGCTGAGCGAATCCTTCGTGTGGCGCGAGAAGTCGTCGAGGATGCGCCGTTGACTTCGGATGAGCTGGAGAAAGTGCGTATGAATTATCTGGCGGGCATGGAGTTTCAGCGCGAGGAAATGGCCGAGCGCGCCCGCATGGTCGGTTATTCTGAATTGATCGCTGGGGATGCCAGCTATTGTTTGAAGCACGTGAAGATGGTGATGTCGGTAGGGCTGCGTGATGTCTCGGAGGTGGCGAGGCGTTATCTGGTTCCATCTCGAATGACCGTGGGCGTGTTCTTCCCCAAAGGAGAAGGGGCTGGAATCGGCGCGCGAAGAATTCGAAAAGCCATATTGAACGGATTCAAAAATGGTGTTGAAGGAACGGGTGCCGACGCGGGCCAAAATCGCAGCGTGGCGGAAAAATCAGCGGCGTCTGCTCGCTCTCGCGTCATTTCGGGAGCGAGAGGTTTTTTCGTTAATGCAAGGCGCCCGAAAACGAAGGGCGAACCGATGCGGACGGAGCTTCCGGGCGGTGGGCGACTGGTCATGCTGCCTGGAGGCGGGCCGCTTGTTTTCTCTTTGCGCGCTGTGTTTCTGGGGGGGCAGAGAAATGAATCCGCGCACCAGTCTGGACTGCACGCTTTGATGATGGCGGTGTTGCCTATGGCGACCAGAGGCTTCCCATCGTCCCTGCACGCGAGAGAGGTGGAGGGTTTGGGTGCCAGCCTCGGTGGGTTCTCGGGTAGGAATACCTTTGGACTGACCGTTTCTGGACTCAGCGCGGTGTTGCCCGAGATCATGGAGAAATTCGCGCAAATCGTGTCCGAGAGTGCTTTCGATGAGAAGGACGTTGAACTCGTCAGAGCGGAGATGAATGCGGAGCGCAACAGCGCACGGGATGACTTGGGGCAATACTGCCGATTCAAGGGACATCAGCTTTTGTATGGCAAACATCCACTAGGGCGTCACCCACTCGGGACTCCCCGAACGATGGCCGCTTTCGGTCCGAGCGTTTTGAAGCGCGAATGGCACAGAAGAGCATCTCCTGAGAGGTTGGTCATCGGGGTCGCTGGAAATTTTGACGCCTCGTACCTGGAGGAGCATCTCCCTCGAATGCTGGCGCCTTGGGCGGGGAAGGCGCCTCGAGAAACGGTATTTCTGGATCCGCCCCCACCCATAAATCCTGTAAGGGGGCGCTTTCGCTCATACGCGATCGAGGGGGCGTCGCAAAGCCACGTGCACATGTCGTTTTTGGGCGCGACTTTTCGTGAACATGCAAGACACGCGCTTTCCGTCATCGCTGCGGCTTTGGGAAGCCAGGGAGGAGGACTCTTCTGGGAGTTGCGAGAGAAGCGCGGGCTTGCTTACGACGTGGGTGTTTCCTCCGATGAGTCTCTCGACCCGGGGATGTTCTCGATTTATGCGGCCACGCTTCCAGGGAAAGAAAAATTGGCCGTCGACTTGATGCGCCAGGAAATTACCCGCCTGAGCCGAGGCGGTCTTGATAATGGGCAATTGCGCCGCGCCAAGTCGTATCTCATTGGCGGATTGTCCCGCAGTCATCAACGCGCCTTGGCGCGAGCGTCCGACTTGGCGTTCGGGTTCTCCTACGACTTGGGATGGGAGACGCTTGAAGAATCAATCGCGCAAATCGAGCGAGTGGACGGGAATGCGGTCAGAGAAGCCGCACGTCGCTTCATGAAGCCGGGCGCGGAATGCTTGGTGATTGTATCGGGGAATTCTCAAGGATAATCCAGCTGCTCTAGCGATTGGTCTGCTGAATCTTGAGCAAATCTCTTTGCAGCTTTCTCAGCCGGTGCCGCAATTTCGTCATCTCATTGATGATGTTTTCCTCTTTTTGGGATCTGAGCAGCATTTGCTCCCATTTTCTCTGTTCGTGCGTCAGCTTGCGTCTTCTGACTGGACTTTTTGATCGGATTCGCTCCTGTTCAATATCGTGAATGCGTTGACGCAACTCCTCGGAAGTCATGGCCGTTGAGAGCACCAATAGCTCTTCTTTAGAATCCTCTCCGCGCTTGTTTCTCCCGGCAGCTCGCCTGCCTTTGTCGGACTTCAGAGCCTTCTCCTGTGAGCGATGGGTTTTGGATGGAAACCGATCCTGAAAACGAGGCGTAGCCGCAGGTCGTGCGATGGTTTTTCTTTTTTTGTTCTTACCGTCTGAGGGGTTTTTTTCTTGCCTGATTTGCTGCTCCCTTGCGCTGTCGCTCTGATATTTTGCTATCGCCGTCAAAGTGTTTGCAATAGAGTGCCGGGTCTTGGCGTATGTGGATTGAACGATTGTTTTTGTCTTCTTCCAAGCGTCTCCCGTCGAGGGGTCGGTCGAGACGCAGCCTCCCGCCAGAGAGCTCAGCAGGACGGCGGACAACAAAAGGGATAATTTTTGGGGGCGATTCGGACAAAAATTAGTTCGTGGCTCGTTCGTATTTTTCTCTCTCATCCTGCTTGTCCATGTTCGATAGGCGGTAGGCTGCCTCCTCCACCAGAGGGATGAGGCTTTCAGGGGCAACGCCGCTTGAGGCGATGCCGTCGAATCTACGGCATAGATTGGCGAGACGGATGTCGTCCGTTTTGTCCATTTTGTTAAAAACGCGAATGAGAGACGTATCTTTCAGCCCAATTTCATCCAGGATTTTCTCCACGGAGAAGAGGTTTTCCTCACAATGCGCGGATGAGGCGTCAATCACGTGAATCAGAAGGTCCGCCTCGTTCAATTCTTCCAGCGTGGCGCGAAACGCCCCTATCAACTCCTGGGGGAGGTCATGAATGAAGCCGACGGTGTCTGTGATGATGACTTCCTGCTCGCGCGGGAGCCGCAGTCGTCGGCTTGCCGTGTCCAGGGTGGCGAAAAGGCGATCCTCGGCCCTGACCTCGCTCTTCGTCAAGACGTTCAGCAGTGTAGATTTTCCCGCGTTGGTGTAGCCCACTAGGGAGAGGATCGGCGCCTTCCGGCGCTGGCGGAGTCGTCTGCCTTGGGAGCGTTTTCTTTGCAGACTCTCCAGTTCTTTCTCTACCCTACGAATGCGCTCGAATGCGCGGCGCCGGTGAATCTCCAGCTTGGTTTCGCCTGGTCCCCTGCCGCCTATACCGCCGGTGAGCCGACTCAGTGCCGAGTGTTGAGAAGAGATGCGGGGCAGTGCGTATCGTAGCAGGGCAAGCTCCACCTGAAGTTTTCCTACACGGCTTTTGGCTCTTTGGGCGAAAATGTCGAGGATGATTTGCGTTCGGTCGAGAATTTTCAGATCGGTGGATTCAGATAAATTCTTGACTTGCGATGGTGTCAGTTCATTAGAGAATAACAGCGCTTCGGCTCCCACCCGCATAGAGTTCATGAGGACGTCCGCCAACCGGCCTTTGCCGATGACGAAGCGCGGATCCGGCTTTCTCCGTCGCTGTAGAATGTTTCCGCAAGGGATGAAACCGGCCTCGCGCGCGAGGAGAGACAGCTCCTCAAACTCGATTTCGGCGGAACGCTTTGTTTTGCCACCGGTGTCGAGGTGCACGAGCAGGGCGCGTTCTCCCTCTTCAAGTTGAATCGATGCTTTTTGAAGGCGGGCGAATTCCTCTTCCAGGGAATTGATGAGAGATTCAAAGTCAAACCGGCTCGATTCCAGGTTGGGGAACGACTGGATTTTCCACGGAGCGCGGTTCTCTAGAAACGTCGAATGGGTGCTGTCCGCTTCGCTTTCGTTTCTGGGCTTGGGCGTGATGTGGGCGAGGTGGAGTCGGCCCGCACTGCCATCTTTTGATACTTCTATCGCTCCCATGGCGTCGAGGCGGAGGAGAGCCATGTCCGTTAGATCTTCTTGTGACAATGGGGAGGGGTCTAGGTGCGTGTGGACGCACCGAATACCTCTGAGCCTCGCCATTCCCGCACGGGCGCGGCCAAGCTCCGGTATTTCGATTCCTCGCGCATCGCCTATGATCACGTAGCGCACCGCGCCAAGTCGATCGATGAGCAGCCCAACCTGACGTGAGATTTCATAAGATAAAAACGCGAGTTCGCGACCGAGTTCTAGGTGGATGAATTGGCCGGGGGGTATTTTTCGGCGGTAAAGCCTCTCCAGAGCCTTGATTTGCTTGGTTTTCAGTCCGGTGAGCCGACCGTGAAGTCTGGCGATGGCGAGGCACTCCCCAGAGCGAGTGGACGATATACGCTTCCATGGCCAATTGACATTGTAATGGGGTGAAAGACTGCCCGCAACCAAGAGGTGTCAAACTTGGGTGGCGACGCAAGATGATTGACACTCCTGATGGCGTTCAATACACTTCACGCCCTTTGTGCGCCGTTTTTTCCTGTTTTCGAGGCATGGAGCCATGGTGAACGAGCGTGACACGAGGTTGCTCCGCGTAGAAGGCATGGTGCGGCGTCTTTTGAGACACAAGGCGGACGCCAATCTCGCCAATGCGCTGGAGAAAATGCACGCGGCCGAGGTGGCGCAGATTTTTCAGCATTTCCTGCCTCAGGAGCGCCAGGAGGCGTTTTCTCTGATCCAAAGTCGGGAGCATTGCGCCTCCATTCTGACGGAATCCGATTCCCATATCGTTCGAGAACTTTTGGAACCGGTGCCGGATGAGGACGTAATTCCGCTTCTCAAGGAACTGGACAGCGACGACGCGAGATATATTTTGGAGAGCCTGCCCGAGGATCGTTCACGGGAGATCGTCGCGCTACTTGACGCGCCTGAGACCGAAGCCATACAGGATGTGATGGCGTATCTGCCGGAAACCGCGGGCGCCATCATGACGGATTCCTATGTGGCGCTGCATGAGGAGATCACGGTGGACGAGGCCATCTCCCGGGTGCGAAAAGCCGGCGAGGTGGATTATATTTTCTACGTGTATGTCATCGACTCGAACGCTTGTCTGAGAGGCGTGATCAGCTTGCGGCAACTATTGCTGTCGGATCCGTCTAAGACGTTGTCCGAGGTGATGGTCGCCAACGTTTGGAGCGAAAACGTCCACGCCGACCAAGAACATGTCGCGCGAGTCGTCTCGCGCTATAACATTCTGGCTATTCCCATCGTGGATGACGAGAACGTTCTAGTTGGAATCGTCACGGTGGATGACGTGCTCGACGTCCTGAGGGAGGAGGCGACCGAGGATATTCTCAAGATGGCGGGAACGCACTCCTATCAGGATGAGGCGACCTCGCTTTCCGTCAAGCGTCTCGCGTGGGTTCGTTTGCCCTGGCTGTTTGTCAGTTGGCTGGGAGGCGTTCTCGCCGCGCAGCTCATTCGTCAGCATTCAGAGGAGTTGAGCGAGGTGGTGGCTCTCGCCGCGTTCATGCCGGTGATCATCGGAATGGCGGGCAATGTGGGCACGCAAAGCGCTACCATCATCATCCGTGGTTTGGCGACCGGACGTGTCGATCCCAAATCATGGGTTCGCGTCATCTCGAAGGAGGTGGCTGTCGGGATACTTCTGGGCGTTTGCTACGGCGTATTGCTGGGGCTGTTGGCGACGTATCAGTTCTCCTCCGTGGCCTGGTTGGGTTTCGTCGTGGGCCTTGCGATTTGTGCGGCGATGATGTGTTCTGCCCTTCTCGCGTCGTTTTTGCCACTCGTCCTCCACCGCTTTCGCGTGGACCCCGCTGTGGCGACGGGACCTTTCGTCACGACCGGAGGTGACGTCCTGGGGCTTTTGATCTACTTGACCATCGCCCGTTTGTTTATCTTCACCTGATCGACCAGAGGATTATGCGGCTTGGCCTCTCTCCATAGATTTCCGTGTGAGGTATGCCTTGTCGTCGGCCAGGTTGGCTTACCACGTCGCCCGTCCGCCATGTATCGTTCGAGCGGCTCGGAAAGGGACCTTTTCGCGGAATCGGGTTTTTCCATGGGCAACTAAGCGAGATATTTTATTTCTCGTCGTGGAGAGCCGTTGAAGGTATGGGGAAGGCGCCTGGTATGATGGGGATGAAGCAAAAGGCCGCGCCCGTCCCGCAGAGCTTATGTCCCTGAGGAGAAGTGAATCTCTTGGGGCGGGCGGAATGCCCGCACGAAGGTTTTGGGGATACATACTCAAAAATTAAGGAAATTCATGCTCGGCGAGTATCGTCCATCCAGTTATGAGAAAAAGTGGCAGAATCTTTGGTCGGAGCAGAATATATTCGAGACCTCCGATCACCCCGGCGATAAGCCTACCTATTATGCTCTGATGATGTTTCCCTATCCTTCTGGCGATCTTCACATGGGCCATGCCTGCAACTATACGATGGGCGACGCCATCAGCCGCTACCGGAAGATGCGCGGCTTCGAGGTGCTGCATCCCATGGGCTGGGACGCCCTGGGTCTACCTGCGGAGAACGCCGCCATCAACGCCGGCGCGCATCCTGCTGTCTGGACGAAAAAGAATGTCGACAATATGAGGCGACAGTTGCGCATGGCGGGTCTCGCCTATGACTGGCCACGTGAGATTTCTACTGCGCATCCGGGCTATTACCGATGGACGCAGTGGATTTTCCTGCAAATGTTGGAAAATGGCTTGGCCTACAAACGAGAAGCGCTCGTCAACTGGGATCCGGTGGACAGCACGGTTTTGGCGAACGAGCAAATCCACGACGGCGTCGCCTGGCGCAGCGGCGCTAAGGTGGAAAAACGCTGGCTTAGTCAATGGTTTTTACGGATTACCGACTACGCGCAGCGCCTGCTTGATGACCTTGATGGCCTTGTCGGCTGGCCCGAACACGTGAAGCGGCAGCAGAGCAACTGGTTAGGACGTAGCGAGGGAGCGCGAATCGATTTCAGGCTTGAGGCGACCGGCGAGACGCTCTCGGTCTTCACCACGCGGCCGGATACGGTCTATGGCGTCACCTTCATGGTCTGCGCGCCCGAGCATCCCATGATCGATGAGCTGCTGCGGGACAACCCCCGGGCGAACTCTATCCGAGAGGCCGTGGACGCCATGCGCGCCCAAAGCGCCGCAGAGCGAATGAGTGAGGAGAGCGAGAAGACGGGGGTTCACACGGGCCATTTCGTCGTCAACCCGGTCAATAGGGATCGGGTCCCCCTGCTGGTGGCCGATTACGCTCTGATGGAATACGGAACGGGCATCGTCATGGGCGTGCCTGCGCACGATCAGCGCGATTTTCTTTTCGCGAGAAAATACGACATCCCCGTCAAGGTGGTGATTCAGCATCCAGATGGCGGTCTTGATGGCGCTAGCATGGCCCAGGCGTATGGGGAAGACGGGGTGATGGAGAACTCCGGACCCTTCGACGGGCGGCCGAACCGAGAAGCCTACCCCGACATGATCGCTTATTTCGCAGAAAAAGGTTTTGGCGACAAGACGATCAACTGGCGTCTGAGAGATTGGCTCATTTCGCGGCAGCGTTATTGGGGAGTGCCCATACCTGTCATTTATGAGGAAGATGGGAGCGTGACTCCGGTGCCCGACGTGCATCTGCCCGTCGCGCACCCGCGCAACGTGGAGTTCACGGGAAGGGGAGGGAATCCCTTGAGCCAGAGTGCGGATTTCGTGAACGTCATCAGTCCCCGAACGGGCAAACCCGCCCGCCGGGAGACCGACACGATGGACACTTTTGTGGATTCGTCCTGGTATTACTTGAGATACGTCAGTCCCCGCGACGACGGTGCTGTGTTTCAATCGGAAAACGTGAACCGTTGGCTGCCGGTGAACCAGTATATCGGAGGAGCGGAACACGCGGTGATGCACCTGCTTTATTCCCGTTTCTTCACGAAAGTCCTTTACGATCTCGGATTCCTCTCTTTCGAGGAACCGTTTGAGAACCTTTTTACCCAGGGAATGGTATGCCGAATGGCGTATTACGTGGCCGAGGCGCGTGGCCGCGTTTGGGTGCCTTACCAGGACGTGGACGAGAACTCTCTGGTTGTGTCCAGAGATGGCCCCAGCGGCAGCGGCTACCAAGCGGGCCAAAAAGTGGTTCCCGAAATGGCCTCAATGAGCAAATCGAAGATGAACGGTGTCTCTATCGAGGAATGCACCGGAAAATACGGAGCGGATGCGGGTCGGCTATACACGTTGTTCATCGGTCCCCCCGAACGCTCCAAGGAGTGGCGTGATGACGGGCTCATCGGGGTCCATCGCTTTCTGCAAAGGCTTTGGCTGACGTTCTCGGAGCGTCTTGAGGGTTGGCGGGAATCGGAGCCCCATTCTGGAGACGGAGGTGGGCTGTCCGCCTCCGGTAGAAAGCTCAGGCGAGACGCCCATGCCACCTTGAAGGCGGTGAACGAGGTGTATGAAAAAACGTTTTCTTTCAACACGGCGGTGGCGCGTATTATGGAGTTGGCCACGTCGTTGCGCGCGGAGGCTAGAGCGGAAAACGCGATTCAACGCGAGGCGGCCGAGATTCTTTTGTGCTGTATGGCGCCGATGGCTCCGCATGTGGCGGAGGAGCTCTGGGCGGCTTTAGGTGCGGGCGAGGCGGGGACGAGTCTTTTTCGAGAAGAGTGGCCCCGGGTGGATGAAGCGGCCATCGCTGCCGAGGAGAAGGAATTCGCCGTGCAGGTGAACGGAAAAACGAGGCGCACGTTCATGGCGCTCCCGGATGCGCCGGAGGATGAACTCAAGGAGAAGGCGGAGGCGGTTACGGCAAACTACGTCGGGGATAAGGAGATTGTGAAGCACATTGTCGTTCCGGGCCGTCTGGTGAACATCATTGTGAAAGGATAGGACGGTTTTATGGAGCATTGGCGACGACCGGCTTGTGATTCAGGCCATAGAACGGCTTGGTTGCTCCGCTTGAACGAAACGATGAGGCGGAGAATCTTTTTGTGTTAACGGCGTCTTAAGAGGAGATAGAAAATGGTTGAGCGTCCAACTGAGATGGATGAATTTTTGTTGGAGCCGCGTATGGCGAGAATCGCCACCACGAATGCGGATGGCTCCCCGCACATCGTGCCGCTTTTGTATTTGTTCAACCCCGAGGACGCGAGTTTTTTCATCAGCACGGGGGATGATTCCGTGTCGGTGAGGAATTTGAGGCGCAATCCGGCGTTTTCCATCTGCATCGACGACGATGAAGCGCCTTTTCGCGCCGTCGTCGTCGAGGGCGAGGCACAGATTTCCGAAGTGATGGGGACGGACCATGAGGGGCTGAAAAGCGTGGTGGACCATTTCTTTGGTCCGGATATGTGGGCGAATTACGTCAATACGCCCATCGCACAAAAAACGCGCGTGCGCGTCACGATGGCGCCGAGAAAGTGGAAATGGTGGGATTACCGCAGGAAGCTGACGGGTTCGGTGAAGGTGGGTTAGATTTTCTCGCCCATGGACGCAAAAAACTCCGGAGAACCACTTCCGGGGTTTTCTCGTCGATTCGCCGATTCAGTTCTTTCTCGCCTCTTGTATCATGCGAGCAAGTTGAGAAGGCGTGAGCGCGCCTGGGAAGAGTTGTTCTCCAACGATGAAGGCCGGCGTGCCGCGTATGCGCAGCGACCTCGCTAGGGCGCGATTCCTGTCGATGATCTCCTGGATTTGAGAGGAGAGCATGTCTTTCTTCAGCCGGTCCGTGTTGATGCCCAAGGCGGCGGCGATTTTCATGACGCTCTTCTCGTCATAGGAGATGCGCGTCTCCATGAGCGCCTTGTGAAACGCCAGGTACTTGCCCTGCGCGCGCGAGGCGAGCGCCGCTCGCGCAGCGAGCACGGAATTCGGACCGAGGATGGGAAATTCCTTATATACGATGCGAATTTGCCCGTCTTTTGCGAGAGCTTCCTCCACCATGGGGGCCACCCGTTTACAGAACTCGCATTGATAGTCGAAAAACTCCACGATCGTCACGTCCCCGTTTGGGTTCCCGCCCACGGGGTCTTCAGAATCCGCGTAGATTCGTTTCGAGTGCTTCCGGATGAAGGCTTGGGCCGCCGTCTCGCGCTCCGCGTTTCGTTTTTTCTCCAGTGCCTGCATGGCCTCCACGAGCACTTCTGGGTTTTTGATGAGATATTCTTTTATGATTCTTTCGATTTGGTTTTTGTTGACGCTTTGCGCCAAGAGCGCGGAGGCGGCCGCACCCTTTGGGCTTTGCTCCTCCGGAAGGGAGTGCGATCGCGGGGACTTTTGTACGCTATGGGCGGATGGTTGCCAGAAAACGCCGGCGGCTACCATGACGCCCAGAAACAATGTGCCCAGAGAAACCGTCTTTTTCAGCATGGAGATGGCCTTTCATGGAATGTGAGAGCGGCGTTGACGCGAACCCGCGCGGGAAATGTTATGATGCCATATTCTTGAAGGCAAACGATTTTTTTCTGCTCAAAATTCTCACCCGGGAGGAGAAGGCATGGGTTGTCATGTCGCGCGTCTGGGTCATGTCGGAATCCACGTAAGGGACGTGGAGCTATCGATTCGGTTCTATCGAGATGTGGTGGGCTTGAGACTGACGGGGAAATGGGGGCCGCCCGATTTCCATCGGCCGATCTGTTTTATGCGATGTGGAGAGAAGCACCACGCGCTGGTGTTTTTTGAGTTGCCCGAAGACGCCGTGAAGGCGGGGTTGAGGGCGGTGGACTCGGAGCGCCGAACCGATGTGGGTCTCCACCACATGGCTTTCGAGGTGGAGAATCGGGAGGATTGGCTGAACGCCCAGGAGCACGTGAAATCCTGCGGCGTGGAGTTCGTCTCCGGTCCTTACGTTCACGCGGAAGAGGGGCTGGACGAGAACGGCTTCGTCGGGGGAAGCGGAAGTCATGCGTTTTACTTTCTCGATCCGGATGGAAACCGGGTGGAAATCTATTGCTGGATGATGCGTGTGACGAAGCCGAGCGCCTCCGCTCCGAACCCCGACCTTTAGGGAGAGTTTCTCAGTCATGAATCGAAGCGAAGATCGCGTGATGAACGCGGACGCCCTACGCGATTTAATGGAGCGCATTCTAGCGGCCGTAGGCTGTTCCCACGAGCAATCCATGACGACGGCCGACGTATTGATGGAAGCCGACCTCAGAGGGTATTCCACCCATGGGCTGATTCGCCTGCCGAACATGATCAGGAGAATCCAAAGCGGCATGATCGAAGCTCGGGCTAAGCCCCGCGTCGTACTTGAGCGGGAGGGGAGCGCGCTGGTGGAGGGGGCTCGCGCCTTGGGCCCCGTGGGGGCGACGTATGGCGCGAGCCTGGCGGCCAGGAAGGCGGAGAAGGCGGGTTCATGCGCCGTGGGCGTCGTGAACAGCGATCATATTTGCATGGCGGGTTATTACGCGGAGCGCATCGCCCGCGCCGGTTGCGTGGGAATCGTCGCCGGCGTCACGCAGCCGCTTGTCCACCCGTTTGGAGGAGTGGAGCGGCTTTTGGGCACGAACCCCTTTTCAATCGCTGTTCCCAGAAGCGTGGATGAACCCGTTCTTCTTGATTTTGCGACGAGCGCGATTCCTTTCGGAACCGTCTTGAGGGCGAGCATCGCGGGAGTGCCGATTCCCGAAGGCGTGGCCGTGGGGCCAGATGGCGAGCCGACGACGGACGCCAGGGCGGCGGCCGCAGGCGCAGTTGCCCCTTTCGGGGGGCATAAGGGTTATGGCCTTTGTCTGCTGATCGGGCTTTTGGCCGGGCCTTTGCTCGGGGCCAAGGTGGGCAAGCCGCTCGCCCAATCGGTGCGCGATGGACATTATGACAAGGGGGATTTGTTCATCGCCGTCGACCCTTGCGCTTTTGGGGATCGGAAGGTATTTGAGGAGATGGTCGACGCCCACGTCGCAGAGGTCAAAAATACGCGCAGGGCACCCGGCGTGGAGGAGATTCGGGTGCCGGGCGAACGGAGTTTTCGGGAAAAGGAAAGAAGGCTTCGAGAGGGCGTTCCGATTGACGTTGCGGTGTGGGAGAAGGTAGCGGAAGTTGCGGACGAGCTGAGGGTGCCCATGTATTTGTAAAACTCTATACAATTTTATTTCTTGAAATGTGGGTTTCGGAAAGAGCTCGGATACCGCATATCTCAATTGCTTCCTTTCGCCCCATTGCTCCATGAGATAAGGCGACGATCTGCTTCTCTTGTGGTCCTCTTTTGTTTCCTTTGAACGCGCGCCGCGTTCCTCATTCCCCATGAGGCGGTTCATAGACGAACAGGCACAGGAAAATGCAAAGGAGCAGGCCGGCGGATATGCTGAGGAAGGGAATCACGTAGCTTCCCGTATAGTCGAAAACGAAGCCCGCCAACGGGGGACCGATCAAGCCCCCCAGTCCGAAGAAAATCTCGAGCAGCCCGATGGTGGCGCCAAACGTGGGCCCCCTGAACGCGTCTGCGGACATGGATGAGTGGCATACGCTCATCCCCCCGAGGCCGATTCCATAGACGAGTATGAAAACCCAGCCCATCAATATCTTGGACGACGCTTGGGGGATGGCCAGTAAAATCGCGATCCCGCAGACCGTGATGAAGGAGGAGAGCGCCTGGGCGCGTTGCCTGCCGATGACGTCGCTTAGCCAGCCCACGAAAAACGTGCCCATCATCCGAATCGCGCCGAGCATCCCGAAAAAGAAGGCCGCCGTGGCCGTGCTGTATCGGGCGTCGACCAGATAGAGATGGAGTTGGCTCAACACCGAGTTGTTGTTCAGTCCAATGAAGAATACGACGATGAGAAGTGTCCAGAAATTCTTCTCCCCATATACCTGGCGAAACACTTCCCGCAGAGGCGGGCTGGGCCGCTTTGGGCCCGACGTTTCGTTGGAAGCACGAGGAGGACGAGATGCTCCGTCAATCTGCTGGCCCACTTCTTCGGGTCCTTTTCTGAGCAGCAACGCCGTAAGAGGGACCGCTACGACGAGGACGGCCAGGCCAAAAATAAAAAACGTCGCGCGCCAGCCCCTCGTGGCGATGAACCATTCGATGAGCGGTATGAAGAGCAGGATGCCCGTTCCGCTGCCCGAGAGAGCCAGCCCGGTGGCGAGGCCCCGGTTTTTCTGAAACCACTGGGGCATGAGCGCGCTATGGAGGGCGAAGCCGCTCAACGCCATGCCGACGCCCACGAACAGGCAGGGGACGACGTAGACGTGCCATAGATCGGAGATGAAATACCCCATGATGAAGCCTGTGCCGACGAACACCGAGCCCCAGGGCATTACCGCGCGCGCGCCCTTTTTGTCGAAGAGGTTTCCCATGATGGGGCTGAACACGGCGTAGCTGCCCAGCATCAGGGCGTAGGCTCCGCCCAGTGCGCCGCGTCCCCAACCGAATTCCTGAATCAAGGGAACCTGAAAGATAGAGAAAGAAAAGCGCGCCGTTTGATGAAACGCCATGGTGATGAAGGATATGCCGACGATCACCCAGCCGTAATAGAACCAGGGGCGCACGGATTTTCTTCGCTTCATCGTTGAGGGGCTTACTTATCGGTACTATAGACGAACAAACAGACGGCGAGCGCGACCGCCTGGAACACCACCACGATGCCGAAGGGGAGGAAGTAGCTCCCCATGTAATCGAATATGAAACCCGCCATTGGAGGTCCGATGAAGCCTCCGAGACCGAAACAGATCTCCAGAAGCCCCATGATGACGGCGAACGAGCGACCGGCGTAGGCGTCCGCGGACATCGCCACGTGGCAGCTGGACATGCCCCCGACGCCGAAGCCGTAGACGGCGGCGAACAAAAAGGCGAGGGTCGTTCCGTCGCCCAGATGCGGGACAAGGAGCAGCAATACGATGCCGACTCCGGCCAGAAAAATCGAGATGCCTTGAGCGCGCTTTCGCTCAACGAAGTCGCTTACCCAGCCCATGACCACGCTGCCGAGTATACGGATGGCGCCTGTGAGGCCAAAGATGAAGGCGCCGAACGCGGTGCTGAAATTCGCGTCGACGAGGAACAGCTGAAGCTGGCTCCAGATGGAATTGTTGTTGAACCCGATAACGAAGACGATGAACATCAAGGCCCAGAAATTTTTCTCTCTTCTCACCCTCTGAAATACTTCGCCTATCTTTTGGGATTGGAAAGGGCGGGGTTTTGGAAGCCGCGCAGCCTCCGCGTCGGACGCGCCGTCGATGTTCTGGCCAACGTCGGAGGGGTGATTTTTGAGCAGGCGCAATTTTACCGGCAAGATGAGGAAAAATATGGAGCCGCCGAAAATGAGGTAGGCGTAGCGCCAGCCGAAGGTGGCGATCAGCCTCTCTATAGTGGGTATCAGGATGAATGAGCCGATGCCGATGCCCGAGACGGCGATGCCCGTAGCCAATCCCCGATTTTTGTAGAACCACCTTGGCATGAGCGCGTTGTGCGTCACGAAGCCACTCATCGCGAGTCCGAGACCGAGCAGAAGGCCGGTGAGAACGTACACGTGCCACAGGGATGAGATGAAAAAGCCGAGGGCCAATCCCGCTCCAATGGAGATGGAGCCCCAGGGGAGCAAGGCCCTGGGGCCTTTTTTCTCCAGGATGGCGCCTGCCTTGGGGCTGCAAATGGCGTAGAGGCCCATGCTTAGGGCGAACGCGCCACCCAGGGCGCCTCGGCTCCAGCCGAATTCCTTGATGAGAGGAACCTGAAAGAGGGAGAAGGAGAAGATAGCCGACATGTGGAAGGCCATAGTGATGAACGATATGCCGACGATCACCCAGCCGTAGTATAAGCCGCTCGCTGCTCCAGGCTTGAGCGAATGGCTGGAAGCCAGGGTGGAACCCGTGGAATCGTTCAAAAATCCGCCTTTCTCTTCGTTTTTTTCTAAAGGGTAGATATAATGTAATATGACGCTACTCTAATGCGTTTTTACTCTTTCAGGAAGCGCTGCGGGAGTTTGAGGTGAATCGCGCTGACTTCATTCAAAGATTGACGGACGCTGTGGGCGAGGAGTTCATCTATACGGATCCGGTCGCGCGCAGGACGTATGATTGCGATGGACTCACGATTTACAAGGGCGTGCCTTCGGCCGTCGTGTTGCCTGAGACCACCGAGGAGGTGCGGCGAGTCGTCGAAATCTGCCGTGAACACCGTGTTCCCCTGATCGCGCGCGGGGCGGGCACGGGCCTTTCAGGGGGCGCGACGCCGCTGCCGGGCGGCGTGCTCCTCGTCTTTGTGCGGATGACCAAAATCCTGGAGCTGGATTATGAAAACCGTCTCGCTCGCGTCCAGCCAGGGGTGATCAACCTCCGTCTCTCTCAGGAAACCTTGCCACACGGCTTTCATTACGCGCCGGACCCATCGAGCCAGGCGGCTTGTACCATCGGCGGCAACGCGGCCGAAAACTCCGGCGGCGCGCATTGTCTCAAGTACGGGATGACGACGAACCACATCATGGAGATGACCGTCGTCCTGCCCACCGGCGAGGTGGTGCGTCTCGGCGCGGATGGGGAGGAGACGCCGGGCTATGATCTGCGCGGGTTCTTCATCGGATCGGAGGGGACTTTCGCCATCACGACCGAACTCACCGTGAGGCTCACGCCAAACCCGGATAGCGTGCGCACCATGCTCGCGTGCTTCTCGAAGGTGGGCGATGCGTGCCGGACGGTGAGCGACGTCATTGCTTCGGGGGCCGTTCCCGCCGCGATGGAGCTGATGGATCGCTACACGGTCGAGGCGGTCGAGGCGGTCGTTCAGGCGGGCTACCCGCAGGATGCCGAGGCCGTTTTGCTGATTGAACTCGACGGCCTGCCGTCCTCCATGCGGCCGCTCGAGACGCTCATTCGTGAGGTGAGCGAGAAAAACGATTGTTCCTCGTTTCGGGTGGCGCAGACCGAAGAGGAGCGCGAGGGTCTTTGGATGGGACGGAAAAAAGCGTTTGGCGCTTTTGGAGTGATCGCGCCCGCCTACTATTGCCTGGATGGCACTGTGCCGCGTTCGAAGCTCGCGCAAGTGCTGGCGGAATTCGATGAAATCTCCTCTCGCTATGGCTTGCGCATCACCAACGTGTTTCACGCAGGCGACGGAAGTCTGCATCCGAACGTCTTGTTTGACGATCAGGTGCCCGGAGAGACGGAGCGGGCGATAGAGTGCGGCGCGGATGTGCTTCGCGCGTGCATACGGGCGGGGGGCGTCCTCTCCGGCGAGCACGGCATCGGGATCGAGAAAATCCGGGAGATGAAGGACCAGTTTGATGCGCCCACGCTGGAGATTATGGAGCGTATGCGCGACGCCATTGACGAGGACGGCTTGATGAACCCCGGCAAGCTGATACCGGATGAGGACAACGTGTTCCCGGTCGCGCATGGCGGCGCCGTCGCCCGGATGGGCGGGGGAATGACGAAGTAGACGAGCCATGGCCCTGAAACTCGATTCGTTCGCCCAGTCCGTGGAAGCGGAGGTGGGGGACTCCGCTCTTTTGTCGGACGCGGGGACGGATTCCTTCAGACTGGGAGGCAGGACGCCATCGGTTGTGGCGCGTCCAGCTGACCATGAAGCCCTCTGCCGCGTTCTTGCGCGCGCGAACGAAGCAGATCTGGCCGTGTTTCCTTGGGGAGGGGGCACTGGCGCGAGGATGGGGTATGCGCCCGAAAACTATGACGTGGCGCTCTCCTTGGAGCGAATGTCGAAGGTAGTAGAGTTCCTGAAGGATGATCTCACGGCCGTGGTGGAGGCGGGGATGAGGGTCGAGGATATCGATGCCTTAACGCGCCCTGAAGGTCAGACGGCGGGTCTCGACCCCCCCCATCCGGAAACCTCCACGGTGGGAGGCGCCATCGTCGCCGAGCGCTCAGGCCCCATGCGGGTGCGCTGGGGTCGGGCGCGCGACCGCGTCATGCGAATGAGAGTCGCCCTGGCCGATGGCGCCACGCACACCTATGGCGCGTTGGTGGTGAAAAACGTTACCGGCTATGACATGAACCGCCTTCTCGCGGGAAGTTGGGGGACGCTGGCCGTCGTCACCGAACTGGCCGTTCGACTATATAAGGCTCCTGAGCGCATCGGGGCGGTGGCGGCGGGCTTTTCGTCCGAGGACGCCGCGTTTAAGGCCGCCAGGGTGTTGATGGCCTCGCCGCTCACGCCCATGTGGGTGGAGGTGTTGAACGATGAACGCGTCGGACTGTTGGCCTCTGGCGGCGGAATCTCCTTGCCTGGCTCGGTAAGTCTCGCGGTCTCTTACGGTGATTTTGAGGCGGGACTCAGGGATCAGTTGTCCCGGTGCGAGGAGATTCTCGTGAGAGAGGGCTGCGGTGAAATTTTGCGCGTTGATCATGAGGAAACCGCGCGCCTCGGCCGTACCCTGGCCGACCCGCCCGGAGGAGACTTCTCAACTCCTGATGCGCTCGCCCTGAGAGCCTCGGGCCGTCTTGATCAACTGCCCCGTTTTGCGGAGGCCGCGCGGCTGGCCGGCCAGGCGGGAAAGTATGTTTGCGCCGTTTCGGCGCATGCGGGCAGTGGCGTGTTGAGGTGCTGGCTCGCGCCCCAGGATGCGGAGTCCTCTCCCTTGGAGGCGTGGCGCGCCTTTTCCTCCCGTTGTCGGGAAGGAGCGAGGGGAGGGGAGGGGCGTTCCGTTCACCTGCGCATGGATGCGGGACCGGAGGCGGTTCGGGAGCAGATAGCCGTCTGGGGGGAGGACGCGCTCGAGCCCGCGTCGCTTCGTCTGATGCGAAACGTCAAGAGAGAGTATGATCCAAAGGGGATTTTGAGTCCCGGCCGCTTCGTGGGCCGGATGTAGGGTGGACGCGCCGATGGCGAGAGACGAAAAGATAGGTTTCGCGCAAATTTTTCCTGAATATGAAAACCCTTTCGTCGGTCCGGGCGCTCCCGACAGACGGATGATTCAACGGTGCATCCATTGTGGATTCTGCACGACGAATTGTCCGACTTTCGCCCTGCTCGGCAGCGAGATGGATTCTCCGAGGGGAAGAATCTATCTCATGCGGATGGTGGCGGACGGCGAGATGGCTCCGAACGAGACGGTAATAAAACACCTGGATCAATGCCTGGGTTGCCGCGCATGTGAGACTTCGTGTCCTTCGGGCGTGCCCTATGGCTCTTTGATCGAGGCGGCGCGCGAGGGACTCGAGAAGGTGCGAAAACGTCCCCTGACCGTGAGGGCGCTGAGAAGAATTCTCTTCCGCTGGCTTCTGCCGAGCAGGACGCTGCTCAATTTGGCGGGCGCGGTCGCCCGAGCGTATCAAACCACGATTCTGGGAAACCTGGTGAGGAGAATGGGTCTTTTGCCCTCCAAACTGGCCGCGCTTGAACCCATGATGCCCAAAGTTCCGCCCATCTCCTCAATGAGGGCGCTTCCCCCGGAGGTGGCGCCCGTCGGAGAGGAGAGAGGCCGCGTCGCCTTCTTCGGCGGATGTATCCAGTCCACCCTGTTCGGCGACGTGAACCGGGCCGCCATACGCGCGTTGGCCGTGAACGGGGTACGGGTCGTTTTTCCTTCTGCGCAGACTTGTTGCGGCGCACTCCAGGCCCACGCCGGGGACAGGGAGGCGGCGAGAATCCTGGCGCGCGAGAACCTGGACGCCATCGGCGCAGGGGAGTTCGACGCCGTCGTCCTGGCCGTCTCCGGCTGCGGCGCCATGCTCCATGACTACGGGGAGTTGCTCGCGGACGATCCCTTCTACGCAAGCCGCGCGAAGGCGTTCAGCGATAAAGCGATGGACGTCACCGTGTTTCTCTCCAAAATTGGAGTGAGAGAGGCGTCGCATCCCGCGCCTCGCAAGGTCGCGTATCATCACCCCTGCCATCTGTTTCATGCGCTTAAGGTATGCAAGGAACCGCTCGACGTTCTCGCCGCGATTCGCAACGTCGAGGTGGTGCCTCTCAAGGAAAGCGACTGGTGTTGCGGCTCTGCGGGCAGCTACAACCTGACGCAAACGGAGCTCTCCATGCGTCTTCTCGACAGGAAAATGGGGCATATCGAGGATGCAAAGGCACCCTTAATCTGCACGGGGAACCCCGGTTGCCAGATTCAGATCGCCTTCGGCGCCCGCGAGCGCGGCATGGACCTTCGGGTGGCGCATC
Organism: bacterium; assembly: GCA_965202625.1. Taxonomy (GTDB): domain Bacteria; phylum UBA8248; class UBA8248; order UBA8248; family UBA8248; genus Bin107. Next base: position 995,021 of record CBDBBI010000010.1, on the reverse strand, counting down.
CCGTCGTCTTGCTTGATGAGGCGTATCGGGCGGAAGGCGTATATGAAGGCGTCAACCTCCCCTGAACATATAGCCGCCGAGGTGTCCGAAGATGACCCAGCCCGCTTCAAGAGCCACGCCCCCCGCCGTCGTCCGTTTCGCCGAGATTGCGCCCGATTGGGAATCCTCTCCCGACGCCCGTGAGCAGGGGCGTCATCGGGCCGTCTATCGCTACGTCGGCGGGCCGCGCGATAAGGAGCCGCGGGCGGCACTCCCCGGTTGGGAGCTTGCCAACGGTGTGGTGATGGCGCCTCCCCAAAACGGCGCCCCGCTGCACGCGCATCGGTTCGAGGAAGTCTTCATGGTTTGGGCCGGCGTGTTCGAGGTGTTTTGGGAAGACGCGCGCAGTGGAGAGATGAGAACCGTCCGGCTTGGGCGTTATGACGCCGTCCGAATGCCGCCGGGCGTCATGCGGGGCTATCACAACTGTGGAGACGAGGACGGGTTTCTCTACTACATTCATGGGCGCGGGGCGTATGAGGCGCCCATGTTTCAGGGAGAGGCGCGTGAGGCGGCGATGGAGAGCGTTTCTCTCATAGACCCCCTCGCCCAGGTGGTTCGTTATGATGAATGCCCCATGAACTTTCAGGTCTATCACGAAGCTTCCTTGCCCGAGGGAGTCCGGGGAATTCGCCGCTACGCGGGCCGTGTAGGCGGCGAGCTCGAGGGCGTGGGGCCGCCCCCGTCCTTGCCGGAGGGGGAGGTCTCGTTCGTCATCAACGAAAACCGGGCGGGTTCGGGCGCACCGCTGCACGATCATCCGGACCTCGAAGAAGCGTTTATCCCCCTGGAGGGAATATGGACGATCTTCTGGATCGATGAGGGAGGGGACGCGCATCAGCAGGTTCTGCATCCATGGGACATGTGTTGGGTGCCGGCGGGCATACAGCGCAGGTTTTGGAATGCAGGCCGGGGATGGGGCAAGCTCCATGTCGTCCAGGGACGAGGGGGCGCGCTGCCGCCCGCGTATCATCAAGATTATTCCCGCCTGAAAAGCTAGGGGAACTTGGGCGTGAGCGTTTCGCTGCGGAAGAACGCCGCCTTGAGGGGGGTGGAGAGAATCGATCACTACGTCCCCTCGCTCGATTCTGACGTCAGGCTGCACGTAAGGGAGAAGCGTCCAAAGGGGAAGAGAAAATTCGGAGAACGGGCCACGCTGCTCTTCGTGCACGGACGGATGGCGCCCGGCCCCGTGGCGTATGACCTTCCAGTTTCCGGCTATTCGTGGATGGACTACGTCGCCTCGCGCGGGTTTGACGTCTTCGCGCTCTCGATTCGGGGCTTTGGCGAATCCACCTGGCCCAGGGAGTTGTTCGAAAGCCCCAGGGGTCAACCTCCCGCAATACCTGGCAAGATGGCCGTAAGGGACGTCAAAGCGGCGGTGGACTTCATCCTTGACAGGCGGGGCGTGAGCAAAATCGCCATTTTGGGCCGTTCTTGGGGCACGACGACGGCGCCGGCCTATGCGGCGGACAACATGGCGGGCGTAGACAGGCTCGTCCTTTACGCTCCCTATTACGCCTATGATAACCCCTTGCGCGCGCGCCAGCTGGAAGACCCCAAAAGCCCCGGTGAATTTGACGCCAGGCGAGGCGCCTGGTCCTGGTGCGCGGAGAAGGACGTGTGCGCGCGATGGTGGGGACATATACCGGGAGACGCTCACCACAGATGGCGCGAGACCAAGGTGGTGAAGGCGTATTTCCAGGCCCTCCTTCGCCATGACCCGGAGGGAGCCAAGCGCCGGACGCCCGCTTTTCGGTTGGCGAATGGCTCCTTGCTGGACTTGTATGATCGGGCGAGGAACAAGCCCCTCTATGATGCAGGCCGGATAACGTGTCCCGTTCTCCTCATCCGAGGGGATCAGGATGGCGCCTCGGACGACCCGGAGGCGTGGGGACTGTATCAGGCGCTCCGCAACAGCCGGGGCAAGCGCTACGTCATCATCAACGACGGCACGCATTTCATGGAGCTCGAAAAGCGCAGAATGGAGCTGCTGAGAGAGGTGCAGCTGTTCCTGGAGGGATGAGCATACGGGCTTCTCTCCTTGCGCTCCGAGAGTCGAGCGGTTAGATTACACGGGCTTCCGAGAACCAGGGAGTTCGCACTTTTGGAAATTTCACGTCATCCGCCATCAAAAGGAGTCTCCATGTCCGCTTTGTCCGCACCCACGAAACAGCGCTGGTGTCTGATTGATTCCACGGCCATCGGCGTGGACAAAAAATACGAGCCGCCCCTCATCATCGCGTGGGGGGTGGACAGCCACTCCACCGGCACGGGAACGATCACGATGGGGCGCACCATCATTCCCCCCCAGGGCCGCAACCAGAGGCACTATCACGTGTGCGACGCCACGTTCTACATCGTCAAAGGCCCGATTGTCGTTTGGATGGGAGAGGAGAAGGAAGAGCACATGGTACCGACCGGCACGTTCGTATATTGCGCGGCGGGCGAGATTCACGGGCTTTACAATCCGAGCGAAACGGAGGACGCCGAGCTCGTCTTTACCTATGGCGATTGCCCGAACCGGGATGCCGCAAAGACGATCTACGTGGAAGACGAATGGATGGAAGAAGATGCGAGGGAGAAGATTCCCGGCTAGGTTTTGACCGGAGAAAGAGGAGATAGAGCCGGCTTTCGGAGGGTGCTTGCCTTTAGTTGAGGAGTGAAACCAGCTCCAGGAACCTTTCCTTCAAACCCTTCTCCTCCGGGGCGCGCTTGATGGCTTCGTAAATCTCGCCTTGCGCCTTGCCATGTTCTCCCTTTTGAAGGTAGATGCGCCCCAGGTTGACGTAAGGGAAATGGCGCGGCTCGTATCTCGGGGCGGACTTCGCTTTCTCGAGCCATCCCGTCGCCTCGTCGAGTTCGCCCAACTGCATGAGATAGCAGCCGATGTCGTTGTATGGGTTTCCGAACTCATCGTCGACCTCAATGGCCATATGGCACTCCTCGATAGCCTCCTCCAGCCGCCCCTGCTTGCTGTACATCCAGCCCAGATAGGTGTGGGCGTCCGCGGTGGGGTAGTAGGCGATGGAGTTTCTATACAGCTCGATGGCCTTGTCCAGTTCTCCTTTCGTGTGGGCGCGGCCGCCCTTGCTCAGGAGATCCAGAGCGCGCTTGAGGTCGGGGTTGACCTGCGCCTCCTTTTTATACTTCTCATCAAAGTTCACATCTGCAAATTCATTCATCGTTCAGTCCCATCTTCTGCAGTCGAACGGCGGCGACACGGTGAAATTATGCCATTCTTCGCCCTTCGCTTGTCAAGGCGGGATGAGACGGATAGGCCTCGCGTTCTCAAAGCCGTCCGCGGCGCTCTCGTCCTTGCAAGACGCGCTTTATTTGAAGCGCCCCTCGTTCAGCCGCCAATAGGCTTTCGTTCCCTTGAGGGCGGCGTTTTCTTTCGCGTAATACCATGGCGTTTTGCCTGCTTTGTCTTTTGCCGCCGGGTTCGCTCCGGCGTCCAGCAAAGATGCCACGACACTGGGCGTCTGGCTCAATACCGCCGCCACGTGCAGGGGCGTCACTCCGTCCTCATCCTGCGCGTTCACGTCTGCTCCGGCCTTTACGAGCGCGGCCACTATACCGGGCGTCTTGCTTTTCGCCGCCGCCGTGTGCAGGGGCGTCCATCCGTCCTCATTTCGCGCGTTCAGGTCCGCTCCGGCCTTCACGAGCGCGGCCACGACACCGGGCGTCTTGCTGAATGCCGCCGCCGTGTGCAGGGGCGTCCCTCCGTTCTTGTCTCGCGCGTTCGCGTCCGCTCCGGCCTTCACGAGCGTTGCCACGACACTGGGCGTCTTGCTTTTCGCCGCCGTGTGCAGGGGCGTCAATCCGTTCTTGTCTCGCGCGTTCGCGTCCGCTCCGGCCTTTACGAGCGTTGCCACGACACTGGGCGTCTTGCTTTTCGCCGCCGCCCGGTGCAGGGGCGTCCATCCGTCCTTGTCTCGCGCGTTCGCGTCCGCTCCGGCCTTTACGAGCGTTGCCACGACACTGGGCGTCTTGCTCAATACCGCCGCCGTGTGCAGGGGCGTCCATCCGTTCTTGTCTCGCGCGTTCGCGTCCGCTCCGGCCTTTACGAGCGTTGCCACGACACTGGGCGTCTTGCTTTTCGCCGCCGCCCGGTGCAGGGGCGTCCATCCGTCCTTGTCTCGCGCGTTCGCGTCCGCTCCGGCCTTTACGAGCGTTGCCACGACACTGGGCGTCTTGCTCAATACCGCCGCCGTGTGCAGGGGCGTCCATCCGTCCTTGTCCCGCGCGTTCGCGTCCGCTCCGGCCTTCACGAGCGCGGCCACGACACCGGGCGTCTTGCTGAATGCCGCCGCCGCGTGCAGGGGCGTCAATCCCCTCTTGGCCCGCGCGTTCGCGTCCGCTCCGGCCTTCACGAGTGCGGCCACGACACCGGGCGTCTTGCTGTTCCACGCCGCCGCGTGCAGGGGCGTATCTCCGTTCTTGTCCCGCGCGTTCAGGTCCGCACCGGCCTTCACGAGCGCTGCCACTATACCGGGCGTCTCGCTGAATACCGCTGCCCGGTGCAGGGGCGTCATTCCGTACTTAGTATCCCGCGCGTTCGCGTCCGCACCGGCCTTCAGCAAAGTCGCCACGACTTCGGGCGTTTTGCTGTGTGCCGCCGCCCGGTGCAGGGGCGTCATTCCGTACTTAGTATCCCGCGCGTTCGCGTCCGCACCGGCCTTCAGCAAAGTCGCCACGACTTCGGGCGTTTTGCTGTGTGCCGCCGCCCGGTGCAGGGGCGTCATTCCATTCTCATCCCGCGCGTTCAGGTCCGCTCCGGCCTTCACGAGCGCCGCCACGACACCGGGCGTCTTGCTGTTCCACGCCGCCCAGTGCAGGGGCGTATCTCCGTACTTGTCTTTCGCGTTCACCTTCGCTCCGGCCTTCAGGAGCACCGCTACGACACCGGGCGTTTTGCTTTGCGCCGCCGCCAAGTGCAGGGGCTTTATTCCGTTCTTGGACCGCGCGTTCAGGTCCGCTCCAGCCTTCACGAGCGCTGCCACGACCGCCGGTGTCTTGCTTTGCGCCGCCGCCGCGTGCAGGGGCGTATCTCCGTCCTTGGAGCGCGCGTTCACGTTCGCACCGGCCGCAATACAACGGGCAACTTCCGCCGCCGAGGCGTGTATGAAGAAGTTCGGAGTCAGAAAGCCGCATGAGACCCGCGCCGCCAGAGCGGGCGTGGATGGTGCAGGGGCGAGCAAAAGAAAAAGCGCCGCTGAAAACGTCCCCATGAATCTCTTCATCTTTCTAGTTCCTCCCTGGTTTTGTTGTTGTCGCAACGACAAGACGCCGCTTTCCTTGCGAGGAGCCGGCGCCATCAAACCCCGCCGGGCGGAATGGGAAATCGCGTTCGCGAAGGCGTCTGCGGCACCCCCCTTTCGGGACGCGCGTTATCTGATTCACTGCTTTAATCGAAATCTCCCTCTATCTCCTGACGCTCCTCCTGAAGCCCCCGCTTCCACCCCCGCAGAAGCTGCTGCGGAAGCTGCTCCGGCTGCTTCGCCCGCTCCCGCTGCCCGCTGCTTCACACGTTCCCGCTCCCGCTTGCTTCACCCGTTCCCGCTGCTTCGCCCGCTCCCGTTGCTTCGCCCGCTCCCGCTGCTTCACACGCTTCACACGTTCCCGCTGCTTCGCCCGCTCCCGTTGCTTCACACGTTCCCGCTGCTTCACACGTTCCCGCTGCTTCGCCCGTTCCCGTTGCTTCGCCCGCTCCCGCTGCTTCACCCGTTCCCGCTGCTTCGCCCGTTCCCGTTGCTTCGCCCGTTCCCGTTGCTTCACCCGCTCCCGTTGCTTTCACCCGTTCCCGCTGCTTCGCCCGCTTCCCGCTGCTTCGCCCGTTGCTCCCGCTGCTTCGCCCGTTCCCGTTGCTTCGCACCCGTTCCCGTTGCTTCGCCCGCTCCCGCTGTTTTATCCGCTCCCGTTGCCTCGCCCGCTCCCGTTGTTTTATCCGCTCCCGTTGCCTCGCCCGCTCCCGTTGTTTTATCCGCTCCCGTTGCCTCGCCCGCTTCCACTTAAGCCGCCGATAGACGTCCATCCCCTTGAGGGCGGCGTTTCTTATCACTAAATCCCCCGGCGTCCATCCGTCCTTGTCTTTCGCGTTGACGTTCGCTCCGGCCCTCAGGAGCACCCTCACGATACCGGGCGTATTGCTGTACCGCGCCGCGAAGTGCAGGGGCGTCCATCCGTCCTTGTCTTTCGCGTTGACGTTCGCTCCGGCCCTCAGGAGCACCCTCACGACACCGGGCGTATTGCTGTGCCACGCCGCCCTGTGCAGGGGCGTCATTCCGTAAAAGTCGCGCGCCTTCACGTCCGCCCCGAGTGCAAGACAATGGGCAACGGACGCCGCCGAGGCGCGCTTGAAGAAGAACGGAGTGTGCAATCTGCATGAGACCCGCGCCGCCGTAGGGTACGGAACCCGCGCCGCCGGAAGGTACGGAACGCAGCCCGTCAGGACAAACGACAGCGTAAACGCCGCTGAAAAAAACCTCAAAAATCTCCTCACCTTTTGGTTGCTCCTGTTCGCAACGTCAAAGCATCGTCTGAGAAAATCTCATACATAAAGGCCTCCGCGACAGGTTTCAACAGGTTTGCGTAAAAGTCGCGCGCCTCTTCCAGGCTTTCAACGGCGATGGATACGTGGCGCATTGCCTCCAGCATCAATCCGCCTTACCCTTTTTCAGGCAATGGATGGGGATACGAACTCGGGCTCTATTCTTTCTGGTATGACGCCCGCCTCGGCGGCGCGTCCGAGCAGCCTGGAGACGGCCCTTCGTCCGGCGTCGCCGTATGCGCGCGTCCACTCGTTCACGTACATGCCGACGAAAACGTCCGCCTTCTCGCGCGAGAGATCCCTGGCGTAGGCCATGGCGTGGTCGAGCGCCTCCTTCCGGTTCTCGAGCGCATAGACGATGCTTTGCCCAAGCAGGCGGCTCACCTCGCGCACGACTTCGGATCCGAGGTCTTTTCGGATGACGTTGCATCCCAGGGGGAGGGGACCTCCGGTTTCGCGCGTCCACCATGCCCCCAGGTCCGCCACAAGGTGGAAACCCTCCTCCTCATAGGTGAGCTGGCCTTCATGAATGAGGAGTCCCGCCGGCGCCGTCCCGTTTTTCACCTCGTCCATGATTTGGTCGAAATGCACCACGCGGTGTTTCGGCGCATCGCCCCCGAGATAGAGGCGCAGCGCGAGATACGCCGTCGTCAGAAGGCCGGGAATCGCGATTTCCACGCTCCGCAGCGTCTCCGGCGTCATGGGTTCGCGCGAGATGACGACGGGCCCGTAACCATCCCCGAAGCTCGCCCCATGCGGCAAAATGGCGTAGCGATCCGCCAGATGGCAATACGCGTGGAAGCTGATGGCGCTCACCTCGTACCTGCCCTCGAAGGCGGCCTGGTTCAGCGTTTCGATGTCGTGGAGTTCATGGACGAATTCATACGCTCCCGAATCAAGCTTCCCATTCGCCAGGGCGTAGAACATGAAGGCGTCGTCTGAGTCCGGGCTATGCGCTACGCGAATCTTTCTTGACACGGGTTTCACCTCTTCAAAAAGGCAGTCCGCCGGGGCGCTCACGCCCTCTCGGGCGGGAGGATGTCTCCTCCCAGATTCGGCGCCTGGCCCTTGGCGGCGGAGTGCAGAAGGGCGTCTATGAGCGCGGCCGCGGCTTCCAGGTCGGTCTCCAGAAACGTCTCCACCGGACTGTGGGAATAGCGCCTGGGCAGGTTTATCGGCACGACGGGCAATCCTCCCGCCCGGGATTTGCCCAAGGCGGCGGAATCCAGAAAAGTACCCACGAAGACGTCCTCTTGCAGGGGCACGCCTGCGCCGCGCGCCGTATCCTTCACCCACTGAATGAGTTCGGGCGGCGTAACGTATCCATACAGGCTCATGGGCTGGTGGTCGTATCTTCTCAGCACGGGCCCCGCTCCGAGCTTCGCTCCGCGGGCGTCCGATCGGCCCGGGCCGTCAGCGGGTACGTTGTCGAGCACGATGGCGAGAGAGGGCGCGTCGCCTTCTTTTTCGTCTGTCAGGGAGAGGAGAGACGCGCCGCGCGCGCCGATTTCTTCCTGGACGCAAAAGGCGGCGCTCAGGCGAAGGCTGCGCGACAGGGCGCCGTCCGCGTTGACGAACGCCTCCACGCACAGGGCGCAGCCCGAGCGGTTGTCCACCGCCTTTGACTTCCAGCCGCCTCCGGAGAGTTGGACGAAGGGGCCGTGGAACACGCCCGGAGTGCCCGCCTCGACGCCGAGGGCGCGAATCGTCTCGCCATCCGGAGCGCCCAGGTCTATCCACATCGCATCGACGCCGGGGCGTTCTTGTCCCTGCAAGGCTTGAAGGTGCCCGCTTCGCACGTTGACGACGCCTTGGTGCAGGTGGCCGTCCAGCGTCAAGAGCGCAACTTCACGCCCGGGGAATACCGCGTCCGCCACCAGGCCCACCTTCTCGAAGCGAATCGCGCCGCCCGCCTCAACGCTCGTGACGATGAGGCCGACTTCGTCCATATGGCATTCCAGCAGGAGATGAGGCGCCCCCTCGCCCCCTTCGCGCCGGGCGATGAGGTTTCCGATGGCGTCGCGACGCAGTGCGCTGGCGCTGCCCTTCACCATTTGCGTGATGGCGTCTCTCACTGCGCCCTCGTGTCCGGGCGGGCCGGGCAGGGAGCACAGCGTCTTCATTCTCTCAAGCAGGGGCGATGGCATCCAATTATTCCGGGACATGGCCGACGTTCGAGAAGCGAGAGCATTTGAGGGGGAGATATTCTCACGCGGTGAAAAACTTGCCAAGCGGGGCAGCCCCTCGATTTTGAAAAAACGAGACCAGGATCACCTGGAAATCATATGATTTCCCTTGCTCTGAGAGAAACAAGAATGCGAACCATAGGGTGCTTGTGATTACGTTGCTGCATTCTTTGGGTTTGGACCGTATTTGTTGGCGCCTGGTTCGCTGTCTCGCACCATGAGGATGAGCATGAACACCATGCCGGGGCTATATTGCCGACTATCGGGATCAAAATGATAAGGAAGCACCAAAGGAGCCACCAGGCACTACGCCCTGTATCGTGAAGCCGTCGCACCGTCAAGGCGAATGCGGGAAGCAAGGTAGCCAGCAATATAGATGCCGCTTAAAACGCCTATTTCGATTTGGGTGCCCCAAGTGCCGATCCCCACGTCGAGCAACACCAGGATAGCAGTGAAAATCCAGTCGAACAGGAGAAAAAACCAGCATTCCTTGCGTCTGGCTCTGCCTTTGAACACCGCGTATTTTTTCATTGCCTTGATATACCAGCTCATGCGTTCTCCTTATCTCTGAGAGGGCCTGCGAACATACTATGGTCCTTGACCTGTCGCCAACGTCAGGGGCGTTGAACGCCTGTGCGGCCGATACAATGATTTGCAAATGGCGTAGAAAATAGCGTGATTCTATGGGTTGTCATTCCCTGCAATTTGACCGCTCCGAGGGTGGGCGTGTAGGCTTTGGCGCGCGTCAGGTTGGGAAGTTGCGCGCTTGTCTTTCGGATGGGGAGAACTCTGGTGGGCGACGACGATCGGATGGAGGACATGCTGAGCGTGATCATGCCCTGCTACAACGAGCGGGACACGATTCGCGAAATCGTCTCCCGCGTCAGGGCGGTGCCGATGAACATCGAGCTTCTCATTGTCGATGACGGCAGCACGGACGGCACCCGGGATATTTTGGCCGAAATAGAAAAAGACGGGGTGCGCGTCATTTACAAGAAGAAAAACGAGGGGAAGGGGGCCGCTTTGCGCGATGGCTTCGCGTTGGCCAGCGGGGACGTCTTCGTCGTGCAGGATGCGGACCTTGAGTACGACCCCGCGGAATTCTGCGATTTATACGCCCCCATCCAACGGGGGGTGGCTGACGTGGTCTACGGTACGCGCTTCGGCGGGAAGCCCCAGCGCGTGCACATGTTTTGGCACAAGCTGGGAAACTGTATGCTGACGCTTCTCGCCAATCTGCTGTTCAACTGCACGCTCACCGATATGGAGACTTGCTACAAGATGTTTCGGCGCGAGGTGATAAAAGACCTGGAGATTCGCGCCAATGGTTTCGATTTCGAGCCTGAGCTCACCGCGAAAATTCTCAAGCCCGGCAAATGGCGCATTTATGAGGTGCCCATATCCTATTATGGGCGCACCTATGCGGAGGGCAAGAAGATCACCTGGCGCGATGGCGCCTTTGCCGCGTGGGTGCTGGTGCGCGAGCGTTTTTCGTAGCGATTCGTCGATCATTTCCTCAGCCGAGCGCACACCGCGTCGGTGACCGCCCTGGTGCCGTCGGCGACGCGTCCTTGATTGTCGAGTCGGATATCTCCGGTCTCGAGCGCATCCCAAACGCTCGCCTCTATGCGTCGCGCGAGGCGCAGAGTCCTTCCATGTTCTCGCGAATCACGACGTAGTCGATGTCGCCGGGTTCGTATCCCGCCAGAGGACTTCGAACGCCTGGATAGAGATTGACGGGCCGCATGTTGGCGAACAGGTCGAGACCCGTTCCCAAAACCCCGCCCAGAAGCCCCGCTCGCCTGCTGGACGGCTTCGAGTACCGCCGTGGCGGATTCCATGCGCCCGGGGCCGATTCCATCTCCCGGAATCGTGATGATGCGATATTCTTTCATCTTCTCTCCTCATTCGGGGAGATGAACTGGTATAATGATTTCTCTGAGAGGGCGACGTTTTCACCGGGATGGGAGTTTAACGAAAATTGTTTCGATTGGAGAACCCGGGCGGAACGCATTTCGAGAATTTCTTGCGCGCCCAGGGACCGCTTCGGATACGTTTTGCCGAGACCATCGCCGAGCAGGGAGAGTCGGCCTGCGTCTGGGTCGATGACCTCATCATGCCCAGAATGGCGATAAACGCCTCGAGCGGTTGGCTCGCGCCGCTGGGACGTCCAGGTGCTGTTCTCTCAAGACTTGAGGAGATGGAGCGAATCTCCGCGCGGCTGGGGGGGGGAGGCGGGCATGATGAGCACGCGTCGGGAGGCGGTTGTGCGGGTACGGGGGAGCGAGTGGAGGAAAGCGCGGATTATCTCAAACTTGCCTCTGTCGCGCCCGCAGTGCAAGGAGCGCTGAGGAGACGAAGAAAGGTCATCCGTGAGTCGCCCGTCGGTATGTTCGTTCTGGAGAGGAGGGATTTCAATCCCGTTGGCACCTCTCACCGGATAGAACGGCTAAAAGATGGGGATGCGGAAACGCTTGTCCAAAACTCACCCTATGGAGAGGAGCGGGCCTACAGCCTGGCGAGAATTCAGAATGCGCCCACCGCGGCGATACGAATCAGAGGCGCGCTCGCCTCCTACATGGTCGTTCACGCGAATGGCTCGCTCGGCATGTTGCATACGATGGCGCGGTTCAGGGGCCAGGGGCTTGCGCGCGCGGTGGTGTCCGCACTGGTGGAGAAGCAATTCGCCAGAGGACGCGCGGCGTACTGCTACGTCGTGGCGGGAAATGCGTCCTCCGAGCGCGTGTTTGAGCGCCTGGGGTTCAGAAAAGCCATGGACGTCTATTGGAGCGTGTTCGAGAGAGGCGAACTGTAGTCCTGGCTCCTGTCGTCCTCGCGCGCGTAGAGTTGCTGCCCACTGGGAGCATGGACAAGAAGGCCGAAAATGGGCTAGGTTGCGCTGACGCCCCTCACCATTCGCATAGGAGAGCCGAGAGATGCAAAAAGAAGATTATATTGATAGACCGCCCGGCCCCCTGGGAGGCATGTGGAGTCTTTGGTATCTGGATCCGCTTTTGATGATCAAGCGCGAGATGAGCGGGTTCCGCAAGGTGCGGCACAAGGCGTTTGAGGATCAAATCAAGCCGGGCCAGCCATCGCCTCCGGTCAAGTTGCAGAGCACCTCGGGCGAGATCGTGGATTTGGCGGATTTTCACGGAAAGAAAAACGTCGTCCTGGAATTCGGCGCCATCACGTGACCTCCCTTTCGCCGGCAGGTGCCGGGCATGGATGCGCTTTACGAACGATACAAGGATAAGGGAGTCGCGTTTTTCGTCGTCTATTCGAAGGAGCCGCACGCAGGCGAGCGTAAATACTTCAGAAAATACGATCAGCACGCCTCCTTTGCGCACAAGATGGACTATGCGAAAGAGCTCGTGGCGGAGTTCAACATGAAAATCCCCGTTTTGGTGGATGACCTTGACGAGACGGTCGTGAAGGCGTACGGCCGAATGCCGAACATGGTTTTCGTCATTGATAAGGATGGAAAGATCGCCTACAAAGCGAGCTGGACGGAACAGCCGAGAGTCGACCGGGTGCTTGACGGGTTGCTCGCCGAACAGGCTGTCTCGGCTTAGAAGAGAATAGCGCGAGGGTGAAAAAGGCGGCTCGTTTTGGGCCGTCTTTTTTTATGCGCTCCCAAGGCGCATCACGCCTTCGGAAGAAAAGCCGCGAAGGCGCACGCGGCGATGAAAAAGCCGGGCAGTGCCCAGAAGGCGTTGGCCAGCCCCACCCATTCTCCGAGAACGCTCATTGGATAGACCGAGGAGCTCGCGACGAACCACGAGACGCCGAGCGTGATGGAGCTGGCCAGACCCCGGTTGTGGGGCATCAACTCCTGGGCGAAGGCCATCGTCACCCCCATCGGAAGGTAGGTGGTGAAACCCAGGAGTGCCAGAAGGGCGAAACCCCATTCGGGCGGCACCGCTAAAAAGGCGCATACGAAGAAAAACCCGAGTCCGATGCCGACGATGATCATCGCTTTCTTTCCGAAACGATCGCCCAGGGCACCACCCGCCATGACGCCCAGGGCACCTGATATCAGCATGACAGCGCTGGCCGCCCCTCCGCCCCAGAGTCCCATGCCTCGCTCCACGTAGAGCGAGGGAAGGAGGCTGATGAAATTGACGTTCACCACGGCTCGGCAAATGGTGACGCCCGAGAGCAAGAGCAGGGCGGTGCGCGCTTGGCGAAGCGCGTTCGCAAAATCCCAGATCGAGGGGTTCGCCCCGCTTCTTGTGGGTGATTTGGGCTTGGGAAGCCCATAGCGTACGGCGAGAGACATCAAGATGGCGACAAGGATGAACGCCCACAGCCATTCGATACCCCAGAACGAGACGATGCTGATGGCGATGATGGGTCCCAGGCCATGACCCACGCGACCCCCCGCGATGAAAACGCTCACCGCCAGCCCTTTGCGCCGCTTTGTGAGTGCGCCCGCGCGCGAGGCCATGTCCGGGTGGCACAAGCCGACCATCGAGCCGCCGAGGGCGACCATGATGGTGAGCAGGGTAAAGTCGGGCGCCCAGCCGAGGGCGGTGATGAAAACGGAGCTGCCTACCATCCCTACGGCGAGCCAGGGGAGACTCGGCCATCGATCCACCAGAATCGCCGTCACTGGCTGGGACAGCGCCGCGCTCATTGAGACGAACGTGAGGAGTAGGCCGCCCGTCGACAGGGAGACCTGAAATTTCTCCCGAAGCAGAGGCAACAGCGGCGCGATGAAATTCGCCATGCTGTCCACCACGAAGTGGGCCATGAACAGGATGGAGAGCGCGCCCCAGGGGACGTCTTGGGCGCGGCCTTCTGAACGCGCCCGCGCGCGGGCCTCTCGCGCCTGGTTCATCTCTTGCTCTCGCCGGGGCGGGGCGGAAGCGCGCTTTGCCTGTGCAGGATGAGGGCGATGCACCCGCCGATGGCGAACATCGCGGCGTAGAAGCTGAATGCCATCTGAAGTCCCATGGCTTCGGCCACGAGACCGCCGACGAGCGGCGAAAGCGCGCTCGCGCCCTCGTTGAAGCTATAGATCATTCCCACGGAGCTGGAGCGCACCCTCTCGTCCACCAACTCCGTGCCGACGGCCAGAACCAAGCTGGGCACCGGCGTCAGGATGCAGGCGATGGAGAAAAGCGCGAGCAGCAGCGTCGCCACAGTGGATATCCACGAGAGAGAGACCATTGCGGTGGCGCACATGAAGGTGAGGACGACGATGAGCAGGGTTCTGCTTCTGTCGTCCGACCATCTGCCGACGAGAATCGACACGCTCGAACCCAAGAAAAAATAGACGCTGAGCAGCCAGCCGACCCCCTTGGTGTCGAAGCCGAATCTCTCGGCCAAGAGGAGTGGCAAGAAGGCTGTAAATCCGCGGTATCCCATGATGCGGAAAGAGGAGAGGGCGACGAGCAGCATCAACGACCTGTTGCCGAACAAGGCGCTGAAGGTGGATTTCGCCGCTTGACGAAAGGGCTGGCGCTCTCCCATCTGATCCTGGAAGCGAAACCAGATAAGCATCGCCCAAATCAGGCCCGGTATGACGTAGAATTGCGCGGCCGTGCGCCAACTCGCCAAATAGACGGCGAGCCAGCCGACGATGGCGGGAGAGAGGATGTTGCCCACGTCGCCGCCGCCGTTGAAAAGGCCCATGCAGAACCCGCGCCTGAAGGGCAATTCGTGCGTGATCAGCGCGACGGCAGGCGGGTGATAGGCCGCGCTCCCTATTCCGCTGATGAAAACGAACAGCAGCAGCAGGGAGTAGCTCGCCGCATAACCGTAGAGCAAAACGGGCAGCGCCTGCGTGAGCAGGGAAAACGCCAGGACGGTCCGCCAGCGACGGGTGTAGTCCGAGAAGAACGAGACCGGGAATTGGAAGATGCTGTTCGCCACCGAATAGGTCGTCACGATGAGGCCCGCCTGAACGTAGTTCAGCTCGAATTCGGAGACGATGATCGGAAGGACAGGTATGAGGAGCTGCGTGTAAAAGGCGTTGACGGCGTGGCTGCCCGCAATCGCGAAAAGGTTGAATATCTTCGATGGGGGCATGGCAAATTCCGGGGTGGTAGGAAATCCCCAAAGCACTTTTGATCGGTTTTATAGATTCGGGGGAAAGTGCCCGTCAATGCCGGGCGGTGGGTGCGACCTGAAAAGGCCCGGCGCGGCCCTCGGTTTTTTCTTCATTTTTTATTCAAGACGCCGGAGAAGAAAAACGATGCGAGGAGGGCGAGCGCGCCTCGAAGGGCTTGACTTTCCCTTTTCCGGGCGAGGACACTGCGCCTTTTATTCGCCGTGCCATTACAACAAGAGCGGTTCATGAATCAGCCTCCTGGTTTTGACGAGAAGGTGGCCAAGCGCGTGGAGGCCGTCTACACCACGCTGGACGTGGTCTCGCAACGCGACGCCCTGTTGAAGATGCTGGCTCCTCGCCGAGGGGAGCGCGTGCTCGACTTGGGTTCTGGCCCCGGCTTTATAACGCTCGAAGCGGGGAAGATGGTGGGGGAGTCGGGCGCCGTTTTCGGTGTAGACAAGAGCGCGCCCATGCTCGAGTTAGCCAAGGCGCGCTGTGAATCGCAGCAGCACGTATCGTTTCAGGAGGGCGACGCGGAGAGCCTGCCTTTCGCGGATGGCCATTTTGACGCGGCCATCGTCTCGCAGGTCTTCGAATACGTCCCCGAAGTGGAGGCCGCTCTGTCGGAGTTTGCCCGCGTGCTGAGGCCCGGTGGCCGCGCTCTCATCATGGATACCGATTGGGGTTCGCTTATATGGAACGCCCAGGACGCTGCGCGAGCGGCGAGAATCCTGCGGGCGTGGGACGCGCATCTGGCGGACCCCCACCTGCCCAGAAAGTTGCCGCCCCTTTTGCGCCATGCGGGTTTTGAAATTCTCGCACAACGGATTCTGCCCCTTCTAAACACGGATTACCCCGCGGACAACTACAGCCACGGCATGGTGAGCGTCATCGTACCTTTTGTGATCGCCAAGGGCGGCGTGGCGAAAGCGGAGGCGAAGGCCTGGGCGGGGGATTTGATGGCAATGGGCGAGCGCGGCGCGTATTTTTTCAGCCTCAACCGCTATGTGTTTCTCCTCAGAAAGCCCGAGGCGTAAATGGATCGGTTCATCGACGCCCACAATCACCTCCAAGGATTCAGTTTTGACGCCTGGGAACTCTTGGGCATGTGCGGGATGGAGGGTGCTGTTCTCTCTTGCGGAAACCCCTACGTCCACCGTGAGATATGGAGGCGAGCACCGGGCCCCGAGGACGTAAGGAGACTCTGGGACAGCCCCCTTCGGATGGCCGAAGCCGCGGAGGCCAAGCACCACGTTCGCGCCAAGTGCGCGGTGGGCGTCAGCTCGACGACGCGGGTGGAGGGTTGGGAGAGGCTCCTCGACGCGCTTCCTCGATATTTGGAGAACGAAAGAGTGGTCGCCCTAGGGGAGGTGGGGATGGACCCCGGTCAACATTTCGGCCTCTCCTGGCCGCTGGAGGAGCAGGCCAGATGCCTCGAGGCGCAGGCGCGCATTGCAGCGGAGGTGAAAAAGCCCTTGATACTTCATACGCCCGTCTGCAAGAACCCGAGGGAATTTCTGGGCGGCGTGGAGACGCAAGGGACGGTCCCGCTCAAGGAATTCAAGCACCATTACCTGGAGATGGGTCTGGAGGTTATCGATCGCGCGGGACTCGATCACGCCCTTCTCGTCATCAACCATGTGGATGAGACGATAGTTGATTTCGTCCACGCTGAAACGGGAGCCTGGTGCGCGGCGAGCATCGGGAGTTGGCACCAGACGCCCTCCCCGACCGCGGTCGTCGATTGGGTGAAGCGTTATGGCGCGGAGCGCATCATGCTCAGCTCCGGCCTCGCTTCTTACATGTCAAATGACGTCTACGCCATTCCGCGGGCGATTCGCGCCATGCGCCGAGGCGGCGCAGCCGAAGCCGAGATTCAAAGGGCATCTTTTGAAAACGCGAACGTGCTCTTCGGCTTCGGGCTATAGATCAGTCGTCCAGCACGGCCACGGCGCGCACCGGCGATCCTGTGGCGTCTTTCAGTTTGATGGGAAGGCACAGAAACGTGAAGCGTCTGCCCACCAGCCGCTTGGGGATCACCAGATTCTCCGTGTTGAGCATCCCGCGCTCCTTGCACACCTGATGCGAGGGGTAAGGCTCCTCCGATTCCGGAAACATCTGCGTGGGGTTTTCTATCGTGAACGCCTCACAGCCGATGTTGCGCACCCCCCGATCGGCGAGATACTCCGTAGCGGGCCGGCTCAGTCCTGCAAATTCGGTCCACCATCTCTGCGGGTCCGGGTCCGCATAGCATCTCTCGTAATGGCCCGTGTGGTATAAAAAGGCGTCTCCCTTCTCGATGGAAAGCCCGTGCCTTTCGAGTTCGCGCTCGATGGCTTCCACCTCAATGTAGGTTCTCGGAGCAGTGTTTGAGAAGTCCACGCAAATCGCGCTGGAGTAGAAGCGCTCCAGGGGCAGCTGGTCAATGGAGGGAGCGTCTCCGGGCACATAGTGGTTCAAGGCATCCACGTGGCTTCCGGTGTGATCCGAGAGCGTGAGCTGCATGGCCGCAAAGGAGAATTTCCCCAAAAATTTCCGGGAGGATTCCTCATGCGTCATCATCGGCTCAATCGCCACCTTGGGGTGAAACGGGCGCTCGAATCCGCCGGCCGCCACCGTTTGTGAGAGGTCAATCAATTCCATGAAATTTTATCCTTCCCCTGTGAATCGAAAATCAGATTTGCTTCTCAGGCCACCATGGCCTCGACAGGCGCCCAGAAGCGCTCAACTCCCAAATCCTCGGCGATCGCGTTCGCGCAGTTATAGCCGGGCGCCCCTGTCACCGCGCCGCCCACATGGGAGCTCGAACCGCATAGATACAACTTTCCAATGGGGGTTCTAAAGTCGCTCACCTCCGGGTGTGGGCGGTTGTAACCCAGCTGCTCGGGGATGTAGGCGCCCACATGGTGGCTCGCGCGCACGAAGTTCGGATTCGTGCGCACGATGTCGAGCGGCGTGTAAAGATAGCTGCCCATGATGTTGTCCTGGTTGACGTTAGGCGCGTAGGGCGTCCAGGAGTCGATGAAGAGCTGGGTGTATTCCTCGCGCCTCGCGTCCCACGCCGCGGCCCCGCCGTCCTTGAACTCATAGGGAGCAAATGGCCACCAGTAGCCCACGTGGGTGCCCTCGGGCGAGTAGGTCGGGTCGAAGTGGCTGTTGCTTCCCCCGTTGCCCATGAGCCGGGGCAATTCGCCCTCGTGTATCGTCTCGAAACACTTGTTGATCTCCTCCGTAGAGTCTGCGCCCCAGAAGATGTTGAACGTCTTGTTGATGTCGGGCTCGTGCTTCGCCGCCACGAAGTCGGGGGCTTCCCTCAGGGCGAGATGGATGGTGCAAAGCCCGTGACTCGCCCACTGAAACTCCAGTGCCGCCTTGGACAGTCTTCCCCCGAAGTGATCCTCTCCGGCCATGCGCACCGTGAGCGGCCAGTTGACCCCACTCGCTACGAACTCCGTCGCTTCGATTCGGGTGCCGTTCTCCAACACGACGCCCGTTGCGTCTCCACTTTCCACCGTGATCTCGCGGACGTCGGCGTTGGTCAGCACCTTGCCCCCGCCGCGCACGACGACCCGCTCAAGGGCGCGGGTAAAGTTCACTGACCCGCCCACGGGCAGAGCGAAATTGGCGATGCGCGAGAAAATTCTCGGGAAGAATATGCCGGTCGAGGGCGTGTTTTCGAGCGTGAAGGAGCCGAGGAAGAGTTTGAACAGAACGCGCAACTTGTCGTCCTCGAAATGCTGGTCCACCGCCTCGTACATGCTCAAGTCCGCATATCTCAGGAATTCACGGCCCAGTGGACCCGAGAAACGCGCCTTCATCTCCTCTGGCGGTAGGGGAGCGCAATACATGAAGGAGGTGATGACGTCGAGCATCCCCTCAGTGAATTTGACGTGGAGGTCCCTATAGGTTTGCGCGTCGTTTCTGTTGATGCGCTCGATCGACTTGGCGGTCTTCTCCACGTCACGATGGATGACGAACGCTGTCCCGTCACGGAATATGCAGCCTTGCTGAAACTCCGGAAAGACGAGGCTGAAGCCGTATTCGTGGAGTGCGAGATCACGAAGGATGGGGCTCCTGTCCAGACCCACGTAATAGTTCGAATGAAGGTTGTGTTTGAACCCCGGAAGGGTGACCTCGTGGGTCGAGCAGCCCCCGCCGGCGACGGCGGAGCGTTCCAGGACGGCGACCTTTTTTCCTGCTTTTGCCATATAGGCCGCGCATACCAGGCTGTTGTGCCCGCCGCCTATGAACAATCCATCGAAAGATTCCGCCATGATCCGTCTCCTCTCAAGGATGAAGCCTCATCGCCCGTTTCGTGCGCAAATCGAAGTGTGTCGCGATTGTGCCTCATTTGCGGCACCTCGCTCAACGCGCGTTTGCTCGTTTCATCTTTCAGTCTTCAGATGGATGGTGCTGCCGCGATGCCCAACGTTCTCTCAAAACTGCGCGCAGAGGCTCCGCGGGCCCATCGAAATGCTTCAGCTTTGCGCTTCTTCTTGGGTTACGCCCGCGTTTAGAGGGATGTGGGCCGTGGCGTCGATCTCCACGAGGAAATCTTCTGACGCTAGGCCGTCCACGATCACGCCCGTGCTCGCCGGTGCATAGGGCCCGAAGTATTCCGCGATCACCTCATAGACGGGTTTTCGGTACGCCCTGTCGGTGATGTAGTTCGTGAGCTTCACGACGTGGGAGAGGTCGCCGCCGGCTTCATTTAGAAGTTGGCGAATGTTCTCGCACGCCCGGCGTGTTTGGGCCGCAGCGTCGCCCGGCGTCGGCGGACTGCCGTCGAGTCCCTCACCAGTCTGGCCGGCGAGATAGAGCGTGTTTCCGGCAAAAACGCCTTGGGAGTAGCTGCCAGTCGCAGCCGTGACTCGCGTGGTGCGAAACTTTTGAAATGACATGTCGTGCGCCTCCATGAGGCGGGCCGGAGAGCGTCCTCCTCCTCGCGCCGCCTCCATGAACCTGCCGCCCCGATAGAGTGAAGCGGACCGCGAAACGAGCGTCCACCCCGCGCGGGTGGACGAAAGGGAAGAACGAGGTTTCGCTCCGTTTGGAATAGAGGCCCCTTGTCGCCTCAGACGGTCGCGTGCTTTGGCCCCCTCTGCGACCTCATCCTCTCAAAGCGAGTCTCGCTCCCCCCTGTCTTGTAGGGGGCGCCTTGATCTCGCCGACTCATCAGGTCGCCGGCGTTACTCCATCTCGAACATCTCCGTGGACGCGACCTCAATGAGGTTGTTCTCCGGATCCCTGAAAAAAATTTGCGGATATCCGTAGGGCTCGTCGTGGAATTCGACGCCGTGCGCTCTGAGCCGCTCCTTCATTCCGCCCAAATCTTCCGTCACCATTCCAAAGTGATGGTCCATGTATCCATTCTCGTTATCGCTGATGGAATGGGCGATGTGTGTGTCACTCACCTTGGCGAGGTGGATCTGATGACCCTCTCCCGCTTCGAACCAATAGCCCGGAAACGGGAAGCGGGGGCGGGGCATTTCGGGCAGTTCCAGAATCTCGTTGTAGAATTTGCGCATGGCCGACAGATCACGGCAATAAATGCTGAAATGCTGCAGGAATTTGATCTTGGACATCAGTCTCTCTCCTCGCCTCAGGTTGCCAGGTTAACTCTCAAGTTAAACGTTCTCGTTCTACCTGACAAGACGCGCGGAGAGGGGAGGTGCCCCTCGTCCGTTGGGTTTTGAAGCTGGATGCATTCGCGTCGATTCTGCTTTCCTCTCCGGCGGTTGTGCTAAAGCCGCCGTGGAAGTGTCTCCACGCGTTTCCCTGGATGTTCAAATCATTACATTTATCGTATTCTACAGGATGTCCCAACCGGAGGTTTTCCCATGCCGTTTTGATTCGCAATCAAGAACGCCAATCCTCTCACCAGAACGAGACACGCGACGTCCTCAAGCGTGTGCCGGTGCCCATTCGCTTGATAACGTGGGCGTGCAGGTGAAGTGCCCGCTGCTGACGTCGGATCGTATTAACGAAGCGACCGCGCGCGGCAAGAAGGGTAGTGAGCACGGACACTACGCGCTCGATGAGTCTCTCGAACCGCCGCTCCCCCCTGCGCGCAGCGTGGGGATTGGCGAGATCGACCGGACTTCCTTCGACATTTCGGACGTGTGCGCTCGGGGCGATTTGTATTCAGAGATGGTCTCCTGCTCGGAGGGCGTGGTTTTGGCAAATTCCTTGGAATCCTTGACCCGCTACCCGCTAGAGGATTGGTAGAGCGGTGATGTGACATCTTATCGATGCCGACTCGGTTCGCCAGGCGCTCAAAAATGCTGGGTTCTCTTTCGAGCGACTGCCAGAGGAGGTGGATTTCAAGAGGGTGGCGCATGTGTTTGCCAAAGCCGGCCGCCGTCATCGTCTCTATGGTGCAGGACTCCGGCGGTCTGTGTCAAGAGTTCGCTCGCATCCTTCGGCCGAAAGGGCGGCTCGTGTTTTCCACGCCCAACGTCAACAACATTCAATCCCGTCTGTTTTACTTCATGGGGGGCAATTTGGGGGCTTCAAGACTTTAACCCGGAAAGCCTTGAAGCCGGATTCGGGGGGGATGGCGTCTTGGCACATCACGGTTCCCTATCTTCCCACGCTTGCTTTTTACTTGAATCGCTTCGGGTTCTCTCTCGACAGGGTTGAGATCACTATGATCAAGACCAAGAGCTGGCTCCTCCTGCCTTTGGGCCTGCCCATGTGGTTCAGGGGAATCAACGGAAAAACCGGCACGGTTGAACGAATGCTTGGGACCTGGAAGCTCCTGTTGGGGCGTAGCGTCATCCTTGTGGCGACCAAGCGCGCATAAGATCGCCTCGGGTCGGAGGCCCGGACCAACTCCGGAATGCGAAACAGGAAGGTGCTTGAACCCAAGGTTCAGATATGGAGCGTCCATATTTTCATATTATATTTTCGCCGATAAAAGTTCTTGACACGAGCCCAAACCTTCCCTACAATTAGCATAGGACAATATAGGAGGGATGTCATATGGCAAGGAGAGTGATAGTTTTCGCCCCCAAAACCTCTCGTCGGCAGGTTCTGAAAACGGCTCAATCCCGAAAGAGGGTCTTGAAAAATCCTTAAAATGGTCCTTGATGTGTCCTCACTCTGACATGGCGCATTGAGGGCATTTGAAAAAAAAAACGGGCGGCGTCTTTGGGCGTCGCCCGTTTTTTTTGTTTTTCTCGCAATAGGGTTTCTAAAAGTCTGCTTTCGGACGAGCGACGAGGCACCGTTTTAACGAGTGAAGCACGCTGCATCATTCATTCGCCGTGGGGTGGGCGTCCCCTGTTCATCTCGTCGGGTTCCTCGGCGAACTCCATGCGGTTTTTGATGGCGTCTATCGTGAACTCCTCCTTGTTTCCGGCGAGTTCGGGGTTCCACATCGGATAAAACACCTCAAGTGCCATTCCTGGCTCGTCGCTCAGGAGCCTTAAGGTGTGCATCGCGCCCGCCTTGACGTGCACTACGTCGCCCGGCCCGATTCGCCGCACTTCGTCCTCGAGGGTGAATTCCCACTCTCCCGCCTGGATGTAGAAGAATTCCTCATGCTCGGGATGGTTGTGCAGCTTCGACGGCTCCCCGCCGGGCTCGGTGATGAGGTGTTGCATCTGGACGTTGTCTCCAAAAATCCTTCTGTGCGCGACGCCCGGGCGATCGTGACTCAACGGAAGCATGTCCCAGTTATAGAAGCTCATAGCGTGTTCCTTTGCGCGGAGAGAGATGATCGACCCTGAAATCGGAAACCCTGGAAATTCCGTCGCCTCGCGCATCATGCGAATACAAGGCGAGGATGACTTATTTTAGGGATGGAAGGGTGGAAAGACAAATTCGTAGCCCCCGTGAGCGACTCATCCTGCGCAAAAAGGAGTTTTGGGAGTTTTGTGCCTCGGACCGTCTGGTCGTCTATGTCGGAGCGGTATATACTCCATGCGATTTATCGTTTTGATTCTAAAGGGAGATGAATATGCGGTTCTCCGTTGTGGCCGGCGATGGTTTTGACCAGCGGGCCGACGCCTTGATTCGCCTGATGGCGCAAGGCGAGAAAGATGAGCGGCTCGACGAGCTACTGGGTGGCGCTTTGGCCTCCTTGCGGGCGCGCAATGTTTTTGACGGGAAAAAAGAAGAGGTCGCTTTTCTGCCGATGCCCGAGGGAGGCCCTGCGTTCCTTATTCTCGCTGGTCTGGGAGAGGAGACCTCGCTGGAATCGGTTCGGCGCGCTTGTGCTCTGGCGGTCAAGCGCGCGCGAAAGGAAGGCTTGAATACAATTGCGCTCGCGGCCGCGTCCGTTTTTGGTGAAAGTCTCGACCCTCGGGGGGCGACCCAGGCGATGGTGGAGGGCGTATCCCTCGCCCTCTATCGGATGGAGAGGTACAAGACTTCTAAAAAGGATGAGCTGGCGGACGTCTCGCGCGTTTTCCTTTGCGGCGGCCCGAACGCGAACTTGAGCGCGATGCGGCGTGGAGCGCGGTATGGGCGAATTCTCTGCGAGGGGGCGAATTACGCCCGAGATCTCGTCAACACCCCCAGCAACGAGAAAAGGCCCCCCGCGCTAGCGAACGCCGCGCGCGCGATGGCGCGCCGCGAGGGCCTCAGGTGTCGGATACTGGATGAGAAGCAACTCGAAAGGCTGAAGATGGGCGCAATTCTGGCGGTGGGCCGAGGCAGCTCCCAGCCCCCTCGAATGGTCGTCCTCGAATACCGCCCTTCCGGGGCAAAAGCCAAACCCATTGCTTTCGTCGGCAAGGGCGTGACGTTCGACACGGGCGGCGTCTCCATCAAGCCGAGCGGCGGAATGGAGCTCATGACGACCGACATGAGCGGGGCCGCTGCCGTGCTGGGGGTCATGCTCTCCATCGCCCGCCTCAAGCCCAAAGTGCCCGTCGTCGGTGTGGCGGGCCTAGCGGAGAACATGGTGGACGGCGATGCGACGCGGCCCGGCGACGTCGTTCGCTCCATGAAGGGAACCACTGTGGAGATACACAACACCGACGCCGAGGGCCGATTGGTGCTGGCCGACGCCCTACACTTCACAATCTCGCGTTACGACCCGCAGTGCATCATAGATCTCGCCACCCTCACTGGGGCCTGCATGGTGGCGCTGGGCAGCAGGATAACCGGCATGTATGGCACGCACGACGAGCTCCTCAGCAGGGTGCGTGCGCTGGGCGAGCGCACGGGCGACCGCGTTTGGCATATGCCCCTGTTTCCGGAGTTCGGTGAGATGATGAAGGGGAAGATCGCCGATATGTGCAACATCTCAGGCGCGCGCTGGGGGGGGGCGAACACGGCGGCGGCGTTCTTGCAACATTTTGCCGAGGGGACGCCTTGGGCGCACCTTGACATCGCGGGTCCCGCCCACGTCTCATCCGAGGAGCCCTATCGGCCCGCCGGCGGCACCGGCGTGGGCGTACGAATATTGGTGGAACTAGCGATGGAATGGGCGCGCCTCTCCCCCCAAGAGGGGAAGGCGTACGGTTGTTAGGGATTTTGAGCGTCCCGGCGATATGTTTGACGTCCGCGTCGTCGAAGACTTGCGCAGAATATGGGCGGACGGATAGGGTTGCCCTCGCGCCATCTTCAATTTTTTGTCCGGAATGCGCTTTATAACCATTATTGAAAGCCAAGACCGTAAATCGGTAGTTGGTCCCCCGCAGACGCATTCATGCAAAAGCGGTATTCCGGATGTGCTCAGGCTCCTTGATTTGGCCTGAACGCCAAAGACACGTGAACACTCGCTCCGGGAGCGGATATGGCTATACTATTTGTTTGATGACCAATTTTGGTCGCGTATGCCAAGCTTGGGCGAGCTGCGCCAAGTTAGACGAGGATGGGTGTAGCCAAACAAAAATAATTGCGAATGGCCTGGAAAAACGACGGATTTTCCGAGGCAAAACACCTTGGAAAGTCCGCCGTTTTTAGGGGCATAAACGGCTCGTAAAACGGCCGTGCAAGGGCGTTGAAAAAGTCGTTCAAAGCAGGTCGCCGAGCGTGATGGCGGCGAGGGAGGGTGTCCGCTTCCTCGCCGCAGACGGTGGCGACGTTCTCATCCCTCCTGAATCTCCGCTCCTCGGGCAAAGAAGGCGAGGTTCTGAACTCCTCGCTCTCGCGGACGCAATACGTGAACTTACTGGGGAGTGCCGAACGTGCTCATGTCTATCACGCCGGGCACCCCGCCCCCAGGTTGAGGAGCATGAGCGCGCCCGATGGTCGCGTTCGCCCGAAATCTGGGACGGAAGCAGCCCGTGCCGCCCCGCACGCTAACCTCGCGGGGGGAGGAGCCGTTCTCATAATAGGGAGCTGACCGGGTTCATTGTGCTTGGATGCTGTTCATGTTGAGCGCGGGTCCAGGATGCAGGCGAGCGCGCATGCCAGCAGGGGGAGGTATTCTAGCCCACATCCAGCTCCATGGTGGACGGATGATTCGTGGGCGGTGCATGGCCGATGAGCTTCATCCAGGACGCGGTTTCGCGAGCATCTCTGTCAGGCGCACCTTGATCGGGACGACGGGTAGGCCGTCAGGTCATGGCTGGGCGAAAAAATGTTCGATGGGATCGTCTTCGCCGTTCGCCATGCGATCCGTTTATGATTTGTTGGCGATCGCGCGCGCGCGTGTGAGGACGTTTTCCGCGTGCTTGATCATAGCGACGTCGATCATCTTGCCCTGGAAGGAGACGGCCCCAAGCCCTTGGGCCTCGCCCTCCTTGTAGGCGGCTATCATCTCAGCGTAGTAGGAAGTCTCCTCCGCGCTCGGAGAGAATACCTCGTTGAAGATGGGCACCTGCCTGGGGTGGATCGCCGCCTTGCCGGTGTAGCCGAGCCTTTGGGCGAACCTCGCGTCCGCCCGGCAGCCCGCGTCGTCTTTGAGGCGCATGTAGACGCCGTCGGTGGGATGCGGCAGACGCGCGGCCCGCGCATCGACCAGCACCTTGCTTCGCGTGTAAAGCAGGGTGGCGCCATCCTGTGTCCAGGTAGCGCCCAGGCTGCGGCACAGGTCCGCGTCCTCCGCGCTGCCTAGGTTCACCCCCACGACGCGGGGCGCCGCCGTGCATATCTGGTAGCAGTGGACTACGCCCGCGGCGCTCTCGATCTGGGCGATGACGCCGATGCCACCCACCTCGAGTCCGCGCTCGCGCTCGCGCTCCGCCAAAAGCGCATCCACCCTCCTCACGTCCGCCGCGCTCTCGGGCTTGGGCAGAAACACGCCGTCGAGTCCTTCGGCGACGATGGCGTCGATGTCGTCCTCCACGAGGCCTGATTCCATGTCATTCACGCGCACGAGGATAGTGGATGGGCCGTTCGTCGTCCCTCTCGTCTCCTTGATTCCGGCCCGAACGAGCTTTCGCGCCTCCACCTTCATTTTGGGGGCGACGGAATCCTCAAGATCGAAAAGGGCGGCGTCCGCCTCAATGGTGGGTGCCTTGCCCACCATCTTCTCGCTTGAGCCGGGGATGAAGAGCATCGAACGCAGGGGGGTGTCGGCGTTGGGTCTGGCCATGGGGTTTTAATACTCCAACAGAGAGAAGTTCATGTTCTCGAGCGCGGAGCAGATGTCCGCGGCGAACCTTCCGGCCGCCATGCCATCGTTGACGCGGTGGTCGAAGGTGATCGCCAGTGTCATGATGGGTCGGACGGCGATGGCCCCGCCCGTAAGCGCGACGGGTCTTGGGGCGATGGCGCCCGTCCCGATGATGGCCACCTCCGGGGGGTTGATGATGGGGTTGCCACCCAGAACGCCGGAGGCGCCGAAGTTGGTGAGCGTGAGGGTTCCGCCCTGGGCGTCGTCGGGTTGCAGCGCCCCCTCCCGCGTCCGGACGGCGAGCTCGTCAAGACTCGTCGAGAGATCGATCAGATTCAGGGCGTCCGCCGACTTGAGCACGGGAACCACGAGGCCGTCCCCAGAGTCCACGGCGATCCCAAGGTTCACGAATCGCTTGATGATGAGGACGTCGTCTTCGAACGTGGCGTTGAAGCGCTCATGGTCGCGATTCCTGAGCGCGTAAACGATGGCCATGACGAAGAAAGGCGTATAGGTAAGGGGACGGCGATATTTGTCGTAGAACGCCGCCTTGTTCGCTTCCCGAAAAGCCGATACCGCACTCATGTCCACCTCAAGCCAGCTGGTGACCTGAGGGATCTCCTGCACGGAGCGGGTGAGATTTCGCGCGATCCGTTTTCGAATTCTGGTCAGCGGCTCCACGTGTTCTTCAAGGTTCTCGCTGAGCGGGGTTGCCGACATCTTGATTCGGGGTGATAGGTCGCCGCCAGCGATGAACGCCTCTATGTCGCGCGCGCGAACGCGCCCGCCCGCTCCCGTGCCCTTGATCCGCGCGAGCGCGTCCAAGCCGATTTCATGCGCGGCGGCGAGGCTCTGAACGCGCGGGGAAAGCCAAGTTTTCATGTCGTTCGAAGGCTGTGTCTTTCGTCGCCGCTTTTGGGGTGCAGGTAGGACGGACTTATCTCTCGGCCGCAAAGGGGCGACCGGCGCCGCCCAGTCGCTTGCCTGGGCGGGGGTTTCGTCCAAAATCTCGGTTTCGGTCTCCATGGTCGCCAGCACCTCGCCCACGGGCACCGTCTCCTCGTCGCGCGCGAGAATTTCAGTGACCCTGCCGTCTGCGGGGGCCTCAACCTCAAATTCCACCTTGTCGCTCTCCGCGGAGAGGAGCACCTCCCCCTTTGACACTTCGTCGCCCACCCCTTTTCTCCAGGCCACCACCGTGCTCTCGTGCACGCTGGTTCCCATGCGGGGCATTCTGATGCGCGCGGTGTACATCTCGGCTCCAGGGGATATGAGGGAAATCCATTTTACTCCAAAGTATCGAAACGCGCCAGATGCGCCTCTGGCTTAGAACGCGGCGAGGTCGCGCAACTCGGTCACCACCTTCTCCGTATTGGGCAGATAGGCATGCTCGAGTGGAGGGCTGAGAGGGACATGGATGTCCGGCGCACCGATGCGGCGGATGGGGGCGTCGAGATGCGTAAAGATCTCCTCTCCCACGATGGCGGCCAACTCGCCCCCTACGCCCCCTCGCTTTCTCGCCTCGTGAAGGAATAGGATTTTTCCCGTTTTCCTTGCGCTTTTGAGTATTGCTGCCTTATCAAGCGGAACAAGGGTTCTTAGATCGACTACTTCCACCGACACGCCCTCGGCATAGAGAACATCTGCCGCCTCAAGGGCTTCGAGCACCGTCGTGCCGAACGTGATGAGCGAGACGTCATTGCCCGCCCGCAAGGTTCTTGCCTCGCCAAAGGGCACTGTGTAGTCGCCCGAAGGAATTTCGGGCCTTAACGCCTCCGGAAGTTCATCGACCGGATAATTATAAAATTTCTTGTATTCCATGAAGATGACGGGATTGGGGTCCCGAATCGCCTGCTTCATCATTCCTTTGACGTCGCGGGCGGTGGTAGGGGCGACGATCTTGAGTCCTGGCGTCCCGTAGAACCAGATTTCGGGGTTTTGACTGTGAAAGGGGCCCGCGCTCGTTAGCGCGGCGGAGGGCAGGCGCAGAACGATGGGCACGGCCCCCATTTGCCGGTAATGGTTACCGGCTGCGAAATCCACGATCATCTTGTAGGCTTCAGTCACAAAGTCGGCGAACTGAAACTCCACCACAGGCCGCATTCCGCAGAGCGCCGCTCCAATCGCCGCGCCCG
Source organism: bacterium (assembly GCA_965202625.1). GTDB lineage: Bacteria > UBA8248 > UBA8248 > UBA8248 > UBA8248 > Bin107. Next base: position 966,535 of record CBDBBI010000010.1, on the reverse strand, counting down.
TGAAGCCCGCCTCGCTCAGGGGGACGTCCACTACGCGATCGCGACCGAATTTTTGTAGAAAACCCTTCGTGACGTAGAAAGCGCCGCCGCCTAGGCCGATATCCTCGCCCATGAGGAACACGTCCTCATCACGCTCCATCTCCTCCCAGAGGGCGATGCTCAACGCTTCTCGGTAGGTAGTCATTCGGCGAACACTCCTTCCGTGAGGTGTGCGGGGTCCGGCATCGGGCTCCTGAGCGCCTCATCTCGCGCGGCTTCCGCATCCATCCTCGCCTTTTCGCGGGAGGAGGCGACCTCGTCCGCCGTCATGATTCCAAACTGGATGAGCGTTTCGTCGAGACGCTTAATGGGGTCGCGCTCGGCGATCCATTTCTCAAGATGCGCCATGTCCACGTAGTCAGAAAATTTGTCATAGACCGAATGGCCGCTCGCGCGGATGGTGACGCTCTCAATAAGCGTGGGGCCGTCGCCCGCCCTTGCGCGCGCGAGCGCCTCCCCACACACTCGATGCACCAAGGACGCGTTCGTCCCGTCGATGAGGAAGCCGGGGACGCCGTATCCGGGTGCCCTGAGGGCGAGGGCGTCGCACGCGTACTGATCGCTCAAAAGAGTTTTGTAAGCATATTGGTTGTTGTCGATCATGACCACGAGCGGAAGCTTCCTGACGGCGGCGAGGTTCACCGCCTCGTGGAAGTCGCCCGAGCTCGTTCCTCCATCGCCGATGTAGGTGAGGGTGGCCTCGCCCCTCCCACGCGCCTTCGCTGCCCACGCCACGCCGGCGGCGATGGGTGCCATGGTGCCGATGTGGCTGATCAGCTGGGTGATCCGCTTGGGTCGATAGCCCATGTGAAAATTTCCGTCACGCCCGCCCGAGGGACCGTCAGCGCGCCCGAAGAAATGCGACATGATGCTGCGGGGCGGATGTCCCTTCGCCAAATGGGCGCCGCAGTTTCTGTGCATAGGCACGAGCCATTCGTGATCGCGCAGGCACATGGCGCTCGCCACGCTGGCGCCCTCGTTTCCCCTGCCAAAGAAGGCGGTGCCGGGGATGTGGCCAGCGCGAAAGGCGGAATCGAGCGTCTCCTCCACCGCCCGGGCCAGGGAAATGAGGTAGTGCATGCGCTCGACCGTTTTTCGGTCGGGGATTATCTCTTTTTTGGAAAACGGCACCCAGCGCGCCTCAAGGCCGTTGACTGCGAGATATCGCTCGGCCAAGTCGTTGAAAAAATCGAGGTTCGTCAGCTCCTCGCGGCTGGCGAGGGGGTGTTTCGTCTCCATGCGATCTCCCTTGCCCTATGAACGAACCGAGAAGGTTGCGTCAAACGCTCTACGTGGGGCGGCCTGCGGAGGTTCCCGCTTCTGCTCTCGGGGAGATATTAAAGCACATTTTCACACTTTACGCGAAAACAGGCGCTCTTGAGGAAGTGCAAATTTCAATGTGAGTTTCGCGCGGAAGAGGCGCATTTCGCCTAAGTAATGGCTTCGCCCTTTGAACTGCGCACCCTTTGTGGTTAGAGTTAGCATTCCGTAGAACGGCTGGCGATAATGCGGTGTCTCCCGTTTGGGCCGCCGGGTGGGGCCGGTGGACGTTCGACATCCCCGGTGGAGTCCTTCATCATCATCACATGGTCAAGCAGGAATGGAGGGGGACATGAGTCTTTTAGTGGTCGGTTCGATGGCGATCGATTCGGTGAAGACGCCTTTTGACGCGCGCGATGAGGCGGTGGGCGGCTCTGCCACTTACTTCTCGATCGCTGCGAGCTATTTTACCGCCGTGCGGCTCGTGGCCGTGGTGGGAGTGGATTTTCCTGAAGCCACGCTTGAATTCCTCAAGGAGCGGGGTGTCGATATATCTGGTCTTGAGAGGAGAGCGGGAAAAACGTTTCGATGGAGGGGGGAATACGGTTTCGACCTGAACGTCGCCCACACGCTCGACACCCAGTTGAACGTGTTCGAGCAGTTCTCGCCCCGTTTGCCGGAGGCTTTTCGGAAAACAGAATTCGTCTTTCTCGCCAACATCGACCCCGCGCTTCAGGCTGCCGTTCTCGCCCAAACGAATTCCTCTCGGCTCGTGGCGTGCGACACCATGAACTTCTGGATTGAGGGCAAGCGTGAGGCGTTGATCGAGACTCTCTCGATGGTGGATATAGTCATCATCAACGATGCCGAGGCGCGCGCCCTCTCGGGAGAGGCGAACATCGCGCGCGCGGCGAGCCGGATTCGCGCGTTCGGGCCGAAAACCCTGGTGGTGAAGCAGGGCGAGTACGGCGCATTGCTCTTTCATGAGAACGGAATGTTCTCCGCGCCTGGACTGCCGCTCGAGGAAGTCCATGACCCTACGGGCGCGGGCGACAGCTTCGCCGGCGGTTTTATGGGCTATCTCGCCGCCACGGGGGAGATGAGTGAAGCGGTAATGCGCAAGGCGGTCATCTTCGGCAGCGTCATGGCCTCGTTCAACGTAGAATTGTTTAGCTACGACCGCATGAAGTCGCTCTCGATAGCGGAGATCAACGAACGCTATCGGGCCTTCGGCGAACTGGCTCACTTTGAGCGGCTCTGAGGCCGCTGGTGTCACTTCGGATAATTAGTGGTGTTGCGAGAAGCCGCAGGATTCCATCGCCCAGAGAAGGCGGCGTGCGGCCCACGGGCGAGCGCGTGAGGGAGGCGCTATTCAATGTCTGGGGACAGACGTTGGACGGAGCGCGTGTGCTCGACCTGTGTGCGGGTTCAGGCGCAATCTCCCTTGAGGCGCTGAGTCGGGGCGCCGCGCGCGTCATCGCCGTGGAGAGGAACCCACGTCTCTGCGCGGCGATCCGGAAAAACGCTCGAACTCTCGGTCTGTTGGAAGGACTCAATGTGCGTTGCGCGGACGCTCTCGCCGAGATCGAGCGCATCCGGGCGGATTCGGGATGCGAAATTCATCTCGCCTTTGCCGATCCGCCCTGGTGGGACGACGCGCTGCGCCTAGAGGTGCTCGGGGTTCTCTTCGGCGAGAAGCCGATATGTCCCCTCGTGGTGCTCGAGGCCCCGAGAGGTGTGGCGAAGGACGAGGTGAGCGGGGCTAGGCTCCTACGAGAGGAAAACTACGGCGCGACGGCTTTATGGTTTTATGAGTCGAGACCGGTGTGCATGGCCAAGGAGGATGATCAAACAAAATAAAAATTCCAAAGGGGTTGACGTGAGGGCGAATGCGACGAATTTTTGTCCACAAAACCTTTGCAAGATCGATTTTCAAGACGAAGTATAAAGGCAAAATAAGCGAAAATTTTATATATGTTATTGATATCATTGATTTTATTGGATATGCTCCAATCTGAGACAAAATGCTTTAAATGAATGAAAAAAGGGATTTTAGTAGCTCTCATCACATATTTATCCACAGGTTATTCACGAATTTTGTGGGAAAAGGCGAGGGAATTTTCGATTTTGGGAGAGAACCGAATTGCCACATCCATTTGGCCTGAAGGGAAAAAGAGCGTTGGTGACGGGTGGGGGCACGGGGCTTGGTCGCGCGATGGCCCACGCTCTGGCGGAGGCGGGCGCCGACGTCGCGCTAGCGGCGCGGCGGAAGGAGAAACTTGACGAGAGTGCGGAGGAGATTCGCGCCCTGGGGCGGGAGGCGTACGCCGTTTGCTGCGATTTGACCAGTCATGACTCCATCCTTGATGCGGCGCGTGAGGTGGAATACAAACTGGGCGGCATCGACATTCTAGTGAACAACAGCGGTGTCAGCGGGGAGGGCTGGGCCTCTGATCTACCGATCGAGCGGTGGAACAAAGTGATAGAGACGAACCTGAGGGGAACTTTTCTGATGTGTCAGGCGGTGGGCACCGCCATGGCCGGGCGCGGAGGGGGGGCGATCGTGAACGTGGCCTCCGTTGCCGGGCTGGTCGGCGTGAAAATGCTTTCCGCCTATGCGGCGAGCAAGGGCGGCGTCATTCAGCTCACCAAGACTCTCGCCCTTGAGTGGGCGAGGGCGAGTGTGCGGGTGAATGCCTTGGCCCCAGGATATTTTCTAAGTGACATCAACCGGAAATTTTTTGCTTCTGAGGCAGGCGACAAGATGATCAAAGCCCATATCCCGATGGGGCGGGTCGGCCAGCCCGAGGAGCTGAAAGGCGCGATTCTCTTTCTGGCGAGCGACGCCTCGAGTTTTATGACGGGCACCGCCCTAGTGGTGGACGGCGGCCAGTGCGCGCAGTAGCCTGGAAGCGCATCCCCCTGCTTTGCGCCAGGCCGATGGGCCGCCATCGTGCACGACAGGTCTCGGAGATCTAGACTCCTTCTCCTCGAGAATCCCTCAAAATCCTGAAAGCGGTTGCACGTCCGTTCGCCGGACGGATGAAACCCATCCGCGCGCCGCGCAGTAAATTCAAAATTTCGATTTTTATCCTTAGAAATTTCCTTGAAATAGAGAAAAAAACGAAAGAGGGGCTTGACCTAGACGACCGCATAATTGATAAGGGAGAGTGCTTTTCGAGGATCGCGCGGGCATTGTCTTCGCGTTGTCCCCCCCACTTCACGTCGTGGATATGGAGTTTTGCCGAGATGGTACATCAGGATTGGGGGAGGTCTTGGGGCGCGCTCAAAACGCCCCGCCATCCACTGCCTCTCTAGGAAACCGCCGCGTTTATCCGCCTTGCGCCAGGACATCCGCCAGAATCATGGACGCACGCTCCGGCGAGGCGAGTATCCATTGAAATCAAATCAAACGACATTCATGGGGAGCGTTTCACTCATGGCGAGAGAAGCTGTGACAATCCAAAGGAAACCATCTAGAGGCCGCGCCTCAAGCAGAATCCGCATATTTGACACCACGCTCAGAGACGGAGAGCAATCGCCCGGTTGCAGCATGGATCATTTTCAGAAGGTCCAGATAGCGATTCAACTCGAAAAACTCGGTGTGGACGTCATTGAAGCCGGCTTCCCCATTGCGTCGAACGATGAGTTCGAGTCGGTGCGCGACGTGGCCAAGGTGGTGAATAAGACCATCGTCGCTGGTCTTTCGCGCTCTGCGCGCGAGGACATTGGCCGCTGCTGGGAGGCGGTGCGTCACGCGAAGAAACCCAGAATACACACTTTCATCGCCACCTCCGACATTCATCTCAAGCACAAGCTTAAGATGACGCGCACGGCGCTCCTGAAGGAGATCGCCGCCTCGGTGCGCCATGCGAGAAAGCTATGCAGGGACGTGGAATGGAGCGCGGAGGACGCTACACGCTCGGATTGGGACTTTCTGGCCGAGACGGTGAAGATCGCCATTGAGGAGGGCGCGACGACTATCAACTTGCCCGACACGGTGGGCTACATCGTCCCAAGCGAGTTCAAACGTTTCTGGGAGCACATTTTTGAAAAGGTGCCGAGCCATGACGAGGTGGTGTTTAGCGCGCACTGCCACGACGACCTGGGACTTGCCGTGGCGAACAGCATCGTGGCGATAGAGTCCGGCGTCCGGCAGGTGGAATGCACCATTAACGGCATCGGCGAGCGGGCTGGCAATGCCTCGCTCGAGGAGTTTGTGATGGCGATCAGCACGCGGCCGGACGAATTGCGCTACAAATCGGGGGTCAGGACGCGCGAAATTTATCCCACGAGCCGGCTCCTCACCTCCATGACGGGCGTTCCCGTGCAGCCGAACAAGGCGGTAGTGGGCAAGAACGCTTTCGCCCATGAAGCCGGCATCCATCAGCACGGGGTGATCTCCAAGGCGATCACCTACGAGATCATGACGCCCAAGTCCGTGGGCAGACCCTCAAACACCCTCGTGCTCGGCAAGCACTCCGGCCGCGCGGGTCTGAGAAAGCGCTACGAGCAGCTGGGCTTCAAGATGACGCGTCAGGACATCACGAGCATCTACGCGCGCTTCATCGAGCTGGCGGACAAGAAGAAAGAGGTCTATGACGAGGACTTGATGGCGCTCCTGCAAGAGAACCGCGCGAGTGGCGGGGAGAATTACTACGATCTCGAATTCTTGCAGGTCACCTCCTCCACCGGCACGCATCCGGCTGCCACGGCCACGGTGCGGATCAAGGAAGGAGGGAAGACGCACTCCGACGTGAGCCAAGGCGGCGGACCGGTGGACGCGGCCATCAACGCCATCTGTCGGGTGGTGAACCTTGAATGTCGTTTGGTGGATTTCTCGGTCAACGCCGTCACCCGCGGCCGCGATGCGCTCGCGGAGGCTAACATGATGGTGGAATTCGAGGGAGGCTTGCAGATAGCCGGCCACAGCGCGAGCGTCGACACCGTGGAGGCGGGAGCTAAGGCCTTTCTAAACGCCGTGAACAAGTTCAAATTGACCGAGAACATGAGAAAAGCGGGTAAAGGGCGCAAGGGCAAAGCGGCCCTCGATCGACCGCGCGGAATTTGAGGAAAGCGTGAGCGACGAGAAACGGTGGGGGAGGTCCTTTGGAGCGGCCCCACGGATTTGTTTAGAGGCTAAAATCCTTAGCGCAATTAAACTTCATTTGTAGTTTTTGCGCGTCGTGTCTCGATTCTCATAAAAGAATTGGTAGAGAGCGCGGTTATCTTCCCAACGGCGTTTTTGGATTTCGTTTTAGAGGTAGGGAGTGCTTTGATATTTCTTGCAAATCGCTTGCGAGTGCATTCTGGGGTTTTGAGTTTGGGTAGTGGGGCGAAGCTCCCACCCCTCGAAAAAAAGATTGCTTCGGATGAGTAAAGGGGGGGATCGTGTATATGAAATTTCTTAAAAGGATTGGGACAGTGTTTTCGGTTGTCGCTGTGCTCGTATTTCAAGGATGGGAGTTTGCACACTGCTCAACTTCAGGAAATGGGGGGCGACATTTATAAAGTGGTGAGAAGTCGTTCTGGTGATAAATACAGAATTGTTCCTAGCACTGGAAACATTCAAATTTTAGATAATGATGGTTTGGTTCGTATTGCAACTCGATTAGAGAATACACCGCAGGATAGTGAGTGTTCGTAAGATAGTGGATTCGTGGAAAACAATGACGGTAAAGCATCTCGAAATGGCGTAATGCTCAATTATATCTTGGTTTCCTAGGGTTCATCCGCACGAGAGGAATCTCTTGATGATCTACCCGGCCACACACGAACTGGCGACACGAATCGCGGTGACCCGCCCCTCCGATATAGGCGAGAGGGCGCGCAGGCGGGCGAGAGACGCCATGCTCGATACGCTGGGCGTGATTCTGGCGGGTCGGGATGAGGAGTGCGCCAGGCTGGCGCATCGACTGGCGATTTCAGAGGGTGGCGCTCCGGCTGCTCGCCTGATCGGCGGCGCGGAGAGGACGAGCGCCTCCTGGGCCGCTTTTGTGAACGGGGTGGCCGGACACGCGCTTGATTTTGACGACGTGGACTTCATCATGCTGGGCCATCCGAGCGTTACCCTGATGCCTGCCATCATCGCGCTGGCGGAGGAGAGGAGAATCGCTGGTCCGAGGATACTCGAGTCCTACGCGATAGGCTTTGAGGTGTTGCGTGTCCTGGGCCGCGCGATGAATCCGCAGCACTACCGCCGGGGCTTTCACGCTACGGCCACGCTCGGCGCGGTCGGCGCCGCGGGCGCCTGCGCGTACCTGCTCGGGCTGAATGTGGAGCGAACCCGAAGTGCGCTCAGCCTCGGCGCGTGCCAAGCAGCCGGGCTGGTCGCGAACTTTGGCACGATGGCGAAGCCCTTTCACGCCGGCCATGCCGCGCGCTCGGGGGTAGTCGCCGCGAAACTGGCCGAGGGAGGTTTCATCGCGGCCGACGATGCGCTCGAGACAGGCTTTACGACAGCCATGGCGGCCGATGACACGGGGCCAAAAGCGCACGAATTCGCAGACTGGGAGCGCGCGGTTGAACCTTGGGGGCCGCCCTGGGACGTGGAGGAGGGCGTTTGCGTGAAGATCCACCCTTGCTGCTCCATGACGCACCCGGGCATAGATGCCATGCTCGATCTGGCGGAGCGCGAGAACGTCAAGGCCACCGACGTGGCAGCCCTCGGCGCGCGTGCGTCGACGATGACCCTCAAGGTGCTGCGCTACAGGGAGGCGACGACGAGTTTGGAGGGAAAATTCTCCATGCCGTTCTGCCTGGCTTCCGCTCTTGTAGATCGCAAGGTGGGGATTCGTCAGTTCGAGGAGGAAAGTGTCCGCCGCCCCGATATCGCCGCCCTCCAAAAGATGGTGGCGTTCGACTTGGATGAGAATCTCGCGCTCGAGAACCCGGAGACGGAAACCACGGAAGTCTGGCTGAAATTGAAGGATGGTCGGGAACTGCGGCAGTCTTTCGCCCATGCGCGCGGGCACATCGAAAATCCTCTCACGACGCTTGAACTCAAAGAGAAATTCCTAGAATGCGCTGCCGCTTTGCCCCCCGAAAAAGCTCGCGCTGCCTGGAGCGTCTGGCGAAACTTGAACGAGGCGGAGGACGTCCCCTCCCTCACTTTAGCGTTGGCAGGGCCGGTGAGCCATTCCCACTTGGCGTAGCCGTTTGATGCGGGCGGCCCCGGTGAGGCAGGTGAATGCGTAGGGTCCCGGCCCCATGGCAGTATCGAACTTGTCGTGGCGGTCCGCACTGCGGAACCCGACCATCTTGCCGTCGTGCTCGCTCAACGAAGCCGCCTATGCCCGCTTGTCGGCGCGTCTTGTTGATATAATCGGCAATGTCGGTATCGGGTACGTAAATCCTCTCCGGATCCGTTCTATCCCCTTTTACTTTTGGCGCGGCTTTTCCGGGGCTTCGGCACCGGGCGTTCTTTTAAGAACCAGTCGAGTATCTGCTCGCCGTCCCAGCATATTACTCCCGGTTTGGATAAAATGTGTTCGAAGGTTTCACGCACATATTTTATCCGGTGCGGCGAGCCTGACAGATAAGGGTGCATAGCGATTGACATCACTTTGGTGGATTCGTGGCTTTCGGCGTAGATAGTCTCGAAGTAGTCGAGTGCCCGGTCGCGGAAGACTTCGGACGTGTGGTGCTGGATTGCCATTATCACAATGTCATGGAGCTCATAGTTGTAGGGTAGCGCGACGACCGATTTTCCGACCGTCGTATTCAAATGTACCGGCTGGTCGTCGAGGGCCCAGTCGCCGATATATTCGATGCCGGCCTCGGCAAGAAAATCCAGTGTTTGGTATGTCTGGGTCAGTCCCGGACCGAACCAACCACGCGGCTTTTTACCGGTGAAATCCTTGATCACGGTCATGCATTGGTTGATCACCGCGCGTTCGTCGTCGAGCTTGTGCATTGGCACTTGTTCGAAAGAATGGGCGTTAAATTCCCAACCCGCCTTCAGACACGCCTCTGCGACGTGCGGATATTCTAGGCAGGTACGGGCATTCAGAGTAACCGTCGGGCGTATATCCAGTGCATCAAGCATGTGTTTGATACGCCACACGCCGACCCGCATGCCGTATTCGTGCCAGCTCCAGTTCGGATGATCGGGGAGCATGGGTACCCCCTGGGGCGGGGGTATCGCCATGCGCGCCATTGGCCGGATAATGTCCCACACTTCAAGTGCCAAGACTGGCCAGAGCACTACACGCGCGCCGTCGGGCAGTTTCAGCGGCTTGCGATCGATGATGGCCGAATAGGGGAGGCGGTCAGTAGGTCTCATGCCTTGCGTCAAGTCTTTTCTCCGAATAGGTTGCGGCCGACTAGGTAGAGCGGCGCACGGTTTTTTCTTGCCGCAACTATACCATAGATAAAAAGGCGCGGCAGGAAACCGCGCCGAGGTGGGGAGACGCACGGTGCTTGTGTCTGTCGATGCAAATGCCATTCTGGCTAAACGCACAGGCGACATTGTCACCATCAGATTGGAACTAGCCGTAAGAGCTTACTTGAATGTGCTGAGCAAGGCGAAGTGGCGCTTTGGAGGACGTGATGGCCGAACTCCATGACGACGAAAGTGTATGCTGCATGGTGCTGGTGGAGAGGTGGGTTCTTGCCCCTTCTTTTCCAGTCGATTTGACTCGTTGGAGATTGGATTTTCCAGGGGGAGGAAATTTCGTATAACACAGCTTCAGGAAGGCGAAGTTCTTGGGAAATAGATATACTTGCGACATTCTTGACATTGCAATCGCTTGATACCTAGTATGAGCCGACTTCATCTTGTTTCACGCCGGCAGATGAGCGCCTATGTGGATAGCGCGACATGAAACCGTTAGAAATTTTTGACGTCAGCGGAAACTCTGCCTTGATCACCGGCGCGTCTGGTGCTTTAGGGGCGGTCGCCGCGCGGACCCTAGCCGGGGCCGGATGCCGGCTTACTCTGGTTGCGGGTAGTTCGAACGCGCTGGAGGCTGTAGCGGGCAAGTGTCGGGAACTAGGGGCCGAGGTCGACACGGTGAACGCGCGTCCGAATTCGGAGGCAGCGGTCGACGCTATAGTAAAGAAAGCCGTTGAAGCCTATGGCCGCCTCGACATTCTGGTCGTCGCGTCGGGAATGAACAAGGTGGTAGGGATTGAACAGATGGCGCTCGATACATTCGCGGATATCATGGACGCTAACGTGACCCAGTCCTGGTTGCTGGCCCGCGCCGCAACCCGGCAAATGAAGGCGCAGGGCGGCGGCAAGATCGTCCTCGTTTCGTCGACGCGCGGGCTGCTTGGCCATCCCGCCGGTTATACTGCCTATTGCGCCTCCAAGGCGGCGGTCGACGGAATCACCAAGGCATTGGGCTGCGAACTGGGTCCGACGGGGATCACTGTCAACGCGATTGCGCCGACTGTCTTTCGTTCTTCCTTGACCTCCTGGATGTTCAGCGACACGCCGGAGGCGGTCAGGATGCGCAAGGGGATCGTGTCTCGGATTCCCAAGGGCCGGCTAGGCGAACCGGAGGATCTGTCTGGTCCGCTCCTGTTCCTCGTATCGCGAGCGTCGGATTTCTATACGGGCCAAGTTCTGTATGCCGACGGCGGCTATACCGCGGGATAGATAGCGCGGTGATAGCAACCGTGGGACTGGCTGGTGTCGCAAACACATCGATCCACGCTTGCCTTGTAGATCGGATGCGGACGGTCCCGGGGCTATCATCAAGTGTTAGCGGGTGAAGGCCGAGCCGAGGTGAAAAGACAAAATCCCTGGATTCTGTATCGAAACCCTGTGGAATGACGGTCAAAAACGAAAGGCGGACGGATGCCGTGGCGGCGCGCGTCGTGTTTGACTCCATACAGGCCCGTAATTCCATCCCTCTCCATTGGAGCTATTCCCCTCTTATCGGCTGGGGAGACATCTCTCTTCCGAAGAGTGTTTTCCTTTCTAGGAGGAGCTCCCGCGCGGACTGACCCCGGCTTTAAGGCACCGCCTCGTCTCCCTAGGCCTTCGACTGTCCCTTCTTCACGCTTTCTAGCCCCGGGCCGAACGGGTGGTGTATAACGGAAGCGGGTATTGAGCGGGCGCCTTTTGAGGTGATGATGGCACAGCGTGTGGTAGTAGCGATGAGTGGTGGCGTGGATAGTTCGGTTGCCGCCGCCCTGCTGGTGGAGAGGGGTTACGAGGCGATCGGCGTAGGTTTGCGGCTTGCCGACAGGCCTGCCCAGGAGTCTTTTCATCGGGGTTGCTGTGCCCCACGTGATCTAGCCGACGCGCGTGCCGTGGCGGCCCAACTCCGCATTCCTTTCTATGTGATGGACATGCGCGCATCCTTCCAAGAGAGCGTGATCGAGAATTTCATCTCCGAGTACGAACGTGGTAGGACGCCTGTGCCGTGCGTGGTGTGCAACCAGGTGGTGAAGTTCGACTACTTGGCGGAGCGTGCCAGGGGGTTTGGCGTGGAACTGCTCGCCACCGGCCATTACGCCAGGCGTGTGGAGGTCGCTGGCCGCCTGAGCGTCGCGAGAAGCGAGGACAGGGAGAAGGACCAAACCTATTTCCTCTTCGGCATGACGCAGGAGCAACTCGCGCGCGCGATGTTTCCTTTGGGGGGGTTCACCAAAGAGCAAACGAGGGAATACGCCAGAAGCCTTGGCCTCTCCACCGCGGAGAAGCCCGAAAGTCAGGAGATTTGTTTCGTGCCCAAGGGTGATTACCGCGCCTTTCTCAAGGAGGAGAAGCCGGGCACCGACAGGCCGGGCGATATCGTGGATTTGGAGGGCAACGTGCTGGGCAGGCACGGGGGGGTGGTTAACTTCACGGTGGGACAAAGGCGAGGTCTTGATTTGGGGGGAGGTCCGCCACGCTATGTGGTGGAGCTCAAATCAAACTCGGCCGCCGTCGTGGTGGGCGAGCGCGAGGCCCTGGCGCGCGAGGTTTTTCTCGTCAAGGACGTGTGTTGGTCGATTCCCCCCGAATCCGCGCGGCGTCTGGAGGTACAGGTGCGGCATCGAGGCCGTGCAGCCGTCTGCGTCGTGACGCCGAAAGACGATAGGAGCGCTGAAGTGAGGCCCGATGCTCCAGCATGTCTGGGCGCTGTGGCTCCAGGGCAGGCAGCCGTTTTCTACTCCGGCGATGTGCTTTATGGTGGCGGCTGGGTGGCATAGAATGAAGCGAATCGTTCTCCTCTTTATCTTGTCGTTTTTCTTCGCGTCGGCGCTCGCTCAGGGTCGAAGCGCGAACACCGAAGGGGCGTATCTCCCCCTCTTTGGCTATCACGAGGGGAAACTGCTGGTCGCGCGTCCCGATATGCCGGACAGCCGCTTTCGCCAGAGCGTCGTCCTTCTGATGAGGCACAACGAAAGAGGGGCTTTGGGACTGATATTAAACCGCGTCGCGCGCAAGATATCGCTTTCGAAGCTTTACGCACGTTTCGGAATAAGGGCGTCTCAAGACATGGGCGAAGTGGATATTCACTACGGCGGACCCGTGTCGCCCAATTCTGGATTTGTAATACACACGACGGAACACAAAATAGACGCCGTCTATGAAATGGGAGAGAACCTGGCGATTAGCCCGATGGATGTTGTGCTAAAGGCCATCGCTGCGGGCAGGCGGCCTGATAAAATGATTTTCGCCGTGGGCTACGCCGGTTGGGGGGCTGGACAACTTTGGGGCGAGATGAGGCGCGGAGATTGGTACACGGCACCTGCGGATCAGGATATTTTGTTTGATGACGATCAATCAAGTAAATGGCACCGCGCCATGGAGCGACGCTTTCGATTGATGTAGGGGTTTATGGGGGCGGCTTCGTTCAGACTTCACGCAAGGTGCGGCTTCTAGCCTGGCGGCCATTTCATCTGGCGCCCGCCTAAAAGGTGATAGTGAATGTGGAAGACGGTTTGTCCTCCGTTTTCTCCGCAGTTGGCGACGATGCGAAAACCCTTTTGCGCCACGCCTTTTTCGCAGGTGATTTCGTTTGCCGCAACGAATATGGAGCCAATCAGTTCTTTGTGCGTCTCGTCTATTTCTCCGAGCGTTTCGATGTGTTTTTTGGGGACGATGAGAATGTGGACAGGCGCCACCGGGTTGGCGTCTTCAAATGCAAGCAAAGCGTCATCTTCATATACTTTTTCGCAGGGGATATTACCCGCCACAATTTTGCAAAAAACGCAAGATGTCATTTCGTCTCCAGTGTGATGGAGATAGAAGTTACGAATCATTCTACCCGCAAGCGTTGTCTGCTGACAAATTCATAACTTTAAAGAGGCGGGGTGGCGTCTTCTCTCTTGTTCTGAGAGAAAATATGTGACGAAAGCGCCTAGGCATAGGAAAAGGCTCGGTTCTCAAGATCATAAGACCAACTTTCAGCCATAGGAGAAGTTGAAGTGAATATCAGCCGAACGCTTGTGGAGCACGCTCACGCGATTACTTATGATTCTCTCCCTGATGAGGCAAGAGAGAGAGCGAAGTATTTTTTACTGGATCATCTGGGCGTTACGTTGAGAGCGGTGGAAGCGGCAAGCTCTCGCGTATTTCACAATTTCGCAAAAAAGCGCGCTCCAAGAGGCGGCCCATGCACCATTATTGGAGCAGATTTGAAAACCGACGCCCCCTATGCCGCATTGGTGAACGGCGGCGTGAGCCACGCCACCGAAATGGACGATGTGACCACGCGCTCAAGCCTTCATCCTGCGGTGAGCGTCATGCCCAGCACTTTAGCGGTCGCTGAGGCGTATCGCCCTGATCTCAAAAGAGTAATCGCTGCCATCGTCGCGGGTTATGAGGTGACCAACCGCATAGGAAACGCCGTCAACCCAACGAGTCACTATGAGCGCGGGTTCCACCCCACGGGCACGTGTGGCGCGTTCGCAGCCGCTATTACGGCATCGAAGCTTTTGGGGTTATCGGTCGAGGCCACCGCTAATGCGATGGGCATCTCGGGTAGCCAGGCAGCGGGGTCGATGCAATATCTGGATAATGGCGCCTGGACGAAAAGGTTTCATCCGGGATGGGCCGCGCACAGTGGCGTCATCGCCGCCTATTTGGCCCAGGAAGGCTATACGGGACCAGAAGATATTTTGGGTGGAAAAACGGGGTTTTTGCATAGCCATAGCGATGATTATACGGCTGCGTACGTGGTGGAGCATTTAGGCGAATATTGGGAAATTTGTGAGACTGCGATAAAGCCCTATGCTTGCTGCCGGTACAACCATGCGCCGATTGACGCAACGATTGAAGCTTGTAAGGCACACGACATCAAGCCTGAGGAAGTTACGCGAGTGCAGGTTCGAGTTCCCGAGACCAGTGTGATGGTGGTCATCGAACCCTATGATATGAAGACGAACCCACAAAACATTGTTGACGCGCAGTTCAGCCTTCAATACGCCGTGGCGGTGGCGATTCTCAGGCGCGCTGCCGGGCTTGATGAATATACGGACGATTTTCTCCGCTCCCAGGTACATTCCTCTATCATCAAGAAAGTTGAGTGCTATGGTGATGCGGAAATGGAAAAAGAATTTCCGGATAAATGGCAAGCACACGTTAAGATCGAGACCTATCACGGTGTTTTTGAAGCGCATCAGGATTATCCCAAAGGAGATTCACGAAACCCGTTGACGTGGGATGAACTGATCGAAAGATTCCATGTAATGACGGCCCCAGTGCTTGATAGGGAAGTGGGGGATTTGCTCATTCAGCGTGTGAGGGATTTGGAAAATCTAAGCGGTATCTCCGAAGTGATGGAGCTTGTCGCCAAGGCGCAAGGCATTTCTGCCTAGTGATTCGAGGGAGGGAGAAGAAGGGCTACGACATAGAGTACGCTTATTTAAGAACCTGTTTGCGTTGCCTTCCGATTGAAACGTTGGAAGATGGAGATTCCGAGGGCCAGGCGCATCGCAAGACGTTTGAGGAGATGGGTCGCCATTCCCTGTTGGTATCGCTCGGGGTCCTTTGAACCCAGAATGAGAAAACCGATTTTTCGCTCACGAACTTCTAAAGGAACAATGGCGGTCGAGCGGATGGTTTCGCTCAAGGTATCAGGAAACAGCGGCCCGCCTCCATTCTCCAGCTTGCCTTTGAGCGCAACGCCCCCCTCTTCCATGGGGACAAGTTCTTCTTCTACTTTGCCAAGTGGTCGAATCCGGGACGACTCCTCTGGTTTTGTCGCAAGGACGGGAATGCCATCAATGGGTTCTAAGAGCAGAAATCCTGCATACGCAATTCCAAAGCGCGATTCGATATTTTTGGCAATTTCCGTGAGACTTGCCAACGAAGGCGCTTGCTCAAACAAAAGTTGTTCGATCGCCATAAAATTTTTTTCGATTTGCTCGTTTTTCCGGGCGAGTTTTATCGTTTCATCAAGAAGCCGTATGAGGTCTTCCCGTTCGCCCTTTAGCCGGTCGAAAAGCTTGTCTCGCAAGTTCAGGACTCTGGCTGAGGTGCTGTGTTGCGTCAGTAGATCACTTTGGCGAAGATAATCCGGGTGTTCGATGAAAAAACCAGGGTTTTTTTCTAAGTAACATAGGACGTCATCCGCCGAAATCGGCATCATTGCAAATCTCCTCGTACGATACGTGGATACGTAAAGGGCGGTTGATAAGAAATATGAAGTATGGACGAGGCTATCATTTCGATTGGAGATTGACAAAAACCTTTGGGCGGATAAAAACAATACATATAGTAGGTTGCGGCTTTGGGGCAGGCTTTATCCAGATAGCGAGGAAATGATGCGAACTCTACAGGCAGGGAGCGCGATTGTTGGTTTCATCGGAGTTGGGAAGATGGGAGCCCCCATGTCGAAAAACCTCAGACGTGGCGACTATACGGTGGTGGCTTATGATACGAGACCAGAGAACGTCAAGGCTTTGGCGGGCGACGGCGTGCAGGAGGCTACGAGTCTGGCTGAGCTGGCGATGCGCGCCGATGTCGTCATCACTATGTTACCCAACAGCGATGTCGTAGACGCGGTAGTTGATGGGCGGGAGGGGATAGCAACGCATCTGGGCAAGGGAAAATTGATTATCGATATGAGTTCATCCTACCCTACCAGGACGGGCATTCTTGCTTCACGGGTGGGAGAAAAAGGATTGCGTCTCATCGGTGCGCCGGTCTCAGGCGGCGTCGTAGGTGCAGAAGCCGCGACTTTGGCCATCATGCCGGGTGGACCCAAAGAGATTGTGAATGCTGCGATGCCTATTTTTGAAACGTTGGGCAAAACCATCGTTCATATTGATGAAGCACCGGAATCAGGCCACGCAATGAAATGTGTGAACAATTTTCTCTCGGCCACGAGTCTGCTCGTATCAATGGAGGCCATGGTGTTGGCTTCGAAACTCGGTCTTAATCCCGAAAAAGCACTTCAGGTTTTAAATGGCGGTTCTGGCATGAATAGTGCCACCAAAGACAAATGGCCCCGGTTTCTTTTGCCTCGTGACTTTGCGTGTGGGTTCTCCACGGGGTTGATGCACAAAGACCTCTCTATGGGCAGCGATTTAGCGCGCGAAAATGGAGTGGCGGCGTTTTATTTGAACCACGCCCGAGAGATATATGGCTTGGGCGTGCAAAAGTACGGACCAGATTCTGATCAAACGGAATTGTTACAAATGTTTGAAGAGTGGTCGGGGCAGCAGGTGGGAGAGCCTTCGAGGTAGCCACCCTCCCAAAACATACGTATTCTCACGATGGGGTGGTTTTTCCACCCAATGTTTTCAGTATAGACTCATGTCCGAAAGAAATGCTTCCTTGTGCTCGTTGCGTTCCGTTTTTTTATAGGATGCGGTCCATGTCTCGGGAGACGAATGAGATATATATGAGGGAGAGTTCAAGACGCCTTGTTCTTGTTTTCAGCGTTTTTCTCTTGATCCTGCCGGGAATGTCCGGGTGCGCCAAAACGAAGAACCAGGTGGGGAAATGGTGGGAGAGTAATGTTGGCAATCCGATTACAAGGGAGCGACGCCTAGTCATCACGTCAAATCCTCCCCAGGCTGATGTTTTCATCAATGAGGTTTATCAGGGCAAAACGCCGTTGCGTCTGAAGTTTAAGGTGGGCCTCAGAGATATTTTCAAAGGTTTAACCGTATCGGCACAAAAAAAGGATTATCTGCCTGCGAGGCGTTCCATTTCGTTTCGGACCGAGCGAATCACGTTTCGCTTGATTAAGAAAAAAAAATGAGGGAGAGCGGAAGGGTTTAGCTGATTGCAGGAGTTTTCATTGACTTTTCGGTGATGGGTTGATAGACATCCCCTTCCTTGTGGGCGCAAAATTATAGGAGAAAGGGGTGGTTTTTCTCAAGTGCGCAAATTCTTTGGGGGTGCGGAGGAGATTTTCGGAATGTACGCCGTAGTGGAGACCGGTGGCAAGCAGGTGCGCGTTGAAACGGGGGATCATATCCTGGTGGAGCGTGTGAGCGGTGAGGTTGGCGAAAGCGTCGATTTTGATGACGTTCGACTCATCGTAAATGGAGAAGAGGTTGTATCAGGCAAGGAAGGGCTTAATAAAGCCAAGGTAAAAGCGGTGATTCGCGACCACGGACGCGGGAGAAAAGTCGTCGCTTTTCGCTTCAAACGCCGCAAGAAGGTTCGCACTAAGCGGGGACACAGGCAGCCTTACACCCACATAGAGGTGACGGACATCCTCCCATCTGGATGAAAGGACGGGGAAATGGCGCATAAAAAAGCTGGTGGAAGTTCATCAAATGGACGGGATAGCGCCGGGCGCCGTTTGGGTGTGAAGCGTTTTGCGGGCGAAAGCGTGAATGCAGGGACCATCCTGGTCAGACAACGTGGCACCATTTTTCATCCAGGTGAAAACGTCGGCCTCGGAAATGACCATACTCTCTTTGCCAAGACAAACGGGAAATTGAGGTTTGAGCGCAAAGCCAAGGGCCGCCGCACTATCAGCGTGATTCCGGCGGAGTAGCCTCTCAATGGGCAGATTCCGCCCTCGCCATGTTTGTTGATACCGCTCAAATACGGGTGCAGGCAGGCCGTGGAGGTGACGGTTGCCTCAGCTTCCGCCGGGAGAAGTTTGTGCCGAAAGGCGGCCCTGACGGGGGGAATGGTGGGTGTGGCGGGCATGTAATTTTTCAAGGCGCTTCGTCCTTGAATACGTTGATGAATTTTAGATACCAGTCGTTTCTGAGAGCGAAAAAAGGCCAAAGGGGGATGGGAAGCAACAAGCATGGGAGCAATGGGGAGGATTTGTTACTCGAAGTGCCTTTGGGAACTATCGTGCGTGATGCTGAAACAGGGGACATGATGGTAGATCTCTCACAAGAAGGGCTAGAAGTCATTATCGCGCAAGGGGGCCGGGGCGGACTCGGCAATGCGCATTTTAAGAGCGCAACGAATCGAGCTCCCCGGAGGACAACAAAAGGAAAAGAGGGGGAAGAGCACCTCTTGCTGTTGGAGTTGAAACTACTCGCGGATGTGGGGCTCATCGGAATGCCCAATGCGGGGAAGTCCATGCTCATATCGAGAATTTCTGAAAGTAAGCCCAAGATTGCTGATTATCCGTTCACGACGCTCTACCCCAATCTGGGAGTGGTGCGTTTAGGCGATTACGACTCATGTGTGGTGGCCGACATTCCGGGGCTGATGCCAGGCGCCAACAAGGGGAAGGGCCTGGGATTGCAATTTTTGCGACACGTGGAACGTTGTGTGTTGCTTCTCCATTTAGTCGATGCGTCCTTGCCCCTTGAGCGAGGTCTCTCGGATTTTGACGCAGTGGTCCATGAGTTGTCTATGTTCTCGCCCCTTCTGGCCGAGAAACGCAGAATGGCCGTTTTGACAAAAATGGACCTTCAGGAGTCTAGGGATCATTTGTTGAAACTGCGCGAGGGAATCATGGCGCGAGGGGTGGAAACGCACCTTGTCTCGGCGGTTTCGGGCTTCGGTTTAAGTGAATTGCTAGGCAGAACGTCGCAAATGCTTAAGCAGATCAAAGAACCCGGAAACAAAGCCATTCCAACGATATAGACGGGGAGCCCCATGGGGGACGCGATAATGCAAAGGAGTGATTTTGCGCTTAAGAGCCGTCGCATCGTGGTCAAAGTAGGAAGCTCGGTTTTGACGGCGTCTGATGAGTTGGGCGTGAACCGAAGGGTTCTAGGGCGCATCGCTTCGCAAGTCGTAAAACTCCGAAAGGAGGGTCGTCAAGTCGTTGTGGTTTCATCCGGAGCTATTGCAGCCGGTGTGAAAAGGCTAGACATGGAGGGAATTCCCAAAGCGGTTCCTGAGCGTCAAGCGGCCGCCGCCGTAGGTCAACCCATCCTGATGGAAGCGTATGGACGCGCATTCAGACGCAGGGGCGTTGAGACGGCACAAGTGTTGCTTATTCACTCTGATTTAGACGAGAGAAGCCGATTCTTGAACGCTTGCAACACTTTTGAGACGTTGATGAGCAAAGGCGTGCTCCCGATTGTGAACGAAAATGATACTGTTTCAGTCGAAGAAATCCGTTTTGGAGACAATGACACCCTTGCCGCCCAGTCGGCGCAAATGATTCAAGCAGGTCTTGTCATCCTTTTATCCGACGTGGCGGGCTTATATGATGAGGACCCTAGGATATCAGAGCAGGCGCGTTTGATTCCCCGCGTTGAGGGACTCCCCAAGGAAATTTTTTCGATCGCGGGCAAGAGCCCGAATCCCCTCGCCCATGGAGGAATGCGAGCGAAGGTGCAGGCGGTCAAAATTCTCAACAAGGTGGGAATCAGAACGCTCGTCGTGAAAGGGCGAGAACCCAACGTCATTGAGCGTGCATTGGCGGGTGAACCATTGGGGACGCTATTCGTTCCGAATAGCGCGCGCTTGAAAGGGAAAAAGGGCTGGATAGGGACCACGGCCAAGCCCCGTGGTTGGCTGAAGATCGACGTTGGCGCGGTGAACGCCCTAGTGAAGCGAGGGAAGAGTCTTTTGCCCAGCGGCGTCGTATCTGCCGGCGGGAATTTTCGTTTTGGCGATGTGGTGGAGATACGAGGCGCCCATGAGGTGATTTTGGGCCGTGGCCTGGCGAATTATTCAAGTGGTGAGGTGGCTCAAATCGCCGGAAAGCAAACAAAGGAAATTGCCTCGATTCTTGGCAGCAAAGACTACGATGAGGTCGTTCATCGAAACAATTTTGTTTTGATGGAACCGACGTAGAAAGAGCAAGGGGAGACATTGCGCATCGGAATTCTGGGCGGGACTTTTAACCCGATTCACTACGGGCACCTCCACTCCGCCGATGAAGTGCGCAGGACGCTAAGGCTTGATGAAATCCGGTTTGTTCCATCCGCTTCGCCACCTCATAAACCGAAGGGTGAGATTGCTTCAGTGGCGGACAGACTGGAGATGATTCGTATTGCTTTGGTAGATTATCCCGCGTATGTGTGCGACTCGATCGAAGTAGAGCGAGGGGGGGTATCCTATACGCTCGATACCGTGAAGGAAGTAGGGCGGAGGGTGCCTGATGACGACGAGATGTTCTTCATTATCGGTGCGGATGCTTTTGTTGAGTTGGGCACATGGCACAGGCCGAAAGAGGTGTTAAGCGCCATCAATTTTGCGGTTACTTTGCGAGGAGAGCAAAATTCGCAAGAGTATTTTAAAACGCTTTTTCGCATTATCAAGGAAATCGCGCCGGGTTATTGCATAAAAAAAGACTTAAGCAAAGAAGCGCAATTTATTGATGAAGCAAAGAAGCGGGTCATAAAATTTCTTCCAATCAAGGAGATCGACATTTCGGCGACTCGGATCAGAGAACGGATCAAAAAGGCCTCCTCTATACGATGTTTATTGCCACGTGAGGTCGAACTCTTTATAATTCGACGCCGATTATATGGACACTCGGGAATTGTTTCGTAATGATTGGGGGTGGGAACTTATCAAGCAACTAGAGAATCGGCTGCATGCTCTCCAAGAGTCATTGGAAGCGAAAAAAGCGATGGATGTCGTGCTTTTGGACCTGCGACCTCTCTCGGTGGAAGTGGACGCTTTCCTGATTTGTCACGCAACGAGCCTCCGCCATGTGAAGGCGCTCTGTGAAGCAACTAAGGAGAAACTTCAGGAAATAGGTGACAATATATTTTTCTCAGAAGGGTTAGAAGAAGGAAACTGGGTGTTGATGGACTGTGGAGATTTTCTCGTTCATATATTTAATGAGAAGAGTAGGGATTTTTATCGGCTAGAGGATTTGTGGGCGCACGCGCCTATCATCAAACCAATGGTGTCTAGCGTCTAAGTCATGAGAATAAAAGTTGAGGTTTCCTGTGAAGCATTTGACGAAAAAGCAGTTGAGAAATTTAGAAGAGAGATTGTATGAAGTGCGCCGGGAAATACTTGGTGATGTAGAGAAAAACAAAGCCCATACTAAGGAAATAGGTGACGATGGAACGCAAGATATTGCAGACATGGCTGCCGACACCTATTCGCGCCAAGTGTTGATGGATTTAGGCGAAAGAGAACGGGAGCGTTTGCGAGAAGTGGAGGCGGCGTTTCAGAGGATTAAAGAGGGCATCTATGGTATTTGTGATGAATCGGATGAGCCCATTCCCTATTCCCGTCTGGAAGCGATTCCCTATGCGCGTTATACCGTGGCGGCGCAAAATGAGATTGAGAGGCGCGGCGGCAGTTAGACACCAAGCAGTGAGTTGCGAATGAAGCTTCGGACTTTGTTCACCCTTGCCGTCCCGGTGGGGGCCGCTGTCTATTTTCTGCACTATAACCGAGAGTTCATCGACTTGCGTTTTACGGATGCTTGGTCTGTGAGAATGCCATTGGCTTTTGTGGTGTTGGGAGCCGCTCTCATTGGCTCGTTTCTGGCCTCCGTTCTGGGGTGGGGAGAGGCTGTTCTTGGCTGGTTTTCGCGTCAGAAGACCGCTCAGAAACAAAAACGCTTGAATCGCGCACAAGAGCGATTCTTCCGCGCGCAAAGTTTGGGGATTCAAGGTAAAATAAGGCGTGCGCGGAGAGAGCTCAGACGCGTGTTAAGGGATGATCCACGCTTCATTCCGGCGTTAAGACTGGCTGCGGATATGGCCATAGATTCCGGTAACTCGAATGACGCTATTCAATGGAATGAGCGCCTTCTCGCAGTTACGAATAACTCGCCTGATTCCATCATACGTCTTTCCGAGACTCTCGATCATGCTGGCAAGGCGGGAGAGGCACTCGAGCTTCTCGCGCAAAACAGTGCAGGCAGGGGTGCGAGCCCGTTGGTGCTCCGAAAGCTCAGGGATGTGTATTTGGAAAATGGTCGTACTGAGGCTGCTGTCGAAGTTTGCGAGAAAATCTCTCAATTAGGAGCGTCTGATTTTGATCGGCAAGCGGATAAGCAGATTGCTGGCCGCGCGTATCTAACTGCGGGAGAGGCGAAATTAAGTGCTTCTCGGCCCGAAGCGGCGATTCCGTTTCTCGAACGAGCCATGCACCACCTCTCTGGAGAGAAAAAGACATACCTTTTGTTGGGTGATGCGCAGCTGGCGGCGGGCCGAGAAAAGCGTGCTCTACGCATGTGGGAGAACGGGTATCAGGATTTGGGCGGTTTGGAGTTTCTGCAAAGAATGACGTTGGCTTTGGGTCCTTTGGAATCACAGAGTACGATAAAAAAAGCGGCTGCTCACATTCAATCTGCAGGAAAACGTCGAGAGAAAGATATCTATCACCATGTGCTGCACGCAGCGTTGATGCTGGAGGGGGGGCAGCTTGAAAAGGTCGATAAAAGCATAGAGATGGCTTCTTCTCTCGCTATGTCTGAAGAGGATGAGGATTCTTGGGTGCGTCTGGCACTGCATCTGATGGAGGCGCGATGTTTGCAGGAGAAGGGAGAGAGGCTGGCCGCTGAGAACGAGTTTAAGAAAATTGCGCAAGCAGCATCGAGAATTCTTTTGGGGAAATCAATTTTTGCAGGAGAGATTAAGCCCTATTGACGTTTTGTGGTGAGTAGCGACGTGTTCTTCCGCCCCTGAATGGAATCGTTGCGGCGATTAAGCAACGCAACCCGAAAGATACCTCACCCGGCAAACCAACGAATCTGAAATGTCAACATACACCGATGCGTGATCGCTTGACTTATGAGTTGCCGCCCACTAGATTTTGAATCATGGTGCTGACCAGAATCATGGTGCTGACCAAAGGATATCGTCCGGAGAATCCCCGATGAATCAAATCGCTCTTGCCGCTGACCATCGAGGATATGCGTTGAAAGAAGCGGTGAAGCAGTTCCTTGATGAGCGCTCGATTCCATACTGGGATTTTGGGACGAACTCGGGGGAGTCTTGTGATTATCCGGATTATGCCGCACCCGCCGCTCGTGGGGTGAGCGATGGCGCTTTCGAGCGGGGAATTTTGTGCTGTGGCTCGGCCGCGGGGATGGTTATTGTAGCGAATAAATTTCCGGGCGTTCGCGCCGTCGCGTGCCATGATGAGTGGGCGGCGCGGATGAGCCGCCGACACAATGACGCCAACGTTTTATCCCTGGCGGGCCGGATGATAAGCTTTGATGAGGCGGAAAAGGTAGTGGCCATCTGGCTGGAAACGGAGTTCGAGGGCGGGCGTCACGCCCGACGTCTGGCCAAGATTGCCGATATTGAGGATGCGTGCCAGCCGACGTCCTGATTGATCCCACCGCCCATGGCGAATTTTGATGAAATGTCCAACTTGTAGTCATTCTGGGAGCAAGGTGGTCGACAGCCGGACGACCAAGGAAGGAAACTCGATTCGCAGAAGACGTAAATGCGAGAGATGCGCCCACCGTTTTACGACCTACGAGAGGGTGGAAGTCTCTTGGCCGCTCATCGTCAAAAAAGATGGTACTCGTGTGAATTATCTGCGTGACAAGATTAGCGTGGGCATCAAGAAGGCACTGGAGAAGAGACCTGTTTCCGCTGAGGATCAAGAAGCGATTGTCGACCGCGTCGAACGCTATATCCTTGATGTTGGCGATAAGGAAATATCAACAAAGGCTATAGGAGAGAAACTGATGGAGGAGTTGAGAGATGTCGATGAAGTGGCTTATGTGCGCTTTGCGTCGGTTTATCGGTCATTCGGGACTCTCAAAGACTTTGAGGCGGAATTGGAGAAGCTTGAAGAACGCAGCCATAGCGAATGAAGGGCGATTCGCTCGGCACCGCTCCCCCATGTTGCCTCCCTGCAAATCCTCGTTCAATGAAAATTGATCCGCTTTGCATTGGTTTGCTCCCCCGCTGAGGCGAATTCATGCGCTGATGGTTTCGCCTACCGGGTGAGCTCCTCGGTGGGAGGCGCCAGACGCCATCAAATTTTCGATCTCCTCGTCTTGAAACCCGTACTCCCTTAATATTTCGACCGAATGCTCACGCAAACGGGGAGGGAGTCTCTTATCGGGATGTCTGAGAATTTGGGCGATGGCTGCGTGCCAGAATACGTCCCTCTGGTCAGATGCCGATATTCCCGCACAAGCCCACTCGCCCTCACCTGCGGGTGTCCGAAGCTCTCGCGCATGTTTAGCGTGCGAGCTCACTCATACGTCCGCTCCGTCAAAAAACGTGATCCACTCTTTGGGGGTCTTCGTTCGAAAAGTTTTATTTAACGCCTGAATCACTTCCGCTCGCCGATCGCTGCTAGCGCTATAATCCTCATAAAAATCAGCGTGTCCGATAAGTTCGCATAAATGTACCCAAAATTTCGGCTCAGAACATGCGACGGAAAGCATCCGGTCACTTTTGTAGGATGAAAGCGATAGCACGGCCTCCTGCCGTTATGTCATATCTCCTCGCGTCCCGCGCACTCGCCGGTTGAGAGATATGTCTGCCCATGGATGGATAAAAATCCCATCACGTCGTCGAACATCGACATGTCGATGAATTGTCCGACGCTCGTCCGCTCGGCGAGGTGCAAGGCCGCAAGTATGGCGAAAGACGCCCACGCCCCCTATGAGCACTCCGGGCGTGCGAGGAGCGTCCTTTGCAGACTCTGCAGAGCCGGGGACTTCTAACTATGCCGCCCATGGATTGGAAGTTCAAGTCATACTTTGGCGTTTGCGCCAGCGGGCCGCTTTGGCCATATTCGGTGATGGCGCAGTGGATGAGGTAAGGGTTCTCTCGCTTGAGCCTTGGGTAGCCGACACCGAGGTGCTCCATTACTCCGGGGCGGAATCTATCAATGAGCACGTCCGCTCCCATGTCGGCTAGCATCAGGGGGCATTGCCCACCCGGAAGAAAGCGGCTTAAATCCAATATGCGCAATACCGTTAGAGGCATCACTCACGTATCTCCCCTAATTTTTGCAGACGGGCGGGGCTCATGTTGCGATAGCATCCGGCATCTCAAAGGTCGAATTGAATGGAACTGAAAAATCCTCCCCCGCCTTTTACGCTATGTCAGAGATGGGCTACCCTATGCCGCTTTGGTGAGTAGGGTTGTAGATATGGCTTTCATGTTGGGGGGACGATATGACCAGTATAGCGCGAATCGTTGGGCGGGAAATTCTGGATTCAAGGGGCAATCCGACTGTTGAGGTGGACGTTTACTTGGCGGGTGGCGGTTTTGGACGAGCGGCGGTGCCCAGTGGTGCGAGTACGGGAAAACGCGAGGCGGTGGAATTGCGCGATGGTCAAAAGTCCTACTACCTCGGCAAGGGTGTTACGAAAGCCGTTGCTCACGTGAACAAGACGCTGGCGTCCGAGTTGCTCGGAATGGATGCAGCAGATCAAAAAAGCGTTGACGCGCGCTTGCGTGAAATTGATGGCACGAAAAACAAGAGCCGCATGGGGGCGAATGCGATTCTGGGGATTTCTATGGCGGTGGCGAAAGCGGCCGCTGATGCGCATGAATTGCCGCTTTATCGCTATATCGGCGGGGAGGGTGCCTCCACGCTTCCAGTGCCGATGATGAACATCCTCAATGGGGGCGCACACTCGGACAACTGCGTGGATTTTCAGGAATTCATGATCATGCCTGTCGGCGCGAAGAATTTTTCAGACGCCTTGAGGATGGGTGTTGAGATTTTCCACCATTTGAAGGGGGTTCTTAAAAACCGGGGCTACGGGACGGCGTTCGGAGATGAAGGAGGTTTCGCCCCTGATTTGCGGGATAACGAAGAAGCCGTTGAAACGATTCTTGAAGCCATCTTGAAGGCGGGCTACCAGCCGGAGAAAGACGCCCTCATTGCGCTTGACCCGGCGTCGAGCGAGCTTTTTGAAAAAGGGAGGTATGTGTTCCGTTGGTCGGATAAGAGCCAGAAAACGCCGGATGAAATGGTCGCGCTCTATGAGAACTGGGTTCGGCAGTATCCCATCATTTCCATTGAAGATGGCTGTGCTGAGGATGACTGGATGGGGTGGACCGCCTTGAGCGAAGCAATAGGTGATAGGGTGCAGCTCGTGGGCGATGATATTTTCGTCACAAATGCCGAGATACTCTCTAAGGGCATCTCCGAGGGGGTGGCCAACGGCATCCTGGTCAAGATGAACCAGATTGGCACCCTGACGGAGACTCTGGAGACGATTCAAATAGCGGCGCGAGCGGATTATACGTCCGTTATTTCTCACCGCTCGGGCGAGACTGAGGACACGACGATCGCGGACTTGGCGGTTGCCGTGAACGCGGGCCAGATAAAAACGGGTTCCGCCAGCCGTTCGGATCGCCTAGCGAAATACAATCAATTGCTTCGTATCAACGAGGAGCTGGGAGATAAAGCCGCCTATCCTGGGCGCGACGCCTTTTTCAATATTGCAGCGAATCAATAAAGTGGATCGCACCGTTCTACCAAGCGTTCGTTTTTAAGGGGGCAGCGGATATGGGCTCAGCTGAATCGCGCCTCATCCCTCAATTTTGCCGATGGGGAGTTAGTTAGACAAATAAATGTGCACGCGACCCGATTGATCCACGAACGCGATGTCATCTTTCGCGTCGTGGTTGAAATCCGCGGCGAGTATGTTAGAGCGAACGGCCGAGGGTATCGGGCGTGACCACCGGACGCGCCAACGGTTCCCGAAAAGCGCGAGCGCGCTCAAATGCCTCCGGCCGACTTGTTGCACGACGACCTCCACGACGCCGCGACGCCTCAGCAAAGCAAATTCCCAAAGGTTTCGAGAGCCAAGCGCATGGGTCGTGAAACCAGCGGCGCGCGCGCGCTCTCGGAGCTGACCTCCGCTGAGACGTAGCGCCAACAAGAAACCTGCCAGATGCGGCGTTTCAACGGCTAGGACTTTCGGTATGCCGCCATCGATGTGGAAAGCGCCTAATAGATGCGACCAGCGGTTTGCCTGACCGATCGCGGCGCCTCGAGCCTTCAGTGTGAGGTTGTTGTTCTTCATCTCCAAAACGAGATGAGCGGCCCCACCGACGGAGTCGCTTCTCGTGACGATAATTTCCTGTTTCCCGTCTTTATCCAGGTCTGAGGCAAGGGTGCCGATGGCCTCAAAAACGCCATTTCCGCCTGCTGCGTATGTACCCATGCGTTCGAGGGATTTTCCGTCGAAACGATATGCGTGAATTTCCGTGGGTTCAACACCGTCTCCGAGGACGGCGTGTCCATAACGCTTCGATGGCGCGGCGGGCACGATAAGTTCTTTCTCGTCATCCCCGTCCAGGTCAGCGGCCGTGAGGACGGCGTCTGGCAATGTTTTTGCCACACTCCCTTCAATGCGTTGGGTTTCAAGCCATTTGTCCTCTATTTTCCGAAACAAAAGTATGGAGCCATCTACGCCTACCATCGCTACGGCTCCTCGTCCCAACACTGCGGCTTTCGACAGGGTAGAGGGGCGAACGCTGGGCCAAACGAATAGCCAACGTCGCTCGATGGGGTCGACGTTGATGAACATTCCGCTTTTCCCTGCGCCCACGAAACTTCCATCTGGCAGTTGCGTGGGTGGGACGTTGGCGGATAAATCGGAAGGGGTGGGATGGTCTTGCACATGCGCGCGAAGCGTCTCATCCACTTTTTTGAAAGTGATGGGGTGAAAGTCGCCATCCATCGTAAAGGCCAGGAGGGTGGTGTTTTTCGCGTCGAATCCTTTTTCGGCTGGCGCGGTCAGTAGCCATTTCGTTCTGCTCGATACCAAAGCGGTGAAGGCTTGATGGGTGACAAGAGGCACTTCGCCTTCAGCCATATTTCCATGTTGTAGAAACGCGCAGGCCGCAGCGAGAAGGAAAAGACATTTCTTTCTTAAAAGTCGCATCACGTCGCACACGTTTCTACCCTGCTGTGACCCCGCCGTCTGAAAGCACAATCGCGCCATTCATGAATTCATTTTGAGCGGAGACCATGAATAGAGCGGTGGCTGCCATATTCTCGACTGTGCCGAGTTGTTTGATCGGTATGCCCTCCAGCCTGGATTGAAGATACGCGGGCTTTTCATCGAGCCGCGCTTTTACGCGCGGGCTTGCGATGAGGCCTGGCGCCAGGCAATTTACGCGGATTCCCCGAGGCCCCAATTCCAGGGCCAAGCACTTTGTGAGATGGTGAAGGACGGATTTAGTTGCTGAATAAAGGCTAGTGTCAGCCCTGCCTCGGTGTCCGGCGGATGAGCCAATCATCAGGATTGCTCCGCTTTTTTGAGGAATCATCACCTTTGACGCTTCGCGAGATGCTATGTAGGCGGATTTTGCATTTACTTCGAATAAAAGGTCGATTTCCTCATCCGTGATCTCGACGATGGGCTTAAAAGCGCGCGTGCCCGCGCAAACGATCAGAATATCCAGCCCACCTAGAAAGTCGACGCCATCATGAATCAGCGGAACGCTGCGCTTTGCGTCCGACAAATCATAACATTTCCCATCCGCGCGCACCCCAAGATTTCTACATGTATCCATCGCGCTTTGTAGTCCTGTTGGGTCGCTGCCACCCGCACCCCATATGTGGGCACCCGCCTTTGCGTATTCTTGAGCGATAGCGGCTCCGATACCCGTTGATGCGCCTGTGATGATGACGCGCTTATTCGCTAGTGGTTTTGTAAACACGCGATATCCTTTAGGTAGGGAGAAGAAGAAAAATTCCGAGGATTATTGAATAGATTCCACGGGCTGTAAACATGTGTAGAGGGTGTATCTTCTCTGTTCCTCCATGATGAAACGCGCGAGTGTTTTTGAAAAATGAAGATTAAGAGACCAACCGCAAAGACCCCTGTATGCGGTGATGATAAGGTATGGTGCGAGAAGCATGAAAATTCGACTCAGCATTTTCCTTGCCTTTCAACGTTTGGGGAATTTAGGGAGAGATACTTCCTCTGTTTTTCCTGATAAGGAGGGCGAGGGTCTTTTGGTGGGCCGGGTGAGAGTATGAGAGTATTTGAAAGGTGGATTTTTGAATATGGGGAAAATCAAAATGCGCAAAAAAATAGAACACCTCCATTGGCCGAACGCCCCTGATCTGTGGATGCCTTATGCTCCAGCTATCAAGGTTACGGGAGGCAGTCTCGTATTTCTATCTGGGGTAACCGCAGCGCCCGTCTATCACAATCACCCCCATCGGCCAGAGGAATTCGCTGCAATGCCTCACGATATGGAAGGGCAGGCCCGAACGGTGCTAGAGAACTTAAAGAAAAGTCTTGAAACGGTGGGTGGGGATTTTGGAGATATTGTTACGGCGAATCGATTTTTGACCGACCTCTCGGAGCAGAACGCTCTGAACCAAGTATGGACGGAGTATTTTGGAGAAAACAAGCCAACCACCACGACCGTACAAGTTGTTCAACTGGCGACAGATCCACGTTGCCTCATTGAGGTGAACGCCATCGCCATTGTTGATGTTTCATGGTAAGTACTACTTCGGAACGAATGCTTACACGAGTGTTTCGATGACGATAACGGAATGCGGCCTTGTCAGAATGAAACCTCTTTGCTAAGATTTGTCGGGATGAGTATGTGCACTCTTCCCCCCGCCGAGAATCAAAATCTTATGGTAGTTCGGTTGCGTAATCCAGACGCCCGAATTAAAGCTTTGGAAAAGCGTTTGGAACAATCCCCTTCCTCGGCCGCCTTCTTTCCTTTGGCGTCCCTTTTATGGGAGAGGGATGAGGTAGGCTGTGCGGAAGCCCTTTTGAGAAATGGGCTCGCTATTCATCCTCACTACGCAGCCGCAGGTGTGCTGCTCGGAGAGATATTGCTCTCGAAGGGCGAGGATCAGGAAGCGCTCCGTTTCATTGAAAAAGCTCTAGAAATCGCTCCGTGGAACATTTTAGGGCAGCGCTTGTTCGCCTTGTGCCATCAGAGGAAAGGCGATGAGGCGGCCGCTCAAAGGGCATTGCGCGTGGCCGATATGTTTGGGTTCGATGAAGCGGCTGCCCCAGGCGCGGTGGCCGATTCCGATGCGGGTATCCTTCCTTTCGCTAGTGGGTCTGAATATGGCGTGGACGCCGTGCTCACACCATCTCTTGCTGAACTGTATGAAGCCCAGGGCCACCTTGGTGAGGCGCGAGACATCTATATGCGGCTTTTGAAGGCTGAGCCTGCGAATGTGGAGTGGACGGCGAGATTAGCCGCTATACAAGAGCAGATGGTGCAGGGCGTGGATGCAGGCGAGCCTACGGTGTATCCGGAGATCGTAGCGAACCTTGATTTGCTGGCCGGAGGGATAAAAAGCGTCGAAGACGGGACCGCTGAGATAAAAGCGGATGCTATCGTGCCCGAGGATACGGAAGTGGATGAAGGCGACGAGGAGGACGTTGTTGAACGCGAAGACGCCGATTCCATCCTTATGAAGATGATCGATCTCTACATTGAGGAAGGGAATGACGCTCAGGCGCTGGACGTGTGCCAAAAGGTGCTCTCTCTGGGGCGGCGCGCCTCCTGGGTATTTGAGCGAATCTTGGCGCTTGAGGGGAAAATGGTAGAATCCGCCACGCCGCTCTTGCGCGAGTTTGTGGAAAACGATAAAGACGAATCAGTTTCGTTTCTCAGTCTTGCGGACCAGCAAGTCGTGGAAATTCTGGAAAGTTGGCTCGAAACTCTGCAGCGGTGCAAAGTGAACGGATAACCCATTATGCGGCATGCGCAACAGGTCTTTCGAAATCTTGGTGTGTGATGACTGGACGATTCGTGGGGTCCGGCTTTTTCATGCGTCCTTTCCGTATACAGATATATCCAGCATGACGCCACCCTCAAAAGAGAAAGAGTCCCTCTCCCGCATGGGCGCGACCGAATTGTCCATTCACACCATACGTACGCTCTCAATGGATGCGGTGCAAAAGGCGAACAGCGGCCACCCGGGGACTCCCATGGCCCTGGCGCCACTGGCCTATGAACTATGGATGAATCATCTTCGTTATAACCCTCAAAATCCCGACTGGTTTGACCGCGACCGCTTCGTGCTCTCGTGTGGGCACGCGTCGATGCTTCTTTACGCGGTGCTTCATTTGACCGGCTATGAACTTTCGCTTGATGAGATCAGGCGTTTTCGCCAATGGGGAAGCCAGACGCCGGGGCATCCAGAATATGGGCGTACGCCGGGCGTGGAGACTACCACTGGGCCTCTTGGCCAGGGGTTCATGAATGCGGTGGGCATGGCTATGGCGGAATCGCATTTGGCGAGCATTTTTAATAGGAGAGGCCACAAGATCGTCGACCATCGCACTTACGTGTTCTTGAGCGATGGAGATATGATGGAGGGCGCATCTCATGAGGCGGCGTCTCTGGCGGGGCATCTGGGTTTAGGCAAATTGATATGTGTATACGACGACAACCGCATCACCATAGACGGGGAAACATCTTTGAGCTGCTCCGATGACGTAGTGAAGCGTTTTGAGAGCTACGACTGGCATGTGCAGAATCTGGGGGACAGTGCTGAGGAGTTGTCACAGATCGCTGGTGCGTTTGATAGAGCGAAGGCGGAGGTCGAGCGCCCCTCTTTACTTATTGTGCGTTCGCACATCGGATATGGATCGCCTCGCTATCAGGATACGGCGCGCGCTCATGGCGCCCCTTTGGGGGATGAGGAAATCAAGTCCACGAAAAGAAATTACGGCTGGCCTGAGGGCGAAGCGTTTCTGGTGCCGGATGAAGTGTCTGCTCATATGGGAGAGGCGATTTCCCGCGGTGCTGCGCTTGAGGAGGATTGGAATCGACGGTTTGTCAGATATCAGTCAGAGCATCCCGAGTGGGCCGCGAAGTTCGAGGCAGCGCTTCAAGACAAGCCGCCAGTCGGTTGGAAGCGCTGCATACCCCGATTTGACGCTGACGACGGAGCGCTTGCCACGCGCGCGGCGTCTGGCAAGGTGTTGAATGAAATCGCGTCCATCGTTCCCTGGCTGATGGGCGGGAGCGCTGATTTGGCGGCTTCTAACAACTCGCTGATCAAAGAGTCGGGAAATTTCGCGAAAGGAGATTACGCCAGCCGCAACGTTTATTGGGGTGTTAGAGAACACGCCATGGGCGCCGCCTGCTCGGGAATGGCCTTACATGGGAGTGTTCGCCCTTATGCGGCCACTTTCTTCACGTTCACCGATTACGCCCGCCCAGCCATACGTCTCGCAGCGCTGATGGAGTTGCCCGTCATCTATGTGATGACGCATGACTCGGTTGGCTTGGGCGAGGATGGCCCTACACACCAGCCCATCGAGCACCTCGCCTCGCTGCGCGCTATGCCAGGCCTCACCATCATACGGCCATGTGATGCAAATGAAACCGCAGCGGCTTGGCGAGTGGCGATTGAACGCCTCGACGGTCCGACCATGCTCGTATTGACCCGACAGAGTTTGCCCATCTTGGAGCGTTACGAAGGAAATGAGGCGGACGCGCTGGCCCGAGGTGCCTATGTCGTCTTGCCTGAGAGAGGAAACGTCCCTCACGCTATATTGATAGCTACTGGATCAGAAGTCCATCTCGCGATAGAAGCGAAAAACGAATTGCTGAGGGACGGCGTCGACGCTCGGGTTGTGAGTATGCCGAGTTGGGAGCTTTTTCAGGCCCAGCCCTGTTCCTATCGGAATGCCATCCTTCCGTCGGAAGTGAAGGCGAAAGTGGCGATTGAGGCGGGCGCCACGATGGGCTGGCGTGAGTGGGTGGGAGAGCACGGGATCGTTATTGGGCTGGACCATTTTGGCACCAGCGCCCCTTATCAAGAGATATATGAGCATTTTCATCTCACGTCCAAGAATATCGTGGAGCAAACGAAAAACATCGTTGGTTCGTGATTTCAAAAACGTTCCCTCCATCACCTGAATTCCCTCCCTCACATAACGTTTAAGGCGACATGAGTCGGCCGGCTGGTGTGGTTTTCTTTGAAAGAGTGAAGTAAAATTGCTTTTTTGCGTCGTTTGTCGAGGAGTGAGAGATGTTGAGAAAACATCGTTTCTCTGGGTGGTTGGTTGGGGCGAGCATTTTGGCTTTGCTCGTTGTGGGGCTGGTCATGGGCCCCGGTGTGAATCTCGCATCAAGTGAGACGAGCGCGTATTCGGAGCTGAGAGCTTTCAGCGAGGTCTTGAGCTTGGTCGAGGAGAATTATGTCAACAAGATAGACGCCAAGAAATTGATTCGGGGTGCCATCCGGGGAATGCTGCGTACGCTGGACCCTCACACGAGCTATCTGAGCCCCGAGTATTTTAAGGAAATGCAGTTGGAAACCTCGGGCCGTTTCGGCGGCTTGGGTGTGGAGATTTCGATTCGTAATGGCGTTCTCACCGTGGTGACGCCCATTGAGGACACTCCAGCCTATAAGGTTGGCGTCCAGGCGGGTGATCAAATCATCCGCATCGAGAAAAAATCGACAAAAGATATGGTGCTCCAGGAGGTTGTCAAACGGCTTCGGGGGCAGCCTGGCACGAAAGTGAAGATCACGGTGGTGCGAAAAGGCGAGAGTAAACCGCTCAACTTCACGATTACTCGTCAGATCATTCGCATCAAGAGTGTGAGAAGTCGGATGTTGCCCGATCAAATCGGATATATACGGATTCGCAGTTTCCAGAGTTCCACGGACAAGGAGGTGAAAGACGCTTTGTTTTCGCTTCAGGAGAAGGGGGTTAAAGCCTTGGTGCTGGATTTGAGGAACAATCCGGGGGGCCTCCTTTCCCAGGCGGTTTCGGTGTCTGACATATTCTTGGAAGCGGGAAATCTGATCGTCTATACCGAGGGCCGTATGCCGAATCAAGCGCATCGTTTTACTTCCACTATCAAGACGCAGGGCGGCAAAATTCCCATGGCGATTCTCGTGAACGCGGGAAGCGCCAGCGCCTCAGAAATTGTTGCGGGCGCGTTTCAGGATCTGAGTAGAGCGAAAATCATCGGAGTGAAGACGTTTGGAAAAGGTTCGGTGCAAACGGTCGTTTCCCTCTCGGATGGTTCTGGCCTGAGATTGACGACCGCTTTGTATTACACGCCGAAAGGAAAACGCATTCAAGGTGAGGGAATTGATCCCGATATTGTCAGCGAGATGGAGGGAAACCCCTCCGGCGGCGCGCACACTCTGCGAGAGAAGTATTTGCCCGGTCATCTGCCCAGCAATTCTGAGAGACAAGGGGAGAGAGAAGATGTTTTCCCGGACGTTCGCGCCCGTCCGTCGCGAACTCCTGACGGGCGGA
Organism: bacterium; assembly: GCA_965202625.1. Lineage (GTDB taxonomy): Bacteria > UBA8248 > UBA8248 > UBA8248 > UBA8248 > Bin107. Next base: position 931,784 of record CBDBBI010000010.1, on the reverse strand, counting down.
AGGAAGACACCCAACTGGAACGCGCCGTGAAGTATCTAAAAAATTCGTTTTTCAAAAAAGAGATGGGTGCTTAAAGCCACGCGAGGAACAGGCAGAACGTTTTTGAATCCAGCGTTTCTCTCACGCGCAATTTCGGCCCGCGCTTCCTCACAGCGACGCTTGGACGCGCCCGGTTTTCAGTAGTTGCCCTCATCGCCTTGAGGAAGTAAAGCATCGTGCGCCCATTTGTCTCCAACGCTTTACGGCGATATGGCTGAATAGGTTTCCGAAGAACTGGTGAAAATCACACCCCAAGGTGGCTGGAAGAATACGCAAGAAGGATATATGATGCCGCAGATTTTACTCAAGTCGTGAGACTAGTCGGAGAAAAAGGGTTGGAAGGACGTGCTAAACCCATGCGATCTAGCGGGGGAGCGCATTTTCACGCACCTGTCTTTGCCGAACTCGCTGAAAAATAAGGAGCTCTCAAGGCTCTCACCCTTCTCCCGCTGCTCCTTGGTGGGCTAAGAGCATTGTGTAGCTCATCTTCGTCGCCGAGAGGATTGTTGCTTGGTTCTTGCGTCTCATCGCTCCGGCAACGAGGAAAGCTTGCGAGAAGCGTCTCTCCCCGAAATCTCACAAGCTATAGACGCTGCCTACATCTACCGAGATCGTCCTCTGTCCATGCCCCCAGCTCGCCGCGGACAAACTTTCACTGGGCGAACGTCTCACGCTCCCCGTGTTCCCGTTCTAGGGGGCAAGCGTAGCAGATGAAAAATTCCGCGTGCGCCGCCTTTTCCACGCGGCGATTTTCGTTGATGATGTGTTCATGTTCGCGGATTTGCCCGCACGCGAATGGGTGTTGGGCGGGCGCGAAGGGGCGATGCTCCCCATGGAGTCAAGGGGTTGAGACCGCCGCAAAGATGTGGAGAGGACAACGGTGTATGTTTTAGGCGTTGAGACGAGTTGCGATGAGACGGCGGCGTCCGTTCTCGATCTTTCAGATGGTTCTGCCCCCAGGGTTTTGTCCAACGTGGTGGCCTCGCAGGATGACGTTCATGCGCGATTTGGCGGCGTGGTTCCTGAACTGGCGGCGCGCCGACACGTGGAGATGATCACGCCTGTGCTGGAAACGGCTTTTGTGGAAGCGTCGATTTCCATGGAGGAGGTTGAAGCCATAGCGGTGACGCGCGGGCCCGGCTTGGTGGTGGCTCTGCTCGTGGGTCTGTCCGCCGCGAAAGGGTTGGCTTGGAGCCTGGGAGTTCCGCTCGTCGGCGTTCATCATCTCGACGGGCACATTCACTCGCTTTACCTGCCCTCAGAGGATGAGAACGACGCTCTACCTTCGTTTCCCCACCTGGGGTTTGTGGTTTCGGGTGGACATACGGATTTCTACCGTGTGGATGGGCATGCCGAGGTGACGCATCTGGGAGGGACGCTGGATGACGCTTTGGGCGAGGCGTATGACAAGGTGGGGGCTATCATGGGGCTGGGCTATCCGGGCGGCCCCATCGTTGATCGATTGCATTCGAAGTTTTTGAAGGGGGATGAGCAGAATGTGAGCCCCGTGGAATTTCCTAGACCATTTCTCCAGGACAGACCTTATTCCTTCAGCTTCAGTGGATTGAAAACGGCCGTGTTAAACCATCAAAAGGAAAGAGGATTATATTTAAGCGATCGAAACCTCCCGCCCTGGGCGCGCCCTCAGAAGGTTCCCCGGGAGGTGGCGTGCGCAGTGGCCGCAGGTTTTCAAGAAGCGGCGGTGGCGGTTTTGGTGGAGAAGGTGAGTGTGGTGCTCCAAAAGGAGAGGTTATCCGCTGTCTCCCTGAGTGGGGGCGTGGCCGCGAATTCGTATTTGCGCACGCAGTTGAGCGCAAGGGCGGAGAAAGAAGGTTGGTCCCTCCATTTTCCGGCGCGCGAGTTCTGCACCGATAACGCCGCGATGATCGCTTGCGCTGGCGCCTTTCGGTTGAAGGAGCGCGGTCGCGCGCATTTTATGGATTTTATGGATATGGATGCGAATCCATCTTGGGAATTGGAAGAGAGCGCGAAATGAACGGTGTTTTTCAGGTCCCAATCTGATGCGCCCAGAGGAAGCAGGCCCCAATGCCAATGAGACGCCTCTACGCATGGTTTCCCCTCCGCCCAGGGGTTTTGATCGTCCCTTCCACATAGGCGGGGTCATCATCAAGAACAGGCTCTTGATGGCGCCCATGGCGGGGTATACGAATCTGCCCTTTCGCTCGTTGGCGAAGGCCCATGGCGCGGCGTTGGTGGCCACCGAGATGGTGAGCAGCCAGGCCTTGCTCCGACGCCACAAAAAGACATATGACCTGATGCGAAGCGAGGCCGTCGAAAAACCGGTTTCCATACAATTGTTCGGCTCTGATCCCATTCAAATGGGTGAGGCGGCGGCTATGGTAGAGGAGGCGGGCGCCGACATTGTGGATCTCAACTGTGGGTGCCCGGTCAAGAAGATAACGAAGAACATGGCGGGTTCTTCTCTTTTGCGGTGCCCCGAGCGGGTGCATAAAATCGTCTCGGCCATGGTTGACGCGGTGCGCATACCCGTGACGGTGAAGATGCGTACCGGCTGGGATACCATTGAGAAGGATTCAGCAGAGGTTTTCGCCAAAACGGTTGAGGACGCCGGCGCCCGAGCCATCACCGTTCACGGCAGAACCCGGCAAGCCATGTTCAGCGGCGCGGTGGATTTAGAGGCCATCGCGCGGGTGAAGCGCGCGGTGCGGGTTCCCGTGGTGGGGAATGGCAGCATTCTGAGTCCTCAAGACGCGATTTCAATGATTCGTCACACGGGCGTGGACGCTCTGATGATAGGACGGGGCGCCATTGGGAATCCGTGGATTTTCTCGCGACTCTTGCATTGGCTCAAAACGGGAGAATTGCCCGGGCCGCCAGACTTGATGGACAGGAAGAAAATGGTGTTGCGTCACTTCAAGCATCTGCGGGCCGTGCTGGGCGAGCGGCGCGCCGTGCTCCATTCCCGAAAGCATCTGCCGGCATACACGAAAGGGCTTCGCGGGGGTTCTTCAATGCGGGAGAAAGTGAATCATATGAGCGACATGGACGCCGTCATTCAGCAGGTGGAGATGTTTTTTGATGCGCTTGCATCGCGCCCCCGAGCGACGGGGGGTGGGGAAGATATACATGCGGTTTGATGGAAAAAAAGCGTTCGTCACTGGTGGCGGGCGCGGCATTGGCCGGGCCATCGCCCTTAAGTTTGCTGATGAGGGGGCGGATGTGGCCGTGGCCGCGAGAACGCGCTCTGAAATTGAATCGGTAGCGGATGAAGTGAGGGGCAAGGGGAGGCGATCCCTTGCGATAGCCTGCGACGTGGGGAATTCGCAGAGCGTGGAAGACGCACTTCGTCGTGTGAGCCAGGATTTGGAAGGGGTCGATATTCTGGTCGCCAACGCGGGCGTCCTCCTCCATGCACCGCTTCATGAGACTACGAACGCCCTTTGGGATGAGGCCATGCGGGTGAATCTGGACGGCGTTTTTTACGCTTTTCGCGCGTCGATTGGGGGGATGAGCGATCGCGGGTGGGGCCGTCTCATCGCGATCAGTTCGGTATCAGGAAAAATTGGAGGGGCGAACCGATGCGCCTATCACGCAGCGAAACACGGCGTCCTCGGTCTGGTTCGCTCGGTTGCCCTTGAGGTGGCGGACAAGGGCGTTACCGTGAATGCGATTTGTCCTGGCTTCGTGGACACGGAGATGATCGCCACGCTCAAAAAGGGTTTCGCCCGTTATGCGGGTGATGAAGACAGCGGAGAGAAGACGGTGAATTGTTTGCGCGAGGACATTCCGATGCGCCGCTTTCTCGCGCCGGAGGAAATTGCGTCGATGGCCGCTTACCTCGCCAGCGAGGAGGCGGGCGGGATCACCGGACAGGCATATACCATCTCGTGCGGAGCCATTCAGGTTTAGGAGCGGCTTAAATGGAAATGGATATTCAAGAATTCACAGCAAATCTGAAAGAATTTGATGCGTTACGCGACAAGGACATGATATCAACTCGTACGGTCGACCGCATTGCCCCGAAATGCGCAGTCGAGTGGCCGGCGCTGGATCCGTCAGTTCGCAGAGCCGTGCGGGATACCGGAGTATCTCACCTCTATCGACACCAGGCCGACGCCATCACCAGGTCTCTCAATGGCGCTGACGTGGTGATAGAATCACCCACCGCCAGCGGTAAGACACTGGCGTTCATCGCTCCTATGCTCGACGCTTTGGTGCGCAATTCCGGCTCCCACGCGCTGATGCTTTACCCGATGAAGGCGCTCGCATTCGATCAGCGAGAGCAGATACGAGAACTCTGCGAGCTGCTGAAGATTGAATCGTTTCCTTACGACGGCGATATCAAAAAAGAACACAGAGACTTGTTGCGGAAAAACCCACCGCAGATTTTGCTGACCAATCCTGAATACCTGAACATGTCGTTCTTGGCCTATAAGGAGCAGTGGTAAAATTTTCTGCGTAAACTGCGCTATGTGGTCATTGACGAGATACACGAATACCACGGCTTTTTCGGCGGGAACATGGCGCTTTTGCTGCGACGATTCTTTCTGCATTTGGATCGAATCGGGGCGTCTCCTCGCGTGTTTCTCTCAACGGCGACCTGCGCGAACCCGGAAGAGCACGCTAGGAATCTCACCGGGCGACGCAATGTGGAGTTGGTATCCGCAAGAGACGTATTCCGCCCGAAGCGGCATTTTGTCTTTGTCAAACCAGACATTCCGGACTTCAGATATAGGGATTCTCTCCGACTGCGTGTTGAGAACACGGCGTTATGTATTCTTGAGGAAGGACTGCAGGCGCTGGTGTTCTGTCCCACGAAGCGGTTTCTTGAAGACGCGTTCAGGGATTGTCAACGCAAGGCGAAGAAGCATGGCTTGAACCCGAAACGAATATCCGCGTTTCACGCCGACCTGAAAAGTGAAAACCGGCAGGAGATCCAGCAGAAGGTGAAGGCCGGCGACATCAACATGGTGTTTACGACCAACGCCCTGGAGCTGGGGCTGGATATTGGGGGACTGGATGGAATCATTCTGGCCGGTTTTCCGCCCAGGATATCGTCTGCCTGGCAGCAAATCGGACGCGCCGGGCGTAGTTGGGACAAAGACGCCTTCGTGCTGTTCTACGCCATGAACGACCCGATTGACCGTTTTTACGTAGGCAAACTGGACGCCTTTCTGAACAAGCCCTTTGATGAGCTGGTCATTGATCCGGACAACGAAGCATTGATTCGCAATCACCTGCCTATGATTGTGGAAGAAACGGGTGGAGACGTGCGGCCATCTGATGAGGCCATTCTTGGCAGCGCATTTTATAAGGCGGCGAAGAATGGAGGAAAGCCGCCCAAAGGCGGATACAAACCCCACCCGGGGCTGAAACTGCGCGGCGGTTTCGGGCAATCTTTCCATCTGAAGCGCGGCGAGGAGGAGATAGGGAAAATCTCGGCGATGCGACGCTTCCGAGAGGCATACATTGGCGCCATCTTCACCTTCTTCGGCCGGAAATACCGCGTGAGTTCCCACGAAGAAAAGGCTGTTGTGCTGACCGATGTGACCGGTGCCGAGTCTTCTCATAGAACTGAAGCCGGGTTCTACTCTGCTCTATATGAAAAGGACATTTTCGATGGTTTCGGCTACGGGGACGTCGAAGTCCATTACGGCTCTCTGGATATGATAACGAATTTCACCGGCTACAAACGTATAGACGAACGCAGCGGGGAAGAGATGGGGAAGGGGGGTGCCGAGTCGTCATACTCCCAGAACGGCCTGCATGCTTTCTTGGTCAAACTTCCGCAGGATGAGGGCGTCTTCGCCGGAATTGGCGCACTTGAGCATATGCTTCGCGTAGGGGCGATGTTTGTCATTCCATCTGATCGTTTTGACGCCAGTACCTGGTCCAGGACTAGCGATGATCCGACAGTTTTTTATTACGAAAATCATTCCGGCGGCATTGGCGTCGCCAAAAAGCTTTTCAACGTGTGGCGAATTACGTTAGAAAAAGGAATGGAAATTGCGCAGGAGTGCGGATGCCGACGAGGATGCCAGAACTGCATTGAGCCGGCTAAGTCTTACAACGTCAGCAACGCGGACATCGACAAAACGAGAGGCTTCGAACTGGCAAAGAGACTTCTTGAGAGGGTAGAAAATGGCCCCAAAACCAAATTCAAAAACGGACGAATGGTTCCAATCTAAAAGTCGAGGTTTTACGAATGAGACGTTGCTTTTTACGGGATCGCTGGTTTTGAGGGCAACGGGGCTAATCTACCGTCGCTTCGGATTGGCTTGAATTCCCTATGACGAAAAGTCCTATGCGGCGCTACCATTTGAAGGTGCTGAATTTTTCTCCCCTGAACGGAGAGCACGAACAACTGCCGCCGCGCGTCGTTGTCCGCTCCCATGTCCGTCAGCCCCATGATTCCGTCAAAACCCTTGAGGGCGGCGAGATGTTCTCTGACCTCCGCCCCTGTCCGCGCCCCTTTTGCGAGTGCCGTGAATATGATTTGGCCGGCGTCATAACCAAGAGCGGAGAATATGCCGGGTTTTCTCCCGAATAGGTTCTTGTATGCGTTCACGAAGCGCACGATTTTTGGTTCCTTCGAGTCAGCGAAAAATCCATCGACGAAGGTGGCCCCCTCGACGTAGCTCTCTCCATGTTCGAGCAACCGACGGCTGTTCCAACCGCTGCCGCCCAAAATCTGAATTTCGCGCATGTTGTAGAATGGGAGCTGCGGCGCGATGAGCACCGCCTTGTCGTGATGGGCGGGAACGAAGAGCGCCTCGAAATTCAATTGGACGTTAAACGGATCTGATTTCTTGAGTCCTAGGGAAAGTTTCTTCCTTGTCAGTTCTCTGTCGTCCAGGCCGCCGAGCGCGCGCATTTGCGCTCGAAAGTCGGTTGTGTTCTTAGGAAACGAAACGATCTGGACGACCTCTCCGCCGAGTCTCTCCACAGTCTGCGTGAAAGCGTCGGTGAGCTCCCGCCCATCCTGATTGTCGGGATACAAGACGGCGAAGCGCCGCACTCCGAGGTGCTGGACGGCGTAGACTGCAACGCCTTGGGCCTGAAGGCGGTTTGTGAGCGAGTTGCGAAACACCCACTGGAAATCGCGCTTCATATCCATGCGGACCGAAAACGGCGTGAGCATGGGGGTCTGGAGCCGGTTCGCGATTTCGGCGGAAAGCTCCGTCGCCCGGGTCAGAAGCGGACCGATGAGGGCGATGACCTTCTCTTTCTCGATCAATCCGGCGGCGACCTCCGCCGCTTCGCCTGCCGACCGGGCAGCGCTTCTCGTGTCCCGAACCGCAAGTTGAATCCGCAGGTCGGGATGTTTTGTCAAACTGTGACGAAGCGCCAGCTGGATACCTTGATAGACATGCTCCCCTGCGGCGGCGGCGGGGCCAGAGAGCGGAAGCATGATACCGACGCGCCCGACCTGGGGACGTATTTCTTGCCCGCTCCTATTCGTTAAAGCTGAACGGATATATGTCCCTACCGATGATTTTCCAAAACGCTCAACGATTCGGTGAAGCTGATGCGGTGGGACGATTCTCGCTAAGGTCTTGATGCGCCGGATAAGCATGGTTTTCTGGTGAATTTTCGGATCGCTCGTTATGGCGCGCGCATAGGAGAGCAGAGCGGGGAAAGCCTCGCCGCGCTTTTCGTGCACCTCTCCCAAGGAAGCCTGGAGCAGCGCGCGTCTTTTCGGTTTGCTCTCCCCGCTCAGGCTGCTATTGAGAGAAAGCCATGCGTCTTCGTGGCGGCCGGACGCCTGAAGTGTCAGACCAAGATAAAATACGCTTTCCGGATAAAGAGGGGATAGGGGAAATTTCTCCTGAAGTCGCCTTAATCTCGTCGTCGCCGCTTTCAAGTTCCCACGCCTGATCTCATGCTTTGCGACGTCGAGCAGAACCTGGTCGGTATTAGGGGCATTCGGATGTTTCGCTAACCGCTCTTTTAGTGCGCGCAGCGGCATCTCAGGCGATGCCGGGGTGGGCGCGGACCATCTTCTGCCTTCTTTGAAGAGCGTTTTTGAAGAAAAGTTCTCAGACCTTCTCCCAATCTGGTTTGGCGTCGTCTCCTTCCTGTCTTCCGTTTGATGAGTAGGGGTCGTCTTTTGATTGGGGAAACGAAAGGTTTTGGGGGCGGGGGACGAGGTGTCCAAGGCGGGTTTCGTTCCGCATCCGGATATGAGGGATGCGGCGAGAGAGACGCCTAATATGAATGTCGTGATGGCGTTTGGCATCTTTTTGTTTCCACGAGGGGAAATGCGTCAAGCGGGAGGGTAAGAATTGCGGCGTGAGGTGTCAAGGTGCGCCAATGCGGAGGATTGGCTAGAATTTCACAAAATACGTGCGGGGCGTATTCTCCCTTCCGGAGACCGACGATGAGATGAGCGCTCCGGAAGCCTTTGGGGGAATGTTCGTCCCTTTCATGCCACTGCTGGCCAAGGAGTGGGGATTGAATGAACGAGGAGGGGGATTTCGCCCCGAATTAAAGGTGTTTTTGCGATCGGTGCAGAAAGCGAAACGGGGGGCGTTCACCGCTTTGCTGGCGGGACCTCGGCGCGCGATGCCTTTTGGAGAACTGTGGGTGTTCCTGTTTTGATGTTCGTGGTTACGGTGTTTTATACCTTTTCTGCTGGTTGGACTTCCGTATTCGTTGACGCTGCTTTTGATTCTTGGCGCGCATGAGATGGGCCATTACGTAGCGAGTCGAAAATGGGGGGTGGATGCCTCCTTGCCTTATTTTTTACCTGCGCCCTCCTTGTTGGGCACGTTCGGTGCGCTCATCCGAATGCGTGGAAGAATTCTGAACCGAGACGTGCTGATGGACATAGCCGTCTCGGTTCCGGCTGTTGTTCATCGGGTTGGCGCTTTCAGAACTCGTCCCTGAAGGTATATCAGGCGGAATTGGACTGGGGACCCCTCTGTTGTTCGACGGCATTGCATGGCTCATGTATGGTCCGATTCCCTCGGGGCACGATATCATTCTCCATCCGGTGGCCTTTGCGGGTTGGTGTGGGCTATTGGTGACGTCCTTAATTTGATTCCTGCCGGACAACTTGCCGGGGGACACATTGCCTACACGCTCCTCGGCGAATGGTATCCAAAGGTATCGGTCGCGGTGGGCTTCGGTTTGCTGGCCGGGCTGGATTCTCTGGAGCGCGATTGCACTTCTGTTGGGGAGACGCCATCCGCCGCTTCTGGATGAGCGGACGCCGATGATGCGAGAGAGACGCTTTTGGGGATTTGGGTGTATGCTGGTCTTCGTTTTTACGTTCACATTGGTGCCGATTCGGTTGTTTTAGAGTTCTTTTCCTGTCTGAGAACTATAGTGTTAGACGACTCAACATACCCTCTAGCGATCGACATTGGGAGTTCTGCCGTTAAGTTGGTGGCGCTCGTGAAGAAGAAAGGATGTCTTTCTCTCTCCCGTTTGGGAGTGGCCCCCTTGGCCCCAAATGCTGTGCAGAGTGGTTTTGTGCGCGACACTGAGGAGGTCATGCGTCGGGTGGAGGAATTGATTTCCGATGAGAGGACGGAGGAGAAAAGAGTGGTCGTGGCGTTATCGGGCGCGGCGGCGATGCTGAAGACGGTGCTTCTGCCCTCGGAGGAAGATTTCCCCGTCTCCGACGCTTTGGAGGCCGAGGCAATACAAGTGTTGCCCGTTTCCTTGGATGAGGTGCGCTTGTCTCATCTGCGAATCGGCCAGGTGGAGAAAATGGGCGCGATCATGGATGAGTATTTGATGATCGCAGTGAAGCGGAAACCACTGGAGAGGTTGCGTAATTTCTTGGAGTATATTGACTATGAGCCAGTGATAGTGGATGTGAATTTCTTCGCGATGGAAAGTGCTTTTGAGCTCTCCGGAATGCGTCGGCAAGGGGAGACGGTCGCTCTGGTGGACGTCGGCGCGTCTGAGACTTTGGTGAATGTGGTGCGCGATGACCACGTCTTGCTTACGCGGGCGATTCCATTTGGTGGGGGGAGGGTAACGAAAGCGCTGGCGGATCGTTTGGCGGTTCTGGAGGAAGAGGCGGAGAGCATCAAGTCGGGGGACGCGCCTTCCCCTGACCCATCTGTCGTAGCTGACGTCATCCGCGTGGAAGTGGAGAGGATGGTTCTTGAGCTGGGGCGGACGTTGCGGTTGCTGGAGTCGGCATCGCCTGCTCAGCGCGTTGAGCGGGTGGTCTTGTCGGGGGGCGGCGCTCGTTTAGAGGGTCTGGCGGTGCGCATGGCCATCGCCCTTGATTCGCCGGTCGAAATCCTCAAGCCGTTTCGCCATGTGGAGGTTCCTAATGATCGGTTTGATCCTGGTTTCGTGGAGTCTCTCTCTCCTGTCGCCGCCATCGGCGCCGGCTTGGCGTATCGCGCGGTGGGGTCTGCATGAGGAACGTCAGGGTTCACTTTGACGAACGTTCCTACACGATCCGAATCGGGGCGAACGCCCTTGAGGATATCGGCAAAATCTCCTCTCGCCATTTCAAAAGCAAAAGAGCGCTTCTCATCACAGATCGCAACGTCGCGCCCCTGTATGCTGAGAAAACCTTAGACTCGCTCGCTCGCGAGGCCGTTGATGCGTCTTTGCTGAGAATTCCAGCGGGTGAGGGAAGTAAGTCGCTCCGACAACTATCGAGAATACTCGACAAGATGGCGTCTTTGAGAATGGACAGAGGCTGCGGCGCCGTTGCCTTGGGAGGAGGCGTGGTGGGCGACGTCGTCGGATTCGCATCGGCTGTTTTCTTAAGGGGTATTCCCTATGTTCAGGCACCGACAACGCTTTTGGCTCAGGTGGATAGCGCGGTGGGTGGAAAAACGGCAATTGATCATGAATTGGGAAAAAACCTTGTGGGCGCGTTCCATCAGCCGGCAGCCGTGGTGAGCGATACGTCAACACTTAGAACGCTGCCTGATCGTGAATTCAACGCGGGACTGGCCGAGGTGGTCAAGCACGCAGCGATTGCGGACAGCCGTCTTTTCACCTTTTTGGAGAGAAACGAGGAGCAAATTCTCAACCGAAACGCGCCCGTGCTGGAAACGATCGTAGCCTTGAATTGCCGGATTAAAGCCAAGGTTGTCGAGCAGGATGAGCGCGAGACCGGACTGAGGCAGGTATTGAATTATGGCCACACGCTCGGACACGCGGTAGAGGCGTTGGCGGGCTACTCATCCGAGCTGCTTCACGGAGAAGCCGTCTCCATCGGCATGTCCGCGGCGAGTCGAATATCTTGTGTAATGGGGCTTTGCGCGCACGAGGACACAAAAAGGATCACAGCTTTGCTGGAGCGTTTTGGCCTGCCCACGAAGATGAAGAAGCCGCCTAATCTATCAACATTGAAAAAACAGCTGGCCAGCGACAAGAAGACGCGCCAGGGGAGCCCACGTTTTGTCCTGATGCGGAAAATTGGTGAAATGGAACTGGGCGTTGAGGTTCCGCCCCGCTTGTGGCGATCCGCCCTTGCTGGTTCGTGATGCGTTGGAGGCTCCTTTGTTGACGCCATCACACCGATTTTCTACCATCTGCGGTCAAAATTGTGCGTCGAATGGTGTGCGCTATTCTTTGAGAGCGAAACTTCACTATGCGAATGCTTCTTTTGAATGGACCGAATCTCAATCTGCTCGGAAAGCGCGAGCCGGAAATATATGGGAAGACCACGCTGGCTGAGCTGGAGGCGGCTCTTGTCCGGATGGCGAGGGATGAGGGAGTGGAGTTGGAGTGTCGCCAGTCGAATGTGGAGGGGGAACTCATCGACGCGCTCCAGTGCGCGGGAGGCGCTAGGCCCTATCAGACAGGCATGGCACCAACCGAAAGGTGTGTGGCTTGTATCTTCAATCCGGGAGGATATACCCATACCAGTGTTGCGCTCAGGGACGCGGTGGATGGCTTAGAGATGCCTGTCTACGAGGTGCATATTTCCAACGTATTGAAACGCGAGGATTTTAGGCATCGTTCGATGATCGGACCGGTGGTCGCGGGAACCATCATCGGTTATGGCCTGGAAGGCTACGCTTTGGCTTTGCAGGCGGCGATCAATCGCCATGTCAAGGCACGAAAATTTCCTTTGGAGGCGTAATGAAGCACCGTCTCAACGCCCTGAGGAGGGCGATGCGACGGGATGGTCTGTCCGCCATCGCCGTGACGAAGATGGAAAACGTCCGCTACCTGAGCGGATTCACTGGCTCGGCTGGTGCCTGCCTGGTCTCAATGAGAGGTGCCGTTTTCATCACGGATTTCAGGTATCGCTCACAGGCGGCGAAAGAAGTGTCCTCCCATTATCGTCGCGTTGAGCATTCCTCCCCGATGGAGGGGATCGTGCGCGAGGCGAGGAGAACGAAGGGGAGCGCGCTCGCCTTCGAGGCGGAGCATCTCACCCACGGGGCTCTCGGGCGAATGCGAAAGATCCTCAATGGGTTGCGCCTGAAGCCCACTTCTGGGCTTGTGGAGGCATTGAGGCTTTGCAAGGATGCGGACGAGGTGCAACAATTAAGGCGAGGCGCAAAGGTGAACGCCGGGGCGTTGGGCGAAATAGTGGAGTCGATTCGCCCGGGGCGCGCAGAATTGGACGTTGCCCTCGACCTGGAAACCGCAATGAGGAGGCGGGGAGCCTCCCGCCCGGCGTTTGATACTATCGTTGCCTCTGGTCCCCGTTCCGCCCTTCCGCACGGCGTCGCTTCATCAAGGAAACTTCAGAAGGGAGACCTCATCACTATTGACTTTGGAGCCGTGGTGTCAGGCTATCATGCGGATACGACGCGCGTATTTTCCCTAGGCAAGCCGTCGCCAAAGGGCGAGAAAATTTATCATGTTGTCCTTGATGCCCAAATGGCGGCACTAGAAGCCGTGAAGCCGGGCGCGCGCTGTGGGGATGTTGACGAAACCGCGCGCGACGTCATCAAAAGGCATGGTTATGGTGACGCCTTCGGACATGGAACGGGTCACGGTCTAGGACTCAACATACACGAAGCGCCCAGACTCGGGCCAGGCGTGAGGGAGGAGTTAAAGCCGGGGGTGGTGGTGACTGTGGAGCCCGGCGTATATCTCCACCGTTGGGGTGGCGTCAGAATTGAAGATATGGTTCTTGTCACGGAGAGGGGAAAGCAGATCCTCACCAGCTCGATGACGAAAGAGCTGGTTGTCTTGTAACCATTCTCTCATTAGGAGGTTTGTTGATTCTATGCCCTTGACAAGTGATTTTCGCAATGGGCTGAAGATCGAGCTAGAGAATGAGCCTTTCGCGATCGTGGAGTTTCAGCATGTGAAGCCCGGAAAGGGCGGTGCCTTTGTGCGCACGAAACTGAAGAATTTGAAAACGGGTCGCGTTCTAGAGAGAACGTTCCGCTCGGGCGAGTCTGTCGGAAATCCCGAGATCGAACAGAAACAGATGCAGTATCTTTATCGAGACGGCGACGTCTTTTATTTCATGGACACGGAAACATACGATCAGACTGGGCTGGGTGCCGAGAAACTCGGCGACAGAGTTAAATTTTTGTGCGAAGAGACGATTGTAGATATATTATTTTATAAAGGTGACGCGATTTCTATCGAGATGCCCACATTCGTGGAGCTGGCGATCAAAAGGACGGAGCCAGGTCTGAGGGGCGATACGGCGGCGGGCGCGACTAAGCAGGCCGAATTGGAAACAGGCGCCACCGTCGCAGTGCCGCTGTTCTTGAGTGAGGGCGACATGTTGAAGATCGACACGCGCACGGGAGAGTATATTGAGCGGGTGAAGACGGCGTAAAGGAAGCTTCTCCCCGACGTGGAGAGAGATGTTTTGATCTGTTGGATAGAGCAGATTGCCTTGTGCAGCAGGAGAATGGAGTGTTTCGTGGAACGTCGCACTCAGCGGCTGAGAGCGAAATGATGCTTGGATAATGGGGGTGGCGACATCCTTGATTTTTTATGAAGCAAACCGTTTTTTGTCGCCAGGGCAGGAAATTCAATATGTTCAGGAGAATCGCGTGTTTGTTGGTCATCGTCGTGAGCACCGTTTTTTTGGGTGCAGCTGCGCGGGCCGCATCAACCATCACGATCGGCGTGGCCGGTCCGTTCACTGGGGATCAGGCGGCGTTTGGCGATATGCTGAGAAATGGCGTGACGCTCGCTGCGGAGGAATGGAACAGCAAGGGCGGCGTCAGCGTTGGCGGCAAGCGGATGAAAGTGGACATTCTTTGGGGTGATGATCGTCATGATCCGAGGGAAGGAATTTCGATTGCGCACAAGTTCGTGAACTCGGGGGTCGTTGGTGTCGTCGGTCATTTCAACAGTTCCGTTTCTATTCCTGCGTCCACCGTGTATGCGGAAGCGGATGTCATTCAAATCACACCAGCGTCCACCAACCCGAAGCTCACTGAGCAGGGCTTCAAAACGGTGTTCCGTGTTTGTGGTCGCGACGATCAACAGGGGCGCGTGGCGGCTGAATATATCGTGGGTGCGTTGAAGGCCACTCACGTGGCCATTCTCCATGATAAGACGGTGTATGGACAGGGACTGGCCGATAGAACTAAACGATTTTTGGAGAAAAAGGGCGTCAGCCCCATCTTCTATAGTGGGGTCGTGCAAGGCGACAAGGATTACATGCCGGTGTTAACAGCCGCAAAGCAAAAGAACCCAGAGGTGGTTTATTTTGGCGGCATCCATCCGGAGGCCATTCTTCTGGTGAAGCAGATGCGCGAGCGTCTTGGCATGAAAGCGATTTTCGTGAGCGGTGATGGCATTTTCGTGGATGAATTCTACAAGATTGCTGGCGAATCTGCCGAGGGTGCCTACGTTACGTTTCCGCCGGATCAGAAAAAAATTGCGGCGGCCCAAACCATGCTCAAGAGTCACCGCAAGCGCTTTCGTAAGGATGTGGGCGCCTACACCATTTATAGCTATGCGGCCGCAAATCTGATATTGAACTCGATACAATCCACAGGCAGCACTCAGGGGAGCAAACTGGCCGCCCACCTGCGAAGCAAGGCTTGGAATACGTCTTTGGGAAAAATTCAGTTCAATCAAAAGGGAGACGTTCTGGAAAGCCCTTACGTATTCTGGCAGGTGAAAGGATCGAAATTCGTGCAGCTAAATTAGAAAAACATTGTCGTGAAGAATGCTCGAAAGGGAGGCGCGAGAGCCTCCCTTTCTTTTCCATAACGATTTGAAGGTTTTCCTATATTTGCGCAACAGCTGGCGAATGGCCTCGTCGTGGGTGCCGTATATGCCCTCATCGCCTTGGGCTATACGCTCGTTTATGGAATTTTGCACTTGAGCAATTTCGCTCATGGCGAAATCCATATGATAGGCACATACGTGTGTATCGCCGTTTTGGCGGTTCAGGGCGGGTGGAGCGAACATGAGCGATTATGCCAGAGTCCTTTTAATTGGTTTGTAGTTCGCTTTTTTTGCTTTGCTCTTTGCGGGTTGGAAAATAGCTTCTGGATAGGTTTTGGCTGCGCCGCCGTCGTCATGCGTGGTGAGGCTGACGCGGGCGAGCGTGGAATCCGGCTTGCTGGCGGGCCCCACAGAACGCATGAAAGAGAACCTCTCGTCCGCCTGGGGTTTTAGTGAGGAGAAATCCCTCGACAGACGCTACTGGTGTTTTTTCCTGCTTTTTCTGCCCACGCTTCCTTGGATACTTGACTGCTATTCCACCGATGTGCTTGTCATCGCCGGCATTTATATCCTGCTCTCCTTGGGGCTCAACGTGGTGGTTGGGCTTCGCTGGCCTTCTGGATTTGGGCTATGTAGTCTTTTACGCCGTAGGAGCTTACTCCTAAGCGTTGCTGAACACTTGGGCCGGGCTCTTCTTTTTGTCCTCCTTGGGGCTAGGTGTCGCTTTCGCCACATTGTTCGGAATTCTGCTTGGAATTCCCGTCTTGCCGGCTCAGGGGCGATTATCTCGCGATAGTCACACTCGGCTTTGGCGAGATCATCCACTTGGTCCTGAACAACTGGGACAACGTGACGCAAGGTCCGAATGGCGTTTTGGGCATTGGGCGTCCTTTCCTGGGCGAGATGCGCCTGTATAAACCCATGCACTTTTACTACCTTGTTCTCTTTTTCTGCGTTTTCACCATCTTCGTTTTGAATCGCCTCGACAAAAATCGCTAGGCCGCGTTTGAGTGGCCATGCGCGAGGATGAGACGGTCGACGAGTGCATGGGCGTCGTATACGCGAAACTATCTGCTTTCGTTTTCGGGGCGGCCTGGGCCGTATTCAGCGGCGTCGTTTTTGCCTCCAAACAAACCTTCATCTCCGCGGAGAGTTTTACGTTTTTTGAATCGGTGATTATTTTGGGCATGGTCGTGCTAGGCGGTATGGGGAGCATTCCGAGCGTAGTGCTCGGCGCGTTGATTCTCACCGTGTTACAGGAAGTGCTGAGGGAATTGACGCTTTTCCGCCCCATGCTTCTGTGAGGCGCAATGGTGCTCAGACCTCAGAGGCTCCTGCGGGTCAAACGCCACCGCCGTCTCCATGTTATTGACACCTCTTAGGAGGAAGAGGACTTGGGGAGATGACAGAAGGGGCGTGTCTTTTGGAATGTCGGGGGCTGACTCGGCGCTTCGGCGGGGTGGTTGCCTTGGATTCGTTGGACTTGGAGGTGCGTGCGAAGTGCTGTGCCTCATCGGTCTAAACGGCGTCGGCAAGACAACCGCCTTTAACGTTGTGACGGGTTTGTGCACACCTATGGAAGGTGGCGTCTTCTTCGAGGGCCAAAGCGTGGTGGGGCTCAAGCCAAGCGCCATCACGAGTCGGGGTATCGCGCGTACGTTTCAGAACGTTCGCTTGTTTCGCAACACATGACGGTGCTGGAGAACGTTTTGGTCGGGCGGCACTCGAGAATGTGCGCAGGTCTGATTGGGGTGATTCTGCGCCTGGGGAGGGTGGTGGCGGAAGAGGGGCAGGCGGCCGCGCGCGCCATGGAGTTGTTGAGTTCACGGGTATCGAAGCCTACGCCTTGAGCGTGGCGGAAGCGCTTTCCTACAGCGATCAAAGACGCTTGGAGATTGCGCGCGTGCCCTTGCGAGTGAACCTCGTCTCCTGCTGCTGGACGAACCCGCCGCCGGCATGAACCCGCGCGAGAAGGGCGTTTTGAATGAGTTGATACTGGCGATTTAAGATCGAGGCGTCACCATCTTGTTGATCGAACACGATATGAAGGCGATCATGGGTATTTTAGACTGCGTGGTCGTTTTAGATTATGGACAGAAAATTGCGGCTGGAACTCCTGTTCAAGTGAGGCAGGATCCAAAAGTGTTGGAGGCCTATCTAGGGACTTTTCATACTTGAGTTGCGGGACGTTCATTTCTAGTATGGCCACATCCACGCCCTTCAGGGCGTATCATTGGAAGTGTGCCCCGGACAGACTGTTTGTCTTATCGACAGCAACGGAGCGGGCAAATCTTCCACCTTGATGGCGATCTGCGGCGTGAACGCCATATCCAAAGGCGAGATATTGTTTGAGGGGGAGGTCATTCATACCCAAGATCCGGCTGAGATCGTGAAGCGCGGCATTTGCGAAGTCCCTGAGGGCAGGTGCTTTTTTAGGATAAGACGCCGAGCGCGTGAGAAGCGACCTCGATTATGTCTGTTCCCTGTTTCCCGTTTTGTATGAGCGGAGTGCCCAAAAGGGCGGCACACTCTCTGGCGGAGAGCAGCAAATGTTGACCATCGGCCGGGCACTCATGGCGAGACCCCGGCTTTTTCTGCTGGATGAACCCTCGCTTGGACTAGCACCTAAGATTATGGAAACCATCTTCGAGGTTTTGACGAGAATTTGCTATGAGGGGACGAGTATTTTCCTCGTTGAATAAAACGCGCACCTCGGACTCAGTTCCTCGGGTTGGTTGTATGTGATGGAAACGGGGCGAATCCTCATGGGCGATAGGCCGGACGTTTTCGGGATTCACCGGTCGTCCGAGAGGCCTATCTGGGCGAATAGGATGCGCTTTTATGCGCTCTATCGAGTCGCCGAGCCCGAGGTTCTGCGGGGCTTGTCGGACGTTCTTGAAAGACTTGACCGAGTGGTTGAAGCCTTTGCGTTCTTGCCTATTGAGTCGTCAAGGTCTACACTTTGGGCGAACAGTTGTATTTTGCATCATTTGGGAGGAAAACCGATGTTGTACGAAATGCGCGTTTATAGGTTGACCGTGGGTGGTGTTGCTGAGTTTGAAGAGAATTTTTCAAAGGTCATCGAGCAGAGAAACGAACTGTCCCCAATCGTGGGATTCTTCCATGCCGAGGTCGGGGATTTGAATCGCATCATGCACATCTGGAAATATGAAAATTCGGATCACCGCGCGGAGGTGAGGGCGAAGACGATGGCGCTGGACTGGTGGCCGCCGCCCAACGGACATCTGATTCTGGAGCAGGAAAGCAAGATTCTCACAACACCGTCGTTCCGAAAAGAGCCGCGCCAAGGGATGTTGGGCAGTGTATATGAGTTCAGAACTTACGCTGTTCGTCCCGGTAAGATGAACGAAGTCCTGAGCCGGTGGACCGAGCATATCGCGGCGAGAGAGGAACTCTCTCGCTTGGCGGCGTGTTTCATGACCGAAATGGGCCCTTTGAATCAATGGATTCATGTCTGGGCGTATGACGACATGAATCATCGCGCCGAGGTGCGCAAGAGAGCGCACGAACTGCCAAACTGGCCTCCTGGTTCCCGTCCGTTCTTGGATGCGCAGAACACAGAGATTTGGGTGCCTGCTTCGTTCTCGCCCATGCGCTAGGCGAGTCCGTCGCTACCCTTTCGTGAACAGGTAGACAAGGGAGAGCGTGCCTGCCCCCCAGCAGTAGAAGCGGAAGCGGGCCAATTTGCCACCTCTCACGAACTTGATGAGCCAGCCCAGGGCCACGACTCCTACGATGGCCGAAGCGGCGGCGCCAACTGCATAGGGAAGCAGATTCGCGTCGAGAGTTCCCTCAAAATCTTTTACCTTGAGTATGAAGGCGCCCGAAATCGCCGGCACAGAGAGCAAGAAGCTAAAGCGCGCAGCTTGTTCGCGTGCCACTCCGCGGATGAGAGCGACGGCGATGGTCGTGCCTGAGCGAGAGACGCCCGGAATGATGGCGAATGCCTGGAATAGGCCGATGAGCAAGGCGTCTTTCGCCGTCATCTTGTCCTCTCCCCGGCGCGCGTCTTGCTTTGGTCGGCTGAAATGTAGAATTCCGCCGGTGAAGATCAGTGCGCAAGCGGCGAGCTTTGGGGCGGCGAACATTTTCTCTACGAAATCATCCAAAAAAACGCCTGCGATTCCCGCAGGGATGGAACCGAGGATCAAAAGCCAGCCCATCCTGGATGTGCCGTCGCTCGGGGGTTTGCCCGCTAGGGACAAGCCCCAGTCTCGTGCGATGCGCCACAGATCTTTTCCATAGAACGTCAATACGGCGGCGAGCGTGCCGACATGGAGCAATATGTCGAAAATCAATTCCGGTTTTCTCAGCCCGAGAATGCTCTTTCCGAGAACGAGATGTCCCGAACTGCTGACCGGCAGAAATTCAGTGAGACCTTGAAGGATGCCTAGAAGGAGAGCGTGTTCCCAAAGCATGTGGACGTTTCCGAAGCGCGGTTTATAGAAATTTGGTTTGGTCCAGGTTTTTGATCATTTGGCCGACCTGTTGCGCATTCTCGCTTGAGCAGATGAGGAGCGCGTCCTCTGTCTCGACGAGAATGATGTCCTCAACACCGATGGCGGCGATGAAAGACTTGTTGGCGCGCACGATGAGATTCTGGGCGTCGATTATTTTCGTTTTGCTTCCCTTTGGCAGCATCCACAGGTTGCCTGCCTCATCGCGCGGCAAAACCTCTCTGAGCGCGGGCCAGGAGCCTAAGTCGCTCCAGCCGATATCGGCTGGTAAAACGACGATACCGCGCGCCTTTTCCATCACCGCGCAATCGATGCTGAGCGATTCGCACTGTTTGAAGAACTTGGCGAAAGAGGCGGCGTCGCGCTTTTGATATGCGAATGACGCCTGGCGTAGCGATGCGCTCGTTAGGGGTAGATGGGCGTCGAGTTCTGCGATCACGCGAGCGGCCCTGAGAATGAAAATACCGCTGTTCCAATAGTGTTTTCCCGATCGTACATACTTCTGTGCTTGGGAGAGAGAAGGTTTTTCCTTGAATCTTTTTATGCTGAATGCCTCGATGCCTCCCGAGAGCGTGAGACGCCGGTCGCGTTCAATGTAGCCAAAACCCGTTTCAGGCGACTTAGGTTTCAGCCCAAGGGTGACGATGACTTCGCGCTCGTCCGCCAGCCTCGCGCTCGTCTTGATGAATTTTCGAAACGCTTTCGTCCTGGCGATGAAATGATCTGCGGGAAGAGCGCACACCAGCGCTCCTGGCGCCTGTGATTCAATGAGATGGGCCGCCAAGCCAAGGCATGGCGCCGTGTTCCTCGTTTCTGGCTCATAGACGATGTTGCTTCTGGGCACCTTGAGGTTCGCAAGATGTTTTTTGTGTGCCTTCGAAGCCATGATGAGCGTTCGGCCGGGCGGGACGAGGCCACCCAGTCGCCTCAGCGTAAGTTGGAGCAGGGATGGACCGGAGATTTTCGTGGGAGAGCCTCCGCCTAGGGGCAGAAATTGCTTGGGTCTCGATTGTCTGCTCACGGGCCAAAAGCGCGTTCCTGTGCCTCCAGCCATAATGACCGCCCAAAGGGGCAAAACGCTCCGCCTGGCCACTAGAGGATTCCTTTGAAAAGGAAAAAACCAACCACGAGTAATACAATAAATACCATAGTCAACAAATTAAAGTAGCGTTCGATAAAACTCTTGATGGACGGGCCGAAGCGATGGATGAGCGCAGCTTCAATGAAGAAGCGCGTGGAGCGGCTCAGGATGGAGGCGATGAGGAAAACGAGAAAATTGATGTGGAACGCGCCCGCCGAGATGGTGAACACTTTATAGGGAATCGGCGTGAAGCCGGCGATACCGATCGCCCAGGCGTCGTAGGCCCGGTAATATTCTTGAACGATCTGGTATTTCTCGGCGACGCCGTAGAGTGCGATGATGGGATCGCCAATGCTCTTGAGGAGATAGAAGCCGATGAAGTAGCCCAAGACTCCACCCAGGACGGAGGATGCGGAGCACAAGGCGGCGTAAAGAAACGCTTTGCGCGGCCTGGAGAGGGACAGGGCGATAAGGAGCGGATCGGGTGGTATCGGGAAAAATATAGATTCTGTGCTCGATAGAACGATGAGGGCGGGGACGCCGTAGCGGGAATCCGCCCAGCTCAGGACCCAGTCGTAAAGCGCACGAAGGCTACGCATCTGGGAGGGAGGCGGCGGGGTATTTTTTGATCTCCTCGTATACTTCGCGCTGATATGCCTGAAGGGAAGTTTCGTCAAGCGCCTCGAAGCGCATTACAAGAACGGGCTGCGTGTTCGAGGCGCGAACAAGTCCCCAGCCCTTCTTGAAGTTGATGCGCACGCCATCGACTTCGATGGTTTCGTATCGGCTTTTGAAATGATTTTTGAGTTTCTCGACAATGTCGAATTTCGCCTCATCTGGACAATCCACCCTGATCTCGGGCGTGGAGATCGAAGCGGGGATTTTCGAGACGCGCTCGGTGAGCGTTTCCTCGGATGCGCAAAGAAGGTGCAAAAGCCTGGCCGAAGCGTAGATGGCATCGTCATAGCCGAGATAGCCATCCACGAAAAAAATGTGTCCAGAGAGCTCGCCGCCTAGGGGGGCCGCCTCCTCCAATATCTTGGCCCGCAAAAGCGAGTGTCCCGTAGCGCTCATCACCGGACGGCCGCCCATCTGTTTCACTGCTTCGGACAGACGCGATGAGCACTTCACGTCGAAGACGATGGCCTCGCCCGGGTGATGGGCCAGAATCGGTGCTGCGAGCAGGATGAGCAGTTCGTCTCCCCAGATGATTCTGCCCGTGGCGTCCACCGCGCCCATGCGGTCGCCGTCGCCGTCTAAGCCGATTCCCACTTCAGCACCCGTTTGCTGGACTTTCGTTATCAAGGATTCGAGGTTCTCGGCGACCGTGGGGTCAGGGTGATGATTCGGGTAGTTTCCATCGGGTTCGGTGAACAATTCGACCACCTCGGCCCCGATGTTTCTCAATACTTGAGGTGCCACTACACCGCTGATGCCGTTCCCCGCGTCCAGCACGACCTTGATGGGCCTTGAGAGTGTCAAATCCTTTGAGGCGCGCTCGATGTAGTCGGGTCGGAGGTCGATTTCTTCGAATGCTCCCTGTATCTCGGCTTGATGGATTCGATCTTCCTTAATGATGCGTCTGAGTGCCTGGATTTCCTCTCCATGAATCGCCTCGTGGCCCCGGGTAATCTTGAAACCATTGAATTCCGGAGGATTATGAGATCCGGTGACTTGTGCAGCTCCCGCCACGTCGAGGTGATGCGTGGCGAAGGAGACCACTGGGGTGGGTACCATGCCGACTCCGACGACACGGCAGCCCGCGCGAGTGAGACCTTGTCGAAGAGCATCGTAAAAGGTGGGCGAGGAGAGGCGGTTGTCCCGCCCGATGGCGATGGTGGCCCCTTGCGCACCGCCCAGGTGCGTACCGAGGGCGCCCCCGATCGTTTCGACAATTCTACAAGTGAGGTCGCTCCCCACCACGCCCCGAATGTCGTATTCCCTGAAAATTAGGGGGTTGATGTCCAAAACGCAAAACTCCTCTCGTGGGCGTCCGTCCATACCCTCCAAGCGAGCGGATTATTGCACCCCATTGTTCACCGGGCAAATACCGTTTTTCATTCCCACTTGTGTCATTCTCCATTATGAGCGGATATAATGGTCCCGTGGCTTCTTCGCGCGTTTTTGCTGCGCTCAATATATCTCTAGGTGGTTTGACCATGGAAAATCATAGCGTTCGTCGATTCTTTGTCTATACCTGAGGGGAGACTTTCGATTTGAGCGCAGGCAGGGGTCTATGGATCGAGCGGCTGATGATAAGGATGGGACGCATCTTTGTAAGTATTTTGGTGCGCCTATTCTCGAGTTCCAAAATCATTGGAATGGAGCACATTCCTCCGGGCGGGAGAATCCTTTTTCTATGTAACCACATCTCCGCCCTGGATGTCCTAGTGGTACCTTGGGCGATCTATTCAAAGTATCCCGATGAGCTGATTCGTCAGGCAGGAAAAGAAGAGCTTTTTGAAATGCCCATCGTGGGCTGGATATTGAACAAGTGGCGGGGTTTTCCTATCAAGCGAGGTGGGGCGGATAGAAAATCTATACGCATGATTGAGGAATACATCAATGAAGGAAAGGTGATATTGTATCCGGAGGGTACGCGGAGCCTGGACGGTCGTCTCGGTCAGGGGAATCGCATGGTGGGCCGAATCGTGAAAAATACCACACCCACGGTCATCCCTGTCGCCTTGAGGGGGACCGATCAAGTGATTCCGGTGGGGAAATCTATACCGCGCCCAGGCGCGAGAATTGAAATACGATTTGGCGCGCCGATAGATTTGAGGGACGAATATGCAATCGACAACACGAAAGAGGCGAGTCAAAGGAT
The DNA here is from genome assembly GCA_965202625.1 of bacterium. GTDB lineage: Bacteria > UBA8248 > UBA8248 > UBA8248 > UBA8248 > Bin107. The sequence goes on along the minus strand of CBDBBI010000010.1, from coordinate 908,287 downwards.
CATTGACCGCGTGATGAAGGAAATTCTCATGCTTCAAAGTAACGGAATCGCCATGGATCCTGAGATAAGGAGTGGCTGAGTGGATAGACGTCGGTTCTCGAAACCCCGGGCGTTTTCATCTATCCTGAGAGAGTTGCGTGCAAACGAGCCCTGGGGCAGGCGACTGGCCAAGAATTTCGTGTTTCGGGTCTGGCCGAAGGCCGTGGGGAAGGGCATCTCTCGGGCGGCGCGGCCGGTCTTCCTCAACAAGGATTGCTTATACGTAGAAGTCGGAGATTCGACCTGGCTGCATGAGCTCGAGTTCAAGAAACGGGAATTGATCGCGAAAATCAATGAGCATCTGGAGGATTCTCGTATCAGTGAGATTCGCTTCCGGCTTTCAAATTGTGACCTCGCATTTCGAGGTGAGGAAGAGATGGACGAAGCGGCGGTGTTATACAGAAAAGCGCCGTCGATTTCCTCGTGCGATGACGCTGCGATTAAAAACGCCATCGCTGATATGGGAGATGCGCAGTTGCAGCAAGCGGCGGAAAAACTCATTCGCCATATTCGCACTCAGGAGAATTCCTTGAAATAGGGACACGAAATTGCTGGAGAGGTCGCATCTTATGCTGAGGTTCAATCGCAAGGTTTTGTTGCTTGTTGTCCTGATTTTATCGGGATGCTTAGGACAAGTAGAGAGGGCGAGGCTCACGCCCGCCCGCAAACTTCACGCGCTTCCGGACAAAGTGGCAGGAGTAGCGAAGTCCTATTTTCATTTCATCGCCGGATATCGAGAAGAGTTGGCGGGCAACATGGAGGAGGCGAGCGCATCTTATTCTCGATCGGTACGGTATAACCCCCACTCTTCTTTTTTGTTGACTCGGCTGGCGTCGCTTCTCGTCCGGCAGGGGAAACTGGCAGAAGCAGAGGAAATCGCTTTCAAGGCGACGGCGCAGGATGCCGGAAACCTTGAGGCTCACTTTGTTCTAGGTGCTATATACGCTTCTCGGATGAGGCTCGATAAAGCCGTCGCGACTTATCAAAAACTGTTGAAGATAAGCCCCGATCATCCAGAGACGCGCCTGCTCTTGGGCACCACCTTTCTGGAGTTGGGTAAATTTCTTGAGGCTGCAGAGGCGTTCAAGATTCTCGTCGCCTCAGGGAGGAGGGCCGTGCTCGGCAGGTATTATCTGGCGCAAGCCTATGCAGGCTTGAAAAGATACGGAGAGGCGGCGAAGGAGATTTTCAGCCTCCTTGAGCGACGCCCGAGATTTATACGAGGAATGCTCCTGCTTGCCAGAATCTATGAGGCGCAAGAGAAATTCAACGAGGCGGAGAACATCTATAAAAAAGCGCAAGCAATCGAACCCACCAACAGAATCGTTCGTTCTCGCTTGGGACAGCTTTATATCCGAAAGAAGAAATTAAAACGGGCGCTCATGGAATTCAAAGTGCTCAGCTCAGAGGAACCCGGGAATGTGAACGTCCATCGGACTCTCGGTTTTTTGAGTTTTGAGCAAAAAGAATATCAGAATGCACTTCGAGAGTTTCGTTTCGTTTTGGGGAGAAACCCGAAAGACGAAATTGTTCGTCGGTACGTTGCGGCGATTTATCGGGAGTTGAAGCAATATGCGCACGCAGAGGAGGAGCTTCTCAATCTGTTGTCTTTGGTACCTGAATCGTTGGATGCGCACATTCAACTCGTTCGATTATACTCTGAGCAGGAGGAGTGGAATAAGGCGGATGAGGTTTTGGATAAAGCCGAGGAGCGCCACCCTGAGAAGGAACGACTGTTTTATACGCGTGGTCTGCTCCTAGTCAGACAAAAAAGGTTCGCCGAAGCCCTCCCCCATTTTCAAAGAGCGGTAGAGTTAAAACCAGAGGAGGTAAATTATTTGTATTCCCTCGCCACGGCGTTTTACGAGCTCAAGCACTGGGACGACGTAGAGAGGGCGGCGAGGAGAATTATTCAAAAAAATCCAAGATATGTGAACGCCCTGAACCTATTGGGCTACATGTTCTCCGAGCTCGACAAGAACCTGGACGAGGCCGAACGACTCTTGGATCGCGCACTGGCGATTGAGCCTGAGAATGCCGCTTTTCTCGATAGCATCGGGTGGATTTATTACCGCCAAGGTCGCTTTGAGGAAGCGCTCACAAAGGTGCGCCATGCGGCGACGATGATGCCGAAGGATGCTGTTGTCCTCGAACACTTGGGCGATATATATCTTGCCTTGCGTGATCACCCCAAGGCGCTTCTGTATTGGAGGCGCGCCTCCGAGGCGGATCCCAAAAATGAAAAACTGAGAGAAAAAATTCGGCTACACCTCGAAAAATATAAAAAGCCCCCCAATGAGAATATTTGATTCCTTGAACGCTTTGCCGCCTCCGCCATCACCATGTTCTTTCAAAGTTTTCTCGCCTTCTTCCGCCAAGGATGTCTGATTTTTGCGTGCCTTGCGTTTTTGTCTGGTATTCTTATTTTTTGGAGTGGCCGGTTGTCTCGGTCATGAAGCGGGGGAGACGCCCCCGCGTGATGCGTCTTGGGCGGAAATGCTCGCCGAGCTGAGACAAAGACGATACCTCCGCTCGTATCGAGGCGTCGCGTCCATGCAATTGTGGTTTTCACGCCGCAAAGAGAAAATAGGACTTGCGAGCCCGTTGGTTCCCGGTGGTTCGTTTTCTGGCAGAGTGGTTTTGGTTTTGCGGGGGCCGGACTCGCTACGGCTCGAACCCCTTTCGCCCTTTGGCGCACCGCTGATGGTCGTTGTCGCCCATGAGGGATCGTTTCGTGTTTATTCTCCATCTCGCAACGCGATCTATGTAGGCAGGACGAATGAGCGGGGAGTTGAGCGGATTTTGGGACTTCCGCTGAATGGCGGCGTTTTCGTCAATCTATTGTTGGGCAATTGGCTGGCCGCGCTGGGGGATGAGAGAAACCTTGATTTCAAAAATCGTAGATCCCCCTATTTGTTGGAAGTGAAGGGAGGATCGCGAAGGGAGGCTTGGGGATCTGTCGAGTTGGCGCCTCACGATTGGCATCCCCTAAAAATAGGGGTTCGCACACTGCGGGGGACGATTATGGTCCGTTACGGCGCGTTTCTCATGGACAAAGGGGCATGGCGGCCCTCTCATGTGGAGATTACGGGACCGAGGGGTGAAAACCGGCTCCACATCTCGTATCCTCACGATGAGGGAGTAGGGAACGCCATATTTTCAGATGAATTGTTTCGTTTGGAACCACCTCAAGACGCCAAAACCTTCTGGCTGGGAGGATAGCGCATCTCATGGGTGGCGGGGGTGTTTCTGGATGCGTGGTTTTCAAGACGCCCGCGAAGGTGAATTTGCGCCTGAGGGTTTTGGGCCTGCGCGGTGATGGCTATCACGAAATCATGACGTGGATGCAGCAGGTATCTCTTTATGATGAGATTTGCATTGAGCCGTGCGAAAACATGATTTATGCGCATGCGGACCGAAATGACGTTCCGGATGGGAAGGCGAACATTGTGCATCGAGCGGCGAGTGTCTTGAGAGAAGCATCGGGGCGAGATGTGCTTGGCGCGCGCATCTATTTGAAAAAAAATATCCCCGTGGACGCGGGTCTTGGCGGGGGAAGCGGTAACGCAGCGGGAACGCTCTGGGCGTTAAATCAGCTGTGGGGTCTGAATATGGACAAGAAAGAGTTGATGGAGGTTGCCGCTCGCGTCGGCTCTGACGTTCCGTTTTTTTTGCATGGGCCGGCGGCGGTGTGCCGGGGGCGCGGCGAGCGAATCGAGGAAAAAGAAGCTTTGAAGAGCGGCTGGTTTTTGCTGATCAAGCCACCCATACGACTATCCACCCGCAACGTCTATGCTTGGTCTCGGAGCAAGTTGCGTGAAGATAGGCGAGGTTTTGACGGACGTGAGGTCGGGATGCGCCTTCGGCGATGTGAATATGGTAATGATTTAGAAGCCGTCGTTTTTTCAAAATTTCCGAATCTGGAGAACCTCCGCACCATGCTCCTTCACCACGGTGCTCAAAGGGCGATGATGAGCGGAAGCGGCTCGACGATTTTCGGCGTATTTCGTCAAAAAGGAGAAGCCGAGCGGGCGGCAATCAGTATTCAGAAGAGCGAAAGGGGCGAATTTTTTATCGCCAAACCCTTGCGGGAAATGCTTTATATAGGTAGCGATAAGTGAAAAATGATGAGAAATCTGGCGAAATTCGTAAAATAAAAAGAAATAGAGAGAATTTCTAGCCCCACCACTTGCCACCGCCTGGAAAATCAAGTATCAAAATCGCTCTTTGCGGATACATTGCCAAATGGTTTATGGATAGGAACGTTGACGGAAAATCGGCTCAAGGTATTTGGGGGACGCTCGAATCCAGGGCTTAATCAGAGTATTTTTGATTCTTTGGGTATTCGCCCCGGATCGATTGAAATCATTGATTTCAGCGACGGCGAAACGTTCGTTCGTATACAAGAGAACATCCGGGGGGCGGACGTGTTTGCCGTCCAGAGCCTATGCACGCCAGGCAATGCGAACCTCATGGAGATGCTCATCATGCTGGATGCGTTTCGACGTTCATCCGCTGAGCGCATCACTGCAGTGATTCCCTATTTCGCATATGCGCGTCAGGACCGAAAGGTGCAGCCGCGCGTGCCGATCACGGCAAAACTGGTCGCTAACCTGTTGGCTGCCTCCGGGGCGGACCGCGTCATCGCCATGGATTTGCATGCGGGTCAGATACAAGGTTTTTTTGATATTCCAGTGGACCATCTGTATTCGGCGCCCATCATGATAGAGTATTTCAAAAAAAAAGAATTGAAGGATCTCGTTGTTGTTTCACCCGATGCCGGGGGCGTTGAGAGAGCGCGAGACTATGCAAGAAGGCTGAATGCGGGGCTGGGGATCATTGACAAGCGGCGGGAGCGGGCGAACGAATCGGAAGTGATGAACATTATTGGAGATGTGCAAGGATGCGACGTTCTGGTTGTGGACGATCTTTGCGATACTGCGGGCACCATGAGCCAGGGAGCCGACGCGCTGATGAAAGCCGGAGCGCGACAAGTGTTTTCATGTTGTACGCACGCGGTTTTGTCGGGCCCAGCGGTGGAGAGAATCGAGAATTCAAGCATCGTTGAACTCGTGGTGAGCAACTCTATACCACTTTCGGAGCGGGCGGAAAATTCGTCTTGTATCAAAGTGTTAGAGGTAGGGATTCTCTTGGCTGAAGCAATTCGCCGTATTCATGGGAATGCGTCCGTCAGTAGTTTGTTTGAATAAACTCTTCGGTGTCCCGATGGTCGGCGATATATTTGGAGCAAAAAAAAGAAAATGGAAAACTTATTCTTTTCGGTAGATAAAAGAGTGCAAATGGGGAAAAGCGGCGCCCGTTCGGTGCGCAGATCTGGAAAGATACCAGGCGTCGTGTATGGGATAGGGGATTCTACGCCCTTGACTATCAACCCAAAGGAATTGGAGACTTTGCTCGGCACGAGGGCCGGCAGCAATGTCGTTTTCCAACTGCGCGTCGAAGGCGAAGCCAAGTCAGAGCGGCCGGTTATCGTGAAAGAGCTGCAGCGCGACCCGATGAGAGGTGCGATCATTCATGCGGACTTTCTGGAGATTCGAATGGATGAAAAAATTCAAGTGGCCGTCCCCCTCTCTTTGACGGGTGAGTCGCCCGGAGAAAAACTTGGAGGAACGCTCTCTCAACTCATGCGCGAACTGAGCGTCGAATGTTTTCCAAACGCTATTCCGGAACAAGTGGGAGTCGATGTTACAAGGGTAAACGTTGGGGACGTAGTCCACGTGCGTGATATCCGGCTTCCAGAAGGTGTTGATTTGATAGCAGACGCCGATGAGCCTATCTTGACAGTTCTTGCCCCTGTTGAGGAAGAAGCGCTGGAGGATGAGGACGGCGACGTTCAAGCGGACGTGGCAGGCGCGTCGTCGAGTGAGACGAAGGCCTATGAGGGAGATAAACCGACGGCATCTTCCGCCGAGGGGGCCTCTTAAGGCGGCCCAAAGAAAATGGAGCTGGGGGTCGGATGGCTGGTGCGGTTCTCATCGTCGGTCTTGGCAATCCTGGTATAGAGTACGTTTTGACGAGGCACAATATGGGATTTTGGGCGGTGGACAGGATGGCTCGCTCCCATCGTATATCAATGCGTGATTCTAAACATCACGCCCTTGTGGGCGGCGGATCGTTACAGGGATGGAAATTCATACTTGCGAAGCCTCAGACGTTTATGAATGTAAGCGGCAAGGCGGTGAGAGCACTATTGACGGGAGAGGGATTGGAGCCCAAGGGTTTGCTCGTCATTCACGACGATATGGATATCGAGATTGGTCGCGTGAAATTTAAAAAATCAGGTGGAGACGCTGGTCATAATGGGGTTGCCAGTATCATCCACTCATTGGGAACGGATGTTTTCGCCCGTTTGCGTATTGGGTTGGGCCGACCACCAAAGAGCGTGAATGGCGCGGATTGGGTGCTAGAATCTCTTCTTAGGCATGAAATAGATGCATTGGAGCCCGCCGTTGATGAGGCGGTGCGAAGAGCGTCTGATTTTGTGATTGGCCCTAAATCCTGAATCCAGTTCGCATATTTCGCTCATCTATTAAATTACGCCCAAGCGCTTCTCGCATGAACAAGCTCACTAGGAGGAGGAAAGGCAGATAATGGTTGCTTTTTCAAACATGGCCGCAATCTTCGGAATTGCGGGACTGATTTTGGCGGCGGCGATTTATGGTTGGATTTCAAAGCAATCTGACGGCAACGATTTGATGAGAAAACTCGCTGGCCGAATTCATGAAGGCGCAATGGTGTTTTTGAAGAGAGAATACAAGATTCTCACTATTTTTGTCTTGGCCGTTTTTGTTCTCCTGGTCGTTGCAATATCCGTAAAAACGGGGATTGCGTTTATCGTTGGCGCGGTCTGCTCGGTTCTCGCTGGATTTTTCGGCATGAACGCAGCGACGAAGGCGAACGTGAGAACGGCGGCGGCGGCGAATTCAGGCGGCGGCCAGGCGGGTGCTCTTTCCATGGCGTTCTTTGGCGGAACCGTTATGGGCCTTTCTGTTGCGAGCCTGGGGCTTTTGGGCGTGGGCGCGTTGTTTTGGTATTTCGAGGTGCTCAAAGACGCGAGCAACGTCAGTGTTATCAATGGTTTTTCCATGGGCGCTAGCTCAATCGCCCTGTTCGCTCGCGTGGGCGGGGGTATTTTTACGAAAACCGCGGATGTGGGGGCCGATCTTGTCGGAAAGGTGGAGGCGAACATACCCGAGGACGACCCACGAAATCCGGCCGTGATCGCTGACAATGTAGGGGATTGCGTGGGTGATGTAGCTGGAATGGGAGCCGACCTGTTTGAATCCTACGTGGGTGCCATCATTTCGACTATATTCATTGGCTCAACGATGGGCACGGCTTTGGGGGCGAATAGCTCGGCGGTGATGGCCCTGCCCTTGTTGCTGGCTATGATGGGTTTGGTTTCCTCTTCAATCGGTATTGTCTCAATGAAGGCACTGGCTTCGAAAAACCCAGCCGTCGCGCTGAGGAGCGCTACCGGAATCGCAACGATTGTATTCATCATCTTGGCGTATTTCATCACGAGCGTCTTGAGTCTTAAAGGCGGAGTGTTTGGTTCTATCCTCTTTGGCGCTGGTGGCGGCATTTTAATTGGCTGGCTGACCGAATATTACACGGGAACAGGTGGAAAGCCCGTTGGCGAGATCGTCTCTGCGTCCGAGACCGGAGTGGCGACAAATATCATTGGCGGCTTTGCCGTGGGCTTGGAGAGCGTGTGCGCTCCCTTGATTGTGTTGGCAGTGGTGACCTTGGCTTCAAACAATTGGGCGGGGCTTTACGGTATATCGATCGCCGCCGTGGGGATGCTGGCGACCATCGGAATTACGATGTCGGTCGACGCCTACGGTCCAATCGCCGATAACGCAGGCGGAATAACGGAGATGAGTGACCTGGGGCCAGAGACTCGAAAAATTACGGATGGCCTGGATGCGCTCGGAAATACCACTGCGGCGATAGGCAAGGGGTTTGCGATTGGTTCCGCTGCGCTGACCGCTCTGGCTTTTTACGCCGCATACACGAAGGCGGCCAATCTCACGCAGATTGATCTCACGCAGGCGAAGGTCGTCGCCGGCATGTTCATCGGCGGCGCGATTCCATTCTTGATTGGGGCGCTTACGATGAAGTCTGTCGGTAAGGCCGCGTTCATCATGATTCAGGAAATCAGACGGCAGTTCCGTGAGATTCCTGGCATTATGGAAGGCGACGCAGACCCTGACAGCGCGCGCTGCATCGATATTAGTACCCAGGCCGCTCTTCGGGAAATGGTGCTCCCCGGCGTTACGGCTGTTGTCGCTCCCATCGTGGTGGGCTATCTGATGGGCAAAGAGGCTTTGGGCGGAATGCTCGCCGGCGCTTTGCTTTCAGGTGTTCTCCTCGCTTTGCTGATGGCGAATGCGGGCGGAGCCTGGGATAATGCGAAGAAAGAGATAGAGGATGGCAAACTTGGCGGCAAGGGTTCTGAAGCGCATAAAGCCGCCGTAGTGGGCGATACGGTAGGGGACCCGATGAAGGATACCTCGGGTCCTTCAATGAACATCTTGATCAAGTTGATGTCAATCGTCTCCTTGGTGTTGGCGCCGCTCTTCTGATGGCGGCGAGACTTTGTCTGAGGGTTTTCTTAACTCCATCTTCCCTAGGGTTCGCCTAGCCTGCCGAGGGCGTTTGGTGCTAACCTTTGGCGAGCATTTGGCTCCTCGCTCCGGCCGAGGAGGTTCGGGGCCGCCCAGTCCGAGAGGAGGATTACATGAGACGATATGAAACAATGGTTTTACTGTCCCCGGAGCTCACTGATGAAACAGTGGAGGAGAAAATTTCCAACTTCGAAAAGCAGGTGACCGAGGGAGGGGGAGAGGTCTTGAACGTGGATCGATGGGGAAAGAAGCGCCTTGCTTATCCGATCAATCGCCAGCGGCACGGAGTGTATTTCGTCGTCACGCATCATTCGGATCCGGGGGTTGTGGCGAATATCGAGCGTGGCATGCGCATTGATGAGCAAACGTGGCGCTATATGACGGTGCGGCTGGACGAAACCCTCATGCGGAAGCTGGCGAAAAATGCGAAAAGTGCAACCGCCAGGGAAAGAGGGGCCGTTTCGACGAGTAGCGATGGGGGCTCTTCTGGCCGATCGGACGCCCATTCATCGCATGGGCCGCCTAGTCGGTAGCGGAGGTGTCGTGATGGCGCAAATGAATTCCGTTTATCTCCGGGGGAACATCACGCGGGATCCTGAAAAGCGCTTTTTGCCTTCCGGCAATTCCGTCGTTTCGTTTGGATTCGCGGTCAACCGGCGATATCGCAGCGGGGATGACTGGAAAGAAGACACGTGCTTTGTGGACGTGGTTGTCTATGGACGCCAAGGCGATTGGGTGATGGAGCAGACGGGCAAGGGTAGCCCGCTCGTGGTGGAAGGTCGATTGAGTTTCCGCTCTTGGGAAGCGCAGGATGGATCGAAACGCAGCAAGCACGAGGTCGTGGCGAATAATATCCATTTCATTTCTCGCCCGAATGAGATGACGGGTGGGGCGAGCCCAGGACATAGTGCATCTTATGCGCCGCCCCCGCAGGAGTCGCCTATGACGGATGACGATATACCATTTTGAGGCGTAAGCTTGTTTGCGAGTTCTAGGAGGTTGACATGTCATTAGTTCCCCGTGGATTTGGTGATAAGAAAAAAAGAAAAAAAAAGCGTTTTCAACGGAAGAAAATATGCCGCTTCACGGCGGATGGCGTGGCTTATATCGATTATAAAGACGTGAAGACGCTTCGCAATATGGTGAGTGAGCGGGGAAAGATTATTCCCCGCCGGGTGACGGGCACGTCCGCCCGTTTTCAGCGTCAGTTGACGGTGGCGATTAAGCGCGCGCGTTATATGGCACTGATGCCCTACACCGTAGACCACTCGTAAGTCGGAGGTGGAAGCGATGCGCCTGATATTGCGTAAAGAGGTAGAGCATCTTGGAGAGGTGGGGGACGTCGTGGAGGTGACGGACGGCTATGGCCTCAACTACCTGATCCCCAAGGGCATGGCCCTCCATGCGACTGCGAGCACGCTGCGCGCGGCGCAACATGAACGACGCTTGCGAGAAGCGCAAATCCAGGCGGCGCAGCGAGGAGCGGAGGATTTCGCGAGCGAATTCGCAGGGGTCCAAGTCGAATTTTCAATGCGCGTAGGTGAAGATGGCAAGCTGTTTGGCTCGGTGACGAATCGGATGATCGAAGAGGCCTTGCAGGAGAAAGGTCTCGTAGTGGACCGAAGAAAAATCGTTTTGGATGAACCGATTAAAAAGGTGGGAGAGTATGCAGTCGCCATCAGGCTGTATCAGAACGTGCAGGCGTCCGTCCAGGTTAGAGTGATGCCGGATGAGGCGTTCGTAGAGGAGAGGCCTGAGGAAGCTGGTGAGAGTTCCGATGAAGTTCAGACGCAATCGCGCGCAACCGCCACAACCGATGGCGTTGCGGAGAATGAACGAAGTGAGGCGCAGGTGCCCGAAGGCGAGGCGGAAAAGCCCGAATAAAGTTTTATGCGTTCGGGCATCTTCTGCACATCGCAAGCAATACCAATAATATCAGATGTATAAGGAGGGCTGGTGCGAACACCTCCCCTTTTTTCATTTCGATCTGGGAATATCGTTTGCTCGTATTTGATCTTCTTGCCATTTACTGTAATCTAACGAAAGTGCCCGGTTCATTCCACGAAATGCCATTGGAGTTTTAAGGTGGAAACGCCCGCTCGCAAGGAGCGGTCCGAGCAGCCGGGCCATCTTCCCCCGCAAAACATCGAGGCGGAGCAGCGCGTTCTGGGAGCTTTGTTGCTTGATGGCTCGATGACGCCGCCCGTCATGGAAGTGTTGCGACCAGAGCATTTCTACCGCAGGCGCCATCAGGTCATCTATGAGGGAATGCTCAGGCTTTTCGAGCAATCCGAGCCCATTGACCTCCTTACCCTCGCCGACGTCCTGAAAAAAGCGGGGACAATCGATACAGCGGGGGGCGCTGAATATATCGCCCGCTTGGCGGACGATGTCTCCAGCGCTAGGCGTGCGGATACCTACGCAAAACTCATTAGAAACACGGCGTTATTGAGAGAGCTGATAACCACTTCGAACGCCATTGCGCACCGAGCGCTCTCGGGCGAGGAGGAGGTCGACGCGCTCGTGGACGATGCGGAACGCGCCATGCTGGAGGTCTCATCGGGTCGTTATCAGCAGAGCGTGGAAGAGATGCGAGAGGTTATCAAAGATACGTTTCCCTACCTAGAGGAGCTTTATGATCGTAAGGAACTGGTTACGGGAGTTCCTACGGGATTTTCCGATTTGGATAAATTGACAAGTGGTTTGCAGCCCGGGGAATTGGTCATCATCGCCGGTCGTCCGAGTATGGGGAAGACGGCGTTTGCTCTATGCATCGCTGAATACGCCGCTTTGTCATCGAAAACGGCCACGGCGATATTCAGTCTTGAGATGAGCGCGCGCGCGTTGGCCATTCGCATGATGTGTGGACGGGCCATGGTGAATTCCAGACAACTGCAAAGCGGTTATATGCCGTCCCAAAAATGGCCTGATTTGATTCGAAGCGCAGGCGAACTTTCCGAGGCTTCCATTTACGTGGATGATGCGACGGATTTGTCCATGTTTGACATCAGAGCGAAATGCCGCCGCATCCAGGCGGATCGAGGTTTGGGTCTCGTCATCGTCGATTATCTCCAGCTTGTGCGCAACAAGGGTCGTTTCTCGGAGAGTCGTCAGCGCGAAATTAGTGAAATCTCATGGGGGCTAAAGAGCTTGGCTAAGGAGCTCAACGTTCCCGTTGTGGCCCTCAGCCAGCTCTCTAGGGCGCCGGAGCAGAGGGAGGGCAAACGTCCTAACCTTGCGGACTTACGTGAATCCGGCTCCATAGAGCAAGATGCAGATGTTGTGGCCTTGTTGTATCGAGAGGAGTATTACGAGGCCACGCCTGAAAATAAGGGTCTCACCACCGTCATCCTTGCCAAACAGCGCAACGGGCCGACTGGCGACTTGAGTCTTAAATTTTTCCCTGAATATGCTCGATTTGTGAACCTGGATTCATTCCATGAAGGTGCGAGCGTAGCCTCGGAATATGCGGAACCCGGATTCCCCGAGGAGGAAGATACGCCATTTTAGGAACGACGCCGTGAGGATGTCTCCCTCAAAAGGGTCTTCTGCTTGAGCCGACATTTTTTGCCTTCCGGATACCGCAACGCGGTTTTTATCAATTTAGATATCTTGATTCAAAATTATAAAAATTTGACCGATCCGCTTCTTTCTCAGGAACCGCTCACCGTCGTGAAAGCGGAGGCTTACGGGCACGGGGGGGTGGAGGTTGCACGAGCCGTTTATGAAGCGGGTGCCAGATGGTTTGGCGTTGCGACCATTGAGGAGGCGGAATCGCTTCGCGCCGCCCATGTTTTCAACCCGAGAGACAGATTTTCCGATGCGCGGATACTGGTGATGAGCGACACGCTGGCGGATATCGCGGAAAGGCTCGTGGAGGCGGATTGCGACGCCACTGTTTGGCATATGGAGCAGATTGAAGGGTTGGCGAATGTGGCGAAGGGGATGGGCACAAAAGCGAGAATCCACGTCAAAGTGGACTCTGGGATGGGGCGGTTGGGATTGTATCCACCCGAAGCCGTTGATTTCATTCAAAAGGTGTCCCAGCAGAAAGGCATCGAGGTTGCCGGTCTGATGAGCCACCTTGCGCGCGCGGACGAGGAGGAAGGAGGAGGTGCGACCAAGTCCCAAATTCATGGGATAGAAGGGCTGATTCGTGTTCTACGGGAAAAGGATCTGCTCCCCCCTCATGTGCACACGGCGAACAGCGCAGGGTTGTTAAATTACCCTCATATCCCTGGTAACCTAGCGCGTTTGGGGATCGCGCTTTATGGGTCGTCTCCTCAATTCTCTAAAAATATATCTGTTAAATCCGCCATGAGGTGGGTCACGAAAATATTACAGGTGAAGAGCATCGATGCTGGCCAACCCATAGGATATGGCGGAGCGTATCAAAGAAATTTTCCTGGTCAGATGGCCGTAGCGGCGGCAGGGTATGGCGATGGGTATCCGCGCATTCTCTCCAACCGAGCGGATGTGTTGATCAACGGTGCGCGAGTTCCCCTCGCCGGACGTGTATCGATGGACATGATAGCGCTCGATGTGTCAAAAATCGGGAGCGTTGCTCTAGGAGATGAAGTTGTCCTTTTGGGTGAGCAGGGTGATGAGATTATCAGCTGTGAAGAGATGGCGGATAGGGCTGAAACGATACCCTATGAAATCATGTGCGGAGTAGGGAGCCGCGCACCGAGAGTTTATTTGAGGAAAAATCAGGTTACCCACATTCGCAGGTTGTAGGGAATTGTTGTTCTCTGGGGACAGGGTGGCGATGGCGAAAATTGAATACAAGGCAGTGAAGAAGAGTTTTGACGGGAATCAGGTGTTGCGCGGCGTGGATTTTCAGATTCCGCCCGGGCGCATCACCGCAATCATAGGACGAAGCGGTGAGGGTAAAAGCGTATTGTTGAAACATTCATTGGGTCTGATACGTCCTGACAGCGGTGAAATTTTGATAGATGGTGCCGACGTTTCAAAATTGCGCGGACGAGAGTTGAATCAGGCGCGCTCAAAATTCGGGATGCTCTTTCAGGGAGCGGCTTTGTTCGATTCGATGACGGTGGAGGAGAACGTGGCGTTTCCATTGATGGAGCATTCCAGTCTGACGCGCTCGGAAATATCGGGTCGCGTGAAAGAGACGTTGCGCCTGGTGGGGCTTGACGGCGTAGAGGCGAGGATGCCCTCCCAGTTATCGGGCGGAATGAAGAAGCGCGTGGGTTTGGCAAGAGCGATTATCCGCGAGCCTGAAATCGTCTTGTATGATGAACCGACGACGGGGCTCGATCCGATGCTCACGGATTCCATCCATCGCCTCATCGTTCACATGCAGGAAATGTTGCGGGTGACGTCCGTAATGATAAGCCATGACGTGAAAAAGGTGCTTGAATTTGTTCACTATGTGGGGATGTTGCACCAGGGTAGAATGGTGTTCACTGGAGGTCCGGACGAAATTCGGGCATCGACCGATCCTCTCGTGCGCCAGTTCATCGTCGGAAGTGCAGAGGGGCCGATACATATCCTGTGAATATGCCTTTGGAGTTTCATCTCACCCATCAAGACGCGAGGAGCAAGGCTCGCACGGGTCGTCTCGTCTTTTCGCGTGGCGAGGCGAAGACACCCGCTTTCATGGCTGTCGGCACCCAGGCGACTGTAAAGACCCTTGCGCCTGAGGATTTGCTGTCGACGGGCTGCCAGATTATTCTTGCCAATGCGTATCATCTCTCTCTCAGACCGGGTGCCGATGTTGTCGCCAGGCTGGGTGGGCTTCATAGGTTCATGGGTTGGGACGGACCCATCTTGACCGATAGTGGCGGATATCAGCTTTTCAGCTTGGCTCCACTCGCCAAGAGCACGGATAAGGGAATTGATTTTCAAAGTCACATTGATGGCGCGCGGATGATGCTGACGCCCGAGCGCACTGTTGCGATTCAAGAAAACTTGGGCTCCGACATTGCGATGGTGCTCGATGAGCCTTTGGGCTTTCCGCATACCCGGGATGAGGCACATCAAGCCTTATCCCGCACAACTTTTTGGGCCCAAAGGGCCAAAGAAGCGCATGCGCGCGAAGATCAATCCCTTTTTGCTATTGTTCAAGGAGGAGGTTTTGAGGATTTAAGGCGACGGAGTGCAAGGGAGCTGGTGAAAATCGATTTTCCAGGCTACGCGATTGGCGGCCTTTGTTTGGGTGAGAAAAAAGTGAAGACCGCTTCTCTTCTCGATGCGGTCACGGATGTCTTGCCGCCTGACAAGCCGCGTTATGTGATGGGAATGGGCACTCCAGCGGATTTGATTCGAGGGATTCGCAAGGGCGCGGATATGTTCGACTGTGTGATTCCGACTCGCCATGCGAGGCGCGGAAATCTTTTCTCATGGGGAGGAAGGTTGTCTATCAAGAACGCCTTTCATGCTGAGGCTCCCGGGCCCATTGATCCGAATTGCGGGTGTCACGTATGCCAGAGAGGATATAGCCGAGCATATCTGAGGCACTTGTTCCAGGCGAAGGAAACTTTGGGCTTGCGTCTCATGAGCATTCACAATCTTTATTTTTATCAAGATTTGCTCGCGCAGGCCCGAAAAGCAATCGGTCAGGGTCGTTTCTCCTTATGGGCGGACGAACGACTCGCTGGACCACTCGCCCAAGATGCGGCAGAACCTCTAGGGGCTGGACGGGTGCGCCGGGATCGCTCAGGGCGCTTTGTTTCCGAAACCCTCGCCAAAGAATAAGCGACTGATTCTTAACGCCTTTGCTTGACAAGGGATGGGGGCTTTGCTACGAAAACTTGTCAAGCACCCGGCGTGGCGCGTTTATATGGAGATTTCAAAGAATGCTTGATTCTTTTGTGACATGGTTTATGGGTTCTTCCGCCGCCTATGCTATGGCACCCTCTGGAGGTGGCGGAGGACAGCAGAATTTTTTGATTCAATTGGCGCCGTTTTTGATGATTTTCGCCATAATATATTTCATCATGATCAGGCCCCAACAGAAGAGACAGCAGGAAATTCGTAGAATGCAGAAGGCTCTAAGACCTGGAGATCAGGTGGTCGCAAATGGAATTTTGGGCGAGGTGGCGAGAATCAAGGACGACGTTGTGACGCTGAAAGTAGATGAGAACGTGCGCATTCGCGTGCAGAAGTCCTTTGTGACGGCGAGTGACTCGGGCGCGAACACGAACAAAAACAAGGCTGCTCAGCAAGAAAAACGAGAAAAACAAAAGTGAAGTGATTTTGCTGTTCATTCGGTGAAATGATTGTGAATGGGTAGCGTTGAGACTCTTGGCGAGGGGAGTTTCATGAGAGACACAGGTTGGCGGGCGGGTTTGATAGCGATAGTCATCGCCGCGTCCGCGTTTTATTTGATTCCCCCGAACGAGCGCATCAATCTCGGGCTTGATTTGCAGGGCGGGATTCACCTAGTCCTTGAGGTGCAAGCGGAAACAGCGGTGGAATCGAAGATGGACCGCTACTTTACAGAGCTGAGAAATCGTCTTTCCAGAGATGATATACGCACCCGATTCTTCAAGCGCGATGCACTGAGAATAAGCGTTGCCCTTCATCGCTCATCCGATAGGGCGCATTTTCTCACGATGATGCAAGATTACCCGGACCTCACCCTAGAGAAGGAAGAGGGTGTGCCTCCAACGTTTGTCTATTTCTTATCACAGCAACAAATGGAACGGACGAAAGAGCAGTCGATCGTTCAGGCACTTGAGACGATTCGAAATCGCATCGACCAGTTTGGCGTGCGTGAACCTACGCTTCAGCGGCAGGGTGAGAGACGGATCATCGTTCAGCTGCCCGGAGTGGATGATCCTTCCAGAGCGAAGTCTCTCATCGGAAAAACGGCGCTTTTGGAGTTCAAAATGGTGGATGGCGACGCCAACGTCGCGCGCGCGCAAGAAAGTAATCGCGCGCCTGAGGGCCTAGAGCTTTTATATGAAGTGTCAAGGGACAACCGGACGGGCGAGGTGCGCGAGCGCACCCCCTTGCTCGTGAAGAGAGAAGCTGCCCTGACCGGGGCCAACTTGACCGATGCGCGCGTGGAGATCGGAGATCGATTCAACCAGCCCTACGTATCCATCGCATTTGACGCCAAAGGAGCGGATGCTTTCGACCACCTCACGGCGGCCAACGTGGGCCAGCGTCTCGCCATCGTCCTGGATGGAGTCGTATATAGTGCTCCCATCATACAGGAGCGGATCAGCCAGGGGAGGGCGCAGATAACGGGAAGTTTCACGCTCGAAGAAGCGAGGGATTTGGCGATAGCCCTGAGAGCGGGCGCGCTTCCCGCCCCGGTGGAAGTTTTGGAAGAAAGAAACGTCGGGCCATCTCTGGGTGCAGATTCTGTGCGTCAGGGCCTCGTGAGCATCATCGTTGGGTTCATACTCGTTTTGATGTTCATGGCCATCTACTACAAACTGAGCGGCACCGTGGCCATCATCGCTCTGCTCTTTAATCTATTGATACTCATGGGGGCGCTTGGATTCTTCGGTGCTACGCTCACCCTTCCGGGAATCGCCGGCATCGTGCTGACGGTCGGCATGGCGGTGGACGCCAACGTTTTGATTTTTGAGAGAATCAGAGAAGAATTGCGCTTGGGAAAGACCATCCGTTCCGCCGTTGCTTCTGGTTATGGAAAAGCCTTCCTCACGATTTTGGATGCGAACGTGACGACGCTCATCGCTGCGTTGGTGCTTTTGCAATTTGGCACGGGGCCCATCAAGGGGTTCGCTGTCACCCTCAGCATTGGTATTGTGGCGAGTATGTTCACAGCGATTTTTGTCACCAGATTTGTGTATGATTTATTCTTGTTCCGAACCGATGTGAGAAGTCTGAGTATATAATGGAGCTCATCCGACCAGATGCAGTATACAACATCATTGGAAAAGTCAAGTTCTTCGTCGGCGTCTCCAGCGCGGCTGTCGTGGTTTCCGTTCTTCTTCTTTTCGCAAAAGGAATAAACTACGGCATTGATTTTACTGGTGGAACGCTAGTGCAAGTGCAATTCCAAGCGACCTCCCCGTCGATTGGAGATGTGCGCAGCGCAGTTGCCATGCCTTCTTTGGGCGATACGGTCATCCAGAATTTTGGTTCTGACAGAGAGTTTTTGATTCGAGTAGAGAGGAGTTCGGGCAACGTAGAGGGCGTCGAATCTCTCGTGAAAGAGGCACTTGTGGAAAAATTTGGCAAAGATGCTTTTTTGATGAGGCGAACCGAGATGGTGGGACCCAAAGTAGGGGCGGACTTGCGCCAGAAAGCGCTCAGCAGCATGTTGTTCGCCCTCGTCGGAATCTTGATTTACATCAGTTTTCGGTTTCAGTTTCGCCAGGCGATCGCATCGGTCGTGGCACTGTTGCACGACGTCCTCATCACGCTCGGCGTATTTTCTTTATCTGGCAAGGAGTTCTCACTCCCCATCGTTGCGGCGATTCTCACGATCATCGGTTATTCGTTGAATGATACCATTGTCGTGTTTGATCGCATTCGGGAAAATACGCGCACCTCAAGGCGGGCGGATTTATCCGATCTCGTCAATAAATCCATCAATCAGACCCTTTCTCGGACGTTGCTCACCTCTGGAACAACGCTCGTCGCCGTGTTGGCGTTCTTGTTCTTGGGGGGCGATGTAATTTCTGACGTGGCGTTTGCGCTTGCGGTGGGCATCGTGGTGGGTACGTATTCTTCCATCTACGTGGCAAGTCCCATCCTGTTGGCATGGCCAGAAGCGGCGCGCGGTGGATCGAGAAGCAAGAAAAGATCGGCGGCCAAAGCCTAAATATCCTAGAGGCGGAACACGTGTTGGCCTGAAAGGATGACAATGAGTGAGGCGGATAGATAGCTTATACAGAGTCTCGTTGCGCTCGTATCCGCAGCCGCAGTGCGTTCAAGCGAATGAATCCTTCCGCGTCTTTTTGGGAATAAACCGCATCTTCCTCGAAAGTGGCGATGTCGGGACGATAAAGGCTCATGTTCTCAGGCGCCTTTCTTCCGACAACGCTGCACGTGCCCTTATAGAGTTTGATTTTGGCGGTGCCGCAGACCCCTTCTGATGCGAGATCGATGGCGGATTGTAGAAATTCTCGCTCGGGCGCGAACCAAAAACCGTTGTAGACGAGTTGCGCGTATTTGGGGATGAGTGAATCGCGCAACTGGATGACTTCGCGATCCATCGTGAGGGATTCCACCGCCCGACGCGCCGCGTGAAGCACTGTGCCCGCGGGCGTTTCATAAACGCCTCTGCTCTTCATCCCTACGAAGCGGTTTTCCACCAAGTCCACTCGACCTACGCCATGGGTACCCGCCAGGGTGTTGAGCTGCTCCATCATGGCGACCGGCGAGAGAGGCTCCCCGTTCAGGGAGACGGGATTGCCTTTGTCGAATTCGATCTCGGCGTATTCAGGCGCGTCAGGCGCCTTCTCGGGCGATACGCTAAGGACGTACATGTCCTCGGGCGGTTCCATCCAGGGATCCTCGAGAATTCCGCCTTCGAAACTGATGTGAAGGAGGTTTCTGTCCATGGAGTATGGTTTTTCTGCCGTAACGGGTACTGGGATACTGTGTCTTTCGGCGTAGGCGATGAGTTGTGAGCGCCCCCCGAAGTCCCAATCACGCCAGGGCGCGATGATAGTGACGTCCGGGTCCATGGAGGCATAGGAGAATTCAAAGCGCACCTGGTCGTTTCCCTTGCCTGTCGCGCCGTGGGCAACGGCGTTCGCTCTCGTTTTTCGGAGAACCTCCATGTGCCCTTTGGCGATCAGGGGTCTAGCGATAGACGTCCCGAGCAGGTACGCGCCTTCATACACCGCCCCGGCACGAAGTATCGGGAAAATATAATCACGCGCGAATTCTTCTCGTAAGTCTAGGATATGACAAGACTCAGCGCCCGTGGCCAAAGCCTTTTCCTCCAAGCCTTCGAGCTCGCCGGCGCCTTGGCCAACGTTCGCCGCATAGGCCACGACAGGGCAATTATATTTTTCCCGGATCCATTTGAGCATGACGGAAGTGTCCAGCCCTCCGGAGTAGGCGAGTACCACTTTGTTTGGCTTAAGTGCCATCAGATCCCTCGGACCAGAATTTGCAGGAGGATTTTCTGCGCATGGAGCCGATTTCCGGCTTGTTTGAAAACGACGCTCCGGGGGCCGTCCATTACGTCTTTCGTCACCTCTTCTCCCCTGTGTGCGGGCAGGCAGTGCATGAAGATGGCGTCCTTATGTGCGTGTTGAAACGCCTCTTCGTTCACTTGATATGCGGCTAACCCCTTTTGGCGGCGCTCATTCTCATTCTCTTGGCCCATGGAAGTCCATACGTCCGTGTAAATGACGTTGGCCTCCATACATGCTTCTTCCACCTTGTTCGTAATCTCGATTTTGGCGTTTGACTCTTGCGCCAGTCTCTGGGCGTGCGCCAGGACAGCGGAATCGGGCCGATACGTTTTTGGACATGCGGCGCTGACGTTAACTCCGATTAACGCGCCCACGATCAACAAAGAATGCAAAACGTTGTTTCCATCGCCCACGTACGCGAGCTTTACGTTCTCCAAAGTGTTGTAATGCTCCCTGATCGTCAGAAAATCGGCGAGGGCTTGGCATGGGTGATGGAGGTCCGTGAGGCCATTGATGACGGAAACACTCGCATTTGAGGCGACTTCCTCCACGCGCGAATGTTCGTATGTTCTTACTATAATCCCGTCCACGTATTCGCTCAGAACCTTCGCGCTGTCCGCGGGAGATTCTCCCCGGGCGAGTTGTGCGTCGTTCGGTGAGAGAAAAATCGCGTTCGCGCCTAGTTGAGAGAGAGCGGCCTCGAAAGAAACCCTCGTTCTGGTAGAGTGCTTTTCGAAAAGGAGCGCAAAATTCATTCCCGCCAAAACGGGGTGAATCTCTCGTTTGGTTGTTTCTTTTTTCTGGGCGATCGCTTCTTCAATGAGATGAAGCGTTTGGGCGGCGGTCAGTTCGTCTCCGGTGAGGTAGTGGAGGTCTTTCATTTCGCTAAATCCGCAAGGGCTTCATCTAGGAAGTTCATCAGGTTGTCGATCATCTCTCTTTCCACGATCAGGGGCGGAATGAGTCGAATGACTTTTTGGACGGCCACGTTGAGCAAGAAGCCGGCCTCCAAACCCTTGGCGACGATGGGCGTCGCGTCCCGATCCACCTCGCAACCAATGATGAGCCCCTTGCCTCTGACGTCTTTGATGATGGCGTGTCGCGCGGCTAAGTTCTCGAGGCTGGCCATGGCGTATGCGCCCATTTCCTCGACGCGCCTGAGGAATTCGGGCGCGGCGATGGCGTCCAGCGCGGCACACCCTGCAGCGGTGGCTAGGGGATTGCCCCCGAACGTCGCCGCGTGATCCCCGGGCGCAAACGCCATGGCTTTATCCGACGCCACCAGTGCGCCGATAGCGACGCCGCCCGCCAAGGCCTTCGCTAAGCTCATGGCGTCTGGAACTACGCCCTCGTGCTCGTGCGCCCAAAGTTTTCCAGTTCTGCCCAAGCCGACTTGCACCTCGTCAAAAAGTAAGAGCAGGTCGTTCGCGTCGCATATATTGCGCAACTCCTTTAGGTAGCCCTCGGCGGGGACATTGACGCCTCCTTCGCCTTGTATGGGCTCCACCATAATGGCGCAAGTCTCGTCAGTGACCGCGTTGGCTACGGATTCTGCGTCGTCGAAAGGTAGGTGCCGAAAGCCAGGTACCAATGGCTTGAACGCACCGTGAAATTTCGTTTGCCCCGTGGCGGTGAGCGAAGCCATGGTGCGGCCATGAAAGCTCATGTCAAAACTTAAAATTTCATGGCGGCCCTCGCCATATTTTTTATATGAGTACTTTCTGGCGAGTTTCAGTGCCGCTTCCACGGCTTCCGTTCCACTGTTGCAGAAAAACACTTTGTCGCCGAAAGAGAGGCGGTTGAGTTTTTTCGCTAACTCGATTTGAGGTTCGACGTGGTAGAGGTTCGAGACGTGAATCAACTCTCCGGCCTGTTCTCTTATGGCGGCCACCACGACGGGGTGGCAATGTCCGAGGCTGCAGACAGCTAGGCCGGACACGAAATCCAGATAATCTTTTCCGTCTGCATCCCAGACGCGGCAACCTTCGCCGCGTACCAAGGCGATGGGATAGCGTCCGTAGGTGGGGGCGACGTGTAATTCAGCATCTGCGATCAGTTTCGAGTTGCCCATGCTTCTCCTCAAGGATGAGCTTATCTGACGATTTGCGTGCCCACGCCTTCTTTCGTGAACACTTCGAGCAAAACGGCGTGAGGGACTCTGCCGTCTACGACGTGGGTTTTTGCCACGCTGGATGAGAGCGCGTTCAGGCAAGCGTCCACTTTCGGAATCATGCCGCCGGTGAGGATTTTCTCGTCTTTTAATCGTTTGACTTCATCGCGCCTGAGGGTGCTGATAAGGTTTTGGCTTGTGTCCAGAATGCCGGGCACGTCCGTGAGGAGTATGAATTTTTCCGCATGAAGCGCCCCGGCGATGGCACCGGCGACTGAGTCGGCGTTGATGTTGTAGATGCTGCCGTCTCGTCCCACGCCTAAGGGAGCGATGACGGGGATGAACCCGCCCTCAGTGAGATGGTGGATTATTTCGGGTCGTATGGACAAGACATCGCCGACGCGCCCCAAATCGTATTCCACGTCTTCTCCGAATGGCCCTTTTTTGTTCATGGTGAGTTTTTTCGCCGTCGTGAGGCCAGCATCAGAACCAGAGAGACCCACGGCGTTGCCCCCGTGTTGGTTGATAAGTCTTACGATGCCCTTGTTCGTGGAGCCGGAAAGCACCATCTCCACGATGCCGACTGTCTCCTCGTCCGTCACCCGGAGACCTTCAATGAACTCACTGGTTTTTCCGATTTTTTTGAGAGTCTCGCCAATTTGAGGACCACCACCGTGAACGACGACCACGTTGATCCCCACGTATTTGAGAAGCACGATATCTTGGGCGAACGGGGCGTGGAGCTCCGCTCGCACTTGGGCGGCCCCGCCGTATTTGACGACGATGGTTTTGCCGGCGAACTGTTGAATGTAGGGCAGTGCTTCAACCAACGTCGCCGCTCTGTCTTTTTCTTCCATCCGCGAGGAACCTTCAAAAATAACGAACGAGATATGAATTTTTCTTCACAGGCGAGAAATATACACCCCCCAGAGGCTTGAGGCCAAGGGGTGGACAAGTCTAGGTTTCAGAGAATATAGCGGCTGAGGTCGAGGTCTTCGACGATGTCGCTGAGGCGCTCGCGCACGTAGGTGGCGTCAATTTCCACGTTTTCACCAGCCATCTCGGGCGCTTGAAAGGAAATGTCCTCAAGCAGACGCTCCATGATGGTATGGAGTCTTCTGGCACCGATGTTCTCGGTCTGCTCGTTGATTCGACAGGCGAAATCGGCCACTTCTTCCACGGCCTTTTCCTCGAACTTGATGTTCACGCCCTCTGTCGCTAGGAGAGCTGGATACTGCTGGACGAGCGCATTCTCGGGCTCCTGAAGTATCCGGATGAAATCATTGCGGTCTAGGGAGTTCAACTCCACGCGAATGGGGAATCGGCCCTGGAGTTCCGGCAGAAGGTCTGATGGCTTGGCGATGTGGAACGCTCCCGCCGCGATGAATAGGATGTGGTCCGTCTTCACAGGTCCAT
Source organism: bacterium (assembly GCA_965202625.1). Lineage (GTDB taxonomy): Bacteria > UBA8248 > UBA8248 > UBA8248 > UBA8248 > Bin107. Next base: position 884,975 of record CBDBBI010000010.1, on the reverse strand, counting down.
ATTTCGTTTGCACGGTCGATCCCTCTACGATGGGCAGAAGGTCTCTTTGGACTCCCTCTCGGGAAACGTCCGGACCACCTCTCCCGTTGTTTTGAGAGGCGACTTTGTCGATTTCATCGAGAAACACGATGCCGGATTGTTCCGTGCGTTCAATCGCTTCGGCGTTGAGGCTGTCCACGTCGATGAGATTGTCCGCTTCTTCTTGCGCCAGAAACTCAAAAGCTTCGGGTACCTTCATGCGCCTGGTCTTATGGTTTTGGGGCATGAAATTTCCCATGATTTCTTTCATGTTGATGCCGATTTGCTCCAGATCGTTCCCGCCCATGAAATGAATTTCGGGGCCTTTGTCCGCTATTTCTATCTCTACTTCTCGGTCGTCCAGTTTTCCCTCAAGCAATAGGGTGCGAAACTTCCCCCGCGTGCGGCGATAGCTTTCCTCGCCGAGCGGGTCCTTGGGACGACCTTGCTCGTCTATTGCGTCGAATCCAGGGGGTTGCGGTAAAAGGAGGTCCAGAAGTCGCTCCTCGGCCAGTTCTTGGGCTTGGTTTTTGTTGACGTCGCGCTGATCTTCCTGAACCATGTTGCGCGCGAGTTCGACGATATCCCGAATCATGCTCTCGACGTCTCGGCCGACGTAGCCGACTTCGGTGAATTTGCTGGCTTCGACCTTGATGAACGGGCTTTTTGTCAACTTGGCCAGGCGCCTGGCAATCTCGGTTTTGCCTACGCCGGTGGGACCTATCATGATAATGTTCTTGGGTGCGACGTCCTCCGCCATCTCTGGGGGCAGCTGTTGTCTGCGCCAGCGGTTTCTGAGCGCGATTGCCACCGCTCTTTTGGCGTTTTTTTGCCCGATAACGTAGCGATCGAGTTCGTCGACGATCCGCGCGGGCGTGAGGTTTTCCATCAGAGCGTTTCCACTGAGATGTTTTTGTTGGTGTAGATGCAAATATCCGCCGCGATTTCCAAAGATCGCCTTACAATTTCATCGGCGTCTAAGTCGGGCTCCAATCTCAGCATGGCGCGCGCGGCGGCGGTGGCGATGGGGCCGCCGCTGCCGATTCCGAGAACTCCGTCGTCCGGCTCGATGATGTCGCCCGTGCCTGACAAGATGAGCGAGGTTTTCACATCCGCCACCGCCAGAAGGGCCTCCAGACGGCGCAAGACCCTGTCCGTTCTCCAGTCTTTGCCCATCTCTACGGCGGCGCGCGATAAGTTTCCCCGGTATTCCTCAAGTTTCCCCTCGAATCGCTCGAATAGGGCGATGGCGTCTGAGGCGGAACCGGCAAAGCCCGCGAGCACCTTTCCGCCACCGAGCTTGCGAATTTTAACGGCTCTGTGCTTTACCGCCGCCTGCCCCATGGTGACCTGACCGTCTCCGCCCAAGGCGGTTCGCCCTTTATAGCGCAGGGCGAGGATGGTGGTGGAGCGAATCGTTTCGCCTGGTTTTTTCATTGATCATCCTTGCTTGTTTTCATCTTCGCCCTGGGATGGGCGTCATCATACACGGCGCGCAGATGAGAGAAATCTACCTGTGTGTATCTTTGCGTCGTGGATAGGCTCGCGTGCCCCAGTAGTTCTTGAATCGACCGCAGATCGGCTTCTTTGCTTTCCAGTAAATGCGTTGCCGCCGTATGACGAAGCGCATGAGGGGTGAAATGATAGCTGAAACCGCCCCTTTTTTCATATCTAAGGAAGATAGTGCGCACGAAGGCAGGGGAGATTCTTCGCTTCCTCTGGTTAACGAAGAGAGGCGAATCCTCCAGAACATCCGCTTTCATTTGTTCCTGATAGTGGATGACGGCTTTTGCAGCCTCTTTTGTGATAGGAACGATTCTCTCTTTTCTTCCCTTCCCCCGAACGCGGATGAGCTTTTCACCCGTGTTTAAATCCGCATGGTTCAGCCCCGTCAATTCACTGACCCTCAAGCCCGAACCGTAAAGCAGCTCGAACATCGCCTTGTCCCTGACGCCTTCCGGAGTCGAGGTGTCGGGCATCTCCATTAGGCGAACGGCGTCATCGACGGGCAAGAAGGTAGGCAAGGTTTTTTTCCCCTTGAGTGAGAGGATTTCGCCTGCTGGATCGGCCACGGAGAAGCCCTCTTGCCTTAAGAAGCGAAACAGGCTTCGTATACTCGATAAGTGCCGGTTCACGGTCGTTGTCGAGGCGCCCTTTTTGTAGAGAAAGCCGAGATACCCGCGAACAGATAGAGAATCAATTTCATCTAATCGCGCCGGCTTATGCGCCCAATCGGTGAGAAATTCCTCAAAGCTTCTTAAATCTGTGGCGTACGCGCGAATCGTGTGCTGCGAACTGTCGCGCTCATCGCGCAGATGTGCCTCAAACGATTCCCGAGCCTCGCTCAGACGGTTTATGGGGCGATTTTGCTTCGCCATTGCTCCATATCCTTGATGGCACGATTGATGACGCTCTTTTTTCGATATTTTTTTGGAATGCGTTTTTCCAGAGGCGGAAAGAGGCCGAAGTTGATGTTCATGGGCTGGAAATTTTTCGGATTCGCTTCAATGACGTAGTGATTCAAGGCGCCGATCGCCGTTGTCGGTGGCGGAGGGAGTAAGGGTTTTTCGTGGATAGTGACAGCCGCGTTGATTCCTGCGAGAAGGCCGATTGCGGCCGACTCAAGGTATCCCTCGACGCCGGTGAGTTGCCCCGCCATGAAAATGTTCGGATGGCGCTTGAGTTGTAGGGTTATCCGCAATAGACGCGGCGCGTTGATGTAAGTATTTCGGTGCAAACTTCCGTAGCGTAAAAAGCGTGCGTTTCGCAAAGCGGGAAGCGTCGAGAAGATACGCTTTTGCTCCGGATAGCGCAGCCTTGTCTGAAAACCCACCATCGAGAAGTAATCTCCCGTCAGGTCCTCGCGTCTGAGCTGGGCGACCGCGCTGTATGTCTCTCCGGTCTCGGGATGCTCCAGTCCTACGGGTTTCATCGGTCCAAAGGCGAGGGTGTCTTTTCCGCGCGCGGCTATCTCTTCGAGGGGAAGGCAACCTTCGAAATAGACCGCGCGTTCAAATTCACGAAGGGGTATCTTCTCGCCAGCGATTAGATTCTCCACGAACTGATAGTATTGGGTTTCGCTCAGGCCCAAATTGAGGTAGTCGCCCTTTCCACCCTCTTCTTCACCTTTTCCGTAGCGCGATCCTATGAACGCCACCGACATGTCGATGCTGTCCGCGTGCAGAATGGGCGAAATGGCGTCATAGAAATACAGATACTTCCCTTGCGTCATGCGGGCGATTTCGGCAGAGAGAGAATCGCTCGTCAACGGACCCGTGGCGATGATGGTGGGCGCATCCCCCTCCAAGTTCGTGATTTCTTCTCTGTGAAGCGTGATTCGCGGGTCGTTTTCGATCGTTTGCGTGACCACTTTGCTGAAGGAGGAGCGGTCGACGGCCAGCGCCATGCCTGCTGGAACCCGAAAAGAATCGGCGCTTCGCAAGATGAGTGAGTCGAGCTTGCGCATTTCTTCTTTGAGCAGGCCCGAGGCGTTTTCGAGAGAATTCGAGCGAAAGGAGTTCGAGCAAACAAGCTCCGCTAGGTCAGTGGTTTCATGTGCCGGCGTCTTAACGTGGGGACGCATCTCGTACAGGTCGACCTGGATGTCTCGTTTAGCCGCCTGCCAAGCGGCTTCACAGCCGGCGAGACCTCCGCCGATTATCTGCAATCTTTCGCTCAAGCCGAGATCTCCTGAGCCAAACGGGCCCTTGATGTTTCTATCTGTTCAATGAGATCAAGGGGACATGGAATGGCGTAGTCGCAATCTTTGAGAGAGCAAACGAGGTGTTTCTCGTTTTTCCTGGTTGTTTTTATCGTCAGGATGGGATGCCCGCAAGAAGGGCATGGCTGAGCGACCGGCCAATCCCATGTGACGGACTTGCAGGCCGGGAAACGATTGCATCCATAGAAAGGTTTTCCGGTGCGACGGGAGCGTCGCTCCACCAATTCTCCATCGCAACCATGGCGGGGACAATTCACGCCGGTTAACTTCGGGGCGATGGTCTCTTGTCCATTGCCGGATACTTTTCTTTTTTTGTGCTCATTCGGCAACGCCGTACAAGTCAAATAGACGCCGAAAGGCCCGCGTTTTGCCCGCATGGGCGCGCCGCATTCCTCGCAGGGTGGGGCGACTTCCTCAATGCGCGCCATTTCTTCTTCTGCTTCGGAATTAGCCCCGTTTCGGGTGTGGATGTCCTCCGAATAACGGCAATCCGGGTATCCTGAGCATGATATGAACCAGCCGTTTCTGCTGAATTTCTTCACCAGCTCGCGCGCGCATTCGGGGCAATTCCTGCCGGTTGGCTCCGTTTTTATCTTAAGGTTTGGCAACTTTTCCTTCTCTATCTGGACCTTCTGGTCAAAATCATCGTAAAAATTTTTTATGATGGGCAGCCATGGTTTCGTTCCGCTTTCAATGTCGTCCAGGTCGCCTTCCATTTTCGCCGTGAAGCCCACGTCGATGTGTTCGGGAAAGCCCTGGATAAGAAGTCGATTCACTTCCCGTCCAAGTGGGGAGGGCGTGAACTGTCTCCGTTTTCTCTCTATCTCGACGTATTTTCGTTTTTCTAGCGTGTCCAAGATGCTCGCGTATGTGCTGGGCCGACCAATCCCGTCTTCCTCCAATTCTTTCACCAAGGAGGCTTCCGTATAGCGGGGGGGAGGTTGGGTGAAATGTTGCTCGGGCTTGACGCCGGTGGGCACGGATTCTGACTTCACGAGCGATACAAGGTCGTTCCCCGCAAGGGGAGGCAAGGGTCTGTCGCGCCCGGCGTTTGAAGGCTTCGATTTTAGAGCGTCCGCGTCGCCACTGAATTCGGCGTCGTCTTCATAGACCTTGAGGAAGCCTGCGAATTTCAGGATGGAGCCGCTCGACCTCAGAAGGAGTTCTTCCGCGCCTGAATCGTCCTCTCTCTGATGGTCGAGGGAAATGTCCACGCTGGTCTGATCGTAGATGGCCGGCGTCATTTGGCTTGCGAGGAATCGCCGCCAGATGAGGGAATAGAGGGATAGTGCTTCTGGTTTGAGAAAGCGTCTCAACTTCTCGGGCGTAAGGCGAATGTCGGTTGGACGAATAGCCTCGTGCGCGTCCTGGGTCATCCCTCTCGTCTTAAATACAGCGGGTTTTTGGGGGAGATGGTTCTTTCCGTATATCGTCTCGATATACGAGCGCGCCTCGGCGACCGCCTCGGGTGCGAGCCTTACGGAGTCAGTTCTCATGTAGGTGATGAGGCCGACATTTCCCACGTCGCGGCCTAAAGGCGCCCCCTCGTACAAAAATTGTGCGATGCGCATGGTTTTTTTTGCGCCATAACGCAATTTGTTTGAACTCTCTTGCTGGAGGGAGCTGGTGATAAAAGGAGCGGGCGCCCTGCGTCGCCGCTCTTTTTTCTCCACCTTGGACACCCTCAAGATGCCGGCGGCTATTTTCTCCGCCAAGTCGCTCGCTCTCGCTTCGTTTGGAATTTCTGCCTCTTCTCCGTTGATTCGATGCAATTTCGCTTCAAACTCAGGTTTGAGGCCCGCTTTTTCCAGGTGCGCCGTGACACTCCAGTATTCTTTCGGTTCAAAAGCCTCTATCGCATCTTCTCGCTCGCATATCAGCTTCAGGGCGACGGACTGAACCCGACCTGCGCTGAGACCAAACGCGACCTTGCTCCAGAGAATCTCACCGGAGAGTTTGAAGCCCACGATTCGATCCAGCTTTCTGCGTGTTTCTTGCGCTTCGACTTTTTTCTGGTCGATTCGCCCTGGTTTGGCGAGTGCCTCATGAACCGCCCTTCGTGTGATCTCGTTGAATCTCACCCGATAAAATTCGCTTTTGGGGTCCGCACCGCTGAGGAGTTGCTGAATGTGCCAGGCAATAGCTTCTCCCTCGCGGTCTGGGTCCGGGGCCAAATAGATCTCCTTCGCCTCAGTTGCGGCTTTCCGCAGTTGCTCTACCGTTTTTGCCTTTCCTGGGATGATGTCATAATCCGCTTCGAAGTTATTGTGAACATCTATTCCCATGCGGAGTTCACCTGTTTTTTGCAAATCGCGCACATGCCCTTTGGACGGGAGAATGTCGAACTCAGGCCCCAGAAATTTCTTGATGGTGCGGACCTTCGTCGGTGACTCCACGATGAGGAGCTTGGAGGCGGATTTTTGGTTTTGCGCGCTGTGAGAGACGCGTTTCTTGGGGAGCGTTTTTTTTCTCTCGCCCAAAGAGCGTTTTTGGGAGGTTTTCTTCATCGCTTTTTTTTTGATCATTGATTTGCTCTCGCCCACTGGGTCCTCCATGGTTTGCGACACTGATTTTCAGTCGAAATCTCGCCGCTCTTTCCGAAATACGAAAAGCGTTCCGCGCGCAGAGATTTACTCGGAGGGCGGCTATCGTTGGTCTTTTTGGGGTTGCTTGGGTTATGCGTTTGGCCGCGCAAATTCAACCTTTCTCCTCGCCTAGAGGCCATCACTCTAGGAAGAAAACCGTTCGTAGGCACCTGAACGTGTTTGTCTGACCAAGCCTTCTATCTCAAGGCGCAACAAGGCGGATGAAATTTCCTGTGCTGGCAAGCCTCGCTTTTGGATAAGCTCCTCTACGGTATTGTCTCCATTTTCCAACAAGCGTAAAAGCGCGTTTTCATCGTCTGTGAGATGGGGATGCGACGCCCTGGTTTCATCCGCGTTTTCGTCAGGGCGCAATCCCTTGATCTGAATCCGTGCTGGATCATCTAACATGTTTCGGGCGTATTCTGGAAGGGCGTTGACGATGTCCTCCGCGTTTTCCACCAGATGCGCCCCCTGTTTGAGAAGATGATGACAGCCGGCGCTTCTCTGGGTATGCACGGACCCCGGGACGGCCATCACCTCGCGCCCTTGCTCCAACGCGAGCCGGGCGGTCATGAGCGCTCCGCTTCGTTGCGCGGCTTCGACGACGATCGTAGCGAGAGACAGGCCGCTAATCAGTCGGTTTCTCCTGGGGAAGTTCTCTTTTCGCGGATGAGCATGAAGGTGAAATTCGGAGAGCACAGCACCATCGGCAGCGATCTTCTGCCTGAGCTCTTTATGATCCGCAGGATAATTTCGCGCTAGGCCGCATCCCATGACGGCGATGGTTCTGCCTCCTGCGTCGAGTGCGGCCCGGTGGGCTTCCGCGTCAATGCCGTGTGCCATACCGCTTACGATGGTGACGCCCTTTCTGGCGAGTGCAGCGGCGAGCTCCTGTGCCATTCGCCTTCCGTAGTCCGTTGGACGCCGCATGCCGACGATAGCGACGGCGAGGCAATCCGAGTCCAGGATTTCGCCTTCGATGAAAAACGCGCCCGGTGGATAGTAAATATTGCGCAGTGTCTCGGGATATTGGGCGGAATCGCGCGTGATTGCCCCCACGCCCAATCTGGATGCTTCCTGCCGGCCTTTGATCGCCAAGTCGTATGGAGAATCCTTTTCGATAACCTCGCGCGCCCTCCGGCCGCAAAGGCGCGCAAATACGTCCAGCGGCGCCTCGAAGGCTTCCGTCGGGCACTGGAACGCCTCTGTTAATCGATGCATGCGCTCCGGAGTCATGCCTGGAAGCGTCTGTAAAACGAGCCAGGCGTCGGATGCGCTCAAAGTGCCTGTGCTCTGAGAGCATACATTGTGGTTCGAAGCGTTCATTCAGGGTCTCCAATCTTCATCGCGCTTTTGAATCCATAGCACGGAGTCCGTATCGCATGTCAAGATGCGCGAAAAATTGAGGCGCGAGGGAGGTAGGGACGCGTATTTTCACAACGCTATATTATTTTTGCTGATGCTTGAGGTTTTGAAGTTGCGGCCTCGTTTTTGGGGATAGTGGATGACGGGGGAATTTTTTGAGGAGTTTCTCAGATTCGAGCGCAGCTTTGTGGGGACGCTTTCGACGAAGATAGCGCAGCCCGCGTTTATAATGCGTGCCCGGCGTTTTTCGGTTTTTAGGGTAGTTGCGGGTGAGATGGTCGAACTCATCCAGCGCGGCGAGGTGTTCTCGCAGATAGTAGTAAGCCTCCCCCAGCGAATACTGGGAGTTGGACGCCAGCTGGCTTTTGGGAAACAGTCGCAGGAAGCGGCGAAACTCGGAATGACCTCCTCGCTTCGCCCGTCTCTGACAGCACGATACGACTTATTGTAGAGTTCCTGGGGGGTGGTGGGCGACGGTCCACTTTTTCTCGGCGCCATCCTTCGGGTTCTGGACAGGTGCTTTGCCCCCTCGTTCTTTGCGGGGATGACGTAGCGGGGAGGCTCTCTCTCGAATCGTTTGATGGTGGCTTCCAATCTTCTGTTTTTCTCTTGGAGATTACGAACAGCTGGAGAAAGCGTCTTGACCTTTTCGACGAATTCAGAAACCTGGGCCTTGAGACTCTCGCTCTGCGCCTTTGCAGACGACAATTCTTCTTTGAGCGACTTGACGTTGGGAGCGCTTTGAGGCGGCTTGGACGGAGCGGACTTTTGAGCAGGTGTAAGGGAATTGACGTACCCCGACGCCAGGGTTGCGATCACCAGAGTGCGCAGGCTGCGCCGCATGTCTCTCATCTTTGCCGGCGGAACGATAGAGGACGAATGGCGTGGCGCCTCATCATAGGCGAACGACCTCGAACCCTTCTCGATGCAGTTCACCATCGCCTTTGATGATGAGCTGTATGTTCAGGAAACGTTCGAGTTCCTCGACATGCTTTCGCTCTTCATCCAGCAGGACGTCGACGACTTCGGGGTGAACGTTGATGAGGAATTTTGTCGCGTCTTTGTGCGTTTTCTTCATCCGTCGCACTTCTCGCATGGCCTCATAGCTCACCGAGATCGCGGATTTCACCTGTCCACGTCCTTCGCAATAGGGGCATGGGGTGCAAAGCGTCCTCTGGACGCTGTCCCGCACGCGCTTTCGAGTCATCTCGACCAGCCCCAGGTCGCTTATTTTCAAGATGTTGGTGCGTGAGCGGTCTTTTCTGAGTTCTTCTTTGAAGGTATTGAATACTTTTTCCTTGTTAGTTTCTTTTTCCATGTCGATGAAATCGACGATAATAATTCCACCCAGATTGCGAAGGCGTAACTGCGCCACGATTTGTCGCACCGCCTCCAGGTTGGTTTGGAGGATGGTTTCCTCGGGATTTTTCTTGCCGACGAAGCGTCCGGTGTTGACGTCAATGGTGGTGAGTGCCTCTGTCTGATCGATCACGATATAGCCACCATTGCGAAGCCACACGCGCTGACCGAGTGCGCGCTCAAGTTCGAGTTCGACGCCGAAATGGCCGAATATCGGCTCATCGTCGTCGTAGTGATGGAGTTTGGGTACCAAGTGTGGGTAGTAGCTTTGCAAGAATTCCCTGGTTTTCAGGTATTGTTCCTTATCGTCGATGACCATTCTGTCGACGGCGGAATTGAATAAATCCCTCACGGTGCGCTGTATGATGTCCAGGTTCAAATGAATTCTTGATGGAGCGGAAGCCGATTCGTTTCTGCTCAGAATATCTTCCCAAAGAGCGTGCAGAAAATTTACGTTGGCTTCGATTTCCTGAGCGGGCATGGCTTCGCTTGCGGTGCGCACAATATATCCGGCTCCTGGTTGACGATGCTTGCGGACCAGCTTTTTGAGCCTTTTTCGTTCTCCCTCGTTTTCGATTCGCCTGCTGATGCCAATTTGCTTAATCGTGGGCATGTAGACGACATATCGACCGGGCAGGGTGATGTAGCTCGTTAGTCTGGATCCTTTGGTGCCCAATGGCTCCTTGCTGACTTGAACGATTACGTCTTGTCCATCTTTCAGCAAATCTTCTATGTGCCGCTCCTTTTCCCAGCGGCGCGGGCGTCTTATGGTTGCGTTTGCGGGCGATCCGTTGTGTTGCGCATCGTCGCCGTTGTCGTGCTCATCCCCGTTGCCGAAGCCGCTTCCCTCAAAATCAAGGTCGCCGTCCTCATCGTCCGCTTGTCGAGCCGCAAGTTCTCTGTAATTTTCAATAGACTCGATGGTGTCCACGTCGTTCACGTAGAGAAAGCCTGCTTTCTCTAGACCAATGTCTATGAACGCCGCCTGTATCCCCGGAAGCACTTTCGTCACTCTTCCCTTGTAGATGTTACCAACGATGCTTCTTCCGCTTTCGCGTTCGATGTAGAGCTCAGCAGCTACCCCGCTCTCGAGCAAAGCGACGCGCGTTTCAAATGGTTCGGCGTTGACGACGATTTCAGACGGCATTTTCTATTGCTCGGAAAGTTCCCGCTCTCCAGTGAACGGCGATTTTGCGGATTCGGGCTTTTAGGCATCCCTGCGGAGACAACCCGAAGCACCTTGCGAGTATTTCCGTCACTTTCGGTTTCGCGTCATCGACATAGCGAAGCGTGACACGCAGGCGAACGACGGCGGCGGTGGATGATTTCATCGAAAACCCGGCGATGGACGGGCGCGCGTCGAAATGTCTTGTTCTCCCTTGGCGTTCGCGCGATATTATAATGCTTTTCTCATTCATCAAATCCGCAACGGTGGCTTTGATTTGCGCATCCCGCACTCCTAGCGGCCCCAAATCTTCACTTGACAGGGAGACTTCATAAGTCGCCGCGCGCAATGCGTTGGCCGATGAGGGGACATTCCCCTCAATGTGCCATGCCGCGCGTGGCTTCAGACCTTTGGGGAGTTCTCGTTTTAGATTTTTGAACAAATCGCCCACCCGAATTCGTCCGTCTGTCTCCAGAAGTGAGAAATCCACCAGCTCTGCTTGGCTCTCCACGCCAACGGGGAGCGCGTGGGAGAAAACGATTTTAGGGTGAGGGTTGAAGCACTTGGAATGTTCGATGCGATAGCCCGTCCGCTGAATCGCGCGGATGAATGTTCTTAAAATCTCCAAATGGCTTAAAAAACGAAGATCGCCAGATTTCTCGTAGATGAACCTGAATTTACGAATGGGCGCGTCCGGTTGTTCTTCAGCGAGGCCAGGATTGTCATCGCGTGAATCCTCGAAGCCCACCGGAACGGGGCCGGATTCACGGGCGACACCCTTGTGCCGTTTTTGTTTAGATCGTTTTACGCCTTGCTGGATTTTGGCGATTGTAAGCTCTACTGGTTCTGCAGGGGGCACATCGCGCCCGCGTGTTGATTCCTCAATGAGGGGAAGGGGGGAATTTTCCGGCGGCATGGGTTTCTCGTAATGGTATTTGATGCCCTTGTATTTATCCAAAATGCCGCATTGGCCGCATGACTCATAGCGACAATCGCCGATGGTGACTTCACGCAAGGCGCGTTTCCAATCGGCAAGTTGATACTCCTTGGTCACCCCAGAGTCGAGATGGTCCCAGGGCAGCGGCGCATCTTCCTGTATCTCTCGATAGGCGTACCACTCAGGGTCGAGTCCATGGGTTTTGAAGGCGGCCATCCACTTCTTGTGATCAAAAAACTCCATCCAACCGTCAAATTTGCATCCGGTGTCAACTGCCGTCTCAATCACGTCCGCTTGTCGGCGATCGCCTTTCGAGATGACGGCCTCCAAAAATCTATGCTGAGGGTTTGACCAACGTAGCTTGATGCGCCGATCGCGTACTTCCCGTTTGATGTATTGGAGCTTTGTGTTGATTTCCTTTTGTGTGTTTTGCGGGAACCACTGGAATGGCGTATGCGGTTTCGGCACGAAAGTAGAGAGACTTACGTTGATGAAGCGGAACGTCTCACACGTCACCCGTGAGCGCATTTTCATGCAGGCGGCGAGCATTTCCGCCATCTCTCTTAAATCGTCGAAACTCTCTGTGGGAAGACCGAGCATGAAATAAAATTTCACGCCTGGCCAGCCGTTATCAAGGATATCCTGAAGGTTTCGTTTCAGGTCCGCTTCCGTCAGCACTTTGTTGATGACGTTCCGAAGGCGTTCGCTGCCCGCCTCGGGCACCAGGGTGAAGCCTGTGCGGCGCACGCGCGCGATTTGGGACAATAGGTCTGGGCTCATTGCTCCCACGCGAAGTGAGGGTAGGGAGATGGAAGTCTGCATAGGGGCGAGGCGCTCCATCATGCGAGGAACGAGCCCTTTTAGGGGTTGATAGTCGGCGATACAAAGAGATGAGAGGCTGATTTCCTCATAGCCTGTTTTCTTGAGCGATTCTTCGGAGAGTTCCAGGACCTGGTGCGGGTCTCGATATCGAACGGATCGGTATACCATTCCCGCGTGACAAAAGCGGCATCCTCCTGTGCATCCGCGCTGCACCTCAAGCGTCACCCGATCGTGCACGACTTGGGCGTAGGGGATGATAGTCCGCGTGAGGTGGGGCGAATGATTCAAATCCTCTAATATGCGCGCCAGAACGGGTTGTTTGTGTCCGGTGATGTGGCGGAACCTTTTCACCTCCCCGTTCGGTTCGTGTTCGATCACGTAACGATTCGGGACGTAGATACCGTCAATCTCTTCGAGCATGTCAGGCAGCGTTTCTCTCGGCTGGTTCGTTTTTCGCCATTTTTCGTGAATTTTGATGACCTCGGGAAAAAGCTCCTCCCCGTCGCCCAGAGCCACCGCGTCGAAGAAAAGCGCCATTGGCTCTACGTTGAACGTCACAGGGCCGCCTGCGATGACGAGCGGGTCTTCTCTGCGCCTTTGCGCGGGCGTCTAGGTATTTTGGCCAAATTGAGAAGCAAGACGACGTTGCTGGCGGCCAGCTCGTATAGAAGCGATATTCCTAGAATATGAAACTTCCGAACAGGCGTTCTACTCTCCAAGGTGGTGAGCAATGCGTTTTTGCTTCTCATGATGGCTTCAAAATCATTCCAAGGGAGAAAAACGTGCTCGGCGGCGGCGTCTTCATCCTCGTTTAGCAGATGATAGAGTATGCGGACGCCGTTGTGCGACATGCCGACTTCGTAGGTGTCCGGAAAGGCGAGCGCCGACGCGATTCCTGACCTTGGCGAGGTCTTTATGGATCGCGTTGACTTCGTTTCCCAAATAACGCGAAGGCTTCTCGACGAAGGGAAAAACACCCCGTGCGTAGTCTAAATCCATCGCAATCAACCTGTGAAAGCTCCTCACCATATGTGAGGGGCGCTATCTGTTTTGTTCCGTTCTCCAGCCCGGCCTTTTCTGCGGAGTGGTCAAACTGGCTATCTATATTGCAGGATATGGGCGAAATGGGCAACTAAGGCGTATGAGGATGGGTGTTCCACCGCCACCAACACGCTTTCGCGTGATAGTCATCACATAGGTGGGTGAAGCGCTTTATCACTGCTGTGCAGGAGCGCGCGCGCCTTCCGTCTTATGTTTTGGGAGCCTTGTCGGTATTATTTTCTTCAGAAATTTTTGACGTTTTCCATCAATCAGGGGGACCCGAATGGAGCCGATGAATTTCTTGCTCTTGATGGACGATGAGCATACGCAAAAGATATTGGGCTGCTATGGCCATCCTCTCGCCAAAACGCCAAACATAGATGAACTTGCGGCGTCTGGCGTCCTTTTCGAAAGTGCCTATACGAATTGCCCCATTTGCGTTCCGGCGCGTGCGAGTTTTGCCACCGGAAGATATGTGCATGAAATCGGCGCGTGGGACAACGCGCATCCCTATGAGGGAAAGCCGCCCAGCTGGGGACATCGTCTTCAGAAGAACGGGGTGAGAACCGCCTCGGTCGGCAAACTTCACTACCGAAACGCCGATTTTTCCGTTGGTTTTGACGAACAGCTTATTCCCATGCACTTGGGTAAAGAGGGGCGGGGTGATATCTTCAGTGCCATTCGGGATGAAAAAGGTTTGCCGCCCCGGAATCATCCGGAGTGGATGGCCGAGCACATTGGGCCGGGAGATTCCAAATACATCGCGTATGACGGGAAAGTCACGGATTTAGCGTGTGAGTGGATCGCCAGGGAGGCGTCCATGCGTAGGGAGCGCCCCTGGGCGTTGTTCGTCTCCCTCACTTGCCCGCATTTCCCCTTCATCGGGCCGCCTGAGTTTTACGACCTCTACCCCTTGGAGGACGTTCCGCTCCCTAGGCCGCATCCCTCAGGCAGTTACGATTGGCACCCCTGGATCGCGGCCCTCCACGAATGTGCTCCCTATGACGCTTATTTTGATGAACAAAAGCGCCGCGTCGCCTTAGCGTCTTATTTCGCCATGGTCAGCTATGTGGACTCAAACGTCGGAAAAATTTTGAGCACTTTGGGGGAAACCGGCTTTCGAGAGAATACGCGAGTGGTTTTCGCGAGCGATCATGGAGACAACTTGGGAGAGCGTGGGCTTTGGGGAAAATCCACCATGTATGAGGAGTCGGTCGCCGTGCCTCTAATTATCTCTGGCCCGGATGTTCCGAAGGGAAGAACGTCGCGAACGCCGGTCTCGCTCATTGACTTGTATCCAACGTCGCTCGACTGTGCTGGCCTTCTCGTGCCTGATGAGGAGAAGAGGCTGCACGGCGCCTCGTTGTTCCGAATCGCGAGCGAGCCGGATGACTCTGAGCGTGAAATTTTCAGTGAATTCCACGCGCTTGGCGCTAAGACGGGATTGTTCATGATGCGCCGTGGGCCCTACAAGTATATCCATTACGTGGGGTACGACCCTGAACTCTTCGATCTGGAGGACGACCCGGACGAGCGTTGCGACCTCTCTCGAAGCCCGGCGCATCAATCGGTTCTTGCAGAGCTGAAAGCGCGCCTTTTGCTTGTAGTTGACCCTGATGAGGCGGATCGTCGTGCCAAGGAGGAGCAGGCCGCGCTGATTGAGCGGCATGGCGGGCGCGATGCGGTCATCTCCATCGGCATCAATTTCGCGTCCGCGCCCCCGGGAGAGAAGGAATATGGGGAGTGAGAGGGCTGGCTCAATCAAGGAACGAGGTTTTTTCTTTTTCTCATGTTGACGTTCAAAACCAGTGCGATGGCGATGAAGGATGCAATGGAGGCACTCCCCCCGTAGCTGAGCATGGGAAGCGGGATTCCTACTATGGGCATCAGGCCGAGCGTCATTCCCACGTTGAAAGTGATGTAGAGGAAAAATGCCGTGCCGACGCCCATGGCGAGCAGCGCGCCCTCCTTGTCGGCGGCGTTCAGCGCTGCGCTCAGGCACCGCTGAATGAAGATGAAGAACAAAACCAGGACGGTGACGTTGCCCACGAAGCCAAACTCCTCGCCCAGGACGGCGAAGATGAAATCGGTATGTTTCTCTGGCACAAAGCCAAGCCTGCTCTGCGTTCCCTGAAGGGGTCCTTTACCCCACATTTCCCCGCTGCCTACGGCGATGATGCTTTGCATTTTCTGGTAACCCGCGCCAAGGGGGTCAGCTTCGGGGTTGAAGAGCGTCAAGATGCGGCGGCGTTGATATTCCTTGAGAAAAAACCAACCGAGGGGCACGCACGCGATCGCCATGCTCCCCATAGTGAGAAGTACCTTTCTTGTGACGCCTACGACCAAAAAAATGGCTCCTGCTATTAGGAGAACCGTGAGTCCGGTCCCTAAATCGGGCTGTTGGATAATCAATAGCGCGGGCACGAGCGCGAGAATAGACGGCAGGATGAGCTCCTTGAAACGTAGAGGTTTTTCTGTTTCGCGCGAGCCGAGGCATCTGGCGAGCACGAGAATGACCGCCAGGCGCGCAAGCTCGGAGGGTTGCAGGCGCAAGGGACCGAAGACGAGCCAGCGTTTCGAGCCATAGACCATCTGTCCCGAGACGAGGACGGCGATGAGCAGAACGATGATGAGGGCGTAAAAAAGATAAGCCCATCGCGTAAAAACGTGGTAGTCGAAAAAAAGAATACAGAGCAGCACGCTCAATCCGATGGATGACCACAGTGCTTGTTTGAGATGCAAGGAGTTTTTCAGAAGAGTGGGGGTGGAGTGAATCGCGCTATAGATCATGAAAATGCCCGCGAGACTGAGCGCGAGCGTAGTGAGAACGAGTATCCAGTCCACCTGGGAGATGACGCGCGAGAAAGTCGACGATGGTGAGAGGGCGAAGTCTTTCATCTACGTTCTCTTGATGGACGGACGCTTGGCGGGCGCTCTTTTTTTCGGCGCCCCGCGTTGAACGCGAGAAGCTCCTTGCTCTCGCTTTTCTTGAGATAAAACGAAATCAGTTCTCGGGCGTATGGGGCGAAAAAAGAACCCGGACGCCCGGCGTGCTCTCCGAGGATAGCGAGCGCGATAGTTGGATTCTCGTATGGGGCGAATGCGACGAACCAACCATGATCCCGGTATTTTCGCGGCAATTCCTCGGGTTCCCTTTTTCGTCCCGTGAATTTCAGGGCAACCACCTGGGAGGTGCCCGTCTTGCCGGCCACGACAATACCTGGGATGCGCGCTTTTTTCCCCGTCCCCCGCGCACCATGGACAACCTCTCTGAGTCCTTTTCGAACTTCGCGGAAGATTTCTTGGCTTATCGGAATTTTGCGAGTGAGCCGAGGAGCGGACTTATAGATAACCTTGCCGGCGGGATTCAGTACCTTTTTCACGACATAAGGTTTCCAAAGATGTCCACGGTTTGCCACGGTGGCCATGAGGTTGGCCGCTTGCAAGGGCGTTATGAGATTAAAACCTTGGCCGATGGATACGCTGATCGTTTCGCCAGCGTACCATTTCTCGTTGAATCGACGTTGCTTCCACGCGCCGGATGGCACGAGCCCTCTTTCTTCCGCGGAGCTAAAACCGGTGCGTGCGCCTAGGCCGAACATGCGGGCGTAACGCGCGATACTCTCGATGCCTAGCTTGGCGCCAACGTTATAATAGTAGACGTCACAACTTTGGGCAAGGGATTGTGTGGCGTCTATGTGGCCGTGTCCCTCTTGTTTCCAGTCTTGAAATACCTTGGCTCCAAACCGAAAGGAGCCGGGGCAGTGTATTTTTTCACTTGAGCTCGTGATTTTCTCGTTCAGCGTGGCGAAGGCCATGATGATTTTGAAAATCGAGCCGGGTGGATATTGCCCTCTGGTCGCTCGATTCATCAGCGGATTCAAGGGGTCTTTCTGGAGCTTTTTCCAATTTTTGGTGTCGATGCCCGTGGCGAATATATTTGGATCGAAGGACGGCTTGCTGACCATGGCCAAAACGGCGCCATCTGATGGATCGAGTATGACGATGCTACCTTCGTGCTTTTCAAACAATGCTTCCGCTTTTTTCTGGAGTTCTAGGTTGAGCGTCAGGTAGACGTCGTTCCCTGATCTCTCCTTGAAAGGGCGGACGACGCGCAATTCTCTTCCATATGCGTCCACTTCCACCTGTTTGAAGCCGCTTTTCCCGCGCAGGAATTTTTCTTGTGTCCGCTCGATCCCGTGCTGACCGAGGAGATCGCCTGGGTAATAGCTTCGCTTTTTTAAGCGCTTCAGACTGGGAGTGTCGATCTCGCCCAGATAGCCCACAAGGTGGCTCGCCTGTTCAAGCGACGGATATTTGCGAAGCGGCGCCACTTTGATGAATACGCCAGGAAAATCAGGTTTGTGCTCCGCCAAAAAGGCTATGGTTTTTCGGCTTACGTCCTCTTGGATGAGAAATGGCTGGAAGCGGTCCGCGCGCAGGGTCTTTTGGTAGAGTTCCTCATAGGGTTGCTCCGTGAGTTCAGCGAGGACCTGAATCGTCCGCTTCAGTTTTTTCACGTTCTCCCGGACCATGTAAATGCTGAAGGACGCGCGGTTGTCTGCAAGCGGCTCTCCGGTTGCATCGAACACCATTCCCCTAGGACTTCGCACGAGTCGATGGGCGATACGGTTGTTCTCGGAGCGGCTTCTGAATTTTTCGCCCTGAATCACCTGAAGGTTGCAAAGTCGAACGGACAGGCCCAAAAAGATGAAGCCAAAACAAATGTAGAATATGCGAACGCGCTGCTTGAGCGCGCTGGTCTTCTCGGGGTTTGGGCTGGATTCCCACTCTCTCATCTGATGGACCGCTCCGGGTAGGGAGAACTTGCGGCGGATAGAAGTATTTTGCTTTCTATCTTCATCAGCAAGGCGATAGCCGCCGGCGCCAAAAGGGCGTTCAGTCCCAAGGTCTTGATTTCTTCTATCCAATACGTGAGAGGCAGTGCTTGCTGAGGGAGGAATATCTTCACGAGTACCGCTGAGAACAAGAGGTCGAACATTGAGGCCGAGAACACCACTAGGCAGTGGAAAAGGGCGACGTGTATCGTCATGTTGTGTTTCACCCTTCCTATGTAATGACCGATCAACCCGTTCAGGAGCGCGTTGAAACCTAACACCCCCCCCGAGAGCACATCCTCAAAGAGTCCTAGGAAGAACCCCCCGATGAGCCCCGTCTCCGCGTTGCGCCGCACGCCCAGAAATACGGAGGTGAGGAGGATAGCGTCGGGCCTGGAACCAATCCAGTCGGCGAAATACTCCGCTATCGACAGGTGAAAGACGATTGTGATGACGGCGAGTATTAAATAGAACAAAAGAGTCATTCCCATGTGTTTTCCTCCGGTTTCGTCATGAGGATCAGCACTTCTTCTAAACTGGAGAAGTTGACGGCAGTCTTCGCCTTGATTTTGGAGAACAGCCCTTTTGTGTTGACGACTTCCGTGATGTGGGCCACAGGGAACCCTTTTGGAAAAATTCCGCCCAGTCCGGAGGAAATGAGCAGATCTCCCACCGCGATTTCCACGTTAGTCGGCATATAGCGCACCTCCATCTCCCCGTAAGGGGAGATGGAGAGAATCCCTTGCGCACGCGACCCCTGCGCGATGACGTTGACCGCGCTTCTCGAATCAAGCAGGGTGAGCACTTGGCTTACACCGTTGCCCACGCGGGAGATTCTGCCCACCAGGCCCGCTTGGTGGATGACTGACATATTCTTGCGCACCCCATCTTTTGAGCCTAGGTCCACTATCAATGTTTTTCCATAAATACTTTTGCCGTAAGCCACGATCCGCGCGAGACGAACGGGTGACGTCAACGCCTCTGAAGCTTTGAGCAATCTTTCCATGCGCGCGATTTTCGATTTCAGCTCCTGCATTTGTGCATGATACGTATAAAGTGCTTGTAATTTTTGCTTCAATGCCACGTTTTCTTCGTGCGCATTCTTAAGGAGCCTGTATCTTTGCCATGCCTCAACCGACCACTTTCTGGGGGCGTCGGCAATCTTGATGACGCGCCCGACGAGAGAAAAGAACGCCCTGTCGAGCAGGGTGGAGCGTCCCTGAAAGCGCACGCTTAGCGTGATGAGCGTAAAACAGACGATAAACAGGGAAAGAAGAAGGATTGCGTTTCGGCGCCTGATAAAAAAATGAAGCATCGTATTCCAGGGTTCGCTCTTGGACGTGGGCGAAAAGCAGTATTAAAGGGGGTGGAATTCCTTCTGGAATATTTCGGCTATACAGCCAGTTTTCCAAGCAAGTAGAGTTGATCTAGCACCTTGCCGGTTCCCATGACGACGGCGGAGAGCGGGTCTTCCGCCACGATGACGGGAAGAGAAGTTTCCTCCCTGAGCAGCACGTCAATCCCCTGCAGAAGAGCTCCGCCGCCAGCTAGGACGATTCCTCTGTCCACGATGTCGGCGGCTAGCTCTGGAGGCGTTCTCTCAAGAGTGGCCCGAACCGTTTCGACAATGGCGTTTACAGGGTCGGAGAGGGAGCCGCGAATCTCCTCATCGGTGATAAGAAGAGTTTTGGGAATTGCTGCGACCAAGTCGCGGCCTTTGATCTCGATCGTTTTTTTGTCTCCCATCTTGCAGGCGGAGCCCACCTCTATCTTGACGTGCTCTGCCGTTCGCTCGCCGATTAAAAGGTTGTAGTTGCGCTTGATGTAGCTGATGATGGCTTCATCCATCTCGTCCCCGCCGACGCGCACAGACTGGGAATACACGATGCCCGCGAGCGAGATGACGGCCACCTCCGTGGTGCCGCCGCCGATGTCCACCACCATACTTCCGCCCGGTTCTTCGACGGGCAATCCCACTCCGAGGGCCGCTGCCATCGGTTCCTCGATCAAATATACCTCGCGAGCCCCCGCGTTCTCTGCGCTGTCGCGAACCGCGCGCCTCTCCACCTGGGTGATGCCAGAGGGCACGCAAATGACAATCTGTGGCCGGACGAACGTTTTTCGGCTGTGAACCTTCTGGATGCAGTAGCGAAGCATGGCTTCGGTGATCTCGAAATTCGCGATCACGCCATCTTTCATAGGGCGAATGGCGACGATGTTCTCAGGCGTTCTCCCTATCATGGCTTTGGCCTCGGAACCCACGGCGAGTACGTTCTTAGAATTTTGATGAATTGCCACCACAGAGGGTTCGCGCAGGACGATTCCCCTGCCTTTCATATAGACGAGGGTGTTCGCCGTTCCCAGATCGATGGCCAGATCGTTGGAAAATAGACCTAAGATGGAGCTCAAAACCATATGGAGGAAATTCCTTTGGGCGGAGTTACTCTACCTTCCTGAGACAAATTTCTCTACGACGTAACATTCTAGGGGAGAAAAATCAAGGAAAGCACGCAAGCGTAAAAGGAAAAGCGCGAAGCAATGCGGCAAAAGCCTATTTACGCAATAGCAGCTGGATTCTGAGAATTCGGCTTCTCCCGTTTGCGATGAGAGGAGAGGTGGGCTATTTTTCTCCGAGTCCCGCTTGGGTGCGCGTTTGTTCGCTAGGATGTTGGTTTTTCGAGGAGTTGATCATTTATGCTTCGTTTTTTGAGAGAGAAGGGAAAAAGCTGGGTTTTGAAGGTGCTGCTCGGTCTCGTTGCGCTCACGTTCGTGTCTTTTGGAGGGTTTGCGCTTACGGATAGGCCGAGTCACTCCACAGGCGCGCGGGTTGCGGCGTGGGTCGGCGATACGCCGATATCGGTGAGCGAATTTGAACAGCGCTACTACGCCCGGGCTGAGGCACTTAGGCGACAGGTGGGCGATGCCTATAACGAGGAACTCGCGCGTCGCCTCGGCCTGAGACGTCAGGTACTGAATTCTCTCATACTGGAGAAACTTCAGTTGCGCGAGGCCCGGCGTCTCGGTATGCAGGTCACCGACTCGGAAGTCGCTCTCCAGATACAGTCGCTCCCCCCTTTTCAAAAAGACGGGAAATTCGACGCGGCTCGATATCGAGACGTTTTGGAGGCGAACGGCCTCACCCCTCGCCAATTTGAGGAGGGACAAAGGCGAAGCGCTCTGCTCAGCCAATTTCGGGATTACGTGAGCATGGGCGTGTCGATCAGCGCGCAGGAGGTGGGTGACGCGTATGAGTGGAGAAACGCGGAAATCAAGGTGGTCGCGATTCGTCTGCGACCGGAGATGTTCGCCGAAGAAGTTTTGGCCTCGGAGACGGACTTGAAAACCTACTATGAGAAAAACAGGAACGAATTCAAAACCGGACCCCAAAGGAAGGTGTCTTGGTGGCATCTCCCATTCTCCGAGGTGGAGAAGAAAATCGAGCTCAGCGACGGGGACCTAATGTCTCACTATAACCGAACCCGCGCGAAGTATGAACGTCAGGAGAGCATATGGCCCCATCAAATTCTATTGAAACTTCCGCCGAATGTGAACAAAGAACGAATTGAGGCGGCCAGGGAACGACTCGAAAAATTGCGCGAGCGCATCGTCAAAGGCGAGAAGTTCGTCAAATTGGCGAAGACCCACTCCGAGGGCCCAGCCGCGAGCCAGGGAGGTGCTCTCGGCACGTTCGGCAGGGGACAGATGCTGCCGGAGTTGGAGAAAGTGGCGTTTGGGCTGGAAAAAGGGGGAGTGAGCGCGCCGGTGAAGACTTCCTTTGGGATGCATCTCCTATGGGTGAAGGATCGGGTGTTGGCCGGCCAGAGGCCGTTCGAGGAAGTTCGAGGCGAGGTGGAAAAAGATTTGCGGGGACTGCGGGCGAAGCAGCAGGCGAGGAGCGCGTTGAGAAAAATTCGCTATACGATCGAAGACAAAAAGGCGGAGCCTTCCCTCGCCGGCCTGAGAAAGGGGAAAACCGATTTCTTTGAAAGAGGTCGACTTCCCCGGACGGTTCCTGCGTCTGGAGTGGTGAGCGCGCTTGCCTTTGGTTTGAGCGGAAAAGAGCGAATATCCAGGGAGAGAGAAGGCGAGGGGGGCGTCAGCTTTGTGCGGCTCGAAGCGAAAAGGGCGCCCTTTGTTCCGGAATTTTCGGACGTGCGCGAAGTGGCGGAGAAGTCGTTTTTGCGGTTCCAGGGCGCGGAGATCGCAAAACGAAAGGCGGAACTATGGCTTCAGGAGTTGAAGGACAAAAAGCGCGATCTGCTCTCCGTCGCCGAGGGAGTCCAACTGAAAGCGCTCACGCCCAGACCTTTCAAGCGCGTGGGCGTCCCTCGCTCGCTTGGTCCCTCGATGAATCTATCGGACGTCGCTTTCTCCCTCGACAAAGGCGATTTCGGTATGGCGGAATCTGCCGGAGACGTAATTTTGTTCGAGGTATTAGAGGGGCCTAAGGTGAACGGAAAAAAATTCGAATCCGAGAAAGCGGATTTTTGGCGCGATATGCTTCGCCTGAAAAGTGCGCTGGCGTTTGGGCTGTATTTGGAAAAGCTTAGGCAAGCGGCCAACGTGCGCTTTGAGGAGGGATTCAGCGCCTAGGGTTTTCGGCTGATCGCGCTTTCGCCGTTATCGCCAAAAATCTTCCCGATCTTCGGGCCTGATGTTGTGCTTCTCCTGAATCCCTTTGTCGAAAAGGTCGGCCGCCTCTTTCTTCCGTGCCGCTTGCTGGCTCATCAATTCCTGGATGTCGGGGATCTTTTTTCTGGCGGCTTCGGCGAACGGGTCTTTCACCTGATGCCGCAGAATTCGCACGGAGCCTCCCTCCACCTCGAACCTGATCTGGTTGCCAGGCACAGCTCCCATGGATTTCATGATTTCCTTGGGGAGGCGGATTCTTCCCCCGCGTCCGATTTCGACGATGTGCGGTTTGTTGTCGCTCATGCCGTGTTCTCCTCTGCGCGCGAGCGGCTATCCCCATGTCAGGAGGTGCAGGCTGAAAGGATGAAGGAGGTGTGGGTGATGGGGGACAGCGCGAACCGAGAGGCCATGCGCCCCCGTTCTGCAGCACTCGATCTCGCCTTGAAAACGGTAAGTGCCGCCCCCTAAGTCTTCCGTGAAGGTCATGGGGGAGGCGACACCGCCGGTTAAGTGATTATGCTCCTTCATGGCGCCCTCATAAATTTCGATACGAACCTCTTCCGGCGAGAGCCTTCCAAGAGAAACTTCCGCTTCGATCCTCATTTTCGTGCCCAGCGGGACGACGCCGTTTTGCGCCATCGAAATGCGGGTGATCTCGACTCCGGGCCATGCGTCTCTCGCGCACTTTTTCCACTCGGAGAGCGCCTTCGCGGCCGCCCTCTCATCCTCCATGAGGCGCGCGTGGTGCGCCCCTAAGGGCAGATAGAATTTCTCGGTGTATTCACGAACCATTCGAGTGGTGTTGAATAGCGGGCAAAGGGATTTTAGGGAATTTTTGACCATCTCCATCCAGCGATGCGGAACCCCTTCCTGGTTGCGCTCGTAGAAAAGGGGAACCACGGCCTGCTCGAGAATATTAAATAAACTCTCGCACTCCATCTCATCTTGATAGCCAGGGTCGTCATACTCCTCCGGGCCGCCGATGGCCCACCCCAGACGACTCGAATACCCCTCCGCCCACCAGCCGTCCAGTATGCTCAGGTTCAAGGCGCCGTTGACGGCGGCTTTCATGCCGCTCGTTCCGCTCGCTTCTTGCGGGCGACGCGGGTTGTTGAGCCATAAATCCACCCCTTGCACGAGTTGCCGCGCGGCGTGGACGTCGTAATCCTCCAGGAATATAAGCTTCTGTTGCACGTTCTCTCTTCGGGCGAAATGAATGAGTTCTCGGATGAAGCTCTTGCCTTCCATGTCTTTGGGGTGCGCCTTGCCGGCGAATATGATCTGAATGGGCTTCTCTTCGTTCGTGAGGAGTGAGACGAGGCGTTCTGGCCGTTTGAGCAAAAGGGTAGGGCGCTTGTAGGTGGCGAAGCGTCTGGCGAACCCAATCGTCAGGGCTTTGGGGTTGGGGAGTATGGCGCCGCCGGAGTGGTGGATGCCCCCCAACGGCCCCCTGAGGATGTGTTCACGACAAAAGCGGATGAGACGCTCGCGATTTTTCTCTTTGACAGCCCAGAGCTCGCTCTCCGGAATGGAGGCGGCTCTCTCCCATATCTCGGAGTTGTCCGTCTCATCCGCCCAAACGCCGCCCAGGTAATGATCGAACACCCCTTTTATCTCGGTAGACACCCAGGTGGGGAAATGAACGCCGTTCGTGACCGAGTCGATGGGGATATCGTGTTCGGGGACTTCCGGCCACATCGATTGCCACATTTTTCGGGAGACTTCTCCATGAAGTTTGCTGACGCCGTTCGCCGCAGAGGAGAGGCGCAGTGCGAGGACGGCCATGTTGAAGGGCTCAGCCCCCTGTTCGGGGTGGACCCGGCCCAGTCCCAGAAAGTCGTCCCAGTCCATCGAGAGGGATTTCGCATAAGCGCGGAAGTATTTTTCCATCATGTCGGGTGGAAAAATATCGATGCCCGCCGGAACGGGCGTGTGCGTCGTGAAGATGTTGCTCGCCGAGGTCAACTCTCGAGCAGTGCCGGCGTTGATCCCGAATTTCTCCATCGAGAATCGGATTCTCTCGAGTGCAAGGAAGGCGGAATGCCCCTCGTTCATGTGGCAGACGACGGGCGGGAGATTCAGCTTGTGGAGCAGCCTTACGCCGCCGATGCCGAGCAATATCTCCTGGCGAATTCGCGTCTCCATGTCCCCACCATAAAGGGCTAAAGTAATTTCGCGCAGCGAGGTTGCGTTTTCGGGGATGTTCGCGTCCATGAGATAGATAGGGTTGCGGCCAACCTGAACACGC
Source organism: bacterium (assembly GCA_965202625.1). Lineage (GTDB taxonomy): Bacteria > UBA8248 > UBA8248 > UBA8248 > UBA8248 > Bin107. The sequence goes on along the minus strand of CBDBBI010000010.1, from coordinate 860,244 downwards.
CAGATTTGCGCGGTGAGAAGGCCGTCGGGGTAGTCGATCTCTACCGTGATGGGTGCGCCGCTCTCGTCGCGCTCGAGATGGAGGGGCATGAGATGAAAATCGTTGTCCGGATAGCGCTCTTGCTGCCAGCCGTCAGGACCAAGGTGTTGCCGAAAATATCCTTGGCTATATAAGAGCCCGACACCGATGAGGGGCAGCCCTAGGTCGCTTGCGGATTTCATGTGGTCGCCGGCGAGGACGCCTAGGCCGCCTGAGTAGTTGGGCACGGATTCCGTCAGCCCAAATTCCATACTGAAATAGGCGATGCTGAGGTCGGCGTCCCTCTCGCTTTCGGGCAAGTTTTGGTACCAGGTGGGTTTTTCGAGATATGCGTGAAGCTCCTTCAGGACGCTTTTCATCTCGCTGAGGAAATGCGCATCGCGCACTACTTCATTGAGCCGCCTCTGAGAGACGCACCCCAGCATCTTGACGGGGTTGTAGTGACACTCCTCCCACTGGGTTTTGTCCAGTTGTTTGAACAGCGCGCGCGCACGATGGTTCCAGTCAAAGGCAACGTTGCTGGCGATGGCTTCAAGTTCTTTCAATCCGGAAGGAACCTTGGGAACGACCTGAAACGAGAGCACAGTGTTCATTTTTTATTTCCGAGAAGGGTTTGATTTTGATTTCCGGCCGCTTTTTTGTAAAGACGTGGAGACGATTCGGCGAACGAGCCCCCGTCATTCGGCGAGTCCATAGGCGCCTTTTTCCCTGAGCGCCATGTTGGGACCTGGCGGAGAGTATAGAACCACATATTTGAGTGGCGCGTCACCCGTGCTCGATATTTGGTGCATTTTGCCCGGTGGCACGAAAACCGCATCTCCCGGCGTCACGTATATTTTCTCTCGCTCCACCTCGACCACCCCTGTTCCGCTGATGACGTAGAAAGCGTGTTCCTCTGTATCGTGCTTGTGAGCGACAGAGGTCAACCCTGGTTCGAACTCGTTGACGAGCAGGGCGAAGCGTTTGGCACCCACGCTCTCCTCGTCCAGCAGAATTCGAAACACGCTCCTGCCTCCGGGCACGGGCAGCTCTCCACTCGAGGCCTCGCGCTCCCGCACGCGCAAGGGCTTGTCATGGGGACGACGATTCATGGCGGCTCCTTCTCGGCATGAATGGGGACCCGTATGACCCGAAATACAAACGATTCACGCCCCCAGGGGTGGACGACTTATGGCAGTTCCTCTTTGCGTTGGCGATACATGTGGTTAAGCGGCCCTCTTCCGTTTCCGATGTCCAGTGCGTTCTCGATGGCGCCTTGAATGAAGCGCTTCGCCCGCCTCGTCGCCTCAATGGTCGATGCGCCCAGCGCCATGCTCGCGGCGATGGCCGAGGACAGCGTGCACCCCGTCCCGTGGGTGTGTGGCGTGTCGACGCGCCTGCCTTTCAGGGTGACCTCGTTTTCCCCGTCGAAAAAGAAATCTACTGCCCCTTCGGTGATGTGTCCCCCCTTCAACAAAACGCGTCTGGCTCCTCGCTCGTGGAGCATGCGGGCGGCCGTTTTCATGTCCGATAGGTTTCTGATTTCCCCTATTTCTAGAATGTCCCGCGCCTCATCCGCGTTGGGAGTGATGATTTCCGCCAACGGAAAGAGCTTTTCAACGAGCGCGTCTTTCGCGTCAGACAGCAAAAGCCGATCCCCGCTTTTTGCGACCATCACCGGGTCAAGCACGACGGGAGCGACCGCGTGCGCTTTCACCCTCTCGGCGATTACCTCGATGACCTCGGCCGTGGCGAGCATACCGATTTTGGCACTCGCGATTGCAAGGTCAGAGCACACCGAGTTGAGTTGCGCTCCGATGAAGTCGGGCGGTACGTCGTGCGTCGCTTGGACGCCCACGGTGTTTTGCGCCGTCAGGGCGGTGATGATCGAGGCGCCATAGACGCCGAACGCACCGAAAGTTTTCAGGTCGGCTTGAATTCCCGCACCGCCGCCGGAGTCTGATCCCGCTATCGTCAAGGCGATGGGGGGAATCGTCGGGGATTTTCTCATGTCCACTCTCCTTACATCATATCATAAGACGTGCGCGCCATGAGAATGTAGCATAAGGAGAATATATTGGGAGTGTGCTGGAGAAAATGTAAAATCACGGAATTTAGAAATTCTTGACACTTTTATTTAGGAATTATAGTCTCTCGTGGGTTAGGGTTTTCGCGTGAGGGGATTTTGGGGGAAGGGGGAACTCTGATGGCGTTGGGCACCCGGGGCCGCCCGCCTCGGATTTTGAGAGCGCTCCCCTCGCTACTTGATGGTATCGGGAGCACGAGTCTCGTCCAGCTGCGGCGTCTCCCCGATTCGTCGGGAGCGCGCGTGTTCGCCAAGCTGGAGCAATACAACCCCGGCGGAAGCGTGAAGGATCGTATTGCGCTCAGTATGGTGTTGGACGGCGAGCGGCGCGGTTTGCTCAAGCCCGGCGGAACGATCATCGAGCCTACGAGCGGTAACACGGGCATCGGTCTCGCGCTCATCGGCGCCATTCGAGGCTATCGGACGATCATCGTCTTGAGCAGGAGCATGAGCCACGAGCGGCACGCACTGCTCACGGGCTACGGGGCGGAGGTGGTGTTCAGCTCAAGCGAAGGGGGCATGTACGGCTCGCTCGTGAAGGCGGAGGCCCTTTTGGCGGAGAATCCGGATTATTTTATGCCCCAGCAGTTTAACAATCCGGCCAATCCGGAAATTCATCGCAGAACCACGGCGCGGGAGATTCTGCGCGACATGGGTATGGAATCGGTGGACGCCTTCGTGGCGGGCGTGGGCACAGGGGGGACAATCACGGGTGTGGGCGAGGTTTTGAAGGAGAGGAGGCCGCAAATCCTGATCGTCGGCGTGGAGCCCTCCGCCTCTCCCGTTCTCTCTGGCGGAGAGCCGGCACCGCACCAAATACAGGGGATTGGCGCCGGCTTCATTCCCGGAGTTTTGAATCGAAATATCATTGACGAGGTGGTCCAAGTGACGGATGAAGAGGCCTACGACATGAGTAAATCCCTGAGCCGGGAGGAAGGTATGGCCGCCGGCATCTCGGCGGGCGCAGCTGTTTGCGCCGCCCTGCGCGTGGCTAGGCGGATGCATCCGGATGAGAACATGGTGGTGGTCATACCCGATGGCTGGGAGAGATATTATAGTCTGGAGCGGCAGTTTCGTTAGGAATTTTATTTCGACCATCCCCTAAGAGGGGTTTTCAGATCAGGAGGCGGAAATGGCGGTAACGGTTCGTATTCCGACACCTTTGCAAGAGTTCACGCAGCAGCGAGACGCCGTGGAGATCGAGGGCGAGGACGTTAGGGAGGTACTTGAGAACCTTGATAGGCGATTCGCCGGCATTCGCCAGCGTCTCTATGACGATGAAGCTAGGTTGCGCCGTTTCGTGAACATCTACGTGAATCAGGAGGATATTCGCTTCTTGCAAGGCGAGGGAACGGCGGTGAGCGATGGCGATGAACTCTCTATCGTGCCAGCGATTGCGGGCGGGCTGTAGCCGCTTTCTACAGCCTGAAAGGAGAGCCGCTCTTTGAACTTGACGGAGGAGCAGATCCAGCGATACAGCCGCCACGTTCTGCTTCCCGAGGTGGGAGGAGTCGGGCAAGAGCGTCTTTTGGCTTCATCCGTCCTTATCGCGTTTTCGATAAATGAAGAAGGCGCCGCGGCCCTCGCCTTGGTCTACCTGGCGGCCGCAGGTGTAGGCCGCATTGGGTGGTGTCCACTCGATGGATTCGATACCGAGGGTGGGCGGCTTCGAGATGAATTTTCCCTCTCTCCATTTCTCGGCGCCTGCGGTGGTGTCCAGAGCCTCAACCCGGATGCGCGGTTCATTCGGTATCGTCCGAACGAGGTAGTCGGGGCGCATTTCGACTTGCTTGTTTGGCTGGGCGATGAATCCGTTGAGGATTTCGCGGCGTTCAAAGCCGCAAAAAGAATTGTCGTGCGCGGCGCCGTGGCAGAGATTCTCGAGGGGAGTGGAGCGTCTGAGGGGGGCGACGCGGCCTCACCCGGTAGAGAGGCGCAAATGGCGGCGACTCAGGGCGTTTTGGGCGCGTGGCTAGCAGCTAGGGCCTTGCGGCGCCTAGTTGATGGGGCGGACACGGTGGGGTCGACTACTCAGGCCCGTTTTGATCTTTCACGCGGCGCCACGAAGCGAACGCGATCGTCTCCTGGAACGTTTTAGGACGTCAGAATGGGGGCCATGCCAATGATCGAATCCACGGTGCGAAATTCCGGAAGCGTGTTCAGGGACATAGAGGATTCTGCCATTCTCAAATGTATCGGCAACACACCCCTGCTCGCACTCAACTTGTTCAGGAGCGAGTTCCCTCATGTGGAAGCGTATGCCAAAGCGGAGTGGTTCAACCCAGGCGGCTCGGTGAAGGATCGGCCCGCGCTCTTCATGGTAAGGGATGGCTTGGAATCCGGGCGATTGCGCTCCGGCAAGGTTCTTCTCGATTCTACGAGCGGGAATACCGGCATCGCCTACGCCATGATTGGAGCGGCGCTGGGAATTCCCGTCCGCCTCGTCCTTCCGGCGAACGCGAGCGATGAGCGCAAGGCGACGTTGCGGGGCTATGGGGCCGACGTCATTTTTTCGGATCCGATGGAAGGCTCGGACGGCGCGCAGCGTCTCGCGGCGAAAATGTATCGAGATGAGCCGGAGAAATACTTCTTGCCATGTCAATACGACAACCCGGCGAACCCTCGCGCCCATGCCGAAACTACGGCAGTGGAAATTTTGGAACAGACCGATGGGTGCGTGGCGCATTTCGTCGCTGGCCTCGGTACGACGGGCACCCTTGTGGGCACAGGACGCGGCCTGAAAACGAGGAAGACTGACGTTGAGGTTCACGCGGTGATGCCTTCAGAGTCATTCCACGGTCTCGAAGGCATGAAGCATATCCCCACGGCCATTCGCCCGGGAATTTACGATGAGAGCGTCCACGATCGGCTGATTTTGGCGAGCACCGAGGAAAGCTACGTGTTGGCCGAGAGGGCCGCGAAAGAGGAGGGGCTTTTTATCGGCCACTCCGCAGGCGCCGCGCTCGTTGGAGTCCGCGAGGTGGCGAAGCGGATAGAAAGGGGCGTCATCGTCACCCTGTTTCCTGATGGCGGAGACAGATATTTGAGCGAGGCGCGCCAGGAGGCTTGATTTGCGCTTGAATCGTGAACAGGTAGAGGTGATGCGCCGGTGTGCGCGGGAGGCCTATCCCGATGAATGTTGTGGCCTGATCCTCGGTCCGCCGCGCGCGGAGGAGCGGATATGCGCGCGCTTCCGTCTTCTACCCTGCAGAAACGTTCAGAACGAAATGCATGGGCGAGACCCCCAAGCCTATCCCCGGACGGCACGCCGCGCTTTTCTGATTGATCCCTTCGAGTTTAAACGCATTCTTGAGCGCGCGAGAGAAACTGGCGAGGTGATTCGCGGCATATATCACAGCCACCCGGACGAGGACGCCTATTTCTCGCAGGAGGACAAGGACGCGGCGCTTCCCTTTGGCGACGTCCCATCGTTTCCGGAAGCGGAGCATGTCGTCATGAGCGTGCGTGAGGGCTTGGTTTGCGGCCAGAAGGTGTTTTCCTGGGATGGGGGGCGGAAGACTTTCGTCCCAAGCGAGCTGGAAATCGTAGAGGAGGCGGGAGCGTGAACTGCGCGAACGCTCTGGCGGTGTCCGAAGGCGCGTTTGGGGACTGCGCAAGTTCCGCGGGCGCGCTGGCGGCTTCGTCCGCGCTTGTTCTGGGGGTCGGCGGTCTGGGTTCGCCCGCTGCTCTCGCTCTTGCGGCCTCTGGTGTGGGGCGGATCGGGATGGTGGATCACGACGTCGTTACCCTTGACAACCTGGCGCGCCAGATTCTCCACCGAACGGAGGATGTTGGCCGGAAGAAAGTGGACTCGGGCGCGGATTTCCTATCGCGGTTCTCCACGTGCGTGTCGGTGGACAGGATTCCTCTAAAGCTCACGCCGAAGAACGCCGCCGAAATCATCGCGCCCTACGGCGTCGTGGTTGATGGAAGTGATAATTTACCCTCAAAGCTCGCCCTGAACAGCGCGTGCGCCTCGTTGGGCAAGCCTTGGGTGATGGGGGGTGTCTTGCGATTTTTTGGGCAGGTAATGACGATTTTCCCAGGCGAGAGTGCGTGTTTGCGGTGCTTGGTGGGGGATGAGGGCGTGAGCGTAAAGGGTCTTGACTGCGCGGAGACGGGCGTCTTTGGTGCCGTGGCGGGTTTCGTAGGCATGGCGCAGGCGGCCGACGCGCTCCGGATTCTCGCAGGGCGGAAACCGACCTGGTTGAACAGGCTACTGACGGCTGATTTTTGGAGTGACGCCTTTGGGGGACTGACGGTGGCGCAAGACCCGCGTTGTCCGGCTTGCGCCCTCGCGCGGCGCCGGAAAGCGCAAACCCCCGCGGGCCGAAAAGCGTTCGTTGAGCGGACAATGCCGAGAAGCGAGACGGGGGGACGCCGCGAATGAAGATATCGACCAAGGGACGCTACGCCGTGCTCGCCATGATCGAACTATCTAGGCATTCGCAAGCGCACCCCGTTCCCTTGCCCCAGATAGCCGGCGGGCTGAAAATCAGCCAGCACTACCTTGAGCAGTTGTTCGTGAAAATGCGGAGGGCTTCTCTGGTGAGCAGCACGAGAGGGCCGGGAGGCGGCTACGTTCTGGCGCTGCCGCCATCCCAAATCAACATGAAGGATGTTTTGTTTGCGGTGGGGGAGACGATTCAGCCGGTGGACTGCGGCGAGGGCCCGCCTTCGGTTCCGTGCCCGCACATTCCGACCTGCGGAAGCCGTCTTTTGTGGAAAAAACTAGAAGACGCGATAGAGAAGACGCTGCGGGAAACCACTCTGGAGGATTTGAGCGTGCGCTCGGCCGATGGGGGAGACGCCCGTCTGCCGAATTTCCAGGTGAGCATCTAGCGGAGACGCCGCGACGGGTAGGTGCTTCTTTCCTCTCGCTTAGGCGCGTGTGTGGCGCGCTCGACCGGTCGTGTCGCTTGCAATTGCTAAAGGAGGGAGGTCATGTTGTTTGAACCCGTGCGTGCCGCCTCAATGGGCCTGGGGCGTTGGTCCAACGTGCTCGCCGACGCCGCGCTGCGTGGAGGCAAGATGCGGCTCGTCTCGTGCTTCAGCCGAACGCCCGAGAAGCGGCGCGACTTCATGGAGCGATACGGTGCGCGGGAGGCAGAGAGTTTCGAGGCGCTCTTGAGGGATGAGGAGATCGAGGCCGTCATTCTTACGACGCCGAACCACAATCACAAGGAGCACATCGAGGCGCTGGCTGTTGCGGGCAAGCACGTATACTGCGAAAAACCCATCGCCCACAGCATGGCGCACTCCAAAGCCATCGTCGATGCGGTCGAGGGCGCCGGCTCTAAACTGGCGATAGGCCACAGTGCGCGCCGCCTCGCCGCGTCGAGACGTATGAAGGCGCTGATCGAGGCCGATGCGCTTGGGCAAATCTCGATGAGCGAGAGTAATTTTTGCACGGAGCGTGGCCTGGAGCTGACGCCCGAAAAGTGGCGATCGAGCCGGGAACTCAACCCGACGGGCGTGGTCATCCAGCTGTCCATCCACCACGTCGACACCTTTCGCTACCTTCACGGCCCCATAAAGTCCGTCACCGCCAGACTGAAGCGCATGTATGCGACCGAGGATGTGGATGACGCCTCGATGATGATTCTCGAGCACGAAAACGGGAGACTCTCCTACGTAGGGGGCGGCTGGGCGTGTCCCTGGGCGTTTCAGATGAACGTGCATGGCACGAAGGGAATCGCGCATTTTCGCATTACCGGCCAGCAGTGGCGCGACCCCTCTATGGCACCGGAACCGGTTCGTCTCCACGTTGACAGGGAGCCGCTGGGCGAGGATGTCGTCTACGACATGCCGGAGGGCGACATGTTCAGGGACGCGCTCGAGGATTTCGCGGATTGCGTGCGCGAGGATCGCACGCCCGAGGTCGACGGTCGAGTGGCACACGAGAACCTCGCCGTCGTGTATGCGGCCGAGGCGAGCTCGCGCTTGTCCCGTACGGTCGAACTGAAGGACTATTTATAATCGGGAGGGCGGAAGAGCGCCGCACAGCGTAGGAAGCCTACGCATCCGGGTGAGGTTCGGGGAACGCCTCCGGCCAGTTGTCGATTAGCGATTGCAGATACGCCTTCATTTTCTGCGGGTCGCCCCGCACCGATTTTTTGATCTTGTTCACCTCGCCCTCCTCCTCGATGGGTATCCCGAACGAGTCCATAAAGCGGTTCATCATCCCCTGCTTGCCGCTCATCAGGGACATCTCGACGATCTCGCCGTCGGTGAACTGCTTTTTCACCTCATCAAGGACTTCGGGGTTCGCGCGCGCGGTGTTCTTCGTAAAGTGTTCCGCCCAGAGGCAGGCGGCACGCTCCCGGGGGCTTAAGAGGGGCGAGGTCATGTACGCATCGGAGGCGATCGTCTCGATCTGCGCATCGGTGAGTCCCGTCGCTTGACCAAGCGCCGTGTTGTGCGCGATTCAGTAGGCGCAGGCGTTCACGAAGCTCGTCTTGAGGACGACGATTTCCTTGATCCTGCATGTGAGTAGCCCACCCATGCCCTCGCGCTGGAGGGTCGCGTTGAAGGGCAGGTAGAGCCTTGCGACGTAGGGCGTGTTCGCCATCACGCGCGCTGAATGGGGTATGCGGCCGAGAAACTCGCGCGTCGCCTCGAAAAACCGGGCCGTGTCGCCCGCCGCGTTCCGGGGGTTGACCATCTGAATTTTGCTAGTCCGCTGCGCTTGGTTGGGCATGGATTTCCTCATCTTGGCTTTTAGACGTTCAGGTGGCATCATTATATATGAACCTCGCTCTGTTTGGGAATGGGCTTGCTTGACGCGGCGGGCGCCTCGGGCCCGCGATGGGCGCATGCGCGCGGCGAATATGGGAGGAGCTGACGGTTTTTGCTAGCATGTCGCATTCCCGCTTCGCCTGAGAATCCTTGGGTCAAGCATCTGAAAGGAGCCGCGCATGGCGGATTTTGATCTCGAAACGACCGATAGGCTGCTCTCTACGACGCGCTCGGTGAGGAAGCGCCTGGATTTCGACCGCGAGGTGCCTCTTGAAGTCGTGATGGAGTGCCTCCATCTCTCGGTTCAGGCGCCCACGGGGTCGAACCGCCAGGGCTGGCGTTGGGTGGTCGTGACGGATGCGGCCCTGCGGCGAAGCCTCGGTGCTCTCTACCGCAAGGGAGCGGGGGACTATTTGGAGCAGGGCAGGGCTTCCGCGCGGCGCGGAGAGTCGGCGCAAAACGAGCGGGTGTTCGATTCCGCCATCTATCTGGCCGAGAATATTGAGCGTGCGCCCGTTCATGTGATTCCCTGCATCGAGAATTTCCTGCCTGATGATCCGCCGAGGTTCATGTGGGCAGGCCTCTTGGGCTCCATCATACCGGCGGTCTGGAATTTTCAGCTGGCGCTCAGGTCGCGCGGCCTGGGCTCCGTGTTCACCACCCTGCATCTACGCTGTGAGGCGGAGGCGGCAGACTTGCTCGGCGTGCCGGATGATTTTATGCAGGTGGCGCTTATTCCGGTGGCCTATACGCTGGGAACCCGTTTCAAGCCCGCCGATCGGTGTCCGTTGGATAAGATTGTGGGCGTGAACGCCTGGCCTTGAGTTTTGACGCGGCTAGTTGACGAAAGCCCCCTGGCTTTGCCTTCAGAGTCCCGCGGCGGCGCGCATTCTGATGATCGATGTGCTGGGGACCTGTTTTCATCTCGTCGCGGGTTGTTCAATCAACGGGATCGCGTATATGGAATGCTTGGGGTTGAGCACCCCGTCGCGTTCAATGACCCAGAAACCCTGTTCTTGTGTCCATCTCCGCGCGCCGAAGCTACTTGCCGACATAGGTTCCATCTGGCGCGAGGAAGCAGCGTCCGGTTACGTAGCTGCCGTCCGGACACGCTCTCACGTTGCCGCCCCCAGGAACGTATGAGCCGTCGGGTGCCATCTGGGCCGGGCCTCGGTCAGGGACATAGGTGCCTCTCGGCGTCATCCGGCAGCCGCGGCCACCACCTACGTAAGATCCGTCGGGGCACAGATGACATGGGGCATAGGCGACATAGGAGCCATCCGGACATAATTGCGCCGCGTATGCTTGCGTGGGGACAGAGAAAATCACTGCAAAAAAAGCAACGCAAAGCAACGCGCGTTTCATGCGTTCCTCCTCATTGATTTCGGTCGAGTTTCGAGCGGTCAAGACATGTCGCACGAGCACCTTGTCGAAGGATCCTACTGACTTTTTCGCACAACACGTTAGCTGGCCGCTAAGAGAGCGAAAACGCTTTTCAGGGGTGGTGTGGTGACCCCTAGGGGACTCGAACCCCTGTTCCCGGCGTGAGAGGCCGGTGTCCTGACCGCTAGACGAAGGGGCCATAACGCGGTGTCTCCCCCACCCCACCCATCGCGCGCAACCGCAACCCGATGGCGACAGAGAGAAGGGTAGTCCCATTGGTTTTTCTCGTCAAGTGCATCTCACACGCCTCATCATCGAAACGAGCAGGGCGGCAGGGTTTGTCTCGAGGCGAAAGCGCGCCTTTTGCGCTTCATTCGCAGGTCGAGGCTCAGCTGCGTGGCGAATACCGGCTCTGGCCCCAGGCGTTTGCCGCGTAGGGTGAGCCAGCCCGCCGCCGATTGTCGAATGCGACCCAGGCGTGCGAGGTCTTTGAAGTCCCGAAAGTGCGCCTCTCTCCTTACGTTGCCGAGGCGCTTCGCCCACGTAGGGCCGATTCCCGGCACGCGCATCAGGGTTTTCGGGTCGGCGGTCATGATCTCTACGGGAAATTTCGAGCGGTTTTGCTTCGCCCACGCCATTTTGGGGTCCTCATCAAGTGCCAGATTGCCTTGTGAGACGGGAATTTCATCGAGCGTGAACGCATACTCCCGGAGCAGGCGCTCTGCCTGATAGAGGCGGTGCTCGCGTGTTTTGGAGATTGTGGGCAGGCTGTCCATCGGCGTGTCCGCAACCGGCTTGAAGGCGCTGAAGTGCGCGTGCCGTAGGAGTCCCTCCTTCTGTAGGGAGTGGGACGCCGCAAGAACGTCTACGTCCCTCTCCCCGCTGGCCCCCACGATGAACTGCGTTGTGACGCCTCCGGGGATGAGTCCGGTGTTTTCCACAGACGCCTCGCGCGCGATTTTTCCTACGTGTCGAAGGGAGGGTCTGAGGTCGGCGTCCAGTTTTTTCTCGGGTGCCATGGCGCGAAGGCCCCCCTCGGTGGCGGCTTCAAGGTTCACCGAAAGCCTCGTGGCCACCTGTGCGGCGCGGTTGAGTTGGGTGTCCTGAACCCCTGGCAGCATTTTGAGGTGAATGTAGCCCCCGAAACGATACTTGAAGCGCAGAAGCTCGGCCGCCGCTATCATCCTGTCCACGCCGGCGATCCCGCTGCCCGGAATTCCGCTTGTGAGAAAAAGCCCTTGGGCGCGGTTTTTTCTCCTCAGCACCATGAAAGCCTCGGCCAGCTCATCGGGGCCGAAGGCGTAGCGCGGCATATCGCGCGAGGCGCGCATGGGACAATAATGACAATCGTAGCTGCAGGCGTTTGTCATCATGGTGGAGAGAAGCGGCATGACACGTCCGCCGGAGAAGGGGACGGGGAATATCGCCGGCGCGTCCGAACCCTGGAATTTTCGCCGGTATTTCTGCCACCGTCGCGCGCCGGGCGGGCCTTCCCTGTCGTCGAAGGATTGTCCGCCGAGGATGGCCAGTTTCTGAAGGGTTTTCTCTGTCACCATCGCCATTCTTCCTTTGTCTGGATGAGAAAAGAAGAATATAAGAGAAAATAAAACGAAAATCTATAGCGTTCTTCTCCCTTGCTCCGTCTTTTGGGAAGCCGGGGGCTTTGAGGCGCGCGGGGCGTGTCTGGGTGAGTGGCATGGAATGAGCACTCTGAAAAGCGAGTTCTTTGCGTGGAAGTTTTTTCGGAATCTGGTGAAAATTCGCGTCATCCGCTTTCGGGCATGTCTGACGCCGCACTCTACGCATTTCGCTCTCGCGCTGATGCCACCCCCCCATCGCAAGCGCATTGCGCCGTGAGGGTATTTATTACAGGCTACAGGCGGCCGCCTCTCCAGGATGCGTATGCCTTTTTGAACGCATCTATATCCGGTGAAATCTGCTCTGGCTTTCCGAGCACCGCGCTTGCCACCTCCGCCGCGTTCTTGCCCGTGCCCGTGCCGATGCAGACGATGGTTTCATCCGCCGCCGGACGCTCCGGCCGATCCGCGCTCTCCATGAGGCTGGCCACAGACGCTGCCGAGGCGGGTTGCAGGAACAGCCCCTCGCTCCTGGCGATGAGGAACTCCGCCTCGATGTTCATCTCATCGTTCACCACCACGCCTTGTCCTCCGGAGTCTCGCACGGCATCGGCCACGCGGTCGCCCGCCCCCGGGAAAGGACTCGTGAGGCCTGCCGATTTCGTCCGCACCTCGCCCCAGGGCGCGACTCTTCCGCCCGTGCGCAGTGCCTTTACGATGGGCGCGCAACCCCCGGCCTGCACGACGTCAATCGCCGGCATCCTCTCGATCCAGCCCAAGGCGAGTAACTCTCGGAAGCCTTGTTCCATCGCGAGGGCCATCGTGCCGCCCGCGGTGGGGCAGACGACGCGCTCGGGCGCGCGCCAGCCGAGCTTTTCCGCGATCTCATAAGCGGCTGTCTTTTTTCCTTCGATTCGGTACAGGTTTCGCGGTAGGGTGGCGTGCAGACAGCCCAGCTCCTTCGACACCTCCTCGGCGAAGCGGCCGCCCACGCCCTGATCGCCCTCGACGAGGAGCGTGAACGCTCCATATGCGCCCACTTGGAGGCAATGAACGGCGGAGCTATCCTCGCGCACGAAGCCGATGAATTCGATCCCCCCCCGCGCGCAGTAGGCGCTGAAGCAGGCGGCCGCGTTGCCGGATGATGGCAGCACTATCCTACCGACGCCGACTTCCCTGCATTTGCTGATGGTGACGGAGCCGCCGCGATCTTTGAACGAGCCGGTGGGGTTTCTCGATTCGTCCAGAAGGTAGAGGTTCTTGAATCCGAGTGCCTCCCCCAGCCTCTCGGCGTGAATGAGGGGGGTGTCGCCCTCGACGAGCGAGACTACGTTTTTCTCATTCCGGACGGGCAACAGTTCATGCCAACGCCAGATGCCCTTGGGTCTGCGTGCGACCTCGTCCCTGTCCACGCACGCCTTCACCCATTCGAGGTCGTAGCTGCCCCGCAGGCTTCCACCCGTGTCCGGGCAGGCAAAGGGGTGTTTCATGTCGTCCGCGATTCTCCCTGAATCCAGGCTCAGCAGACCCTGCAGCGCACTATACAAATTGGCCTCTCCTCAAGCGTCTAGGACGGCGGGCCGCTTCCTCCGTCCCACGCGCGATTCGTTTTGATGAGCGAAGGGGACCCTTGATGCGGGGCGCTACGCTCTCTTCAGGCGACGCGGCCAAACGGGCGGAAAACATCGCCGACGAGACGCCGTGATTCTAGCGCGCCCGTGTGAGCGACTTGTGCGACGCACGCGCCCAGAAACCCTCCTAGACGACGCCCTCCGCCTTCATGGCCTGAATCCCCGCCAGGAAGGCGGCGAGCGTCTCCTCTATAACGTCGTCCGTGTGGCAAACGCCCACGAGGGCGCGTGCGCCGTTAAAGTCCACTCCGTGGAGGATCAGCGCCTGCCGTAGCGCGCGGCTCTTGTCCGCGTCCTTGGCGTCCAGGCGTTGCCATTCGAACCCGCTCACGTCCTGGTCCGCCCCCTCACGCGGCGGAGCGTCGGCGCCGAAGAAAATTTTCCAGTCGCTGTATGCGCCATACACCTTCCAGGGCAACGCCTCTCGCGCCAAAATCTCGTTCATTCCGTAGCGCAGTCTCTCGGCCTGTGCGTTCGCCTGTTTCGTGGCCTCGCCATCGGCCAAAGAGGAGAGCATGGCACACCCCGCGGCCGCCGAGATAGGGTTGGCGTTGAAGGTGCCGTGATGGGCGATCTTCGCGCGCCGGTCGGCTTGCGGGTCCGCCTTGGTGGCGAGGTGTTCCATGACGTCCGCCCGTCCGGCGACGGCTCCGCCCGGAAGGCCGCCTGAGAGTATTTTCGCAAGGGCGGTGAGGTCGGGCGTCACCCCGATGCGGGCTTGCGCTCCGCCCGGCGACACGCGAAACCCGCTCACCACTTCGTCGAAAATGAGGAGGGCGCCTGCTTTCGCGGTCTCCTCTTTAAGGGAGGCCACGAAATCCCCCCGCATGGGGATAGTGCCAAAGTGTCCGCCGGTCGGCTCGAGGATGAGCGCGGCGACCTGGTTCGAGGCGAGCGCGGCGCGCACGGCTGCAAGGTCGTTCGGCGGACAGACGGTGACGAGATTCGTCACCTCCTCGAGCTGCCCCGCCTCGGGCGCGTTCGTGTAGGGGGGGCGTACGCCGATCTCCAGTCCCTCGTGCCAGCCGTGAAAGTGGCCCGCGAACTTGAGCACGCGCTTTCTTCCCGTGGCGGCGCGCGCGAGTCTGAGCGCCATGTGCGTAGCCTCGGTGCCCGAGGCGGTGAAGCGCACCCGCTCGGCGCTCGGTACCAGACGACGCACCCATTCGCCCCATTCCACCTCTCGCCGATGGCTCGCACCGTGATGTGAGCCTTGAAGCACGGCCTCGTTCACGGCTTCCTGGATGTGGGGCGGATTGTGCCCGAACATAAGGGCGCCGTGGCCCATCCAGTAGTCCACATAGCGGTTGCCGTCCACATCCCATTTATACGCGCCCTCGGCACGCTCGACATAGATAGGAAACGGGCGCATCCTGCGGTTGTCGTGCGTCACCCCGTCGGGGAAAATCTCCTTCGCCCGCTCGAACAAGGCGCGCGAGGCGGGCAGCGATTCCGCATAGGCGTCCGCGATCTTGGCCGTGTCCGCTGGCTGCTGCATGGATGTCTCCAGATGGGGAGGACGTTGAAGTTCGCCGCTTAGGTGCCGGAGCAACGCTACGCCGAAGCGTGGACGAACGTCAAGACGGGGACGCGGCGCGCGCCTCCTGGGCGGTTTCTCAAAGGCAGGGGGAGGGCGCTTTCATCTCGCATGATGGGGCTGGACCCGCGCCTCCGCCGCTCCCATCGATTCTCTGTTTGTCCCCTTGTTTTCAAATAGGACATGCCTCTTCCCAAGCCTTTTCACCACTTCAAAACCGGAGTTTTCGAGGCATCTCACCGAGGAATCCGCTTGCGCCTCTCCAACAAGGCGGCGATGAAATTCTATAATCAAAAAATCCACCGTCTCAAAATTCGCGGCGGCAATCAGTTCTCTTTCCGCCCCTTCAGCATCCATGAGAATCACATCCGGCCGATGGGCCTCTATGACGTCTCCAATCGCGTCGCTCTCCACCTGAATGAGGGTTGCCTCTTGGCTTCGTTGGAGTAGGGAGGAGGATTGCGGGTTTTGCTCCACGAAAAACCGGACTTTCGACCCATCTCGCGTAATCGCCCGCATCCGCAAGTTGGGGGTCAGATCGTTCAATCGAAAGTTCGCCTCGATCACGCGCCGCATAGCGGGATTCGCCTCATAAGAGAGCACCTGGCCCTCTTGCGTCAGCTTCGTTGCGAGCAAGGAGGTGAACCCGATGCCGGCCCCAATCTCCAGTACCCGGTGCTGCGGCCGCAGCACCGATTCCAATAAACGAGATTCGGCACGTTCCCATTTTTTCTTGTACAATGCAGATTGCACAGATCGGGGGACAAAACCTTCGCTCGCGTGCAATCGAACGCCCCTTATCTTGATTTCTTTCGATTTAAGGGCGCGATGCAACCTTAACCTTAGTCCGCTCAAATGAACCTTCAAGAACGTCTCCCCTTACTTTCAGATGATCCGCGACAATCTCCGCAAACGTTCTTATGTGGCGAATATGCCACAGCGGGGGAGTTGGAACGCTGAAAATCCCCACGATAAACGCCCTTGAAAAAGGAAGAGAAAGGGCATGTTTTCGCCTTTTACACGCGAAATTCACAATTATTCTGCTCTGCTTACAGCCGCCCCCGCACGCGCCTTTTTCTCTGAATCCGCCGCCGGCCTCAGCCCAGGCGCCGAAACACGTCGCCCACAACCTCCATGCCCTTCGCAATCACCTCTTCGTCCACCGAATAGGTGAAGCGCAGGTGGCCTTCGCCCGAATCGCCGAACTCAGAGCCGCTGCGGACGGCAGCCCCGGCCTCCCAGATGCGCTTTCTCATCTCTGCCGAGGGGAGGGGGTACGCATATCGGCAGTATTGATAGAAGCCGCCCTGGGGCGGAACCGGCGTTAGGCCGGAAATCTCTCGCGCCATCTCGTGAATGAGCCGGCCCCGCCTGTGATAGACGCGCGCCATTTCCGCCACGCACTCTTGGGAGCCTCTGAGCGCGGCCGCGCCCGCACGCTGGACGAAGGTGTTGATCGGCCCGTTGATCGAGCGATGAACGCCGAACATCGTCCGGGCGAGGTCCTCTGGAACGACCATGAAGCCGAGACGCCAACCGGTCATCGAATAGGTCTTGGAGAAGGTGTCAAGAAGTATGAGGCGCTCCGCATGCGCAGTGAAAGAGAGCAGGGGGACATGCTCGAAGCCGGGTTGCAGGATTTTCGCGTACGCCTCGTCTGAGACGACCATGAGGTCGTGCGCGGCGGCGAGCTCGAGCAGTGCCTCCAGTTCGTCGTGCCGATAGACCACGCCCGTAGGATTGTTCGGGTTGTTGATGAGGAGCAGGCGCGCGCGGGGCGAGATGGCGCGTCGGACGGCTTCAAGGTCGAGGTGGTAATCTCCGGCATGGGGTGCCTGGACGGGGACGGCACCCAGCTGGCGTGCCACGTGGGCGTAGAGGGAGAACGTGGGGTCCATCAGGACGACCTCATCCCCCGGGTTGAGAAACGTCGTCATGACGGCGTAGATGCCCGAGCTTGCCCCGTTCGTGGTGATGATCGAACGGGGCGTATATCTCGCCTCCGCCTCTCGCTCGACGTGCTCGCACACGGCTTCGAGAAACTCGGGGTCCCCCTGACCAGGGGCGTAGCCCGTGAGTCCCGCATTGAGAGCTTCCTTGGCGGCTTTCCTGACGTGCTCGGGCGTGGGGAAGTTCGGCGTTCCCGAATCGAGACGCGCCATGCCCGGCGGCATTCTTGCAGTCATGTGGTCAGCGCGCTCTCCGCCCGAAATCTCGGCGACGGTTCTGGCGATGCGTCTTTTCATCATTTCTCCGGCCACTAGGAGGACGCGCGCCCGTCGCGCTTTTTCAGCCGGAGAGGGGGCGAGAGCTCTTCGCAGTTTCGTCCTCGTGTAGCGCGCCTCCGTCTTTTGATACATGGTTGAGCTTCTCGCCAACGATGCGCTTTCTTCGCATTCCAGAAACTTTGGGAGAAACTCTGCTTTTATGTCTTTGACATAACAGGTTTTTTTATAGCGTATGGGCGCAGGATTCACAACCTTGCCGATCCGCGCGACTCTATTCGTCTCCCGCGCGACGGCCATCTCCTCTTGCGGCTCGCCGCTATCGAAGGAAGCCTCGAAGGTGTCGATGGAAGGCGGAACGGCGGCGTCCAGATACGCGCGCGTCCCAACCCCACAGCAGCCTTTTCTGGGCGCACAGCACCCCTAGGGCGGCGAGCATATCCGCTGAACGATGCCGATGCCGCCCCTCGCGCGTCAAATTCCCTGCCTGTGAGAAGGAAGTCCTGCGCGGCGCCGAGACTGTAGACGGGTGGAAACGGCGCCGCCTCTATGACGGAGGGGGACGCCCAGCCTCACATCGGGTATGGAGAAGTGCGTATCGTCGTCGGCGAGGTGTAAGTCGCCGCCTAGAACGCGCCCGTGGCACTTGCAGACCACCGGATGGGGAAATTCGCGGAGGCTGCGGATGAGGTGTGGAGGTTGGAGATGAAGTCCCGCGCTCTCTCGCGCGTCAAGGCGTCCATCTCGACAAGGTTGGCCCCGGTGAAGAAAGCGGCGCTGCCCCTCCAGTGCCTCTATCGCTACTGCCCCTGGCGGATGAACTCTGCGTTCAGGGCGTTTCTTTTCTCGGGACGGTGGAGAGTGAGGGCGGCGATCGCGCCCTCGCGCTTCGTGAGAACCGGCGGTTTCGTCGTCGGGGCCATCGAACGTCCTCCCCCAAAAACCGGAGCGACGGGCCGCCCCGCCTGAGGGGGCGTGAACAAAAACGCGGTGTCCCCACACTACGGCGTTTCCGCGCGTTTGGGGAGGGGAGAGGCTTAGGGACAACTCCCTGTGGTCGTCGCGCATGATGTGCGATTGTCCCGTCCCCGGGCGGTCGTCCCTCTGCGGGCGGGCGGACACGTGTGTCCGTCCCTACGCATGGGTCGGGTTCCGGAAACCGCCGGAATCTTGACGCGTGGGGGCGGAGAGGTTAAGAATCGTACGCCCCCTTCGCCGGTTTTCGGGCGCGGAGGAACGAGACGGATCGCCCCTTCTTGGAGGTCGCGCGTGTCACGCCTTCTGGAGAACGACTCTTTGGCTCTACTCGCTGCGCGCGGCGTCCCCGTCCCAAATTTCGAGGTGTGCGCGAGTGCGGAGGAGACCGCCGATGCCCTCGCGCGCCTGGGCGGACGCGTCGTCATCAAGGGGCTCGTGCCGGTCGGAAAGCGGGGCAGGTCGGGCGCGGTGCAGTTCGCCGCCTCGGCGGAGGAAGCGCGCGCGCGCGCGGAGGCGATTCTCGACATGGAGGTGCGGCGCTTTCCCGTCAAACGCCTCATCGTGATGGAGGCGCTCGACATCAGGCGCGAGATGTTCTGCTCCGTCTCCTTCGACGCGGGGAGAAAATGTCCGCTCATCCTCTTCAGCGCGGAGGGCGGCGTGGACGTAGAGACGCTCGCTTGCGCCCATCCGGAGAAACTCCTTGAATGCCCCGTGAACATTCTGGAAGGACTCAACGCCGCCGACGCCCTCCGCCTGGCGCGGCGCGCGGGACTTTCAGGGGGCCTCGCCGGCCAGGTCGCCCGCGCGGTCGGCGCGACGTATGAAGTCTTCTGCGCCCATGAATGCGAGATGATCGAGGTGAACCCGCTGGCGGAACTGGCCGACGGCCGCGTGGTCGTCGCCGCCGCTGCCGCGCAGCTCGACGCGCAGGCGCTTTTCCGCCATCCGGACCTGGCTGCCAGGCTGGGCGCCGAGGGGGGAAACGGCTGGCGTCCTTTCACCGAACTGGAGATGCGAATGCGCGAGGTGGACGCCATCGACCCCGAGGTGGGCGCGATTCGCTTCAATGAGCTCGACGGCGACGTCGGCTTCATGGTCACCGGCGGCGGCTACGGCCTCTCGAGTATGGAGGCGCTTCTGCGCCGGGGAGGGAGGCCGGCCACTACGTTTGACATCACGCCCGGACGCTACGACGAAAAGATGCGCGAGGCGGTCAAGGCCGTGCTCTCCATGCCCGGCCTCAAGGGATTGCTTCTGGCGGGAAACGTGAGCAACTTCACGCGGGTGGACGTCAAGGCGGCGGGTGTGGCGCGCGCCCTCAAGGAAATGGACCTCGACTATGAAAAATTTCCCGTCATCGTCCGCTACGCTGGCCCGGGGGTGGAGGAGGCGCGACGGTGCATCGCCGAGGTTCCGGGCGTGGAGTGGCACGAGGAGGAGGCGTCGATAGAATATCTCGCCGAGCGTGTCATGGCGCGCGTCTATGGGGATGCGCCGCCTGTGCCCGCGTTCCATGAGGGGAAAGTCCCGTCGGACGCCGCAAACCCGGAAAAGTGAATGGCGCGTCATGGGCGCGATCGCCATGATCGTTCGACTCGCTGAAGCAGCCGTTGGAATTATCCGAATTGTGAAGCGCATCGGGAGTTTGGCGGGGTGCCGCCGCCGAGCCGCCCTCGCGCGAGGGCGATTTTTGGGGAGAGGCGAATGAGCATTCTGCTGGATTCCGAAACCCGGGTGCTCGTGCAGGGAGCGACGGGAGGAGAGGCGCGGCGGCTGCTGCCCACCATGACGGCTTACGGCACCCGCGTGGTGGCGGGCGTGTCTCCGGGGAGGGGAGGCGCCCGGGTCGGGGACGTTCCGATCTACGACGCGGTGGCCGACGCCCTACGCGCGCACGAGGTGGACCTCTCCGTACTTTTTGTTCCGGCGCGCTTCGTACGCGCCGCCGCCCTGGAGGCTATCGAGGCGGGCGTGCCCACCCTCCACGTTCTCGCCGAGGGCGTTCCGCATCATGACGCCTGTGCGCTACTGACGCGCGCGGCGCAAAGGGGCGTCTTCGTCATCGGCCCCAACAGCCAGGGCATGGTGAGTCCGGGCAAGTCGAAACTCGGCGGCACGGGGGGCGAGACGCCGGACCTCATGTTTCGCCCTGGCCCCGTGGGCGTGGTGAGCCGAAGCGGAGGAATGGGCGCGGAGATTTGCCTTTTTTTGACGCGGGCGGGAATCGGCCAGAGCACCTACGTGGCACTGGGGGGCGACCTGCTCATCGGCGCGTCGTTCGTTGAGATGCTCACGCTGTTCGAGGAGGACCCCGAGACCCGTGCCGTCGTCATGTTCGGAGAGCCCGGCACGGACAGGGAGGAAGAGGCGGCCCGCTTCATCGCCTCGGGCGGGTTCACGAAACCCGTGGTGGCCATGGTGCCCGGCGCGTTCTGGGAAACTTCACCCACGCCGGCCAGCGTGAGCCACACCGGCGCGCTCATGAGTAAGGGACGCGGCGCGCCCTCGCTCAAAAAGAGGCTGCTGAGAGAAGCTGGCGTCCTCGTGGCGGAGAAATTTTCTGAAATCGTTCCCCTCGTGCGCGAGGCGCTCAAAACCGCCTGACGCGCAGGGGAACGCGCGCCGAGCCTCTGCCAGCGGACGTCCATCGGCTGAAAATCGCATTTTCGCGTTCCCAAAGCGGGCGGAGGCGCGTCCCTCCCTGCCGTCCACGTGCGCAACCGCCGTCTCGACAGGTGCGGAGTGAGGGAGCGTTTCAGATCATCGTCGCGCCGCCGTTCACGTCCAGGGTGGCGCCGGTGATATAGGCCGCCTCCTTTCGGCAGAGAAAGACGACCGCCTCCGCTATCTCGACGGGTTCGGAGAGCCTGCCCACAGGGGAGGAGTGCTCAATGTGGGCGATGCGCTCGGGCTTGCGGATGGCGAGGGTTCTCGGCGTTCGCACGTTGGCCGGCGCCACGGCGTTGACGGTGACGCCGTGCGGCCCGAGCTCGCGCGCCGCCTGGCGTGTGAGTCCCAGCACCCCCGCCTTGGCGGCCGTGTAATGCGGCGGATTGGGGTTCACGCCGCTGCGCGCGGCCATGCTCGAGAGGGTGACGAACCGCCCGTAGCGTGCCGCCGCCATGAGGGGGGCGACGGCTTTGAGGAGGTAGAACATCGACTTGAGGTTTGAGTCCACTACGCCGTCCCACGCTTCGACCGGGCAATCGAGCAGGCTCACGTAGCGGGGAAAGCCGCCCGCGCTGTGAACGAGGACGTCCATCCGCCCTGTCCGACGGTGTGCCTCCTCCACGGCCGCGCGTGTCGCCTCCCAGTCGGTGAGGTTGACGACGGCGATGCGGGCCGCTCCGCCGCTCTCGCCGATGGATTTCGCGACCGCCTCCGCGCCGTCCGCGTCGATGTCCATGAGCGTGACCTCCGCCCCCTCGCGCGCGAGAATTCTCGCCGTGGACGCGCCGATTCCCGTCGCCGCGCCCGTGACGATGGCGCTTTGTCCCTCAAAGCCTCTCATGCGCGCTCCTTCTTTTCTTCGTGAGATAAAACGCCGCCCGCCCCCTCCTTCGCTTAGCCTTCCTGCATTTTCAGTATGCGGTTGATGAGGTCGATGCCGCCCACCTTGTCGGCGAATTTCTGGTGAACGGGCCGCACAGCCTTTCGGAAGGGCTTGAGGTCGGGCGTGGAGACGGTCAATCCCTTCTCGGCGAAACCCTTCATGATGTCCTTCTCGGCCTCCTCCGCGTAGGCGTTCGCCCATGCGATGGTGTCGCGCGCCGCTAGTAGGACGGCCTTGCGCATGGCCCCGGGCAGATTCTCGTAGTATTTGTCGTTCATGATGAGCGCGCCCGCGACGAGCTGGTGCCGGGTGATGGAGAGGTATTTCTGCACCTCGTAGAGCTTCATCGCCCACGCCCAGCTCGAGCCTCCGTCGTGGCCGTCCACCGTCCTGGTGCTCAGCGCGCTGAAGAGCTCGGTCGGTGCCATGCCGATGGTGCTGCCGCCCAGGGATTTGTAGGTCTCGACCATGATGGGGTTTTTCGCGATTCGCATCCGCAAGTCGCCGAGGTCCGTCGGCTTCATGATGGAGTGTTTGCTGTTCATCATGTTCCGAAAGCCCGTTGCGACGAAGCCGAGCACGCGGATGCCCGATTTCTTTCGGAAATTCTCGCCGATGGTCTTGCCTATGTCGCTGTTGAACACCTTGGCCGCGCCTTTGAAACTGCTGAACATGAAGGGCAGGGTGAAGATGTCAAGACGTCTGTCGAAGGCCGTGATGTTGTTCGAGGCGACTAACTGCATCTGCACCGAGCCGAGCTGCACCTTCTTCGCGGCCACGCGATCTTTGCCGAGCTGGGAGGAGGGGAATATCTGGATGTCGATGTCTCCCTTCGAATAGACCTGGAGGTTTTTTCGCATGGTGAGGGCCGTGGCCTGGTAGAGGAGCTGCGGCTTGGGCGGGTTGTTGTGGGCGAACCTCATGACGTATTTGGCGGCCTCGGCTTGCGGGAGAGTGAAGCCGAGCAGCCCGGCGACGAGGACGCCGCCCGCGATCGCCATGAAACTTCGTTTCAGATGTCGCATGGTTTGCCTCCTTTTGGCTTGGCGCCCCCCTCATCTGCCGAGGATGAGGTTCGGCAGGACAAGGGAGATGCTGGGGAAATACGACAGAACGAGAATGCAGAGCAACATCGTCACGATGAAGGGCAGGACGGCCTTGGCGATGGCGCCAAGCGTCGTGTCCGCGATGCCCATCGCCACGAACAGGCTCGTGCCCAGGGGCGGCGTGAGGTAGCCAATCTCGCAGTTCACCACGAAAACGATGCCGAAGTGGATGGGGTCTATTCCGGCCGCCTTGATGACGGGGAGGAACATCGGCGTGAGGATGATGACCTGCGCCATGGTGTTGAGCCACATTCCCACGAAAGTGAGAAACAGGCTGATGAGTATGAGGATGAAGAACGGCGAGGTCGTAACCTCCTGGATGAAGGCGGTGACCAGCTGGGGAATCTGGTGAATGGTGATCAGCTCGCCGAACGCGAGCGACGCCCCCCAGATGATGGCGATGGTGCCTGTGACCAGGGCCGCGATTTCCAGGCATTCGCGCGTTCTGCGCCAGTCGAGCTCCTTGTAGACGAAGGTGCCGACCGCCCAGCCGTAGAGGACGGCGATGACGGCGCTCTCCGTCGGCGTGACGAAGCCGCCGTAGATGCCGCCGATGATGACGCCCGGAGCAAGGAGCGCCCAGCGCGCCTCCCAGATGGTGCGCAGCGTCCGCGAGACGGAGAAGGGCTCAGAGTCGGATTCCACCGTCATGAAGCGCGCCATGATCGTGGCGCAGCACATGAGCATGCAGCCGAGCAGGATGCCGGGCAGAAAGCCGGCGATGAACAGCCGCGTGACGGATTGATCCGCGCTCACCCCATAGACGATGAGGGTGATGCTCGGAGGAATGAGTATGCCGAGCGTCCCCCCGCAGGCGGAGACGGCGCCCGAGTAGTTCTTGTCGTATTGGCGCCTGAGCATGGTGGGGATCATGAGTCCGCCCACGGCGGCGGTGGTGGCTGGGCCGGAGCCCGATATGGCCGAGAAGAGCATGCACGCAAGAATGGTGACGTGAGCGAGGCCGCCCTGCACGTTGCCCACGAAGCAATCCGCCACCGCGATGAGGCGCCTGCTGATGCCGCCCTTCTCCATCAGCGCGCCGGCCAGCAGAAACATGGGCACGGCGATGAAGGGGAACTTGTCCAACCCGTCATAATAAGAGAGCGCCAGGCTCTCGAAGTGCTCACCGGTGGCGTAATAGACGAGGATGGAGGCTGCACCCAGGGAGGCGCCCACCGGCACGCGGATGAATAGGAGCAGGGCGAGGGAGCCGAGCAGCAGAAGGGGCACGTTCATCTTTCCTCCTCCTGCTTGTCGACCTCATAGACCACCTCGGGCCCGCCCAGCACATAGACGCGATACATGTATTGGGCGAGGCGCAGGGTCATCAACCCGAACCCAATGGGGATGATCGAGTGAACCGCGGCCTCGGGTATCTGCAGGATATCCGTCTCCGACCAGACCTCGATCTCGCTGCGCACGAAGAGATAGCCGAAATACGTCATCAAAACGTTGAAGGCCATCCACAGGCAATCGGCCAGAAAGACTATCGGGCGTGCCCAGGAGGCGGGGGCGATCATCTCGATGGCGTTCACGCGGATGTGCCGCCCCTGAAGGATGATCCAGCTGATGGTCAGGTAGATGAACCAGATGAAGACAATGCGCGAGAACTCCTCGATCCAGCTGATCGACGTGAAGAATACGTAGCGCGCGATCACCTGGGCGGTGAGCATCAAGGTGAGGGAGAGCAGAAGCACCCATGAGAGATTTCGCTCAATGTTCGGCACGATTCGCTTTCCCGTCTTGCGAGAAATAGAGCCGCTCGTTTCGCCGTCGTCTGCGTCGTCTGGTGGATAAAAACTAATCTAGTTTGTTTCGCGCGGTGCGTCAAACGAAGGGGCGTTAGGAGTGGAATACGCGGCTGATCCGTAAAGTAGGATGAAGGGCGGTATGGGTTGAAAGACGGGGGGCGTCAGTCGGCGTGTGAAATGCCTAATTCCGCTACGTTGCGGTCCGCTCCATGTGGATGATAAGGCAATGCCCCCGCTATGATATTTTTCGCGTGGATGGGGTGCGTATAGGGGTATCGTAATGCCATGTTGAATGCCCTCTTCGGGTCAGCCCAGCGGTTTTCCGGTCGATGCGTCAGAGAATGAGAAAGACAAATTGACCAAAAGCGACGATGCGGGGACAGCTTGTCCCGTCTGCGTCTGCCCTGCGGAATCATCCGTGCGGCGTTTTGAACGTCCAATCCTGTAGGGAGCGAAGATATGAAAATTCTAGATTATGAGGATAATGAGATTTCGACTCTGGAAGAATGGAAGAGTCACGTTAAGGCTGGACAGTGGAAAAAGGGACGAAGTGCCTACGCGCTTGCCGACTACATGATGAACAAAGGAGGAGCGGAAGACCTGGAATCGGATATAGGGTCCGTTTTGCCTCAATTTCCAAAGGTCGCTTTCGAGCGGGCCACGCCAGAATACCAAGCGAAGTTTGATTGCTACAGAGGGCCGAGCAATCTTGACTTGGGATTATATGGACGGGTTTGCTCCGGAAAGAGGATGTTTGTGGGATTAGAGGCGAAGGTTGATGAAGCGTTTGGAAAAACGGTGGGCGAAAGGTATCGCAAAGCCAAGAAAGACCGATGCGATGGTAAGCCAACCAACGCGCCTGAGCGGGTAGAGGAATTGCTCTCGAAGTATTTTTTGGATACGGATCTGCCTGGCGAGTCCAAGTTTTCCTGCATCCGTTATCAGTTGCTGACTGCTACGGCGGGAATAGTTGCGGTGACGAAAAGAAAAGAGATAGACATAGCGGTTTTCTGCGTCCTGGTTTTCAGGACGTGCGCATACGAGAAAGGAAAAGGTGATAAAAACTATAAGGATTACGAGAAATTTGTGAAGTGTGTCCGTGGCGAACAGAAGCCATCATGCGGCAGCCAAATTGCCCTCGCTCACAAACTCTGTATAGGCGGGAAGGAATTATTTTCGATTTACAAATACGTTGATGTGCATTAAAAACTACGTAGTGAAGCGAGTTCATCGTAAAAACGGTTCACCGCTCGCAGTAGAGACTCGTCAGGTTGCAGCCAAACAAAAATCATTGCGAATGGCTTGGAAAAATGGCCGTTTTCCGGGGCATAAGCGGCTCGAAAAAAGCCGTGAAAGAGCGGGCGAGGGCGTTTGCGTCCGCCGCGCTCACAATGTCGGGATGCGCGGCTGATCCGTAAAAGAGGATGAAGGGCAGCGTGGGTTGAAAGGTTGGTCAATCGAGCGAATCAGCGGAATGAGGGGCCTCCCTTTGACGTTCAGGGATGTTTCCCAACACGAATTATCCATTGTGTCTTTGCTATATTCCTTGAGCGCGCGCTCCCAATCTCCATGTAGATGGAATAACCGTCCATCCTTCATGTCCGTCGCATTCAGAAATCCGAGATAGACGAGAACGACGGGGATGCACAGCGAAGCCAGCTTCCATGACCACGCAAACCTGTTCGACATCTCGTAGTGAGAATCCCGGGAGAGATTCCAGGCATTCCTATCTTCCGTTAATTCCCCGAGCCCGGCGTTCGCCTCCTTGATCGCCTGGCAGATTTGCTTACGATTCGCCGAGTCAGTTGCTCTAGACTTGTCGGATTCGGACAGTTCCTTCTCATGGGCTTTGGCTTCGATCAGAAGGAGTCCCTGCGTATTCATAATTTTGCAGGTGCTGGCGATGTCCCAGTTCGGCGTGGTTCTTCCCACGTTTACTAGCCACCAAGTCTGAAGCTCCTCCTGTATCTTGGGCGATACGAGGGGATTTGCGTTGTCCAGTTGTGCCTCTTCCGCTGGATCGTTACCCCCCGAGCCGTTCTTGCAGACAGGCTTGCCATAGGGCATCCATTTATCATCAGGCGAAACCTTCACGCCTCGATAATCCACCAGCCGTCTCAGGCGTTCGGCGACCGCATTCCGGTCACCGTCAACCAGCAACAGGCAGCGTGGACGGCTCCCTTTCTTCTTATCCAGTTTCTCCCACCATTTCATGTTTTCCTCTCGCAATTCTATCGCCATCCGGCGCGGCTTATCCGTCCCAAATATCCTCTCTCGATTCCCAATGGGTTTTCACGTCATCGAACCTTCCTATGCGGTTTTTGATCTTTTGAATTTCTTTTGGGTAGAAATCAAGCATTGCGTCGCAAAGCTGAAGCATCCATTTCTTGCGCGAGTATCCACCGTTTATCTTGATGTAGTTGGAGTTGGCTATTTGAATCTGTCCCCATCCCAACGCCCCGACGGTGAGACAATCCCAGTCTAGGTATTCGATAGGAGAAAAAAGGACTTCCGTTGCTCTCAAACGGGTTTCGTCCATGGCATATTTGACCATGATGAGAGAAAAAACGTTCATATCCGATTCATAAAACCTCGTCAATCGCTCCACCGATGTCAGATTCGGCATATTGAATTTCGTATCTTCCCTGTGTGTCTTTACGTCAACGACGGAATAAAAGCCTTCCTTGTCGGTGAAGGCGAGGTCGGCCATTGCCCTGCGCGCGAAGTCGCTGGAGTATTCAGCACACCAATCCTCCAAAAACGCATTGAATTTTTCTGAAATCAGAGATTCTATTGCGTCTCCGGTAGCCCTCGTGCTGCCAGCGGTCTGAGGAGAAAGAAAATCGGGTGAAGCGTTGACGTAGCCCTTAATTTTCTCGGCCACCTTCCGATAGTGGCCGTCGTAATAAAAAGACGACTTCATAGCGGAAGTTTTTCTTGTCGCGTCTCGCCCACGGGCTGCTCGGCGAGGGTGTTTCTCTCCCAGAAGACGCCGCCTGCGTATCCTTGAATTTCAGGAGCGGAGGCGGCTCTCTCCAGGCGTTTCAGTGCCCAGCAGCAGTATTCCTCGGAAATCTCGATTCCGCAAAAATTCCTGCCCAGCTTTTCGGCGACCGCGGCCGTCGCACCGCTGCCCAGAAACGGGTCGAACACGAAGTCGCCCGCCCTCGAACTGGCGAGAACGAGCTTGGCGATGAGTTTTTCCGGCTTCTGCGTCGGGTGGTCGGTGTTCTCGGGCATTGACCAGAACGGAACTGTCACATCCGTCCAGACGTTGGAGGGATGCGTGAGGCGATAGTCGCCGCTCTCCTCCTCGCGCCAGTCCTTGGGCTTTCCGTTCGTCCGGTAGGGAGCGCGCACCTTGCGCTTGAGCTTCACGGCGTTCACGTCGAAATGGTATGCGTCGGAGACCGTGCAAAACCAGATGTCCTCGGCGTTGTTCTTCCAGTTCGCTTTCGCTCCGCGTCCCTTTTCCCTCTCCCAGGTGATGCGGTTGCGAACGTGAAAATACGTTTCGAGAACCGGAGCGATGAGGGTGGACGTTTTCCAGTCAGAGCATACGTACGCCGTCGCCGTCGGCTTGAGAGTCGGCTTCAGAATCTGAACGGCGCGCTCAAACCATTCTTGATAATCCGCCTTGTCCTTCTCCCTGAATAGGCGGCCGCCGTAGTTTTTGGACAGGTTATAGGGAGGGTCCAGAACGAGCAGATCGACGAACCTTTCGGGCAGACTTTCCGCTATCTCGAACGTGTCTCCACAAATGATTTTGCCGCTGATATCCTCGCCGGACGCCAGATCGGCAGCACGAAGGATTTGGGTCGACAAGCGCGCCACCTCTTCGGGGCCGCAAATCAGCGTTCGGTTTCTCGGCGCCCTTCGTTTCATATTGATCCGCTCCCTTGTTCTCGCGCGATGGAGGAGCGTGATTTTGGTCAGGCGAACGTGGCGCTTCGCCTCTCATCGCGTAAAGGGGGAAGGCTCCGCCTTTGGCGTTTGCGGCGACGTTTTCTCTGCCGTCCAGCCGCGCGCGCCTGATGGGCCGACGTTCAAGCGACCCCCTTCCGGGTTTCGGCGATCACCATGTCCACCACGCCCCGCAGGTGATAGAGGTCTATTTCTAATAAGCGGCCGGCGGGGGTGGAAGCGGGTGGTTAAATGGAGCGATTCGACGGGTTATTTGGATCTGCTGGAAGGCCCCTTTTGTTCCTCCAGGACCTCCCCTTTGACCCCCAGTCTTTTGTAGTTTTTGGAGTAGTTTTGGCCGCCGACCCGCTCACTCTCTACGCACTCCCTGACGGAAGGGCACTCCCGGGTGCCCTCATCGGCCAGACAGGAGACGGTCATATCAAGAACCAAGGAGAAATCCTTATCATATTTTTTGTGAAACTCGGAATAGCCATTGCACCACATTTTGATTTCACAAAGGACGGCGTCTTTCATAAGAAATTCACAGTGGGAGCGGGCCGCGGCGGAGGGTTTGTAGACGACTCTCTTCCAGTTGCCGATGGTCTTGCATTTTTTAAACATGGCGCTTTTTGCCCGCCCCCCCGCCTCTTTGAATTGCCCCTCGAAATATTCGCTCCTGAATTTGCAGCCTTTGTTGCGGGCATATCTTTTTACGGCGCTTTGATGGCGATCAATTAAGCCGAGGTATTCCTTGCGACATTTGGCGCTTCTGGCGTTGGAGCAGGCCCTGCGGCAAATTTTATCCACGTCTTGGTCCATCGCCCGGGAGATCTTTTTGTAGGAAATGCCGCCCGGGTCGCAATCGAGGAAGGCGACGAGGTTGCCGATTTTGGTTTCGCCGCCGCATTTGGCTATGGCATCCGGAGCGCCGGCGAACGCGAGAATCACCCCTGTCGCCAACGCCAGGCACAAACGAAAAATTCTGGAAATCATGTCTGCTTCTCTCCGGTCAAGACGTCTATCGGGTTGTCAGGTTTGCGCAAACGAACAGGGAACGACCGACCCCATACCCTTGCTTATACGAAACATCCCGCAAATTCGTCAACGGCAAAATGCCACCGACGGTCTCCCTAAAACCCGACTTCGGCAAATGGAACAAAGGGGAGGCCGCCCCCGGAAAGGGTGGTGGTCGATGGCTTCATTCTACTCTAATGGAAGGCGAGGGCCCTTCTTGTTCCTCTAGGCTCTGCCCCTTGATCCCCCGTTTTCTGTAGTTTTTGGAGTATTTTTGACCGCCGTCAATAGTTTTGCCCTTTACACACTTCCTAACGGAAGGGCAGTCTCCCGTCTCTTGATTGGCCAGACAGTAGCCGTTCGCCTCAAAGGCACCGAGGTCAGCCAGTTGCTTCGGGTGCATTTTATGGAGTTCCGAATGGGCTTCGCACGACAGTACAATTGCACAAATAATGGCGTCTTTGACGAGAAAGTCGCAGCGAGAGCGGGCCTCGGCCGACGGCCTGTAGACGGTTCTCTTCCAATTGCCGACGGTCTTGCAGCCTTTGAGCATCGTGCTTCCCGTCCGTTTCCCCCCCGCCGCTTTGAATTCCGCCTCGAAGTATTTGCCCCTGAATTTGCAACCTTTGCTTCTGGCATATCTTTTCACGGCTCTTTGATGGCGATCAATCACCTTGAGATATTCCCTTTGACAATTTTTTTGGTCGTTAAAATTTTTGATATTGGAACAAGCCTTCCGACAAATTTTGTCGATGTCTTTGTCCATCGCCCGGGAGATCTTTTTGTAGGAAATGCCGGTGGGGTCGCAATTGAGAAAGGCGACGAGGTTGCGGATTCTGGTTTCCCCGCCGCATTTGGCTATGGCATCCGGAACGCCGGCGAACGCGAGAATCACCCCTGTCGCCAACGCCAGGCATAAACGAAAAATTCTGGAAATCATGTCTGCTTCTCTCGAAAAAGGGAAAAGACCAACAAACAGCGAACCACCAAATTCACGCCCGCAATTATCGGAAACGCCCCATAAATTTGTCAACTGCCGCCTTCCGTCCTTGTCCTCCAGGACAGGTGGTTTGTCATTGTAGCCGGACAAAAATAATTGCGAATGGCTTGGGAAAACGGCGGATTTTTGGGGGCATAGGCGGCTTGGAAAACGGCCGTGCAAGGGCGTTGAAAAAGCCGCTCAAAGCAGGTCGTCGAGCGTGATGGCGGCGAGGGCGTCCGCGTCCGTCGCGCTCTTAATGTCGGGATGCGCGGCTGTGAAGGTTTCAGGAGAGGTTCGCTGGCCGCTTTCGTCGAACCCGTAGGCGGCGTGGATTTCATCGCTTGCGCGCGTTCATATCTCTAGCGGGCGACGCTTTTTCTGTCGTCCAGCCCGCCGCGCGCCCCTGATGGGCCGGCGTTCAAGCGACCCCCTTCCGGGTTTCGGCGGTCACCATGTCCACCACGCGCCGCATTGCCTCCTCTTGGGTGTCGCCCTCCAGGCGGCGCAGGCGATAGAGGTCCACCTGCCGATCGGCGCTCGTGCCTTCCCGGATGATGGTATTCACGCGGCGGATTTCGGCTTCGCAGCCCAGTGCGCGGGCGTCGGGGGCGAGCTCCTCCACGAGCTCCGCCGCGTAGTCGGCGATGTCCACCCGCCCGCCGCGCTCGGTGTCGCCCAGAAAGGCGAGGACGCCGTATCGCTGGGCGAGCCAGCGGTTCTCGGCGATGAGCTCCGTTGGCGGGTCGGGCGGCAGCGCGCCCTCGCGGTCCTGGCGCATCAGTCGCCGGAGGAGGGAGGCATAGAGTGCCACGATGCTCATGGTGTCCTCGACCCGCGTGCAGACGTCGCATATCCGCAACTCCACCGTCGGGTAGGCGTGGGAGGGGCGAATGTCCCACCACAGCTCGCTGTCGTTCTTGATGATGTTCATCTTCTGGTAGCCGGAGACGATGCGGTCGTATTCCGCCCGGGTGCGTATCGGGCCGGGAACGCCGGTGCGCGGCAGCACGCCAAGGAGGTTGAGTCGCCAGGACTTGAAGCCCGTCTCGCTGCCGGCGTGGAACGGCGAGGAAGTGGAGAGGGCGTGGAACAGGGGCAGGTGCCGCCGCACTGCGGTCATGATTCGAATCCGCGACTCCGGATCGCCGAAGCCGGCCTGGATGTGCATCGCGCCGAGCATAACCCGCCGCATGCTCTCCTGGTAGGTGATCACGAACTGCTCGTAGCGCTCCTTCGCCGTGACCACCTGCGCCTCCCACGCCGCGAAAGGATGGATGGAGGCGGCCATTGGCACGGCTCCGTGCGCCTCGGCCGCCTCAATGACGATGCGCCGAGTCTCAAGCAGCGCCTCGCGCGTCTCGGCCACCGACCCGCACACCCGGGTGTTGGTCTCGAGCTCGGAGCGGAGGAATTCGGGCACGACCCTGTGCGGTCCGCTTCTCCGCTCGCATTGTTCCAGTATGGCGGGGGAAGGGTCGGCGATGAGGGCGCGGGATTCGGGATCGGTGAGAAAGAGTTCCTCTTCGATTCCGAGGGTGATGGAAAGCGCGTCGCGATTCTCGGCGTTGGTCACGATCTCCTCCCTCGTGAGTGCGGCCCGCAGGGCGCTTCAAGACGATGCGATCATGGGAGAACTTTGTCTTATGAAAGTGGGTCGGGCGTCAAGAGAAGCCGGAATTGAGGCGATTCAGGGTGCGCCCGTTAAACGTCCCGGTGCGGCTCAGGGCGTCAAGCGATTCTCATGCCTCGGCACCCCTGATGGGCCCATGATGGCGTCATGTTAGGGGCTGTGCCCGCACTCGTCAAACGGCGAGGCCGGAGTGGCGCAGATGCGGATGCGGGAACCGCCGCCATCCGCAGAGCCGCTTCTGCTGTTCCTCTCACGCGACGGGAGTCAGCTGGTAGAACGCGCCGCGGATTTTCTGTCCTTCGGGGGTCAAGCGGGGAGAGCCGCATTTTTGCTTCACCTCTTGCCCGTTCTTGAATGGCAGTTGCCGGAAATGTTCTGGAAATTGCAGCGCGTCCAAAGACATTGTCAGTCCGTCGATTCGGGAGCCGACGTCGAACGCATCAAGGTGTGCTCGCATCTGCGCGAGCGCGTTTTTCACTTTCACTTCACAGCCATCATAGTAGTGCGCGGGTGCGGCGACCTCGAGCGCGACGTGTCGGGCGTCCATCAAAGGCCGGTCTTGAAGAGGCAGTTTGCCTCTGTGCGCCCGACAGAAGACGTAGGCGGCGCCGTATTGAAGAACTTCGCATAGCGCGTAAAGCGGATCGTTGCTCTCCCATTTCAGCTCGACCAGGCGCGCATGTTTGGTTGATTCGTTCCAGTGAACGAGATCGACGCTGCTTTTCTTGTTTCTGGATGAGTCGGTGATTCCCGAAGCCGTTGGGCACTGGTTAAACCATGTGGGCATGTGGCAGTTGTCCGCCAGCATGGCGACGGCTTTCTCGAGCATGGTCTCCTTCTTCGGACTGCTAGCGCAAATATAGGTTGCGCGCCGCAGCTTCCAAAGACTTTTGGAATTAGAGGAGGGATGGGGGCAGTTGGCCTTCATTTGGTCGTATATTTCCCCGACGTCCTCCATGTCGCGCGTCCCGGCAAACAGGCTGCTCATGTCCGTATATTCCTCCAATCGAAGGTTTTTGGGAGGCGGTATGCTTCT
The DNA here is from genome assembly GCA_965202625.1 of bacterium. Lineage (GTDB taxonomy): Bacteria > UBA8248 > UBA8248 > UBA8248 > UBA8248 > Bin107. The sequence goes on along the minus strand of CBDBBI010000010.1, from coordinate 827,090 downwards.
CCATCCCCTCCGCCTATGGATGGGGCAGTGCTCTGGGGCGCGGACCCCTGAGGCTCGACAGGGCGAAGGGCAGGGTGAGAAGCGTTCCGACCACTCCTATCCCCACCAGGCCGAAGGCGTCCACGCAGAAGCCGATGAGAGGCGCCAGCCCCATGGCGAGGAGGGATTTGCTTTGCGTCTCCACGGACAAGATCGTGGCGCCCGCCTCGGGCGTGCTGTGGGCGTCGATGCGGCTCATCAGCACGGGACGCCAGAAGTTTTGCAGCACGGCCAGGACGACGAAGCCCGCGATCGCGACCGACTCCCAGCCCGCCCAAAGCCCCCATGCGAGGACGGCGTAGACGCAGGAGGTGACGCCCCAGAGCGCATTCGAAGCGGCCTCCTCGGAGCCGACCGCCCGGACGAGGCGGTGCCCCCCGCGCGAGGCGAAGCTGGAGAGCAGATGCAGGACGAAATAGACGACGCCCACCAGTAGTGCCACGCGCTGTTGCTGCTGCCAGGCGGCGAGCAGGGTGAGACCCAGGGCGGCCTGCTGGATGACGGGCTGAATGTAGTCTTTAGCGATTTTGTAGGTGCCCTCGTAGCCCATCGACTCGATGAGGACGCCGCGCAGGGGCTTGTCGGATAATGCCATGCGCATGGAGGTCTTCAGATGCCCCCAGACGCTCGGAATTTTTGCGTCCGGTGCACGCGTCCCGTCGAGGGCGCGCGGGTAGCCCATGAAGTTCACGATGTTTATCGCGTAGGGGATGACGGCGAGGAGGAAGATGTTGCTGTAGCGCGCTCCCGTGAATACGAACGCGCTGGCGATCACGACCGAGACGGCCGATCCCATCTTCGACCATGAGCGCGTGAACCCGTAGACGCGGGTGCGCTCCTCCTCCCGGCCCTGAATGCGCAGCCACTCGAAGATCATCGCCTTGTGCGTTCCGGTGCGGAACGAATCGCCGAGGGCGAAGGCGAGCATGGCGAGGAGCAGGGTGGAGAAGGCGGATGAGTAGGCGAAGGCGAGAAAAGAGGCGATGTAGGCGAGGAACGAGAAAATCATTGAGCGCCTTCTGCCGTATAGGTCGGCCACCGCGCCGCTGGGAATCTCGAAGACGTTGATGCACGCCTCACGGAAGCCGACGAGGAGGCCGATCTGGAAGAAGGAGAGGTCTTTCTCCAGAAAGGCGAGGAGAAGAAAAGGCTCGAAATACGTCTGGTTTTTAAGGAAGCCATACAGAGAGAATCGAAACAGCATTCGGCGATCCTCCTTATCCTCCGGTTCCGCTCTCCCCGTGCGCGGGGGCGGAGGTGCGAGGCGCGCTTCGTCATGGGCGTCCCGCATACGCTATTATAGCGGAAATTCCGTCGTTCACGCGATGCCTGTTTTCCCTCCGTGCGCTTCTCGTCTGTAAGACCCCGCGCGGTTGTCCTTGCGCGACGCTTTATGGCGCTTCTCTTGCGCTTCGTTTTCTCAGCGGACGCGCCAGCCGATGAGGGTGGCGCCGATCACCATGCAGGCCGTGCCGAGGATGATGGCGGGCGTGATGCGCTCCATGCGCCGAAGCATGAAGTAGCTCATGATGAGGCTGAATATGGGTGCCGTCGAGGTGAGCGGGGCCACGATCGAAAGGTCGCCGATGCTGATGGCGGTGAAGTGCAGGATGAAGCCCAGCGCGTTGAGCAGCCCGCAGAAGCCGAAGATGAGCCAGGCTTTGGGCCGGCGGAACTGATTCGGTTTCTGCTCTTTCGGAAAGAGCGGAACGAAGGCGATGAGAAAAATGAAGCCCGCCAGCGTGGAGAGGGTGGCGCCCATGAGCGGGGCCGTCGCGTGGGCGAAGGCGAGTTTTCGGAACAGGAACGAGATCGCGGCGGCGACGCTGCTCCCCAGGGCGAGCCAGAGGTGCTTTCGCCGCCATGTGGCGTCGTCCGTCCTCTTGTAGGTGAGCGCCGCGCCGCCGAGGACGATGAAGAGCGTGCCGGCCAGAATGAGCCCCCCCGGCCTCTCGCCGAGGAAGGTGATGGCGAGCGAAGTGGAGAACAAGGGAGTCAGCGAGTTGAAGGGCATGGCGCGCGCGACTCCGAGATAGGAGATGCTCAAATACAACAGGACGCGCGAGGTTGCCGGCCCCGCCAGTCCCGCCAGAGTGAAGAAGAAAAACGCGGGGGGGCTCCACCATTCAGGTTCCCAGTGATGCCAGGTGAGAGCGAGCATCACGGGCAGGGAGGCGCACATGCCGATGAATACGCCCGTCAGCGCGTTGGCGTGCTCTCCGCCCTTGCGGATGAATACGCTGAAGGTGGCGAAGACCACGGCGGTGGACATGGCGTAGGATGCGGCGATGAGCTGGGGGTTCATTCGGTTCTCAGGCAGACGAGGCACTCTCGTCGGCGGGGCGCCGCGCGCGTTCTGTGTCGTGCGTGTCAATCTACAAGCCGCGCGTCGTCTTGGAAAGCGGAGACGGAAGTTTCTCGTACGAAACGCTCGCGCCCAAGATGCTGCCGCAGAACGTATTTTACGCGCTTTTCACCATTTTGTAACGTGGACGTGATGCTTTCCATCTAGAATAGCGCGTGTCAACACTCGCTTCCGCATTCGGGGGAGTCAGCGCCTTTACGGGAATTTCACGCCTTGGGGGGGAGGAATGCGGAAGAAAGGAGCGTTGGACGCGCAAATCGCCACAGAGTGCGAACGATCCCCGAATGCGTTCGACGAGTTCCACCATCCGCGTTCGGAGGAGAGCGACTTCGAGAGACTCGCCGAGAGGATGATGTCGCGGCGCGGGTTTCTGTGCCGGAGTGCCGCCCTTGCCGCGACGCCATTCGTCATGAGCACCGGAGGAGTCGGCTCCCTCTCCGCCCTCGCTGGTTCTGATCAGTTCGGGTTCGAGGCCGTCCCCGCCAACGATCTCGACACGCTCACCGTTCCGAAGGGGTATGGCTGGCACGTGGTCGTGCGGTGGGGGGATCCGATGTGGGCGCGCGGGCCCGAGTTCGACCAGGCGACGCGCGGCACTGGAGCGATCCAGGAGCTCGCCTTTGGCGACAACAACGACGGGATGGCGCTGTTCAGGGCGGGCGATAGGAACGTTCTCGCCGTCAACAACGAATACGTGAATCTCGACGTCATATACGGCGGGGAGGGGGGAGGTCGGCCCCAAACCGCCGATGACGTCCGCAAGGGCAAGGCCGCGCACGGGGTGTCGATCCTGGAAATCGTCCAGAAGGGCGGGCGATGGTCGATCGTTAAGGATTCGCCTTACAACCGCAAGATCACGCCCGATACTCCGATGGAGATCACCGGGCCGGCGCGCGGGCACGATCTCCTCAAGACGGCCGCCGACCCCGAAGGCGTCCGCAGCCTCGGCACCTGGAACAACTGCGGGGGCTGCCGCACTCCGTGGGGCACCTATCTCTCCTGCGAGGAGAATTTTCACGGCTATTTCGCATCGAGCGATCCGGAAGTCGAGGTCGGTCCCGCGTTCAGGCGCTACGGCGTTGGCCCCAAGGGGCGGGGATACGCCTGGGAGACGACGGACGCGCGCTTCGACGTCTCCAGGCACCCCAACGAGCCGAACCGCGCGGGCTACATCGTCGAGATAGACCCTCTGGACCCTCAAGCGACGCCCAAGAAGCGCACCGCCCTGGGACGTTTCAAGCACGAGAACGCCGAGGTCGTGCTCGCCGCCAACGGACAGGTGGTCGTCTATATGGGCGACGACGAGCGCGGCGAGTTCATCTACAAGTTCGTGAGCGATGGGCGCTACGCCGAGGGTGGAAAGAACACCGACCTTCTGCATGCGGGCAAGCTGTTCGCGGCGAAGTTCGCCGATGACGGCCGGGGCGAGTGGATGGTGCTGACGCCGGAATCCACGGGCATGGCCTCGCAATCTGAAATTTGCGTTCACACCCGCATGGCGGCCTCGGCGGTGAAGGCGACTACCATGGATCGCGCCGAATGGGTAGCGGCGCACCCGAAGAGGGCCGAGGTTTATTGCTGTCTCACCAACAATAAGAACCGGGGCAGAAAGCCCAATAAGGGCGGAGATCCGATTCCGGTCGGCGGCCCGAATCCGCGTGCGAACAATTCCTACGGCCAGATCGTGCGCTGGACGCCGGATAGGGGCGATCACCTCTCCGCCGCCTTCTCTTGGGATTTGTACGTGATCGCGGGCAACCCCGCCGTCCACGAGGGGACTAACGCGGGTTCGGCGAACGTCAACGCGGACAACATGTTCAACTCGCCCGACGGTCTCGCGTTCGACGGCAACGGCATGTTGTGGATACAGACCGACGGAGAATACTCCAACGCGAAGGGATTCGCGGGCCAGGGCAACAACCAGATGCTCGTAGGCGATCCTGAGTCGGGCGAGATTCGCCGCTTCATGGTGGGACCCAGGCAATGCGAGGTTACTGGAATCGAGTGGAGTGCGGACGGTAAGACCATGTTCGTGGGCATCCAGCATCCAGGCGAGAAGGGAGGCGATAGTCACTTCCCCGACGGCGGTGACGCGGTTCCCCGTTCAGCCGTGATCGCCATCACGCGCGACGATGGGGGCCGCATCGGCTGAATCGACCGACGTTCCAGAACGTGACGGAGCACTTCGATAAAACGTCTCGCCCCCTTGCGGGCGGGGCGCGTTTTTCGCAAACTTGACGCCTGAAGAATGAGAATATGAGTGAGTGGCGGCGATGGCTTGGATGAAATGCGACATTTGCGGAAGATGAGGCTGACAGCGCGAATGTTTGCCCTAACTGCGGCGGGCGAATGAGTCTCATGATAGAGGTAGATTTGGAAGCGAGGCGGCGGAAGCGAGGCGGTGACAACAAAGAAGCAGCGGATCAACGCCGCATTACGCTGACGACAGCCTTTTCCGTCGCCAATCGAGAGATAGAGCGTGAGATCGAGATCGTCTCCGCAGAATGCGCGTTCGGAATGAACATTTTTCGCGATTTTTTTGCGGGCATGACTGACATTTTCGGCGGGCGAAGCAAGGCCACCCAGAATGTCTTGCGTGACGCCCGGCAGAGAGTGCTCATGGAGTTGAAACAGGAAGCTCTCTCGGTGGGCGCGGACGCCGTACTAGGGGTCAACCTGGATTACAACGAGTTCAGCGGAAAGGGCAAGGGGATGCTTTTTCTGGTGGCGAGCGGTACTGCGTTGAAATTGAAGCCCCTGGAGTAGCTTGGGAAAAATTTTGTATCTACCGAATGGTCGGTGCGTTTTATGAACGAGAAGCGAAACGTCATTGAATACGCCTGGTATCTGCCCTCGAACCGGAGGGGAGACGCCACGCGCCTCGGTACCGGCGAGGTGGAGATTCCGCCCGAGATTGACTATCTCGTCCACGTGGCGCGGACGGCGGAGGCGAACGGCCTCACGAACATGCTCATTCCGTGCAACACCTCTTGCTCAGACGGCTGGCTTCTGGCCGCCGCCATCGCGCGCGAGACGGAGCGCATCAAATTCTGCGTGGCCGTCCGGCCCGGCCTCACCACGCCGAGCTTCGCCGTGCAGCAGGCGAACACGCTGGACTTCATCTCGGGCGGCAGGCTGACGGTCAACGTCGTGCCGGGTGGTTCCTCGGTGGACGCGAGACGCTATGGCGACTGGGCGGATCATGACGCGCGCTACGAGCGGGCGGACGAGTTTCTCGAGGTCGCGCGCGCGTTCTGGGCGGAGGAGGGGCGAGTGAACCACGAAGGCGCGCACTACCGGGTGAAGGACGGCTTCGTCTTTCCCGGCCCCGCGCGCAGGGGCGGTCCGCCGCTCTATTTCGGCGGAAGCTCGCCCGCCGCCAAGAGAGTCATCGCCAAGCACGCCGACGTGTTTCTGAAGTGGGGGGAGCCGCCCTGGCAGATAGAGGAGGAATACGGTGAAGTTCGGAATATGGCGCGCGAGGTCTATGGCCGAGACCTCAGGCTGGGCGTGCGGTTCCACGTTCTCGTTCGGGAGGATGACGCGCAGGCGAAAAGGGAGGCGGAGGAGATCATCGCGGGCACGGCTTCCTACGGCGAGACTTCATCCGTCACCGGCGAGGTCGCCGGCGAGGTGGAGTCCGTCTCCCAGCAGCGCATGAACGCCATGACGGCGGAAGGCAGGCTCTGGCACGGCCCGGCGCTTTTCTCCGGCGTCAACCTCGTGCGCCAGGGGGCGGGCACGATGCTCGTGGGCAGCCCGCAAGTGGTAGCCGACGCCATGCGCGAATACATCGATATCGGAGCCACTACCTTTATCCTCTCCGGCTGGCCGCACGATGCCGAGGCCAAAAATTTTGGAAAGTATCTCCTGCCCCTTCTGCCGGAAGCGGTTCCGTTCTAAAATTAAATTGGCGGCACTGCTAATGTTTAGGAAGTCGATCGCTTTTTCCAAAAACTGATTTTCTTAATTGTGCTATTTTTTAATTTGGTGCCTAGGGAATTGCCACGAACCATTCGCTCAATATGAAATCAGGATTTGCACACTTAGCATGAGGAAAGAGTTTTTGATCCCATGTGGCTGACGGGAGTAATCCTCTACTTTAAGTCTGTGAGATAAAATGACGGAAGGAAATTGAGGGGGAGAAACCCATGGAAATGGTACTCAGGTGATGAAATTCGGGACCGTCGACCATAGAGTATTTTGGGGCGATGCCATTGAGGTGTTGCAGGGGATCGATGATGAGTCCATATCGTTGATATTCGCCGACCCCCCATACAATATCGGGAAGAAATTTTCCGGTTTTCTGGATAAATGGCCATCGGAGGTAGAATATGCCCAATGGTGCGAAAGGTGGCTTGAACTGTGTGTCAGGAAATTAAAACCAACAGGCACGCTGTATCTCATGGCCAGCACTCAGGCAATGCCATATATCGACATTTACCTAAGAGGGCGAGTGCATATTCTCTCAAGAATCGTGTGGAGCTATGACAGCTCTGGAGTGCAGGCGAAAAAATACTTCGGTTCCCTTTATGAGCCGATTTTGCATTGCGTCAAAGACAAGAACAACTACACTTTCAATGCAGACGATATTCTCATTGAAGCCAAAACGGGGGCCAGAAGGAATTTAATCGACTATCGGAAGCCTGTGCCCGCTCCATATAACACCCATAAAATCCCAGGAAATGTCTGGCCTCTGCCCAGAGTACGCTATCGCATGGCCGAATATGAAGAACATCCAAGCCAGAAGCCTGAAGCACTCTTGGAGAGAATTGTCAGGGCAAGCAGTTGTCAGGGGGATTGGGTAATGGATCCTTTTTCGGGAACTTTCACGACTTCGGCTGTTGCCAAAAAACTCAAGCGAAAAACGATTGGTATTGAATTGCAAGAAGAGTACGTAAGAATTGGTCTTCGCCGGCTGGGAATTCAAAATTCTCTCAATGGAATACCTATTCAAAGTCCCACAAAAAGATACATGCGAAAAAGTGGATGAGTATCAAGAAGGTTTTTTTAATGTCAAAGTTTAGGCACAGATTTACAGAAAAAATTAACGAGATACTAAGGAACCATTTTGGTGCAAAGACTCCTGATATTTTTGAAAAAAGCGAATTGATCCAGTACCTGAACATCAAAACACGTGCAGCAAACAGAGGTTCAAAAGCGAGAGCTGGCTTCGCGAATCACTATGCAATTTATGTCCTCATAGAAGATTATATAAATGGTGGATTTCACGCGGAAAAATCCTACGAAGGATATGGAGGAGCGAGGTTTAGTGCTCTATTAACAAGGCAAAGGGAGCTACCATTTGGGAGTAAATTACAGAACCATGCTCTTAATCATCGTCTGAATGAAGAGTTTAAGAAATATTTTCCAACCTGTGGGTACATTCCAATAATCAGAGATGCCTCAACCAATAGGTATTGGTTCAACGAGAACCTAATTAAAATAAAAATTGGACCGAATATTTTTAATATTGCCCAAGCAACTAAAGAGATAATAGAGGCTTACATTGTAGCTCGAGAATCGGCATTTTATGCGTTTATAGATCAATGTGAGCAAATAGGCCAAATAAAAGAGAAAAATAATTCCCAATCTGTTGAGTTTATCGAGAGTTTGATGAAACCTAATGTAGATGCTCGTATTTATGAGATAGTCAGCTACGCCATACTCAAGGAGTATTACGCAGATCAGGCTATTTTTTGGGGCTGGTCTCCAACCGAACTTACAGAAGAACCTTTGGCCTTATACAAGACGGGTAGGACCAATGCCAACGATGGCGGAATTGACTTTGTGATGAAACCTTTCGGGCGATTTTTCCAGGTCACTGAAACCGTAGATGTAGGGAAATACTTTCTTGATATAGATAAAGTGCAGCGATATCCAATTACTTTCGTGGTAAAGACCACTGACGAAATAGAGGTAATTAGGAGGAAAGTTCAAGAACAGGCGAAGTGTCTCTACCATGTGAATAACGTTGTGCAAAGGTATATGGATTGCATTGAAGAAATTATCAATATCCCCACTCTACTGGAAAGGTTTGAGGCAATTTTAGTTGATGGCAGATTATCAGGAGTAATTCAGGAAATCGTAGTTCAAAGTTGCCTTGAATTTAATTTGGTGAAGAAATGATGGGCAAGCATCTTCAATACAGGTGGCATCGGTGGAATCACCTAATATCCCGTAGTCCTTTCATATGGACAGGACAGGGGTGGTTCATGTGAATTCCCCCCTACCGGGGAATGGGTATCTCCTCGGAGATGGAGGCGATGTTTGCGCATCCCGCCATGATCATGGCCCGCTTCAACTCCTCGTTCAACAGCTCCAGCATGCGCGCCACGCCATCGGCGAACAGGCCGAGCACCAGCCCCAGCCCGAAAGCGTCCCCCTGGCGCCCCGGGCGATGCGCGCGCTCTCGGCGGAGCTGCACGCCTTGAAGACGAAGGGCAGCCCGGTGGCGCGGACGTATTTGGCGAGGGCGTCCGCCGCCTGCGGGGCGCCACTCCTCGCTGTAGAAGCCCGACTCAAAGTCCACGCCTACGGCCAACGCGCCCGCACTCTCTCCAGGGTTTTACGATTCGTACCGCTGAGGGCCGCGACTTTCCGCCAGGTCGCATCCGCGCAGTCGCCCATCCAGTATTGGGTGCCGAAGCGCGCCGCCCCCTCGGCCACCGCTCGGAAGGCGTCGCGCCGGTGGCGGCCCAGGGTGTTCTCGCTCATCAAGGCGGTCATGATAGGCCCGCGCAGCCTCTTGCCCGTGAAGTCGAAGCCCGTGTCTGCCTCGTCCGTCATTAAAAGGCGTATCTTAAGGCCGAACCGCTCGTATCCCGCCCCGCGCCGCCGCCGTCCCCGGATGTGCGGGCCCGAAGACGTCGAACGGGTTGGCGTCTCCCCCCGCCTTCTCGACGTTCTCCCGCGCCCGCTCGTAGATGGCCTGATAGGTTTGTTCGTTCATCTGTCCCTCTCTCACTCGCGTAAGGTTTCGCCCTTAGGCTTTCAGCGCGCCGCCCGCCGCTTGGCGCCGCCGCCTTCGCCGGGCTATCCTGCCTGCATCGCTCAGCGTCCAGCGAGAAGAGGGGCGCCGCCGCCATGTAAACGCCTGAGGAGGATGCCGCCATGATCATGGTGATTTTATACTATCCCGCTGTCGCGCCCACGCTCCGAGAGGTGCGGGAGGATAAGGAAAAATCCGTTCCCTTCTTTGAGAACGAAATCCCCGGCCTCATGGACAAGACCTGGGGCATGAACGAGGAGACGGGCCGCATGGCCTCGGTCTATCATTTTGAGGACCGGGCGACCGCCGACGCCTGGTTCAACTCCGAGAAGCAGCGCGGCTTCCGCAAGGCGAACGGCGCCACCATCGAGTTCTTCGACGTGGCGGCCCTGGCTTTCAGAAAACCCTTGCGCGAGGAAGTTTCATTCGGGCGAGCTGATTAAAGCAGACGACAAATCCTCCTTCCTCGCTCTCATGCGGGCACGCCGGGAATCCCCCGTCCCCTTTGGTGCGCGCGTGTCCGGTGGAGCCGTTTTGGTGCGGGCAGATTCTACAGGGCGGGGGTCCATTCCGGCTCGCCTGGGCGCGAGGCGACCGGAGCCTTAGCGTCGCAGCCGCCGTGTTCCAAGCACTGGGGACGCATTTCAGAATTTAGAAAGAAGGGAGGGTGCTACGCGATAAACGCATTCGAGTTGCTCTTTCCCTCACCGGCGAGCCTGGTAGAAGAAACTTTTTGGAAAACGTGGGAAGACAACTCGACGTATACAACACGCAGCCGAGCAACCGAAAACGCTGGAAGGAGTTGCTTGAGGGGATATGAGAATCGCAAAGTCGCCCGGCGGGGCCCATTCTCTCAGACGTCGGCATTATTGCATAAATCGCTAATTGACGAAATTATCCTATAGAAATTTTATTTCTCAGTCGTCATCCACCTGACGCTTCGTTCGTTTTCTGTCTTGATTAAGGACATCCCCGCGTCCGCGGGGACGTCCCCGCCGCCATCACGCTCGACAGCCCTCTTTGATCGGCTTTTTCCAGGCCATTCGCCATTATTTTTGTCCGGCTACATACAGCGAAGGGATGAAGCCGGAATGAGAAGCAGGTGAAAATATGCGAAAATTTATGAGAAGGGATTAAGTATCTATTTATATCAATATACGCTAAGTATTAAATTAGGTTTTTCTTCATTTTTACACATTTGTTTTTTGTCGCGCGTGCTTGCCCGCATTCGCTAGGCGAAACGCATGGGGTCGTAGGGAGCGGGGTCGATCGGGGGGGCGTCTCCCAGATAGAGCGCCGCCGCCAGGCGGACGCTGGCGGGTGCGGGCCCGATGCCGGAGGGCCCATGCCCGGTGCAGAAATACAGACCTTCCAGGCCGCCCCGACCAATGAGGGGCAGGTAGTCGGACGTGGTGGGTCTGAAGCCGCTCCAGGTCTCCTCAATGGCGCAGGCGGCGATGGCGGGGGCGATGCGGGCGCCCTCTCGAAGCAACCAGGAGAGGCCGCCTACGGTGAGCCTCGGGTCCTCGCCGGCGAACTCGCGCGTGGCGCCCAGAATGAGGCGGCCGTCCGCGCGTGGCACGAGATAGGGGTCGTTGACGGTCAGCGCCACGCGCCTGAGGCCGACCGCGCGGGCGTCCAGGGCGAGCATCTGTCCGCGCTGAGGGGTGATGGGCGCCTGCGGGACGGCGCCGTGCAGACGAGGGCTGCCGACTCCCGCGCAGATGAAGACGGCGGGCGCCTCAAGTATTCCGGCGTCCGTGCGAACGCCTTTGACTCTCGCCCCGTCGCTCACCACTTCCATCGCCGCGCGTCCCGCCATGATCTCCACCCCCAGGCGTCGGCAGGCGATCTCCAGGGCGGGCCCCAGCTTTCGGACTTCAAGGTTTCCTCCCGCCACGAGCAGGGCGCCCGATAGGGTATCCGACAGGCAAGGTTCCTCGCTTCTCAGAGCGTTCGGCGGCATCCACTCGGTGTCGCCCCATTCGCGCGCGCGCGCCTTCTCTTGGATGGCGCCCGCCTCTTCTTCGTCCAATGCTATCAGGAGAACGCCTGTGAGGCGATACTCAACGTCAGTCCCGCTCTCCTCGGCGACATCGTTCGCCAGAAGAGGCCATTGAGCAAAAGAGGCGGTTCGGAGCTTGAGACCTGGCGCGCCCGCGACGTCGGCAGAGCCGCTCGTGCCGTGGGCGGAGACGATTCCTGCGGAGGCCCACGTGGCGCCCGCGCCCAGCCGGCCCTTGTCGAGGATGGCAACCCTTCTGCCTGCCTTGCCGAGCGATCGCGCCATCAAGAGACCCATGATGCCGCCGCCGATGATGATGACGTCACGCATGAGATGCCTTTCCACCGTATTGGTCTGTCCAGCCGAAGCTACGGATGGGGTTATAACATGAAGGCTTCATCCTCTCGCAAGGGGGGAAGAAGCAGATGGACAGACAAAAAAAACGACGGCTCAAAGTGAGCCGTCGTTATAAGTTTCGTCTCTGAGCGCTATTCTACGGATTCACCCCCTTTTGTAACGTTGGACGCCTGAAGCCCTTTCGGGCCCTGGACAATTTCGAAATTGACGTTCTGTCCTTCCTCCAGGGTTTTGAACCCGTCTCCCTGGATGGCGGAGAAGTGAACGAAAACATCGTCCCCGTCCGCTTGGGAAATGAAACCATAGCCCTTTGCGTCATTGAACCACTTTACTGTTCCTTCTGGCACTTGTGCATCTCCTGCATGTTTTGGAAATGGAGAGAGGTGAATCTGATGCGTCGTTTCACTTCAACTGCATTTCCAGAAAACTTGGGTTGGCCGCGCCGGCCGCAGCCTTGTAGAATACTTATCAGACTAAGCGTTATCTTGCAACCTCCACATTTCTTATGTAGGAGGTGAATGTGCACCGCTCGCGCCTTCGGAGTCAAGAGGAGAATAGACGCCTAATGTCCCGCATAATGGAAACGCCGACAGAACGGATGACGCAAGCACAGAGAAATCTGTATGAAAAAATCGCCTCTGGCCCCAGGGGAGGCGTGAGAGGCCCGTTTCTGGCGTGGCTGAAAAGCCCGGACTATCTCGAAAAATTGGAGGAAACGGGGCGTTATCTGCGATATGACTCTTTGTTTGCCCCACGGCTGAGCGAGTTTGCGATTTTGATTACCGCCCGCTTCTGGAGCGCGCAATACGAATGGTACGCCCATGAGCCCTTGGCGAGGAAGGCGGGGTTGTCCCCTGAGATTATCAGCGATATCCAAAAGAATGAGCGCCCCGCTCGAATGGCCCCGGATGAGTGCGCGCTCTATGATTTTTGTAAGACGTTGCACGAAAATCACTTTGTGGATGAAGAAATCTATCAAAATGCGCTCGATCATTTTGGGGAGCGCGGGCTCGTAGAGTTGATCGGTCTCATTGGGCATTATACGACTGTCTCCATGACGCTCAACGCGTTTGAACTCGAAGTCCCTGAGGGGGAAGCGCTCCCGTTAAGGTGAAGGGATAATGTGACAAGTGATATTGAGGAGGGCGCAAAGCGTCGCGCGGAAACGAAGACGGATACAAGAAAAACGGATGGGTCATATGCTGTCAGATTGCGCGCCTCCAGGGGAGCTCCTCAGGTATGCCGTTTTGACGTTTTCTCATCAAGGCTGCGCCCATCAGCCAGGCCGGTGCTCTGATTGCCGGGAGTCAATTACGCCAATCGTCATGATGGGAATTTGTTTGTCGAAGAGGGACTTGCATATATGACCCACCGCCTCGGTTTTTGGCTTCTCACGTTCGCCGATATTTCATTCAGAGGTATGGGAGAGGTCGCAAGGCTTGGTGAAGAACTGGGATATCATCGTGTCTATACGACCGAATCCCTCACGGACGCTTTGGCCATTAATCAATTCATGGCGACCTACACGTCCAAGATCGAGATTGGCAGCTCTGTCGCGATCATTTATTTGCGCCACCCCTCTTTGGCTGCTCAGGGCGCCGTAACGATCAGCGAAATCTCCGGCGGCCGCTATATTTTAGGTCTTGGGCTTGGACATCCGCCCCGGATTGAGGCGATGGGAATAAAGATGGGGAATCCTCTTGAGGATATGCGCAAGTATGTGGGTGAAGTGAAAGGCGTATTAGAGGGTGATTCCGTCTATCCTTTGCCTCTTCAGACTTATCAGGGCGAGGAGTTGAAGTTCAGGCGCTCAAAGCATCCGATTCGCGTATACATGGCGGCTGTCGGCCCCAAGATGACGGCGCTTGGCGGAGAGATTGCCGATGGATTGTTGCCATATATGGTTCCACTGTCAAGGATGGGCTCTTTTTGGGAGGCGAGAGACAAAGGAGCGAAGCGAGCGGGCAGGAACCCCCGGCATATAGAGATCGACCTCGGAATACATACTTTTCTATGCGATGATCTCATCTTGGCCAGAGAAGCCGCCCGACGAACTTTGACGTATTGGCTGGGGCTTCCCGCATATAATCGCTCCATTCGAGAGAGTGGCTATGAGCGAGAGGCAGAGCGCATAAAAACGGCTTTCGAGCGCGGCGATCAGAAGGCTTTGCGAGATGGAATTACGGATGCGATCATTGATGAGTTTTGCCTTGTTGGTCCGTCGCAGAGGTGCCGGGAGCGATTGAGTGCCTTTCGGGATGCCGGGGTAGACATGCCCATTTTGATGATAGATCCGGTGCTGAAAGGCGAAAGTTATCAAGAAGCGGTGGAACGGACGCTAAATGGCTTGGCCCCGGATAGATCTACATGAGGAAAAACCCCACCAAACTGAGAAAGCCATCTTTTCATGCTTTTCCCTGGACGGGAGCAGGTTTCATATTCTTTGCGCATTTTGTGGTCGATAGCCAAGCGAATTTCTTTGCGCCCCTTATCCCTTTGTTAAAAGAAAAATTGGACATCAGCATCACGACGGTCGGTTTTCTGATTTCGGTTCAAGCAGTGAGCGGCTCAATCACGCAACCCATTACCGGCGTTGTCATCGACCGGTGGCCTTGGTTGCCTTGGCTCGCTGTAGGTCTGGTGGGAAGTTCCATTGCTTTTACGGCGATTGGATGGGTGGCAAGCGTATATGGCTTGGCGGTCGCTCTCACCACGGGTGGAATTCTTTTTGGACTATGTCATCCGGATATGGCTGCCCGCGCGGGCAGGCTGAGTTCTGAGCATGCCGGTTTTATTGTCAGCCTGTTTGTAACGGGTGGAAGGCTTGGTTTTGCGATTGGCCCCTTAATCGCCATCCTCATAGCGGAAACGATGGGCATGGAGCATTTATGGGTGTTTGTCATTGTGGCTCTGGTTGCGATGGCAGGGGTGAAGTTGGGAATGCCCGCTTCTCCCCGGCGAAAGAAAAAAGGCGACAAGGGGGATGAGCGCGAGGGATTGATCGCGGCGTTTCGACACGTTCGTGGCCCCATTTTTCTTCTGTTTGGGATTGCCGTTGTCCGGGGGACGACTCTGGCGAATTTAGGGGGTTTTCTACCCACGGTATTTTTTGACAAAGGTTTAGGGCTTTGGCGGGGCGGCATGGCTAACGCGATTATTTTTTTCTCAGGCGCCATCGGTGTGATGCTTGGGGGTGTTATGGGTGATAGATATGGAAAGCCAAAAGTTATTACTATCGGCATTGGATGCGCTTTGGCGGGAATGTTGGCGTTTCAGTTGTCTCCCTTGGAGTGGGCTTATATGTCTCTCGCAATCATTGGCGCAGGGGTTTTTGTGCCAATGGGAGTATCCGTTGCATTGGCACAGGAATACCTGCCGGAACACAGAGGTTTCGCAAGTTCATTGATGCTGGGCGGGGGGTGGATACTCGCCGGATTAACGGCGATTCCCATTTCTTTACTCGGCGAGAGGGTAGGGATGCTGAATGCTTTTTGGGTGATTCCCATTGTTTTGCTCGTAGGCCTCGTTTTGGCTTTGTTTTTGCCAAGACAAAACCCGGAACCCGTCGCCGATTAAAAATGTTTTGTTGCTATCCTTGGCTGGTTTCCGTATGACCTAGAACCAAAATATCTGAGTTTATAGGAAGTCGACCTGGCCGATCCCTTTTGCTGGCAAGAGGTGAAGAGACGGCTGAGCAAAGAAGGCGTGGTTTGGTATTGCTTCGGGTAAACGAGACGTTCATAGTGGTTTTCGCAGGCGAAGAATAATCGGCAAATGTTAATGAAGTGAAGTGCAATGCAAAAGCATGTAAATATATGCTATCATAGCCTAACATGGACAAATAATCAGAATCTATAGTTTTGAGGCTTGCTTCCCAATGGCGGATTCTCCGCTTTGTTATTTACGAATGCCTTCGGGCTCACGAGTTTGCAGAAAGGAGGATTGTGTAATGAGAAAGATTATGTGTCTCGTTGTTGTGATGGCTACTGCAGGAATTTTGTTGGCTTCATTTGCTGCGAGTGCGGCCCCGTTCCGCATCGGCCACCATCGCGCTGTTATGGGCTCTGTTACTGTAGTGGCCCACAAAATGGGTTATTTTGATCAAACCATCGGAAAAGGGAAATATACGATCAAGCAATTTCCTCAGGGCAAATTGATGAGGCAGGCAATTCTGGCGAACTCGCTTGATGTTGGCGGTGCTGCTGACCGTGCTTTCCTCTCCGCCATCTCGAAAGGCGCAAACGCGCCCGGTATCGCAAACGCCAACTACTGGTGCAGGTCGAACAAAATTCTGACGTCTCCCGATTCGTCTATCAAAACCCTCCATGACATGAAGGGCAAAAGGCTTGGAATTGGAAAGGCTACGGGTTCGTATTTCACCCTCACTACTTTCATCTTGCCAAAATATGGCTTGAGTGAAAAAGATTTTACGACCGTGAACATGAACACCGACACCCGCATGTCTGCCCTCAAATCCCGGACGGTAGACATGGTAGGCTTGAATAACCCGCAAGCCGCCATTGCCGTCGAGAGGGGATGGGCGCGCACGGTGGAAACGTATTGCAAATATGCGAACAACTTGTGGATTTTGATGGCCAACGGAAAAACCCTTAAAAGAGACAAAGACGTGTATACGAAGTTTTTGAGGGGCTATATTCGTGGCATGAAATTGCACAGGGAAAATCGCGATAAATTTGCGCGCGTCTATCTAAACCACTTGCAGTCGAAGGGCTCAAAGATCAAGCTGAAAATCGTGGAAGTGTCCGTTGGAGACTTGGATTTTGGTCTTCTCCCGACCGAGACGGATTACAAGTGGTTTGACTTCATGGGTGAGGTGCTCGTGAAGAAGCGCAAGGCGAAACGTGTGGTTGATCTTCGTAAAGAAGGTATGGACTTGAGCATGGTGAGAAATGCCATCGCAGCCGAGGGCTGGAAAAACTAATTCCCAAGACACCGAAATACAAAAAGGCCGCTGCTATGTGTTGTTAGCAGCGGCCTTTTTGTATTTGAGCAAAGTGTACTAGGCGAGATATTCGGTCTCATTACCTGATTTTCGCTACTTCTTGTCGCTATGCTCGGGCGCAACATCCATATTTTTTATGGTTGTTTTACAATTCGAATATAAGGAAGCGGCGTCTCCCAACCATCGGGGTATTTTTTCTTCGCATCCTCATCCGAAACGGCTGGTAGGATGATCACGTCCCCGCCCTGTTCCCAGTTCGCCGGAGTCGCTACCTGCTCATTCGCCGTCAACTGGCAGGAATCTAACAGTCGGAGAATTTCACTAAAATTTCGGCCAGTGCTCATTGGATAAGTAAGCGTCGCCTTGATTCTCTTGTCTGGTCCAATCACGAAAACCGAACGGGCTGTTGCGTTGTGGGCAGCTGTCCGCCCCTCTGACGTGTCGCCCGCATCGGCTGGCAGCATGTCGTAGGCTTTGACCACCTTGAGTTCAGGATCGCCAATCAAAGGATAATTTACAGCGTGGCCTTGGGTGCTTGCGATATCTTTGGACCATTTCTCATGATCGGAGACGCCATCAACGCTGATGCCGAGTACTTTGCAGTTCCTTTTTTCGAACTCTGGACTGAGTCCGGCCATTGTTCCGAGTTCTGTAGTGCAGACCGGCGTAAAATCCTTTGGGTGCGAAAAAACGATGGCCCAACCATCACCGATCCACTCGTGAAAATTGATGGGTCCTTGCGTTGTGTCAGCGGAGAAATCTGGTGCCTCATCATTCATTCTTAACGTCATTGTTACTCTCCTCGGGAAAGATATTTTCATCTCATACACCATGTATTCGTCGCTTCTCGTGCGTGCGACTCACAGGGTCAAATGTAGTCTATGTTTTCTCCCGATGCAACTACTGACTTATCAAATGGGTAGAAACAGCGGGTTCGTTTAGGAATCTGCGCGGGGGTCGGAGAATGGTTTATGAAACGAGGTGATGGGTTGTTTTCCTGAAGAGTGGGGTGATACGAGCGAAGTATAAGTGGAACAGAACTTTTTAGCGTAACCTAAGGGATATATCGGGAATGGGCAAAGATTTGGAAATTGAGGTGAGGCGAATACAGATTCACCGGAAGGAGTGGCTGGGGGAGGAGGATTCGAACCTCCGTACCCAGATCCAGAGTCTGGTGTCCTGCCGCTAGACGATCCCCCAAGAAAGCCTAGATGTTTATATGTATGAGACCTTGGTTCGTCAAGGACGAGTTCAAAATCACTTACTCGTGATTCTGGACAATGCAGCGTCGAGGCGGCGGATGGTTCTATCTCTGCCGAGAAGGCTGAGCGTTTCAAAAATACCCGGACTCATGGTTCTACCCGTAATGGCGACGCGCACGGGTTGGGCCAGTTTGCCAAGTTTTAATTCCTCTTCTTCTAGGATGTGATGAAAGGCTGATTTTATTTTTTCGACTGAAAACGCGTCGAGTTTGGTTAATTTATCTCGCAGTTTCATGAGCGAAGTTGCGATTTCCGGTTTCAGGAACTTTGACGCGTCTTTCTCGTCTAACTCGATTTCGTTTTCAAAGAAAAAACGAGCTCCCTCTATCATGTCGACCAGGGTTCCTGAGCGCGTTCTGAGCTCGTCGACGATGCCCCTGCGTGTTTCAGTCCTTAGGATACTTGGGGATAAACCCCGCTCTTTAAGTCCTGTATCTAACGATTCCACCAGGAAATCACTATCGGCTGATTTTATATATTCTTGATTCACCCATAATAATTTCTGGGGATTGAAGATCGCGGGGGCTCTGTTCAAGTTTTCCAAGGAAAAGTTTTTGATGATCTCCTCTTTAGAGAATATCTCCTGGTCTCCGTGGCTCCATCCAAGCCGCACCAGGTAGTTGAGCAACGCTTCAGGAAGAAATCCCTGGTTTTTATATTCCAATACCGAGTCTGCGCCGTGTCGTTTGGATAGTCTTTTTTTGTCAGGACCCAATATCATCGAGATGTGTGCAAATTTTGGCGTCGCCTCATTCAGAGATTGATAGACAAGGATTTGTTTGGGTGTGTTCGATAAATGGTCGTTGCCGCGTATTACGTGCGTGATCTCCATGTTGATGTCGTCCACAGCCACACAGAAATTGTATGTCGGCGTGCCATCGGTGCGCATGATAACCATGTCGTCTATCTGCGAATTCTCGAATACGACATCTCCCGCAAGTATGTCGGTAACAGTCGTCTCGCCAGTGTCCGGAGTTCTAAGACGGAGACAAAATGGAGCGTGAGGGTCCTTGTCGTAACGATCCCGGCAAGTTCCGTCATATTTCGGCGTTTTCCCCTGAACGCGAGCACGGTCGCGCATGGCGTTTACTTCCTCAGGTGTGCATGTGCATCGATAGACGCCGCCAGAGGACAGGAGTTTCTGGGCCGCTTCTTGATACATGTCCATGCGATGGGACTGACGATATGGCCCTTCGTCCCACTCGAGCCCCAGCCAATCGAACGCTTTGAGGATCGCGTCGTAATACTCCTCTTTAGATCGTTGCCGGTCGGTGTCTTCAACTCTCAAGATCGTGGCACCTTCGTGATGTCTCGCAAAAAACCAATTAAAAAGCGCTGTGCGCGCACCGCCGATGTGGAGGTGTCCTGTGTTTGATGGAGCAAAACGAACTCGGATGTCAGCGTTCATGAGGGTTTGTCCTTTGGCCTCGTGGCGGGTTCCAGTCAATAGGGTTGATTCTAGGAATGTATGATGCGTGATTGCAAGGAGGCTCTTGCTACGATCTTGCAATCGGTTTGTGGAAAGCCAACAATCGGAAACAAGCGCAAAGCGAAAATGAGGAGGAGAAGACAAATGCAGTATTTTTATGATCTTGCAGAAATCGAACCGCAAAAAATGCCGGGCAGAGAACGGAGGATCGTCGTCGGTGAAAATGTCATGATGTTGTATATTGAAAGAGAGGGGGGAACGGAGCAAGACCATACGCACGACGTAGAGCAACTCGTATATCTTATAAAAGGCGAAGCTACATTTACCGTTGCTGACGAAACACGCAAAGTAAAAGCGGGGCAGGTGGTTCATATACCTAGAGGAGTTCCGCATCGGCTGGATGCGCTGACGCCTATTACATATATCGGAATATATTCGCCTTTGCGTGAGGAGGCGATTCGGGCGGAAGCGTGAATATCGTTGCGATGTGGAAGAAAATAACCTTCATTTTAGTCGGGGTATGTCCATCCCGCATCTCTTAGTTTCCTTTATTGCTTCAAACATACAGGTAACTCCGTAATTGAGAACTTTAGATCCGGCCGGGTTCACGCAGACCATCGGTGCTTCCGCGGTTTCCTCGGGGGACAAGCCCAGTTTAATTCCCTTTTGGAAGTGCTGTTTGAGATGTGGTTGGTTGTGTCGGTTTTGATCCTTCAACTGCGAGTGCCAGAATATAAAACAACTCGTGCGTTGGTTTGTCGAATCTTCTCTGTTCCGTCTGGATGATTTCATCAAGATGCAAAAGGGTATCTATGCGGTCGGAAATTTTTCGGCGATGAATTCATAAGTCGGGTATCTGTGCTCTCTGCGTTTGGCAATTTCGTCGGCTAAATTTTTTGTCTGGCATAGTGGACACCCATGTTCGGAATCGTTTAATCAATTTCGTCAAAAAAATCGAGATCGTCTAACGGTTTTTTCTGGTCTTTGAGTCTGTCCAGCAAGACTTTTTGCAGCGCACGAACGGCGCGATTTCTCGCTTGGCGATCGCTCATTTCATAAATAATTTCTGTGGCCTCATCGCGTCGAGCGTCTAAAACCCTACGGGAGGATTGCTCGGCCCATTCGTCGGCATAGCGTTGAAGAATTTGGCGCAAACTTGCTTCGTACAACCTGTCTTGGGTGAGGCGATCGAGAATATGAACGATATCTGAAATGAAGGCTTCTACGGTTTCTCGCCTGACGTCTGCTTCTTCAAAATGAAACATGAGTCTTTGGTAAATCTGTTCACGAAAATCCAAGGCAACTCCGAGAAACGACCACGCCAAACGGTATGTTTAGCATGTTGCGCTTTTGATTGAATAGGACGAGCATACTATGTTCCTTATCTGGATACATTCAACTTCTTGGTTTCTGGCGTCAGCCAAAGCAGGACACCGCCTAGGAGAAAAAAAGCGAGGATAGAAAGTATCGCTAATCTTTGCTCTCCCGTAAGTGCTGAGACACCTCCAAAAACTAACGGCCCTAGAACCGAGCTCATTTTTCCGCAGATGCCATAAAATGAATATGATTGCGCTGATTTCCTCTGCGGGATATAGCTGGCCATCAGGGTTCTACTTACCGATTGGCTAGAGCCAAGTGAGAGTCCCGCTAGTAAGGAGATGCCCCAGAAAATATATTTTGAGCTGGTGAAATAAGCGACAATGACAACTACACACCAATTTATTAGGGTCAGCAAAATGGTTTTTCGTGGGCTCCATGCGTCCGCCAAGTATCCCATTGTGAACGCGCCGATTGCAGCGGATACCTGAACTGCGAGGAACAGGCTTAGAGTTTGGCTCATGCTGAACTTTAGGGTGGAAACCGCATAGATGGAACTGAATGAGATGACCGTCACAATGCCATCGTTGTAGAGAAAAAAAGCGATGAGGAATTTGAGCGCGCCCGGAGTTTTTCGCATATCCCGCAACGTTTGCCGGAGATTAAGGAAAGCGCTTTTGGAGTTGCGGCTGATGGATTGTATTTTGGTTTCTCGCAGCCAGAAAATGAGCGGAAGCATAAATAGGCCGTGAAATCCGGCGACTGCAACGAAGCTCATACGAAATAACGGTAGGTTCTCCTTTGAGAATCCTCCATCTAAGAACGGTTTGACCATGAACAGGCAAAGCAAACCACCTATGTAGCCAAGCGCCCAGCCCCACCCACTGATTTTGCCAATGGTCGTTTGGTTCGATATGTCGGGCAAAAAAGAATTGTAAAAGATGAGAGAGCTCTCGAAGGCGGCGTTGGCAATGATGAAAAGCAACATGCCGGCGATGATCATTCCGGGCCCCACCCTTGCCAAAAGCGCAGTAGCCCCTACGCAAATATACGCGCAAAGGAGCAAGAAGCGTTTGCGTCCTCCGTTCCTGTCTGCGATGGCACTTAAAGGCGGGGTGATAGTAACGCTTAAAATCATGGAGAGGGCGAGCGCCAATCCCCAGAGAAAATCTGCTTCTCTCGTCCCGCCCGCCACAATGGTCCTGAAATACACGCTATATGCAATTGTAACGATTAGCGTGGTGAAGGCTGAGTTTGCGAAGTCATACATGCACCAAGAGAAAATTTCACGGCCTTGAATCGGTTTCAATTTATTGATGCTTGCATTTGAGGCAACGCGATTTTTCTTCATGTGGGCAGTTTTCTGAGAATTTTTGAGAATGACGGACGATTCCATTGCGACTATAAAAAGCAAAAGCGCTTCGTATTCTGCTAATATATATCAGAATAAGCCGTCACGCGAAATCGGAATCCATTTTATGGCTATATCTCATGAGCCGCTTGCGGGTCTTTCTTGTGTGAGTCACTGATGTATCGATTTTTGAAATGGATAGCTTGGATTACCAGCATATCTTTTGTTTTCATCATTGTCGGAATCATCGCTGTAAAAGTTTTTATTTCCTCGGACGAAGTCATCAGGATTGCAGAGAGAGAAGGGCGGAAAATTCTAGGGAGAAGAGTATCTATCGCTCGGCTCGATTTGGGATTGTTCAAGATTAAGGCCAGTGACGTTATCATAGAGGCAAAAAGAGAAAAAGTCGGAACAAAGAGCCAGCCCTTTGTTCGGTTCAGGGATGTCGAGGTGGCGCTTAACCCATCGACTCTCATTTACCGACACCTCAGTATCGTTCAGCTGACCATCAGAGGCGTCTCCGCACGGATAAAACGGGATGTGAATGGAAAATTCAACTTTCAAGATATTATAAAGAGTTTGAATCGACCCGGGAAAAAGACGAATCTGGCGCAGGCGAACAACATAAAAATTCCTTTTTCCTTTCAGGCGTCCGCCGAAGCGACCGAGAGCGGGACTCAAAACGTCGGGACAGGTTTCAGTTTTACGATTCACGAACTCGATCTGCACGACGTAACAGGAGAATTTCGGTTCGACGCCGGTGATGCCATGCCCGCCTTAGATATTTCATGTTCTTTTACGCACATAGAGGTAGATAAAATACAGCGAAGCAAGCCATTGGATATCTTTTTCGATGGGAAATGTCAAAAACCCGGTGACTTGCAACTTATCCAACTACAAGGTGATGCGCACATCAATGCGGATAGACAAAATTATCGCGCATCGCTCGTAGTGCCTCTGTTTGATTTATCTTCCGTGGCCTCAATGGCGCCGAAAAGCCAAGTATATCGCTTAAGAAAAGGAACTTTGGGGGGCTATCTGAAATTTGCCTATGTTGTTGGAAACCCGATTGTCTGGGATGTCGACTTGAAGGGACGGTCTGTGCACGTAGATTTTCAAACGAATCGACAAGCAAAATGGCAAAACTTGGTATTGCCTGAATTGAAGTTAAAAACGAAGGGTCAGTACGATCCGCTCACAAGCTCCGCTCATATAGAATCTTTCCTTATTGAGACCCCTTTCGTCAGCGTAAAAATGACGAAGCCTTCATTTTGGAATGTTTCGGCGAAAGATGAAGTTCATATGGCGGCGCATATTAGCAATATCAGCGAAGTCAGAGGCTGGGTTTCTCGAATCTTTGGGATGCCCATTCAGGTGTTAAAAAAAGGCGCGACGACAAAGCTCGCGATATCGGCGAAGAGGGATCGACGGGTCCTGGATAATGCGGTTGCTATAGAAGTGGCATCTCAGTTTGTTCCTGTTGAGTGGACTCCGGCCGGCGAGTTCGTCCCTTTCACTCATAATGTCTCGAAAATAGAAGGAACCATCAGTGGAAGAGCGCATACGGTTTTTGTTTTTGGCAGGCGGGTGCAGTGGGATGTGGATTTGAAAGCTCGGGCTGTGAGCGCCAGATTGAGGGTGGAAAAGGGGCGACGGTGGGAGCGCGTGCAGTTAAAAGAGTCCGCTATCCGCTCAAAAGGGAGCTTCGATATACAAAATGAATCCGTACAAATCAGCGTCCTAGAGATCGAGTTGCCCTTCGCGAGATCCGAACTCAGAAAACCTGCGCAATGGGACGTATCTGGTGATGGACAAATCGTTTTCTCGGTTGATGTGCGTGACCTCTCCTCTGCGATGGATTTGCTAGAGCGTATTGGAACGGTATCGCTTGAAGATGTTCCCAAAGACGCAAAAATACATTTTGACGTTGCCGTGGCGCGAAATAGAAAAACCTCCTTGCTTTTGAAAGCAGATGTGAATGCGCGTTTTCACTCTTTGCCAATTGCATCACTCGCCAGTTTGTTCCCTTTTCCCAGCTATCTGAAAAAGCCTACGGGTCAAGTTGAGGGTGCGTTGCAAGTCTCTTTCATGCCGAATGGCGTCGTTCGTTGGAATGCGGACCTCACGGGGAAGAAAGTCGGCGTGAGAGTGAAAATCATTTCCAATGGAAGATCGCGTGATGCTTACGTAGACGTTAATTTGGGAAGCGGAAGGGAGAAACTCAAAATTTTACTGTCAGGCACGAGGGGTAGAAGAAAGGGGCTTGGTTTTTCCTATAAAGCGTCTGCTTCGTTTGCTCCCATCCAGGTTTCCCCTTTGGCGGAACTCGTGCGTCTCCCTCCTTCTCTTCGTAACTTGAGGGGAGCAATCGCCGGGGAGGTAGAATTTGTCTATGTTCCTGAGAAGAAAGTTGCCTGGAGCCTGGAATTCACGAGCGATCACTTGAGCGCAGAATTCTTTGCGCCGATGGCCCAGAAGTGGAGCGCGTTGCGTATGAGGAAGAGCAGCGTTCGGACTGCTGGCTCTTATAGTTTCCAAGACCAATCTGTAAGATTACGATACTTTAACCTTTTTCTGCCGTTCGGCCGCATTCAAATGTCAGAACCCATCCATTGGAGCCCGAACGGGGTAGATTCAGGCCGGTTCAAATGGACGATAACGAGCCTTGAAGGTGCGACTCCGTGGCTCAGAGGTTTTTTGGGAGCGCCCCTATCACAATTTTTGATGAAGGGTAGCGCCAGTGGTTTGGTCGCCATTTCAAGAAGCGGCGATCGCATGCAGTCGATTTCGACAAGATGGTCAGTGGCGGCCGATCTGAAGTCCCTTGTTTACGTTAATTATCCCAATTTTAACGTGTCGGGCAGTATTGTGGGGCAGGTGGGTGATGATGTGATAAAAATTCGAATCCCTGAAATAAAGGTAAATGATTTGGGCAGGCCACATGCGGAGCCTGACGTCATCCTACAAGGTTTGAGAGCATCTTTTCGTCGAGCGCCCCTGATGCAGGGAGAGATACGCGCATCGAACATTCAGATGAAAACCTTAAGGGTGCGTTACTTATATGATACAAAGAGAAAAAGTAATTTCGATTCTTTGCTTCAAGCATTAAATGAGGAACGCTCCTTGCCGATGAGGAGGGGAGGAAGCCGAAAAGCGACTCCCCCCAAAAAACTTTCTACTCCCCCGATACGTTCACAAGCAAAGAGAGCATCCAGACAATCTCAAGGGATAAGGGGTAAAACGAGCGAGCCGCTGTTGCCCGTAATTAAAATCGAAAAATTTAAAATTGAAAAAATGAAGTTTCATTTTGAAGAGCTGCTTGCGAAGAACAAACCTCCGATTGTTTTGCAGATTCCTGACTCGAGAATCTTGATGACGAGCTTTGATACGCGCATGGCACCAAACTTGCGCGAAGCACACCTAGAGATAAAAACGCTTCAAGGGTCGCCATCAGTTTTTGCGAAGGCCACTCTGAATCCGAGCTTCGTGCCTCCAGATATAGAAGGGGTTCTCAATCTCTCGCGTTTTGATCTGCGGAAGATATCTCCTTATGCCCGAGATATGCGGGGAGATTCCTTAAGTGCTTCATTGATACGAGGCACTGAGATAACGAAGGGAAAATTGAATTTTCACTCTACCTATTCATTGAGAAATAAACACCTAAAATTGAAGGGAAGCGCTAAGATTGTCGGATTACGCTTACGACCGGACGAGAGAGCCTCTCTGCCTGATCTCGTTAAGAAGGCTGTTCGGGCTTCATTGTTGCGCCTTTTCGAGAAGCGGAACGATACGATTTCGCTCAATGTCCAGGTAGAAGGGCGACTGGATGATCCTGACTTCCATTTGTTAAACGCCGTTGTAGAGCCCATGTTTGCAAATTTGTTTGAGCAGATCGAGCGTTTATTGGGCGATGCGAAGAATATATTGACGGGTATTCTTGGTCCGGCAATTGAGGGGGTGCAAAAAGTAGTGCCAGGGCTGGGGAGTGAGGGAACAACCTCTGGTCGAAAAGAGCATACTCTCGGGAAAAAACAAGTGGAAAAATTGGGAAAAGCGCTTGAGGATACTTTGAAAAAAGGACTGCGTAGTTTGTTCGGCGTCAAGAGCTCTAAGTAAGGAGAACTTCCCTTTTATCGCATGGCGGCGTCCTCCTTGTGAGTCCCTACCATCAACAATACGGAGAAGAGTTAAATCGGCAAGCACCGGACATTCCGGGGTTGGTTGCAGTGACCCGAGGTGCTGCGCACCGCTAGATTTGTCGTCGTTTGATACTACCCTAGGAGCAGAAAGTAGAGAACACGCTTTTAAATCGTTGTCATACCCTAAAATGGGTACAAATGGTGTCCGAGGGCGTGGACTATATTCTGTCTTTATCCGTATTGCATGCTGGTGTCGTATCCACCTGCGCGAGGGATTCATGACAATCTGAGATGATGACTGCCCTCGGAGCGAAGATGGAAGCACTGGGACTGTCGAGAGCTGGCGGGGAAAAACCTATGCCAAATTTGGATGGGAGCTATGAGGCGCGAAGTCATTTCCCGGAACAAACAATCTGAAATGCGCGTTCTGGGCGTGAGCCGCTCGGATAAAAGACGACGAGAATTGCCGATGTGGCGTGGCGAGGCGCAAACTTGGTTGAAGATGATTTGATTCGGGGATTAGATAGTCATCTGCCTGATGACAGCTCGTTGTGGAAAGCGGAAAACATCGCTATCACCCCTTGGTGGTGTTGGTTTGATTCGAGACTGTATTCCATGAGTTCGCCATTGAGAGATGTGAGTGATAGGGCACTCGTCTCCTTTCCACTCTGAATTCATTTGAGGCTATTCCCATCAGCTTCGCTCATCCGGCTTAGGGCTAGGGCGTCGGAAGGGAGAATCAAAGTGAGTATTATATCACACACTGCGCAAGAACCCAAGAGATACAGAGAGATGCAGATTTTGTTAAGTGTGCTTATTCGTGGGTCGATTAAGTATCTGAACCGAGAAATCCCACCTGATTTTGAAACTCACCGTGATGACTATATGAACGGTATGGACTCATGCGAGTCTGGAAAACGTGCTCTCGAGAGAGCAAAGGAAAGATTTAATGCTCTTCCAGCTTCTGTAAGACTCAAGGACTGGAGGGATGAATGGGTTAGAGAAAGAAAGGTAAGCGTCCTCGTATTTCTAAAGAAGCACGAAAAGACCGAGAATCTTTGACATACGAGTGGATGTTATCCGTCATAATAGGTGCTAAAATGGAGTTGATTCACCTGCTTGAAGAGGAACCAGACGTTCCTCAGCGTGAGCCCGAGCCCGAACCTCAACCTGAAGCTTAGGATCAGCCTAAGCCCAAATATCTAGACGCCCTAGCCCTTTAGATTTATCAAATTAACTCATTCGGCTTGGGGACTGGGCGCCAAATGAGATCGTTCATGGTCGTAGACCACCTCACTCTGCTTGAATCCCGGACAGGAAATCTGAGTCGGCTATTTATGAGACTTACTTTATTGTAGGTCGCTTTCCGATTCTCAATACAACTGAAGAGTTTAGAAATAGTGGAACAACTCAGAAACTCTAGTTGGAAAAGCACAAGAATATCTGAGGAGCTATCCAGGAAGGATAATTCTTAAAAGACCATCAATAGAAGTGATGATAGCGTTTCAAAAAGCAGCCGCCGAAGAGCTTAAAGAAATGATAGACCAACTGGTAAGGGAAAATCCACGCTCATTTAGACGCTAACTGGTGCCCAGCCCCAAATTTTAGGCTCATCCGACTTGGGGCTGGGCACCAGGAGAGAGGCAAACCTATAGGAATTGATGATACCTAATTCTACAACCTCAAATTTTTCTTGCCCTTCCTGAGAGAATTTGATAATGTTTCTAGGTTCCCTCTGCCCGAGGATGTGTATCCTAATCAGAGTTTTTGGTGGGATAATGAGGTTGTATATATGCCTGTCCGTCACTCGGGGACCCAATCCGAATCTTGCTCATTTTCTGAGAGAACCCACGAAATCGTTGGTCTATTCCTGATCGGCTTTGGCGTTTTTCTGGCGATGGCGCTGTGGACTTTTGATCCTGGCGACCCGGCTTGGGGCTCATATGTCAATAAACAGTGGTTGATTCAAAATTATGGGGGAGCCGTGGGCGCCTACGTTGCCGGCGCAATGGTTCAGATATTTGGTGCCTTCTCAGCTTTGATACCCCTTGGTTTGATTGTTTGGGGTGTCACTACATTCGCAGGTTTGCGGTCGTGGCGACTAGGTTGGCGGGAGTTGCTGGGTTTGGTTTTGCTTCTGAGTGCGTCGGGGCTGCTTTTTAAGACATTTGAGATTGACCCCCTTTTTGGTGCGACGATATTGCCCGGTGGACTTATTGGCTATGGCGTCGTGACGTTGTTGGATGAATACTTGGGCAGCCCGGGAAGCTGGGTGACGCTTAGTTTTGTTTTTTTGACTGCTTTTGTTGCCACGACTGGTTTCTCCGTCAAAAAAGCGATTTCTAGGTTTGCGAATGCGCATGTGTGGTTTTTGTCTCGCTTATTTATGATCTTGAGAAAGGTTGCCCGACGAATGGCCGGATGGGTTGTATCCACCGCTAAAAAATCGGTTTCTCTGCCCACGAATTTTTTTTCGCGTCCGAGCATGCGGGAATCACGTGGTGAGCCGGCGGCCAGCTATGGGGATGAGGAGAGGAGACGTTTCTATCCGCATGAATCGGATGACGAGCAGAATGGCTCGAATAGCACGCCGAACTCCCTACAAACCGATATTGGCGAATTAATTGCGGAGCCGGATGATATGTCTTTTTCGAGTCAAGAGAAGATTCAAGAAAATGGCGGGCGCCATTCTCGCTTTTTGGTGGAAAATGGGCCCTCGTTTTTTGGTGGCGGAAAATTTTCGGCGCGGAAATTGCTGGCGTTGTGCGGGCCCGCAGCGGAGGATGAATTGATTTCTCCTAAAAATACCCCGAGTATTTTGCCTGAACCTGTGGCGAGTTCTGAGGGTAAAGCCTGTCTTCAGAAAGATGATGCTTCATGGCCTGTTGGCGATAAAAAAAATGAGAGCTTGTCCCCAATTGTTACAACTGCGGAAAGAGAAGAAAATATCACTCCTGAAAGGGACGAAGGGGAGACTCAAAGGAAGTCGGCGACTGTAGGATTACGGATTTGGAAGAAAAAAAGTATGGATGACGATGATTATTTTTTGCTCCAAGCGGGGGAGAAGACTTTCACGGGAGAGAAGCGGTCTGAGTCGTTTCTCGATTCGATGTCAACGGATGCTAAACATTCAACAGAGATCGAAGCACCAGCTGTGGACGTGAAAGTCCGACACGCGGGAGATGAGAGAGAATCACAGACTGTCAGGCTTGAGGACAATTCCTTGGTTCAATCCAACGCACGGGCGGAATCCCCCAAAAAGGACAAGCGAATCACTAAATCGAATAAAGAATATATGCTGCCTTCGTTGGATATTTTTGCGGATCCGCCCCCTCGAGGGCGGGTAGTTGACGAAGCAGGCATACGTGAAAAATCACTGCTTCTTGAACAAACGCTAAAAGAATTTGGCGTCGTTGGAAAAGTCAAGGAGGTAAAAACCGGTCCAGTCATTACCATTTTCGAGTATGACCCCGCCCCAGGAGTGAAGGTCTCTAAAATCTCTGGCCTCGCAGATGATCTTGCCCGTGCCCTGTCCGCTCTTAGCGTTCGCATAGTTGCTCCAATACCAGGAAAACCAGTCGTAGGCATTGAGGTTCCCAACATCGAACGCGATGCAGTATTTGCGAAAGAAGTGTTGGCATCAAAGGAGTTCAAAAAGGCGGAAGCGAAATTGACCATGGGTTTGGGCAAGGACATTTTAGGGAGAACGGCGTTTACGGATTTGGCTAAAATTCCGCATCTTCTCATCGCGGGAACAACTGGTTCAGGGAAAAGCGTTGCTCTGAACATGATGATTTGTAGCCTCTTGTCAAGATGTACGCCAAGAGAGGTTCGCTTTTTGATGATCGACCCCAAAATGCTGGAGCTATCGATATATGAAGGCATTCCTCATCAGCTCGTGCCCGTGGTGACTGAACCCAAAAAAGCCGCCGCCGGTCTAAGGGGCGTCCTGGCGGAGATGGAGCAGCGCTATAAAGTAATGAGCGAGGCGGGGGTGAGGAACATTCAGAGTTACAATGAATCGATAGCGCGGCGATTGGGCGAGCAAGAGACGAAGCGAAGATTAAAGGAGCCTCTATCGGAGGGCGACGCATCACTCGATTTTCTTCCATATATCGTTGTAGTAATTGACGAATTGGCGGATTTGATGATGGTCGCGCGACGTGAAGTGGAAGAATCGATGACGAGGTTGGCCCAAATGGCTCGCGCTTCTGGCATCCATTTGCTAGTGGCGACTCAACGTCCTTCGGTGGATGTTCTTACAGGTCTTATAAAAGCGAATTTTCCCTCGAGAATGGCGCTCCGCGTCGCTACGAGGACGGACTCACGAACGATTTTGGACGCAAACGGGGCGGAACGCCTTTTGGGCAAAGGCGATATGCTTTTCGTGCCGCCTGGTTCGAATATCCCGGTTCGTATTCACGGAGCATACGTTTCGGATAATGAGATTTCGCAATTGGTCGGACACTGGAAATCTCAAGGGGCAGCGGTATTTCATGATAGTTGGTTTGTGGAAGAGGAGAGCGCGTCTTCAAGCGAATCGAATGATGAAGAGTATGATGAGAGGTATGACGATGCGATTGCGCTTGTATCCAGAACGCGCGAAGCGTCCATCTCCCTCATTCAGAGACATTTGCGTATTGGGTATAACAGGGCAGCGCGCATCATTGAGCGTATGGAACAAGAGGGAATCATAGGTCCAGCCGATGGCGTGAAGCGAAGACAGGTCTTGGTAAGTGAGATTCCGGGAGAAGAGCCGGTAGAGGTGTCCTGAGTGATCTTGAGGTGCTTTTGTGCGCGCGATGTCTTCATTTTCCAATAAGGGTTCGTGATCCAGTTGACCCCCTAAAACCTTTTATGAAGGGCGCAAAAGTGCTTGACGCCTAACAACCGATGGGAAATGATGCTCCACGTTTGGCTGGTCAAGAAGTTATGGCCATCAATGGCCCAGAAGTTTTGAGGGTGCCCTTTTAGCGCGCTTTTCGGCGGCTTGCGTATTTTTTGAAAGTCTGATTTTGGAGGAAATGAAATGGGGGAAGGTATTTTGGAGTTTACGGACCAAAACTTTGAGGCAGATGTAATTGCTTCTGATACGCCTACTTTGGTTGATTTTTGGGCGGAGTGGTGCGCTCCTTGTAAGATGATTGCCCCCACGGTGGAATCCCTCGCTCAAGAGTATGAGGGCAAGGTTCGTATAGGAAAGTTGAACATTGATGAAAATCCGTCGGTTCCGGCGAAATTTGGTATTCGGGGGATTCCGACACTGATGTTGTTTAAGGGGGGAGAGGTTGTGGAACAGGTCGTAGGAGTGAAATCGAAAGCGGACTTGCAGGCCGCAATTGATCGCGCTCTTTAGAACTCGACCCTATGGCCCGCTCGTAATTTAAGGAAATCCTGCTTCTTGTCCTGGCTGCGTCAAGCGATTCTGGATATATCAGATTATAGAATTGCGTATTGCGAGGCTGGCCCCGGTGCGTCGGCGTGCGTCGTCTTGTGCATTCATGGGGCGGGGGGCAATCGGGACGCCTGGATACCTTTAATGCGTGATCTGGCCGAGCGGAGCATTAGAAGCCTCGCTCTTGAATTACCCGGCCATGGGGCATCCAGCATCGCCCAAATCTCAGATATCAAAGAATATAGGCGGGTTGTTCTTCAATTCATAGAGGCGAAGAAGTTCAAATCCATTTGTCTGGCCGGGCATTCAATGGGAGGCGCCGTGGTTCTTGAAAGCGTTTTATCGGATCCTGAATTGTTGAATGGCGTTGTTCTGATTGGCACTGGTGCGAAGCTCAGGGTAAGGGATTCGATTTTAGGAGGCGTCAAGAACCATTTCGAAGAAACTGTGAATGAAATTATTGGTTATGCTTTTTCCCCAGCGGCTGACCCATCCTTTGCCCAAGAGGGGGCTCGCAGTTTGCTGGAATGCCATGTAGATACCTTGTACCATGATTTTGTCGCCTGTGATCGGTTTGACGTGATCGAGAAGTTAGAATCCATCTCCACGCCCGCTTTGATCCTATGTGGAGAAGACGACCTCTTGACGCCTCCGAAATACTCGCAATTTCTCATGGATAAGATGTCCCATGCGAAGTTGTCCATCATCTCAAAGGCGGGTCATATGGTGATGCTGGAACAACCGAGGGTAGTTGGCGATGCCATCTCACAGTTTCTGGGTGAGTTCTGAGCATCTTCCGGATCCAGCGTATCACCCCATATTGGTCTGGCTTTTAGAATCATGAGAGCTCCCTTGTATTTCTATTTGTCTGTGGGGGTCATCGCCCTTGGCTTTTCTGCCGTATTGATACGATTGGCGGATGCGCAGCCCTTGGCCATGGCGGCGTACCGCATGGGGGGTGGCGCTTTATTGTTGCTTCCGTTTACAGGGAGGAGCGTCATTGGCGTCTGGAACGCTTTATCGGGAAAGGAAAAAATTATTTGGGCGGGCTCGGGTACGTTTTTAGCGTTCCATTTCGCGTTTTGGATAGAGTCGCTGTCGCATACGTCCGTGGCGAGCTCCGTTGTCCTTGTGACGACGAACCCAATATTTGCAGGCATCGGCGGTGTTCTTTTTTTGGGCGAGAGGGAGGGAAGAAATTTTTGGTTGGGTGCGCTGATGGCGGTTGCGGGGAGCGCGGCCTTAGCGTATTCCGACTTTTGGGGCTGGGAAGGTAGCTTTGGGGGAAATTCTCTCGCCTTGTCCGGAGCTGTTATGGCCTCGGCCTATATGTTGTGTGGCCGAAAACTCAGATTGAAAATCCCCGTGGCGACGTATGTCACCGTTTGTTATGGGTTGAGCGGCCTTTTGCTCTGCGGCGCAGCTCTCGTCTTCGAACAACCCCTCACCGGATACGCCCTCAATACCTGGCTGCTTTTGGTCGCTATGATCCTCATTCCGACATTGGTTGGCCATACCGCCGTCAACTACGCGCTCGGACATTTGCATTCTGGAAAAGTGGCGCTTGCCGTCGTGGGAGAACCGTTGATCGCCACTGCATTGGCGTGGTGGCTGCTCGAGGAAAGTCCTACGACTACCCGGCTTCTCGTTTGTTTGAGTATATTGATAGGTATCG
Organism: bacterium; assembly: GCA_965202625.1. Taxonomy (GTDB): domain Bacteria; phylum UBA8248; class UBA8248; order UBA8248; family UBA8248; genus Bin107. Next base: position 793,802 of record CBDBBI010000010.1, on the reverse strand, counting down.
TATTAGGAGGGAGGTCACGCGCTTAGGGTTTCCTTGAATTTGGAACACATATTGATTATTTTCCTAGGGCAACGAGGAATGTGCCACCGGTAGATTTTCTGGGTGCGAAAATATATGCGTGCGTTATTTGCTTTATTCCTGATCGCCGTTTTGTTGTCTGGTTGCGTTGGTCTACAAGAGTCAAAGACACATTACATATTTCCTGAGCATAGATTTCGGATACGGAAGATATTATCCGGCGTTTGGCGTAAAGCGCCTGATGTCGCCAATGTTTTAGCGTTAAACGATCCGACGACTTCTGTTCTGTATTTTGACAATCCATACACGGGGGGAGTCATAGCACTGCAAGTTCTCCCTCGGCATTATTCCTCAAAGGCGACGTTTATGGATGAGATGCGATATATCTATCGACGTATGTTGAGCACTCCATTTGTCGATATGCGTTCCGTGAAAGGGAGTCTTTATGCATCCTTTGATGAGGCGATAGAATTATCGAACGCTCAGGGCGCGCTTCGCGGCGAATTTTATTTGAGGGGCAAGATGGGCAGAAGACCGACTTTGCGGTCCAGAGAACTTGCTCTTAAACATCTTAACGAAAGTTTATCATTTGGAGGAGCTCAGACAGGAGAGGAGCTCAAAGAGGAGCGCAAATTTCGATATGATTCCCTCTTCTCATCGCGTTCGGTGAGTTACCGTGGCAAGGTCGTGGTGTTTCTAAGAAAGGGAAAGCTGTATGAATTTTATTATATCGACCATGTATTGATATTTGATTCCGGGCTTCGGACATTCGATACGTTTGTCGGTAGTTTTGAGTTTATTTCATCATAGAGGCGACGAGTTATTCGAGCATGTCTCCGAGATGTAGGCTTGGAGCATGGCCCATGGGCATATCGCGTTTCAAGCGATTACGGGTTCTCTTGGACGCTCCCTCCCCAGATGCCCAAGAAGGTTCTTTGGCTTAGCTTATTTTTTCCTCATACTGAGATGGGAAATTCATTTATCTTGCACACATCTGCCCGAAGGGACGCTCGTTACTGATTTCATTCATGGTCTGCAGAATGGGGGAGCGTCTCATGCTTTGCGCTAAAGACCATGGGGACGAGAGAGAATGAGCTTGAGTGTCAGGTTATGTGTTTTGTCAGACACGCATGGGCGTCTTCCCCAAGAGGTCGTCAAGTTTTGTGAAGGCGCGGATTATATCCTTCATGCTGGGGATGTGGGTTCCGACTTCATATTACCAACACTTGAAAATATTGCTCCCCTCATTTGTGTTTTAGGGAATGTAGACGTTCCCGGCTTGGCGGCCGTGAGGTCAAAAATCACGCTGGCGGGTTGGCGCATCATGGTTCAACATGTCGTTTGGCGTCAAGGGGAGCTATCGCTCGAATTCCAAGAACTTCTCCGGAAAAACGAAGCGGATTTGGTTGTTTTTGGCCATACGCACCGACCCCTTTGCAAGATGGTTGACGAGGTTGTGTTCTTCAATCCCGGTAGCTGTGGCCCAAAACGCTTTGAGCTCCCAAGAACCGTTGGCGAGGTAATTCTGAATGCTTCTGGAGGGTGGTTTCGAATATTTGCTCTCGGAACAATAGGAAATGTGCCACCTCTTATTGAGTCTCGATTCGAGTTTCCCCTCCCTTCAGAGCGGGACTAACCCCATATCTGATTACAGTATTGCATGTGAATCGAAATAGGGTTATATGTTTACTTGATATAGTGAAGGAGTATTCTGCTTCCGGAAGGGTTTTTTATTGCGAGTCAAGATAGCCAAGACGGCTGGTTTTTGCTGGGGAGTGGAAAGAGCACTCGACATTGCATTGGACACGGCCAATGAGACGGCCAGCGGGGTTCTCACTCATGGACCCTTGATTCATAATCCTCAAACAATCAAGCTGTTAGAGAAGAAAAGCGTTTTCGCCTCCGATCCCCAAGAGACGCCGAGTAATACGAGTCTCGTGGTCATTCGGGCGCATGGCATCTCGCCGCAGGTGCGCGATCGCCTAAGACGCTCAGGGGCGAGCCTTAGAGATGCGACGTGTCCCCTAGTCGCCAAGGTGCATGGGATCATCAGAAAACATTCCCGCTTGGGTGCTTTTACGGTAGTCATCGGCGAGAAAAGCCATCCGGAAGTAGAAGGACATAGGGGGTATGCAGAGGCCGGTAGTCACCTGATTACGTGTATGGAAGATGTGTCCAAATTACCGGATATCGGCGACCAACCAGTTGTTGTCGTTGCGCAGACTACCATCAACATGCGCGAATGGAGAGACGTGGAAGAAGCCATTTTTGCGAGATATCCCCAAGCGAAAATATTTAACACGATTTGTGATGCAACGGAAGTTCGACAAGAAGAGGTCAAGAGACTAGCACCCAATGTTGATCTGGTGGTCGTCGTCGGAGGTCGCAATAGCGGCAACACGAACCGCCTAATGGAAGTGGCGCAGGAAGGGGGCGCGGAATCGATTCTCATTGAAACCGAAGATGAAATTGATGAGAAGTTTTTCCAGAATTATGAAAACATCGCCGTCACTGCGGGTGCCTCTACGCCGGACTGGATGATACGGCGTGTCGTGAATCGCATTGAAGCGATCCCTGATCCAAACCCAAATCGAGTAGACAAAATTTTCGCTATCCTTAAAGTGCTATCAAGGGCGAACGTGCTTCTTTTCGTATCTGCGTTATTGGGTAGCGTCGCCATCACAAAATTGGGTGGTTTTCCGCCCTCAATGAGGCTTGCCATGACGGCAGGTCTGTATCTTTTCGCCGCGCATACGATAAATCGTTGTATCAGCTATGAGGCGGACAGATACAACGAACCCAATCGAGCGCAGTTCTATGAGAGGTACAAGACCGTATTATTGTCTTTGAGTGGGATTGCCGCTTTTACGTCTATCGTGTTTGGAATAATTGCTTCCCCCTTGGCCGGGGGCATCATGATCTTGGGGTTGGTTTGGGCTATTTTTTACAGTCTATGGTTTGAACCTCGTGCACTCGTGGGGCAGGCGATAAACTTTCCCTCCTCAAAAATCTTGATGGTCACGTCGGGCTGGGTTTTCAGTATGGCGTTTTTGCCCGCATTAGCGAATCCTCAGTGGACTTCCGCAAGCTGGGTAGTATCCATATGTGTTGCTTTTGGTCTCATTTTCTTCCGTACCGGCTTGATGGAGTTAAGAGATATTCAAGGTGACCGAATCGTGGGGAAAAGAACATTACCGATTGTTTTCGGAAAAGAACGGACTGAAGCCCTTTTAGGATCGCTTTGCGCCGCATTGGCAGTTGTTCTTCTCAGCGCTTCTTTGAATGGATGGGTGGATTCCTCCTTCGGTCATACCATGTTCATTCCGGTTCTTTATGCGGGGGCATGCCTCTACTGGTATTCTCGGAAAATTTTGGGGCATGGTGGATTGATGGAGGTGGCTGCCGATCAGATATTTGTTGTTGCAGGGGTTTTGGCTCTTTTATCGGCTTAGGGTTCGTTTCAACATCAAAAATAAACTCGCACTTGAGGAGAGGCGGTTTGATTTTTGATGGGGGTGAATTTTCCTTTAATTTCCTCTGGCGGCCCTCTTCGAAGCTTTGAGCGGGTTTAGTTTTTTCTCCAGAGGGGCTTCGAAATCGACTTTGATATGTGTGGCGAGAGGACATCTGCCGCGTTCCCAACGATTTTCTGGGTTGGGGAATTTGGAGCAAAATTGCCCTTTCGGTAAGTTCACGATATGTTCGCACGCTTTCCCATCATCGCCTGCAAGACATTCTTCCACTACAGGAAGACATGAATTCCCATTGTATGCGCATTTATTTTGGCCGTTGGAACCCTTGACCGCAAAGTTACATTCTATAGGTGCTTCTAAAAGCGTACACTCCATTACTGTCCTCGCCTCGCCAAAAGTGATAGTGTGTCTTGAAATCAATGTGATTCTGAATATGCCATTCCATAAAAGCAGGTGAAGTGTATGGAAAGGTTGCGCATGGCGCAACCCCGGATGCTAGGGATTTCGGAAACTCGCCAGAAACATAGATGATGCAGATACCTCACTCTAGAGAATCATGAGCGGTGAGCGGGTTATTGATTGACGGCCATCCGTTGCGTGCTATAGTTGATGAGAGCTATTTCATTCGAACTTTCATTTGATTCCAGGAGACACATACATGCGATTGATCGTAGCCATAATCAAGCCTTTCAAGATGGATGAAGTAAAGGAAGCCCTCGGGGCAGTTGGCGTAGCTGGAATGACGGTAACTGAAGTGAAAGGATTTGGAAGGCAAAAGGGGCATACGGAATTGTATCGGGGCAGTGAGTATGTCGTCGATTTTTTGCCGAAAATCAAAATAGAGATTATATGTGAGGATTCCGGTGTGGAAACGATTATCGACGCCATCATGGGCTCTGCGAGAACGGAAAAAATCGGGGATGGCAAGATATATGTTCAGCCTGTCGAGGAGACCGTTCGAATTCGTACTGGGGAGCGGGGTACGGAGGCGATTTGACGCTATCTTCCCATGAAGCCATCTCTTCAGCATTTATCAAAACTTCAAAACGATATTCGGGAAACGACTTCTGCGGCAAACGACTGGGAGAGAGGTGTTTTTCTCCGGTATATGAAGAAGACTTACGCGCAGGCCGGCGAGTATATTTGTGATGCGCAGAATGAGGGGGCGGGCGGATATGAACTATGCGAGGCGCGCGCGAGTTTTATGGATACGTTTATCGCTCAGGTATATGCCCACGCCTTAGATGGGGAAAGAAGGAAATCTGGGAATAAAGACCACGCATTTCCGTGTGCCGTAATCGCCATTGGTGGGTATGGACGAGGGGAATTGTCACCTGCCTCGGATATCGATCTATTGTTTTTATTTTCAGGGCATGAGGCTCAAATCAGCAAATTGATACGCTCTGTGCTATACCTCATGTGGGACGCGGGTCTTACGATAGGCCATAGTGCGAGGACGATTTCAAATTGCCTGAAAATCGCTAAAGAAGACTATCACAGTGAAACCGCCATGTTGGAAAATCGATTTTTGGCGGGAAGCGTAGAAGTCTTTCGAGACTTTAATAAGAAATTTGACGCTTACCTTCAGCGGGTGGCTAAAAGTTCACATCTTCGAAATCGTCTTGAAGAACGGATGAGGCGATATCGTTCATGGGATCCATCCGTTTACGTCCTTGAACCGAACGTGAAGGAAAGCGCGGGGGGACTGCGGGATTTCCATACCGTCTGCTGGCTGGCCAGGGCCTTCGGGCTAAAGAAAATGGATGAGATATGGCGGAAAGGCTGGGTGCCGGAAGCGGAGTTCAAGAAAGCGGCGAAAGCATATGATTTTCTGCTTCGCATACGCGCGCAACTTCATATACATGCAAAAGCCAAAAGCGATATGCTCAATTTTTCTGCACAGGCAGATATCGCTCCGGCGTTAGGTTATGAAAGCAACGAAAGCGCATTGGTGGGCGAATGTTTGATGCGCGATTATTTCTTGAGTGCGAGAGACTTGCATATTTTTTGCCGCGATTTTTTTGAAGTTTTGGAAGATCACTTGAAAAGCAGGAGGTGGGTCAACAAGAACCCCAAACTCCAACTTTTGGAAAACGGCTTGGCTTTGCAGGATTATCATACGCTTGTATTGGATGCGCGAAACCCCAGAGAAGTGCTTGAAAATCCCGCTGGCTTGATGAAGGTCTTTGAATGTCAATATCGTTTTGGGTGTCGCTTGTCGCCAAATGCGAGAAATTTTGTTCGCGCTCACCTTGATACTGTGGATGATGACTTTCGCGCCTCGCCCGATGTGCGCGATAGTTTTTTGCGGATATTGAGCGGCAAGGCTGGTGTTACTCCCACTATACACGAAATGCATGGTCTCGGTCTGTTGGGGCGATATATTCCTGAGTTCGAGCCCTTGACGTGCTTTGTCCATTATGATCATTACCATCGCTACACTGCGGATGAGCATACTCTACTGACGCTAACTGCGTTAGATAAACTGACGTATACGAAAGATATGTCCTTGCAGAGGGTGGCTCATATCCACAGAGAGATGGAGCGGACGAATATATTGCGGCTCGCGCTTTTGTTGCATGATATCGGAAAGGCGAGAGGGCCAAGGCATGTACATAAGAGCGCGTCCGCCCTTCCCGATATTACCGTGAGAATGGGGTTGCCGGCGGACCAGGGGAGCATTATCGAGTTTCTCGTGGCTTGCCATATTGAGATGAGTGTCACGGCCGAGAGGCGTGATATCGACGATCCCGTCTTGATTAGTAATTTTGCCGATAAAATGGGGACGATAGAAAGACTTCAGATGCTCTATCTCTTGACCTATGCAGACATATCTGCCGTCGCCCCTGGCATGTGGAATGAATGGCGGAGCGCGTTGATTCACGAGTTATATAAGCGCGTGCTCAGAGTGATGGAAACAGGAGAGAATTTGTACAGGAGAAAACGTAGGGAAGATATCGTAGAGCAAGTGGGTTTGGAAGCGAGGGCGGGAGGAAGTCGGATAGGGTATGAGGAAATCAGCAAGCATATGGAATCTATGCCGGATAGATATCGGGCAGAGACGCCGCCGCAGGACATCCTGCGTCATATAGAACTGGGGGCCCGCCTCTCTGATGATGTGGTTTGCGAGATCGACATCACGCACCGCAGGAGGTTAGGAAACACGCTCTTAACATTGTTGTGCAAAGATCAGCTTGGTTTATTCGCACTCGTCGTCGCAGCGTTTGCGGTGTACGAACTGAACATTTTGGATGCGAAAGCATATACGCGAGAAGATGGCTTGGTGATAGATACGTTTCAAGTAGTAGATTCCGAGGGAAAGGCCGTCGGCAATGAAAGTCTGTGGGGTAAATTTCGGCGATCGCTTGAGGAATTGTTGTCGGGTGAGGTGGAACTATCAAATTTCCTGGGACGGAGCAAAAAATATTTGCGTCTGAAGAAGCGAATGTCATTCGATGTACCGGTAATGGTCGAATTTGACCAGACCGCAAGCAGTGACGCGACCGTTCTGGAGGTCGTTGCTCCTGATAGACACGGTCTTCTGGCACAAATTGCGCAATTCTTTGCAAATGAGGGGATAGCTATCTCCCGGGCGAAAATAACCACAGAGGGGCAATGCGCAATAGATGCTTTCTATATTACGGACAACGATGGCGAAAAAATAGAGGATCCGGTGAGGCTCAAGGAGCTGTGCGTTCATCTGAGCGAGATTCTTGAGGAAGGGCACCCAACTGGTGCTATTGTCTCATAACAAAGCATGAAAAAACGAGTGGTGAACCAATTTTGGTTTTGTATCAGTAATTTCCAGCAAAACCGCAATTTCGCATGGAGGTAATAATGAGATGGTTGCGAATGTAATGAAGCTAGCGGAGGACAGCGGCGCGAAGATAGTGGACTATCGTTTTGTGGATATGCCTGGCATGTGGCAGCACTTCTCATCACCCATTCACACGCTTGATGAGGATACCTTTGAGGAAGGCGTCGGTTTTGACGGCTCAAGCATCCGGGGATTTCAAAGCATCGATCAGAGCGACATGCTCCTCATTCCGGATCCAGAGACGGCGTTTATAGACCCGTTCATGAAAATTCCCACCTTGGTTCTCATCTGCGACATCAAAGACCCAGTTACGCTAGAACTTTATGAGCGCGACCCTCGCTATATCGCCCTGAAGGCTGAACAATACATGAAGTCTACGGGCATCGGAGATGTGGCTTATTTTGGACCTGAAGCTGAATTTTTCGTGTTTGACGACGTACGCTATTCGGGTTCGGAAAATCGTGCCTTCTACGAGGTCGATTCATCCGAAGCAGCTTGGAACACGGCGGCGGACGAAGGACCCAACCTTGGGCACAAGAACCGATATAAGGAGGGTTATTTTCCTGTCCCCCCCAACGACACGCTTCAGGACATTCGATCGGAAATGATGCTCGAAATGCTGGCCTGTGGAGTCGATTGTGAGGTGCACCACCATGAAGTGGCCTCCGCTGGGCAGTGTGAAATCGACATTCGATTCGATACCCTTTTGGCCACAGCGGATAAGCTGATGAAGTATAAATACATTGTCAAGAATGTCGCGAGAAAGCACGGCAAGACTGCGACTTTCATGCCGAAACCCGTATTTCTCGACAATGGCACCGGAATGCACACCCACCAGAGCATCTGGAAGGGCGAGAAGAATATCATGTATAAAGCGGGGACCTACGGCGATCTGAGTCCGGATGCGCTGTACTACATTGGTGGCTTGCTCAAACATGCACCCGCGCTGTTGGCCTTTACCAACCCCACGACGAACAGCTATCGCCGCTTGGTACCGGGCTATGAAGCGCCTATAAACTTGATGTATAGCTGCCGGAACAGAAGTGCGTGCGTCCGTATTCCGATGTATTCCTCAAGCGAGAAAGCCAAGAGGGTTGAGCTTCGTTGTCCTGACCCCTCGTGCAACCCGTATATGGCCTTCGCCGCAATGCTGATGGCCGGCTTGGACGGCATCCAGAATAAAATTATGCCGCCGGAGCCTATCGACAAGAATCTCTATGATCTCGAGCCTGAGGAGAGGGGTAGCGTGGCGCAGACGCCTGGGAGTCTGCCCGAGGCCTTGGATGCTCTCGAAGCGGATAATGAGTTCTTGCTGAAAGGAGACGTGTTTACGAGGGACGTTATCGAGAACTGGATCGAATACAAGCGGATAGAGGAGGTGGATGCAATTCGCCTGCGCCCGCATCCACACGAATTTATCCTCTACTACGACATCTAGTTTGTAGTGTCTGCGATTCTAAAAGATCAGGCTCACGAAGCCCCGGGACAGATATCTGTCCCGGGGCTTCGTGAGCAGCGAGACGGATTATTCGTTTTCGAGCGGAAACTTCTCTTGCTCCGCTGTTGGTGCAGACGCGCTTTGCGAATCTTCCGGAAGGAGGGTGGCGGGAATAATAATCGCAAAAACGTCGCGTGGCCCATGGACGCCCTTGATGAGGGTGAGCGCGATGTCGGCCGAACGACTAGGGCCTGTGATGATGTTGACGCAACTGGGCGTGGCGTCTTGTTTTTGCGTGAAGACGCCTTCTAGTTTCGCGCCCAGTGAGGAAATGTGCGGCAATATATTCTTTTCAGGAATGAACGCCAAGTGGATTTCTGGCAGCAGGGAGTGAAGGCGAGGGCGGCCGGGTCCGCTGAGCAAGACGATGCTGCCAGTCTCCGCAATCGCCCAATCACAACTTGTGATTCCGATGCCGCATCGGGCGATAGCGTTTCGATTATCCCCGTCGTTCGATGGAAATAATACTTCAAAACCCTCGCTTTTGAGCCAAGCCGCCACTTCTACCGGTAAGTCGTGGCTGATGGCGATGGAGTATTCTTTCCATTTGTCCGCCAACGTGAGGACGTATTCTCGAACGTCTCTCATGGAATTTGGACGAAAAGCAGGATTCGCCACGGCCTCAAATTCTATGGAAAAGCGAGCGACGGTGTCCGGAATATCAATTTCCGGCAGGGGTTCTTCAGGAGTTTCCACGCTTCCGTGCGACAGTCCATGCGCCAACTTTAGGGCGCGATGCGTCGTCTGAATCACCTCATCCGGGCTGCTCGCCCGTGATGGGCCAAGAACTGTCGGTGATGCATTGACGGCTTCTTGCTTTCGCTCTCTCCAGCGCGCTCTAAAACTTTTTTTCGCAATCCGGGGAATATCGCGCCCCTGCGCCCAGACGCCCGGAGGTCCCGGAAGCCAACCGGCCGTTTTGGAGTTCAGGAACCTTGAAAATATAGAGGCTGTCTTGAAACCCATTTCCCAAACAAAGGGTTTGCGCATTGCAGCGCCGAGTAGTCGAAATGAGAATCTTTCTAAGAGGGTGTTATTTTTTTGAGCTGTTCGCGCCTCTCTCATCTCCAACAACATACGAGGAATATCCACGAAGACGGGGCAGGCATCCATACAAGCGCCACAGAGACTCGATGCCGCGGGAAGCTCTCCCGAAACTTCAAGGCCGCGCAGCATGGGGCTCAGGATAGAGCCAATTGGTCCCCCATAGACGGAATCATAGGTATGTCCGCCCACTGTTTGGAAGACGGGGCAGGCGTTTTGACAAGCCCCGCAACGAATACAATGAAACGCTTCTTGAAATGGCGTTCCCAAGTGTCTGGAGCGACCGCCGTCGAGGAGGACGAGATGCATTTCATCGGGACCGTCGGCTTCCGTCTCTCTTCTCGGCCCCGTGAGCATGGTAAAATAACTGGAGAGCTTTTGACCCGTCGCGCTGCGGGGGAGAACCGAGAGGAGCGTAAGCGTCTCTTTCAGCGTGGGTACCACCTTTTCGAATCCCATGATGGCGACATGCACTTTTGGTAGGGTGGTGACGAGTCGCCCGTTTCCCTCGTTTGTGACGAGGCAAAGCATTCCTGTTTCCGCCACGGCGAAATTCACGCCGCTGATTCCCATGCCGGCGCGCAGAAATTCTTCTCTGAGCTTCTTTCGGGCGATCGCTGTGAGCGCTTCAGGGTCTGAGCTGGAGTGCGGATCTATTTTTTTGCGAAAAATCTCTTGTACTTGCTTGAGTGTTTTGTGGATGGCCGGTGCCACGAGGTGACTCGGCGTTTCATTGGCCAGCTGGAGTATCCATTCTCCTAAATCGGTTTCGTAAGGCGTGATATCGGCCGACTTCAGAGCCTGGTTCAGGTGAATTTCCTCAGACGCCATGGATTTGCTTTTGACGACTGTCTTGACCCCGTTTTTTCGAGCGATGTCGAGAACGATGCGTCTTGCGGAATCTGCATCCGCAGCTGGATGGATGCGCACGCCGAGACGTTCTAGGTTTTTGAACAAAGTCTCTAGGTGCTCGTCAAGATTATCGAATGTCCTTCTGCGAATGTCTCTCGCTTTTGCCCGCAAGGCGAGTGGCGCGGCGGTCGATTCAAAAGCCTGCATGCGCAGGTCGGCAAATTTGCCGGTAGCCGTTTGAAGGGCCTCCTGGAGGGGCGCATCGGCTAAAGCGGAGTTTGCTCGATCGTTAAAGGGCGTACTCAAGGCCGATGCTCCTCGGGCCAGCCCGGATTGTTTGGTCCGGCGAGGGCTTGCGCGAGATGGAGAAGTTTGATATCGCTGTTCCGCCTTGATAGTCCGCCTGATATTTGGAGCATACATCCAGCGTCGGCCGCTATGAGCCAAGTGGCATTGATTTTTTCAGCGGACTGAATTTTTTCCTCCAGCATAGCGCACGAGACTTTTGGGAACTTGACGGAAAACGAACCGCCGAATCCACAGCAGTGCTCACAGCCGGGTAACTCTTCTCGATTCTCGGCCACGAGGTCGAGACATTGGCGCGGTGTTTGGTTTTCTCCCAGTCCACGGAGAAGATGACATGAATCGTGATACGCCGTCTTTCCGGGAAGCGTGACGCCAAAGTCATTTACCTTGATCTTGCATAGAAATTGGGACAACTCGACTACCCGCCTAGCAATTCGCTCGGCTCTTTCCCTCGTCCAGGGGTCGTTAGTGAACAGCGTAGGCAAAACGCATTTGAGCATCCAACCACAAGAGCCTGAAGGGACGACAATCGGAATGTTCCCCTCAAGCAAGCACAATTGGGGTTCAAGTATTTTTCTTGCTTCCGCTCTGAAGCCGTTGTTGTAATGCGGAAGTCCGCAGCAAGTGAGTCCTTCTGGATAAATGACTTCAAGGTCCGCATTCTCGAGTAAATGGACGGTTGCCTCGCCGATTTCCGGAAAGAAGTGCTCCACGAGGCATGTGGCGAAGAATAAAACGCGTTTGGGCCGGTTTACAGATGGGCTAGAGGGCATATTCGCCTTTCGTCAGAAAAACTCAATAGATGAAAATGTAATTTTATGTCGTTTTCTGGGATAAATACAAACACGCGGAAACAAGCGAAAGGATCGATTCGGATTGAAGATACGTCGCGTAAGTGCTAGTCTCGATAGCATAGGTAAGAGATAGGCATGGAATCTATACGCGCGTTGACACCCGTGCCAAAACACGGGCTATCCCTTTTGTCAAACGTTGGAGCGGACGAGATGTTCCGAGGGAAGCGCTACGTTTTGGTATGCACAAACGAACGCGTGGCGGATCATCCCAAGGGGAGTTGTTCTCGTTGTGGTTCGTTGGAAGTTCGCGAGCGTATGAAATCCCTTTTGGAGGAGAAAAACCTGAACGGACGGGCGCGGATACTCGCGACGAGTTGCCTGGATATTTGCGAGAACGGGACAGTCGTTTGTGTGATGCCCGATAACGTCTGGTATGGCGGTGTGAGGCCGAAGGACGCCGAGGATATTGTGGAGAGGCATTTGGAGAATGGCGAGTCCGTGGAGCGTCTCTTGATCCCTGAATCTATGGGTGGACTTTCGCTGTTCGGTTGAGAATGAATATCCACTATCTCAACTACCGCGCGTTGTTCTGGGGGCGATGAGGTGAACGTTCGGTTTAATGAGTTTCAGACCGCACTCCAAAGTAGCGTTCGACAATTCGTAAATCAAGAAGTTATACCTCTTGCCAGCGAGTATGAGCATAAGGATGAATATCCTTATCCTCTGGTCGAACGGATGAAGGAGTTGGGGTATTTCGGCGCACTTGTACCGGAGCCCTATGGCGGCGGTGAGATGGATGCGGTGAGTTTCACTGTTCTGACGGAGGAGCTGGCGCGAGGTTGGATGAGTTTGACCGGTGTGCTCGGTGGCCACTCAATGGTCGGATGGATGATCAACGAATTCGGAAGTGACGAGCAGCGCGGGGCGTGGCTCCCGAAAGTAGCTGAGGGGAAGATGCGGTTTGGCATCGGCATTACCGAAGCGGATGGAGGTTCCGACGTCGCGGCCCTACGAACTTCAGCGCGCCGTAAAGGACGAGATTATTTCGTAAATGGTTCTAAAATGTTCATTACCAACAGCGAGAACGCGACCCATTTCGCCGTCATGGCCCGTACGAATCCTAACGCAGACAAACCCACCCGAGGGATAAGCTGCATTCTCATGGATAGAAACCTGTCTGGCTTCAGCGCCAGCCGCCATTTGGACAAGATGGGTTATAAGGGCATTCGGACAGGGGAGTTGGTTTTTGACAATTGTGTGGTTCCCGTCGCTTATTTGATCGGAGAGGAAAATAGAGGATTTCACCACCTGATGGCGGCCCTGGAATTGGGGCGTATTCAAGTGGCTGCCCGAGCGGTGGGTCTTCACACCGCTTGCTTTGAAGATTCCATTAAATATGCGCAGCAAAGAAAGACGATGGGCAAGCCCATCGCTGAGCATCAGGCGATTCAGATCAAACTTGCCGACATGGCGACTTCCCTAGAGGCGGCTAGGCAGCTCACCTACCACGCGGCATTCTTGAAGGACCAAGGGGCGCGATGCGATCTCGAGGCGGGAATGGCGAAATTATTTGCCACGGACGTTTGCCAAAGAGCGTCCGAGGCGGCTGTCCATATTCACGGTGGATACGGCTATATCAAGGAATTACCGATTGAAAGATATTATCGCGATGCGATTCTCCTGCAAGTAGGAGAGGGGACGAACGATATTCAGCGTATGGTGATCGCGAGGCGATTGGTGGAGAAATATTCTGTTGCGTAGGCATTTTCGTAAATCGATTTTGCACTGACGCGCTTCCGCGTCCCGTTTCGAGTGGGGCTCACCCACTACCGGCACGAGTCGTTTGCAGAATGCGCGAGTTCATTGGGAACTATTGGCTGCAGCGGCCAGCTCCTTGGCGACGGCGTCCAGTTTGAGCCTTTTGAGGGTATTCGTTGTGGGGATGCCCTTCTCATTCCAGCCGCGTATCCCGTAAAATTCATCCTTCATGGCCTCTAATTCGTCAGGGGGGCAGTGCATACCTTTGTGGGGGCCGTCTGGAATCGGCTCATACATCACCTTGTGAGGAAGCAGGTCGTGTGTGCGATTCAACCCTTCTCTCACGTGAAGGGCGCGCTCTAAATTGCAAATGCGCTCGCCGGTTTCCTCTAGCTCGGATTCCGTCGTATCCCAGCCGGTGACCAAGTTGAGCATGTGCGCGTATTTCTCGTTGATCATCGCGCCGTAGCCGCGCTCGGCCGTAAAGCGACATTGGGTGATGGAGTCGCCGAGCGCGGTGAAATTTTGCGTTCGCACGGCGAACGCGGACTTCCCGTTCGTTGACGTGTTGTCGTGATCAGAGGCGTATTGCAAGGTTGGTCGGGTGTCGTGGTGGCTGCCGCCCCTCGTGCCCGTAGCATAGCCGATGGACATGCCTTTGAGTGCGCGCGCGCTGTGCGCGGGAAGTTCCAGCCCTCTGCAAGCATATAAAAGACGGGGAGCGTCGCCGCCGATTTCCTCGGCGAGGCGCTGGCCACCCTCCGCAAGTCTGGCCCCGAAGCCCTGGCGGTTAGCCATCTCCTCCAAAAGTCTCAGCATGGTGGAGGAGTCGCCCCATTGAAGCGGCGCGTTGACTTCTGCTTCGCTCAACAGCCCTTTTTCAAAGCACTCAAAAGCGAGCGAAAGCGTGACACCAGCGGATATTGTGTCGAGGCCGAGTTCGTCACAGAGCATGTTGGCCTGGAGCATCACGCCTGGATCTCCAATACCCAACATGGTTCCCAGCGCAAATATGGTTTCATACTCCGGAAGTTTCCATTTTAGACCGTCGAACTCCCCTCCCTTCATGACAAAATTCTTGCCGCACGCTACCGGGCATTTAAGGCACGTGGTGTCCTTGTCCCAAAAATTCTCGTGCATGTATTCACCACTGATGGGTTCACAATTTTCAAATATCTCGGACATGAGATTTCGGGTGCCGAGTGCCCCCATCTTGTTGATCATATTGACGAGAATAGGCGTGCCATATTTGTGCAAAACCGCCGTGCCCGTGCGGACGTCCTCGGCGGTATCGTTTACGTATTTCCTCAAAGCCTTGACGTCGGCGAAGTCGGTTTTCGCTTTGCCGCGCAGGGCGACGGCCTTCACGTTTTTACTGCCTAAAACGGCCGCCATGCCACCACGGCCGCTGATGCCGTCTCGACTTTTTCGCCACGTATGTGCCATGGCCGCGAAGCGGACTTGGTTTTCTCCCGCGGGGCCGATTGCCAAGACGTCGGCGCCGCCTTCGCGCTCTGAAATGGAATCGCACGTCTCGCGAATCCACTTTCCCCTCAAATCGTGGGCGTCCTTGAATTCTACCCCGCTTTCGGTGATTAGGAGGTAAATAAGTGCATCGGCCTTGCCGTGGAGAACGATCGCGTCATGCCCCGTACGTTTGAGGGTGATGGGCCAAGCGCCCCCAAAGGTGCTGTCAAAGAACAACCCCGTCAGTGGACTGATGGTGGCGGCGCAGGCTCGACTCGCGCTAGGCACAGCGGAATCCGTATAAGGCCCCACGGCACAGACGATGATGTTGTCCTCTGAGAGCGGATCAACGCCCGGCTTCAGGTGATCCCAAAGGATTTTGGCCCCGAAACCGTTTCCGCCTAGAAACAAGCGGCCCATGGATTCGTCGAATTCCTCGATGCGCGATGTGCGATTGCTCAAATCAATGTGCAGTATCTTCCCTTGATATCCGAACATATGCGCTCCTTATGCGTACGAACGAATTGTGCCTACTGTCTCAAGTGTAAACGCTCGCGTGCTTTATGAAAAGAGCGATGGTGCGGTGTTATTGCGGGACTTCCATGCGGCGGTAACACTCGGCGTACTCAAGGTTGTCCCTCTCGCCCGCGTGTTTTGTCCAGTCGCGCAAAAGGGAAATCAGGAAATTATGTCTTCCATGTTCACGGCGCCGAGTTGGCTCTTGTGACACGTCAGCGCTTCTATTTTTAAGGCCGAACGTATTTGTAAGATTCACCATACGTCGGCATTTCGAATCCTTCCAAAATATGCTTCTTGGGGCTTGGGCGGATCGGTGCCTTTCGCAAGCAGTTCCGGAGAGCAATTTTCATTGGTAAAGCGGTCGAAAGTCGCTTTCGCAATGGCGGGATGAGTGCCGTGGTGGAGCTAACGAACGCCGTTGCCGATTTCGCTCGACTTCTCAAATCGCTCTTTTCTCATCAATGGAGATCCTTCTCGAGCGATGCCGATTCACACCCTTGTCTCCGCTCGTGGCTGGGGAATACCCCATGTGGCGGGCCCTTGCTCATTGACTTGGCGACGGAGTGTGTGGAGCGAAACTCGGTGCCATCTATATGCGCGGCGATGATAAGAATTTTTTCATCTTTCATTAGGATTTTCCCTTATCGGATGTGTGGAATGTTGCCTTATGACAGGGATAGGCTCGTAAAGCCAATTTCGATTTTGATGGTAGTGTTCATCGAAACCTACTAAAATCTACTCCAGCAGCAAAAAGTGCTCGCGCAAAATTTTGTGCGAACCTTCATAGAACAAGGAGCTGAAGATGCCGAGAATCACGCCAATATCTGACCATGCCAAGGGCACCCATGAGCCGTTGTTTGAAAAATCAAGAAAAACGTGGGGCACGGTGCCCAGTTTCTACCGCGCATTGGGACATTCACCTGAAGCGCTGCGACATATCATCAACCTGACGGTGGCGCTGAGAAGCCAATGGCGGGCGGAACCAGCCAGAATGCGTTTGATGCAGTTGGCGATTCTTACGCCTTCCCTCATCAACGATTGCGAGATATGAACGAACCACAACGTGAAGCTTGGTCAAGCTGCGGGTTTGAGAGATGAGCACATCGTTTTGATAGTTGAGGGATGGGAAGACAGCCATTTATTTGACGAGAAAGAAAAAGCGGTGATTCGCTGGGCAACGGCCTTGACGAAGAACACCGCGCCCTCTGACGATGCCTCGTTTGCGCCGTTGAAAGAGTTTTTCAATGAAAAAGATATTGTTGAATTAACGTTGTTTACCTGCTTGTTCAACGCTTGGAACCGTTTGCAGGACGGGTTGCATAATCCGGTGGAAGCCGCAGACGATATCGTGAGATGGCAAACGTGGGATGAGGTTGAGGAAGCGTCGGAGGCCGTAGGCTGAAAGTCTGGCCGGGCGGCGGGCGTTTTGTGAGCAAAACGGCTCCTCTGTTTCGATGAGAAGATAATTGTGGAATTGGGCATAAAGGGAACATTGGCCTTGGTGACGGGTGGCAGCTGAGGCATCGGTCTGCAGACGGCCAGACGCCTTTTGGAAGAAGGAGCAAGGGTTTTTTATTTGCGCGAGAAATCAAGACGCCCTCATCGAGACTTGCGCGGAACTGGCGGAGGAAACTGGAGGCGATATCCATTTTGCTGTAGCGGACACGGCGAATGAGGCCGATCTAGCGCCGTTGGTGAGAAGTGTGCAGGAGAAAACGGGGGGTGTTGATATTTTGGTGAACAATGCTGGAACAATGCGTTCTGGCGGATTCGAAGCGCTCGACGACGTCCGTTTGTAAACCCAACTGGACACCAATCTGTTTGGTTTTCTACGCCTCATACGCTTGGTCGTCCCGGGGATGCGCGCCAGAGGGTGGGGACGCATTTTGAACGTCATCGTGGAAGCGGGAAAGGAGCCCGATCCGTATATGTTTGGCAGCGGGATGACGAACAGTGTTCTTTTGAACATTACGAAGTCGCTGTCCATGGAATTCGGGGAGTGGGGGATTCACGTGAACGCGGTATGTCCAGGTTGGGTGGATACCGATCTCTGAAAGAGAAACGTCCAAGGCTTGGCCTCTTCGGCAAACCTGAGGAGCTGGCGGATGCGATTGTTTTTCTTTGCTCTGAAAGAGCGAGCTATATCACTGGCGTATCTCTGAACCTGGACGGTGGCAGGCTGAAGTCGCTCTGGTTAGGGGTGCGTTCATGCTGGTTTATCGCTACCGGAGTCTGCCAATCGTTCTGACGTCTGTGGGGCCCGCAGAGCGATCATTCGTGCCCGCATAGGGATAAAGACGATAATATCAACTCTATCTAGGGATTATCGAATTTGGCTTCAAGCGTTCATGAAGGTGCGAGCAACAAAAGCGAGCGCAGGAAACCTTCTGAATTTTCCCGAATCTCCGCGGTTGTTTAGGGGTCATCCAATCGTCGCATCGACGGCGTCCAAGAATTTCACTCCCACCGGCTCTGCGATCAAATCAGGCAGTTTTGCGCGAAACTCCTTGTAATGTGCCTCTTCTCGGTGCGCGTCCAAAGCCGCCTGTGTCTTCCAGCATTCAATGAAATGAAAGACTCCCCCTTCATCCTTGGACTTGAATAGGTTGTAGAAAATGCACCCCTCCTCCGCTCGAGACGGCATGCACATGCCTTGAAGAAGTTCGGACAGCGCATCTTCTTTGTCAGGTTTGGGTTTCAGCCATGCAATCAGGAAAATTCTCTTATCCGTCATTTTTCGCCTCTTGGGTCATGAATGAAAATCAAAACATTGAATTATCCCATTCTATCCTTTTGGTGGGAGCTTGGCCAGATGATGTGCCTCAACTCCTCGCCTCGCTAAGACTTGCGGTGTTATAGTCTGCCAAATGCGAGTGCCGGTCCCATCACGCAGGCGTCCCGAATTCTTGTGTTGACGACGTCTTTCATCTTCGTCGCTAAACCCCTGTTGGCTCGTCTGACGGTGAGAACCAAAAGGCCTCTGATAGGAGCAATGAATTTTACATGCCCGTTTTTTTCTCTCAAACTGGTCTGGGTGAGACGTTGGCGATCGCCACCTCCTTGACGTATTCGATATCCCTCATCGCAATCCGCCAGGGGGTGCGCAGCGCGACTCCGATTGCCGGCGTTCTGATTCTCAACTCGATGGTCTCCATTTTAGGGCTCATCATCGCGGCATCTCTCGGGACGCTCCAGAAATCCACGCTTGCTCCTATATTGTTATACGTCTTGGGCGGATGTCTCGGGCAGGGCATCGGGCAAATTACGAACGCCATTGGCATTGAAAAAATGGGAGTGAGTCGTTCGGTTCCGATACAATCGTCCACTCCTATCTTCTCCGTCACTTTCGCCATGATTTTTCTGGGCGAGCGGCCAGGCGCCGCGGTGGGAATGGGGACGCTCCTCATAGTGGCCGGCGTTTGTCTTTTGTCCCTGATGGAGCGGCGGGGCGAGCAAAGCTTAAAGAGTTTTTTTCAAGGCGCGCTTATTTACCCGCTTGCCTCGGCTGTTTCTTATGGACTGTTGCCCGTTTTGGCCAACTACGCATTTTCTTACCAAAAAACCCCGATTATGGGATTCGCTTGCGCTTTTTCGGCCGGAACCGCGCTTTTGCTGATCACGCGCCCCTTTCTTCCCGGCGGGGGAAAACTCCAAGCGGACGCAAGAGCGATTCGATGGTTTTTGTTCGCCGCACTCACAACGACAGCGGCGGCCGCTATGTTCTGGACGGCTATGAGCATTGCTCCCGTATCTACGGTATTGCCCTTGAGCAGACTCGTTCCATTGTGGGTGATCTTGTGGACCTATCTTTTCCTGAGGAACCTGGAGCGCATCAACTCCCGCATTGTTATGGCCGCGTTGATGGTTGTGTGTGGTGGCGTGCTGATCACCGTTTTCTAGGAAAAACGCCTGTTCTTTCTCGAAAGGTGTCTTCTGCGCGTGTATAGTCGCGCGCATGAGCGAACAATCCGCATTCTTCTCGTCTGGTGAACTCGTCGCCTTGACATCGTCGTTCATCTACTCAGTGGCACTCATCTCGTTTCGCCGTGGGTTGAGAAGCACGTCGCCTCTCTGTGGGGTGTTGATCACGAACGCCGTGGCGAGCTTTTTTCTCCTCGGGTTGGCCTTCTACCTAGGGACGCTCCAAACCTCATCGCTTAGGCCGGTTCTCTGGTTCATGCTGGCGGGTTGCTTCGGACAGGGAATGGGACATCTCGCTTCCTATACCTCGATTCAGCGTATCGGCGTGAGCAGGACGAGTCCCATCCAGGCATCGGCCCCGATATGGGCTATCTTTTTTGCCGCACTGTTCTTGGGGGAAAGACCTGGCCCGGCGGTTCTTCTCGGAACGGTTTCGATTGTTGGTGGCGTGGGCTTGATCTCATTGGGTGAGGGCAAGGCTGTTGCCCAGGGCGGGATGGGACGCGAATTCAGGCGCGCTTTGATTTTTCCCATCATTGCCTCGTTTATGTATGCGGCGATGCCAGTAGTGGCGAAAATAGGCTTGACCGAGCAGAATACCCCGTTCGCGGCAGTTGGTTTCGCGTTTATGGCAGGTTGTTTTCTCCTCTTGGGTGCGAAGCCGTTTCTCGGTCCCAGCGGGAAAATCCGGGCAGACAGACGCGGCGTTTTTTGGTTTGTAGTAGGTGCCGTCTTTTCCTCCACCGCCACGGCACTTTTGTGGTATGCTCTCACGTTATCCAGCGTTACCATCGTGTTGCCTCTCAGCCGGACCGCTCCGATATGGGTGGTGGCGTTGAGTTTCATCTTCTTGGACGATATCGAGCACATCAATGCGCGTTTGTTCGGCGCGGCCGGACTTGTGGTTTTAGGCGGGTTCCTGATCACTACTTTCACATAAATGGCGGCATCATGCGAGAGGGACAGTGAGGAACTTTGTATGAGCGGGGTTAGGAAAGACCCCCATGAATCCAAGATGTAAGAGAAAATAATACTAAATCATTTGCGGCGAGCAGTGTCTAGTGATGTTTTCTGCGTGGTTGATTTGAGGGGGGAGGGCGGAGTCAATGCTCGGTTCTCGGCCAGAACGCGCGCTTTCCACCCTATCGTGGTGTTCCTGTAAGGATGGGTTGTGATACATGATGTCAGTCGAGTAAATTGCGATCTTTACCGGATAGTGTCGCTTTCTCACTATAGGAGTACTGTTTGGGTGCCTTGATTCGCTCTTTTCACTTTGGCCTCCTCGTATCGTGGTTTGCTCTCACGCTGGGAGTCTGGTGGGTCGCGGCGAATTCATTCCAGGCGCTCAATGCGGAGAAGAATCCAGCGGTGTCGAAACTCTTCGCGTCCTCCTCGGCGACGAAGCAAAAGGGCCGTCTGGCCGCCAGAGAGGTGAACAGCCGAATTTTTCGGACCTGGAACCGTCTGCAACTCATTTTTGGCGTTTTCTTGCTTCTTCTCGTTCGACGAACAGGGCGGATGCGCAGCGTGTCTGTTCTCTTAGGTGGTTGCCTGCTGCTCATCGTGTGCATGCACGTCTTTTGGTTTTCGCCCAAAATAGAGGCGCTTGGAAAAGCTCTAGCGAGTACTGAGGCTTCCGGAGTCGCACCCGCTGTGAAAAGCGCGTTTGGGCGCTATCACGGCGCCTATCTCATCACGGATGTGCTGAAGGCGTGTCTTCTTTTTGGGGCGATGTGGATTTTTCATGGCTCCAAACCCTGGGAGGTGAGACATTGAACGGGTGAGAGATGAGTGATGGTGGGCGTCGTCGCTCTCTGGGGTGGAAGCGAGGTTGTTTACAGGGCTGAAAAATAAGGTAGAATCTCTTCCTATTCGTTCATGGTGCCGCCATGAGGAATGCGATATTGAACTCTATTCTTGAGAGGCGCGTGTCCGCCCCGCGTCGGAGAGTGCGCTTGCTAGCGAGAAGAGCCGTCTCGCTGGTTTTTTTTCCTTTCTGTTTTTTTACTATTCATCACACCTTCTGTGGGCGGCCGACGGCATCTGCAAGCCCGGAATTGTTCGCGGGGATGGACGCTTTATCCCCGTGGCGATGCGAAGACAATGGAAGGGTTTGCAAGAGCAAAGAGGGATCCGCTTAAGATATTTGGGGCATTCGAGTTTTTTGATCAGCGCGCCCGGCGGCGAGCGCGCCGTGATGGATCCTTACGTCGAGCCTGTTTTGAACCCGCTGCCCGAGGCGGTCACCGTGAGCAATTTTCACGAAACGCACTCTGTCACCGGCCCCTACGAGGGGAAGTCGGATATTTTTTTCGGTGTGACGGGAGAGGGTAAGGCTAATCCCATTGACAAGACGTTTGGAAAACTGCGAATCGCGTCTTTCCCCCAAGTGGGCGGGAACGACAAATTCCCCATTGTTCTCAACACTATTTATGTTTTTCAGGCGGGCGGCCTTTGCGTCGCGCACTTTGGAAACGCGCGTTTTGGTCCCTCGCCCGGGCAGATTCGCGCGTTGGGCAAGATTCACGTTCTTCTCCTGCCGATTGATGGTTCGTTTACGGTGCCCCATGAGGTGGCGGCCAAAATCGTCAAACGCATCGGCCCCAACATTGTGATACCGATGCACTACTTTGGTCCCGAACTGTCCGGCGAGTTTGCGCAAGCGCTAAGGGCGGAGGGAATAATCAAGGTCGTTCGTCCGAATAAAGCGGAATTGGTGCTGATGCGCGGAAGACTGCCCCCGCCCACTACCTACGTGGTGTTACCGAATGTCAATGTTCCGTAAGCCATCTTTCGGCAGACGTGAGTTCATCACTCGCTCTGCGATGGCCGCCGCTGCTCTGTTGGGCTCCGCCGAATGGGCGAAAGCGCAATTCAGGGGCGATCGCTTTTTTTCGGATTCTGGGGAAGAAAAGCGGTTTCTTCCGAATTTCACGCCGGCGCAACTGCGCTACTCTGGGGGACGGTGGCAAGAGTATCCCACGGCCATGGCTTCTTTTTTGAATGAGCTGAAAAAGCGCACGAGCATTGAAGCCGCTCACGAGGCAAAGCCCGTGCCAATTTCTTCGCCTGAAATTTTTGAGCATCCTTTTTTGTATATGTCGGGGCGATACGAATTCGAAATGCCTGATGAGGGGACGATTCGGAGTTTAAGACGCCATTTGACCTACGGGGGTTTCTTGCTCGTTGACGATGGGCTGGGGCTTGAGCGCGAGGCATTTGGCGGGGCCGTCAAAAGGCTCATGCGCCTGGTTTTTCCTAAGCGCTCTTTGGAGTCTCTGCCTCGCGAGCATGCCGTTTTTCGAAGCTATTACCTGATTCGCACCGTGGGAGGACGTCAGGCCATCAGCCAGGATTTGCTGGGCATTCATGTCGGTATATTCACGCCCGTCATTTTTTGTCGAAACGATCTGGGCGGCGCATGGGCTCGTGGGCCTGCTGGCGAGTGGCTTGAGGAATGCGTTCCGGGTGGCGAGGCCCAGAGGCGCGCGGCGTTTCAAATGGCCGTGAACGTTGCTCTTTATGCGATGACGGGAAACTACAAGCAGGACCTCATCCACCATCCCTTCATTCAGCGCAGATTGAATCAGGGGTAAAACCATGGACTGGGCTACCCTCCATTGGCCAGGCGGTGCTCCTTGGTGGCTGCTTATCCTTACTGTTGCCGGGCTGGGCTGGACGTTGATTCGCCGGCATGGCGACTTGATGCAGAAACTTCCGCCAAGGCGTGTTTATTTACTTCAGGGGATCAGGGGTGCTTTGTATGTTGCGCTCGTTTTTTTTCTCTCTGGTCCCACGCTGATCGACAAGCGCGAGCGTTCCTTGCCGCCGAAGCTACTCGTTCTCATCGACAGCTCGGCGAGCATGAGCATTCAGGATGAGAGCGAGAAGAAAGCACGCATCCATTTGGCCAAGGATTTTCTACTCGCCCCGAAGGACGCCGGAAAATCGCAGTCTCCAGGAGAGGGGGCAAAAGGGGAGCCGCCCACCACGTTGCTCGCGCGCTTGAGAGCCCTCTATGACGTCCAACTTGCTCGCTATGATGCGCGTAGAACCCCCATTGGACTGGAGGAGATGAAAAACCTTCAAGCTGAAGGATCGGGCAGCGATCCGCTTGGCGCCATCCGGAGTGCTTTGACGAGCATTCGGGACGCGCGCTCTGCTCACGCGGACGAGGCGGTGCCCAAAACCCGAGATGGTCCTCTGGGTATTTTGATGCTCTCCGATGGAGGCGATACCACCGAGACGATTTTGCCGCCCATGGATGTGAAATCCTTTCCGCCCCTCATCGGAGTGGGTTTTGGAGTGCCTGATTCTTTTCGGGACATTGCCATTCAAGACGTTCAGGCCCCGCGCATCGCCTTCCAGGGAAAGGAGGCGCACCTGGAAGTCCTTTTGTCCGTGCGAGGGTTCCGGGGTCGTAAACTGCCGGTCGCCTTGACGCGCGAAGGTCGCATCATCAGAACCCAGACGATAGATGTCAGGCGCAGTCCATTGTGCCGTCTCGTCAAGTTCCGATTTGCGCCGAATGAAGTGGGGAGCCAGGTATTGGGCGTGATGACGCCTGTTCAACGCGGCGAAATAGTGGAGTCGAACAATCGCGTTGAAATTCCTCTGGAAGTTCGACGAGACAAAATCCGAGTTTTGACAATCACTGGTTCTCCTGCATGGAATTATCGTTTTTTCCGTATGGCACTGAAGCGAGACCCCGCCATCGATCTCGTGTCGTTCGTCTTTTTGAGAACCTCAGAGGACGACCCGGGAGTCTCGACTCGACACCTGAGCCTCGTGCCATTTCCGGTGGACAAGTTGTTTCTGGAGGAGCTGAAGAATTTTGAAATCGTGGTTTTTGATAATTTTTCTACCCAGGAATATTTTAGCAACTATTACTTAGAGCGCGTGGAGGAATACGTTCGCAAAGGGGGAGGGCTGCTCATGTTTGGCGGCGGGCAATCCTATAGCGCGGGCGGTTATTATCGCAGCCCCATCGAAAACCTTCTCCCCGTCCGTTTGCGAGAGACGAATGATTATCAAGACGAGAGGAGTCTGCGCTTTCGGCTGACTCCGGCAGGCGGCAGGCACCCCATCACGCAACTCTCCGCTGATCTGGAGGAAAACAAAAGGCTCTGGATGTCTTTCCCGCCTTTGCGGCGCCTGAACGCTACGACGCCATTTGGGAAGGGGCAAATTCTTGTGACGACGAAAGAGGACGGCGTTCCGCTCATCGCGGCGAAGCGGGTGGGGAGAGGTAGGGTGGTGTCCATCTTCTCAGATGATACCTGGCGGTGGAATTTCGGAATGGTGGCTGCGGAGAGGACAAATCGTCCTTATATTCGCTTCGTCGCGCAAATGGTCCGATGGCTCTCAGGGGACCCGAGTAGTTCGCAGGCCCAAATTCTTCCTGAGGCGGAACAAACCAAGGACGGAATGTATGTTCTTCGTATGCAGGTGAGAGACGAGTCCTACCAGCCTGCCCAGGCTGCGCGAGTACAAGTTCAGTTGCGCGATCCCTATGGAGTCGTCAAGCGCTATCGTGCGATGTATCGCCCCGATTCCCGGGAATTCGAGGTTCGCTTCCATCCTCGGGGGAATGGGGGTTATCGAGCGAAAATGACGGCCTCCCAAGGCGGACAGGTTATCGGCGAAGCGTCCAGGACAATTAGCATCGGCCGTGAGGCGGGCAGGGCAGAGTGGGCTGATGTCAGCCCGCGTTGGGAGACACTGAAAACCCTAGCGAAGCACACGGGAGGGTTGTTTTTTCCAGCAAGCACAGTGGGAAGCGAGGATTTGACCGCCCGCGTTCTGGAGGCACTAAAGGGGAAGGTGCCGCATCGGGTGATGGAGGTGCGGGACGTGAGACTCTGGAGCGTTCCCTGGATCGGAGCGATTCTCATTTTGCTGCCAGGCGTAGAGTGGACGATCAGACGACTTTGGGGGCTGGCGTAGGACGTTTGATGTCTCCTGAATACCACACGCGAACGTAAATGGTAGTAAAATGCGCAACTCGGTGGAGTGGATTCACCCGTGAGGGAATAGAGAGATGGCCGAGCAATCTTTCCGTAAGATAAACGAATTTTTGGATTCTGTTATTCACGCTCGCCTCAGGGTCAAGCGCTTGGAAGCGGGAGTGATACTCGGCTTAGGGTTGTTGTCTGTGTTGCTGCTCGCTCCAGCGGCGGTTCTCTCGCAACCTCATTTTGGCTATTCTGCCCTTGCCTACTTTGCACTGACCATTGTTTTGTTGGGCGCGACGCTCGTTCGTTCCTGGTGGCTGATGACCCGCCGCCCGAAGCGGCAGAGCATCGCGCTCGACATTGAGAAGAGCCATCCTGAGCTGGGCAGCAACCTCATCAGTTCGCTCCAGCTTTTTCCGTGCAAAGGCGATCTCGGCGATGACGATCCCACTTCGCCGGCGCTCATCGACGCCTTGGTGAATGACACCAGTCGAGAGGTGGAGGCGCTTCCGCCGGATGCGTATGTCTCTCGCGTCGGTTTGCAAAACCTTAGGCGGATCGCCGGTGCATTGGCTGTCGCCGTGGTTCTCATGGCTTTGATCTGGCCGGGGCTATATCCGCGCGCGGGCTATCTTTTGGCGAATGCGGGGGATCTCACGCCCTCTCGCATCACGCATTTGACGGTTCAGGCGAGCCGCACGACGGTTCTGCCCGGAATGCCCATCACGTTTGACGTGAGTACCATGGGACGAGAGACGGATGCAGTGGAATTGGAAATCCGCCAGGGTTCCGCGTCCACCGGAGTGATCGGCATGGAAAAAATAACCGCTCGCCATTTTCGCGGGCGTTGGTCAGGAGTCAGAGCAGATGCGCGCGTAACGGCGCGCGCTGGACGGTTTCGCTCCCGGACGATCGATATTCATGTGGCTACGCCGCCCAGGGTGGAATCGATCGAGGTGGTTCAATACCCCCCGGAGCATACGAAACTCAAACCCGCTCCGGGCAAAAATGGGGGGCATATTCGAGCCTACATGGGTTCGGAAATTCGTTTGGCGGTAAAAACGAACAAGCCTGTCCAGGAGGCGCTCATCTCCCTAGCCGATGGTTGGCGATTGCCGCTGAAGCCTGCTGAGGGCAATTTGTTGAGCGGAAAGATCATCTTGGGCGGCGCGGGTTCTTATCAGGTTCGTTTGAAAGATGCACATGGATTTTCCAGTCTGGTACCCCGGCGTTATCGAATTGACATCATCCCGGATGTCCACCCCCAGGTGATGGTGACGCAACCAGCCAAGGACCTCGCGGTAGAAGTGGATGCGCAAGTGGCCGTGGTGTGGCGAGCGTCCGATGATTTCGGTCTGAGAAACGTTTATCTCGAAATCGGACTTGGGGGGAGACGCGCCAAGAGAATCAAGGTGTGGGGCGGTGAAACACCCCAACAAAGGGCCGATGGGCGCTATGAATTTGATCTTAGGGCCATGGGTGTCCGACTAGGGAGCGTCCTCTCTTATCGTTTCATCGCTCATGATGTGGATACGGTGAGCGGCCCCAAAATGGGTGCCAGTAAAACGTACCGGCTGAGAATCCGCGATAGAGAAGCCGTGATGGCTGGGCTGGATAAGGCGATGGGCAAAATCTCGGACGATCTCCTGGATTTGTTGGGTGATTACCTGGAAATGGATCTTCCGCCTCAAGGCAAGCGAGAAGTGGGGGCGGAGTCCGCGAAAACCACCAGGGGAGACGGAGCGGTCGAGGAGAAAGCGAACGAAATTTTGGAGCGAATTAAACTGGCTCGGATGAAGCTCAAACCCAAGAATCCGCGAGAAACGCTGGCGGATATGGATTTATCCACCCTGGAGCGACAACTGAAAGACGCGATTTCGCGATACCTGAAACCGCTGACGAGACTATCGAAATTGAGTGGAGACGCAAAAGAGGAAAAAGAGAGGTTGACGCGCGAGATGGCCGCTCGACAAGAGGAGGCGACGGAAACCCTCGAACGCCTCGCCACGATGGGTGAGGAGATTCAACGCAACGTTCGGGTGGACAGGGCGGGCCGCGCGGCGGAGTCGATGATCCAGAGACAAAGGGCTATTGAGCGCGCTTTGGAGAAGATGCGGAAGTTGGGCGCGGACAAAGAGGCGATCGGGCGCGTGGAGAAGGAGCTGCAAAAACTGAGAGAAGAGTTGAGGAAGCTGATGCGGCAGATGGCTTCATTAGCCCAGCGGATGCCCGCCGAGTTCATGAACCAGCGCAGTATGCGGGAGATGCCTATGCGCAACATGATGCGCTCCCTGGAGCAGGTGCGCCAGATGATGCGCGAGAACAATTTTGAAGGCGCGTTGGAGCAGCTCAGACGTTTGATGAGTCAATTGCAGAGAATGCGTCTAGCGTTGCGAGGCATCCAGCGCCAGCAGATGATGAGCCAGCGCGGTGGCAGCCCCATCCGGCGTCGACAAAGCGAGCTGGCCTCCATCGTGGAGGAGCAGCAAGCTATACTAGGTGAGACGGTGGGAGTTTTCGAAAATGTTGTGGATCGGCTCAAGGAGAAATGGCCGCAGGAGGTGGCCGTCGTGGCGGGAATCGCCAGATCGGCTTGGAGCAAAAGCGACGAGATGCAGAAAAAGCCGCTTAAATCCGATTGTTTGTCGAGAGCCGAACCTGTGGGAAGGGCTGAATCCGCCACTCCCGTGCAAGGAGCGTCGCGGCCTAGTGTGGAACAGCCAGAACCACCTCCTCAAATGCGCACCGAGAAAATGCAACGTGAGAGGATGCGGACGCTATCCGAACTTGACGCTCTGCTGAAAAGGGGGGAATGGGGGATCATTTTCCAAAGGTTGCCGGAATGGAGGGCAACGCTTTCGGAATCGCCCTGCGTTGATTCTGCCCGTGGAACGAAGAAAAGGGGGGGGGCGCGAGAGGCGGCGAGGGGTGAGGAAGGAGCCGGGGTCGCGCCCTGGTCGAAGGTAGCCGAGAATCTGGAGCGACTTTTGAAGCAATCCGAAAAACATTCGGGCGGTGCGGAAATCGCCAAACTGGACGGCTTGCGCTTCAGACAAGAGTCCCTGCACAAGCGATTGTCGGCTTTTGAGCGGCAGTTGCGTCAGATGATGCAGATTTATCCGTTCATCAACCCCAGTATCTTGAGGAGAATCGCGGAAGCGGGCAAGGCGATGGAACAAGCCGCCGCATTCTTAGAGAAGCGGAGTCCATCCCACGCGGTTCTCCCAGAGGAAGAGGCGATACGCAAACTCACCCAGGGGCAGAACTCCATGCAGCAAGCCATGCAGCAGATGGCCCAGCGGGGTAGCGTGGGACTGGGGACGCCAAGGGGGTTCGGCGCCTTTCGTCCGGGTATGGGCGGGGGTCGGCCTTGGTGGTCGAGAAATCCAAATTTTCCCCAACAGCGGGGTTCTGAGCGGAGAAGCCGAAAGGAGGACGGTTCCCTCGGCACCCAGTTCAGCGAGGTGCTGATACCCGACAGGGAGCAATACAAGGTGCCGGCCAAGTTCAGGGAAGAGATCATGGAAGCGATGAAAGACGGCCTGCCGAGCGCGATGCGGGGCGAAATTGAAGACTATTTCGATAAGCTCACCAAATGATGTTGAAAAAAGCGTTTTTTCTTCTCATCTCCCTTTTCTTTGCGTTCGCGCTTGCTCCGTTAGCGATAGCGCACACCGTCAATCGCGTGGTGCCACCGTCGCTGGACGTGAAGCGGCCGGACGGCTATAGCGAGGCGGTGGATGCGCTTCGGATGTGGAACCTGAAAGCCGCCAGGAATAAAGTGGAATTGCTTAGCCGTGAATCCCCCGGGCTTGCTGAATGGCGGGCCCTCTCTGGGGCAGTGGATTATCTGGAGGGCAGGTTTTCTGAGTCCCTTGCCCACCTCAACGCGGCGCTCCAAAAAAGACCAGGCGATGGAGAATGGCTCGAGCTTAGGCTTCATGTGCGTCAGACGCAAGCGGCTGTTAAAGGGTTTGAAGCGTATAAAACGACGCATTTCGACATCTGGTACGAACCGGGAGAAGACGCCATTCTTCTCCCCTATCTGGGTGATACCCTTGAGAAAGCGTATGCGCGGTATGGAGAAACGTTGGGCGTAAGGCCCAAAGAGCGGATTCGGGTGGAGCTTTTCTCGGATTCGAGCCGTTTTCATAAATCCTCCACTTTATCGAGGCGAGACATTGAGGAGAAGGGAGCAGTCGGGGTCTCCAAGTTCAACAAACTGATGCTTTTATCGCCCGGCGCGCTCCTGCGGGGCTATCGCTGGCTCGACACTGCGGCGCATGAATACGTCCATTATCTCATCGTGCGAGCCACGAGGAATCGCGCTCCTATCTGGCTCCATGAGGGAATCGCCAAGTATTTGGAGAAAAAATGGCGAGATGATGAGCGGGACTATCTTCACCCGGGCGAGGAAGCCTTGTTGTATAAAGCGAGAGAAGCGGGCAGCTATATTACATTCAAGAGGATGGAACCGAGCCTCATCTATCTGGATACGCCGCAAGACGTGCAATTAGCTTACGCGGAAGCGGCTTCCGCCGCTGATTTCATCCACCGAAAGATGGGCGCGCGCGCACTCGTTCGATTGTTGGCGGGTATCCGAAACGCGTCCTCCCCGCAAAAATCAGGGGAAGCATCAAACCTTCAGAAGAAAATGGGTGCCAGTGCGCGTTTGCAAAGGCATGCGAGTCTCGTTGAATTAGAGGGTACGGGTCCGCCTCAGAGCGCCGAGCCTGGCCTGCGGATTCTCGCCGGAGTCGATTTGAATGGATTTGAGAAAATGTGGAGAGCACATCTCAGAAAACTCCCTCTTCGCTCATTCTCAGGAGTGCGGATTTCTCAGCCGAAGTTGAAGCCCAAGGGGCCGATGAGTGAGCGGACGCTGGATTTGGCGGCACTTAGGAGCGCCGTGGCCAGAAGGCGCATGAGGTTGGGCGACAGGCTCTCGTTTCGCGGGAGAATGAGAGCGGCCTTGGTTGAGTATCGCCGTGCGCTGCGCGATGAACCGGACTCCCAGCCCCTGCTCAATCGCGCGGCCCAGGTCGAGATACGTCTTGGCATGATCTCACAGGCAGAGCGGCATATTCGAAAAGCACTCGAGGTGGACCCGGACTACGCGATGACATACGTGCATCAAGCGCTGGCGAGCGAGATGGGCCAAAAGCCGAATCGCGCGCTCAGGGCGTGGGAGGAAGTGTTGGAGATCAACCCGTTTATTCAACTGGCTCATCAGCGCTTGTTGGCGCACTATGAGAGGATAGGCGACGAGAAAAAAGCGAAGCGGCAACGGGAGGCTCTGCGCGTCATGGCGCTCCGCTGAGCCCCTCAGAAGGCGGTATCGAATGAACGAAACGTTTGATGATACGGGAAGTGAAAAATCACAAATGAGTGAGATGGACGTGGAAGTGGCGCGCGAGATTGGCCTTAAGCGCGACGCCATCTTGGAGCAGGTGCGAAAGATCATCGTTGGCCAAGCGGAAGTCATTGATTTGGTTTTGATAGCCTTGCTCTCGAAGGGCCACTGTCTTTTGGTTGGCGTGCCGGGCCTGGCTAAAACCCTGCTGATACGCACCTTGGCGCGAGTCTTACAGCTCGATTTCAACCGTATCCAGTTCACGCCCGATCTGATGCCCTCAGATATTACGGGCACGGATATTCTGGATGACACGACCGAAGGAAGGCGCTCTTTTCGCTTCATTAGGGGACCTATCTTCACGCAGATACTTCTGGCCGATGAGATCAACCGCACGTCGCCTAAAACGCAGGCGGCGCTGCTGCAATCCATGCAGGAGCTGCATGTGACGGCCGGTGGACAAGCGCACTTCCTGAATCCTCCATTTTTCGTTCTTGCGACCCAGAACCCCGTGGAGCAGGAAGGGACGTATCCGTTGCCGGAGGCGCAGCTGGACAGGTTTATGTTCGAAGTGGGGGTATCGTATCCGAGTCTGGTGGAGGAAAAAGAAATTGTCGCGCAAACGACGTCGAACTATGACCCCCAGCTCGAAAAGATTGTGGATGGTGAGCAGATTTTATTGTTCCAGGAGTTGGTGCGCCGCGTGCCAGCAGCTCCCTATGTCGTGGAATACGCGGTTTCCCTCGCGCGCGCGTCTCGGCCGAGCGACGAGAGCGCTCCTGATTTCGTCCGCCACTATGTGGAATGGGGCGCGGGTCCAAGAGCCAGCCAATATCTGATTCTTGGCGCGCGCGCGCGCGCGCTGCTTCGGGGCAGATACGCCGCTACGATTGAAGACGTGAGGGCATTGGCCGAACCCGTGTTGCGGCATCGGATTCTGGTGAACTTCCGCGGCCAGGCGGAAGGATATGACTCCATGTCCTTGATAACGCGGCTTCTCGAAGCCATCGCACCCCCGGCGGAGGCTACCGAGGCCGCATGAGCGGGGTTTTGGGGAAATTGCCTTGAACCCGGAGGAATACTTCCACCCCGCCCTCATCTCGCGATTGTCCAATCTCCAGCTCCGCGCCCGTCACGTGGTCGAGGGTTTGATGAGTGGCGTCCACAGGAGCCGCTCGCGTGGTTTCAGCGTTGATTTTGAGGAACACAGGGCCTACTCTCCGGGAGATGAACTCCGCCACATTGACTGGAAAGCGTATGGAAAATTCGACCGCTACCTCGTAAAACAATATGAAGATGAGACGAACCTACGCGCTCACCTCGTCATCGACGCCAGCGCGTCGATGGATTTTGGGGATGGCTTTCTGAGCAAGTGGGGCTATGCGGCTACTCTCGCCTCGGCGATGGCGTATTTGCTACTTGGGCAGTCTGACGCGGTGGGTCTGGTTATTTCTCATGAGGAAGAAGATGCGCAAGTTCCGCCTAGATCCGTAAAGAGGCACCTGCTGGCTCTGCTGGCGCGTCTCCAAGGGGTCAAGCCCATGGGAGGAACGGGGATTGCCCGTTCGCTGTTTTCCCTCGCGGAACGTCTAAAGAGGAGAGGACTCGTCGTCATCGTTTCCGATTTGCTCGATGAGCCGGAAGCGGTGGAGAGATCACTCAGGCTGCTGTGCCTAAAAGGAAACGACGTCATAGTCTTTCACGTTCTTGACAGCGCGGAACTGGATTTTCCCTTTGAGGGCCTCGCGAGGATGGATGACGTCGAAACGAATAGAAACGTTACGGTGGAATGTGAGGTGGTGAAGAGGCCCTATCTCGCGCTTTTGGAAGAATTTCTGGAGCGAATGCGCGAGCGGTGCGCAGACTTGGGGGTCGATTATCATCTTGTCTCGACGGCTGATCCGTTGGACAAAAGCTTGATACGGTTTCTGGCTCGGCGAGGGCGTAGAGGGACGTTTTAGGAGAAGCCGAATTGGGTTTTCAATTTTTGCACAGCGCGCTTCTTTGGGGAATGGGGCTCGCTGTTCTCCCTATCCTGATTCACTTTTTAAGGAGACGTCTCGTCCGGAGGTATCGGCTCCCCACTTTTGAATTCTTGCTCAGAACGCAGCGTCGCATCACAAATCGAAGTAGGCTCAGAAACTGGATACTTTTATTTCTCCGCGTGTGTGCCGTTGGGCTGACCATTTTCCTGGCTTCGCGCCCTCTTCTCGCCACGGAGGGCCGTGTATCGAGCGGTGGATGGTTTCCCGTCCACACCTTCGCCGTGATTGATAATTCAGCGAGCATGGCGTTTTCTACGCACAAGGGTAGTCGTTTTGACTTGGCGAAGCGCACCGTGAAGCGGATGATTGAGGACATGTCGGATTCTGACCGAATGAGTATCGCGCCGACCGTCGAACAATCGAGTATCGCTCCATTCAAGGAATTGAAGCGCGAGGATGCGCTTGAAGCACTGGATAAGATTCGCCAAACCGATGGAAAAGGTGCGCCGGCTCGTGTCGTTCAGCGCGCACTCGAGAGCGCGTCGCCCCGTGCGAGGCGGAGAAACATCGTCGTTTTCAGCGATTTTGCCCGCAGCGATTGGGGGTCGTTTCAGATTCGTAATCTCAAGCGCCGGAACCCGCACGTTCACATCCAATTCGTGCGCGTGGCCCCAGAGGCCGGAGTGGCGGATTTGAGTCTCCAGAACGTGCGGATGAAGCCGTGGCCGCCCAAGGCCGGCTTTCCCTTCACCATCGGCGCACGCGTTTTCAACCGAGGAAACGAGAAACAAGTGAACGTTCCCGTGCGATTGTTCGTGGGGGAAAACCTACAGGAAACGGCCAGAGTGGACGTCGAGCCGAATGGGTCGAATCCTTTGAGTTTTCGGGTGAACGCGCCCCGAAAGGGTGTGCTCTATGGCCGTCTACAATTACCGCGGGATAATCTTTCGCCAACGAACCGGTTTTACTTTGCGGCCCGCATTGGTAAGCGTCTGCGCGCCTTGGTCATTGATGGAGACCCGAAACGGGGACTCCAGGACAGCGAAACTTTTTTCATCGTTAACGCCCTGAGTGCGGCCCCCCTAGGCGGGGAATCTCCGGTGTTGGCGCGCGTCGTGGCATCTTATGAATTGAACAGCGTGGAATGGGATGATTACGACTACGTCATCGGCTGCAATGTGGGCGGCTGGTCCGAGGGGGGGAGACAGCGGCTGAGAAGTTTTGTCGAAAAGGGCGGAGGGCTTTTTTGGGCCACGGGTGAGTTGTCAAGCGAAACGGGGGCTGGTTTGGGTTGGCTTCCAGGGGTGCCGGGAGGCCCCACGACGCTGCGCCCATCTCAAAGCCTTAAAATCGCCCAGGACGCGGAGGCGCATCCGGCTTTTTCTCTGCTGGGGGCGAACGGCGAGCGGTTTTTCTCTGCCTTGCGCCTGGCGCGCATCACGCCGCTTGCGCCGGCGCGAGACGGGCGCGTCTTGTTGGAGCTTTCCGATGGAACTCCCGTTTTGGTCGGCGGCTCCGTAGGCTCCGGGCGGGTGATGGTTTGGGGCTCTACTTGTGATCGAGACTGGACGGACCTCGCCGTGCGGCCTGTTTTCGTCCCTTTCATAAGAGGAGTTTCCGATTTTTTGGGCGGGACGAGGGAAGGGGTGGCCTCGTCCGTGAACGTGGGGGATTCGTTTGAAATGCGCGCGTCCATCAGACGGGTGGGGGAGGCGATACAAATACGAGGGCCCGTCGGTGAAGAGCGTGCGCTTCAATTCATGGAGAGTGCCCCGCAAGCCGAATCCCTGGATGGGTTGCGGCTGGGCAAAGCCTCCGGCGGCGCAGTCGTCCATTACCGGGATACGGGCCGCGCGGGTTTTTATCGCGTTCTTACGCCCGATGAGGAGCATCTCGTGAGCGTGAACATGCCCGCCTCTGAAGCGAACGTCTCCCCCGTGGAGGTGAGCGATCTGAAAGAAAAACTCCAGAAAATCGATGTGCGAGACTTGCCTGCGGATGATGCGGATTCACTGCGTTCGCTTTTGGGACTCATGGATGTGAGCGCGCTTCTTTTCGTTTTGCTGGGAGGGGTATTTGTCGCCGAAGCGTTCTTGGCGGACAGAACTTGAGAACAGCAGGGAATAAGTTCTCGTGTTCTCTAGCGTCTGTTCAGCGCGCGCTTCACCCCTTCAACTATGTGGTCCCGCACCGCTCCACCTCAATCTCAAGAGAGGCGGAGCGGCTCGGGCGAGCGAGATCACCAGAGCACATTCTCAGGACAATATAATTTTCATGCAGACGCGCATCTCAAGCACCACATGAATACTATAGATTATCCTGAGAACAACATGATTTCAAACGCGATACGTCTCCTCCTTCCACCAGCCTTATTTTCACACAAAGGCGGGCGTGGCACCAAGCGTGAAAATGACTCGGGGCCGCACGCGCAGTTTATTGAGGAGCCGAAAAAGCCATAATATCTCAAGTTTTTTCTTAGATATTTTATGCAACATATTGATATTTTGAGGACACATAATTCATAATGATACTAAAAAGCGAAATTCTCGCTCGTCTGGGGGCTGAAAAAAATGCTGGGCGTGCGATATATGACGCTCTTTGTGGAAGCGGCATCACGGCAAAATTCGCTGCGCGTGGCGGAGCGGACCTCCTCACGACCTTTAATCTGGCCTATTATCGGATGCAGGGTTTGAGCTCGATGGCGGGCTATCTTCCTATTGGGGACGCGAACGCCATCACGCTTGAGTTGGGTGAGCGTTCCATTTTGAACGTCGTGCGCGGATGTCCTGTCGTCGCCGGCGTGTTAGCCACTGATCCTACGAGAAACATGTTTTCGTTCGTGGACAGAGTGGAAGCCGTCGGTTTCCATGGCGTGATGAACTGCCCAACCGTCGCTCTGATCGATGGAAATTTCAGGAAAGATTTGGAAGAAACGGGTATGGGGTTTTCGAAAGAAGTCGATGTTTTGGGATACGCGAGTCGCAAGGGCATGTTCACGAAGGCTTTCACCACTACGCCGGATGAAGCGCTTGCCATGGCGGAGGCAGGGGTCGACAATGTCATTATTCATTTCGGCAACAGCTCCGGCGGCTCCATCGGATCGAATACGGTTGTCCCGCTTGATGAAGCCGCCCGCAGGGCCACGGCTATTTTTGACGCCCTCTTGCCAAGGTATCGAGACAGAATCTTCACCTGCCATGGAGGTGCTATAGAAACTCCGCGCGACTTTGAAAAACTTCTCGATTTGGAAAGCCGTTTTGATGGATACGTAGGCGGCTCCTCCGCAGAGCGTTTTCCGGTGGAGGACGCCGTACCGAGGGCGGCACAGGGTTTTAAGTCGGTGCGATTGAGAAAATAAGACGCATCCTTTCAGAAATCATCCATCAGGCAGTCAGGAACATTCCGATGGGAGTAAAATGTCAGTTCTCGCGGTAGCGTTGTTGGCGACGATGGACAGCAAGGGGGCGGAGGCGCGCTTTTTAGCGCAGACGCTCGAGAGTTGCGGCGTGAGGGCCTTTGTGATCGATTTGTCCTGTAGGCCACATGAGGCGCGTGGCGCGGACGTCGGCGGCGGAGAAATAGCTTCGGCGTCAGGGAAGAGTTGGGGCGAGCTGGCGCGGATGGAAAGAAGCGCCGCGTCCGAAGTGATGATGGAAGGCGGACGACGGGTCGTGTCCCAAAAGTTTCAGAAAGGAGAAATCAGGGGCGTGGTTGGCCTCGGAGGCGCGAACGGCACCTCAATGGCCTGCGGCGTCATGCGTGTGCTGCCACCCCTTGCACCCAAGGTGATGGTGAGCGTAGTCGCCGCTACTGCGGCCGTGCAGTGGTATGTGGCCGAAAGCGATATCATAATGTTCCCCTCCATCGGTGATTTGTCTCTCAACCGCATCACCCGGGGCGTGATGAGAAACGCCGCTCTCTCGCTCGCGGGAATGGTGAAGTGTGAGAGAGTGGCGCGAGACGGCGACCGCCCTGCGCCGCCTCTCGTCGGAGTCTCCTCCTTTGGCGGCACCGCGGCGTGTGTCAACCGCGTCGAAAAAAGGCTGGCGGATGCGGGCTACGAGGTTATATTCTTCCATGCTTCCGGTCCTGGCGGCCGCGCGCTCGAATCCTTGGGCGGCCGGGGTGAACTCGCCGGAGTGGTGGACGTCACCACGCATGAGCTTACGGATTTGCTCGTGGGCGGCGTATACAGCGCGGGCGATGGCAGATTGGAGGCGGCGGGCGCGGCGGGCATTCCCCAGGTCGTGGCTCCAGGCGCGCTCGATCACGCCAATTTCTGGACGGGGCAGGTGCCCGAAAAATACCGGAGCAGAGTGTTTTTTCAATACAACGCCCAGAATCTTTTGATGCGCACCAACAGACAAGAGTGCGAAACTTTGGGCGTCCTCATGGCGGAAAAGCTCAACCGCGCCCAAGGCCCCCTTTGCGTATTGATACCCGCCAGAGGCTATAGCGAGCACACGAAGCGAAAAGTCTATGCCCTCGGCGGCCAGGAGGCGGGCGGTTGGCATCAGCCCGAAGTGGATGCCGCCTTCGCGGCTTCGCTTGCGGAGAATCTGAAAACCGGAGAGATCATCACGCTCGATCTGCACATCAACGATGGGGCTTTCGCTGACGCGTGCGCGGACAAGATGGTCGAGATGCTGGGCAGGGCTGATATCTGAATGCGCTCCATCATCGTAGCGTGATGAAAGCGACGTCTTCCGCTCCTCGGGCTGGGGTCCGCATCAATCTCACCGATGTCTCCGCAAATTCGGTTCCTCTTTGTAGGGTGCGTCTTGCGGGCCGATTCCTCACAGGGTGGAAGCCCGGGAATGCGGCTTTCAAGAAAATCCCCTGTGCGTCCCCCGGCGCGCCTCTTCCGTGGCGGGTTTTTTCTACCGGAATGTTTTAAGATGTTTTCGATAGATGCGCTCCCTTGAAACCGGGCATCCTGAGAGGACGATTCATATGGAGTGGAGCATAGCTGAGGAGCGGCACGAGACCGATGTGCTCATCGTGGGCGGTGGCGCGGCGGGCACGATGGCCGCTTTTGAGTGTGCGCAAGCGGGGGTGCGCGTCATTCAGGCCACCAAGGGCCGCGCCACGAGCGGCACGACAACCGTGGCGAGAGGCGGTTTCGCCGCGGCGATGGCTCCGGGCGATAGTCCGGAGATTCATCTCCAAGAAGTTCTCCAATATGGCGGAGAACTCATCAACCCGGATCTGGCGAAAACCTGGACCCACGACATCATTGACGTCGTGCGTGACCTGCGCGCCTGGGGCGCAGAATTCATAACGGATGATGAAGGGGGGCTCGACCTGAAAATGTTTCCGAGCCACACCTATCCCCGCGCCCTTCATCACCATGACACCACGGGCAACATGGTCACCAAGACGCTATCCAGGAGGCTCCGTTCCGATGCCCGAATCGGACAACATCCCCATACGGCCATTGTGGACCTCATCACCGACGGAGGCCGCGTCGTGGGCGCATGGGGAGTGGATTATTCCCACGGTCGTCTCGTGGTTTTCGCCGCGCGCGAGGTAATTTTGGCCACGGGGGGTGGAAGCGGCCTTTTTTATGTCAACGACAATCCGCCGCAAGTGACGGGCGATGGCTACGTTTTGGGTTTCAGGGCGGGCGCGCCTCTTGTCGGCATCGAAATGATCGACTTTCAGGCCATGTGCTGCGCGCCGGAGGCGCTTTTCGGCTTCGCTCCTCATCCCACGGGGTTCATCAACGCGGGCGCCATATTTTTGAATCGGGAGGGGGAGGCGTTCTTGAAGCGCTATTTCCCCGAAACTGCGGAGAAAAGCGCGCGCAGCGAGGTTATCCTCGCCATGGCGAAGGAAATTCACGCAGGTCGCGCGGGTCTCACGGGCGGCATTTATATGGACGCGACCCAAGTCCCCATGACGACCATTCAAAAACAAATCCCCCATGTGTATAAGACGTGCCTCGCTCGCGGCATCGACATCACCCGAACGCCCCTCGAAGTTGCGCCGGGCAGCCATACTTGGCTCGGGGGCTTGGAGATCGACGTCGACGGCGGAACGAGCGTGCCGGGTCTTTGGGCCGCAGGCGAAACGGGGGGCGGCATCCACGGCGGAAACAGAATTGGCGGCTCTGCGCTTTCCGCGTCTTTGGTCTATGGGAGGCGGGCGGGTAGGGCGGCCTCCGCGCAGGTAAAAGAGGATGCGCGAGGCGCGTCGGCGACTTTTGCGGGTATTCCTGCATCAGAGCGCGCCTGGTTGGAGGCGCTCGTTCATCGGGACGATGGGCCGCTCCAGAAGGACGTGCGCATGCGGTGCCGGATGCTCGCGCATGAAAAACTCGGGCCCATCCGGGACGCCGGGGGCTGTCAATATGCGCTGGATGAGTTCGAACGCATAGAGAGCGAGGAAGTTCCAAACATGTGTCTTGGTGAGGGCGCGCGCGCGTCGGAGAAAATAAGGGGACATGAGCTGGAGAGCGCGCTTTCGGTCAGAAACCTGGCGCTTTTGGGTAAACTCCTCGCCACCGCCGCCGTGAACAGGAAAGAGAGCCGAGGGGCGCATTTCAGGATCGATTACCCCGAGGTGAATGAGAGAGATTGCAGTTTTGTGACGCGTCTTACGCGGGGGGAGAAGGGCAAGATTTTGCTCGAGAAAGACCCGTTGAAGACGGCTGTGCCCACATCAACCCCGAAACGTGAGGTCGCGTATACGCGGCAAGGAGAAGTATGAGGCATGGCGAAAGCGAGCGTTGGCGTGGTGGGGTTGGGAAGCATGGGGCGCGGCATAGCCGCCAATTTCGAGAAAGCGAAAACCCCCTTGATGGTTTGGGACCTTATCCCTGAAGCGAGGCGACCATGGGAGAAAAAGCGAGGCGTGGAGGTTCTCGCGCCCGGCGATATGGCGGATCGGGCGAACGTCATCTTTTTCGTGGTTCCCGGATCTCCGGAAATCGAGGATAGCCTGAAGGGAAAGAGGGGTGTTTTGGCGAACTCGCGGAAGAACCTGGTGATTTATGACTTCACAAGTTCAGACCCTGCACGCACCCGAAAAATCGCTAGGCGCGCTAAGGCGAACGGGATCGCGTATCTCGATGCCGGAATGAGCGGCGGCGCGACGGGAGCGGCCGCCGGCTCCTTGACGTTGATGATAGGCGGGGATGAGGGGGCGTTTCGCAAGACGAGAAGATTTTTGAAGCCAATCGCCGACAACCTTTTCTATTTGGGCGAGAGCGGGGCGGGTCATACCCTGAAGCTGATTCACAACATGGTTTGTCACTCCATATTCATGGCCACTTGTGAGGGGGGGAGGCTCGCGGAGAAGTCGGGAATCAGCCTTGAGGACATGATCAGGGTATTCAATGTCTCCAACGCGAGAAGCTACGCGAGCCAGTTTCGTTTTCCGAACCACATATTGTCTGAAACGTGGGATGGCAAGTCGCGAATCTACAATATACAAAAGGATGTGGGAATGGCCGTCAGAATGGGGAGGAAGCTTAAGGCGGAGACCACGCACGGAGAAGCCACGCTCGCTTTTTTAAACAAAGCCGTCAAACGTGGGATGATCGAAGAGGATTTTACGCTGCTGTAT
Organism: bacterium; assembly: GCA_965202625.1. Taxonomy (GTDB): domain Bacteria; phylum UBA8248; class UBA8248; order UBA8248; family UBA8248; genus Bin107. Next base: position 753,474 of record CBDBBI010000010.1, on the reverse strand, counting down.
CGTGATTACGATAGGATTTCTCGGACACTCGCATAAACGCATGGAGGTTGGGGTTTTCTGATGAAGGTGGTGGTAGGCGTCACGGGCGCGTCTGGTGCGATATATGGCGTTCGCCTCATGGAGGTTTTGCACGACGTGTACCCAGAGGTGGAGACCCACCTGGTCGTCTCCAAAGCGGGCATTCGCGTTTTGCATTACGAGACGGACATGGATCTCGCCACGCTATCCTCCTGGGCGAGCGTCGTACATCCGGAGAGCGACATCGGGGCGCGACCCGCAAGCGGGAGTGCCGGCTTTGAGGCGATGGTGATAGCTCCATGCTCCCTCAAGACGCTCGGTCAAATAGCCGCCGGCACGGGCGAGAATCTTATCTGCCGGGCGGCGGACGTGATGCTCAAGGAGCAAAACAGACTCGTTCTCGTGCCGCGCGAAATGCCGCTTTCCGCGATTCACTTGGAGAACATGCGCAAACTCGCGCTGATGGGCGTCTTGATTCTTCCCGCGTCGCCGGGATTTTATTTCAAGCCCCGGACGATGGCGGATTTGATCGATCATGTGGTGGGCAAGACGCTCACGGCCTTGGGGCTTGAGCAAAATCTGTTTGAGAAGTGGGGCGGCCAGCACCCGGAGCGGAAAACCCTCTCGGCCCGTCATGATGGGGAAACGACCAAATGAGTGATCGGAGCGAGATCGCCGTGCGAATCGCGCGGATGGCGGAGGGCGTTTTTCTCCTTGAGGATAAGGAGCGTGTCGCCGCGTATGCCGATGAGGTAGTGGAGATGCTTCAGACGGTATCGTCCATGACGCTTGAGAAAACGCAAGAACCTTTCCCCCTTCCCGCCGTCGCGCCAATGCAAGAAGAAGAGAGATAGATTGGCGCTCGCAAGCATCGTATTGCCTTCCTTCTACCAGGATTCCGTCAAACTCATGCGGCTGGCGCGGACGATGCGGATGAGGAAGGGCGTTTCCGAGGCGGCCGCGCTTATGGGCACGCCCATGAACCATGAAATCATGCTTCAGGCGGGGCTTGTTGGGGGAGAGGGCATTGATGCCGGGCCGAATGATTTGATTTTGGCTGTGGCTGCGGATTCTCGCGAACGCGCGCTGGAGACGATTGAGGAGGCGAAAGCCTTGCTCACGCAGGCGCAGAGCACTCATGGCGGCTCGCGTGATTTTGTTCCATTGAGCCTTGAGAGTGCTCTCGCCGTCGCTCCGGATGCGAACTTGGCGATGATTTCCGTCCCCGGCGCGTATGCGGGAAAAGAGGCCATGGAAGCTCTGCGTCGCGGGCTTCACGTTTTTTTGTTCAGCGACAACGTGTCGGTTGACGATGAGGCGACGCTCAAGCAGGAGGCCATAAGGCGTGGCTTGCTCCTCATGGGGCCCGATTGCGGAACGGCCTACGTCGGCGGCGTGGGTTTGGGTTTCGCCAACGTGGTGAAGCCTGGTCGCGTGGGCTGTGTCGCGGCCTCGGGGACCGGCCTCCAGGCCGTCGCCTCGCAGCTTGACTCCTTAGGCGAGGGAATTTCTCACGGCATTGGCGTGGGCGGACGCGATCTGTCCGCCGAAGTGGGCGGCATGATGACGCTCCACGCACTGGACTTCTTGTCGAATGATCCTGAAACGGAGATCGTAGTTCTCATATCCAAGCCGCCGGCACCAGAGGTTTTGCCCAAAATAGAGGGGGCGTTGGCGTGCCTGCAAAAACCGCACGTCGTATGTTTTCTCGGCGCGAAAAACCCGAACTGGGCGGAGAATTTGGAGGATGCGGGTCATGCGGCGGCGGCGATTCTGCGGGGCGAGCACCACCGCACTGAAAATTTTCTCGCGCAGGCGACTCTGAAGGAGAGCATCGCCTCGTTGCGACTGGAGGGCGAGCCCAGAGGCGCGGGAATTTTGGGACTGTTCTCCGGAGGGACGCTCGCCCATGAGAGCCGCCTCATACTCGAGTCGCTGCTCGGCGACGTGGGTTGGAACGAGAAGGCGGGCCGCCACCGTATCCTGGATTTGGGAGACGATCGATATACGGTGGGGAAACCACATCCGATGATCGCCCCGGATATCCGTGTGGAAATGGTTTTGCGTGCATCCATGGATGAGAGCGTTGGCGTGGTTTTGTTTGACCTGATCCTGGGCAGGGGAAGCGCCGTAGACCCGGCGGGTCCCCTGGCGCGGGCGATAAAAGAGACGAGGGTGAAAGCGAGGGATCTGTTTTTTGTGGCTTCGGTAGTGGGGACGGCGGACGATCCGCAAGACATGAGTGCGCAGATGAGAATTTTAGAAGACGCCGGAGTCGTGCTCTTGCCTTCTAACGCGCGGGTGACCCGATTCGCCGCCGCTTTGATAAGGCCGGCTCTGCTTGAGGATGGGTAGAACGTCGGGATGGGGGTTCCTTTCTCTTGGGAATTCTCGCGATCTATCTCCTCCGGGCCGACTGGGAGTTCGCCAGGACGGATGAACGTGAAGGATTTGCGCCTTAAACCGCTTCAAGTCGTTAATCTCGGCTTGGAGATATTTGCGGATGAACTCAGAAGCCAGAATGTGCCTGTAGTGGGCGTGCACTGGCGGCCGCCGGCTGGGGGGAAGCCCCATTTGCTCCGCATATTAGAAAAGCTGGAAGAGGTGGAATCGATGAATCCTGCCGAAGAACGCGGAACGCGCGCGCGGGACGCAAATGCGTGAACTTTGGCGCTTGAGCCTCTCTGAGGGGGTGAGGAACGTTTGCGAACGCGGGCTGTCCGCCGCTGAATGGACGCGCTCTTTGCTGAGGAGAATCGACGCGGTGGAGCGCAAGGTGCGTGCGTGGGCGTACGTAGACAAGGCGGGAGCCCTTGAGGCGGCACGGGCGATCGACGAGCGGCTCGCCAACCGGTCGGAGAGCCCGCCGCTCGCAGGTGCCGCCATCGGGTGCAAGGATATCATCGACGTCGTTGGTATGCCGCGCGAGGCGGGCTCTCCCCTTCTTAAAGACCATTTGCCGGAAAGGGACGCCACTCTGGCGCTCCGTCTTAAAAAGGCGGGCGCAGTTTTTCTGGGCAAAACGATCACCACGCAGTTCGCCACCTCTGACCCGTCGATTACGCGAAATCCATGGAATCTGGAAAGAAGTCCAGGCGGCTCCAGCAGCGGTTCCGCGGCAGCCGTGGCCGCCGGAATGGCGCCGGCCGCCTTGGGCAGCCAAACGGGCGGTTCTACTCTGCGCCCCGCGGCGTTTTGTGGGGTGGTGGGTTTGAAGCCCACTTACGGCCGCGTGCCCAGGAGCGGAATGGTCGCGGTAGCCTGGAATCTGGATCATGTGGGGATCATCGCCAGATGCGCAGAGGATACGGCGCGCCTGCTCACAGCTATCTCGGGCGCGGATGGGCGCGATGCGCAATCGCCGGACGTCGCGGTGCCTGACTACGCAGAGGCGTCCGTTCCGAGAAAGCCAACGCGAGTATGTTTTTTGAAGGAGGATTTCCTCCCGCGGGCGAGCCGAGAGGTGGCCGGAAGAATGGAGGAATGCGTGGCGAACCTGAAAGCCATGAGAGTGAACGTGGAGGAGAAGAGGCTGCCGGTGGACGTGGACCAGATGCACGCGGCCCATCGTATTATTATGCGAGTGGAGGCGGCTTCTTATCACGACAGGACATTTTTGGAGAATCAGGAGACCTACGCCCCTGAAATCCACAAAAACGTTGCTTCGGGCCTCATGGTGCCGGCTGTTCATTACGTAAACGCTTTGCGCTTTCGTGCGCGCTTCATTCAGAATATGGATGATTTTTTTCAAAAATTCGACCTCGTCATTTTGCCTTCCCATGTGGCTTGCGCCCCCATCGCCGAGGAATCGACGGGAAACGCTTTGTTCAACGAGCCTTTCACGCAAATCGGGTTTCCAGCCCTCACCCTGCCTGTAGGCAGGGGAGAGAATCACTTGCCCATCGGCATTCAGCTGGGCGGACGCCGATTCGGCGAGGCTGCCCTTCTCGCCGCCGCCCGATGGTGCGAAGCGGAACTGGGTTGGGCGTCCGAATTTCCGGACGTGGATGAGGGATGTTGACTTCCTCTTTGAGGGGCTCGTGCTTTTGGATTTGATTTTATTGTTCGGTCTGGGTAAGATTCCCTCATACGGATATTTTGTTTTTATAAATGCTTTTAGGGGCGGGGGGGGGCAGATCGAACCCTTTTTGCGTCCGCGTGCGAATAAGCCGGTTCTGGACGATGGATTTGGCAAGGCTGAGGGAGTTTATTACGCGCGGGCGCGCGCGTAATTTCAGAGTGTGGACGGAAGCGGCCCGAGAGCGAAGATGCTGAAAGCGACTTTCGTATTTTCCGATGTTGCCTCGTTTGTTATGAATTCGTATTTTTTCAGGCCAATACGGATATCTTGGGGACGCATTCCGAATGAGACGATTCCGTAGTGAAGGCTGAACTGGAGTTTGCGCATCTGCTTTTGAAAGCCCGCAATGGGGTATAGCGCAAGGCGCAAGAGTGCGGCGAGAAGACTGGTCATACCCCTTTTGCTCCACAACCCGGGGGAAGAGTGGCGAGAAGGGTAAGGGGAGAGGGGCGCTTCTTGTATCCGTTATCCGGCAGGCGACAATGCAGCATTGTATTGCGATATCCCCATGTTTCGTGAAAGTGAAATTCTTTGATTTTCATTTTCGCGCAGACGTTCTGGGAATCACTTTGTTATTTCGTCGCACCACTATTCATTAAGGAGGAAAATCAGATGAAGTGCCTAAGAAACGTTGTTCTCGTAGCAAACGCATGCGCACTGGCCATTGGCCTGTCTTTCTCAGGGGCGGAGGCGGCGCGCATCAAAACCTCGGTCGCCGGCGCGGGGCCGGGTGCCGCCGCCTATGTAATCTGGGGTGGTCTCGCCGCTTTGGTATCGAAGGAATCAAAGATCGTCGAGATGAACAACCTCACCACACGAGGGGCGGTGGAGGATATTCGTTTGGTCGAAAACGGCAAGGCTGAGTTTGCTCTGGGAGTGGCCACGCTCGTGCAGTTGGCGATTCAGGGCAAGAAAATGTTCAAAAAACCGTATAAAAATCAGTGTGGGATGGGACCCGGCACGGTTTCGCAGTTCCACATCGCTGTGAGAAAGGACTCAGGGATCACGACCATCGAGCAGCTCAACGGCAAGCGCGTGAGTTTCGCTCGCCGGGGCAGCAGCACGCACTTCATGACGCGCACCATTGTGGAGCTCGCTGGCATCAAGGTGCGCGAGGAGAACTTGAACTGGAACGTAGCGGCGGACGCCGTGAAGGATAACCGGCTCGACGCCTTCACCATTCCCAATCCCGTCCCCTCTCCGGCCGTCCTGAAGCTGGCGACCTCGGCGCCTATCACGCTCCTTTCTGTGGACGGAAAAGTAGGAGAGGGCCTTTTGAAATCGAACAAGGCCTATTTCAAGACCGACATCGTCCAGGGGGCGTATAGCGGCGTTGACAAGTCGGTGCCCACCATCGGGTATGCTGCTTGGACCATCGTGGGTTGCAATGTGCCCGCCGACGTCGTCTACGAGGTGGCGCGACTCAACTTCTCGAAAAAGGGCCGCGAATTCCTCTTAAAGGTGCACAAGGGTTGGGCCTCTGGCTTCGCCATGGCTCCGGGCCTTGAGCAGATGGACGCCATCGGGATGAAAGTGCATCCGGGGGCGGCGCGGTATTGGAAAGAGGTCGGATACAAGCTGCCCAACTGATAATAAAACGTTTCTCGTCCCCGTCGGCCGGGGAAGACGTCTCTCGGCCGACGGGTGTCCTCGGCGGAACGACTATTCTCACGAACAGTAGTCCGCTTGGCGTCTCGCCTCATTCCGGAGGAACATGGATTGGGTTTTCGCGACGTCGTAGACAAAATCGGCAGCTTCCTCGGGGCGGGTCTCGCCCGAACGAGAACGCTGAGCGGGCCCTCTCTCTGGGTGTTGCGCGTGGTGGGTTTCGTGTTCGCCGTTTATTTTCTTTTTGGAGCGGTGAACGGAAGCTACACCCTCTTCGGTCCGAGAAGCCTGAAACTGGTGCAACTCGATTTTCCCTATATCCCATATTATGGAGAACAATTCTCCCTCCCTATATTCATTTGCTTTACGTCCATCCTCACTTTTTTGCTGTATCCCTGCAAAGCGACTTCTCCGCAGGATAGACCTTCGCTCTTCGATTTTCTCTGGTGCGTCCTCAGCCTCATCGTCATGATCGAGTTCATGTATTTCTACGATGAGCGAGGGGCCCGGGCGGGTATCGTGGAGTGGAACGACGTGGTGTTCGGCTTCACGGCCGCGTGCCTTGTCTTGGAGACGTGCCGCCGCGTCCTGGGACTGGTTTTGCCTATTGTCGCGGTCGTCTTTTTGTTCTACGACTGGGCAGGTCCCATCTTTCCCGGCCTGTTGGCGCACAAGGGCGCCGAGTTCGGCTACGTGATGGGCTATCTCTATAGCCAATCGGGCATTTATGGAGTCATCACCCGCGTCTACGCCCAGGTGGTGTTCATCTTCCTGATCTTCGGGGCGCTGCTCCAGGCCACGCGCGTGGGCGACGTGTTCGTTGACCTCGCCTTCGCGCTGGTGGGCCGCTACAAGGGCGGCGCCGCGAAAGCGGCTATCGTGTCGAGCGGCCTCGTGGGTTCTATCGTGGGCAGCGGAGCGGCGAACATCGTCATCACCGGCACTTTCACGATACCCCTCATGAAGCGTGCCGGCTTTCGAGCCACCTACGCCGCGGCGACGGAGGCAGTGGCCAGCATTGGGGGACACCTGATGCCGCCGATCATGGCGTCCGCCGCCTTCATCCTTGCGGCGATGACCGAGACGCCATATTACAAGGTCGCGCTCGTGAGCCTCGTGCCCGCGCTGCTCTACTATCTGTCCGTATTCATGTCGGTTCACTACTACGCGAGCAGAAACAACCTTCAGGGACTCAGCAAGGACGAACTGCCCGACTTCTGGGGCGTGCTGAAAAAAGACGGAGTGCTGCTCATTCCCATCGTGCTGCTTATCATGCTTCTCATCCTTCAGTTTTCGCCCTTTTTCGCCGGTTTTTGGGCCATCGTCGCCGCCGTGGTGGTGAGCACGTTCAAGCAAAAATGCTGGTATCTCTTGGGGCTGGAGGCGGCCGTCTTCGTGGCCAGCATCATCTACGGCGGCGACGCAGTGTATTTGTACGTGGCGGTCGCCTGTTTTCTGGCGTGGCGGCATGAAGAGGCGAGGCGCATCATGTCCAAAATCTGCGACGCGTTTGTCACGGGTTCGGTCAATTCACTCGTCATTGGCGCGACTGCGGGCGTGATGGGCCTCGTGCTCACAGGCGTCACGCATCCGGACCTCGCGCAGAAGATGACGGCCATCATTCTCTCCTACTCGAACAACATGCTTTTCCTTGCGGTGGCTCTCGTGGCCCTCGCCAGCTACATTCTGGGCATGGGGATGACGATCACGGCGAGTTATATCCTCATCGCTATTCTGGCCGGGCCCGCGCTCATGGATTTTGGGCTCTCGATGTTCACCGCACACATGATCATCCTCTGGCTGAGCCAGGACGCCGCGCTCACGCCGCCCTTCGCCCTGGGCGCGTTTGTGGCCGCGGGCGTCGCGCAGTGCGATCCGATGAGAACCGGCTTCATCTCTCTGAAACTGGCCAAGCCGCTTTACGTCGTGCCCCTCTTGATGGCCTACACACCGATTTTGGTCAACGGTCCCTGGAGCCAGGTCATTCTGGTCTGGGTGAGCGCGGCTTTGGGTTTCATCTGCACTTCGGCGGCACTGGAGGGCTATTTCCTCCGCTTGCTGACGGTGTTCGACCGCGTCCTCATGGGAGTGGCCGGAGTGGCCTTGTTCTGGAACGGAATCTGGTTCAAGGCGACGGGACTTGCCATGCTGCTCGTATCGGTCGCTATACAGATGATGCGTCCAAAGGATTTTTTGCCGACCGCGTCGCCTTTGGAGGCGGAATCACCCAAGGGATAGGACGCAGATACGTTGAAATTCGATTTTGCGGCGCGACCGCGAAGCGCAGCCAGCTGGTTCAGGTGGATGCGCGGGCCATGTCGTGAAATTCTCATCTAGGCCAGAAAGAAGCCCCCGTTCACGTCGATGGTGACGCCGGTGACGTGGCGAGCATCGTCGGAGGCGAGAAAAGCGACGACGCCCGCGATATCCTCGGGCGTACCGATTCGTCCCAGGGGCGTGGCGGCTTCCGTTTTTTTTCTTTGTGCGTCGCTCATTTGCGCAAGGATGCGTTTTGTGCCGACGACGCCTGGGGCGATGGCGTTCACGTTGACGTTGTGGGGGCCAAACTCTCGGGCGAGGTGGCGCGTCAAGCCGATGACGGCGGCTTTGGAGCTTGAGTAATGCGGGCCCTGGAGCACGCTGGCCGAGCGCCCCGCGACGGAGGAGAAATTGACGATTTTGCCGGCCTTTCGCTCTTGCATGTGAGGCAGTACCGCCCAGCAGGCTCGATAGACGCTTTTCACGTTCAGCTCGAACATTTTGTCGAAAGCCCGCTCGTCAATTTCCAGTGCCAGAAGGGGAGAGCCTCCGCCAACGCAGTTGACGAGCCCGTCGATCCGCCCGTGCGTCCGAATGGTTTCCCGAAAAATTTTTTTCACCCCCTCCGCATCGCCCACGTCGAGGGCCGCCGCGCTTGCGCCGCCAACCCCGCCTTCTTTGATGCGTCTGGCAGTATCCTCGCGCGATTCGGCGACGTCCATGCAAACGACGTGTGCGCCCTCGCGCGCGAGTCTGAGCGCGCTCGCCCGGCCAATGCCCGCGCCCGCTCCTGTGACGATGATCGTCCTGCCCTCGAAACGCATGTGCTTTCTCCTCGAATAACGCCTGGCCTTGGTGCGCAAGTGGAACGACGTCTTCTGAGCGTCAGGCTTCTTCGCAGCCTTGGAGAAGTATGATAAACTGGATAAATTACACCAAACAACTTGAGCCGCCCGTGATGCGGATGAAAAGATATGGTTTCCATGCGTTAGGCAAGGGGACAGGAGTGGCGTGATATGAAATTTTCACTTTTTTACGTGGTATGTCCCCGAGAGGAGGAGTCCGAGGCGGATGCCTACCGGAGGGTGATGGAGCAATGCCAGGCGGCTGATGAGCTCGGCTATCATTGCGTCTGGTTCGCCGAACACCATTTCTCAAGAGTGGGTATGTGTCCCGACCCGCTTCTTTTGTGCGCGGCGGTAGCCCAAAAGACGAAAAATATCCGGCTGGGAACGGCGATATCCATCATGCCCTTCCACAATCCGGTGCGTTTGGCGGAGCAGGCGGCGATGGCTGACTTGCTGAGTGGCGGGCGGCTCGATCTGGGCGTGGGCCGGGGTTCCCAACCCAAGGAGTTCAAGACTTTCGGCGTGAAACCATCGGAGAGCAGAAAGCGCCTCGTGGAGGGACTGGAGATCGTCTCTAGGCTGTTGGAGGGAGAGAACCTGACGTTCGAGGGAGAGCACTACCAGTGCAAGGACGTGCGGATTTTTCCCCAACCTCTGCAACAGCCGAGGCCGCCCATCTGGTTGGCGGGCACGAGCCCGGAAACCTACGCTTATGCCGGCACCAACGGGTTTAAGATCATGGCCTCGGCCGGCTTCAAGGGACCAGAAGTCTATCGCTCGAAGATGAAGATCTACGAAGAAGCCGTGGCGGAGGCCGGGGGCGACGTGTCCGAGATCGACTATGCCATGACGCATCGCTTCTACGTCTGTGAGGATGACGAGCAGGTCGATTATCTGAAAACCTTCGAGCAGGGCCTTTCTTCTTATCTCGAATACCGCGCCAGAGTGAACGAGGTGGAGTTCAGCGACGAGGAGGGCAGGCACCTCCAGAGAAACTGGAGCTACAAGCTCGACGTGCGCGAGTTTCTGAAGGGCGGCGGCGTCATTGGCTCCGTGGAGGAGAACGTTCAGGAACTCTACCGGCTGAGGGACGATTTTGGCCTGAACCACGTGATTCTGGGCGTCTATGGTGACGGAATGAAGCATGAGGAATCCCTTAAATTGCTGGAAAGATTCGCCAAGGAAGTCGTCCCCGCAGTAGCCTGAACATTATTCCCGCGAAGGTTTCAGGGCGCGCCGTCTCAGCGGTGTGCCTTTCTGTTCGTCTCGCGTAGTCTCGGATGCAGAGCGCGACGCACGCGTTCGCGTGCGAAGGCCGGGGGGGAGGGTGTTCATATGGCATACGTATTCGGTTGGGACGATGGTGAGAAGCTGGAGATGCGCGAGGTGGAGCTGGCCCGGGGCTGGCGTATCATGATCGACCCCCGGAATACGAGTTCCCGAATGCTGAGCATGGGAAATCAGGACATTCCCGTCGGCGGCGGAATTCCCCGCCACATTCATGAGAGAGAGGAGGAAATCCTCTTCTTCCACGAAGGCGAAGCCGAGTTGGAGGTGGACGGCGAGGCATACCACGTCACGTCGGGCATGAGCGCATTTTTGCCCGTGGGCGTAGAGCATGGCCTGAAGAACACGGGCGACGCGCCCCTGAAACTCGTCTGGATTTTCTCCCCCCCGGGATATGAGGAAATCTTCCGCGAGATGGCGGACGTTGAGAAAGACCACGGCACGTTCGAAAATCTGTATAAAAGGAGCGAGTAAATTGCGCGGCGATCGCCGCGTCATGCGCACGAACGTGAACGCCGCTGCCATCTCGCTCGACGATCTGCTTTGAACGACTTTTTCAACGCCCTTGCACGGCCGTTTTACTAGGCTATTCACAATTATTTTTGCGCGAATTCCCAATTATTTTTGTCTGGCTACACCGAGAATAACGGCGATATGTCGGGTGAGATGCCATTGCCAAGACGGGGTTCAACCCACTGCGATTCTTTTATTACTTCTTCAAATCTATTTTTTCTACCCAATAATACTGGGAGAGCGTCCGTAAACCTGAGGGCGTGACGGAGACCAACTTCGCTGTCGAGTCTTTCACGCCGCGCATGCTGCCCAACTCCTGATAGATGCGGATATGAAATTCTTCTGGCGGAAATTTCGAGGTGACGAGCAGGTCAACCTTGCCCGCGTTGGTCGCCAGGTGCGCTTTGAGGGCGGGGGTGAGGCGCGAGGGTGCTGTCACGTAGCCGTATCCATAATACAGGCCGAACAAAAGGGCGGTGGCGATCAGAAAACGCGCGGTAGGGTGCCGGCTCCAGTGGCGATCGCCCAGCGCGCCCTTCAAGATGGCTCTGGTATCATCCATCATTCTAGGACGGTCTCCATACCATGCCCCATCTCTGGATGGTCCATCTCTCCAGGGGAATGAGAAGCAGTCTGTCGGTGATCATCCAGATGACGGCGATGATGAGAACGCCCAGGAACACCTCCTCAATTTTGTATTCAGCCGCGGAGACGAAGATCATGAAGCCCAGGCCGCTGTCGCCGCCTATCATTTCCGCAGCGATGAGCGCGCGCCATCCAAACCCCATGCTCATGCGCACTCCGGTGACGATGCTGGGAAGCGCGCCCGGAATATATACCTGAGAGATGATGGCCCACCTGCCGCCACCGAGCGTCATGACGGAGTTTTCATATACCCGGGGCACGCCCCGAACGCCCAGAAGCGTGTTGAAGAATACGAGCCAGAAGACGGTGTTCAGCAGGATGAAAAGCGTCGTGAGCCAGCCGGTTCCAAACCAGACGATGGCTAGGGGCACCCAGGCGATGCCTGATATGGCATTAGCGAATACGCCGATGGGCTCGAGGGCGTGGGCAAAACGGCGGCTCATGCCCGCCAGCACGCCAAGTGCGATCCCGAAAGGAATGCCGATGAGGAGGCTGAGCCCCACGCGGCCCAGGCTTGAAAATATATGGTTGGTGAAGAGACATTCATACTGCATGCTGAGTGCCCCGCCGACGCCGGAGCAGCCCTCCGAGAGCGTATATATCGCCTCCCAGATGGATGCGATAGGCGGAATGAATACCGGCGGAAGCCATTCGAGGACGGCGTTCATCTGCCACAAAGCGAGCAGGGAGACGAAGGGGACAGCGCCCAGCATGATCTTTCGCAGTCTTTGGCGGCCAAAGCGCTTTTGCAGGGCGATGGTCGCCGTCTGGAGGGCGCTCATCGCTGCACGAGTCCCCAGCGCTGAATTGTGTCTGCCTCGATGGGGCGGAGGGCGAAGCGGTCGATCATGATCCAGATGGCGCCAATCATCACCATGCCGAGGATCACCTGAGCGGTGAGGTCTGCGTCCTGCGCGGTGAAGATCATCCACCCCAGGCCGCGTCTGCCGGCGAGCATCTCGCCTGCGATGACCGCGCGCCAGGCGTAGCCGATGCCCAGCCTCGCCCCGGTCGCGATGTGGGGCATGGCGCTTGGAATGAGGACGTCCTTCACGATTCGCAGACGCGAGGCCCCCAGAGTGCGCAGGGCGTTCACCAGTATCATCGGGGTGCTGCGCACGCCCGTCAGGACGTTGAAGGTGATCGGGAAGAAACAGGTGTAGAGGATGACGGCGAACACCGTCTTTTCGCTGTTGCCCCACCAGACGACGATGATGGGTAGTATGGCGATGCCCGATATGGACTGGAAGAAATTCATGATGGGGTAGAACATGTCCGATACCGTGCGATTGAGACCAAGAGCGATTCCAAACGGAATGCCCAGCAGGAGGCCGATGGCGCTGCCGATGAGGAGACGCCAAAGAGTTTGCCCGATATAGTTGGGCAGGAGACCTTTCCAGATGACGTCGTAGGAAGATAGGACGACGGAAACGGGCGAGGGGAGGTAGCGGCTCGGGTTGGGGATGATCTGCGAGATGAGGGACCAAAGGAGGAAAATGCCCGTAATGAGGAGCAGCAGTTCGACGCCGCCTTCTTTGGTGAACCTCCTCCACCGCATCGAGCGTGGTTTTTTCCGAGGAGTCGCCTCCCTACTCCTCCTCATCAGAGACCTCCTCGCGCACGAGGCGCAGAATTTCATCGCGCGGTTCGGTGTAGTCCCTCTCGGAGAGCAAATTCTTCCAAATGCGTTTCTCGCGCGGAATCTCGATTTTCACGGTGGCCTTCAGCCTTCCCGGGCGGCGCGAGAAGATGAAGCAGCGATCTCCCAGAAACGCGGCTTCATCCACGTTGTGGGTGATGAAAAGGATGGTTTTCCCCGTCGCGATGGCGATGCGGTTCAACTCTTCTTGCAGAGTGATTCTCGTCTGCGCGTCCACTGCGGCGAAGGGTTCGTCCATCAGCATCACGACGGGGTTGGCGCACAGCGTGCGCGCGAGCGCGCAGCGCTGCTTCATGCCGCCTGAGAGCTCGTGGGGATAACGGTCCTCAAAGCCCGACAAGCCGACCAGGTCAATGAATTCCTGAACTCTTTTCGCTCTCTCCTCCTTGGGGACGCCCTGAATCTCGAGGCCGTGGCCGATGTTTCTCGCGACGGAGCGCCAGGGAAGAATCGCGTGCTCCTGAAAGACCACCCCCCGGTCCGGCCCCGGTCCCTGAACCTCCTTGCCGTCAACCTGAACGCTGCCCTCTGTGTGGGGAAGAAGGCCGGCGAGGATGTTGAGCAGCGTGGTCTTTCCGCAGCCGCTCGGGCCGACGACGGCGGAGAACTCGCCGTCCTCCACGGCGAGGCTCACCTGGTCAAGAGCGTGAACGTCCTCTCCCGTGTATTCATCCGGATAGCGGTGCGACAGCCCATGGACGACCAGTTTGGACGGCATTTTTTTCCGTTTCCTTTCAAAGCGCAATCCGCGCCCCGACGACGATCAGGGCGCGGATGTTGAAGGCGCGCGCGGCTAGTTCAGATCCTTGAACCACTCCGGATGCTCTTTTATCGTCCGGTTGATAAACTGGAAGTCGAAGTATTTTTTGGGGTCGTATGGCCGCTTCATTTTCTTCTGGGCGATAAGCTGTTTTACCGAAAAATTGAAGGCCTTCAGCGTATTCTCGCCCAGGCGCGGGTCATAGGTCCACCACTTGATGGTGCGCTTGATGAGGGAGGCGTCCATGCCTCGAACGTAGCGAGCGCCGATTTTGGACACTTCTTCCCGGTTCTTGGCGTCCCGCACGTAGGCGGCGGCCTCGGACATTCCGTTGACGAACGCCTGCGTCGCTTTCCTATCTTTATACACGCGCTCCGGCACGCCGTGCATTCCTGCGCAGAAGCAGACGTAATCGCCGCCGCGCGACACGAGAGAGGCGCCCTTCACCTTGTCGGTCATGCGGGTGAGGTAGGGTTCCCACGCCACCATGGCGTCCACGCCTCCGGAGTCGAACAGGGAGACGATGCTCGGTGGGCGCACGTTGATGCGGCGCACGCCGCCTGCGCCGATGCCGTTTTTGTTCAGAAGGGTGCGGAGGTAGAGGTCGCCGGTAGAGCCGAAGGTGGAGCCGATTTTTTTGCCCTTGAGGTCCGCGATGGTTTTGATGCCGCTTTCAGGGCGCACGGCGATGCCCACCATCTCATCGGTCGTGGATTTCTTGTAAGAACCGCCGACGTAGCCCACGACGCCCCGCACCTTGATGCCGCGCTCGAGCGCCGCCGGCAGGTTGGTGAACGCGGCGGGGGCGAAATCAATCTGCCCCGCCTTGAGGGATTTGGTGAGCTGGGCGCCGGTGTTGCGCACGACGACTTTCGCGTCCAGTCCGTTTTTCGCAAAAAACCCTTTATCGACGCCGACGAATACGATGAGACCGCCGGTGTTGCTGGCCGCGCCGAGGCGAAGGGTGGGTGCCGCCGACGCGAGATTCGCTGCCGAAACGCCGCAGGCGACGCCGAGGGCGAGGATGATGCGAGCGAAATTCATCTTCATGCTGTGAACCTCCAGGAATTCGTCATGAATGGAAGTGGCCACGACGCGATAGACGTTCCAGGCCATTGAACTTTTTGTAATGTTTCAATATGCCCCATTTTACCTCATGGGCTTCAATACGCAAACTCCTGTCCAGCGGGTGGGCGACGCGCTTCATTCTCGCTGTTCGCCCTGAGATTGGGTCTTGGCCTGCGCGATGGGAGTATCCTCCCGATTCCCCCACTCCTTCCAGGAGCTCATGTAGTTTCGCATCTTTGGATGATCCAGCAGCCGCAAGGCGAGATAACCGTGCGCCGCACGGTAGCCCGTCTGTCAGTAGGCGGTCACCTCTTTGTCGGGCGTGATTCCGAGTTCTTCGAATTGCGCCCGCAACGCATCGGCGGGCTTCATCTCACCCTCGGGCGTCAGGTGCCGCAGCCATTCCTGCCAGACGGCGCCGGGGATGATTCCGCCTTGCTTTGCCAGGACGCGCCTCGCCTCCCACTCTTCCAGAGATCTGGTGTCGAGCAGGATGTGGTTGTCATCCTCAATGGCGCGCGCCACGTCCTCTCTCGTGGCAAGACGCTCTGGCTCAAACGCCATCTCGAAGGCGACGGGCTGGGGCGGCTGGGCGTCGCGCGTCGTCTCGAAGCCCGCCCGCTCCCATGCGCTGTAGCCGCCGTCGAGTACGTGGACGTCCTTGTGCCCGAAGAGCTCGAGCATCCAGAATCCGCGCGCGCTCGTGTGGCCGAGGACGTCGTCGTAGAAAACGATGACGTTCTCGAACCCCACACCCCGGTTTCCCAACAGAAATGCCCACATGCTGAAAAAATTCTTGAGCGTCGCCTCGCTCGAATCATCGCAGTTGACGCCATAGACGTTGAAGTGACGCGCTCCGGGAATGTGCCCCATCGCATAGCGCTCGCCGGGGCGCGTGTCCACGATCCGCAGGCTGGGGTCGTCCATGCGGCACATCAGCTGCGCGGGCGACCAGAGCAGGTCGGGATTCGAATATCCTTTCGGGTTTTCTGCCGACATGGCGGCGTCGCTCCTCTGTCTAGTCTGTCCAGAAGCCGCCGTTCACGTCCACCGCCTCTCCGTTGATGTGCGCGGCTTCCTCACTCGATAGAAATAAAACGGTCTGCCACACGTCCTCGGGTGTCGTCAGCCTGCCCATGGGGTGGGCGTTCGCGGCGTTGGCCAGCATTTCGGGCGGAGACTCGAAGTGAAGTCCCGTGTCGGCCGGGCCCGGTTGTATGGTGTTGATCGTCACGCCCGTCCTGGCGAGTTCACGCGCGAGATTGAAGGTCATGGCGAGCAAGCCCGCCTTGGCGGCGGCGTAGGTGAGGTTGGGCCCAATGCCCCCCATCTTGCCCGCGATGGAGGCGAAGCTGATAATGCGCCCTGTACCGGAGGCTTTCAGCGCGTCGATGGTTTCCTGAATACAGAAATAAGGCGCCAGCAGGTTCACGGCGAGGACGGAATTCCAATCGTCCTCGACAAGCGTAAGCGGCGGGCGAATCGGCATGTAGCCCGCCACGTTGACGAGCACGTCGCAGCCGCCAAGCCACCCGAGCGCCTCGCGCATGGTGGCACGGACGGCGGTCATGTCGGTCAGGTCGCAGGGATACTTGAAGAATTGATCGGGCGGGCCGCTCATCGCCTCAAAGGCGGCCCCTTCCTTGTCAGTGGCGAAAACCCGGGCGCCGGCTTCCGCGTAGCCTCGCAGAATGCGGCTTCCCATGGCGCCCGCCGCGCCCGTGAGAATGACCTTTCGGCCCTGAAAATCAAAACGAATGGGCATCGCGTCGCTCCAATCCCGCATTTTGGGGAGGCAGGAATTAATGATAAATCTATTATCTCTTTCTAGCACGGCGGACCGTGCGCCGCAAACTGGGCAAACTGGAAGGCCAAGGCGGCCGCGCGGGAGGAGCGGAGGTTCGACGGCGCGTTTAGGAAGTTTTGTTTCGTCTGTGAGGTTGTTATAATCCGCCCATTGCGTCGAATTCCACTCGATTGCAAAGAGCTATGATAGCATATTCTATGTTTTTGCCTTGACTGAAGGATTCAGAAAACGTCCTGTACCCGTGGTGTCTTTTGATGACGCCGCCCATGAGAGGAGGCTCCATGACTGATCTCGCCTATGTCGGAAAAAGCGTGCCGCGCGTTGATGGACCGGAAAAAGTGACGGGAAAGGCCATGTACACTCTCGACCTTCTGTTGCCCAAAATGCTTCATGGAAAATTGCTGGGCAGCCCCATCCCCCACGCGCGCATCAGGAACATCGACGTCAGCCGCGCCGAGAGGCTGCCTGGCGTCAAACTCGTGATGACGGCCAGGGACGTGCCTGACGACGTGGTCTGGGGCGTCGTTCCCGTCTGCTACGATCAGCGTCCTCTTGCTACCGACAAGGCGCGCTTCGTGGGCGACTCGGTGGCGGCCGTGGTGGCGACGTCCGAGGACGCCGCGCAGGAGGCACTCGACCTCATCGACGTTGACTACGAGGAGCTTCCCGCCGTCTTCGACCCCTTTGAGGCGATGCGCGAGGGTGCCCCCGTGCTCCACGAGGCGCACCCGAACAACGTCGCCTTCACCAAGCACATGGAGTTTGGCGAGGTGGGCCGGATGTTCGACGAGGCGCACCACGTGAGCGAGATTTCCACATCCTCCTCGCGCCAGATGCACGCCTCCTTCGAGGCGCACGTCTCCATCGCCGAATGGTCGCCGAGCGGCGACGTGACGGTCTATAATTCCTCGCAGTGCCCGAGCCTTTCGAGCCAGTATTTCTCCAAACTCCTCAAGATTCCCGAAGCTAACGTTCGCGTGGTAACGAACTACGTGGGCGGGGGGTTTGGGGGAAAGGCGACGAGCAAATTCAACATCGACTTTCTTTCCATCATCGCGGCGAAGAAACTGGGCGTTCCCGTGAAGTTCTATTATACGCGGGAGGAGGAGTTTCTCCTCGGCACCCACCGGACGAAACAGTTTCATACCTTCCGAATCGCGACGGACAAAGAGGGTATGCTCCTCGCGCGCGACGTCAGAATGGTGGTGGAAAACGGCGGCTACTCTGACTACGGCCCGGTGGTGGGCGCCATCACCGCGCACATGGGGGGAAGTCTCTACAACTACAAGGCCTATCGCCACCACGCCGACGTCGTCTATACAAACGTGCCGCCGGGTGGGGCGATGCGCGGCGTGGGCAACGGCGGCTATTCCTTCGGATCGGAAGTCGCCATGGAGAAACACGCCGAGGAGATAGGGATGGACCCGGCGGAGTTTCGCGTGAAGAATTTTGTGAGAAAGGGCGACACGACCATCATCGGCGCCAAAATTACGAGTTGCGGGGTTTCCGAGTGCGTGCGCGAGGCGGTCAAGCGCGTGCCTTGGCGAGAAAAATACGAGAGCCGCGACGCGAAGACGAATAAGCGCGGTTATGGGCTGAGCGCGGCGGTGCACTTCACCGGTGCGCGCGCGATGGGGCCGGAGACGGCCGGCGCGTTCATCAAGATGAACAAGGACGGCACCGTGCAGCTCCTCTCCGGCACCATTGAGATGGGCAACGGCTCGGATACCACGCTCGCGCAGATTTGCGCCGAAACGCTGGGCGTGCGGGTGGAGGACGTGCGAATCATCAACGGGGACACCGCGGTGAACCCCTACGGATGGGGGGTGCGGGGAAGCCGGACGACGACCATCGACGGCCAGGCCACGCGCCTGGCGGCGCTGGAGGCGAAAAACATGCTCCTGAGAGGTGCCGCGGAACTGCTTGAGTGCGACCCGAAAGACCTCGACGCGCGCGAGGGCAAAATTTTCGTCGCGAGCTCTCCCGAGCACCAGGTGACCCACGCCGATGCCTACATGAAGATATACGACAAGGAGGGCAGCGAAGCCGTCTATACGGCGTCTTCGTATGATTCGCCGAGCGAGACGCCCGATCCGGTGACGGGCTATGGAAACTGGTCCGCGGCCTACGCCTACGGCGCGAAGGTGGCGGAGGTGGAGGTGGACGTCGAAACTGGCGCTCTGGATGTGCTGCGCGTCATCAGCGCGAACGACGTGGGCACCATCGTGAATCCGGCGGGCGCGCAGGGGCAGATCGAGGGCGGCGCGCTCATGGGCGTGGGCTACGCCATGACGGAGGATTTTCAGGTCGAGGATGGCCAGCCCGTGAACCCGAACTGGCTTGACTACAAACTGCCTACGACCCAAGATTTGCCCGCCCTTGAAGTCGTGCTCGTCGAGACGGAAAATCCCTCGGGGCCGTATGGCGCGAAAGGGCTGGGCGAGATGGCGCAGCTGGGCACCTCCGCGGCGATATCGAACGCGGTGTATGACGCCGTTGGCGTTCGGATCTCCTCGTTGCCGATAACGCCTGAGAAGATACTGGCCGCCATGCGAGAGAAAAATGGCGCTTAGAGAAGAGGGGGGATGAAAATGGCATTTCGGCATCTGTCAGCGAACAGCGTGGAGGAGACGCTCGCCGCGATGAAGGAGCATGGCGACGACGCGAAAGTGTTCGCCGGCGGCGTGGCGCTCTCGATTCTCATGAAATCGCGGGTGTATGCGCCCGAGGTGTTGATAGATATCGCGGGGGCGGAAGATTTGGATTTTATCGAGGAGACGGCGAACGGCGGAATCCGAATCGGCGCGCGCGTGGTGCATCGCAGGCTCGAGACCTCCTCCCTTGTGCGGGAGCGTTTCCCTCTCCTCGCCGAAATCTTTCACAACGTGGCGACGGTTCGCATTCGAAACCAGGGCACGGTGGGCGGAAACCTCTGTTTCGCCGAACCGGCTTCTGACCCGCCCGCCGCGTTTCTCGTCCTCGACGCCCGAATGCGGGCGCGCAAGGCGGACGGGACGGAGCGGACGATTCCTGCGTCGCAATTCTGGACGGGGTATTACGAGTGTGCCCTGGCGGAGGATGAGTTGTTGTGCGCGATCGAGGTGGATCCGCTGCCCGCTGGATTCCGGACGGCCTGCACGCGCTTCACCACGAGATCGAAGGAAGACAAGCCCTGTGCGTCTATCTCCGCCGCGGTGCTTGCCGAGGAGGATGGCAGGACGGCGAGGGAGGTGCGAATCGGCCTGGGCGGAGTGGAGGCGGTTTTCAGGCGTCTGCGGACGGCGGAGGAAGGACTCAGGGGAAAGGAACTCAACGGGGAGAATATCGACGCCGCGCTCGCCGGCGCGCTGGACGATCTGGAGCCCTTGAGCGACATTCGCGCGAGCGGCGACTACAGGAGGCAGGTGACGCCCGTCCTCGTCCGGCGCACCATTCTGAAGGCGCTGGGCGCGTCCTGATCTCTCCGCGCTTTGGCGTTGCGGAAGGACGAGAGGATGCTCCCTGGCTTCCGTGTAGAGGCATCACGGAATGACGAGATTGGGGTGTTACAGAGTCTCGCAGAATAAATGGATGGAATACATCGTGAGGAAACTTTACAGAAATGCGCGTCCTGTGTTAAAATGTGCGCTTTACTCACCATGCTTCTATGCTCCCGGCTGTGGAGCTTTTGGTTTTTTTTTTAACGGAGGAGGGAGAAAGATATGAGGGAGAGGATGTGGAGAGGGGCAAGGCGCATAGGCCATGTGCTCCTGCCATTGGGAATGGCGTTCGCGCTGTTCGCCGCGCCGGCGGCTGGGACGGAGTTGGACGACCTGAAGGCGCAGATAAAAGCCCTTCAGGAGCGTCTCCAGGATATAGAAAATCGGCAACAAAAGATGAGGGCCCTGGAGAGTAAAATTGCGAACGAAAAAGCTGTGGCTACGGGTGATTTTCCCGGCTCCTGGAAGATGCCGGGCAGCAACACGTCCGTCTCCTTCAGCGGGTACGTCAAACTCGACGCCATCTACGATCTAGATTACGACGCTGGCCCTGACTTTTTTGTCGGCGGCAACCCGAGTGGCATTCCGCTGGATGGCACCGAGGATGTGCGCAGCTTCTCCATGCACGCCAGACAAACGCGCCTCCGCTTCGACAGCCTGACGCCGACGCCAATAGGCACATTGAAAACGCGCATTGAAACGGATTTCTTCGGCAGCGGCAGAGACAACTCCGCCGGCTTGCGCATGCGTCACGCCTACGCCACCCTCGGACCGGTCCTGGCGGGCCAGGCCTGGACGATTCTCCAGGATGAAGATACCTACGCCGACACGGTGGACTTTTACGGACCGGTGGGCATGATTTTCGCGCGCCAGCCGCAGCTGCGCTACACCTGGTCGATGGGGCAGGGCCTCACCGCACAGGTCGCGCTTGACGATCCCTCCAGCCCGCGTATCCTGCACGGAGTAAGAGACATAGCACCAGGAAACGATGAAGTGTTGGGTACATCAGACGATGAAGAATTAGACACATTCTCTCCAGGTGTAACCGGTTCTCAGGATCGATTGCCGAACCTTCTGGGGGCTTTGCGCTGGCGGCCGTCCTGGGGCGCCGTCAACCTGGCCGGCGTGGTGGGCCAGATTCGCGACGAGGACAACGATGATGACCTGACCACCTATGGTGTTCACGTGGGCGCGCACGTCAACGTGCTGAGCGGCACCCAGCTGATGGCGACGTTCAATGCGGGCAAGGGCGCCATGGGGTTCTACATGCAAGGCGCGGGCATCGCCGCCACGCGGGATATCCATGGCAATCTGGATGCGGTGGATTCCATGGGCGGATTCTTTGGCATCAGACACCGCTGGACCGACACCCTGACTTCCAACGTGTATTACGGCTGGGTGGAAAACGATTTCGACGATAGCGCTAAAGAGACGTTCGCGGGCGAGCACAGCGAGAGTCTTCGGACGCTTCACGCCAACTTGTGGTGGGATCCGGCGCCGAAAGTGCGGGCCGGCATCGAGTTCATCAGAGGTTCGCGCGATACGAACGACGATCAGGACGGAGATGCCACGCGCCTTCAGCTCGGACTTCAGTATAGTTTCTAAGCATCCGGGTTTCGTTTGAAGGGTTTTATCTTTGGGGGGCGGATCGGCAGGTCTGCCCCCCAAAGATCTTTACACGGGAGCCGGGCCGCGCGCGCATCCTTCGCCTCCGCCCTAGGTTTCAGCTTTCGCGGGAATGACGGCCTGCACACTCCTTCCCGCTGCGCGTCTAATGGGCCCACAGGTTGCGAAATTTCAGAGGCGTCCCCGCCCGTTCACAATTTTTTTCTCTTTTGCGCAGCCAGAAAATCCGCCTCCAGTCGAGAGAACGCCTGCGCGATTCTTTTGGACAGATCCTTGCGATTTTCCCTTTTTCCGCCGTCTTTCTCCGCTACCGGCCGGATAACCTCGCCCACCCAAATGGCGAGCCATGGATAGAGAATTCCCCCCAGGCGAACCAGGGAGTCGGAACCCCCGATATAGACCGGAAGAACGGGGGCGCGGCTTATGGCGGCAAGAGCGGCGACGCCTTCTTTCATCCCCGTCTCGAGCATGGAATTCACGATGCCGCCCTCCGGAAAAATTACGACCGCTGCGTTCATGTCCAGAAGTCTGAGGGCCGTTCTGAAGGTGCTGGGGCGCGGGCTTTCCCTGTTCACGGGAAAGCCGCCGAAAAAAGTGAGGAACCTGGCGCACAGAGGATTGCGAAAAATCTCCTGCTTGCCCATGTGATACACCCGCCTCGGCAGGAAAGCGCCGAGAATCACGGGGTCGAGGTAGCTTCGATGATTGGAGGCGACGAGCAACGGACCATCGTCCGGAACGTTGTCCATGCCATGGACGTCCACTCCGCCGTAGGAGAGCACCAAAACGGCCTGAACGATCTTCTTGAGCCAAAAAGGCTGGCCGCTCGGCAGCAAGGTGGCTGGATTTCGCGCGTTCATCGTCGCGTTGCCGATTTCTGGATTCCGGATTTCCACTTGCCCGAAATGGCGACCGTCCGCATCGCATAGGCGAGCTCCGCCAACGCGGCCCGCTACTTTTTCGGGGCTTCCTGACGAACGGGACTTGCGCCCTTAAGCCGAAAATGACGGCGGGGCGACGTGCTCCCTGTGATTTTCCAAGCCCATGAAGCGCGATCCGCGTCACCCATCCCACCCACCGAAACGCATTCGCGGGGGCGTCGTCTAGACGGGATCGCGATGATGTAACGCTCGATCATTCCACACTTTGCCGAAAGCGTAAATCACGTCCTCGGCCGTGATGATTCCCAGCAGCGCGGTCGGATCCTCCCGGCTCACCACGGGCAGGCGCGAGATGCGCCTGTCGCCTAGCTTGGCCATCACCGAATCGAGCGACTGATCCGGATGCGCGTGCATGACGTATTTTTTTCGAGAAATTTCGCTGATGTTTTTTGGCAGGGCGCCGGCGGCTTCCGCCTGGCTGAAGTCATATCTGCTCGCCATGCCGCAGAGCTTCCCTCGCGCGTCCAGGACGGGAAATCCGGAGATGTCGCTCTCTTTCGTTCTCTCTATCGCCTCCCCTATAGTGATGTCCTCGGGCAGGGTGACGACGTTCCTGATCATGGCGTCTGACACGTGAATCTCGTGCAGGAGGTGTTCTGTCTCGTAATCAGGAAGTCCGACTCCGTCTTGGGAGGAGAGGGCGCTGTATATCGGCTCCGGATGCCAGTATCGCGCCAGACCCAAGGATATGGCGTTGGCCGCCATGAGCGCGAGAATGATGTTGTAGTCCTGCGTGAGCTCGAAGATGATGAGAACCGACGTCATGGGCGCGCGGATGATGGCGGCGAAAGCCGCGCCCATGCCCACGAGCGCGTATCCGCCCGGGTGGGCGACGAAGCCGGGGAGCACGAGCTCGGCGAGGGACGCCACGGCGCCTCCGGCCATGGCGCCCAGAAACAGGGTGGGGGCGAAGATGCCGCCTGAGGAGCCGGTGCCGTAGGACACCATGGTGGCGATGAGCTTGAGTGCGAGCAGAGCCAAGAGAAAGGGCAGGGAGTAGCTGTGCGTGAGCGCGTTGCTCACGGCGGGGTAGCCCACGGCGAACACCTCGGGAAACCAGATGCCGATGACGCCGACGACCAGACCGCCCAGTCCGGTGGCGAGAACCCCCCTCAATCCTCCCAGGCGCTTCCATCGCCCGCGTATGAGCAGCAAACCCTTGACGAACGCCACGCCGATGAGCGCGCAGACCACGCCCACCAGGGCGTAGAGGAGCAGCTCCAGAGGGTTGCCCAGCGAGTAGGCCGGCACGGAGAACACGGGCTTGTTGCCGAGAATGGCGCGCGCGACGACGGAGGCGGAGACGGCGGCGAAAACGATGGAGCCTAGAACCCGCGCGTTGAGGTCGCCCACGAGTTCCTCAAGCGTGAAGGAGACGGCGGCGATCGGCGTGTTGAACGCGGCGGCCAGGGCGGCGGCGCACCCTACCGGAACGAGTGCCTGCACGCGTCTTCTTGATAGCGAGAACGTTTCGCCGATCCAGCTCGCCGCGCCCGAGCAAATTTGCACGGTGGGGCCTTCGCGCCCCAGGCTGGAGCCTGAGCCGATGTTGAGAAGTCCGACGAGGAACTTGCCCATCCATACGCGCTTCTCGATGTGGCCGTTCCGGGCGACGTAGGCGATTTTCGTCTGCGGGATGCCGCTGCCCCGCGCCTCGGGCGCGACGTATTGGAGAAACAGGGCGGAAACGAAAGCGCCCCCTGCGGGTATCAGTGCCACCCAGTACCAAGCGCGATGAATCGCAGAAAGGTCGTGGGAGCCGAAGAGGAGGAAATGCGTCCAGCCCAGGGCGAGGTGGAAGAAGACGGCGACGAGTCCGGTAAACGCTCCTACGATGATGGTGGTGAGGTAGAAGATGCCGTTGTCGGAGAAATTGAAATGAAGCAGCCAGCGGAGAAGCCGAATACGAAAATTTTTCCAGCTCACGTCGTCTCGTCCATGGAAGAGCGCCTCCTTGGGGGTGGTGGCTCAGCACCCTGCGCCTCCGTCGCGCCTTCACGCGGAACGCAGTACCGGGCAGCCGCGCGTCCATAGCGCGTCATTCCGCACACCCAGGATCGTGATTCCGGGACGCCTCTACAGGGAACTGAAGGGGCATCATGCGGCTATTCGGTCGGGTGCGAGGTGGAGTTGATTCCCTCCTGGCGGAGGCGATTCTCATACCATCGTTTGTCGATGCTGTTGGCTTCGTCCATTCTGGCCAGGTCGCAAAAAATTTCGATTCGGTGCCCATCGGGATCGCAAAAATACATGGCCCGGTTCTCGCCCCATGTCCCGTCCCCCTCCGGATGCGTAGGGCTGTGAACGAGGGGACCGCGAACGATTTTGACCCCGCACTCCTCCAGCCACTCTCTCCAGGCGCGGAACTCTTCCCGGTTTTTCACCTGCAACGCGAAATGATGCAACCCCAGATCCTTGACAGGGCCCTGGTCGTCCGTTTTCAGTCTCGTGAGGGCGGGCTGCGCGCCCGTGTGATATACTAGGTTCAAATCGTGATGAAGCGCGTCGCATCGCAGGAAGCAAAGCCCTACGTCCAGGGTGGGGTGCTCGCCCGGATCGTGGCGTTCCGTGAGGATGAAGCCGAGAATCCGGGTGTAGAACCTGAGGGATTCTGCAATGTCCGAAACCTTGATGGCGACGTGCTGCAACCCTTCAAACGGCGTCTTTGGTCGGGGCATGATGCGATTCTCCTTTGATCTGCGTCGCGCGGCGTCGCTTCGTGGATGAATATAGCCCAACTCTTGCGGCGGAGAAACTCTGTTGGCGTCTCTTTGATGGCAAGAGGACCCTCGCGCGCCCGCGTTCTGCAGCACGACCAAGGCGAGGCGGATTCCACTTGCACGCTCCATGGGGCTCGAACTCGTGCGCGAGAACATTTGGTGAACGCCGTCAAACCGGGACCGATGGCGACGGAGTATCTAAGCACGCCTACGAAACATCGCAGGGGCGTGCCCAAGTGCATGGCGAACGTGCCGATGGAAATCGCTCAGGCCGTGTTTCTTGGGACCAGAGGACGTCTCTTTCTTTCAGGGACGCAACCTCGTAGTGGATGGCGGCTACGTGATTCATTAACGATGCGCGAATGCGCATTTTTCATCTTCGATGCCGGCGGGCGGGTTCATCCTCCGCCGCCGCACCAGGGGAGGAGCATAAGCCGTGGGCATGAGAGTGGGAGTGGTGGGTCTGGGCGTGATGGGGGGTGCCTTTGCAGGACACATGTTGGACGCCGGAATGGAAGTGGCGGGCTACGACCCGCTCGATGCGGCGTATGAGAAATTCGAGGGGAGGGACCTGCGCCGCGCCTCCTCGCCGGCGGATGCCGCCGCCGGCGCCGATCTGGTGATGACGTCGTTGCCGAACTACAAGGTCGTGGAAGAGGCGGTGACGGGAGAGGAGGGGGTTCTGGAGGGGACGTCCGCCGAAGGCGTAATCGCCGATATGAGCACGGTTCCGCCGAAATTCTCCAAAGCCATGGCGAAGAAGGCGGGGGAGAGGGGCGTCCACTGGCTCGATTGTCCGGTGAGCGGCGTTGGCAAACAGGCCGCCGTGAAGGACCTCGTGGTAATGGCGGCTGGGCCGAGAGCTGCTTTCGAGAAGGCGCGGCCTGCCTTTGACGCCATCGGCAAGAAGACGGTTTTCGTGAGCGAGGAAAACGGGCTCGCCGCCCAGCTCAAGCTCGTGGTGAATCTGGTGTTGTTCATCAACATGGCGGGGGCGAGCGAGGGGCTCACGCTTGGTCTGAAGGCGGGGATACCCAAGGAGGTCATGCTCGAAACGTTGTGCTCCGGGGCGGCGGGTTCCAACGTGCTCGACGTTCGGGGCGCGGACATGCTAGCCGGCAATTTTCCGGAATCCGGCCCGATATGGATAGTCTTGAAAGACCTCGAATGCGCGATCGCCTCCGCCAAGGACCTCGACGTCCCCGTACCGCTTGGAGGCTTGCTGGAGCATCTCTACATGGCACAGAGAAGCAAGGGCAGGCAGCACGAGGACGGAAGCTCGATATTTCGAATTTACCAGGAGCTCGCCAACATCGCCTAGCCTTTCAGAAAAACCAAATGGCGTCGCCATTCCGTAACCCAGAATCGTCGTTCCGTGCCGCCTTCACACGGAACCAAAACCGATCCGCGCGCGTGATATTTTATTTTTTACTTTCAATTTCACCTCTAAAAATTTGAAAAATAATGGATTTTCAACTCCTCCCTCCCCTCCATGCTTTCAGGCGTTTGCACACTTTCCTGATCGGAATAGGATTCGTCTGCGGAGATGGGTGCTTTGGCGGAGAGAAACGCGACCGGAAGGCGGACGACGCCTAGGGTCTGAAAAACGTATGGACGCCCCTCGGGGTCGGAATACGCTCCTAGCCGATGACGGATGAGCGGATGACTTGGCGCAACTCCTCGTTGTTCAGCGCGGCGATTTGTTCGAAGGTAATGTGGGCCGTAGTGTCCGGGTCTCCTCGTTCCCCCCACCAAAGCCGAAAGCCCCCGTCCTGATAGGTGTAGCGAATGTCCGCATCGACGCCCGCGATATCTCCGGCCAGAATACGGCTGATTCTCTCGGTCAGAATGCGGCTGTTCTTCCTTTGCGCCTCGACGTCTTGCAAGAAAATATCTCCTCTTAAGGCAAGTGACCTCGGCGGCGCTTCCTCACGCTCAGGCCCGCGTTGCCTAACTGATGCCCCCATCTCCGTTCTTCAGGCCGCCTCCCTTTCTCATCGCCCACTGCGGAGCGGCCTCGTCCCGCTTGAGCACAAACGCACTATAGGTGATATGTTTTTCCCTGTTCGAGCAGCTGGATCCTCGGCTCTTTCAGCGCCTCGATTTCCCCCTTCGTCTCCTCGTAATACTGCGTCTTGAGATGATAGATGTAGACGGGGATTTCCGGCGGCATCTTGCGCATCTCCTCCTGAAGCAGGGTGGGCGTCATGTGTCTGGTGAGGCGCGCGAGTTCCTCCATCTTATTCGGAAACGAGATCTCGGTGATGATCGCGCGCAGGTTGCGCGCCTTGAGGCCGCCTCGCCAGATGGCCTCCGTGGGCCCGGTGTCGCTGGTGTAGAGTAGTGCTCTCTCGGTGTCCTGAAAAACAAAGCCGAAGGTGGTCGTCGCATGGTTCACCGCATGCGCGGTAATCTGGATTCCGTCGCATGAGTGTGCCTCGTTCTCCTGGATGGGGACGAAGTCGAGTATCGGCTTGTCTTTGTGGCGTATGGCGCAAAAATCCGGCCAGATGGCGTTGTTGAAGATGGAGTTTCTCATCTCGTTCAAGACTTCACGCGCGCCCATGATTTGCAGCGAATCCTCCCGAAGCCCGAAGATGTTGTCGGCGATGTAGGGCAACTCTCCGACGTGATCCAGATGCGCGTGGGATATCACCACGCCGGTCAGCCCGGCCTGCTCCTGGATGCTGAGGCTCGAAGCGGCGGATCCGCCCTCTACCAACAACTCTTCGTTGAGCAGAAAAGACGTCAGGTCACATCCGGGCGCTTTCCCGCCGAAGCAGCCCAACACACGAAATTGGATAGCCTGCCCTCCGTCGGGGTCTCGTGGATGCGATGAAGCCTTTGCCTTTTAACACCTTCGCCTGATTATAAGCACAGGCGGGGCATTTTGGGAAGATACGGCGAACCGCCTCTATGAAACCTGAGAAGAGCGGACGGACAACTTTCTGCCGCTCGGGAAAATATGGCGAACCCATATCTGTTATCTATGAAACCTTCTCCCAAGTTCCGCTCTTCGAGCGTCTGCGCTTTCCAAAATCCGCCATCCGCGCGACGCTTGAAGCCGAGAATACGGGACCGTCTGTGCATACGCGCCAGCCGGAGCAGGTGCATTGGCCGCATAGACCCACGGCGCATTTCATGTATCGCTCAAGGGCGAGGTATGTCCGCTCCATTGGAAGCATAGGCAGGCACGCAGCCATCATGCGCTCCGGCCCGCAGAGGGCGTAGCTCCTCGCTTCGACCGGCAGCAAGTCGGTGACTAGGCCTTTCTTCCCGAGAGTGCCGTCTTCAGTGGCGACGCGGATAGGCCCCAACTCCTGGAATTCCTTATAGAATAAAATCTCGTCCGCCGTTGCGCCGCCCAGGACGAAAGAAGGCTCCTCCGAGACGAGGGCGAGTAGTCTGAGTTCGGCGATCCCCACCCCGCCGCCGATCAACACGGGCTTTTCGAGGGGTGGATATCCCTGGCCCAGAGGGCCTCGAAGTCCTATGTTCTCGCCAGCCTGGAGAGCGGCCAGCTTTCGGGTGAACGCGCCGGCCTTTTTCACGGTGATGGCGTTTGGGTAGGAGAGCGTAAACGGCTTCTCTCCGAGGCGAGGCAGCCAGACCATCATGAATTGCCCTGGCCTAGACGAGACCTCCTGATCGAAGAAAATCGTCTGCGTCCACGCGCTTTCTCGGCGATTTTCCACGACCCGAAAGAGGCTACGCATGAGAGCGATCTCCTGCGGTGCCGCAGTGCGCGCCGCCGATGAGCGCGGACATCGGTCTGTCGGCAAGGTGCCTTTGCACTCCCTCCCAGATATCGTGGGTGAGCGCGGCGGCCTCTTCCGTGCTCTTTCGCATGAATGCGGTGCCGATTCCAAGGACGCAGGCCCCCGCCAGGATATACTCGACGCCATCCTCCCAGGTTTCGATGCCGCCGTATGCGACGATAGGGCATTCAAAACGCGCGTATGCCTCATAGGTCATGCGTAGGTTGACGGGTTTGAGCGCGGGTCCGCTGATGCCGCCTGTGACGCCTGCGAGAATCGCCGTTTGGCTCGTGATGTCCACGGCCAACCCCGGACCGAGAGTGTTTCCGCAGCCGAGAGCGTCCGCCCCTGCGCCCAGACATGAATCCGCCACGGATATGTAGTCGCTGTTGGGAGAGAGCTTCGCGATAACGGGCTTGTCCGTCTCGCCGCGCACGTGCTTGATGACCTCACGCGAGAAGACAGGACTCTGGCCGATACTCTCCATGATGGCGCGCTCGCCCGGTTCTTTGTTCGGACATCCGAGGTTCACCTCAATGGCGTCGCTGAATCTCGACATGCGGGAGGCGACGCGCGCGAACTCATCGGGTGTTCCGCCGTAGATGGAGACGATGAGTTTGGCTTTCTTCAGGTGTATTTCTTCAAGGTCGCGCTCCCAGTCCTCGGCGCTTTGCGTCGGCAGGGCGAGGGAGTTGAGAACGGGACCTCCCGACGGGTGGACGAGCACCGGATTCTCGTTGCCCGGCTTCTCCCGGGGGCCGATCGACTTCGTGACGTAGCCGCCGAGGCGCGCGCCCGCATTCTCGAAGGCGGCGAAAACTTCCGGATAGCTCAGAATGCCGCTGGCGTTGAGCAGAGGCGGATCGATTTCGGGAAGCGTTATCACAAGGCTTCTCTCCCCTCCCGATGCTGAGCAGTGAAGGCGGATACGCGCGAGGAGTATAGTTTGGATGGGATGTCCGTGCCAACCAGGGGCCAGGGAGGGAAATGTATAAATCCACCTGTGTGGAAGGCGGCGTGAATGCGGGATTATTGCAAAATGCCCGAAATGGTGCTCTAAATAATTCTGCCTGTTTCTTCGGAGAGCGGGGGCGATATTTCCCGTTCTCCGAATCACGCAGTTTGTTCTCTTGTGCCGAGAGGGAGAGAAGAAGTCCCGTGGTCGCCATTTTGATCGCCTGCTATCTCATCGCCGCTCTCACGCACTTGTATCTGCTCTTCACGGGCAGGTTGTCCGGCATCATCTACGGCATGGGAGCGCTGCTTCTGGGTTTTTCCCTTCACACCTTGATGCTGGGGATGGGTTTCTCCACTGCCGCGCCCCAGGGTTGGGGGCCGTGGCTGAGCGGCATGGCGTGGGTGATTGTGCTGATGTATCTCATCGTTTATGCGCGTTACCGCGACATCGCCCTCGGCGGCTTCGCCGTGCCAGCGGCGTTCGTCCTTGAGGGATACGCATCCGCCTTTCCCGGCGCGTGGGGAGCGGGTTCTCTGGTCGTGCAGGGCTATATGCTCAAGGGCCACGCGGTGTTGGCGCTTTTGAGTTCCGCCGCGTTTTTTCTCCTCTCCGCCTCAGCGCTGATGTATCTCGTCCAATCGCAGCAGCTCAAATCCAGAAGACCGAGCGCCTGGCTGCATCGCCTGCCCTCGCTCGACGTCTTGGACGACCTCAACCACAAGATACTCTATTTCGGCTTCGCGTTCCTGACGGCGAGTCTGTTGCTCGGATCGATGTGGGCCAAGTCGCGCCACGGCGCCTACTGGAGCCTCGATCCGGTGCGCACCTGGCCTCTGCTCCTGATTTGGGGCGCGTATGGCCTCCTGCTCGTTTGCCGGCTCACGAGGAGTTGGAAGGGAAAGCGCTCCGCCGTTTTCTCGATGCTGACCTTCGCCGCCGCGCTTCTCGCGCTGGTCGCGCATTTCTAGGGAGCGGCGCAGATGCACATCATTCTCGCCGGCGTGAGCCATCGCAACACGCCGCTCAGCGTTCGCGAACGCCTCTATTTTCCGGAGGGGCGCATGGGCGAGTGGCTCGATCATCTGGCTGGCTATCGCGGATTGGAGGAGCGCCTCATCCTGTCCACGTGTAATCGGGTGGAAGTCTATAGCGCAGCGGAGGATTTCGATCAGGGCATCGACGCAATTCATCGCTTTCTCCTCGAATCGCGGGACGTCGCCCCCGAGGAGCTGCGCGCGCACCTCTACGTTCACGGAGAGGTGGAGGCCACGCGCCATCTGTTCGCCGTGGCTTCGAGCCTCGACTCCATGGTGGTGGGCGAGCCGCAGATTCTGGGCCAGGTCAAGGCGGCCTACCGGGTTGCCCACGCTTCCGGCCATGCCGGAAAGGCACTTGCCGATCTCTTCTCCCGCGCGTTTCGGGTGGCGAAGAAGATTCGCGAACAAACCCCGATAGGCGAAACGCCGGTGTCGGTAAGCTCCGTCGCTGTGGACCTGGCCAAAAGGATTTTCGGCTCTCTCACAGACAAGAAAGTGCTCCTGCTGGGCGCGGGTGAGATGGGCGAGGCGGCGGCGAGACATCTGAAGGCGAGTGGGATTGGCGCCCTCCATGTGGCGAACAGGACGCGCGCACGCGCACAGACGCTGGCCTCAAGACTCAAGGGCCACGCGATGGGTTTCGAGGATCTGCGAGAGGCGCTCATCGACGCCGACGTCGTCATCGCCTCAACGTCTGCTCCGGAGTTCATTCTTGACAAAGCGACCGTGGCCGCCGCCTTGGAGCGTCGCCGCGGCGCCCCCGTTTTTCTCATCGACATTTCCGTGCCGAGAAACGTCGCGCCCGACGTGAACGACCTGGAGGACGCCTATCTCTACGATGTGGACGATTTGCAGTCCGTCGTGGCGGATAACCTGAGAGGTCGAGAGGAGGTGGCGCGCGGCGCGCGCGCCATACTCGAAAGCGAGTTGCGCACCCACCTCGCGCGCAAGCGAGCGGAGGAGCTTCGAGACACCTTCGCGGCCATACGCTCCCTCGCCGAGTCGATGCGCCAAAGTGAGATGGAGAGAACCATTCGGCGCTTGCCCGAACTCGGCGAGAGCGGTCGCGGGGCGCTGGACGCCATGACGAAGGCGCTCGTCAGCAAGCTCCTCCATCATCCCTTCGCCGCCCTCCGCCGAATGAGCGAGGAGGAGACGGAGGGCATTCAGCTGGAATCGGTGCGCAAACTCTTTGGTGTGGAGACCGAGAGCCAGGAGCGTTCGTCCGACGCGCCGGCGGATGAATCGGCTTAGGGCATGGGTGACTCGTTGCGTATCGGGACGCGAGGCAGCGCGCTGGCGCGCGCGCAGACAGCACAGGTAGCCGCCCAGCTGCGAAACCTGCATTCGGACCTCAATGTAGAGGAAATCGTCGTCCGCACAAGGGGAGACGAGATGTCCACCCGCCCGATTCGCGAGCTGGGCGGGCAAGGTCTTTTCGTCAAAGAAATCGAGGACGCTCTACTGCGCGGCGAAATTGACGCCGCCGTCCATAGTTTGAAGGATCTACCGAGCGAATTGCCCGAGGGGCTCATTCTGGGCGCGATACCCCGCAGGGAGGAGCCCTGGGACGCCTTGGTGTCGAGAGGCGGGGCGTCCATTCGGAGCTTGGCGCCGGGCAGCATGGTTGGCACGGGCAGCTTGCGGAGAATCGCGCAGCTCAGGCGGTTTCGGAGCGATCTTGAAATTGTGGAGGTGCGCGGAAACGTGGATACGCGCCTCGCCAAAGTGGCGTCGGGAGAGGTAGATTGCGCCATTCTGGCCCTCGCCGGCTTGAATCGTCTGGGATGGGGAGAGCGGGCGACGGAAGTCCTCGCACCTGAACTCATGCTCCCCGCCGTGGGCCAAGGCGCGCTTGCGGTCCAAATAAGAGAAGCGGACGAGAGCGCTCGCCGCCTCCTTCGGGGGCTGGAACATTCCGCGACGAAACACGCCGTTTTGGTGGAGCGCGTAGTTATGGCGCGTCTGGAGGGCGGGTGCCAGCTGCCCCTGGCTGTTCTGGCGGAAATGCGCAAGGGCGCGTTGTGCGTCCGCGCCCGTCTCGTGAGTCTCGATGGGAAACGGATGGTGGAGAAGGAAAGAGTGGGAGCACCCGCCGGCGCCATGCGGCTGGGAGAAGAGCTGGCCGAGGAGATTTTGTATCACGGTGGGGCGGAGATATTGAGAGACGTGCGATGAATGATGGAAAAGGCGAGGATTTAGCCGCGCGTCCGCTTTTGGGCAGGCGAATTCTCATCACGCGCCCCAAAGAGGGTGCTTCGCGCATGGGTGAGATGCTTGCTGACCTGGGAGCGTGCGTCCGCGCCGCACCGATCATCCAAATTGGAGAGCCGGATGACTGGGGGCCGCTAGACGCGACCATCCACGCGCTTGAGGGCTATGCGTGGATAATTTTCACAAGCGCGAACGGACCAAGATATCTCTCGCTAAGGCTCGAGAAGCTGGGGATTGGCCCTGAAGTTATTCCGGAGAAGGCGTCGCTTTTGGCCATCGGACCGGCCACGGCGTCCTCTGTGAAGAAGTATTTGGGAAGAACGCCCGACAGGGTAGCCAAAGAGTATGCGGCTGAGGGCGTCGTTGCACTGCTTGCGGCTGAGAAAGTGGCGCGCGCGCGCGTTTTGCTGCCCAGGGCGAAGGAAGGGCGGGACGCCATCCCCCGGATGCTGCTTGAACTGGGGGCTGTCGTGGATGACGTGGCGGCCTACCAGACGACGCCTCTGGGGCGCGAGGCGCTGCGAGAGGTGTGGGGAGAGCTGGAGGTCGGAAAAATGGATATGCTGACCTTCACTAGCTCCTCTGCGCTTACGGGTTTTGTGCGGGCGGCGGGCGAGGGGAGGGCGAAAATGTGGATAGAGCACACAAAGGTGGCCTCTATTGGCCCGGCGACCACCCGCACGGCGCGCGAATGGGGAATTGAGCCGGACCTCGAGGCTGCTGAATCGACGATTTCGGGCATGGCGCGGGCCATCGTCTCTTTTTACCGGAAATCGGGAGCGGAACAGGAGGTTCTCCGCCCATCGTCACTTCAAAGAGAAGGACATCAAAATTGACCCGAGACGTTGACGTTTCCCTCCCCGGGGAGGTTCCCGCCCCCCCCCTTTCTGTGAGCAACGTGAAAAATCGGGCGCGACGCACGCGCGAGACGCCCGCCATGAGGCGCATGGTGCGGGAGGCGCGCCTCTCGGTGGACGATCTCATCTACCCGATGTTCGTGGTCGAGGGAGAGAACGTGCGGCGGGAGATCTCCTCAATGCCCGGACAATACCAACTCTCCGTCGATCAACTGGTGGCGGACTGCGCGGAAATCGTCGCCCTTGGCATACCGGGCGTCATCCTGTTCGGGATTCCTGAACACAAGGATGCGTTCGCCAGCCACGCCTACGCTGAGGACGCGGTTGTCCAGAACGCCGTGCGCACCCTCAAGGAAGCGCACCCTGGGCTGTGCGTCATCACGGACGTCTGTCTTTGCGAATATACGGACCACGGCCATTGCGGCTTCGTCAGGGGCGAGAGGATATTGAACGACCCGACCCTAGCCCTCCTCAATAAAACCGCGGTGAGCCACGCGAAGGCGGGTGCCGACGCCATCGCCCCATCAGACATGATGGACGGGCACGTGGGCTCGATTCGCTCGGTTCTCGACGCGGAAGGGTTCACCCATATCCCCATCATGGCCTATTCGGCGAAATTCTCGAGTGCCTATTACGGCCCTTTCAGGGAGGCGGCGCAGAGTGCGCCCGCCTTTGGCGACAGGGCCTCCTATCAGATGGACCCGGCCAACGCGCGCGAGGCTATGCGCGAGATGCGTTTTGACGTCGAGGAGGGGGCGGACATCGTTATGGTGAAGCCCGCGCTCCTTTATCTCGACGTCATCGCCAAGGCGCGGGCTCTGTCGGACCTGCCCGTCGCCGCCTACAACGTATCGGGGGAGTTCGCTATGCTGGCGGCGGCGAGCCGCAACGGATGGCTCGACCCCGAGCGTGCGTTCATGGAAATGCTGACCTCCATCAAGCGCGCGGGAGCGGATGTTATTCTCACCTACTTCGCCAGAGACGCCGCGCGAAGGTTCAAGGGAGACGTGGATACCCCGCTCTCGTGGACGTGAGGAAGATAATCAAAATAGTGAACATGGCGTTTTTCTCAGTCCGGAGATTTGTCGAGGCAGGGAAATGACGAAAAATCAGATCATAGGGCGGTTGGACAAAAATTCAAGAGTCCGGGGGGAACTGTTTCCGCTTTGCCGTCTCGCATCGGATGCCTTGACGCGGCCTCTCCAGAGGAAATTTATCTTCTCATGGTGCGTGAGAAAGCCAACTTGTCGATTCAGGCCCCACCCTAATAGTCTCGTTGCGTTTGAGAAGCGATCAACTGAGGAATTTATTGATTGGTGCAGGCGGTGGGTAGCCGTGACGGAAAAGACGCTTACGGAAAATTCCAGAATTTATGATCATGATGCGTGATTTTGATTCCTTGAAGAGCCGCTCTTTCATCACGATGCGGGATCAACAAGGCTACGGGACCCAGTATAACTGGATGGCGGTAATACAGGAGTCCCTTTATTATGTATGTAAAGCGAAAACCGAAATTCAATGTTCAATATACGGACATTCCCAAAATTCTTCGTGGATACTACAAAGAGGTAAACGGGGAAAAAACCGAAAATTTGGAGCGAAGTAAGTCCGAGAACATTCGTTCTGGCAACGTTTGGGTAGATGTTCAGCAAGTTTTTTATCGTATGAAAGAAAATGTGGGTGGTTGTTACGAACAGAAGCCTTTGAAATGTATTGAGAGACTCATTCTCGCCAGTTCCGCGAAAAACGATGTTGTTGCGGATTTTTTTGCACTCAGGCTCCACTCTCATTGCGTCGGCGAAACAAAGGAACTGGTGCCTGAACTCAAGAAACCATCCAGGAAAGACACCCCGTCTTACGCAGGAGAATATGACTTTTACCTTGATGGGAAGTTTAAGGTTGAAGTGAAAGCGTCAAGGACTGTCGATTCCTCGACGGAAGGTTCGTTAGTGGAAAGAGTGCTTTCCAGCCGTATGCGAAAGCCTTTTCTTATGCATTTCCAGCAGGTGAAGCTGAGTTGTTGCGATGTTTTCGTTTGGGTAGCCGTTTGGTGCTACAAAATCAGGTATTGGGTTCTTTCTTCTAAAAGTAAGGAAAAATTGATTTTTTACCGATAAACAGCATCGCGGTAATGTTGGAGAAGGACAGTTGCATATGAAATATACGAATATCTCCGCATTTGATCAGTATGAAGTCGAATGTGCCCGTGACCTTTTGCAAGCCATTCGAGGCGCTTCGCATAGAATTCCAAAACCTGAATCAAAATAAAAGATTTTATGTGAAAAGCGGAGTTTTCTTGCTTCTTTTTGGGTGGAGCGTATCTGTTCGTCAATCGCCGGCGCGCATGTGCGCTTGAGAAAGGCTCCCGTCTCGGGTTCTCGCAAGATGAGACCTCTTGCGCTTGGCTTTCTCTTGGCGTTATGTTGGAAGGCGTGGGGAGAGCGGGTGAAACGTAAGTTTCCTTTTGGCCGAGGCGGGAGGAATTGGGGAAATGTCGGATAAGGACATTGTTTTTCTGGGTGGGGCGAGAACGCCTTTCGGAGCGTTTCTGGGTGCCTTGAAAGATTTGTCGGCCACGCAGTTGGGCGCCCTAGCGGCGAAGGAGGCGATGAAGCGCTCAGGTATCGCGCCGGAGGATGTTGACCACACCGTGGTGGGCAACGTCATCCAGTCGAATTCTGATGGCGTGTACATTGGTCGGCACGTCGCCCTAGCCGCGGGCGTTCCCCAAGACAGGCCCGGCTACTGCGTGAACCGCATGTGCGCCTCCGGTTTTCAGGCGATCGTGAGCGGAGCGAAGGAAATCATGACCGAAGACGCTCAGGTGGTGCTCACTGTCGGGGCGGAGAACATGAGCCTGACGCCGCACGTGATCAGAAACTCGCGCACCGGCATCAAGCTGTTTCAGGCGCCGATGGAAGACGCCCTCTACGCGGCGCTCACCGATACGCAGGCCAACGTGCCGATGGGAATCACGGCGGAGAATCTGGCGGAGAAATATGACCTGCATCGAGAGGGGGTGGATGAGTTCGCGGCCTTGAGCCAGGCGCGGGCGCACGACGCATGGGAGAGCGGAAGATTGGCTGAAGAGTGTTTTCCCGTCGAAGTGAGGGAGCGGAAAAAGACGATTCTCTTCGAACGCGACGAACATCCCCGTCCGAATTCCGATGTGGAGGCGCTCGCCAGGCTCAAGCCGGTTTTTAAGGAGGACGGCGTGGTGACGGCGGGCAACGCCAGCGGCATCAACGATGGGGCGGCGGCTCTCGTGATCTCCTCACGTGCAGCGGCCGAGCGTCTGGGCCGCAAGCCCATCGGGCAACTGGTCTCCTGGGGGGTGTGGGGGTGTGATCCGAAGATCATGGGCATCGGGCCGGCGCAGAGCAGCCGCATCGCACTCGAAAAGGCGGGGCTGCAGCTGGATGACATGGACCTCATCGAGATAAACGAGGCGTTCTCCGCCCAGTATCTGGCGGTAGAGAAGGAACTGGGCTTGGACCGTGAAAAGACGAATGTGAACGGCGGTGCAATTGCCATCGGCCACCCAGTGGGCGCGAGCGGGGCGCGTCTCACCCTCACGATACTGCACGAGCTGAGGCGCCGGGGCGGCAAGTATGGCTTGGCGGGAGCGTGCATCGGCGGCGGCATGGGGCTTTCGGTAATTGTGGAGGCGTATGAGGATTAACGTCGTCCGGAGCGCGCGTGGCGCGCGATGAGTTCCCGGGCACCTCTGGCGGCAGATGGACAACCTGTAAAATCGAAAAAATTCGCTATAAAAGAATGGTTTTTCCATAGGGTGATAAGACGTTGAATTACAATAATTTGATATACCAAACAGATGGGCGAGTCGCCACCTGTACGTTCCATCGCCCGAAGGCGTTGAACGCCTTGAACGCGGAGGCGGTGAATGAGCTCTCTCATGTGGTATCAAAGGTTCGAGATGACAAATATCTGAAAGTATTGATATTGACGGGTTCAGGAGAGAAAGCGTTTATCGCCGGCGCGGACATCAAGGGCATGGCGGGTCGAAGTCCTATTGAGGCGCGGCATCTGTCGGCACATGGATCAAAAATCCTGTGCACACTGGAAACCATTGAGAAACCGACGATTGCGGCGGTGAACGGGTTCGCCCTTGGCGGTGGCTGTGAGGTGGCGATGGCGTGCTCGATTCGTCTGGCTTCCAAGAATGCGCAGTTCGGCCAGCCGGAGATCAATCTGGGAATTATTCCCGGCTACGGTGCCACCCAACGTCTCCCTCGGCTTGTGGGAGAGGGACGCGCCTTGGAGATGTTGATGACGGGCGATTCGATAAGCGCTTCGGAGGCTTATCGAATCGGCTTGGTGAACAGGGTGTGTGAGCCAGATGACTTGATGAACGAGGCGAAGGCGCTCGCCCGAAAACTGGCCTCTAAGAGCCGACCTGCGATTGAGTTTATTCTCCAAGCCGTCCATGGCGGGCTGGAAACCGGCCTTGAGGAGGGGCTGGCCCTTGAAACCGAGAAATTTGGTTTGGTCAACAGTACGGAGGATTCGCAGGAGGGACTTCAGGCCTTCATTGAAAAGCGTTCCGCCAACTTTCAGGATGGTTGAATTTATGGGACGAAAAGCGCGTTTTGCAAGTCGGTCAAGCGCAAGAAAAATGAAAGGTGGCCGGAAGAGACGCAAGGAGGAGACATCTGGTCTTGAGCCCCATGAACGGGATGGAATCCAAGTCATCCCAATGTATAAAACCCAGAAAGAACGCCGCTTGGACGAAATTCAAGAATGGATGGATGAAAACCTGCCTTCCGTCGGGACCCCTGATTGGGAAGCGCTTTGCACCGGGTGCGGGAAGTGTTGTTATGACAAGGTATGGGAGGGGGACAGGCTCCTTTTACTGAGGAGCGCGTGCTCTTATCTTGACGTGAAAATGAATCGCTGCCGCGTATATACCGAGCGGTTTGAGAGAGAGCCGATGTGCATGCCTATCGGGGCGGAGATCATCGAGATGGGGGGACTGCCGGAAGATTGCCCCTATGTCGAGAATTTTCCGGGCTATCAAGGCCCCCGAGTGGTCGACAAGAGATTGGATGAGATGTAGGACGTCCTTGAAAGGTTCCATGCCTCATACGAGCAGATGTGGCCCGCGCGCTTTTGGGTGTCCCCTCCAACCCCACGACGAAGTTCATGCAGTTTCGCAATCTTTGTATCTGAAGAGACGATGGTGGTGATTTCATCGGCGTCCCTCCGATGCCTGTAGAAAAGTTTTGCTCCGCCTCCACGTCTATAAACGCTGTCTTCGCAGGGTAATGGGGTGATGACTGCGTATCATACACATAAAGGGTTTGGAGAAGATTTTTGCATCTCCCTGCCCTCAGCGCCTGTTCCGGGCCGGAAAAGCCTGATCCGCGCATAATCGCCTGCCATATACCACCAGCTCGGAAACTCCTTGTCGAAATTTTCACAGCACGACGTTCCTGTTGTTTATCTGCTACTTTCGTCGTGCTCGCGCGCGTTTTTTGGTGGATGCGGGACATGAAAATGTGGATTTTTTCATAAAAGGCTGCCGTTTTGCTTGATTCCATACATCCTAACGTCTTGGCGCTCTGCTCGGCCGTGCTCATCGCCTTCGCGCGCGTTTCACAGCGCTATGCGATTGTGCGCATGAGAATGCACACGGCCAATTTGGCCATGGGATGCGTGACGTCCATCGTGGGCTGGTTTTTCTATTGGCTGGAGGGCGCGCTCGAGCAGATTCCCTATCAGGGCGTTCTGTGGTTTATGGCGATGGGATTTTTTGGAAGTTTCTCAGGCAGATACGTCAACTTTATCGCTATTCGCTACACGGGCCTGGCGCGCGCGGCGGTGATGAGTCAAACCGTGCTCGTGTGGGCGTCTCTGCTGGCCGTTTTTATATTGGGCGAGGAAATGTCGCTTCAGAAAGCGACTGGAATTTCAGCGGTGATGTGCGGGGCAAGCATGCTCGTTTATTATTCGGAAGGAAACAACACCAAGATACCACTTCACTATTATGCGATCCCTGTCGCGTCCGCGCTGCTGTACGCGTTTGCTCATCTGGTGGGCAAATTCGCGTTCCAATGGATTCCGTCCTCTGCTTTCGGGGTGGCGATCGCCAACACAACCTCGCTTACCCTCCTGGTGGGAATGCTGCCCTTCACGCAAAAGCAAAGAGCCTCGGGGATGCCTGATGGCAAAAAAGGCTGGTTAGTTCTTCTTCTGGGTGCGATGTTGCAGGGGTGCGCAATTTTTTTCTTTTGGTCATCGGTGAAACTCGGCGAAATTACCCGCGTCATCCCACTGACCCGTCTGTCCGTTTTGCTGATCATCTTTCTCTCCTGGCTCTTTTTCAGGCACCAGGAAAACGTGACATGGCGCGTCGTCGTCGGCGGATGTCTCGCGCTTGTTGGCGCTTTTGTCATCGTAATGGGAAAATAGACAATGGTTGATTTACTTCATCCCAATGTCCTGGTTCTCATCGCCGCTTGTTTTATCGCCTCTGCGCGCACGCTGTACCGGGTGGGAGTAGCGCGCCTCAGCCCGGTGGTGATGAACCTTGTCATGGCCTCCGTGCAGATGTGCTTCGGCTCTATTTTTTACTTGTTGGAAGGTGGTGTGGAGAGTTGGCCACTCAAGGGCGTCCTTTGGTTCGTTGCCATGGGCGTTTCGGGCTCGTTTATCGGTCGTTATCTGAGCCTTGTAGGTATGAAACTGGTGGGGTTGGCCCGTTCCTCCGTCGTAAGCCAAACCAGTCTCGTGTGGGCGTCATTGTTCGCGGTGGCTTTCGCGGGCGAGCAAATGACGTGGCCCATTGCTATCGGTACGCTGGCCATCATGATGGGATCAATTCTTCTCGTCTATGAGAAAGGGGAGGTTCAACGGTACATCCCTCTGCATTACTACGTGGCGCCTTTGGGTACTGCCGTTTTGTTCGCCATGACGCACCTTTTCGGAAAATTTGGCCTGATGACGATAAAATCCGCGCCACTTGGGATGACGATTGGCAGCATGACGGGGTTTTGTTTCATGCTCGTCGTTTTGCCTTTCTCCGGAGAGGGGAGGAAACCCAAGGCCTGGGACCGCAAAGGATTGCTGGCTGTTTTGGGTGGCGCATGCTTGAATGCCCTGGCCGCCTTTTTTTTCTGGTCGTCCATCAAGATGGGGGACATCGTTCAGCTCGTCCCTCTGAACCGTCTGTCGGTGCTACTCATCATTTTTTTCTCCTGGCTCTTTTTCAGAAAGCAGGAAGCCGTAGGCTGGCGCGTCGTGGCTGGTGGTTTTCTATCCGTCTTGGGGGCGTTTGGGGTGGTTTTAGGAAAATAGGAGAGCGTCGTTTCCGTAAAAAGCGCCGAATGGAGGGGAGAGTTCGACGGCTGTTCGTCTCTCTCCCATATTGCTGATAGGGTAGGAAACATGGGTTTTCGACGCTTTCACGCTTGATAGGGGCATCGCATATGACGGAAGTTGGCATCATCGCCGCCTTGACGCTTAAGGGCTTGTATGTCGGCGACTATGAGAAACTCAGGGAAATTGCCCAGGAGGCGGAGAGAGTGGGCATCCATTCTCTCTGGCATTGCGATCATTTCGTGACGCTCGACCCCACCTCTTATGGAAGCCAAACTGGATTCGGTAGCC
This sequence comes from bacterium, assembly GCA_965202625.1. Classification (GTDB taxonomy): domain Bacteria; phylum UBA8248; class UBA8248; order UBA8248; family UBA8248; genus Bin107. The sequence continues at coordinate 711,701 of CBDBBI010000010.1, read as the reverse complement.
AGGACGAAAAAGCGCAATCTGTCGATACCGCGATTCTCGAACCATGGACGAGCCTCGCCGCCCTCGCGCGGGACACCAATACCCTCCGTCTAGGCACTTTGGTCTCTTGTGTAGGGTATCGTCAGCCGGCGATGCTGGCGAAGATGGCTGCCACGGTCGACGTCATCAGCAAAGGCCGCGTGGACTTCGGGATTGGAGCGGGTTGGATCGAAAGAGAATACCACGCATTCGGATATCCCTATCCGGAGGTTTCCGTCAGGATAAGGCAGCTCGAAGAAGCCATTCAACTCATACGCGCGATGTGGACCGATCCTGTTCCGAACTTTGAAGGGGAGCACTTTCGAATTCAAAACGCCATTTGCCGCCCCCCGCCTGTCCAGAGGCCGCACCCGCCGATCTGGACGGGTGGCGAGGGGGAGAAGATTCTCGGCGTTTCCGCGCGCCATGCGGATGGCTATAATTGCCGTTGGTGGACGCCCGCGCAATTTTTGGGCAGAAGACCTCAGATTGAGGCGGAGTGTGAAAAAAGCGGCAGGGATCCGCGCGGCGTTCGGGCATCCGTGATGCTGATGGTGATTCCTGAGAAAGACAGGGCCAAGGCGAAGGCGGCGCGAGAGAAGTTGAGTGTCGTTCCAGATTCAGGAGCGATCCATGGAACGCCAGATGATTGCGCCGCCCGCCTGAGAGAGTATCTGAAGGCGGGCGTGAACCACATACTGGTCACCATTCCCGACCTGGATGCTCACCCTCATAGATTGACGCTCTTGGGTGAAGATATTCTTCCGGCACTCTATGTAAAGGAGGAATGACGACTTTGCCTATCACGACCCACGCGGAATTAACGGAAGCGGAAGTGTCCCTCCAAGAGAGTACCCGCGAATTCGCGCGAGCACGACTCGCTCCCGGCGCATTGGAACGCGATCGAAACGCGGCATTTTCCTCCGGTCTGTATAAAGAAGCTGCGAATTGGGGTTTTGTTGGCGTCAAAATACCCCAGAACCTGGGCGGCCGCGGCCTCGGGTTATTTTCGGAGTGTCTTGTCATGGAGGAACTGGCCCGCGCCGATGCGAGCTTCGCTCTCACGGTGAGTGTGTCGGCGGGCCTGTGCGGGGCGCACTTGCTTTTCTACGGGACGGACGGGCAGCAAGGAAAATGGATCCCTCCTCTCGCGAAGGGCTCCTTGGGCGCATGGGCGATCACCGAGCGTAACGCCGGCAGTCATGCGACGGCCATTCAATGTGAGGCGAGACGACAGGGGAACGCCTACGTTGTCAATGGATCGAAAATGTTCGTTACGCAAGGGCTGCACTTTGAGAGACTTCTCATCTTCGCGCGCACGTCAGAGGGGAAAAACGGGATCAGCGCATTCGTGATAGAACAGGGGGATGAGGGCCGCAAGAGTGTCCCGCTCGCCAAAAATCTCGGGATGCTTTCTTCGAACACGGCGGAGGTTTTTTTCAAGGATTGCGAAATTCCGGAGAATCGCCTTATTGGAAACGTCGGAGACGGTCTTCGACAGGCGACGCGCGTTTTGAATGACGGAAGGGTCGTGCTGGGGGCGATGTGCGTCGGAATAGCGCAGGCGTCTCTTGACTCCGCCATCTCCCACGCGAAGGGGCGGAAAGCGCTTGACAAACATATCTCGGAGTTTTCCGGCCTGCGCGGGATGATGGCGGAAAGCGCCATTGAAATTGTGACTGCGCGCGAGATGGTCTCAAATGCGGCAAAAATTCGGGATAGGGGAGGTAACAACAAAAGAGAAGTGGCGATGACGAAACTTTTCACGTCTGAAGCGTGTCTGCGCGTATGTGATAGGGGCATACAGATACATGGCGGATATGGATATGCAGGCGAAACATCCGCCGGGCTTCTTTGGCGCGATGCCCGGGTGTTCACCCTTTGGGAAGGCGCGAGCGAAATACATCGCAACCTCATCTCCCGCTATCTGTTTGATTCTTGAGGCGCGCTCTTTCGTGCAAGGAAAACTTGAATATACTTGTCATAATCTATTGATAAATAAATTGAAATGAATGACAAAAACAAAGAACGAATCTCTCAAATTCTGGCGGGGATGTTGCGACCCGCGGCTAGGCTGATCTCATTGGTAGAAGCGAACGATCCAAGTGCGAGGCCGATTTTGCGAGAGTTGTATCGCAAAGGCGGAAAAAGTCTGATCATCGGGGTCACGGGGCCTCCTGGTGTGGGCAAAAGCACGCTTTCCGATCAGATGATCGCGCATTTGCGCGCCCAGGAGAAAAGGGTGTCTGTCATTGCGGTGGACCCGACAAGTCCGTTTACAGGGGGGGCGATTTTGGGAGATCGCATTCGGATGGGACGGCACAGCACGGACCCGGGAGTCTTCATCCGGAGCATGGCCACCCGTGGCCATCTCGGCGGGCTTGCTCGCGCGACGGGGGACGCGCTGTGCGTCATGGACGCCATGGGTTGGGACGTTGTGATCCTTGAAACCGTCGGCGTGGGTCAGGGTGAGGTGAACGTCATGCAGTATGCGAACGTGGTCGTCTTGCTCCAGACGCCCGGGGAGGGAGATCACGTCCAGGCGGCGAAGGCGGGGATCATGGAAATCGGGGATATTTTTGTGGTGAACAAAGCGAAGCGCGCTGGGGCGGACCGCACTGTGAAAGAGATTGAGGAAATGCTGGACTTCAAGTTCCATCCTAGTGAGGCGGCGAACGTCTGGAGACCGCCCGTGCTGAAGACAGAAGCGCTAGAGGACGCGAGCGACGTACTGGCTCAAGTCGAGGCGCGAATGTGTTATTTGCGTGAAAATCCGGATGAGGCCAAGCGTTTGGGGCGAGAGCGCTCTCGCGTCATGCTCTTGGAAATGGTGAGGGAACACGCTGTGGAGCGCATGAGATTTTGGGCGGAGGATGCGCAGAAGCTGGATGAGCTTCTTGATGCGATAGCGGCGCGAGAAGAGGATCCTTATAGTGCGGCCGAAAAATTACTGAATGCGTGAGGAGGAAGTCTTGAGAGATGGGCGAGAGTTCTGCATCGTGATGGCCACGGCCGGCTCTGAGGAGGAGGGTGCGCGGATTGCGAAATCCCTGGTTGGACACAAACTGTGCGCTTGCGTCAACCTGATCCCTAAGGTTCGCAGCATCTATCGCTGGGCGGACGCGGTGCAAGATGACACAGAAGTCCTGCTCGTGATGAAGACCACGAAAGCCAATCTACAAGAGCTATCCGCGCACATCGCTGAGGCTCACAGCTATGACGTCCCGGAAGTCGTGTCGGTATCCCTCCATCAGGGCCGCGCGTCCTATCTTGAGTGGCTGGCGGAGGGTTGTGCTGGTTAGATGACGAGCGGACTCCTCAATTCCGGTTTTGAAGGGCGGTTTCATAGAATAGATAGATATTTCTTTAGTTCAAAATCCGAGACGTGCGCGCGGTAGGGTCTCCATTCGATTTTTTTGTTCTCGATGAATTTTTCAAAAAGTTGTTTTCCAAAGATGTTTCTTAAAAAAGTGCTCTTTTCGGCCAGCATCGTGGCTTCATGCAGGTTTCCCGGCAGGCTCTCAATACCTCGGTTTTTACGCTTCTCCTCGTTCATCTCGAATACGTTCTCCTCCACGGCGCGAACCGGCGGCAAACCTTCGTCGATTCCCGCTATTCCGGCCGCCAGCATGCAGGCGAACGCGAGATAGGGATTGCACGCCGCGTCTGGGGATCGCAGCTCGATTCGCGTATCAGATTTCCTTCCCTTGCGCGTGCTGGGAACGCGTATCAAATCGCTTCTGCTTTTATGCGCCCATGTGAGATAGACGGGCGCCTCGAAACCGGGAACGAGACGCTTGTAGCTGTTCACCCATTGGTTCAGTACGAGCGTCATCTCTGGGACGTATTTCAAAAGGCCAGCGATGAAGGCGTAGCATGTGTCTGAAAGATCATCGGGTTTCTCAGGGTCGTGAAACGCATTTGCTGAGCCCCGGAACAATGAAAGATGGGTGTGCATTCCATTGCCGTTCGATTCGGCTATCGGCTTCGGCATGAAAGTGGCGTAAACGCCATGCCGCATAGCCACTTCCTTGACGACAAGTCGATAAGTCATTGCGTTGTCTGCCATGGCGAGGGCGTCGCCGTAGCGCAGATCGATTTCGTGCTGGCTGGGCCCGACCTCGTGGTGACTGTACTCCACCCCGATTCCCATTTTCTCGAGGTTCAAGACCGTCTCACGTCTCAGGTCGCTCGCGATGTCTAGAGGTGTGAGGTCGAAATATCCACCCTCGTCAAGCGTTTCGATTGGCGGTTCGGGAGATTTGAAATAGTAATGCTCATATTCCACGCCTGCATAAAACGTAAATCCTTTTTGCGCCACGTTCTGAAGGGTTCGCCTAAGTATGAACCTTGGGTCGCTCTCGGAGGGGTTTCCGTCGGGGTCCTTGATGTCGCAAAACATCCTAGCGACGGATCCTCCGTCCTGCGGGCGCCAGGGCAGCACACAGAACGTTGTGGGATCGGGATGGGCAAACATGTCGCTCTCCTCGATCCGCGCGAAGCCCTCTATGGCGGCGCCATCGAAGAGGTGCCCCTCGTAGAGCGCGTTTTCCAGCTCTTCGATGGTGATGGCGAAACTTTTCAGGAAACCCAGAATGTCCGTGAACCACATCCTTATAAAGCGCACGCCCAGTTCGCGCGCTTGGTTCAGGACGAATTCGCGGTCTTTATCGTCAAACGCCTCAGACATGATGTGCTCCAGATGAACAAATGTTTTCCATTATCATCAAAGCGATTCAGCATATCTGCTGAATGTTTCAGGCTGGTTTCTTTTTATGGGGTTTTCGTTCCGCTAGGGGAGGCGAGAGGCGCTTCGCGCATCAGGACTCACCTATGAATTTATACCCCACCCCGCGCACCGTTGAGATGAACGCATACCCCCGGATCTCGATTTTCGAGCGGATTCTGCGAACGTGAACGTCCACCGTCCGTGGGCCTCCGAGATAGTCAACTCCCCAGACGAGGTTCAAAAGCTGTTCCCTGTCGAATACGCGCCCCGGATTGTTTATCAAATGCTTCAAAAGCTCAAATTCGCGGTACGTTAGATCGATCAGCTCCCCGTCGAGTCTGATCTCGTAGCGATTTTCATCGATCGTTAAGCCTTTGTTTTTCAGTGCTCGTCCGCCCTCGGCGTCGGAGGCGGAGCGACGGCAGAGATTGCGGACACGATACAAGAGTTCCTCCTCACGAACGGGTTTTACGAGAACGTCCTCGGCTTGCGGTGGGATCCGGACGGTCAATAGACGGTCGGGTTCGATGAGTAGGAGTATCGGCAAGATGGTCCAATTTTTCATTTCCCCCACTTTCGGGAGAGCGGGGGCGTCATCCAGTAAAATAAGGGAGAGACCTCTAGCGCGAACCTCTTGAAGCGCCGTTGTTTCGTCCTGAACCATTTTGCAAAAATGGCCCTCTCGTCTCAGTGCGCGTCCAAGGGCGTCCGCGAATTCGTTGTCCGCCGTGTAGATAAGGAGATCGGCCAATTCCATTCCCAGTTTACAAAAATGGCGAATAAAAGGGTATTTATATAACCAAACGGGGTGGGGGAAAGAGGAGAGATGATTCCATGTGCCTATATACGCGCGATCTTGTTCGTCATATCGACTAAGCTGTCAAGGTTGTGCGCGGCCAGAAATTCATCGCAATAGGGCAGGGCTGTTCTCATACCTCTGTCAATTGGCCGGTATCCGGGACTTCCCAGCAAGGGGTTAAGCCAGAAGAGCCTGTAGCAGATTTTTTTGAGCCGATCCATTTCCTTCGCCAGCGTGTCCGTATCACCCCGATCCCAGCCGTCCGATATAACGATGACGATGGTGCGGCTGTTCAGGATGGTTCTGCCGTACTCATAGTTAAAAGTCTTCAGACAATTGCCGATCTGGGTGCCGCCGCTCCAATCGTGCACCTCCGTGGACAAACGCTTCAGTGCGGTGTTGACATCCTTGTGGCGTAGATATGGGGTGGCGTCCGAGAGGCGCGTACTGAATACGAACGTGCGCAGCGATTTGATTTCGTTTTGTAGGCTGTAGAGAAATTGAATCAGGAATTGACTATAGCTGTCCATCGAACCCGACACGTCGCAGATTAGTACAATTTGGGTTTTTTGTATTTTTCTTCTCCTGCGGAAAAGCTTCAAAACCTCCCCGCCCGAGCGCACGCTTCTCTTCACGCTGCGCCTCATGTCAATTTCAGGGGAGCGCATGTCGGGCCGCTTGCGGCGGCTGATTTTAGTGGCGAGCTTGGGAACGAGTTTTGCGATGAGGCGTCTGAGTTCAGCGACTTGCTCCATGTCAAGCGAGGAGAAATCTTTATGCGAGATGACCTCGGCGGGGCTATAGGAGGGGACTCCCTCCTCGTCGTCTCCCTGCTCGCCAGGCTCGGCGGCGCTTTCCACGTCGTCCTCCGATGGAAGGCCTGGGTTTTCCTGCCCCTCGCCGTCGGCGTCCGATTCGCCTTCCTCCGAAGTGCCGCCTCCCTCGCCGGCCTGTCCCTCTCCCTCTTCCTCGAACTGGGTGTCGACCTGGACGGATTCATCACCTGAATATGGATTTCCCTCCTCATCGAACCAGTATTGACGAAACACCGCGTCGAATATCGCGCTCTCATCCTGGCTGGATATGAGATTGGCTTTACTGCAAATATAAATGTTGTCGAGGTTGGTGACGTCGAGAGAGTCGAAACAGCGAAACACGTCGATGATGCGGCCGGAGGTTATCTTCAGCCCAGTGCGTCTGAGTACTCGGCAAAAGCCTATGATTTCACCCTTCAGACCGCGCCCCTTTATGCGGATCCGGCGCTTGGGAAGGGTACCGTTCACGATGGGCCGGATGGCGGCTACCACGGATTTCTCAAATCAGGCGTCAGGGGATAACTGCGCCGTCGCCACCATGCTGTCGAGACCATCATCTTCGACGCGTTTGATGTCGTCTTGGTATTTGAGTATGCAGCCGATGGTCTCTCGCACGGCGTCGACGTCCAGTTCGTTTCTGTGTAGAGCGAGGAGCGCTTGGGCCCAGTCGAGGGATTCGGCCACGCCGGGGCGCTTGTAAAAGTCCATTTGTCTCGCTTGGGTCATGAATCGCGATATTTGTTCCGCCAGCCGGGTGGTAATTCCGGGCACCTTCGTCGTGATGATCTCCACCTCTTTCTCGAAGGATGGGTAGTCCACCCAGAGATAAAGGCAGCGGCGTTTCAGTGCGTCGTGAATTTCGCGCGTCCGGTTGCTGGTGAGCACCACTAGGGGCTTGCAAGTCGCTTTGACGGTCCCCATCTCTGGAATCGTAATCTGGTAGTCGGACAAGATTTCGAGCAAAAAGGCCTCGAATTCCTCATCTGAACGGTCGATTTCATCAATGAGCAGGACCACGGGTTTTTCTTTTGAGCGCAAAAGCGCCCGGAGAAGTGGGCGCTCTATCAGGTACTGCTCGCTGAAAATGTCCTTTTCAATCGACTTTGCGTCCGAATCCTTTGCTTCTTCCATCTTGATGTGAAGGAGTTGCTTCGCGTAGTTCCACTCGTAGAGGGCCGAGTTCGCGTCGAGGCCCTCATAGCATTGGAGACGGATGAGCTCCGTATGCATCGCACTGGCGAGTACCTTAGCGAGCTCCGTTTTGCCGACACCGGCTTCCCCCTCAAGAAAGAGGGGTTTCGCCAATTTCGTCGCCAGGAACAGGGTGGTCGCCAGCGTTCTGTCGGAGATATAATCCAGTTTTCGGAACGACTCCTGAACATCTTCCACATGCTTGAATCCGAACGTGGGAGGCTTTGTCAGGGGGGGGGCGTTTGATGAAGCAGTCACGATGATTTCCTTTTCCCTTTTCCAAGGGAAAGCTCTGCTGCGGCCGCCTCGATCGCGTCAATGATCTTCACGTAACCGGTGCAGCGACAAAGGTTGCCAGAGATACCTACCTTGATTTCCTCCCGACTGGGATTGGGCGTGATGTCGAGCAACTCCTTCGCGGCGACTATCATCCCCGGCGTGCAAAAGCCGCATTGTATCGCGCCATGCTCGATGAATTTTTGTTGTATCGGATGGAGGTTGCCCACTGTTCCGATGCCCTTGACGGTGACGATCTCCCGTCCCTCCGCCTGCACGCCGAGCGCACAGCATGCGTTCATCGCCAAACCGTCCAGAAGAATCGTGCAGGCACCGCAGTCGCCCGCCTCGCAGCCGTTCTTGACCTCCGTGAAGCCGAGGTCGCGCAGCAAATAAAGCAAACTGGTGTGTGCGGGCGCCTCTGTACGCACTTCCTGCCCGTTTACCGAAAAAGTGATGGGTACTTTATTGGGTGGTTTGTATATGGGCGCGCTCGATTTTTCCGCCGTCCTTTTCTTCGCGGTTCGTTTCGTTTTGCTCGCTGTAGGCATCTGGAGATTCTCCAATGAATTTTCAAAAGACGATGAAGGTCGACTTATTCGTTGTTCTGAGGGATATCCAGAGATTGGCAGATAAGGCGCCGCGGCAAAACCTCGCACATCAGCTTGCGGTATTCCGCTGACGCCCGAATATCGTCAATTGGCGTCGCCACGGCGGCGCAAGCCTCTGCGACCCTTTGCGCCAATTCGAAATCCACCACGTTGCCTTCCAGCATTCGTTCAGCTTCGTAGCAACGGATTGGCACCGGCGCGACGGAGCCTAGCGAAATGCCCGCCTCTTCCACCTTTTTGCGCTTCATTTTTAACACGATGGCTACGCCAACCACGGTGATCGCCATGGCGTTTCGGCGCGCGAGTTTGTAATAGCCCCATCTGTGGTTTCTGCCTGGGGCGGGGAAACTTACGCTGGCGATTAGTTCACCTGGCCTGATGGCCGTCTGGCGGTATCCGGTGAGGAATTTGTCTAGGGCGACCGTCCTTCTTCCTTTTTCTCGAGCGAGGTTTACCTTCGCCTTGAGGGCGAGGAGGGGAGGGACGGCGTCGGCTGCAGGCCCGCCATCAATGATGTTGCCGGCCACCGTGGCGCGGTTGCGTATGATCGGCCCTGCAAACTTCGCCGACATCGCCGTCAGAATTGGCGCTTCCCTGCGGATAGTCTTGTCGGCTAAAAAATCCGTCATCGTAGTGAGAGCGCCCATTTTTACTACGCCCTTGGTGGAGGATATACCATGGAGGGTGGAAACCCTCATCAGGTCGATAACAAGTTTCGCCGGACCGTCATGCTGGTGTCTGAGATCAGGCATGAAGTTAGTGCCGCCGGCGATAAACTTAGCGTTTTTGCCTTTTGCCGCTTTTAGGGTTGCCGATATGGTCGTCGGAGCTACGAAGTCGAAACCACGCATAGACAGAATCTCTCCCTGAGCATCTGAATAGAATGTCGCAACGCCTACAATAAAAGTGAAACGACGCCGAGTGATACCTTCAAATTAGGGGGATGAATAAAGCGCTCGGAACGAAATTACCGGACAGTCCCCCCATGACTCTGGCGCGAGCAACTACATTCTATAACTGCTTCTGGCTCAAGTCAAGCGAGAGAACCCTTGCTGGGCGATTTGTGCAAGGCGTAAGATTCGTCGTGGAGACCACCGCCTTTCCAACGTTTCTTGAGGTAGCGTGCATGAAAGCGACAAGCGAAGGCACTAGACCTTTTCGCCTTGCCCTCACAAATCTGGGTTGCAAGTTGAATCACGCCGAAGGTGAGGCCATGAAGCACCTGTGTGCCGAAGCGGGGTTCGAGCTCGTCCCGTTTAACGGCGAAGCGGACGTTTACGTGGTGAACAGTTGCACTGTGACGGCGGAGGCAGACCGAGAGGGCAGGCGATTGGCGCGCCGGGCCAGACGAATCGGCGGCGCGAACGCCCGGGTGGTAATAGCGGGATGCTCCGCTCAGGCGAACATGGAGAAAATGCTGATTCCCGAGGCGGACCTTTTGCTTGGAAACAGGGAAAAACTAAACCTTCCCGATGAGTTGGCGAAACCACTTTTGAGAAATGAAAAGCCTGAGACTCGGGTCGCTCCTATAGAGGAGGCCCTCGACGTCGAAAGCGTTATCCTGCCCGCATTCGAGAACCAGACGAGGGCGTACCTCAAGGTGCAGGATGGGTGTAATTTCGCTTGTGCTTTTTGCGCGACGACCATCGCCCGTGGCAAAAGTCGCTCCCTGGATGTGGAGTCATGCGTGAGGCGCGCCCATGCGCTCCTGACGAACGGACACGAGGAGTTGGTGCTCACCGGAGTGCATCTCGGAGCGTATGGCAGGGATCTGAAGCCGCGCGGCACTTTAAGTCGACTGGTGGGGCGACTGCTGGAAATCGAGGGTGGGTTCAGGCTTAGGCTCTCCTCGGTGGAGCCGGGCGAATTCACTCGGGAGCTCATTCGAGTTGTAGCGGCCAAGGCTTGTGCCCCCAGCGCGGGGAGGCGTCAAACTTCTGTATGTCGCCATTTCCACATACCCGTGCAAAGCGGAGACGATGGAGTTCTCGAAGCGATGAATCGCAACTACACCGCCTCCCGATGTGCGCGTCGCTTCAAGGAAATTGCCGGCAAGATAGACGGGGCATGTCTTGGGGGGGATTTCATCGTTGGATTTCCCGGCGAGAGTGAGGAAGCGTTCGGGCGGACGATGGAATGGGTGCGAGAGTCTCCTTTGGCGTATGTGCACGTTTTTCCGTATTCACCGCGCGAGCGAACCTCAGCTCTGCGGATGTCGGGAGAAATTCCTCACGGCGAGCGAAAAAAGCGCGTCCGCGCCCTCCAGGCATTGGGGTGCAGGAAGTGGGCCGCGTTCGTCTCTTCGCAAACGGGGAAAGAAGCAGACGTATTGTTCGAGGGGAGGCGAACGGAAGATGGTTTTCTCACCGGTTTGTCGGACAATTATGTGAGAGTGCTAGCCTTAGGAGCAGACGAGTGGGTGGGTCGCACGGTTCGGATGCGCCTCGGTTCTCCTCCTGAAAAAGCCCGGATCCATCGCGTTGCCCCAAGGTCGGACGTTTTGTGGGGAGAACCTCTCAGTGACGGGTGAGTCCTCCCGCCAAACCCGTTTCATGAGGGGATGCCCCTGGATATGAGGAGGGCGACCACGAGGCCGCGCCAGGTGTCGCTGGGCGCGACCTGGCGGGGAGAAAAGCAAGAACAAGAACATCATAGCCATACTCATCGATTGGCCGCTTCCGTCGTAATGGCAGCGCACCTCACCCGCGCGCGCAAACAAACGTCATCCATCTTTTCATGGATTCCCCTTCCATTTACAGTCACTTTCCTTCCGGCTTTTTGTCGTCCGTGAACAGGCACAGATACTCCAGGGAGCCAAACGTGATCCCTTGATTCACGCGGGATTGCGCTTCCTCGCAGGTCATCCATCTATCACGCCGGCCGAGCAAATAATCCATGCGCCCCCAGAACAGGTCGTAGATGGCCATCGTATCGGCCGGAAACACTCCGCTGGGAATGATGCCGCCGCCCACCCGGTGAAGATACATGGTGACCTTTGCTCCTCCCTCAACCGGCGCGGCGGTCACAGTCCAGATATCCGTGCCGGTGGCCGCGGCGAGCACGAAGTACAGGAGCCACGCCCTGTGTGCCCGGAAGCCTTGCTCGGAATGCTGAAAGGTGATGTCCTCCTCGTCCGCGAGTCTTAACAGTTTCTCGGCCGCCGCGATGGCCTCTTTCGGCTTCACGCCTTCATACGTTCTGCTCACCATTGTCATATATTGCGCCCGCGTAAGCGCGCGCCTGGCCGCGCACCCGGAGATGAGAGTCAGCATCATAACGATGGCGAGCAACCCGTTCGTCGTCCGTCCCATGCCACCTCCTCCCTCAAAAACTCCGCGCCATCCAGCGCACCTCTCCCAACACCTCCGCCCTTCTGAGAGCGACCGGCCTGGGCGTCCCCTCGCTCGGTGCGTCAATCCAGCAGGATATGATCTTTCCCACCTCCTTCTGGGAGACCTCGCAAAGAGCCCCGCTCAGGTGGTGTGCGCTCAAGCAACGTCGCATCGTTTGAAGTGAGAGGATTTGTACACGTTGACGAAGCATTTCTAAGGGTGCGACCATCAAGTGGAGGGAACAAGAATCGAAGAGGGAGGGGAAGCGCGTCCCTGGGCGAGATCGGCGCCAAGCGATGAAGGCGAGAACTTTGGCGTCCACGCTTTTTACTGCCTTATCCCAGAATCCGAGCTCTTGGAACAGAGGCATTCCAGTTGATGGCGGAGGCAAAGGAGAGACGAGATGAATAATAACGCCAACGCGCCTGTGCGCTTCACGGTGTACAGCGATTTTTTGTGACCTTGGTGCTTCAATTCGGCCGTGCGTCTGAAGAAGATCAAGGAGGAATATAGGGAGAAGGTGGACATTCAGTATCGGGTTTTCATGCTCAGACCCGCGCCCGACCCGTCGACGGTGTTCAACGATTATCGCAAAAACAACTGGAGAAACGCGAACGCCCATCTGGATTCCGGAGACTTCACGATGTGGGAGAATAACGAGGAGGAATTTCCGAACTGCTCCATGCCCTCGGCGGAAGCCGGCCTCGCCGCGAGATTCCAGGGAGCGGAGGCGTGGGACAGGTTTCATGACAATTTGTTGGTCGCTTTTTTCACTGAAAACCGCAATATCTCGGACAAGGAAGTCGTCCACGACGTGGCGAAGGAAAGCGGCCTGGACATGGATAGATTCCACGACGCCCTCGAAAGCGGGGGTTTGAGGCAAAAAGCACTCAAGGAATACGCCGAGGCCACGACCATGGGCATCACGGGCATCCCGTCCGTCGTGGTGAATGACAGGGCGGTTCTCGTGGGCGCAGTACCGGTTGAACAATATCGACGCGTCATCAACAGTGTTCTGGAGACCGGCGAACTTCCTGGCCGGGCGTATGCCGAACCCACCATGCCGGATTGAAAAATGACGGACGCGCGCCGGAAAGACGACTGAGGAGTTCTCCATCTGAATCTCGCCTACATGAAAGGCTGTATCACGGACGTCTCGGGTTTTCGCTTGGGACACGCGCAGGATGAGCAAGCCGGGACGGGTGTTTCCGTGGTGTTTTGCCCCCCGGGAACCGTTGGCGCATGCGAGTTGCGCGGCACGGCGACGGCCTCGCGCGGGTTGGACGCTCTTCGCTCGGAACACCTCGTGGGTAACGTGGATGCGATCGTTCTGACGGGGGGAAGCGCGTTCGGTCTCGCCGCGGCCGATGGCGTCATGTCTTTCTTGGAGGAGAAGGGCAGGGGGTTTTTCGCCGGACGTTTTCGCGTACCCACGGTGGCTGCCGGCGTTCTGTTCGATTTGCATTTCGGGGACGGGCGGGTGCGTCCGGACGCCGTGATGGGACGCGCCGCGTGCGAGGCGGCTTTGGACACTGAAGGCCCACAGGGGAGTGTAGGAGCGGGTGCAGGGGCGACCGTCGGGAAATTGCTGGGGCTTGATCGCGCCATGAAGGGAGGTTTTGGAACGGCGAGCGTGGAGCTGCCTAAAGGCGGTGTGGTGGGGGCAGTCGCCGTGGTAAACGCCTTCGGGGGCGTGCATGACCCGGCGACGGGCAACCTCATAGCGGGACCTAGGGCAGTGCCGCCCGAGCGGGGCTTGGTGGATACCGAAGCGTATTTGCGTATCCGGGGGAGGCCGTTCGAGGGGTTCTCGGGCGTTTCTGCGAACACGACGCTGGTTGTCGTGGCGACGGACGCTAAGTTGACGAAACCGCAAACGCACAAGCTCGCCCAGTTGGCGGCGAATGGGCTCATTCGCGTGGTTCGCCCTTGCTATACGACGGTAGATGGCGACATGGTATTCGCCCTCTCCCACGGGGAGCGCGAGGAGTCGCTCGACGTTCTCGGCGCAGCCGCGATGGCTGCCACCGGCCATGCGATTTGCCGCGCGGTCATGTTGGCCGACGGCAGGGGAGTCGTACCCGCCTGGCGAGATATACCTTCATCGCCATGACCCGTCACGAGCGAAAACCTCGCTGGGGGCTCGGCGATTATTTTGATTTGAGCCTGATTGGCATGACCCATGGATTGAGTGATGGGTTCAGCAACATGCTGGTGCCGGTTCTTGCGCTCATCATTGCAGACATGAACCTATCGCCCTTTGAAGCGGGCGCCCTGCTTAGCTCCGTTAGTCTAGGCGCGATGATTTTTCAATATCCCCTCTCCATATTGGCGGACAACACGGGCAGAAGAAAACAAATTTTGCTGGTGGGTATGAGCGTTTCCGCAGTGTCTTTCATCGCCATGATCTGGGCGAGCCGCTTTTGGGCACTCGGCGTCTTGTCGTTTTTCGCCGGGGCGGGAAATTCAGTCTATCATCCTTGTGGAACAGCGCTGACGGCCCGCCGTTTCGAGCGCGACCGCGCGTTCGCCATCTCATGGCACAGCCTGGGTGGCAACGCAGGCACCAGCGTTATCCCACTGGTGCAGGCGGGCATAGCGGCCATGGCGGGTTGGCGCGCCGCACTCGCCGCCTGCGCTGCGCTCGCGGTCCTTCTTTTGCCGTTGGTGGGAGTTCGTTTTGGTGAAAAGAAGCGTCCAAAACGAGACAGGAGAGGGAAAAACCCGGATTTGGGAATTGGCATCATCGTCCGACGGGTCGTTGCGAACAAGAACACGGTATGGCTGGCGGTAACCTATACGCTAAGGAGCATGTGCATCAAGGGCATGATAGGCTTCCTTCCTCTCTTGGCGACATCGAAATTGGGGATGAGCACGGCGCAGATTGGAGTGGCTGTATCGCTTCATTTCGGGTTCGGGATGCTGTCCAAGCCCCTTATGGGAATTCTGTATGACCGCTGGGGTGCACGCGCCGCCTTGTTCTGGCCCCTATTGCTGCTGGGGTCCTTTGTTTTCGTCACACCATTCATAGAATGGCGAACAGGCTTGCTTCTTCTGGCAGCTTTGACTGGCGTCGTCGGTTTCGTAAGCCCGATCATTCTCACCGCAGCGGTCGATTTCTCGGCAAACGACATTTTGACCTCATCCGTTGGTTTTATTTACTCTTGTCATGGCTTGAGTTTTCTCGCACCGCTTCTTGGCGGGTGGGTTGCCGAGCGAATGGGGCTGGATGCGAGCTATTTCTGTTTCGCGATCATGGGTTGGCTGGCCGTCTTGGCGTCGGCGCGATTGGGCGGAAAGAAGAAGGAGGAGGACGACCATCAGAGGAGAGTGCCAAATGACACGTGAATACTTTCGGGGCGCCTGGCAGGAGGAACGCTCGTTCTCCCCCGCTGTAAAGACGAAAGGGGGCGAGCAGATATGGTTAGCTGGCGTGGGGGTGTGGCGTGATGAAGGGGAAAATGTCCTGGCGGGCGACTTTGAAGCCCAGGTGCGCGCCTCGTTTCGCCGGATTGAGAGAATTTTAAAAAGGGCGGGTGGGACGCTAGGGGATATTGTGACGATGACGGTATTCGTCCTTGACGCAAGACACGGGGATAAGTTCGTCGAGTTACGCAAGGCGTATTTTGCGGATGGATATCCCGCCAGCGCTCTCATTACGGTGGCGGGTTTCGCCAGGCCGGAAATGATGGTCGAAATACAAGCTGTGGCCGTCCTCGGGTAGGAATGAAAATTCCGTATTTGCTACCCCCTTGGAACGATGCTACCCTATATTCTATCGCATAGAGTTTAAGGGACGAGGGGGCGTAATTTTCTTGATGGGTTTTGTCCGCTCTTGGGTTGCGGTCGAGCCGCTCTTTCTTGATAGGAATGCGTGCATCCATGCCACCAATTGATAACGGCGCGAACCCGACATTGCGACTCGAGGGAGTCCAAAAATGGTTTGGCTCCCTCAAGGTGCTGGATGGAATCGACATTGACGTGAATACGCGCGAGATTCTGACGATCCTAGGCCCTAGCGGATGCGGGAAGACTACGCTTCTTCGCATCGTGAATGGCCTCATTCTTTGTGAGCGGGGCCAGATATCCTTCAAAGGAGAGGCGGTGCGCGGCCCGAGGCCGGAGATGGCCATGGTTTTTCAGAATTTTGGCCTTTTCCCCTGGAAACGCCTGGATCAGAACATCGGCTACGCCCTGCGAATACAGGGTAAGGAGCAGAGCGAGATCGACAGGTTGGTGGGACATTACACGAGTTTGGTGGGTCTGGGTGGATTCGAGGAAAACTACCCGGCGCAGCTGTCGGGCGGGATGCAGCAAAGAGCGGGGTTGGCGAGGGCACTCGCCGCGCAGCCCGACGTTCTGCTTATGGATGAGCCTTTTGGTGCTCTCGACGCACTCACGCGGGAGACCTTGCAGGAGGAGCTGCTGCGCATCAACGACGCCGAGCCGAAGGCCATGATATTCATCACCCACAGCATCGACGAGGCTTTGCTGCTCGGAGATCGCGTCCTGGTGATGACTCCGCGGCCCGGAAAAATACGCTTTCGGTTTGACACCGGGTTCGGCCGCAGCCGAGACCTCGAGGAAATCCGGGGCGGCAAGCGCTTTCAAGCGTTACGCCATTATTTGTGGGAGATGATGCGCAACCCGGAAAAAGAGCCGGACCCCATTCCTGAACTGAGCGTCGGATAGGAGGTTCCAAACCTTTGGCCACAGATGCCCCGACAGTGACAGGTGCATTGACGGAGGGGAGCGCGCTTTGGGCACGCGTCAAGCAACCCGCCATATATGTGCGCCTGATATCCTTGTTGGTCGTCATTGGAGGCTGGGAGCTAATGGGGCAGACCGGAAACATCGATCCGGTCACGTTCAGCTATCCTAGTGCCATATCCATCGCTTTTTGGCAGCTGCTCGTGAACGGCAAGATGCTGGCCGCCGGTTATGAGAGCTCGCAAATTCTGGTGGCGGGACTCCTCATCGCCATTCCATTCGGGATTGTTCTGGGAATTCTCATGGGTCGTTTCCAAACTTTTGAATACGCCGTGGACACTTACGTGTTCGCGCTTTATGCCACGCCTGTGGTGGCGCTGGCGTTTCCGATCGCAATGGTGCTCGGAGTTGATTTCGTCGGTAAGACGACTATCGTGGTTTTCTTCGCCATCATGCCGGTCATCGTGAACGTCTATCACGGCGTCCGGAACGTGGACGCCTCGCTTCTGGAGGTGACGCGCTCTTTTTGCTCCACCGAGAGCCAGCGCTGGCGGGATCTCATCTTCCCGAGCGTGGTCCCGTACCTCGTCGCGGGTCTCGGACTCGCGTGCGGGCGCGCGCTGGTTGGGATGGTCGTCGCGGAATTTTTGATGAGTATCTCCGGCCTTGGCGCTCTCAGCCAAGACTATATCGGTGACTTGGATCTGGACAAGGGGCTGGCGCCCGTTGTCTTATTGATGATAGTTGGCATCGCCTTAACAAAAATAGTCGCCATTTGCGAGAGGAAGTTCTCATCTTGGAGGGTGCAGCAAACTTTTTGATAGCGTTGATGTTTTATGAGAGGAGTTAAATTTCCATTTTAACGAGGAGAGGAAGATGAAAAAGGTGCTGATGGGATTGGGTGCGGCAATTCTTCTCGCCGGAGCGGCGCTGAAGGCGCCGGTGCCGTCCATGGCCGCGGACAAGATATTGCTTGGAATGCCCGTACGCCCGCCGGTCATGGTCCATTTGCCGGTTTTTTATGCGCTCGACAACAAGATTTTCGAGAAGCACGGCCTGGACGTTCAGGTGAAATTCTTCCGTGGTGGCGTCGCTACGCATCGGGCGATAACGAGCAAAAAGAGCGGATTGGACGCCGCCTGGGTGCCCGCGCCGATTGCGATGGTGGGTATCACCAAGGGTAGCGGCATGAAGTTTTTCCACTCTATGGCCTACTTGAACGAGGCGCAGATGGCTGCGAACGATAAGGTCAAGCGGCCCTCTGACTTGAAGGGCCGCACCATCGGGATTGAGGGCCGCGGCGGATACAGCCACATCGGGGCGCTCGCCGTACTAGAGACGGCGGGCTTAAGCGACAAGGACGTAAAATACATTAAGACCCCGCCGCCGGCGCGCGTTCCCTTTCTGTTGAAGGGAAAGGCTGATGCTGTCGTGATTCACGTAGAACAGGTGCTCGTGGTGAAGAAGAACAAGCCCAACTTCAACAAACTGATGGACCTGTGGAAAGCAATGCCGAATTTCTTCTACGGGGCATTTATTGCGCCCTCGTCGAAAATCAAAGCGAACAAAAGCGCCTATGTGCGCTTTGCGATGGCTATGATGCAGTCCACGCGCTCCATCTACAAGGATAAGGCGGGCTACATCAAATCGGCGACCAAATGGGTGCGTCCCGTCTACAAGAAGAACCCGGATGTGATGTCGAAAACGTACGATATTTTCGTGAAAGAGAGGATATGGGGTGTCAACAACGGCATTCCCGCAAACTCGATTTCTTTCACTGCTAACTACATGAAGCGGCTCGGAAAGATTAAGGGCGACATCCCCTCTTATGAGGATATCGTTGACACCAGCGTGACGAAAGCGGCACTCTCAAGAGCCGGGAAAATTTAAGGGATTCATAGCCGGGGCAGGCAGCTTTTTAAGTTGGAAGTGTGCGGAAGATTTGCGAATCTTGAGATATTTCACGTCGCCGATGCGGGGAGGATGCTCTACGCGGCGATGAAGCGGGAGAGGAGCTGAATTATGCTCAGAGGACTCTATAAGATGCTATCTATCCTCTCGATGCTGACGAGCGCTTCGAGGTCGAGGGGAGGAGGGGCTGGTTTTGCACGTAATCGGACGCGTCGTGCGGCGCACCGTGCCCTCTCGCGCTCCATGAAGAAATGGGGTTTTTGAGCCCTTTCGTCTCTGCAACGGCAAAAGAGCAAGGAGAGTCGAGATAGATGGGTCCTTGAGTGCGCTGGACTTGAGGTCCGCTTCGTCTCTTTGAAGCGCGTGGGCATTCTTTTTAGCGCTGAACAGGGGGTTTTGAAGTGAAGATAGTTCTGTACTCAGACATTCACGCTCAGCTTGCGCCTTTGGACGCCGTCCAGGAGGCTGTGGCGAGGGAAAACGCGGACAGGGAGATCGTGATTGGCGATTTGGTCATGCTCGGCCCGGAGCCAGCCGAGGTCGTGGATCGCTTCATGGGGCGCAAGGACGTGGATGTGCTCGCTGGAAATCTCGACTGGTGGGTGTCGAAGCGAAAAGACGAGACGGATCCGCCCAAGAATGAGCACCACGTGTGGCTTTACGAGATGGTGAAGATGACCCGGGAGCGACTCTCCGCCGAGCAGATCGCCTATCTCGACAGTCTGATATGGTCGATGACGATCACGCCGGAGAAGGGGCACGATTTTTTCATCTTCCACGCCACGCCGGATGACATAGAAGATGCGATTCCCTTGAGATACACGGATGCGGAAGTGAAGGAGAAGATACAGGGGACGGATGCGGAGATCATGGCTTTTGGTCACGTGCACGGCCCCTACGTTCGAGAGGTGGACGGGCAGACCCTAGTGTGCACCGCTGCTGTGGGCATGAACTGGGACGGCGACTATCGACCTGTCTATTCGGTCGTAGAATATGAGGGTGGCGGTGAATGGCGCGTAGAGACGAAGCGCGTGGAATACGACTGCGAAACCCAGGCGAAGAAGAACGAGAACGGCTGGTTGCCGCACGGCGAGCGCATCGCCAAAATGGTGAGGACGGGAGAATTCTGGAATCCCGCCCATATGCCTCACTAATCCCCCAATGCCCGTATACGTCCATGGAAGCAAACCGCAGACTTGGGAGGAGCAGGTCAAGACCTTCGTGAGAAAACGCTATGCCCATTTAGCGGCGACGGATGCGTTTCCCGAAGGCGGGGCGGATCGAGCGCGGGGAGTGGGTTATCCCACAGCGTTTGTCGCCAGTCTTCCGAGGCGGGTTGCGTCCTCTTATTGTGGTTGCGGGCATCTGCTTGAGGGGGTTGACTTGGCGGGGATGCGAACAACCGTTGAACTCGGGTGCGGTGCGGGCCTTGATGCGCGCTTCGCGCACGAGCAACTGGAGAATGGTGCGAGGCTGTTCGCCTTAGACTTCGCCGTTCAGATGCTCTGCCGCGTCCGGGAGGCGTTTATGGACGTTCAGGAACCAGGTGCGCGTCTTCTGGCCGGCGACATGGAGAATCTGCCCATTGGGGACGGCGTCGCCGACCTCGTGCTGGCCAACGCCTCGTTTAATCTCACCGTGAACAAGAAGAAAGCGTTGGGAGAGGCCTATCGGATATTGAAGCCGAACGGCCTCCTAGTGGCTCGTGAGTTGATTAGCGATGGGGCGTTGCCTGTCGAAATCGCCCAGGATCCCCAGGCGTGGAACGCTTCGCTCGGCGGCGTATGCGAAGAACGGGAATGGGAGTCTCTCCTCATGGATGCGGGTTTTGGGCAAGTGGAAATTTCGGATCACACATCGTTTCGCCCCGTCATCTCAGTTCGCATTCACGCTCGCAAGCCCGGGGATTGACGAGCTTCCTCTTGACTCTTGCGCGTAGTTCGGCGATGCTCTCGAATAGGTGTCTGGCGGGAATAGCTCAGTGGTAGAGCACAACGTTGCCAACGTTGGGGTCGCGGGTTCAAATCCCGTTTCCCGCTCCATCATCTCATGGGTGAATAATCCACGGGGCACCAAATTTCCGAGGTCTCACTTCTCAAGAAAGGCTCGTAATCGTCTCTCCATCCGGCTAACTTGCTGGCTTTTTGTTGCACTTCCATCCAGTGGTTCAAGTCTCGGTAGGGCCAGATGTGCAAGAACTCGTTCAAGGTGCCGGACTCAAACGCCCCCGCTTGATTTGAAAAAGCGGCCGCCAAGGGGGAGATTCGCTCTCTTTCGGGCAGATTTTTCTTCCAAGCCTCGCAGATTTCGCCCATTTTTCCCGTGAGGGTGAGATCGCTGCGAATCTCATAGACGCCCCCCAGCGTTCCAGTGCGCGGTTCTAGGAGAAACGGCACAGGGCGCATCAACTTTGTTTGCTGATGGAGGATTTTGTCTACGGAAAGGGGAGGCCACCATGTCTGGCTGAGAGCTTCCGCGCGCGCCTCCTCCCTGTGGGCTGAATTCTCATATTCCCAGATGTGGAGGATTCTGTTCAGCTCTCCGATGGCAGAGAGAAAGAAACCCACTAAAGGAGATATTTTCACCCTCGCTTCGATAATCTTCCCAAAATCCCGCACGGCCTCAGGAGCGCCGCCAATAGTGAACGTGTAGGTGCGAATTTCATAAATCACCCAGAAGTCCCCCTAAAAGACCTCGGATTCAGAACGTGCGGGCGACTCATCTCCCGGAACGGAAATCTCCCTCAAATCAAGGGAGAGGGAAATATAGCAGAATCTTCAATCATGAAGGTAGGAAACTTCATGGACAAACAGCATAAATCCGCCTTGAGAGAAAGGTTTGGAACCCGCCCTTTTGCGCCTTGGAGATGAGGGGAAAGTATCGGGAATCATGGAAGGACACAGGCGAATAGTCCCGTCCATGAGTAGGAGGGTTGCTGAAATATCATGTTTCCCGAATAAAGTTTATAATAGCATAAGGGGGTGATGAATGCGCGCTTTCTGATTTAGGATTTTTTCGCAAACGGAGGTGAGCGAATCATGGACAGGGCGGTATGGGCAATTTTCTATGATCTGCCTGATGAGGGGCGCGATGTGTATATGGAATGGTTTCATGAGACGCATATTCCTGAAAAGCTCTCCCGCCCGGGCTATCTCTGGGCGGCGCATTACGAGGTGAAGCATCCGGGCGAAAGGTTTAAGAAGATAGAGGCAGGACTGAACCGCGCTGACGATCCCGCGCTCGCATCTGGTACTGGATTCATCGCGTTGTTCGGCGGAGAAAACACAAAAGTTTTCTACGACCCCAGTACGGCACAACTCAGAGAGCGTCAAGGCCCTGAAACCCAAGCGATGGTGGGAATGAGGGTTCAGGCGAGGGGGCTCATCCTTTGTGAGGAGTGGCGTGTGGAGGGGCCGGACGCAGGAGAGAGGGAAGCGACGGGCGTCATGGCGCCGGCGATGCAAATGGGGCGATACGAAGCGCAGGGGAACGATGAGGACCTGGAGGCGTGGTATGCCCAGGAGCGCATGGTGGAGGTTTCGAGGACTTCTGGTTGTATGGGTGCGCGAAAGTATCTGGTGGCAACGGGCGCACCCAAGCATTCGGTGCTATACGAGTTCACATCGCTTAGTGCGCGTGAAGAGAATTATGTCGCACTCGAGGAGACGGAATGGACAAGGCGCGTTCATGGATATTTACTGCATCCGCCGGGCTCCCCTCTGGTGGGAAGCCGCATTTGGCCGCCTCAAAACGCGCCCATCGCCTGAAGTGCCTGGGTCCTGGAGGCTCCGCTCGTGATGAAAAGATCAACGCGTTACAATCTTCCCTTCGTTTTGCTCGCTCTGATTTTTTATAGATGGATACACGGCTTCATCAACGGAAGCAGTCAAAGGCAAATATGCGCGCATGGTTCTCATACCGGGTGGGCCGTTCACGATGGGGCGCGACGAGGGGCCCGATAAGGAAAAGCCCGCCCACCGCGTGTTTCTTCCCGCCTATTACATTGATCGGGATCTGGTGACCTGGGCGGATTACCTGCCTTTTATCCAGGCGAAAGGAGACTCCGGTCCCGAAGGGGAGGTGTATCTGGACACGGACGACCCGGACGCTAAAATTCTGCAAAAAGGCGACGTTTGGGAGGTGGAGAAGGGCTTTGAAAAATATCCGGCGTCCGAGATGGCCTGGGCCGGTGCTTTCGCCTATTGTCGCTGGAAGGGGAAGAGGCTATCCACCGAAGCGGAATGGGAAAAAGCGGCTCGGGGAACCGACGGCCGCTTGTTCCCGTGGGGAAGTTACAATCCTTCGGAAGAATATCTATACTTGGGGAACTATCGAGGCGACACGACGATTGTGGGGCGTTACCCGAAAGGCGCGAGTCCGTTCGGCGTAAACGACATGGCGGGACAGGTCTGGGAGTGGACGGCCTCGTTGGCGATGAAATATCCTTACCGGGCGAAAGACGGACGCGAAAATCTCCGTGCAGTGGGGTCGCGCGTCCTGCGGGTTGGGAACTCGGCGAGCGCGCCACAGGAAATGACGACCACGAACCGAGAAGTCGTTCTGCCCGGGCGGCAGGCGACCGGCCACGGCTACATCGGTTTTCGTTGCGTCTCATCTACGCCGCATTCGATTTGAGGGGATGAGGGACATCCAATAATTAAATGAATAGTTTTTTAGCTACCACCCCTCAAGTATCCAATTAAAATCCTTTATTCAACACCAGTCCAAAGAAGATAGCGAACAGGGCGAGAGCGGCGTTTGCCAAATTTACCCGCTCAAGCGTCTTGAGCAGTTTGAGGCGCTCCTCAGTCGTCGCGCTGATGGGGCGTCCATTTCCAGCGGGGCCCGTTCCTCGGGTGAGCCTCAGACCGATGGCGAAAAACTGGAAGCTAATGCCCATCATCATTAAGAAGACCGTCAGCAGCTTCAGGCCAAGCGGAACGAAAAGTTTTCCGAAAGAGGGCCCCATCGCCATCTTCAAACCCGTCAGATACCAAGCGCCCGTCATGATGAGCGCACCCATACATATAAGGACGAAGGGATGATAAAAGCGCAGGATGGAGATGACTTCTCCGGCGAATTCATCCGGAGAGAGCCTGCGTCTGAGGTGTCGCATGAGGAGCCAAAAGAAAACGAGCGCGCCCTCATACAGACAAGCCGCCAGAAGATGCGCATACAGAAACCAAAAATAACTTCTCGTCATAACTCTTCTAGGGAAAACGTTGTATGCAAAATACGCCCGGGACGCCCGAAGGGCGTGCGCAGCACTAGCTGGGCGCACCCTCTTTCGGAAAGAACTTCTCATACAATTCCGGTCTTTGCCATTGGCTGAGCACACCGGCCTTCGCCCCGTTTTCTCCCGATGAACTCACCATGTCTTTTTGCGCGCGAAGATCGCGAATTCTCTCTAAATCCACGTCTACGATGAACATGCCGGCTTTCGTGCTCTCGAATATGATTTCCTCAGGGGTGGCCACCATCGCCAGACCTCGGTGGTCTTTATGAAAAAGGTTTTGCGTGGTTATCACAATCGCCAGATTTTCTATCGCGCGAGACCAAATCAAATTTCGCCAGGTGGCCCACAGCTTTTTCTTGTCCACGCCGGCAGGCAGGAATATGACCTCAGCCCCCCGCAACGAAAGGGCGCGCGTCACCTCGGGCATATATACTTCGCTGCACATCGCCATGCCGACTTGTCCATATTGGGTCTCAAAAACAGGGTATTCGTCCCCGGCGACGTACTGAAACTCCCAAATGCCGCCGCCCGTATAAATCCAAGGACCAGGTGGATGGGTTCTACGATAGCGACCTGGGGCGCCGCCCGTGGGTCGGGCAAGATTCAAGAGGTTATGCGCTGTATTTTTTTCGTTGTCCAGCGGTTCGAGAGTCCCATACTGCACATACACGCCGCAACGATTCGCCACTTCTTTCATCGCTGCAGAGGGGTCGAACGTGGCGGGCATGCGCCAAGGGCCGGGATATGACTCCGGAAAGGCGATAAAATTGGCTCCTTGTGCAGCAGCATCCTCGACGTATCGAATGGCGTTAGCCACATTTTTTTCATCATCAGGCGGGGGGTGTCCCATCGGCTGTACAAGCGCCAGCCTGAAATGATCGGCACTCATCTGGCTCTCCTCCTATTTATCTGCATAGAGTGTTCCACCAGCCGCCCAGGAGTCCTTCGCTATATCGTTGAATATAACGATGACGACTTCTTTCGGAGCGCCTGAGTGCTTGTGAACCACATCTGAAATCTCATCCGCCATCGCGCTTTTCTGATCCTTTGATCTGCCTTCCAGCAGGCTTACTTGAACGACAGGCATTGGAATACCTCCTTGAAATGTGATGTCGGTTTTGGCAAAGTAAGCCCCTGCTATTTTGGCCCAGCTGCTATGATGTCCGAAGTCACACGATCTTCAAATTGCTTGAAATTCTTTTGAAAGGCGTCTGCTAATTCGCGCGCTCTGAAGTCATATTCGTTAGCATTTTTCCATAGTTTTATGGGAATCATGAATTTTGAGGGAACGCCAGGGCAACTTGTCGGAACATGTAGATTAAAAATAGATATGTTTTGCGTAGGAATCTCGGAAAGCCGTCCCGTCATGGCGGATGTCAACAGAGTTCGAGTGTGAACCAATGGTATCCTGTCTACTTCACCAGCAGCACCACCGATCCAGCCTGTATTGACCAGCCAGACTTGCGCGCTATGCTTGTTGAGCTTTGCCCTCAGCATTTCGCCGTATTCGCTGGGATGAAGGGCAAGAAAAGGCGCGCCAAAGCAACTGCTAAAAGTAGCCCTCGGCTTATCCACTCCGGCTTCCGTGCCAGCGACCTTGGCGGTATAGCCGGAAAGGAAATGGTAAGCGGCTTGTTCAGGCGTCAGTTTACTTATCGGGGGCAAAACGCCGAATGCGTCACAAGTCAAAAAGAATAAATTTTTCGGATGGTCCCCCATCCCCGAGAGGACACAATTGTCAATGAAGTGCGTGGGGTAGGTAGCGCGCGTATTCTCCGTTATTGACATGTCGTCATAATCAATCTCTCGCGTATGCGGATCAACAATGACATTTTCCAGAACGGAACCGAACCGAATCGCATCCCAAATCTGGGGCTCTTTTTCTCTCGTCAAATTGATGGTTTTTGCATAACAGCCACCCTCAAAATTAAAGATGCCAGAATCCGTCCACCCATGTTCGTCATCTCCTATGAGTTTTCGATTCTGATCGGCGGACAGAGTGGTTTTTCCTGTACCGGATAGGCCAAAAAAAAGGGACGTATCACCTTCATCACCCATATTGGCTGAGCAGTGCATCGGAAAAACCCCTTTTTGCGGGAGCAGATAATTCATGATGAAAAAGGCGGATTTTTTCATCTCACCGGCGTATTCTGATCCGCCGATAAGCGCCATGTTTTTCTCAAAATTCACGAGCGTAAAATTCTCTTGTCTAAGGCCCTCGGCTGGTCCTTCTCCCAAGAATCTGCCCAGATCAATCACCGTGAAAGGGTTTTTATGGCGTTTGAGTTCTCCAGGTTGTGGGCGAACGAGCAAGGTCTGGCAGAACATGGAATGCCACGCCAGTTCTGAAATAATTCGCACAGGCAGTTTGTATCGTGGGTCATTGCCCACAAAGCCATCAAATATGAAAAGATCGCGCTTTTGGGCGTAACTGGCCATTTTTTGAAGGATATGGTTCCAGTTTTCTGTTGATATTTTCTGATTGATGGGCCCCCACCATATTTTCTTGTTGGAAGGGTTTTGATCTACCGTGAATTTATCCTTTGGCGAGCGACCCGAGAATTTGCCCGTATTGACGACGAGTGCGCCATTATGGGCGAGGAATCCCTCCCTGCGCGCAAGGGACATTTCCTTGAGCGTTGCAATGGGAAGATTCCGATATACCGTCCCGATGTTTTTGAGACCTATTTCATGAAGGCCAAACGTTTTCTCCGTCCCTATTTTTGCAGAAGAGAAGACAACTTTTCCTCCTCCCTCGGCTTGTGCCATGCCGTTGCTTCCTCCTAGGAATCCAAGTTTCTAAAATAGAACATTCTTTTCCCCTCGGTGTGTCCCCTAGGTTTTTTGCTAATCCCATGTAACTCGATGCAAAGAGAGGTTGCAATAATGCCTCGCCGCATCAAAGAAGTCAAAAGCTGGATAGCAGATTATCACAATGAACAAGGGGTTTATGATTCCCTATGAACCCTTGGCAATGGAGGAGCGTTTTTCATTCGTTGATGGGTGGGAACAGATTGATTGCGCAGCACATTGGCGGCGATACGTTAATGTAGAATCGGTATTTTTCGATTTCAGTCTACTTATTTTTAATCGCCGGGGATCGCCTTGTCTCAGAGAGTGCTCACCAACCTCATCATCCCAGTTTTATCAGGTGAGAGCAGGGCACCTGCTATAACGTCTTGGTCTCATCCGCCGCGCAATTTTTCGTGTTTCCTCGAACGCTCCGGGGGTTTTAGGTGGCCAAATTTTCTCGTTGATAAAAAGGTATGGTATCGACTATCGCCCTCACGTCGTATCCTCTGCAATCTACCCTCACATCAGTCCCTGGCTCCATTTGGGCGCGTGGTAAATAAGAAAAAGCCAAAACGCCACCGACGGTGGGGCAATACGCCGAACGGGTGATTGATCCGATATGTTGTGAATTGAAAAACACACCAGCCCCTTGCTCAGGAACAACCTCGCTTTTGATTCTGAGTCCTGCAATTCCCCGATTCACACGGCCCAAGTACTTGATCTTAGCGATGACCTCCTGACCGATATAGCAGCCTTTTTCGAAGTCGATGGCCTTTTCCTCTAGTCCAGCCTGCATGGGATTGACCGCTGAAGTGAGGTCTTTTCCAAATAGTGGTGTGCCGGCTTCAAGGGTGAGTGATTCGAACGCACTAACACCTGCTTGATTCGCTCCTCCATGCAATAATGATTGCCAAACAGACTCTGCCGCCTCACGAGGCCCTGCGAGTAGATAACCATCTTCCCCAGTCCACATCTCACGGGCTATCATCACGTTGTCGCACGTTATGTGGTCATGTTCATTCAAAGAAGGCACGACCATGCCCGCTCTTGAAATGACTTTTCGTGAATCTGGGCCGAAAAGCCCGAAACAAAATGAAGTTTTCGTCTCATTCGTTATTTTTACCTGGTCCATAATAATGAATTTGTTAATTTCGTTGGCGAGAGTATCCGCCATTCCCGGGGCTAGGATGGCGGCAATGAAAGTTTCATGTTTGTACATATATAAATCGGATATGAATTTTCCATAGCGTGTGAGGAAGGTATTATACACGCCCTCGCCACGTTGGAGTTCTTTTATGCGGTTGGAAAGCATTCGGTGGAGGAATTCTTCCCTGTCCAGCCCACTGAACCGAAGGTTTCCCCAGTGAGACAGGTCGACCACGATAGCGCTTTCTCGGCAGGCTAGATGTTCGGATACCGCGTTTTCAAAGGCGGCGGGAATTTGCCACCCAGCCTCTTCTATGAATTGGGCTTTTGCATCTTGATGTAGAGCGAGCAGTGGTGTGTTTGACACTGTTTTTCTCTCCGGCCATGTCTTGATTGAAGGGCGTAAAGCAAACCATCGTTAGTGATTTCAAGAGTAGTCATTCTACGCTTTTATCGAGAAAAAGGTGAAGCGATCATGAAATGTCTTTGATTGCGATTTCACGCCCCATGCCGGTGTGGGGAAAAGTAGTGGCCTTTACGTTGACCTCGCTCTCGAGAAAGGATTTGATGGACACATGACAGAACTCAGGCTCGAAACGTAGCGTTGCGCAGAAGCCAAAAGCCGACACATTCAGAAGGGTGCGAGGAAAGGCCAATCTCGTGCTTATAATAGACTGCTGTAGCAATTCTATAGGAATAGAGGATGGCAAAAGGCGCGCCTGCTGAATCTAAGAATTTCAAACTGATTGGACACGACCCGGATGCCGCGTGGGGAGGCGGCAGTCTCGTTGACGTGAAAAACGGATACGCCTACGTAGGTGCAGTAGGGACGGCAAGCTACGAAGGGCCCGAAGGCTGGACTGTGCACGACGTGTCAGATCCCCAAAAACCAAGACGAATTGCCGAGGTTTTTGCTCCCCCTGGAACGCATAACCATAAAGTTCGAATCGTAGGAGACAATCTTCTCTACGTGAACTACGAACGTCTTAATACGCCGCAAGGAGAAAAGGCGAGGGCTGGCGTAGGCATTTTTGATATCGGCAACCCATCCGAACCAAAGGAAGTGGGGTTTTACGATCTGCCCGGATCAGGACCTCACCGATTTGGAATAGACAATGAACGTCATATCGCATTTTTTCCGAATGATGCCGATGGCTGGAGAAATCGGGTCATGTGGACTGTAGACATCAAGAACCCCCTCAAGCCAGAGGTGCTCAACATTGTTGGTCTGCCTCGACAAGACCTCAGTCTAGGCTTGGCATACGAAGAACCGGATGAATTCGAGCGTTCGTGGACATGCCATGGCCCCGCTACCATTCGAGGGAACCGCATGTTCGCTGGATTCTGGGGAGGGGGTCTGGGTATCTTTGATTGTACGGATTTGCGAAACATCACGTTCGTGGGGCATCTGTGTTGGTCACCACCTTTCATCGGTTCTACGCACACCGTCTGGCCGCTTGGCGACAGGCCGTATCTGATCGTAACCGACGAGGCGCGCGCGCATGAAAATTATGAGAATAGCCAGTTTATGTGGGTGGTGGATATCAGAGAGGAGACAAACCCCATTCCCATATCGACATATATTCCGGATAGAGATGAAAACATGGGCCGAGGCGGTCGGTTTGGTGCCCACAACATTCTAGAATATACCCCTGCGGGTGGGCCCTGGAAAGATATTGTCTTCCTCACCTACTTTAATTCGGGGCTGAGGGCCATCGATCTCTCCGATCCATTTCGGCCCAAGGAAGTAGGGCACTACATACCTGCGCTTAATTTCGGGAAAGATTACGTCCAGTCGAACGACATCGGGATGGACGAGAATGGCTTGTTGTATTTGATCGATCGGAATGGAGCGGGGATGCACATATTGGAGTACATTGGATAATCGTCATTGAATTGAAGCCAATATACTGATTCTCTGGGTGTAGTCTCTCGGAGCGAGGAAACATCTTATGGCGCCAGGTGATTTGCTCGTTATATGTGTGACTTCGTTTTTCGCTACGTACGCGCATATGGCGTTTGCTTTGATTGCCGACAGGGTGGGTATGGTAAAGCTTGATTTTGGTAAGGGTTTGGCGATGCTCTTCTTCGGGGAATCTTATGAAGGAAAACCACCTTATGTGCTTGGAGTCATCGCCGTTCATCTAAATGGCGTCATTTTAGGCTTGCTATACGCCACGGTCGCCGCCGGGCACATCTCAGGTCCGCCTGTATTTCGTGGGTTGGTCTGGGGTGGCGCGCTTTTGGTTTTTTCCCAATGCGTCTTTAATCCATTCATTACTGGGCACGGCTTTTTCAGCCGTAAAATGCACCCGAGAGCATGGCAAACCGCGGTAGTCGCCCACGCCATTTATGGTGGGCTGCTCGGATGGCTATCTCCCATACTGTAAGAATCGGCGCTCGCCTGAATTTTTGACGTTTTCTTCGCGCGCCAGCGGGTGGTTTCCCTCGCCAATCTGCGCTCTTGTCAAACCCTTGAATGCCTATTCAAATTCAAGCGCCCCCAATATCATCCATTGAAGATACCTCATCTCTCTTCGTTCTTTTTGTCTTTGGCGCTTTGTTTTGCGATGCCCAGCATTTCGCCACATCGCCAGGCGCCGCTAGCCACACGTCGCCTTTACTTAAAATGTGCAGGACAAGTTTTTCCAGCATTCTCATTCGGTGATGTTGACCGATAATTTGGGGATGACACATGAAGTTGACGTATCCCCCCTCTTCATACGTGCCTTCAAATTCCTCGACCCATATGGAATAAACCGACTCTGCGTCCCGGATGCCGTGGCCGAATGGGGGATTTGTGCTGTGGGCGAAGAATATAAAATCATCAAGACTCCATTTCGTGGGCAGTTCGACCAATCCGCAACCATGATAATAAGGCCAATCATCATCCATCATATTGGAATGGTAAAGGAGCCCATATTTTTTCAGTAAGTCCATGGTGTGAACGCTCGGGTCTGCCGAAGGCGTGCGGGAACCTAGAATTTCTTGCCCCGTGGCGCGTCGTAAAATCTCGAGGGCGCGCACCAGTAACTCTTCTTCTCTCTCCATGTTCGCCATCTGATATGGCTTTTCATGAATGTGGCCGTGATGCCCAATTTCATGCCCTGCCTTCACGATGGATTCCGTCATTTTGGGCCATTTTTCCACCGTCCAGCTGGGTACGTAGAAGGCGGCGGGTAGACTGTGTTTTTTGAGAAATTTTAGGATCCGAGGGACGCCCACCTTAGGACCATATGCGCCCATGGAATTATGAATGGGCCGGTGTCCCAGCGATGGGTCCCTGGCCATCCATACCGTTTCCCCGTCCACATCAAAAGTGAAGCACACAGCGCATCGTGCGCTATTTTCCCATCGTATACTTGGCATTTAATTCTCCTCATCCATCTTTGATCACGAATTAGCCAATTTTATCAATGTTTGCGCTAAAACTTCACAACCCCTATGCGCGTCCTCCCAATCCATGTCCTCTGCTTCTGAATGACTTTTTCCGGCAACGCAAGGGACAAAAATCATAGCAGTCGGCCCAAGTTCAGCCACATAGCGGGCATCATGGCCAGCAGCACTCCACAAGTATCGATGGCTATAGTTTGCCCCCCTACATGCAGCTGCGATCGCTTCTTTAACGTTCATGTCGAATGCTATGGGAGTAGATGAGCCGATGTCCTCAATCTCGATTTTCAGGTTTTCCTTTTTTGCTTCTCTGAATGCGGCTTCTTTGACGAGTTCGAATGCGACATCCAGCATTTCTGGCTGGTTGTGTCGAAAATCGATTGAGAATATCACTTCGTCAGGAATCACATTTATGGCGTTGGGAGACACAAATAGTTCTCCAACTGTAGCCACGAAGTCCTGATGCAGTTTTCTAGGGATATCGCGAATCGCCGAAATTACGCGCGCCGCGCCTACCAAAGCATCGCGTCTCATGCGCATCGGCGTGGGGCCTGCATGGTCTCGTTCTCCCCGCATAGTGACGCGAAGCCACGAGATACCAAAAATTCCTTCCACAATACCTATTTGTTTGCCCTCTTCTAAAAGAACGGGGCCTTGCTCAATGTGGAGTTCAACATAGGACGCAATGGGCCTTGGTGCGCAAGGCATATTTCCACGGTAGCCGATGCATTCTAGCTCGCCAAGAAAATTTGCTCCTTCCTTATCTCTTAATTCATACGCGAATTCCTGTGATATCCGACCCGAAAATACGCCGCTTCCAAGCATAGCCGGTGGAAATCTGGCCCCCTCCTCGTTTGTCCAGTTTACGATCTCTATCGGGCGCTTGGTCGATATCTTTTTATCCTTCAAAGTGCGTATGATTTCCAATCCAGCCAAAACGCCTAAGGATCCATCGAATCGCCCCCCCTTAGGCACAGTGTCGAGGTGGCTTCCAACCATGATTGGATAGGCATCATCGTTTTGACCTGCCCGTCTGGCGAACATATTGCCCATCTCATCGACCCGCACAGAGAGCCCAGCATCATTTGCCCAATGAGCGAATAATTCCCTGGCTTTTTTATCTTCCTCCGAAAGGGTGAGGCGGTGCACACCGCCTCTGCTCGTCGCTCCGATACTCGCCATGTCTTCCATGGACTTGCGAAAACGATCGGTATTGATTATCAACTCGAAGCCTCTGGTTTCAAGGGGGACAAACACACATGCGCGCTTGAAAATGGACGTCAGACAATGTCCGTGAAATGATTGTTTCTTCCGAGCATCACTTTTTCATATACTTCTCTTATAAGACCTGTTTTTTTCTCGTATGCAGCCAGGAACTTGGCGTGAGCGCTTCCATCAATATCATCCACAAAGTTCATTCGCCGCGCCAACATACTCATCGAGCGCGGTGCTTTGAGGAATATATTGATGGACTGGGAGTTGCCTATGCGGAGGCGGTTCTCAACAAGTCGTAAGAAGCGGTAGCCATCCAGTAATGCAGCGCTATCTTTGTCCGTGAGTATCCTCGCTTTATTTAGCGCTTGGAGAGCAAGATAGGTATTTGGAACCCGAATCTCGGTATGCGCCTTTCCATTTTGAATAAGGAGATATTGAGTCAAAAATTCAATATCGATAATCCCGCCACGCCCGAGCTTAATGTCCATGATTGCCTCGTCTTCACGAGACAATTCCGTTTCAATGCGTTTGCGCATATGATGAACCTGTGCGGAAAATTGTTCAGGGACCTCCTTCTCATATACGAATTCGTCAACAAGCCTCATAAATTCTGAGCCGAACATTTGCGATCCTGTAACATAACTTGCTCTTGTAAACGCTTGTCTTTCCCAAGTTTCGGCACGTCCCATAAAGTAATTTGTGAAGCTTTCCATCGGCGCCGTCAATGGCCCCTTTTTCCCCTCAGGTCGTAATCGAAAGTCTATTTCGTAAGTTCGTTCTCGACCGCTTGACGCGGCCAAGCCATCGCGTAAACACGTGCACATTTTGATGAAGAACTCATGATTTATAATGGGCTTGTATTTAGAACTTTTCCCATTGATTTGCCCATTCGTTTTCCCTAAAGCGCTGTAAACAAATATCAAGTCCAAATCTGAACCATAATTCATCTCTCCGCTTCCTAACTTGCCGAGGCCGATAATCACGAATTGTGCTTCCTTTCCCGTCTCTGACTCAATCGGAGTGCCATAGAGTTTGAGCATTCTTTCGCGTGCTATCGCATAGCCACTCTTCAGAATTTCCTCCGCAAGATGAGAGAGGGCAGATAAAGTTTCTAAAATATCTGCCGCCCCAAGGAGGCTTCTGATGCCTATCGCGAGTTCTTCGCTTTTTTTCGCAACGTGCAGACGGTTAAATTTATCCTCTGTCGAGATTTTCGCGTCCCTTATTTTCTCCATTTCAGAGGCGAGGAGTTCTTTTGAGCGCGGCCTGGAGAGGGTTTCGGTTTGAAAGAGGGTTTCAAGTAGTCCGGGCTGGGAAATCAGAATTTCAGACAAATAATTACTTGAAGCGAATAGTTTAAGAATGATTTCCAGCGATTCCTCTTGCTCAGCCATAAACCCGAGGATAGATTCACGCCCTCCTCCCTGGTCCACAAATTTGTTGAGGTGTGCGACAGCTCTATCCGGTTCCGGGAGTTCGAGGGTTTGATGGAGAAGGCGAGGGAGGAGCTCATCGAATATCCGCTTCGCCTTGGCGCTGACATGTTCGAGCGATGCGCCGTTCCTCAAGAGTTTTAGATGCCTGCTCACGTCTTCTGGGTCTGCAAAATTATATGAGGCCAGCTCTTCGGTAGATAGGGAATCTCCTAAAGTAAGCGCCGGGGATTGCTCATCGCTCGTTGCGTCTGCTTGTTCATCTTCATTCCCATTGCGAAACATGTTTTCAAATATTCTTGACACATTATTTTGGTGATATGTGAGTTGGGATTTGAAGTCTTTGCTCCCCGCGCAGTCCATTTTGCGGGCGAGCACGGTCAAATCTTTCTCATCAGTTGGCACCTCGTGCAATTGAAGCCCGTGCGTGACTTGCACGCGATGCTCGACACCTCTGAGAAATATATAAGCGCGCGAAAGCGCATCGCACTCATTCTTGGGTAAAAGGCCAATCGCCTCTATGATGGAGAGACTCTCCAATGTATTTGAGTTTTGAAGAAGGGTTTCTCGTCCGCCGTAGATGATTTGTAGAGCCTGGGTAATAAATTCAATTTCCCGAATGCCGCCTTCGCCGAGTTTTACGTTTCGCGTGGTTGCATCCGAACCCTTCAAGTTTCTGTTGATGCGATCTTTGATGATTCCGATTTCCGTGATGACGCTTATGTCTAGTGTTCGCCGGTATATGAAGGGACGCATCATTTTCAAAAATGAATGGCTCAAGGCGGCAGAACCCGCGCAATGTCTCGCTTTGATGAACGCCTGCCGCTCCCATGTTTCTCCCCAAGACTCGTAGTAGACCTCGCAGCTCCTAAGCGAATATGCCAATGCCCCTTGGGCGCCTTCGGGTCGCAGACGCATGTCTATTCGAAATACATGACCCTCTTCGGTATTCTTGCCCATCAAGGATATGATGCGTCGAGCCAGGTGGGCGAAAAATTCGTGATTCGTGATCCTTCTTTTTCTTTTCCCCGTCAATGGATCTACAGCCCCGGACGTTTGACCGTCATCTGATGAATATATGAACAACAAATCGATATCTGAACTAAAGTTAAGCTCGAGCCCACCGAGTTTGCCCAAACCTATGACGCTGAACTTGGTATCTCTCCATCTCCCGCCTATGTCTTTATGTTGGGGCTTTCCATATTTTTTCTGAAGCTCATTACTGGCAATTCGAACCGCCACTTCTAGACAAGCGTCGGCCAAATGAGAAAGGCTGGAGGTGATTTCTTGGAGAGACGCCTGACGCATCAAATCCAATATCGCAATTCTTAAGTATTCCCGCTGGCGAAATCGGCGCATTGCATTCTCAGTCCCATTCAGGGAATCGTTGTTATCGCAAACCCAGCGCCATAGATCAGATTCCATTTTTTCTTTGGTGCGAACGGCTTTTAATGTATTTGGTCGCAAGAGCCAGTCGAGAAAACGAGGATGCCGCAGGATTGTTTCTGTCAAGAACTGACTTCCACCTGCTAATGCGAAGAACTCTGTTCGGCGTTCATCCGAGCGGTTGAGGGTTTTCAGAAACGAATCTGGCTTATCGAGAGTCGCTAAAATTCGTTCAAAGTTGCTCAGAGCGCGTTCTGGGTCGAACGTATCGCTCAAAGAGCATAACAGCTGCTCTAAAAACTTAGAGTTATTACGTGGAAAAGCCGGGTGCAATGCTAAAGATTGGAGGTTTCTGATTATGCTTGCTGGGTCGGTGACGCCAATGGAAATGAGGATATCTTTCGCCGTTGGAGTAAGCGCGCCACCGGCCAATAATCTCTCTATATGAGCAACCACCAAATGCTTGTGAATCTGCCCGTTCACATGACATCTCCTCGAAATGGCCTAAGAAATGGGTGTGCAGAATCTCCTTGGCTGACGGCTGGGCGTCGAAAACCTGATTCTCCCTCTATTCCAGGCAACCATAAAAAAGCAGATAAACTTCCCAGACACAATATGCCGATCGCCCCAAAAGCGAATTCGAAGCCATGAGCATCCGTATGCAAAAATAGCGGAGCGCATAGAGGTGAGAAAAACACCGACACAAGCAAGGCAACCGTATAATACAATTCCTGTGCCCATACGAGGAGTCATGAGCATCGATATTCCACCGGCGGCGATTCCCACAGACAAAATCAGTTTTCTTGACATCCTGTCAGAGAGATAGCCAACGATTGTTTCTGGAAATATGGACGCCGCCGAATATACGCCAATCGCAATGCCCAAGAAGCTTGGCCCTACCCTATATTTCCTCAGTAGCAATATCGGAAGTAAAAATCAACGTCACGTTATGCGCCAGTATCCTTATGCTCTATAAGAAGCAAATACGAATTATGCCTGGGTTTTTGATGAGCGCATTCTTGGAGCGCATTCTTGAAATTGCTCGGATGAACGGAGACGTTAGGCTTTTGATTTCCATTGAGGTGAAAGGATTTTAGGCAAATCCACAAAAGCATTGCCGTGGCGAACAAGGGAACAGTGTTCAATAGTAACACCCCTCGCCAGTTCATCACCAGGAGCAGGAAACCTGCGATGATGGGGGCAAGGGACTGTCCCATGTTCGCGCCCGTTCCGTGCACGCCTAGCGCAAAGCCTTTTCGGTTCTTAAAGCGTATTCCCAGTAGACCCATGGCTGGTGGATGCCAGGTGTGCGTCGCCAATCCGCTCAACCATATGACGGGGGCCACCGTGAGAAATCCATTCGCAAAACTTGCTCCGCCATAAAACAACGCAACGGAAGCCATACATCCAACGTAACGATCGATGATGTAGCCTGTACCCACACTGCTAAAAGCGCTCATCACGGCTCTGCCAGTAAATAGTAGTCCCACCTGGTTCAACGTAAGACCCAAGTCTGCTGTCAGATAGGGATAATAGGCCCTAAAACGCCTTAGTACCAATGTTCAAAAGCGTGCCCGATAGTAAGCAAAGTGAGAATTTGCCATTTTCTCAAGGCTTCACATCTTTTTTGTTTTTTGTCGGAGAGGGAAACATAGCAAAGCGGGAAAGGAGAACTCTAGCATCAAAGCCAACAGGAATGTAATCAAACAAAATTCAGGAATGATCGAAAACTCCTCTATTTCAGATTGACTACCTTTGAGACTTGTTGACTTGTTCTAAAATAGCTGGTAGGACAATCCCATAAGTGATAGTCTATAATATGCTTTTACAATATGTGTCCGAGGAATTTGTTTTGGTCATTCACGAGAGGTTGCAGATAGTAAAAAAAACTCGCGTCTATGAGGCCATAGTCGCTCAACTCACGTCCTTGATACTGGAAGGTGAAATCAAGCCCGGCGATAAGTTGCCATCCGAGAGGGAGCTGTGTGAACAATTTGGCGTTGGCCGGAATTCAGTTCGAGAGGCAACGCGCTCATTGGAATCCGCTAAGCTGGTAGAGACGAGACAAGGAGAAGGGACATTCGTCACGGCGCAACCCGAATCCATGGTTCCTATGATTTCTGAAAAAATGTCATCCGACACAGAGGATGGAGTCCACCATCTTTTCGAGGCGCGCATGGTTCTGGAGCCTCAAATCACCACTTTAGCCGCTGAGCGTATAACAAATGAGGAAGTGGAAAAACTTAAGAGCACGCTCCGGCATCAACGTGATGAGATAGAAGGTGGGGGCCTTGGTTTGGAGGAGGACACCAAATTTCACTTGGGCCTTGCACAAGCCGCCAAAAACAAATTTTTGCACCATTTGTTGAGTACCTTGCTAAATTCGCTAAGTGAGATCAGAGAGCGTTCGCTTCGTGATAAAAGCGTTCGCTTCCGCTCATGGGAAGCGCACGAAGAGATTTTGGAAGCCGTTCTCACTAGCGATAGAAACAGGGCGAGTGCCGGAATGATTAGCCACCTCGTTGAGGCTGAAGGCAATGAGGTCGAAAGGCGTCCAAATGAGAACATGCGACGAATTCGCAACCGCAACACGGGCAACTCGATTTCGTGGAAATCTTCAAAAAGTTTCATTTCATCAATTTCCAAGTAGGGGGTATCGAATGTGAGCGTAATATCATTTGAAGTGATCTACCGAGGTATTTTTCAGAAAAAACTTGCAGTGAACATTTCTCGCTCCTTAATTCTTGCGGCTGTGAAGGAAGGTAAACCAGGAATTTCATTCGGACGATACAGCGATTCGCCCGAACGAAATGGAATTCCGGCAAAGCAATTTGGGTACATCGCGGATAATGAGGAAGAGCTCGAGTCCGTGGCAGCGCAATATGAGCCTAAGCAAGTAGATATTTCCATCTGCGTAGACGATACGCTCTGTAAAGGCGTGGAATCCTGGGCGTGGTATGGGCTTCAGCCAATCAACGCTGTGACAAAACCCGGCGGCACGCTTATCGTTACGTCAACAAAAAAGGAAGATGAACTCGTCAAACATATTCATCGTAGAGAAGCACCTTATAAACTTGCGGTCATCAACAGTGACCCAAGCTTTGCCGGCCTCTGGGTGTATAAAGATGACGGCACCGACGCGCGGTGTTTAGGGGCGGCTCTTAAGGCCGAGCCGAGCATGTGCTCCATGGCGTCTTTGGAATCGGCCATTCGCGAGAACATCGGCTCCGAAACGCACGTAGAGGCCGCGCGCGAGGTCTATGAGGACTTACGGCCCGTGGAAATAGAACCGGGCCAAGGCAACGACGAAGTTCCCTTCACGTTTGAGCTTTTGAAGTGGCACGAAATGCGCCAAGGCGTCGTCATTGACGGGGTAGGGGGCCATGAGGGTTTCAGGGGCGGTAATGGTGGCTATGAACCGGGCCGTAATCCCTACTTCAAAAAATGGTCGACCCGAACCATGCGCCCCATAGTGTCTTTTGACAAATGCACGAAGTGCACCCTTTGCTGGATTGCATGTCCAGACACTTGTTTCGATGTAACTCCGGATGGCTTCTTCGACGCCAACATGGAAGCTTGCTGCGGCTGCGGCGTATGCGAAGCCATTTGTCCTGTCAAGGATTGCATCACGATGGTGAATGAGGTCGTTTTTGAAGAACGGGATAGTCAATACCAAATGTGGTGCGAGGACAAAGGCGAATACACAAAATATATGGACGAGAAAATCAGCAATGGAAAGATAGATGGCCGGCACCCGATCACCGGCCTCGCGGAAGCGTTCTCGGGGGCGGGTCTCGACACGGGACACAACTCAGAGACGGCGAAAACAAAATCTCTAAAAGAGCTTTAATAGGAGCGAACAGATGACGACGACAACTGAACAAAAAGGTGCGGGGGTACATCTCCTCACTGGAAGTGAGGTTATGGCGCATGTTTGCCGCCTTGCCGACGTGGATGTTATTACGGCATATCCCATCAGGCCGTATGATACGGTGATGCAATATGTTTCCAAGTTTATCGCGGAGGGTGATTTCGACGCGGATTATATTCCGGCGGAGAGCGAGCATGGCCAGTTTGAAATTGTAAAACACGCATCAGCCTGCGGCGCGCGCGTATTCACAGGCTCGAGCGGCGTGGGATGGCTCTATGCTATGGAGCCGCTGGCTGTCACGGCCGGCTTACGTCTGCCCATGGTGGCGTTGGTGGGTTGTCGCGCCTTAGATGATCCGGGTGCATTTGGCACCGAGCACAATGATGCTATGCTCGTTCGTGATTTGGGCTGGATGATCAATTTTCCGGACACGGCACAAGAAGTCGTCGAACTTGGTTTATTGGCGTATCGCATCGCAGAAGACCCTAGGGTCTATCTGCCATGTGCCATTGCGATGGACGGAGCGTTCTTGACGCACAGCCAGGCGACGGTACGGTTGCCTGGCCAAGAAGAAGTCAATCAATTCCTTCCTCCCTATGATAGGGGCGACTTGCTCCTTCATCCAGACAATCCCATCACCATCGCGCCTCAGGCGAATGAAGACTGGCTCATGGAAGTGAGACGTCAAAGCAGCGAGGCGGCCAAAAATGCTTACACCGTGTTGAAGGAAGCCCATGCTGATTTTAATAGAATTTTTGGTGCGGACACGAATCCATTCCTTGACGAATATATGACTGACGATGCAGATGTGGTGTTTTGCGGCATGGGGACACTCAGCCTGCCGGTGAAAGTCGCCATCCGTGAAATGCGCAAAGAAGGCAAAAAAGTTGGACTGGTTCGCCTAAAATGGTTTCGCCCATTCCCGACGGAAGAGTTGCGAGAATCGCTTTCGCGCTTCAAGGCAGTCGGCGTTATTGACCGCGACTATTCTTTCGGTTCACCCTATCATGGTGGTATCCTTTTTAATGAAGTGAAAGCCGCTATGTATGGGGCGGAAAAGGCGCCTTACATGAAAGGATTTGTTTGTGGCCTCGGTGGCCGAGAAGTATTGCTTGAAGACGTCAAATTGATGGCTGATAAAGTATTTTCCATCGTCCATAACGATAGCGCCGACAACGAAGTCGGTTGGATCGGAGTGAGGGATTAATCATGGCGGAAACCTCTGAGTACAACATTGGAACACAAGAACTTCCCTTGATGGGGAAAGTGAATGCAATCCCGCAGAAAGCGGTAGAAGAGTATTTTACCAGTGGGCACAGAACTTGCCAGGGTTGTGAGAGTGCTCTCATCATGCGCCTCATGGCCAAAGCGGCGGGCCCTCGCTCTATTATCCTGGGAAGCACGGGGTGTATGTACGTGGCGAATACCACGTATTACAGCACCCCTTGGGTGGTGCCGTGGATGCACACGCAGTTGGGCTCCTCTGGTTCAGCCGCGACGGGCACGGCGGCGGCCCTTCGGGCGTTGATGCGAAAGGGAAAAATGAAGGAAGAGCCGATTAACGTCATCGCTTTCTGCGGAGATGGAGGCGGTATCGATATGGGCGTATCGTCCATATCCGCGGCGCTGATGCACGCGAAATACAACTTGGCGATCATTTGCTACGACAACGAATCATATGCGAACACAGACATCCAAATTTCAGGAGCATCCCCATGGGGTGC
This sequence comes from bacterium, assembly GCA_965202625.1. GTDB lineage: Bacteria > UBA8248 > UBA8248 > UBA8248 > UBA8248 > Bin107. The sequence continues at coordinate 671,112 of CBDBBI010000010.1, read as the reverse complement.
GAACACGACCTTCACGCCACCGGGCAAAAAATTTCGCATCATGCATGATTGCTGGAAAAAGAACATTGCGGCCATGTATGCTGTCGGACATACGCGTTGCAACTATGTGGCGACAGCAGATGCTTCTTATCCCGCGGACTTAATTGACAAAGTGCGCAAGGCACTCGCCGTGAAGGGCCCGGCGTTCGTACACACACTGGATCCATGTCCAAAGGGTTGGGATTATGATCCTTTTTATTCTCACAAACTCGGCGAATTGGCGGTGGAAACTGGTCTTTTCCCGCTGTGGGAGATGATGGATGGGGAGCTCACCTATACAGGTATTTCCGCGCGGCAAGTATACGGCAAGCGTTCCCGCAAGCTGGTTCGTGAATATCTGGAGACGCAGGGTCGCTTCCATCATTTCGAGGATCAAGACTACGAATACTTCCAAGAGGAAGTCGATAAAATGTGGAACGACTGGATGGTTCCCGGAGTGATTCCCTTTAAGGTGAATGACCCCAGCGAAAAGTAGTGGTATGTGGAAATATATTCACGAGCAAGTTTTGAGACGGGGCCTGGAGGGGCCCCGTCCTTTTTCTCCTAATCTGAAAACACGAACGGATAGAACATAGGGATGGAGATGAATGAAATATCTGAGGTAAGAGGGAAAAACGGCTCTACGATGTTGTATGTGCCAGCCGGTCCATTTTTGATGGGTTCAGATACCGGAAACGCAGACGAGCGACCACAACGCGAGGTCACGCTTGACGCCTTTTGGATCGACAAATATTGCGTAACCAATGCGCAGTATCGCGCCTTTTTGGACGGAAGCAGCGCGTTTCCTCCCCCCCCGTCATTTTCAAAAGATGATTTCGTGGGACCAAACCAGCCGATCGTCAGCATTAGTTGGGAGGAGGCGAACGCTTATGCTCAATGGGTGGGCAAGCGTTTGCCTACTGAGGCGGAATGGGAAAAAGCATCTCGAGGAACGGATGGACGAAAATATCCGTGGGGAGAAGATGAACCTACTCATCAACGAGCTGTTTATACGGGAATTGATATCCATTGCCCCGTAAATGTGCATGAATTCTCAGAAAACGCCTCTCCCTATAAGTGTGTGCAGATGGCGGGGAACGTATTTGAGTGGGTCTCAGATTGGTTTGATGGTTTCTATTATCAGACAGGCCCCTCGAAAAACCCACGAGGGCTTGATCGGCCAACCTTTGAAGTGGCGATGTCGAAGGTTCCCGTATTTGCGGTTCCAGGTGGAGGAACGCTGAGGATCGGTGAAGTCAAGAGGGGTGAGCGTTACGAAATCCTCCAGCGAGACAAAGACAGCTACAAGATTCGCTTTGGAGATAATGAAGGTTGGCTCCCGCGCAGGGCGGGTTATGCCTGGACTGCTAAAGTCGCACGTGGTTGCGGCTGGGATTATATCGAAGACAGTTTACGATGTTCGGCACGAGAGGGTTTCGAGCCATGGTATAAGAATTTTAACATTGGTTTTCGCTGTGCAACGGACATCTAGCGTTATGGTCCTTATCAGGATGAGGATGTCGTGCCTTTGCGAGAAATTTTGAGTTTGAAAATCACGGGCACGAGCGGTGTGATGAATAAGGCGATGGAAATCATCATGAGTGTTGCTGCGATGGGATGTCCCACAAAATCGAAAAGAATGCCGGGACTCCCATGGCTCATGATCATGCTCTGCCGAAAAGTGCGTTCGGTAAGGCCTCCTAGAACCAAAGCCAACACCATCGGCGCAAGGGGATAGTCCAGCTTTCGGAACACATATCCAACCGCGCCGAATATGAACATTAGATAGACGTCAAACATATCCTGAGTCGGCGAGAAACCCCCCACGGCGCAAACAACCAGAATGACCGGAGCAAGGATCGTCATGGGCATTCTGAGCATCCAGATGAAAATAGGAACGGCGAAAATGGCGACTATGACCGCCAGCGTGTTGGCGATGTAGAGGCTCCCGGTAAGACCCCAAACAAACTCTGCGTTTTCGACAAACAACCGGGGCCCTGGCACAAGCCCCCATACAAACAAAGCTCCGAGCATCACTGCCGTGGTCGGGGAGCCTGGAATTCCCAAGGTCAGCATAGGGAGCATCGACCCTGTACTCGCAGCATTATTGGCGCACTCAGGCGCAGCGACTCCTTCGATGGTGCCTCGACCGAACTCATCTGGATTTTTTGAAAATCTTTTGGCGATGCTGTAGCTCATGAAACTCGCCGGCGTTGCGCCGGCGGCGGGAAGCATTCCGACAAAAAACCCCAAAACAGACCCTCTCAAGATAGTGGTAGAGTACTTAGAAAGTTCCCTTAAGGTAGAGACGACCTCTTTGACCCCGAGTTTTGTCTGATACCTTTCTCTTTTGGACATCCCTTCTTCTAGGGTGTAAAAAATTTCGCCGATACCATAAATTCCGATCGCTAAAACGAGAAAATTGATACCGTGATAGAAGCCTGTAATGCCTCCGAATATCAGGCGTGGCGAGCCGCTCACGATGTCGGTACCCACGGTGGACATGAGTAGACCCAGCATGGTGGCGATTATCGTTTTTAGAGGATTTTCACCCCCTAATCCCGCAAATGTGGCATAGGCCAATAGCACGACGGCGAATTCCTCAGGCGGACCGAAGCGCAGAGCGAAGTCCGCTAGGGGCGGTGCAAAAAAAGTGAAGAGGACAATGGACAACGTTCCGCCCAAAAAACTGGCCACCGCAGCGGTGACAAGGGCATCGGCGGCTTTTCCTTTTCTCGCCAGTGGGTAACCGTCGAACGTAGTCGCAACGGCGGTAGATGCCCCCGGAATATTTAGAGTGATTGAGCTAATCGCGCCTCCATACATGGCGCCATAATAGATAGCCGCCAAGAATATGATGGCGCTAGTAGGAGGAACGGCAAAAGTGATGGGGAGCAAGATGGCAACCCCGTTTACAGAACCCAGTCCTGGCATCGCGCCAATAGCAACGCCCAAGATAACGCCGAACAAAGCCATCAAAAGATTTTGAGGAGAAAGTGCAATTCCTAAGCCGTAAAATAGATTTCCAAGAATTTCCAACTTGTTTGGCCCTTATGATAAATTTCGCTTTCCTTTCCGGTCGCAGATCTTTTTTTTCAATGGTAAGGAAGCAAATAGAATACAATCATCAATTCCAATAAAATAAGAAATCCAAATATCCTTTTGGTAAGGGGATAATCAAAAACTTCTCAAACATGTAATACACTGCGACAGGAACGCTTACCGATACGGCGAGGCTTGTGCTGTATCCGTGTCGTCCGACGCGGAACAAGCAATAAAAGATAAAAAGAGATGCGGAGAAATACACGGAGATGATGGGGACGAGAAGAATCATAAGCATGCTGGGGATGCCAACGCGCAATAAATCTCGCAAACCTTCTTTACTCACGAAAATTTTCGAGTCATCTCTTTGGGATTTTTTTCGGTTCGAGAAAAAAAGCGATTCAAGCCATATGAGCAACGACACGACAGCTATCCCCAAAGAGAGCCAGAAGGGGAGGAATCCTCCTCCTGGCCCCTCTTTGGGGAGGATGCCAACGGGTAGCTCCGTTGATTTCCAGGCGACGCCAAGGGATAGAAGAATCAGTCCAACGGCGACAACCCTATCCGCCCGTTGCATCTACATTCTTCTCCAAGTTATTTCAGCAGTCCCATGCCTTTGAGCAGTTGCTTGTGTTTTACATCCTCAGAGGCGAAGAATGCCCCGAGGGGAGCGCCGCTCAAACAAGCGCGATTCAACGATTTCTCTTTCGTATAAGATTTCCATTCGTCAGAATTACAGAGCTTGGAGAACAAATCACCATACCAGTTCAGAGCGTCTTTCGAGATGCCTCCAGGCGCATTGATGCTGCGTTGCATGAAATACACGAGTTGTGGCTTCCCCAATTCTTTGAAAGTGGGAACCTCGCCGAATGCAGGAATCCGTTCCGGCGTCAATGCGGCGATCGGCCTCATTTTGCCCGGATAGTGGGGAAGTCCCTCGGATGGATTGTTCACTGTGGAATCGATATGTCCACCTGCAAGATTTTTCGCGACGGTGCCCCCACCACGGAAAGGCACGTAAGTGATCATGCCTTCAAGACCATACGCCTGCATCAACATGTTGGTGACGAGCTGGTCCTCCTGCATTTTCCCTGTGCCGCCCATCGTCCATTTCCCTTTTTTGGCTTTTACAGCCTTCACGAAATCGTCGATATTCTTGATCCTTGATTTAGGGTTCACCCAAAGAAGGAAAGTGTCCATAGCCAACCTGTAGACTGGCGTCAGTTTCGTGTAATTGACGGGAAGTTTTCGCAAGGCGGGAGTGGTGAAGAAGCTGTTCAAGGTAACGAGAATCACGTGGGGGTTACCTCTCTTGGAGTAAAGATAGAGCATGGCCTCAGCACCAGACCCTCCTTTTTTATTGATTGGAACTAGGGGCTGTGGCGACCATTTGTTCTCGGTAACAATTTTTTGCATCAAGCGAGCGATGCGATCCGCACCGCCACCTTTGCCCGCCATAATGATGAACTCGATTGGGCGCATCGGCTTCCACTCAGCGAAAGCCTGTCCCGCTCCAAGGGCAGCAGTGATGAACAGACTCAGCGCGAGAGTAAGAATCCTAATGGTCCCCCTCGAACTTTGGAGCAGTTTCATAGTGCTTCCTCCTTTTGTATGTTGCGGGATACTGTGCGGCTCCGACGCAAAAGACATTATCCCTATCTAACGTTAAACAAAGACGAACTCAACCCCTTCTGTTTTCTCTTTTGCGCCCCAAACACCTTTTATAGCAAGCGACCATGACAACTTGAAAAGAAAAGAGATTTGTAAGTTGTCGTTTGGTTAATAATGTTACGTGATGGAATACGAACAATTGGGTGTTTTTCTCCCCCGCTTGAGGTGATTACGTCTATTCAAAGTCTGCTTGTGATTCGGATTCTCTAATTGCATCGTGAATGTAGGCAGGGACGGGCACTTTCGTACTTTTCCCAATGGGTAAACACAACTCCCTTCCAAACCGAACACGTATTTCACTTTTGTATCTAAATTTAAATTCCTATTTGGGCATAGAGCATTTCAAATCAAAATTTCATTACCTCGCAAACGTGAAGTTTCGTTTTAGAATTGCATGTTGTTTCGATTGTTCCTTGACCGCCTTAGGTTATAATAGTTGCATTTAGGATGGTGCCGATTTCTTTTGAGTGCTTGGAGTTGTGGATGATTAGCGTAGAAGATGCCCAAAGGGCCATACTAGAATTCATTCAACCGATGGGTAGAGAAAGAGTAGGTTTGCTGAATTGTTTGGGCAGGGTGCTAGCGGAAGATGTGCGCTCATTGAGTCCCATCCCGCCGTGGAATAATTCGGCGATGGATGGATACGCTTTGCGGGCGGAGGACGTCAGGAACGCCACTCGTAAAACTCCCAGGAAGTTGAAAGTAATAGAAGAGATTCAAGCTGGCGTCATAGCGGGGCATAAAGTTGGGCCAGGCGATGCAATTAAAATTATGACGGGAGCCCCTATTCCCGATGGAGCAGATGCTGTTGTATTGATTGAGGAGACGGAAAGAATTTCAAGCGATGAAGTTCATGTTTTTTTTGAGGTTCAGAGAGGAGAGGCGATTAGGCCGTCGGGCGAAGATGTGAAGATAGGTGAAACCGTTCTCGCGGAAGGAATGAGCTTAGGGCCGGCATCAGTTGGTATGCTGGCGAACATCGGCCGGGCAAGCGCGTATGTTTATCAAAAACCAAGGGTGGCGATCCTGGCGACGGGAGAGGAGTTGATCGATCTTGGAGATGTCCCTCGTGTTGGGCAGATATTCAACTCTAATTCCTATGCCCTAGCTGCCCAGGTTATTGAGGCCGGGGGCATACCTACTCTGTTGGGCATTGCCCGGGACAACCCGGAAGATTTAAAGCGCCACATCAATGATGGGCTAGTCGCTGATCTGATGATAACAAGTGGCGGTGTGTCGGTAGGCGATTTCGACTTGGTCAAATCAACATTGGGCGGTCTTGGCAACGATATGCGGTTTTGGCGTGTCCGCATGAAACCCGGTAAGCCGATGGCTTTTGGAACGTTAAATGGCAAGCCTGTGTTCGGCTTGCCGGGAAATCCCGTTTCCACAATGGTCAGCTTTGAATTGTTTGTCCGGCCAGCCCTCTTAAAAATGCAACGCAAAAAAAGGTTGTTCCGCACGACAGTAGAGGCGCGTCTTCTTCATCCGCTTACCAAATCGCCCGAGAGGCGCCACTATGTGCGCTCTGTCGCATACCGAGAGCAAGGAGGGTGGGTGGTCCGAGCAATCGAAGCTCAAGGTTCCAATATATTGCATTCCATGGTTCGCGCGAATGGGCTGGTCATATTCCCGGAGTTTGAAACAGAACTCGCCACTGGGAGTCGCGTCCAGGTGATTCTGTTGAATGAATCATCTACTGAAACACCTGTGGAGCGCCTCAAAGTGGATTCCCTTGAGCGGACGCATACCTGAAATACCATTTGATTCAGGATCGTGTGTCCGCTGCCTGAAACATATCATGAGCACAGAAACAGAGGGTAAATTACCTTTTTCGGCTGCTATCTTAGCGGGCGGACAGAGTCGCCGAATGGGCCGAAACAAATCGATGCTCAAGATTGGGAAACTTCCCATCATTCAACACATAGCAAACATCTTGGACGAGATATTTTCAGAAGTTTTCGTCATAGCAAACGAAAAAGAAAAATATCAGCGAATGGGTTTTTCCGTAGTGGGGGACATTTATCCGGGCTATGACTCGTTGGGGGGACTGCATTCGGCTGTGGCGATCGCTAAAGGCTCCCATGTTTTCGTGGTGGGATGTGATATGCCATTGCTAAAACCTAATCTCATATCTGGCATCGCCTCCATGGTGAACGATTGGGATGTGGTTATCCCCATAAAAAATAATCACCCTGAGCCACTTTGTGCTTTTTACGGGAAAAAATGTAAAACGTATATTGAAAAATCCATTTCGACAGGAGACTTGAAAATGGTAGGTTTTCACACCGAGGCGCGTGTCAGAAAGGTGGACGAGGCGACATGGAGAGTATGGGATCCAAATGCGGCGTCTTTCTTAAACGCGAACACAAAAGAAGAATTCGAAAAGATACAAGCAATGTGGGCAACAGGAAAAACGAAATGAACGTCTCTACTCGAATGAATGAATTGGGAATAGAACTATCCGATGCGCCAACACCTGTCGGGGCGTATGTTTCATATGTCATCTCTCAATCTTTGATGTTCATTTCAGGCCAAATTCCACTAAAAGACGGCAAATTGCTTTATATGGGAAAAGTTTCGCATGTCATCGACGTGGCTCAGGCCCAAGAATGTGCCAGGGTCTGTTTTTTGAATGCTATGGCCCAGGCGAAGGCGGCTCTCGGCGATCTGGAGCATGTAGAGAGAATCGTCCGAATAAGTGGTTATGTGGCTTCTTCGGAAGGTTTTACAGATCAAGCCCTTGTCTTGAATGGGGCGTCCAATTTGGCTATCGACATCTTCGGAGAGAAAGGCCGACACGCCAGAACAGCGGTCGGCGTAGCTGAACTCCCGTTGGGAGCCCCTGTAGAACTTGAAGTAATACTTGAAATTAGTAGATTGTTCGCCCGAAGTGACTAGATCAAAAAAAGATTTTGAAGCCCAAGCCTTAATACATATAGATGCGCTCTATCGCAGTGCCGTCCACATGACGGGAAACCAACAGGATGCAGAGGATTTGGTGCAGGATGTGTACGTGCAAGCTATTCGATTCTATCAACAATTTCAACTTGGGACGAATCTCCGCGCCTGGCTATTCAAAATACTGAAAAATACTTATATCAACCAATTCAGGAAACACGCGCGAACACCGAATACGGTGGGGATCGACGAGCCCGAGTTTCATAGATACGAACTTGATGCAGTCGTCCAATCTCATTTAAGGCAAGAGCCGGAGACGGATTTCCTCAATCGACGAACGAGTGAAGAAATCAAAAATGCCTTGTCGAGTTTGCCAGAAAAATCTCAAAGAGTCGTTATTTTATCCGATGTCGAGGGGTTTTCATACAAGGAGATTGCCGACATAGAGGATTGTCCACTCGGCACGGTGATGTCTCGATTGTATCGAGCGAGAAGGATGCTGCGCGGCATTTTGAGCACCTATGATAATTCGGGATAGCAAAATCCATGAGATATCGCATGCGCAGGAAATTATTTTGAAATCATCATGTTGATAACAGTAATGATGAATTTCGTCTACGCTGGCTTTGACGAAAGAAGTTTTGGCACAATGAAATAGATTCAATTTTGGATAGATGAATATGAACCGTGAAGATGCCATGAGATTCGTTGATGCCTACGTTGATGATGAACTCAACGTCAAGGATACCCTTGATGTAGAGGCTTGGATACGAAGAGACGCTGAGTGCCGAGCCGAACATGACCGGGTAGTTACTCAAAAGCGTATTTTTCGTGAAGCAATGCGAGATTCCGTGCCAAGAGCCTCCGAAATGCTTAAAAAACGCGCGCATCGCGCAATGGGAGCCGAATGGCGGAAACACCATTCGACACGCAGAATTGTCCTGGTAGTAGCTGCTGTATTTGTCTTGGTGATAGGAGGATGGACGACATATAGCCGCATCGCTACAATGCCTGCTGGCTTGGTTGCTGCAACAATGACAATTTATAAGGTGGAAATCCAAAATCCACTCGACCTCAAATCTTCTGATATCAACAAAGTAGCCTCTTGGCTACATGAAAAATTCCAGCAGGAGGTGAGACCAGTTGAATTTCAGCAGGGGAGGCTAATCGGTGTGCGCCTATGCCCATTCGCAGGACAAAAAGGAGCATTTGTTCGCTACCGAGTTGGGGGCAGGAATACAGCCCTGCTTATCGGAGATAGCAAAGGCATCACTTATCCCATGCCTATGCTGGCCAGTTTTCGAGTGCAAGGGCAAAATGTGTATGAAGCTGAAAAAGATGGTTACCGCTTGGCTTTTTGGAAAAAGGGCGCGTGGTTTTTCGCCTTCATCGTAGAGGACTTTGCGGGCGAGAAAAATTTGATGAGCGATATATTCAAAAGCAATACGATTTCTTTCTAATCGGGCTCCTCTCCGTTACCGGCTTCTGGGAGCCGCATTGTCCTCTTTAAGGCGTTTTATATTTCTCGCGCGCGCTTCCCCAAAGATACAAACATCACTGTATAATTTGTAAGAAAATTCTCTGATCTTGAAGTAAGGCAAGAGGGATCGATAATTTATCAAAGCATTGTGTCTGTGTCCATCTTTTTCGTATTTTCCCTCAATTTAGGCGCATCCGCTTATGCGAGCCTTGGCATTGATTTCATGAAGAAAATCGAAACGGTATTCACGGGCATTGCAGAAAGAGTAAAGCCAACGGTTGTAAGCATACGCTCAGAGAGGATAAAGAAACCCGCCCAACGGGACCCAAAAATACCACACCCGGATATACCGCAATATTCGTCTGCTTCAGGCGTGATCATCGATCCAGAAGGCTATATTTTGACGAACAATCATGTGGTGGCTAACACAGAGAGATTACGCGTGCGGCTTTCTGATGGGTCCACATATTCGGCGAAGGTCATCGGGACGGATCAAATATACGGATCTCGCACTTCTCAAAATTGATCCACATCGTCCGCTCCCTGTGGCGGCTCTGGGAAACTCTGATAAAGTGCAGGTGGGGCAGTGGTCGATAGCTGTCGGAGACCCATTCGGCATTACGAGAACATTCACGGTGGGCGTTGTGAGTGGAATCGGACGCACCGGTGTTGGCGTCGCCCGTTATAGAGGACTTCATCCAGACCGATGCTGCCATAAACCGGGGCAACAGCGGTGGGCCTTTATTCAACATCGACGGCGAAGTCATTGGCATAAACACCGCCATTCCAATGCCTGGCAGCGGCATTGGTTTCGCCGTTCCCGTCAACATGGCGAAAGACGTCGTCAAATATCTGAAGCGAAGCGGAAATTTTCCACGCGGGTACTTAGGGGTGACAATACAGCCAGTGACCCAGGACATCGCCCACCTGTTGGGGTTGTCGAAACCAAAAGGCGAACTCGTGGGTTCACTGCTAAAGGATGGGCCGGCCGAGGGAGTAGGCATCAAGACGGGAGACGTTATCGTCAGCCTCAATGGCACGTCTGTCTTGAATACGTCTCATCTCCAGCGCCTCGTTGGCTGGACGCCGCCGGGAGAAACTGTGGCTGTGGAAGTGGTGCGCAATGCCCGCAGGAGGAGATTTTCGGTCAAAATGGTCCACTTGCCTGATTTTGGAGTTGCGGCGAAAAAAGCGCCTGAGAGAAAAACTGATGGACTGGGAAAACATAAAAGTTACGGAATGGAGCTAGGGAATCTCACGGATGAACTGCGGGAGAAAAACAGGTTAAAAGCAAGCGGCGTCTACATACGCAAGGTGAAAACAGGGAGCCGGGCCTTCGCCGATGGCTTGCGCGCGCGGGTATGGTAATTAGGGAACTATCGTATCGCGTTCCCGGGGACGAAAAAACGCGGAGGCGCGTGACGATAAAAAGATTAGAAGATATCGAACATTTATTGAAAGAAATTCCTATAGGCGTAGATGTTTTAGCCCAGATGGTGCGCGGAACACCCCTCGGAGAACGGACTTTCTTTGCGGTCCTTCATAGTTTTCGCTGCTTGCGGAGGTTGAGCTCATGACGCTGATACGATGCGTTTCTTTCTCTTCATTTTTCCTCGTTTTCCTCATTTTTCCGATTTTTGGTGCTGCCAATCCGGAAGGTGAAATCCGCACCTTATTGCCGAAAGATGCGATACCCTCAATTGATGCACCAAAATTCGTTAAGGCGAAAGATGCGGACAAGTTCATGCAGCCCAGTGAAATGGTCATCGGCGTCAATATCAAAGGAGATAAGAGGGCCTATTCGGTTCCCCTTCTCAGTTCTCACGAGATTGTCAACGACGTTGTAGGGGGACGATCCATAGCCGTTACGTGGTGACCGCTTTGCTATACGGCCATCGTGTATAGCCGTGATTTAGAAGGCAAGAAACTCACTTTTGGGGTTTCGGGCAAACTTTGGAAGAACGCCCTCATCATGTATGATCGGCAAACGGATTCTCTATGGAGCCATCTCACGGGCAAGGCTGTTATTGGTCCTCTGAAGGGCAAGCGCCTAGAAATTTATCCCGCAGCCATGCTTCGCTATTCTGAATGGAAGCAACTTTATCCCGACACCCTGGTCTTGAAAAAAGAGGGTAACGGGCTTAGTGGAATGTTTCGCGGTGCTTCTCGAGATCCCTATGAAGGCTACTACTACAGCTCGAAAACGGGCGTTATCCCCTCTAAATATCGAGACGATCGTCTGCATCCGAAAACCTTGCTGGTTGGCCTTGTCCTTGACGTTCCAAAGGAGAATGAAAAACAGGTGGCCAAGGTATATCCATTTGCTGATTTGAATCGCGCCGGATTAGTGAACGACCATTTTTCTGGGCGAGAAGTTTTGGTCACCTATTGCGACAGTGCGGGCTCAGGCGTTGTTTTTGATCGTTCTTTGAATGGAGAGATACTACAATTCGCGGTTCTTGAAGAGAGCGATGGGAAAGACTCCACCGTTTGCCGGTTCATGAAAGACACAAAAACGGGTTCACGTTGGCAACGCTTAACCGGCCTTGCGGTTCATGGGCCGCTAAAAGGCGCTCGGTTGCGTCAGCTCCCCAGTACGCTCTCGTTTTGGTTCGGGTGGAAGGACTATTATCCGGAAAGCTATATCTATCGCCACCCAAAATAATCGGGCCGACACATCGTATCGGGAATGGAATCAAGCGACGCCATTCGTATCAGAAGCGCAAAGTCGCCCTTTGCTCAAAGATGCCGCTTCGCGCTCATCTCCAATCGGATGAGGAATCAAACATTTGAGCCCCGTTATATTTGAAATTGGTCCGTTCTCGTTGCGTTGGTACGGACTCATGTATGTCGCTGCTGTTCTAGTCGGAGCGCAGCTGGTGAGCAAAGAGGCAGAACGGAAAAATATGCCCATCACCTCGGATGAGGTGATGAGTTTTGGCCTCATCGCGATGTTCGCTGGCATCGCCGGCGGCAGAATCTATTACGTCTTGTTCAACTGGGAATTTTACAGCAAAAATGTGTGGGAGATCATCGCCGTATGGCATGGCGGTCTCGCGATACATGGCGGCCTACTGGGCGGATCCCTGGCCGGATACGTCTATCTCCGAAAACACCCCGTCTCTATGTGGGAATTTAGCGATGCAGTGGCTCCCGCCGTGGTGCTCGGGCAGGCGTTTGGGCGATTTGGAAATTTCATGAATGGCGACGCCCACGGCGTCCCGACAACGATGCCGTGGGGCGTTGAGTTTCCCCTAATCTCTATTGCGGGCAGGGAGTTCCCTAGCCAAGCAACGCATCCCGTGATGCTATACGAGCTGATTTTGAATCTGTTGTGGTTCTTTATCCTCCGAAGATTGCGGCTGACGAATCACAAGCCCGGATTTATATTTTGTCTCTATTTTGTTTTGTATTCATTTGGCCGTGCCTCGGTAAGCGGTTTTCGCGCGGATAGTCTTTTGATTGGTTCGGTTCGCGCCGCATATCTTGCGAGCGCTGTCCTCCTCATCGTTTTTGGCGCCATCATCGTGAGATGGCGTATGTGGAAAGGAGAAGACAAAGGCTCATATTGATAATAACCAATTGAAACTAAGCGACTTTCATCCACAGATTATAATTACGATATGTAGAAATGCTCGCCTATTCTCACCTTGCTCACTATTGCGAACAAAAGAATGAAAAGATATTATTCAACATGCCTATGTTATTTTGAATGAATTTTGGCGCATAGGCATATTCTATTATCTCATGGACAACTTTGCACAAAGTAAAGGGCGAAACAATGGATTTCACGCTCACTGCCGAGCAAAAAAAACTGCAAAAAACAGCACGCGATTTTGCCGAACAGGAGATTCGCCCCGTCGCCGCTACTCTGGACAAAGAACCCGACCCCATAAAGCGCTTCCCATGGGATGTTTTAGAGAAGGGGAGCAAACTGGGTTTGAGGACTCTCGCTGCGCCCAAGGAGATAGGGGGTGGCGGCTGCGATGTTCTCACCTTATGCATCGTGGGCGAGGAACTCGCCTGGGGAGACCTGGGCACGGCCGTCACATTTGACCAAACGTGGAAGATTACCCATCTGTTTGAAAAGTTGACGAATGAAGGGCAAAAAGAACGTTACCTGAGACCTTTTCTGGAAGATCATCTTTTTCATCTAGCCGTTGGGATGACGGAGGAGTCGGGCGGATCGGATAACATCATTCCCTACGACAGCCCTGACGCTGGCGTGCGCACGACCGCAGTGCGCGATGGAGATGATTGGATAGGAAACGGGAAGAAGCGATATATCAGCAACGGCGGCATCGCTAAACTTTGCATCGTCGCCATGAGAACGGACACGACAAAAGGCGTGTCGGCAGGGATGACGTATTTCCTCATCACACCTGACATGGAGGGTTTTTGCTACGGAAAATTTCATGACAAAATGGGACAGCGGCTCTCTTTGAACGCAGAGCTTGTTTTTGAGAACTGTAGGATACCCGATGAAAATCGCATCTCGGAAGTGAACAATGCTATGGCGGTGCGCCGAAATTTCGTCCCGGGTTCGAATATAGAGGCCGCCGCCACGGTTCTCGGCACCGCCAGGGCAGCCTACGAAGACGCCCTCGAACACGCTCGAAATCGAATTCAAGGGGGCAAAGCGATTATCGAGCACCAGGCGGTCGGTTTCTTGCTCGCGGATTGTTTCGCCGAATATGAAGCGAGCAGACGATTGCTCCATTATGCGGCCTGGACAGCAGGCCAAGAGGGTTTGTATGACCCCAAAATGGGTTTTATGACCAAATGTTTCGTGTCCGAGTCATCATACCGAATCGCGACGCGCGCCCTAGAGGTCTGGGGCGGTACTGGCTATATGACGGACGCGCCAATGGAAAAATATTTAAGAGACGTAACCAGCTTTTTGCACTCAGACGGGACGAACCAAGCCATGCGCATTCGCTCCATGCGGTTTTTGTAGACAGGAGAGGAAATGTCAAAACTAAAAATACGCTCCCTTGATTCTATTCCCCTTAAAGTTCCTCTTAAGAAAACATTTCAAAGTTCGCTTGGAGCTTATACGCACCTTGACGTCATTGTGGTCCATCTTCATACCGAAGGCGGCCCAACCGGCACGGGTTTTACGATGGGTCTGGGCGGGGAGGGCACCGCTGCGATGCGGCCTTACATTGACAATGAATTGGCCCCGTTGGCGATAGGGCAAGACGCTTTGGCCCCTGAGGCGCTTTGGCACCGAATGTGGGCGCCAAACAAAGCGAGAATGCGCGGGGGGTTAGGTTTATATTCTCTCTCTGCGGTGGACATCGCTTGTTGGGACGTGGTGGCGAAATCTGCTGGTCTGCCGTTGAATCGCCTTTTGGGTGGATTTCGCCAAAAAGTGCCAGTATATGGTAGTGGCGGGTGGCATACGCTTTCGGACGCTGAACTGCTCGAAGAAGCCGAAGAGGCCGCCGCACTCGGCATGAGAGGTTATAAACTGAAGATCGGAACGGAGAGGGATAAGGAGCGTATCGCATTTCTCAGAAAAAATGTAGAGGAGGATTTTATCTTCTTCTGCGACGCGAACCAAAACTACAACGTGCGCGAGGCGATTGAAGTCTCCACTATGTTGGCGGAACACGGCGTCGCCTGGTTTGAGGAACCCGTCCTTGCCGATTGTGTCGACGATCTTGCCGAAGTGGCTGAGAGGAGTATGGTCCCCATCGCGGCGGGTGAGAACGCTTACATGCGTTGGGGATTTCGAGAAATATGTGAACGCCGGGCGGTGGGTTTCTTACAGCCAGACGTTTGTCGCTGCGGGGGCGTGACGGAGTTTATCAAAATTGCGCACCTAGCCGATGCTTTCAACGTTTCCCTGAGCAGTCATTTGGTCCATGAACTGTCGGTCAGCCTCGTAGGCGCGACGCCTAGGGGATATATGGTCGAATATATGGAATTCTTCTCGTCAGATGATCTCACGGAAGATTTTTCCGTGCGCGATGGGTGCGTTAACGTTCCTGAAGTGTCAGGGCATGGCGTCGAGTTCACGTCGGATGCGCTTGCCCGCTACAAGGTTTCCTGAATCTCAAAATCACCACCTCCAGGAGAGCCGCATGAATAGGAGATACGTATGAAACTGTTGTCATACAATTACAGGGGTCTTCAGAGAGTCGGCGTTTATGTGGGCGATAGAATCGCTCACATCTCGCGTCTGGCCGGAGTTCTGGGAAAAAAAGAGCTGGCGTTCGACAGCATGATTGAAATCATCAAGACGTGGGAAGCTCATAGCTCGGCGTTGCACAATTTGATATCACAAGCCGAAGAGAACGCCGTAGAGTTGGCACCCATTCTCATGCTCCCTGAGGACGTCCAACACATCTCCCCGATTCCCGTTCCCCCCAAGCACGTTCTGTGTATGGGACTCAACTATCAGGATCATGTGAATGAGGGGTTGCAAGCGAAGGATGCGCAGACGACAAGGGTCAACCTCGACCATCCCATCTTCTTCACCAAGGCGCAAAGTGCGCTCATCGGACATAATCAGGGCATACCCGCCCACCGGGGGGTGACCGAAAAGCTCGACTATGAAGCCGAAATCGCCGTCATTATCGGTAAAAGTGGAAAAAACATACATCAAGATAAAGTCTATGAGCACATCTTTGGTTATTGTTGCGCAAACGACATCTCCGCAAGAGATATTCAGAGGCGACACAAACAGATTTTCAAGGGCAAGACCCTTGATAGCACGTGCCCTCTTGGGCCGTACATCGTTCCAAAAGAATACTATGGCGATCCGATGAACCAAACCATCAAGAGCTGGGTGAACGGCAAAGCGCGCCAGGATTCCAACACGAACATGATGATTCACGATATTCCATCCATGATTTCAGTCCTTTCAGAAGGTTTTACCTTGGAGCCGGGCGATATCTTTTTGACGGGTACGCCCTCGGGCGTAGGTTATGCACGAGAAACGCCCTCGTTCCTCACTCCGGGCGACGTGGTGGAAGTGGAAATTGGCGGCCTGGGTCGATTGCGCAACGAAATCATCGAAGCCGACTAGCGGATTTTCGTGTGCCAACTGAGGAGAGTCATAAATGACCGGAGAATTCTACCCGCCGGCGATTAGACGCGGCAATACGCAGTATGGAGAAGGCTATACGGAAAAACTGTTTGGTCGCTTGAATAAACTCGACCCTGATTTCTCCATGTTGTTTCAACGATTCGTTCATGGTGGCTTGTATGATCGTAATGTACTCCCGCACAAAACGCGAGAGCTCTGTGCGCTGGCGGCCTTGTGCGTAACGGGCCGATTCAACCAGATGCGCTCTCATTTCACGGCCTTGAGGAGTTATGGCGCGACAGACGAAGAGATCATGGAGGTCATCTTTCAGATGTCGCCCTACGGTGGCGTTCCCGCCGTTCTGGAAAGCCTCCAAGTATTTGAGGATTGGTTGGAAACGGGCGGGACTATGACGGGATACGGAAAATAAACGATGGTTTCTCCTCTACCCAGAGAGCGAGGCTTGAGGGGAAAAGTCGCGCTCATCACTGGCGCCTCAGGAGGAATAGGGCGCGGTATCGCCCGGTGCCTGGCGGAAGAGGGCGCGCATGTGGCGTTGGCCGACATCTCGCCGGCCGCTGCGGAGGAGACGGCGAAGGAGGTAAGAACATTGGGGGTGCGCGCCATCCCTTACGCCCTTGACGTAACGAACAAAAGCGAGTGCGTGGAAGTCGTGGATGTGGTCGCCAAGGAATTCGGCGGCCTCGATATTGTAGTCAACAACGCGGGCGTCATCGGTGGGGTGGACTTCAAACTTGGTCCGCCTTTGTCCGACATCACTGAGGATGATTGGGACGACACGTATAGCGTGAACGTGAAGGGCGTTTTTTTGCTGTGCCAAGCCGCGCTTGATAAAGTAAAGGGCAAGGGCTGGGGGCGCGTGATAAACATTTCCTCGCGTGCCGGACGCGATGGCCGAGAAACCATACCCCATTATAGTGCCAGCAAAGCGGCGGTTATCATATTCACTCAGGCCCTCGCACGCGAGGTAGCGCGCGAGGGCATTACAGTGAACGCGGTTTGTCCGGGCTTGATTTGGAGCGCGATGTGGAAGAATCTATCCGCTCAGCTCATCAAAAAGTTCCCAAACTTCAGCGGAAAAACGCCAAGAGAAGTTTTCGATCACTTTGTGGAACAAACGCCTTTGGGATTAGAGCAATCGGTTGAGGACATTGGGCGTGCAGTCGCATTCCTGGCGAGTGATGATGCGAAAACTATCACGGGTCAAGCGATTCTGGTCGACTCAGGGGCTGTGATGCGTTGAATTTATTTCTTCGCCGATTCTTTACTTCAGGGGTCATTTGACTTAGGGTTTTGATCCTCAATAGCTATATGCGACTCTGAATAAAAAAAGATTTCGGGAAGCTTCTGGGAATGCCTGCGATGGGCAAGAAGGACACCATCATCGTGATACCAAGTAATTCCAGTGTTACCCGACTCTTTAACATCACGAGAAATGATAGCCCTACGAAATATAGGATACTCTTAGTGAGATACATGTGGCCGAACTCTCGCTCCTCAAACATTAAAACAAAACACAAAAGCGACTGCTGGAGACATTCAGTGCCAACTCCGATCCTTCCATAATAGATGGACCCAACTCCATCAATTTAAATGCCATCTTCGCATTATGGCTTCATTGAATCTGGGCAAGCGAAATGACACTCCGGGCGTAGGAGGCGTTACGAAAGGTCCGCTACCTGATGAACTTGGACAACTCACTCCGTCTGTGCAAAGGTTCATACGGAGTCTAAATCGTCAGTTTTAGGGCATTGAAAGACGCGCCTCTGAACAAGAAAACGGGTTCAATGGCTTACTGAGAGCCTTTCGAGACAAAAACGTATTGCTCTCTCACACGCCCTCCATATGGCCCGTCAAAGGGTGGCTCTCCTCCGGTTTTGGATACAGGCGCTCCCCATTTACGAATCAGCGAGAATTTCATCAGGGCATTGATGTTGTCGCGAGAGAAGGAACGCCTATATTCGTCCCGGCGGATGGTGTTGTCATTCTGGCCAGCAGAAAGGGCGGGCATGTGAGAATTGTTGCAATTTGGCACATACAGGGCATTGTTGCGAAATTCGTCCACAATAGCGTGAATCTGCTGAAAGTCGGCCAGCACGTAAAAAGAGGTGATATCATCGCCAAAGTCGACTCTATGGGTAGAGCGACCAGTCCGCATCTCCACTATGAAATTCAAGTAAACAAAGTCGCCGTCAATTCCCAACTCTATATTGTAGAGTAAGTCGAATAACGCGCCAGCCCGCATGAGACATTTGCTTTTTCCCCCTAAAACACCATGATAACCTACCTAATTAAGGAAGCTGATTCGGGTGAATAAATCCCAGTGGAGTGATAAATGATAGGGTCGGTTTTTCAGTCAGGCATGTTGCTCTTTAAGTCCGTATTCGGGACGGCGAATGACCGCCTCCTCAAAAAGATACAACCGATAGTCGAGGAAATAAATTCTCACGAACCCCGTGTTCAAAAAATGACGGACGTGCAAATGAGCGAGGAGACCGATCGCTTCAAGAAGTGCCTCGCCGCTGGTAAGACTTTGAATGACATTTTGCCGGAAGCGTTTGCCTTGGTGCGTGAAGCAGGCTGGCGTCGCCTCCAGATGCGGCATTTCGATGTTCAGCTCATCGGGGGTGTCATCCTCCATAGCGGAACGATTACCGAGATGAAAACCGGAGAAGGAAAAACCCTCGTCGCCACGCTTGCCGCGTATTTGAACGCCTTGGAAGGCAAGGGCGTTCACATCGTCACGGTAAACGACTATCTCGCGCGTCGTGATTCTGAGTGGATGGGTCGTCTGTTCAGATCGCTCGGACTTACTGTCGGATGCATTCAACACGAGATGGATGATGAAGCGCGTCGTTGCGCCTATGCTTGCGACATCACATACGGCACCAACAATGAGTTTGGATTTGATTATCTCAGAGACAACATGAAGCTTGAACCCGGCAGTTGCGTCATGCGCGAATTGAACTACGCCATCGTGGATGAGGTGGACAGTATACTGATAGATGAGGCCAGAACTCCTCTCATTATCAGCGGGCCGGCGGATGGGGCTACGCGCTTGTACCGCATCGTGAACCGTGTCATATGCCCGTTGCTCAAGGAACAACAAGGCATAATTGAGGAAGGTGTAGTAGAAGAGGATGATGGCTACGTTGAAGGCGGCAAAGATATCGTCAGCAAGAAAAAATATGAATATCTCATTGTCGATGAAAAAAGCCGCACGGTAAACTTAAAAGAAGCAGGCGGGCATGAGGCGGAAAAGCTTTTACGTCGCTTTGGCATTATGGCGGATGATCAAAGCTTATATGACATGAACAGCATCACTGTGCTCCATCATGTGGAGCAGGCTCTCAAGGCGCATGTGCTGTTCACCAAAGACGTTGATTATGTGGTGAAGGACAGCGAGGTGATCATTGTCGATGAATTCACGGGCCGCATGATGCCCGGGCGGCGCTTCAGCGATGGCCTACACCAAGCACTTGAGGCGAAAGAGGGTGTCAGGGTTCAAGAAGAAAACGTGACCCTAGCGACTATCACGTTCCAGAATTATTTCAGGCTTTACGATAAATTGGCCGGCATGACAGGGACGGCGGACACCGAGGCGGCGGAGTTTAATTCCACATATAAAATAGACGTGGCCATCGTGCCGACGAACCGTGAATTGATTCGGGTCGAAAATCCTGATGTGGTGTATCGCACGGAGCGAGAAAAGATGGATGCTGTAGTGGACGAGATATTCGAATGTCATAAAAGTGGAAAGCCGGTACTGGTAGGAACAATCAACATCGAGAAGAGCGAAAAACTTGCCTCAATGCTCAAAAGAAGACGCATTCCGCATCACGTTCTCAACGCAAAAAACCATAGTAAAGAAGCGGAGATCATCGCCCAAGCGGGACGCAAGGGCGCCGTCACCATCTCAACCAATATGGCGGGGCGTGGAACAGATATCCTACTTGGCGGCAATCCGGATTTTCTTGCCTCGTCGAAAGCGGGCGCGGACGAAGGCACTGAATATGAAAATGCGCTGAAGGAGTTTCAGGCACTCTGCGAAAAGGAGCATAACAAAATAGTCGAATTGGGCGGGCTTCACGTGGTGGGGACCGAACGACATGAAAGTCGTCGCATTGACAATCAGCTACGTGGTCGATCGGGCAGGCAAGGAGACCCGGGAAGTTCGAGATTCTTCCTCTCTCTCGAAGATGACCTATTGCGGATCTTCGGCTCCGACAGGATTAAAGGCTTGATGGAGAAACTGGGAATGGAGGAGGGCGTGCCCATTGAGGCCAAGATGGTGACGCGCGCCATCGAAAACGCCCAGAAGCGCGTTGAGGCGCATCACTTCGAGATGAGAAAACATCTTCTCGAATATGACGACGTGATGAACAAACAGCGCGAAGTCATCTATTCGATGCGGCGAGAGATTCTGGAATCCTCCGACGCACTCGACCAAATCAAGGAAACCGCCTCCACGATACTCGACGCCATCGCGGACTTGCATTTGCCGGAATCCGAACATTTTGAGGATTGGGACATAGAAATCTTTGCAGGTGCCGTAGAGAGACAATATGGCATCCCCGCAACTGTAGAGGGGGAAAAGGTCATTTTTTCTGCTTTCGCGCCGGTAGTGGTGGATGTAGCGAAAGAACCGAGAGATGAACTTGTCCAGAGGGTGCGGGATCTTATACGAGTCGTTTTGGATGAGAAATATAGAGATTTTGATCCTGAAAACATTTTGGAACTCGCAAAACTCGTTTATATCCAAATACTGGATACGCAATGGAAGGATCACCTCACCAACATCGAGCAACTCAAAGAAGGAATCGGCCTGAGGGGCTATGCGCAAGTGAATCCCTTGAATGAATACAAGCAAGAAGCATTCGATATGTTCGGGGCAATGACGGAAAAGATTGAAGTGGAGACGGTTCTGTATATGTACCGGCTTGATGTCTCAGACGAGGATATCGCGTTGGAAGAATCCCGCCAGGAGGAAGAGATGGTATTCTCCCATTCAGACGCATCGGGATTTAGAAATGAAACCGCCGGAGAGGCAATACAAACACCTACTCCGGTAAGGCGCGCCACGCCCAAGGTTGGCCGCAACCAGCCGTGCCCCTGCGGAAGTGGGAAAAAATACAAGTATTGCCACGGAAGGTCATAACGCCCTATGCAAAGCGTATTTTCTTGTTGTAGGTGTCTCCCCGGAAAGAAAAGAGATGAATATGGCGTATCAGCAGCGTTGTCTCTTCCCGGATATGCCTAAGAGAGAATATCTCAAAAGAGGAACGACGGGGTTGGCGATTTTTTAGATGCCGCCAATGTCACTAACATAGGAATGAGCGATGAAATATCAGACCGAACAAGAAGCATTTTGGGCGGGTGAGTTCGGAAATGAATACATTACTCGGAATCAAGAGGAAAACCTTGTAACAACCCATATGGTTCGATTTGCGAACATTCTAAAGTGCGCTCTGAATGTGAAGTCAGCTCTTGAGCTCCGCTGTAATATCGGTATTAATCCGCAAGCGTTTTATGGAATTTATCCGAACCTAGATCTTCGCGGCTATGAAATTAATGAAACCGCCGCGAACATCGCAAGGTCCCGTAGCATCGCTGAAATTGTAAACAATTCTATTCTTAAAGCCATTCCAGCTGATAGAAAATACGACCTCACGTCCACGAGGACCG
Source organism: bacterium (assembly GCA_965202625.1). Lineage (GTDB taxonomy): Bacteria > UBA8248 > UBA8248 > UBA8248 > UBA8248 > Bin107. The sequence goes on along the minus strand of CBDBBI010000010.1, from coordinate 649,258 downwards.
TTCTCATTCACATCAATCCGGATCATCTCTTTGCCTTCTATAGAAATTTATACGAATTGTCGAACAAGTATGTTCTGATCTGTGAATTCTATAACCCGAGTCCAGCAGAAGTGAACTACCGAGGATACGACGAACGACTTTACAAGCGCGATTTCGCTGGTGAGATGATAAATGAGAACCAACACCTAGTTTGATTGCAGAAAATCGAATGACAATCTCCGATTATGAAAATACAACCTGCTTGTCAAGCGGCATGCGATGCGGTAGCTTACTCGATAAGTATCGCTTAGCATCGTCGAATACGCAACCATAATGTACCAATCATGGCGCTGTTAACCATCCTATCCAAATGAAAAATTTTCTTATGGCGAAGGAAGAAAAATGCAATTCGGCATAATGCTGAGAGGTCAATTCACCTTAGAAGATGACATGCGGGTTCGCTTCCATGAATTGATGGAGCAAGCGAGAAGGGCGGAGGAATTAGGGTTCGCCTCGATCACTAAAGGAAATCACTATAGTGCGTATCCTCTTCAGGATTTTCAGCAGCTACCTTTTCTCGCCCGAGTGAACGCGGAGGCACCAGCTCTTCGGCTCAATGCTGGCATCGTGTTGTTGTCGCTTCATAAACCTATGGACATAGCGGAGCAGTTGGCAACGATTGACGTGATGTCGAATGGGAAACTCATATTTGGCGCGGGTCTCGGCTACCGAGAAGTGGAATTCAGGGGATTTGGCACGACGCAGAGGGAGAGGGCGAGACGCCTGGAGGAGAATCTCGAGGCCATCAAGCGTCTTTGGTCAGAAGATAAGGTTTCGATGCGAGGCTCTCACTTTGAATTGCTTGAGGCGTCGTGTCCTCTTAAACCCGTTCAGAAGCCGCATCCCCCCATTTGGATTGGGGCGAACAGCGATGCAGGCATTCGTCGGGCGGCTAGGTTGGGCGACTGCTACTATGTGAACCCACACAATCGGCTTGACACGACCAGGCGTCAAATCGCGCTTTATCGCCAGACTCTCGAAGATCTCGGCAAACCTTTTCCCGCTGAATTTCCGATGCGGCGCGAAGTGTTTGTCGCGCGCGACAAGGCGGAGGCCATTCGGCTCACTAAACCATATCTGGAGATTAAATATCGAGAATATCATCGTTGGGGACAAGATAAGGCCATGCCCAAAGGAGATGACGACTTGGGCCAACAGTTTGATGATCTATTACAAAAACGGTTTCTCCTTGGATCGCCAGATGAAGTTTCAGAGGGCATGTTGGAGCTGGCTAGTCTTGGCGTCAATCACCTTGTCATGAGTATGCAGTGGCCGGGGATGCCTCAGTCGCTCGTTCTGGAGACCATGCAGATGATGGCGGAGGAAGTGTTCCCCAAAATTTCATAAGAGTTGAAATAACGTGTCTCCGACGCCCAGTGAGGCTCTGTGCTAATTTCCCAAAACTTTGGACTTCAATAACATTCTTCGCTGAATGGCCCACCAAGCAAAATTCCTGACCCTTGACTTCATCGGAATCACTCTTGCTGCCCGCTCAATGGAAATTGATGTGCCCTGCGGCGATGACGAAAAACATCATAGGAAAGATACCAGAGTACGAAAACCACTCCTTCCATGACTTGGATCCTTGCAGTGCGATAGGTGAGAAATCTTGAATCCTCGCGGCGAACGCCGCTTTTTTGAATGCACTCTGACCATGCTCTGCCTTTTAAGTATAAACGTGCAAATCGATCATCCGAATCGCAGCGGCGGTCGTTCCTGCGGTTTTTCGGTAGATGAAGCATTCTCCAAAAACAGGCCAGATTTCATTCGCGCTTGCGGGCGGGGTTTGAATCATAGATTCGAATCGGATGAACCACCTCCGGTAAATTCCACGCTTGGGATTTTCACATGACCGCTATTGCCGGAACCTTCGGCGCATCATCGCCGATGAGGAATTCAAGGTCGAGGTTTTCACCAAATAAATATCTTGGCGACATATGAGAAACTCTGTCTGGTGGCTTCAAATCCTATCCTTGCGGCCATGTGATCAATGTATTTATGGACGCTTGTATTCGGCTCAGGAATCAAGAAGAAATATATCGCGCAAAAATCTAAAGCCTCATCTGCCACGCTGCGAATGAACGATAGACTGGGTTCTTGACCTGATTCCGAAAACTAAGAGGTGAATATGAAGCCAAACTCTCCTTGCGTATTGTTGAGCGAGCATTTTGGTGAGGGGTGGATGACTTCGAGGAAGTGCATAGAAGATCGCGATGTGCTGACTCTGACGAATAAAGTCTCTTACGTTCAAGATGACGCGCAGGGTTTTCCTCACCTTTTCCCGGGAGCGTGGAAGTTCGACTCTATGACGGAAACGCCTTCATTGAAAAAGAACATCAACAAGGATGTGCTGAAAATTCGCTGACGGACGAAGACCTTCATCAAAAATTCAGGGGGAATGCCAAACGTAGTCTCTCACCGAAAAAAGTAAGCGACATTGAGAGAGGCGACTAGTCATCGAGCGGATATTCAATCACCGTGACAAAATCTGGCATAATGCGGAATCGGATCTCTTCTCCAACATCTACCCTTGAATTGGGGTGCACGCCTATTTTTAACCGGTGTCCCTTACCGATTTCGCCGATTATCTCGACTTCTAGCAACATGGATTGTCCTACATAGCGAATGCTGCAAATCTTGGCTCGAAAGGGTCCATTCGGGTCAATTTCAAAGCTCTCTGGCCGAATGGAAATGAAGGCATCTGTGCCGAATTCAAGACCGCGCATAGAGAGGCACGGCACGGCCCCAATGGTTGTCATCACTTCATCGTAATTGGTCGATAGAATGATGCCTTGCAAAATGTTGGTCTGGCCAACAAAGCGAGCAGCAAATTCGGTGGTGGGAAATTGATAAATTTCACGCGGCGATCCGCTTTGTTCAATTCTTCCATCTTTCATGACCAATATGTGGTCGGCCATATACATCGCTTCCTGTGGGTCATGTGTGACCATGAGCGTAGTGATGCCTGTTTGCTTGAGTAATCCCAGTGTATCCTCGCGCACTTGGGTTCGGAGATTGATATCAAGACCGGAGAACGGTTCGTCCAAAAGAAGGAGCCGGGGGATGGGTGCCAACGCCCGAAGCAAGGCGACACGCTGCTGTTGGCCACCGGAAAGAGTATGTGGATATGCGTCGGTCAATTCCACGATATCCATTTGAATCATGCTTCTTTGTATTTCGGCAAGCTTTTCTAGCGAGGGGTTCTTTACCCCAAAAGCGATGTTCTGAAAAATGTTTAAGTGCGGAAAAAGAGCATAGTCTTGGAACATGAAGCCCACGTTTCTCTTCTCCGGCGGCGTCTCGATTCCGCGCGCAGGTTCAGATACGACCTTTTCGTCGAGGCGAATCCGTCCTGACTGTAGCGGAGTGAGTCCAGCCACCAGACGCAAAAGAGTCGTCTTGCCGCATCCAGAAGGGCCCAGTAGACATGCAATTTCTCCCAGCTCGGCGGTGAAAGATAAATCCTTGATGATTTCTTTTGTGCCGTATGAATGCGATACATTCTTGATCTCAAGTTTGGCCATTTATATCATCCTTGTTTTTCTCCTCCCGGGCGCGATCCCCGGATGGTGCGGCTCAAATAGATGACAGGCAACAGTCCGGCCGCCACGATGCTCAACGAACCGAGCGCGCTCTCTTCCAGGAGCTCATCTGAGGCCATTTGATGCACATGGGTAGCCAAGGTTTCGAAGTTGAATGGGCGCAAGATGAGCGTCATAGGAAGTTCTTTCATGGTGTCGACAAACACCAATATGGCCGCCGTCAGAATGCCGCCCCTGATCATGGGCAGATGAACGCGTCTTAGAGTTCTGGCGGGCCCCATACCCAGCGTTCGAGCGGCCCCATCCATGTTGGGAGTGATTCTCATCAGACTGGCTTCTACGGCACCATAGGAAAGTGCTAGGAAACGCGCCAGATACCCATAACTAACAGCCATGATCGTGCCGCTAAAGAATAAGCCGGTGGATATGTCAAAGATGTCTTTAAGAAATACTTGTATGAAGACGTCGAGCTTTCCCGTTGGAATCAGGACGCCGACGGCGAGAACCGCCCCTGGAACGGCATACCCTGTGTGGGCGAACCTAGCGGCTGACCTCAGAACCGCATTATTCTTCAGGCGGACTCCATAGGCTAGAAAAGAGCCTGCACAAAGGGACAAGATTGCGCTAAGGGATGACAAAATCAGGCTGTTGGAAAGAATCGAATAAAAGTGCCGCGAAATACTCTCTTCATAAAAAATCCAAGCGTAATAAGCCAAGATACAAGATGGCAGGATAAATCCGAATCCAATCGGTAGCAGGCATGAAATCACCGCACCCAACGTTTTCGCGCGAACCAGTTGATAACTTGGGAGCGTCTGATACTTGGTGGAAGTGTGGAAGTATCTCTGATTACTGCGCGATTTTCTCTCTGCCCACAAAAGAAGTAAAATAAAACACAGAGCGACAACGGCAAGTTGGGCGGCACCCGAGATATTGTTTAAGTTGAGCCATACGTCAAAGATGCCGGCCGTGAGCGTTTCCACAGAGAAGAAATCAACCGTTCCGAAATCATTCAGCACCTCCATTAAGACAAGACTCACCCCAATGATGAGAGATGGGCGCGCTAAGGGCAGGGCGATAGAGCAAAAGCTTCGCCACGAGGTTTTGCCCAAAGTTCTGCTCACTTCCAATATGCAAACCGATTGCTGGATGAAAGCGACGCGCGCAAGTAGATACACGTATGGATAAAGCGTAATCGTCATCACGAAAATCGCACCGCCGAGAGAGCGTATTTCCGGAAACCAGTAATCTCGACCTGATTCCCACCCGAAGATGTCTCGCAACAGTGTCTGTACGGGACCCGCGTACTCAAAAACATCCGTGTAGACGTAAGCCACCACGTATGTGGGCATCGCTAAGGGCAGGAGAAGCGCCCATTCAAAAATTCGTCGTCCCGGAAAGCGACACATTGTCACAAGCCACGCGTTGCACACTCCGATGATCAACGCGCCAGTGCCTACACCCACCATTAGGCCTATGGTGGTGCTCATATAGCGTGATAGTACAGTCATGATTAGGTGACGCCAGATGTCGCCGCTAGGCTTGAGCGCGAGGATACCCACAGACAGGAGCGGAGTCGCAATGAGAAATGTGAGCAGAAGAGATACGCTCGTCCAAAAATCCAGATGAATCCACTTTTTGAAACGCCTCGGAGAGGCGTCTGTGTAAAATTCGACGTCTGTGCTCATTGGCTTTATTGTAAGGTGCTCCCAAGCCCGCACACGCAATGCGGATATTGGGGGGGCTTGATACTATTGCTAATTGCTTGGCCTGAAGCTATTGAAACCTACCTGATCCACTAGCCGAGAGGCCAAGGCCCGAAAATTCGCCACCTTGGCGAGGTTGATATTATCCGCCTTGAATTTCCCCCAAGATGCGACCAAAGGATGGGTTTTCACTCCCTTTTTCAGCGGATACTCAAAATTCTGACCAGCATACAATTTTTGCGCATATTCTCCACTTAGAAACTCGATGAGTTGAACCGCGTTTTTACGATTTTTCGCATGCTTTGTGACGGCGGCGCCACTAACGTTAACGTGTGCGCCCCTATCTTTCTGATTGGGAAAAACGAGGTATATCGCTTTCGCCCATTTTCTCAGATCTTTCTTTTTCTGATTTGTCGACATTTTTCCCATGTAATAGGTGTTGCCCACAGCGATGTCGCATTGTCCCGCGTAAATGGCCTTCGCCTGTGCACGGTCGTTCCCACTGGGTTTGCGGGCTAGGTTGGACTTGAGCGCGGACAACCATTTCCTGGTTTCCGCCTCGCCCCGATGCGCTATCATGGAAGCGAAAAAGGAGATATTATAGACGTGCTTGCCCGAGCGCAGGCAAATTCTGCCTTTCCACTTCGGAGCGGCCATGTCCTCATAGCGAAAAATTTCCCCCGGCTTTACGCGCTCTTTGCTGGCGTATATGACCCTTCCGCGAAGTGTGAGGCCAAACCAGTGTCCCTTGGGATGGCGATAGGCCGAAGGGATGTTGCGTTCCAACACTCTCGACTTCACCGGTTGCAGCAATCCAGCTTCGTCCATATCATGTAGACGTCCGATGTCCACAGTGAGGACCGCGTCAGCCGCCCCGGGCGTCGCCTTGATTTTCTCCAGCATACCCTTTTTTGCAAAAACGATGTTGACCTTGATCCCCGTTTTCTCAGCAAACGATTTCAAAATCGGTTGGATGAGAAAAGGCTGTCGGTAAGAGTAGAGGTTCACGCTCTCTTCGGTGCCTGCTGTGGCTTTGCCTAGGGTGAGCGCGATCAGGATAGCGGGCATAGAAATCCACAGACATAATCTCGCCTGTTTTTTTCTGTAGAACGCTACAAACATTGGTTCTACCTCCTTTTAGAGAATGGTAGCCATTTGGCCTACTTCCCGTGAATTCGACTTCAGTTTGAGTCGTGGGAGAAGAGAATAAATCTTTATGACGCCAGCAGATTCAAACCCGTTGGCGCGTTTTATTTGTTTTCTTCGCCATGTCGTCGAAGTCGATGACGCTGATATCGCAGTGGTAAGAACATGTCGGGCATGTATTAGTGCTCTCGCATGAACGACGAAACAGATGAAATTTCTCCAAAATTTCCTGATTGCACGGCTCCTCGAAAAAGCGTAGCAAATCGAGAAATCTGTCTATCGAGTTCCCGCTGACGTAGTGCTCCATTAGACAAGCGTCTATGAGGGCTTGCTCTTCTTGAACACCGAGAACATTTACGAGGAAGTGCATTAAAACGGAGAATTTTCCGGATACTCCCTTTGCGCGTTTTGCGCCTTCTTCCGTCAATAGAACACTTTCGTAAACACGGTGGGACACGAAACCATTTGAGCGAAGGGTTTTCACTGCGGCTGAAACGGCCGGTTTCGCGACGCCCAGAATGGACGCAACATCCGTCACGCGTGCATACCCCTTCCTCTCCTGTAGCTCGTATATGGCGCGAAGATAGTGCTCCAAGCTTGGCGAGAGCGCCTCATGAGAACGTTGTGAATCCATAGCGTAAATTCCTTATGAATTGAAAATCCAACTGTTATCTGCGTAGAATAAAGTTAATTCAGATTAACACTATCGTGCGTTTCTATTGTATATGTCAAGAGTAAAAGTAGAAAATTTTCAAAGATTCACAACCGGATAGTGTCCAACACGGAGGGAGAGAGATGGATAGATATTGCTTTCATTCACATATCATAAACCGCTATTTAATTTATTCTTGTCATCCATTTCTGATGAAAATCAAGAGAAAACGACTCGCAAGCTGCTTGCATCGGTCTTTCTATAAGAAAGGCTGAATGGCGCCTCTCGCGCCCGCCCACTCTCCTAACTCTCCTAAAGATACTTTGGACGAAGCACTCGCTCGCTCAAAAGAGTTCACCTCCCAAGCCCTTTGCGCAGCCGGCAGAAAATGTTCTTTCGCCTTCATCAATCCTCCCGTCAGAACGATACTTTCAGGATTCACTAAATTCATTATGTTGGCGATCCCGACGCCAAGTGCATGTCCTCCATCTTCCCATATTGTTTTTGCAGCATGGTCTCCGGATCTGGCGAGATCAGATAAAGAGATGGGTGATGTTTTGTCTCGCATTGCGATGGTGGAATCTGGATGTCGCGTTGCATACGCCTTCGCGTCTCTCTTCAGCGCCCAGCTCGAAAAATATGCCTCCAAACATCCTCGAGCACCACAATTGCACATCTCTCCATTCCGTTCAATGGCCATATGGCCAATTTCCCCCGCCATCCCTGATGCGCCCTTCCAAATTTCTCCGCTTTGAATAAAGCCTCCGCCGATGCCCGTGCCTAACGTTATGATGAACATGCTCTGATATCCTGAGCCCGAGCCCGCGAAATATTCACCCAGAGCAGCGGCATTTGCATCGTTCATCATATGAATCGGAACGAGGGGAAACACGTCTTTTAAGAGTTCTAAAAGACAAACGTCACGAAGATGGGGTAAATTGGGGGAGTCAACGATTCGCCCCTCATTCAGATCAAGCACGCCCGCAACAGCGATCCCGACGCCTCTGATGCGCTCATTCAAGGCGAGGAATTCTCTCGCATTCTCAAAAAGAGCGATATAATCCTCTGCTTTGCGGCATTGCGTCGCGTCCATAGAGCAATTTTGCCGCAATGCTCCATCCAGTCTAAAGGATGACGCCTTAAGAAAGGAGCCTCCAAGATCAAAGCCAGCATATATCTCTATCTCAGCACTAGGCACTTATAAGAAAACCTCGGATCTTTCTAGTTGCATGAGTATGTATCCCCCCCCCTCCACGAGAGCAAGGGAGCATGCAAGTAAACTTTTTAGTAATAGGAGCACCCATCAAGGGAGCTTGGTCAGTTGAGCGAGGCGGGTATATTCAGGAGCAGCAGCAACTCTTGAGGGATGACTGTTGAACTCGATCTTCGCGAAATAGCTCTCTGCGTTCGAAAAGGTATCGTCTGCATCTACGGCTAATGCGACGCCACCAAGTTCCGGCGGCTCAGAGCCAAAAACCCTTCGGTAATCATCCAATACATTTCGTTTCTCAGTTATCCATTCGTCGAGATTTCTCGTGCCGCTCCTGACGACGATATAGTGAACCATTGGATTCTTGCGGCTTTTGACAATCGCGCCTACGGGAGCACTCGTTTCCCAAACATACGCGATCAACTTACTGTTGACGAAACTGGGAAATTTAGGAAAGATAACGTAAATACCTGCCGCTTGGTCGTCAGATGTGTTCTTTCTTGCATCCGCACCTTCGGGAAGCTTCGTAATTTTCCATTTCCACGAGAGCAGGGGAAACTTCCTGACGTCCATGTTCATTTCCCTGTAAATATAAAAAGATGCTTTTTCGCTGCGCATCCGAAGCACTTTTGCATCCTCGTCTTCATCCTGAACCAATTGAATATCAGCTTTTCCTTGCCATACCTTAAGTCTCCAACCCTTCGGCAATTCATTGAAATTCTTTTTAGGCCGACTCACGGTCAGGTCCATCACAACTATTTTTTGCTTCTGAGCAAAAGCAAGCCCGGGAAATTGAAGGGGCATGAAGATCGTCAGTATGACAAGAATAGTCGCTTTCGCATTCCTCATAGATATCCTCTGGTGAACTGCCTCACTTTAAATGGACGAACTGTAGTCTCTTAAATAACCGATGTGATTTGGGAACGGACACCAACTTTAACGCACCAATATAATTACTATATCCATCACGTTAGTGCCTGTAGGTCCAGTAATCATACATGCGCCTCGGGGCTGGAAAAAACTATGACTATTATTATCTCGTAAATAGGTATCCGGGTCAATCTCTTGATTTTGGGCGGTCTCAACCGTCATTCCATCGACAATCGCGCCTGCGGCTTCTGTAGGACCGTCCTTCCCATCGGTCCCCGCCGCAAGCAAGCAGATGTTCTCGTGACCTCTAATCTGAATGGCAAATGAAAGCGCAAGTTCCTGGCACCTGCCTCCTAACCCATCTCCTAGCACCCTCACCGTCGTTTCGCCGCCGTATAACAGGCATTTCGGTGGCTTTTTTTTACGAGAATCGCGCGCAATCTTCTTCGCGTATTCGGCTAGCGATTTTCCTACCTTACTGGCTTCGCCGCTCAATGAATGGGTTTGTATTTGAACGCGATAGCCCACTGATTGCGCCTTTCGACGCGCCGCCTCAAGGGCAATTTTATTGTTTGCCACGATATGGTGGCTTACACGGCTGAATATCTTGTTGCCGGGAGCAGGAGTGTCTGGAATAGTGTGGCGGCAACCAGCCTTGAGCCTTTTTTTGATGGATGCCGGCATTCTGCGAAACACGTCGTAGCGCTGTAAATACGCTTTCGCTTGGGCAAAGGTGGACGAATCCCCTATGGCAGGGCCCGAAGCAATGACATTGAGAGGATCGCCAATCACGTCGGAGATGAGAAGAACGAGAATGCGCGCAGGAAAGACTGTTCGGGCCAAATTCCCACCCTTCAAAGCGGACAAATGCTTTCGCACACAATTAAGAGCTTCTATGGGAGCACCCGCTTGGAGCAGCGAGGCCGTGACGTATTGTTTGTCTTCAAGAGAAATTCCGGACGCGGGTGCGGTCATCAGAGCGGAGCCTCCGCCGGAGAGCAAGAGCATCACTAAATCTTCTTTCCGGGCGCGAGCAGCCCACTTTTCTATTTTCTTGGAAGCCTCTACTCCAGAGCTGTCGGGAACAGGGTGCGCGGCTTCTAAGATTTCAAGGCGCTTACATTTTTCCGCGTAGCCATATTGGGTGACGACAGCGCCGCCATCAATTCGATTTCCGAGACGCCGCTCAAGCGCGCGCGCCATCTGAGAACTCGCTTTGCCCGCTCCCAGAACGATGATTCGCTTTTTTTCCTCCAAAGATATTTTTTGTCCGCCGCAAACCAGAATTTCTTCACCATGTTTCTTTTCGGTTTTCACATATTGATAAACGGCTTCCCCAGCATGAACGGCACCGAGTCCGGCCCTGAATATGGCGCGCGCCTCTTTTTTCAGCGCTCTTTGGCGTGTCGATTTCATATTGCGGCTCAGCGCATTTGATGGGGAAAGGGAAACGTGGCCGACGCATCGCCCTTTTCGTCGATTCCATGTACCCTTTATGTTACATGAATACGCGCATTCTTTCTCATCGTGAGAAAACTTTCTCATGGTGGGAAAATGAGGGGGAAACGGTGGCGAGTGTTGGAATAATAGCGAATCCACAATCGGGCAAGGACATTCGAAGGCTGGTCGCACTGGCAAGCTCTTTTAGCAATAACGAGAAGGTCTTGATGCTTCGCCGCGTGATAGCAGGTCTCGTCTCCATAGGCGTGGATGAAATATGGATGTTTAACGATCTCGGCTCTCTGGGGGCTGCCGCACTTGATGGGTCCCGACATGAGAACAAAACCGTGAACGCGAAGCTCTTTGAAGTCGACGCGAGAGGGGAGACGGCCGACTCCACGAAAGCGGCTCAAAAACTTGCTGGACTGGGTGTCCGGTGCATCATTGTCCTTGGAGGCGACGGCACATGTCGAGCCGTTGCCAAAGGATGCGGAAAAACGTCCCTGATCCCCTTATCGACCGGAACAAACAACGCCTTTCCCTTTACCTGGGAAGGCACCGTGGCGGGCATGGCCGCTGGCTTGTATGCCCTTCATCCAAAACCGTATGAAAGTGAGAAAAAAGCGACAAAACAGCTTCACGTGAATCTTCGCGGTCGCTTTGAAAACGCTTTGGTGGATATTGCCATCATCAAGGAATCATTTTCTGGGTCGCGCGCGATTTGGGACGTAAGGCGGGTGGATTCAATCGCATTGACGAGAAGCGAGCCTGGACGTTTGGGACTTTCCTCTTTGGGCGCGAGTTTGTGCCCTATTGATTCGAGCGACCCCATAGGGCTTTGGCTGAAGCTGGGAATGAAGAAAAAAAGTGGACATCTTATTTTATCTCCTATTGGCCCTGGTCAGGTTGTCTCCGCGCTTGTGGAAAGACATGAGATAATCAAAGTTGGAGAATGCGTTCATTATCAAGCCTCTGAGGATAGTATCCTTGCCTTTGATGGGGAGCGGGAAGACCTTCTGGGCAAGGGGGAGGATATAGAAATATCGTTGCGCTTGGATGGGCCGACGATACTGAACGTTCCCGCTATCTTGAAAAATGCGGCTACTCGAGGGGACCTGCGGACGAAAAATTAAGGGGTCAAAAACTCCCACCGATTTCCGAGAGAAAAAAATGTTTTCAAATTCAGTTGACAAAAAAGGGGCAAGTGACTATTTTGACACTGGCATTCTAGGACATTGAGTGCCAACATATTGATAAATAAAAGGTTTATTTTTTTGATCTATTAGTGTCTCTTGAATTTTCATTAGGTGTTTTCAATCATCAAGAGACCTCAGCAACTTGATTTTTCAGAGTATAATAGCGGCTTGGAAGTCAGTGTATCATTTTCCGGCAAATAAGCTCTCTCAAGGAATTTTTTGTTGATACGAGTTGAAAACCTCACAAAATACTACGGCAACCTTCGAGGCGTGGTTGATGTATCGTTTCACGTCGAAGCAGGAGAGGTGTTGGGCTTTCTTGGCCCAAATGGTGCCGGGAAGTCCACCACCATGCGTATTTTGACAGGCTATATGCCTCCGAGCTCCGGCTCGGCCTGGGTGGCGAATTTCAGCATTTCCCAAGAACCTTTGGAGGTGCAAAAACGCTTGGGCTATCTTCCTGAAAACAATCCTTTGTACGCCGATATGACTGTAAAATCATATCTGGGCTTCGTGGCGTCCATGAAAGGCATGAGTGGGGCGGATAAGGACGCCGGAATCCAGAAAGTCGTCGGCAGTTGCGGCCTAGATGACGTCGCCCATCGCATTATTGGCCATCTCTCCAAAGGATATCGTCAGCGGGTCGGTCTTGCCCAAGCCATGGTGAACGACCCGCCCGTATTGATTCTTGATGAGCCTACGTCGGGGCTGGATCCGGCCCAGATCGTGGAAATCAGAAACCTAATCTCGGAGCTCAAGGGCGATCGAACAATCATCTTGAGCACGCACATTCTCCCGGAAGTTACCATGGTTTGCGACCGCGTTGTTATCGTCCATCACGGAAAAGTGGCGGCCGAGGGCGCGCTTGATACGCTTGCGGTAGATATGCAGGCGGATTCGACTATCCGCATTTCGGCCATCGGGAGGGCGGACGCCTTATTCAGCAAGATGCGAGCCGTATCGAGAGTAGAGAGTGTGGAATTGCTCGGCACGTCCACGGGAGAAGAGGTGCATTTCGAGGTTCACGCAAAAGGTGGGGACGATGTTCGCCCCGATCTCGTGGCCGCCGTGTCCGCGGCGGGGGGAAATCTCACTGAACTCCGCCAAATAAGACTCACGCTGGAAGATATTTTCGTCCGGATCGTCAGCGGAGAGCAGAAGCATGATGAGGAAATTTCTGAGGAAACTATCATAAATGCATAATGCTTTTTGGATATGCCGACGCGAGATCGCCTCGTTTTTTTTCTCGCCTATCGCTTACGTGATTCTCTCGGCGTGGGCGGTATTGATGGGCATATTCTATTCTGGCGCGTTTCTGACGTATGCCGCCGTTTCGATGCAGCTGGCTAGGAACCCTCAGGCAGCTGCGCAATACAACATCACCCCTACCTCCGCCATCCTCGAACCCGTGTTCTCCAGTGTCACCGTCATCCTTTTGTTCGTCGCGCCATTGCTCACGATGCGCCTGTTCAGCGAGGAGAAAAAGCAGGGGACGATGGAGTTGATGCTCACTTTTCCATTGCGCAACGGGCAGATGTTCGCTGGGAAATACCTCTCTGTTTTGTCCTTCTATTTGGTGATGCTAGCGATAACGCTCATCTATCCCGTCATTCTGAGTGCTTTCGTCAAAGTAGAGTGGTCCATAGTCTCCTCCGCCTATCTTGGAATGCTATTGCTTGGTGCGGCGTTTCTATCCGTTGGATTGCTGGCTAGCTCTTGGACTTCAAATCAGATTGTCGCCGCTATGGTCGCTTTTATGGTGCTTCTCGCGACTTTCTTAGTCGATTTTCTTGCGGCGTCGGCGAGTGCGCCGATAAACACGATTCTCAGGCATATTTCCTTCGGAATGCACTTGCGAAATTTCATACGCGGCATCATAGACACCCGCGATATTATTTATCTCTTGAACGTCAATATCTTGTGCGTTTTTTTTGTGCTCAGATCCCTAGAGTACTATAAATGGAAAGAGGTTGTCTCAACGACGAAAGAACCAGCGGGACGCCCAGTCCCCTTGAGTGTTGCAGGCGAAGGGAGAAGAGATTGGGAAAGCAGAAGCCTTTATCTGTTCATCGCCTCGGCCGCATTACTGATGATTGGCATCTCTGGCTGGGCCGGGAATGACCAATTCTCCCCCCCCCCCAAATGGGCTTATGCCACCATCGCCTTGGGAATAATCTGCTTTGTGTACACGACTTGGATTTCGCGCCGAAAATTCCAAGGTGGGATAGGACTCCGTTCCACAAGCACAAACATACAAGTTGGCTTGATGATTATCGTAGTCGTAGCTATTTTGATCGTCGTTGAACTTGTGAGCGTGAAGCACTTCAAGCGATGGGACATCACCCCAGGAAATTTTTTTAGCCTATCTGCGAAAACCAGGAATTTGCTGAACAAACTGGATAGAGAGAAAAGGCGCATCGAGATCATCGCTTTTACCCGAAAGCTCGAACAACCCGCGATTACGGAAATCTTAGAGCAATACGCGCAAGCGTCTAAACAACTCACTTTTCGCTTCCTGGATTTGGACGCCTCCCCGCGGGCCGCTCGAAAATATGATGTGGATGCCTATGGTACGCTGGTAGTGATTCATCATTTCAGCAAAGGCAAAGAAGAAATGGAACGGTTGAACAAGGCAAGCTCCGGGGACGCGGAGCAAACAAAGCTCTTTCGATCGGAAAAAATCTTCGATCTTTCGGAAAACTCGTTTGCCAACGCGATATTGAAAACCATTCAAACCGCACAAAAACGCGTATATTACCTCACTGGTCATGGAGAGCGCCTCTTCTCCGGCCAAGGGCGCGAGGTGATGAGAACGCTGGCTATTGGCATGAGAGATGACAATTACCAAGTGGATGAACTTCTGCTCTTAAGAAAAAAAGGTGTGCCTGAAAACGCCAACTTGCTGATTATCTCTGCCCCAAAAAAAGAATTAGAAGAAATTGAAATCGAATATATTGACGGTTACATCAAATCTGGCGGACGTCTTCTCGTGTTCCTGGAGCCTGACATGAAGCGGGGCCGCCTGACCGTGCTCTTGGAAAAATACGGGTTCAAAATTCCCACATCCTTTGTCGTCGATCCCCAAGCGGTGCGCTTCGCCCTAGCTGGTGGAAACGTCATCACTCCGTTTGCCGTGGACTATGGATTACACGACATTACCAAACAGCTTAGGGGACTGGCGACGGTGTTCCCTACCGCTCGGCACGTATCTGCTATAGGCATGCCCAAGGCGGGACTACACTCCGAGGATTTAGTGAAAACAGGCCCGGGAAGTTTTACCGTCGAGAGTGTATCTCTCAAGGATGGCGAGCTCGTCTTTGATCCGAAAACCAAGAAAGAAGGCCCCGTCCCGGTAGGGGCAGCTGTCACCGTCACCTTGGATCTGTACAAGCTCGGGCAAGGGCAAGATGCACAAAACGATGGGCGGACGAGTGGGGCTGAGAAGAGAAACAGCGGCGATGAGAAAACCGAAGCCAGAATTGTTGTGTTCGGGGATACCGATTTTGCGAGCGACGCTTTCATTGGCGCCCAGGGCAACGCGAATCTCGTGTTCAATACTGTAAATTGGCTCGGTGGCGAGAAAGACCTGATCACAATTCGCCCCAAACGCCGCACAGGCGAACCTCTCGTGCTGGCCGGAGGAGAGGGCAGATTCGTTCACATATTCACCGTCTGGATGATGCCCTTGTTCATCGTTCTCGCCGGAGCCGCCGTCTATGTCAGGAGAAGGCGACTGCGGTGAACCCTAGGAAAAACCTCATATTGCTTCTCGTTTTGGTGCTCATGGGTGGTGCGTACTACTTCTACGATGTGAAATGGGCCGCGCAAGAGCAAGCCGCCAAGGAGCGGGAAGTGAAACTTCTCAAAGGAATCGACGAGAAGGCACTCATACGCATTGACGTATTGAAAGAGGAAGAGCCCTATCAGATCATCCGAACGGAGGAGGGTTGGCGTTTCGTCAAGCCTGTGGACGCTGCTCTAGATGAGGAGGAAACGGAAAAACTTTTGAAGGCGGCGGCCCATCTGAGGGAGCGTCGGCGTATTGGGAGCGTAACTAATAAATCCGAATTCGGAATGGACAAACCAAAGATGAAAATCACATTTGGGCTGAAAGATAAGGGGGACGTTTCGGTTCACATTGGGGACAGGACCCCCACACGTGAATTTCGATATGCAGAATTGGGAAAAACCCCTGGTATTTTCACTCTTCAGCTTTCCGATGTCGCTAAATTCGACAAGACGGTGTTCAGCATTCGGGACAGGTCGATTGTTCCCATCATGCCCGAGCGCGCCCAAAAGGTAATCGTCGAACCTCTGGATGGCGGTGACTTTACCGTCGTCCGAAGAGGAAAAGATGAATGGGAATTGGTGAATCCGATCGAGGACAGGGCCGACGCGATTGATTCTGAGGGCATCGTATCGACTTTGAGATGGGACAAGGTGCAAAGATTTGTGGATGAAAACCCAGAGAAGCTGGCTCCTTATGGCCTCGATCAACCCATAATAACTGTGCGCATATTCACTAAGGACAATAAGAAGGCGGAAGACGGCGTCATCCTAGGAAAACAAAAAATGGAAGTGCCCGCCCCTAAAAACCCTGACAAAAAGGCAAAGGTCTATTATTATGCCAGGCGGCTCTCTGGCGGTCCCGTGATGTTGATCAACGAGAAGACGTTCAAAGATCTGCCAAAGTCCGTGTTCTCCTTAAGACACAAGAGCGTCATCGACTATGACGTAGACCACATCACGCGCCTTTTGATTGAATCGAAATCCCAAGGGCTCAACATTCACCGGAAAGCAAAAAAGAAGTGGGACCTCGACCTCACCACGCCCAATGGAACGCAAAAAAAGCAGTTTGTTGGCCGCCATAAGCATGTGGATGATCTCTTGTGGGATATCAAATGGATCACGTCAATAGAATATGTGGATGCTCCGGGTGAGGATTTGTCGAAATACGCGCTAACCCGAGGCGAGGGGGGGGACGCGCCACTTCGGTATACTTTGTGGCTCAAAGAGATAAAAGATGGGCGAATTAAAAAAAAGTCCTTTATCGTCGGGCGATTCTTGAAAGATAAGAATCGGGCTTATGGCCGCATCGACGATGAGAAACGTTTATTCGCCATCAGGAAAGAGGATTATGATAAAATTACAAAAACACCTTATTTTTTAAGCGAACGGCGACTCGTGGTTTATGAGAAAGATGAGGAAATAACGCAGGTTATGGCCCGCTTTCCTGACGAATCCTCTATGAGACTAGAGCGTTTTGGCGAGAAATGGAAATTCCTCGCTCCAGAAGGGAAGAAGATCGAATTCAGCAAGGTGGACAACCTGATAGGTGCTCTTAGAGATTTTGAAAAAGAAGGGGAGGCAGAGCTGGGTGAGGTGCCTGACTTCAAGAACTTCATCGTCGAGCTGTCCGGCAAGGACATTCGCCATGAGCGATGGGGGCCGTTCATATTCGCTCGGAAGGCGGGGTCGCCATTTATTTATGTGAGAGAAGGCGGAAAAATTTACCGCATGAAGAAGGGATTCAACGAGGATAACCTCCCTAAATCGGTGGAAAGCTGGGAGAAAGAGGAGGAAAACGAAGAGGACGCATCATAACGTTCCTTTCTGTCTCAACTCTGCATAGGGCCTTCCGTCCAATTTTTACAACTTTTCCGATAGCATCGGATAGATATATTTTTATTAGATATCAATATCTTATTCACTCATTCCTGCAATGAAAATGATCTGAAATTCTCATCTAAGCGCGTTACAATTCTTCGGCTGTTTCAAGCGGAGAAAGGAGGCATTGCAGTTCTGATGCCGGACGCTTACCTCAAACTTGAGAGTGGTGCCGTTGGGAAGGTTGTGTAGGAACAAGATAATTACGAATTTTGCGATGAAAAGACAAAACAGAGCGTTTTTCACCCGTTTTCAAGGGCTTTTAACGGGATATTTTAGCCGTTGCAAAGGGTTGTGAATCAGCGTCCAGGAGGGTGCCATCGTCCCGTCGCCGTTTCCATGAGACCGTTCGTGGGCTTGATATCCGCCGAGCCCCATAAGAGCCGCCCGTATCCATGCCACAAATCGCGGCCAAGGCGAGATCCGCGGTCTCAGCGCATGTGGGAGCCGCCATTTCCTCTGGGTCCATTTCAGGAATCCTTCACGCCAAGGTCTCGCCTGAAAAGCCGGGTGTCATCGAACGCCTCCTATGTGGTGTCTCGTTCTCTTTTCGAAGAGCGCACTTCAATATCCAGCCATTCTTCCCAGAGTTTGATGAGTGCGGCGTATTCTTCCTCCCCGTATCCTTTCTGAATTGCCATTTCATAGACGTGATGGGATGCACTGGCGATGAAGGTGGGAACGCGTAACTCGCGCGCCAGTTCAAGGCACAGCTCAGAATCCTTCGTTGCGAGGTCGGTCGTCATCCCCGGAGTGAATTCTCCCGGCAATATGTGCTTTCTGAGCCTGTCCTCCACTTGGCGACTGCGGCCCGAACTGACGGCGATGACGTCGCAGAGCAAATCGGGATCGGCCCCCGCCGCGACGCCCAAAGACATGGCTTCCGCCAACGCCACGAGGTTCACGTGAGAGAGCATGTTGTTTACCACCTTGAACAACATGCCCATGCCCGGTGCGCCGCAATGAAAGAGGTTCCTCCCGAAGTGCGCGAGGAGGGGCTTAAGCTTCTCGAAACCCGCCTGGCTCCCGCCTACCATCAGCGTGAGAGTTCCGGCACGGGCCCCCTGCACGCCGCCGCTCACAGCGGCGTCTATCAACTCGACTCCTCGCGCCTTCGTCCGGGGAGCCAATTCCTTGATGAGAGAAGGGGAGACAGTGCTCGTCTCCGCTAGGAGAGCACCCTCACGCGCGCCCGCCAGAACGCCTTCTTCGCAGAGAATCACCTCGCGCGATATTCTTGGATGGGGCAGAGATGTGAAGATGACATCGGAGTGGGAGGCGACATCTGCTGCACTTTTTCCGGGGCGCGCCCCCTTTTTTTCTGCTTCCGAGACGGCCTGCTCGCGCACATCGTAGGCGGTCACCGTATGACCGGCCCGAAGCAGGTGGCCGCAAATCTCGCCCCCCATTCTTCCTAGGCCAATGAAACCGAGCTCCACCTGCTGAGACCTGACCGAACGTGCGATTTGTTCATCTCTCTCGATTTGGGTGCGGGAGACGGCCGACTGCGAGCAATGTTGCGAGATAAGATGGTCGGGGCGAGAGGATTTGAACCTCCGACCCCCTGAACCCCATTCAGGTGCGCTACCAGACTGCGCTACGCCCCGACCTAAAATATGGCGTTTCTCAAAAAAACTGACGACCGACGATTACATCGGTCCGAAGGCAGAAAAGCTAGTTTCCACCATTTAGTAGAGGTAAAGCAGTTTTTCGTCAAGGGCTGCGCGTTGTTGGCGTTGAGACTGGCGAGATACGGTTTTTAGGAAGCCGGCGATTGGTGGAAAACGAGCGAGATTTTGGAGGCGGGGAGGGGAAGGCGTCGCGCGGGCGATATATCCGAAAATCACCGCTGTACATTGTGGCGATTCGGTGTCCCCCCGTCCTTGAAACCGTGGTGCGCGTCATTTCGCGCAGCGCGATAGCCTGGCCGCCGACGAGCAAACGCATTTGTCCCCTTTTCAGTATCACGGTGGTGGAATGGCGATAGGCTTGCAGGGCGAATTCCGCGCCCTTGCCGCGCAGCATTCCCGTCGGCGTTGCGACGCTCAGGTTGAGCCCGCAAGTGGATTTCTCGCATTTCACGACTCCCCGGTGCAGTTTTGTGAAATACGTGTTGCCCGGTTTCATGTCCATCAATTGGAAGGAGCTATTCGGCTCCAGGACGAGCCGACAACCTGGTCGCCGCAAAAAATGGATGAGCACTCGCGAACCCTCGCTCGTGACGACACGCTCGCCCGGACGTATCAAGCGTTTGCCTTGGAGAAAAATTTTCTCTCCGTGTGGGAGAACGATACGGGGCTGGCCGGATAGCGTCTTCGTATACACGAGAAAGGTGCTTTCCGCCTGGGCGGATGTCGTTATCCATACGGGGAGGAGGGGAAGGCCGATAAGTAGGATTCTGAGGTTGTTCATGTTCTTCCTGAGAGGAGGTGCCGAAGTTCCCAAACCCCAGAACATTTTGTAAAGGATATTTCAAAGCTTTGCAAGCGTCTCGAAACGGCGGAAAAATTGGTGCCCGCCGCATCACGGACCAAAGGGGCGAGCAGGCTTCGGCGCGTCGTGATAAAGCCGGCCAATCATACCCGCCGAATGCAGACTACCTCCCAGACGACCGTGCTCGATTTTCATATACCTGTCTATGACGACGATGAGGCCCCCGGTTTTCGCGGACTTGGCTTCCGCTTCGTTCACCACGCCAAATTGCAGCCAAATGGATTTGGCCCCGACCAGCAGACCTCCGGTTGCGAAAACGTCCACCACTTCCGGAGGATCGGGTACCGACTTGACGTCGGGATAGGATTTTCTGATCAGTATCCGCTCGTATCTCGTTTTCACGGGGATGACATCGAAACCTATCCTTGGCAGATAATATGCCACAGATCGGAACCGTTCGGGCGCCAGTGGCGGTGTCGGGCCGCGCACCCGCACGGAGGGCATTCGTATTGAAGTGAAATGCTCTGGGGACGCTTCTTGGGGGGGAGGAATCCTCTCCTCAACACTCATGAAAGCAAGCGAAGCACTCGAAGCCATCCTGGGTTTCCACGCCCCCCTCCTACCATGTGGCGGGCTATAAGACGGAGACTATGTAAGGGCGTAAACGGTGGTGAGAAACTGCCGATTCAGCACACTCCATGTGTGGCGAGAGGCGTCGACGTTCATTCCCTCACGCCATTTCTCTCATCACTCGCCTCAAGAACGTCCGTCAACTCCACCCCGGGGTGTTGATTTTATAGCCGAGATCGCGCCATAATGATTCCTCGCCCCTCACGTAATAATGCGCCTCCTTGCCCCGGGACGCGCGGCATGAAAGAACGATGGTTCGAATACTGCTTTCCAATGACGACGGGATCGACTCAGAGGGGTTGCGCGCCCTGCACGCGGCTCTCATTCCCCTAGGAGAATTAATCGTCGTCGCCCCGGACAGGGAACAAAGCGCAGCAGGTCATTCCTTGAGCCTGCACCGCCCCCTACGCGTCAACGAGGTGGAACAAAACTGGTTTGCCGTGGATGGAACGCCTACGGATTGCGTCAACTTGGCCCTTAATGGTCTTTTGAAGGACAATCGGCCGGATATTCTGCTCTCCGGCATCAACCGAGGCGGAAATCTAGGCGATGATATCACCTATTCGGGAACCGTGGCCGCCGCGATGGAGGCTACGCTCCTGGGACTTCCAGCGGCGGCTCTTTCCCTCGTCCACGAGGAAGGGGAGGCGCTCGGCTACGAATTGGCACAAAAAGTTGCGCGCGTCAGTGCAAGACAAGTATTATCTCGAGGGCTGGTGCCGGGTGTTTTGTTGAACATCAACATCCCGAACGTCTCGCCGGACCAATGCCTAGGAGAGAAAATCACCCGCCAAGGCAAGCGCGTTTATGAAGAATCGATCGTGGAGAAGATCGACCCGCGCGGCCGTGAGTATTTCTGGATAGGGGGAAACAGCTTGCGGTGGGAGGATGAGCCCGACACCGATTTTGAGGCGATAGCGAAGAACAAAGTCTCCATAACGCCCCTTCGACTTGACTTGACAGATTATGATGCGATGAAAGGGCTTGAAGGATGGCGGTTCCATTAAACGGGCGCGAGGACGCGAGAAGTCCTTGGCGGCGCGCGCGTGATGAGATGGTGGAGAAGCAAATCGTCGCCAGGGGCATCGGGGACGCCCGCGTGCTCGAAGCGCTGCGGGATGTGCCGAGGCATCATTTTGCCCCCGATATATTCAAGGAGAACGCCTACGCCGATAAGGCTCTGCCCATCGGACACGGACAGACGATCTCCCAGCCCTACATGGTGGCGGCCACCCTTGAGGCCCTTGAGCTGAGGGGCGGCGAGAAGGTGCTTGAGATTGGAGTGGGTTCAGGTTACCTTACCGCGCTTCTGGCGAGGCTCGCAGGCGTAGTCCGCGCGATTGAGAGGGTGGTCGAGCTGTCGATGAAGGCCAGGGAGCGTCTGGACTCTTTTGGCGTGACGAACTATATGCTCTGGACGGCGGATGGTACGTACGGCTGGCCGCAAGAGGCACCCTTTGATGTCATCGTCAGCGCGGCGTCGGCGCCTCGCGTTCCGGTGCCGTGGATTG
Organism: bacterium; assembly: GCA_965202625.1. Classification (GTDB taxonomy): domain Bacteria; phylum UBA8248; class UBA8248; order UBA8248; family UBA8248; genus Bin107. The sequence goes on along the minus strand of CBDBBI010000010.1, from coordinate 627,216 downwards.
GGCAATTAGCCCCTGGTGGCCGCATCGTCATGCCTTTGGGAGAAGGGAAGAAACAAACTCTTGTTCGATATCGCGCCTCGGAAACGGGAGAGATGCTCACGCCGGAGGAGTTGGTGAACTGTGTTTTTGTGAAATTGGTGGGCAAGTACGGATGGGAGAAGCCGTAGGGGGCGGGGGAGTCCGTCATCCCGTCTGAATCGCCCGTGTCGGGGCGTAGCGCAGCTTGGTAGCGCGCCTGCTTCGGGAGCAGGAGGTCGGAGGTTCAAATCCTCTCGCCCCGACCATTTTTTCTCTGCATATTGATCAAAAGTCAAAAGGAATAAAATTGCTACGAACCTCTACTGCTGAACGCTACAACTATAGTATGTCCAGAGTGTAAAGGCGATCTTGCGCGAGACCTGAAGGGGCGAGGCTTCGTGCGTCATAAGAATAATCCAAACTGCGGTTTTGAAAGAGGGGAGAAAGACCCCTCCCCCTCGACACGGCAGATGGGTCAAGATAGAAAACCTAAAAACAACCGTCGGGAAGCGTCGAGAATATCGGGAAGTTGCGCTCGGGGCCCCAACAAATACTTCATTTGATGCTTTCATGATCCGATGTGGATTGCCAATTGAATTTTCTCGTTCACTTCATATTTTTAGTGTGGTATAAGGAATATGTCATAGGCTACTTCAGGTATTTATTTCGACGCAAAGAAAGGGCGCCCCAGACGGGGTGCCCTTTCTTTGCGCTCTCAGCCTTAGGCTGCGTCCAGTGCCTGGGAGAGGTCGGCGATGATGTCGTCAATGTGCTCGATGCCGATAGACAGGCGCACATAGCCCGGTGTGGCGCCCGTCTGTGCCTGCTCCTCCGCGCTCAGCTGGGAGTGTGTGGTGCTCGCTGGGTGGATGGCGAGGCTTCTCGTGTCTCCGATGTTCGCCACGTGGTAGAACATCTGGAGGGCGTTGATGAAATTCTGACCCGCCTCGTTTCCGCCTTTCAGCTCGAAGCCGCACAGGCCGCCGTAGCCGCCCTTGAGGTACACGTCGGCGCGGCGTTTATACTCCCCTTCCATGAGACCGGGGTAGATCGTGGCACTTACCTTTGGATGGGTGCTCAGAAAATCCGCCACGGCTGCGGCATTCTCGCAGTGGCGTTCCATCCTCAGGGGCAGAGTCTCCAGCCCCTGGAGAAACAAGAAGGTGTTGAAGGGACTCATCGCCTGACCAGAGTCGCGCAAGAGAGTGACGCGCGCCTTGATGATGTAGGCGATGGGGCCAAGCGGCTTGACGGCCTCCGTCCACACCGCGCCGTGGTAGCTTGCGTCCGGCTGGTTCAGGTAGGGCTGCCTTTCGGGGTGTGCTGCCCAGTCGAAGTTTCCACCGTCGATGATGATGCCGCCGATGGAGTTGCCGTGCCCGCCGATGTATTTCGTGCACGATGAAGCGATGACGGCCGCGCCATGCTCAAAGGGCTTGCAGAGGCCGTGCGCCGCCGTGTTGTCCATTATGAGGGGAATCCCCATCTCGCATCCGATGTCGGCGACCTCCTTGACGGGAAAAACGTGCAGCTTCGGATTCGGCAGCGTCTCGGCGTAATAGGCGCGCGTTTTCTTGTCGGTCGCTTTTGCAAAATTCTCCGGCTCTTCCGGGTCGACGAAACGGCATTCGATGCCGACGTCCTTCAACTGATTGGCGAAGAGATTCCACGTGCCGCCGTAGAGATCGGTCGAGCTCACAATGTTGTCGCCGGTGCGCGCCACGTTCATCACGGCCATCATTGAGGCCGACTGGCCCGAGGAGACGGCGAGGGCACTGACGCCGCCCTCGAGAGCGGCCAGCCGCTTCTCCAGAACGTCGTTCGTGGGATTCATGATGCGGGTGTAGATGTTGCCGAACTCTTTGAGCGCGAACAGACTGGCGGCATGCTCCGTGCTGTCAAACTGGTAGGAAGACGTCTGGTAAATTGGTACGGCTACGGAGTTCGTAGCGTCATCCTTTCGGTGTCCGGCATGAAGGACGATTGTTTCCTTTTTGCGTGATTCGACTGCCATTGTCAGCTCCTCATTCCTCATTAAAAAAGATGTTTGAGACGGAAGACACATCGCTCCTATGTCTTGAAGTTTACCATCCTCCATATTTCCAAAAAAGAGGCTAAACCTACGCAAGAGCGACGGACTTGTCAAGGTGGGGCCATAAAATCATCCTCACGGCGATGAGCGGTTGACCTGAGCGGCTAAGGGCTGGAAGATGCGGGCTGAATTGTTTTTTTGTCTTCTGTGAGCGGCGAGGATGAGGCCCTCGCCCCCATTCATCGGACGGGAAAGGAGAAGGTAGTGGCATGAGACGACAGGCGTCGCGCGCGAATCAAAACTGGATTTTCGACAATTTCCTCAAACTTTCGGAGAACGAGGACGTTCTCCATCCTGGCATCATGGGCACGCGCTACGAGAGAGGTTTCCGGCACCAGGACCTGCAGGCGGTCTACGCAAAGGTCTCCGGAAGGCGCTCCATCCCCCTTTTATGGGGGAAGCAGGCTGCCCTTCAGGAGAAAAAGGCTGTAGCGGCGGCCGAGGTCGGGAACCATGTGACCGCCGCGATGCACTACAACCGCGCGGGACTTTGCTACGGGCGTGGCCAGCATCTCATCCCCGTGGACGGGCATCCTCGCAAGAAGGAATATTACGCAGGCGTGTCGCGTTGCTTCGACAGGATGCGCGAACTCATGGGCGGCGGCATCCAAAAGCGCCAGGTGGAATTCGAGCCAGGCAAGAGCGCGTATTTCTATTTCTGGCCGGCGGACGGCGAAGGTCCCAAACCTACCGTCCTGCTCATCCCCGGCATGGACATGATCAAGGAAGACGGGCTTTTACCCTATAACAACTGGTTCCGGGAGCGCGGCATGAACTTCGCGATCATGGACGGCCCGGGACAGGGTGAGTGCAACCTCAACCAAGTATGGGTGGATCACTCCAACTACGCGCACGCGGGCAGCCGGGTCATCGACTGGCTCGTCGCTCGAAAAGAGGTGGATTCCTCCAAGATCGGCCTCATGGGCATGAGCATGGGAAGCCGCTGGACTGTGGAGATCGCCGCCCATGACGAGCGCGTTCATACCGTAGTCGGGCAGATGGCGAATGTGGGGCCATCGGACATCATCTTCAACCAGGCCCAGCCCAACTTCAAGAGAATCTACATGTATATGACAAACATCCTGGACGAGGATGCTTTCGACGCCTTCGTCGAGGAGCGTGACAGCATCTGGCTCCCCATGGTGAGCAAGATGAAGTCGAATTATCTGCTCGTGGCCGGCGACATGGACGAGCTTTGCACGCCGGACGACATTGAGGTGTTTTTCGCGCACCTCACTTGCCCGCGCGAGCTGTGGCTCTATGAAGGTGTATTCCATCCCATGGGCGAGGTGGCGGCCGACATGTACCCCGCCATAGCGGACTGGATCCTTCACACGTTGAACAATGGGTTGCCGGCGGAGTACAACAAGAAGGTGAGCGTTCCCGATGGGGGGTAGGGGAGGAGGCGTTAAAGCGCCTTTTGCAAGAGGATTAGGCAAAAGACGCGGCGATAAGGCTTGGGCCGTATGAAGCCTCGGACAAGGCGGTGCAGTGAGAACCCCCTCTCCTCAAAGAATAGCGTCAGCGGGCTGGCCACATAAAAGACTTGACATGGCGCCCGCGCTCTATAAGATCAGGCAGGAGACTTCGACCCAGGATCATCTGATGAAAATCATAATCGGCGTGGTTGGAGATTCTGACCCCGGGCCGGAAATATCCCTTCTGGCCGAGGCGACGGGTGCTGCCATCGCGCGGGCGGGGGCTGTGCTCGTCTGTGGAGGGCTGGGTGGTGTCATGTGCGCCGCCGCACGGGGGGCGAAGGAGGCGGACGGCCTTACCGTTGGTGTCCTGCCCTCCTATGACGCGAAATCCGCGAATCCCTTCATCGACATTCCTGTTGTCACCGGTATGGGCCACGCCCGAAACGCTATTATCGCGGCCACGGCCCAAGCGCTCGTCGCCCTGCCGGGATCGCACGGAACGCTCTCTGAAATCGCTTTAGGACTCAAACTCGGAAGGAGGGTGATCGCCTTGGGACGTGAAAGCAACCCAGAGGGTGTGATTCTCGTCTCCAGCCCCGAGGAGGCCGTTAGGATGGCGCTTGATTCCCAGCTTGGACGCGCACGGCATGGACACGCCCACTCGTAGCCTCTCGATCATCTTGGATTCGCAGGAATGCTTTCCGATGCCTGATGAGGATAGAATATGGACGCGCGCTTTCACACGTGACTTCTCGTCCCTTCAGCGTTCGTGGAGGGGACGCGCGGCGTGGTGCGGGGTATGTGTATTCTCCCTGATTTTGGCGACCGGCTGTGCGCCGCTTGAGGCGCTTTGGCCGAATAAAACTCGCCGCGATTTGGGCGGCGTATATCACACCGTGCAGCGCGGCGAGAACCTTTGGCGTATTGGACGTGCCTACGGGGTGGAGGTCGAACAGATCGCTGTCCTGAATGGCATCGCGGATCCGGATCGACTGCGAGCGGGCTCCCGCATCTTCATTCTGGGCGCGAGGAACCTGCGTCGTGCCCAAACGAGCGGCGACGGCGACCATCAACCACCCAAACGCCGTGTGCACTGGAGCGCGCCCCCGAAACCCAAAAGCTCTGACCGGACACGCCACGTAAAATGGAGGACGAGAAACAAGAATCGACCCAAATTCTCATGGCCTCTGCGCGGGCGCGTGGTTCGCCGCTTCGGCACGCGCGGAGGCAAAAAGACGGATGGTATCTTGATCGCCACTCGCGAGCGCGCGAAAGTGCGCGCCGCCGCCGAGGGCCGCGTCATATTCTCCGACTTTGGCCCTGGAAGACTAGGTCGTCTCATCATTCTCAGACACCAGGAAGGCGAGTATCATTCTGTCTACGCCCGCATAGCCAAGAATCTCGTACGCAAGGGCCAGCAGGTCTCGCGTGGAACACCCATCGCCTTGGCGGGCCGCACGAGGGGCTTTAAGAGGCCGCACGTTCATTTCGAGATCAGGCATCGCACGCAACCCCAAAACCCGCTATCCTATCTGCCGTGAGAGGTTTCCCTATCCTCTAAGAGATTTTTATGATGAACAACGATCGCACATAAAAGCAAGGTGAGGAGAGAAAACCTGGAATGGTCTTGCCCGTCGGGGGCATTTCATTTCATGTTCCGGAGAATCGCCAAGATAGGGGCACGATAAAACGTCAACGGTGCCTTCGTCCGGCGAGAGAGGGTTTTCATGTCCAAAGTTAGCCGGCTTCTGCCACATATTCGGGATGTACCTGATTTCCCCAAGGAAGGCATCATGTTCAAGGACATCACCCCCATGCTCCAAGATGCCGAGGCTTTTCAAACGGCGGTGGACTTGGCGGCGGAGCCTTTGCTTGGTCAGGGGATCGACGTCGTCCTGGCCGCGGAGGCGCGCGGTTTCGTCATTGGAGCGCCCCTTGCCTACAAGATCGGAGCGGGCTTCGCCTTGGTGAGAAAACCGGGAAAACTCCCCTGGGAGAAGACCCAAGCCGCCTATGAACTCGAGTACGGCGCCGACGCTCTGGAGATTCACAACGACGCCATCAAGCCCGGTATGAAGGTGCTCATCGCTGACGATCTACTCGCTACAGGGGGCACCGCATCCGCTTGCGTGGCGCTCGTCGAATCTCTCGGCGGGCGCGTCCACGGCCTCTCGTTCCTCGTCGAGCTTGCTTTTTTAAAAGGACGGGAGCGTCTCGCTCCGCACTCCGTGAAGTCCCTGATACGATATTGAGTGAAAAACGCCGCGCCCCGGCTCACAAGCCCCCGTAGCTCAGCAGGATAGAGCGCCGGATTCCTAATCCGTAGGCCGCAGGTTCGAATCCTGCCGGGGGCACCAACCCGATGTGCTGAGGGTCACGTCCACCAATCAAGCGCGTAGGAGCCTGCGAAGAGGAAGCCGCCCAAGCCCAGCAGACCGACCGCAGGCTTCGTCGCGCCCGCAGAGAGAGCGCCCAGGCCTCCGCAAATCATCAGAGCACCCGTCCCCCACATGACTTTCACGACGATCTCCTTGGCGTCTACGATGTTCAAGGACCTATCGTCCCCAACTTTCGCGTTGAGCGTGCTGCCACAGATAGGACAGGGGCCTGCGCCGGAAGTTTTTACGCCGCATTTCGGACACTGGGTCTCGGACATCTCTTCGCTCACGACTCAAAAAACCGACAATCTAGGAGGAAGTTTACTCTCACATGATAGTATTTTCTCATACTATAGGGAGGGGAAAAAGTGCTGAGAGTTCATCTCACTGCATGGAATTCGCACTCAAGGGGCGAGGTAGAGCGCAGAGATTCCACGAATTCCTTCTTTCTGCAGGCGTCGCTAGCGCAAGCCCAAAACATGGCGGATCGCATCTCCATGCGAGGCTGAATATCCAGGCTTCTTCGGTTTCAATGAGCCTGCGTTTGTCAGATGTGAGGCCCCGGCGCACCTTTGAGAAGTGGCACCAAGCCTTCTAGTCCTAGAGCGTCCAGTCGTGCAAACGCCTCTGCGTTCACGCGAACCTGGGCGGAGTCGAGCTCCTCATCATTTCCCTTGTGACTTTTTATCTCTGCCTTTCTGTCTTGAGAAGGGAAAGATAGATTTCGGCGATGACAACTGGCACATTAGGCACTCGCAAACTTGTTTGGAGGGGACAAACAACGGCGCAATTTTGAGTCTGCGGGTCCTCAACTAGGCGTTTCAATGCGGGTAGGCCCAACAGTGCCTGCGAGCCTACGGATTCGGCATAAGCAAGTTGCCATGCTGGGTCTAACGGTGTCTCGTTTTGAGCGAGCTAACCAATTCAAGATGATGGGGGATTGAAATAACACCATCGGCTTCCTAATTTCATGTGATTGAGATTTCATAAGAAGAAACAAACAAAGAATCGTCTCGCCCCTGAACCAATCCAGTCAAGAAAACAGGGTGATATCCTAAATCTTAAAGGGGCTCAACCTGACGCTTCGTCCTTTTTGTTTTCAATGATCCTGTGGGATGATGAATACTATTGCCGATTGTGGAAAACGAGCGAGGAGTGTCTCTTGAAAGGCGGAATCGACCCCGAGCGCGTCGTCATCACGGAACAGGTGGCGGGCTCTGAGTATCCGGTTCACCTCATGTACGTCGAGCTTCTTGATGGCGTATACGCTCCGATAGGGCTCAGAATACCTGAGGGCGAGGGGCCGCATCCCGTCGTGCTGCTCGCAAGTGGAAATGGCGGCGGCGGCATGGCTTGGGTGCGTGAGGCGACCCGTAACAAGAGCTATATTCAGGAATGCCTACTGGAGGCGCGCTACGCCTGCGCTTGGCTGAGGTACCGATCGGAAGTGGAACTCGGCTACAACAACGGGGGACGCTTGGTCGAGGACGTGCGACAGGGCCGACAGCTCCTGAATCGCTCTCCTCTGGAATATGAGGATGAGATTTCGATTATCGAGCACCTGAAAAGTCTGCCCGAGGTGGATGCGTCCCGCATCGCTCTTATAGGTGTGAGCCACGCAGGTGAGATGATCCTCAAAATCACCTCCGAATATGGGGGTGTCCGCGCCTGCGTGGCCTGCGAGCCGGCCGCTCATGAGTTTTTGGACCTCTTGCCGGACGCGACCGCGTTCGTCAAAAAGGAGACGCGCCTGAGGAACATAGAAGGAATGATGATGCGGGAGGTCGAAAAAGTCAGGACACGCGTCAACGAAAACCTCGCGCTTGAGAGGATGGCGCGCATTCGCACCCCGATTCTCTTCATGGGAAGGGATGGGGACCACCTCCAAGGCGTATTCAGGGTCACGTATGATCTGATGCGTGAAGCGGGAAACGAGGTCGAGTGGGTTTCCTACGATCATCGAATGCACGGATACGTCTTTCCTGAAAGGGGAGGGGATGGAGAATACATCGTCGATGAAATCCAAGAAGCGGCGATTGAGACGAGCATCGCCTATTTGGCCAAATACCTGAAAGATTGAAGGACGCTAGGGGTAGGGTGCCGTGCCCTTGAGCGGGCGCAGTGAATATGGGTTCAGAATCTCATGCAATCTCAGACGAGAATTTTCTCTTGCTTTGTGAATGATTTCCTGCGATCGGATCCGCTCATATTTCCGGCTTCGGAGAATCTTGAGAACGTCATCGCCCAGATGGCGGAGAAGAATGCCGCCTGCGTTCTCATCACCGATGAGGATGACGCATTAGCCGGCATTTTTACGGAAAAGGACGTGACCCGCCGTGTCGCCTTGAGATGCGATGGCGCGGAGACGATTCAGCAAGTCATGACGACCCCCGTCCATGTCTCCACGAGAGAGGACTATCTCTACCGCGCGATGGCGAGTATGCGGCGTCTCGGCCACCGCCACATGCCCGTAGTGGATGAGGCGAACCGCCCTCTTGGCTTGCTCGATCTTCAAGACGCCATGGCTGTAGCGGCGGAGCAGATAATGGGACACATCGACGCTTTCACGCAGGACTCTGACCTTTACGGGCTGCATGAGGTGAAAGCCGCACAGGTGGATGTCGCGCAAGGCTTGCTTGAGGATAACCTTCCGGCACCCGGAATTTTGGCGTTGCTCACCCACGTGAATAACGACATCTACCGAAGGGTGTGTGTGAGAGCGATTGCGTTCATCAAGGAGGAGAGGGGAGGCGATCCGCCCGTTCGCTTCTCGGTAATCGTCATGGGTTCCTCCGGTCGGGGGGAAAACTTCATCAATCCGGATCAGGACAACGGTATGATCCTCGAAGACTACCCCTTGGGGCGGCACGACGAAGTTAATGCGTATTTCATAAGATTCTCAGAACTGCTTACCCAGACCCTAGAGGTCATCGGTTTCCCTCTGTGTGCGGGCTAAGTTATGGCGACAAACCCGCTCTGGCGCAAATCGCTCTCGGAGTGGAAGCACCAGACCCTGCGGTGGTTTCAGAAACGCAGCATGTTCCAGGTCCCGTTGAGCGATGTCTTCTTCGATTTTGACACCGCCTATGGCGTTTTGTCGTTTGGACGGGAATTGCGGGATCACATCATGCGGTTCGTTCAAAGAGAACGCGTCCTGTTTCATGCCATGTTGCAAACCGAGGCCGACAGGCGCGTCGCCCTCGGCCTGTTAGGCAGGCTGCACTCGGAGAGAACGCAGGAGGGGATTTTGAAGATAAACCTCAAGCACGGGGGCATCCTTCCCCTTGCGGGAGCTGTGAGGCTGCTCGCCCTCAAGGAGGGACTGAAGGCGACCTCCACCCACAAACGCATCGGGCTGTTGCATGAGGCGGGTGTATTCAGCGACGATGAGGCGGATGAATATCTCGCCGCCCTCGAACATCTCGCAACCATATTGCTGCGCCAGCAGCTAAGGGATTTCAAGCGATTTCAAAAGGCGACGCCCTACGTCAGAAAATCGGAAATATCCAGAAGAGAAAAACACATTCTTCGAATGTCGCTCAAGGCTATTCGTTCTCTTCAGGATAGGGTGCGCATGGAATTCACAGCCGAGGTTTTTTGAGAATGGCCGATGCATCGCGCATCACCGCGCAGGGACCTTGAACCGATCGAACACCCGCCCGAAGCGCCAAGCGTAGAATTCCACCCTCTCGTACAAGCCCGCCTTATGGTAAGGCTCCTCCGCCCAAAACGCCCGTGCCGATCCGATATCGGGAAAATCGAGCAACAGCGCGCTGCCGTTTCTCGTCTGTCCGTCATCGCTGAGAAGCGGGCCGCGCGCCATCACGGAATCGCCGTTCTCGCTTAGGTAAGCCACGTGCGCTTCATAGTGCGCCTCCCGAATCACGACGCCATCCGGTTTGTCCATTGCATGGATATAAAATTGAAGGTTTCCCTTTTTTCGCGGACAGTCGCGCCATGAATGGGGCGTGGTACCGCGCCAGCGATGAATTGAGGGGAGCTCCTGAACCCCTTCGATGATGAAAGGCTCATCCGCCACGTGCCTCTCCGCGGCGGCGCGATCCGCTAAATTCAGAATGCGAAAACTACCTAGCTCACCTTCCCCATCATCGGTGAGAAATGGACCCGCGAAACGGGTGACGCCCTCGAAGCGCTTCAGATAATCGAGGTGTGCTTTTCGATGCGCGTCCCGCAAGGCGCCGGCCTCTGATCTATCGTAAATCTTGATGGCGAATTCCATAAAATTTTCCCTCTAGCTTTGTCGTCCGACTGCCGCGCCTAACTTCCCTAAACTACGCTTGAATGCGCCCTCACGCAACGAGCGGAGCGGGTGGTGCGCATCGCCAGAGTAGAGCCGCATCCGGTTGAGGGCGAAATACGAGGATGTGCGTACATGATCGGAGAAGGGGGAAACGCATGAGTATATCCAAGTAAAAATAATTACGAATGGCCTAGAAAAACAGCGGATTTTCCGGGGTGAAACGCCCTGGCAAAACGCTGTGAAAGGGCGCTGAAAAAGTCGCTCAAGCAGGTCGTCGAGCGTGATGGCGGCGAGGGTGTCCGCGTCCTCGGAGCTCTCGATTGCGGGATGCACTCCCGATTCATGCGCGATGTTATATCGTGCGTCGGCCTCCGTCTATCGCTCCGCGCGCTCGGTGCCCATTCATTATGAGATCCCCTGAGGGGCGATGAGGCGCGACTGTATCATCCGTCGAACCGAATCGCTTCCCATGTCCTCGAAGATGCATTACACCTGCGCGTTGTGTAGATGGTTGTAAAGGCCCGTGAATAGGGAAGGGGAACCTTCTTTCGGAAAATGAGGGAGCAGTGGTTGAAATCCCTGTAGCAGAAGAGCCAATAGATGTTCGCTTGGGCGTTGCAGTTTGTCCCCCAAGTCTGAAGAACAAAAAGGCGTCGAGACCTTCCGCTTTTGTCAGAACTCTCGCCAGCTTATCTCCTTCTTTCGAGAAACGCGGATACCACTCCTCGGTCATATCGCCTCCTTGTGTGAGCCCCCCTTCTAGGAGAGAATAACCCCATTAAGAAAAATTTTATTGTAGCGGGTGCATGGACAATACGCGAACCAGGAGGGAGCGCATGAGCATCATCGGCCACGGCGTGATTTCAAGGAAGGCTGGCGAGCGCACGGAAGTGGAGGAGATCGAACTGGATTCCCCGGGGGCCGGTGAGGTTCTCGTGAAAATCCAGGCAAGCGGCGTCTGCCACACGGACTTACATTATAAGCTCGGAAAGATCGGGGATGAGTTTCCTTACCTCCTCGGTCATGAGGGGGCGGGCGTCATTCAGGAGGTGGGGGAGGGCGTGTCCGACCTGGGCGTCGGGGATTACGTCGTTCTCGCCTGGCGCGCACCCTGTGGCGTTTGCCGGTTCTGCGCCATCGGTCAGCCTCACCTTTGTGCCGCGAGTCTGAATGCGGTCTCCAGGATGCGGGCGAAGAAAGACGGACAAGCCTTAAACCCCTCCATCGGCATCGGCACGTTCTGCACGCACACCCTCGTCTCGGCGAAGCAGGCAATCAAGGTGCCCACCGTCTGCACGCCGGAGCAAGCCTGTCTGATCGGCTGCGGGGTGATGACGGGCGTGGGCGCATCACTCTACACCGCCCAGGTCAGACGCGGAAGCAGCGTGGCAGTGTATGGATGCGGCGGCGTCGGATGCAGCGTCATTATGGGGGCGAAGATGTCGCGCGCGTTTCAGATCATCGGTGTCGACGTCGCCGAGAACAAACTCGCCTGGGCAAGGGAGTTCGGTGCCACCGCCACCGTCAACGCCTCGGAAATCCGATCCGGTAGAGGCGATAAAGGACTTCACCGGCGGGCGGGGCGTCGATTATTCCTTTGAGGCCGTGGGCACGCCCCAGACGCTTCTTCAAGCCCTCTGGTCGCGCGACTTATCCGGTGCCTGCACGCTCATCGGTGTGCCGGCTCCCGACATGATGATGGAGTTGCCCATGCTCCAGTTCTTCGGCTTGGGCGGTGCGCTGCGCGTGTCCTGGTATGGGGATTGCCTGCCTTCAAGGGATTTCCCGCTCCTCGCCGACTGGTATGAGAAGGGGGAGCTGGACCTCGATCGCATGGTCACAAAAGTCATCGGGCTGGAGGACGTGGAGCCTGCCTTTGAGGCCATGGAGCGCGGCGAAACGCTGCGCTCCGTCATCCGGAATCCGGATTAGTATAGGAGAAATGATTGGTGCTCTGGGGGGATCTTCCAAACTCTTTCGGTGAGTCCCTCAGCTAGAGACGCCATTCTTTTTTCAATTTTTCCAAGAGTTCTCGTTGGCGTTTTTCCAGGACATCCACTGTCCACTCGGATTCGTTTAACACCTGGGATGTGAGAGCAAAGGTAGTGACGACCCTTTTTTCAAAATACTCTCGTTTTTTACGCTCGAATTCGTAGTTTTGCGCTTTCGTGTTTGTTGACCGCGATAGGAGAAGAAGATTGGCTATCTTGTGTGTCCAGTTTTTCCTCTCCTCCTCACAGGGGAACAATTCCAACCATTTCGACCCTGGGCTTGGGTCTTGCGGAAGGACATGTTCGACGCTGATTATCTTGTGATCATATCTGGCTCCTGCATCGGCCAATAAACTATCCAGGCGGAGGAGTAACGGCTTGCAAAAACGGGTCTTATAGATGGGGCCGCCGAGTGCTTCAAGAACCTCAGACTTTTCCTGATCTTGCAATTGGAGTGACGCTTCTTCATAAAGATCGTATCCCTTCTCAATCGAGCGTAGGACATCCACATAGCGGCTGATACGTTCGTTGATGCGAGCTCTTCGGATAAATAACGCATAAGCCAAACGTTCAAGATCGCGTGCAAACTTAAGAATCGCATCAAAATTATTCTCATAACGCTTGAAGAAAGCGATTGCGGGCGGGACCCAATCGGAATTGTCGAGACGACGAAGATACCTAAGATACTTGTTGACCTCCTCGGCATTTTTGGTGTCTTGAGCAATCCCGTTTAAAACTATGAGGTATGACTCTGAGGACGGTATAAGCACATCGTCAATAAATTTTCCGCCTTTCGTTTCCGTCTGAGTTAGGATGCTTTCTCGAAATTCTTGAGCCAAGGTTTGTTGCTGTTTGCTCTGCATATAGATCATCCGGATATGCGCAAAGAGATTTCTGAAATTCTCGCGTCCCAATCCTTCCTCGAGGTCATCCCATTTTTTTGTGTAGGTGGAACGCCTATTCTCAGGTAACAGGCCAATAATTTCGGCCTTGAGGATGTCGGTAGGAGAAAGATTGAGGCCCCGATCGTTCATCACGGAAAATATGCGATATGCGGAATCTATGTCTGAGGAGGAAACGACAACCAGATAGCAACGCTGGTCAAGAAACCTTGCCAACTTCTCAAGGCTTGATTGGTCAGAATTCGAAATTTTCTTAAGTTTATCCCACAAATAGCGGGCGTTTTCGCATATTCCTTTCTGGCTATCCGACAACTTCTTCTGTGAGCTTTCAAACAAGAATTTTTCAGATGCCCCTTGGACTGTATCTTTTCCCTGAAGAACATCTCGTCCCGGTCTCGCAACTGCAATCTCATCCTATCCTCAACGTTCCTAAGAGCGTCTCCTTTTGCAACCACGCGCTCATCAAGAGCATCTCGCACTCCATCGTCTTCAATGAGCTCGCGCAGGACACAAAGTAGGATTGTGAGAGTCGTGAGACGTTGTTGGCCATCAATGACTTCGGATAATGCTTTCTCTTTTTTCTTGATAATAACAATACTTCCCAGGAAATAGGGTGGCATATCCTCTATCTCTTTAGCTTCGGAAGCTGTCTGGAGGTCATCAAGCAGAGCGGATGTTTGTTCCGTTGCCCATGCGTAAGGGCGTTGATATGGAGGTATAATAAAATCATAAGCATCGCTGAATATCTGCCCCAGTCTTCGTTGCTCAGCCTCGATTGTTTGCGACATGACGACGGTCTCCTGTTCTGGTAGGGCAAGTTCTTGGTGATTATTTATCACTCATCCAGTGCGTTCGCCAGCACTTCGGCGAGGTGAAGCGCCTTTTTTCCCGTGCCGGCGGCGATCTGCTGTCGGCAGGAGACGCCGTTCGCAATCGCCGTGGCGTTCGCCTCGCTTTCTCTCAGGGCGGGGAAGAGCTTCGTCTCGCCGATGGCGAGGGAGATATCGAAGTGTTCTTTCTCGTAGCCGAACGAGCCCGCCATGCCGCAACAGCCGGAAGGAATCTGGCTCACCTCCAAACCGGGGATCATCTCCAGAGCTTCAAGGGAGGCCCCCATGCCGACCAAAGCCTTTTGATGGCAATGCCCATGAAACAAGGCTTTCATCGGTTCATCTCGCTGCTGGGCCTTGAATTTCAGGGCGAGCGCGCCCCTTTGATGGAGGTTCTGCAAAAAATCCTCGAGCATCCAGGAATTTTTCGCCAGGCGCCTGGCCATGTCGCCCGCCACGAGATCTGGATATTCATCCCGAAAAGTCAACAGGCAGCTTGGCTCGACGCCGACGATTGGCAAACCCGCTTCTATGGCAGGAGAGAGACGGGCGACGTTCTCCTGCGCCAGCTTTTGGCCCTCGCGCAGAAGGCCGTGCGATATCATGGGCCGTCCACAGCAGCCCGTCTCGGCGAGCGCCACCTCGAAGCCGGCCGCCTCCAGCACCTTGACCGCGGCTTTGCCGATCTCCGGGTAATGAAAGTTCGTAAAGGTATCGTTCAAGAACAAAACCTCTCCTCTGCGGGTCGCGTTTCGAGCGGTGGGGCGGCTTCGAAACCATTCCTCAAATGTGGGTGTCGCCAGGGGAGGGAGCATCCTGCGCTTGTCTATGCCTAAGAACCTGTCGAGCAGGGAACGCATGAAGCGGTTGGCGAGCGTCCAGTTCACGATAGGCGCCACGGGGGCACTCAGGCGATTGACGCGCGCGATGCGTCCCATCAACCGCGCACGGAGTGGGGTCCCATTCTTGTCGTAGTGGGCCTGAAGCACTTCTGCCTTGATTTTCGCCATGTCCACGCTCGATGGGCACTCCGCCTTGCAGCCCTTGCAGGACAGGCAAAGGTCCAGCACCTCATAAAGGCGCTCGCTGCCCAAATCCTCTCCGGGGATTCCGTTCGCGATGACTTCCCGAAGCGCGTTCGCCCGCCCGCGCGTTGAGTGCTCCTCCTCTAGCGTCGCCTGATAGGAGGGACACATCGTGCCGTCTCGCTTTCGGCAGGCCCCCACCCCGTTGCAAAGCTCCACCGCACGCGCAAATCCGCCGTCGCCCGAAAAATCCATGATGGTCGGTATCTCAGGGGTTTGGTAAGAGCCGTCAAAGCGCAGATTCTGGGTGAAGGGGAGCGCGTTCACGATTTTTCCCGGGTTCATACGGTTCTCCGGGTCAAAGAGCCGTTTCACCTCTAAGAATGCGTCATAGAGCTTCTCGCCAAAGAATTTGGGCACCCACTGGCTTCTTGCCAGCCCGTCCCCGTGTTCCCCGCTCATGGCCCCGTCGTATTCGAGCACAAGCTCGGAAACCTCCTCGGCGATGGATGCCATTTTTTTGACCTCCACGTCGTTTTTAATGTTGATGAGCGGGCGTAGGTGAAGCAAGCCCACGCTCGTATGCCCGTAGTAGGAGGTAGCCGTGCCATACTTTTTCAGGATAGCCTCGAAGCGCTGGTAATAGGACAAAAGACGCTCGGGTGCCACCGCACAATCCTCCACGAAGGCGTAGGGCTTCCAGTCGCCACGCCGTCCGAGGAGAAAGCCTAGTCCCGCCTTTCGCATGTTCAGGCAATCTTGCTGATGTGCGGGGTTATCCAGAGGAACACGCGCGTAGCCGACGTTTTTCACCTCCAGTTCATCTTGAAGGCGTCTGACCTTTTCCCTCGCTTCAACGTCGTTCTCGGCGAAAAACTCTATAGTCAGAAAACAATCCGGATCACCCACAACAAAGCTGCGCATGAGGCGCTGGGCTTCGAGATTTTTTTTCGCGAGATCGATGATCACCCTGTCGATGAGCTCTATCGCCGCCACGTCGTGGGCGAGAATCGTCGTGCTCGCGGCGAGGGCTTCCTCAATGTTTTGGAAGTGAACGACTAGAACGCCGAGCGCCTTCGGAAGAGGACACACGCGCACTTTGGCTTCCGTCGTCACGGCCAGCGTGCCCTCGGCGCCCACCATGAGCTTAGCGAGGTTAAAGAGCTGCGTCTCCTTGGCGAGTTCATCAAGGTTGTATCCGCTCACGCGGCGCATGATCCTAGGGTATCGGTCTTCAATCTCGCTTCGATGCGCGTCCACTATATCTTTAATCGCCTTATGAAGCGCGCCGACACGCGAATCCTCATTCATGAGAGATTCGAGAGAACGCGTATCCTTTGGACCGAAGGAGAAAGGCTCAGCATCGGCGAAATAACCGGCCACCTCGATGACGTGGTCCACCGTCTTCCCGTAAACGATGGAACGTGAACCAGAGGAATTGTTCCCCATCATGCCGCCGATGGTGGCGCGGCTGCTTGTGGACGTATTCGGGCCAAAAACAAGGCCGTGCGGCTTCAGGTAATTGTTGAAATGATCCTGCACCAGTCCCGGCTGGACGCGCGCCCATCCCTCCTCGGCGTTGAGTTCAAGTGCCCGGTTCATATATTTGGAGAAATCGAGAATCAATGCCTCGCCCACCGTCTGGCCAGCAAGGCTGGTGCCGCCCCCCCGGGGCAAGATGGCAGCGCGGTGGTGCTTGGCGATTTTGAGCGCCTCTCGCACGTCAGCGTTCGTCTTGGGCAGGACGACGCCCACGGGTTCTATCTGGTACATGCTCGCGTCTGTGCTGTATATTTTTCGGGTGAAAACGTCAAATTGCACATCACCCTGAATGGCGTTGCGCAATTCATCTTCAAGTTTTCCATAAGGTTTCATATCATAATTCTTTGATCTAAAAAGTTGGAGTTGGTATATGTTTATAAGTTACTTTAAGTTTTGCGTACTCGCATTCATAATAAGGGCAGGCAGGGGTTCAAGACAAGGGAAACCTTGATTTTGCGACGATGTTCTATGTCCTCATTTGCTAAAGAACGGGGTGCACGCTATGGTGCAAGGCCCACGCCCAGGAGAGGGAAAACGCCTTGAATTACCATGCGCTGGCGCGGCGCAGCCTTACGGATGAAGACCTCAGCCGGAAGGATGCGCTTTCCGTTATTCATGCGCCGGACGACGACATTCTTAAACTTCTCGATGCCGCTTTTTCCGTTCGTCGCGCCCATTTTGGGAAAAAGGTGCAGATTCACTACCTCATCAACGCCAAGAGCGGCATTTGCCCAGAAGATTGCGCGTATTGCTCGCAGTCGGCCGTTTCCGGTGCTCAAATCGAGAGATATGCTTTGGTGAATGAGGCTCAACTCCTTGCGGGAGCAGCGCGAGCCGAGGCGGCGGGCTCGAGACGCTACTGCATCGTCATCAGCGCGCGGGGGCCAGCAGATGAGGAAATTGAAAAAATCTGCCGCGCCGTCTCCAAGATCAAATCGCGCCATAGTCTCTCCATATGTTGCTCCCTCGGCCTGCTCGCCCCTCAGCAAGCCGAGAGACTCAGCGAGGCAGGCGTTAGCCGCCTCAACCACAACCTCAACACGAGTGCTCGCTATTATTCAGAAATTTGCGGCACGCACACCTACAACGATCGGCTGGACACCCTGAACACGGCGCGTCGGGCGAATCTCGAGCTATGCTCCGGCGTGATCTTCGGGCAAGGGGAGAGGGTCGATGACGTGATTTCCGTTTGCCGGGTGCTACGCGCGCTCGGCCCAGAATCCATCCCCGTCAATTTTCTCAATCCCATTGGTGGCACGCCGCTCGAAGGAACGCCTCTACTTGGACCGACGACCTGCCTCAAACTTTTGTGCCTGATGCGCTTTTACAATCCCCGCTCCGAAATTCGGGTCGCTGGGGGAAGGGAGGCGCAGCTGAGGGAATTGCAGCCTCTAGCGCTCTTCCCCGCTAATTCCATTTTCGTGGACGGCTATCTCACCACGCCTGGCCAGAAGCCTGAAGCAGCACATCAAATGATTCGAAACGCGGGGTTTGAAATCGATGTCGAAGGTCACGCCGACCCGGACCTCTCACGGCGCGAGGCGTGACAACAAACCCGTAAATTTTTGCTATTTTACATAATATACCTTATCATCTAAACTGAATTTCTTTCTCTGAAAGAAGTTTAGTATGTTTCTCTTGCTTTTTTGGGTGGTTTCTTGGCCGCTACTTTGACGTGGTATTTTGATTGACATCGATATGCGTATGGGTCTGTCGTCGTGGCCAGAAAATGATTAAGGTTTTCAAGTTGAAAGGTACTCGGCTGTGAGGAGCGTATTCGATTGACCATGAGCGTCCCGGCGCTCGTGGGCGTCTGGCTTCATCTCATACTTCTTCTCGTCATGCTGGCTCGTCTAAGTCTGAAAGAAGTTTAGTATGCGTGGTCGTCATTGGTTTGATTCTTGTTTGTTTTATGTTTCTCTTGGTATTTTGTGTGGTTTTTTAGGTGGTTTCTTGGCTTGGTATTTTGGTAGTTGACTCTTGATCATAACATACCTTCGGCTTTTCTCTGGCTGACAGGAGGTTGATATGCGTATGGGTCGTGGTCGTCGTCGTTATGAAGTCTATTGTCAACTTAGAGGCGCCGGGTTCTTCTTCTTCGCGGCATGGCTCGTCGAAGAAGGCTCAGGCTACTCGTCAACTCAGCCTTACGATGAATCATGTTTAGGGGACTTGGGCGGATAATATACTTCATTCAGGAATGGACTATCGGGATGTTTTTTGCTTAATTCCTCATAAGTTTTTCTGGCTTCCTCAAGTTTGCCGAGCTTCTCCTGGCAAGCGGCGATGGACAAATACAGATCGTCAGGCGCGAAGAGACTCCCTTTTTCGAGAATCGACTTCCAGATCGATACAGCGTCGTCGCAGGCCCCCTGTAGCATCAAGACAGACGCCGCTCCGCGCTTGGCCAGTTCTTTATCGCTCTCTGAGGTGCCGCTCTTGGCCACGAGCTCATACTGTGCCTGCGCACCCTGATACTCCTTTCTCTCGCGCAACAAGGCCGCCAGACGCAAGCGCGCTAAAAGCCCTGGACGTGAGCGAGGATAATCGGCGGCCACCTTTTGAAGCGCAGCCTCTACCGCTTCGCCCTTGCCGTCCGGAGATGCGATTTTGGCGAGGCCATACGCCAAGGACGCTTTTTCCCGAGCACGTTGATCCCACATGTGGTATCCTACGAAAACGGCTGCTAGCACGACAACACCCGCCAGACCCGCGTACAAGACCCGGTGATGCGCGACGAACCAAGAAAGCGTCTTCCGTCCGTAGATTTGCAAGGCGTCTGGCTGCCGAATTTCTTTCCGAAAAGTTCTAGCCATCTCTCAGAGTCCTACAATCGTTGAATCTGCGGACGCGATTTGATCTAAGGCTCGTCTATCAACCATTGATGGCACTGGCCCTTTCACACATTTTAGACTTCAAGTCGTTTTTCGACAATCACCAAGCCCAACGATAAGTGGCGCGCGCTGATCAGTCAATCACTTCCCTAGACGAGTGCTTCGTCCAAGCGAGAACGCCGACACCTTTGAGAAGCACTGGCGCGGGTTTTTCCATCTGAGGAGCAAGCGTCCATACGTTTGCTCCTCAGAAGATGAGAGAAAGAATATGTGCTGCACGGGGCTTTTAAAACACATCCGGACGGCTCTCAGCCGCTCCCGCCAAAAATCTTGAGTATCTCTTGGAGTTCTTTCTGCACCCACGCGAGATCGACCCCTTCCTTGCTCTCGCCGCTAGAGGACGGCGCGGGGGTAGCTTCCGGCTGGGCTTCGATGGGTTTTTGCGCTTTGCTGGCTTCGGATTTCGCCCCTCTTCGCTTTTGCAGCTGCTTCTTGGCTCCCGCAATGGTAAAATTCTCTTCGTGTAATAATTTCTTGATGGAAAAAACGATTTCCACATCCTTGCGGCGGTAGACGCGCTGGCCCGAGTCGCCCTTAGCGGGCCGGAGCATTTGAAACTCACTCTCCCAATAACGAAGCACATGGGGTTTTGTACCCGTCAACTGTGCCACTTGACCAATCTTGAAGAACAACTTGTCGGGTATCCGCTGTTCCTGGGCAACTTGGGACATGAATCGATCCTCTATTTTTTCAACCTTTGACGAACTACGGTGGCATCAGAAAATCCAGCGCCGATGATTTTTCTTCTAAACGCCATCGCCCCACGAAATCTCTCAAATTTGCCCGTCTGTATTCCATAAAACCGCGTCGTCTTGACTTGAAGCCGGAAAGCAAGCTCGCCACGAAACCCAGAATCCTTGATGCAATCCAAAAGGATGGCCGTATCTTCCAGATACTTAAAACTTCCCACGGATACTCTCCACTGCTTTTGGTGCCGATATACCTTGGCGCGGCCTACGGACGTCTAGGCTTTCCTGCGCTCTCGCTTTAGGTTTTTGTGTCTTTGGGTTTGCCCGAACCCTTGGTTTTACCTTTTGCTCCCTGGTGAGAGGCGATAGATTTTTCCGTAATCATCGCGTTTGATGCCGACTGTCTTTCAGAAGTTGGCCTTGTGGTGCGGAGGATTTCTTCATTACCACTGCGTTCGGCACCGCATTTGCTCTCCTTTGCTCTTTGGGGGAAACGGGCCACACAACGGGCTGTCCTCGCTCCCGCGCGCCGTCCGTCTTGACCTGTTCAAGGATCGTGAGTGCTTGTTTCGTGAGCTCGGTCTCGCGCTCAATTCGGGCCAGCCGCATCTTTCTTTGCTCTTTCTGCTTCTGCTGGGCTTCTTTGATTCTTTCTTTTTTCGCGATCTTGGGTATCCACCAAAACTGATATCCCACCTACGCCACCCAGCATGACAAACGAGAACAGGGCGACCATCAAGGTGTCTTAGAAGACCACCACCACGACACTCATCCTTTTCTTCGCAGTCTCCGTAATTCTCCCCCGAGTCGCCCTCTTTTTTGGACCATGATTCGAACCCTCTATGTGTGAGGGCGAAGTCATTCGCTCTCACCGGCAAGTGTCACTTCGGATATAATTTTTTCAGAAATCTGTCCTGGTACTTCCTCGTAGTGTGAAAACTCTATGGAGAAATCACCCCGATCCGCGGTAAGCGAGCGAAGCACGGGTGCGTAGTTCAACACCTCGGCCATGGGAACCTGCGATTTGATGACCTGTTTGCCGCCAGCACCCGGATCCATACCGAGCACCCTGCCCCTGCGTGAGTTCATGTCCCCGATGATGTCGCCCATATACTCTTCCGGAACGACGACGTTCATGTTCATGATGGGTTCCAGGAGGGTGGGCTTACATTCCCGCAAGCCCTTTTTGAAGCCAAGAGAACCGGCTATTTTGAAGGCCATCTCAGAGCTGTCTACGTTGTGAAAACTGCCGTCATAAAGCGTGATCCTCAAATCCGTCACTGGGTAGCCAGCTAGGGTACCGGAATCCATTGCCTCTACGATCCCCTTCTCCACGGCCGGAATGAACGTTTTCGGGATCACGCCGCCGACAATCTTATCTACGAACTCGAAGCCGCTTCCGCGCTGTAGCGGCTCGATCTCAAGCCATGTGTCTCCGAATTGTCCGCGCCCGCCCGTTTGCTTCTTGTAGCGGCCCTGCACCTTAGTTCTGCCTTTAATCGTTTCCTTGTAGGGTACGCGGGGGGTTTTCATATCGACTTCCACGCCATATTTGCGCTTGATGCGCTCCACCATCACTTTGATGTGCAAAACACCCAGCCCCGAGAGAAGCATCTCCTTCGTCTGCGGATCGCGGCTGACGGTGAGAACGGGATCCTCATCGCGCGAGCGCGCGATGGCGGTGCTGAGCTTCTCCTCATCTCCCTTGCTCTTGGGCGCTACGGCGTAGGAGATGACAGGAGAAGGAAAGTTGATGGGTTCAAACACGACGGCGCCCGCTTCGGCACAAAGCGTATCCCCGGTTCTGGTGATTTTCAGTTTTGCGACCGCAGCAATGTCTCCTGGCACGAGCTTATCGGAGACGGGAGATTGCCCTTTCCCCTGGACGAAGAACAAGGCGCCGATTCTCTCTTTCTCCGATCGTGTGGTGTTGAGAACGCTGGCGTCGGAGGAAATTTCGCCCGAAACTACCCGAAAGTAGTTTAGCTTGCCGGCGAAAGCATCTATGACCGTTTTGAACACCAGGGCGCGGAAAGGCGCGCCTGAATCGGCCTTGACGTTCACCTCCCCCCCGCCGTCGTTTCTTGCCTTGAACTCATGAACGAGGGGCGAGGCGCCAAACTGATCGAGCGCATCAAGTAGAAGGTCCGTGCCCACGTTCGTGAGACCGCACCCGCATAACACCGGCAAGAAGGAACCCTCCTGGATCCCCTGGCGCAGTCCTTGAACGATCTCATCCGGAGAGAGTTCCTCTCCTTCGAGATATTTTTCGAGCACCTCTTCGTCCGATTCCGCGGCGAACTCAATGAGCCGCGCGCGATGCTCTTCATAGGCATCGACAAGTTCCGCCGGAATATCGCCCTCCTCGCCCTTTCCGCTTCCCCCCACTTCATAGGTGTAGGTCTTGCCCATAATGAGATCGAGAATCCCGTTGAAGCCGACACCGGGGTTAATGGGTAGTTGTAAAACCACGAGACGCTTGTTGATCACCTTTCCCGCATGTTCCAGTACGCGACTCAAATCCGCTTGTTCATGATCCATCTGGTTGAGATATATGAACGCGCACAGACCCTCATCCTCGGCCCAGCCCAAGACTTTTTCGGTAATCACTTTCAGATCTGAGTGAGAATTCAAGACGACGACCGCGTTGTCGCACGCGCGGATGGCGGCTAGGGCATCGGATATGAAGTTTGAATATCCCGGCGTATCGAGAAGATTGAAGCGACGCTTGTTCCAGTCGGCGTAGGCCACCGCTCCGAAGATGGAGGAGGTTCTCTTCACTTCCTCAGGCTCGAAGTCGAGTATCGTGCTTCCTGCGTACACATTTCCTTGCCTGTCCGTGCTTCCGGCGGTGAAGAGACAGGCTTCCACGAGAGAAGTTTTTCCGTTTCCGCCCTCTCCCACAAAAGCAACGTTTCGGATCCGTTCTGTTTCTTGCGCCGCCATTTACCTTAACTCCTCTAATATCAGCCTTTTGGTCATCTCAATCTCGTGAAAAAGCATCACGCTTAGCTCAATGAAGAACTTGAAAATACTAATTTAGGGTAATTCTGCCAAGCAAAAATAGATTTGTCAATCATAATGAAATGCTTGTGATGATATAATTAAAGCTGGGCATGAACTATATGTCCATCTATTTCTCAAGACTCTCGAAAAATTTTGAGGCTATCGGTCTGCGTTCCTACCTCTACCCCGCTTTCGTGGAGAACTTCTCCCCCTTTGGCGAAAACCGATCCGCAGCGGGGTTCCCTCGAAGTCAAACCGCTCTCTCAGCCTGTTCTCCACGTATCGCCCATATTGCTCGACGGGGATGTGGCTTGCAAGACTTGCGAACAGCATAACTTGGGGGGGAGAGACGGCGCTTTGGGTGGAATAATACACCTTGGGACGCCTACCCCCCGGAGCGGCGGGCGGAGGATGCGCGCGAACGATTTCCGCTATCGCTCGATTCATCTGAGCGGTGGGTACGCGCCGCAGGTGAGACGCATATATTTTTTCCACTAGCTCGAAAACACGCTCGCACCTCTGTCCTGTTAGGGCGGAAATGGAAAGAACAGGGGCGAAGTGGACGTGAACCAGTTTCTCTCTGATCTCGAGCACCTTGGCATCAAACGTTTCGGTCTCCTTTGCTAGGAGGTCCCATTTGTTCAGCAAAATTGCGCAGGCGCGGCCAGACTCTTTGATGTGGCGGGCTATCTGCGCGTCCATCGCTCTTGGGCCTTCGGTCGCGTCAATGAGGAGTAACGCGACTTGAGCGCGCTCGATGCTGCGATACGCCATCATCATGCTCACCGCTTCCACTTGGCGCGCCCCTATCTTCCCACGCCTCCTGATACCGGCCGTATCCACGATTCGATAGGACTTCTCTCCCCGCCGGCAGAGGGAATCCACCGGGTCTCTCGTCGTCCCCGGAACGGAACTCACTAGGTTTCGTTTCCTTCCGAGAATCTGGTTCACGAAAGAGGATTTACCCACGTTCGGGCGTCCAACAACGGCGATGCGCCGCTCTTCTGTTCTTTCGGCCCCTTCGATTTGCGTTTTTCCGGGCGAAACGATGCGAATCGCCTCATCTATCACGTCGGACACGCCGGTGCCATGTTCAGTCGAGACGGGCCAAATCTCGCCAAGGCCCAGCTGGTAAAAATCCCATTTCGTCTCTCTCGCGCGCTTAGCGTCCGATTTATTCACGATGAGGAGGGCAGGTTTTTGAGATGTGCGAATCATTTGCGCGACCTCTTGATCCCCGGGCAGGAGACCCTCGATCCCGTCGACCAAAAACAGGACGAGGTCGCTTTCCTCAATCGCGACTACCGTCTGTTCTTGAATTTTCAGCAAGAACGGATCCTCTTCGGATGCGGCGATGCCGCCTGTGTCGACAATCAGAAAATTTTTATTTCCCCATTGCCCCTCTCCGTAGCGCCTGTCCCGCGTTACTCCCGGTTCCGGCTGCACAATGGCGGCCCGCCTGCCGATGAGACGATTGAATAAGGTGGATTTGCCCACGTTCGGGCGACCGACGATGACGAACAGAGGCGAAGACATAGAGACTCGCTTCCAGGCGAGAAAACGCGCTTCAGCGCTTTAGGGCATCTCTTCTGGCCTTTCCGTAGCCCGACGCCCATACGAAGCGCATCATACCTTTCGCAATTCCTTCCGCAAGCGCCTGGCGATATGCGGGACGCCTCAGCCTTCGTGCTTCTATCGGGTTTGATATGAAGGCGACTTCAACCAATATGCTTGGCATCTCCTGGGCGCCGAGAAGGACGTAGAATGGCCCTCGCTTCACGCCCAAATCCCGAATGCCTCGGTAGGTTCGTCTTAAGCGCAAGAGGATCGCTTTTTGGACTAGCTGCGCTAGCTTCCGCGATTCATCCACCTTCGACCGCAGCGTCAAGTCACGCAGTATCTTCTGCAAATCGCTCATACGCGCGACAGTCGTTCCGCTTTCTCTGGCCGATAATGCAAGTGCCCTCTTAGATGACGCCTCGCTCAAAAGATAGGTCTCAACTCCATGGATGCGCCGCGAGGGTGCGCTGTTCGCATGAATCGATACGAACATATCCGCGTCATGCTCATTGGCGAGTGCCGTCCTGTCGGGAAGGGAAACGTATTTGTCAGAAGTTCTGGTGAGATGGATCGCGTTTCCGGGCAAGCCTCTCCTCAGCGCCTTTCTCATCCGGAACGCGATATCCAGTGCGACGTCTTTCTCCTTGAGGCCACCCAAACCGACGGCGCCCGGATCCTTGCCACCGTGCGCCGGGTCCAGCACAATTTTACCGAGGCCGTAGCGGAACCTTTGGGCTAGGCTCAGATTGCGGCGCTTCAATCTCCCCTTGGAAGTCGCACGCGGGCGATCTCTCCGCGGACGGGCGAGACTTTCCCGCTTCACGCGCTTAGTATGAGAGTCTCCCTCTTTTCCTTTTCGAGATTTCGATGAGCGCGCGCGTTTCGCCCTCACGTCAATCACGATGCGATGCGGGCTCGGTAGGGTGAAAACTCGGCGTGTAAGGTCGCGTTTTCCCGAGACGTCAATCACAAAGCGCAGGATGTTCTTCTGGGGGTTGCCGAACCGAAGTCGGGATATGATGCTTTTTTCCGACCGGATTTCCGGAATCCGCACCCCCCCTCTGACGCGTCCTTGGGGGATGTCGATAAAAATTCGCGTCGGCCGGCCCAAGACACCGGATTCGAAGTCAAACGTCTCGCGGTCGAGTATCAAAACGATTCGCGCATAGTCCTCAGTGGAAAACTCTCGAACCCCAAGGACACTTGTAGCGCCCAGACCTGGCGCACCAAGAGTGACACACCCGTTCCCCACCCAGAAGATGAGCAATACGAGAAGGATGAGAGATGGATTTCCAACTAGTCGTCTGTTCTGTTTTTTAGCGTGGCGCAGCGTGAAAAAGGTCCCTGCCACAAAACCTCTCCCGCGACGGGCGGCGTATTTGATGAGAGGTGCTTCTTAGGTGCCCTGCTTCCAAGTGTTTAAATACTTCTCCTGCTCACCTGTCAGCGTATCAATCTCCACGCCCATACTCTGCAACTTCAGACACGCGATGTCATCGTCCAGCTCCTGAGGCACAGGATACACTTTGCTGCCCAGCCTCTCTCCTTCTTTCACGATATATTCCGCCGCGAGTGCCTGATTAGCGAAACTCATGTCCATGACGCTGCTCGGGTGCCCTTCCGCAGTAGCGAGGTTTACAAGGCGGCCGCCCCCGATGAGGACAATCTTCTTTCCATCTCCTAGGGTATATTCATCAACCAATGTTCGAATCTCACGCTTCGACTTGGCCACACTCTCAAGCCCGGCCACATCAATTTCCACGTCAAAATGCCCGGAGTTCGATATGATGGCACCATCCTTCATTTTCTTAATGTGTTCAAGGCGAATGACACTCGTATCCCCTGTGACGGTGCAGAAGAAATCCCCGATCTTTGCCGCCTCGGCGATGGGCATGACGCGATAGCCATCCATAAGTGCCTCAAGTGCGTTCAGAGGCGTCACCTCGGTCACGACGACGTTGGCACCCATGCCGCGCGCTCTGCTCGCCAAGCCCTTCCCGCACCAGCCATAGCCCGAGACGACAAAAACCGAGCCTGCCAGCAGCCTGTTCGTGGCGCGAATGATGCCGTCTATGGTGCTTTGGCCAGTTCCATAGCGGTTGTCGAAGAAATGCTTCGTATTCGCGTCGTTCACCGCGATAACGGGAAACTCCAGGACGCCGTCTTGAGCCATGGCGCGAAGTCGAATCACTCCGGTAGTCGTCTCCTCAGTACTGCCGAGGATGCCGGGGATTAATTCCCTGCGATCCGTCAGCACCTGGGTGACGAGATCCGCGCCATCGTCCATCGTGATGTGAGGCCTGGCGTCCAGCACGGACGCCATATGCCGATAATACGTTTCCCTGTCCTCTCCCTTGACGGCGTAGACGGGAATCCCTTCGTTCTCCACAAGGCTGGCGGCGAGGTCGTCCTGCGTGGAAAGCGGATTTGATGCACAAAGGCGTACTTCTGCACCGCCGGCCACTAGAGTTTTCATCAAATATCCGGTCTCCGTCGTCACGTGTAGGCAGGCGGCGATGCGTACGCCCTCAAGTGGTTTCTCCCTTTCAAATCGCTCCAGAATTATACTGAGGACGGGCATGCTCCTTGAGGCCCATTCCATTCGCAACGCACCCTGCCCCGCCAGACTCTTGTCTTTGATGTCGAAGTCCATCTCTTCTCCAAGTTTTCCGCTACCGAAATTCCTCGTCCCGCACCGCGATGTTCACGCCCCGACGGCGGTCTTCAAGTCATCTATTTTGTCTGTCTTTTCCCACGTGAACTCGGGTTCGTTTCGGCCGAAATGACCATAAGCGGCCGTTTTCTTGAATATGGGGCGCCGCAGTTCAAGGTGTTTGATAATCTCCTGGGGCTTCAGACCAAATACGTCGCGAACGGCGGATGAGAGGAGATCTGGATCCACCCGGCTCGTTCCAAAATCCTCCACTAGGACGGAGACCGGGTCCGCCACGCCAATGGCGTAGGCAAGTTGGACTTCCACCTTATCCGCAACCCCCGAGGCGACGATGTTTTTGGCGATATAGCGCGCCATGTACGCAGCCGAGCGGTCCACCTTTGAGGGGTCTTTACCTGAGAACGCGCCTCCCCCGTGCCTGCTGTATCCCCCATATGTGTCCACGATGATCTTTCGTCCCGTAAGCCCCGTGTCGGCCATCGGCCCGCCGATGATGAAAAGTCCGGTCGGGTTCACATAAAGTTCCGTATCTCCTCCCATCATGCCGCCCGGCACAATGGGACGTATCACCTCCCGAATGATGTCTTCGCGGACCTGCCTTAGGCTCACCTCGGGAGAATGCTGGGCGGATATGACGACATTGTCGATTCCCACTGGCTTTCCGCCTTCATAACGAACAGATACCTGGCTTTTGCTGTCGGGTCTCAAATAGTTCAGGGAGCCGTTTCTCCTCATCTCCGAGGTTCTACGAACGAGCCTGTGGGCCAGCATGATGGGCAAGGGCATCAACACCTCGGATTCCCGACAGGCGAACCCGAACATCATCCCCTGATCGCCCGCGCCTTGTTCCTGGAAAAGCCCCTCTCCTTCCGTCACCCCTTGAGAGATGTTGGGAGACTGCTGATCGACCGACACGACGACGGAACACGTGTTGCAGTCGAAACCGTATGCCGCGTCGTCGTAGCCGATTTGACGCACAGTTTCGCGCGCGATCTCGCGCGCATCGTAACGCGCCGTCGTCGTAATCTCACCGGCCACAAACACGATGCCCGTCGTGACAAGCGTCTCGCAGGCGACGCGCCCGTTTGGATCCTCACGAAAAATGGCGTCCAAAACGGAGTCGCTAATCTGGTCGGCAATCTTGTCAGGATGTCCCTCCGAAACAGACTCGGAAGCAAAAATGCAATTTCCCTTATGATTGGAACTCATCATCATCTCCCATGAGTTGAGGGCATCCTCGCATCTAACAAAACGCCTCCTAGACTGCGCGTGTTTTAGCATTTCTCGCGTCTGGGTAGAAGCCCAGGGAAAGAAAGTATTACTTTTTCCCCAATGAAGGTTCCTATAGAGAAATCTCTGAGATCGCGCGTATGAACGAATGTTTTTCTTAGGTTATGAATATGCGCCCTTAAATCTCCAGGTATCTTCACTGAATCTCTACGATCTCTCCAAAACCGCTTTGAACCAGACTGGCAAGTTCCATCACCGCGGCATCCGCATCTATTCCGATCGCTGTGATCAGGAGTTCCGAGTCAAGAGCCGCGGCAAGCATCATAACGCCCATAATGCTTTTGCCATCCACTTCCATGTCGCGGAAGCGAACGAGAATTTCGCTCTCGAATTTACTGGAAAGACTCGCGAATTGAGCCGCAGCCCTGGCGTGAATTCCCATTGGATTACAGATGGCGACTCTGCGCTCTTCCATACCCGTACTCATTCCTCCTCGACTGAGCGTTGTTTTGCAGAATTGAGCATTTCGCTTGGCTGTGCCAAATTGCGCCTCCCGTATTCCACCAAGAAACGAGCCGCCTCGGAGACGGTCTTGCCCTTGATGAAAGACAATTTTAGCAACATCGGCAAATTCACCCCCGTCACCACCTCCACCTTGGGATGGTTCAGCATGGCGAGAGCTGCATTCGTAGGAGCGCCGCCCATCATATCCGTCATGACGATCACCCCTTCGCCCGCCTCTACCTCCGCAACCGCACTTTCTATTTTTTCCGTAAATCCGGCGGGGTTGGCGTCAAGCTGCAACGCAATTGCTTTCATATGGGTTACGCCGTCTAAAATGGACTTCGCCGCGTGCAGTAGTGCGTCCGGATAATCTCCATGACCAACAATCACCAAACCAATCATGCCCGGCCTCTTCGTTTTTTTCTTTTTTTGTCCGGCTAGCCCGTTGATTCGAGCGCAATCCGGGCGGAGAGAGCGCGGCTGAATTCCTCTGCGGAGAAATAGCCCATCCTTTGGAGCAACAGATTCCTGGCCGCCACTTCTATGAGCGTGGGGATATTCCTTCCCGGGGCGACGGGAATCTTCACGTGCGGCAAATGTTTGTCCAAAATGTTTTGCGTCTCGATATCGATTCCGAGACGATCGAACGACAAATCCGGGCTCCATTGTCCCAACTCTATGATGATGTCGACGTTTTTCTCATAACGAATCGCCACGACTCCGAAAAGATCCTTCAAGTTCAGGATTCCAAGCCCCCTCACCTCGATGTGGTGCTTGAGCAGTTCCGTGCTTTTTCCGACCAATTCGTTCCCGCGCAACTGGATGTCCACCACGTCGTCGGCGACCAGTCGATGCCCCCTCGTAACGAGATGCAGTGCACATTCGCTTTTTCCGATGCCGCTTTTCCCTTGAATGAGGACGCCGACGCCATATAAGTCAACCAGCACTCCATGCAGCCGTGCGTGAGGGGAGAGATGCTCTGCGAGATACTCAGACAATCTCGGCACGAGATCCTTACCGGCCAACCCCGATATGATAATTGGGACGTCGGATTCATCAGACGCCTCCACGACCCCTGGAGAGATATATTGCCCTCCCATCACCAAGATGGCGCACAACGGGAGGTGAAAATATCTGCGCACAGCCTTGATACGCGCCTCCTCCTCCAAACTCGCCAAAAAGTCCAGTTCGGTCCTGCCCCATAATTGGACCCTGTCCGGATGGACGACTTTCAAAAACCCGGCGAGGGGCAAGCCGTTTTTTTGAAAGCGCGTATGTCCGATCTGGCGCTCCGCACCAGATCCACCCGAGATAATGGATAATTTCAATTCCTCGCGCAGGTCTTTGTATAATTGGGAGACTGATATTTTACTCATCGTCCTCCTCGATAATTCAGACCGCGCCTGGGTGATGAAACCCCCCTCACCCGCAGATGACGATGACAATGAACATGCCCGAAAAAATCCAAAAGTCGGCGGCCCCAAGGAATGGATACCTTAATATATAAATAAATTATAGCAAAAATTCCCCATGCTGTTTAGGTGGAGTAAGAATCGCTTGGTCGGTATAGTTTTTTTCCCATCACCACGAACGCGCGAAGTGCGCATCTTCGTCCCAAACGTCATCGAGCTATCACGCGCCTTTTGCTCGCAGGAGGGATGCGCGTCTCCTTACGATATTTTGTCACCGTACGCCTCGCTATCACTACGCCTTCCCGTTTGAGCCTATCCGCAATTTGCTGGTCAGTGAGCGGTTTGCGGAGATTTTCCTCCTTCACCATTTTCTTGATAATTTCCTTCACAGCCACCGAAGAGGTGCTCTCTCCCCTCTCTGAGGCCAACCCGCTGTGGAAAAAATACTTCAAATTCAAAACGCCTTGCGGCGTATCCACATACTTGCCCGTCGTCACACGGCTCACGGTCGATTCGTGCATCCCGATATTTTCAGCCACATCCTTCAAAACCAGGGGCTTTAGGTGCCCCACGCCATGCTCCAGAAAATCCCTTTGAAAACGGGCGATGCTGCGGGAAACGTTCAGGATCGTCCGCCTTCTTTGCTCTATGCTTTTGAGAAACCAGACGGCGGACTTGAGCTTTTCATTCAAATACTTCCACGTGTCGGGAGGCGTTCGCGCCTTATCAGCGGCCATGGCCGCATAAGATGCGTTGACGCGCAAGGGCGGAAGGCCATCGTCATTGAGGGTCACCTCGTAATCATCCCCTCTCTTGGCGATGCTGACGTCCGGAATCACCACTTCGACCCTTTGGTCGGAGAAGCGTAAACCCGGATAGGGGTCGAGGCTCCGGATGATGAGAATGGCCCGAGCGATGTCTTCTATCTCCACGCCGTTGGCTTTGGCGAGTTTCGCATACTGGCGCTCGTCTAGCCTCTCAATATCCTCAAGCACCAAAACGCGCGCCAAATCCACGAAACGGCCATTGCCATTCACCGAAAACGCATAATTTTTCAACTGGATAAGCAGGCATTCTCGAAGTGTTCTCGCACCAACGCCCGGCGGATCAAAGCCCTGCACCAGCGTCAACGCCCTATTGGCTTCACGAGGCCCCAGAGCCAGGCTAGTCGCCAGCTCCTCTGCCTCTGCCTCGAGATAACCCTGCTCGTTAACGTTCCAGATAATTTGCTCGGCGACTCGGGCTATCGGCTTGGGAATCATCGAGAGACCCAGCTGCCATTTCAAGTGCTCATGTAGAGTATCCGACCGGACCAGCGTCTGTTCATAGGAGGGAAAATCCTCATCGGCTGGCGTCGGCGAAAGATCAGCATAATCATTCTGCACGATGTTTTCCCACTCAATTTCCATCTCTCCTCTCTCATCGTTCCCTCTCTCGGGAACATCGCCTCTCATCTCTGGCATCTCACCATCGGCGACTTCTCTCATTTCGTCCTGGACCTCTTCGAGCAAGGGGTTTTCCAGCATTTCCTGCTGAACGGCCTGCTGCATTTCCATGCGGCTCAAGGGCAAGAGGTTGATCGCCTGCCGCAACATGGCCGTCATGACAAGGCGCTGTTCTGTCCTCATCTGCATTTCATGTCGCAAAGCCATGCCCGTTTCTCTCGCCTTTAGAGCCGAAATTTCTCGCCCAGATAGGCCGCGCGGACTTCATCGCTCACGGCGATTTCCTCGGGTATGCCGGACTTCAGTATCCGACCTTCGTTAATGACATACGCCCTGTCAGATATCCGAAGCGTTTCCTGCACATTGTGGTCTGTAATTACGATTCCGATTCCACGGTTTTTTAAATCCACCACGATTTCTTGCACATCGTGGACCACGATGGGGTCGATACCAGCGAAAGGTTCGTCAAGCAACATGAAAGTGGGATTGGTAGCCAAGGCCCGCGCAATTTCTACGCGCCTACGCTCACCACCTGAGAGGGCGTATCCTTTTAGGGATTGGATGTCCTGGATGCGCAGATCCTCAAGAATTTCATGCAGGCGCTCCTTGCGGCGCCTCGAATCGTCAAGACCTAACTCGAGTACCGCCATAATGTTGTCTCTCACGGAAAGGCGACGAAATACAGACGCTTCCTGCGGCAAGTAACTGACTCCCCTCCTAGCGCGCACATACATGGGCAGCTCGGTGATATCAATGCCGTTCAACAAAACTTTTCCCGCATCCGGAGCGACTAGGCCAACGATCATATAAAATATCGTCGTCTTGCCGGCCCCGTTCGGCCCAAGCAATCCCACGATTTCTCTAGGACGCAACTCGAGATCCACTCCGCAGACAACCTCTCGACCGGAATAGATTTTCGTCAATCCAGTGGTGAGAATGGAAGAAGAACCGGCGCGTCCCGCTAATCTAAGGCCGGCGAGCGCAGCCATGGCTATTTCGATTTCTTGCGGGGAAGCGCCTCGCTGGAAGGAAAAAGGGTAACGCTGACTCTCTGGCGAGGCGAACCGTGAACGATTGTTGTATCTTTTCTCATGTTCAACTCTATTTTGTCGCCAACCAACTGGTTGTTTCCTTCCCAGGCGCGAGGGTTGCCCGTCAGGACGGCAACGCCGGTGGATTCGTGGTATTCAAGGCGATCCGCAGTGGCAAACCTTCTTTTCTCTTGCTCCATCAGCACATTCCCGATGGCCACAATTCTATCGATCTCCCCTGCTCTGTCCGCTGCACTCGCCCGGGGTTCCGCTCCTGTTTTTCGCTTGGCCTGCTTTGTATACACCTCAAGACGCTTGGCCTGAATACGCATATCTCCCTGGTTTGCCTTCACGTTTCCGATAAAGACGATGAAGTTCTTCGGGTTGTCCACTTCCATTTTATCGGAGGTGATGTGAAGCGGCTTCCCACTGTTTGGCTGGCTTTTGTGGTCTGCCTCCTGTCCGTGCGTGCTCGCCCCGCTCCACAGCAAAAACCCAGTACACAATACCGCACAAACGAAACGAAGATGCCCAATGGAATAGATTTTCGTTCTCATGATAAGTTGTTCCGTTCCGATCAGCATTTGCCAACTCAGTTGTGGACAGGCTGATT
This sequence comes from bacterium, assembly GCA_965202625.1. Taxonomy (GTDB): domain Bacteria; phylum UBA8248; class UBA8248; order UBA8248; family UBA8248; genus Bin107. The sequence continues at coordinate 593,698 of CBDBBI010000010.1, read as the reverse complement.
TTCTCGCCGTCGATATCGAGATGTCTCGTTCACTTTGTATATAGTGGCACTCACTTTATGCTTCAATTTATAACGCCCTAAATCGGTGCGTCCCCACAGACCTGTGCCGCTTAGACGGAAACGCGCGCCTTCCATCAGAACTCGCGCATCCGAGTCAATACGTTTTTTCTCGGGATGAAAATTCAAAGAGTCAGTTTTCATGGACACGCCGTTCGACGCTAAGATAACGACGTTGCCGCTGATCTTCATGTTTCGGCTTTTATTCTCCATGGCTCCTCTCTGCGCGCTCACGTCCGCTGGTTCGCCATCTCGTGGATAAAAACGCAGGCGCAAGTTCTTCAAAATCGTCACATCTTTTTTGCGATACACCTTGGCGGAATCCGCCCAAAGCTCCCATTCCTTCACGCCTTTTTCGTTTTGAACGACGTGCACTTCGTCCATATTGAGGTTCGCATCCATTCCCGTGAACGAAACGCCTCCAATGCGGAACTCATAATTCGAAGACCCTATGAAGAAATAGGAAATGGTCCCGCCAATGGCGACCAGTAAGCCAAGTAGCAGGATTTTCACTACCTTACGGAAAAGGATCGTAAGCGCCTTTTGAAGTGTCCAGCGGCTCGGAACGTTCTATAGACGCCACATTGGCTACAAGAAACGCCGAAACTCGCAGGAGCCACAATGTGCCTCTTCTCAACAGAGCGTATAAGACAGAACAATGCTCCACCAGATTGCCATCCTTTTCTTTCTTTGTAAAGACGAATGTATCAGGAACGGGTGATAGAGAGACGTCTATTCCCTTCCCCCAAAATCTCGAACCTCACATGAGTGCGCACGGGAAAACACCATTTCTCCACATGGCTGGGCCACTCAATCAGCACGAAGTCGCTCTCTCCAATATGTTCCCACAATCCGATTTCCCTGAAGTTGGAACTTTTGGGAAGTCGATACAGGTCGATATGGTGAACGGGTGGAATTGTCGGGTAGTGGTAAACATAGGTGAAGGTGGGGCTCCTGACGATTCTCTTCTCTCCCCCCGGCATCGACTCTATGAAGCCTCTAGCAAACACGGTCTTGCCAGATCCCAAGTCGCCATCAAGCAAAACAGCCTCGCCGGGCCTCGATGTGTTCGCTAAGCGCGCACCGAGCACGGCGGTCTGCTCGACGGAATTGCTTTGCGCTTCAAAGGGAAATTCGAGCAGTGTCTGAACCTCCTGCGTCCAAGATAATTTTCCTCCTCCCCATGGGAAGCGCACGTAGAATGTCGGTCGCCGTGATGCCGAGTCCTCCCACCTCCGAGGACGCCAGTTCTCCAGACAAGCCATGCCAATAGACTCCGGATAACAGTGCCCATTTGTGGGAAAGCCCTTGGGCGAGCAGGGAGCCAATGACGCCAGCCAGCACGTCTCCGCTGCCCGCGGTGGCCATGTCCGAATTTCCGGTGGGGTTGTACCAGGTTTCTCCCTCCGCCGTGGCCACAATCGTCCCCCAACCTTTCAGCGCGAGATCCAGCCGATGATCCACGGCGAAGCGGCTCGCGTGCGCGACGCGAGCTTCTTGCACTTCTCCGGGCGAGACGCCCAGCAACCTTGCCATTTCGCCTGGATGGGGCGTCAGTATCAGTTGTGCGAGTCTGCCGTCCAGGATGGTCAAGTCTTGCGAAAGCGCGTTTAGTCCATCCGCGTCCAGCACGATCGGGCCGTCAACGTGTTGGACAAGCAGATGAACGAGTTCGAGCATTCTAGGATTCGTTCCAAGTCCGGGACCTACGACTAAGGCACTCATCTCCTCTGAGCGCTCAACGATAACGTCAAACGCTGTAGCATCGACGGAGCCTGATTTTGTGGCGGGTAGCGACAGCGTCATGATTTCCGGATATCCGTTCTCAAGAAGTGGATAAATGCTTTCCGGAACGCCGAGTGTCACCCGGCCTGCTCCGGAACGCAGAGCCGCCATGGCCGCCATCAGGGCGGCTCCCGACATGCCCGGCGCGCCGGCTATCAAAAAAACATGGCCAGCATCCCCTTTGTGGGCATCGGGAAACCTTCGCGGCAAGTTCTCTGCTACGTCGGAACGTTCGATCATATGGAACGAAACGTTTTCCTCGTCCATGCACTTTTGCGGAATCCCGATATCGAGTGACGCCAACTCACCGACGTGCCCAGCGGCCGGCATGAGAATATGCCCCCTCTTCAGCGCGCCCAATGCCAGGGTGAGTTCCGCTTCAAGGTGTGGAGGCGTGGCCCCTCCAGAGGTGGCGTCGAGGCCGGACGGCACGTCGACCGCCACGATAGGGGTCCCACACCTGGAGAGGATGCGAATCGCCTCCGCCGGCAGGCCCCGGGCGGGGGGTCGAAAACCCGTCCCCAGAATGGCGTCCACGATGATGTCCGCATCTTTCAGCGTCATCTCGAAAGACGAGGCGCTTGCCTCGTCCACCTCAAAGACGAGAATTTCCATTTTTCCGAGAACGTTGAGAAAAACGGCCGCATCGCCCGCCGCATCGCGTAAGGGGAAGAGGGTGGCGACCTCCACGTCTGCCCCGGCGTTGCACAAGTGTCTGGCGATGACAAATCCATCTCCGCCATTATTTCCCTTCCCGCACACGACTAAAACACGAAGTCCCGCCTTTCCATACGTTTCCCAGATCCTTTGGGCAGATTTCGCCCCCACCGTTTCCATCAAACACGCAGAGGGAATTCCGTATTCATGGATCGCCCGGTCGTCGATATTGGACATTTCATGGGCGGTGACGACGGGAATTGGCATATTCAGGCACCGCTGACACGTTCGATGATACCGGCCATCTCACGCACGGCGCTCTCAAAGCCGACGAAAACCGAATGCGAGACGATGCTGTGGCCGATGTTTAGCTCCTGGAGACGGGGGAGAGAGGCCACGGCGCGCACGTTGATATAATTGAGTCCGTGGCCGGCGTGCACGCCAAGGTTAAGGCCGTGGGCGCACGCGGTCGCACCACGAAGCGCGTCCAACTCTTTCTCTTGGGAAACATGGTTTTTGGCCTCGGAATAGGCTGCCGTATTCAATTCGATAAAATCCACATTTAGTGCCTTTACCGCCTCAATTTGCGAGGGATGGGGATCGACGAAGAGGCTCAGCAGAACGCCTGCGTCTCTCAGGGGCTTCGTAAAGGCGGCGAGCTGCTCAATGTTGCCCTCTGCATCCAAGCCACCCTCGGTTGTTATCTCCTCGCGTCGCTCTGGAACAAGGGTCACCTGCTCCGGCCGCACGTCAAGGGCGATGTCCCGCATCTCAGATACTGGCGCCATCTCTAGATTAAGCTTGCCACGAACTACCTGGCGCATCAACCTTAAGTCCCTGTCCTGGACGTGCCGTCTATCCTCACGAAGGTGGACAGTGACGCCAATCGCGCCCGCTCGCTCGGCAATGAGCGCGGCTGCTACCGGGTCGGGCTCGTTCGTCTTTCGCGCTTCTCGAATGGTGGCGACGTGATCTACGTTCACGCAGAGCTTAGACATACCTCCCCTCTTGGAAGATAAGAAATCTCGGATGAGGACAAACGTCACCCCATCCGAACAAATCAAAATTCGGGAACGAACTAGGCTTGGCCGGGTGCCAGGTCCGTCGGCGACGCCTGCGGATCCTCATGGGGGGGGTCCCTAGGTTGGGGAGAGACCGAGGCTCTTCCTTTATTCATTCCGTCTTTTCGTTTCCGGGGCCTGATGATTTTTCCGGTTTCCATCAAAGACTCAATGTCTTCGAGATCGATGGTTTCATATTCAAGCAGGGCATTGGCGAGCAAATCGAGCTTATCCCGGTTCTGCTCGAGCAATTTATACGCCTTATCGTAGTTTGAGGTGACCATGTGCTTCACTTCGTTGTCGATCTCTAGGGCCACTTGATCGCTATAATCCCTGTGCTGGGATATCTCCCGGCCCAAGAAAATTTGCTCATGTTTTTTACCATAGGCCAAGGGACCAAGTTTATCGCTCATCCCCCATTCGCAAATCATGCTTCTGGCCAGATCGGTCGACGTCTGGATGTCGGCTTTCGCTCCGGTCGTTAACTCCTTGAAGACGAGCATCTCCGCCGCCCGCCCGCCCATCAAGCAGGCGAGCTGGTTCGTCAGAAACGTCTTGTCGTTGCTGTAGCGATCTTCAAGGGGCGAGGACCATGTGCTCCCCAACGAGAAACCTCTCGGGATGATGGTCACCTTCTCGACGGGGTCCGTCCCGGGTATTAGCAACGAAACGAGGGCGTGCCCCGCCTCATGGTAGGCCGTGCTCCTTTTTTCCTTTTCGCTGAGTGCGATGCTGCGCCGCTCCTTGCCCATCAAAACCTTGTCTTTCGCCTCCATCAAATCTTCATTTTGAACGGAACGTTTTCCCCGGCGCGCGGCTAAAAGCGCGGATTCGTTTAAAAGGTTCGCCAGATCGGCACCAGCGAATCGAGGCGTACCTCGCGCGATGAGATTCAGATCGACGGATTCATCCAGTGGGACTTTCTTGGCGTGCACCTTCAAAATCGCCAAACGTCCCTTGATGTCGGGCAAGGAGACGACTATCTGGCGATCGAAGCGGCCCGGCCTGAGGAGGGCCGGATCCAGCACGTCCGGGCGGTTCGTCGCCGCCATCAAGATAACGCCGTCGTTCGACTCAAAGCCGTCCATCTCGACGAGGAGTTGATTGAGCGTCTGTTCGCGCTCATCGTGGCCGCCACCAAGGCCAGCACCCCTGTGCCGCCCCACGGCGTCAATCTCATCGATGAAAATAATGCACGGCGCGTTTGACTTGCCCTGTTCGAATAAATCTCGAACTCTCGACGCCCCGACACCGACGAACATCTCCACGAAACTCGACCCACTGATGGAGAAAAACGGCACGTCGGCCTCGCCGGCGATGGCGCGTGCGAGAAGGGTTTTTCCCGTTCCCGGGGGGCCGACCATGAGAACGCCCTTTGGAATCCGCGCACCCAAGCGCGTGAATTTTTGCGGATCGCGAAGAAAATCAACCAACTCCTCCAGCTCTTCCTTCGCCTCCTGAATGCCGGCCACGTCCTTGAACGTAATCTTCTTCTTCGCGGAATCCGGCATCATGCGTGCCTTGCTCTTTCCAAAGGATAGAGCTTTAGAGCCGCCCATTTGCATTTGACGCATGAAGAAAATCCAGACACCCAGCATCACCAGCATGGGTAGCCAGCTGAGGAGCACGTTCATGTACCAGGCGTTTTGTCCCACGGGTTGTGCCGTGATGCGGACGCCCTTGGCCCTGAGGGTGTCAATGAGTTTCGGATCCTTGGGGGCATAGGTGTGAAACGCCCTTCCGCTGAGGTAGCGGCCACGGATATCGTCTCCCTGAACGACCACTTCGCTCACTTGGCCGTCAGCGACCGCTTTCAGAAAATCGCTATAGACGACCGTCCTGTCCATTGAGTGCGGGCCATTGAAAGCCTGGAACAAACCTACCATTATCAGGCCTATGATTAGCCAAAGAGCCAAATTTTTGTAAAATTGGTTCAAAATACGTCCCTTCTCTTTCGGATAAGTGCCTCCTTGATCCATTAAGAATAAGGTATCAGGATTTTTTTCATCCGTCTATAAACATCAGCCTTATATCAGTGTGTCAACGTCAAAGTCGCCCGGCCAGCGAAAGAAAAACGAGGGGCTTCAAAAGCTCACTCGCTCAGAGAAGCGAGAGGTTTGTCGTCCTCCTTTCTGGGCAACGTCTTGAGTGTTACCCCCCCCTTCGCATTCTCATCGAGTGCGAATTCCGCTGAAATCTGATGTCCGATTATCCAAGCCACTTTCCCTTCCACGGCAAGCAGAGGCATTTTGTTTCTCGTGAATTTCGGTATCTTTTGTTCCATGAAGTAATCTTTCAACTTCCGCTCCTTTTTGCGGCCTAAAGGATGGAAGCGATCCCCATCGCGCCGGGTGCGGACGCGGGCATCCACACCCAGATTTTCTAGGTTAAGACGCGCCTCCCACGGCCCCACGCAACGATGCCCGAAGCCAAGAGAAGCTTCGATTTCAAGACCCAATGAGAGGTGAACCGTTTTTCCGGGAACCCGAAGCCTTTGCTCCTCGGACAATTTTAAGTCGTGCTGAAGAGGCCCCAAAAAGAGTCGGTCATACTCCCTTCTCGCCTCCAATCCACCCGGCAAGCGCAAAGCGCCCGAGGGATTATCCCCGGTTGCGAGGCCATCTAGTGCCTCGATCCACTTTCTGAGGGCGTGCCTTCGGACGCGCACACGCGCGCCGTCTCTGTGCATTTCCAACACCGCGCGCCACACTCCGGCCCTGATCGCCTGCTTGAGGCTCCTTACCTCCCGCAGCGGAAAAACGATCAGTTTCCCGTCATCTTCATGAACGAACTTTGTACTCGCATCCACACTCAGCTCCTCTGCCAAAAAGGCGAGAGTCGTTGAGATTTCCGCACTCTTCGCGATTCCGCAGATAGCTGCATCCCCAAAATTCTCTCGAATCGCCGGCATGATCTGTTTGCGTATCCGGTTTCTCAAGCGGCCCTCGTCCTCGTTCGTCTCATCTTCGATCCAGCGAACTCCTCGCGCATCCAGATAGGTTAAAATTTCAGCGCGCGACGCATCAAGCAAGGGCCGGATGATGCGCAACCCCTCCGTCTCTTTTGACGAAAGAGGGACCCACCATTTCATGCCTGAAATACCTCGCGCGCCAGCGCCCTCGAACAAGCGCATGAGCACGGTTTCGGCTTGCTCATCCCTGTTGTGAGCCAAGGCGAGCGTATCGGCACCCATTTCTTCGGCGACGGCCAGAAAAGCCGAGCGTCTCGATTCTCGAGCGGCCCTCTCTAGACCACATTGCGCCACCCGAGACACTTCAACACGCTCACAGCGGAAATGAATGCCATATTCTCGGCATACATTCTCGGAATGAGCGGCGTCTCGCACAGAGCGATAGCCTCGGAGCCCGTGCTCAACGTGAACCGCGCACAGGGGCTGGGATTCCGGCAAAAGCGATTTGAGGGACACCAAAAGAGCGGTGGAATCCGCCCCACCCGAAAAGCCAACGAGTAAGGGCGAGGCATTCGACTCGTGAGCGGATTTTTTGAGACCTTTCCGCACCTTAGCCTCAAACGCTTTTCTGGCTTTCAATAGAGAAGTTTGCACGGCGTTCGTCGCCATTGAGAACGTCCTGCCTGGACGGCGAGGAAATGGTAGCGGCGGAGGGACTTGAACCCCCAACACTACGGATATGAGCCGTATGCTCTAACCGGTTGAGCTACGCCGCCAGAATGCATCTCTGTCAGGGGGACTGCTTGGGTCGAAAAATCGCCAAAAAAAACATAGCCGAAAGAATATAGAAAAACACTTCTATGCCAATGTCTTCTACGCGAAAACCAATCATCAAGCACAAGTATCCCAGAAAGACCAAGATCAGAATCTCGATTTCACGTCTCATTTGTTATTTGCTCCCTGCTGGACGCCTTTGGATGAAGGTGGCGCCCCCTTCCATTTCTCTTGGCGCAATCTCAAGTCCACAGAAAACTCCGGACAAAAGAGTGCCCCCTTCGGCTCGTTGCGATACTTGAGACGACAAGCCTCTCGCCAGGCGCAAACGGCGCACTCACGAACTTCGGTATAGGCCATGAGTAAACGCCTCCTCCCCTGGTGCCGCCTCGCTACAGCGGCAGAATATAAATGCCTAGGCGTGGAAACGTCAAGTTTTCTATTTTTCAACCCCTCCTTCCTTGAATCTTCCGGCACGATGGGTGCTTCAAGGAAAACCGGTAAATCGTTTCGGTGCAAATGCAGAAACCTCTCCGAGTCACTCAGCGGTGCTCATCTCCTCGGAGATCAGGTCTTCCAGAAAAGACACCGCTTCCTCCATCGCTACAAGCCGCATTTCTCCTGTCCTCCTTGATTTTATCTCGATTTTTCCCTCTTTGAGGCATCTGGGGCCGACAACTATTTTATAGGGAAAACCTATAAGGTCGGCGTCCTTGAACTTCACGCCTGCACGCTCGTTCCTATCATCAAGGACAGCTTCCAATCCTGTGGATGCGAGCGAGTCGTACATACGTCGGCAAGCTTTCAGGGTCTCCTCAGTCCCTTCCACCGGAATGATCGCCACATGATATGGGGCGATGGGAGTCGGCCAGAGGATCCCGTCCGCGTCATGGTTCTGTTCTATGGCTGCCGCCACCGTGCGGCCCACGCCGATGCCGTAGCACCCCATGAAGATAGTGCGCGCCTCGCCATTTTCATCCTGATAGGCGGCACCCAGAGATTCAGAATACTTGCATCCCAGTTTGAAGACGTGCCCTACCTCAATGCCGCGCCTGATGCGGAGTGCCTCGTTGCATTCTGGACAAGCGTCTCCCGCGCTAGACACCGTGAGATCCGCAAATTCGCTCGCTTTGAAATCACGACCCTCTCTCACGCGCGCGTAGTGATAGTCTGTCTCGTTCGCGCCAACGATGAGCCCGCCACTGCCCTCGAGGGCGTGGTCTGCGATGAGTCGAACGTCCGACAAACCAACGGGGCCGGCAAAACCCACCTCAGAGCGGGTGAGCCTCTCGACCGTATCGGGGTCAGCGAGGGCGATATCCACTGCGTCAAGTGCATTCTTGAGTTTGGTCTCGTTCAACTCCCTGTGCCCGGGAATCAGCGCAGCCACGGGCGCGCCGTCTGCCAAATACAAAAGGGTTTTGGCTATTCGATGCGGCGGCAAGGAGAAAAATTTCACCACCTCTTCTATTGTATGAGTGCTCGGCGTGTGTACTTTCTCGATCTCCCCCCCCTCGTTGTCGGGAAGCGTCAGACGGACCGGCGATTTTTCCACGTTCGCCGCGTAGCCGCACGCATCACACGTGGTAATCGCTTCCTCGCCCGTGTCGGCCATTACCATGAACTCATGCGAAAAACTCCCTCCGATGGTCCCGGAATCCGCCTCCACCTTGCTGAAACTCAGCCCGCAACGCCGGAATATCCGCTCATAGGCTCGCATCATTTCATCGTAGCTTCGTTCAGCTCCTTCCTCGTCGCGATCAAAGCTGTAGCCGTCCTTCATCGTAAATTCCCGCCCGCGCATCACGCCAAAACGCGGCCTGATCTCGTCTCTGAATTTCGTTTGAATCTGATAGAGATTAAGCGGCAGGTCCCGATAGCTCCTCACCTCGCGCGCTACGAGATCGGTGATGACCTCCTCATGTGTGGGACCCAGGCAAAAATCACGTTCATGGCGATCTTTCAGCCGAATCAACTCTTTGCCATACACTTCCCAGCGTCCCGTTTTTCGCCAAAGCTCGGCGGGATTCAACGCGGGCAGGAAAACCTCCTGCGCGCCCGCGCGGTCGAGCTCCTCACGCAGAATTTGCTCCACCTTGCGCTGCACGCGCACGCCGAGGGGCAACAGCGTATACACCCCCGCCGCCAAACGGCGAATCATGCCCGAGCGCACCATCAGCTTATGGCTGACGACTTCTGCCTCGGCGGGTGCTTCTTTTAATGTGGGGAAAAACCCTCGTGAAAATCGCATAGATCAGAATTTTCTTAGGAGAGAAACGCCTCGTATCGTTTTTGTTCATATTGCGCGGCGAGCACCTCTACGTGCTCCACCAAGTTTTTCTTGATGTCCTGATACGCCACTAGTCCCACCTTTTCCCCTTTCATGAAAATCAGGGCGCGCTTGTGGCCGCCGGCCACACCGATGTCGGCTTCCCTCGCCTCGCCCGGACCGTTTACCTCACAACCCATGACGGCCACCGTGATAGGGACGTCGATATGGGCGAGCTCCCGTTCTACTTCCATCGTGAGCTTATCTACGTCAATCTGGACGCGACCGCAAGATGGGCACGCCACGACGTTCACGCCCTTTTTGCGCAAATTGAGGCTCTTGAGGATTTCGTAGCCTACGCGCACCTCCTCCACCGGGTCCGCTGCCAAAGAGACGCGGATGGTGTCGCCAATGCCTTCGGAGAGCAAGATACCCAGACCAACCGCGCTTTTAACGCTGCCTGTATGCAGACTTCCGCTCTCCGTGATACCTAGGTGGAGTGGGTATTCGACGCGCTTCGCCATCAAGCGATAGGCTTGCACCGTCCTTCCGACGTCCGATGCCTTCAGAGAGATTTTCGTATCATAAAACCCGCGCTTCTCTAGCATAGCGACATGGCGCAACCCGCTCTCCACCATCGCCTCGGGCGTGGCACCGCCAAAGCGATCGAGCAAATGCTTTTCCAGGGAGCCTGCGTTCACGCCCACGCGGATGGGCAATCCGTGGTACTTGGCCGCGGCGACCACCTCGCTCACCCTGTGTTCCCCATTGATGTTGCCAGGGTTGATGCGCAGGCAATCAATTCCGGCGTCCGCTGCCATCAAGGCGTAGCGGTAGTCAAAATGGACGTCCGCCACTAGGGGCATCGAAGTGCGCTTTCTGATCTGAGGCAGCGCATTCGCCGCTCTCTCGTCAGGAACGGCCAGACGCGCAATCTCACACCCGGCCTCTTCGAGTCGCTCGATTTGGCCGACGGTTTCCTCCACGTCGTGCGTGTAGGTGTTGCACATCGACTGCACGACGATGGGAGCGTCGCCGCCAATCCGAACGCCGCGCACCTCGACCTGAGTGCTTTTTCGTCGGTTCATGGGAAATGAGGAGGGATTCGCACAGGGTAATGCTTCGCCAGCTGCCTCCGTGCCCACCATCGGCAGGGCCGGACTGGTAGACCCGTGAAGCGCAAGGCCGACGCCCGGAATGTGTTTTGCGTGAAATACATCGTCTGTAAATGGTTGAAACACTACTCTCAAACCCCTATTGTTGGCCCTTTTTTTTCTCAAGAGTCAATTCTGACGCTTCTTTCCTTTCCGCACTCGGCTTCTCTTGCGTGATGGATGGCACTTCTCCTCTAAAGAGATAATACACGCTATCCTTATAAGTGGCAAAGATCATCAAACCGATGAGCAAGACTGTGCCCAGCTGCATGGCCATCTCCCGAATTCTTAAACTGACGGGTTTTCCCCGCAAGCCTTCGATGAACAGGAAAAAAATGTGTCCGCCATCGAGAACCGGAATGGGCAGCAAGTTCAGAATCGCTAGGTTTACGCTGAGCAAAATCGTGAACATCACGAGGTAGCGGAGTCCGCGCTGGGCTTGTTCGGCGGCCACGATGGAGATGCGAATCGGCCCGCCGATATCTGCGGGCACTGTCTTCATGAGCATCGAATACAGAGTCACGACCGTCAGCTTGGCGATGTGGTAGCTTTGCTCGAAACCCCTCCCCAATGCCTCGACGAATCCGAACCGCTCGGTATAAGCGCCTTGGCCGATGCGGATGCCGATTCGGCCATGGTCCAGATATTCTCCTGTTGCGCTCTTCGACATCGGAACGATGGTCGTCTCGAAGGATGTTTTACGGCCGCGCTCGATCTTTAGCACGAGTTTTTTGCCAGCACTTTTACGGACAATTTCTACGAGTTCAGACCATTTTTGAACTGGCCGTCCGTCAATGGCCACGATGTGATCTCCGGCTTTGAGGTTCGCCCTTTGGGCCGGCGTGTCGGGCAAAACTTCCCCCACCCAAGTGCCAGGCACCGGAATGCCGCCAAGGTGCAGCCCCCAGCTCAGCAGTATCGCCAGCATGATGTTGAATATCGGCCCCGCAGAGATGACCGCCAGCCTATGGCTTACGGGACGCAGGTAAAAAGACTTCTCCGGCTCATCCGGCGTTTTGGGCTGGCTGGCGTCATCGGGATGTGCCTCCGGGTCTTCGCCTAAGAGCTTGACATAACCGCCCAAAGGGATGAGTGATACGCGATATTCCGTCTCTCCCTTTTGAAAACCCCAAATACGCCGTCCAAAGCCCAGCGAAAACGTGACGACACCGATCTTGAGCCACTTGGCTAAGAGATGGTGTCCCAATTCATGGATGAAAATGAGCAGCCCAAGTACCAGAACGGCCCAAAAAATTGTCTGTCCAAAACCCATCACCCAGTTGATGATTTGCATCGCCATTATCGAATAAATCCTTATTTACTGGTGCTCCTCTCGGAGCGGCATATGAAGAACTTCGACCTGAGGCGGCGCGACAAAACTAAATTCCCCTCCAGTTACGCTGATATCTTCTTTCACGTTTGAAAACCGCAGGCGGCTCTTGTTGCCGAGGGCATCGACATACGCCAAAGCGAGAATTCGGAAACTCTCGGGCTCTACCTCCATCCACATCCGTCGAAACGAAGCACCCGGAAATTTGGGCTCCAAGCGAATGCGATGCGGTTGCCCCGCCCTCCAAATTCCTTCGCTTCGCTTGGCGACTCCGACTTCTTCGACGAGGATATTAAAATTTTTCCTCAAATTCCCCCTTCCCGCCAAGAATAGTAAAGGAGTGGCCCCAAGCCCAATGCGCTCAATCTTCGAGACCACCACTTGATTGAAACGAGCTGTGTAGAGCCAAAGCGTAATGCCGTCAGAGACCAGAATCTGCTTGTCGGGACTGGTATACTCCACACGCAGCTTGCTCGGCTTGCTCAACAGAAGCTGCCCGCTAGAGCGTGTCGTTTGTCCAAGGGACTTGAATTCGTTTTCTTGTTCAAAGGAGGCTCGCAAAGACGCGAGCGCCTCATATTTTTTCTGGAGCGCCCCGATGATTCGCTCTTCACTCAGGCGCGATGACTCTTCGGCCGCCGGCGCGGAGAGGAAGAACATTTTGGAAAGCGCCAGAAATGAAAAACCAAATACGAGCGTCAAAAAAAACCGTCTTCGCAAAGCGTTATTTATCCTTTTGTGGGTGATGATTCGGAGACGGGCGAGATGAAACCGCCCTCATCCACAAGTGCGCCCCTTGCGTATTGAGCGCATCCCTCGGCGATGAGTCGCACAGCCAATGGATACGCGCGGTGTTCATAGGCGAGAATTCTCTCTGACAAGGTTTTCTCGTCATCTTGGGGATACACCGGCACGGCAGCCTGCAAAACAATCGGTCCCGTATCCACTCCCTCATCCACAAAGTGGACCGTGCAGCCAGATACTCTAACACCAGCGTCCAGAGCTTGTTTTTGCGCGCGAAGGCCAGGGAAGCTCGGTAGAAGCGAGGGATGAATGTTGATGATTTTTCCCGCAAAACGTTCCACGAACGCCGGAGGCAAAATTCGCATGAAGCCAGCGCAACAGATGAGATCGATTCCGCAACGCTCCATTTCATCGCCGATTCTCGGATAAAAATTATCCTCCTTCGGCTCCATGAGTTGATTCTGTATCCCCGCGTCCGCCGCACGCCTAAGCGCGTGCGCCTTTTTCTTGTCGCTCAACACTAAAGCGACTCTTGCCGGAAAATCCGCATCCCGACACGCCTTGATGAGAGATTGTAGATTCGACCCCCGTCCGGAAGCCAAAACGCCCACGCGCAATCGCGTTTTTAGAGACATGTTCATCTACCCTTGACGACGACGGCTTGGCCGCCTTTCGGTCTTTTGACTACCTCTCCGACCACCATGGCCTCTTCGCCCGTGTTTCTGAGACGCTCGAGCAAAGGTTCGGCCCGTTCCGCCTTTACGAGAAAAACGAAACCCAGCCCCATGTTGAAAGTGCGATACATCTCCGCCGCCTCGAGTGGGCCGAACTCCTGAATCAGTGAGAATATCTCCGGCATGGGCCATTTTTCCGGATAAAGCCTCGCTTGCAGACCATCTCGCATCATGCGGCTCACGTTTCCTGCGATCCCCCCGCCCGTGATGTGCGCGATTCCGCTGATCCCTTCCTCTCTTCGAATGACCTCCGACCCGTTGACGTAAATGCGGGTCGGCTCCAAGAGAGCGTCTTCAACCGGAGCGGCGAGCCTTTGTGTCGCAGCCTCTCGTTTTCCCTTGGAATCGAATATCTTCCGTAGCAAGGAATACCCGTTGCTATGGACTCCTGACGAAGGGAGGGCGAGGATGGCGTCGCCCGCTTCCACGGGCGCGGCGCCGTCTAATCGCCTTCGCTCAACCACGCCTACGGCAAAGCCCGCAAGGTCATATGTACCGGGCGGATATAGATCGGGCATCTCAGCCATCTCGCCCCCGAGGAGGGCACACTGCGCCTCTCGACAGCCTTGGGCGATGCCGGATACAACCTCGACCAATATCCTTTGGTCCATCTTGCCCGCCGCAATATAGTCCAGAAAAAAAAGAGGAATCGCTCCCGTGGTCAGGACGTCGTTGACGCACATGGCGACTAAATCAACCCCGATCGAGCCATGGCGGTCGAGTCGTTGGGCCAGAAGCAATTTCGTCCCAACGCCGTCGGCACCTGAAACGAGAACGGGGTCTTCGTAATCCTTGCCTAGGTGGAACAAGCCGGCAAAGTCCCCCGTCCCTTTCAGGACGCGGCCGCTTTGGCTCTCATGGGTGGACTTTACCGTCTGGACGATGGCGCGAACGAAGTTCTCTCCTGCGCTTACGTCAACGCCCGAGCCTTTGTATGTAATATGATGCGCATCCAAAAGAGACATTCCATGAAGCGGCGGGCGGAATCACCGGGCGTAAAAACAGAATCAGCCCTGGGCCTCCACCAATTTTTTCACCAAGGCGACATTGTGCCGGTGCCCGCTTCTTTCGGCGGTCACTTTTCCTCGAATAGGCCACCCGGCCAAATAAAGGTCCCCCATAACGTCGAGAATTTTATGGCGGACGAACTCGTCGGGGAATCGCAATTCCGTATTCACGATGCGCTCCTCGTCCACGAGAATCGCGTTGTCCCAACGACCACCTTCGGCCAAGCCCATCTCTTCGAGTGCACCCAGTTCAGATACGAAGCCAAACGTGCGGGCTCGCGCAATTTTTTCCTGAAAACCCAGCACGTTCTTGTGTTCATAGAGATAGGCTTGCCTCCCAATGGGCTGGGGATATTCCACGAGACAGGAAATCGAAAACGAGATCGCCGGCTCGATACGTATATAGCCCCCATCCCCCCCCGGCCCTCCCACCTCATAGGCTTTGTCCACCCACAATTCCTGGCGTTTCTCCTCTTGCTCCTCTATACCCGCCTCTTCGAGCAAGCGGCAAAACTCCACCGCCGAACCATCCATGACGGGTACTTCCTCGCCAACTTTAATGAGGATGTTGCTCACCTCGTATGCGTGCAGTGCACTCATGAGATGCTCTATTGTGCGCGCCTCCACCAACCCGTTGCGCAAGTTTGTCGCATGATTCGTATCATCCACGAAATCGACGCTCGCTCTTACGGTCTCCGGGCTCGTCAGGCTGCCAAAATGTATTCCGCTCCCCGGCGGCAGGGGTTCAATGAGCAATCCAGTCTTCAGCCCTGAGTGCAGACCTCTGCCATGCAGTACGACGCTCTTCGATATACTCCGCTGATTTGCACCCTCAACCTTCGTGGACACAGGCGGTGCCTCTATATCATATGCTTTGATCTTTTGTCTTAAGTGAGTAGCCGACACGCCTGTGCCAGAATCTGAAATGTCCGTCCGGGCCCCTCGCGTCCTTTCGGCGTCGTCGCTATGTCTCGCGTTAGGGGAAGCATCCGCCTGGCTCTCCTTTGTTCTTCGCGCTTTAACGGCGGAGTCGACAACACCCAAAACCGTATCGATGGAGAGGGGTTTTTCAATAAAATGAAAAGCGCCTAGTTTCGTGGCGGCGACGGCGGCATCAATGTTGCCGTGCCCCGACATGACAACGACCTCAATAGCCGAGTTGCGCCCCTTGACCGCCTTCAGAGCTTTGATTCCGTCCATCTCCGGCATCCACACGTCAACCAAAACCACATCCGGGGCTTCTGCTTGAATCAACTGGAGCGCGGCGGAGCCGGACTCGGCCTTCTCTACGCGATAGCCCTCATCCTGCAAGACAGCCTCCAGGCTCAGGCGTATTTCACTCTCATCGTCGACGATGAGGACATATCCCCTATCCAATGGCGGTCGCCCTTTGCTTTTTAGGCGTGACGTTCACGGCGGACGCCAGAGGGAGCGTTACACGAAAAACGGAACCTGCTGGATGGTTGTCGCGCACGCTTATCGTTCCATTGTGATCAGCCACGGTGCGATAACAAATGGCCAGGCCCA
Source organism: bacterium (assembly GCA_965202625.1). Classification (GTDB taxonomy): domain Bacteria; phylum UBA8248; class UBA8248; order UBA8248; family UBA8248; genus Bin107. The sequence continues at coordinate 577,688 of CBDBBI010000010.1, read as the reverse complement.
AACCGGAGCCTCTGGCCTTCGTGGAAAAATAGGGCGCGAACACATGGCTTTTCATATCTTCTGATATCCCCTTGCCTTGGTCGGCGATTTCCACAACTATTATGTTTCCGTCCTGCTCTACCCAAGCTTGTAAGTTTACCCCGCCTTCGGCCTCTTGGGATTCGAAAGCATTTTTGAGCAAATTGATGAATACGCGTTGCAATTCCTCGGGGTCCGCCATGACGAATGCATTCTCGGCACTGATTTGAGCGGAGAATGCCATGTCTCCCTGCCCGCCGCGATATAAATTTACCACCTCTTCGATAAGAGGAACAAACTCGCAAAGGCTGAGCATCGGATCGGGCATCCGCGCAAACCGGCTGAATTTATTCACCATTTCTTTCAGGTTTGTCACTTGATGGATGATGGTGTTTGTGCACGTTTCAAATATGTCCGCGAAATCATACGCTTCGTTTTCAAATTTCTTTCTCATTCTCTGGGTAGAGAGTTGAATCGGCGTCAGTGGATTTTTAATCTCATGCGCAATACCTTGGGCGACTTCCCGCCACGTAGCGACCTTCTGTGCGCGTATCAGGGCTGTCATGTCGTCAAACACGATGACCGCACCGAGCCTGACACCTTTCGCGTTTTTGAGGAGGGTCAGGCTCGTTTGCAGGGTGAGCACGCGGCTGTTTGCCATCATCTCTATTTTTTTCGAGACATTTTCATCTTTCCGGCCTCTCATGTAGCGCATCAACTCGCGAATGGGTTCGAGATGTGCGCTTTCGAAAACTTCGCTGAATATCTGCCCGACGGCATGCCGTGGAGAGATGTTCAGCAACTCTCCGGCCGCTTTGTTTAGAATGGTGACCCGCCCCCGCTGATCGGTCGATATTACGCCGGTTCGTATGTTTTCGAGCATCGCCTCCATGTACCTGCGTCTCCTATCGATTTCTAAATTGGAGCGGCGAAGGTTTTCGGAAGATTGCTCAATTCTCTTTTTGTTGTCCAACAATTCTTCCGTCATGCTGTTGAATGCGTCGATCAGGATGCCCAGCTCGCCATCTGCCTTCACGTCCACGCGATGCTCGAGGTTACCACCTGAGACCGCTCGAGTGGCTTCTGCTAGTTTTTCGATAGGAACCGTGATGCCGCGAGCGAGGTAGAAGCCTAACCAAATAGCAGCGAACAGGATAAGCAAAGTAATCACCAAAAAAGTGACGATATAGCTCGCCTTGATTGGGTTTCTGGACAGTTCCAATTCTTTATAATCCACAAAGGAATCTGATATGGCTCTGATCCGGTCAACGAGCTGGCCGGACATGTATTTAGTTACGACAACAAATCCCACTACTTTTTTTTGCGCCCTCAGCGGTTCCACGCCATAGACGGCGTCTCCCTTCTCCCAATTCTCCACGCTTGAGCGCGACTCCCCGTCAATCACCTGATCCACGTATCCCACCAAAGGCGAGAATCCGGTAGATTGTGCTAAACTCGGCCGCTTTACAGAGACGATTTCCTTCCGACCTTTGTCGTAGAGCTGAATGATGTCCGCTCCGGCGTTCTTTCTTGCCGTTTCTAATATTTTTGCGATTTCTGCAGGGTTTCGCATTATGTCCGAGCGCGTCCCCTCCAGCATACGAGCAAGTCGGTTCGCGTCGGACAGGGCGTTTCTTTCCACCTCGCGATAATACGTCTGGGCTACGTCGAACGAATTTTTGAGCGCTCTCTCCACATTCATGTTGAACAAGGAGTTGAAACTTTGGTTTATGAGGCCGCTGGCCGTCACAAAAAGAGCCAACGTCGGAAGGAGCGCGAATCCGACGAAAGCCAACACGAGCTTTGATTGCAGGCGTGAGTCGCCGGCGCGCGTTCTCCTCTCCGAATAAAGGCGCACCAAGTTCCTCGCCACAAGGAGGACGACCACCATGAGTAGAGTCATGCTTAAGTTCACGAGCGCGAATACGACGACGTTGTTCAGAATAGGGACTCCTGGCTCGAGATCTTTGAAGTAGAGCCAGGAGGTGAGGGAAAGGGTGGCGGTGGCGATCAAAGCGATGAAGAGGCGCAGAAGATTCCCTCGTCGGTGCGAAACGTCTTCTTCATCTCTCAGGCGCGCTAGATGCAAAACTCACATTCCTTTCAGGCCAAACGTCTCGGAATAGTTCCAAGCGGATTTCTTTTCCAAAAAAGAGAGCAGATAATTAAAGGGAAAAACAAAATCCACCCGCTTCAATCGCGCTCTGATTCTGACATAATACTGCTCGTTTGGGGATAACGCCTTTTCAGAAGCGATCGCCACGCCATTCAATTCAAGCATCCAGGTCATCATTTCCTTCTCACTGTCGGTCACTTTTCTCTCAAGGTCTTTTCCATTCTCCTTGACGAGGAAGGTATATGTTTTTTTCAACGCGCTATACTTTACTCGGTGGGACAGCTGCCGAGCGAAGACTTCCACATCGTGGATAAGTTTACGAGATTGAAGGAGGCTTATGTCAAAGATGAAGCTGCCTGTTACGCCGCCATGAATCGCCTCCAGGAGTTTTGGCGAAAACGCACCCCGCAGCGAGCCAAAAACGAGCAATTCGTCATTTTTCTCTACAACGACGACGTCTCTCACGTGAATGCCGCTTTGCGCGTCCGCAACGGAGTGAGCCGGCGCCGACAGCGCGAGGAACGCGCAGGTGGCGATGGTAAAGCTTCTGAGAAGAAACGCTTTCTTGCCGTCGTCAGATAGCACAAATTTTCCCTGGTCTTTCACCTTCCACGCCGCCCGATAAGAACGCGACCGACCGCCCTATTTCGTTTCGCCCGCCTCGCGCATCATGAAGCACTGCGCTCTCGCTTATAGTCGCCGCTCCTCCTTATTTACCATGATCTTCCGGAGCTCATAAAGGGCTTCAAGAGCCTGGCGAGGCGTCATAGCGTCCGGGTTGAGGCCGTCCAACGCTTCTTCGGTTTGTGATCTCTTGCGCGAAAATAAAGACAATTGCCCGTTTCGCCGGTGATTCTCCACGAATAACTTCGGCCGGCTGGAAGGGTCCTCAGCGCCTGTGCCCTCAAATCGAGAGAGCAAATCTTTCGCGCGCTCAATAACCACATCAGGAAGCCCCGCCAATCTTCCCACGTGAATGCCGTAGCTTCTATCGCAACTGCCCTCGGCGACTTTTCGTAAAAACACGATTTCATCGCCCCATTCTCGAACCTCGACCGTCAGATTATGGACGCGCGTCAACTCCTTAGAGAGCTCGGACAACTCATGGTAATGGGTCGCAAACAGGGTTCTTGCCCTGTGGGAGACCGCATTGTGAAGATACTCCACGATCGACCACGCGATGCTCACGCCGTCATAGGTGCTCGTCCCGCGCCCTACTTCGTCCAAAACAATGAAGCTTCTATGCGTCGCCTCTCGTAAGATGGTGGCCGTCTCCACCATCTCCACCATAAAAGTGCTTTGTCCCTCCAGAAGACGGTCATGCGCGCCCACACGAGTGAATACCCTGTCTACCAAACCGATTTGCGCGCTTTTGGCGGGGACGAAACCGCCGATTTGCGACATCAAAATGATGAGTGCCGATTGGCGCAGATACGTGGATTTTCCGGCCATGTTCGGCCCCGTGATGATGAGTATCTGCTGATCCGCGCCGATAGCCAAATCGTTCGGCACGAAAGAGAGTCCCGGATTCTCCGCCTCCATAACGGGGTGTCTGCCCTCTACGATTTCCAGATGAGTAGAGTCCGTTATTTGCGGTCTGACGTATCCATATTTGCGCGCGACGATAGATAGGGACAAGACGGCGTCGAGAAGCGCCACCCTCTCTGCAGCGGCGAGTATGCGTTTGGCCTGTTTTGATATTTTTACTCTCAGTCGACCAAAAAGCATAAATTCGAGATGATGACCCTTTTCCTCTGCGCCGAGAATATCTTCTTCCATCTGTTTGAGCTCAGAAGTGACGTAGCGCTCCGCGGAAACGAGGGTTTGCTTGCGCGTATATTCCCCAGGCGCTTTAGCGCTAAATCGTTTGGCGATCTCCAGATAATATCCGAAAACGCGGTTAAACCCGATTTTCAGCGGCAGCCCTGTCCTGCGTTTTTCTTTGCCCTCATAATCTTTCAACAATGTATCGCCCTCGCGCTGCGCCTTTCTCACTTGCGCGAGTTCCTGGTCATAATCGGAGCGAAAAATGCCGCCCTCGCGAATCGAAACGGGCGGCTTGTCCACAAGCGCGCTCTTCAACTCCTGCGTCACGTCCTCAAGAGAATCCCAACTCGACAACACGTCGCGGAACAACTCCGCATCCGCCCCCTCTATGGCCGTGCAGACTTTGGGAAGCATGGCCAGGGACGCGCCCAATCCCGCCAGGTCTCTAGCGTTCGCGCTTTGAGAACCCACGCGGCCGAGCAGACGTTCAATGTCCTGTATTGGCGCGATGGCATCTTTGAGGATATCCAGGGTTGTGGAGCCTTCCACGAGTTCTTGTATAGAGGCTGCGCGATAGCTGATGGCGTTTGCATTAATAAGGGGCGAAAGTACCCATTTTTTCAACAATCGCCCGCCCATACCCGTGAGAGTTTCATCAAGCAGGCCAATCAAGGTGCCCTTTCTCCCACGATCCGCAGCAGAGTGGATGATCTCTAAATTTCTTAGCGTGGCGGCGTCGAGAATCATGGTGTCTGAAATCTGGGAGAAAGACACGGGCCTCAGGTGGGGAAAATCCCCAGGTTGATTCTCTTTGAGATATTTCATCACCCCCACAGCGGCGTTCGCCGCCGCCGGATTCTCCCGAACGTTCGTCTCGTCGGGAAAAATCGCGCCCAGGCTTTGGCGATCGAGCGGCTCGCTGAAAGTACTCGCCGGCCTTTTTTCTACATGGATCTTGAGCGCATCTAGTTTGTCTTTCATCCCATCGGAGGGGGAAAATTCATTAGGCAATATTAGTTCACGGGGAGAAAGCCTCTCCAATTCGTTGCAAATGAGCGCCTCGGCGGCATCGCCCGCCGCCTGGGTCGCGCAAAATTCACCGGTCGAATTATCGACCCACGCCATTCCCCAAAGCGTGTGTCCCCCTGCCGTAGATACGACGACCCCCGTCAAATACTGAGGTTCCTTGCTGTCCATCAATTCAAGATCGGCAATAGAGGTGCCCGGAGTCAGGACGCGGGTCACCTCGCGTCTCACGACGCTTTTGCTCTCTCCTGTATCCTCGACCTGTTCGCATATGGCGACTTTGTGCCCCGCCTCCAGCAATCGCCCACAATAAGGGGCCGCCGAATGACAGGGTACGCCACACATCGGGATGGGACCTTTCTCATCGCGCTGACGAGAGGTCAACGTAAGTTTGAGTGCCTCAGCCCCGATCTTTGCGTCCCCATAGAACATCTCGAAGAAATCACCCAGTTGAAAAAACAATACCGCGTCCGGATAGCGCGCCTTCATTTCCAGATATTGGCGCATCGCCGGGGACGGGGCGCGGCCCTTGGCCCCTGACGTTTTTTTTTCTTTTCTCCCATGGAGGGTGCCTCTGGAAAGGGACATTTCTACTCCGTCCTAGATTCACGTGGGGATAAGTTCGTTCGAGGGGCGGAAGCGGTTTGCTGTTGCCGCGCGTCTTCCTCCAGCGCGGACGCAGGGTCATCCACCTCTGGATTATTTCCCACCGAGAGCAGCCTGCCGCTTTGCTCGCGTGCTTCGTCCAGGGTGTTCTCCAGTGTCTTCACTTCGCGCTTTAATTTTCCGATTTGGCTCCTGAACCTCAACCTGTCGAATGCCCCGCCAAACCACGCCGCCATGAATCCGCACGCGAACACCGCTAGGAGAACATAAAAAAGAGGAGCGCTGACGCTGCCCTGATAGTAAGCGACGGTCACCGGCTTCATGTTGATGACGCCGAAGCTGGAGATCGCCAAGGCCAGTGCAACTCCGACGATGAGTCGAAGACTACCCATATTGTCCCCATATCCGATGTGCTTACGTTTCAAAATCAGGGCGGAGTTGTGCGTAGGTCGTCTCTAATCTCTCGGGAATCACTCGCACGCCCGCCAGAACGGGCATGAGGTTGTGATCTCCTTCCCAGCGCGGAACGACATGCATGTGCAAATGGCCGACAATTCCGGCGCCAGCGCTCTCTCCGAGGTTAAACCCCACGTTGAAGCCGTCCGCCTTCAAGCGCCTTCTCAAGACTCCCACGCATTTCTGTGAGAGGGAGAAAATCTCCCGACGCTCGCCCTCATCCAGAACCTCATAGTCCTCAAGGTGGCGAATCGGTACTACAATGAGATGCCCGTTCGTATAGGGGTATTTATTGAGTACGACGTATGAGTGCTCGCCCCTTTGGAGGATCAAATTATCCTCCCTATGCTGCGCGTCAAGCAAGTCACAAAAAACACAGCTGGGTTCCGCTTCTCCTCCCGCTTCAGAATCTTCCACTACATACGCTCTGCGCCAAGGTGCCCACAACCGCTCCATTTAACGATTCTCCGGTTTCCTACGCGATAGCCAGGCCTCATCAAATAGTCGGGCCATCCTTTCCTCTTCTTTTTTCATTCGGTCGGATTCCGCTTTCGTGCCATGATCATATCCCTTAAGGTGCAAAAGGCCATGGACGAGCAGACGATCGGCCAGCACCTCACAAGCAACCGCCTCCGCATTTGCCTGGCGAAGGACCTCATCGGCGCAGATGACCACCTCGCCCAGAAACGCTTTTTTCTCCTCTTGCACTCCCGCCAAGGTGGGAGAGTCCGGTGGTGGCGGGAAAGCGAGCACATCCGTCGTTTCGTCCTCCCCTCGATATTGCGCATTCAGTGTGCGCATTCCCTTCCCCCGAATAAGAACGACGCTGCACCAATCATCCTTGGAGCGGAGAGCCTGTCCGATAATCCCCAAACGTCGCCGCAACGCCTCGCGGTTCAGCGTCAACAGCCTTTGTGCGTTTTTGATGAGGACTTCCATTCAAAGACCCTTTCCTGGGAGCGCTCTTTTGTTCCGGATAACGGATCCGGTGGTGATGAATGCCAACCAAAACGCGCATGAAAGCGTTCTGGATCCGACTTAAATCTCTGAGTGTGAGGCTACAATTATCCAGTTGCCCTTCTGAGAAAGCACTTTGGACAATTCTATCGACCAAGCCACTCAGGCGTCCAAGGGAATGGTCGGAGAGTGAGTGCGAGGCCGCCTCCACCATATCGGCCAGCATCAGGATGCCCGCCTCTCTCGTCTGCGGCCTCGGTCCAGGATAGCGAAAAATCTCCTCTCTCACGTCATCCCCATTTTGGCACTTTGCCTTTTCATAGAAATATCGCATCAGGGACGTTCCATGATGTTGCCGGATTAAATCGATAATCTCTTTGGGAAGTTTATGACGTCTGGCGAGCTCGATGCCTTCTTTCACGTGGCTGATCAAGATGAGTGCGCTCATGTTGGGCTTGAGCTTGTCGTGCCGATTTTCCACCCCCTGATTTTCGATGAAATACTCCGGCTTCATCATCTTGCCGATATCGTGGAAATACGCGCCCACGCGAGTGAGAAGCGGGTTCGCCCCAATCGCCTCGGACGCTTCCTCAGCCAGATTCCCCACGAGAAGGCTGTGGTGATAGGTCCCTGGCGCATTCACGACCATTTTTCTAAGCAAAGGGTGATTTTGATCGGCCAACTCCAAAAGGCGCATGTCGGTCGTGAGCTTGAAAATCGACTCGAGAAGGGGCATGGCCCCCGCCACAATGATGACGTTCGAGAGGCCGCCGAACAAGGCGATGGGAATGTCCGTCCATCGCGCAACAACCGCGCGGAAACCCTCCTGCATGTTGAAGCCCAGAGCGAGCGCGGCGCCGAGCAGGCCAAGAATGAGCGCCGCGGTGAGCACGGATGTCCTGCGCCGATATTCCTTCCAGCGAACGGCCGCGGCCACGCCGCCCGCGAGGGCGATGAAACTGAAATTGATGTGCGCCGGCAAAATCAATCCCGTGAGAACTGCGGAAAAAACCGCCATTAACACCGCAGAAGATCGCCCTTGCAAAACGGCCGCGAGAAGAGAGGCCGAGCAAAAAGGAACGACATAGTAAAACGATTGCAACGGAATTCCCCCCCAGATTCCATGGAGCGCCCTAGAGAAGAGAATGCCCGTTTTCAGCAAGACGGCCTGAATCAGGACCAACATCACGAAAAGGGTCACGTTTTTGGGAGAAGCGCCAAAATCCACGTCATATTTCTGGACGCAGATCCACGCCAGGATGAGCAGGATGAACGCCACCAGCGCCGTTCCTACGAAGTTGTCAAGCGCATGGCCGTGGCGATAGATTCTCTCTAAACCCTTAAGTTTGGTGATTTGCCCCTCGCTCACTCGCTCGCCCTCCCGAACAATCATCTCCCCCTGCTTGATAATCTCCGAGATTGGCTGAACAGCGGCGGCGGCGGACTCCCTGCTCTCCAGCGTTGCCCTGTTGTTGAAGGTCAACGTTGGTTGAGTCATTTTCGCGATTTGCGCGATGAGCAAATCGCCAATGCGCCAGGAGATACTGGGGCGCGTCCTGGAGACTTCCCGCCTGAGGAGCGTGCCCACCTGCCGCAGTTCTAAGGGATTCATGGACGGGTTGATGGAGACGGGATTTCCCGTTCTGATGTCCCGCGCCGTGATGCCTCTCGCCGCATGGGCGGCGTATAATTGCTTGTCCGCCACGATTTGACGCGAAAACGCTGCCTTCAATAAATGGGCGATATCTTCCCGAATCCAATTCGCAAATCTCTCCTCTCTCCACCAGGCGGAGAGTTCACTAGGAACCGCGCCGCCCACCAACTTATGAAACGCGCTCTCCGCCTTTAAGTAGGAAGGGGTAGCATACACTTCCCGGTAAGCTTCCGACTCACGGAAAAGCGCATTTGTTCCCTGCTTGACCTGCTTGCGCAGCTGATCGCTTTTCACCTTCTCCAACTCTTCGTCTATCGTCCTTTGAATGGCCTCGAACGCGCCGGTCAATCTGTTGAGGACGATTTGCGAAAGCTGAGTGTCGATGTCGTAGCGCGGCAAGACTTTTTCCCTAGCCGCCTGTCGCTTCGCGTTCGTGGCGATGGGGTCGATCACGCGCATATCATGGGGGGCCTTGATGTCCCTGGGAACGACGTCGCCCACCTCAAAGGACACGCGCGGGGAGGAGACGTCCGTCGTGAGTAGAAATGAAATGGCGATGGAGAGGGTCAGGCCCAAAATCCATGGATACATTCTCGCGTCAGCAAACGCGGGAACAGCCCCTCGCATCCAGCGTTCCATCAGTATAAGGGGACGCAGGAAGGTGTTTTTGAATTTCCCCGTCGCTTTCCAACCTATGGTTCGATGAATCACGTGATCAACCTCTAGAATCCTTCACCTGCGAAGAGATTGTGGACGAATCGACCATATGGGAACAGGAACGCCCCGGTGGCGCGAGCTTCTTCTTTCGGAAAATTCACTCACGAACTATGGGCCTCGTATGCGGAAACAATTTTTCTCACCAATTGTGTGCGGACCACGTCTCGTTCTCTGAAATAAACGAAACGGACTTCCTCCACCTCACCCAAGACATCCTGTGCATGAATCAGCCCGCACCCAGAAGTCCCAGGCAGGTCAATTTGCGTAATGTCTCCGGTAACAACCGCCTTGCTGCCGACGCCGATGCGGGTGAGAAACATTTTCATCTGTTTGGGCGTCGTGTTCTGGGCTTCGTCCAATACAATGAAGGAGTCATTTAGCGAGCGCCCCCTCATATAGGCGAGGGGCGCTATCTCAATCTCGTCCCTTTGAATGAAACGCTCCACCCTCTCAAATTCCACCATATCGTTCAGGGCGTCAAACAGCGGCCTGAGATATGGGTTGACCTTCTCCTGCAAATCTCCAGGCAGGAATCCGAGTTTCTCGCCCGCCTCCACCACGGGCCGTGTCAACACGATGCGCGCGTACGCCTTCTCCAGTAAGCCGGAAACCGCCATGGCCATGGCCAGATAGGTCTTCCCTGTTCCGGCCGGCCCTATGCCGAACGTCACCCCTTTCTCGCGAATCGCTCGTATGTATTGGCTCTGGGCGGGGCCCTTGGGGATCACGTAACGTTTTCTCGGAGAAACCGATATTCGATTTGTCACCAAAGAGCGCAGCGTGACGCCCTCTTCCTGTGCCGCAATTCCCGCTAGGGTACCAACGCCCAACGAATCAAAACGCAAACCCTCATCGATGCAACTCGCCAATTCATCGAGGAACAACCGCGCTTTCTCGGCATCACCGGGCGCGCCCTCGATCACAAACCCTTCTGAGACAATCCGAATTTTTACGCCAAATGCCCGCTCAACGGCCTTGAGAGATTCATCCCGGTTTCCGATAATGTGAATCAACCTATCCGGCCGGGCCAGTGGGCTTGCAGACATCTTCGTCGCCAAAAGATTCCACGCTCCCCATATCTTTCGCGTGATGGACTTCGCTAGGGCATGCCCTGCTCGCTCGCCAGATCGTAAGCTTAGGAATTTGGAGCGTCAATACGAGAAATAAATTTCCATTTCCCATTTTATTCTCTATCCCCTTGGATGTCCTTTGTCCAGAAGCCGCCGCAGCTTTCGCCTGTCCACATGCGTATACACCTCAGTGGTAGAAATGTCGGAATGCCCAAGCATCGCCTGGACAGCCCGCAGGTCAGCACCATGATTGAGCAGATGCGTCGCAAAGCTGTGGCGAAACATGTGCGGGCTAACTCCTTTACCCACCCCCGCTTTTTGGGCCCATCGCTTCACCCGCGCCCAAAAGGCCTGGCGGGTCATGGGACCTCCCCGACGGGTGAGGAAGGCGTGTGTCGACTTTCGGGTACGCAACAGATACAGACGCGCCGTATCCAGATAATCCTCAAGACAGTGTTTCGCGGCGTCTCCTATCGGAACGAGGCGCGACTTCTCGCCTTTTCCATGAACGATGCAAAAGCCCGCTTCGAGCTGAATCTGATTGAGCTCGAGATCAACAATCTCGCTCACGCGCATGCCGGTCGCATATAGAAGCTCAAACATGGCCCTGTCCCGAACGGCCTCCGGGGTCTTGTCGTCGGGCGCGAGTAAAATCCTGGACATGTTTTCTTGAGAGAGGGTCTTGGGCAGACGCTCCCACCTTGAAGGCTGGACGATGTCCGCCGTAAAATCCTCCTGAACATGTCCGTCGCGGACCAACAGCTTCGCAAACCCGCGAACCGACGCCAAATGCCGGCGCAGCGTGGCGTTTGACTTCCCATTCTTACGTTCCGTTTTCAGATAGGAAACGACGGTCGCCTTGGACCAGTTTGCGGGCGATACGCCGTCGTTTATTTGCGCCCACCGGAGAAACGCTTCAACGTCACGGCCATAACTCTCGACGGTATTCGCCGAGAGACGACGTTCAATGAGCAGGAAACCTTGAAACGTCCGCAAGATGTCGGCCAAAGGGGCGGCAAGCCTGACCCCTTTATTCCTCTCACGACTCTTGGCCGCCGTTCGTTTCTTCCCCATTATCCCCCCCCCTCATCGCTCAGGCTCTTCCCCGCCTGAGGCGGGCGAAGCGGCTCCAAGATTCATAAGAGGGCGCATCAAATTTTTTTCCCATGGAAAGGTAGAATCCTGCGGCCAAGGAGACCTCAAACGCCACGAGGAACAATTTGGACGCTCCCCCCGAATCCCACAGCCCCAGACGAACGAATTGCAGATGAACGAAAGATGCGAGCAACCCCGTCAGGATTCCAAGCGCGAGAAGTCTGCCCAGGGAATGGGCCAACTCCTTTTTCGGAAAATCTCTCCACTCCCGCAGGACGCCTCTCAACAACAATCCCGCATTCAAGGCGCTTGCGCAAGACGTGGCGAGCGCGAGTCCCACGAAGCCGAACGGGACCATCAAAGCGACGCTGAGAGCGACGTTCGAGAGGACGACGACGTTGGCGCACCGCATCGGGAAACTCGTGTTCAAGCGCGCGTGAAACACCCCCGCCAGAAGCCTTGTCGCGCCAAAAAAAATCAACCCGACCGCATACGCCCGCAGAGCGGCTGCGCTCGCAGCCGCATCACTTTGCGTGAAGGCGCCTCGTTCAAAAATGACTTCTACAATCGGGTGGGCGAGTGCCACTAGGCCGAACGTCGAGGGAATCGTGATGAACAGCGTGAGACGGCCGGCCTCGAGCATGGTGTTGCGCTCGGAATTTTCCGACGCGGAATCGCCTCTGTTTTTTGCGGCGTAATCAGACAAAACGGGCAAGACGGCAGAGACAACCGCAAGGCTCAGGATACCATGAGGAAGCTGAACCAGTCGATTCGCATAATAGAGATAGGAGATCGCACCTTCCGTTAGAAACGAGGCTAGCCAGCGATCAACGAGAACGTTGATCTGAAAAATAGCGCCCCCAAGGGCCGCCGGTCCCATCAGTGCCAGGCACCTGCCCATGCCCTCCACGCGCCAGGGCATGGAGAGGATGGGCAATATGCCTAATTTTCTCATGAAAGGGACCTGAAAGAGAAACTGCGCTGCCCCTCCAGCGACTACGGCCCAAGCGAGCCAGCGGACGGTTTCCGCTCTGCTCGTCCAAAAATTTGCTAGCAAGAGCGCGAGAATGATGACCACGTTTTGCAGAGCGGGGGCGAGGGCGGGCGCGAAAAAACGACGCGCGGCGTTCAGAACTCCTGCCGCGACTGCCCATAGCCCGATGAAAACGACGAACGCGAACATGATGCGGGTGAGCTCCGCCGCAAGAAGCAGTTTTTCCTGGTTGCGCGAGAAGCCGGGCGCGAGCGCCCGCATCAAGGGTTCCGCGAACCGAATCGCAAGCAGACAACTGGCGCCTCCGGCGAGGAGGAGAAACACCACTATGCCGCCGGCGAACCTGCGGGCTTCTCTGGGGCCACATCGTTCACGCACGTCAGAGTAGACGGGAAGAAACGAGGAGCTCAGCGCCCCTTCCATGAACATGCGCCTACAAAGGTTAGGAATCGCAAACGCCACGAAAAAGGCGTCGGCCATCATTGCCGCGCCAAAAAACCTAGCGATGAGCAGGTCGCGGAAAAAACCTGCAACTCGGCTGATGAGGGTCGCCAGACTTACCGGGCCGGCAAGCCTGGAAATGTCCTCCCTGCGGAAGAACTGCCATTTGCCCCAGGCGCAACTCCGGATACGCCCTCTTCTTTTTTCTCCGAATGCGGTGGCTCGGATGGCGCGGTCACAAAAATCCTGACACTAGGGCGATGAGCTTGACAACCCTTTGATCAGTGGTATCTTACCCGCGTTGCGAGGCAGCCTCAAGAGAAACATTCCACGCATGGGAGAATCCGATAAATTGTCACATATTCGTTCCGCCAAAAAGCGAAATCGCCAGAACATGGTCCGCCGCAACAGAAATCGTACCATCCGCTCTCAGTTTCGCAACACCATCAAAAGAGTTTTGAATAGCGGGGAAAACTCCCAGGAGTTGCTGAAAAAGGCCCAGTCCGAGTTGGACCGCGCGGCGGCGAAAGGGATCATTCACAAAAAGACGGCGTCTAGGTGCGCGGGAAGATTGTCCAAACGGGTTCATGAGGCGTCCGTGAAATAAAATTAAAGTCCCTAAACCCTCGTGCGCGTTCCGTCTTTAGACAAGCGCGCATCGATCAAAAACAGCTCCAACGTCTGTCGGACGACTCTCAGGTCGCCCGTCCTTTTCATCTTACGATCCAGTGCGAGCAGCTTCGCGTACAAATCGCGCAGATAGGTGGAACGCAAACTCCTGACCTGCCCCTCGAGCTTTTGCGCCACGAAAGGGGGCACTCCCAGAGTTTGAGAGATTTCAAGCGCGCCGCGCTCACTTCTCGCCAACGCTTTTGAAATCGTCCATCGCCGAATCATATTGCGTAGAAGCCCGATGAAAACGACAGGGTGTTCGACCTCCATCATCCGGCGCAAGAGAATCAGGGTTTCTCCCAATCTCCCCAGGCTGATCGAATCCCCCAGCTTATAGAGTAGTTCTTCCTTGGAATGACCCACAACTTCACGAATCTCCTCCGTTCCCGCCGACGTTCCCGACTCCAGGTAGGAGGCGAGCTTCTCTATCTCTGAGTTCAGTCTCGCCATGGAGGGCTTGACCATTTCGACGAGCATGTCGGCGGCCTCGGGTCGCAACTCGAATCCTAGCTCTGCAGCGTGCCCACGAAGCCATCTCGTTAATTCATCCCTCCCGGGAGTATCCACGTGACAAACCGTGCTCACCGCCGCCAGGCGCTGTAAGAAATTCCTCCGCATATCAACGCTCTCGGCGCAAAAGACCAGAACGGTGGAATCGGACGGCGCGTCGAAATAGGAGAGAAAGACGGTTTCATCCCGCGCGCCAGGACTAGTGAAATTCAGGATTTCGACCAGGCGCCTCTGCGCGATGAAGGGCAGCGTCTGAGCGATGGTGACAATTTGCGACGCGTCCGCCTCATTCCAGTCGAGACGATCATGGTTGAAGTCATCGAGCGCATCGCCAAAAACCTTACGACGAATGGTGCGCAGATATTCTTCGCGTAAAAAAGGGTCATCCCCTTGTAGGAGATAGATAGGGTGCATTGACGCGCTTTGAATGCCAGAAAGCGCCGAGAGGGAGCCCTTTGGCTTCTTGCGGCTTCGGGCCAACCTAGAAACCATCCAATACGAGGCTGACGATATCCTCGGAGAAAGAATCGGCTGCGCTCTGATTCGCATTCATGCGGCTCGAGTCGCTCCGCGCGATGGAGGAGGAGACCGTGAACTCGGCGGCGGACTCCAACTCCTGGTCGATGAGCAGCTTGTCCCGGGCGTTGTCCCGCAGGCGTATGCGGGTGCGGACGACGACGCGATAGCGTCGTACCTGATCCGCCCGTGTGAAGCCGATTGGCGTGAGGCGATACGTGCGCAACGCGCCCTCGATCACGATATCCGCGTCGGGAGAGTCAGAGACGCGAAGGCGACCGTCATGGAGGAATCTTGTTTTCACCGCTTCCGTGATGGTCCGCCCAAGGCCCGGCTCGTTCGTCTGGTTGCGAAATGGGAGTATCGAAATCGTTCGCGCACGCTTGAGGTTCTCGGGAAGTCGGGTTCCCTCAAGCACGTAGCCGCAACCCGTTAGGAGGACGCCCATCAGGAGGGCAAGACAAAATTTGTGAATCATCCTCAAAAAACCATTACTCAAATAAAAAACCTCCACGGAAAATTCCCGGTCCTCCGTTCTGGAAAAGACGATCCACTCGCCCCAGGCGACGAATTCATCATATCTCTCGGCCTCAGGTTCACAGATGGGAATGTCGACGTCCCATATCGCGCCTTTCGTGATCTTCGTCGCTAAGAGAACGAAACCATCGAAAAGTGAGTGAAGTCAGAAATCCGTATCGACAAATTCTTCGCCGACGTCCTCATCATTCTCCCAAAAACAGTCCTCGTCCGCTTGGAGAGTTCCTCTAAGGTCAAGAAGAGCCGATCCCCGCGAACAGCCTGTATTCAGACGCTAGCCTTCCCTTCGAGGTCAACATAGCCTGCGACTTCCATGCGCCGATCAGCTTTTCCGCTCGAACCAGACGGCTCGACTCGTTCTCCAGCAGATGGTCAATTTCTCCCAGCGGCCCGTGAAATGGAAAATCTTCTGGGGAAACAGACGAAAGCGTATCACGCTAGACGGTCATTTTCTCTTGATGGAGGCGGTCCAGAATGCCGTTCACAAAGCCGGAGGCGTTCTCGGGTCCATAGCGTTTGGCCAGACGAACCGCTTCGTCCATCGCCACTGCGGGCGGAACGTCCGGAACGAAATACAGCTCGCAAACGCCGAGGCGCAATATGCTTCTCGACACGGCGTCCATGCGCTCCAGAGACCATCGCACGCTCGATTCGGCGAGCAAATTGTCAATCCGCTGGTCTTTCTCCAAAATGAGCGTGACCAACCTGTCGGCGAACGCTCGGGAGCCCTCATCCGCAGGGTGCAGCAGCCAATAGCGCTCTACCTCCTCGGGTGTGAGACCTCCGGTGCGATCCGAGTGATAGAGGATTTGAAACGCAATCTCTCGTCCCGCTTTTCTGTTTTCCGCCATCACTATTCTCTATTTGGAAGCCTTCGCCTCGCCCTCGTCCATTTGGGCAAACAAATTGGCCATCTCCACGGCCGCCAGAGCGCCTTCATATCCCTTGTTTCCCATTTTCGTTCCCGCGCGCTCGATGGCTTGCTCTACTGTATCTGTCGTCACGACGGCAAAAATGGTTGGTAACCCCGTCTGGGTACCCACCTGGGCAACACCCTTCGACGCCTCGGCGCACACCAAGTCATAGTGAGAGGTGGCGCCTCTTATCACGCAGCCCAGGCACACGATGGCGTCATATTTTTGTGATTTTGCCATCTTCATCGCCGCCGCCGGCAGTTCAAATGCGCCCGGTACCCGCACGTGCCGTATGTCGGATGCGTCCACCCCGCACTGCCGTAGTCCCGTTTCGGCCCCTCGAACAAGGTGAACGACGATAAAATCGTTAAAGCGCGACGAGACAAGGCCGACCCGCAGGCCCCGTCCATTCAGAGCCCCTTCCATTGAATTACCCATTTCCTTTCCCCACACGTTTTTCATGGCCGCTGCAAGTAGGATTCTTTATCTTCTTTTTTTTTCTTTTTCAAAGATGGCAAAGGAGGCTCCATGTCCACCGCCACCCTATCCTCCAGTTCAAGGCCATAACCTTCAAGCGCCACGATCCTGCGCTCGTCGTTCGTCATTATACGAATGCGTCGCAAGCCCAAATCCACCAGGATTTGAGCTCCTATTCCGTAATCGCGCAACTCTTCAAACGGCGCGTTTTTGATTCCGATCCTCTCGTCCACATCACCCGGGCGGGCGGTTATTTTCTCTTTTATTGAGATTTCTTCTCCCATCGAATCCGGCTGCAAGAACACCAACACCCCCTTGCCCGCTTTCTGAATCTTGGCCAGCGCGTTTTTGATCCTGTCCGGATAGTCCGATCGCAAGAGTGCCAACAAATCCCAAATGGCGTTCACCGGCTGGACGCGAATGTATGTTGGTTCATCCGGATCCAATTCCCCCATCACGAAGGCGGCGTGAATCCTCCCGCTGCTTCGATTGCAATACGCATAGACCCTGAAAGTCCCGTACGCCGTCGGCACCTCCGCCTCCTCCGCGCGCTCCACAAGACGATCGTGACGCATGCGGTAGGCAATGAGATCCTTGATGGTCACGAGGGAGAGGTTGTTTTTTTTCGCTATTTCCCCCAAACTGGCCAGACGCGCCATTGAGCCGTCGTCATTCAAAACCTCGCAAAGAACGCCCGATGGCCGAAGCCCTGCAAGGCGGGCCAGGTCCACCGCACCCTCCGTATGGCCCGCTCGCCTGAGCACGCCTCCTGGCTGGGCCCGTATCGGGAAAACGTGGCCGGGCGTCACCAAGTCCGACGGCCTGGCGTCCTCATATACCGCGGTTTGTATGGTGTGGGCCCTATCAAAAGCGCTGATGCCCGTCGTGACCCCCTCGCGCGCCTCAATGGAAACCGTAAAAGCGGTGCCGAAGACCGAGCCGTTCTGGCGGCTAGGCACCATCATGGGAAGCCCCAGAGATTCCACCTTCTCTGGCGTGAGCGCGAGGCAAATGAGGCCGCGCGCCTGTTTCGTCATGAAATTGATCGCCTCGGGCGTCACCCTCTCGGCCGCCAGAATGAAATCGCCCTCGTTCTCCCGGTCCTCATCGTCCACGAGGACGACGATGCGTCCTTCCCGAATATCCTCAATCGCCTTCTCAATCGTGGAAAAAGGGCTCTCCTGCGACAATTCCTTCCTCTCCCTCGTCTCAGGCATAGCCGTGCTCCCCGAGCTTCTGTATGGTGATTCCGTCTTGAGATTTGAAGGCCGCGTGGGGAGCGAGAAGTTTTTCCACGTATTTTCCGATCAGGTCCGCCTCAAGATTCACGAGGGCACCGTCTTTCTTCTCGGTAAGTGTGGTCCGCTCGTCCGTATGCGGAATGATGGAAACGGAAAACGTCTCCCCCGCGCACGCGGCCACCGTCAGGCTGATTCCATCGACGGCAACAGACCCTTTATAGACGACATAGCGCGTTACTTCTAGCGGCGCCGCAAAGGTGAACCAAACGGAGTCCCCCTCGGTTTTTCTGTTTTTGATCCTGCCCACGCCATCCACATGGCCGCTCACTAGGTGTCCGCCCAATCGCGCGCCCAGTGCCATCGCGCGTTCCAGATTGCACCCATCGCCAACGCGCAACTCGTTTAGGTTCGTGCGCCTGAGCGTCTCGGCGGACAAATCTGCCTTGAAGTTTTTCTCGTCAAAATCCACCACCGTGACGCAGACGCCGTTGAGCGCGATGGAATCGCCCACCCGCGCGCCGTCCAAAATGTCCGGCGCCGCAATAGCGATTCGCGCGTCCCAGGCGTCTTTTCTCAAAGAGCGCACCACGCCGATGGTCTCGATGATTCCGCTAAACACGCGCCCCCTCTCCTATATATTGCCACGCAGGTTTTTTGAAATATCCCTGAATCAAGAAATCATCGCCAACAACTTCATGTGTTACGTTAAATAACCTGGGTAGAGATTGCAACGCTGTTTCATCAAGTTCGGAAATCGCGCTCGGCGCCTGCTCATCCCCTACTACTAAGGGCGCCACAAAATAAATTAGGCGATCTGCCAACTCCTCTCGAATGAAAGCGCCGTGAACCCGCCCGCCTCCTTCGACAAGAATATGACGAACACCTCGATTCCCCAACAACTCTAGCAAAGGTGCGAGCGCTACCCGGTACCTGGAGTCTGACTTCGCCCGGACGATCTCCGCGCCCGATTCACGCAGCGTTCTCTCCCTGTCGGCAGGTGCGGCGTCCGTGGCCACGACGATCGCGGATATCCCTCGCTGAGGAGCCAAAATCCGGGCGCGGGGGGGCGTCCTCAACATCGAATCCAGAACAACTCTCACCAGAGGCTTGCCCGGGGCGTTATCGGGCCGCGCCGTGAGCAGAGGGTCGTCTGCAAGCACCGTCCGCACACCCACGAGAACGGCATCCACCTCGTTTCTGAGACGATGGCTGGTGCTTCTGGCCTCTTCACCCGTTATCCACCTGCTTTGTCCGCTTCGGGTTGCGATTTTCCCGTCTAAACTTGCAGCGGCCTTCAAGGTGAGAAAGGGTCGGGCACGTTTCCACCAATGGAAATGGACCTCGTTCTGGCGCGCCGCCGCCTCGGCCATGACTCCCACCTCCACCTCGACGCCATGCGCGCGCAAGTAGGCGAAACCATTGCCTGCGATTTGGGGATTCGGATCCGAGACAGCGGCGATGACCCGGCAGACGCCCGCCGCCACCACGAAAGGTGCACAAGGGGGTGTTCTGCCCTCGTGGGAGCATGGCTCCAAGGTGACGATCAACGCGCCGCCTCGCGCGCGGACGCCTGCCTCTCTCAGGGCCAGGACCTCGGCGTGCGGCCCTCCCGCCCTTTGGTGCCAGCCCTGACCCACCCTCTCTCCCCTGGAATTAAGGACGATGGCGCCAACGAGCGGGTTGGGGCTCGTCATCCCCTCCGCGTGTGCGGCAAGAGTGATGGCCTCGGCCATCAACGCGTTTTTACGTTCGGTGGGGAGAGAATCCATCAAAGTAACGTCCGGTTCAATGGATTTCGACCGTCTGGTATGCGCCATGCGCTATCGACGCTTGGGCAGCGGCAAGTCTCGCGATGGGCGCGCGATACGGCGCGCAGGAGACATAGTCCATCTGCATCAGGTGACAAAATTCCACCGACGTGGGCTCTCCGCCATGCTCGCCGCAAATGCCCACTTCCAGATTCTCCCTTCTTCCGCGGCCGCGCTCGATGCCGATTTGCACCATCTCGCCCACACCCTCGCGATCAACCGCCACGAAGGGATCCTTGGGGATTAGATTTTTCTCGATATATTTGGGAAGGAACCAACCCGCGTCGTCCCGGCTCAAGCCATAGGTCAGCTGCGTCAGGTCGTTTGTGCCAAAGCTGAAAAATTCCGCGCTCTCGGCTATCTCCCCCGCCAGAAAGCAGGCTCTGGGAACCTCGATCATCGTGCCCGTGAGATAGCGCGGCGCGACGCCTTTCTCCGCAATCACCTTTTGGGCGACATCGTGCACGATGTCGCGATTAAATTCCCATTCGCCTACGCCCGAGGTGAGGGGAATCATGATCTCGGGCCGCACGTCCACGTTCCTTAACTTCATATCGCAGGCCGCCTCAATGATAGCGCGCACCTGCATTTCGGCGATCTCAGGGTAGGAGACGACCAGGCGGCAGCCGCGGTGACCCAGCATCGGGTTCTGTTCCTCGGTCGCTTCGGTGGCGTGGCGCACCGCTTCGAACTTCAACCCTAGTATCTTGGCCACCTGCTCCATGTCTTCTTTCGTCTTGGGTAGAAACTCGTGAAGAGGGGGGTCCAACAGTCGGATTGTCACGGGCCTCTCCCCCATCACCTCAAAGAGGCCGATAAAATCCTCGCGCTGCATGGGCAAAAGGTGCGAAAGCGCCTCCTGTCTCGCCTCTTCCGTGGAGGCCAGAATCATCGCGCGCACGTAATCAATGCGTTCTCCCTCAAAGAACATGTGCTCCGTGCGGCACAGGCCGATCCCCTCGCAGCCGAACGTGAGGGCCGTCTCGCTATCTGCCACCGTGTCAGCGTTTGCCCGGACGCCCAGGGTTCTATACCCGTCTGCCCATTCCATCAGGGTGGCGAAATCTCCGAGAAGTTCGGGCCGCATGAGTTTTGCCTCGCCCAGAATCACCTCGCCCGAGTTTCCGTTCAGGGAGATGAAATCCCCCTCCGATATCGTCTCGCCATTCACGCGAATGACCTTCTCGTCCGCCCGCACGTCCAGGGCGCCGCATCCTGTGACGCAGCACTTGCCCATCTGTCTCGCGACCACGGCCGCGTGCGAAGTGAGCCCGCCCCGCGCCGTGAGGATACCCTGGGAGACGTTCATCCCATTGATGTCCTCCGGGCTCGTCTCCTGGCGCACCAGGATGACGGGTTCTCCCGCCTCTGCGCGCTCCACCGCTTCAGCGGCAGTGAACGCCACCTTGCCCACTGCGGCGCCGGGCGATGCCGCTAGACCTTTGGCGACCACCTCCAACTCCTGCTCATCAGCGATCATAGGATGCAGCAGTTGATCCAGACTGTCGGCGTCCACCATTTGTAGGGCGGTGCGCCTGTCAAGTACGTTTTCTCCCACCAGCTCGACGGCGATTCGCACGGCGGCCGTCGCCGTGCGCTTGCCGTTCCTCGTCTGGAGCATGAAAAGACGCCCGTTCTGGATGGTGAACTCCATGTCTTGCATGTCCTTGTAGTGGGCTTCGAGTTTTTTGGCGATTTTCTCAAATTCATCGAAGCACGCGGGCATCCTCTCCTTGAGGCTCGATATGGGTTCAGGCGTTCGTATACCCGCCACTACGTCTTCGCCCTGGGCGTTGAAGAGAACCTCTCCATAGAGCACGTTCTCTCCGGTGGCGGGATCGCGCGAGAAGGCGACGCCGGTGCCACAATCCGTCCCCATGTTGCCGAACACCATGCACTGTATGTTCACGGCGGTGCCCCAGTCATGGGGAATGCGATAGAGACGACGGTAGGTGAAGGCGCGCTCGTTGTTCCAGGACTTGAACACCGCCTCAATGGACAGACGCAGTTGTTCAAAAGGATCCTGGGGAAAGCGCGCGCCCGTTTTTTCCTTCACGAGGGCGGCGTATTCGTCTACCAGTTCCGCTAGATCCTCCGCAGTCAACTCCAAATCGAACGCGACGTTCTTGCGTCGCTTCATCGCCTCGATCCGCGTCTCAAAATCATGGTGCTCCATGTCCAGAACCACGTTGCCGAACATGTTGATAAACCTGCGGTAGCTGTCGTACGCGAAACGTCGGCTGCCCGACTTGTTCGCAAGGGCGACCACCGTCTCGTCGTTCATCCCTAGGTTCAGGACCGTGTCCATCATGCCTGGCATTGATTCGCGTGCGCCTGAGCGCACACTCACCAAAAGCGGGTTTTCGACGCCACCGAAACGCGCACCCATCGCGCGCTCCAGGCGCGACATCTGCTCTTTCACACCCTCCCAAAGGCCGACGGACAGCGCGTTCTTCTGAAGATAATCGACGCAAATCTCGGTGGTGATGGTGAAGCCCGGCGGCACCGGTATGTCGAGACTCGCCATCTCCGCTAAGTTTGCACCCTTGCCCCCCAGCAAATTCCGCATACTGGCGTCCCCATCGCTCCGCCCCGCGCCAAAGGAATAAATCATCTTCTCCGTCATCACCTACGCACCTCCCACGCGACGCACGCGCGTATGTAAGGAACAATAGTTGCGAATAGCTCAAAAACCGCTCCTATTATCTCAATGCCTCGCGCTTCCTCCTTCAGGTTTCGTTCGTGGTCGTCAGAGGGTCAGCCGTGGCGGTTTTGGCGCGCATCTGCGTCTTCCCCCGACACGAACGACGTTTTGAATTTTCGTAAAATCGGCGATCTCCGAGAACAGCGCGCCCACGCGCACCATGAGTGCAAGCCGATTTTTACGCAAGGTGCCATCCTCGGCCATCACCATCACTCGGTCGAAAAAATCATCTACCAATTGCCGGATTTCCGCAATCGAGGATATCGCCGAAACATACGCTTCCTCCAAAGAAGCAGAGTCACCCGACGCGACGTTCGCTAGTGCTTTTTTCACGCCGCCTGAAATCATATTTAGGGATTTGCCTAAATTAATCTCGGCGTCTTCACGAAGAAGTCGCGCATCGAAACGATTTGCCGCGCCATGTGTGCCGTCCCCCTCCTTCGCTTGGCGAACGATGTTGCTCACCCGCTTGAACGTTGTAGTGAGCGGCTCGAAGGTCTCCTCTCTGGAAGCGAGCCGCTCTAGTGCCCGAAGCCGCGCCCTAGCGTCTAGCACATCGTACCAGCCCGAATCCTCGCTCGCTGCGAGCACCGCCTCCACTAGATCGCCACGCGCGCCGCCGCGCGAGAGATAAGCGGACACGCGGCCACGAAGAAAACCCAAAATGCGTTTTGAGACCTCAGCAGTATCGTCGGTGAACATATCCTCCAGCGGTTCGCTGGCGACTCCTACCCATTCGGGGAAGGAGATTCTGAAGCCCCTATTCTCCAGGAGGAGTAAAATCGCGTTAGCCGCGCGCCTGAGCGCGTAGGGGTCCTCTGAGCCACTGGGCAGGTAGCCCAAGCCCACCATACCGACGATGGTATCCATCCTATCGGCCAGACCCAGAATGGCACCCGTATGGCTCTTCGGGAGTTCGTCTCCCTCGCCCCTAGGAAGGTAATGTTCGTAGATAGCGCGAGAGACCGCCTCGTCCCTGCGCTCCCGCTCGGCGTAGCGTCGGCCCATCACGCCTTGCAGCTCGGGAAATTCATAGACCATTCCGCTACACAGGTCCGCCTTGCAAAGAACGGCCGCCTCGTCCACGGATTTCGCTAAAGCGCCATCGCCCGACACCAGCTTCTCACACAGCCAGGCGCCCAGACGTCTGAAGCGTTTCACCTTATCCCAGCTCGTGCCCAGCCTTGGGTGATAGACCACGTCCTTAAGTCCCTTCATCATGTCGGCGAGGGGTGTTTTGAGGTCCTGACGCCAATAAAAATCCGCGTCCTCCAATCTCGCGCGCACCACGCGCTCATAGCCTTTTCGCACCACATCCATCTCTTTCGCGCGCGTGTTGCTCATTCCGATGAAGGAGGGGATGAGCCGCTCTCCCCCCTTCTCCTTCAGCGCGAAGAACCTTTGGTGCGTCTCTAAGGTCGAGACGATCACTTCGCCGGGAAGGGCGAGAAATTTCTCGTCGAAACCGCATGCCACCGGAAACGGCCACTCGAGCAGATGGGCCACCTTCTCCACCAGCCGCTCCACTGCTTCGGCGTCCGCCGCAGGCGCGCCACCCTCGGTCTCGGCGGCCGCAAGGAGGCGCGCGCGCACCATAGAAACCCGCCCGCCTCCAGCGCCATCATCGACAATCGGTTCCACATAACTCTTATGTAAAACGTTAATGTAATCCTTGAAATTATTGATATAAAAATAATTACCTCCATGAAATCTATGTCCATACGTGATCGAGCCAAAGCGCGGAACCGACGCGTCCTCTCCTGACGGAGGGCCATCCACCCGCTCGCCCCCATAGAGGGCCAAAACCCATCGTACGGGCCGGACGAAGAGGAATTTACCCGTCCCCCAACGCATGGACTTAGGAGACGGCAACTCCTTAAGCAGGTTCGTCAGTAAATATCCCAATATCACCTGGGTCTCCTCACCCTCATCTTCCCTGTAATACGTCAAGCGCGCTCCCCTGCGCGTGTCCGCCTTCGAGAGGCCAGATACGTCCGTCCCATGCGTCCTGGCGAAGCCAAGGGCTGCCTTTGTCGGATTTCCATCGGCATCAAACGCGCTTCTGACGGGAGGGCCTAGAATTTCCTCCCGAAGCGATTTTTGACGCTCGGAAAGCCCAACCACGTGTAGGACGAGTCGTCTGGGCGTTCCGAAAACCTCAAGCCCCTGAAAATCCAGACGCGCCTCCACAAACGCCGCTTCGGCGCGCTCCCTGAGCGCGGTTATCATCCCTGGCGCATAGGCAGAGGGAATTTCCTCGACTCCAATCTCAAAGACAAGTTCCTTTCTCAAGTCCAAAATCCCCCGCGCCCCCCTACGGCCTCATGTCGCCGCCTCTCTCGCCTTAATATTGCGCGGCGTAGAGGGTGAGTTGTTCCTCTCGCCGTGCCTCGTCCCTGATCAGTGGGAAACCGGCCTCGTAGCGCGACTTCAAATACCTCTCGGCGCACGCACGTGCCATCTTTCTAATTCTCCCGATATAGCGCGCTCGCTCGCTCACGCTGATGGCGCCTCGCGCGTCTAGGAGATTAAACGCGTGCGAACACTTGAGCACATGATCGTAGGCGGGAAAGGTGAGTCCCTTCTCCACGAGGCGCAAGCCCTCCGCCTCATATTGATCGAAAACCTCAAAGTGAATTTTCACGTCCGCTTCATCGAAATTGTAGCGGCTGAACTCCACCTCCGTCTGGTAATGCACATCGGCGTATCTGATCGTCGCGCCGTCGGCCTCCTCCGCCCATACGAGGTCATACACGCTTTCTGCCCCCTGAAGGTGCATAGCGATGCGCTCGAGCCCGTAGGTCAACTCGACGGACACCAGATTTAGGTCCAGCCCGCCAACCTGCTGAAAATAAGTGAACTGCGTGACCTCCATGCCGTCGATCCACACCTCCCAGCCCAGACCCCATGCGCCCAGGTTGGGCGATTCCCAATCATCCTCGACGAAGCGAATGTCGTGCTCCAGCGGGTCCACGCCCAGACCTCTCAGGCTCTCCAGATACTGCTCTTGCGCGTCGATGGGCGAGGGCTTCAGAATCACCTGGTATTGATAATAATGCTGAAGCCTGTTTGGGTTTTCCCCATAGCGACCATCCGTGGGTCTTCTGCTGGGCTCGACGTAGGCCACCTTCCAGGGTTCAGGGCCTAGGCTGCGCAGGAAAGTGGCCGGATTCATCGTGCCCGCGCCCACCTCGACATCATATGGTTGCTGAATGACGCACCCCTTCGTCGACCAATACCGCTCCAACTCCATGATCGCTTCCTGAAACGTCAGCGCGCCGCTCAAGCGATGAGCTCCTTATGAAGCACGCGTACTGAACTCTCGGCATCTGACTCGCGGACCACGACGGATATCGAAATCTCGGAGGTGGAGATCATCATGATGTTGATGCGGCTTCGCGCTAGTGCGGAGAAAACGCGCGAGGCTACGCCGGCCTGGCTCTTCATGCCCACGCCCACGACGGAGACCTTGGCGATGTCGTCATCGCGGGAGATTGCGACGCCACCCAGGGCCTCATGTGATTTCTTCATGATACCCTGGGCCTCCTCCGCCATTTCGCGGTTCACGGTGATAGAGATATCCGTCAAGCCGTTTTCGCTCACGTTCTGAACAATCATATCCACTATAATAGACTTCTCGGCAAGTTGGCCGAACAAGGAAGCTGCAATGCCGGGCCTGTCGGGGACGCCGCTCGCCGTGAGTTTCGATTGCTTCGAGTCGCTGCTCACGCCGCGCACTGCGGGCGCCTCAATTCCCGTTGACTCTGGAATGACCAATGTTCCCTCTCCTTCACCAAGTGAGGAGCGGACGACGATGGGAAGACTGTATTTCGCCGCCAGATCCACAGAACGCGTCTGAAGCACCTTCGCGCCCAAGGAGGCGAGCTCCATCATCTCCTCGAACGATATCTGCTCTAGCCGCTTCGCATTAGGAACGAGGCGCGGGTCCGCCGTGTATACCCCGTCCACGTCGGTATAAATCTCGCAACGATTCGCTTCAAGTGCCGCGGCCAGTGCCACTGCGGTGAGGTCGGAGCCTCCACGGCCCAGCGTGGTTTCCTCGTCAAATTCGTCCACCCCTTGGAATCCCGCCGCGACGACTACCTTTCCCTCGTCGAGTTCACGGAGAATGCGCGCCGGGCGGATGGAGCGTACGCGGGCCTGGGTATGAGCACCTTCCGTCAAGATACCCGCCTGCCCGCCCGTGAGGGATACCGCGGGGATTCCGTCCGCGTCGAGGGCAATGGCCAAAAGCGCGCTTGCGATGCGCTCTCCCGAGGCGAGGAGCAAATCCATCTCCCGACCTATCGGCTGGGGTGAGAGCGTATGAGCGAGACGGATGAGCTTATCGGTTTCCCCCGCCATCGCGCTTACCACGACGATGATGCGCTCGCAGCAGGACTTTCTCGCCGTTGCTATCCGCTCCACCACGCCGCGAATCCTGTTGAGATCAGCGACCGAGGTGCCTCCGAATTTTTTTACGACCAGTCCCACCCCTCGCTCCGTCATCCAAAGAATCGTTTTTTGACCGCGTAAACCGAATAGACGCGTCCCCCTCGCCCAAGTTCCTCAGAAAACCCGGACGTCGCGTTTTTTCTCTTCCCATCGCCGCCGCGAATTCTCTCCCATAGACCGCCCAGGCCGCTTAACCGCTTGGGTAGCGAGAAATTCTCCCCGTCGAAATCTGCCATGGCGAACGGTGCCGCATCGGCGATCCATTCCTGAGATTCCACGCTAAACCCATGGTCCGTCGCTACGAGGATGCGGCACGGCTCGCTCAGCCCCTCCGCCAAAGGCGAAATGAATTCAGCGTCAAACTTCTCAATGGCCTCGGCCTTCTCCGCCACCTCGCGCCATGGAGATATTTCGTCTACATCCTGAAACGACAAGACAAAATCGTGTTTCGCGAGCGCCTCGCGCACGGTGGCGGACGCCTTTTCCCCTGGCTCATATACATCTGCGCCCCCCAATTTGGCAAAGCCCCTGGCAAGTTGTGAGTCGCTTACCAGCGCCGAGGTCCGCCCCCCCGTTTTTTCCGAGATGCACTCCGACTCCTCTGCTAGGCCGCCTCCCCAAAGCCAGATGGAGTTCGCCGCGAACATGCGGGTTCGCGCCTTCTCCTTCAACCCCTCGTGGGTGGAGAGCGCCATCTGAGAATCGTTGACGAAATGGACGAAACGGCGCGCCTCCCGCGCCGTCGGCATGTGGTCTCCAATGGGTTTTCCGGTGATCGCATGGGGGGGGGGGAATCCGCGAAAAGACTCCGCGGAAAGCGGCGCGCCTCGATAGAGCAGAAGCCCTTGATGCGCGCCGAGCGACTCGAAGCGGAAGGACTCCCCTTTATCGGGCGGTATCTGTTGCTTGAGATATACGATGAGATCTCGGTTCTCTTCGTCCGTGACTCCGCAACCCGTCGGATCCAGCATAACGACGCTCGTCGCGCCCGGCTTCAAGCAGACGAAACTCAGTCGGAATACGGCCTCTCCTGTCCGGGGAGTAACGCCGGCGCCGGCGGCCAGCATCAACCCGGAAGAGATGGCACTGGAGAATTTGAAAAAATTTTTCAGAAACCCATCCAGAGAGGGGTAGGCATCACCGGACGCAGGAGACCATACGCCTGAAAAACCGCAATTTGCTAAACGATCCAACATGGGCGTCCGGGCCGTTCGCAAGGGCGTCTCGCCGCCCAGCGATGCCACCGGTCTGTCGCTCAAGCCGCGCGCGAGAATCATCAATGTTTTGCGCATGGGGGGTGAACTCTTATCTGGCCCGATCACATAAACGCCATGCCGTCTGACTCCACGCGAATGAGCGCGTGTCCAGGCCGCACTATGTCGAGTCCGGATATCTCCTCAAGGGCGTTCCGCATGTTCTCCTCCGTCGCTACGTGGGTGAGCAACACGAGGCGGGCGTAGCCATCATCGCCGGCGCGGCCCTTTTGGATGACGGTCTCGAGGCTGATGTCGTTTTCGCCGAAAACACCCGAAATGCGGCTCAAGACCCCCGGCTTATCAAGCGCCGCGAAGCGGACGTAGAAGCGCATCGAAATTTCCCGGGGCGTCAGAATGTCGAGGCGTGTGCGCTGATCAGGCAAGAAGGCAGCGGCGGGAATCCGCGAGTCCCCCCCATTTCTGAACCATCTCGTCACTTCGATGATGTCTCCGACGACCGCGGAGGCCGTGGCCTCCGAACCCGCGCCCTTACCGATGAATACCTGTGGCCCTGCGTTCGCCCCCGAGACGGCCACCGCGTTATAGACCCCGCCAACTTGCGAGAGGGGGTGATTCTCGGAGAGCATCGTCGGGTGAACGCGAATGTCGAGTTTCCCCTCCTTTTCTTGGGCCATGGCAATGAGTTTGATCCGGTAGCCTAGCTCCCTGGCGATGTCGATATCGACGGAAGTAATGTGGCGTATCCCCTCGGTGTGGTAAGTCCTAACGTCGACGGGCGTGCCATACGCCAGGTTCGCTAGAATCGCTATCTTGTGAGACGCGTCGACGCCATCAATGTCAAACGCTGGATCCGCCTCCGCGTAGCCCAGCTCCTGGGCGCGCCTCAGAGTATCGCCAAAATTCGCGCCCATCTCCGTCATCTGGCTCAAAATATAGTTGCACGTCCCATTCAAAATACCAGCGAGTCTTTCAATCCGATCCGCCGCGAAAGCCTCACGCAAGTTTCTGACTATCGGAATTCCGCCCGCGACGGACGCCTCGAAGCCCAGAGGGCAGCCCGCCTTCTCAGCGGCGGCGAATATCTCCTCGCCATGGACGGCAAGAACCGCTTTGTTCGCGGTGACGACCGGCTTTTTCTTCGCAATCGCCCGCAGGATATGACGTCGCGCGTCATCCGTCCCGCCAATGAGCTCCGCGACGACGTGAACGTCGGACGCGTCGATGACACCCTCGAAATCCGTGCCCAGACGCTCGGAAGCCACCCCGCGCGCCATCTTCTTCTTGGTAAAGATGCTTCGGTCCGCGATTCTAGAGACGCGCACTTCCACTCCGAGGCGTCTTTTGATCAAGTCGCGCTGCTCGGCAAGCAAATTCGCCACGCCGCTTCCGACCGTGCCCAAGCCCAATATGCCGACGTAAATTCTCTTCATTGTCCTCCGACTCGGACGCAGCGCGAACTAGCCCAACGTCTGCCTAGAGCCTCTCTCCTGAAATATAGAGCGGATATTTCTGAGTGCCTGCCTCGTGCGATGCTCGTTCTCCACGAGCGCGAAGCGCACATGTCCGTCCCCCAACTCGCCGAACCCGATTCCTGGCGAGACGGCCACCTCGGTTTCGCGCAACAAGAATTTGGAGAACTCCAAAGAACCCATCTCCTTATAGGGGCCCGGAATTTCCGCCCAGACGAACATCGTGCCCCTTGGCCTCCCAACGGGCCAGTCGATTCTCTCCAGCCCATCGCACAGTACATCGCGGCGGCTTTGATAGGTCCGGCGAATTTCCTCGACGCATTCCTGAGGGCCGTTGAGCGCGATGATCGACGCAATCTGAATGGGCTGAAAAGCACCGTAATCAAGGTAGCTCTTGATGCGCCGCAGTGCGCCGATGAGTGCGCGATTTCCCACGCCGAAGCCCATCCGCCACCCAGGCATGGAGTAGCTCTTCGAGAGGGAGAAAAACTCCACGCTCACGTCTTTCGCGCCCCGCACTTGCAGGATGCTGGGCGGCTTATAGCCATCGAACCCTAAGTCGGCGTATGCGAAATCATGGACGACGATGAGATTGTATTCCTTCGCGAAGGCAACTACTTTTTCAAAAAATCCGATGTCAACACACACCGTGGTGGGGTTGTGCGGAAAACTTAAGACGAGGATTTTGGGGTGCGGCCATATCGGGCGGATAACCTCCGTCATGCTTTGGAAAAAGTCGTCCCCCTGAGAGAGCGGCACATGCACCACGTTGCCGTTCGCCAACACCATGGCGTAGGTATGGATGGGATATGTGGGACTCGGGACCATGACTAAATCGCCCGGATTGGTGATGGCCAAAGCGAGGTGGGATATCCCCTCCTTCACGCCGATGGTGACGATGGACTCCTCCTCAGGGTCGATATCCACATCGTAGCGGCGGGCATACCAATCGGCGATGGCCATTCGCAGGCGAGTGATGCCACGCGAGGCGCTATAGCGATGATTTCTGGGGTTCGTGGACGCCTCTACGAGTTTATCCACAACATGGGGAGGGGTGGCGAGGTCGGGATTCCCCATTCCGAAATCAATGATGTCGGCGCCGCGGCGGCGCGCCTCGATTTTCAGTTCATCGACGCCCGCGAATACGTAGGGGGGCAGGCGCGTGATGCGCTGAAATTCATGCATGCTCGGGAATCCTCAACTGAGCGGTAGGGCTATCAGGCGCACAGAGGGAGCGGGGACGTTCCGGCCCGAACCGTCCGCAGTCATGAAGGCGCGTCCCTCGGGGTCTCTTTCCGACCTCTCCTCCGTCAGCCCATGGGAAGCATGGAGGGCTTCCTCTGCGTTGTAGGAGCTTCGTACAAAGGGCCCCGCAAATACATGTGCGAAGCCCCTCGCCGCACCCGCCAGCCGGTAGCGCTCATAAACGTCGGGATGAACGTATTCCCGAACCGGAATCGCCTTTTTTTGGGGAGAGAGATACTGGCCGATCGTCATAATCTGGCAATTCACCCTCGCATCGCGCAAATCATCCATTAGCGACAACACATCCTTCTCCGTCTCCCCCATGCCGACCATGAGACCGCTTTTTGTCATCATCTGGGGGACAATCTCCCTCGCCACCCCGATGACGCGCAGTGAACGCTCGTAATCGCCGTTCGGTCGCGTCTTTTTGAACAATCGTTTCACTGTTTCAATGTTGTGATTAAAAACGTCCGGTCGCGCACGTGCCACCTGCGCGACAGCGTCGAAATCGCCCATAAAATCACTCACTAAAACCTCCACCGTCGCCCGGGGCAG
The DNA here is from genome assembly GCA_965202625.1 of bacterium. Classification (GTDB taxonomy): domain Bacteria; phylum UBA8248; class UBA8248; order UBA8248; family UBA8248; genus Bin107. The sequence goes on along the minus strand of CBDBBI010000010.1, from coordinate 546,451 downwards.
CAACACCCGAATCGCCTGGATGGTCGCCGCGACGTGAGCGGCCGCGCCGTCGGGCAAATCATCGCGATTCACCATCGTGATGACCACGTGTCTTAAACCCAGTGATTTCGCGGCTTCGGCGACGCGCAACGGCTCGCCTGCGTCCAAGGGCCCGGGCGTCCCCTTCGCGACGGCGCAATAGCCGCAAGTTCTCGTGCAGATGTCTCCGCCAATCATGAAAGTGGCTGCTTTTCGGGAAAAACATTCAAACAGGTTCGGGCATCGGGCCTCTTCGCACACGGTATGCAACCGCTTACCGCGCATCAAGACCTTGACTTCATGGGCGTGGCTCGGACTCGGGAACCGCTTTAAGAGCCAAGGGGGGAAACGTCGAGAAGCCATGGAACCACCTCCACTCCCAAGGGTCAAGGGCTACAATTTTAAGAATTGAAACGAGAAGCGTCAAGATTAAAGCTATCTATAGCAAAAAAACCGCAAAGTATTACATTAAATATATCTATATTGATACAATCGTCGCCCATCGGAGGTTCGTCCTACCCCGCATCTTCGAGAGCGCTCTTTGGGCCTCCGCCCTGTCTCGATAGTGGCCCACCCGCACGCTATACGGCATGCCCCCGGAGCCGCGGTCCTGCTGCTTGATATAGGCGCAAAAACCCGCCCGTCTCAGCCTCTTGAGAGCGCTAAACGCCTCTTTGTATCTATTGGCAATAACCACCTGTATGGCGTATCCGCTTTTCTTCAGCCAGGGCTTTGAGGAGCACGGCCGCGCCGGTGCCCGTTTTCTCGGCTCCACGCCAAACCTAGCCTCGGTTTCTCTCTTCTCCTCGGGGGGGGACTTCACCACCGCCGGAGAGCGTAAGAACAACCGTTTCGGGGACGCTTTTTTCTCTTTTCTCCCTGTCTCTTTTATCCCCGGTAATTTCATGGGTTCCATAGCCTGCGCATCTCCCTCATCCTTCTTGCGCTTGGGTAGGTTTTGATAAAATTCTGGCTCAATCGCGTCGTCGGACCGACTCGGCGTCTCTCTTTCCCGCACGCTCCGCAGCGCAATGATCTCCCTCTCCCCTTTGTCCGTCCCCAAGCCGGCGAGGGTACTCTCGCCCCGGGTCGCCGCATCCGATGCGCCACGCTCGGCCGTCAGGTAGCCAAGGCTGAAAAAAGCGGCCATCAGCGCGAGGAGGAGAGTCGCGAAAATACCGGTTTGTAGTTTGGTGAAGGAAAGCGTCATATAATGCTTCGCACTCGCGCGGTGCCCTAAAGTCATGGATTGCTCGTTTTTCGTGGGCGGACACAGCCTACATCGCATCGGGAGCGGAGACTCCCAGCAAGCACAAGCCACTTCTTAGGACGGCTTGCACGCACTTCGTGAGACACAATCGTGCGTGGGTGATCTCCTCGTTCTGCTCCAATATGCGGTGGCGATTATAATATGCGTGGAACTGTTTGGCGAGCGCGATGAGAGCGAACGTGAGGTGGTGCGGCTCGAGCCGCTCCACCGCGGTGCGGACCACATCGGGCCACTCGAGTAGGTTTTTCATCAGCCGATGCTCCTCTGCGAGAACGAGTGCTCCAGGCGGGACCGCATAAAGGCGATCTATTGCTTTCCCTTCCTCTGCCGCCTGTCGAAAGAGACTGCGCGCGCGCGCGTGGGCATATTGCACATAATAAACGGGATTCTCACTGCTTTGCTCTTTGGCCAAATCTAGGTCGAACTCCAAAGCCGTGTCCGCGCTCCTCATCAAAAAGAAGAAGCGAGTCGCGTCCACGCCCACCTCGTCTACCACGGCGGACAACTCCTCGAACTCGCCTGAGCGTGTGCTCATCTGGACAGCTTTGCCCCGGCGGCGCAAGCGGACGAACTGGACGAAGAGGACGTCGAGCTTCGCAGGGTCATGGCCGAGCATCTCCACCGCGGCGCGCACCCTCGGCAAATACCCGTGATGGTCCGCCCCCCAGACGTTGATGTAGCGATCAAAGCCACGCTCGTACTTGAGGTGATGATAGGCGATGTCAGAGGCCAGATAGGTCGGGCGGCCGTCGGCGCGCTTAACGACGCGGTCTTTCTCATCCCCGCTCGCGCTCGAAGCAAGCCACGCTGCACCCTCTTTCTCGTAGAGTTTCCCGTTCTCCTTAAGGACGGCGAGGGCTTTCTCCACCCTGTTCTCGCCCTCAGTGAACAAGGAAAACTCCCTGAACCACTCGTCAAAATCCACCCTGAAATCGGCAAGGGATTTCCTAATGTCCTTCAGTATCAAATCCTTGGCAATGGCGCCTGCCTTTCGCGTCGCCTGCGCCGTCGCCCTCTTCCGGACGTCAGGGGCGCCTGACGCAAGCCGCTCGCAGACCTGAGCGAACGGCCTGACGCCCTCCTGGAACTCGCGGGATTTGGCGATCTCGCGAATGTAGGCACCCCGGTAGGCGTCCTCTGGAAAGGGTACCAACTCGCCCTGCGCCTCCTGCAAATAGCGCGCATAAGCGGATTTTCCCAGCGTCTCCATCTGGTTGCCCGCGTCATTTACGTAATACTCCCGGTGCACCCTGAAGCCCGACGCCTCTAGGAGGCGGCCCAGAACGTCGCCAAGCGCGGCGCCCCGGCCGTGGCCGACGTGAAGGGGGCCGGTGGGGTTCGCGCTCACGAACTCCAGGTGAACAGATTTGCCCGCTCCTGATTCGTTTTTTCCAAAATCATCCGGAGCGGACAATACGTCCTTCATGCGCGCGCATAGGAAATCAGGGTCGAGATAGAGGTTGATGAAGCCTGGTTTCTCGACGCGAACCTCCTTCAAAAGCCCCGCCGGAGCCTTGATGTGCTTGAGGATTCGCCCCGCAATCGCCAGAGGCGGCATGTGCTCGGCTCTAGCTAGCGTCATGGCGACGTTGCAGGAGAAATCCCCAAACGCATCATTTGGCGGCGTCTCGATGACGAACGCCGGCACGGCGGCCCCGGATGTCAAGTCTCCCGCCGCGCGTGCGCTTTCCAACGCGCTCTCGAATATGGGGGTCAATAGTTGTTTCAACACGCGCGTCTCACCAGAAAGTGGGGGGTAAGGGAAAACCACCGAACGAGAAATACCCCCCTTGCGGAATTACGTCAACGCGGGGCCAGGGGCGCGGCGGCCTGAATGCCTCGGCAGAGGTCTCCCCCCATGATAGCCCCAGAACGCCTCCGCACACTTGGTGATTTCATCGGTGATTTCAGGCCGCAAGGAGGAGATGAATTGAACGGAAAAGCACTTCTCCGGAGGAAAGCGAAGAACCTCCCGCAACGCGGCGACCGCCCGCCCGCGCAGGCGCATCCCCCGCGCGGGCGGCTGTGGACAGCGCGCGCAGCGCAACTCGCCCGTCGCAAGGTCAAAGCGCGCCGCCTCGCTCTCCGGTATCTTTTCGCACGCCGCGCAATAGGCGAGCACCGGGCGTAACCCCGTTGCCTTGAGCAGCATGAGAAGAAAGACTCCCTCCATGCTCGCCGCTCGCGCGCCCCCCTCTAGCGTCTCCAGCGACAGCCTGAGCAGCTGATAGTGCGCACCTTCGCCCTCTCCGACATCCAAAACCGCATCCAGTACCCGTAAAAGGCGCGAGGCCGTGCGCATGGCTTCATAGTCTTCCCAAAGCCTTCTATATATTCGGGTCGTCTCGCATTTTCTCATCTTGCCCAAATTGCCGCCGCGCTGGCTCCACTCGAGATGACTCTCACTCGCCGGCTCCAGTCCCACACCCGACTTGGCTTTTGCCGCTCGCGCGCCCCTGGCCATGAGCCGTGCCTTTCCGTGATGTTTGGTGAGAAACGTAACTATCAGGCTCGTATTCGAGTATGGCCGCGCGCCCAGGACGATGGCGTCGTCAGTCAGAATGGCCAAGAAAGCATCCCTCAACAATATATCTTCGCATCAAGGCTTGACGAAATCCCGTGGATGAGAGATAGTTAGGAACCTTGAGTGTCGCATTCCACAACCTCATATCACAGCGGGAGGCGCAAAACACTTATGCCAGGCGTGAAAGTACACGAGGGAGAATCCATCGACAAAGCCCTCAAGCAATTCAAAAAACAATGTGAAAAATCGGGCATTCTCACGGAAATCAAAAAACGCGAATACTATGAGAAGCCCAGCGTGAAGCGCAAAAGAAAGATACTCGCCGCGCACAAAAAACGAATGCGTGCCCAGAATCGCTAAATCTGGATTCTACCCATACCCGAGCTCTTCAAGGGCAGCATCCTTCTGCCGCCAGTTGTGCTTGACACGAACTTTTAGCCCCAAATAGATCCTCTCGCCTAGGCGCGCTTCGATCTCCTTTCTAGAGCATTCGCCGATCCTCTTGATCTGCCCGCCCCCCTTGCCCACCAGAATGCCCCTCTGGCTCTTGCGTTCCACGTAGATTTCTGCCTCGACGCGCAACAGGCCGGAGCCCTTGATGCGTTCCATCTCGCGCACTCGTACTGCTACGGCATAGGGAATTTCCCTGTGTAGCTGCCGATACGCCTGCTCTCTAACGAACTCCTCTATCAGGATGGTCTCGCTGATGTCCGTCGTCGTATCGGGAGAGAAATATCTCGGGCCTTCAGGAAGGACGCGGAGGATTTCCCGAACCAGAGGCGCCATGTTGTCCCCCTTGAGGGCCGAGACGGGAAACACGTTCAGGAATCCACCGTCCTCGGCGTATTTTGCCAGAATCGGTAAGAGTTTCGTCTTGTCCCTCATCGCATCCACTTTGTTTATGAGGAGAAACGCCGGAACGCCTGTATCCACAACTAGTGCGAGCGCGTTCTCATCCGCATTCCCCTTCGCGTCGTCTGTCATGAACAGGAGGAGGTCCGCTCCCGCGCAGGCGACCTTCACCTCCTCAAGCAAAAAACGTCCGAGCTTCGAGGCGGGACGCTCAAGACCAGGGGTGTCGAAAAAAGCCGCCTGCGCGCCTTTGGCGTTCAGTACCCCAAGAAGCCGACGTCTCGTGGTTCCGGGCTTTGGTGTTACGATGGCGATTTTCTTCCTGAGAATGCGGTTGAGGAGAGTGGATTTGCCCACGTTGGGGCGTCCGATGATAGCGACGAAGCCCGAGCGAAACCCCCTTGGCATCTCAGGACGCGCATCTGCCCCTCTGAGGATTTGTTCGAGGTCCAATTCGCGCGCGCCGCCGTAGTTGAGAGAGAGATTTTTACGGTCGGACATCTTACCGAAACACCCCGTCGATACCCAGCTCTCGAAGCTGGAGGCGCTCAACCTCGGCCGGCGCGCCCGTCATCAGACAGGCGGCTTTCTGGGTTTTGGGAAACGCGATGACGTCCCGAATTGAGGAGGTGCCCCGCAAGAGCATCATGATGCGATCCAGGCCGAACGCAATTCCTCCGTGGGGCGGCGTCCCAAACTCCAGCGCCTCCATGAAGAAACCAAAGCGCCGTTGCGCCTCTTCCTCTTTCATGTCCAGGGCGGCGAACATTTTTTTCTGCATCTCGCGCTGGTGAATGCGCTGGCTGCCGCCGCCGATTTCATGTCCGTTCACCACCATGTCGTACGCTTGGGAGCGGATGGCGCCGGGCTCGGAATCAAAAAGCGGTTCGTCCTCTGCGACAGGTGCCGTGAAGGGATGGTGAAGCGCGCGAAATCTCCCCTCCGCCGCGTCATACTCCAGCAGGGGGAAATTCACGATCCAGCAAAAATCAAATTTCTCATCATCTGAAGAGACGAGGCCCAAGCGCGTGGCGATCTCCTCGCGCAGCTGGCCCAGGACAGACGCACTCACCTTCGGGGCGTCGGCCACCATCATTAACAAATCGCCGACCTCCACGCTCGCTCTCGCGCCAATCTCCTCCAGCTGACCGTCCAGAAAAAACTTGGTGATGTTCGATTCATATCCGCGTTCGGTTCGCTTCGCCCAGGCGAGGCCCCCCGCGCCCAGCTCTTGCGCCCGCGCGACGACATCGTCTATCTCCTTTCTCGAGGCTGACGCCATCCCCGGCCCCACCATGGCTCGGGCCGCCCCTCCCTTTTCCACCGCCGCTCTGAACACTTTGAACTCGCTCGCCTGCGCCACGTCCGTGCACGCGGCCAGTTCCATCCCAAAACGTCTATCCGGCCGGTCGGTTCCGTATCGCGCCATCGCTTCCGCGTAGGGAACACGATCGAAGGGTGTCTCTATATTCACCCCGCTCACTTCCTTCCACACTCTGGCAACTAGTCCTTCCATGAGGCCGAAAAAAGTGTCCTGGTTCAGAAAGGAGCATTCGACGTCGATTTGCGTGAACTCCGGCTGCCTATCGGAGCGTAAGTCCTCGTCTCGAAAGCATTTGACAATCTGGTAGTAGCGATCGAAGCCTGCGACCATGAGAATTTGCTTGAACATTTGCGGGCTCTGGGGAAGAGCGAAGAAGTGGCCGCGCGCGAGTCGACTCGGCACCAGATAATCCCGCGCCCCCTCGGGAGTGCTCCGTGTGAGGAAGGGTGTTTCGACGTCCACGAATTGGTTTTCCGTAAGGAAATTGCGAATCACCTGGGTGGCCTGGTGCCTCTTGATGAAATTCTCCCGCAAGGCGGGGCGTCTCAGGTCGAGGTAGCGGTATTGGAGACGCAGGGTCTCGCTGGCCTCGGAGTTGTCTTCTATCTCAAAAGGAGGGGTTCGCGCCTCGCTGAGAATTTCCAGCCTCGTCACTCGAACCTCGATTTCACCGGTGGCGAGGTTCGGGTTCGCCATCCCCTCGGGGCGTTCAACAACCACCCCCTGAACGGCGAGCACCCATTCGGCGCGCACCCGATCGGCGAGGGCGTGGGCTGCCTCGTCGTAGTAGGGATCGGCCACCACCTGGGTGACGCCATAGCGATCCCGCAGGTCAATGAAAATCAGCCCGCCATGATCGCGGCTCGAACCCGCCCAACCCATGAGGACGACCTCGGCGCCGACGTCTGCGGCCCGAAGCGACCCGCAATGGTGGGTTCTTCCTTCTTCCAGCAGATCGCTCAAGTTCCGCATCCCCCCATCCGTGCCCAAGTCTGGTGGCTCCCATGCCGCATGTGCGGGAGCTTACCCGTTTCGGGGCCATAATTCAAGCGTCTTACACGCACCTTCCACGATACAGGAAAACCAAACGACGCTAAACGCCTATGTGCCGCCTTCCATTCCCTCGCAGAGATTGCCCGCCCCTCAGAGCCCGGGGTAGCGACGTCCGGAGCGTAGCCTACTCTACCCTCAACGGATGAGAGAGCGCGCCGAAGAGAAGCCAAAAACGGCGCAGCAGCCCAGAGTCGCGTCCAGTAAAACCAGCGGTGAATGAAACAGAAAACCTATGGAAAACATCATCGCCCCGCTTAAGAGCAAGACTTCCGCTGATGCTCGGAAGCCGTCTGAATCTATTAGTCCAAAACACGCACATGAGTATCCAGCACCCGAGCGAAAGGGGGGGGGGGAGACACTTAAATCGACACCATGAGCACGCCGACGGCGAGCCCGATCGAGCTAGCGGGAAAGGTGAAACGCAGCCGAAATCGGGGAGCATCCAGCTCTTTAGAAGCATCGACGCCGACATGCGGAAGGTGAAGAAAAGGCGAAGCCCAACACGATTTTCGTCTGGGTACTAAAGCAAAGCGACGGTCCACAGCCCTCGGCGAGAAAGACGAACATAAAGTTCTCGAGGACCAGCTAGGTGGCCAAGAACAGATAGATGTTCTCGCGCTGAAGTAATCCGTCGCTCCTGTGGGCACAGCGGAGGCCATGACGTAGTCAGCGTAAAACGCGAAATAGATGAGGCCCGCATCCGCGTTCGTGAGCAGCCACTCCGCCTTCAGAATCGGGATTGACGATTGGGTAATTGGCATAGATGGCATGATCGGGAGTGGGGAGAATCTCAGCGTCCACATGTCGGCCGGGCGGAGAATCGCTTTCTATATGGAACGTACATTGGCTTGCGATGCTTCGTGCCTGGGCTAGGCGAAATCATTTCCCCAGACGCATTCGAGCCTTCGTGCGTCATCCTCGGAGATAGGCGGAGCTTCCATGCAAGAGAGCGCCTCGTCGATCTGCCCGATGTTCGAGAAGCCCACCAGAGCACAAGAGACTTCCTCACACATCAGGACGAATTGAAGGGCGGTCTGGGCCAGGGTGCGTTCCTCCTGAACGAGAAACGCAAGCCGCTGGGCGCGCGCGGCGTCTTCGTCGTATGTAGAGCCTGGTGAGAGAACCGGCGGATTTTCATCCAGAAAACCCAGCAGATTCGGCGTCTCAGTGAGCGCACCCAGGGCGAGGGTACGAATCGCTAGCACGCCCATCCCCTTTTGCGCGGCGCGCCTGAGTAGCAGTCCATAATCAAGCGCACTGAAACCCTCCGGGACCGGATACGCCGTGCTCGGGTTGAGCAAGTTAAAATACGCCTGTATCGTGTGAAATGCGCCGCTGTCCACCAACTCGGCCAAGGCGACGGGCTCCCCGATGCCGGTGAATCCGAAGAAGCGCGAAAGCCCGCGTTCGCGCAACTCCCGAAAACCGTCGAGCACTCCGCCCGCCCGAAAAATGTCGGAGGGGGCGAGCACCACTCCCGCTGGCCAGTCCCTGTCGGGTGCCACGTAGTTGTGAATCTGAATCAGGTCAACGCTCTTTCGGCCCAATCGTTCTAGGCTCCTTTCCACCGAGGCGATCACCGCCTCTCTGGGGGTGTCGCGCTCCTCGACGGAGAGGCGAATTTTCGTCGCGAGGGTGACGTCCGCTCCCCATCGCCTTAACGCCGCGCCGAGGTTAACTTCCGATTTCCCGTTCCCATAGCCCATCGCCGTGTCAAAGAAATTCACTCCCCTGTCTAAGGCGGCGCGAATCGCGCGAAACTGCGCTTCGTGGTCGCCGCTCACCATTAGGCGGCTGATTCCGCCTGTCCCGAATCCAATTTCGGACACATAAAGACCCGTCTCCCCCAGAGCCCGCTTCCGCATTCCCATCCTCTTGAAAATCAGAAAATTTTTCTGTTTCAAAATCTATCACGAAAACAGGCGAAAAAACCAGGAGGATGCGTGCCCGGCGCATCTTGATATAGCATAGGGAGCACCTTACATGGAGAGATCGTGCATCCCCTGCACTTGCTGGCGATTGGCTATATAGTGGGCTTGCTGACGGGCGGCTTTCCCCTCGACTTCAAGGAAGGGGAAACGGCCTACGTCATCACTGCCTCCCTCGCGTTGTCCTTCTTCGTCCTCATCTCCATGAACCGTCGGATTCAAGGGAAAGCCCGAGGCGCGGTCGCGGCGCTCCTCGTCCTCATCGGTCTGGTTGCCTCCTTTGTCGTTCCGACGCTGCATCGCCAAGGGGTGCCGGCGCATCATCTGCTCCGCCACATCCCTTACGGGCGCTTGCACCTCACCGGCCGTCTCTCCCAACCCGTGGAGCGAAACAAAGGCGCGTCGCGCAGGCCGCGTATATACCTCAGCGCGGAGCGGGCCGTCATTCGGGGTGTGGAAATTCCCATGACCGGCATCGCGCGGCTCACGCTCGCCTCGCCTCTCAGCAAAATACCTCAGGTGGGCGATCGGCTTCTCGTCCGGCGCGTGCACTTGAGGCGCCCCCCCAACTTCAAGAACCCAGGCGGATTTGACTACCGGGAGTTCCTGCGTCTCAGAGGCGTCCACGCCGTCGGCTATGCCTCGGTGCGCAACGTTCATGTTCTTGAGACAAAGGAAAAATGGAACTGGCGACGGCGCCTGTTTCAGTTTCGAGACAACATGAGTGCGCATATTCGCTCCACGTATTCTATTCGCGTCGCCGGCCTGATCGAGACGATTACCATCGGTCTGCGCGAGGAGATTGACCCGGAACTCAAAACCGCCTTTCGAAAGTCGGGCGCGGCCCATCTGCTCGCCATCAGCGGCTTGCATGTGGGCTTTATCGCCGCTTTTTTCTTCTTCTCCCTTCGGGGTGTTCTCTGTTGGCTTCCGCCTCCGCTTTTTCCGCTCCGCCCGTTCGTCCTCACGCCGACGAAGGTCGCGGTGCTCGGCGCCATCCCCCTGGTGATTCTCTTCGCCCTGCTGAGCGGGGCGCGCATCTCCACCACGCGCGCCGCCATCATGATCGTTGCCTATCTTCTCACTCGGCTTCTGGAGCGCCCGGCAGCTGCGCTTCATTCCATCACCCTCGCCGCCCTCCTCATCCTGCTGATCGAACCCGGCTTCATCTGGGACGTGGGGTTTCAACTCTCCTTCGTGGCGACGAGCGCGATTATTCTCGCGGCGGACAGGCTTCCGCGAGGCGAGGCGAGGCGGAGCGTCTGGGATGGGAGACACTGGGGGACGCGGGCGCGTCAACTCGCCACCATCCAGGTGGTCGTCACAGCAGCCATAACGCCGTTGACCGCGCTGCATTTTCAGGAGGCACACCCCATCGGTCTGCTCGTGAATTTTCTGCTTATCCCCGTCGCCTCTCTGCTCGTACCCCTCTCTTTCGTGGCCACCGCCGCGGCCGCCATCAGCCCCTCGAGCGTGGGCACACTCCTGATGCCTGCCGCTTGGATCAGCACCGCGCTCGCAGAGTTCATGATTCTCGTATCAACCTACTCCGCTAAAGTTCCATGGGGCAGCCTCAGCGTGCCGAAACCCTCCACCTGGCTCATCATCTTGATATTTTTCCTGTTGAGTGTCGCGCTATGCTCAACGCGTGCGCGGTCGCGCAAGGGCGCCTGGGTGGGCGTGTGCGGTCTGACGTTTCTGCTGTTACTCCCGCAAGTTGACACACAATCTTCGCGCCCCGGGCACACGACGCTGCTTTTGCCCGACGCCGGGGGCGTGGACGCTTTTTTCCTCCGTCTTCCGGATGGGAAGGGGTTTGCGGTCGATGGCTCCGGCCGTCGGAGCGTAGGAGGCTTCAACGTTTGGCGAAATGTGCTCGCCCCCCTGATGCGCAGAGAGAACGAATTGACCTGGCACACAATGCTCTACCACTCCCGACACCGGAGAAGGCGCTTAGCCTCAAGCGATTTCGCCGCCGGCGTCCGGATTCAGAGCCAACGTCGCATTGAGGACCTATTCACCTCAGACGCATATCGCCGGCGCGCCGCCCGGCGGAATGCTCCCCTCACCATCTGGCGTATGGCTGGAGGGGAGACTCGGGTTTCCCTACGTTTTTGGAGAAAGGGGGCGATGGGATTTGAGGTGAAAAACCGGTATTTCCGCTGGCTACTCATGTTGCCCTCGAGATATCCTGTCTTTGACGTGCGATGGTTTTCCGAGAAACGCTATGACCTCGTGCGTTTGCCGGAGAATTTCCTCAGAGAACCTGCGGTTCTTAATTGGCTCGAAGCGCGAACGCCCGAAATCATTCTGGCCGCACCCCAAAGCGTGAGGCGGATCGAATCCGACCTTTGGCGAAGAATCAGAAAGAGGCAAAAGAAGCTGGGGATATATCGCCCCTGGCGCGGCGGAATGCTGCGCGTAAAGGCAGAGCCGGGAGCGGTGCCTCTCAAGGTCGAGCGATTCCGCGTCGCGCGCGCCTGGCCCGAGAGCGGCGAGGCGCACTGGAGCGCGTTCCATTCTCGCTTCGCGCAACGCCCTTCACGCCCTGCGGAGAGAAAACGACGCTTCAACCCCCCTTTGGCGCGCGGAAACCCGCGCGCGCCGTGAAAAAGTCCCTGCTCAGGCGCCAGCATCCGGCGGCGCGGTGGCGGCGCCTCGGCGGAAGGACTTCACCGTCCGCTCCCATCTTGAGGAGAGCGCCTCACGATCGATGGGACAATCAATGACATGAACGCCGCCCTGCGCCTGGGAATCTCGAATGGCGCGTCGCAACTCTTCCTCCGAACCTACACGATGGCCGTGCGCGCCGAACGCTCGTGCAAGGGCGGGGAAATCCGGATTGTTCAACGAGGTGGCAATGTAGCGCCCGCCGAACACATGCTTTTGAGAGTGCCTGAGCGCGTTGTATTCCCCATCATTGAAAACGAGGTAGGTGAGAGAGAGGTCAAGGGCCGTCGCTGTCGCCAGCTCCCCGCAGGCCATGGTGAAGCTCCCGTCTCCCACGACAGCGCAGACCGGACGCTCGGGCGCGCCGAGTTTGGCCCCTATCGCGGCGCCTAGGGCGTAGCCCATCGACTGATACGCCTCTGAGAGCAGGACGCTTCTGGGTCTGTGCACCACGAAGGCCTGTTCCATCAGCCAGCTCTGGGTGGCGGAGGAGTCAGAGACGAAAATCGTATCGGGCGAGGTATTCTCGCGCAGCGTATTCATCACGAAAAGCCCGTGGAACGGCGGCGCGGCCGGCTTCGTCAAAAACGAGCGCAGCCTCTCCTCATACTGCCGCCTCCCCGCGCGCACGCGCACATGTCCCTCCGAGAGGGGGACGTCATCGACCTCCGCGATTCTCTTGAGCAGCCCCTGAAGTGCAGGCTTCAAGTCGCTTACCAGCCTTGTAGAGGCGGGATAATTTCGCCCGACCCGCTCGGGGTCGATGTCGATCTGCGCGATATTCTTGGGCATTCCCACCTTGAAGTAAAAAGTGGAGAACTGCCCAAAACCCGTCCCTAGCGCGAGACATAAGTCCGCCTCCCTAAGCGTCTCCTCGCACCCTAAGAAATGGACCAAGCCAAAGGAGAGTGGGTCTGCCTCGGAGAGAATTCCCCGGCCTTTCACAGAAGTGACGACGGGTGCGCCCAACTTAGCGGCGAGAAGCTGCGTTTCTCTCTCGCAGCCGGCGCTCACAACGCCGTTGCCCGCGTAAACCACGGTTCGCTTAGCGGCGAGAAGCGACTCGGCGATCACGTCCAGTGCGCGCTCATCGATGGGGGGCACCGGTGCCGGCGCATCGAACGCAGGCACCATGACTTTCCTCTCCTCCTTCGCCTGAAACAGGTTCGCTTTCATCACCACCTGGGTCGGGCCGGGTCTTCCCGCCGTCGCCCAGCGAAAGGCGGCCTGAACGGCGGGGGCGACGCCCGCGACGCAATCGGGTGTGAATGCCTTCTTCACGCAGCCGGCGAGGGCCTTCTCCATGTCCACATCGTGAATGGCGCTTCTGTCGCGCATGTCGTCTGCGAGCGTGGCCGTCACCGCAACGAGAGGGACGCTGTCCTCGTAAGCAGAGCGTAGTGCCGTGGCGATGTTCGTGCCACCAGGACCCGGCACGGTGAACGTCACGCCCGTTTTGCCGGAAACCTTGTTGTAGCCATCCGCCGCGAAACCCGCGCTCCCTTCGTGGCGCGTGACGATTGGTATCGCGCCCGCGCCGTCGCGCATCGCGTCGTAGAACGGCAGCGTCAGCGTGCCCGGAATGCCGAAAACGTATTTCGTCCCGTTCGCCTGAAGTGCGTCCAGTAGAACTTGCGAGCCGTTTCGCGCCACCCAGAAAACTCCCGAATTTCGTTTGAGTTCCAAAACACCGCCAAACCTAGGCGGCCTCCGCACGCGTGTCAACTTACTCGCTTCATATTTGCGCGCGATGAGGGAATGCCTTACCTTTCCAGTGGCGACGGCACCCATTCGCCGATGGCAAAGCGGACGAATTTTCGACTTTTTCCGCGTACTTCGCCTACTCTCGCAAACGAGGAGGCGCACGCCTTTAGCGTCCTATGGTGCCGCTCTCAGACTCCGTTACTGGCGCGCCACGTGACGGAGGAATAAAAAAAATTTACGCAACGAGCGATGGACGAGCTGAGACGGGCGAAATTTGTAGTCGTCCTCACCGGTGCGGGCGTAAGCGCGGAGAGCGGCGTGCTCACCTTTCAAGGAGCGGCGGCCCTTGACCGCGGGCGCAGTGCGATGTCTCTCGCTACGCCCTCATCACGCAAAATATTGGCGATCTCCACCGCCTCACCGGCGCGCGCGGCCCCTGCATGGGAGAACCGGAAAGTTCCCCGACAACCTGCCATCCCTGTGCGGGGAGTGCGGCGACCTTCTGCGCCCCCACGTGATATGGTTCAGAGAAGCCTTCGGCCCTGGGTGGTTGCGCAGGGCGATGATTGCGGTGGATGATTAGGATTATCTGATCGTGGCGGGTATGTCCGCCATCGTGCAGCCAGCCGCCTCCATACCGGCAATGACCGCGCGCGATGGCGCGTTCGTTCTGAAGGTGAGCCCCGACCGAACCGACGGAAATGACCGCAGGCGTGAGCGAGGCGTGTAAGAGCACCCTCATGCGTCGCCCTGCCCCGTTTGCTCGAAGCTGCTTTTGGAGGATAGGGATGGCGCGGTCCAGGCTCCCGGCGGTGCGCGGCGTTCGGGACGTGCTGCCGGAGGAGACTCTGAACTGGCGACGGGCCGAGGACCTGGCGCGCGAGGTTTTCACGCGCTACTGTTACGGAGAGATCCGGGTGCCCGTGTTCGAGCGCACGGAGCTCTTCTCGCGCGGCATCGGCGAGGAAACGGACATCGTCTCCAAGGAGATGTACACCTTCACGGACAAGGGCGGCGACTCCATCACCCTGCGCCCCGAGGCCACCGCCTCGATCTGCCGCGCCTACGTCCAAAACGGCCTCTACCACCGCTCGAGCGTCTCCAAGCTGTTCTGCATCGGCCCGATGTTTCGCTACGAGCGCCCCCAGGCTGGGCGCCTGCGGCAATTTCACCAAATCGACGCGGAGGTCTTCGGGACAGAGGATCCGGCGATTGACGCGGAAGTCATCGTCATGTTGATGGAGTTCCTGGGTGCCATGGGCCTTGGGGGCCTCGCGCTTCGCATCAACAACCTGGGCGACGAGGAGTGCCGCCCGGCCTATTCGGCCGCCCTAAAGGATTATCTGTGGGAGGAGGCCAAAAACCTCGGCCCGGAAATTGCCGGGCGAATCGAGCGCAATCCCTTGCGCTTTCTGGACAGCAAGGATCCGGCGCATGAGGAAATTATTGCGCGTGCGCCGAGAATCGATGAATTCTTGAACGACGCGTGCCGTTCACACCTTGTGGGCGTATGCGCACTTCTGAAGGGCGCGGGCGTCCGCTACCAGTTGGACCCCAGACTCGTTCGCGGCCTGGATTACTATCGCCTCACCGTCTTCGAGGTGACGAGCGAGCGACTCGGGGCGCAAAATGCGGTGTGCGGTGGGGGACGCTACGACGGCCTCGTGGAGGCGTTGGGCGGTCCCCCCACGCCGGCGCTTGGCTTCGCCGTCGGAATGGAACGTCTCTTGCAGTTGGCGGGCGAAAGAGCGTCGGCCCCGACGGAAAGAATCGATGTCTACGTCGCCGCCCTCGGCGACGCCGCGCGAGCGGAGGCGTTCGCGCTCGCCTCGGAGCTCCGAGCGCGCGGGATTCAGACGGAGCGCTCCTTCGGGGGAGGGAGCGTGAAAAGCCAGATGAAGCGTGCAGATCGCCTCGGGGCGCGTTTCGTGCTTCTCCTTGGCGAGGATGAGGCGGCCAAGGGGGTGGTGAGCGTTCGCCACATGGTCGAAAGCCGACAAAATGAAGTTAAGCGCGAAGAAGTAGTAACCTACGTCAAAAGATTTTTATAATTTTATGTTATTCATATGAATAATTTATAATATTTTGTGCGTAGCCTCGCCCCGTTCATCGAAACTCGGGGTGTTACATAAAATGAACGCCCGCCGACCATCGGTGGAGAGAATGCGTCCTGAAACCTCCGCGTTGGCACTTCTCAAGCGGACGGGCGAGTCGGCACCCTCCCTTTCTTTTTCGCGATGCCGGCGGGAACCTGTAAGCGCTTTCCTCACCGGGAGACAATCGACCCAGTTCTGTGCTCAGCGCGCCTGGCCATGAAACGCCTCCCCCCTAGCCCCGGTAGATATGCACTCTTCCCTGTTCGATCATTCTTCCCATTTTTTTCATCAACCAGGCGCGAAGGGCGGCCCGGACAGAGGGGACCATCAACGCGAAGCCAGCGGAGTCCGTCAAAAGGCCAGGCGTGAGGAGCATCACGCCGCCAGCAAGCACCATGGCTCCGTCAAGCAGCTCCGCCCCGGGAAGCCCTCCGTTGGCCATCTCCGCCTGAATGCGCGTCACCACGTAAAGTCCCTGGGCTTTCGCCGCCCACGCGCCCAGTACGCCGGTGAGAATGACGATTCCCAATGTCGGCCCTAAGCCAATGGATTTTCCCAGATCGATCAAAATCATCAATTCGGCGAGGGGGATTAGCGTAAAAAGCAAAAACAGTTTGAACACCAAAACTCCTCTCCTTCTCGTGGCACCACCTTGAGAAATAAACTCTAGCACGACTTCACATGTGATTAGAAAAGGCGCTCCTGCGCCTACGGAAGAGGAAACGAGAGAGTGCGCGCGTGCGAAAAAGAAGCGCGTCCGGCGCATCATTCGGCTCTCGGACCACCTCGGACGAAATATGCGCCATCCATCACCAAGCGCGCGCCCGAAAAGGATAGGGCCAGACGAACCGTGGAACATTATTATAATATAGTGTCTCCTTCTTTCCAGGGCGGCCGAAAAGGTTTAGTTTATGCTTTTACGATCAACGTCAACGTTGTTGTGCGTCCCATTCGAACGTCTGGCGCATCCAATGAGACGAGGGAGCTCGGACATGGCATCCACGATGCAAGCAATGCGGCTTCATGAGTTGGGTGGATCGTTTCAGATGGAGGAGGTTCCTATCCCCCGGCCCGGGTCAAACGACGCGCTAGTGCGCCTCAAGGCCACAGGCGTGGGACTCACGCTCGTCATCATGCGTCGCACGCCAGGCCTCGTAGATGCCTATCCCAGGATACTGGGACACGAGATCGCCGGAGAGGTCGTCGAAACGGGATCGCACGTCACGAACGTGGTGGCGGGAGACCATGTGACATGTCATTTTTATCTCACCTGCCACAACTGCCGATATTGTCGCAGCGCACGTGAGACGCTCTGCGAGAATTTCAGGGGATTCTTCGGCCTGGTCATGGACGGAGGATACGCCGAGTACACGCTTGTCCCCGGAGTGAACCTGTGCAAAATCCCCGACGGCGTTAGCTCCCTCGACGCCTGTGTGGCGGCGGACGCCATCTGTACTCCCTACCACAACTGCGTAGCCGAGGCACAGATAAAACCGGGGGATGTGGTGGCGATTGTGGGCGCGGGCGGCGGCGTGGCGATTCACTCGGTGCAGATGGCGCAGGTGTGCGGCGGCCACGTCATCGGAATCGATGTCTCCGAGAAAAAGCTGGAGACCGTCTCCGGGTTGGGTGCTTTCGCCACTCTGAACCCCGAAAAGAGCGATACGGTCGAGGAAATTCTCGCCCTGACCAACGGGCGTGGAGTGGACGCCTACATCGACTACGTTGCCTCGCGCACGACGCTCGAGGCGGGTCTCGCCAGCCTGGCGCGCGCGGGCAAGCTGGTGATCGTGGGCTACCGACCGCCGGCGGCCTACGACGACATCTCCCCGCGTTTCACCGTCGATCCGCTCCATCTGCTCAACAACGCGCAGGAGATACACGGCTCGCGATATTGCTCAATGGAGGAGCTCATGCAGTCGCTCACGCTGGTGCAACAAGGAAAGATCAAGCCGATCGTGACTAAAACTTTCCCGCTGGAGGAGACGGAAACTGCATTTCAGGCGTTGATCGACAATCGGGTGACGGGAAGAGCAGCGGTGGTGTTCGACTAGGCTTTGCGGCGGATTGGCCTATCAAGGGAAATCCGCTCCTCCCTCGAATACGTCCGACGCGCGATGAGGGGGAGTTTGTCCTTCATTCCACTTTTTGCTTCACGTTTTTGGCAAAATCGAAAAAAACCTTGTTCGCTTGGTTCTTGATGACGCTGAAGCCCAGCGAGCCGAGTTTTCCAAACACGTCCACACCGGAGCGGATGCGCACTCTGGTCTCGCTCGGAGAGAGCGCATCAAGGATCACCTCGTTTTTCTGCTTCAGGCTGGCTGCGATTTTGGAGTCCTTCCCCTCGCCCACGGTGCGGATATATTCCGGCGCACGCACCTCTTCGATCCGGATTCGCAGATGAAAGCGTGCCTTGAGGAAGCTGATCTTCTGCTCGACAATCACGTCGTAGGTCGCCTCGTCGATCTTCTCCACACTCCTCACGCCGGGAACGCAGGAGGCGAACTCCTCGACCCGCCAGATGAAAGCCCATACCTCCTCCCGGGGCGCGGCGACCGTAATCTCTTGATTGAATTCCATTTTGTTCGTCCTTTGTGGCGTGTGTTACGCGAAATGATGACCAAACCAGGGTATGATTCTAGCAAGCGGCGAAGTTTTCCTCCACAGCCCTCCAATTTAAGGAATGCAGATGGCGGCGGAATCTCTCATCCTGTTCGCCAAGCCGCCCCTTGTCGGTCGGGTGAAGACGAGGCTCATTCCGGTGCTTGGGAGAGAGGGCGCCGCGCGTCTGTATTCGCGCTTTCTGCGCGACGCCGCCGAGACGGCCCTCGCCCTGCGCGCAGAACGACCGGGCGTCGGCCTCATCTGCGAGTGGGCGTTGGAGCCAGGTGAGTCGCTCAATGCGTTTCCGCTCTCCGAATGGCTACCTGGGCCCTTTTTGCATCGCGCGCAAACGGGCACGGACCTGGGCGCGCGCATGGCGGCGGCACTGGGGCGGCATCTCGCTGGGGGGGGGCGCGCGGCGCTCATAGGTACGGATTTTCCAGATCTGCCGCGCCGTGTTTTGCACGAGGCGTTCCATCTCCTTGAAAGAAAGGAGGAGCCCGCCGTCGCGCTTGGGCCTACGTCGGACGGGGGCTACTATCTCATCGGTGTGAATCAGCCCCTCCCCACGCTTTTCACGGGCATCCCCTGGAGCACAAACGAGGTGCTCTCTCGCACCATCCGGCGGGCGCGCGCGCCGGGTCTTGGCGTCTTGCTCCTGCCCAAATGGCGAGACGTTGACCATGAGGAGGATTTGCGGGCTTTGCGCGATCGCCTCTTAGGCGGTGCGCGCGCCCCGCATACGCGAAACTTTCTATGTCGATTCACATCGTGAATTCGCGCAAAATCCTCAGGGATAAAGGGATGGTCGAAATCCGTCTGAAAAATGCGGAGTGCGGCTCGCCATGCACATTCGCCACACAGAGCGCCCCTGTTTGTCGCGCCTCCGTCGAAGGCTGGGAGACCATCGTGGGCGGTCGGCGCGTCAGTCGCCATTGCTCCTCGCCGCTTCCACCTGAAGCGGGCGGCGTCAAAAAGCGCAAAAATAGGCAGAGCGGCAAAATCGCCGCTGTTTTTGTCACTCTCGTCCTCTTGTCGAGCTGCTATAGAGACCGCGCGCGCCCCGCATCCCAAAAGACGCCCCACATCGCGCCAAAGCCATCACAAAAAACGGAGAAAGAACATTTCTTCCACGTTCTGACGCTGCCCACCTACGAGATGGCGAAAGAGGCTTTTGACAAAACCGCGATTCTCAAGGTTCCCTTCCACGAGGTGGCGGATGTGTTCAGAAAAAACGCGAATGGCGGCGCGACCAGGGCGAAACCCTCAGAGCTGGCCCCCGCCGTCCGCGCTGAGGTAATCGGCCTCGCGCTCGGACAGACGTCGGGAATCATCAAATCGGAGGAGGGATTTTCGATTCTTCAGAAAACCACGCGCGCGTTTTATGATCGCGCCGTAAACCTCATAAAACAAAAAAAGGATGCGGCCGCCCTCGCACTCATACGGCGCGCCCTCGCACTCAACCCCGACAATTTGGAAGCCTGGCTCGCCCTGGCGCGGATGATGGACGAGGCGGGCGACCTAGAAGAGACCCTCGCCGCATACCGCAAGGCGCGGAAGCTCGCCCCTGAGAATCCGACCGTCGTCAACAAATACGCAAAATACCTCGTTTCCCAATACCGCTACGAGGAGGCGGAGGAGATACTCAAGAAGGCGGCGGATCGATCGTCCGAGGACGCCACTGTCCTTCTGAACCTCGCCTCCCTGCTTGTCTATCTGAATAAGGAGCTCGCCCTCGCCTCGCGTCTGATTGCCCGCGGGGCGGAAATCGACCCCGGTCGCGCGGCCTGGTATCGCCTCTCAGGCGTCATACAAAAAAGACGGCGGCTGGAAAGTGCCCAGAAAACGCCGGACGCAAAATAAAGGTGAGCGAGCGTGCCACCAAAACCCAGGGAGAAAAACTTAAAACCCTGCTCTACGGGACATAAGTTTTGTCAGCGATCAAAAATTACTATAAAGATACCAGCCAGAGGTTGCTGTCCGCATGGTTCTTCAGTGCACTGGGGCTATTCCCTACTGGAAAGAAGAAGAATAAAACCGATGAAACGACAGATTTTTGCCTCTCTAACTCTCATCAGCATCCTGACCCTCACCGGGTGTGCCCCAAGGAGCAGCTTTCCCACCGTTGACGATAAACTCGCCCGAATCGAGGCGCGCAAGCAACGCATCGTGGCGATGGAGACGTGGGTTCGCCGCCAAAAGCGAATAGGTGATGTCGCCTTTCGGATCATGGCCGGGAAACGCCGCGCTCTGCGGCGACAAGGTCAGAGCTCGTTTCGGCGCTCATCTCCACACGCTCGAAGCCTGGAAACCCCCATGGCGAGAAATTGCCCGCGCGACGCTTGATGTTGGCGAACACCTCACAGTTACCCATGTCGTTGAAGACTCGCCCGCTCACGCTGCCGGCCTGGCGGTGGGCGACAGGGTTCTCCGCTTGAACGGAGAAACCCTCGGAGTAGGCAAAGGCGCACCGAGCAAATGGGACGCCATAAAGCGCCGCGCCCGCCCAGGCGCGGAGTTTGCGCTCACCATAGCGCGGCGGGGAGAGTCGCGCGACCTTACGCTCCAGCCCACCGCCGCGTGCGACTATCCGGTGCATCTCCTCAACAAGAACGACGTGAACGCTTGGGCGGACGGGACGAAAATCTACCTTACCACCGGAATGCTTCGCTTTACCCGGAACGACGCGGAGCTCGCCCTCGTCATCGGACATGAACTGGCGCACAACACGCGCGGCCACATTGAGTCGAAGGTCGGCAACCAGCTCCTGGGTACCCTCCTGGGAGCGGCCATCACCGCCTGGTCGGGCGTGGACGTGACGAACATCGGCGCGCAGGCGGGGAGACACGCCTTCTCTCAGGAGTTCGAGGCGGAAGCCGATTACGTGGGCGTGTACCACGCCGGACGCGGCGGATACGACCTTAGGGGAGCGGCGTCCTTCTGGCGGCGTCTCGGTGCGGCGCATCCGAAGTCGATACACCTGGCGGGGTCCACCCATCCCTCCACGGCGAAGCGATTCCTGGCGATAGAACAAGCGCTCTCCGAGTTCGAGCGCAAGAGCAGGAACAACTTGCCCCTGATTCCCGAGGAGCGTGCCAGAAGGTGAGAAAGCGGATCGACACGTATCCACCGAGAGCGTCCGCACGCACCGATGCCTCGATTGTTCCCCGTGCGCGAATGCGCAATAATACCGGCTATTCTTGAAGTGTGCGGCGTTTCACCCTGACGCACGACGCTTCATACGATCGAAAAGGAGTATCCGAATGGCTTCCGACCTATTGATCGACAACGCGAGAATCGTGACGCCCGGCGGAACGTATGAAGGCTGCGTACGGGTGGACGCAGGGCAGATTTCCGCCATCACCCAGAGGGGAGAAGGGGGCGCGGCGCGGCGCGAGATAGACGCGGGCGGACGCTTTCTCCTTCCGGGCATGGTGGATGAGCACGTACACATGATGGACCCGGGCTTCACGGATAGGGAGGACTGGACAACGGGAACCAAGGCGGCGGCCAGAGGCGGCGTCACCACGGTGATCGACCATCACAGGAGCGAGCCACTCGTCTATACGCGGGAGATACTTGAGGAGAAAGCCGCCTATGTCGACTCGCGCGCGGTGGTGGATTTCGGACAACTCGGAGGTCTCGATGTGGACAACCTCGCGCACCTGCGTCCCATGTGGGAGGGCGGTGCGCTGGGCTTCAAGGGGTTCATGTGTGAACTTCATGGGGTTCCCGACCTGTCGGAGGGCGTTCTAATGAACATCATGCGCGAGGCGCGGATGTTCGGGGCGACGGTAATGCTCCACTGCGAGAGCGACTCGATCCTCAAGAAGTCGAAGGAGCGCATCGACGCCGAAGATCGGACGGACTACATGTGCGTCAGCGACTGGCGAAACCCTGAGAGCGAATATGTGGCGACGATGGACGCCGTAGCCCTCGCCGAACTTACGGGCTGCACTGTACTGGTCGCGCATGTGAGCCAGCCCGACCTTCTCGAAGCCATTCAGGCGGCGCGCGCGCGCGGAGCGCGCATCTTCGCCGAAAGCTGCCCCCAGTATTTCTACCTCGACCATTCCCATCTCGCGGAGATGGGCCCGTTCGTGAAGTTCACGCCCGTGATTCGCTCGGCCGAGACGCGCGAGGGGATGCGCGAGGCGCTCGGACGTGACATGGTGGACAGCATCGGAACCGACCACTGCCCTTTCCCCCGCGGAAGGAAAGAGGACGGGTTGGAGAACATCCACGAAGCGCCCTTCGGAATACCGGGAGTGGAGACGACGGTCCGCCTGATGCTGAACGCCGTGAATGAGGGTCTCCTGACGCTGAATCAGATGGTGAGAATCTGCTGCGAGACGCCCGCGCGCATTTTCAACATCTATCCGCAAAAGGGGTGCCTCCAGGCGGGCGCGGATGCAGACCTTATTATCGTGGACATGGAGCGGGAGGAGACGCTGCGCGACGCCGACGTAGTCTCCAAGTGCGGATGGACACCGTTCGACGGCTGGGAAGTCAAGGGCGCGCCCGAGGTGACGATCTCCCGCGGGGTGGTCGTGATGGAAGACGGCGTCGTCACGGGGCAAGCGGGCCACGGCAGGGTTGTCACGCGAACGGAGAGTGCTTGACGATCGCCACGACTCCGAAAACCAATCTACGCGGCATTTGCTGCTCGTTAACGATACCCCTCAGGCGTAAACGCCCGAAGGGATACAGCCCCTTAGTCCTTCGGGACCAACGCTCGGCACGAGGCACCACGCCTCGGAGGTAGAAGCCCTCTCCCCACACCTTCGCACACATTGCAAGAGACACTCCCGGGGCTGTCCTGATTTCTGGGGTCTCGCACGTACTCCAGTCGGACAACAGCAGGGGCAAGACAACACCCCGTAGCTGTCTCTACGAAGACGGTAAAAACTTCACACACTCTGACGCGCCTTCCGGCGGCGGGGTCGAGCATCCGGCGGCGGAGCGGTATTAGATACATTCATCTCCACCGCCAAGCGCCGCCGAAGGGTTTTTCATGGGTTCAAGCTTTATTTCATTTCTTTCCACGTAATCAATTGTTTTTAGACTTTTTTTCTCCATATCCAGTAACTTTCTCTTCCGCTCCACCCCCCAGCGATAGCCGGCGAGGCACCCATCCTCCCGCACCACCCGATGACAAGGAACGAGTAGAGCGACCGGGTTCTGCGCGCATGCCCTCCCCACAGCACGAGCACCTCCGGGCAGGCCCAATTCTCCGGCGATTTCCTTGTATGTTGTTGTCATTCCTAGAGGAATGGATTTTAAACGCTCCCACACCCGGCACTGAAAAGTGCTGGCACGCACATCCACCGGCAAAGACACGAAGCGCGCTTCTCCTTCCGCAAGACCTGCGACAACCTTTAAGTATTTTTTGAGATTATGGTCGTTACGGCGCAGATTCGCTTTGGGAAACTCGCTTTGCATGCTCCGGATGAGGGTATCGATCGTCTCTCCGACGCTCACCCAACACACGCCCTTCTCGGTCGCTGCGACCAGCAATTTCCCCAGTCGGCATTCGGCGACGCCATACTGAATCGAGATGCCCTCCCCTCCCTTCTGGTAAGCACCGGGCGTCATCCCCATATAGTGCGACGCGCGCTCATACACCCGACTACTTGACCCATATCCGGCCTTGTAGCAGGCACCCGCCAAATCCCGTCCATTTTTAATTAAACTCTTGTATTTCCTTAACTTAAGGGACTCAAGATATTGACGAGGGGTCACACCAAGCGCCTGCTTGAAGCGCCGCTGCAAATGATGGGGACTCATGCCGACTGCGCGTCCCACCTCTTTGAGGGTCGGACTCTCTTCGACGCGCTCCTCAAGGTAGCAAATCGCTCTTCTTATCTTGTCGAACCTAGGATCGTATGCGGCGTTCTGGGGAAAACACCTGAGACAAGGTCTGAATCCACTCTCTTCCGCCATTTCGGGGAGTTTGAAAATAACAACGTTCTCTCTCTTGGGTTTTCGACTCGCGCACGAGGGACGACAATAAATTCCGGTAGAACGAACGGCGTAGACAAAACGTCCATCCGCTTTCACGTCGCGCTTGAGAATCGCCTCCCATTGGATATCCGTCCCCATTCCCTCACCTCCTGATAAAAATGAGCGTTGGTATTTACCCAAAATATAACTACAACGCCGTGAGCCTTCTATCCGGTTCTTGTTTTCAAACTACGTTTCTCTCATTTTTTCAACAGCGAAAGCACAATCAAACCATTGAAACACAGAGCGAGTCGAGCACGACGATATCGGCAAGTTTGCCTTTCTCAATAGAGCCTAGCGCATTTTCCTTGAAAAACAGATATGCGTTCGATCTCGTATGGGCGATGAGCGCATTTTTTTAGAAACGGTCTCCGCTTCGGAAAGCGCCCTTTTTTCGCTCAAATCCTTGCCTGTCAACGCCCACCACAGGGGGAGCATTGGTGGATAAGGCGCTACGACTCCGGCATCCGTCCCTAGTACCCAAACGACCCCGCTATTTTGCACCGTTCTCAACGGCGGCAGTGAGAGGGCTCACTTTCCTAGTCTTGGCCTGAGCAAGGGATCCAAAATCGTAATCTCTTGCTGTGCAGAGCCAATGTCATGCCAAGTACTCTTGCGCGGTCGATATTTCTCCTCGAGATGAAGTCCACATGATGAATTGACCAACGCAAATTCGTTATCTTTTTTCTTCGATTTATTGCCTCAAATATGTCGAGATAACGGATAATCGTCGCACCACGAAAAGTGTGCTCGTGAATCGTCCACCCTCACTCGGCAGCCGCCTCGGAAACTTTTGCGAATTCATAATAATCCTCATTCGAGGCGCGAGACGGTCTAAACGGAGAATCATGGATAGGCGCATACATATTCTCCCCAAGCGCAATTTCACCCATCATTTTCGCGTCAATTTTCTCTTGATTGTGATGTAAGTTTCATCCAGCACCCCGCCACCGCCCAACTCAAGTAAACTGTTAATACCGACACGATTGAAGTCGGTCATCAGTTCTTTGAGGCTAGATATGATTTTTTCTTGCGTAATTTCTGGCAGATCATGACGCCAGAATAGAAAAATGGCCCGACGACCAAAGATGACGCCCGTTGGACTACCAAAATCGTCTCCTTGCTATGCGCCAGCCCCTCGGTTCTTTCGATTTGGCTTTGATGCCCATTTTTTTAGCCCTAGGCTGTTCTGAATCATAAGTCAATATGATTGTTGTATGAATACTGGATTGTTCGGGGCCGCCCTATCTAACTCCGCTTTCGTAAACAGTCCCGGCTTAATCGCGGAATTGGACTGGGCTACATCCTCCAAGGGTGAGAACCCACTCTCCGCGTTTCATTGATTTCGCTTTAGCAGCAATGATGGAAAGCGCCTTTGGGTGTGAAGTAACCCCATGAATTCTCGCTTCATGCTCCCATCGCAACGCATGTCGGACAAAGTAAACATGGTTATGAATCAGGCCCGGGATGAGCGTTTTTCCCTGCAGGTCGATCATTTTTGTTCTGGAACTCACTAGGCAGTGTATCTCATATTCGCTCCCTACAGAAAAAATGCGCTCTCTCTGAACGGCCACCGCCTTTGGGATAGAAAAATTCGCGTCGGCAGTGAGCACTTTCCCAGTCACCAAAGCGAAATCCGCCGCTGGGGCGAAGGCTGAAGATGAGAAAGCCATTAAAACGACAAACTTTATTGCGTATACCCTAATTGGTAGAATCATATGAGCCTCTCAGTAGTCCGAGAGCGCTCTTCGGCACTCCTCCTGAAAGCAAGTACTATTATGAATACACCGCTGATGATGATAGAATGGAGCCTCCGATATTTTGGCGTTGATTATAAGGGTGGAATTGATGGGACGACAATTCTCGCTATCGGGGGAGGATGAGAAGTGAATATGACCAAAATTTCGGCCCAGCGAATGCTGCGGTCGAAAACTACGGTGGCGCCAGTTACGGTAATCCGTTTTAGCGAATTGATTCCTGATTGGGGTGAGTATCACGAATCTCATATTGAGGGGAACCACCGGGCAATTTACAGATATATTGGCGGTATTTCTGGGCGAAATCTCCGCTCCCCTCTCCCTGGTTGGGAATTCTCCTGTGGCGTCGCAATGGCGGCTCCTCAAAACGGCGCGCCGCTTCACGATCATCCTGATGAAGAGATTTTCATGGTTTGGGAAGGCGAATTCGAAATATTCTGGGAAGACGTGAAAACCAAAAGCCCGAGAAGCGTCATACTTGGCAAATACGATCTCATCCGCATCCCATCGGGCATCATGCGTGGGTTCAGAAATGTTGGAGCAGACGATGGGTTCATTCATTTTATCCACGGCCAGGGAGACTACCAATATCCTCTTTATCCCGAATCATTGCGAGAAGGCTCGCCCGATGACGCTCCTACTGAGGCTTACGTCAAAAAGCCCACCTATGACCCAGCCACCCAGTTAGTCCGCTTCCATGAATGCCCTCGCAACTGGAACGTTTATCACGAAGCGCAGCTTCCGGAGGGTGTTCGTTCTCTCAGGCGCTACATCGGGGGCGTATCCGGCGATACGGATGAAGGCCCGCCGCCATCTCTATGCGAGGGAGAGATAGGATACGCCATGGTAGAATGCGGCAATGGCCGAGGCGCGCCGCTTCACGATCATCCGTGCGAGGAAATTTTTATTCCGCTCGAAGGTAGGTGGGCTGTCTACTGGGCGGATGAGCGTGGAAGACTCCAACAAGCCGTTCTCGATCCCTGGGACGCCTGCTGGGTGCCCACGGGGGTGCAACGAGGCTTTCGAAACGCCGACAAAACGGAAGGCAAGATCCACATCATTCAAGGACAAGGAACCACTCCAGCCCCCAACTACACAGAGGATTACTCCGCGCTAGCGGATTGAATCCAGTTTAGCAGGGCGCCGTTTTGGAAACGAATATTCCTTTGTATGACTCCTCAGGAGCTCAAAATGAGAAACGTGCGAATTGTATCCGTCGTGGCTGCCATAGTCATTTCATTTTCATTTTTGACGAACTTGTCCTTTTCAGCCGCTCCTACCTATGTGTCCGTTGTGGGTTCCGGCCCTGGGACGAGCATCTACGTCATGTATGGGGGTTTGGCCGCCCTGGTGTCAGAGAACTCGAAATTTGTCCAGATGTCGAACAAGACCACCCGCGGCGCCGTTGAGGATCTACGCCTTATAGAAGCTGAAAAAGCGGATTTTGGGCTTGGTGTCGCCGGGCTCGTTCTACGCGCTTTGAAGGGAAAAAAACCTTATAAGAAAAAACACAAGAACCTTCGCGGTATCGGTCCTGCTACAGTCTCCATGTTCCAGATGGCTACGTTTCATAGCTCCGACATTCGATCCTTACAATCTCTCAATGGGAAAGCAATCAGCTCTGGCCGCAAAGGAGGGAATGCCCATTTTATGACGGACCGTCTGATAAAGCATGCCGATCTGAAAGTGCGGCGAGAATACATGACCTTTGGGGCTTTGGCCGATGCGATGAAGGATAATCGTATTCAAGCATTTTCCATCCCCCTGCCCGTCCCAGGGCCTGCGTTCGTCAAAGCGGCCGCCGCCGCTCCCATTCGTCTCTTGCCGATTACGGGCGAGACGCTCAAGAAATTTCTCAAAGACAGCCCAGCGTATTTCAACGTCCACATTCCAGCGGGTTCATACAACGGCGTCACCGAAGATATTTCTACAGTGGGCTACACCGCCTGGACGGCGGCAGGAGCGCATGTTCCCCCTTCCGTGGTGTATGAGGTGGCGCGCATCAATTTTTCAAAACGCGGGCGCGCATTTCTTCCCAAAGTGCACCGTGGCTGGCTATCAGGATTCAAAGTAGCCCCCGCCCTCGATCAAATGGCCGCTATTGGTCTCAAAATCCATCCTGGCGCGGCCAGGTATTGGAAGGAAAAGGGCTATAAAATCCCCGACGGTGTCCAATAGTCAAGCAAAGAGGCGGTCCGGAGCACATATCGAGTAAGTCAGTTTATTTGTTAATCGAGGTTCCGCCTTGGTTCTGCCTTCCTTATCAACCCATATTTTTCGATAGAGGTGCCATATGGAACTCATCCTGTTGGGCGTGGGCTCGCCGCCGCCATATCCTGAAGCGAGTGGGCACGCGAACGGAATTGCTCTTGGGGATAAGCTTTATCTCGTGGACGCGGGCAGGAACGTTCCACGTCAAATTGTATCCGCGGGCTATCCGCTTCAATCGGTCGACCATCTTTTTTTTACGCATTTTCACTCAGACCATTTCACCGGCTTTGGCGATTTTTACATCACGCGCTGGTTGTTCGGGGCGTCGGAAACTCTGCACGTTCTTGGTCCCACACCTGTGGAGCAGCACGTTGCGCGAATGCTTCATTACTATGAGTATGATATTGAACTTCGGGCACAAGAAGGCAAACCCAGAACCGGACTTGACCTGAAGACAACCGTCATCTTTCCCAAGAATGTGCTCACAATCGATGGACTGAAAATCTATGCCGATAAATGCATGCACCATGGGAATGTCGGCGATATCCTGTCATATCGATTTGAAGCAGAAGGAATAAGCATCGTCATCGCAAGCGATGGGAGTCCAACTGACAAACTGGTACCATTTGCAAGAGACGCCGACATTTTAATGATGCACCCGTGCATTCCGGAATCTATCGTTGAGATGCTCGGGCAAACAGAACACATGGCGAAAATCATCGCCGGCCATCATGCGACAACAGAAGAAGTTGGCCAAACCGCGACGGAGGCAAATATAAAAACCCTCGTTCTTTCGCATCTTACGCCACCCATGGTGCCCAAAGAGAAAGCCATAGAAGAGGTGGCGCGGTTCTTTAGAGGAAAAATTATTTTTGGCCAGGATCTTATGCGCATTTAACAAGGGTGGGAAACAGCGAAACATCGTCAAGTGATTGTGTGCAACTGGCTCCAAAAGGAAAAGGCAGTATCTTCGTCTTCGCCCATAGGTCGCATTCTTTAATATCCCTCGCCCAATGGCAGCCCCACAGCCTCTCCCGTCTGGGAGGAGAGCTCCATCGCTATAGTCACCTCCAAGGTTTGACGCGCATCCTCCGCGGTGGCATGGGTCGTGGGTCGCCCGTTGATGACATGATCGAGCCAACTTCTCGTTTCATCACCTAAAGGCCCCCAATAGTTGCCCACCGCCCAATCACCGGGTGTCGTACTGCTCAAGAACGCCGTGTTGATGCGATGATCCGGTATGTATGTGTGGGGAATTCCCTTGTCCGTATACAGCATTTCATCCTTATGGTCCTCATCAAGCATTAAAACGCCATCCGTACCATAAATCTCCATCCTCACACTTTGACCGAGTGCAGGATACTTCTCGGGTAAAGCGTAAAAAACGCCCAGATTCATTACAGCCCCATTGCTGAACGTGATTATGGACCAAGTGACATCGTTCGCCGAATACCCGTATTTTTTATATATTTTGCCGTTTCCACGGGCGACCACTTCTACCGGCCTATGTCCCTGCATGAACCAGCAGGTCATGTCCACCCAATAAGTGAGGACGTCAAGCACTGGCGTGGCGTGGGGAGAACGCTGGAGGATCTGTAGTCCTTGAGCGCGAGTATTACAGGTTCGGCCCATGCCCGCCAGAATTTCTCCTAATCTCCCCTGAATAATTTGCTCTTTCGCCATCTGGTAGCGACGCTTGAATCGCTGGGCGTAACCCACCCTGAGTTCCGTTTCCGTCCTCTTGGCTACAGAGAGGATGCGATCGGCATCCTCCAGCGTTAGGGAGATCGGCTTTTCAACCAAAACAGGTTTGCCTAATTCTAAGGCGTGTATGATGGAATTCGCGTGCTCATGCTCAGGCGTGGACACAATGACCGTGGTGACATCTGGGTGTTCTATTATCTCCTCGTTCCTACCGGTAGCGAGTTGCGCCCCTACTTTTTTTCCTAGTTCTTTCGCCCGATTCGGATCGAGGTCCGATACGGCCAAAAATCCTAGAGATGGATGTTGGGAGACCAAATTGGCTCGCAACGTTCCGATCCTGCCAGAGCCGACAACGCCTACGCCCAACGATTTTTTATTCATTTCCACCCTCGGAATATATGAGGCCGTGTGGCGATTCACTGTCATCATAGAAAACGAATGCGCCGCCTATAAATAAAAAACCGGCCTCACGCAAGAGGCCGGCCGCATATATCCTCAGATTTCGCTTCCTCAGACCACCGGGGCATAGAATTGCTTCCATTCCTCGGGCAATTCATCTTCGCGCACATCCTTCATTGAAAGGCGAATTCTGCCGTTTCCTTCCACCTCTACGCATTTTACAAGAATTTTCTGGCCCTCCTTTAAGACGTTGCTCACGGAGCCAATCCTCCGCTTCGAGATCATGCTGATGTGACAAAGGCCATCCGTCCCCGGGAATATCTCGACAAACGCTCCGAAGTCCATAATTTTTCTCACCGTCCCATAATAAATCTTGTCCTTCTCGGCTTCTTGAGTGAGTTCGCGAATAATCTCTTTCGCCCTAAGGGCTGCCGCTTCATCCGTAGACGAGATAAAGATGGTGCCATCATCCTCAATATCTACATCCGCCCCCGTTTCCTCGACAATGCCGCGAATCACTTTTCCACCCGGTCCAATCACATCTCTCACGCGATCCTTGGAGATCTGCATCGTCATAATTCTCGGCGCATAAGGAGATATCTCCTCGTTCGGCTGGGAGATCACCTTATCCATCTGATCAAGCACGTACATTCGCGCATCGTTCGCTTGCGCAAGAGCATCTCTTACGAGGCTCAATTGAAGTCCCTTAATCTTGATGTCCATCTGAAGCGCAGTAATGCCATGGCGTGTACCACCCACTTTGAAGTCCATATCACCCAAATGATCTTCCAAGCCCAGAATATCGGTGAGTATCGCCGTTCTTCCTGTGGATTGTTCGCTAATCAGCCCCATAGCGATGCCGGCCACAGGGGATGTTATCGGCACACCCGCTTTCATTAAAGCCAAGCTTGCGCCACATATGGTCGCCATGGATGAGCTGCCATTGCTCTCCGTAATGTCTGAAACCACCCGAATCGTATAGGGGAAATCTTCATGTTCAGGCAATATCGCCTGTACAGCGCGAGAAGCAAGCGCGCCATGACCAATTTCCCGGCGACCGGGGCCTCGATTTGGCTTCGCTTCACCAACGCTGAATCCGGGGAAATTATAGTGCAACAGAAAAGTCCTATCGGCCTTGCCATCTAATGTGTCTATCAGTTGTGCTTCAGAAGCAGTGCCGAGGGTTACCGTCACAAACGCCTGGGTTTCACCTCGCGTAAACAACGCGCTGCCATGAGGTCTGGCAAGCGGCGACATCCGGATAGTAATTGGTCTGACGTCACGAAGTGACCGACCATCCGCACGTTTTCCCTCATCCAGAATCAAACCGCGGAATACCTCTTTTTCGATCTTGCCGAAATAATCCGAAACCACTTCCTTAGCTGGCACTCCTTCCCCGGATAGACAAAGAGAATCGACGGCAGCAGATTTCGCTTCATCAATCGCGTCGTATTGCCCCGCTTTGTCGTGAACTTCAGCGGCCGCTTTCAATTTGGGAACAACAATTTCACGAACCTTTTCAAGCAGTTCCGCATCTTCTTCCTCAGGCTCTATCGATCGCTTTGCTTTTCCACATTCCGCCCTCAAGTCATCCTGTAAAGCACACAGATCCCGGATCACCGAATGACCTTTTTCAAATACTTCCATATACACATCTTCGGAAACTTCAAAACTACCGGCTTCCACCATGACTATCGCGTCTGACGTTCCGGCCATCACACAATTTACGTCGCTGTCAATTTGCTGCTCGACCGTGGGGTTGACAATAATCTTTCCATCGACTCTTCCGACGCGAACGGCGCCGATTGGGCCAGCAAAAGGGATGTCCGAAATATGGAGGGCGGCGGAAGCGCCATTGAGCGCTAAGATGTCGGAATCATTCAACTTGTCATAAGACATGACCATCACCTGGATCATCGTCTCACAGCGAAATTCTTTTGGAAAAAGAGGTCGGATAGGCCTATCGATCAAACGACAAGTTAATATTTCTCTCTCGCCGGGCCTTGCTTCTCGCCGAAAGAAGTTGCCCGGAATAATTCCGGCTGCGTAGAAAAACTCTCGATAATCAACGGTAAGCGGGAAAAAGTCTATCCCCTCACGAGAAGAAAACGAGGCGCAAGCGGTACAGAGCACGCCAGTTTCTCCATAGTGCATCATGACGGCGCCACCGGCTTGCTTGGCGATCTCACCCGTTTCAAAGGCGAGGGTATAACCATTTATAGACGTGTCTTTGCGATATAATGGCATGTGATTACTTCCCTCTGGGGAAGGGGCACCGCCTAGCGGCGCAGGCCGAGTTCCTGAATGATCGTACGGTAGCGGTTAATTTCCTTCTCTTTCAGATAATCAAGAAGGCGACGCCGCTGACCCACGAGTTTCAGTAACCCTCTTCGGGAGTGATGATCTTTCTTGTGGGTCTTGAAGTGCGCTGTAAGGTAGATAATCCGCTCGGTTAAAATAGCTACTTGCACTTCTGGAGAACCAGTGTCGGTATCATGCGTCCGGAACTTTTCTATAACTTCCGATTTTTTCGCCTTCACTAAAGGCATTTCCTTTACTTCCTCCACTTCTTGGAATGTCGCCCCGTCCCCCGGGACTCATTCACGCATTCATCTTGAAAACAGGCAAATTCTATACAACTTTTTCATCAATGTAAATACGAGGCACATCCTCCCCGCGCGCTTCTAGGGACCAAATACTTTTTCAGGTGCCACAAACCTCTCGTTTCGTTTCTGTTTATCTTTATAGAGCATCTTTCCAACCGCCAACAAATCTCCCGGTTCGCTCAGCATACGGACACGAGTACCTACAGGCAAATCAACCCCCTGTTGCACATCTTCCAACCTAATTGGCGCGCCATTCAATACCCTCACCTTTGCTCTCGGATGCACAAAGACGGCGGGTAAATGCGCGAGAGCCTGGACCGGACTTATGAGAATCTCTCCGAGTCGCCCGTCTTTCACGTAATTCCGCACTTCTCCGATCGGAACTGAATCCTCAAGCGCAAACGGGCCCAAAGCAGTGCGCGTAAGCGCTTGTAGGCATCCACCAGAACCTTGCGTGGCGCCAATATCATGACAAATGGAGCGAATATACGTTCCCCGAGAACACGTGACGTCAAAGGTAAGTTGTGGACCATCAATTTTGACCGCTTCTATTTGAAATACCTCGATAATCCGTTTCTCTCTTTCAACTTCCCGGCCCGAACGCGCAAACTCATGTAAGCGTTTTCCATCGACTTTTAAAGCGGAATACATCGGCGGTAGCTGCGTGGTCTTTCCCTGCACAGCGCTCAGAAGCTCTCTGGCTTGAGAGAAAGTGATATCGCCCGGGTCCGACTCATCCAACAATTTTCCCGTAATGTCCAAGGTATCCGTCACACGTCCAAACAGCATAACGGCCCGATACGTTTTTCGGCACTCTAAAAAATATGAAAACAATTTTGTCGAATTACCAATGCAAATCGGCAAAACGCCTTCGGCCATAGGGTCAAGTGTCCCTGCGTGACCCACTTTCGTTTTTCTAGGAAGAAGTCTCCTCACCTCATCGACCATATCGTGCGAAGTGGGGCCATGTTTTTTTTTGAGGTTTACCACTCCCGAGAGCGCCAACATTCCTCCTTCCTTAACCTCGTTTATTCACCTCAGACAATAAACGCTCCATTTCATAGCTATGCGCTAAACCATGATCAGCGAAAAATTTCAGCCTTGGCGTACTTCTCAATTCCAATCGCTCGGCAAGTTTCCTTTGCAAGAAACCGCTCGCGCTTTGGAGACCTTTTCTCCCCTCTTCCATCTCTTCGGAGTTTCCCTGATTTTCACCGTAACGGCTGAAAGATACTCTCGCAGACGTCAAATCAGGAGACACTTCTACTCGCGTAATCACAACATGCCGTACGCGCGGATCTTTCACATCTCTCATCACCAGATTCGCCAATTCCGACTGTATGAGTTCCGCCACACGCAACATGCGAGAATGACTCATTTTTTTTTCGCTCGTTCTCCTGAAAATCAAAAAATCTCAATATCATAATCCAGCAAAACTATGAGACCCATTCCCTCGAGGAAGTTCAGCGCTTTTCGCAATTGGCCGTCTACGAGTCGCGTATCATTACTTACCAAACTCACGCCGATGCGACATCTTTGCCATTTATCCTGAAAATCGACTTCGGCGACAGAAACATTGAACCGCTGACGCAAACGCGTCGTTACCGATTGGACTACCTTGCGCTTCGCTTTTAGGGAGCGACATTCAGGAATCTGAATGTCGACTGTGAGAAGCCCAACAATGGACATGGACGCAAAATTTCACAGGCGACAGAAATGTGCCTAGAGGGTCCGAGATACTTCTTCCACAACGAATGGCTCTATAATATCACCTCGCTTGATATCATTATAATTCTCAATTCCGATTCCACACTCATAGCCGGACTGCACCTCGTTCACACCATCTTTGAATCGCCGCAAAGATGAAATTTTCCCCGTATAGATCACTACGCTATCGCGAATAAGTCGAATTCCTGAATCCCTTTTGATATTTCCGTCGGTGACATAACAGCCCGCTATTGTCCCTACGTTGGGAACATGGAATAGTTCCCTGATTTGCGCATGTCCGCGCACCACCTCTCGCTGAACGGGTTCGAGTATTCCCTCAAGAGCCAGCTTGATTTCATCAATCGCATCATAAATGACGGAATATAAGCGAATTTCTACCTTCTCACGCTTCGCGGCTTCTGTGGCCCCGGGAGTCGGACGAACGTTAAACCCTACGATAACGGCCGATGAAGCAGCGGCAAGCATCACATCGGTTTCGGTAACTCCTCCTACTGCGCTATGCAGAACTTTGACGCTCACCTCATCATTGCCGAGCTTGCCCAAGGATTCCTTAAGTGCCTCTATGCTTCCCTGCACGTCTGCTTTCAGAATCAAACCGAGCTCTTTTAGCCGACCTTCCTCTACGCTTTCCATGAAACTTTCCAGAGAAACATGCGCGGAAGCCATAAGAGACGCCATTCGTTCACGTTGTTGGCGCCTTGCGCTTATCTCTCGCGCCATTTTCTCGTCCTCTAAAACCGTAAACGTATCACCCGCCTCGGGAACCCCTGCAAATCCCAAGATTTCTACGGGAGTAGAGGGTCCGGCAACCTTCAATTTACGACCTTGATCATCCAGCAGCGCCCGAACTTTGCCATTCCATTTGCCCGCCACGAAGTTATCGCTCACATTCAAAGTCCCACGTTCAACCAGAACGGTAGCCACCGGGCCGCGACCCTTGTCCAGCTTTGCTTCAACTACAACGCCGTTGGCGGGCCGATTCGGGTTCGCCTTCAACTCCATAAGTTCCGCCTGCAATATGGCCATATCTAAAAGATCGTCAATACCCATATTCTCCTTTGCGGAAATGGGCGAATACACAGTATCACCACCCCATTCCTCTGGAATCAAGTCCAAGGTGGAGAGCTGTTGCTTTACCCTGTCGGGGTTTACATCCGCCAAGTCCATTTTATTCATCGCCACCATAATTGGAACCCCGGCAGCTTTCGCATGATCGATCGCCTCTCGCGTCTGGGGCATGACTCCTTCGTTCGCTGCCACAACGATGATAACCAAATCCGTCACTTGCGCACCGCGCGCTCTCATGGCCGTAAAGGCTTCATGTCCTGGAGTATCCAAAAATACAGCCGTCCCCTTGTCCGTAGTGACGCGATAGGCACCAATATGCTGCGTTATTCCGCCTGCTTCGCCTTCCATTACGTTTGCTTTGCGGATGGCGTCAAGGAGCCTCGTCTTTCCATGGTCCACATGACCCATAATTGTGATAACCGGGGCTCTGAGTTCGAGGTCTTCTTGCCTGTCTTCTTCTTGAATCAGTAAATCTTCGATATTATCCTTGGATATTTCAACTTCATAGCCAAAGATTTCAGATATCTGGGTGGCCATGCTATGATCTATCATTTGATTGATAGTCGTCATCTGGCCTTTCTTCATTAACTCTTTGATCACTTCCGTTGGTTTTACGCTAATCTTCTCCGCAAGTTCCTTCACCGTTATGGTCTCTGCAATGCGCACGCGCCCTCCATGCCGGCGAATAGCTCTTTCTTTGCTCGTCTGTTTAACCTTCTCGGAGCTGGGTGGCAGGACAGAGGCTTCATCTTTTGGAGATAGGGTTAATTTTTCTGAGGCTATTTGCTCTTGTGGACTAATTTCGTCTTTTTCCGCGTCTGGCTTTTCATCAGCAGTAACCTCAGTGACGATACCGCTCTTGGCCGCTGCTTCTTCGTCAGACTGAAGAGCCTTACGTTTTTCCTTGGATTTTAGTTCTTTTAGGACATCATCACTCGCTTTCCCACTACTTGCCTTCTCATCTTGAGCGATCGTTTTTTTCTCTGAAACCTTTGGTTTTTTTGCCTTGCTTTTCAGTGCCGCTTTTTCCTCCTGAGGCGTTTCTTGCGAAAAAAGCGTCATGACCAGTTCGGCCGTTTCATCATCCACGGTGCTCATATGGCTTTTGACTACAATTCCCTCCCTAGCCAATTCCTCAACAAAGGGTCTGCTGTCATACCCAAGATTCTTGGCCAGTTGGTACACGCGTATATTCGCCATAAAACCTCCACCACAAATTATTCACACCCTAAATCGAAGGCAGGGTAAATCTACAATGAACCCCAAGAAATATCGCACCTCAGCCGATGCTTATTTCTTCTCCCTGCAATATCTGCGAGGAAAGATCATCCACAATGATGGAATCCGCCAGATATAACACGTTAAGTTGGCTTTCGGTTCAATGCTCTTTCATTCATTCCTTCATATCACAGAGACCGAATATAAAATTCTTCCGACATCCGTTTCAAATGTCTTAAATTTTTGAACAATACACCCTTTCTCTTGAAGGCGCGCAGGATACCCTCCATCTTTTGTCTAAAAGTATTCTCACACTTCGAGTCAACTCTTAGGTTCTTTTTTCTCAGCGCGATTCCGAAACGATTCGAACGAATAGACCATAAATGCAAGCGCACCCCAAACTAGCAATGCGCTCTTCTCTTTGAGGCACAAATAACCTTCCGTTCTGAGCCTGCCCACCATTTCCCCAAATCCCATATCGGCTTTATTCTGACAGGTTGCGCATATTCTCTGAGGCAAGGTCCGTTCCCTCATTATGCTGTAGATCGCTTTGCATCTATTCAAGCCTTGAGCCAGCAGACGCTTTATGCGATTGGGCCGCTTCAATAAGCAATTCAGCACGCTTTGGTCCTATTCCGGGAACCTGGCACAACTCTTCCGTCGACGCCGCACTAATTGCCACGATAGTAGAAAAACCATTATCCGCTAAAAGCCGCGCCATTTTCTCACCAACGAGTTCTAGCTCCACCAACTCACCCGGGGAATCTTCATCAGACTCTGTTGTTTGAACACCTTCGTCCTGCTCTATCGTGCTCGTCGCCTTCTTCTCTTGACCCTGGTCACTTGAAAATGCCTGCTCAGCAATAATTCGCCGATACTCACCCTCCCCTTGTAGATCAATTTTCCAGCCTAAGAGTTTCGCTGCCAAGCGAACATTTTGCCCGCCTTTCCCTATGGCCAAAGAAAGCTGATCATCAGGCACTAGCACTTCTATTCGACGTTCATCCTCAAACAAGGCAATGTGTTGTATTTTGGCAGGACTGAGCGCATTCGCCGCATACGTGCGTATATCATCACTCCAAGCAATGATATCAATCTTCTCTCCTCTCAGTTCCTGAACAATCGATTGCACACGACTGCCTCTCGTTCCCACACAAGCACCAACAGGATCAATATCCCGCTCATGACTCACGACCGAAACTTTTGAACGCCCGCTCGGCTCTCGGACACATCCTTTTATGGCCACTATTCCATCGTAAACTTCAGGAACCTCCATCTCAAACAGACGAATGAGCAGGCCCGGATGCGTCCTGCTAAGAATAATTTGGGGGCCCTTCGTTATTTCCCGGACTTCCATGACATAGGCGCGAATGCGGTCTCCACGCTTATACACTTCCCTGAAAATTTGCTCTCGACGAGGGAGGAGTGCCTCCGTACGTCCAATATCCACATAAATGTTGCCGCGCTCCACCTGTGAGACAGAACCCGTAATCAAATCCCCTGCACGATCCTTGAATTCCTGGTAAATGTTTGCGCGCTCGGCCTCCCGGACTCGCTGCAATATCACTTGCTTGGCGATTTGCGTAGCCACCCTGCCTAGACCCTCAGTTTCGACACCTTGGGAAAGAAAATCCCCAACCTGAATATCAGGGTTTTCTTTGCGTGCTTCATCCAAAAGTATCTCATTCTGGGGATTTTGAATAATTCTCACCACCTCTTTTGCCGCCTTGACGCCGATTTCGCCGGTTTGCTCGTCAAATGAGACGTCTATGTTTTTACCCAAGCCGTATTGTTTCTTGGCGGCTGACGCCATGGCGACCTTCAGGGTATCAAGGAGGATGTCCTTGGTGACGCCTCGCTCGCGTTCTAGTTGCGTCAGAACAGCAATCAATTCTTCACTCACAAAACTACTCCTCCATCATGGACATGGATGCATGAACGCTACCCCCATCCCCCCGCTCTTTGGAATTCCGCTTCCCAATCCACCTCTAGGTTCGCTTTTGCAATATCCACCAATGAAAATGACGCCTTCTCCCCACTCCTTAGAAGCACCTGGACGATGTTTTCATCAACCCCAATTAACTTCCCTGAAATGCGCCTCTTCTCTTTTTTTCGCTGCCCTTTCAAGCGCATTCGCACCTCGCGTCCAACGTAGCGTTCAAAATCCCGCATTCTCCGCAGGGGCCTTTCCATGCCAGGACTTGATACTTCAAGGCGATACGAATTTTTGATTATATTTTCTCTATCGAAACACTCTTCGAGTGCTCGGCTGACAGCCACGCAGTCAGACAGGAGAATGCCTTCTGGTTTTTCAATATACACCCGAATGAGACGCTCGCTTCGGTTTTCGGCCAGTTCGATATCAAGCAATTCAAGTCCAAGGTCGCCAACTACTTCATGGACGGTCATCCAGATCTCACCATCGACATCAATTATCACAACAATCTCTATTTCAAAGGAGAACAAAAAAGTGGGTCATCAATTGACCCACTTACTGAACAATGAAAATCACTAATACTCTAATCGACATTCGAGCAAAGCGCAAGCGCAATATATTCTTGACCCCGTGTGGAAGCATTCTTGCCCAAAGGCATGGCAAGTGCTAGATTTCATCAAATAGAGTAGACAAAAATACGGAAGAGCAAACCAGACGGGGAAGCGACCTTGCGCGGCATCTTTGGAAAAGCGGTGCGAGAAACTCGCCTCAAAAAAGCGCACTTGCCCCTCATTAATACGCGAGCATCTGACCTCGTTTAACAAGAATCATAAACGCATACTCAGGCTCGGAGGCAATGCAACGCTGCGGCTGGGGAACGGAAGTCGCCGCCTTGGTGGTTAGGGAGGTCTTTGACTACATAGGCACCTCCATTGAGTGCGTCTGCACCAAATAACGTAATCGCCGGCGCACATGGTATACTTAAAGTAGTTTTGCGACATTTCATCACCCGGATGATGAGGAGTAAGAAGAAACATGGCCATCCCACTCCCGATGCCCAAACTCGGTCTCACGATGGAAGAAGGTAGTATTCTCAAATGGCGTAAGGGTGAAGGTGAAGCGATCGAAAAAGGCGAGATCATTCTCGACATTCAGACCGACAAGGTCGAATACGAGGTCGAATCGCCAGGTGGGGGCCTCCTGCTCAAAACGTTGGCGGGAGAAGGCGACGTCGTCTCCTGCGGCGTGAATATCGCTGTCATCGGCGCGGCGGGAGAGGACATCAGTAAATTTGAAAACGCCGCAGCCAAAGCCGGGCCCAGCGCCAGGGACACGCAGGCGAGTCCGCCATCCACGCGGGCGACGTCCGCGCCCGAGGCGCTAAGGTCCACGCCTGCGGGCCGGATATTCGCCAGCCCAGCCGCTAGGCGCGTAGCTCGTGAGTTAAGAGTCGATTTTCGCACCCTCAAAGGATCAGGCCCTGGCGGCAGAATCATACAAGCCGACGTGAGAGCGGCGGCGGAAGCGGGCATCCTGGCCGAACCGGCCGCAGGGAGCGACCTTGCGTTCGTGGCCAGTGCCATTCCCCTGGCCGGTATGCGGAAGATCATCGCGGATCGGATGCTCCACAGCTGGTCCCAGGCGCCACGCATCACCATGCAGGCCGAGGTGGACCTCACCAACCTTCTCGCTGTGCGCGAGGCCAGCCGCCAAGCTTGGGAAAGCGACCTGGGAGTGAAGGTATCCATCAACGACCTCATTATCTTCTACACCGCCCGCGCCGTGCGCCGTTGTCCGGCCGTGAACGTCCGTCTGGGCGAAGGCACCTTGGAGCAGATGCGAGACGTGAACATCGGGGTGGCCGTCGCGGTCGATGGGGGGCTGATGGTGCCCGTCATCAGGGGAGCGGACCAGAAATCCATCGACGCCATCTCGCGCGAGTCAAGATCGCTGGCCGAGGCGGCCCGCGCGGGCGCCCTGGGGCCCGACTCGCTGGAGGGCGGCACCTTCACGGTATCGAACCTGGGCGCCTACGGGGTCGATCACTTCAGCGCCATTATCAACCACCCTGAATCCGCTATCCTCTCCGTGGGCGCAGCGCGAGAGCGCGCCGTGGTGCGCGCGGGCGAGGTCGTGCCCCGAACGACAGCATACATCGGGGTCAACGCCGACCACCGCCTCGTCGACGGCGCGCCGGCAGCCGAGTTCCTCGCCACGCTCAAGGACATGCTGGAACATCCCAAGGTGATGCCGGCATGAGGAGGACGCATCGCCCCCTCTCGCACGCACCAGTAACAAGAACACAAAAGGCGTATGTCGAAAACTCATAAACAGCAATTTATCAATTTGTTATATTGAATTTATAAACCATATTCTATCTCTCTTATTTTTATTATTTCCCACTTACTTTTTACTGTTTCTCGCCTATGCGACGGCCACGGGATTCCTTCCCATCCATGAAGGGATCGGCGTCCCCCGACTTCTTGCGTGTCCGGCAAGGCAACCATGGCTCTTCTCCTCCTTCCTCTGCTCGATGCCTTCTTCCGCATCATGAAGTGAAGAGCTCCGCCCTAAAACGAGACGCCGCCGGAGTCGTTCTCCAGTAAAGACGGGAAGGTTTCTCTAAGGTGCATCCACACGGCGTAGCGACGGTTCGCTCATGTGGGAAGATATAGATCATCCTCGGGACGTGCAAACGGTTGGGAACACGGTAAAAATCACTCTCCTTCCCCGCGCGCCCTTGATCGATCCGGACGACATGCCGGAACATTTGACCTATGAGCGCGCCTTTGTATGCGCGCGGCAAAGAGGCACTGGGGGAAAGTCTCGCGCTTTTTGGGCCTGCTCAGTCGGGCGTCAGCTCGAAGTTCTCGAACCCGTTTTTGCAATTGCAGGATGATGGCAGAAATTCGGCCGCTCTCACGGGTTTGTTCTCATGGATTGCCAGTTTTGAAGTTCTTTCCCGTAAACCTACTTCCACGTCTCTCCGCCGCCCACGCGGAAGAAAGTGGCATAGAACGTCGGCACGATGAGCAGTGTCAGCACGGTGGCGAAGGACAGACCACAGATGATGACAATAGCGAGGCTCTTGAAGAACGGATCCCACAGCAAGGGAACCACGCCGAGTATCGTGGTCAGCGCGGCAAGCACGACCGGCCGGGCGCGGCTGACTGCGGCGTCCACGATGGCGGTCATGCGCGCTTTGCCTTCAGCGATTTCCGCGTCGATTTGATCGATCAGGACGATGGCGTTCTTGATCAACATGCCGGTCAGGCTGAGAACGCCCAGTATCGCCATGAATTCCAGCGGCGTGTCGGTCAGGATAAGGCCGTAAATCACGCCGACGAAGGCGAGCGGCACCGTCAGCCAGATGATGAGCGGCTGGCGCACGGCGTTGAAAAGCAGGAAAACGACGACGACCATGGCGCCGAAACCGAAGGGCATGGTGGACGCCAGGCCGCTGTTGGCCTCCTGGCTGGCCCCGTATTCGCCGTCCCATTGCAGGCGATATCCCGGCGGTAGTTCAATGGCCTCGATCCTTGGTCGAACACGGGCAAAAAGATCACTCGCGAGCACGCCGAGCGGCGGGTCGGCCTGCGCGGTGATTGACAACGAACGGTCGACGCGGCGCAGGCGGCCGTTCTCGAATACCACGTCGAAAGCGTCGACAACCTGGCTCACCGGCACGTATTTTCCGGTCACGGGGCTGAATATCTGGACACCGTTCAAATCGGCCACATCATCGCGGTTGCTCTTGGTTGGCCGCATGATGATCTGCCGCAACTCGTCTGCCTCGCGATAGAAACCGATGATTGTCCCATCAAAATTCCCGGCGAACGCCTTGGAAATATCATTTTGGCTCAACCCCAGCCGCTTAGCGTTCGGCTGACTGATCCGCGGCCGCACCACCCGGACCATGCTGCGCCAGTCATCCTTGACGCCGACTGCGCCCTCTTTTGCAAAGATCGCGCTGGCCCGTTCGGCAAGACCTCTGAGCATAGTCGGCTCCGGGCCGGTGAAGCGCGCCTCAATTTTCGATCCGCCACCGGGGCCGAGGCTGAATTTCCAGACCTTGGCGCCAGCGTCGGGATATTTTTGTTCGATGTGCTCGAGAATGAGCGGCAGCAGAGGCTCGATAGCTGTAGAATCGGCGACGTCCACGAGTATCTGGCCGTAGGAAGGGCTGGCGCTTTCTGCGGAATAGGTCAACATGAAGCGAAGATGGCCTCCGCCCACTACGGTGTTGGTCCCCCTCACCCCTTCCTGATTCCGGACCCAGGCTGCTATCTCGGTCACGTCGGCCGTCGTGCGGTCGATATCCGTGCCTTCAGGCACCAAATAATCGACCACTAACTGCGCGCGCGTCGATGCGGGGAAAAAGCCCGGCCGCACGAGGCCGAACAAGGCAACGGCGAAAGTCAGGGCAACCGCGACCAGCGCCATTGTGATCCAGCGGAACCGTAGAACCCCCTCGAGAAAGCGTCGGTAGCCGCGCAGAATGAAGCCCTCCCCCGGCTTGGGCGTGTTATCGTCCATCGGTTTCGGCATAAGCAACAACGTGCAGAAATAGGGCGTTAGCCAGATCGCTATCAACCAAGAAAACACCAACGCGATGGTGATGGTCCAAAACAGCGAACCCGCATATTCGCCGGTGTTGTCGGGCGAGAAGCCGATGGGAGAGAAGGCGAGGAAACCGACGATCGTCCCGCCCAGGAGCGGCCACTTGGTCTTGTGGACGATCGCGGATGCCGCGGAGGTCGCATCCTCGCCCTGATGCACCTGCACCAGCGTCCCCTCTACAACGACGATGGCGTTGTCCACCAAAATTCCGAGCGCGATGATCAGCGCACCGAGGGAAACGCGCTGCATGTGCAGGCCGAAAACATACATACCGAACAGCGTCGCGGCGACGGTCACCAGCAGAATGCCGCCCATCAGAATACCGGAACGCAAGCCCATGAAGACCAATAAAGTGCCCACCACGATGGCCAGAGCGAGGAGCACGTTGCTGACAAAGCCGTTTACCGAGACGCGCACCGTCTCCCCTTGATCGGAGATCGGCGTGACGTCGATCCCAATCGGTCTATCACCGATCAGTTCCGCCATTCGCACCTTGACGTCATCGCCCATACGCACGACGTTTCCACCCAGAATGCCGGAAACGCCCATGACGACCGCCGGTTGCCCGTTGCGGAAAAAACGCAGCCACGCCGGTTCTTTCTGGCCACGGATAACGTTCGCAACATCCCGAAGCCGATGGACCCTGCCCGATGCGGGATCCGCAATGACGAGACCCTCAATCGCCTCCACCGAATCAATGGCTGATTCCGGGCGTATCGCCAGACGCAGGTCCCCCGCTGGCGCAGCGCCCGCAGAGGCGATGAGATTTTGGCCCTTCAACGCTTGCGCTACCTGCTCCGGCAACAGGCCAAGGCCGAAGAGCCGGGTGGGAGCATATTCTACATAAATGACTTCCTGTGCCGCGCCGCTCAAAACCACCTTGGAAACACCGGGGACGAGCACAAGTTCTCGCTGGAGTGCTTTGGCGTAATCATTCAGCTGCGAGAGGGAATAGCCATCTCCGGTTATGGCGAAATAAAGTCCGTAGACATCCCCAAAGTCATCATGGACCACGGCGGGGCCCGCGTTTGGCGGCAAGCGACTTTGCGTATCGGAGATTTTGGCGCGCAGTTGCGTGAATTTCTGCTGCAGAGCGAGTCGACTCTTCGTCGATGCAATGGAGAATTCGACTCTGGCCTCCGATAGCCCGATAGATGAAAGCGATTTGATTTCCTTGACACCCGCGATTTGCTGAATGGCGCCCTCGATGACCTCGGTTACCTCCTCAGCAACTTCCTCGGCGTTCGCACCCTCGTAGGGCGTGATGATCTGGGCTTGGCGAATCATGAATTCGGGGTCCTCGAAGCGCGGCAAGTTTTTGTAGCCGTAGTATCCACCCCCCAAAATCAGGAATGTAAAAAGCGCGCTGATCAGGCGCTTTTCCATCGCGAATCTAGCGAGGTCCATCACTATCAGCGCCCGCCATCGATGACGGGGCGGACGACCATTCCCGGAAGCAAGCGCGACAGTCCCGCCACCGCTATGACATCTCTGGGCGACAAACCGCTCAGGATTCTGATTTTCGCTCCCATCGCCTCACCCGTCCGCACCGGCCGTTTCTCGACCGCGCCGCTTCCGGCCGCAATCACCCAGACGAAGG
Organism: bacterium; assembly: GCA_965202625.1. Classification (GTDB taxonomy): domain Bacteria; phylum UBA8248; class UBA8248; order UBA8248; family UBA8248; genus Bin107. The sequence goes on along the minus strand of CBDBBI010000010.1, from coordinate 501,558 downwards.
GAGCGCCGTCCGCTTTTGACACAACGGAGGTGATTGGCACCACAATGCCGCCACCGGATATCGCCTTTTGCGCAATATTTACGGAGCCCACCATGCCGGGCAAAATGGTTGCGCCTTCAGGCCGTCCGATTGACACACGGCCCCGATAGGTCAGTGTGGCGGAATTGGCTTGCGTCGAAAATTCCACCAGTTTTGCTTCGAATTCCTCGCCCGGCAGAGCGTCAAGCGATGCCGTCAGCACTACGTTTTTCGCTTTACCGAAGCGGGCCACATCCGGCCCAGGCGCGTCAAATCCGAGTTCCAGCGTGGCGAGTTCCTGCAACAGGACAATCGGGTCCTTCGCCTGGACATTGGTGAAATTGTCAACCAGCCGGCGCGCAATGATCCCATCGAAGGGAGCCCGCAGAGTCGTGTCGGCCAAATCCGCGCGAGCCGCTTGCAGCCGCGCGTCAAGTCCTGCGATGGCTGCTTTTTGCGCTTCGATCTCCTCCAATCGGGCGCCGGCCCTGCCCTTGTTGAGCTTTGCCTGACTTACCCTCAAGTTGGCTTCCGCTACCGCCAGTGCGGTCTCGTCCTTGTCCAGCCCGACTTGTGAAACAATACCCTGCTTCAACAGGGTTTTGGTTCTTTTCACCTGCTCTCGCGCCGCATTTACCTGCGCCCGCGCGGCCCGCAGCTCAGCCTCCAGAGCGGAAATATCCTCGAATCGCGCACCGCTTCGCAACAAGCGCAGTTGCGCCTCAGCCTGCGCCTTTTGGCTTTCTAGTTGCCCGACAATCGTTCGATAGTCGCGCGTGTCCAACTGGGCTATCAACTCGCCCCGCTTGACCAGCGTGGCCGCCCGCACAGGTAATTTTCTGATGCGGCCCGAATTGCGAAAGGAAAGAGTCACCTCCCGCGCAGGAAGCACAACGGCCGGATAGCTGCGCTGAAATTCGAGGGAAACAGGCTTTACCACAATGGCGTTCACCGGCCGGATGACTTTGCTTTCACTGACCTCATCGTTGTGTTCGTCGCCGCAAGCGACAAGAACGCCCGCGACAACGAAAAATGCGAAAACTCTCCATCTCCACATGATGACCCTCATCCTTTGGTCCGGCGTCGAGGTTCATTGCTTGCGAGAAAACTGAATGTATAATAGAAACAAACCAGCAGCAATATATAGATGAACACACATTGTGCGTTGTGATGGGGGTGCCGACGGCGGCGGAGAAGTGCGCAGTTTGGCGGCGGCGAGCATAGCTTTTGCTCATGGCGGATTGTCTCCTGCGCGAGCGCGCCCAAATCTCCCGCCTCAGGAAAGGACAATCCCCATGCCGATAGACGAAGCCACGGGCCTCGCCCGGGGGATGGGCGTCACCGATGAGATGATGAGCTGCCCCCTGCCCCGCGTGCCCTTGATCGATCCGGACGACATTCCTGAACACCTGATCGCCGAACTCGCGCCCCTTTATGCGCGCGGCAGAAAGCGATGGGGGCGCGTCTCGCGTTTCTTGCGCCTGCTCGGCTGGGCGCCCGGCTTCGTCGAGGGTTGGCAGATCATGGACGGCAAGCTCAGGGTCGCACACCAGAAAACCGACCCCGAATACCTGCGCATGGCCCAGCTCGTTATCATCAAGACGGCGATCTTGACCGCGTGCAACAACTGACTCGGGCACAACGTCGAGCTCGGTCGGGCTCAAGGCGTCACGCAAGAGCAGATCAACATGCTTGAAGAGAACGGCTGGCGGGAGAGTCCCCTTTTCAACGCGAAGGAAAAGGCTGTCATTGCCTGGGCGGAGGCGGTGACGAACCTGACGGCCAAGGAGGACGATGCGGCGTTTGCGGATATGAAGCGCCATTTCGGAACGGAGCAGCTCGTCTCCCTCACCCTCATCTGCGGGCTGTGGAATCTGACGGGGCGCGTCGCCGAGGCCCTCCATCTCGTGGTCGAACCTCCCGGCGAGCGCATCGCCTTTCAGGAGGGCGGCGAATAGGAGCGCCGCGCACCGTGTGGACTTTAGGGGGCATTACCCCGCTTGGCTCGATCGGAACGCACCTCACGGCGCGACTCCGACGAGCACCAGAGGAACTGCAGGAACTCCGCGGCCCTGGCGTAGAACGTTCAGCAAATCCCGCTCATAGTAAGCGACGCCGGAGGACATCTCCCGCTCTAGTTCCTTCATGGGGAGTATCTCGACGCCTACGTCAATGACTTCGGAAACGTAGAAGCTGAGATGCTTCACGAACAGGTCGTGCGCGACGAAGGCGTACTTGCCAAACTGAACCTCTACCGCGACGCGCTCTTTCACGAAATCCGTCTGGTTGTAGGACATGATCGGTTCATGCCCCGCCTGCTCAATCGCGCGTTTCTGCTCGCTTTCCGGCAACCCATAAATGCCGCGCATGAGCTTTTCATCTGCCGCAAGCCAAAACGTGTTTCTCCGCTCGCTCCAGCCGTGCGCCTTAAGACCATCTTTGAACTCCCGGTTCATGTCGGCGGGCGAGAACAGCACCTTTCCCGGCATGGTCTTTTCCCGGGAGATCTTGGTCCGACAAGCCTCCGCGTCAACCTCTGAAATCACGTCCTGTATCTCTTCCCACAACTGATTGCGGTGGACGATCAGATATTCCTCGCCGTTCAGATGAGAGTAACGGGCCTTGATGCGCACTTAATGCCCCCCTTTCGGTTTCGAGGGGTCGTAGATGGGCTTCCCCATCGGGCGTGTTTTGAGAATCCCCGCGCGCAGCTCGCGCACTCGCTGGCGGGCGATCTCCACGTATTGGGGAACAATGTCACAACCGTAAGCCGCTCTTCCGTGCATGAGCGCAGCGATAATGGCGGAACCAACGCCCATGTAAGGGTCGAGCACCGCGTCGCCTGCATCCGTCATGGAAAGAACAAGACGCTCCGCCAGCTCGACGGGGAACTGGCAGGGATGAACGGTCTTTTCCGGGTGATTGCTCTTTACGTTCGGGAACGCCCAGACGTCAGTCGGGTTCTTGCCTTTCGGGTTTCCCGAAAGCTGCCCCATTCTCGGCCCCTTGAAATGCCTCTTGCCAGGATATTTCGCCGGAACTCGTATTGGGTCGAGATTCCAAGTGTAATTATCACCTTTCGTCCACCAGTTGATCGTCTCGTATCGGCCCGAGAGCCTCTTGGCGCAATGGAGCCCGTGGCCGAAACACCAGACAATTCGGTTGCGAAGCTTGAGTCCTTCCGCACGAAATACGGGGTAGAGCACGGTATCAAGCGGAATGATTTCAGCGTTTCGCACATAGTTCCCGACCTGCCAGCAGATGGAGCCTTGGGGATGAAGAAGTCGGACACATTCCTTTATCACGCGCTCCTGTGCATACAGGTAGGAATCGAGCGATGTTTTCGATTCGTATTCCTTCCCCAAGTTGTATGGGGGCGAAGTGATGACGAGCTTCATCATCGCATCAGGAAATCTGGCCATGAAAGCGAGGTTGTCTTCACAAAAGAGGATGGGTTCGGGGGATCTGCCATTCCCGTCTTGGCCCAAGGGCAGGTGCCCCCCCCCCGATGGCGCATGGGGGCCGTCGGGGCACGAAGGAACATCGATCATGCGGTTTCCTCACGGGCGCAAATCGCAAACAAAGAGAGCAGAAATCTTAATTTATAGACTAGATTACCTTTTTTTGCCCGTACAATAAAATTTCCCAAATCTGTCATAAAATAACGGTATCAGCCGTTCATTAGCGCGGACGGAGCCATCGCCTCACCAAAACGCTCCCTGCGCGCGCAGAAGGTCGCCGCGTTATTTTCTATGGGGACGCCGCCTATCGTCAATTCCCTTTTCGCGCACGTATAAAATTGATGAGCGGCTACGCGATGCCTCCACGCATCCCGACGTCAAGAGTGCGGCAGACGCGGGCACCCTCGCCGCCATCACGCTCGGCGACCTGCTTTGAGCGACTTTTTCAGTTCCCCTTCACGATCTTTTTCCAAGTCGTTTCACCTCGGAAAATCCGCTGTTTCTCCAGGCAATTCGCAATTATTTTTGTTTGGCTACAGCCTCTTCAAGCAGCCTCTTCAAGCAGCCCCGTCATGACAGCGCAGGGAGAAGCGCTACCTACCGAGCTCTCGGCGCACGATGGCAGGGACTTGAGTTTACCGAAAGCGGTTTCCCTGTTCATATATTTCATCGGAATTTCCTAGTTTAAGGTCTTGATGTTCTCCGTTGGTCAGGGTATGATTCTCTTGTGTTTTCAGGATAAACTCTACCCCGACTGAGGAAACGTCATGGACATTATAGAGATTTTCGAGAGGTTTCCCACCCAGGAATCGTGTATTGCGCATCTGGAGGAGGCGCGGTGGGGCGACCTGCCGTGCTGTCCCTATTGCGGTTCCGTCAAGGTCGCGCGAAGCCAGCACAGGTGGAGATGTTACGATTGCATCACGTCTTTTAGCGTGACGGTGGGCACGATTTTTCATCATACCCACCTTCCCCTTCAGAAATGGTTTCTGGCCATCAACCTCATTCTGAACGCCAAGAAGGGATTGTCCGCCCTTCAGCTGTCGCGCGATCTGAAAGTGAACAAGAACACGGCGTGGCGTATAGCCATGCAGATTCGCAAGGCAATGGCGCAAGCCGAGGGGCGCGATCTCCTGAAAGGCGTCATTGAGATGGATGAAACATACATCGGCGGAAAGCCGCGCAAAGGCAAGGGCGAGCCTCCGAGGAAACGCGGAAGGGGAACCGACAAGGCCCCGGTGGTGGGGGCCGTCGAGCGCGGAGGAAAGGTTTCTGCCAAGGCCGTGAAGAAGGAAAGCATGAAGGCGCGGCATATGCGGGCGTTTGTCCGGGAACGCATCAAGACGCACGAATCGGAGCTCATCACGGATGAATACATGGGCTATCGGGGCATGGAGAAGGTGCTCCCGCATCGCGTCATCAAGCATGAGAAATGGTATGTGGACGGCGACGTGCACACGAACACCATAGAGGGTTTCTGGGCGCTCCTGAAGCGGGGGATGTTCGGTTCCTTCCACAGCGTGAGCCGCAAGCACCTGCAACGCTACGTGGATGAGTTCTGCTATCGCTACAACCTGCGCGACGCGAAACCGACGTTTGCTTTTGACCTCACCATCAGCAGAGGACTGGGCGCATGAACAAACAACAGCCTTTGAAAGTCATTGCGGGCACGCCCTACAATCCCCTCGTCATCGGAGAGGTGGAGATTCCCTGCTACGTGCTGGAAGATGAGACGCGCGTCTTGAGTCAGAGGGGGTTTCAATCAAGCGTTGGGTTGAGTGCTGGGGGCGCGAAAAAAACTGGCGCGCCCCGAATGGCCGAATTTGTAGGCAATTTAGAGAAAAAAGGTATCAATATCAATGACTTAACCGCGCGCCTCATTTCTACTATTGAATTTCAGCCGCCAGATGGTGGAAGAACGGCCTATGCGTATCCGGCCACTTTGCTTGTTGACGTATGCAATGTGGTCTTGGCCGCGCGTGATGCAAAGGTTCTCACAAAGCAACAAGCCCACATAGCGGAGAGATGCGATCTGCTCGTTCGCGCCCTTGCCGCCGTAGGCATCATCGCTCTAGTCGATGAGGCGACAGGCTATCAGCGCATACGCGAGGAACGTGCGCTCAGTGTGATTCTCGAAAAATTCATAGCCAAGGAATTACAGCCCTGGACAAAAACGTTTCCGTATGAATTTTACGAACAGATATTCAGGCTCAAGAAATGGTCAGGCCCGGACGGCGTGAGTCGCCCAAGCGTCATAGGACGTTATACCAACGATATCGTGTATGCGCGCATCGCTCCGGGCGTGCTGAAAGAATTGCAACAGAGAAACCCTGTCGCTCCCGAAGGACACAGAAAACACAAGCACCATCAATGGTTCACGCCCAGTCTTGGGCACCCGAAACTCAAGGAGCACCTCGCGGCGGTGATTGCGCTCATGCGCTCATCTCCGAATTGGAATGATTTCAAGGGAAGACTTACGCGGGCGTTTCCGAAGGAGAAAGAGCAAATGCTTCTGGGCATAGAAGATTGAAAGAAAAGAGCCGACCCCTACGTCAGCAGGGGCCGGCCTTGGAAAAACCAGGACTAGAACGTGAACTTAAGACCCAGCGTGAATGCGTGAGACTGGAGTTTCTCATACTCGACATCGCCAAAGAGACCTTCAAATTCAGGTTCATAGGCAGTGCTCATGAACCGATATTTGGCATCAATGGAAACATTCTCGCTTACGGGAAAGAGCGCACCCCCACCGATCTGCCAGGAGAATCCGCTGTCGGAACCAGCTGGCGCCTTGATGCGCGTCAGTCCAACTCCTCCTCCCAGGTAAGGGTTGATGCTCCAGTCGCTCGCGCCCAGGTCCACCCATGCGTTCACCATCAGCCCCGTAATTTTGACGTTCCCATCTCCCAGTTCATATTCTCCAGGAGCAAACTGGACGCCGCCAATCGTAACCGCTTCACTCAGTTCCGCTTTTTCGGTGAAATCAAATCTTCCGTGAAAAGCCTCAATCTCTCCCCTCAGACGACCGAAAGAACGGCCAACTGCCGCGCTCAGAAACAGCCCGTTGTCGGTTTCTGCCGTTCCACTGAGGATGGTATCATCCAGGTTGATACCGGCGATGCTCTCCACATCCGTGTCCCTTGGCGACAACAACCCTGCACTGGGCGTAAAATACCATTTCCCCGCCTCTTCCGCTTTTGCGATGAGCGGAATGGACAAGGCCATACCCAGAACAGCTACTGCACACAGAAATATCCCTCGCTTCATTGTTGCGACCCCTTTCCTTACCCAAAAAAGTCCCAGCCTCCCTATGAGGCCGGGTCGGTCGCCAAACAATCCACGAGGTTATGGTGGGTTCCCATGTATTTCCGATCAGTAGGTGAACGGTTTTCTATTCCATGGGCGACCCGACAAAACAGGTCCCCTCATGAACAGTTTGGCGATGGCAAGGAGTGTAGTAGAGTATGTTCAGCAATACAAGAGAAAAAAGAAAAGAAAACGACCTTAAACTAGGAAATTCCATATTTCATTCCGCAGTCGGGAGCGGGGATGAGTCGCTCGGGCGATACGTGCGTGAGCACCTCCCGAATTCGCGCCGCGACGACCTGTGGCGACTCGACTTTCGGGTCGCCGTTGTCGATGACGCCCAATATGGTGGTCTTCTCCGGAAGTTTCTTGAGGATGGCGAGATCGATTCCGGGCTGGGCCGCCTCGATGGATATCTGATCGATCGCGCTCTCGTTCAACTCCGGCAGGAAGGAGTAGGCGTCGGGCTTTCCCAGTCCCTGCCAAGCTTCGATGGCTGCGTAGCCAAAAGCACATGTGAAGGGCGGTCATCTCCTCGACGCCGTCCAGGGCCGCGTTGAGGACTTCCACGGCAAATTCTCGCGCCTTCTCAGCGCGCGCCTGCATATAGAGGGCTCGTCGAGCTGCACCACGTCGGCCCCGGCGCTGAAGAGTCCTTCATCTCCTCGTTCACCGCGCGGGCGTAATCGAGCGCCATCGCCCGCTCATCATGGTAGAAATCATCCTGGGCCTGTTGCGTCATGGTGAAGGGACCCGGCAGCGTGATCTTGATCTCCCGCTCCGTGTTGGCGCGCAAAAACGCGACATCGCGCGCCTCTATAGGGTTTTTGCGGTGGATTTTCCCGACCACCCGGGGGACAGGGTTGTCCCTGCCTGATCGGTCCTTGACGAAGCCGTGGCGCTTGGTGTCGATGCCGCCGAGAGCCGTGGCCACGCGGTTGGAATAGCTCTCACGGCGCACCTCGCCGTCCGTGATGATGTCGATTCCCGCACGCTCCATGTCGCGAATCGCAAGGAGGGTCGCGTCGTCCTACGCACTCTCGAGAAACTTCGGCGGCACGCGCCAAATCTCCCGCGCGCCCACGCGCAGGGGGAGACGTTTCGTCAAGTTGTCTCGATTGATGAGCCAGTCGGGCTGCGTGTAGCTGCCCACGACAGTAGTGGCAGAAGTTTCGCGGGCATCGGGTTTCTCTTCTCCTGAGCGCAAAAACCAGAGATCGGGCGGGCCGGCGTAGCAAGTTGACGCCCGTCAAATCTAGGGCGTGATCATCGCGCGCATGACGCCATCTTCCCTCGCCTTGAACATGCGTATCGCCTCGGCGAAATCATCGAGCGCGAACGTGTGCGTGAGCATTTTCTTCGTGTCAATGCGGCCGTCCGCCATCATCTGAATGGCTCTCGGGTAGCAGTTGGGCGACCCGCGCCCGCCAAATATCGCGATCTCATCAAGGACAATGCGGTCGCTGTTGAACGCTACCTCCTGGCCGCCGTTGAGCCCCTCCAGCACTACGCGCCCGCCGCGCCGGACCATGTCCACCGCCTGGCGCATCGTCTCCGGCGGGCCGGCGCACTCGATCGCCAAATCCACGCCTCGGCCGCCCGTATCACGCCTGACGACGGCGACTGGATCTTCCTTCGTGATGTCGATGACGACGTCCGCGCCGAGTTCTTCCGCTATTCGCAAGCGATAGCCGCGGCCGGTGAGATAGGTTTTCGACGCGCCTAGCATCTTGACGAGCTGTAGCACCGAAAGCCCCAGAAGGCCAGGGCCAAGAATCGCCACCGTGTCAGCCGGCTCCACTCCCGCGCGCTCAATGGCGTGCAGGGCGATAACGACTTGGTTCACAATGACCGCCTCCTCCCAGCCCAGGGATTCGGGCATCTTGTGCAGATTGTTTGGCGGGGCGACGCCATATTCACTGAAAGCGCCGTTCGCCGTATGGCCCAAGAGGCGATAACCGCCGTCGGGCTTTGAGGCGTTCTCGCAGATATGGTAGTCGCCCCGGATGCAAGTGGGACAGGCCCCGCAGCCAATCGTCGGCTCCATGATCACGCGATCGCCCACCTTGAGGGTGGTTCTCGCACGACTCCCGATGGCGGCCACCTCCCCCGCCCACTCATGCCCCTGGATGAAGGGATAATGGGGCGGCCACATCGGACGCATGTGCCCCTCGTAGATGTGGATGTCGGTGCCGCAAACACCGCAGGCGGCGACCTTGACCAACACCTGATCCGGCTCATACGCGGGTACCGGAATGTGCTCGATGCGCACCTCCTCCGCACCGTGCGTGACAGCGGCCTTCATCATCTCTGGAATATCGCCCATCTCATCTCCTCCTTCACTTTAAGAGGACTTACATCACCTCGGCCTCAACCCTTCGGACTCGGCTGCTCCGGTTGTCTGTCAGGCCGCTGCATGTAGAACACTTCGCGCGAGCGGCAATACCCATTCCCGGCGAGCCTACCCACAGGCCTGAGCAAAACCGGGTCGATATATTTTCCATCCTCTATCATCACGTCCTCGCGCACGTGCCAACACACCACCTCGCCGATGATGACGTTGGTGAGGTGTTCGCGGCCGTTCGTGATGAGGTGCCGAAATTGGCATTCCATGGCCACGGGCGCCTCGGCGATGCGTGGCGCCTTCACAAAATCGGAATCGACCGGCGTCAGGCCCGCCTCCTCAAACTCGCTCACCTCGAAGGCGTAGTCGCCCGCGCAAACGTTCATCTGCTCCTCGAGGCCGTCCACCACGGTGTGGATGACGTAGCCCTGGGTCTCCATGATGTTCCGCGCGGTATCCTTATACGCCTTTTCGCGCACGCCCACCGATATAGAGAGCAGAGGCGGGTCATGTCCGACGCAGGTGAAAAAGCTAAAGGGCGCGAGATTCACGTAGCCGTCCGCGCTGATGGTGCTCACCCAAGCGATGGGCCTCGGCACGACGGAGCCGACGAGCAGGCGATAATTCTGCCGCCAGTGGTTCTCTGCGGGGTCAATGGTTTGATATTTCATGCGTCTTTCATACTCCCAGTGAGGTTAGCGATGGGTGTGCCCAAAGGCGCGATCTGTCGTTTGACGTTTTATGAGGTATTCATGCTCTTATTCGCGAATCGGCGACCATGTGCGCCGGCTCGGTCGATGTGTGGGCGTCTCGTGGCCACGGGAGTCAATCAGACGAGCCCACCGACGCCATAGCCGATTCCATCGCCGTGAAACACGCCCCTTGCGGATCCGCGATTCCCCCAATTCTCCCCACGTCCGGAATGTCCAGTGGGTCAAACGTGCCCTTACCACCTAGACTCTTGGCTTTTTCAAGAGCGGCGTCGAGATTCTCCACTCCGAAATATACCACCCAACACGGCGACATATCGCCCATGTCAGGCCGAATTTCAAGCATTCCAGCCCGATGTTCCTCGCCGCTCTGGAAAACCGTGTAATCCCCGCCGGCGGGGCTGGGCTTCACGACGCTCGTCCAGCCGAACAGCGCAGCGTAGAACGAAGCGGCGCGCTCTAAGTCCCTTGTGAGCAGTTCGTTCCAGCTAATCGCACCCGGCTGGTTCATCATCGGGACTTCCTCGTGCTCTTTGAGCTGCCAGAGAGACAGGATTGCGTCTGCCGGATCCCGAATCACCGCCATGCGGCCCGCCTCCGGTACGTCGTACGGTTCTTGGATCAAGCGCGCACCTAATTCGGCCGCCTTTTTTGCGGTCTCATCCGTGTTTTCCACCGCCACGTAACTCTGCCAGTAGGAGGGGTGGTCGCCTTCGCGCATGTCGGGACACATCTCGTACATGCCGCAGACCTGTTTATCGCCCTTGCGGAATATCGAATAGACCGCGCCACACCCCATGGGCACCTCCTCAAGCGTCCAGTCAAACAGGGAGACGTAAAAATCCTTGGCGACGCCCAGCTCCCGCGCCGCTAGGTCGGCCCACGCGAAACTCCCCGGTCCGTATTCCATTTGTCCAGTCATGCTCCTTTATCCCCCATCATACAAGACGCCATAGCGAAATCAGAGAATCGCCCCCACGGGCGCACATGACGAAAAACCCTTCCGCCTTCAAGGGCAAGGGACTTCTTTCTGAAAATGTAATGGAAATTATAACGCGAAGCCGCTCCCGTCGCCAAGCGCTCAATCGGCCCCGTCATATTCGTAGCGCAGGCCGTCAGGCTCCTCCGGGTCCGCGAGCCGGGAGGTGCTCACGGAATCCCCCGCATCCTCCGTGGATGCATCCGCCTCATTGAGAAGCCAGCGCTCGTATAATTCCCCGGGCAACTCCTCCACGAATCGGGAGAGCCTAGAGAACGTTCCCGTCTTCCATCCCTCGCTCTCGATCATGGGCTGGCACATGTAGAGCTCATCCTTGGCCCGCGTGAGAGCAACGTAGAACAGACGCCTCTCCTCCTCCTCCCCCTCGGGGTCGGCCAACGCCCTCGCCGAGGGGAAACGGGTGTCAGTAAGCCATAGCAGGAACACCACTTTCCACTCGAGGCCCTTCGCTTGGTGCACCGTGCTCAGGACGATGGACTCCTCCAGCCCCTCCCCATCGTTCAGCGGCGTGGGCCCCGTCGCGGCGGCCGTCCCCATGAGCGCCAATTCGGACAAAAACGCCGGCGCCGCCTCATACCGCATGGCGAAATCCGCGAGCTGGCGCACGTCCTCCACGCGCGAGAGAGCGTCGTCAAACGTATTCTCGACGTAATTTTGATAAAACCGATCCAAAACGAGGTTGATCATCTCCGACGGCGTGCGGGCAGCGTTCTCCCCGCCCGCCATCTCGAAGACGAGCTTTCTAAAAACCTCAAACCCGGCGCGCGCACCGCCGGACACGAGCCCCTCCGCGTCGCGTATGAGAAAGGAGAAGGGGTCCGGCTGCCCCCGCACCGCCTCCCAGACCCGATTCGCCGTCGCCTCCCCCACCCGGGGGAGCAGGCGCAGCGCGCGCTTCCAGGCCACTTCATCCGCCGGAGAGCTCACGAGTCGCAGGAACGCCGTCACGTCCTTAATGTGGCGCTGCTCAAAAAAGCGTAGCCCGCTCCTGATCTCAAACGGAATTCCTTGGCGCGTGAGCTCCATCTGCAGCTCCATGGAGTGGAAATGCGCCCGGTAGAGCACCGCAATTTGAGAGAGCGCCACCCCTTCGTCCTCCCGCAACGCCAGCACCCGATCGACCACGAAGTCCGCCTGCTGCGTCGCGTCGCGCGCGCTCACGAGGGCCGGCGTGATTCCCTCGGGGCGGGAGGTTTTCAGTTTTTTCTCGAACCGGCGCTTGTTGTGGGCGATGGAAGCGTCGGCCAGTGCGAGAATGGACGCCGTGCTCCTATAGTTTTCCTCTAGACGAAAAAGCTTGGCGTCGGGGTACCTCTCCGGAAAAGTGATGATGTTCTCAAAGTGTGCGCCCCGAAAGCTGTAAATGCTCTGCGCGTCGTCCCCCACCACAGTCAAGTTGCGCCGCCCTCCGGACAGGTGGTCCACGACGTCGGCTTGCGCCTTGTTCGTGTCCTGGTATTCATCCACGAGTATGTAGCGAAAACGTGCCTGAATCTCTCGCCTCACCTCCTCGCGCTCCGCGAGCAAATCCCGCGTGAGGGTGAGCAAGCCGGAGAAATCCACCGCCTGAATCTCTTTTTTACGCCTCTCGTAGTGGGCGGCGATTTGTTCTATCTCGCCCAAGCGGTTCGCCAGATATGAATACCGTTCTAAAACCACCTGTGAGACGCCCCTGTCAGTATCGGTGGCCAGGGCGAAGATCGACTCCAGAACGCGTCCTCTGGGAAAGTACTTATCCTTGGGGTTAAACCCGGCGAGGCGGACACAGTCGGTGACGAGATCTGCGGAATCCTCCCGATCGAGTATGGTGAAGTTCGGCGGATAGCCGATGAGCGCACCGTAGCGCCGTAAGATGAGATTCCCCACGTGATGGAACGTTCCGCCCCACACGCGCCGCGCGGACGACTGTATGAGAGACGCGGCGCGATGGAGCATCTCGCGCGCGGCCTTGTTCGTGAAGGTAACGAGCAGTATAGATTCGGGCGCGACACCGTCCTCAATAAGGCGCGCGAGGCGATAAGTGATTACGCGCGTTTTTCCACTGCCCGCTCCCGCAATGACGAGAAGCGGGCCGTCGCCCGCCATCACCACCTCGAGCTGCCCAGGGTTCAGCTCCTCTTCATACGCGATGAGGCGAGCGCGCGAACGTGAAGCGCGCCTTAGCATATACCTCTTACGCTCTCTTTCACTCATTCCGACGCCCCCTCACCAGACCTCATCCTGCGCGCGCCCGCTCAAAAGAGGAGACGCGCCGGCCACCTCGCCGCAATTTCACGTCCATCCGTTTAGTTTAGTTGACAGGCCGCCACCCAGCGGATAGGGTTCTCCACCCCTGCCACACATCTTGTCCATGGAGTGCTTTGATGGGCAAATCAGTAATGTTTCCCCACTGCCGCGTCCGGACGTCACGACGCAAACGCTCTTCGCAGAGATCACCTGACGGGCGCGTATCGAACGGTTCCCGCCTCTCGCTCACGCCAAAGAGAAAAAACCGAGCGCGCGCAGAGTTCACGGTGGGCTTCATCGTCTTCTATCTGTTCTATCGCTTATCTGTTCTATCGCTACACAGCGGCGAAGCAGGAAAAGCGCAAAACCGAGTTTGACCGCCTTGTCAACGCCATTCAAGACTACTACAGAAACGTCTCTGACCAGGAAGGCAAGGACTACGACTAAACCCCCGCGTTCTCAAAGATAAGGCAGATAAGAATTCCGTCCCGAGACGGGCGTTTCTTGAAGGTGGGCCAAGGAATTCATTGTCACGACACTCCAGCCCCGCTGGGGGGTGTGCTCGACGATGTTCATTGCAGCGTTATGCTGACGCAACCGTCTGAATCCGTTGAGTTCCGCACCCAGAATGTTGCATAGAATCGTGATGATCGCCAGATTGTGGCTCACCGCGGCGATGACCTCACTCTCGTGCGCTTCTAGGAGGCATTCCATCGCGGCCCAGGCTCTCTCCTGTAGCTCCGGCAGACTTTCTCCGCCCGGCATACGCGCCTCTGCGGGATGATTTTGCCAAACTTCCATGAATTCAGGATGCGTTTGATGCAGGTGCCGAAAGGCCGCCCCCTCGAGTTCACCCTGGTTCAACTCAGCGATGCCTGCCTCCTCAAGAAGGGGGGCATCAAGAGCCCGGGCGACGATCTCCGCGGTGCGCCTTGCCCGCCTCAGCGGACTCGTATAGACACATGCAATCGAACACCCTCGCAACGCGCAGGCGAGAGCCTCGGCTTGGGCGACTCCCACCTCGTTGAGCGCGGTGTCGGAGACGCCCTGTATGCGCTGCTCGACGTTCCAGTCCGTCTCTCCGTGTCGCAACAAATAGAGAAGCAAGCCGATCAAACTCCGGTGGGGACGACGCCCGGCGGGAGTCGCCTCAATTATTGTCCTCTTTCAGAAAATCGCCCGGCTTCAAATCCTTGAGCCACTCCTTGATATCCTCGGGCACGTCCTCCGCCGGTCTCTCCGCACCGGCGAGCGGTGTTTGTCCCTCCTCATCCGCCCCGTCGACCGAGGCACCCTCCTTCGCCTCCCCTTCATTGAATTCAATGCTCTTCGCCTCCTCAAGCACCTTCTCCTCCACGAATATCGGACTGCCCATGCGAAGGGCCACGGCGATGGCGTCCGAGGGTCTCGAGTCGACAACGATTTCCGAGCCGTTCATGGAAAGATAGATTTCGGCGAAAAAGGTGTTATCCCTCAAATCGTTGATCCGGATTTTCTCCACCCGGCCATGGAGGTCGTTGATCATGTTCTTGATCAAATCGTGCGTCATCGGACGGGGCGTCTCAAAGTGCTCGATCTCGCGCGCGATGGCGTGCGCCTCAAAAATGCCCACCCAGATGGGGAGGGCACGCTCGCCCTCGGTCTCGCGCAGAATCACAATCGGCACGTTGGTGTGCGGATCGAGCGTGAGGCCCTTGACTGCCATCTCGACCATCATTCGTATTCCTCCATCGCCACGGCGCTTGGCGGCGAAACGCCAGCCAAAGAGTGAACCCCACTTCGCATGATTTTCACTTCGACTAGGTCACCGGGAGCAGGGGTAAAACCCTCCGCCAGGAATTCTACCCTGTGATTCCCTCTGCCGCGACCCGCAAACCAGTTCGACTCCGGCGCACGCGCAGCCTCCAAGCAGTCCGCGCATCCGGAGGGGGTGCCCTTGGGCGTCGCGGCCCGCTCAACCATCACCTCCTGAAGGCCACCGAGGAGAGCCGCATGCTGATCCTCCGTCACCTCGCGCTGCACCCGACTGGCCTCCTCAAAGCGCTCGGACAGCATTTCTTCGGGAAGCGTCCCCTCCATCCCGAGGGCGGGCGTCCCAGGACGGGGGGAGTATTTGAACATGTAAATATTATCATAGCGCACCTCGCGCAGCATACGGAGCGTTTCCTGGAAATCAACATCCCGCTCGCCCGGAAAACCGATGATGACGTCCGAGGTGAGCACCCCGTCTCTCACACGTTCCTTGAATAGAGAGATTTTCTCCAGATACTCTTGTGCCGTATATCCGCGCTCCATGCGCCTGAGAACCGCGTCCGCGCCGGATTGCACCGGCAGGTGGAGATGCTCGCACACCTTCTCGCACCCTTCCATAGCGTCGATCATTTCCTCGTCGCAATCCTTGGGATGCGACGTCATGAAGCGGATACGCGCCAGCCCGTCCACCTCGTTCAGGCGTCTCAGCAACCCGCCGAAGGAAAGCTCACCTGGAGATTTTCGACCGTAGGAGTTTACGTTCTGGCCGAGGAGGGTGACCTCCCGAAACCCCTCCTCCACCGCGCGCTCCACCTCGTCCACAATAAGGGCACTAGGCTTGCTCCACTCGGGGCCCCGCGTGTAGGGCACGACGCAGAAGGAGCAAAAGTTGTCACACCCACGCGCAATGCTCACAAAAGCGTTCAGCCCGCCGCCGCGCTCAATCGGGGCGAGTTCAGTGAAATCCGGCGGGATGGACGCGGTATCCATCACCCGCCCCTCCTCCAGCTCCTCCAGAAGGATCGGGAGTTTGGCGATGTTCTGAGTGCCGAATACGAGGTCGACCGACTTGCGCCGCTTCGCTATCGCCTCCCCGTCGCGCGTGGCGAAACAGCCGCACACGCCGATTTTTAGGTCGGGGTTCGACGCCTTGAGTTTCTCAAGCCGACCGAGCTGACTGTAGACCTTCTGTTCCGCCTTGTCTCGAATAGAGCAAGTGTTCAATAGAATCAGGTCGGCCCCCTCGTTCGAGTCGCTTTCCCTATATCCTTCTCGCTCTAGGTAGCCGGTGATCGTCTCCGTGTCGTAGCGGTTCATCTGGCAGCCGTATGTGAATATCCTGAACTTCTTGTTCAAAGCGCACTCCCTATCGCTCAGGCTCCTACGCGCCGGGCGGAATCGGCGCTCCACGCGCAGGCTATGCAAAGTTTCAGCCCCTCTAGAACCAGACAAGTCTTCGCGGCTGACCACGCACGCCATGGGACGCGACGTCGCCAGTGCCGGAAGATTCTCCTTAACCCATATTGTAAGTCCCCGTTTTCGATGTCAACTTGAAATGGAGAAGGAGTCCGCATTTTGCTAACGTGTAGTATGCTGCGTTTTTTTCTTGTTTGTCTCAACGATCGAGAACGCCTCATGCGCGTAGTTTGCTTTCATGGGAGACGCGAGATCGACGGCGGGGACATTTTCCTGCTCGCCGCGCGCGTCTTCGGCGAGGCGGCCACCCGAGCGGGGTTCTCCACCCAGGTGCGGACTCCCGGGTTTCCCTCCCCCGCCGGCTCTCCCGACAGGGCGGTGGTGAAGGTCTCAAAAAGCCCGCTCGCCGATCTCGCCATTCCGAGGAGCTATGACCTTGAAATCGTCTGCGACCCGCGCCTCGCCGTCGTGCCCCCGATGGGAAACGCTGTGAAAAAATCCGGCGGCGTCCTCGTCCTCAACACTCCGAACGCCATCAAAGCCCCCGACGTCCGCCTCGCGTCCGTGGACATCGATGCCATCGCATCAAGGCATTCCGCAGTGCCCGTGGCGGCGCATTTGGGAGCGGCACTGAGCGCCTGGGAAGCACTCCAGGGGCAAATTTCCCCCCAGCACATAATCGAGGGGTATCGAGCAATTCGAGGCGAACCCATGTGCAAAGCGGAAGATAAAGCGCTGGCCGAGGCCACCTCGGCAGCGAGGAGAGCGCTTGCCCTCGAAGGACTTCTATGAAGGGCTGGCGAAAGGCCGGGCTTGCCTCTCGTTCGTTCCCTTTATTCCGATCGCGCTTATTTTTGATTGACTACGTTTCGGGACACATTGTAACCTGCGTAACGTAAGCTACGAACGCCCGCCCTCACAGAAAAGACCGGATGAAGCCACTCCAGCTCATGGGCGCGTCGTGCGGCGTCCTCATCTCGATCCTCGTTTCAGGGTGCGCCCATTTGGGCGCGCTATCCTTTGAGAACTCCCTCAAAAATTACCTTGGAGGGAGCCGGTTCGAGGTCGGCCTGTGGGTGCAGGCGGAAGGCGAGAACAGAACCCTCGACAGCAACGAGAGAATAAAAGGTTTGGTGAAGCGCGCACGCGCAGCCGGCGTCACAGACATTTACGCGCAGGTCTATCGCTCCGGAAAGGCGTGGTTCCCTACGCGTCTGGCGGATGATTCACCCGCAAAGCGAGCGGGGCGAGACCCACTCACTTTCCTGCTCGCGCTGTCCTCCCGAAAAGACGGTCGCGCCATCAGGATACACGCCTGGATAAACGCATTCGCCCTGGCGAGAAATAAGGACGCTCCCATCATCCGTCAACTCGGGGCGGAGGCTGTGCTCAAGGATCAATATGGACGCTCCCTCCTCGAATATCCCCTTTCCGGAAAGCCGGAATGGGCGAGAGGTTTCGCGTTGGGAACGCCCGGAATTTTCCTAGATCCGGGCCACCCGGGCGTGCGCGGACGCCTCGTCGCCATCGCGGCGGAATTGGTCAGAAAATATCCGAGACTGGCGGGAATCCATCTCGACTTCATCCGCTATCCCTACGCGCTTCCCATATCCCCAGGGTCGCGCTTTTCCCCGCGCCTTGATTTTGGCTACAATAAGATTTCCGTCGCGCGTTTTCAGAAAAAAACCTGGAAAAAGGCACCTCTCGCCGGCGCGGACGCGGCAGAGGCCAACCCAGATGCGTGGGATGCGTGGAGACGCGCGCAGGTAACGGCGGCGGTTCGCGACGTTTATGAGACAGTGAGAGATTTGAACCCTCAAGCCATTATTTCCGCAGCAGTTCTCCCTTGGGCGGAACGGGCCTACCTCTCTGCGTTTCAGGACTGGCGGGGCTGGATCGAAAACGGATTTCTGGACAAGGTCGTCGTGATGAACTACACGAGAGACACGCGCTTGGCGGCCCAAATCAGCCGAAGCGTGGTCGCCACGAAAATGGCCGCTCGCAATCGCTCGCGCGCACCGAAAATCGTTATTGGCCTGGGTGCCTACCTGTTCATCCGTCGCCCAGAAGGCATCTGGGGCGAATGGGGCGCCGCCCGAGAGGCGGGAGCGGATGGCGTCGCCCTTTTTTCATACGATCAGATGGTAAAAAAAGACGCGCTGTGGAAATTTCCGGTTCCGTGATTCAGCCCGGATCGACACAAAAAGGGGACTTATTTTTCGCTTGCGCGGGATTTTCCCCAGGGCTATAATGTATTTTCATATTTGATTTTCTCACCCTTAGGGTTTGATTTTCGCCCCTAACCAGAGTTTTATCTTGAGTCCGATTTCCAGGAGTTATATAATTTGAGCATGCGTGCGACGCCCGCACACAGAGCAATAAAAAGGAGAGCAGGAAATGAACAAAGGCGAACTCATAGACTCCATCGCGGCGCAGGCGAACCTGAGCAAATCGAGCGCTGAGCACGCCCTCAACGCATTCGTGGATATCATAACCTCTGCTCTCAAGGACGGTGAGAAGGTGACGCTCACGGGTTTCGGCACGTTCAGCGCTTCTACGCGAGCGGCCCGCAAGGGACGCAATCCGAGAACGGGCGAGGAGATTGAAGTAAAAGCTGCCAACGTGCCGAGATTCAAGGCGGGTGCCAATCTCAGGGACGCCGTGAACCAGTAGGGCAGGAAACGCACGTCCAAGGCCAAGACCGACCTCATCCCTCTGGTGCAACTTTCATATAGTCCTCCCTCAACTTTCATATAATCATATAAAACAAAGCCATTGTGATAGGTCCACCTTTATGCCAAATGGCATAAAGGACAATGTTTGTTCAGCATGACGCAAGTGCCTCTTGGCTCGAGCAACGGCGCAACAACCCTCCCGAGCGGTCGAACCAGCGTCAAAGCACTTGTGGAGCGGGGTCGCGCGTGCGCAACGTTGTCCAGGGAAAGCCACCGCGTGGAGACCCGTCAAAAAACCTCGCCGGCGATGGTGGCGTCTCCCTCCCATACCCTCCAGTTCGAGAGGGCTTTCACGGAGTCGTCGATGAAGTTCATGTAATCCCCTATCATCCGCGCTCCCTCCTCAATCAAGCGGCACGTTCTTCTTGTGTTCTCCGCGCTGAAGGGCAAACCAAGCTTCCTTAAGACGATTTTCGTTCGTCCATCCACGAAAAGATTGTCGATGTTGTGGAGGTCACCGTAAAATTTTTGAGGCGCGTCACCCGCGCTCTCGATTTTCTCCGGCGCGCACCTATAGAAGGCACCGAGGCTCCTCGCGTATTCACGCTTTTGCGCGGTGCTCATGAAAAGTTGGGCGTCTCGAAGATGCTCCGCCACCGTACGGTCGTCGCGATAGATGGCGTAATCCACAGCGATTTCCACCAAAACGTGCGCGAGATAGTGGAGACTCGCCCCATCCAGCGAAACGCCCATTTCGTCTGCGAACTCGCGTATCAAGGGGATGAGCGCGGCGCCCTTCGCGTAAGCGTAGCCCCCCTTTTGGGAGGGCGACAGTCCGCTCGCCGCTTTGGCGATATCCCCATAATGGCAGATGTTGTCGACTACCAGGTGGCATTTCACCCACAAAAGTTTCGGGAATCGGTGCATGACTCCGGCCGGTGGGGCGAACCGGTGGGTTTGCCTGGCCTTAAACTCCCCCGAGAGGGGCAAAGAATCGGGTGCCACGTTGTAAACGTAGGCGTCATTCTCAGAATGGGGCACCTTGGGATGGCGCTCAAGCAGCGTCCGCAGAATCAGCGTGTGGCAATTCGTTAGCAAAGAGTTTCAGTCTCCCTGAAGGGGTCGCGTCAACGAATAGCGCTCACCCGCGCGCTCCACTTCTCCAGTTTCTACGAACCTCTCCAGGTGCAACGCTATCATCCGCGCACCCAAGCTTTTCTGGGACTCGGACAAATCTTGATAAACTACCTCCGCAATTCTGGAGGGGGTGTCATGCCCGGCGCCCAGGGCCTCCAGAAACTGCGCGTCGCGCATTTTACGGTGCTCCAGGAGCGCGTCAATCCTGCGAATCGGCTCCTCGATCACCGGACCGTGGCCCGGGTAGATGAACCGGGGCGCGAGCCCCCTCACCCTCCGCAACGATTCGAGGTAATCGTCCAGGTTTCCCTTTGGAGCGACCACGGCCGTTGTGGAAGGAAAAAGAACATTGTCTCCCCCTAGAAGGATTTTCTCCGCCTCCCACCAGAAGGAGAGATGTCCCGGAGAGTGGCCCGGCGTCAGGAGCACCTCCAGGAGCACCTCTCCCAATTCAATGACTTTTCCTTCGCACAGCGGAGAAACCGCCAAACCGGACTGTTCCTCCTCCAGAAAGTTCATCTCCAGGGGATGCGCGTAGGCACTGACGCCAAATCGTTCGCAAACCGCCTTCGCCCCGCCGGCATGGTCGAAGTGATGGTGAGTCAGCACGAGTTTCTCCAGGTCATCCCCCGCCCGCGCCTCCACCCAGGAGAGCGTCTCAGGAACGCGCTCGGGGTACCCCGCATCAAAGAGGACATAGGGACCATCCCCGACGAGAAGCACCGTGACGTGTGTCATGAACGAACCCGACGGGGCTTCCAGCTCGCAAGTCTGAATGAGGGGCGAGCCGACTGATTTCGCGTTCAAGGAAAATCCTCGCTCATAATTTCGACCGGGAAAGAATCGCCAAAGAGAAAAGACGCGCCGATCCGCCAGCCGTGTCCTATAACGACAACCTCCCGCCTCGTCCGTCACTTTGTAAGAACTGCTCTCGATCTCTATGAACATTTCGCCGTGAACTTTCAAGAGACGCGCAACCACTTTGTATATAGCAGGAAATCTCCAAGCGCAATCAAGGTGCAGGGCGCCGGGCGAGAGAAGCAGAGAAGGGTTCTTCGACGCTCTCCGCCTAGTTGCCGATTGAAGGAAAGGGGCATTGACAGATATGAAAAATCTGTTATTTTCACTGACAAAATATTCTGGCAACGGCGAAGGGCAAGCAACAAGGGGATCGCTTGCCTCACCTGCCCGTCTATCCTTGCGGAAAAAGAGGAAATGGTCGAATCTTTTACACTGGGGGCTTGCCCCTACCCTAATCAAGTAATCGAAAGGAGATTTTCAATGAAACACCTCACCCGTCAATTTGGTTTCATCGCCGCCATCTTTGCACTGGCCATCATCGCCTTGGGCACACCCGCATCCGATGCGATGATGAAAAACCAGGCCGAGCTCGTGCGCGCGGCGAAAAAAGAGGGGGCCGTCACGATCATCAACCCCCTCTTCAGCGACCGGACGGCCAAGCGCATGGGCCCTGCGTTCGCCAAGCATTATGGCCTCGGCAGCGACTTTAAGTTCCGCAACCTGCGCAAAGGCACCGGCGCCACCGTCTCTCAGGTGCGTCAGGAGATGCGGGCCAACAAATTCACCGTCGACGTCCACGTCGTGAGCGCGCCCGGCTTCTTCGCTGCCGCCCAAAAGCGCGACGCATACCACCAGCTCGACAGCGCGGAGTGGAACCAGCATTTCGCGGCGACGATCAAGAAAGCCGGCCAGTACGCGAACTACCCCTACGTCGTCACACCCTTGGCCTACACCTTTCAGCCGGTGTGGAACAGCGCCTGTCCGGGCATGAAGGACGTCAACGTCACCTCCTACAAGGACGCCATCAAGAAGAACCTGACAGGCAAAACTATCGCCGGCGACATCACCAAAAGCTTCACCTACACCAACACCGTGCTCTCGCTCATCGAAAACGGCATGGACATGAACAAATACTGGGACGACCTGAAGGCCACCAAACCCGTCGTCATGTTCCGCACAGAGGCGAAGATGCAGACTCTCATCAACTGCGAGCGCGGTCTCGACCCATGGAACCTCTCCGGTCGCGTGTGGCAGAACGTCATCAAGAAACCCAGCCTCTCCAAAATCATCAAAATTGGCTATTACAAAGAAGGCCAAGTGATGCTGGGCAACCAGGCGGCCGTCCTGAAAGGCGCACCGAACCCCAACGCCGGCAAACTCCTAGTGGAATTTCTCCTCACCAAGGAAGGGACCGACGTATACGTAGAAGGCGAAGCTATCTACAGCTTCCGCGCGAATTACACGCCGCCGGCGGTCGTGCGTCCCTATCTTCTCGATCTCAGCAAACATAAGCTCCTGGGTCTGAAGGACTGGGTGGGCGCGCAGAAGAAGTTCAAGGCGACGCGCGCAGAATTCATCAAGCGCTTCAAATAGGGCGACCGTCTATCGGTCAATGCTTTCCCCCGGAACGGGGCGGGGGCCCGCAGAGGGCTCTCCCCCGTTCCGGGGCCATCTGATTGGGCATGAGAGGCCATGACCACAAACACCGCGATGCCCCAATTTGAAGTCGCCCCCCCGAGCGGCTGGAGAGCCTGGTTCACGCAGGAGAACATCATCACGACCGTCGTCGGCCTCATCGTGGCGGTGGCGGTCATTCTGCCATTGTTCGCACTCATCATCAATTCCTTTTTGGTGCTTGACGACCTAGGCTTTGACACCGAGTGGGGCCTCCAGAACTACAGGGAGATATTCCAAGGCCGCGTCATCAGAAAAGCTCTCGTCAACACTGCCATCATCAGCACAGGCTGCACCGTTCTCGCTACGTTCCTGGGCGTATCGCTCGCGTGGATTAATGCGAGAACCAACTGCCCGGGACGAGAGAAGCTCGAACCCTTCAACCTCATTCCCTTCTTTCTGAGCCCTTTCGTCGGTGCCATCGCCTGGCACAACCTGGCCTCTCCCAAGATCGGCCTCCTCAACAATATGGCGAAATCGACCCTCGGCGTCTCTTTTCCCCTTTTCAACGTCAACAACCTGTGGGGCGTCATCTGGGTGACGGGGCTATTCTTCGCCCCCCTCGTCTATCTGTTTGTCGTGGGTTCCCTGCGCCGCATGGACCCATCGCTTGAAGACAGCGCCCGAACGACGGGAGCCGGCCTATTCCGCACCACCATGACCATCACGCTGCCCTTGGTGACACCGGCGATTCTATCGGGTGCCATCATCGTCTTCGTGACGACGGCCGGAGAGTTCGGCGTTCCCTTCAAGCTCTCCGCTCCCTTCGGTTGGGAGACTCTGACGACGCAGATTTTCACAAAAGCGGTGGGCGACGATGCCAACCACTATCTCGGCGCTGCCATGAGCATGGTGGTGGGCGTGGTGACGGCGTTCTTCATATGGATTCAGCACAGAATCATCGCCCCACGCTCTTACACGACGGTGACCGGCAAAGGCTTTCGGCCGAATCTGATAGACTTGGGACACTGGAAGTGGCTCGCCTTCGCCTACAACATGCTCTACGTTTGCGTCGCCGTGGTATTTCCCATCATCTGCCTTTTTTTCGTGAGTCTTCACAAGATATGGTCGGGGCGGATTATCTGGTCGGAACTCACCTTTTGGAACTACCAGAAGGTGCTTTTCTTCTGGTGGCCGGAAAGCATCCAGGCGGCCACGAACGGCATCATCAACAGCTTCATCCTCGCGTTCGGCGGCGCTTCCATCGCTATGGTGGTGGCAATCGTCGTGAGCTACATGATCCACCGCACCAAGGGCTTCGGCGCGAGGGCTCTCGATTTTCTGAGCGTGCTCCCCATTGGCTTCCCCGGCATCGTTCTGGCGATGGGCGTTCTCGTCACCTACATCAGAACCCCCATCTACGCCACCCTCTGGATACTGCTGCTTGGCTACATCACGCGCTTCTTCCCTTATGGGCAGAGAAACATCTCCTCCATAATGATGGCCGTATCGGAAGAACTCGACCAGAGCTCGCGTATGGCGGGCGCCTCTTGGCTCACGACCTTGCGAAGAATCACAATTCCGCTTCTCAAGCCCGGCATCTTCGCTGGATGGATACTCCTGTTCGTCATATTCCTCCGAGAACTCTCCATCTCCATTATACTTTACTCCGCCGGCACGGAGACGCTCTCCGTCGGCGTCTATTACCTGTCCAACTTTGAAAACGAACCGATGACGGCGGCCCTTTCCATCGCGCAGACGATTGCGCTTCTCGCGTGCGTCGTCATCTTTAGAAGAGTCGCCGGCAAAGAGGCGCTCACCGCGTAGGACGATGAACGAAAACGCCTATCTAGAAATCAACAACCTCATCAAATACTTCGGGGACGACCGCGCCGTGGACGGCATATCATTCGGCGTTCCGGAGGGGAAATTTCTCACCTTGCTCGGCCCCTCAGGTTGCGGGAAGACCACCACCCTCATGTGCATCGCCGGACTCCATAAACCGGACGCGGGCGAGATTCGCATCGGGACCGAGCTGGTCACCTCGGTGAAGAAGCGCGTCAACGTCGCTCCAGAGAAGCGCAACATCGGCATGGTCTTTCAAAGCTACGCCATCTGGCCGCACATGAACGTGACCCAAAACGTGGCCTACCCGCTGGAGATACGCGACGTCCCACAAACCGAAATTGACGATCGCGTCGCCGAAGCGCTGAAAATCGTCGGCCTATCCGACATGGCGGACAAAATGGCCACCCAGCTATCGGGCGGTCAGCAGCAAAGGGCAGCACTCGCGCGCGCCATGGTCTTTCAGCCGCGCCTTTTGCTCTTCGACGAACCTCTGAGCAACCTTGACGCAAAGCTCAGAGAGCAGATGCGCGTCGAGCTCAAGCGGATTCAGCACGAAATCGGCATCACCTCCGTCTATGTAACGCACGACCAGGCGGAAGCCCTCGTCATGAGCGACGAGATCATTGTGATGAGCAAGGGGAACATTGAACAGTCGGGCGGCCCCCACGCCATCTACGCGCGGCCCGTGAACAGATTCGTGAGTGATTTCATTGGCGTGGCGAACTTGGCCAAGGGAAGAATCGTCCAAAACAGCGGTGAGGAGGGCATTGAGATAGCGCAGGGAGAGGAGAGCGTGCGGCTGCCCTGCCTGCTCGCCGAGGGCCTCTCGGAGGGCGATGCTGCCTACCTCTCGGTTCGTCCCGAGAATGTGGACGCCTCGCGCGAACCGGGGGGAGACCCCCGAATCGAGGGCGAGGTGATCCAGTCCGTCTTTTTGGGGAACTACCTCGATTGCCGGGTGAAATGGGGAGAATTCGAGTGGAAGGTGCTGGCGCACTCGCGTGAGCGCCTGCGTGTGGGCGAGAAGGTCTATGTCCGCCTGGACCCCAACCATACGCTGGCCGTCAGGCCCTAGAGGACGACAAGGTGTCATTCGTAGAGATCAGCAAGTTGGTGAAATCATTCGGGCCGGAAATGGCTGTCGCGGGTATTGACCTCTCCGTGGCTCAAGGGGAGTTCGTCACCCTACTAGGGCCTTCGGGTTGCGGAAAAACCACGACGCTCAGGTGCATCGCCGGCCTTGAACACCCTGATAGTGGAGATATTCAAATTGAGGGGGAATACGTCACATCCGTTGAAAACGACGTTTTCCTGACGCCAGAGGAGAGAAACCTCGGCATGGTCTTTCAGAGCTACGCCGTCTGGCCGCATATGACGGTTTTCGACAACGTGGCCTACGGCCTGCGGGTAAGGCGCGAATCGAAGGCCGTCATCCGGGAAAAGACCAAGAAAGCACTCGACCTCGTGGGCCTCGGCTATTTCGCCAAGCGCTACGCCACGAACCTCTCCGGCGGGCAGCGGCAGCGCGTCGCCCTCGCCCGCGCCATCGTCTACAACCCGAAGGTGGTGCTGTTCGACGAACCCCTGAGCAACCTCGACGCCAAGCTCAGGGAGCAGATGCGCATCGAACTCACGCGCTTGCAACATGACGTGGGCATCACCTCTATCTACGTAACACACGATCAGACCGAGGCGCTCGTCATGAGCGACAAGGTCGTGGTAATGGACAAGGGCGTCATCCAGCAAATCGGAGACCCGGAGACCATCTACGCCGAGCCGGCGAATGCATTCGTGGCAAATTTCATTGGCGTGGCAAATCTCCTGGAAGGGAAGCTGCTCGGCCACGACGCAAGCGCGGCGGACATGGAAATTCCCCTCGGTGATGAAAACGCGCCCATCCGCCTCAAGGCTGTCGGTGCGCAAAGCGCGTCTGTCGGAGGAAAAATTATCCTGAGCATCCGCCCCGAAGACATTGTTCTTCACCTCGAAAAACCCGTTGGCGTAGTAAACCTGATGGAAGGCGAGGTGATCGACACCGTATACCTGGGCAACTTTTTAGACTGCCAAGTCAGGGTCGGCCCACACGAGGTAGGCGTTCAAATCGACCACTTTGAGCAGCTGGCACTTGGCCAAAAGGTCTATCTCTCCTTCATGCCGGATCACGGCCTTTGCCTGACGGAATAGCCCCCTGTCCTCCCGTGAGAGAAGCGAGATCAAGTTTCTGGCAGGTGGAGATGTCGCCATCAACCGCGCCGATCCCAAAGGCGCATTCGGCGGTCTTATTCCCCTCCTTCGAGACGCCGACGTCTCCTTCGCCAACCTAGAACTCCCCCTGTCTCACGGCGGAAAACCTCAATCTGAGAAAATACTTTTGCGCGGCGCGCCGGATATGGCGCACGCCCTCGCCGAGGCCGGTTTCGACGCTATGGCCTTTGCGAACAACCATGTCCTCGACTATGGAGAGGAAGCTTTCGCGGAAACTCTGACGCTCATGGATTCGCACGAAATTCCGCTCGTCGGTGGAGGGATGCGCCTTGAGGAGGCGAGAAAACCCCTACTCCTGGAGCGCGGAAACCTCACAGTCGGCTTTCTGGCATATTGCTCCGTCATACCGAGAGGGTTCGAAGCGACGGCTGACGCTCCGGGGGTGAACCCCGTCCGCGCCCATACCGGCTATCGCCCCTGGCGCGACCTTTCCGAGTATCCGGGCACTGCGCCTCATATCGACACATGGGCGGAACCCGCCCATCTTGCGCGAATGAAGCGCGAGATAAGAAATCTCCGAAAAGAAGCCGACGTCGTGATTGTGAACCACCACTGGGGAGTGAGCATGACGCGCGCGGTCATGGATTTTCAGCGCGAAATCGCCCACGCGGCAGTCGACGCAGGCGCACACCTCATTTTGGGCGGCCATCCGCACGTTCTCCAAGCGGTCGAATTCTATAAAGGTGCGCCCATCGTCTATAGCATGGGAAACCTCATGTTTGATTTCGAGATTTCCTTCTTCACGGAAGAGACCCACGACACCTTCCTGTTCGGCTGCGCGCTGACCCATGCCGGCGTGAAGGAACCCTACTTCATTCCTGCGACGGCCGGCGTATTCTCAAGACCCAGGCTCCATTCCCCAAAACGTGGAGCGGGCCGCAGAATCATGGACGTCATGAAAACCCTCAATGAGCCTTTTGGGACGAAATTCGAAGCTCAGGGAGAGCGGGTTGCGCTGGCCGCGTCGTGATGCGTGATGGGCGTGGCGGACGTCTCAAAAACCTCTAAAAAACGCTCTTTCAGCCCCGACGAGCGAGCCGAACAAGACGCCATTCATCATTTCACTGTTGCGACCATTTCCCGTCGCTGCGAAGTGAGCCACCATTTCATTTAAGCGACAAACACGTTCAACATTGGCCATTCGGTGGTGCTCTCACACGGCCTATGGAAACGCTTTAGAAAGGTGCCGATCCGATATTCAGGAGTGACAGGGCAAAGTGCAAAGACGAGAGGCGCGATGATGCGCGTCAAGCATACGGTTACTTTGTTCTAACTTTCTAGCTCGTCACCCCGTCGGCGTCGCGGACCGGGCCCTTGATAATGATCGCCCGCATCGTATTGTCCACCGCCGCCGTCTTGTGCTCCATACCGGCGGGAATGAACGCCACCGCCCCCGGATAGAGGTCGATTTTCTCGCCCTTCGTCTCCGTATAGCCCCGCCCGCTCAACACCCAAATGACTTCCTCCTGCCCGGGGTGGGCGTGCGGCTCGTGTGGAGTGTCGGGATGGTATTCGGTGAGTCCCACGCGGACGTGCTCGGAGCCGTTCGCGTCCGGGCTCACCAGAATCTTCGTCTGCCCCCAGTCCACCGGACTGAAAGGGGCTTTCTCAACGTCCATCACGGATTTTTTCGGCATTTTCATCCCCTATACACTGCGTGAATAATTCGCCGCAAGACATTTTTACCTCAATCTGTTTCGGACTGCGTCCCCACATTCTCTCGTGCGCAAATCGCCTCCCAGGTCCGGAGTGCGCTCCCCATGACGGATGGCCTCCTCCACCGCGCGCCGAATGGCGCCGCCGCCCGCCTCACAGTCGAGATGATCCAGCAAAAGGGCGCCCGTGAGGATAGCCGCCATGGGGTTCGCGACGCCGCGTCCATGGATGTCGGGAGCCGTGCCGTGTACCGGCTCGAACATCGAGACCCCCTCAAGGTTCACGTTCGCCGAAGGCGCCAGGCCCAGGCCGCCCACGAGAGCGGAGGTGACGTCGCTCAGAATGTCGCCAAACATGTTGTTGGTGACGATGACGTCGAAGTCCTTAGGATGCTGAATCACCTCCATCGCCACCGCGTCGATGTGCCGCGCCTCTGATTCGATATCGCCAAAATCCGCCCTCACCTCCTCAAAAACGCGGCGCCATATTCCCCCCGCGTAGCGAAGTCCGCTCGCCTTGTCCGCCATGGTGACCTTTCTTCTCCCATGGCGTCTGGCGAACGCGAACGACGCCCGAATGACGCGCTCCACCCCCTTGTAGGTGTGCACCTCTTCTTGAAAAGCGACCTCGTCTTTCGTCCCTTGCTTGAAGAAACCGCCCACGTTGGCGAACAGGCCCTCCGTGTTCTCCCGAACAACCACATGGTCGACATCGCCCGCGCCCAAGTTCTTGAGCGGCGTCAAGTCCGTATGATACAGCCTGCATGGCCGGATGTTGGTGTAGAGGTCGAGCCCGAAGCGAACGCCCAGAATCACCTGCTCCTGCACGATCGAACCCGGA
Organism: bacterium; assembly: GCA_965202625.1. Classification (GTDB taxonomy): domain Bacteria; phylum UBA8248; class UBA8248; order UBA8248; family UBA8248; genus Bin107. Next base: position 472,492 of record CBDBBI010000010.1, on the reverse strand, counting down.
ACCCTCGGATCGCCAACCGCCCCCTGAAACACGGCGTCGAACCCCCGAAGTGCATCGCATCCATCCTTGGGCATCCCCCTGCCCTCTTTCAGGTAGCGCTCGCTCCCCCAGTCGAAGTATTCAAACGCAACGGAAAACGAGGCCGCCTCGGCCGCGGCCCTGAGCGTCTCCTCCGCCTCGGGCATCACCTCGTGAGCGATTCCGTCTCCGCGCACCACCGCTATACGGGCCGTTTTCATGTCTCACCTTTCATCGCGCAGTCACTTCTCCGCACTCTCTGAGAAAAGAGGCGCATTTTGACAAAACAAGGGCGCGCACCGCAAGGTGAGGCGCAGGTGGGAGCGATTTCGCAAAAACCTCAGAAAAAGACTAAAATAGCGAGAAATCAACCGCATCGCCAAAATTTTCGAGGAGGTTTTCATGGTTGAGTCCGGACCACTGCCCGAAGGCACAGTGCGTTTTCCCGCACAAGTCATCGAAGAATTCATCTACGCCATCTTCCGTAGCAAGGATGTTCCTGAGAATGACGCGAGGCTGGTGGCGAAGGTACTGGTGAGCGCGGATATGAGAGGCATCCGCAGCCACGGGGCAGCGCGCTTGAGTTTTTTCATGCTTCGGCTCGAAAACGGCGTGCTGAACGCCAGGCCCGCTATGAAGTTCCACAGGGGAAGCGACACCACCGGACTTCTCGACGCGGACGACGCCATCGGCATCGTCGCCTCCAACCGCGCGATGGAGGAGTCTATCTCCATGGCGGAGAAGCACGGATCGGGCTTCGTTACCGTCCGGAACAGCAGCCACTTCGGCTATGCGGGCTATTGGGCGAAAAAAGCGATGGATGCGGGCTTCATCGGCATCAGCATGACGAACGGAGGGCGCCGCACCGCCCCCACCTTTGGCGCGGAAGCAATTTTCGGAACGAACCCGATGAGTGTGGCAATACCGGGCGGACCGGGAGGAACCGATTTTCATCTCGACATGGCCACCTCCGTCACCGCCGTGGGCAAAATCGAGACGGCACTCCGGGAGGGGCGCGAAATCCCCAAGGGCTGGGTGCTCTCCTCGCTAGGAACACCTACTCTGAACGAGAACAGTATCCTCAATTACGAGACGCCGCTGGTGCCCCTGGGCGGCGAGGGGGACGAGAACGGGGGACACAAAGGCTACGGCCTCCAGCTGATGGTAGAGATTCTCTGCGGTGCGCTCTCCGGCGCGGGTTTGGAAAGCCGAATGGCGGGCGCGGCAGGCACGTCGAAATCCGCCACCGGCCACTTCATGGGCGCGATCAAGACGGCCGGCTTCAGGGATTTGGCCGCCACGTTCCACGACATGGGAAAGCTCTTTGAAACTATTCGGGGGGCTAGAAAGACACCCGGCCACGATCGCATCTACATCCATGGCGAGCCGGAAGCGATCGCCGAGGAAGAAAACAAACACATTGGCGTCCCCATTACCCCCGCCGTTCTGGAACAGATACAAAGGCTGAACGAGGAGATGGAGCTCGGTTTTGAAATTTAATAAGGGCGAGAAGGCGCGCACGGCTCCCCCCTCGAAGGCCGGAAAGGGGCACACATACCCCCAAAAAGGAGGATTTCAAGGCGTGCGCGGATTTTACTAGGCCGCTCGCCCCGGCCCCGCCGTTTTTTTTCGCCTTTCGCTCTTGGAGATCGCCCGTTCAGGATTGCGCCGCGCGCTTGAGGTAAGCGACAACCGCCGGCGCGTCCCATTTTCGCGTGCCGATTATTTTTTGCAGAAGACGGCCCTGAGTCCCCACGATGAAAGTCTCCGGCACGCCCGTGGTCCGATACAGTTTTTTCACGCTCCCGCGCGGATCCAATAGAACCGGAAACGTGAGACCAAAACGACCCACGAAACTTCGGACCGCGTCCGCCCCTAGAGCGTCGATGCTCACCGCAAATATCTCAAACGGCGTGCCATCTTTTTCAGCCTCTCATACAGACGCTGCAAGTCCGGCATCTCCTGCAGGCATGGGGCACACCATGTGGCCCATACGTTGATGAGCACCACCTTATTCCTCTGCTCCGCCAGGGAAATACGCCCCCCGCCCAGAACCGGATAGTCGAACAGCGGGGCCGCGCCGCCGATCTCCGGGCTGGGCCCGAGCACTCCCTCGGGCCGCTCCGTCGCCAGGTACTCGCCCACTCCCCAGAGCAGCGTCAGTAGTACGGGCACCAATATAAACGAAACGGCCAGCCTTTTCGCTTTTCGTTGATCGGGAGCAGCGCGTTTAAGAACGTCTTCAGTTTTTCTCATTGAGCAAATGCCCCACCAAGGCGTATGCCGCCTCGTTGTCCCACTCCCGAGGTCCTACCCCATACCCCGCCACCTGGCCCTTTTTGTCCACGAGGTAGGTCGTCGGCAGGCCCCGCACCTTGTAGAGGGCTTTCACCTTGTGCTCGGGGTCCAGAACGATGGGGAAAGTCAGATTCAACTTCTCGGCGAAAGCCCGCACCTCATCATGATCGCTCTGGTCCAGCGATACCGCCACAATCTCAAAACCTCGCGCCTTATATTTTTGATAAAGCCGCTCAATTGAGGGCATCTCCCGAACGCAGGGCTGGCACCACGTCGCCCAAAAGTTTATCAGAACGATCTTTCCTGTGTGCTGTTTCAACGAATGGTTACGGCTATCAAGCGTTTTTGAGAGAATTTCCGGTGCGTCGGCACGCTTCGCCTGCCGCAGAAAACCCATGTCCCGAAACAAGAAGGCGTCCCCCGTTTCGGGGGGCGTTCGCTCCTCTTGTTTGCTCACTTCTTTTTGCACCGGCGCTTCCGCCAGATCTCTCAGATACATCATCGCCAAGACCACCAGAACGAGGCTGACCATCATGGCTATAATAAGGCGCCACCTGGCGCGCGCGGGGGAGCGCGAGAGTCCATCAACGTTTCTCGCAAGCTCGGCCCTAAAATCATAGGACATCCTGAAAACTCCCGCTTTTCAAGGGGATGAAGATTCAGCCCTCGAAATCGCCCAGCTCGCGCCGCAGGCGATTCTCCATCGGATCATCCAGACCGGCGTCCTGGTTTTGAGTCATCTCTCCCCGCTCCGCGCTTTCGCCCTCACCTTCCGGGCGCATCGTCCACGCTCTTACGAGGACGAACACCACGCCAAACCCCGCCAGCAACCCACCGAAGGGGAGGAGCCACGCAGTCAGATAAAAACCCTCCGCCGGTGGGTGGGGCAAGACGTCTCGCCCATAGGTTTGGACGAAATATTCAATTATCTGCTCTTTCGTCTCGCCCGCGAATATCTTGCGGCGCACGAGTTCCCTGAGCTGGGCACCCTCGCCGCTCGGGCAGTCGTGCAGCAATTTCCCTGGACAAACGGGACTCATAATGGCGCTCGCCACCTCGGAGAAAGTGGTCCTGGCGCCAGACGCGGCTGCTGGCACCGCTGGAAGAGAGAAATCGCGACCAGCAAGCACGAAGCGAGCCAAAAACGCGTCATGAGGAGTCTCCTTGGGAGTTCAGTTTTTTCTCCTCCTCAATCAAGGTATCCATTCGCATCTTGAGCGTCCACCAGTAAAGCAAAAATCCGCCGAGGACAACGACATATGCCGCCTGCACATAACCCATCACGCCTCCTCTCGCGCGGCGCGGGCCTCCTCCAGCCGCATGTTCAGACGCTCGATTTGCACACGCTTTCTGACGAAACACGCAAACAAGAGCATAAAAGCCAACAAGGAGCTCCACAACGCGACGTGCATCGAACCCGGCAAATCGCTCAGTCCGCCCGAGCGCACCACCACTGGTTTGGGGTGCAATGTGCGCCACCATTCCACCGACATGTGGACGATGGGCACGTTCAAAAATCCAATGATCCCCAGAACTGCGGCGAAGCGTGCCCTTCGGCCGGGTTCACCCATGTAGGCGCGCAGCATCAGATAGCCGACGTACATCATCCACAGGATGAGCGTAGTGGTAAGCCGCGCGTCCCACGTCCACCATACGCCCCATACCGGACGCGCCCATATCGGTCCACTGATGATCACCAGAGAGCAAAAGACGACTCCCGCTTCGGCACAGGCGTGCGCCCTCACGTCATCTTCCGGACGCCTTGTCGCGAGATATCGAATCGAGAAGACGAACACCAGGAAAAAGGCAAAAAACGCCACCCAAGCCGATGGGACATGGACGTAAAAAATACGCTGGGGGGGGCCTTGGAGTCTGTCCGTGCCGGCGATGAACAAATTCGCAAATACGGCGAAAGCGAGGAGACACAAGGTAAGAGGCGGAAGCCACCTCAAGGAGAGACGTTCATCCCGATACATCAAACACTTCTCCCACAGGCGTGGCTTTGCGGCGCCAACGTAGAAAGCGTATTCATGGAAGTCAACCCATAATCCATTGATATTATTCCTCTAAAAGATATTCAAACACCAACGAGGCAGACACCAGCAATATCACATCATACACCAGCATCAACCGAAGCCAATCCTTTGCGTCCGTCCACCCTGCGCCGCCGAGATGGGCTTCGGTCGCCTTCACGGCAGCGATCAGAACGGGGACGAGGGAGGGAAACATCAAAACGGGCAGCAAGACCTCGCGCGTGCGCGTGCGCACGCTCATGGTGGAGAACAAAGTACCCGCGCCCGCGATTCCCAAAGTGGCGGCACCCGCGATAAGCGCGAGCGCACCGACGGATTTCCACACGTCGGCCCGGTAAAGAACCGCCAAAGCGAAAAAGCCCGCTAACTCCATGACCCCCATCAAAACGGCCACCGACGCCACCTTGCCCAGATACAAGGCGGAGGGCTCCGCTGGGCTCGCGTACATGGCGGAAAACCCCGCGCTGTCACGCTCCACGCCCATGGTGCGCGACAGCCCGATGACGCAGGCGAACAAAAACGCTATCCAAAGGATCCCTGCTTGCAAGGAGCGCGTGTTCTCGATGCTTTCTCCACCCGGGCCGAACGCGAAGCTGAAAAGCGTGAGCACCAAAAGCGCAAAAACCCCCATGATGAAGACGCTCTCCTTCATGCGCCATTCGAGGCGCAAATCCTTCTCCACCACTGCGAAGAAGAGGGAGAAAAAACGCCTCATTCCAGGCTCACATAGTTTTCGTCAAACGCGGCACACACCTCCGCTCGCCGCAAATTACCAGCCTCCGCCTGACAAACAAGCTTGCCTCCGGATAAAACGGCGATCCTGCCCGCCACCTCGAAGGCCCTGGACACATCGTGCGTCGTGAACACCACTATACGCCCGCCGAGGTCGCAAACCGCGCGCACGAAGCCCTCAAGGCGCCGCGCGGCCTCAGGGTCCAGCCCCGAAAAAGGCTCATCAAGCAGAACGACTTCGGGTTCATGCAAAAGCGTTCGCGCAAGCGCCGCGCGCCGACCGAGACCCTGACTAAGGGCGCGCACCGGCTCATCCAAGCGACCCGTGACGCCGAACGCCTCCGCCAGGCAACTCACCCTCTCCGACGCCTCCGCGCGCGCCATTCCAAAAAGTCTGGCGAAGTATGCGAGGTTCTCCCGTATCGTCAGATCCGCATAGAGCATGGGTTCGTGCGAGAGGAGGCCGATTCCCGCTTTCGCCTCGCGGGAGAGCGGCTCGCCTCTGAGGCGCACCACCCCCTCGGTGGGCCGCAGCAGGCCGGCAAGTGTTTTCAGAAGCGTGGTTTTGCCCGATCCGTTTTTGCCCAAGAGAGCGAGAGTTTCGCCGGCAGAGACGGCGAGGTTCAGGTGTTTCAGCGCCCACCGCCATCCATACCGCTTGGATACACCACGAGCCTCCAGCATGGGATGCACCCCTTCAGGAGGACAGTTCTTTCAGACGCTCGAAGCGCGGCGGGCGCTCTCGGGCGTGCTCATCAGAAGAGATATTTCCCTCTGCGAGCCCGTCGTCTAAGGAGGCAATGGCGCGCAATACCTCCTCGCGCTCCACTTGGGCGGAGAAGGCCGCATTCCTCTTTTTTCGGACGTAAAGCCCAAGGCCCAGACCTACCGCGACCACCAGACTCCCCACGACATAGAGAACCCAGAGACCACCCATTGAATCCGGCGCCTGCATGTCGATGCGCATCACCGAGCCGGCGCTGACCGTGCCCACGAGACGGTCGTATTCCCTGTTTTGAAACGTCACGGGGGGTTGCGCCAAAAGAGCGGGCGCGGAGGCTTGCACGCGGTCCTTCTCGGGCAAGACGGCGAAACTCGGCGTGTCGTAAAGAATCGGCTTCTCGACCCGGATGCCGCCGAACTCATCCTCTAGACGATAGATGAGAACGACGAATTTCCTCCCCGCCGGAATGACCTCGCTCGTACGGAGCTCATCGCCCGAAAAGGTGAGAAGTTTGGGATCGAGGCCGACGGGGGCCGCTCCCCAGCGCGCCCGGGGGTTTCTGACGTTGCTGCTTCTGGGTAAGACAAACCGCAGGGTGGGAGCACCGTCTTTCGAGACGATAGGGGCGCCTCCCTGGTTCTCGAAGGACATCATCTCTACTACCTCGAAAAAACCCTTCTCCAGCCGAATGGTGAGGATATTGCGTCTCAGCTTGAGTTGAGAGAGGTCCGTCGTCGTGGCCTCAGGGTTTCCCGCCCTTCTTCCAGGGGGCGTGGCCTCCATTTTCGTCGATTGCGCGTCCGATACCCTGGAGGAGAGGCCAAGGAGGGACAAAAAGAGGGCGATAACGATTCGAATAGTCCCGACGCGCCTCAATTCAGCGGACGCCCACAAGCGGCGCAAAAATTATCCGCCCCATCCACGACATGCGCGCACGAGGCACAAACCCGAGTTTTTTTTTCATCTGTTCCGCTCACTGAATAATCCCCTGGCCCCGTCGCGCGTTTTCTGTAGCGCAAGATTTCCGCCTCCAATCGCTCATTGAGCGAACTCTCGGCCAACCCCTTCTCCTCGGAAAGAGGGCGTCTTTCTTTCAACCGAAAAGCCGCCTGCTCCGCCTCGCGCTCACTCAGTCGAAGAGGCGCCATTCCCTCCTTCACCCCCCTGGCGTCGAGGCGCCTGAGCACCTCCGTCGCCCGCCCGCGTGCGGGCCCCATCATCCGAGCATAATCTTTATCCGAGAGCTTCCCCATCTCCTTGTCAAACTCGATGTCCATGATGTTTTTGTAGGCTCGATCCCTATCCAACAGCATCCGCGTTAACTCTCGGCTCGAAAGCGCCTGCGCGCTCTGTTCATCGGGCAGTGCGCCCGAGGCGGCCTCGGGACGCATGATGGGCCAGATAGAGTAAAAAAAAGTGGCACCAACTGCTCCAATCGCGATGACGAGGCCCAAGGTCTCCACTCGCTACACGCCCCTTTTCCTTCGCCGACCCCAGCGCTCGGGCAAAAAGCAAACTATGGCGCCTAGGGTGAAAACTACTCCTCCCGCCCATACCCAGTTCACCAAGGGGTTGACGATGAACTTGAAAGTGGCCGCGCCGTCGTTGTCCGCCTCGGCGAAGACGGCGTAAATGTCCGAACGCGCCCCCCGGCGGATGCCAGGCTCCGTCGTAGGCTGAGGCGGCGTGAAATACAGCCTTTTCTCCGGCTCCACTTCTCCGATGCGATATCCCGCCCGATAGACGCCCAGGCGCGCGAAGGCGGAGCGGTATTGCGGCGTCACGCTCTCCCGAATTCCCTCATAACGCATCCGCACCCCGTTGAGAGCGAAACTCTCGCCTAGGCGCAGGCGCACCTCGCCCACTTGCTGGTAGGCGGAGGACGCCGCTATTCCGACGAACAATATCGCCATCCCTAGATGAACGATGTAGCCCCCGAAACGTCTCTTGTTGCGCATGGTGAGCTCCCACGCCCCCCTGCCCATACCCTCTCCGTGGCGACGGACGCGCGCGGAAATTCCCCTATAATACTCGAGCGTAATCGTTGCCGTCACAAAAGCGCAAAGGCCGAATGCGAGCGCGGCATAGACATGGCGAACCCCAAAGAGTGCCAGAACGAGCAATGCACCCGCCCCCACCGCCGCGGGATAGACGAAACTCTTGTTCATCTGCTTGGGGGACGTTCTCCGCCACGCGAGGAGAGGACCCACACCGCAAAGCAGAATCAGCAAAAGGCCTATCGGCACGTTCACTTGATTAAAAAACGGCGGCCCCACGGTGACCTTCACCCCCTTCACCGCCTCCGAGACCACCGGAAAAATCGTCCCCCAGAAGATGGCGAACGTCATGCCGACGAGCACGACATTGTTGAGCAAAAAGCTCGCCTCCCGCGAGAAGAAACTCTCCATCTCGTGTTCGCTCTTGAGACTGGGCAAACGCCAGATCATCAGGCCGAAGGAGACGACGAGCGCCACCAGCAAATAGACCAGAAACGTCCAGCCGAAGGATGAATTCGCAAAAGCGTGCACGCTCGAGATGATGCCGCTCCTCGTCAGAAAGGTACCGAATATCGTGAGGGCGTAGGTGATGATTATGAGAGAGACGTTCCAGACCTTGAGCATCCCTCGCCTTTCCTGAATCATCACCGAATGCAGAAAAGCTGTTCCCACGAGCCAGGGCATAAGACTTGCGTTCTCCACCGGATCCCACGCCCAGTATCCGCCCCATCCCAGTTCTTTGTAGGCCCATGCACCGCCAAGCAGAATACCCGTGCCGTTGAAAAACCAGGCGAACAGCGTCCAGCGTCGCGTTGAGGTAATCCAGTCGGTATCGAGCTTGCCGCTCGCTAGGGCACCGATACAAAAGGCAAAAGGCACTGCGAACCCCACATAGCCCAGGTACAGGTTGGGCGGATGAATCACCATCCCCCAGTCCTGCAGAAGAGGGTTCAATCCGCTTCCATCCGCAGGCGGGGCGGCGAGCGTATCGAAGGGCGGGGTAACGAAATTCAGGATGATCAGAAAAAACAGCGCCGTGGCCATCAACGTGGCCGTCACGTAGGGCATCAACGCCAGATTCCTGTCGCGGTTCTGATGGATGACGAGAAACGAATAGATGCACAAAAGCAAAAGCCAGAGCAACAGGCTTCCCTCTTGTCCTCCCCAAAACGCGCTAAAACGATAAAAGCCGTTCAGGGTGTTGTTAACGTGTCCCGCCACGTATTCTACGCGGTAGTCCCGCGCCATGAGCAAATAGACGAGGGACGCGCTGGCTCCGCTCACCAATACAAAAACGCCGACGGCAGCGTTGCGGCCTGCGTGGATGAGGTCGTTCCTGCGCTTTTGAGCACCGATGATGGGGGCGCCAACCCCAAACGCCGCCAAAACGAGGGACGCCAGCAAACTGTAGTGCCCAAACTGAATGGCGATCAACCAAAACCTCCGGAGCGGAGCAAATTCTCAAAATGCAAGAAAAAGACGAGGGTCACTCTTTGTAAGCTTGCGGTTATCGTGCCTCCGGAGTTCGCTTACGTTTTGCGACTTTTTTCATCAAATCCGCGTGATCCACCGGAATGTCTCCGCCCGCCTTTTTCATCTCTTCAAATTTGGAAGGACACGCGACCATCAGGTTTCTCGCCACCAAGACGCCCTTGGCGTTGAGCTTCCCCTCGGCGATGACGGGAAATCCGTTTTCGAGCAGATCAGGAGGAACTCCCCTGTAACGTACCGGAAGGGTCCTCTCCTCCCCTTGCAGGCGAAAGGCGATTTGCATGGCGTCAGGATTTTTCAGGAGTGTGCGGGGCACGATCTTGCCCTGCACTCTAATGCCGCGCGCGCCCAGCGTCGGCGCTTTTTGAGACACTTCATCCACCGTCAGGAAATAAACGAGATTCTCGCTCTGAAATCCTGAGACGGCCAAATAAACGAATGCGCTTAGTATGATCGCGCCTGCGATGAGGAACTTGACTTTCCAAACTCTCATCGGTTCCCTCTCGGCGGCTAACGACAAGCGGCACGCAAGAATACGACGCTCTTTCGTTTCTTGCAAGCGACGTTGAGAGCATAGATCTCCAGAGGATTCCGCATTTTCCAAGCAAAACCGGCGGAATCCCCCAAGCCCCGCCAGCCAGAATCTCGCAAGCACCCCTCCTTGTTTCCTATTTTACCGCCCGCTCCTCGATCCAAGGCATCATCGCGCGCAGACGCCGCCCCACCACCTCAATGGCGTGTTCTTTCTCCTTGCGAACGATCGTATTGAACGTCGGCCGATTCACCATGTTCTCGTTTATCCACTCGCTGGCGAACTTTCCGGTCTGAATGTCCTTCAAAATTCCCCTCATCCGCTCCCGCGTCGCATCGTCAATGACGATCTTGCCTCGCGTAATGTCTCCATATTCAGCGGTATCCGAGACCGAGTAACGCATCATGGTGATGCCGCCCTGGTAGATCAAGTCTGTGATCAGCTTCACCTCATGCAGACATTCAAAATACGCCAAAGCGGGCTGATAGCCCGCTTCGACGAGCGTCTCGAACGCGACGCGAATCAACTCGGTGATGCCGCCGCAGAGCACGGCCTGCTCGCCGAAGAGGTCAGTTTCGGTTTCCTCCTCAATGGTCGTCTCGATGATTCCGGCACGCGCGCACCCCACCGCCTTGCCGTAAGCAAGGGCATACTCCTTCGCCTTTCCCGTCGCATCCTGAAAGACGGCCACAAGGCCTGGCACCCCGCGTCCGTCCTCATACTGAAACCTCATGGTATGTCCTGGGCTCTTGGGCGCGATCATCACGACGTCGATGTGGGCCGGAGGGATGATTTGCCCATAATTCAAGTTGAAGCCGTGGGCGACCACTAAGGCATCGCCATCTTTCATGTGCGGAGCGATGTCCCCGTTCCAAATCGCGGGCTGGAGATGATCTTGCGTGAGGATGACCACCAAATCGCCCGCCTTGGCCGCATCAGCCGTCTCCATCACCTCAAGGCCCTCCTCCTCCGCCTGCTTCCAGCGGGGGGATGATCTTCGCAGGCCCACGACGACGTCTGCGCCGCTGTCCTGAAGGTTCAGCGCATGGGCGCGTCCCTGGCTTCCGTAGCCGATGACGGCGATTTTTCTGTCCTGGAGCAGGTTCAGGTCCGCGTCGGAGTCGTAATAGATTTTCAGGTCTTTCAGCAATTGTTCCTCATTCATTTCGCTCATGGCCTTTGGCCCTCCGGAATTCGCAGCCCTCGCTGCGCCATCAAAAAGATTCAACGGATTGAAAAACCACCCGCTTCTTAAATCGAAATCGGCTTCTCGTGAGAAACCACTCGAAGAGAAAGAACATAGTCTAGGAGTCGAAGCCTAGAGCATCAAGGTCTCCTCCAGTCATGGAGAAGCGAACCGCAAAACGCCGGCCCCCATTCGGACGCTGTTTAGATAAGCTCCACGAGAGCGCAGTCTGATCTTCTCCCCGCGCATTTGCGCCTCAACGCCAACGGCTCAGGAGATGCAAAAACCGGAGCAAAACGCTCCGGTTTTTGCGAATTCACGCCTATATGCTGGAGGTGATGATAGGTCTCTCGATCCCCTTGAACGCGACTGCGATTTCATCCGCCGCCCTCGCGGCCGCATCGCTCGCCTCCTGCGCAAGCGTCCTCGCCCTCTCGGCTGCCTGATGGGCGGATTCCGTCGCTCGGTCTTTCGCGTCCATTAGATACGCGCTCGCCTGCGCGGAGAATTCAGCAGCTTCCGCCGCGGCGTACTTCGCCTGTTCGACGGCCGCCATCGCCAAATCCTTTCCTTTTTCCAGCATTTGACGAACCGCCTGGTCAGCCTCATCTTTTTTATGACGAAGCGCGTGCGCAACGTGCGCGAGCGCCGTGTCGACGGATTCCATCGCTTTTTGAGCCGACTGAACCGCCGCCTCGCTCGCTTCCGTCAACGAGGACATCTGGGGCACATCCAGCGGGATTGTGGGGTCCGTCATCGTGTGAAGCACCTCGGGCTGGGCTTCCGATGGCCTGACCTTTCTGGCGTCAGCGGCACGCTCCGCATCTCGATCCACCATGATGTCGACCCTTTTCGCCACGACGCGCTGGCTCGGCTCCATCACCCGCCAAGCCAGCCCTAGGACTTCCATCGTCTTAATGAACCGATAGGTGATGTCCACTTCGAACCAGCGTTGGCCATGAGCTGCCGAGCGTTGGTCCGCATGATGGTTGTTGTGCCACCCCTCGCCGAAGGAGAACAGCGCGACGAGCCAGTTATTCGTGCTTTCCTCATCCGTATTATAGTTGCGGTAGCCAAAGGTGTGCGTCACTGAATTCACCGCCCAAGTGTTGTGCCACAAAAAGACCGTCCGCACGAATACGCCCCAGATCAGCCAGGACATGCCCAGACCGCCATACAATTCTCCAGCGAGGTAGATGGCCCCCGCCGTTAAGAAATAAATGGCAAGAAAACCCCTGTCGAAAAAGCGTTGCCACCAGTCCCTGTCCAAATCCTTTGCGAAGCGCGAATACTCGTCGTAGGTGTGCGCGTCCGGCAGGTTGACGAAAAGCCATCCGGCGTGCGCCCACAAAAAATTCACGAGCGGAGAATGGGGGTCGGGCTCCTCGTCCGACTCCTTATGGTGAATGCGGTGCAGCGCTACCCACTGGATAGGTCCGCTTTGCAGCGCCTGACAGGCGCAAAACGTCAAGAAATACTCTATCGACTTATACGTCTTGAAGCTTCTGTGCGTCAGAAGTCGGTGATAGCAAATCGTCACACCCAGCATTCCGGCCACAAAATACATCACAATTCCCACCACGAGGCCGGAGACACTGAAATAATCCAGATCAAACGCCATCAGCGCGAGGAGGTGAATTATCCCGATGACGAGTATCGTCCCCCACTGGAGCTTTCGTTCGCCCTTCCTGTGAATCGCGAGGCCAGACTTTTTCCGTTCCGTAGACAAAGGGGTTCCTCCCATCCTCGAATGATGAATATATCTATACTCGGGCACCCTAAAGCATCATTTCAGGGCGGTTCGGATTTTCGAGCGAGCTCATGAAGTCTTCAGATGAGTCAAGACTTGCATGAGTCCCGTGATCATGGGCTAGACGCGACCAGAAATCAACCCCCAAATAACGGATTCCCGATAAATCTGAAACTCCGGAACCGCAAACCCTGAAACAAGGGGGAATTCCTTATCCCGTGTTGTCATTTTTCCCGTTGTCCCGTAATTAAGAAGCATCAATTATGCGTCCGTACCATCTTGCGAGGGGAGCGTCATGCCCGAAGTGAAAACGAACGGCATCAGTCTCTATTACGAAGCCAGCGGCGAGGGCGCGCCTATCGTCTTCGTTCATGAATTCGCGGGCGACTACCGCAGCTGGGAAGATCAGACGCGATATTTCAATCGCAGATACAAGGTCGTCACCTTCAACGCCAGAGGATTTCCGCCCTCCGAAGTCCCGCAAAACGCGTCACAATACAGCCAAGATATCGCCGTGGACGACCTAGCCGGCCTCATCAGAGGCTTGAAACTCGCGCCCGCTCACGTCGTGGGTCTTTCGATGGGCGGGTATGCGACTCTCCACCTGGGACTACGCCATCCGGAACTCACCCGCTCCATCGTCGTCGCCGGTTGCGGCTATGGCTCCGAACTCGACAAGCGCGCGCAATTCCAAAAAGACGCGAACCTCGTGGCCGATCGGTTCTTGAACGAGGGCATCACGGATTTCGGCCCCATCTACACGGCCGGGCCCACGCGAATGCAACTCAAGAGAAAAGACATGATAGGCTACCAAAGGTTTATCGATCACTTCATGAGCCACTCCGCCCTGGGCTGCGCTAACACGATGAGGGGGGTACAGAGTGCAAGACCTTCCGTCTATGCACTTGAGGAGCAGATGAAACACTGCGTCGTGCCCACGCTCATTCTCACGGGAGATGAGGATTATCCCTGTCTGGAGCCTGCGCTTTTTATGAAGCGCCACATTCAGGCTGCCGCCCTCATCACGTTTCCAAACGCGGGGCATCTCATTAATCTTGAAGAACCCGCCATGTTCAACCGGGTCGTTCTCGAGTTCATCACCGATGTGGACACCGGTCGCTGGCCCACGCGCGATCCGCGTTCCATGGGCGAATCTGCGCTGTTGCCGGATGAGGATTAACTTTTCACATCTATCAAGGAGCAAGATATGCCGGGCAAACTGGCGGGGAAAAACGTCATCGTCACGGGCGCCTCATCGGGAATTGGCGCGGCCATCACGCGCAGATTCAGCGCGGAGGGCGCATCCTTGTGGGCAGCAGGCGGCCACAATCAAGAGCACCTCGATAAAATCATCGCCGAGGGCGGGGAGGGAGGCGGCAACATCAACGGTCGATGCTATGACCTGAAAGACGCGAGAGAAGCGAACACCATTCTCAGCGACGGTGCGCAATACCTTGGCGTGCTCGACATCATGGTGAACTGTGCCGCCATGCGGGCGCACAAGAGCTTCCTGGAGTTCACGGATCAGGAAATTGACGATCTGTATGAAGTGAACGCGAAATCCGTGTTCATCGCCACGCGAGAGGCGGCGAGGCGCATGGCGCCCCGAGGTAAGGGGAAAATCTTGATGATCGGCTCCATTGACGGCGAGCGCGGCGTCCCCGGCAACGCGCTTTATTGCGCCACGAAGACCTCAATGCACAATTTAACACGGGCGTTGGCCGTGGAGCTTGGCCCCATGGGACTGCGCGTGAACTGTCTCATGCCGGGCACCACAGAGAGCGAGCGTGTGAGAAAAATTCATCTTGACAACCCAGAACGCGCCAGAGCGAAACTGCCGAGGATACCCGTGAACCGCTTCGCGCGTCCTGAGGAAATGGCCGAGGTCTCGCTCTTCATAGTCTCGGATGAAAACGATTTTATGAACGGCGCTTTCATATCGTGCGACGGGGGCACACTAGCCATGTAGCACCTTCGCGCGCGATCAGAGAGGAGCGAAAACGCACGCGGCTGACGCAACTGCGCGTGTTTCACCCGCCCGGGAACAGCCTTGCCGGAGGTAGGCGACTCGCGTGAGCGAAACAGATTTTCCACCGCGCGCGTTCGGGTTCAAGACGCTTTCCAAGTCCTATGCTCTCAAAAGAACATTCGTCAAAAGATTTTTTCATCCACCCCTACATCCCCCAGAACCCAAGGAAAAAAATCCTCTGGGCAGGGCTCTTTCTGACGAGCAAAACGCCGCTTGGAAGAGAGAAAAGTCGAGCGGCCGCCGCCTATGGCGTTCCTCTGCGACCGCCTCCATCCATGTAGATGGAGCTGCCGTTCACATAATTGCAAGCGGCGGAGGCCAAAAACGTGGCGACGTTCGCCACTTCCTCGGGCTCGGCGATTCTGCCAGCCGGCGTTCTCGCGCCCGCCTCTTTCAATATCTCCTCTACGCCCTTCCCCGCCTTGTCCGCCGCGCCCTGCATGATATCCCTCGCGCGTTGCGTATTCGTCATGCCAGGGCACACAGCGTTCACCTGAATTCCGTCTCCCGCCACGGCGTCGGAGAGTGCCCTGGTGTTGTTCAGTACCGTGATGTTCGCCGCGCTCGTGGGGATGTTTCCCCGCGCCGGGCTCGCGCCCGCCCCGCCCGCAATATTCACGATTCGTCCCCAGCCGTTCTTTCGCATGTGCGGTATCACCAACTGGGACATGCGAAGATACCCGTAGGTTTTCAACGCGAGCGCGTCCGTGATGCGCTCTGCGTCAAGTGTCAGAATGTCTCCGCCCTTCGCAGCGCCCGCACTGTTGATGAGTATATCCACGCCGCCGAAACGCGCCGCGCACGCATTGACCACTTTTTCGCAGCCATCCAGCGTGGTCAGATCGGAGGAAACGAGCAAGCCTTCGCCCCCGGCGGCGTTTACATCCTCTACCACCCTAGCCAAAAGCGCCTCATCGCGCGCCGTGGCGCACACGCGGGCGCCCTCTTTTGCCAACGCGATCGCGCACTCGCGGCCAATACCCCGGCTCGCACCCGTCACGATGGCGATTTTTCCCTTCAAGCCAAGATCCATTTTCTTCCTCCTTCATCAGCGATGAATGACGCAACCATGATAAATTCCCTACGTCAGCACAAGCTGACAAGGGTTCGTCGCCCGATACTCGGCCTTCTTGCTGGTAACTTCCATCACTCTGGGCAGCTTATCGATTCCATGCTCCTCGTGCGTGACGAGAGAGCGCACATCAATTCTTCCGCTCGCCACCCACTTTCCTCCCAGCGCCACCGTATCAGCCCCGTGCCCCTCCGGAAAAATCCACCGAACCCCTTGCGCGCGCATGAAAACCGGATCGAACTTCGCCTCTCCGACGAGGCCCGCGATTTGAACGACGCGCCCGCCGATGCGCACCATGCGCGTCGCCTGGTGGAGCGTGTCGTGACCCGAGAGTCCCTGTTCCGCGTTGCCGCCAGCGCATTCAAAAACGAGGTCAACGCCCTTGCCTCCGGTTGTCTCCATCACCCTCTCCACCGGGTCGTCCTCCCTCGCGTCGACAATCTCATCCGCGCCAAATTTACGGCTCAAGGCCAGCGCCTCTTCCTTCACGTCGCTGACGTAGACGGTGCCCGCCCCACAGGTGCGCGCCGCTTGCAAGGCGTACAAGCCCATGACCCCCTGGCCGGTGATGGCCACCGTCTCGCCTGGCTCAATTCGCGCGTCGCGCATGGCGGCGACCGTCGAGGAGAGGGGCTGAAGACAGGAGATCGAGGAATCGTCGAGCGTTTGAGGCGGCTTGACGAACCCGTGCGCCGGAAGGCGGATATACTCAGCGAACGCGCCCGGCGTATTGATGCCCACATGTAGTTTGTCGACGCAATACATCTCCCGTCCCTCTCGGCAGTATGCGCACTTGAGGCATGGTACATGGCCGGAGGTGCACACTCTGTCGCCCGGCCTCAGGCGTGTTACACCCTCTCCCACCTCAATGACCTCCGCGCTCATCTCATGTCCGAGCAACTGCACCGGTGCGTGTTTGGAGAGCATATCCCTCAGCAGTGCCGAATTGATGGTTCCAACGCCCAAGGCTCTTTGCACATCGGTTATGCTTGGCTGAACCCGCCGCACCTTGCACAAAACCCAGCCCGGCTTCACTTCAGGGTCGGGCACATCGTCAAGTCTCATATCTCCGAAAGCGTAGAAACGCCATGCTTTCATGCTTGCGAACCCTCCCCATCAAAAGGCAAACTCATGAGCAATGACTCTTACCACTCTTTTTTCCGCTCGCCAACGCGAAGGGCGAGTTTGCGCTTCGTGATGCTCGCGCGCGAGGAGAAAAATATGCTGGACGTCAAGGTGGACGCAAAAGCGCTTCATGCGTATCTCGCGCGCGCCTATCAAGCCCTCGGGCTGCCAGAACCTGATGCCGGAATGTGCGCGGCCCAAATGGTGGACGCCGAGCTGAGAGGCGTGAATTCTCACGGCTGCGTCCGTTTCGGAGTTTTTGCGGATCGCCTCCGAAACGGAACGGCGAACCCGAGGCCCTCCGTCCGGACGATCACGAGCCTACCTGCCTTTTCCCTCCTTGATGGGGACTACGGCATGAGCGCCGTCGTTGCGCGCCGCGCCGTAGAGGTCGCGATCGAGAACGCCCGGGCCGGTGGAATCGGCGCGGCCGCGATAAGAAAATCCTCTCACACGGGCCACATCGGTTATTTTGCCGCCATGGCACTCGCTCATGGCATGATAGGCGTGGTCATCAGTGGGGCGGTGGGGAATCTCGCCCCGTGGGGTGGTTCCGAGCGCATGCTCGGAAACAATCCGGTGGCCTTCGCGGTTCCATCCAACCAAGAATACCCTATCCTCTTTGACATTGCGACGTCCAAAGTGGCGAGAGGCTACGTTCTTCTGGCGGCCAAGTCTGGAGAGCCAATTCCCGAGGGATGGGCACTGGATCCTCTGGGCAATCCGACCACGGACGCCGCCCTGGCCGCTAAGGGCGCGATGCTGCCTTTAGCCGATTACAAAGGA
Source organism: bacterium (assembly GCA_965202625.1). Taxonomy (GTDB): domain Bacteria; phylum UBA8248; class UBA8248; order UBA8248; family UBA8248; genus Bin107. The sequence continues at coordinate 454,719 of CBDBBI010000010.1, read as the reverse complement.
TACGGACTGGCGCTCATGTTCACCTTTTTGACAGGAGCATTGTCGGGCAACGGCTTCGAGGCCGACCAACCTGACTGGCTGGAGACGGAAAAACCCTTTGGCCTCCCCATGTTCGTCATGGCGATAGACCCGGACAGATGCCTGGGCGGCGATTACAAAGCGGCCGTTGACGAGGCCGTCGCGCGGCTCAAGGCGTCGGGTCTGGCACCCGGCTTCGATGAAATTCGCATTCCGGGCGAGGGCGCGCACCGCAGATATCAAGCCGCTCTCTCTGAGGGCATCATGCTCAAGGGAGCGCTCGTCCAGGATATGGACCGTATAGCGGCGGAGGTGGGCGTGGCGCCGTTGCCCAGGGTCTGAGCGGGTGAAAACCTTCGTCTTTGTTGAAGTGTGGGCCGCCATACGCTAGATTTATGAATTGCTCTGATTGGACGTTCCTCAAGTATCCATCATACGAGCGGCCTTTCGCGGCCTGATTTTTGAAGGAGAAGATATGCCCGTAACCGCCATGATCATTGAAGAGGGAGACAACGTTGCCACCTGTCTCGAAAAAGTGGGGGAAGGAGATTCTGTTCGCCTCATGCTCAACGGTAAGATGGGCGAAACGCTCAAGGCCAAACGGGCGATTCCTTACATCCACAAAATTTGCGTCAAGCCTCTCAAAAAGGGCGAACGCTGCATGAAATACGGCTTGTCCATCGGCGTGGCGAGCCAGGATATCGAGGTGGGCGACTACGTTCACGTCCACAACATCGAGAGCGCCCGCGGCCGCGGCGACCTCGCCTAGAAAGAGGAGTCCCATCATGGCCAGAAAAAACGGAAAAGCCGTGAAATCGCCGCGACACCTGAGAAAAGCCTGGTGGGGATACCCTAGGGAAAATGGAGACGTGGGCGCCAGAAACTACCTGCTCTTGCTAAGTGGCACCCTTTACGCCAACCCCACGTGCGAGCGCGTCGCCAGAACCCTAAGGCATAGCGTCGCCCTCACCCACCCGCTGGGACGCTGCCAGATCGGCCCCGACATTCAGCGAACGTTTGAAACCCTCGTCGGACATGGGAAAAACGCGAACGCGGGCGCCGTCATCGTCATCGATCACCACCGGGAGGAAGGCTGCACGGCGGAGGAGATCGCCCATGAAATCGCCAAAACGGGAAAGCGTGTGGAGGCGATCAACATTCGTGAAGACGGGGGCGCAATAGATGCCACCGCCAAGGCCACGCGCATCGGCATGGAGATGCTCAGAAGCCTCACGAGCGAACGCCGCCAGGAAATCCCCGTGAGCAAACTCCTGCTGGGCCTCAACTGCGGGACCTCGGACACGACGTCAGGGCTTTCCCACAACAAAGCCACCGGCTGGGTGACCGATCAGGTTGTCAAGCAGGGCGGACGCGCGCTTTTGGCCGAGACGACGGAGATGATGGGCGGCGAAGACGTCCTAGCCGCCAAATGCGTGAGACCGGCTCTTGGCAAGCGCATCTGGAAAATGGTGGAGGAAATGGAGGCGCGCATCCTCGCCTGCGGCGTTGACCTGAGAGGCAGCCAGCCCACGGGCGACAACATGGAAGGCGGCTTGACCACCATAGAAGAGAAATCTCTGGGCGCCATTCAAAAGGCGGGTTCGGCCCCCATCGTGGACGTGATTCCGTGGGCGAGGCGCGCGGGACGCGAAAGCGGACTCCACGTGATGGACACTCCGGGCCACGGGGGGGAATCCATCACCGGCATCGCCGCGGGCGGTGCCCAGGTGCTCATTTTCTCGACCGGCGGCGGCCACACAATCAACCACCCCTTGATGAGCACCATCCGCATCACGGGCAACCCTCTCTCGGCGAGGCTACAGGCCGACACCACGGACGTGGATGTGACGGACATCTTTGAGGGCGCGCCCATCGAAGTGGCGGGACGGCGCGTTTATGACGAGGTGCTTGACGTCGCGAGCGGGAAAATGACGAAAGCCGAAATTCTCCATGAGGACAACGCCTTCGCCATCAACAGAAACGGCCCTAGCGTATAAAGATAAGCGCCATCAACCGGAAGCTGCCTGGCGGAGGGTTCGTCGCGCGAGGGGTTGCGCGCGCTTTCCCCCGATGGTGTCGCTTTGTTTCGCGCGTAAAACGACAGACAAAGGTTCGCTTCATGCGGAGCTCTGGGTGAACCCCCTGCCCTACGCCGAAGCCATATCGAGGCTTGCCAAGGAAGAGCGAGGCGAAGGCTGGCTCGTTTTCTGCGAAAGAAAAAACATCTATCAACTCCCCGTCGTAGAGTGGCTGGATGCGCTGATAGAAGAAATCTCCGCTCTCTCGCCCCGAAGGCTCCTTGAAGTAGGGGCCGGCAACGCCGTGATTGGAAAAGCACTGCAAGCGGGCGGAGTGAACCTTACGCTCACCGATCCAGTCGGCAGCGGTGAAACCGAGCATTTGGACGCGAGAGACGCGCTCATCGCCCACGCGCCTGATTTCGTGTTTTCCTGCTGGCTGCCGTTTGATTCCGGCGCCGAGCAGCTGATACTGCGCGCACCCAGCCTGCGCTGGTACCTGGCAGTAGCGCAAAGAGGACCGGGCTACGCCGGAAGCGAGGCGCTATGGAACGCGCCCGGCTGGAGCGTGAGGGAATTGAGCGAGGTGAACCGATGGTCGGTTTCTCGGACTGACTTTTTGAGCGCGGTGAGCATCGGAGAACACGTTAGGCACGGGATGGCGTATTTGTTCACGCGCGAGGGCTTCGAATGAGAGGGCATACGACAGGCGCGAAGCTCCACTTGTTTTTGCGTGAGGCGTTCGCGAAGTTGGGTTTGCCGGAGGGAGACGCTGCCTGGACGGCGGAGACGCTCGTGATGGCCGAGTTGCGCGGCGTCACCAGCCACGGAGTCATTCGCATGCCCCATTACGCCAAACGGCTGGAAGTCAAGTTGGCGAATCCAAACCCGAATTTCCGGCTCGTCAAGGGCGCCGGCGCGCTCGCACTCGCCGATGGCGACAACGGCATGGGGCAAGTGGTCTCCAGACGCGCGATGGAAGAGGCCATCGCACGCGCGAAAAAACACAACGTGGGCGTCGTCCTGCTCAAGGAGAGCAACCATTTCGGCGCCGCGGCAACGTATGCAGCCATTGCGTCGGAAGCGGGCATGGTGGGCCTCGTGACGACGAACACGCTGCGCGTTTTGCCGCCGGCCGGAGGACGCGAAGCCAAGATCGGCAACAACCCCATCTCCATCGCCGTGCCAAGCGAGCCGCCCATGGTGCTGGACATGGCACTCTCCGTCGTGGCGCGCGGCTATATCATTGAGGCGGCGCGTGCCGGCAAAACCATTCCCGAGGGTTGGGGACTAAATAAGGAGGGAAAACCCACCACCGACCCCAACGAGGTTCTGGAAAGCTCCCTCCTTTCCCCGATTGCGGGCTATAAGGGAAGCGGCCTTTCCATCGTGATTGACGCGATATTGGGGTCGTTCGCCGGTGGAGGCCATAGCCACGAAATCGTGGGTATCAACGAGTTCAGCGGCAAGAGTCGCGTCACCAGCGTTTTCGCGGCCATCAACGTCGAGGCACTGCTCCCCTTGTCGAAATTTCGAGCCGCCGCCAACGCGTTTATCTCCGTCATCAAGGCGACACCAAAGGCGGTGGGCGTCGAGCGCATTTTCATACCGGGCGAAATCGAGCGTCAGCAGGAGACGGCGCGCAGACGAGACGGCTTTACACTATCGCCCGAGCGGCTTGCGGAGCTCGACGAAATCGCGCGAAGACTGGGCCTATCTCCCCTGGAGCGCGAGGCATGAGCGACCCCACCCCCCAGACCCTCAGCGATGCCGCTTCAAAATTCGCCCGTGAGGCGGGAGAAATGTTGATGGGTCTTTTCGGTGCGCAAGTGAAGGTGGACTACAAAAACAAGGACGAAACTGACCCGGTGAGCGAAGCCGACCGCGCGAGCCAGGCGTTTTTGACAAAGGCGATAAACGAGAAATTTCCCGCTCATGGCGTCCTCGGCGAGGAGAAACCCGAAGATGAGGATGAGGCCACAAGGCAGGGCGCGCGCGCGTTGCCCGAATATCTGTGGGTTTTGGATCCTCTGGACGGCACGAAAAATTTTCTGAACGGCTTACACGTCTGGGGCTGTTCCGTGGGGGTCTTGAAGCGTGGTCGCCCCGTTGCGGGGGCTATTTTCACACCTGAGGACAAAGGCGTCATCTATTGCGCGCACGAGGGAGGCGGGGCGTTTCGGGATGGGCGCCCCATTGAAGCCGCGCGCGAGAATCGACCCACGGGAAAGCGTATCGCCGCGCTCCCTGGGACGTACTGGACGCAATTTCGCCCTACGGGACCACTCAAGAAAAACCTGGGCGAGGTGCGCTCCACCGGCTCTATGTGCTACGAGCAGGCACTCGTGGCGCGCGGCAGCCTGCACTACGCGCTCTTTAGCGTCCCGAGCATCTGGGACGTGGCGGCAGGGACTCTCATCGTGAAAGAGGCGGGGGGCATAACACTCGCCCGGCGTCTCTATACCGAGAGATGGAGCGAGTTGGAGAAGTTCTTCTCGGAGGAAAACACGCCCAAAGACTTAGACGCCGCGCGCAAATGGCGTCGATCCCTCCTCATCGGCAACCCCGACCTCGTGCGATACGTCGCGACCCATATCAAAAAGGTGAACCGCCCCCGGCTCTGGCACAAGAACACCTAGCGTTCGCCGAAGAAGCACCAAATTATCTCGCTTCAATTCGCTCTTTTACTGGTTGTTAGTTATATTTTGTTTTCATTGAACCACCTGCCGTAAACGTCTAAAGGCAGAAAGTTTCCCTTTCAGATAGAATCAAGAAATTATATGGTCAAACCGATATGGGAATAAGAACAACATACCGGGAGTTGCAATAATGAGAAATCTTATCTTGGGAATTGTTGCAATCGGGATAATTCTAGTGGGTTGTGTGAAGGGTGTAGAGAAATATAAGCCACCACAATTCGCCAAGCAAACATCCAACGATCAAAAAGCACAAAAAAGAGAAGCCATGAAAGAACAAGCAAAAAAAGAAACACACTCGGGGTGTTTGGTGACACAAAACGCATTTGCGGTTTTTGTAGCAGATATTTTTCCTATATTTAATATATTTAATGTAACCAAGTTTGGAAAAATTGGTAGTATCCAACAACTAAAGTTGTTGTGGATAATTGCATGGAAAGGGATTTTCTTAATTCCTTTGCAGATTCAAGTATATAATTGCCAATCGATATTTCCGGACAAAATCGCCGTCACGAACCATTTTCGGGTTTCAGGAAACTTTCCCTGCTCCCGCCTAATCTCTCTATCCTTGCCCCTCGCTCGCCTTCCGGCTCCTCGACCGTTGCAACCTAGGCTCCAAAATTATGAAAAGTGCAGGCGCCGATACTCCTCCGGCGTCGGCAAGCATGGTTTTTCCCTGAACCGCATCACTCTCTCTATAAAAACGCCCACTTCCTCAGACTCCAAAAGGGCGTCCATCTCGCGCCTCAAAGGGCTTTCTCCATTTCGCAAGTCCTCATCGAGACGATTGACGTCGCGCACCCGCTCCTTGGGCAAGGAAAACCCCGCGTAGTCCCAGATAACGGTGCGCAGCTTTGGCTCAGAATGAAACGTGAGACCATGGTCAATCCCCCAGACGCGGCCGTCTTCGGACTTAAAGCAATGCACACCCTTGCGATCCGTGTTGTTCACCATGACGTCAAAAGCGGCGAGCAACAAGAGTTCCGGGCGCGCCTCCGCCCTGAGCGTAAAATAGTTCGACTTCCCGTCATAGGGCACGCAAAGCTGCAGGGAACCCTCGCCATGCGGGCCTTCTCGAATGACCGTCGGAGGAACCAAGTGCCACCCCAGATGACGACTCACCAAAAAAGAACACCTCTCCCGCAGATGAAGCGTCCCGTAAGGAAAATCCCAAAGGGGACGCTCTCCGCACGCCGGCTTGTATATTCCCCAAAACTGAAGATTCTCCGCGCTCATTTTCACGGCGAACGTATAGTTCGAGCCTTGCGGGACCAGCTCGCCGTCCAGGATTTCGGAAGTACGGAGGAGGTCTTCGATTTCCTCCGGCGCGAATCGGTGCGCCCGCGCTCTAGACGGCTCCAAAGAGTCAGGGCTTCTGCGAGATGCGTATCTCCGGGCCACTGGATTTTCCTATGGGATGGACGGCGACGCCCTAATGATGAAAATGCCCATTCGTATTGGGGTCAACTTTTCCGGTAGCCACCATGGCGTGGCGAGAGAGAGCGTCGGTTCCCCGCCCGGATGCGCATTCATCCAAGCTCTGGGTGATAAATTCATCCATCTGCGCCTGGCCGATGTTCACCTGCAACGCAGGGGGGGAGACGGCTTCCGCCTCGTATTCTTCTTCTCCTTCAGAAACCTCATCGCACTCGTCGTAGAAAAAGACGGTGACACGACTCTCGCCCGGCCCATACGCAAGCCCCAAACGACTCACCTTGAACTCGAGCAAGACGCCGGGACTCAGCGGTGCGGAATCAGCCTCGGCGACGTCCGGAAAATCCGCATCCGGGTTCGCTCGCCCTTCCGGCTCTTTCGCACCCGCCATCTTCTTCATGGCCATCGAAAGGCCGTAGACCTGCTCTTTCTCCAGCCAAAGAGTTGCGGCCGCCCTTGTTGGACAATCAATCAGAATGCGAAAAATCCTTTTGCCCGCAACTCCAATCGCCTCCGTTCGAATTTTTTCGGCCTCGCCAAAATTATGCTTTGCGGAATCCATGCCCAATACAAAACTCCCCGGGAGAATGACAGACAATCTATACCATACCATAAACGGATGCCCCACCCTTGTCCATTCAGATTTTCATTCCCCGCCGCGCGCCCGGTTTCGCCAGCGAGGAGTCGCGTTTATAATGTGCACGACCGCCTCCATCTTTTTCATGGCCCTCATAGCGCGAGAACCCCCGCATGACAAAACGAAATTCCCAAAAATCCGTCGCCAAGCATGGCTTGCTCGAATATCTGCTCCTCAGCGTTTTGACGCTCGTGGTGGTGGTGACGGCATGGACGCTTTACGACAACGGAATCATCGCCACGTTCTCCGCGCTCATCAAAGGCGGCGATTGAGATTCCATCCGTGAAATGAGAACCCCAAAGAGCCGAAATAACCGACCCAGGACCAAGCAAATTCAGGGGATGTCCAGCGCCATAGCTACGCTGTCGGAATTCCAGGGCTTGCAAGGCCTCTTGCGACGAGAAGACAACCTGAAGTTCTCATGCGTGCGCGAGTTGGGATTCCAACGCTTGCAACGCTTGCTCTCGATCCAGATGCGGATGCGCGAATTGGTTGCGGTAGCTGCGCAGGCAGCCGTAACAGCTTGCGTCGCAGCCACAGTTGCCCTCCACCCGCGCGCGCGCGTTTTGAAGCGTCTCTCTGAAGACGCTCTCCCGCTCCAGTTGCTCCACCAGTCCGGCTCCGCCAGGCACGTTGTCGTAGAGCACGATCGCGGACGCATCCGAATCGCCGCCGCCCGTAATCGTCACGTTCAGGTCCATATCCGGAACGTCCAGCGCCTTCGCCGCGCCGAGCAGGACAGCGTAGGCGACGGAATAGGCCTTCCATTCGTCACGCAGTCCCGGAAACTGCAAGCGCACCACATCCGTGACCAGTTCGTGCCCAAGCGAGAAGCGTTCCAAGGTGCCTCGACATTCGGAACCCGAGGGGGATTTGTGCTCGGCTTTCTTCGCTGTCATGTGGGCGCCGCACGAACGGCAGATATAGAAGCCTTCCCTGTTCTTGCCCTCGCATAATATGACCAGGGTACCAGGCACCGCTTTAGTGATTTGGACGCCGAGGATTGTCTTAGTTTCGAGACGAGGGTCGTTAGCGAAGCCTCCAAAGAACGGCCGGGTTGTGTACAATCGTTGCGCTCGCCGGCTCGGCTTCTCGGGCTTCTTGAACAACGGCGTTACGAAACCAAACTCCGGGATCAAGTATTTCCCATAAGCTTGCATATTCCCCAGGCGCTTGTGCGAGCTGGATGGATCACCTTCATTCCATTGCGCAAAATTGCGGGCGTCATCGTATTGATAACGTCGGACTGGCCATGCCTTTCCGGGCACCACCTTCACGCCGCATGATTCCCACTCTTGTTTGTTGGCCACCACCTTCCCGCCCGGCGCGTATTCAGCGATAGCCTGGGACAAATCTCTCTGGAGCGTGACGCCCGTCCGGTTGCCGTATTCGGGCCGAGTATCGAGTTCGACGACGTCGACCGGAAACCCGTATTTCGGTATGACGGCCTTGCGTGAGAGGAAATTCAAGGTTTGTTCGCCGGCGATGGTTTTCATACGTTTTTGCAGTTGTTTGACTTTGTCAGTCCACCTGGAAGGCTGCTCCTTGATGAGAGTATCCTTAGTCTTCGACATCTCTTTGTAATCTGCGCATACTTCCGCCTCCGCCTTGGCGAGCCGACTCTTTGGTCCCGCGACGTTCTCAATCCAGGCGTCATCCTTGAGCCCCGCTCGTTCGCGCATGTCCTTCGGAACGATTTGGCGGAGTGAATCCGTCAACTCGCTGTTGCGCTCGCAAAACTCCTTGAGATCGGACGCGGCGCGGGGGCTCGACCAGTCTTTCACAAATTCTTCTACTTTGGTGAAGCGCGCTCTAACGTTTTTCCTGAAGAACGCGGAGAGGGCCGTGGCGACAAGGTGCCGCAGGATGATTTTCTCGTTCTTCATCCGCAGGCGCGGCGGATGCACCGCGCCGTCAATTATGCGCCCCGGATCTTCGTAGTAATATAAGTCGTGTGGATTGCGGCGGCAGTAGGTCAGCGCCAAGCCAGTCTCTCTTCGCCCCGCGCGTCCGACGCGCTGGGTGTAGTTGAACGGCTCCGGCGGCACGTTGCGGAGAAACACGACTTTCAGATCCCCCAAATCGACGCCGACTTCAAACGTAGTGGAAGAGCTGAGAAGATGGATCTTGCCATTCTTGAACTCGTTCTGCCTTTGGCGCGCCGCGTCGCTGTCGATCTGTGCAGTGTGCTCCTCCGCCCTCAGAGCGGGAGGAAAAGCATCGCTTTCGTAGAGGATGCGATAGTGGTTTTTCTCGAGGCGCCTTCCGTCGGCGGGCACCAGGGTTCCGGGACAACGATTCCGGGGGCAGACGGCGCGAACGTAGTGAGCGCTCAAGGTCGCGCAGGTGTCGCACTCCCAGATTTCGCCAGGCGCAACCGGCTTGAGCCGCAGCCAGCGCGGATCAAGCCGAAACGTACCGTTCACACGTCCGCACGAAAGGATGGTTTCGCCGCAATAACTCCGTAGCTTTTTCCACACGTCCTTCATGAGTTTCCTCGACGCCGATTGCTTCCCTTCTTCAGACAGGCCGCTGTCATCAAGCAACCGGTGAAGGAAATGTCGGATGACTGCGGATTGAGGGCTGCCCCATTCAGAGACGTTCGGTCGCTTGCCCGGCGACCCGCTGCCGTAAGCCTGCTGCGGCCGTTGAGGCAATACGTCGCCCCATGCAGGCGTTGCGGCACCTTTCGGCAAGTCCATGGCGCGGCGCAGGCGCAACTCGTCCAGGAGATACCCGATCAGATGCCGCGCCTCGGCATTCGTGAATTTCCATGGCGGTTCTCGCATGGCTTCCGGCAAATGCAACTTGTCGGGAATCCTGACGAACCACCTGACCAGGCCAACACCACTCAAGGACAGCCGCCTTTCGTCCGTCAGCGCCTCGCGCAGAATTGACGTCAGCACCCGTCGGTCTCGCCCTTCCGACGAATCCGTCTCCCTGAACAGACCAGCCTGCTCCCACTCTTTGTGCAGCCGGTTTCGGAGATCGTCGATAGACAGGCCTTCCGGGACGACTTTTCCCGCCTTGATCGCCCGCAACATGAGGTTGCGGTCGCGCAGCTTCTCGTAGGAGTCCTCGGCATACCAGGCAAAGAACGCTGCCTCTTGCCGGCTGTCGGCGAAGGCAAGCACCTTGCGTTTGTCTTCCGGCAGCAATTCGTGCAGGGCGGTAGCGATGACGGCGTTGGGCCCGTCGGAGCCATGCACGATCTCCTGCACCGGATCGCCGATGCCGCCGCGTTGATAACCGCAGGTCTCGCATTCCTTCAGTTGGTCGGGGTGCCCTTTGTGACTCTTGCACTTCTTCACCTTCACGCGAACCTCCGGGCCGCAATCACAACTCGACGTGGATTTTGAAAGCGCGCCGCAGAGCCTGCACAGCCACTTGTCTCCATCCTTCGCTGCCAGGTAATAGTCCACGCCAAAGTCGGGTTGACTGGGGTCTCGGACGGCTTCTCCCAGATTTCCGTCTCGCTCCTGACCAACGTAGTAATACTGGCCGCATTCACGGCACAGGGCGATTTCCAACGGCTTCGCGTTTGACCCGTTCTCAGTTTCGCTCTTCCGATTGAGCACGACAGCATCCGCGCCGTCCCTGTGAACGAGAAACGCCCCTTCAAGAGCGCGCAAAAAGGCATGATAGCGGCGTGGAGGACAATCAGTGGCTTCCGGCCGTGTATCGCCAAAAATAACGCCAGCCGACTGGAAGGGTTCTCCGAACAGCTCCTGCGCGAATTCGGCGACAACTCGCCTGTCTTTATCGCTTTCGCCAGAGGAAATGGTCGCGCTGGTGGCGATGCAGCGGAACGAACCTTGCCGTCCTCCGTCGCGCAGCCGCTGCTTGAGGCGCCGGAGGAGCATACCCATCTCCATGCCTTTGGCGCCGCGATACTGGTGCGCCTCGTCAAGCACGATAAATTGCCAGCGCGCGCCGCGGCCATCGTCGAACAAAGGGCTGTCGTCGGGGCGAATAAGCAGATATTCCAGCATGGAGTAGTTCGTCAGCAAAATATGGGGCGGCTTCTTTCGCATTTCGTCGCGGAATACGAGTTCTCCGGGCAGGCGTTCTTTCGCCCGCTCGGCGGCATTGCGCCAACGGTCCGTAGCGGATTCGGGCGTCTGCCCAATGTATTGTCCGAACGTCGGCGCGAACGCCGAATTTGCATCGCGCAAATGCTTGCAGATTTTGCCCAGACGCTCGCGCTGATCGTTGGCGAGCGCATTCATTGGATACAGGATCATCGCACGCACGCCTGGCTCTTCGAGTTCCCCAAAGAGATGCTGGCGATACAACTCGAAAAGGATCGGGTAGAGAAAACTCTCCGTTTTGCCGCTGGCGGTACCAGTGGCGACGACGACGTTCCGGGCGTCGATATGCGCGGCGCGAATGGCTCCTTCCTGATGCGAATACAAGGGGGCATCGATCAGTGCAGGGAGAATACCTTCGCTCTCGTCCGGAAAACATCCCTTTGCCAATGCCCTCGCGCTTGAGCCGGTCTTGAAGCCCCGGTCCGTTTCGGTGCATGGGCCTTTCAAAAGATTCCCCTCTTCTTGAAGAGCCGCCTGGAACGATTCCCGCAATTTTGGCTCTTTGAAAAAAAAAAGGAGGTTATCAAATAGTTCTCGTAACGTTGTCGAATTTTTTCGGGCCAGGTTTGTATGGTTTGCATGTCGTTGGCGTCAGGCATCCATCAACCTCCCAAGCATCTCTATGTTGCGCTGGTGTGCACTGCGACGGCGTTTGTCGATGGGCGTCAACTGACGCGCACGGAGGGGGGAGAGGCTACTCTCCGTCGTCGAACCCCTCGTCCGCAAACCCGTGGTCCATGTCGGAAAAGTCAGCCGCCGAGGCGGTCTTTCGCCACTCCAGCTTCTCCTCGATAATTTCCCGGAACACGATCTGCTCATGCGTCTCCCTCGGCTGCGTGTCCCTCGGCTGCGCGGCGACCAGGGGCTCCGCCCCCTGCCGCAGTTGTGCCACCCGCTTGGCGAGCAGCACCGAGAGTAAAAAGCGATTCTTGACGACATCAAGCGCCTCTTCAAACATTTCGTCATAAGTCGTTGACGCGGCCATATAGTCCACCGTTGTGACGACAGGTGGTGTCGTGCCCGACTCCTGCACGCTGACGGTCACATGAACAGTTCCCATCACCTTATCCACATAGGGAGCCGTCAACCTCAGCGTGTAGGTTGTGTTCTTCAAGGGCGCAACCTCACGACTCCCGTTAGGTTCGACCGCCCCGATTCCGGAATCGATCTGAACGCCGCAAGCCTCCGCGTTCTTGGTCGCCCAACGCAACGTCGCCGTCCCTCCGACCGCAATCTTCCCTGGTTCCGACTCGAAGGAGACGATCCTCGGCGCGGGGTCGGCAAAAACCCTGACAAGCGTCCAATCTACCTCGCCATATCGGGCGTTAAACAAGGCGTCCTGTTTCAGCCGCTCGTCAATCTGCGTATAATCGGCGAAATTCATCAGTGGAATCGCGATGTCGTCTCCCGTCTTTTTCTGGCGGTATGATCGATCCCCCTCATCCCCGAAACCCACGAGAACCGACTTGATTTTTCGCGGCAGACGCAAATGAATTGCCGCTTCCGCCTCCGCATTCGCACGATATTCCTGTCGCGTCATCGTCAGGGGGGTATCTCGCCATTCATCGGCTTCCTCACCGCCTCGCGCCATCCGCCACCAGATGCGCGGCAGATTCAAGACGATATCGACGCGACCGGTGTCGGACTCCAGCACGCACGATATGTTGTCGCTGCACGGAACCGGATCCACGATGAGATCGCTCCCTAGCACTTTCACGTGCGCTGCTTCGGACGGCAAGATGGGGCGAATGGGCGCGCCATCGACGCCGACAAAGCACACCTCTGTCGGAGGATACCCTGCAGGAGGCGGCGCAAGAATCACGTCTTTCGTATATAGCTCATCGTTTACACGAATCTCTTTGAGACTTTGTAGATAGCGAAACTGATCGCTATCCACCATCTTCTTCGACTCGTTGCCGTAAACGCGGACATAAAACCGCCCTTGCCGGTCGTTCAGCACGTCAGCGAGAGTTTTCTCGTCCGGCCTGTAGCTATCGCCCTTCCAGCCGCCCGTCCGTTCTTCGCCAACCCTTACCCAGGCGATTTCCTGCGAGGGAGTCAACTCTGGAACGGCGCCTATGAACAGCTCCCCTTCATCAGAGTCGTCAAAAACGCGCTCGCCCTTGAGCGTAAGGGAAGAATTGGCGAACAACGGCCCGGAGTATTCCTTAAAGCCGCCCACGTCCGCCTCTGCTTCACCTGGTTGCTGAAAGAAATAGTGCGCTTTGAAGTTTGGATCTACGCACTCTTGCGACTCCACGCGAATGCGCCCCGTGCGCGTCCAGGTGTTCGGCGCGATGACGACGAAGTACCCCTTCGTGATGCGTTCGACCTTGTGTCCGTCGCCGGTCCAATCCTCCTGCAACTTGAAGATGAGGGGTTTGCCGTCAAACAAAGGAACTATCAATTCACTATGCCCATCGTCCTCAAGGACGACAGACAAGCTTCCGGCTAAGGACGGGAGGGGATATTCGCCGTCCGACACGGGCAAAGTTTCGCCGCCGCTGTGCCGCACCTCCTTGACGCCGCATTCGTCATCTACGGACAGAAACACTTTCCAATGCCCGCGGAGATTTCGGCAAATGATCTCTGGGCGAGGCGTGAATTTGCGATCCATTTCGTTGTTATCTTCTGATATCTTCTGGGGATTTTTCGTCGAAGTCCCATTGCGTTTTCCCTCCCCCCCAATCTCGCTTGAGGCCTTTAGCGTAGGTTCCGTTGATTCTTCACCCTCCCCCGTTGGGGCATTGCCTGTAGGCTCAGAAGTCTCAGGCGGTGGTGGGTCGGGTGGTCGAGGCAGGCCGTCTTGCCCATCACCCGCATCGCAAACGAGGGGTTCAGGTTCGGGGCGAGTCATTACAGGATCGGTATCATCTATAGGATCGATATCGCCGGAACGCGCGTCTGGTGGTTCTCGCTCCGGTTCGCGTCTTGTTGGCGCATTTTGTGATTCGGGTTCACCAGTTCCATCTGGCGGATTGCGCGAGTCATCCTCTTCCTCGGGAGTTGAGCTCGTTATTCGACGCCATAAGCGACGCGCCCAATCCTTTATCGCTTCAACAATCTTGCTGTTCTCGACTGTCATCGGCGATTCTCTCGGACCTAGGAATATCCAGAGTCGGACGGATGAAACTTCATTATATTATGACCCGAACCGTCGGGACAAGATGGCGTCCGCCCGAGGGAAACAGGCAGGCTGCATTGGTTTTTCCTCAGAGCGAGAAGCCTGGCACCGCCCTCGGGCGAGGTCGCAGATCGTCCATATCCCATTGAAATTGAATTATGAAAGCAAAAACCATAGAATCGGAGACGCCGCACAAAGAGAAGCGGCCGTCTCACGTCGTCAACAAAACATATTTAGCGTCGCGAAAAGCGCATCGTCCGCTAAGGGGAGCGTCTCATGGGCAAGACAAGGTTTGATTTTTCAGGAGAGGTCGCCGTCGTCACGGGCGCGTCACACGGCATTGGAAAAGCATCCGCTGAGAGGTTCGCCGAGGCGGGCGCCAGGGTCTATCTCGTCGACGTCGACGCCGATCCTGGAGAGGCGGCGGCGGCGGCCGTTCGCGGCAATGGGGGCGACGCCTCCTTCATCCATTGCGACCTCACGGATTCCGCCGCCGTAAAAGAGATGATAGAACGCATCGTGCGCGAGGGGGGCGGCATCGACGTTTTCGTCAACTGCGCGGGCGGTTTTCATCAGCAGCTCTCCATGGGCGAGACCTCTGAAGTCGAATGGGACTCTGTGGTGGACAAGAACCTGAAAAGCGTATTCCTGACCTCAAAACATCTAACGCCCATTTTTGAGAAACAAAACCGCGGATGCGTGATCAACCTGGGCTCAATGTCGGGACTCACCACGCTCCAACCCTCCTCCCCGCCCTATGCGGCTGCCAAGGCGGGCGTCCACGCTCTCACCCGCGTACTCGCCTACGACTTGGGACGATACAACGTGCGCGTAAACGCCATCGCGCCCGGAACCACGGCGACCGAGCGCGTCATTGCGGTGCGATCCGAGGAACAGCGCGAGATGATAGGCAAGGGAACGCTCCTCGGCCGCATCGCCGAGGTGGAGGACGTCGTGGGCTGGGTGCTCATGTTGGCGTCGCCCGAATCCGCCTATCTGACCGGCCAGACCATCGCCGTGAACGCGGGACGCTTCATGGCGTAGGGGCACCCGCACCGCTGGTTTCACGCCACCGTTTGAGGATTCCTGATGAGCGAATATCTGGAGTTTGACCCCAAAGCGATCGAGCGGCGGGAGATTTATCGCCTGCTCACCGGCTCTATCGTCCCCCGCCCCATCGGCTGGGCGTCATCCGTCAGCAAGGACGGGATTCACAACATCGCACCCTTCAGCTTCTTTACCTGCGTGTGCGTGGCACCGCCTATGATATCGCTCACCGTGGCGCGAAACCCAGATGGAACAAAAAAACACACCCTCATCAACGCGGAGGAAACCGGAGAGTTCTGCTTCAACGTGGTCACCGAGCGCCATTGGGAGCAGATGGTGGATACGGCGAACGGCATTCCGGCACAGCAGAGCGAATTCGACGCCGCCGGCCTTGAACCGATACCCGCCAGGAAGGTACAGGCTCCTCGCATCAAGGACGCGCCCATTCACTTTGAGTGCAAAACCCACAACGTGTTTGAGCTGGGGCCGAACAAGCATCCCTTGCTGATCGGAGAGGTGGTGTATTTTCACGTCAGCCCGAAAGTCATGACGGACAAATACATCGACGCGCGGAAACTGGAACCTATCGGTCGCCTGAACGGCTTTTGGCAATGTAGGCTGGGCGAGTTTCTGGAAAGGAGTTTCGAGGATGGACAGCCGAGGTAGGAGATTTCAACAAATCCCCCGACGCACTTGAGAGGAAGAAGGGAGCGGGGCAAAATACTCATGTCATACTTTATGTATTACATATAACATATTGTTTCATAAAAATTTAATTGACTTCAAAATCTGCCTTCTCTATGGCGGTGCACAAAGCGGGAAGATTCGTCACCCCTTTCTCAAATACGATTCTTGCCTTCTCTGCCGCTAAAGAATCTACAATGGCTTCCGCCACGCCTTCCACACCTCCAAGCGCATCTTGAACATTCGATTGGCACGTCTCATAGTTCATTTCCCCGCACAACTGGCTCTACTTTTTGTATTGTATATCCCCGCATAATGAGGATGGTCGATGCCAGACGTGAGAACGCCGCCCGATCGTTCGGAAAAAAACAGATGCGCATTCGCGCCTTACGTTTTGGGGAGTATCGCGTGAGACCAAACCACCAAGGCGAGAGGAAACATTCGCATCCGCCCTACATTTCATCCCCAAAACACGCTTCGCCCGACGTCACAATGAAGCCTCGGCCAAGGCCACGGCTAAAAATCTACCCCGCGCCCTCCCGACAGGCGGGTTTCCACCTCCGCAACAACAAAGTGTTCAACACGACGGACACGGAACTGAATGCCATGGCCATTCCAGCGAATATGGGACTCAAAAAACCAAACGCCGCCAGAGGGAGGCCAAGAACGTTATAGAAAAACGCCCAGAAAAGATTCTGGCGAATCTTCCGCATCGTAGCCTTTGAGAGGCGAATACCCGCCACGACGCCCATCAAATCTCCCTGGATCAACGTGATATCCGACGCCTCCGTCGCGACGTCCGCGCCTGTGTCCACAGCGAACCCTACGTCCGCGGCGGCCAACGCTGGAGCGTCGTTGATGCCGTCTCCCACCATCCCCACCTTCTTGCCGCTTCGCCTGAGTTCCTCCACCATGGCCGCCTTCTCATCCGGCATAACTTCCGCCATCACGTGACGCACTCCGGCTTGTGCCGCAATGGCGCGCGCCGTCCGCTCGTTGTCCCCTGTCATCATATAGACTTCGATTCCCATATTCTGGAGTGATTTCACCGCCTCAGCCGAGTGCTCCCTCAGGATGTCGGCGATGCCGATGATGCCCAGCAACCCTTCCTCATCGGCGAGCAACACGACGGTTTTCCCCTGCGCCTCCATCCGGCGCATCTCGTCGGTATCGCGAGGCGCGCTCACGCCATGCGCCGCCATGAATTTTTCGTTTCCCAAATACATTTTTCGCCCCCCCACCCTCGCTTCCAAACCATGGCCGGGGTGCGCCCGGAAATCGTTCATCTCAAGCAGTTCCACTCCGCGCACCTTGCCCGCATCCACCAGCGCTTTGCCCAGAGGGTGCTCCGATCCCTGTTCAGCGCTTGCCGCCAGCTGGAGCAACTCCTCCTCTCCCAGCCGGTTCAGCGGCAACATATCGGTCACCACAGGCTTGCCCCTCGTCAGCGTACCCGTTTTATCCACGATGACGGCGTCTATTTTATGCGCAGTTTCCAGAGATTCGCCGCTTTTAATAAGAATTCCGGCCTCAGCCCCTTTACCTGCGCCCACCATGATGGCCGTAGGCGTCGCCAAACCCAAAGCGCATGGGCAAGCGATGACCAAAACGGCGACCGCGTTGACCAGCGCGGGCGTGAATCCTCCTCCCAAGCTGTGCCAAAGAAAGAAAGTGATAGCGGCAATTCCCATCACGACTGGCACGAAAACGCCCGACACCCTATCCGCCATGCGTTGAATCGGTGCTTTGGAGGCTTGCGCCTGCTCCACGATTCGTATGATCTGGGCCAGCATCGTTTCTTTTCCCACTTTCGTCGCTCTGAACCTCACCGCCCCGTCAACGTTGAGCGTAGCCCCGGTGACGCCGTCGCCCACCGCCTTGGCCACAGGAACACTCTCGCCCGTCAGCATGGATTCATCCACGGAAGTGGCACCCCACACTATGATTCCATCTACGGGGTATTTCTCGCCCGGACGCACGACCACGACATCGTCCACGCGGACTTGCTCCACGGGGAGCTCGCGCTCCTCCCCGTCTTTCAGGATTCTCGCCGTCCTCGCCCGAAGGTCCATCAATTTTTTCATGGCGTCAGAAGTTCTGCCCATGGCGCGTTCCTCAAGCACTTTTCCAAGCAAAACGAGCGTGATCAAAATCGCGGACGCTTCAAAATACACATGATTCGCGCTTAAATCCCGCAAGGTCACCACGCTGCTATGGAGCCAAGCAGCGCTCGTTCCCAAAGCGACGAGAACGTCCATGTTCGCGCCGCCACCCAGAAGCGAATGATATGCTCCCCGATAAAATCGCCAGCCTGCGATGAACTGCACCGGCGTAGCAAGCGCAAATTGCCACCACCTGGGCAGCTCCCATTGCGCCGCACCTGGGCTCATCCCCACCATCTGCATAAGAAGCGGCGCGGATAAAACGATGGACATCAGTAGCAGAAGCGCATTTTTTTTGCGCTGGTGTTCGCGTTTGCGCCTCTCGGTTTTCTGCGCCTCATCCATCAGAACGCGCGTCGCGTATCCCGCTTTCTCCACACATTCTAGAACGTCATCGACCACGACGATGGCCGGCTGGAATTTGACTCGACTTCTACCCGTCGAGAAATCCACGCTGGTGGATACGACGCCGTCGAGCCGAGTCAATCGCTCCTCCAAGCGAGCGGCGTCCTCCGCATCCTCCACCCCTTCGACGATAAAATCGACTTCCGCATACGGAACGCGAAAACCTGTTCTCTCGACTCTTTTGGCGATATCGGCAGGCGTCACCTGGGCAGGAAAAAACTCGATTCGCGCGCGCGCCAGGGCCAAACTCACGTTTGCGCGCAGGACGCCATCGAGCGCGTTGAGTCGCTTCTCCAATCGCGCCGAACATGCTGCGCACGACATACCCTCAACGGGAATTTCCAATTTTTCGGGAATCGAATGTATCGACATGCCGCGCGTCCCTTATCCGAGAGCCTGAAGTTTTACGTCCACGCTCATCGAACTCCCGTCGCGCACCAGACGCACCTGCACGATGTCGCCCACCTTATGCGCATCAAGCGCGTTCAACAAGTCATCAAGCGAGGCGACAGACTTCTCCGCCACGCCAACGATGACGTCTCCCAGAACGAGCCGGCCTTCCGGGCTCCTCCCCATGCCGCGCAACCCCACGGCTTCGGCCGTGCTGCCCTTCTGCACACGAATGATCAATACCCCCTCTATACCGAGGCGTTCCGTCGTGCTTCTGTCGGCGACGTGGATGCCGAGGCCCGGCCTGATGACGTGGCCATGTCGAATTAACTGGGGGACGGTTCGGTTCACGGTGTCCACGGGAACAGCAAAGCCAATGCCCGCATTGGAGCCGGAAGGGCTGAAGATGGCGGTGTTGACGCCTATAAGGCGCGCTGCGCTATCCAGGAGAGGCCCTCCAGAATTGCCCGGATTGATCGCGGCGTCGGTCTGAATGACGCCGTTGATTTTGCGACCAGAGACGCTGTTGATCTCGCGTCCCAAGGCGCTGATGATCCCCGTGGTGAGGGTTTGGTCCAATCCAAAAGGGTTGCCAATCGCGAACACCCTTTGCCCCACTTGTAAATTCGCGGACCGGCCAACCGCAATCGGCTTCAAACGCCTCTTCGGCGCGTTAATGAAGAGAACCGCCAAATCCTGATCCGGTGCCACACCTACGACGCGCGCCTCCCACTCGGACTGATCCGCCAAAGTGACGCGCAAGACGCTCGCCTGCCGGATGACGTGAAAATTCGTGATGACGTGCCCCTGATCGTTCCAGACGAAGCCAGTGCCCGTGCCCTGTGGAATTTCAAAGGTGTTGAGACTGAACATGTCGCGCCTCATCGTCAGCGTCGTGATGTAGACGACCGACGGGGAGGAGAGGCGAAAAAGTTCTATGTTGGATTTTTCCTCGGAGGCGAGATCGCCACGGGGGGTGACCACACGAGGGACGGCGTTCGGATCGTGAACGTCATCAAGGTAGCGCTCCACAAACAGCCACGCGAGAACGGCGCCCAAGAGGAAAACGGACAAAACGCTCCATCGCCATCTGCTGGCGGGGCGGGGGTTCGCGCGACGAAATTCTCCATCTCCCGCGTTCATCTTCATTCTCCGCTTCGCACCTAGAACGCGCACATGAAAGTGCACCCGCAACCCTTCTCAAAGATCATTCATCATGCGGACAATTCCCGCAAGTGAGCCAGAACGGAACGCTCCAAGGCATCGAGATCGTATCCTCCCTCAAGCAGACTGATGAGGCGTCCTGAACATAAATTCTCAGAAAGCGCCTTTACGGACCGGGTCAAGCAGGCGAACCCCTCTTCGCTAATCATCAATTCTCCGAGCGGATCGTCTCGGTGCGCGTCAAAGCCGGCTGATACGACGATCGCCTCCGGTGCGTGCGCCTCGACGGCGGGGACGACGCTCTCTTGAAACTGTATGAGATACTCCTCCTCGTAAGTCCCCGCCATAATGGGAACGTTCAGCGTCTTGCCCTGGCCGGCGCCCTCTCCCGTTTCATTGGCAAGACCCGTGCCCGGATAGTGCGGATGTTGATGCAAGGAGACGAAAAGCACGTCGGGATCACGCCAGAAGACATACTGCGTGCCGTTTCCATGATGGACGTCCCAGTCCACCACGGCGACTCTGCTAAGCCCATGTTGCTCCTGTAGATATCGAACCAAAATGGACGCGGTGGCAAACAAACAAAAACCCATGGACTGATGGGGTAAAGCGTGGTGGCCCGGCGGCCGGATGGCGCAAAAAGCGTTGTCGGCTTCCGCCGCCATGACGGCGTCCGCCGCGCTCAGTGCCGCATCCACGGCGGCGAGTGCGGCTTCATAGCTTCCAGGCCCGGCCTGCGTATCGCCACGATCCAGAACGTATCCGCCTCCCGCGCACGATTCGCGCACGAACCGATGGTGCGACTCCTCATGCACCGTGAGAACCCATTTTCTGACATCGTGGTGCTTGATCGGCACTTCCGCCAGATGGGGAATTTGCGGAACGATCCTATCGGGTGCTAGTCGTCTGGCGCGCGCTATGTTCTCTACGTGCCGGCCGTTGTCATGTAGGAGCGATTCCGGCGGCCAAAGATAAGCCGTTCGGATCAATGCAGTCTGACTCTCGGGTCGAGGAGGGAATAGGTAAGGTCAACGATGAGATTCAAGGATACGAATATCAGGGCGGTGATGGTCACCGAGGCTTGCACGAGGGGGAAATCCTTGGCGTAGACGGCCTGAATCAAGAGCCTTC
The DNA here is from genome assembly GCA_965202625.1 of bacterium. Lineage (GTDB taxonomy): Bacteria > UBA8248 > UBA8248 > UBA8248 > UBA8248 > Bin107. Next base: position 433,718 of record CBDBBI010000010.1, on the reverse strand, counting down.
CCACCCCCGGCCAGGCAAAAATTGTCTCGACAATCACGGCGCCCCCCAGCAGATGTCCAAACTCGAGCCCGATTATCGTGACCACCGGAATCATGGAATTTCTGAGGACATGTAAGTTGATGACGACCCATTCGGATAATCCTTTCGCGCGCGCCGTCTTCACGTATTCATGCCGCAGCACTTCCAGCATGGAGCTCCGGACCACCCGCGTATTTCTCGCGATCGCATACGTAGAAAGAGCAATGGAGGGCAGCACCAAATACTCCCATCCGCCCCTACCGCTAACTGGCAACCACCTTAAATGCACTCCAAAGATCAGGATCAGCATTAAGCCAAGCCAGAAAACGGGGATGGACTGTCCCAGGAGCGCGAGAATCATTCCCCCATGGTCATAGGAGGAGCCGCGTTGCGTCGCGCTCACGATCCCCACGGGAAACGCCAGAACGATCGAAAGAACGAGCGCCACGAGAGCAAGCTCCAGAGTCGCCGGCAATCGCTCCATAATGAGCTCGAAGGCGGGCTGGCGATAACGCAAACTTTCCCCGAAATCGCCGCGGACGGCCCTGCTCACGTATGACGTGTATTGAACGAACCAAGGCTTGTCGATTCCCATGTCCTGGCGAAGTTTTTCCACCTCTTCCACCGTCCAATCCTCACCCACCATCGTATCCGTCGGATCGCCCGACAAAAACAAAACCGCGAACGAGATGAAGCTCACGCCTGCCACAACCACGACCGCCCGGACGACTCTGCGCAGAAGATAGGCGCTCATCCTTATCCTTTCGCCTCTTCCAATCGAACCGTGGGCAAATAAATTCTTTCATCCGGCCTTGGCGTCCACTTCGCGCGAGCGCTAAGACCAAAAAAATCATACTGGTTCCAGAGAAACACCCAAGGGCTGCCCTCGCGAACAATCCGCTGCATTTGAAAGCTGATGCGCCTGCGCTCCTCGGGGTCAAACGTCTGGCCCAATTTCTTGTAATTTTCCAAAAACGCCTCGTCGCTCCAAGCGGTGAGATTGGCGAAAAGGTTGGGCCGCAAAACCCCCAAATCGAGCTCCTCGTTGAACGCGGAGCTGAATCCATGAAAATACAAAGGCGCCAACGTTTTTTTCCTTCGCTTGGACAGGAACAGAGACCATTCCAGTGGGATCACCTCCACCTCAACCCCCACGGCGCGAAAGTTCGCGGCCACGGACTCCGCCATCTCCTTGCCCTTAAGATATCTGGAAGCAGGCACCTCAATCTCCAGCGTGAAGGGTTTTCCATTCACCTCCAGGACGCCATCGCCATCCGCGTCTTTCAGTCCGGCCTCGGCAAGAAGCGCCTTGGCCTTTTGGGGATCGTAGGGATACGCCTTCAAGGCGGGGTCGCTGTTAGGAGCGTTCACGACGCTCTTCATTCGAGAGCCATGCCCCAGGAGAACGTTCTTGACGATGGTTCCAAAATCGACCGCGTAGTTCAGCGCCCGGCGAACGCGCCCGTCGCCGAGTGCTCCGTGGTCCGTCCGAACGCCAAGATACACCCTGCGGCCCCCTTGTATTCCCTTGAACTGGATGCCATCTTCGCTCGCCGCTATGGTTTTCGATTGATCGGGCGAGATGTTCAAGATGATATCGGCCCCGCCCGTTTCCAGCTCGGCTATTCGGGCGGAAACCTCCGGCACCGGCCTCCACACCGCTTTTTTTATTCCTGGCTCTCCCCCCCACCAACCGTCGTTGGCCTCCATCACGATCCGATCGTCCTTGATCCATTCCACCAGTTTATACGGCCCTGTCCCCACCGGCTTTCGCAACAATTCTTTCGGAGAGGTGGATGAATAGTATTTCGGCGGCAACATGAACGCGTTCACCATCCACACCGGCAAGGTCGCAACCGGGCGCCTGGTGTGAATTTTCACGGTGTGGGAGTCCAGTTTTTCTATTTTATCTAAGAAAATCCTTCGATAAACCGTGATTCGATGTTTGAGTTTTTTATCGCGCATACGCTCAAACGTATAGCGCACGGATTCGGCGTCGAATGGTTCACCGTTATGGAATTTCACCCCTTTGCGCAGATAAAACGTCCATACCCTCTTCGCCTCATCCACCTCCCAACGCTCGGCCAGAGCGGGCGCCAACGTCATATCGTCGCGCCGGTGGATGAGCGGGTCGAACATGTTCATTAATATCGACCACTCAATGGTGGAGGTCGCCTGATGCGGGTCGAGAGTGTTGGCCTCCACCGGAAGGAGAACCGCAAGCGGCCTGTCCTTCGCCTCTTGGCCACAAGCGATGAGGCCGATGGCCAGGGTGAGAAGCGCAAGTCCTCGGAAGAAGGTCTTTTTCATGTCTACTCCCTTAAAAACCGAAACACCTAAAGGCCTAAAGCTCATCGCCAATACGGGGATCCATGTAATCCCTTAACCAGTCTCCAATCAGGTTGATGCTCAGAACCGTCGCCATGATGGCGAGGCCCGGAAAGGTCGCCATCCACCATGCGCCGCGAAGGTATTCACGCCCCTCGGACAACATACCCCCCCAAGTAACCACGGAAGGAGGAACGCCAAGCCCCAAAAAACTCAGCGAAGATTCAGAGATGATGTTTCCCGCCACAGCGAACGTGGCGATGACGATCAGCGGAGAGAAGGTATTAGGCAATATTTGCATAAACAAAATGCGATACAAAGGATAGCCGAGGGCGCGGGTGGCTTCGACGAACTCACGCTCTCGAATTGAGATGACCTGACCTCTGACCACACGCCCATACGCTACCCATCGGCTAATCCCCAGCACCAGGATGATGTTGAGAAGACCTGGCCCGATAACCGCCATGATGGTAACGGCTAAGAGAATGAAGGGAAACGCCAGTTGAATTTCAGAGAACCCGCTGATGAGGTCGTCGATCTTCCCTCCGAAAAAGCCTGAGACGAGACCCAGAACTATCCCGATCGCCCCTGAAATCACCACGGAACTAAGGCCCACCAAAATAGAGATGCGGCCCCCGTAAATGAGCCGGCTCAGAATGTCCCGGCCCAAGGCGTCGGTACCTAAAAGGTAGGCCGAGGTTCCTCCCTCCACCCAGACGGGGGGCTTCAAACGCAAGTTCACGTCAACCTCTCGCGGGTTTTGCGGCGCGATGAGAGGAGCGGAAACAGAAACGATCACAAGCATGAAGAGAAAAACGCCACCGAGCATCGCTGGTTTCGAGCGCATCATGCTTCGGCGAAACTTCTCCCACCTCAGTTCCGATGCGGACATAGTGGGGTAATCATACGCATCAAGACCCGATTCTCGCATCTTTCTCTTTTCCGACATTCATTGACTCGCGCGCCTCAAAGGCGTATTCACGGGACGGGAATGTATGTATCTTAGCATAGTGAGGGGCGACTTGCAGCAGACAACGTCTGAAACTTCACGGTTGCGAGGCGTCGATCCATCATGTAAGTCAGCAAGGCCATCGAAATAAAATCTGGCGTTTCGCTTTTATAAAAAAACCGGGCGCATTCACTATGATTCTCCATGAAGGACGCCTTTCTTGCCTGGACGCACAAAAGATGATTTTCACGACATGCTGACGTCCACTATTCCGGATGGAGCAATATTCGGCTTTCAGGGGCTGCGCTCGGCCGATTCGATCACCGTGGAGCGCATCGTTCCGCTCGATTTTCTCATCGCCTGTGATTACGGGCTCGACGGACCCGAATGGGACAAACGCCTCCGGTATTTCGCCGTGGAGCGGGGAGAGGAGAAAAGGCGAATCGTGTGGACGCACACATCACTTGCGGAAGCATACGAAGGCGCCTTAGGGGCGCAAATTCGTGAATTTCTCTCCCAAGGGCAGGGGCCTCAATATGTCATCCCTTATCGTTCCACGGAATTTCTCGGCAAACTCGCCGAGCAAGCCGGAGAGAGACTCCGCATTCTGGCGAATCCTCTGGAAATCAAAACCCGCTTTGATGACAAGGTAGCCCTTCGGCATCAAGCTATCGAAACAGGTCTCGACGTTCCCCCCGGCGACGTGGTGGCATTGGGCGAGCTCGGGACCAAACAGATGCAAGCCTTTGGGCCCGCCGTAGTGATCTCCGAGAGAATCGGCTCGTCAGGCAACCAGACGCACCTCGTCAGTTCCTCTCAAGAACTCTCACGGAGACGGGATGCGCTCATCGAAAAACTAGGATCCGACGCGCTGGTTATCGTGAACAAATTTCTTGATGGACCGGCCATCGGCGCGACAGGATTAATCTACGACGGTAAACCCTGGATGTCCCACCCTTCCGTTATGTTCACCGGAATTCCCGGCTGCTCCATGCACCGCTTTGACTATGCGGGAAGCGACTACGCGGCGTATCGACTGTTTTCCCCCGAGAGCCAAGGGAAAATCGAGGATGCCACCTTGAGAATTGGACGCTGGATATCTGACGCGGGTTACCGGGGAATATATGGCGTCGATTTCATCCTCCATCGTGAGAAACCCTACGTCCTTGAACTGAACCCGCGCGTGCTCGGAACTACGCAACTGATGACCGAGCTCGAGGACATTCAGGGCAGTGCCCCCACCACCTCCTATTGGCATCTGGCTGAATTTCTCAGACCAGGCACCCCTATCGACGCGCATCAAGGTTTGCTTGCCGACCTCAAGGAACCGGAACTGTCCGGTTTTCAGCTCTACGTTCGGAACACGAGCCCCTCACGAGTGCGGGTGGGCCGTTCATTGACACCTGGAATATACGCCCTTAGAAAAAAAAACCTAGCGTTTGTCAGGCGGGGTTATCGCTTGAGTGAAGTGCAGGAAAACGATGAGGTGCTCATCACTTGCTCTCCTCCGGCAAGAGGCACCATAGTGGAACCAAGAGGAGCGTTTTGCAAGATGGAAGGCGTCTCCTCGATCTATGAAGAAGGAGAAAAACAAATATCCACCAGAGCCCGAAAAATGATAAATATCCTTATTCGCCGCCTTGCCCTTTCTCCTTCTTAGTACACGGTGAAGAGTTGAAAGTAGATCTTTTCGCATCCACGGCCCGAGGGTTGTTCCTGTCCCCGCAAAGCCCGTATGCGTTCCAGGCGAATTTCCCGCCCAACCCGCAACCTGTTCCCTCCGGTGGAATCGCATTGGGCGAAGTCATCGACGTTCCCGAAAATACACCCATCGGGCGCCTGGAGACCCTAGAAGCCCTCCAAGGCACGCATGGCGCGTGGAGAACGAGCGAGGTGAAGTTGCGCGAAAAAATGAGCGTCGCCATCACAATTGGCGGGCGGTATGCGAATCGCAGCATTTCAGGCCGCAAGCCAGACGCTCCCTCTCCGCCTGGCGCCGTGCTGAACTTGCTAAACGTGGGCGGCGTTTGCGGGTTATGCGAGAACCCTCAAACGCCCTGCGTGAAAATAGAGGTGAAAGGGAGCGTTTCATTGGGTGGAAAACCCGCTCAGCTTCCTCATCTACCCATCATCCCCGACACCCGGTGTCTCGTCGATGAGGAAGGAATTCCGCGCGCGCCCATCGTTTTGGTCGCCGGCTCCGAGATGGACGTGGGCAAAACAACCTGCGCGGCTTCTCTCGCCTCTTCCCTCCATTCCTCAGGCGTTCGCGCCTCTTATGTGAAGCTCACCGGAACGGGACGCATGAAAGATCTAATGCAGGTGAACTATGGAAGACCTCTCGGTTTTTTCGATGCCACGAGACTTGGGTGGGATTTCGTCGATGCGGGGCTGCCTTCTACCCATGAGATATCCCAAAACCAGGTCAGGCGATGCGCGCAGAATCTCCTGCGCCACGCCTGCGTTAAAGGAGAGATCGTCATCGCGGAATTGGCGGATTCTCCCTGCTCTGACGCCAGCTTTCACGTGGCGAGCGACCCTTGGGTCAAAAATTGGCTCTCACGCAGAGGTTTGATCATCTGCGCATGCGATACACTGGAATCAACACTCATCGTTCATTGGCTTCGAAGCCATCTGAGGGTAGGGGAGGCAAACATACTCATTTCCGGGCGACTCGCCAACGAAAAGCGCGCGCGCGAAGAGGCGTATCGCATGACGGGGATACACGCCTTGAGCTGTATCGCACCAAGCTGCTCCTCTCTCGCTACCGATAAGGCAGTAGGCGGCGCCATTGGGGATTGGGTGGTCAAACACCTCCTCCATCAACGCAAATCCGTGTTCTAGCAACCAAGAGCGAAACCGTGTGGAAAAATCGAACATCAACAGATTCCGATCGCTCATCCATCGCACGGGAACCTTCTTTCTACGACCTCACACCTGATGCGAGCGGCGGTGTTTGGGACTTATATCGAGTGAGCGAGGAGTTCGATTCAAACGTGGGCGATTTAAATGAAGATCTGCTTGAGAGTCTTAACCATTGGGCGGCACGGGAGTCTCGATTCGCAAATTTGCGCATTCAAGCAGACGCATCACCTCTTCGGCGTCCAAGAGAAATTCTTTTACTGGACGGCTCTCCGAGTCGACTACCCCTTACCATGGAAACGGCAAGGGTGATGAGCGCGCATCTGAATCACCTCGGATTGTCCATCCCCGTCAAAGTTCTGAATCGAAGAGAGGAGCTTCTGGCGCGCGCCGCCAAGGCGCCCAAAGAACTACTCGTCATCAGCCAGGCCGCGCAAAGAAGTTTATACGACGAAACCCTGGCCAAGATTTTAGAAAGCCGGGGAATCGCCGTCGTGCCCGGACCGCTTACTGCCCCCGGCGGACCATTGTCCAACAAAAAAACCACTTACGAACTTTTGAACGGAAACAGGGCGGGGAGACAGATCCTAAACGCGGATGGGCACCCACGTCAACTGATGGCCAAGTATGAAGTGGTGGAATTAAACGGAGGCGGAGCAGAGGAGACCGCCGCCGCTATTCTGGACGCCGCAGACGCCTTGGCGAAAAGATGGAACACGACGACTTTCTTCGTCAAACCCCAGGAAGGCGGCGGCGGGCGGGGTTGCTTTCGTCTGGACGTCTATCCTGATGGATTCGGGCTTCCGGACTTGAGTAAACTCGGGATCGCCACGGACAACACGACGCCCCTGCCCTTGTCCCTCGATGTCGAGAATCACAGCCATCTTGAAGCGATAGACTGGCTTATCCATCGCTTCCGCGCCAGTCCGTCAACCGCCAAAGCCTACGTCAGAACCAAAAGGACAACACCCATAGGGCGAAACAACACATTGCCGGGCGCATTGCGAAAAATACTCCGAGACTCCGCGCCCCGACTCGAATCTGAGCTGCGCGCATCGTCCCGATCCCCAAAAGACGCGATTCGGCTCCTGGCGAACGCAATCGAGAATTACGAGCAGGTATTCGACGCTCGTTACTTACCCTTGATATGCGACTGGATTGATTTTGGCCTGTTCAGTGTCCGGGTGCATCTACGCCTCAGCCGAGAAGGGCCAATCGCAGAAACGCTATACGCCAGACTGTTTCCGATTGAGTTCTCAGACGATTCCATCGGCATCGTCGGCGTTGACAGCATCACAAATCGCACGGAGGGAGGAATGGAGTTAAACCGCTACACGCCCCTGGTTCCCGCCCTGGTCGCATACGCGGGAGGAGCGGAGCGATTGTGCGAAAAAATTCGTGGCGCCTTTTATGCGTTTACGCGTTTTTTGTCTCTCACTCTCCCTGAAGAACGCGGCAGAATACCCATTCGAGCGGAATTTGACCTCTCGCCTCTTAACGGTCTGATCGTCGAAGGCAACGCCGATCCCGTTCGCGCCCAATGCGCGAACAGCCGTTGGCGACGATTCCGTAAAAACTGTACGCAATGGATGGAGGACGCCTTGTCGTTTTATTCTTGGAAATCCCAAAAGTTCTAAGTTAGAATCAGTCTTTTGATTATCAAGTTAGAATCAATCTTTTGATTATCGACCTATCCCTAGAACCTTTGGGGGTGGACTCGCGCGCATCCTCATCCCTCGCCTACAAGTGATTCGAAATGGCGAAGTTCCTAAGAAAAGCGTTTAACATCCACCCCGAAGAATTGCTCGTCTTCGGCGTGTTCTTTTCGTTTTATTTCCTGATCGGGGTGCAATTCTCCATCGGCCTCACTGTATCCGAAGCATTGTTCCTATCTGAAGTCGGCCCGGGTTTCCTCCCCTACATGTACATATTCAACGCCCTTATAATCATTTTCATCAGTGCCTTCTACTCCTCTCTCACCCAAAAATTATCCATTCCATCCATGTTTAAATCTGTTTTGGCGTTCTTTATCGTCCTTATATTCGGCATCAAACTACTCATCTTCGCCGACATACGCGCCTATGCGATGCCCATCGCATTCCCGCTTCTCCACACCCTGTTCGTCATATTCACAAACATGCTTCCGAACAATTTTCGCGCCTTATATGGGCAGTATCTCGATGTCTTGCAATCGAAGCGACTGGTTCCGATTATCCTGACGGGAGGACGCTACGGGGGCATTCTAGGCGGTTTGTCCATCCCACTGCTCATTCCCATTATGGGAAGCGTCACGAACCTGCTTTACGTTTGGATTGCGACCATCGTCATCAGTATCGGCGTGGTGCAATACGTCGAATGGCGCCTTCGGGATCGTCTCATTGAGAGCGCAGTCCCTAAAAAACGCAAGACGACGAGGGCGGCGTCTAGGGAAAGCAATCTCACGCTCATTAAAACGAACAGATACGTTTGTGCATTCGCACTGTTCAGTTTCATCGTGGTCATTCTCAGAAGTTTTCAGGACTTTCAATACAGCCTCATCTTTCGCGAAGTCTTTTCCGACCGCGCGCAACTCGCCTCCTTTCTTGGGTATTTTACCGCCATCGGAAGTTCCCTATCTCTCTTGATTCAGACGTTCATCACCCCCCGCGTCATCAGACGTCTGGGCCTTGGCACCGCGAATCTCATCTATCCGATGACTACCATCGTCGGACTTCTCGGCATGGCGATCTCCCCCGGATTCTATTCGGCCGTTTTTTTGCGATTCAACAACAAGAACCTTCAGGAATCCATTCGAAACGCCATCAACGCCCTGCTGTATAACGCCGTTTCCCCTTCCATCCGCGCGCGGGTGGGCGCGTTCGTCGCGGGACAAGTGGTTGCCATGGCCAGTATCGTCAGTGGCGTCGTCCTGCTCATCATCAAGCCAACCGGCCTCTCCATTTTCCCCCTCAGCTTGGGTTGGGTAGCGCTCATCTCCCTTTTCATCGCGTTCGCCTACCTAGCCACCGGCTTCATCGTTCGCCGTGAATACGGCGCCGCGCTGCGCAAAATGTTGGAGGAGCGCAACTTGGGGCTGTTTCGCTACGCTCAGGAAGGGTTCGGTCCTATTGACGACGAGAGCATGGCGATATTGAGAAAAAACATACGCAATGGGGACGACGATCTTTGCGTGTTCACCGCTCAGATGATGGCCGGTGCCGGCAGAAAAGAAACCTTCCACATGATTCTGGAGGAAATTCCTAGGAGAGAAGGATACGCGGCCGGTGAATTGTTAAAAATTCTCGCCCAAACTCCACAGGCCAAGGAAAGCGAAGAAATGCGGGCTTTGCTTGAGACGTATATGAGGTCGGAATACCCGGACGTTCAATGCGCCGCCATGGATGCGGCCGAAGCAATCGGGCTGACCGAAGAGACTGCGGATCTAGTGCATGAGAATTTGGAGAGCGAATCCCCGCAAGTCAAGGCGCGCGCGGTGCAGCTGCTCGTGCGCTCTGACGATCTGTTCTGGCTCGCCAATGGTTTGCAAACGCTGCATCAAATGCTCAACGAGGAAAACACGGTGTCCAGGGTTTGCGCCTTGCGATGCATCGGAGAACTCCAAAATCCGCGATTCATCAGACAACTTGTTCCCTATCTCTATAAGGAGGAGGAAGCAGTCCGCGAGACCGCACTGGAAGCGATAGAATCATTGGCCATCAATCAGGGAGTTGACGAGGAGAAGATGGAAGAAATCATCCGAACCGCCATATCCGACAAAAGCGCGGCGATTCGGCGTAGAGGCGTTCGACAATTGGGCGACAGGGGGACGCCGGAGAACTTTGAGCGCGCCTTGCGCGCTCTGTCCGACATCGACTCTCTGGTAAGAAGGCAAGCCATCAACGCGCTGAAAGAGATGAAGCGAAGAGGGACTCTCTCTCTTGAAGGCTCTGGCGCGCTTTCCTTTCTGGCCCCGCTGTTGCTCAGGGGCGCGAAAAACGGCTCCCGCGAGATGAGCGCGGAGGGAATCGTCGAATCCCTGTCCGCATTCGCCGTAGAACACCTCAAGGAAGTATACGACGTCATTAACCATCTCCACGTCATCGAACGACAAAAAAACGCATCTCCTTTCATCATGCTGAGAAAAGCGCTGGACGACGTCGTGGCGGAAAGACAAATCGTCCTGCTCGAGTTGTTGGGGGTGATTGGGGATGAAAAAACGGTGGACACCGTGGCGGCGTCCCTGACCCAGGGGGGCTCCTCCTCAAGGGCGATTGCCATAGAGACGCTCTCGAACTTCTCCTCCATCGGAAACACGCGACTTCTTATTCTGGCCCTCGAACCTCTGCTTTTGGGCAGATCGACCGCCGAGAGAATCTCTGAGGGGAAAAAACTCTGGGAAATCCCCGATAAATCCATTGACGAAGTGCTAAGGACATACATGAATTCCAAGAACGTGTGGTTGCAGGCCATCGCCATTGACGCGGCGGGAAAATATCTTGAGCACCTGGGGCGTGAATCCACCGCCACTTGGTCCACCCCACTCAAAGGGCGAACGACGGACGAGGATCCGTTCATCCGAGAGGCCGCGGTTGCCGCCTTGAGAATGATCAGGAAAGATGGGGATGGCGTGGATGAATTTTTGAGAGTCGCGGAGAACGACTCGGAGGAATTGGTGCGCGTTCAGGCGTGCCGCGCGCTCGGCCGTCACGAAAAATCCGGCGCAAACACACCCATACAGGAGAAAACCATGCTCTCGACCATCGAGAAAGCCCTCTTCTTGAAAGGCGTCAACATGTTCGAGACGATGAGCGCGGACGAACTCAAGATATTGAGCAACATTTCCAGGGAAATCCAGATACAAGCGGGGAAGGCGCTTTTCGAGCAAGGCGATCCCTGTGATTACCTCTACGTCATCGTCGATGGGGAAATCGAAATCACGCTCAACCAGGCGAACAGGGCGACAAGGATATTGACCACGCTTGGCCCCAACGCCTCGTTCGGTGAAATCGCGCTGTTTGGCGACGAGGGTAGAAGCGCAGGCGCGCGCGCAAGCCAGGACACTTCGTTGTTAGGCATCGAGAAAGACCCCCTTTTGCAGTTGATCCATGAACATCCTAGCATCTCCATATCCATCATCGGACAACTCGCCAACATCATCCGCAGCCAAAACGCATAATCTCGGCGATGGCACGCTACGCGCCTTCGTCAAATGCCCCATCTCCGCGTGGCGTCGAGCGAAGTGAAAACCATTCGCCTTGCGGTTGACGCCCGCTCCCCCCCTACCTATAATCAGCCTGATTTTGAGAGACAGAAGAACAACTTCCGCTCAGGATGTCAGGAGCGTTTCTTCGCGATGCAAGGTCGAGACTTCAAACCCCCGGAAGAGAAAACCAGCCCTATTCCGTTTTTCATTCTGGGTCTCATTATGGTCGCTATCACGTTCTGGACGGTATGGGACGAGGCGTTCACGCGCAGGCCATGGAAGCAATATCAAAAGCGGTTCAACTCCTATGAGAAAACTCTCGTAGAGGCGGACCTCACTAGGCTCAGGGAATCAACCGGGGCCAAGATTTCCGAGCTCGACCAGAAAATTGCCGCCCAAAAACAAAAACTCGCCGAGGATCAAGAACTCGCGACTCTCAACGAGGAACTCGCCAAAAGCGAACTCGACGCCTTCGAGAAAGTTCAGGAACTCGGCTTTAGAAAAGCCCTTTTTGATCAGTCCTATTTCTATCTCCAGGAGGCCATTCGACAAGGGCACGACAAAGAAGCCGAACAAAGGGAAGTTGATGAAGCCAAAGCCCAACTCGACCAGATCAAACCCATCGCTGAAAGGGCGGAAGCCACGAGAGACGCGATAAAAGCGAAGATCTCGTCCAAACGAAAAGAACTGAAAACGCTTGAAGCGATGAGACGAAATGTAGCGAGCACAATATCCTTTCAGGAGAGGCGTCTCAAGAGCATCGTAAGCCGCACGTATGACATCAACCAGATCGTCCTGCGCGAATATGAGCGAAACAATTTCAACGAGCCGGTCATGAAGGTAGAGCGATGCCAAACGTGTCATCTGGGAATCAATAGGGCGGGTTTTGAAAAGGCACCCCAACCATTCCGCACCCATCCGAAAAGGCGTCTTTACCTCTCGAAGCACGAGTTCAACAAGGTCGGTTGCACGCTTTGCCACGGTGGGCAGGGAACAGCCGTCACCAGCGTCGATAAAGCCCATGGCCACGTGGAATTTTGGGAAGACCCCCTTCTTCACGGCCGCGAAATCCAAACCAAATGCAGAAGCTGCCACACCGAGGTGTTCAACATTCCTGAAGCACCCAAGATTTCGCGTGGAATATCTATCGTTCGGGAGATGGGATGCAACGGCTGCCACACCCTTCCAGGGACGGAAGGGTTGCGCAAAGTAGGGCCGGACCTGTCTAGAATTCAGGAAAAAGTAACGCCTGCCTGGCTCGTATCATGGATCAACAAACCAAAAGACTATAACCCGCGAACCCGCATGCCCTACTTCAGCCTGACCGAACAAGAGGCGTTTGACATCGCCACATACGTCTGGCGACAAGGCAAGCGAAAAGTGGAGTCGACGGAGGTTGCGAATTTGGACGACCCCGCTCAGATCAAGAAGGGAAAATCCATCTTTTCGTCCGTTGGGTGTCTGGGATGCCACATTCGCAATGAAAAAGACCTGAACCCGGCCCCCCCCTTGAAAGGTGTGAATGGAAGGCCGATCGTTTATCGCAATCGGGATTTCGCCCCGGCCTTACAAAAAATTGGCGCGAAGGTTCAACCCGATTGGCTGCGCCGGTGGCTAAAAAACCCTAAATCGTATTGGCATGATACCAAAATGCCCAGCCTTCGTCTCTCGAATGCGGAAGCGGACGCGCTCACGTCTTATCTCATTAGCCTCACACCCCTCTCAATGCGATCGCAACCCCAAAAACTGGGAGACTCCGCTTCGTACGAACGAGGGAAGAAACTCGTGGCGACCCGCGGCTGTTTCGGCTGCCACGTCATCCCCGGCACGGAGAATCTCTCTAAAATCGGGCCCAACCTGACTCGTTTCGCCGCCAAAAAGCCGTTTGAAATTTCGTTCGGAAATGTGGTGGATATGCCCCATACTTGGGAGGCGTGGACGTTCGGTAAGCTGAAAAATCCCCAAATTTATCAAACGGAGCGCCAAACCCTCCTCATGCCGAACTTTGAGTTCACAGACGCGGAAGTCTCCGCTATACGCACCCTGCTCCGCTCTATGACTCCTCATGGGGTGCCGCACAGCGTCCACGCCAAACTGGATGCCCGCGCCAAGCGCGTCGAAAAAGGCCGTCGGATGATCGAGAAATATAACTGCACCGGTTGTCACGTGATTGAAAACTGGGGGGGCAACCTACTTCGGCGTTATCAGGAGAAAACGAATGGCCCGCCCTTGTTGAACGGCGAGGGCAAGAAGGTGCAGCCCGACTGGTTCTTCGGCTTCCTGCGAAACGTCGTGCCTCTTAGACCCTGGTTGAAGGTTCGGATGCCGAGTTTCCAAATGCCGGCGGAAGATGCCGCCGCGCTTGTGGATTACTTCGCCGCGCTTGACTCAAAACTTCGACCCTATACCCATTTTGACAGGGAAAAAATAAGCGCGAAAATCTTCAAGGCCGGAAAAGAATTGTTCACAAAGGCGGAGTGCCTGTCATGTCATGGGGAATGGCCACCTCCAGAAGGACAGGAACCCCCTACGGCACCGAACCTGTCGTTCGCCAAAAACCGCCTGCGCTCCGACTGGATAGTGGATTGGCTGGTGAGCCCGGGCAAACTCCAGCCGGGAACCAAGATGCCGAACTTCTTTGAAGGCGCAGGAATTCAGGCCGAGGTCGTCAAAGGGGAGCGGGGGGAGCAGGAGAACGGTCAATTCACCTACAACCTCGAGACCAAGAAAGAAGCTGAATTGGCAGAGGAGCAATTCGCCACCTTGAGAATTGGAGGCAACACCCATCTCGTCAAGGTGATGGGCATTGACGAGAGAAAGGTGACTATCGCTTCACCCTCCGATCTCGGAAAAACAATCGACAAAGGGGTGATAGAGAGCCACGGCGAACCCATTGACGAAGAGACGCTCGGAGGAGACGCTTACCGGCAAATCCGCGCGATTCGTGATTACCTGATGATGGAAAATAACTTCGCGCTGCCCGCTCAACCGAAAGAAACCAGAGTGGGTGCCTCCTCAGGATAACCGGCGTCTCTATCCCCGTTTTTTGCTCTACTTTTGTCTTTTTTGTCTTACCCTCTCTTCATTGACGCGCTTGTGGGCTGTGCGTATCACATCGGGAAGGCGATACCGGGAGGTGGTTTTCAGCACCCAATGAACCGCATCTTCAATATTGACAAGGTGGCCCGGGGATAAATAGACGGGCTTCACGCCCCTTCTAGTTCTAAGAACGGCCCCTATCTCCCGTCCGTCTGGTGCATACAGGTATTGCCAGTCTCCTTTCTCCCCACCCAGCGTCTTGAAGGAATCGCCAAACAAACGGCTTTTCGCACATCCTATACAAGGCAAACCCAAACGCAGCCCCAAGTGTGAAGCGATGCCGAGTCCTCTGGGATGCGCCACGCCTTGGCCGTCGAAAATAATGAGGTCCGGCTTTTTGCGCAGTCCCCCAAAAGCTTTTTCAAGCAAAAACCCTTCCCGAAAAGAGAGCAGCCCAGGCACGTAAGGGAACTGCAATTCCCCACCACAAAATGATTCGTCGACAACCCGCATGTCTGGATAAGAGAAAACGACCATGCCGCCAACGCCTGAGCCACCGCGCCATTCACATGAAACGTCCGCCCCCGCAATGGTTGCTGGCGAGGTGAGGAGCGAGTTCAGGACCACGCGCCCTTGAAGTGCCTTTTGGGTCTGAATAGCCTCGTGAATGGTCATTTCCCATGAGTGATTCAGCAAATCACGCCTATATTATACATCGTTGGTTTATGAAAATGCATTCTCGATTTCTTGCTCTTTTTTCGCTGTCTGAGGGGTTCTGGCGCAATACGTTACATCATTCATCAGTTCGACGGCGATGCGTCTAACCAGAGGGAATTTTCGGAACCTGTCCTTCGCGAGAAGCCGCCTCAGGAGCGATTCGGTTCACAGAGATAATTAATTTCTCATCTCGAATTTTTTTGATGACGTCCTTTAGATGGGAGAGATCACGTACCTGCACATCCAGGCGAATTCCCGCCTTCTCGTCAGAAACATCGGCCGTGACGCGCGAGATGTTCGCTCCGCAAGCGGCGACGGCGGTGCTAAGACCGGCCAAGACACCCGGTCTGTCATGCGCCTTCACCACGAGCGTTACCGTGTGCCTCTGATCTTTATCAATCTCGCCCCAAGAAACTTCTACCAAGCGCTCTTGCTCATCCATCAACGTCTTTATGTTCAGGCAATTCTCGTTGTGCACGGTCACCCCGTGTTCTCGGGTGATAAAACCAACGATTTCATCTCCCGGAATCGGAGCGCAGCACTTCGCATAGCGAATCAACACATCATCCTGCTGGCCTTTGACGTGGATGCCCATTTTGTTTTTATGACGACTCACACGATTCACCAGGCGTCTGAGGCGAGATTTCTCCTTTCTCTCTCGTTCGTGCACCATTTTTTCCGGCAACAACTTATGGGCGACCTGACGCGCGGATACGCGCCCAAAACCAACTGACACCAACAAGTCCTCATCGCTTTGCGCCTCAAAGAATCGCGCCGCTTCCTTCAATTTCTTCGGCTCCATATAGGTGGAGGAACTCTCCACACACCTCTCCAGTTCATGTTCCAGCAACTCTCGGCCGAGAGTGAGAGAGCGCTCTTTCTGCTCTTGTTTGATCCAATTTCTAATTTTTTGCTTCGCCCTGGCGGTGACAACGAATTTCATCCAGTCGGCGCTGGGTTTTCGGTGCGGATTCGTGATGATCTCAACGATGTCTCCATTCTCAAGGAGGGCGCGTAGTGGCGCGACTTTTCCGTTGATCTTCGCGCCCACGCAGTGCCTGCCCACCTCTGTATGGATAGAGAAAGCAAAATCGACTGGTGTCGCCCCGCGCGGCAAACTTTTCACCTCACCCCTGGGCGTAAAAACAAACACCTCGTCCTGGAATAAATTCACTTTTACGGAGTTGACCAAATTCCGGGGGTCGGACTCCTCGTTCAAGCTTTCGACGATCCTCCTGATCCACTCGAACTTATCCACCATGTCGTCGTTGACGTCATCGCCTTCCTTATACTTCCAATGCGCGGCAATGCCCTCTTCCGCTACCCGGTGCATCTCTTTCGTCCGGATCTGGAACTCCACCCTTTGTCCCTCTGGCCCCGCAACCGTGGTGTGGAGAGATTGGTACAAATTCGCCTTGGGCAAAGCGATATAATCCTTGAAGCGTCCGGGGATGGGAGTCCACTTGGAGTGCAAAACCCCCAACACCGCATAGCAGTCCTTCACGTCATTCACGATGATTCTCACGCCACAAATATCATATACCTGGTGGAAATCGAGATTTTGCGTCTGCATTTTCTCATAAATACTGTAATGAAGCTTGAACCTCGCAGACGCCTTGCCGATGACGCCTCCCTCCTCGATACTTTCGTTCACTTTTGCAATAACGCGCTCCATGTAGGCTTCTCGGTCTTCCAGTCCATCGCGTAGCATCTCGTCAATTTCAAGGAATTCCTTGGGGTGCAAATGTTTGAACGCCACCTCCTCCAAAACCCCTTTAAGCCAGCCAATCCCGATGCGATTGGCGAGCGGCGCATATATTTCCGCTGTCTCTCTCGCAATGCGTTCCCTTCTTTTTTGGGGAAGATGGTGAAGCGTAAGCGCATTATGGAGCCTGTCCGCAAGCTTAATGATAATGACCCGAATATCTTTCGCCATGGCGATCAGCATCTTTCGATAATTTTCCGCCTGCCGAACTTGGGTATTGGAGATGTCGATTTTCGCCAGCTTCGTGACGCCATCCACGAGCTCCATTACTTGCTCTCCGAAATGCGCTTCAATCTCTTTACCCGTCGTCGAGGTGTCCTCTAAGGTATCGTGCAGCAATCCGGCGCATACCGTTTCCGGATCCTGGCGCAACTCCGCCAAAATGCGGGCCACTTCCAACGGATGGGAGATGTAGGGTTCTCCGGAAATGCGAGATTGGCCTCTATGGACCTTCGCCGTAAAGATATAAGCTTTGGTGAGTAATTGCGAGCAGTCAGGCGCGTATTCCTCGACCAGATCGATGATGTCCATAATTCGAGCGGGTGGGCGTGCCGTCAAAAATGGAGGCAATGAATTTCCTCCCCTTTCGACTTGCTCAGTGGAGATGGATGAACAAACCCCCAACATCATCAAACTCTCTGCAAGAGACGACAGAGCTTCTCTCACGTAAAACGCTACCCAAGCCTCAATACGGCGTCAAGGAGTGAACCCAAAAGAAAACTCCCCCGAATTGGGGGAGGAGCCGATGGGAATCCTATCCTAATACGCGCGAAGGGGCGATGTCACAAATTCGTGCATAAACGGCGTCATGTATTCAGCCTCATCCTCATGCTTGGGCACGATAATCGCCCCCTTGTTACAAATTTCCTCACACAGACGACAGCCGACGCACGTAGACTGATCCACCACGGCCACAGCGCTATGATCTCGCTCCACCGATGAGGGAGACATGCGAATACAATCAAAGGGACAAACGTCCACGCACCAGACGCAACCCGTGCAGTTCTCCTCCAGGACATACGCCTTCGGCATCTCCTTATGCTTGATGTTGCGGATCACATCTCCTGTATCATCTTGAATCGCAAACGCAGGACAATACTTGCCGCACACGCCGCAATCAATACAAAGCGTGGGGTCAATTTTGTATATCTCCCGAGGCTCGCCTGTGATAGCCTTGGTCGGACAAACGGGCTCGCACACAGAACATCCAATACAGGCGTCAAAGATAAAGTGGGGCATTTCTATAGCCTCTTTCTCTTGCCGGATTCCCTTGCCAAAGGGCAACTCGCCGGGCGCACACTAGAACCCGACAATATATCTCTCGCACATCAAAGATATATCCATTCCGCGCCGCAGTTGTCAAGACGCATTGCCGAGCGGCTGGCTCCCATCCCAGAGCGAAACTTCTAATTCTCTTGCCCCCCGCTTCCATTTCCGCCAGAATAAGGGTATTGCTTCTATCACTAACCGCCCAGGCATACGTAGAGGATCTGAGATGGAAAATTTTTTGGCCATTCTAACGAAACCTGACAACATACCTATCGCGTTCATGATCCCCTTAGTGGGGTATTTCGTCTGGTTGGCGATATCGCAAGGTCTCAGACACGACAAACTCATCGAAAAAGGGAAAAAAGACGACGTATATGACGAGATGATTCGATAGCTGCTCTCTAGTGCGCCCGAGCGCATGTCTCTTCGGACGCGTCCATTCTGGAGCCTCGAACCCTTGACGAATCACCGAAGCGCGGCGATGCGTTCTATCTTTGCAAATCTTTGGGTATCCACATGCTAGAACTCATCTTCTTCGCGCTCGTCCTGGGGTTCATCACCATACTATTCGTCAAGAGAACAACATCGAACATCGCGCTTGAAGCGGATGCGGAAGAAATCCGAAACGACTCTGAAATCGATTCCCTACGCCGGCTATCGCCAGATGCATTCGAGCACATGCTCGTCGACTTGCTCGAAAATATCAACATGCGCATCGTTGAGGTTCACTGGGTCAATGGCGAGGAAATCGACATCCTTGCACATAACCCCGCCCCCCTTATCGGCGGCGACTACATTGTCCATGGTATATTGGTGGCCGAGGGAGATTTCGTGAACTCGATACGGGTAATCGGCCTATCCGACACCGTGCGCGCCGAAAGGGCACTGAAGGGAATCCTCATATCGACAGGGTATTTTACGGAAGAGGTGCAAAAATACTCAGAGGGTGCTCCAATGGAATTGATTAACGTCTCGAAACTTCGAGAGCTCCTGCATAACCACGGCATGGCCTGGCCCTCGGGTTAACCTCCCCAAAAGGGGGTGATACGTTTTCAAACTCATTAGGCCAAGAGGCATATCACTCCAGACGCGATCAGCAGGGCGACGGCACCCAATTTTACGCCGCAAGCATCCCACCACAGGTGCTTTCTCTGCCTATCTTGAACCTGAACCATATTCTCCGTCCGAAGCCCCGTGAACCCTAGATATTAAACCATGGAGTCACAAGAACGTATTTCACATTAAGTCCGATGCGCAGCGTCATTTTCGCGACCAGTCCCATCATCGTCATATACAAAAACGCTTTCAGTCCATATCGGACGAGACCTACATTCGCCATCCTATCTCGCCGCCAAATATAGTATGCCGGAATGGTGGCGTACCAAAGGACGACCATCGCAGTGCCCGCCGCTGCTTGGCCCCAGTAGCTTCTGAAGCCTATCATATAGGGTAAATCTACGTTCGTCAGCGCCACGACTTTATGGGGGTCCCAATACTCCCAGGGCATAAAGAAGTTCCAGCCGGGACCCCGCAGAAAAGTCCCCTGCACCACCATCCACACCCACAAGACCAAAAAACCGAACAAGAAGGTGATGATGGCGAATCTGCGCTCATGAAAGGTGTAATAGCCGTTCCCCTTGGGGTTCACGTCAATATAGGGAATGGCCATCAAGCCCACGATGATGAGCGTGGGGAGGACGACGCCCGCCATCCAAGGGTCGAAATACACGAGCATCTCCTGTAGTCCCAAAAAATACCATGGGGCTTTCGACGGGTTGGGCGTGACGGAAGGATTCGCCGGCTCCTCCAGCGGCGCGTCGATAACGATGGACCAAACCACCAAAAACAACGTGATGATGATTGCGCACATAAACTCCAGACGCGTTAGATAGGGCCACACGTGAACCTTGTCGTTCACCCGCTCCCAGCTCGTTTTTGCCATGTCGTCGGCAGATCCGACCACCTTGTCTTCCTTGGCCAATGTCCTCACCTTTCCTCAATGTGCGGAAATTTACAAAGGCCCGGAGATGCCCCCGTCCTTGCGGATTCTCCAAAAATGCACCATCATCAAAATCGACGCTATTAAAGGAACCACAATGCAATGTAGCACGTAGAAACGCAGAAGCGTGGGCGGGCCAACGATGGTTCCTCCGAGAAGAACCGAGCGCGCGTCAAAACGGGGTGTAACACCCACAATATCCGCAAACGGGCCCTCATGCCCCAATAGGGGGGTGGCACGCGCCATGTTGGTTCCGACCGTAACTGCCCAGATGGCCAACTGATCCCAAGGAAGCAAATAGCCTGTGAAGCTGAGCAAGAGGGTGAGCGTCAGCAACAACACCCCGATCACCCAGTTGAACTCACGAGGCGGCTTGTAGGAACCCGTCATAAATACGCGCAGCATGTGCAGCCACACGGCGATGACCATGGCGTGTGCCGCCCATCTATGCATGTTGCGCATAAACATGCCGAAGGGGGCGTCAAACTCTAGGAATTTAATGTCGGCATAGGCGTATTCGCCCACTGGCCGATAGTAAAACATCAATACAACGCCGGTGACGACAAGGTACAAGAACAGCAAGAACGTCACACCACCCATGCACCACGTGAAACGAATTCGAATGGCGTGACGCCTAATTTTCGTGGGATGGAGGTGCAGCCATAGATTATCCACGACCATGAGAACACGGTTCCTCGGAGTATCTTCATACCCATGCCGGAACATCGATCTCCACACCTGGGAGTCGAGAACGTTTCTTTTCACCTGCTCTAGGTTGAAGCGTTCTTTCAAACTGGACATCTAGTACCTCCACCCGCTCGCCATCAAACGAACAGATAATCTTTAGATAAAGAGAAAAGAGCTCGGATTCTCCCATTCCCCTTTTTCATGGCGAAAAATTTTGCCCTTATCAATGAGTAGCTGCCCGTCCTCGGCCAGACCGATTTTCAGCCTCTCTAGCGGCCTCGGAGCGGGACCCTCAAAATTCACGCCGCTCCTGCGAAATCCGCTTCCGTGGCACGGACACTTGAACTTATCCTCAGAACCCAGATATTTCGGAGTACACCCCAAATGCGTACATATTGCACTCAACGCGTAAAACCCCTCCTGCTCTCGAATAATCCATACGCGCTCACTGTTCACATATCGGGTATCCACCACGCCCACAGCGTAGTCTCCGGGATTACCCGCCTTGAATTCGGTGGGGGGTTCGAATAAAACGCGCGGGAACATAAATCTCAAAAACCCCAGCAGCGCGATTTGGAGGCTGCCCAGGATACCCAGCCATCCGGTGTAGTTCATAAACCGTCTGCGGTCGATAAACCCTTTGTTCTGTTTCGCCTCTGCCTCATAATCAGCGGGCAACTTCACCTGAGGAGATTTCAAACGAGTGTCCATGAGGACGTTAGGCTCCTGTTCTCACGCTCATCCGAGAATTCACCTTTCCACAGATACACGATTCATAAAAATTACGAACAACGAAACCTATTCATTCGACTTTACCATGGGCGACGCATGATCTCGTCGGACGCCAAGACCATATGGAAACATCATAATTAATGGACTTTATTACGGGCGAAATCACCTCATGTCAAGACCCAGAGGAGGGTTTCTCTTCTCCTGTTTCTGAACCCATGAAGGACATACACGGGGGCGAACTCCTCCTCCATAGTTCGCACGGGCGAAGCACTTCGTTCCCCTCAAGAGCAACGTTTATCGAAAGCTCAATTTATCAATGAAATATCGAATTGTGTAATGGCGAAGAGGCGACTTCCATTGTCGCATACTTTCTCAAAACCTCCATGCTCCGTGTCGCTACAGGCCAATTCTGCTCCTTCCCCTAACGTCTTTATTTACCACGTTCACAGGCCATTCATCCAACAAAACGCGCCTGACCTCATTGGGTGCGCCCTGCTGGAGCCCTACCATTGATTGCTCACTGTACCAGGCTACGTGCGGGTTGATGATCACGTTCTCACGGCCACGCAGAGGGTGCGGATCGGGCAGAGGTTCCGGGTCGGTTGTATCCAGAGAGCACCCGGCGATCTCGCCTGCATCCAACGCGCGGACTAGGGCGTCTGTGTCAACTATGGGTCCGCGAGAGCAATTGATGAGAAAAGCGGTGTTTTTCATCTGTGAGAAAGCCTCATCGTTCATCATTCCACGCGTTTGAGGTATAAGCGGCGGGTGAATGGAGACAAAGTCAGACTGCGCAAGCGTTTCGGTCAGTTCCAGCCGCTTGCCCGGCGCATCAAACCGCCCCTCCTCCACGAAAGGATCGCTAAATAAAACGTTCATTCCGAATGAGGCGGCGCGAGCGGCCACCATCCGGGCGATATTCCCAAAACCCACAAGCCCAAGAGTGGCGCCTGTCAGTCGGAACATCGGCTTACCTGGCGGCACCTCCCATTTGCCCGCGCGCGCCTGCCTGTCATAAAAAACAACCTTTCTCGCCGATGCGAGCAAGAGTGCCATTGTGTGCTCCGCAACCTCTTCAATGCAATAAGCAGGATTATTCGTGACGATGATGCCCGCCTCCGTAGCGGCGTCCAAGTCGATCGTATCCACCCCAATGCCGTATCTCGCGATAATCTTGCAATTCGGCATTTTCGCCATATCCTCTTTCGTGATCGGACCGGCATAGGTGTTCAGTATGGCGTCACAATCAGCAGCCTCGGACAAAAATTCCGCTGGCGCCTTCGCCTGCAAGGCGACAATCTCGGCCATATCTCCTAAAATCCTGTTCTCCACGTCCAAAGATTCCCAAACGTAATCGGTGAGGACAACTTTCGCCTTCCCATGCATGGTTTCCTCCTTTTGCGCACATAGGCGATAGCTAAGGATTTTGCTGAGCGATGCTATCCTACATAAATATGGGAATCAAGGCTTTACGCCCATTCCTCAAGCCCCTGTAGAAACGCTATACTCGCCTGCAGGATACCTTCTGTTGCGGAGAGCGTATGCCAAGCCCAAGCGTTGACGCATTTCGGCTGAGGCCAGAAGAATGTCTATTGCTCGTTGTCGACGCGCAAGAAAGACTCATGGCCGCCATGAGAGAAAACGTTCGCGCCCAGGTCATCGCTCGTATTCAGACACTGGCCGGAGCGGCGGCTCGGCTTGATTTTCCAGTTTTCGTCACCGAGCAATACCCCAAGGGACTCGGCCCCACGGTCGATGAAGTCAAAACGACAATACCCGGATTCTCACCGATCGCAAAAATTTCGTTCAGCTGTTGCGGGGAGAAGACATTTTTGCCGCGCCTGCGCGCATCTGGAAAAACAAAAATACTGCTCACCGGAGCGGAGACACATGTCTGTTGTTATCAAACGGCACTCGATTTATTGGAAAACGGCTTTATCGTTCATGTGGTGGCCGATGCGCTCTGCTCACGCTCGAAGCTAAACTGGCGTACAGGATTATTAACCCTTGAACGCGCCGGTGCCGTTCCCACCACGACCGAACAGGCACTGTTCGACTTGCTGCAAGTGGCCGGCACGGGGGACTTCAAATTCCTCTCGCAACTGATACGCTGACTACCCTATCAAAGAGGGTCACATACATCGTCCACGCTCAGGATATTCCCACTATGAGGCCATGCTCAGGCAAAATGAAAGTCGGCGTGATATTCGGCGGCCGATCCACGGAGCACGAGGTGAGCCTCAACTCGGGCAAAGCCATTATGGCGGAGTTGGACCCCCAAAAATATGACATCCACCCCATATTCATCACGAAATCAGGCGCATGGTTCTCCCTTCCCAGCCAGAATGCGCCGGCCGAGGCGGGTGAGGAGGTACTTTTTTCAGGCACTCCAAATGGAAAAGCACTTCGATACGCCTCGAACAATGAAAGCCTCAATATCGCCGTATTCTTTCCCATCATTCACGGCGCTTTCGGGGAGGACGGCACCCTCCAAGGGTTGTTCGAGTTGGCGGAGGTTCCATTCGTGGGTTCTGGATGCGCGTCATCCGCAATATCGATGGACAAAGCTGTGGCCAAGGCGGTTCTGCACGCGGCGGGGCTGCCCGTTTTGCCAGCGATTACCTTGTATGCAGAGACATGGGAGAAGAACCAAAATTCCATTCAGGAGGAAACGGCATCCAAAATCGGCTATCCGTTATTCGTCAAACCCTCCTCCTCAGGCAGCAGCGTTGGCGTTCACCAGGTGGAAAGCCCGCAGGAGCTCTATGACGCCGTGCGCGACGCTCTAAGATTTGACCACAAAGTCTTGATTGAAGAACACGCTCGGGGCCAAGAGCTGGAATGCGCCGTGCTTGAGGGGCCATCGACAAGCGGCCTCATCACCAGCCCGCTCATGGAAATCAAGACAAAATCCGGCTGGTACGACTATGAGGCAAAATACGAAGAAGGGCACGCCGAATTGCGGATTCCCGCGCCCTTAGAAAAGTCGGTCGCCAATAATGCCCGCTCCTACGCGCGGAGCGCGTTCCGGGTTTTAGGTTGTTCGGGACTCGCCCGCGTGGATTTCTTTTACCGCGAAAAAACGGGTGAAATCTATATCAACGAAGTGAACACGCTCCCCGGGTTCACACGACTGAGCGGATACCCCCGAATGATACAGGCAACTGGCGTCCCCTACGCGGAAATGCTGGATCGGCTCATCCACTGCGCGATAGAACGCCACAAGCGATTAGGTGCGAGAGAGCACAGCAGAAAAGTTTAACGCACTCGACGACGAAAGCCCCTCTGGCTCCCCTCGTGGGCTTCACAAATCATGATTTCAGGCAGGTTTCCAGAAATTCCAGCGCGCGATTCTCACCCCAGTAAATCGGCGAGCGGACGTCCCGCCCCGACACAAAACCCACGTGCCCCCCTTTTTTCAACAAAATACCCTTGAGCCACCTCGATTCCTCTATTTGCTTTCGGGGAAAAACATGGGACGGAACGATGGGGTCATCCTCCGATGAGAGGATGAGTGTTCTCACGCACACACGGGGCAAATATGGGGAGGAGTCGGCTTTTTCATAATAATCTATCTCATCGCGAAAACCATACAAGGGCGCGATGAGCAGGCGATCGAATTCATGGAAAGTCCGCGCACCCCTCACTTTGTCTATCTCGAAGAGTCGGGGGTACGATTCGTAAAGACGATAGGCTTTTCGCTTTGCCATAGTGAGTAAATGCCATCTGAACAAGTAGCCTCGCAAGGAATCCAGAACCCGAGCGCACGCAGCAGGAGCGAAACTGACGGAAATTCCCACAGCCCCACATATCCGCGATGAAACCGTCTCTCCATGTTCTCCCAGCCATTTCAACAGGACGCTCCCCCCGAGAGAGAATCCCACCAACGCCAGAGGCCCATGAAATCTCTCGAGAATGCGATTCACCACGAAATCCAAATCTCCCGTCTCCCCGCAATGGTAGAATCGAGGCTTTCGATTCTCGACGCCGCTGCATGAGCGGAAGTTCAATGCCGCCGTCCTCCAGCCAAGCACATTCGCCTTCTCGGCCGTGCCGCGCACGTAATGCGAGCCGGAAGATCCTTCCAGCCCATGGAGAACGAGCAAGGTCGGAGCGTCCGACGCGCCCGTATCCAGAAAATCAATGTCGAGGAAATCGCCGTCAGGCGTGTCCCAACGCTCCCGCCGCCAAGGGATTTGAGGATGTTTTCGAAAAAAATACCCCCATACGCTTTGAAGGTGAGGGCCCAAGCAATACCAAGCGGGGGAGAATGAGGGGACACCCAAGGAATTATGAGAACTCATGCCACATGGTTCCGCAAACGAGAGCTAACCATCTAGGGCAAAAAGCGCTTTATATATATCCTCGCGATTCGTGGGGGCATCCTGACAATAGGTTCTTTTATATTTTTGCGCCAAAACTTGATAGAGCCCCAAGGAATTTGAAAAAAACGCGCTAGCCGAACAAATAAGCCAGATTCGATAAATCCGATAGGTGCGCTCACCAACTAACTCTTTGATTCTTTGCGTATTTTTTTCAAATTTCTCATACCATTGCTTGCATGTGCGCGCATAGTGAAGCCTTAGACTCTCCACGTCCAGAATCTCCCAACGCGCGAGTTCCATCACATCCTGAATATGAGAGATGTTGTCCAATTCGCCGTTGGGAAAAACGTTGCGCAACAGAAAGTCAAATTGGCTCGTGCGGTTCCAAAATTTATTCGCCGTAATTCCATGATTCAGGAACAAACCCCCATCGCGCAGACGCTTCCTCACGGAAGCGAAATAGCTCGGATAGTTCGCAATGCCGATGTGCTCAATGATTCCGATGGCGGAAATTTTCTTGAAAGTCCTCTCCTCCGGAAAATCCCGGTAATCTAGGTGATGTATTTCGCACCTACCTTCGAGACCCTCTCGACGCACCCAATCCTGGCCCCATTTCGCCTGCTCGCGCGAGAGCGTCACGCCGGTTGCGTTCACGCCGTAGCGCTTCGCCGCCCATATCGCTAAAGAGCCCCACCCACAGCCAATGTCGAGATAATCATCTCCGGGGGACAGTCGGAGTTTCTGGCAAACAAGGTCCATCTTGTCACGCTGGGCCTGGGTGAGATCGCCGTCGGGCTCACGGTAGTAGGCACACGTGTAGAGCATGTTTTCGCAGAGGAATTGTTCGTAAAACGTATTGGACACATCGTAGTGATGCGATATCGCCTCGGCGTCGAAATCTTTCGTTCTCTCTTTCACCATTGTCGCCTCAAACCTTTGATTAACCGATTCCGAACGCACCCTCTAAAACCAATCGGCGCCTCAGCCAGGCATTGCCGCAAATAAACCTGGCCACACCCAAAAGAACACTATCCGGAACCTTGTCAATTAACCTGTCGAACATACCTTCCCCGCCGCTTCCATATTTCGCAGAAATCGCCTCGCCATACGCAAAGAGACTCTCCCCTGTCTCTAAATACGCATCCGCCGCTTCCGCCGCCATTTTCGCACTACGGACGGCGGGACCAATGCCCTCTCCACTAAAATCCTTGGCCAGTCCGGCAGCGTCGCCAATCAAAACGAACGTGTCTCCCGCCGGCCTCCGAAGATGCCGACGATAGATCGAATAGGCATGGCCGCGGAATTTCGTCAGTTCGAGTTTCGCGGATAGCCTGCCCGTTTGGCGAAATTTGTCCAGCAGAGTCTCCAGTCGCTCATGAACGCTCGGTCGCTTGCCAATACAGCCCACGCCGATATTCAAAAAATCTCCCTTGGTGAAATACCAGGCGTAACCCTTGAAATCGGGTTCCGCGAACAACTCGGGCAAGCCATAGTTAGGCGCCAAGGAGCGCAACGTATCCGCTCCTACGTTCGTTTCGCTCTCTTGCGTCAAAACAACGGATTCTTTTTGCGAGACGCCGCCAAAAGCTCTGGCGACAGGACACGTATGTCCTCCCGCTCCAATGACGAGAGAAGCCTCTATTTTCGCATCCCCGGTATCCACTTGCATTCCCCGAGACGTTTTCTCAACGCCCCGTATCCGCACGCCCTCTTGCACCTCAACGCCCTCTTCCCGCGCGCGCCTCAGAAGATAGGAGTCGAATTGGCTCCTGACGATTCCATAACTCGCAGGCTCGCTCCATTTCGTCTCGAGGAGCTTGTCGTCATAGCCCACGAACACGCTTTGAAACGGCTGTATCGTATGAGGATATGCATTTGGCGCGAGTTCAAGGTCTGATAAGACCTGCTTCGTCACCCAGCCCGCGCAAAGCTTCACGCGTGGAAAAGTCGCTGCGTCAAGGAGCAGCACGCGCCGGCCCCGCTTTGCCAACTCCCAGCCAGCCGTGCTGCCCCCCGGACCGCCTCCAACGATGAGAACATCCCAAGTGCTCATTCAGACAGCTTCCATATGCGCAAAGCGAACGTGAGTTTATACGTCATCGTCAGTTGAATCTTATCAAGACTATCGGCCACTTTCATGCCTTCAAACAAATCGCCCTCAAATTCGATTTCTCCGTCGCAATATGCTTCCGCAAAGCCGTCCGCTTGGGGATTGAGCAAAACGCGCTTGAAAGAGGCAAGCGACGTGAAAACCACGGTGACGGGGAGCACTTCTTGTCCCACCGCCAACGCCGAGCCATCCCACATGCGAAAGTTGAGGCCGTACTCGAGATTTCCAAAAATATGACGGAGGATATCACCGGCGCGAGACGCAGCGGAAGGATTTTTGGCTGAAGACGACCTCATCGCCCCATCCTCCTGGAGCGAATCAAGAGGGGACTCTCAGACGCGATACGCGCCCGATTCGCGGCACGCCCGCGGCCTCTGAAATCGCAAGGAGAATCGGCCCAACTACTTAAATCACTCATAAGTTCTGAATAAACGCTCACGGCACATTCTGTCAACTACTTTTTATAGCTTCGGAAACACGCTGGCGATATCTTTCGCGCGTCATGGACGAGATGAATTCGTCCCTACCGAAGCGAAGTCACCAAAATCACGCCGGTGACAGTAAAAAGCGCGCCCACGACGATGCGCGAGGTAATTTTTTCCCTGTTCCCTAGAATCAAGGGCGCCAGCACAAGCGTGAAAAGTGGCACCGTCGCGACCAAGGGCGAGACGCGAGAGACCTCCCCCATACTCAGGGCGGCCAGCAAACTCAACTGAGCGGCCGACATCGCAAGGCCTGCCCAGAAAAAATTCCTGCACGATGGTTTGTTGAACACGAATGGACGCCATCCCGCGCTCGCCTTTAAAAACAGCGGCCCAATGGTGCACGCTGCGAGCGATTGCAAAAATCCCCCGAAAACGAGCGAGTCCATCCCACCGAGTCCCACTTTTCTGAGCATATGTGCGAACCCAAAACAAGCAGCGGACATGAAGGGCAGGAGCAACACCCGCCCTCTTGCGAGCGGGCCTCCCCCGCTCGACATCCAGGAAATCCCAGCCACGACAAAGAGGATGCCAAGCCACACCACGACGGGTGGACGTTCCCCAAGGAGAAGGAAAGCCCAAAACGCCCCCAAAATGGCATGTGTATTCGAGATGGCGCTTGTGGGAGCCACGCCGATTCTTTCGATGGAGCGAAACAGAAACAATAAAGCCAATGCAGGCGAGGAAAGCCCCGCTGCAAGAAAGGCAAGCCAGTAGATCGAAAGCGATATGTTGTCAAAATCCACCATCACCAAGCAAAGTGAGAAGAAGAAAAGCTGCATGAAGAGGACAATCAGACTCCCCGTATGCGGCGTACTGCCCTCCAGCCCTCTTCTGGTCATGATGCTTGAAAGGGAAAACCAAAAGGCTGGACTCAAGGCAACCACTTCAAACGGCATTCAGGCTCCGCCCCAGACTGCATATTAATCTGTTCGGCATGGGAAAAGATGGACGAGGACTAGAGCACCTCTAGATTGACGATGTTTATGGGCTTCTCGCCAGACAACGCCATACACACATTCTCCGCAGTGCGAGCCATTGCGGCCGTTTGCGTCTCTGGCGTTCGAGAGGCATGGTGAGGGCTAATAATGATGTTTTCCAAGCCCCACAAACCGTGGTCTTTCGGCAAGGGCTCAGGGTCTGTGACGTCAAGCCCTGCGCCGCCAAGGTGCCCGTCGCGCATCACTTCCAGCAGATCGTCGCTCACCACGGCAGGGCCTCTCGAAACGTTGATCAAAATAGCGTCCGGCTTCATTTTTAGTAAATTTTTCTTATTGAGGATTCCTCTCATCTCGGGCGACAAGGGCATGCATAAAATCAGGAAATCGGATCGCGACAAAAGCGCGTCAAAGGACACGAACTCGAGATTCGCCTCAGGCACGTAGGAGGGAGCCTCTGTCCGCGTATTGACGAGCAACTCCATTCCAAAACCATGGCCGATGCGGGCCGCTCTCCGACCAATGTCGCCAAGGCCCACGATACCGAGCGATTTGCCACCCAATTGCACCGCCGGCACGTGTTCCCATTTCTCTTGATCACCCCTCATCCAGGCGTGGCGCGCCAAATACAACGCCATGAAAAAAGAATGCTCCGCCACAGCTCGACCTCGAATGCCCTCGACGTTGCACACCATGACACCGCGTTCGGTCGCCGCACGGAGGTCGATATTGTCCACTCCGGCGCCTGGCTTGGCCACAACCTTCAGATTAGGCACCATGGCTATCATCTCGCGCGAGACGGACCGAAACACCGTGAGTATGCCTTCCGCATCCGGCAACAACGGTTCTATCGCTACCGGAGTAAACGCATCCGGTGCGATCACCTCATGTTCAGCACCCAGCCAATCGGAAGTCACGCGCCATTCAGGAGTCGCATAAAGTGGATCGATCAACACGACTTTAGCCATCGTTCAAACTCCATTCATAAATAGCCCGCGCATCTCACCGATCCGAGGAACCACACATGCTCATGAAAGCGCCTCATGGGCGATTCATTATGCTATGCTGAATTAAGATCAATACCTGCCCGTATCCCGGCGAGAGAATAGTTTTTATTTCTTATTTCTATTTCTATATTCACCCGATAATCTTCAACTCTGGCGCAGCTATCGGTCCCGACGCATTGGCGATGGACACTTGCTCAGCCACCCTTCTAGCGGCCACGCGAAACGCCATGGCCGTGGGATGCCCTGGCTCTTCGGCCACGATGGGCACGCCAAGGTCTCCTCCCGCCCTCACCTTGACGTCGAGTGGAATGGCACCCAAAAAAGGGACATCGTAGCGCTCAGCCGCTTTCTCGCCGCCACCCGTATCAAAGATATCTTCGCGGCGCCCACATGCAGGACACTCGTAGTAGCTCATGTTTTCAATGATACCGAGGATAGGCACGTCCGTCTTTCTGAACATCTGCAGCCCCTTGCGCGCGTCAAGCAACGCGATGTCCTGAGGGGTGGTGACGATAACGGCGCCCGCCAGAGAGACTTGTTGAACAATGGTCAATTGCGCGTCACCCGTTCCGGGCGGCAAATCCAGAATGAGATAATCCAGCTCCCCCCAAATCGTCTCGCTCAAGAATTGCACCAGTGCCCGCATGACCATGGGGCCACGCCAGATGACGGGGCTGTCCTCATCAACCAGAAAGCCCATCGACATGACCTTCACGCCGTGCGCCTCCAAAGGTCGTATTTTATTTTCCCCCTCGGCGATGGGCTGCGCCTTGGGAATTCCCAGCATCAGTGGCTGGCTCGGCCCGTAAATATCAGCGTCCAAAATTCCCACCTTCGCGCCTTCCCCCCTTAAGGACAGCGCGATATTCACCGCCACGGTCGACTTGCCTACGCCGCCTTTTCCGCTGGCCACGGCAACCATGTTCTTCACGCCCTCGACGTTCATCTTTCCAGCGATTGAGGGTCTTGCGGAGACACGACTCATCACCCGGACATTTACCGTATTCACCTTCTCCAAGGCGCCGACGGCCAGCTTGCACTCATCCTCAAATTCCTCCTTGCGCGGATGCGCGGGAGTGGTCAATTCCAGCGAAAAGGCGACTGCGTCCCCACAAACCTGCACATCCTTGATCATGTTCAGGCTCACGAGATCTTCTCCAATTTCAGGATCTCGCACGCTTCTCAAAGCCTCCAAGACCTGGGCTTCCGTTACCTCGGACATTGACGGGATCCTTTCGCCCAAAATGGGAAATTCACTCGAAAATCGCTTCTCAGCGCACTGCCTCGCTTTCTATCTCATCTTATCGTCTGAATTTTTCTATTGTCAAACGAGAAAAGCGCGCGCTCCCTTTCGACCCTTTCGAGGAGCGAGCGCAAAACGAAAAAAAAACGCCGTCTCCGGTTGACGTATTATCTGCATCTCATTATTTTTAGGCTGTCTCCTTGTGTGGGTGCAGAACATGTCCACGCGTCCCGGGCGACCACGATGGATTTATGCCAGCCAACACGGAGGAGAGTAAAACCTTTGGACATCATCGTCTGCATCAAGCAGGTACAAGACCCGGATATTCCTCCCCGCGATTTTAAGGTTGACGAGGAGAGGATGGACGTCATTCCACCCGTGAACGTCTCACCAGTCATCAACGGTTTTTGCGAAAACGCCGTTGAAGCGGCCATCCACCTCAAAGAAAAACACGGCGGAAAAATCACCGTCATGACGGTCGGCGATAAGAAAGCCCGAGACGGTCTGAAAAAATGTCTGGCCATGGGGTGCGATGACGCCATACTGCTTATGGATGATGCCTTTGATGGTTCCGACGCCTTCGGCACGGCACGAATTCTGGCGAGCGCCATTCAAAAACTGGACAGTTTCGACGTCGTTCTCTGCGGCAGGTTGAGCAGCGACTGGAGCTACGGCACCACTGCTCTCGCCCTCGCCGAAGCGCTTGAGGTTCCCAGCGTGAGCCAGCTTCAAAAAGCGGAAAAAACGGACACAGGTCTGCGGTGCGAACGGGTACTGGAAGACGGGCTGGAAGTCATTGAGGTCGCAACCCCGTGTCTGCTGACCGCCAGCAACGAGATCAACACGCCTCGCCTGCCTTCAGTCAAAGGCATATTGATGGCGTCGCGCAAGCAAATACCGGTCTGGGGCGCAGAAGATATAGGAATAGACCGCTGCTTGGTGGGAAAAGAAGCGACCACCTTCGAAATCACCAAATTATACCAGCCCGTATTCGACGGAAATTGTGAATTCATCGAGGGCGAATCACTCGAGGAAGCCGCTGGCGTTTTGGCACTCCGTCTTCGTGAAGACAAAATTATTTGAGGGAGAAAGAGCGAAGCCATGTCGAATGACGTCCTCGTTCTCGCTGAGCGCGCGGGGGATAAGCTCGCGCTCGTGAGCAGCGAAATTTGTGGAATCGGGCGAAAAATCGCCGATGAAAAAAAGGGCTCCTTAGTCGCCCTCCTCCTCGGCGGCTCCGGGACCCAGGAGTTGGCGAAAGGACTCATCGCCTTGGGAGCCGACAAGATTTTGGCGGCCGAGGCTGATCTTTTGGACGGCTATACCAATGGGGCGTATTTGAAAGTAATTGACGCCGTCATCGGGGAGGAGAAGCCAGCCATATTCCTAGTCGCCAATACTTCGGTGGGGCGAGACGTCGCGCCTAGGCTCGCCTTCCGAAATGGCGCCAGCTATGCGCATGATTGCATAGACCTCATGCTTGAGGATGGAAAACTCGCCGCCGTTCGCCCGGTTCATGGAGGCAACGCGATCAGCCATGTTCGTTCAAAAACAGACTCTCTCTCCATCGCTTCAACACGCGCGAAAGCTCTGCCCCAAGCCGATATCCAAGAGGGCCGCGGGGGCGAGTTCGTAGAAATTAGGGTTTCGGTAGGCGCCGAGGAAATGAGAATGAATTTTGTGGAGGCGAAAAAAGTGGAGGCGGAGGGCGTCCGCCTAGAGGATGCGGAAATTGTCGTGAGCGGGGGCCGCGGCCTCGGGGGACCAGAGAATTTTGAATATCTCCAAGAACTCGCCAAAGTTCTGAAAGCGGCCGTGGGCGCGAGCCGCGCCGCCGTTGACGCCGGCTGGGCACCCACGCCCATGCAAGTGGGGCAAACGGGCAAGATCGTGAGTCCGAATCTCTATATTGCCGTTGGCATTTCGGGCGCCATGCAGCACATGGTCGGCGCCGGCCCGAGTAAAAACATCGTAGCCATCAACACGGACGCCGATGCACCCATATTCCAGCGCGCGCGCTACGGGATCGTAGGAGATTATAAAAAAATCATCCCCGCCCTGACGCAGAAGTTCAAAGAATTGATGGATTCTTGATTTTTCAGACGAGCAGCTGGTAGGCCCACACGACGCCCCCCTCACACAATTCGATCGGCAGGTTCCTCTACCCCCACCCAGATTGATGTGCGTGCCCTCCTACCGATTCTCGGGCACCAGTCATAGACGGTGCTCAATGACAACAACGGCACCCGGCTGTATTACAGGTACCATGTTTCGCCCCATTTTTCTGTCCACCCTGACCGAAAACCAGATCGCCGCGCCTAGCAATCTGAGAATCGTGGATGAGCGTATATTCCTACGCATCTCAAATCTATCACTCATGCGCAAGGCGATGTCCAAGGGTCCGGCACCCGTAATTTCTTGCGCTTCGCTTCGACCCGAAAACCAGTCGCCGAACACGCCGAGCACTTCGGTTATCTCAAAAGTTCACTCGCGCCTGGTTCGCTTTCTACGTGCTCATACTGGGTGAGGTTCGCCCATGTAATCCCGTGCCGCGCGCCAGTTCATTGCGGTTTAATCCCTTGTGCTCACGCGTGCGCTTGATGCAACGACCCAGCTCAAAGGCATACTCAAGTCGAGATTCGGTAGAGTGAAACATAGGCTTTGCCGAAATCTGCAAATTCCCTTCCTCAAGGCGAATATCGTTGATACACTTTTCCCATAGCATTTTCATCACCATAGAAAAGAGAGCGCTTGGTCGCGAAAAAGTGAACTAATCGTCAAGAACCGCCACCGTACGGACAGGGCTCCCAGTCCCTTCACGGAATTTCAAGGGCAAGCAAATAAATTGGAATTCTCCTTTGCCTAGCAGCACTTCAAGATTGCACAGACTCTCCAGATGGGTAATTCCCCTCTCCCAACAGGTTTTGTGCACCAAGGCGTTGACATCTCCCTCAGGTCCGGGACGCATAGAATCGATTCCAAAGTGAACGAGTCCCTGATCGGCGAGCCACTCGGTAGCTTCTACGTTGACGCCTGGATTATCCGTTCCATACGCCTTGGTCGGAAAAGTGCGCACATGATGACCCGTGCAAAGCAAAACCGTCCCTCCCTCGGGAATGGCGAGGCCCGTCTTTTTCACCGCCTCATCGAGATCATCAGGGCTGATTTCCGCCCTAGGCGCGATATGCCGCAAATCAATGCAGATGCCACGAACGATGCAGTTCTCAAGCGGGTACTCGTTCATAGGCGTCGCATCTTCGTGAAAATGGCGTGGAGCGTCGAGGTGCGTAGAGCCGTGCTCGGGCATAGTGACGAAGTTCAGGGCATTGCCCCAAACGTTGCCAGAGTCCCTAAAAGCATCTTCATGGTTTTTCCACTCGGCATACAGGATGGGCGGCTGCCCCGGATACGCGGGCGTTCGATGATAAATTTCTCGCGCGAGATCAACGATAGTGGGCATAAAGTTTTCTCCTTTTTTGTCTAGGCGGTGCAACGCAGTATATGCAGTCCATGGTTTTTATCTGTCACATAAATTACCCCACGCCTATCCACAATGACGTCCTCACTCTGCGTGACGAGGGTTTTCGGCAACATACCAAGCCGCCTCGTTGGGTCCGCCGGAATGTAGTGCGCGACCTCGCGTGGATGAAGCGGCTCGGAAATATCATAAACGCGAAGACCCGCATTAAAATACGTCAGATAAACGCGGTCCTCCCTTTGCTCCAGACAATCGAGCCCTTGGGAATGGTGTTGATTGTGCGGGCCGAACCGTCCTCCTCGCTCACAAAAGCTGCTGTGAGAGTAGCCAGGTGGGGGTTCGGGGGTCGGGAAGAGCGACATGAGCCTCGGGTCCACTTCGTCTTTGATGTCGACGATCGCCGCATAGTTGAGCGGCTCATCGCAATTCTCCTTGAGAGCCTCGCTGTTGATGATCGCGAAGCCTCGCCCCAGATAAGGATACGCCGTGTGCACGGCAATCGCGCTGCCCAGAGGCGGGTAGACGTTGAAGCGGCTGATGAGTTTGGGGTTGGATACGTCCTCTATATCCGCGAT
Source organism: bacterium (assembly GCA_965202625.1). Taxonomy (GTDB): domain Bacteria; phylum UBA8248; class UBA8248; order UBA8248; family UBA8248; genus Bin107. The sequence continues at coordinate 398,013 of CBDBBI010000010.1, read as the reverse complement.
GACGAACCCGCCACGCGCATAGGGCAGATAGGCTCTTCCGTTTTCCGCATGAGCAGGCCCATGCTGGAAAACGCGCATACCCTCGCTCCAGTCACCCGTCGCCTCAGCACCGCATCCCATCTGTTCAGGCAGCGAGAAGCGGCCCGCTTCTTTCGGGTTTCGGGGATCTTCTACATCCAAGATACGGTAAATGTTCCCTTCATAGCCAGGCGCATAAGCGGACAGGTGGGCGTAGCGGCCGCCATTATAAAAATTTCTGTGTGTGCCATCGGCCCCCGTTCGCCAGTGCGAGAGAAGTTTCGGCGCCGCAGGCTCTTTTTCCACGTCCCAGATATAGACGCCCTCGGCTTCTGGCGGATCTTCCGGCCTCGGCCCCCAACCCCGCGGAATTTTCTCCAAAGAAGTGAGGAGCAAGCCATCCGCCACCTGGACTTGTAAGGTCCACGTGTTGTCCGGCCCTTCAATAAACTTCAGGAGCCTAGGGTCCCGGGTTTCTGTTACGTCTAAAATGCTCCAGCCGCTCACCCAAAAATGCGATAGATACAGATAAAAGCGTCCATCCACTTCCTGAATCGCTGTTTTGAAAGCGGGGCGGTCTCCCAAGTCGTGATAACCGACCAGCTCCACGTTTTCAGTACTGATAACTCCCGGCGCTTGCGCGCGGCTCATGACGCTCTCACAGAATGGGCCCCCTTGCTTCTCCCGCCAATATAGGGAAAACGAATTTTTCATGATTTCGCGTCGGAACTATACTTTATCTACCCTAGGTGCGTATGATAGTAAAGCTTCTTAGCGGCTTTGACGCGCAAAGCGGCAAAACGAAGATTCATTTCACGAAATTTTGGTCGCGGAAAATATGACGTCACCCGGCGTGGATTTAAGCGGCAAAAAGGCCTGCATTACAGGCGGCGGGCAGGGACTCGGCGCCTCGATGGCCATAGGCTTAGCAGAGGCGGGCGCAGACGTCGTTCTCGTTGGCAGAAGACCAGACCCGATGGTAGAGGTTGCCGGAGAATGTGAAAAATTTGGCGTTCAGGCCAGACCTGCTGTTTGCGACGTCACAGATTCGACTCGCGTGAACGCCCTGTTTGAGCAAATCAACAAAGAATTAGGCGGTCCGCACATTCTCATCAACAGCGCGGGCGTATCGCTTCCCAGCCCGATTCTTGAGATGAGGGATGAGATTTGGCAAGACACCATCGACTTGAATCTGAGCGGCATGTTTTACTGCTGCCGCGCCGCAGCCCACTTTATGCTCAAGGCGGAAGAAGGCAAGATCATCAATATCGGCTCAAGTGCCGGTAGTCGAGGCCGTTCCAATCAGGTAGCTTACGCCGCATCCAAAGCAGGTGTTAAGGGATTTACCGAAGCGCTTGCCGTTGAATTTGCCGGGAGAAACATTCAGGTCAACTGCATCGCACCGGGCCGTTTCCATACGCCGATGACGGCCGAGCGCATCGCCGACCTGCAGGAAAGCGAGGCGTTTCTCCGCTTCGTCCCCATGAACCGCTACGGCGACCCGGAAGAAATACGCGCCCTGGCCGTCTATCTCTGCGGCTCTCAAAGCGACTACATGACGGGACAAACGATATATTTGGACGGCGGCTCTCAAGCCTTCTAAGGTCTGACCACATCGCACCGCCCGCCATCCACATTGATTGATTCGCCTGTGATGTTAGAAGCCAAATCAGATACCAGGAACAGCGCCGCATTCGCGCAATCCTCGGCCCGCGTGAGACGTCCCATGGGCAATTCAGCGCGTCTTTCCGCATCCACTTCTTCATACGTGCGATTTGTCAGCTCCGCGATTCCGGCCGTCTGCCTTACATACCTTGGCGTATCGGTCGTTCCGGGATTGATAAGGTTGACGCGGATGTTCTCCGGCGCCAGCCTCCGAGCGAGCTGATGCTTATAAGCGGACAGACCAGCGTTCGCTATACAACCCGAGCCGTGATATTCTGAGGTGTGCACATGGCTCAAGCCCGAGAAATAGACGATGCTTCCCCCACCTCGCCTTCTGATTTGCGGAATCGCGGCTTTCGTCAAACGGATGCTGGCGCGGAGTTTCAAGTCGATGGAGAGATCTATATCATCATCCGTCGTCTCAATCGGGTCGGAGCGCCTACTCACGCCTGCGGCGTTTATCAAAAAATCAATGCCCCCCAGGCGAGCGCAGGTACCCTCGACCACGCTCTCGGTTTCTCCCGGGAGAGTGAGATCGCCTGCCATCACCTCCGCCAGTCCCCCGGCAGCGATAATTTCAGAGGCAGTCCGCGCCAAATTCTCATCATTCCGGGCAGCAAGCGCGACGGAAGCTCCCGCGCGCGCCAGCACCTTGGCACACGCTTGCCCGATTCCCTGACTCGCTCCCGTCACGATGGCGATTTTTTCACTCAAATCTATGGCAATCATAATTCTCCTCCCCTATTTCCTCAAACGTCCCCATCTCCACGCTCCTGTCGACTTCTTACCTGGAGGCACGCACATCCATCTTGAAGACCAAGACGGAAACCCTCGCCCAGGTGCAAACCAATATGTCGGCGTCGAGAACCGTTGGCCTCAGCCCTGGATTTTTATCACAACTTTCCATATATCACTTATCTCTTTCTTATCTTTCAATTTCAAAAAATGCGCGGAATCGTATGGCGAAGAAAAGTATATTGAGCCTGGATGAGCGCGGTAAGCGCGTGCTCATGCGGGTGAATTTCAACGTGCCCCAAGATGCGAACGGTCTCATCACTGACGATCGCAGAATCCGTATGGCACTTCCCACGATCCACCACATATTGGACGAAGGCGGCCGCCTCATTCTCATCAGCCACCTAGGTCGCCCAAAAGGAAAAAGTGCGCAAGCCGATAGAAAATGGACGCTCAGTCCCATAGCCAAGCGTTTAGAGGAACTGCTCGGCAAAACCGTCTCTTTTTCAGAAAGCTGCGTGGGGTCTGCGGCTGAGAACACGGCGGCGGCGCTAGCGAATGGGGAGCGCTGTCTCCTTGAAAACCTGCGCTTCCACGAGGCAGAGCAGATCAAGGATAAAATCACGATGAAACGAAAAGACAAAAGAAAGACGCTTTTGCGCGAGGGCTGGCGTCATTGGCCGATATTTACGTCAACGACGCCTTCGGCGCCTGCCATCGCGATAACGCGAGCATGCTCGCCGTCCCCAAAACGATAACCAACAAGCCTCGCGTCGCAGGATTTTTGCTGACCAGAGAACTTCAATACCTTAGCGATGCGTTGAACGAACCGAAAAGGCCTTTCGTCGCCATTATCGGGGGAAAGAAAGTGTCCAACAAAATGATGCTCATTGAGGCGCTTTTGGGTAAATGAGATCGAGTGCTCATAGGAGGCGCCATGGCTTTTACGTTCATGAGGGTGAGCGGCCAAAGCATGGGCGCAAGCCTCGTGGAGGAAGACAAACTTGATGTGGCCAGGCGTCTACAATCCATAAGGGGAGATAAACTCCTTTTACCCCGAGATATTCGTGCCTCACGCGCGCTCAAAAAGAGGGTGAAATACGAGATTTTCCATAAGGATATTCCGGATGGCTTGATGGATCTCGACATTGGCCCGGAATCTACGCGTCAGTTCTCGAAAGTGATTTCAGAAGCAAGAACCATCGTCTGGAACGGTACTATGAGCGTTTTCGAGGTCAAGCCGTTTGGCGCGGGTACGTTTTCTGTCGCAGACGCCCTCATGCAAGCGACGCAAAACAGAGCCACCATCGTCGGCGGCGACAGCGTGGCGGCCATCGAAATGTTCGGGCTGAGCGATCGGGTAAGACATGTGAGCACGGATGGTGGCGCAAGCCTTGAATTCATGGAAGGAAAATCGTTTCAGCCCATCGAGATTTTAGATGATTTATAGGCGAATCCGGTGTAGTATCGGATAATCTCCTCTCAGTCTCTAGGGTTTCGGGTCCCAAACTGGCTTTAGGGGGTCAACTCCATGAAGAGAAACATTTTAGAAACCATTGGCGACACGCCAATCGTAAGGCTCAACGCAATCGGCTCTGACGTGAAATCAAAAATGTTCGTCAAAGTGGAATATATGAACCCCGGATTATCGGTAAAAGATCGTATCGCGCCGCTGATCGTCCAAGACGCAGAGAGCAAAGGGGAACTCAAACCAGGCGGAACGATCGTCGAGGCCACCTCCGGAAACACGGGTGCCGGACTCGCCATGGTTGCAGCCGTCAAAGGCTATAAGTGCATTTTCGTGATGCCCGACAAGATGAGTCAGGAGAAAATCGACAGGCTACGCGCATATGGCGCACAAGTTATCGTAACACCGACGGTAGCTCTAGACGACCCGAGAAGCCATTACTGTGTCGCGCGCGGAATTGTGGAAGAGACACCCAATTCCATTTTGGCGAACCAATACAACAACCCCAACAACCCGGAGTCCCACTACCGCACGACGGGCCCCGAGATTTGGAAGCAAACGGGAGGCGATTTTGACGCTTTCGTCACCGGTCTAGGCACCGGCGGCACCATCTCGGGCATCGGAAAATTCTTAAAAGAACTAAATCCTCGCGTCAAAATTATCGGCGTGGACCCCATCGGCTCGATTCTATACGGTCTATTCCATGGCGAAATAGATCCCAAGGCTGAATCCTACAAGACGGAGGGAATTGGGGAAAGTTTCAAACCCAAGACACTTAGTTTTGACAACGTCGACGAAGTCGTACAGGTCACCGACAAGGAATCGCTCTTGATGGCGCGAAAGCTATCGAGAGAAGAAGGCATCCTGGCAGGTGGATCGGCGGGTGGAGCGGTCATGGGTGCTCTTAAATACGCGCGATCCCTCGACAAACCTGAGAAAATCATCACCTTGTTGCCTGATTCCGGCATGTTTTATCTCAGTAAGATATTCTCTGACGAATGGATGGCAGCCAATTCGTTTTTAGACGACAAAGAGACTGTGGGGACGCCGGCAAATTAAACGACCGAGACCTAGTGGAATTTCCACTACAAGGAAAACACCAAAAAGAACGCAAGGGTCATACACACCGACTCGGAGCAAAATGAAAATATCCACGAGGGCAGTCCACGTCGGAAAAGAGCCAAACGCGCTCACAGGCGCCGTGAAGCCAGACATCTCCATGAGCAGCACGTTCAAGCAAAGGACGCCGGGTGAGCCCGTCGGCGACTTCGAATACTCGCGCTCGGACAACCCGACGCGACAAGCCCTGGAGCGAAATATCGCCAGTTTGGAGAGTCCAGAGGAGGGAGAGGCGGAGTGCCGTGGCCTTGCATTTTCCTCAGGGCTGGGCACTAGCACCACGATACTTTTTGCTCTTCTGGCCCATGGCGCTCACATGCTCTGCTCTGATGACGTGTACGGCGGAACATTTCGCCTTATCACAGGCAAAGATTTGAGGGGTTTTGAAAAATTCGGAGTCGAGTGCGACTATGTCGATATGTCCGATGAGGAGTCCCTAGCCGGCAAAATCAGAGAGAATACGAAACTCATCTGGATAGAGACCCCCACGAACCCGCTCTTGAAGATGGCGGACATCCAGAGCATCGCCTCCACGTTTGGGAGTGATGGCGTCATCATCGCCGTGGACAATACCTTTATGAGTCCCTACTTTCAAAGGCCGCTCGCCTTGGGCGCGGATATTGCCGTTCATAGCACGACGAAATACATCGGCGGACACAGCGACGTCGTGGGCGGTGCCCTCGTGACGAAGAACGAAGTGCTCCATGAGCGGATCAAACACTACCAGAACGCGCTTGGAGCGATTCCCTCTCCTTTCGATTGCTACATGACCATGCGGGGCATCGACACTCTTCCGGTGCGGATGGAAAAACACCAAGAGAACGCTATGAAAATCGCCAAGTTTCTAGAGGGGTGCGCGAATGTGGAAAGAGTGCTCTATCCCGGGCTTGCGTCCCACCCCCAGCACAAATTGGCCAAAATGCAAATGAGCGGTTTTGGGGGGATGCTGGCGTTTTATATCAAAGGAGGTTTGCCCAACGCGAGGAAGTTTCTGGAAAACGTTCGCCTGTTCACCTTGGCGGAGAGCCTCGGAGGCACGGAGTCCTTGGTGGAACACCCTGCCATTATGACCCACGCCTCTCTGACCGAAGAAAGCAGAAAAGCGCTCGGCATCGGCGATACGCTCATCCGGCTATCGGTGGGGATTGAAGACGCCGATGATTTGCTCGAGGATATCGATCGGGCGCTCAAAGCGTAATTCCTATTGGCAAGAAAAAACCATCCCCCGATCCCTTGGCATGCCAGACGATGGTTTTTCTTCTCAGACCCACGCTTACATGAAATACTTCCGGTCGTTCATATCCGGATACATACCCCCCACCCATTTTGCATAGCCGTTAAACAAGAGCGTCGGCCTTCTCTCGTTCGTTCCGAGCATGCGTTCAGTGGCCTGGGACCATCTAGGGTGATGAAATTTTGGGTTGATATTCGCCCAAAAACCATAATCGCTGGGTGCCGCTCGCTCCCAAAACGTGCGGGGTCGCTCGTCGGTAAATTCGATGGAGACGATGGACTTCACGTTTTTGAATCCATACTTCCAGGGCGCCACCAATCGCAAAGGTGCGCCATGTTGCTGCGGCAGAGGACGCCCATAAATGCCCGTCCCCATAATCGCCAGCTCGTTCATGGCCTCCTTCATGGTGAGGCCCTCTACATACGGCCACGGGTACCAGACTTGGAGCTGCCCTAGTGCCACCTTGCGGTTCAAGAAAGTGGTGAACTTGACGTACTTCGCCTTGCTCGTAGGCTCTACTTTTTTGATCAACTCTGAAACCTTAAAACCCGTCCATGGAACGGCCATCGCCCATGCTTCCACGCATCGGAAACGGTAAAGCCGCTCCTCAAGCGTCATGCCCTTGATCAAATCATCAATGTCATAGGTTTTTGGCTTTTTGACGTGCCCTCTAATCTCCACTTGCCAAGGACGCGTCTCCATGCGCCTGGCAAGCCAGGCGATAGACTTGGAACCGCCGAATTCGTAGAAATTATTGTACTCGGCGGCCACTTTTTCATCCGTCAAAGGCCGATCCAGAGTAAACGCGGGATTCCGGCGCGCCGGGTAGAGATTCACCGTCTGATCTTTAAGGTGCGCCTCCCCTTTCTTCGCTTGGGCCAAGGTGATCGGACCGTCGCGCTCGGGCCAGTAGGGAGGCGTCAGCATTTGGCTCAACATCACGCTCAAGCCACCCGCCATGAAAGTGCGACGACTTAAAAATGCGGACTCCGACGTCGCCTCGCACTCAGGTATCGACCATTCGGGTTTTTTGATAAAATTCATCGTACCCCCTTTTGAGTGAAATGCTGAAGCCGCGTTCATCCTCCCCAACGCGCAGGTCAAATCTTTCTCAATTACGCAAAACCACTTTTAATAAAGACGTATAAAAACATATCATATCGAGCTCGTGAAATCGCACAGAGAGGCGAACTTTAAGGAATCTTTACAGACAAACTGGCAACGGTTGGCCGCATGAACTGCGCGCACGCCCCCTGGAACTCTCAAAACCTTCATCCGAACGAGGAGATGAAATGTCAGTGCTACGCTATCCCGTCGAACGCCTGGAGAACTTCATTCGCACCGCATTGACGGCACATGACGTCTTAGAGGAGCATGCACGCATCTGCGCCGCTCGGATGATTGAAGCAGACCTCCACGGAATGCGCGGACACGGTATTTTTAGACTTCCTCCTTATTGCCGCAGAATACGAGAAGGCGGATACAACCTGAGGCCCCACATACGCGCTGAGCGCGAGACCCCTGTAAGCGCGTTGGTCAACGGAGACAACGGCCTTGGACAGGTGGTCGTGACGTTCGCGGCCGAGATCGCCATTCAAAAGGCAAAAGAAAATGGCTTGGCATGGATCGGTATTCATCACAGCAACCATGCCGGCGCCGCGGGAGTCTACGCCGCGATGCCCCTTGCGCATGACATGATCGGGATGTACATGGCGGTCGCCAACGCCAATCACATGCCTCCCTGGGGCGGTACCGACATGCTCCTCAGCACCAACCCGATCGCCTATGCCGTTCCCGCGGGAGAGGAAGCACCTTTCGTTCTCGACATGGCCACCACCGAGACCTCTTATGGAAAAGTGAAAATCTACGCCCAGGAAGGAAAACCGATGCCCGAGGGCTGGATGATGACCAAGGACGGGAAGCCTCTCACGGATGCCTCGCGCGCCGAGGAGGGTTTTTTGCTCCCCATCGGAGGTCATAAGGGCTATGGGCTGAACATGATGATCGGCGCACTCGCCGGCGTGCTCAACGGGGCGGCTTTCGGCTCAAGCGTCGTGGACTTCAATAAGGATTTTCAGACGCCCACGAATACGGGACAGGCATTTTTCGTCATGCGCCCGGATATTTTCCGGAATCTGGACGATTTCAAGGGTGAAATGGACGTAAAACTCCGAGAAATCAAAAATTCTACATCCATGGAAGGCGGAGGCCCCATTCGCGTTCCTGGCGAGGGGCTAGAGCAAAGAAAAGAGGAGATGCGCCAACACGGCGTCCCCGTCGCACCGCCCCTTATCAAGCGATTGCGAGAGCTGGCTGAGCAACTCGGCCTCGACGACAAACTCGTCTGATGAATCACCAAGGCCAATCAGCGCGCCCCCGATACAATGAACGCAGCGCCTAAGATCATCGGCGGCGTCAGCGTCTCCATCCCTCAAAGTAGAAGCCGCGAAGAAAGCAGCACGAACGATGGCTGGGTGGAGACGATAGGCGTCACAACGACGACGCTGCCCTGCTCAAGCGCCAAAACCAGGACCGTCAGCGCAGAAAACAGAAAACTGGCGATTCCGCCAAGTGTGAAATAGAATATCCCTTTTTCTTTTTCGTAGACGTGTGGTGGCCGGATTTGGAGTTCACACAAAAAGAGGACATGACAACGCTGGAGATCATCGCTATCACAAAAGTCGCCAGCGTCTTGTAGGGCAAGCTGGGCGAGGTGTAGCGAATAATGAGGTCGCGCGTGTCACCTATATGAGCGTCGCGGCAAAGCCATAGGGGACTCCAGCGACGGCAAGCGTGCGGGATAAAAGCGGGCAACGCCACGCAGGCTCCCCACAGGAGCCGCACCAAGGATGAGTATGCCAATTTCTACAAGCCAGAACAGATTCGAACTAGAGAAAGCGCTCATCGGCACTCGCGCCAATGTCCAAGGCAAATAAAACAGTGTCCCCGTGCCGGACGATATGAGCTCGCCAAGCGCGAGAATACACAGATCATGAAAAACAGGCGGACGCCGCAACAGCCAAGGGAATTTCCGTCAGCACTGCCTCATATCACAACGAAAAGCATACTGAATCCGGCGCGGAGAGGGACGCCGTTGCGAACCAACGCTCGCCTAATCCTGAACGATCAATTCCTCGCAATAGGGAGCGCGCGTCATGTAGACGGGCCCATCCTCGGTGATCAGAATATGATCCTCAATGCGCACGCCAGCTCCACCAGGAACGCCCGGCACGAATATTAGGGGTTCGACGGCGAATGTCATCCCCGGCAAGAAATCCACGCTGCTGGCCCCGGGCATCACCTCGCCTATGTAGGGCGGCTCGTTGGGCGATATGCCGCAGCCATGCCCAATAAAAAGTTTGATGAAATTATCTTCCAGACCCGCGGAGCGAGCGACTTCCAAGAATTCCGCCGCCGAATCATCGTTCGTGTATCCAGGGCGCATTTTGTCGATTCCCGCCTTGAGCGCCTTGTAAACAGTCGTATACACCTTTCGCTGCATGGGATGAGGTGGAGCGCCCGCGACCTTTGCACGCCCACAATCGCCAAAATACCCGTTCCAGCAAGCACCAATGTCGATGAATACGATGTCGCCGTTTCGGATGATCTTGTCAGTGGGAAAGCGCGTCGGAGGCGCCATGTGCTCGCCCGAGGCCACGAACGGAGACGCCAGATGCCCGAACTCCCCACCATGAGTGAAAAGCGTCTTCATGGCTTCAGCTGCCACGTCAAACTCGCGCACGCCCGGCACGGCGTGGTTTAGCGCCGTTATGGTCACGGCGTCCGCAATAGCGCACGCCTGTTGAAGACAAGCGACTTCATCTGGCGTCTTCTGAACCCTGCTCATGTACATGAACTGCTCGCCATCCACGAACGTGGCTTCCGGAAAGTATTTTTCTATCATCTCTCGCTGGACGAATGTATGGCCGTCAAGGCCAATTGTGCCGTTCGACACCCCCCAGTCATCAAATCGCTTTTTGATGTCCTCCCGCACCGTGTGCTCGACCAGACCCGGTTCCTCCAGAATACCGATGGGCACATAATCGTCGATCCAGGGCATACACTCCTCTATCCGGTGCGCCTCGCCGCTTGAAGCTAAGAGCGTCGGGGTGCCCTCCTGCCTGAGCAGCACGCCATATGTGGTGGAAGAGCGGTACTGAATCATGATGACTCGCGCGCTGGTCAGGTAACGCACGTTTTCATCCTTCCAAAGAACGAGGGCATCAATGCCCTCATTCCTCATCGCCGCCTGAGTCTTCTCAATGCGCTCTCTGCGCATGCGCTCCATGTCGATTCGGTGTTCCCAATCGACCATCATCGAGCCGCGCGCCCACGTGGGATAATTCGTCATGGGGTATTTCTCCTTAAAAAAAGTTATAAACAAAAAATGTCAAGTATTTCTAAATAGATTAAAAGATCGAATTTTCAAGGCGACGCTAGTACCCAGGCTAAAACTTGTCAAGAAAACGCCGAATGGACAGCACACAAAGTGAAGTGCCATATCGTCGCGCGATCAGAGTCCGCTTTCTGAACCCTCCGGTGAAATCCATGAGAAGAAGGCACCCTCCCCGCTTACCATCAAAAACCAAGGGGCCAGAGGAATATCATCCTTAAACATTTGACTTAAAGCTCCGGCATCGCTACTTTCGGCCCAATGAACATAATCGATCACGCCTGCCAAATCGAGCCTGGAGAATCACTGATGGGCATCATCATCTATGAGGTGAAAGATAAAATCACCACCATCACCCTAAAACGGCTCGAGAAACTCAACGCCTACAACGAAGAAATAGTGGGTGAACTATATGACCCCTGGCAAAAATTCGCCAAAGACGACGAGGCGTGGACGGCCATTGTCATCGGAGCCGGCGATCGCGCGTTTTGTTCGAGCCACGACCCCTCCATGATCGTGGAGGGCGAAGGCCAATATAAAGATCATGATTCGCCCACGATGTGGCATGGAGAACTCGAGATTTATAAACCTACCATCGCCGCGGTGAACGGCTACGCCTTTGGCGAGGGATGTTCGCTGGTACTCTCGTGCGATCTCAGAATCGCCTCAGAAACCGCCACTTTCGGTCACCCGCAACCCAAATATGGCGCGATGAATCTGGGGGGGGGGGACACCAGTATCTGCCCAAAACCATACCTCCTGGCATCGCCATGGAATTCATGCTGACCGGTAGAAACATCCCTGCGGAGGAGGCCGTGCGCTGGGGCATGGTGAACAAAAATGCACCCCATGAGACTTTGATGGACGAGGCGCGCGCCATGGCCACCCTCATCAACGAAAATGCGACCTTGGCGGTTCGACCACAAAAGAGGCACTGCTCAAAGGTTTGCAAACGCCCGACTGGCGCGAGGGCATCAGCATGGCCAAACTCATCAGCCATCGTCTTCAGACATCCGAATACACGCGAGAGGGTTTGGCAGCCTTTAGGGAAAAAAGAAAACCCAACTGGCGTAGCCGCTAGAGTGTGCATACGCCTTCCCGCCCGCTTTGAATATGAGAAGGAGCCAATAGGATGAGCGATCTCCCTAAAATCGGCATGGCCTTCATCGGGCTGGGCTGGTGGGGCGCCGTCCTAGCGGACGCCGCCCTCGCCTCAGGGAAAGTGAAAGTGACCGGGGGCTTCGCGCGCACACTCTCCTCACGGGAAGAGTTTGTCTCTAAATATGGCGGCAAAAATTTTGCCTCTCTTGATGAGGTGTTCTTAGATGGGGACACGTCTGCCGTCGTCATCGCCACGGCGAACTCCGCACACAAAAAAATTGCCATAGCAGCCGCGCGCGCAGGCAAACACATTCACTTAGAAAAACCTATGGCGCTGAGCGTCTCTGATGCGCAAACCATCGAGCGGGTCTGCGGGGATTGTGGCGTAAAACTCCATATAGGGCAGAATTTCAGGCGCTGGCCGATGTTTCGGAAAACGAAAGAAATTGTGGAAAACGGAGATTTGGGGTTGGTGAACTACACGGTCGCCACGTTTTCCAACAACCACGGCTTCACTGCAGGCCCCAAAAGCATGAGATGGGACGCCACGGAGAACCCGGGCGGGCCACTTTACAGCTATACCATCCATCTCGGGGACGTGATGGAATACTTGTTCGGCGAAGTGGCCGATTTGAGCGCCTCATGTGCCAAAGTAGGCGGCCCCAACCCCCAAGAGGATGCCGCCGCTGCTATTTTACGGTTCAAAAGCGGACTTCTAGGAACCATCTCCGGAAGTTACCTCGCTCCATTCCATTTCGCTTTTGAGGTCCAAGGCACGCAAGCGAACCTAAGCCTTTCGGCAACCGAAAACCCGACTCTCAAGCGACCAGTCGACATGATGGGCGGCGTGGAGACGCAAACCGTAGCGTTCGACCACGATTTGGTGGAGGGGAGGCTCCTGGCCAACCGGGAGCAATTCGACGATTTGGTCGGAGCCATTCAAGAAGACAGAGACCCAGAAGTTACCGGACGCCACGGTGTTCGAGCGCTCGCCATCATGCGAGCGATGCTGAAAAGCAACGCCGAGAGGAGGATAGTGACGATTGAGGAAATATTGGAGACGGATTAGACCCGAAGGACGACTCTCGCTATGAGCGTTCGCTTCTTATATGATGCTAATTAACCGCCCATTGAGCATTCAAGGCCCGTTCCGCCTGCCTTCTCCCTCAGAAGCGGCTCCTCCAAATGGGCAAGCGTCGCCACGATACGCCGGATTTCATCCGTTCCAACAAACTATTCTCCCTAAAATATCAACCATCAGCGCAAACCTGCGAACTTGTCGGGAGGTTTATCGTGTCTAGGGACACGTAGGAGCGCGAAGCTTTGGGACAAAAACTACTCAACGACATTTGTCGCGCCATTAAAATTCAACCCGCGTGCTTGCGCGTACTGGATGGACGACAACTCCACAAGCTGCGCGCGGGGAAGCTCACGTATAATGAACATGGCGTCTATTACTTTGAAAGCGGGACGATTGGAATCGCCAACCTTGACGGCCGTGCGGAAACAATTCGTCGCAGGCAAAACGTTTCTCGATACCCTCATGCATGAACTCATGAACCACATCGACAGGAAACTACTCGGAATACCGTCCACGCCCCATAGCCCAGGCTTTTATCGCCGCATTGATGACCTGAAAACCAAACCCATGCGCATGAAAGGCGAAGAACAACCTTTGACGAGAAAAGCAGCCTAGAGGAAGCCCAAGGACTTAAAAGCGGCGCTTGAGAACGCGGTCTTTGATGCACGGGCGCAGAACGAGCGCTCAGTTCGCCCCCAAAACCTTCGAGACTCAATCATAGACAATAGCCCGCCAGAGACAAAAAGATCGCGATGGCCTTCGTCGAGCGCACTCGAGCTGCCGGACGATTCACTGCCCAAAGCCGCCAGTGAAACGAAGAGCCGAAAAAAACCGAGGCGAAACAAGCAAAAAGAAAAAACCAACGCGCCGTCTTGAAGCGAGAGAAACCAAAGGTCGGAACCTCCCCCCCCCCAAAGACGCTTCAACTTTCAGGCGAAACGCCAACTGGTATTCGATTTCCCAAGGACGTTGTATGCTTCAAGCAAAACGCTATGGAAACTCAGGATACAAATCCATTCCTTCACACGCCTGAGGATGAAACGCACATCCCCTGGGGTTGTCTTTCACGTCGGGATTGGGTAGAAAAAATGGAACGTACATCATTCCTACTAACCCAGCGTCTCTCTTAAAGGAGTTCCTCGCTATGCGACCAGCCAACGACTTCGCCTCAAAACCATGGGGACCGATGGCGGGTTTTTGGTCCTGGCAATATCTGAACCTTTGGAAAACTATCAAACTCGTCACGAGTAAGCGGGTGAAAAGTTTCTACGGCAAATTTCCAGACCTTCTTCCTCCGGGCAGTACTTTTCCCCATTTCGCTCTCAAGGACATTCACGGCAACCTCCACTGTATGGGGGATTATTTGGGCAAAAAATACATGGTGGTCACCACGGGTGCCATTACGTGACCTCCCTACCGGCGGCAGGTGCCGTTTTATGAAAAAATGCAGGAAAAATACGCGGAGCGCGATGTCGTCGTATTCAATCTCTACGTCAGGGAACCTCACGCGGGCGAGCGTGGATTCCCCGAGATCAGAAATCATGAATCCTATGAGCATAAGCTGATCTATGCCAAAGAGTTAGTCTATATCAAAAAAATGAAAACCAACGTCCTGGTCGATGAGATGGATCAAAAGGTCCACGCCATGCTCGGAGACCTTCCGAACACCGTCTGGCTGATCGGCAAAGACGAGAAAGTGGCCTACAAATGCACTTGGTCAAACGCCGAGCACGTCGATGAATATCTGGCCAAGATGGTGAACGAGGACCCTGCGTTCGAGGGCAAGCCCAAAATGGAGCACAACATATTCACCGCTCACGCTAGCACAGCGATCTAGCGAAGTCAACTGCCAAAAAACGCTCCCCTGAGAGGCGCACGCGCTTTTGTCTGCATCATACGCGAAGGAAAACCCGGATGGACGCCCCCACACTCATTTCCCAACGCCTGAACGTCTATGGCATAAGGCTTCGAGAAGCGGTGGAAGACGTCAGGGACGCACGGACTTCACGATTCAACCCGGACAAACGACAACACCATGGGCTGGCTCATCTGACATATGAAACGCTTTGAGGACAGAACATTCTCATTTATCAGCGAAACCTCGCAGATTTGGATAGCGGCGAGATGGCACGAGCGCTTCGTCATGGCGCCAGAGCCTAACCGAGACGGCATGGGCGACACGCTCGAGCAGGTCTTAGCACTCACAGTCAACAAATTTGCGGGGCTACTTTGAGTACCTACGCGAGAAAACGCTCGCCTGCCTATTGGAATTACGCGCGGCGGACCTCGATGAGGGAAAAACCGATTTCGCCGGCGCAGAGCGCATCAAGATTGGCTTGGCATTGGGCCGATACTTCGGCGACCATCTCTCTCACATGGGACAAATTTACTACCTGAGGAGCCATATCGCAGGCTGGGGACGATATCCAAAATAGGATTTCAGTCGAGTTCTCCTAGGATTTGGATCGCGCGCCTCACGTCTTCTTCCCCCATTTCATCTGGCACCCGGAAAAGCGGCTGCGTGACGCCCACCTCCCGCAGAGCCGCAAGAGCCTCGTTACACCTTGATTTGGGACCGCAAATACCAAGTTCGTCCACCAGATCATCCGAGAGAGCCTCTCCGACCACCCTCCGACCTCCTCTCCTCCAGGCTGCCCGAATATTGTCCGCATCTTTGCCATAGCCCCAGCGCGTGAGCTGGGCATGGTAGTAATCGCCCATCGCGCCTATGTAGAAACCCAGCTCCGGCTTCACGAGGGCGCGAGCGCGCTTAACGTCATCGAAGGGCACCGCGTAGATGAAGGGGGCGACATCAATTTCAAAGAGTGCCCTGTCGGCCGATTTTGCGCCCTCTTCCAACATTTTCAGCGCGTCCCACGTTCTAGAAAATGGTATACAGAAAGGAATCCAACCATCGGCAATCTCTCCGGTTAATTTCGTATAATTAGGGCCGTTTGCCCCCAGATAGATGGGCAGCCGCTCTTGAATCGGCTTTCGTCTCAGCTTAAAACCGCTCATCTTGTAGACCTCGCCATTCAGTTCCACCCTCTCCCCCCTGAACGCCTGGCGCAGCGCGTCCACCATCTCCCGAGAGCGCTTAAGGGGACTTCCGAATGGAATTCCGTGCCAGTGCTCGATCACCGCGCGACCACTTGAGCCAATGCCCAAGTGGAAGCGGCCATCACTTAAAATGTCCAGCTCCGCCGCCGTTTGCGCCATAAGGCCCGGGCTTCTCCCATAAACGTTGAATACCGCAGAGCCCAGTTTCATTTTATCGACCGCTTGCGCCGCCATGGCAATGTGAACACTGGCGTCGCGCACCCAGGTTTCGGGAAACCACAACGAGTCCATGCCCGCATCCTCGCACCATTTGGCGAATTGCGGAATATCCCTCGCATCAATGCTCTCCTGACGCCACAAAACGACCCCCTTTTTCGCCATGAATCAACTCTCCTCGAATAGCAAGTTCTTGGGATTTTCCGCTTGACAGACGCGAACGTCTTCCCTATAAACGTTCACCGTGAGGATTATTAAATACCTAGTGAGCACCCTGCGCTCCAAAAACAAAAAAGAAACTCCTGAGAACCATTCACCCCATAAGGTGAGGGACCTTGCATCTGCGCCGTCAGGAAATCACGCTGGCCAGAGCGATCACGGTTCCGCCTCCAAACGCACTCATGGTGAATCCCAACCGGAAAAAGTCAACCCGAACGTCAAGAACCCGCGCCGCCGGCGCAGACGCCCAAGAAAAAAACAAAGTAACGGAGAACCTTTGCATAAGCAAAACGAAGTGGCCGCAAAAGCCGACAAACAAAAAAACGAGGACAACCAATCGAAGCCCCACAGAAGGGGAAGGCGCCGAAAAAAGAAAACCGACGCGTTGGAGCCTGAAGCAAAGCGCCAAAACCACCGGGAAACCACTAATACCTCCTACAATGGCGTCACCTACCACAAAGAAGCAACCGAATTAGGAATGGGTGACTTCGACGTCAACCAGGCGCCCGAGGGTTTTAGGGAACTCGGGTTGAGGCCAGAGTTGCTCAGAGGGATTCACACAATGGGATTCGGTGCGCCGACTCCCATTCAAAAAAAAGTGATCCCCTTCGCGCGCAAAGGTGAAGACATCATCGGCTGCGCTCAGACCGGGACAGGGAAAACGGCTTCGTTCGCTCTGCCAACGCTCGAACGCCTACAGGCGGACTCAGGCACTCGGTGTCTCGTCCTCACGCCCACGCGCGAGCTGGCCATTCAGGTCTCAGAACAATTTCATAAACTCGGAAAGCACCTTAAAACCTCGTGCGCCGTCATTTACGGCGGCGTGGATTATGAGCCACAGTTTCGGGTATTCCGAGACGACGTAGACGTCGTTGTGGCGACGCCCGGCAGGCTGCTCGACCATTTGAACCGAAAATCCGTTAATTTCAAGAAACTGGAGATACTCATCATTGACGAGGCCGACCGTATGATGGACATGGGCTTTGCCGAAGAAATTACGGAAATCTTGAAACGTTTGCCCAAAAAACGGCAAACCATGCTCTTCTCCGCCACCATGCCATCTAAAATCCAGGAACTAGCGAATCGGGCGGTGGACAACCCCATACAAATCAACATCTCACCGCCATCGACTCCGGCCGAGGGCATTCACCACGGCGTCTACCCCATCAGCATGGCGAACAAACCCCGAAGCGTGCTAAGCATTATCGAGAAATACGAAGCTACGAGCGTCCTCATTTTCACGCGAACCAAGACGGGTGCTGATCAGCTTTGCCGCTTTCTAGAGAAAGAGGAAATTTCCGTCGCCAAGATTCACTCTGACAGAAGTCAACGTCAAAGAGAGAGTGCGTTGTCAGGATTTCGGCAAGGGAAGCATCGCGTTCTCGTGGCGACGGACATCGTCTCACGAGGCATCGACGTGACGGGCATCTCGCACGTCATCAACTATGATGCGCCCGAATATCCAGAGGACTATGTGCACCGAGCCGGCAGGACGGCTCGCGCGGGCCGCATCGGTTACGCGATGACACTCATGTCGCCCGGCGAAATCACACCTGTAAAAAATATCGAACGCTTCATCGGCAAGGCTCTACCCAGAGTCGGCATTCAAGGTTTTTCAGACGACGTCCATCAACAAAACCTTGAGGATGAACCCAAGCCCCTGCGCAACCAGCCCATCGTCGCACGCTACGACCGCCTTCGCAAAATGCCGCGCCGGACCGGCTTGTCGCTTCGCTAGCCTCGAGGTCGGTCCCCGCGTCTTAAAAAAACTCCCCTTGACCTCACCAACAAGGAACAATATATTCGCTCAAATTTCAAAGGGACCCTATCAAATGCAAAAATCTGATCTGGTGGAAAAAATAACGGAAGATGCGGGTATTTCCAAAGCCGCGGCAGGTCGGGCAATCGACTCTCTGCTTGGCTCCATCACACAGACACTGAAAAAAGGAAATCGCGTCTCACTCGTCGGCTTCGGCACGTTTTCCGTCTCGGCACGGGCCGCGCGTATGGGACGCAACCCGCGAACGGGCGAGCAAATCCAGATCAAGGCCAACAAAACCCCCAAGTTCTCTCCCGGAAAAAAACTGAAAGACGCACTCAACGGATAGGCTTCCCTGAAGGGAGTGCGGTCTCTCCCGAGAGCGGGCCCTGCTCGCAACCCTTGAAAAGCTTTATCTCGCCCAGAAGTTGCTTCAGGCAAGAGCGGCCTTGAGCTTTTGGAGGAAGCGTTTATTTTCCTCTGGGAGTCCAACTGTTACGCGAATCCATTCGGGACACTCGAACACGTTACCCGGCCGAACGATGACGCCCCTCTCCATTAGCTTCCTCATCGTCCCATCCCCGTCGCCTACGCGCACAAAAACAAAATTCGCATGGCTCTCGAGGTATTCGAGCCCCATGACATCGAACGCTTGGTAGAGCGTTTCTCTCCCCTCTCGAACCAGGGCAATGGCCCTCTCTTTATAATCGTCATCCTCCAGTGCGGCCGAAGCCGCCGCTTGCGCGAGTTGATTCACATTAAACGGCTCACGAACACGGTTCATATATTGCACCACCTCAGTCCGGCTAACGCCAAATCCCACGCGAAGACCCGCAAGTCCGTAAATCTTGGAAAACGAACGCAAAACGATGAGCGGGAAACGCTCTACCAAGGACAGGCTATCGGGATAGGACGGAGCGTCCACAAAATCGCCATAGGCCTCATCCAGGAGAACCAATATGTCCCGTGGCAATTTTCTCAAAAACAAAACCAGTTCATCCTCAGTTATTATACCGCCCGTGGGATTATTCGGAGAGCACAAAAAGATGAGTTTCGTACGCCCGGAAATTCTGGCGAGGACATCGCTTAAATCTATTTTCATATCCTGTAAGGGCGAAAAAATAACATGGGCACCCATCACTTGGCTCACATGCGCATAGGGACTGAAGGTCAGTCGGGGTATCACGACTTCATCTCCATCGTTTAGAAAAGTTCTACCCAAAACGGAGAGCACATCATCCCCCCCGTTGCCCACGAACACCTGTGACGTCGCCACACCCAGTTTTTTGGACAGGCATCTAAGCAACGCCTTCGCCCCTCCATCTGGATAGCGATGCAGGGCGTCCAACGCACTCCGAATCGCCTCAATCGCTTGGGGCGTGGGTCCGAGTGCATTCTCGTTGCTAGCGAGCTTAATGATTTCGCTCACCCCATACTCGGCGGCCACGTCTTCGATGGAACGACCCGGAACATAAGCGTGAAGGGACGAGACGCCCTTCCTCAAGAGGCTCTCTACGTTCAAAGGATTCACCCTCCCTTCTGTTTAGCGCTCCTTAAACGACGCGCATACGTCTCGTTCAGTGCCATTTGGCTTAAGCGCGATGGAGCGAACCGTGTGCTCTTGAGGAGCGTAGAAAACCCTGCATTCTCACAACTATCTATCCGAGCATGGGAACAACTACGCATTATCGAAAAGCTCGACATTGTAATACGCTATGGAACCTGGAATGTCGATGCGTTGCCCCCGGAGCATCGGATGGATTAGAATAAGTGAAAATTATTCATGGAACGGAGATATATTTTGAGCGATGCGAAGCTGGACAGAAAACTGAAGGACCTTGAACGAATTCTGAGAGAGATGGGGAGCGTTCTTGTCGCTTTCTCTGCCGGCGTGGACAGCACCTTTTTGGCCAAAGTAGCGTACCAGGTCCTAGGTGCGCGCTCCCTTGCCGCCACGGGCCGCTCTGTCACCCTCGCCGCGTCGGAGTTGCGAGCATCAAGCGCACTCGCAAGTCAGATCGGAATTCGGCACGTCATCGTGGACACAAATGAGATCGCCGACGAATCCTTTGGAAACAACCCACCGAATCGTTGTTATTTTTGCAAAAACGAGCTGTATTCGATTCTGGGTCGCGTGGCGTCTAAAGAGGGGATGGCCGTTATCGTCGATGGCTCAAACGCCGATGACGTGGGGGATCATCGCCCCGGAATGCAGGCGGCGCGAGAACTGGGCGTGAGAAGCCCACTCATGGAAGTGGGAATGACGAAAGAAGACATTCGCGCGCACTCTCAATCACTGGACCTTCCTAACTGGAACAAACCGGCGCAAGCCTGTTTGTCGAGCCGATTTCCCTATGGGGATCGTATCACCCCCGAGAAAATCGCCCAAGTAGAAAAAGCGGAAAGTGCCTTGCGTAAATTGGGGTTTGGGCAACTGAGGGTGCGCCACCACGACGCCGTCGCAAGAATTGAAGTCCCAAAGGGAGATATCTCGCGCTTGATACGCGAGGAGCTCTCTGAGAAGGTGATTCATGGCATAAAAGAGGCCGGCTTCACGTATGTGACCATCGACCTGGAAGGATTCCGTTCGGGCAGCATGAACGAAACCCTCAAATCCGAGCGTATGTCCGATCTTCTCGTCCTCCTATGAACCCTGACCTGATACTCGAACTCCTTGAGCGGGTGAGAGAAGGCCGACTCGCTCCGGACGGTGCCCTCGCACGCCTTCGAGAGTTGCCGTTCGAAAATCTGGGCCACACGCGGGTGGACCATCACCGCGCTCTGAGAAACGGGTTTCCCGAGGTCGTTTTCGGGACTGGAAAAACCAAAGAGCAGGTTGTTGAAATCGCCAAAAGTTTGCTGGCAAAAGAGCAAACAGTTTTTCTCACGCACGCGAAAGCGGAGCACGCCGAGGCCCTGCTAGAATTATCCCCCCATGCGAATCACCACGAAATAGCGCGCATCGTAGAAATACCATCAAAAAAACCGCCTGCTCCCATTGGCTGTCTCACGGTGCTTTGCGCTGGCACGTCGGATCTCCCCGTGGCTGAAGAAGCGGCCGTGACGGCGCGAATTTTGGGATCGCAAGTGCGGCGCATCTATGATGTGGGGGTGGCGGGCCTGCACCGCCTCCTCGCCGAAATGAAAACCCTGTGCAACGCCAACGTCATCATCGCAGTGGCGGGCATGGAGGGCGCTCTCCCCTCCGTAGTCGCCGGTCTCGTGGCTTGTCCCGTCATCGCGGTGCCCACGTCGATAGGCTATGGTGCCAACCTAGGTGGGATGACAGCACTGTTCGCGATGCTAAACTCCTGCGCCTCTGGACTCAGCGTAGTGAACATCGACAACGGCTTTGGAGCGGCTTGCCAAGGTCACCTCATCAACAAGCAAACGACCGCTTCGTGAAAACGATCTATTTTGACTGCTTCGCGGGCGCTGCCGGCGACATGCTCCTGGGTGCTTTGCTTGATGTCGGCCTTGATTTCTCCGCACTTGAAGGCGAATTGAGAAAACTCTCGATCGCGGATTATGCAATCTCTACAAGAAGACTTGTTAAACAAAACGTTACGTCTCAAAAATTCGACGTGACCCTCACAAAAAAAACGCAGTATCAACACCACGGGAGGATGCATTCCACCACTCCACATGGGCGCTCCTACGCACGCATTAGAGAAATTCTCGAAAGCGCATCCATTCCCAACGTCCCTAAAAATCGCGCCGTCTCCGCGTTCCATCGCCTCGGGGTGGTGGAGGCCAGAATCCACGGCGTTGACATCGAATCCGTTCATTTCCACGAGGTCGGCGCGGTTGATTCCATCATTGACATAACGGGCTATTTTTTGGGTCTCCACATGTTGGGAATCGAACGGGTCGTGTCGTCCCCGCTGCCGGTAGGGCGCGGATACGTAGAATGCGCGCACGGGCGGATGCCCATTCCCGCTCCCGCCACCGCGAAGCTGCTTGAAGGCGTTCCCGTGATGGACAACGGTCTTAAGGGCGAGGTACTGACGCCCACAGGTGCTTTACTGTTGAGCGAGAGCGCGGAATCTTTCGGACCTATCCCTGAAATGAAAATAACAAAAGTAGGCTATGGGGCGGGCGAGAAAGACCAGAAAAACATGCCCAACGTCGTTCGCGCTCTTTTGGGGGAGAGCCAACCGAGCCGCAACGACAACCATCCTCCCGCCATCATCGCCGTGCTCGAAACCAACATTGATGACATGAGTCCAGAGTTTTTTCCCTATCTCATAAAAGGCGCATTAAAGGCGGGCGCGCTTGACGCGTTTTCCACCCCCATTGTAGGCAAAAAGGGAAGGCCCGCGCAATTGTTCACCATCCTGAGTCCCGTGTCTAAAAAAGAAGCGCTCACCCGGTTCGTGTTTCAAGAGACGTCAACGCTCGGCGTTCGCCACCGCACGATGCATCGCTCCATAGCCGAGCGACAATGGATGAACGTCACGCTTCCGTGGGGTCAAGTACGCGTCAAAAAAGGAACGTTTGAGGGCAAACTCATTAATCTCGCGCCGGAGTATGAAGACTGCAAGCGATTGGCGGAAGAAAACGGCGTTCCCCTCAAGCAAGTGATGGAAGCAGCCGCCTCACGCGCCAGAGAAACGCAAGGGAGTCGGTCGTGAAAATCCGCCTCAAGCTGTTTGCCGATTTTTCGAAGAAAATGCCCCCTGAGCAGGATGCAAACGGCGTGGCCGAAATTGCGCTGCCGGATACCACAAGGGTGTGTGACGTGCTTGATCTCTTTGAAATACCTCATGAGGAGGCCTATATCGTCTTGCTGGATGGGCGACATGCGAAAAAATCCGCCCTGATACCAGATGGAGCGGAGATTTGCGTGTTTCCGCCGATTGTAGGCGGATAATCAGGCGAAGAACATAAGAGGCACTATTCCACGCTCTTATCTTTCCTCTCCACCATAATGGTGACATCTCCCTCGTGTATGATCTCTTTTCTTTGATTCACGAGCCGCAGAGCGAGCGTCACCAGCCCCTGCTCTTTACTGGAGATACGCCTGGATTTCACTGCGACCTCTCCATAAATCGTATCTCCGAAGAGAATCGGACCGCGGAAGCACCACTCCAACCCCAAAAACGCCTCGACGGTTCCCTCAATGATTCCCAGCCTCGTCACCAGCCCGATGAGAAAGGAGAGGCCAAGCAATCCATGCGCCACCCTTTGCCCGAAAGGCGTTTTGGCCGCTGCTTCGGCGTCGGTATGTAGATAAGTGTAATCGCCCGTCAAAGCGGAAAAGGCGTTCACATCGGACTCCCCTATCGTTCTCGCGGCGGTCTTCCACGACCTGCCCTCTTCAAATTCCTCGTAAAACAAGCCCGTCGCTCTGTATTCCAAAGCACCCCCTCAGCGCAAAACGAAGCGGAAAGTGATTTCGCCCCACTGCTCCGTGTCGTCAGCGCCTGGAGGAAGTGGGCTAAAACGCCAGCGCTTGACGTGATTCGAAGCCAAACCCTCTAGGTATGCGTTCGCCTTTCTAATCGGAATTACGCGGCCAACGGCGCCATCGGCCAACACCCAAAATTTCAGGACGACCTCCGCAGTGCTTTCGAGTCTCTCCAGTTTGGGCGGCTTTGGCCGAAACAGGATTCTCCGCTGCGCCGCAGGTCCTTTGATGAAGGTTCCTCTCCTCGTCCGAGAGGCGCGCGAGGAACTCGATCGCCATAATTCACCCAATATGCTCTGATCTGTTCTGGAATCTAGGAACGACGCTTTTTTCCCGCCCTCCAAGCCTTTTGATTCTCCCGCTGTGTCCGCCGGCAAAACGATTTCCCCTATCGCTTCTACCCCTTCCAGGATCTTGGGTGGGGGTATCTTTCCGGGCCCGAGCACGGGTTTCGGCATATTGAACGAGGGAGGTGCAGGCAGCTGTTTGCTCTTGGGCAACGCCCCGGGCTCAGGCGCCTGAAATTTCGGCTTCACAGCAAGGTTCAAGGTGCGCTCATTCGCCGTCTTTCTTTGCAGCAAGCGCTTCAAATCCAATGGTTTGGGCAAGGGAACTTGGGGCAATGGCTTCGGCCGCAGGGCTTCCGGTATCGGTACCCTGCGGCGCACAAGGTCCACTTCCGTTCTATCAGGCTGCTTAGCGAATATCGGTGAGAGTTTGATGGCAGGACCGAGCAGAACCAATCCCACGTGAAGAACGATGGAAATCAATAAAGTGAATATTAACGAAAAGCTCATGATCTCCGAGCCGTCCTCTCCTTCGGGCTATTTCGTCGTATTCTTCTCCACCCGCTTTATCGGCGCCGTCGCAATCGACATCCGCAACGCTCCTGCTTGCTTGGCAATATCCATGACTTTCACCACCAAGCCATGAGGCACGTCCCTGTCAGCCCGGATGATGATTACACCCTCGCGCTGCACCTTGAGCTCCTCTATCAAACGACCCCAGAGAGCTTCGAGAGGCACTTGCTCGTTGTCCAAAAAAATTCTTTTGTCGCGCGCTATTATGAGGATCAAATCCTTGCGCACGTAATGCTCCTGCGTGACGGTCCTCGGCAACTCCACTTTGACACCCGGTTGCAGAACAAATGAAGAACTCAGGACAAAGAATAAGAGTAACAAAAAGATAATATCGATCATGGCGGTCATACCGGGTTCTGCCCGCACGCGCCTAGTCTCTTGAAAGCTCACTTTATCTTCACCGCTTCAGCGTTTCAATGACTCGGTAGGAGTGTTTTTCTATTTCCAGAAGGAGGCGGCCCGCCTTATTCGTGAAATAGTTGTAAAAAATGAGCGCGGGTATCGCGATGACGAGGCCGGTCGCCGTAGTGATGAGCGCCTCGCTGATTCCGCCGGCGAGTTGGCTGGGGTGAGCGATTCCCTTCTCGCTAATGATGGCGAAGGTTCGAATCATACCAAAAACCGTCCCAGTGAGGCCCAGCAACGGCGCGATGGCGGCAATCGTGCCCAAGGCGCCCAAGTTCTTATCGAGAGCGGTGACCTCCTGCCTGCCCGCGTCCTCCACGATGGATCGAAGTTCACCCCACTGCCTGTTGTGATTCGCTATCGCCATGAGCAGGACCCTGCCCATCACGGAAGGATAGCGCCGGCACAACGTCATGGCGTCAGAAACGCGGTTGCCCGCGACCAAGTCCCTGACCTGCTGGAGGACGTCGAATTGAATGATTTTCCTGGTGCGCAGATTCAGCGTTCGCTCCAAGATGATGGCAACGGCGAAAATGGAGCACACGCCCAGCGGAACCATCAACACTCCGCCTTTGGTCAAAAACTCAAACATCAGCAAATACCTTCATAAAATGGGAATTCTCAATTCTCATCACTAGCACGACCTTTCATTTGTTGCGTAATTCGCTTAATCGCGATCCGCGCCTCTCTCTGAAATGTGGCGCCTCTCGCAACCTTCCCCATCTTTTGATAGACCCTAAGGGCGATGAGGTGCTTGCCCTGTTTTTCATAGAGTTCGCCTGCACTCTTTAACGCGCGCGCCACCCATATATTCTGATCTGGATAGCGATAGGTCAACTTCAAATACTCCGCCGCCGCTTTCGGCTCTCCGCGCTCAGAAAATATACGCGCGCGCTCAAAGAACGCCGCCGCCGCCAGCTCCGGCTCCCCGAATTCGACCGTCAACTCCAAGGCACGCTCTGCATCAGTATATCTTTTTCGCTTCACGTAAATTCCAGCCGCCAGGAATGCAGATTGGCTGCGCAAATCAGCGCCTGCGGTGAGCGCATCGCTCATGACCATCACAAGATGGGGCAAGGCGGCATCGTATTCGAGCAACCGAACCAGACAGTGCCCCAGCGTCAACCGGGCCAGCGTTTCATAAGCATGTCCCGGGTATGATTCCAAAAATTCCGCGAGATTCTTTTTCGCTTCCGTGCACCGGCCGATGCTGGCCAAGGTCTCACCGACTCCAAAAAGCCCATTCGCATGGAGACTGCTCGTCGGATACCGAGTCAGCAAAATCTCATACGCATCAAGAGCCTTATCAATATCTTTTCTGCTCCGATGGATGCCCGCAATTCGCAACATGGCGTGCGTAGCCAGAGCATTATCCGGATAGCGGGCGATGACGTCTGAATACGCTTTTAGGGCCCCCTCCAACTTTCTCCGGGTGAACAACACCTCGCCGATTTGAAAAGCCAGGGAAATGCTTAGGTTACTCTCTGGATACAGGTCAATATACTCGCGCGCGCCCGCCAGGAAGCGCGCATACTCGCTGAGGTGAAGCTGGCTGAGCAAAAGGCCATAGACAGCTTCCGAGAATTTGGGATGAGAAGGATATTGGCTCATCATGCGCCGGTATAGACGGCTCGCCTCTCTGTAGCGTCCCTCGTTGTAGGAGGAATCGGCCAGTCGTAAATAACCATCACCCGCAAAGGATGAATCTTTATGTGCTTTAAGGAAGGGGTGAAGTTTCTCCCGCGCTAGGGAGTAATGACCTCTGCGAAAAGGAATCAGTGCCAGGAGGTACTTGATTTCAGGAGCCGCCTCGCTTTTGGGATAGCGACTCAAAAAGGCGTGAAAGTTCTCCTCCGCCGCATCAAAACGGCTGCGTCTGAATAATAACTTCGCCTTTTGATACAGCACCTCGCGCGCGACGCCACTTCCCCTGTATTTTTTCTCCACCCTTTCGAAAGACTGCAAGGCGCCATCGTAGTCTCTTAGGTTGAAGCGCGCTTCTCCGGAACGGGCGAGTGCCTCCGCCGCCAATGCGCCACTCGGTTCGTACTCGAAAACGCGGTCGAAGGCGAGTGCGGCTTCTCTCCAGTTTTTTTTCCTATATTGAACCCAAGCAATCCCCCCCAAAGCGCGGTAAAACTCGGGCGCATCATCAGGAACCGCCCGAAAAGCGCGCTCGGCATCATCAAGATTTCCCAATTCAAAGGCCGCCTCTCCATACCACAGGATCGCCAAACCATCTTTGGAGATCGTAGAAGCGCCGCCCGGCGGGAAAACCCAATGCTTGAGTAAATCCCGCGCGCCGCGGAAATCCTTGAGTCGAAATGCAGCAAAAGCGGTCGCCATCGCTGCGGAACGAGCCGCACTCCGCTCCGCCAGGCGATGAATGGAATCGGGTGGGGAGTCGGCGCCTAAACGCAAAATACCATAGGCGCGCTTCACTTTATCGAGATGATATTGAGAGAGACCCTCCACGATTCTCGCTATGCGATAGATTCTACCGAGCGGAAATTCATCGCTTACCCTTCCCGCCAGAAGCGACGCTTCCTCATACGCGCCGATTCGGAACAATTTCCAGGCCAACTGAAGACGCAAGGCGCCAACGAGCATATTGGGACGGTTGGCAGTCGAGAATTTCAGAATGCGAGCCTTTAATTTGTCGAGGTTTTCACGAGGAGTTCGTATGGATTCTACATCAGCGGAAAGCAAACCCGCTTGGACGGAAACTCTGAGCGGATGCACTAGGCGCCGACGCGCGAAACTCGAAAAAGCGCGCTTTGCCCCCTCAACCTGGCCCAAAAACAATCGCGCCCAGCCCATGCCGTGATGCGCTTCTCCGCGAAGCGTGTCATCAAAACCGCCTCTCCTTGACCCGAGCGCCTCAGCCGCCGCATAGCGTTTTTGCGCCTCAACGTAATCCCCTCTCTTTAGATGGAAGTTCCCGAGAACGACGAGCGCCCGAAGCGCTAGCCGCCCCCGGGCATTCGCAAGCGTCGTCCATGCGTCGATCGCCTTATGCACAGAACCTGTTTTCGCCTGGGCCCAACCTTTCAGAAAAATCGCCTCCTCATAGGCGAACGTTCCTTGAACCCACGTTTGTCCTTCCAGCAGAGCGAGACATCCTTGGTAGTCGCGCGCCTCGAAGCGTTCCTGTGCCAAGGCGTATCTTGCGGCCGCCACGTAGCGAAAGCCATCGGTCAAAAGCAACCGCAACAACTTCTTTCTTCGCGACCGGGCTTCTTCCGCCTTTCTCATTTGCAAAAGCGTCTCCCCCGCCCAGAAAAGAGCTGCCGCGCGCCAGAAATGAAGTTCTGTTTTTTTCGCCAACCCATCAAACAGGGAGAGCGCCTCTATGGGCGCGTCCTTTCGCAAATAGGTGAGCGCCGCGCCGAATTGTTCACTCTCATCAATAAAATCACCCAACAAACCGCCGAACAAGCGTGTTTGGCCCGGATTTAGCGCCTTATCAGGCGGAATCGGGCGCATGGGTAAGCGAATGGGCGGATTTTCCAGCTCTACGAAAACGGCGGGAAGGTGAACACCTAGTCGCTTCGGTGGTATGGGACGCAAACGAGAACCGATGAGATGCTCAATGTTTGGCGACTCCACCACGATTTCCGGCAAGGAGATTGATAGCCGCTTCCCCTTCGCCGAGCCGCCATCCTGAGCTCGTATGGCAGTCGCGCTCCCGAAACAGGTGCAGGATACAACCATCAAGCCCAAGAGAAACCTAAATCCAAAATCAAACGCGCGAAATCGCATTCTTTTCCTCTCCTATCATCGAAGCAGTAGTTCGCGATTTTTCATTTTGAATTCACGCTCTTTGACCGCGGCCAGGTAGGACTCCAGCTGGCGGATTCTCATTTTAGCCTGCTTGATCTCCTCCTTTATGCGAAGAGAGACGCCTGGTTTTTCAAGCGCCAGAATGCTCTGATAATAACGAACGGCCCTCCCCCACTCTTTGCGCGATTCGCGAATCGCCGCTGCGCGCCAAGCCGCTGAGCGCAGCCATTCCCCACACCCCATTCCGGGGCGCAACAAAGATTCAAAAATTTCAAGTGCCTCGGACCTCTTGCCATCTCTCTCAAGCTGCGCCGCGATTTGAAAGAGCGCGGGGCCAGAGATACGCGCATCGCTAGATTTCGAAGCCGCCCTAAACGCTGCTTCCGCCTCCTCCGGCCTCTCTCTTGTCATTTCGAGCATTCCCAACCTCAAGGCCACGGCGTCCGCCCTGCGATTTTGGGGGAATTCGCTTAAAAAACGAGCATAGGCACGAGCAGCTTGGTCAAAGTCTCCCATATTTTCAAAAACTTCCCCCAACCCGAAAGCCGCCTCGGCGTCTCGGGGGTCCAAAGTCAAAACTTGGCGTAGTGCCCTTGAGAATTCTTTCAAGTCCTTCACTTGAAAAAAACACGACGCCCGAAGCCGATATAGCGCCAACCTCTCATTTTTCAAACTCGTCAACTCCAGCGCCCGCCCTGATATTTTCACCGCGCTCCCACAGTCTTTTCGCTGAAACAACACGAACGCCCACAGCCTGAGACCCTCCGCAGATTCGAGCGGCATGAGCGCGTCCCAAGACGAGAGCGCCTCGTCCGCGCTCTTCCAATCGCTCTCTCTGGCTGAATTACGCGCTAGGAAATACCAGATGGAACGTCTCCTCGCATCGCTCACCTTCGCATCGTTCGCAAGCGGCAAGAGAAACGCTCGCGCCTTTTGAAAATCGCCCTCCTCACGATAAAGACCGCCAATTTTCAAGCGCGCTTCGCGCTTGAATTCCTCAGAGAGAAACGGCAGCGCACCCTGAAAACGTTTTAACGCCTCTTTCCTGTCGCCGCGCCTCTGCGCCGCCTCACCCAAGCGATACCGCGCCCGAGCGGCGAGCGCGGGGCGATTTGCGCCAGCAATCACCTGGGAGAAGTAATGTTCCGCTTCATCGAGCTTCTCCTTTTCCCATGCGCACTCTGCTCTGAGAAACGCCACTTCCGCTCGCAGGGGTTCGGGGACATATTCATTGGGAACCGTTTTCACCAAACGAACAGCCTGGGCGCAATCTTTTCGAGCGCTGTGCAGAGACGCCGCGCGCAAGATGCCTTGATATACGGATTGCGCCAGCTCGGGATCGACACTCCCCGCCGATTTTCTGAGCCCGTTGAACGACTCCCATATCCGCCCATAGCGCTTCAAAATTTCTTCCCTGTTTCGCTCCTCGTCCTCCTCCAACATACCCACCAGGCGTAGCTCCGACCATACCGCCTCACGCGCATTCGGTGCGCGCCGAATCAGTTCGTGATACTGGGTTACCGCCTCTTTTCGTAAACCCGCGTCAAACAGACAATCCGCCATCTGAAACCTAGCGGAAGCAGGAAGCAGCGCGCCTTTGCCAATTACGTCAAGCGCGAAAATGAGATACTCTTTGCCCCCCTCCCGACAAGCTCCCGCTTTTTTCACACTCTGCAAAAAATACAGGAGATAAGAGCCGTCCTTCGCTGGCTCGCGAATGAGTCGTTGGTAGGCTTTAGCAGCTCTCGCGTATTTGCCCGCGTGCCACCAAGAAAACGCTAAACCTCGCTCGGCCATCATGCGCTGCGACTTTGCGAGATCCATGCCCAAAGCGGCTTCGAACGCCTCGCTCGCCTTCGCGTATTTCTGTTGCGCGAAAAAACTCGTGGCTTGCCCTAGCTTCAAGCCAGCGCGCTTTGCGTCTTCTGGGTGTTGGCGAAATAAAGAGTCGAGCGTTTTCTCCGACTCGGCAAACTTCTTGAGTCGCAACTGTATTTTCGCAAGCCGCACAGCAAAAGCATGCGACCGGGGATTTTGGGGGAAACGGCGTATCGCAAGTGCATAGGCTCTCTCAGCCGCGCGCATTCTCGGTATGCGCTCCAGGGCGACGGCGCGCTCGAAGAGCGCGTTTTCCACCCGTGGGTCTTTCGGGGCGGATTCAATGAACTCATCAAGCGCACCGACTGCGCCCGTCCATGCACGCGCCGCCAGCCGCAGGGCGGCAATCCGGTAGACGGCCTCCGTTCGGTAGATTCCGGGCTGGACGGAAGCATAGGCGCTTATCGCCTCTTGTCTATTCCCGCTTCTCTCCGAAAGTTCTCCGACGCGAAATCGAACCGCATCGGCCCTTTCATGCCCAGGATATCGCTCCAAGAATAATTGATACGCCGCAATCGCCTCTTTGAGCCGATCGTCTCGGCGCAGCGCCTCGGCGAGCAAATAATGAACGCGCGGGGCCTCGGGACTTCCACCCGCCCTCTTGAGGTAAGCTCTAAAAGAGTCTATTGCAGGTTCAAAAAACTCATCCCGATAGGCCTTTAATCCAAATTCGAGGTGGGCCTGCGCGCGCACGCTCAGCTGCCCTTGGGCCAAGGGGAATGGAAGGAAGACAAACCCCAGAAGAACGAACGCCACGACGGAGAAAATACTATGTCTCATCGCCAGACACCAAGGAGATGTTGTCGATAAGTCGGGTTCTACCGATATGGGCTGCGATGGCCATTCGAGCGGCGCCGTTGATTTTTTCTATCTTCTCAAGCGTCACCGGATTCACGATTTGCACGTAATCCACCTTCACTTCCGCTTTCTCCAATTCATCCATGCACTCTTGAATTAAAGGTGCGCAAAGTCGCTCTCCGGCCGCCACCCTCTTCTTCGCGTCGAACAAAGCACTGCTAATAGAACGCGCCCGCAAACGCTCCTCCTCCGATAGATAAGCGTTCCTACTGCTCAAGGCCAACCTATCCCGGTCTCGAACTATTGGGCAAGGCACAATCTCCACACCGACATCCAAGTCGCGCGCCATCCGCTCGATCAAAACGAGTTGCTGATAATCTTTTTCGCCAAAATACGCCCGATGTGGAAGACACGCGCAGAACAATTTAAGCACGACGGTGGCCACGCCCCGGAAATGCCCCGGTCGATGGCCTCCGCAAAGAAACGCGCCCAAGCCAGGCACGTCCACCCATGTGTCGTATCCGTCGGAATACATGCAATGCACCTTCGGCGCATAGACAGAACAAACTCCCATCTGTCGGCAAACTCGCAGGTCAACCTCAAAGGTTCGGGGGTAGGTCTGGTAATCCTCGCCAGCAGAGAATTGCGCCGGATTCACGAAAACGCTCACGACGACGGCACCACAATCATTCATCGCCCGAGCGATCAGACTTGTGTGCCCTTTATGCAGCGCGCCCATCGTCGGAACAAGGCCGAGCGGCGCTTTATCTCGCCTGAGAATTTCCGCGAATTCACGCATTTTTTGAGGCGTATCGACAACTTTCATGCGAAATCTCTGGGAAAACGAAAGGCGGGCACCAAAGCACATAAATATAAGAAATCATCTCAAATTTCCAGCGGAAAAGACAAGGACGAAAAAGATGAGTCGTCGCTTTGGTCGCCGACGGCAAACCCCTTATTCATTTCTCTCGTTGTAATTTTTCCACCCATGGACCGCCCAGAGGAAGGGCGGTCAACAAATCGAAAGCGGATTTTTTGATGACCGGATGAACAACGTCGGGCGCCATCTCAGCCAAGGGAGCGAGCGCAAAGCGCCTCTCATGGAGACGCGGGTGCGGCACTTTCAGGCTCTCCTCATGGATGATAGCCTTGCCGTAGAGGAGCAGATCCAGATCGATTACCCGAGGCCCCCAACGTTCTTTTCGCACACGCCCCATTTTTCGCTCGACCCTCAATAAAAGATCGAGAAGCTCCGTGGGACGGATTCCACACTCGAACGCGAAAACGGCATTGATAAAGGGAGGTTGGACGACAGGGCCCACAGGTTGTGTGCGATAAAAAGATGACGCGCCTAGAAGCCTCACCCCTGAGGCTTCCCTCAGCGCATCCATCGCTCTTTGGACTTGTCGAATCGGCTCATCCAGGTTGGCACCCGCACTGATAAAAGCACGCGCCCCGCGGCTCAAAAGCCCGCCTTCTCGATTCGTGCGAGCGCCTCTTTGATCCTATCTTCTGGAACCGTTAAGGCCATGCGAACATATCCTTCGCCAGAGGGGCCAAAACCGTTTCCAGGGGTCGTGACAACGCCGCAATTCCTGAGAATATGCGCCGTAAACTCGCTGGACGTGAAACCCTTGGGACATTTCACCCACATGTAGAACGTGGCTTTTGGCTTCGACACTTCGAGCCCGAGATTTCTCAAGCCATCCACCGCTACGTCTCGTCTGCCTTGGTATATTTCGCGCATTTCGGCGACGCAGCTTTGATCCGCGCTCATCGCCTTGATTCCCGCTTCCTGAACCGCGCCGAATACACCAGAGTCTACGTTCGTCTTGACCTCCCCTAAGCCGGCGAGAGCCTCTGCGTTCCCCACCGCGCACGCGATGCGCCAACCAGTCATGTTGTAAGTCTTCGAGCACGAGTGGAACTCGACGCCCAACTCCTTCGCGCCATCCGCATTCAAAAAGCTGATGGGTTTATAACCGTCAAAAGACATCTCCGAATAGGCATTGTCACTGCACACGATGACATCATACGAGCGCGCGAACTCCACGAGTTCGTTATAGAAGTCTACCTCCGCGCAAGCAGCAGTAGGATTGTTCGGATAATTGACGAACAAAAGTTTGCTTTGTCGCGCTACATCCGTTGGAATCGCGCCCAGCTCCGGCAAAAAATCATTCTCCGAGGTGAGCGGCATGAAATGCGCCTTCCCATCGGCGAAGTATGTCCCGATTTCATAAACGGGATACGCCGGATCCGGAACGAGCACATAGTCGCCAGGGTCCACAAAAGCCAAAGGCATATGGGCGATGCCCTCTTTAGAGCCAATCAAGGATAGCACCTCGGAGCTCGGGTCGAGTGAAACCCCGAATCGCGACTGATACCAATCGGCGCAAGCCTTGCGATAGCTCGGCATACCCTCGTAGGAGGGATATTGGTGATTCGAGGTTTTCTGTGAAGCCACATGGAGTTCTTCGATGACATGAGCGGGAGTTGGTAAATCCGGATCGCCGATGCCCAGACTGATGATGTCC
This sequence comes from bacterium, assembly GCA_965202625.1. Classification (GTDB taxonomy): domain Bacteria; phylum UBA8248; class UBA8248; order UBA8248; family UBA8248; genus Bin107. Next base: position 364,277 of record CBDBBI010000010.1, on the reverse strand, counting down.
ATCCCTGAATCGGCGACCTCTTGTTTCATTCTGTCGATTTCTGCAAATAGGTAGGGAGGTAAACGCTTCAAGCGGTGAGCACGTTCGATGTTGATTGACACCATGAGATTAGATTCCTCAAAAATGATGATGGACAGAAATGGAGATGGTGGCCATCGACCGCAACTTCGATTGTATCTATGTATGATTTTCACCAGCAAAATTGCGCAGGTAACCTACCGGGTTGCGCTACTCTTATGCGAAAGTGAAATTTAGCACGCCGCTAAAGATACGGCAAGGTTTCAGCAGCACGCGCAAGACTTAAGACGAAAAGGCTCATACTTAATTGTGTTCATCGAAAAAACAACGTTTCACCAGCAGGCGTTTCATTTCTCTTGTCTTCTTATCTCGTTTATCCATTGTTTATCCATTCAAAACTTGGCCGATGGCGTCGCATCCCTTGTGTTTCGGGCGAGAAAAATGATAGCATATTTTTCGTTATTGCAAACTCTGATGAGGTGACGAAATTATACCCATTGAATGAACGAGCCTGAAGGAGTTACGTCCCGATGACCCACGTCATCGCCGAACCATGCGTCGGCACAAAGGATACAGCATGCGTAGATGTATGCCCAGTGGACTGTATCCACCAAGCCGCGGATGGTTCAAGTCCCATGTTGTATATCAACCCTGTGGAATGCATTGATTGCGCGGCTTGCGTCCCCGCCTGTCCGGTTGACGCCATTTTCGCAGAAGGGGATTTGCCCTCACAATGGAGTAAATACACGCAGATGAACGCGGATTTCTTCGTAAGCGATGCCGTCGCCGCGCCTGCGGCGGCCAGCACTGGATCCGGCGCCGCGCCGGCAAAGAAGAAAACAGCACCCGAACCCCTGCCCGAGCCTTTGGAACTCAAACCAGAGAACATGTACAAGCAACTCTCCGAGCTCAGGGGGGACGTCGCTATCAATCGCGGTAAGGAAAATGAGGGAGACGCGGCAAGGCGATCTACCGTCCTCGTTTTCCTGGCGGCGGCGGTTATATTACTCATGGTGTATGCCATCTCAAACAATTTCTCCAAAAGCTTCAACACCAGCATTTATGGAAAGCTGAGTGCCTTTGCACTGGGGAGCAAAAAACCAACCCTCTCCGGCGGCATTTACGCCGTCAACCAAATGATCGACGACGAAAGGTATACACTCATGGTATCGGATTCGATACTCGGCGGGCGGACTCTGCGGCTCCAGACGCCAGCCGGCCCGATTCAGAAGATATATCATAAGAATGAGAAATTCTTCTCAAACGTCTCGAACCAATACAGCCGCTACTACCATGTGTACGTTGACGAGAAGAGCGATGGAACGGTGGATTCCATTCTTCAGGTTCGAGAAATCTGGAGCAAAGAGAACCGCTTCCTAGGCCGATACCACAACCCGATTCCGCCAAATCCTGAATTCCAGCAATCCTATCAGGAGGAGGCGAGAATGCTCGCGAATCAAATCGGCATTATAAAATCGGGCACCTAGCGCAATAACAACGCCTGCTAAAAATCAACCTTATCCACCTCATCGGTCTCCGGAAAAGGGCCCTCCTTGATCTCGATGGCCTTGGTCCCCTCCTCCAAAAATTCGATGCGGTGTCCCTCATACATGAGGATCAAATCGCCAGGCTCTAAATCTACTTCGGCGACATGGTCCCCCTCCCTAGCGTATACGCCGATCCGCATTCTTCCGGAGCGGCAGATCATGATTTGATGGCGCGTCGCGTTCTTGGGCCGCTCGGTCACCTCATGGTAGTGCGGGTTCACCACAGCACCCGGGTTTCTGTTCAACATAACGATCTGGAGAGGATCTGCATCCGGCGTCATGTGCGCCTTCGTCCTTCTCTCAGTTTCCGGATCAGCACCGGAGTAGGCCTCGGTCAGATGGGCGCGCTCGGCCTCTGAATCCAGATAAGGGGGAAAGGCCGCGTAATCCTCAAAATCATTCCTCACGATCAGTGCCAGCGTCCTGCCGTCCGCAGCCCTTACGTATTCGACGCCCGCCGCTTCGATTTCTTGCGCCATCAACGCGCCTCCTCCACAATGTCAAACAATATCACCGATTCCAAAAGCACCTGACGCATTTCCTTAAAGCCCCAACACTTCCGCCATGCCATATATGCCGGGGGGCTTGTTAACCACCCATCGGGCCGCGCGAATCGCCCCGGCCGCGAAATTATCCCGACTGCCCGCCCTGTGCGTGATCTCCACCCGCTCACCCATTCCGAAGAAATACACCGTGTGCTCGCCCGGAACGTCACCTCCGCGCAGCGTCTGCATGCCGATGCTACCCTCCGGGCGCCTTCCAGTATGCCCCTGGCGGTGAAAAATTGCGTCTTGGGGATATCTTTTTTCCATCGCTTCGGCCAGAATCTCACCCATGCGCACCGCCGTTCCCGAAGGCGCATCCACTTTCTGGTTGTGATGCGTCTCCATCACCTCAATGTCGTAACCTCCGCCGAGGAGTCTGGCCGCCTCCTCTATCAGGCGAAAGGTGACGTTCACCCCCACGCTCATATTGGGCGCGACGACACAGGCGATCTTCTCGCCGAAGCTGGCGATCTCCTCGCGCTGCGCGTCGCTAAAACCCGTGGTGCCGACAACAGCCGTCATCCCTTTTTCAGCCGCCAACCGCACGTGAGAGATGCTCGCCTCTGGAACCGCAAAGGAGATCAGGACGTCGCCGCCCAATAGGGACGCATCGGAAGTGAGGATGACGCCCAGTTCCGCCACGCCGGCGCGGCGGCCCGCGTCCTCACCCAATCCATCGAAACCCTCGCGCTCAAGCGCGCCCGAGAGGGAGAGGTCCTTCAAGGAGGCGATTTGGTAGATGATACGGGCCCCCATCCTTCCGCCGGCTCCAGCCACGACGACTCGCATTGACACAGGATTCTCCCCTCCTCGCCAAGAACGAACAACAGATTGAGCGTATCGCCCATTATATGCGCTTTACCCTAAAGTGGGAACCCGTCCTCGTCATAATGGGAGAGAGAGAAAGATGAATCATAGAAGGAAGCGAAGGCGCATAAACGCCCGTTCTTGAGCGAATGATTTTATAGTATAGGACAATACACATGAGACCTCTCGCAGCCCAGACATGGGAATTTTGCCTTTTGGAAACCCCATCTCACGCGCATGAAGAATCTTCATGGATCAAACGTTGCCAAAACGGAGACAAAGACGCTTTTGAGCCTCTCGTCCGTCAAAACGCCGGAAAAATCCAACGCCTCGCGTGGGGAATGCTCGGTGATCGAAGAGAAGACGCCGACGACGTCGTGCAAGAGATATTTCTCAAAGCATACATCGCCTTGCCCAAGTTCAGAGGGGACGCAAAGTTCTCGACCTGGCTCTACCGCATCGCGGTCAACCATTGCCGCGACTATCTGAAGCGCAGTGCACCAACGCCAACGGAGTTTGCGGAGGAGCAACTCGCTGACAGCGTGGCACCGGCGGAAGATGAGAAACATCGGGACGAGTTTCGGCGGACGCGAGAGAAGCGCGCCGGCGATGCGCTGGAAAATATCTTGTCGCGATTGCCGGAAGCCCATCGCCGCATTCTGGTGATGCGCGAGCTAGAGGGAATGAGCTACGATGAGATCGGCGATGTGCTGCGGATCAAGCCCGGAACGGTGCGTTCGAGGCTGAATCGCGCGCGCGCGCGCATCATGCGGGTCGCGGAAAACGCTCGGGAGAAGAAGTGATGGATTCATGGAAAAGGATACTTGAAAGAGGTCAAAATGCCCGGGACTGGGATGCCCCCCGGCCGGGAAACGAGACAATATCCGCCCTTCGCGCCTTGTTCGAAGCCGCGCGCGATGACGCCCCCACCCCTGATGAGAAACTTTGGGAGAGATTGCACCCCCAACTTGCCGCTCATGAACCAGAAGACCATTACCCCTTATCTTTCGTCTCGACATTGGCATCAACGGGACCAAGGCTCGCCATGGCCACCTTAGGTGTGTTTCTTCTGACGGCAAGCTTGCTTTGGGGACTGGGAACGGAGAGACGTATGAATCTCATGCCCCCTCAAACGAATTTGATGGTCAGTTTCGAGAATCCCATGAACCCCATTCATGCGATCGGCAACGGCCTTGAGACGCAGACGGGCCAAGAGTTACTTCAATATATCGCCTATGATTCGCCAGATCGCCCACCTTCGAGATAGAGACAATGAAAATCCGGTTCACGAAAGAGTTCATGAAGGCGTCGGCGGTGCTTCTCTTCGTGTTCGTCGCCGGCGCGGGAACAGGCTACGTCAGCGGACGCAAACACGCGCAGTATATGTTCCTGAAAGATGAGCGAACCCTCTTCACGCGCGGGGTGCACTCCCGCGGCGGCGCATACGGCAGACGCTTCATGCACTGGCTGGAACGAGACCTGAACCTGGACCCCAGGCAACGCGTAAAAGTGAATGGCGCCCTCGAGCGCCACTACGAGCGAATCCGCAACATCAGACGCCAAATGAGACCTCAGCTCAACGCGATCATGCGGGAGGTACGCCAAGACGTGCGATCCTTCCTGGATAACAATCAAAAGGTGTCTTTTGATCGCCTCGTCGAAAGCTTTGAGGAAAGACGCAGAAAAAGGCGGGGGAGGTTCAGAGGGCGTCATCCGGGCGCCTCGGCCGTTCCGCTGGAAAGGCAATAAACGCGTATCAACAGACGTGATGCCGCCAAACAAAGCACCATCGCCATATCGGAGGAGAATGAACATGAAACTACGAAAACGCCGTGCCGCGTCCACCACCATCATCACCGCCGCTCTATGCCTCGGCGTCGCCGGCGCATCCTTGGCTGACAGCGACGAATCGCCAAAAGACTTCACACGGGATTTTCGGGAAAGAATGAAGGGAAACGCGCATTTCGGCGGACGTCACGCAAGGCGTCACAGATTCCCTCTGGCGGCGCGCCCACTGGTTTCCATTGCGCTGAGAAATCATGAGGAACTCAAGCTCACCGACTCTCAAATCAACCGTCTCAAGGATGTCAGAGACTCCTTCTCCAAGAAATTCACGAAGGAACGCGCTGAAATGGAAGCCAGCCGCATTGACCTCAGGCGCGCGCTCGACGCCGAGAAGATCGATTTCGTCGACGTAGAGAAGAGGATACGCAAAATTGCGGATATGCGGGTGAACTTGCGGATTATGCGCCTCAAAGCTATCCAGGAAGGAAAATCCATTCTGAGCGCCGAGCAGAGAAAACAGCTGATGCGGCGAGTCAATGACGAGCATCCTCGCTGGAGAGGCGGGTTCAGGGGGCACTATGGTCCCGGAGGCCGTAGCCAGCCCTACTAAATCGAACATCTTTGACCGCCTGTGGCGCGGCTTTCTTTTCACGCCGTGCCACAGGCATACCCCTGGACCAGGTCATATGGATTTTGATGGATGAGATATACGCTGGCTATGACTTACTCGACTTCACCTTGGTGGGCACCATTATCATAGATCTAGGCGCGGTATACGCTCTTCTTCGAGAACTCTGTCGAGACAATTTTTCGAACGCGAACACATTCGGCCGATACGAATAACGCCGCCCAAATCCAGCCATTCAAAAGCCGGGAGAGAAGGCGGCTCATCGCTCAATTTTCACTTCTTCATCCAAACATTCAAAGCAACGCTTCTCGCGTCATCTCTCCCACGTAAACGAGCCGGGCCTCCCCTTCCATATAAACGTCGCGCACCTCGGCGCCCACGCCCTCAAAGTAGATTTTCAAAATCTCTCCGCTTCGCACTTCTACGTCCACGGGCGCGGTGAGAAGACCACGGGCCGCGGCCAGTATCGCCGCGGCTACGGCGCCCGTGCCGCAGGCGAGGGTTTCGTCCTCCACTCCTCGCTCATAGGTTCTCAAAATCAGGGAATGCGCACCGCTCACTCGCGCGAAATTCGCATTCGCCCCCGACGGCGCAAACGCGTCGTGGGTCCGAATCGCCCGGCCATCAGCCACGATATCGACCGCCTCGACATCGTCCACAAATTCCACGGCATGGGGGACGCCGGTGTTCACGTATTCAAGGAGCGCCTTCCTTCCGTTGACGTCAAACGCGACCCCCGCGCGGTAGTCGAAGGGCGGGGTCATTCGCAGTTTCACTCTCGAATCGCTCATCGTCGCGTCAATGACGCCTGCCAGGGTCTCAAACGACACCGCATCCGTCGCGATGCCCAACTCCTGCGCGAAACGCGCGGCGCAGCGTCCCCCGTTTCCGCACATCTCGCCCTCCGAGCCGTCGGCGTTGAAAAACCGCCACTTGAAATCGGCCCGTTCGCTCGGCTCGATAAACATCAATCCGTCGGCACCCACGGATTGGCCCCTGCGACAAACTTTTTGGATAAAACCGATCATTTCATCGGCTTGATACGCCAATTTCCTGTTGTCGATAAATATAAAATCGTTGCCGCTTCCACTGAACTTGGTGAACAGGATTTTATTCACGCAATCCGCCTTTCCTTGATGAACGCGGGTATGCGCTCGCCGCGAATCAAGTCATCATAGGTTTCACGCTCTCGAATGACGTGATACGTGCTCCCTCGCACAAGAATCTCAGGCGGCCTGGGGCGGGAATTGTAGTTCGACGCCATGGTAAACCCATAGGCGCCCGCGCTCATGACGGCCACCAAATCGTCCCTTTGAAGCTCCGGCAAGTCGCGACCCTTGGCCAGATAGTCGCCGCTTTCACAGATGGGGCCGACCAGATCCGTGAGATACTTCGCCCGTTCCTTGACGCCTTCATCCAAGGGCCACACGTCTTGAAACGCTTGATAAAGACTAGGGCGGATGAGATCGTTCATTCCGGCGTCAACGATCACGAAGCGCTTGTCGGGGTTTTTCTTTCCATACAGCACCTTCGTGACGAGAACACCCGCGTTGCCTGTAATGACGCGCCCGGGCTCAAAAATAAGCGTGCACCCCAAATCCTTTATCTTCGGCAATATGGCCGCCGCATAGTCCTTGGGCAGGGGCGGTGCCTCATCGTTGTAAGTGATCCCGAGGCCACCACCCAAGTTAAGGTAGCGGATGTCGCGCCCGTCATCGCGCAGCCCGCCCACCAAGCGCGCCAAAATTTCTACCGCATCGGCGAAGGGCGCGCTCGTCGTTATCTGGCTTCCAATGTGGCAATGCACTCCAGAGGGTTCGACACCCTCGAGTCTAGCGGCCGTCTTGTATTGCTCCCTCGCCCGGTCGATGTTGACGCCAAACTTACTCTTCCTCAATCCCGTTGCGATGTAGGGATGGGTCTGGGGGTCGACGTCGGGGTTGACCCGAATGGCGACTTGCGCGCGTTTTCTCAAGCGTCTCGCCACTTCGTCGATGTTCACCAACTCCTCCTCGCTCTCTACGTTAAAGAGCAACACGCCTTGTTCGAGAGCGAAGGCAATCTCATCATCCGACTTGCCGACGCCCGCAAACACGATGCGCTCTGTCGGCATTCCGGCCTTGAGCGCGCGAAACAATTCACCCCCCGAAACGATGTCCAGCCCCCCGCCCATGGTCCCGAACAGCCGGAGTATCGCCAGGTTCGAATTGCTCTTCATGGCGAAGCAAATGAGATGGGGAACGGAGGAGAACGCCTCCTCAAACACGCGGAAATGGCGAAAGAGCGTCTCATGGCTGTAGGCGTAAAAAGGCGTGCCCACCTCCTCCGCCAACTGCGTCAGAGATATGTCCTCCGCACACAATTCACCGTTCTTGTATTCAAAATGGCGCATGTTTCACCCTCTCTTCCCAACACTTTCACAAAGCAGGGGCTTTTCTCACAAACCCTTAATAATCGGACTCCTGGGAGGGGTTGGCGATCCCTTAACGCCACAACCCCCGACCATCCCCATCACCGCGGTCGTCAAGATGATCGCGAGCAGAATTTTTTTCATCGCCCCGTGGACTCCATCTCGATTTTCATGGCTCCGCCGCTGCCGCGCATATCCGAAAAACGCAAGGAAACGACCATAACGCCCCGTGGACGCAAACTCGCGCACGACGCCTGGGAGAACACTTTTGAGGTGGCGTGGAGAGATATAGGACGCCGATAGACGGATGGATGAACACGCCAAACGTCCATTCGAAATCTCGAGCGAGACGTCTCCAACACATAGAAAACTCCCGCTGCCTCCTATATTCCCAAACGCTTTTTTTCCGCCCGTATCTGAGCCGCAACGCTTCTCCTTGAGGCGCCGCCTACACTGTTTCTTGAGCGCAAGGCTCGCTCCAAATACGTCTCCTCCAAATCATCCGCGATGAGATGAGAGTCGGCTCGCTTTAAGTCCGAAGCGTCCAACTCGCTCAGTGCCACCCCTTTATCGATGGCAACTCTCACAGCTCGCCCCACCGCCTCGTGCGCTTGGCGAAAAGGGACGCCTCGCCTTGCCATGGCGTCCGCCAGATCCGTCGCCGTCATGTAGCCGCCCTCGGCAGCCCGCGCCATCCTTTGTGGTTGAAAACGCATCGATGCGACCATGGGCGCCATGACTCCCAAAGAAGCCAGTAACGTATCAGCAGCGTCGAACAAGGACTCCTTATCCTCTTGCATGTCCCGGTTGTATGTTAACGGCAATCCCTTCATCAAGGTGAGCAAAGCGATAAAATCTCCAAAAACGCGCCCACTTTTGCCCCTTACGATTTCAGCTACGTCCGGATTTTTCTTTTGTGGCATCAAGGAACTTCCCGTGGAGAAGGAATCCGCCATTTCGACGAAGCCGAACTCCCCGCTCGCCCAAAGGACGATCTCCTCTCCCAATCTGCTGAGGTGCATCATCGCTATGGAGGCGGCCGACGCGAACTCCAGGGCAAAATCCCGATCGCTCACCGCATCCATGCTATTCTCCGCTACGGAGTCAAATCCAAGCGTTTTCGCCACGCTTTTTCTGTCTATCGGGTGGCTCGTGCCCGCAAGCGCGCCCGCACCCAGCGGCAACACGTTGACTCGTGTGCGAACCTCTCCAAAACGCTCTCCGTCGCGTCGCAACATCTGGGAATACGCGAGCAAATGATGCGCGAGGGAAACGGGCTGCGCGCGCTGTAAGTGCGTGTAGCCCGGCATCACCGTATCGACGTGCGACTCCGCTTGGATCAGCAAGGCACGCCTCAGAGCGAAAAGCGCCTCTTGCGTCTCATCAATCTGATTTCGTAGCCATAGCCTGAGCGACGTGGCCACCTGATCGTTTCGGCTCCGCGCCGTGTGCAATCGACCGCCGACGGCGCCGATTCGCTCCGTGAGCGCCGCCTCAATGTTCATATGCACATCCTCAAGGTCTAACCGGAGCCTGAATCGATTCGCCTCCACGTCCCTCAGGATGGCCTTGAGACCGGAGATTATCTTCATGGCGTCCGCTTTCGTGATGACCCCTTGCGCCCCCAGCATTTCCGCATGCGCAATAGAGGCGATGACGTCATACGCCGCTAGGCGATGATCGAAAGAGACGCTCTCGGTAAACCTCTCCACACGCGCATCGGTTTCCCCTTGAAACCTTCCGCCCCAGGGCTTCGGGATTCTCACCTGATCGGATTTCGCCTCGCTCTTAGGCATCCTGGACGTTCCCTCTTTGAACCGCGTCTCCCTCGGAAATTTCGCGTCCGAGAGACTGAGGAGAACTGCTTACACGATAGGAGGCGTGAAAGGCAACCATGCAGGAGAACCAGAGAGCCCCAGAACCCCATGCAATGTCGATTTCCCGTTCCTACAACGGACCACGCCCTCAAAAGCATGGTAGTGGTTTCAAGCGCAAGGCGAAGAACAGACCAGATTGCTTGCAGGCGGGCAGGCGTTTATCCTAGGATAGAGGTTTTGTAAACCCAATTCATTTAAGAGCGTTTTTCCGCCCGCATGTCGTTGAAAGGAATCCTTTGGACCGAACATATCGATTCTTTCCGTCCACCCACACAGTGGATTTTCATCGTCTCCGCCTTTGTGCTTCTGGGACTTTTCTCGGGTCTTAACTTCCTCTTCGGCATATTCCTAAACCCCCTAATAAGTGAATTCAGCTGGAATCGTTCCACAGCCTCAGCCGCATATTCCATCAATATGTTCATGATAGCGTTCAGTTCGATCATCGCCGGCGGTCTCTCCGATAAATTCGGGACGAGGCCTGTACTCCTCGCCGGCGTTTTAATCGCCGGCGGTTCGCTGATCCTCTCCTTTTTCATTCAAAACTTATGGCAATATCTCCTGTTGACGGGCGTGTTGGCAGGGCTAGGCGCGCCGCCATCGCCACACCCGTCCAAGCCTTCATACAGCGCAACATAAACAAAAATCGGGGACTGGCCACCGGGTTGACCGGCGCCTGAGCCGGCCTCGGCATACTGATTCTGGCACCTCTCACGGGCTTTCTTATAAGCGTTCACGGATGGCGATCCTCCTACTTGTACTTGGGAATCCTTTTTCTCGTCGTCGCCACGCCTGCGGTAATCGCCCTAAAATCTCACAAACAGCGCGGGATGAGGGGTGAAAACTCAAAAAATCTCTCCGATACACCAGAAGAATCGCTCCAGATACTTCCTGAGGCGTCCTTGGGAATGCGAGAGATTCTAAAGCGCAAGCCCTTTTGGATGATCATTTCGAGCCATACTACGGATTGCATGTGCCACTCGGTTCTCATCGTTCATCTGGTGCCCATCGCCATTGAGGCGGGTATATCTCATGTGCAGGCGTCGAGCCTCGTTGGCGTCCTGGGCTTGGGAACGCTCATCGGCAGAATCAGCGGAGGAATGCTAGCGGACCGTATTGGCGCAAAGCGCGCATTATTCACTGCGCTTACGACGCAAACGCTGCCAGTACCTCTGCTTTTCTGGATAGATTCTCCCTTCACATTCTACGCCGTCGCCCTCATGGTAGGCATCGGCCTCGGAGGACATGGGACGATGTATCCCGTGATAACGCGCGAATACTATGGACCAAAGAGGGTGGGCATCCTGTTCGGCACCTTCATTACCGGCGCGAGTTCAGGGATGGCCACGGGAGGGTTCATCGGCGGATTGCTACACGACCTGACCGGCAACGTATACGCTGTCCATCCTTTTCAGCTTCCTGTCCGGTGTCGCGTCGCTGCTCTTTGTGCTCTCTTATCCCTCAAGGGAAAAGCCAAGCAGAGAAAAGGGAGTGACGCGCCCCCTTGTTCAGACCACAGGGTAATGCAACTAATGCAACAAACGTCGAAGGAATTTTCCGGCTCCAGATCTTTATTGCCATCAATGGCTCGCATACATGCCGACAAGCTACAGTCGCCGGATTTCATGACGTGAAACCTTGGAGTCCCGATCGCGGAAAAGCGACGCCTCTAAAAAGCAAGGTGCTTTGGGGTGATCTGCACATTTCATTCTGAGTGGCGGACGGAGGAATCATCAAGATTTCAAGCGACATCCGCAGCCCTCAGAGACGTATACCTGCGTCCCACGCCTGCCCCGTCGCTCTCGCCCGGGCCGCAGCCCGCAGCCGGCGTCGGACGCATCCCCCTCCCCCGCAATGGCGCAGCCATGCGGTCGCCCCTCGGATGTGCGTCCTCGCATCCTCTCTTGACACCCGCTTGCCATGCTGATATGTTCCCGCCCGTAAAATTATGGCCCCGCGGATTCATCATAGGAGGGAAAAAGGCATGTCCCCTGCTCCTTCTCTAGGAGCAAGGCGCAAGGCGCCAGCGCGAAAAACGACAGGGTCACGCGATGAGAGAATTCGAAAAGGCGTGCGAAACATTCATTTGGCGACGCTCGGATGGAACTTTGTGACCGCCCCACTCGTAGGCGGTGGGATGGGATACGGCATAGACTGGCTCCTCGGTTCATACCCGTGGGCGATGGTGGTAGCGTTGTTGTTGGGCTTCGTCTCTGCTTTCATCGATCTCATCAAAGGCGTTCGTTAGGTGAAAAAATGGGACCTCCCATCGCTCGACCTTAGAAGCATCGAGAACTCCGGCTGGCTAATACTATCAGTCATGAGCTTGGCTGGGCTGATTCTGGGGCAATTCTTGGCGACTATTGGAGTAGCGATTGGGGGGGCGTGCGCACTTGGAAGTTTTCGGCTGATGGATGTATACTTCGTACGTATATTTTCGAAGAACGCGCGATGCCCCAAATGGTGGCACCATCTTTTATACGTATTGCGATTCGTTGCGCTCATTGGGATTGTAACCCTTGCGATAGGTTGGGTTCGTCTTCCCGTCGTGGGCGTGGTGATAGGGTTATCCATTCTGCCATTGGCCATTTTCGTTCATGGGGCGCGCAGCGCTCTGCGAATACAGGGATCGACAAGGGCATAACACATGGAAAAATTCCACCCGTTTCTGTATTTCGACATCTTCCCCGGCCTATCCGCCTACCCCAACATCGTGTACAGCTGGCTGGTGATGTTGTTCCTCATCGGGAGTGCGCTCCTCGTCACCAAAGCGCTTCACAAGATACCTGTTGGCGGGCAAAACGTGTTCGAGGCCATTTTCGACGCTTTCTCCGCCTTCATGGAAGGCCCGCTCGGCAAGGAGGGGAAGCCTTTCTTTCCCCTTGTATTCACGCTGGGCGTCTACATTTTTCTGTGCAACGTCATCGGTATTCTCCCCGGTTTTATGGCGCCTACGAGCAATTTGAACACCAACGTGGGCTGTGCCCTCACCGTCTTTTTCGCAACGCATTACGTCGGACTCAAGAGAAACGGAATGGCGTATCTCAAGCATTTCACGGGGCCCATCATCTGGCTGGCCCCGCTCATGATTCCCATTGAGATCATCTCTCACCTCAGTCGTCCCCTATCGCTCACCTTGCGCCTTTTCGGAAATATCACGGGAGAAGAATTGGTGCTCGGTGTTCTAATGCTACTGTGCCTGCAAATTTTTCTTCCCCTTCCCTGGGCGATGCAAATGTTCGTGATTTTCGGAAGTTTCATTCAAGCCTTTGTTTTCACCCTCTTGACCATGATATACATCGCCGGCTCGCTTGAAGAACACGATCACGATGAAGACCATGGGCATGAGGCCGCCCATGCTCATTAATAACAGCGTCCCACTCAGGAATCACTTCAACAAGGAGATGTAAGGCATGAAACGTTTGGGAATGATTGGGTTCACTTTCGCCAGTCTCGTAGCCATGGCCACCAATGCGTTCGCCGCCACTGCCAGCGATGCTGGAAGCGGCGAAGTTCTGAAATGGAGAATGATCTCCTCGTCATTCGCCTTGGCCATCGCCGCCACTGCTGGCGCTTTCGCCCAGAGCAAGAGCATTGCGAGCGCCTTGGACGGCACTGCGCGCAACCCGGGGGCGGGCGGAGACCTCCGCGTGTCGATGATCATCGGTCTCGCCCTGATTGAGTCGCTCGTCATCTACACTTTCGTTATCTGCCTCATCATCATCCTTGGCTAGATAAACAAGTATTCACAAAAGAAAAAGGGGGGGAGCCGCAAAGCTCCTCCCTTTTCGAGAGATGAGCTGGAGCAGCTCTCGTTTGCCCTTCTCATCGAAACGCATAGAATCTCAGCGTCATCAAGACGCCGCACATTCTTCTCAGGTTTTGCGTTCACCTCGAAATTCTCAGAGGAACGGAAAGGTGACGTGCGAAAACATGAAAGTGCGGGTTCCCAAGGCAATGGTCAACCGATTATCCACTTACGCCCGCATTTTGGAGCAGGCGAAAAGCGACGGGGCCAAGCCCCATTACCTCTGCCAACTTGGTGCGGCCATGCGGATTCAAGCCCGCGCAAATCAGAAAGGATCTCGCCTACTTCGGTGATTTCAGGGCAAAGGCTATTATATCAAGGGGTTAAGATACAAACTCAAAAAATTTCGGGGTGACCCAAACTTGGGAAGTCGTGCTCGTCGGAGTGGGAAATCTCAGCTCCGCTTTGTTGTCTCACAAGGGCTTTCTAGCGCATGGTTTCGAGAGCAACACGATATTCGACAAATTCCCCGTCCATTGAATCAGTTCCCCACGGTACTGCCAATGACGAGTCTGCATGGAGTCACGAAAGAGAAGGACATCAAGATTGGTACCACCGCCGCGCCAAGCGCAAGTGCACAAAACGTGGGGATGTCGCTCGTTCACGCGGGCATCAAGGGGACATTGAATTTCGCCGCTATCCAAACTCAAACGCCGCGACATGTTAAGGTAAAAAAGATGGATTTGGGAAGCGAACTGGAACACCTCTCTTATTATCCCTTGCAAAACACTTAAAGTGCGCGTGGCTGCGTGATGAGACCCCGAACCTTGAAATCACAAACCTCATATATCATGTCCTTCGATACCTCGACGCCGAGCGGAAAGTGCGCGCTTCTAAGCGCAACGGGAAACGCGGAGGAGGCGCTTCTCACAGAAGAAATCCGCATCTCCAAAACGCTTTTGCCCCAAATAGCAGCACTCTTGAATTCAAAGAACATCTCCCCAGGGACGATACAGGCCATCGGGGTGAGCATCGGTCCCGGGACCTTTACCGGGCTTCGAGTGGGACTTTCTTGCGCGAAAGGACTATCCCTGGGCTTAAAGCGCCCGCTATACGGCTTTTCATCTTTGGAAATCATGGCGATGGACACCCTGCTCCACGCACCGTGGGCGCAGCAGGAATCCCCCGACTATTTTCTTCCCTATCGAGACGCGAGGCATGGCGAGATGTTCACCGCCTTATTTCGAATATCCCAAAACCCGAGGCGCCCTCTGGCAAGTCGCCTTTTACGCGTCCAGGCAGATGAAATCGTCACGCGAGACGAATTTCGCCTTCCGGAGGATGGGCATACGCTTATCGTGGGAAAAAAGGAAGAGCTGCCGGAAACTCTTGCACCTAGCGTCTCAGGAGGGGCAATCATCCACCATGAAATGGATTCCTCGGCCATTGCGGCCGCATGGCTCACTCGCAGGGCGATCGAGAACCAAACCTCCCCGTCCGACTCGAACGTCACGCTAAACTATTGTCGAAAACCGCAAGCGCAAACCAAATGGGCGGACCTGCAAGGTTGATTCCAAGCGTAATATCTCGTAGATTTAACGCTTATTCATCGTCAAGCGTGCGAAAGGGCGTGGGAAACTGAACCCCTAGCCAGCCATTGAACTCAACTTCCAGAGGAGGTTTTGAATTGGAGACAACCGAAAAGGTGGAGGAAGCACTGAATGTGGCCAATGAAATCGCGCACCTGAAAAAAGACCACGCCGTTTTAGATGAAAAAATTCTCGCTCTCGAAAACATCCGATTCCCATCCCAGGAAGAGCAACGGCAGATCAAATCGCTCAAAAAGGAGAAACTCGCGGTCAAGACGCAATTGAAGACATTGGAAAACAACTGAAAATCCGGCGTTTTGCTACTATCCTGAGGCGTCGTGAGCGACGAACCCCGCCTCAGCCATTAGAGATTACTGAAAATCGGCATTCCACCCGACGTGCCCGGTGAAATACGCTCGATCATTACAATGAAAAATTGTCCGGTTTCCCCCTTGACCCGGAATGGAAAACATGCGCTAATATTTCTTGCTTCCCACCTAAAGCATTAAAAGGTGGAGTAATTCGCCTAGACATGTTTTGGACCGTCTTTGCAAGTTTGTGTCTGAACACTACAATATGGAATGCGGCCATATGGGTCCGGAAGAAACGTTGCGGAATAAGGAGTCTGGCGTAAGCGGGGGGCGGTGTACCCTTGCACGCCGTCCCCTGATTTCTCGTTGACGACCAGCCGGCATCATCGGCTTTTTTCGGATCGACTTCATTGCCAGAATGAGAGCGAACTCAACTGGTTGAGAGGGAATGGCCATGGCGACTAAAACAAAAAAACCCACTTCAAAAAAACCGCAGAACCTGAAACCAAAAAAAATTCCGGGCGCTGAGATCATCTACCGCAGCCTCGAGCGTGAGGAAGTGAAATACGTCTTCGGGCACCCGGGCGCTATACTTCTTACGGTTTTGGACCTATTTCTCAGAAGAAGCAAAATCAAGCATTTGCTCATCCGACATGAGCAGTGCGCCGCGCACATGGCGGAAGGCTACGCGCGCGCCAGCGGTGAAGTCGGCGTATGCCTCACCACCTCCGGACCGGGCGCCACAAACCTCATCACGGGCATTACAGACGCCTATATGGATTCGATTCCCATCGTGTGCTTCACGGGACAGGTCGCCACCTCAATGGTAGGCAACGACGCCTTCCAGGAAGCCGACATCGTGGGTATGACGAGAACCATCACCAAACACAATTATCTGGTGAAGAGTACGGACCAGCTCGCTGAGACGATTCAGGAGGCTTTCTATATCGCGCGCACGGGAAGGCCCGGCCCCGTCCTCGTCGATCTGCCCAAAGACGTCCTCCTTGGCGATGGAAACTACCAGCTCCCTGAAAAGGTGGAGCTGCGCGGCTACAAGCCCACGACGAGGGGACACCCCAGGCAAATTCAGCGCGTGGCTGAAGCCATTAAGGAATCCAAACAGCCCCTGCTCTACGTGGGCGGCGGCGCCATCCACGCAGAGGCACATTCGGAAATCGTCAAGCTGGCGGAGGCGGCGGAGATTCCCGTAACTTATACCCTACTGGGCGCAGGTGCCTTTCCGAGCGCCCATCCGCTCTGCTTAGGGATGCTCGGGATGCACGGGACGGCATACGCCAACTACGCGACCATGGAGTGCGATCTACTCATCGCCGTCGGCGCGAGATTTGACGATCGCGTCACCGGAAAGGTATCGGAATTCGCCACCCGCGCGAAAATCATTCACATCGACATCGACCCCACGGCCATCGGCAAGAACAAGGCCGCGGACATTCCAGTAGTTGGGGACGCGCGCCAGGTGCTCGCCGAGATCAATACACTCGTCAAGCCCCAAAAACGCCCCTTGTGGAAAAAGCGGACACAAAACCTCAGAGCGGAATATCCGCTCACCTTCGACTCCCCAGAGGGCACGCCGATCAAACCTCAAGAGGCGATTCTCGCCTTAAGCGAGGAGGTGGGCGAGAAGGCCATCATCACCACCGAGGTGGGGCAACACCAGATGTGGGCCGCCCAGTTCTATAACTTCACCTTCCCGCGTCAGTTCATCTCCTCCGGCGGCCTCGGAACAATGGGGTTTGGCTTTCCCGCGGCGATCGGCGCCGCGCTGGCGAGACCCGACAAGCTCGCCATCGACATCGCCGGCGACGGTAGCTTTCAGATGGTGATGCAGGAAATCGCTACGGCCGTCCAATATGACATCCCCGTCAAAGTGTTCCTGCTGAACAACGCTACGCTGGGCATGGTTCGCCAATGGCAAGATTTGTTCATGGACAGGCGCTTCAGCGAAGTGGATTTCGACTCCTCACCCGACTACGTCAAGCTCGCCGAGGCGTTCGGCGCCGGCGGCCGGCGGGTTGTGGACAAGAAAGACCTCAGACCCGCTGTTCAGGAAATGATCACTACGCCAGGTCCATATATTTTAGACGTGATCGTTGACCCTGACGAACTGGTGTTCCCCATGGTGCCTGCAGGCGGGGCGACGAAAGATATGATCATTCGGGACAGTCGCAAAAAGATTCTTCGCGGCAAGTTCAGCGCCTTGCCCGATAACTAGGAGGTTCGCCCGTGGAGCGCAATGGATCGCAAATCCTCATTGAAGAGTTGAAGGCGGCTGGCGTGGAGATGGCTTTTGGCATTCCAGGCGGCGCCATCATGCCCTTCTACGATGAACTCATGAAGTCGGACTTTCCCCATATTCTCACCCGGCACGAGCAGGGCGCCACCCACATGGCAGATGGATACGCACGCGTGAGCGGCAAGGTGGCCGCTGTGGTCACTACGTCCGGCCCCGGGGCCACGAACCTCATCACCGGGCTCGCCAACGCCCAGATGGACTCCGTGCCGCTCATCGCCATCACGGGCCAAGTGGCGACCGGCATGATCGGCACCGACGCTTTTCAGGAAGCCGACATGTATGGCTGCTCCATTCCCGTCACCAAATTCAACTGGCTCATCAAGGATGTTCGGGAAATTCAGCGTGTCGCGCGCGAAGCGATTCGCGTGGCGACAACGGGACGCCCCGGCCCCGTTTTACTTGATTTTCCAAAGGACATCCAAATAGCCAAAACGGAATACGTCCCTCAAAAATCCGCAGAAGCCTCGCTTCCAACCCCCGAAGCGCACCCGGAACTCGATACAGAGGGAATCGACAAACTACTCGAAGCGATGGAGCTGGCCGAGCGGCCCGTCATCATCGGCGGCGCCGGCATCATCAAGTCCGAAGCGTCCGCCGAACTCACGAAATTCGCGAGAACCGCGGGGATTCCGGTCATCAACACGTTGCTGGGGCTCGGAGGCTTTCCCGGAACGGACGACTTATTCCTGGGGATGCCGGGGATGCACGGCACCGCCTATGCGAATTTCGCCCTCTGTGAATGCGATTTGCTCATCAATCTAGGCGCCCGGTTCGACGACCGCGTGACGGGCAAGGTATCGAGCTTTTGTCCCAGAGCGGTCATCGCACACATCGACATCGACGCCGCCGAGATTAACAAGCGGGTGCACGCCCACATTCCGATTGTCGGAAACGCGCGCGACGTGCTGGTCGCGTTGAATCAGTGCTTGACGCCTGGCGGCCGCGATTACGAGGAGTGGCGAGAGACCTGCATGAGCTGGAAAAAGGACTATCCCCTGCAATACGACGCGGATGGCACCATAAAGCCCCAATACGTGATCGATCAGATTCAGGAGCTCACCGAAGGCGACGGCATTTATGTTACCGGCGTGGGCCAGCACCAGATGTGGGCAGCGCAGTTTATCCGTTTCAACGCGCCCAGGGCGTGGGTTACCTCCGGCGGACTCGGCACGATGGGTTTTGGCCTTCCCGCCGCTATCGGTGCGAAATTCGCCCGTCCGGAGAAAGACGTCTGGCTCATCGACGGGGACGGTAGTTTCGCGATGACGCTCGTCGAACTCGCCACAGCGGCAACCTATAATGTTCCCGTGAAAGTCGCTATCCTGAACAATGCGTATCTTGGAATGGTCCGCCAATGGCAAGAGCTGTTCTTTGAGAAACGCTACGCGCACTCACATTATCCGGAAAACCCGGACTTCGCCGCCATCGCTGAGGGTTACGGCGTGAAGGGCGTCCACGTCGAGGAGGTGGATGAAGTGCGCGACGCGCTCGAAGCGGCGACTGCGCACGATGGCCCGGCCGTCCTGAACTTCATCGTCAACAAAGAGGAAAATGTTTGGCCAATGGTTCCAGCCGGCGCGGGAAACGATGAGATGCAGCTCGCGCCGCCCTCGAAAGAAGCGAAGCCATGAGACAGGTCTACTCCATTCTCGTCAACAACCACGCGGGCGTGCTCTCCCACGTGGCCGGTCTCTTCACGCGGCGCGGATACAACATCGAGAGCATCGCGGCCGGACCGACGGAGAACAACAAGATAACGCGCATCGTCATCGTCGCCATCGGCGAGGAAAACGAACTCGACCAGATCGCCAAGCAGCTCCGCAAGCTCTACGACGTGCGCGAGGTTGAGCAAATATCCTACAACCAGGCCGTCACGCGCGAGCTCGTTCTCACGACGATCAA
The DNA here is from genome assembly GCA_965202625.1 of bacterium. Classification (GTDB taxonomy): domain Bacteria; phylum UBA8248; class UBA8248; order UBA8248; family UBA8248; genus Bin107. Next base: position 344,799 of record CBDBBI010000010.1, on the reverse strand, counting down.
CGTACCCATCAGCAAGAGAAGCGAAGTCATCCAGCTTGCCAACGCGTTCGGTGCGCAGGTGATCAACGTAACCGACGATACCGTCACGCTCGAGGCGAGCGGCAACGACCATAAGGTACGAACCCTCATCAAGGCATTCGAGAGCTACGGGATAACACAAATGGCGCGCACGGGCATGATCTCGCTCCCCTACGACGGGATGCCCGCGGATTGGGAGCCCATCTCATAATGTCAAAAGGATCAAACAAAATCGACGCGAACGAGACGCACACGATAGCGGTTTTGGTAGAGAACAAATTTGGCGTTCTCGCGAAGGTGGCGAGTCTCTTCAGTGCTCGGGGTTACAACATCGACAGCCTCTGCGTGGGCGTGACGCAAGACCCGAGCGTATCTCGAATCACCCTCGTCACGCGCGGAGACGAAAAAATCCTCGAACAGATCCGTAAGCACCTCAGCAAGCTCATCGACACCTTTAAGGTGATGGACATGGGCGAATCGGAAAGCGTCGAGCGCGAGATGATTCTCATTAAGGTTTCGGCACCAAAATCCTCGCGCCCGGACATCTTTCAAATCGTCGACGTTTTCCGCGGGCGCGTCGTCGACGTGTCCTCCAACACAATGACGACCGAAGTCACCGGAGACGAGGGGAAAATCCAAGCCATTTTAAATTTGCTTCATCCATTCGGCATCAAGGAGATCGCCCGCACGGGCAAAGTCGCCCTCACCCGAGGGGCCAAAACCCTCAAAGGCGCGAAAAATTAACCATGAGAAAGAAAAATGACTCCCACAGATCATTCATCGCGAGAGAGGGTTGGGGCTACGTGTCGGGCTTGTTGGTCATTGGCCTCATCGCTATCTTCCTAGGGGGATGGACATGGGCGATTCTCTCTTTTGGGCTGGCGGCGAGCGTGGCCGCTTTTTTCAGAGATCCCCATCGCACCCCGCCCGATGAGCCGGGCGCCGTTCTCTCCCCTGCGGATGGCCGAATCGTGGAGGTCGCTTCCACGGAGGAGGGCAGAGGCGTAGTGCGGATTTTTCTCTCCCCTCTGGACGTTCACATCAACAGATCGCCCGTGGAGGGAAAAATAGCGAACATACATTATCGAAAGGGCAGATTCATGGCCGCCTATAAAGAGGACGCCTCAAACGTGAACGAGCAAAATACCTTAGAAATCGAAACGAACGCGGGGGATAATTTCAGAGTCGTGCAAATCGCCGGCGTTCTGGCCCGCAGAATCGTTTGCTGGCGCAACGCGGGCGACGCCTTAAGTGCAGGAGAGCGCTTCGGGCTGATTCAGTTTGGCTCACGAACCGACCTTTACTTGCCTAGAGGGTATGATATATCCGTAGAGTATGGTGAGCGCGTTCGTGGAGGAGAAACCATTCTTGGACGAGCAAGAAACCGAGCGACCACGGAATAAATTCAGCCGTCGCTCACGCAGGAGAAAGCGCCGCGCCAGAAGACGCTCCCTGCAGAGGGGGATATTTCTGGTCCCCAACCTGCTGACGACGGGGAGCCTCTTTGCTGGCTTCTACGCTATCGTCGCCTCGATCCAAGAAGATTTCACATGGGCCTCCCTAGCCATCTTGCTCGCCATCGTTTTGGATGGACTCGATGGGACCGTCGCACGATTGACGAAGAGCACGAGTGCTTTTGGGCTTCAATACGACTCGTTGTGCGATTTGACGGCTTTCGGCATCGCGCCGGCCGTGATGATGTATACTTGGGTTCTCGCTCCTTATGGGAGAATTGGCTGGCTCGCCACGTTCATATTCGCCGCCTGCGGTGCTCTGCGGCTAGCGCGCTTCAACGTGTTGTCCCAAGCCGGCGGCGGTTCTCTGGACTTCAGAGGGTTGCCCATACCGGCGGCGGCCGGTGTACTGGCGTCCATCGTATATCTAGCGGAGGATTTTTCGCTCAAAGACTATGTCCCTCTCACCATGATTGCAGCGCTCGGCTATATTCTAGCGTTTCTGATGGTGAGCTCCATTCGCTACAAGAGCCTCAAGAGTCTGAGTGGGCCTCTCAAAAGACCATTCCGTGTTCTCGTCGGCGTCGTGCTGGCCCTTTTCGTGGCAGCGGCGATCCCCCAGGTAGTCGCCTGTCTCGCATTCGCCGGCTACGCCGCCTCCGGCCCCGTTTGGATGGTGGCGGGATGGCGAAAAGCAGAGCGAACGCCCACTCCAGGCGCCCTGGAGGAGAAACAACCCGAATCCGCGTAGCCCTCCCCAGTCCGCGTTCCCGCATCTGTGACGGCGACCTTTCTTCACAATCGCTTCCCTGATTGCGATCTGATGAAATACCCATCATAATCGTGTTCATTAAAAATCCGTCTTCCCAAATCTACGTTCCTCTGAAGTTCAAGAGATTTTCAGCAAATCACGATGACGATCGTTCTCATGCTACATAGTGCATCAAAGGTCGCCGCTTTTTTGAGACCCCGAGCGTTTCGTTTCGCATTCATCTTTCTCCTCCTCAGTCTTTTCTGGGAACCTCCTTGCCCGGAGGCACAATTCACCCCCAGATCACAAAACCAAACCGCGCCCGCCTCATCTCAAAAAAACGACGAGGAGCCCTGGGTTTTCAGAGATCCCAACGCTTCCATCGACATCACGGCCGACCAGATACGAGAAGATCGGGAACGACAGCGAATTATCGGCCGCGGATTTTCAGACATTCGGTATTTGGACAACAGGATCCAAGCGGACCATATTGAAGTTCAAACATCGACGCGCGATGGCGTTGCCACGGGAAACGTCGTCTTTCAAACCAGAAACGACCGTATCGTGGCCACCCATATCGAGTTCAATCTCGATACTGAGCGTATGGTCATATTCAACGCGCGCGGCTTCATAGGCGCCACTTACTACTTGACGGGACAAGTGATGCGACGCTTGTCCGAGGATCGATACGAAATCCAGGGAGGCACCTTTACCACGTGCGAAGGCGATCTTCCGGATTGGGCCTTCGGCTTCAAGCGCGCCACCTTTCAAGTCGAGGGCTACGCCCAACTCCACGCCCCGACCGTGACGATCAAGGGCGCGCCGGCGGCATATTTTCCATGGGCCATCCTGCCAGTAAAAACGAAAAGAGCAACCGGCTTTCTCCCCCTCGGCGTCAGCTCTAGCGACAAGGATGGCTTGGAGCTCTCCCCTTCATTCTTTTGGGCCATCAACGACTGGTCAGACGCCACTGCTGGATTCGACTATTTCAGCAAACGCGGCATCCGCTACAAGGGAGAATACCGCTACGCGCTGAGCCGAGACACATCCGGCGAGATAGCGGGTCGCTACTTGAAGGACAAGAGCGAGCGAGCGGCCTTCTGGGACGTCAAAGGCTACCACCATACCAGTTTCAAAGACGCGCATCTGCGCGCCGTGTTCGACTTCGATAAACGCCCGGCGATCGACCGTTCCCTCGAAAGCGACTTGCTGGCTCGCACGCGCCAGGATACGGACTCTCACTTCACTTTCACGCAAAACTTCCCCGAGATTTCCGGGCAGATTCAGGTAGGAATGAGGCGACGCGAAGGGTTGAACGAAAACGAGGGGGAACTATTTCAAAAGGAACCAGAAATCACCCTGGACATTCAGAGTAAGCGTCTTGGAACGAGCGATTTTTACTTTAACCTGGACTCTTCTGCTGTTCATTTCAGAAAAATCGAGGAAGAGAATACGATTCAATTGGGTCGTCTCCACGTCGAGCCGTCCGTTTCGCTTAAACTAGAGACGGTCCCCTGGTTAAAGGTGACGCCCGAAATCGGATTTCGCGAAACCTACTGGACCCATCAGAAAAGGGACGCGAGCGTGGGCGACAACCCCGATTCCATGCAACAGGCAGAATCGGGCCTCTCGCGTGAAATGTGGTTCGCCAGGCTCCACACGGTCGGCCCTCGCTACAGCAGAATCTACAAAGCAGACCTCGGCCCCTTCCGAGATTTCAAGCACATCCTGTCGCTTGAGACGACGTATCGATACAGCCCGGACCACGACGCGCAAGACCGACGCCTGATCATCCCACTGGATGCGGTGGATTCCCTTGAGGACGAAAACGTCGTCGAATACGCGCTCGTGAACCGCTTACTGACGAAGCTGCTCAAAGAAGAAGGAGAAGAGACGACACAGTTGTTTCGCTACCGAATCAGCCAGACCTACGATTTCGCTGAGGAGCGAAGGACACAAAATCTATCCACGAAACCCAAGCGCCCTTTCAGCGACATCACCTTCCGACTCGAATCTCGGCCCACGCCCAGGGTTCGCCTCCTACAAGAGATCAAATACAATCCATACGAATCAGAAATCAGCGAACATTCGACGGGTTTCCTCCTTGATGGCGGCAAAAATTGGTATCTTAACGTCGATCGGACGTGGACGCGCCAGAGGAATGATTTCCCTAAAAGCGAGGGGAGCAGCTTTTTAAATTTCTCCGGTGGGTTCTCCATCGGCGGAAATCTATTCCTTGAATACATTACGCGCTTGAACAGAACGGAGAGCACCAGGCTTGAGCAAAGCATCAGCGCACTCTACCGGGGATGTTGCTGGGGGCTGGAACTCACTCTCAGCGACACGCAAGACGAAAGAGAAGTTTTTTTCGGCTTCAGCCTCCTCGGCGTGCTCGAAGGAGAGAGGGCACCGAGGTTCAGGAAGCAAATTTTCGAGAAGTAACTCACTGGCGCCTCCGCCTTTTCGGCGAAAGGGCGCGACCTCTGTTTCAAGTGCCTAGGCGAGCTGCCCATTTCAAGAAGGATGGGATGAATGAATATTTGCGTTATTGGCTGTGGATACGTCGGATTGGTGACAGGGGCGGTATTCGCAAATTTGGGAAACGCCGTCATCGGCGTGGACGTTGACCAGGGCCGCGTGGACACCCTGAACTCGGGCCGCTGCCCCATTCACGAGCCCAGATTACCTGAACTCTTGGAGCACAATCTCAAAGAAGGCAGACTCACGTTCACTACCTCTATCTCCCAGGCTGCTTCAAGAAGCGAGATCATTTTTATTTGCGTGGGCACGCCTCCGGCCGAGGACGGCGGAACGGACCTCTCGCAAGTGGAAGCGGCGGCGAAGGACATCGCCCACGCGATGAACGACTACAAGATCATTGTCAACAAAAGCACCGTGCCCGTCGGTACGGGGGAATTCGTCCGAAGCATCATCGAAAGAAACGGTGTCGCTCCAAAAAATTTCGACCTGGTTTCCAATCCGGAGTTTTTGCGCGAGGGGCAAGCGGTGCAAGACACACTCCAGCCGGATCGCATCGTCATCGGCTCCGCATCGAAGAAAGCGGCGAAGACCGTGCAGATGATGTATCAAGCTCTGAACGCCCCTTTCCTGATCACGAACACACAAAGCGCTGAGTTGATAAAATATGCTTCGAACGCATTCTTGGCGACAAAAATCACGTTCATCAACGCGGTGGCGAACCTTTGCGAGCGGACGCAAGCCAACATTCGGGACGTCGCCAAGGGTGTGGGCGCGGATTCGAGAATTGGCTCCGCCTTCCTGGAGGCGGGTCTGGGCTATGGCGGCTCCTGTTTTCCGAAAGACGTGGACGCCCTGTTGCATGCCTCCAAGGAGCTCGGCGCGGAAATGAAGATTTTAGAATCGGTGAAAGAGGAGAACGACAGCCGGGCACCCCGATTCGCGAAAAGAATCATCGACAGACTGGGCAAGAAAATCGGGGTGCCGCTGGAAGGGAAAACCATCGGCATTCTGGGGCTGTCGTTCAAGCCGAACACCGACGACATGCGAGAGGCGAAGAGCATCGAAATTTGCCACGCGCTTCGAGGCGCAGGGGCGAGACTGCGCGCCTACGACCCTATCGCCACGGAGAACGCCCGGCGAATCATCGGGGAGGATCGGGTGACGTATTGCCGAAACCCCTATGATGCGGCGAAAGGCACGAGCGGGGTAGTCATCGTCACCGAGTGGCGGGAATTCATTCAGTTGAACCTGAGTCGCCTGCAAGCGGAGATGATGGAGCCGATCATATTCGACGGGCGAAACGTCTATTCCTCAGAACAGTTGACGGATGCGGGATTCGAACACCACAGCATCGGAAAAACGCCGGCTAGGCCTCGAAAATGAAAAATTCCCGCGTCGTGGTAACGGGTGGAGCAGGCTTCATCGGCTCTCATTTGTGCGACCGACTTATCACTCTGGGTAACCATGTCGTATGCGTGGACAATTTCATCACGGGAGAATGGACAAATGTCGAGCACCTCTCCAAAAACAAAAACCTCAATTTCACACTCATCGACCACAACGTGAGCGCACACATCCACATCGAGGGAAGCGTGGACGCGGTTTTCCATCTCGCGAGTCCGGCCAGCCCAAATGACTATCTGAAACTTCCCATCCAGACGCTCAAGGTCGGATCACTCGGGACGCATAACGCTCTGGGACTCGCCAAAGAGAAAAAGGCGTGTTTTCTTCTCGCCTCGACCTCGGAGGTATACGGCGACCCCCAAATCCACCCGCAACACGAGGAATACTGGGGCCACGTCAACCCCATTGGTCTGCGCGGGGTATACGACGAGGCGAAAAGGTTCTCCGAGGCGATGACGATGGCGTATCACCGGACACACCGCCTTGACGCGCGCATCGCGCGCATTTTCAACACCTACGGCCCGAGAATGCGAATCGCGGACGGACGCGCGATACCCACATTCATCTCCCAGGCCATCAGAAACGAACCCATCAGCGTCTTTGGCAACGGCCGGCAAACGAGAAGTTTCTGCTTTATCACCGACCTCATTCACGGCCTCATCAAACTGATGGACAGCGAAATTCATGAGCCCGTCAACCTTGGGAATCCCTCCGAGATGAGCGTTCTCGGCCTTGCAAAAAAAATCATCACCCTCACAGAGGCGGACTCGGAAATTCACCACAAGTCCTTGCCCGTAGATGACCCGAGAATTCGGCAGCCAGACGTTCAAAAGGCGAAAAAATATCTCGACTGGGAGCCAAAGGTTTCACTGGAAACAGGGCTTCTCGCCACGATCAATGATTTCAGGGAACGATTGAACGCAAAACGCTAAGCCCGCGCACGCTTCACGTCTTTAATGTTCTTCATCAAGGCGTCTTGAAATCCAAGGCGCGGATCGGCTAAAGTATAGGGTGTTGCGGGTGTTCGCCCGTTTCATTATCTCCACCGCCCACTGACGCAGAGGTATCCCTTGGCTTGGAGCCCTCGGCAAAGCAATTCGGGGCTGAGCGCGCCACGAGGCGTCAATCGCTCACCGAGAACGATTGTTCCGGACAGGTGGACAATATCCGCAAAATTATACCGAATGTCTGGAATCGAAAAGAAAAATCACCGCCCCAGCAATGGGGAAAGTACCGCGCTGGCCATGCATTTCATGGACGAACACATGGTTGGATCCACTTTCGGGCCGACCGTGCTCCCCTCCCTGCCATTCGCCTCAGCGGCAGTATGGGCGCACTCACCGCCACCAAAAACGATTACGCCTATAAATGAGATATTCCCCCATGACGAATTCAGGTCCATCGGCAAGGGGGAAGGCATGGCCCTGCACTTGCACACGAGCGGCAATTCCTCCAACATCGACTCGGCGGCTTGCGGGAGCGCACGCCCCTCGTCTGCTCGAAGTTTCGATGACGGAAAACGGCGGGGGGCCGGTCTCCGGATCGGCGGACTCTGTGGTGAAACTCCACCCGAATGACAGCTATTTCATCCAGGAAGCGCATGAAATGGCCTTGCGGCATAATCTCTCCCCGAATTGACGGGAATTCTCTCACCAGGGGATCAAAGAGATGCAAAAGATTGTCTTGAATTCGGGCGACACACCTCCCCTGAACCGATGAACACAAAAACAGCGATGGGACAAGAGACGTGGAAATCGGAATTCTAGGAAGCGGAAGTCGGGGGAACGCCGCCCTGGTTCGCTCAGGCGGCGCGGCGTTTCTCGTGGATGCAGGCCTCAGTGCACGGCAAATCACCAAACACCTCGAAGTCTATGGCCTCCACCCGAAGGACTTGATGGCTATAGTCCTCACTCATGAGCACATCGATCACGTCAGAAGCGCTGGCACGCTGGCGAGAAGATGGAATTTGCCCCTCTGGACGAACGCGGGAACCTATAAGGCGAGCCTAGAGAAGATAGGCAAGACGCCCGGGTGGCGGAAAGTCGACGTGGGACTCCCCTTCTACATCGGCGGCGTGCGGATCGAACCTTTCAGCACGCCGCATGACGCGGCCGATCCATTCGGAATCATACTAAGCGGCGAGGACGGGCGCCGCGTTGGCTTCGCCACTGACATGGGGTTCGTCACGAACCTGGCACGTCAGCGGCTCAGGGGACTTCAGGGGCTCGTCCTGGAGTTCAACCATGATGTGGAGATGCTCATCAACGGTCCCTACCCCTGGTCCATCAAGCAGAGAATTCGGGGCAAACTTGGACACCTCAGCAACGAGGACGCGGCGCGACTACTCAAAAACGTCGCTACGGCTGACCTCGAATGGCTCGTCTGCGCGCATATTTCACAGGAGAACAACGAAAACCGACTCCTCAGGGAGACCGCCCGAAAAGCGCTGAACGGCCACGGTGGTGGGAATCTCCTAAGCGCCAGCCAGGATAAACCTACCCCCCTCATCGGTGCCGGAGGAGCGATGGAGGACGCCTCTTGATTCCGCGATACACGCGCCCTGAGATGGCGAAAATTTGGGATGAGCGTGAAAAACTTCAGCGCATGCTCGAAGTGGAGATCGCCGTTTGCGAAGAGATGGCGGAGCGAGGCGAGATTCCAGAGGACACGCTGGAGGAGATCAAATCAAAGGCGGGGTTCGACCCGGAGCGAATCAAGCAGATCGAGCGCACCACCAAACACGACGTCATCGCGTTCCTCACCAGCGTGGCAGAGCACATCGGGCCCTCCTCGCGCTACATTCATCTCGGCATGACGAGCAGCGACGTTCTCGACACCGCGCTCGCCCTTCAACTCGTATCGGCGGCCGACGTCATTCTCGCCGACATTAAAAAGCTTATGAAGACCCTTAAAGAGCGCGCGCTCAGGCAAAAGCGCACGCTCATATCCGGCCGCACCCATGGAATGCACGCCGAGCCAACCACTTTAGGTCTGAAAATAGCAACCTGGCACACTGAGTTCGAACGCGCGAGCGAGCGGATGCGCACCGCGCGTGAAACCGTTCGCGTCGGTCAAATATCGGGCGCCGTGGGCGCGTGTCCCCACATTCCGCCGGATGCGGAGGAAGCAATATGCAAACGCTTGGGCCTCGAGGTGGAACGCGTGAGCAGCCAGATCATCCAGCGCGACCGCCATGCGGAGTATCACCTCGCCCTCGCCCTCGTGGCGGCGAGCATCTCCCGCGTAGCAACGGAGGTTCGCCACCTCCAAAGGAACGAAGTGGGCGAGGCGGAGGAGTTCTTCAGCGAGGGGCAAAAGGGCAGCTCCGCCATGCCCCATAAGAGAAATCCCGTCGTCTCGGAGCAGCTTTGCGGTCTCGCTCGCGTGGTACAGGCAAACGCGACAGCGGCTCTGCAAAACGTTCCCCTCTGGCATGAGCGTGACATCTCTCATTCCTCCGTGGAGCGCGTCATCTTGCCGGACAGCACGATCCTCGTTGATTACATGCTCAACAAACTCAACAATTTAATGGAAAACTGGATGCTCTACCCCAACAGGATGCAGGAAAACCTCGCGCGCTCCAAAGGGCTGCTCCTCAGCGAACACGTCATGCTTGCCCTGATTCGCAAGGGAGGACTCACTCGAGAGGAAGCTTATGCGCGTGTTCAGGCCCACGCCATGCAGACATGGACCGAGGGCGATGACTTTCAGTCTAGACTGGCGGCGGACTCCGAAGTGGGCGGCGTTCTGGGGGAGGCAAAACTCGCCCAATGTTTTGACATGGACGTTCACCTGCGAAACCTGGACCAAATTTTCGAGCGGGTCTTTGGCCCGCATGACAAATGAAAACCCGACGCGAAAGTGAAAAAAATTGGCTCCGATATGCTATAGTAGAGGACCCCGCCGCCCGGGAATAGTCATCTTTCAACCCGTTTAGATCATGGGATCACCGCGGAGAGGAAGCTTGGCGCGGTTATCCCCAAATGGAGAATTGTTCATGAAACGCGGCAAGCAGGTGTACGAAGGCAAGGCGAAGATCATCTACGAGACGGACGACCCCGCCTACTACATTCAATTCTTCAAGGATGACACCTCCGCTTTCAACGCCAAGAAGCTGGGCTCCATCGCATCAAAAGGAGTATTCAACAACTCCATCTCCTCGCGCCTGCTCCAGGAGGTAGATCGTCAGGGCGTGCCCACACATTTCATCAAAAAACTCTCGGAGCGGGAAATGCTGGTTAAGAAGCTCGACATCATTTTGGTCGAGGTGGTACTGAGAAACACCATCGCGGGAAGCCTGGCCAAAAGAATGGGCGTGGAGGAAGGGACGCGCCTTCCCAACACGATCGTCGATCTGCATCTCAAGAACGATGGGCTCGACGATCCACTCATCAATGAAGACACAGCCGTCGCCTTTGGCTTGGCGAGGAGGGGTGAGCTCGCTCGAATGCGCGAATACGCCCTTCAGGTGAACGACATCCTCACCTCGTTTTTCTCGGAGCGCAACATCGATCTCGTGGATTTCAAGCTCGAGTTCGGGCGTTGCGTGGCCGAGGGGTGCAATTTACTGCTGGGCGACGAGATCACGCCGGACAGCTGCCGTCTCTGGGAGAAGGGCACGGGCCGAAAATTGGACAAGGATCGCTTCCGCAGAGACATGGGAAACGTGGAAGACGCATACGCTGAAGTCGAAAAGATCGTCAAAAACTAACGCCCCGTTCTCCAAGAGACAACGATGGCGAAAGCTTTGGTTTACGTTACGTTCAAAGCCGGCGTGCTCGACCCGCAAGGGGAAGCCGTTCGGGACGCGCTATACTCCCTTGGATTCAAGGGCGTAACGGATGTTCGCGTGGGCAAGTTCATTGAGATAGGGCTCGAGAATTCAACGCGCGTCCGCGCCGACCTTGAGCGCATGTGTCAGGAACTTCTCGCCAACCCCGTCATTGAAGACTATCGCATTGAAGTCGTGGATGAATCCACGAATGGCGGGAATCGATAATGAAGTTCGCCGTCATCGTCTTTCCAGGCTCCAATTGCGATCATGACTGCTACAGCGCTGTAAAGGGCATCCTCAAGCAGCCGGTGCGGTTCGTCTGGCATAAGGACGCCTCGCTGGGAGACGCGGAGGTGGTGATACTCCCCGGGGGGTTCAGCTACGGGGATTATCTGAGGGCCGGCGCCATATCACGCTTCTCTCCCATCATGAAAGCGGTGTCCACACACGCGAGAGAAGGACGCCCCTTACTCGGCGTATGCAACGGCTTTCAGTGTCTGTCCGAATCTGGCCTCCTGCCCGGGGCCTTGAGGCGGAACGAGTCGCTTCGCTTCATCTGCAACGACGTTTGGCTGAAGTGCGAAACCTCCAGAACCCCCTTCACCTGCGGGATTCAGCCGGCAGAAATTCTTCGAATGCCCATCGCGCATGGGGAGGGAAACTACTTCTGCTCGCCAGAAACGCTCGCTGCGCTCGAGGACAACGACCAAATCGTCTTTCGATACACGGACCTGGAGGGTCATGTGAGCGTGGAGGCGAATCCCAACGGGTCGCTTGGAAACATCGCCGGCGTATGCAACCTGCAAGGAAACGTGGTGGGCCTCATGCCCCACCCCGAGCGCTGCTGCGATCCCTTACTGGGCGGAGAGGACGGGTTACGGGTGTTCGCTTCCGCCGTTCAGATGACGGCCTCCACATGAGCAAAACAGATACCGCCGCCACGCTGGAGATGGCCCTCCACCACGGACTTTCCTCAGCCGAATGGGAACGCATGATCGAAATCCTGGGGCGCAGTCCCAACGTCCCCGAACTCGGCGTCTTCTCCGCCATGTGGAACGAGCACTGTTCCTATAAAAGCAGCCGCATTCACCTGAAGAAATTTCCCACGCAAGGCACCTGCGTCCTGCAAGGGCCTGGGGAGAACGCCGGCGTCATCACCCTAGGCGAGGGCGCGGCCGTGGCCTTCAAAATGGAAAGTCACAATCACCCCTCCTTCATCGAACCCCACCAGGGCGCAGCCACCGGAGTGGGCGGCATTCTGAGGGACATTTTCACGATGGGCGCCCGACCTGTCGCGTTGCTCGACAGCCTCCGCTTCGGAGCGCCGGAGCATTCCCGAACGCCCTATCTCGTCTCCGGCGTTGTATCCGGCATCGCGGGTTACGGGAACTGCATCGGCGTTCCTACCGTGGGCGGAGAAACGAAATTTCACCCCTGCTACAACGGAAACATTCTGGTGAACGTGATGTGCGCGGGCGTCATGCGCGCAGACGCCATATTCCGGGGCACGGCTTCAGGTGTTGGCAATCCGGTAATCTACGTCGGCGCGCCCACCGGACGAGACGGCATTCATGGCGCTTCCATGGCGTCGGCGGGGTTTGATGACTCGGCTCTTCAAAAAAGACCCACCGTGCAGGTGGGGGATCCGTTTCGGGAAAAACTCCTGCTCGAGGTATGCCTCGAACTGATGAAGCGTGGCGCCGTAGTCGGCATTCAGGATATGGGCGCCGCCGGCCTCACGTCCTCTTCCGTCGAGATGGCGGGCCGGGCGGGCACGGGTCTCCTCCTTTGCATCGACGCGGTGCCTTGCCGAGAGGAAGAGATGTCGCCCTATGAGATGATGCTCTCGGAGAGCCAGGAGAGGATGCTGCTTGTCGCGGAGAAGGGCAGAGAGTCCGAAGTCCGGGAGATATGCGAGCGTTGGGACTTGCCGATGGCAGTCGTGGGGAAAGTGACCGGAGACGGCAAACTTCGCGTGACGTTCTCAAAGGATGAAGTCGCCAACCTGCCCATATCCTCCCTTACTGACGACGCTCCGCTCTACGACCGCCCAAAAGAGAACGCGCGCGGCCTCTCTTCAAGCGATCCGCTGCACACCCTGCCAGAACCAGAGTTGCTTGGGCCCAGCCTCCTCAAACTGCTGGCTCATCCCAACCAAGGGGACAAAAAACCGATATGGCGGCAGTATGACTACATGGTTCGGACGAATACGGTGGCTCCCCCAGGAGGAGACGCCGCCATCATCCGGCTCAAATACACGAACAAGGCGCTCGCCCTCACCACGGACGGGAACGCGCGATACGGAATGCTCAACCCCTACAAAGGGGGGCTGCTCAACGTGGCGGAAGCCGCGCGAAACGTCTGCTGCGTGGGTGCTAGGCCCCTTGCGATCACGAATTGCCTGAACTTCGGTAATCCGGAGCGTCCCGCCGTCATGGCGCAATTCTCCCTCTCAATTGAGGGGATGGCGCAAGCGTGCCGCTCTTTGGGCCTGCCCGTGGTGAGTGGAAACGTGAGTTTTTACAACGAGACACATCACGTGGACATCTACCCCACCCCGATCGTCGGCATGGTCGGTCTGCTGGAGGACGTCCACAAGAGAACCGGCCCCGGGTTCGTCTCCCCAGGGGACGTCATCGCCTTGATTCACCCCGGTGCCGAACCGCCATTGCCAGGGGCATACGCCCATGAATACGTGTGGGTGGAAACGGGTCAGGAGGGGGGAGACGCCCCGGAGATATCCCTAGATGCGGAGAAAGCCGTGCAGACTGCGTGCAGACGCGGAGTCGAGGCCGGTCTAGTGCGCTCCGCCCACGACCTTTCCGAGGGCGGGTTGGGAATCGCGTTGGCCGAATCCGCGCTCGCCTCTCCAAAAAGTGGTCTTGGAGCAGAAGTATGGCTCCCCGAGCGAGAGGACAGGTCCGATCGCCTGTTGTATGGGGAGGTTGCATCGCGCATATTGGTCAGCGTCTCCTCTCAGGAGATGGGTGCCCTGCGCGATGTCGTGCAAGGTCTCGGAGCAGAGCTGACGTGCATCGGCCGGGTGCTGGAGGGTACTTTCATAGTCAAAACCCCCGACAATGTCCCCCTTGTGAATTTGGGTATGCCGGCTATCGCGGCAGCCTGGTCGGGTGCGCTTTCAGAGGTGTTCTGAAATGTTTCCATGGGCCGACGATCACCCGAAAGAGGAATGTGGCGTCTTTGGGATTTACGGGCATCCAGAGGCAGCAAATATGGCGTATCTCGGCCTCTACGCCCTCCAGCACAGAGGGCAAGAGAGTGCGGGCATCGTGGCCTCCGATGGAGAGAGGGCACACAGCGAGGTTGGCATGGGGCTCGTGGCCGACGTTTTCACGCAAGATCGCATCTCCAAGCTGAGGGGGCGCATCGCCATTGGACACAACCGATATTCCACGGCAGGACAATCCGACATCAAAAACGCCCAGCCGTTTCTGGTGAACTACGCGAAAGGAACACTCGCTCTCGGGCACAACGGAAACCTCGTCAACGGCGGCGCATTGCGCGAGGAGCTCGAAGCGAGCGGCTCCATATTCCGCAGCACGACGGACAGCGAGGTCATCCTTCATCTCATCGCCCGTTCGGGAGAGAAAACCACCGAGGGCGCCATCGTGGAGGCCATCCAGCGCATTGAGGGTGCTTATACGCTCACGATGATGACCGAGGATACGTTGATAGGGGTTCGAGACCCCTATGGCTTCCGCCCCCTAGTTTTAGGCAAATTCCCCTCTCTAGAGAACGAAAGCGATTCCTGGGTGCTGGCGAGTGAAACGTGCGCGCTCGACCTGATTGACGCTCACTACGTCCGGGAAGTGGCACCAGGCGAGATGGTCGTGATCGATCAAGACGGGATGCGGAGTATCGTTCATTCTCCATCTGCTCAGCATCGGCAATGTATTTTCGAGTTTATCTATTTCGCCCGTCCGGACAGCCTCGTCTTCGGCAAGAACGCCTACGCCGTCAGGCGAAAATTGGGCACCCGCCTCGCCAGGGAAGACAACCTGGCTGCAGATATCGTCATCCCTGTTCCCGACTCAGGACTCGCCGCCGCGCTCGGATACGCGGACGCATCAGGCCTTCCCCTAGAATGGGGACTGATCCGCAACCATTACGTGGGTCGCACTTTCATCGAACCAGAACAATCCATTCGACACTTCGGCGTGAAACTAAAACTAAATCCAATGAAGGAGTTTTTGGAGGACAAGCGGGTGGTCGTTGTCGACGACTCCCTCGTCAGAGGAACGACGAGCCAAAAAATTGTCGAGATGATCCGACGAGCGGGCGCAAAAGAAGTGCACATGCGCATCAGCTCCCCTCCTATCACCCACCCGTGCTTTTTTGGCATCGATATGCCCACCCTCGCAGAACTCAAGGCGTCTTCGCACAGCGTCGAAGAGATCAGGCAATTCCTGGATGCGGACAGCCTGTATTATCTGTCCCTCGAAGGTTTGCTGAATTGCGTGTGCCCGAACGAAGCGTCGTTTTGTACGGCGTGTTTTTCCGGCATATATCCGATTTCCATCGAGCAGAACGATTACCAGCTCTCTCTCTTTCGCGATTCCCGCATGTCCGAGCACCGCGCATGAGCAATTTGACCAAGCGCGTCAATGGCTGTTATTCTCTCCGAGTATGGAATGGCTGTCTCCGTCCTTTTGGAATTGGAAAACGATTGAAAAACCAAGGAAAAACCTTCTCGGTTATGAGGCGAGGATGTATTCTTCTCATCTCCATACTCTCCACAGGCTGTAGCGCAACGGCTGTCGTCGAGAACGAGGTTCCGCCGAGCGATTTACAGAAAAACAGATCGGTGAGAGTACAAGTTCCCGTTCTCTCCCGGACACCCGTCTCCTTTCCCCTCAAAGGCGGGTCGCCCGGGCCAGGTGAGAAAAAATTGCCAAGCGCCGTGACCTTCACGAACTTCGCCGCCCCCATCAAGGATGCGAAGGACGGAAAAACCGGAAGATACAACCCTGAGACAGTCCAAACAGCAAAGCGGCCGGACGCCCTAGAAGCAAGAGATGAGAAGGCGAAAGCGGACGAAAATTCTGCTCCCTCCCCTCACGACATCAGCTTACCAGTGCCTGAAATCGAAAAAAATTTCGATCCTCTGCCAAAGCAGGCCGCGAAGGCGCCCAAGGCGTTTTTGTATGACGTACCCGTCGTACGCAATACCATTGTAGACAGGTGGATCGAGTATTTCACAGGCCCCGGACGCACTACTTTCTCGCTTTGGCTGAGCAGAAGCGGACGCTACATCAAAATGTTCCGCGAGATTTTGAGGGAACGCGGCTTACCACAAGACCTGGCTTACCTCGCCCTGATCGAGAGCGGCTTCAGCCTCAAAGCGCGCTCCAGGGCAGGCGCCGTCGGTCCATGGCAGTTCATGCCGAGCACGGCGAGGATGATGGGGCTGAAAATCAACTTCTACGTGGATGAGCGCCGGCACCCGATAAAATCCACCCGTGCAGCCTCAAAGTACCTAGCGGAACTCTACGCCAAATTTGGCGACTGGCACCTGGCGCTCGCCGGATACAATGCGGGCGAGAACCGCATCTTCAAAGCTATGCGTGGATCGAGGAAAAAGGACTACTGGTCGCTCGTCAGAACAAGATACCTGCCTAGGGAGACACGCCACTATGTCGCCAAATACCTGGCGGGGATGATAATTGCAAAAAACCCAGAGGTTTTCGGTTTCGTGGGCGTCCGTTATGACGCCCCTTGGGATTACCAAACCGTCCTGCTCCCTAACGTCGTCAATCTCAGAAAGATCTCCCGCGTGTCGAACGTTTCCTTGCGTGCCTTGAGGGAAATCAACGCGGAGTTGAGAACCTCCATCACCCCTCCGATCAAGGGATACCGTATTTTTCTGCCAAATGGAGATGCGAAGAAGGTCGTCGCGAAACTAGCGAGGCTGCCCAAGGAATATCTTGTGGCGCGTGGCCATTACCGAATACAGAGGGGCGACACTTTCGACGTCATCGCTCGAAGATTTCGAATTCCCTTGCCCAACCTGCTGGAGATGAACGCCCATCTCCAGCCCCGAAAGCTTCGACCGGGCACCAAGTTGATTCTCCCCAAACCCATAAGAAGCAGGAGAGTCCTCCAGCGAAAACCCGCACCGAGAAATGGGAAGCTCCCGAATACGCATATCGTCCAGCGAGGCGAAAGCTTCTGGCGAATTGCTCAAAAGTACAACGTCTCCACCCGACAACTGACTCGCCTCAACCCGAAGCTCCGCCCAAAACGCATACGGGTCGGGATGAAGATTCACCTTCCATCCAAAAGGGGTTTCACAAAAGCAAAGCGCGTCAGGAAAACAGGGAACGATAAAACGTGGCGCCACCTCGTCGGCCGGGGAGAGAACATCTGGCTCATCGCCAAACGATACGGCGTTTCAAGCAAATCCCTCCTCTTATGGAACCAGCTGGACACCTCGGCGAAGATTTTTCCCGGAAACACGCTCATCATTCGCCGCTAGAATCAAGGGATTCTTGACACCCATTCCGATGCTCTCCTAAGATTCAGATTGGAGGCGTGCAGCGCCATTTTACTTTTTGGATAAAGAATACGATGCCCCATCGCACTACACTTCGCACTATACTTCATGCCGCTTTTATTTTTTTCTCCCTAGCTTGTCTACTTCTCATCCTGAGCGCGTGTGTCTCGCTCCCGAAGAAGCAAGCATCGCCCGGAGAATTGTTGATCATCGGCGAGGAGGATTTGCGCGCTGAGCGCTTCGAGGCGGCACGCCTCGCGTTCAAGCGTCTGCTGAGGGAATATCCGGACAGCAAGCACCGCAGGAACGCGCTGCTGCGCCTAGCGGATTCGTACTACTACGAGGAAGAATATATTGAATCAAAGCTGCAATACTCTGAATACGTGCGTTTGTATCCCGTGAGCACTGGAACGCCGAAAGCGTATTATTTCCTCGCCATGAGTGACTATCAGCGGAATTTGGAGATCGACCAGGACGAATCCGTTGCGCAAGACGCACTCAGAAACTTTCAAACTCTCGTGAGTCGCTTTCCTCGCTCTGAGTACGCCGCCGACGCGAAACAAAAAATAGCGGAATTGAGAGAGCACCTCGCCAAACACGCCATATTCATCGCAAACTTTTATTTCAAAACCAATCTGCGCGTCTCCGCGATTCCGCGCTACAAAAAAATCATTCAGGATTTCAAGGACGTCCCCAACGTTCGGGCCGAAGCCCTCTACAATCTCGCGGAGAGCTACAGGATAGAGGAGAGTTTCAAAAAGGCGGGGGAAGTCTATCATTCCCTTTTACGATCATACCCTGACGATCAACACGCCACGCTGGCGTACGATAGACTCCTCGCACTCACGGGCAGGAAGTGAGCTCTCGCCCCGCTTCTCCAAGCGACTCCGCCCGGTTCGGGTAACCCTCAATGCCTGGCGCCGGCGATCTTCGAGACAAAAATTCATCTGCCGCGCATGGAGGCGCACCCGAGATGAAGCCAGGTGATTCCCCCCCGGTAAGCAAAACCGCCGACACACCCGTCCTCGCTTCCTCATCGGACGATTTCGATGAGGAGACGTCCGCCTCTTCCCGCCCGGACACGTTATCCCTCTACATGAGCGAGATCGGCGCCCACCCCATCCTCACGCGCGCGGAGGAGCACGCGCTCGCCCTCAGGGCGAGGAAGGGAGACGAGAAAGCATTCGACCAGCTCGTCCGCTCAAACTTAAGATACGTCGTCAGCGTGGCGAACCGCTACAAGGTTTTTGGACTCTCGCTTGAGGATTTGATCAACGAGGGGAACATCGGTCTGCTCAACGCGATCAAACGTTTTGAGCCCGAACGTGGCGTGAAGCTTATCACCTACGCCGTATGGTGGATTCGACAAAGCATCATGCACGCGCTAGCGGAGCAAAAGAATGCGGTGAGGCTCCCCGTCAAGCAGGCCGGTCTTCTTCACAAAATCTCCATAATCCGAGAGAAGCTCAGGCAGGAATTCGAACGGGAGCCAACGACCTCCGAGTTGTCCGAGCGTCTGGGCATGAAAGTGGCGGACATCGAGAAACTCATGCGCGCCAACCAGAACTATCTCTCCCTCGACGCCCCGCTCTCTCCGGAGGATGACACCAGCTATCTCGACTTGCTTGAAGAGCGAAGCGTCGCCTCTGCTGAAGCAAGCGTAACGCAACATTTGCTTGAGGAGGAGGTGGAAGACCTCCTTGCGGAGCTTGACCCTAGAGAGCGCGACATCGTTCGGATGCGTTATGGCTTCGATGGAGAAGCGATGACGCTTGAGGAAATCGGACGCAAACTCCATCTATCGCGCGAAAGGGTCCGACAAATCGAAAAAAAGGTGATCCATCGCTTTCGCGCGCAGGGCAGCCACCAAACGCTGCATGATTATCTGAGCTAATCATGTCCAAGGCGAAAGAAGAGAATCCGGTCGCCTCCCCCGCCGGCTGGCGGGATGCGACCTCGCGCCTCATCGCGAGCGGAACGGGAAAAAAATTCACACTCGCCAACAGGCTCACCCTCACCCGCATCCTGATGGTACCGCTGTTCGTCCTGTTCCTGCTGCAAGGCTCACCTCCCGCGCAATACTTCGCGGCCGGCCTGTTCGTGATGGCCGCCTTCACGGACTGGCTCGACGGCCACCTGGCTAGAACGCGCAACCAGGTGACCCCATTGGGGGAAATTCTCGATCCCGTGGCCGACAAATTGCTGATCCTCGCCGCTTTACTTCCCCTAGTGTCACTTGGAAGGGTGGACGCTTGGATCGTGGGAATACTCATGGGACGAGAACTTCTGGTGACTGCCCTGCGCGCCGTGGCCGTCCGCCAGGGCGTAGTGGTGCCGGCGGGTGTGCTCGGGAAAATCAAGATGGGGCTGGAAGTTCCGGCGATCTTTCTACTGATCTTGGACATATTCCCCCCCTCGGGCACCATCTTAATTTGGGGTGCCATGATAACAGCGGTAATCTCTGCGACCGATTATTTTGGGCGCATCATTCGAGATTTCTCTTGATTCCCGCCTTTCTGCTCGTCATCCTGATTGGTGGATGCCTGGGCGCCATTCCCTTCGGGGTGGTGATCACTCGATTTCTGGGCGTTGCAGACCCACGAAAATCGGGAAGCGGCAACATTGGCACGACGAACGTTTGGCGAACAAGCGGATGGAAAAACGGAATTCTCACCTTGACACTCGATGCGCTCAAGGGGGTCGCGGCTATCCTCTTCGCCCGCTACGTGACCTCACGCGTCGCCTCCCCCGCCCTCGAACCTGTCGCCGCCCTAGCGGCGGTGCTCGGCCACATGTATTCGCCATTCACGGGCTTTCGAGGGGGCAAAGGCGTCGCTACCGGCTTAGGCGCGTTCGCGCTTCTCATTCCGGGGCCGACGGCACTCGCCACCCTCGTGTTCCTCCTCGCCGTTGCCTCTACGCGATACGTGTCTCTCGGCTCCATTCTCGCCGCGGCGACAGCACCAGCGGCGAGCCTCATGATGGGCTACCCCAACGTGGTGTACGCCCTGTCCAGCGTGGTATCGGCGTTTGTGATCTGGAAGCACCAGGATAACATCGGACGATTAATGCGCGGGGAGGAGAACCGCATCGGCCGGAAGAAGGGATAAGGCTTCTTCCAGAAACGACAAACCATAAACCGTCTCGTGAAGCGTGGCTCATCGACGCTTTTCACAAGCATGGGAGAGAACATGCTCACGGGTTGTTCCCCCGTTTTTCTTCTCGTCATTCTGGGCGTGGGAATCGGAAGCTGGATTTTTGGCGATCACATCGCCGCTCGAATCACCGGTCTTCTAGCAATCACTGTTTTCCTCTCTTATTTCGCCCTTTTGAACTGGACGGCACAGAGCCGCCAGCGACAAAGAGAGAATGATCCTCGGGAGAAAGACTTGTACCAAGAAATGACCGGCACCCAAAACTCAGACGCGCGCAGGAAATCGTTCACCGAATACGATCAGACGGAATGGCGGAGTTACCTCAAAACGGAGGGGAGAATCCTCTGGTTCGGCATCGGAGGGCTCCTTCTGGCGCTCCTCTACCTCACTCTGAAAAGCTGATAGCAAAATCCTCGCGCCACCTAAACGTGCTTTGTATGTGTTTCGGAATGGTTTATGGGGTTTTGTGGGGCGAGGGCGGCGGTTATTGCGGCTAGAAGGGGGCGTCGAAGTCGAAGGGTTCGCGCTTGATGAGGATACCGGCGCTGCCGCTGCCGATAGCGCGCTGCGTTCTAAATGTCGGCCTGCACCTATCGCTCGGCTCGCTCGGTGCGAATCTGATCGCGCTCTCGCGACAGGGCCACCCATGTCGATTTTCACCGCGTCGCCCTGAATGCGCCAGGCGTTGAAGAATTCATCGCGCGCGGGCAGGGTTGAATCTTCGAGCAAAACAAAATCCGCTATCCCCGCCGCGCGGGCGCATTCCCCCTTCTGACGGGGATAGATTGATCCTTCAAGAACGGATTCTGCTTTCGCCGCTACGAAGAGGACGTAAAAAACCGAATCACCGTCTCCGCCACTATCTCCAGGTCCGCGTCGGACAGCTCAGGATAGACAGGAAGGGACAAAACCTGGGCCGCCGTGGCCTCGGTCTCTGGAAAATCCCCCTTGCGGTATTCATCAAAGCAGGGCTGAAGGTGCAGGGGAGGCGTATAATACACGCCACACCCGACACCATTTCGAGATAAATACTCCCACAGCGCGTCCCGATCGGGCGCGCGAACCACGTATTGGTGAAACACATGCCCCTCGCCGGGAATCGCCGGCGGGATGAAACGCTCCCCAATGATGCCGCCGGCCGCGAACATTTCCTGATATTTTCGCGCGTTTTCCCGTCTCTGCTCGTTCCACACATCCAGGTGCTTGAGTTTGATCGACAAAACAGCCGCCTGCACCGTGTCCATTCTAAAATTCCCCCCCGCTTCAAAATAAGTGGAATTATCAGGCGAGCCGTGAACCCTGAGCCTACGCATCCGTTCGAACAGCCCGCCGTCTCCGCTTAAAACCATGCCGGCGTCACCGAGCGCACTCAGATTCTTGGTCGGATAAAAAGAGAGGCAACCCACGTCTCCCATCGCGCCTGCAGCACCCAGGCTCGTCCGCGCACCGACGGATTGGGCGGCGTCCTCCACAACAAAGAGCTGACGACGCTCTGCGATTTCGAGAATCTCCGCCATCGGTGCGCAGCGGCCATAGAGGTGAACGGGAACGATCCCCCGCGTATACGGCGTGATGGCCTCCTCCACCCACTCTGGAGCGAGGTGGAACGTGTCGGGGTCGATATCCACAAAGACGGGCTTCGCACCCAGACGGCGAATGACGCCCGCAGTGGCGAAAAACGTGAACGGCGACGTGATAATTTCATCTCCGGGGTGGACGTCGTTCGCCATCAGTGCGAGCAGCAGGGCGTCCGTGCCCGAGGAGACGCCGAGGGCGTGAGCTACACCACAATAGTCCGCCATCTCGGATTCGAAGGCGCCGAGCTCCTCACCCATGATGAACTCTTGGCGGTCCATCACCTTTTCGATTGCCGCCAGCATCTGCGATTTCAGCTGCACGTTTTGCGCTTCAAGGTCATAGAGGGGGACGCGCATGAAGATTTTTCTACCTCGCAGGGTATTTCCTCATATACGGTCCGGCACGCTGGTGCCGGAGGCCGGACTCGAACCGGCAAGGGGTCTCCCCCGGTGGATTTTGAGTCCACTGCGTCTACCAATTCCGCCACTCCGGCAGAAAGAGAGCAACAACTGCGGCGTCAACTCGGAGGTGGAGACCCACGCCTGCATAAGAATACCACGTCTGCGGCTGAAAGCATATCCGCCAAAGATGTGCCTAAATGGGCTGGAGCGAAGAAGAACACGAGACTAGGTTCCACGCTCCTTTGGCTTCCAATGTGAGAACCGAGCGCACCCCCGCAAGACCAACAATCTCTCCGTCTCGACGTAAGAGAGGACGCGCGCGCAAACCCGCATTCGCTCGCTCCTTCACCACCGAACGCGCAACCCCAAGGGCCGTGGGTGCTTCAGCATTCCCCTTACCCGCCGCGCAAAACGCGCGTTCATGGCAGGATCCACCCATATTTGCTACATTAGCGCTACGCCCAAAGCCATCGACAAACTTCTCCCATCTTTCTCGAAAGGATGAAGATGCGATGATCATCGACACGGATCGCCTAGATAGATACGACCTCATCGACTTAAGCCATCCCTGGGGTCACGGTGCCCCGCTGTGGCCCTATTTCCCGGATATTAAGATCGAAAGATTTCACTACCACGCCAAAAGCCAGGTGCTGAGTCAGCAAATCACTACCTTCATGCACTGCACCACCCACACCGACGCTCCCGCCCACGTCATCGAGGGTGCCCCGTTCATGGATCAGATGCCACTGCAAAGCTATTTCGGCAATGCGGTCTGTGTGGACATTCCGAAAGAGGAGTGGGAAGTCATCACGTCGGAGGACCTCGAGAGCGCAAGACCGGAGATTCAGCCGGGCGACATCGTCATCGTGCATACCGGTTGGCACCGTCATTACGGCGACAAAACCAAGTACTTCATCTACTCCCCCGGCCTCTACAGGGAGGCGGGCGAATGGC
This sequence comes from bacterium, assembly GCA_965202625.1. GTDB lineage: Bacteria > UBA8248 > UBA8248 > UBA8248 > UBA8248 > Bin107. The sequence continues at coordinate 321,315 of CBDBBI010000010.1, read as the reverse complement.
TCGTGGAACGCGGCGTGAAGGGCGTGGGCGTGGACCAACAAGCGCTCGACCATCCATTAGGCACGAAAATCGCTTGGGGGCCTCAGCCCATCTGCCCCTTCACCTTGGATGAATACGAAAAGCGCTTCGGCCGCGCCGTGAGCGCGGATTTCCCCGACTGGGAGCCTTGCCACCGTGCGCTTCTGGGAAACGGAATCGTGGGTTTCGAGAACGTGGGGGGAGACATCGACAAAGTCGTAGGCAAACGCTTCGCCGTCGCCGCCTTTCCCTGGCGCTGGACGGGCGGCGACGGCTGCATCGTAAGAATGGTGGCGTTTCTCCCCCAAAACTAGCCAGTCGCGACCGGCGACGGCTTTTCCTTCTTGGTCTCCGATGAGGTGCCGCCGCCTTTGGCCGCCGCCTCTTTATTCTCGGCAGACTTGCCCTGCGATTGAGAATCGGAGACAGCACTCTCCGAGTTCGCCTCCTTCGTTTCACCCTTCGAGGCGTAATCCGTCACGTACCAGCCAGCTCCCTTCAGATGGAAAGCGGAGCGGGAAATTTTGCGACGGAGCTTGAGCGCACCACAACTCGGGCACTTCCTGAGCGTACGAGCCCCCATCTTCTGGATAATTTCGTGGTCATCGCCACATGCGTCGCATTCATATTCGTAGATCGGCACTTCGCAGTTCTCCTTCTCCTCAAATAAACGTCAGCCAATCGAGCTTACTCTCGTCGCGTCCGTTCACAATTTCGAAGAACGCGGACTGGATTCTCTTCGTCAGCGGACCAGGTTCTCCTTTACCGACGTCCCTGCCGTCCACCTCCCGAATGGGGGTCACCTCGGCCGCCGTGCCAGTGAAGAAAGCCTCATCCGCCACGTAAACCTCGTCACGGGCGAAGGGGGCGACCTGAACCTCCACACCCTGCTCATCAGCGAGACGCATAATGGTGTCGCGCGTAATTCCCGCCAGAACCCCATGCAACGGCGGAGTCTTGAGCACGCCGTCTCGGACGATGAATATGTTCTCGCCCGATCCCTGGGCCACCAGACCCTCCGAATCCAGCATGAGTGCCTCGTCGTAGCCCGACGCCACGGATTCGAGCTTCGCCATCTGGCTGACGGCGTAGTTGCCGGTGGTTTTCGCCTTCGTCATGTAGCTGTTTGGGTGGTGAGACGTGAAGGATGAAACCTTGACGCGAATGCCCTTCTCCAGCCCCTCCTTACCCAGATATGCCCCCCAGCTCCAGACGGCGACCATCGCATGAGTGGGCGATCCCTTGGAGTTCACCCCCATAGAGCCATAGCCGAGCCAGACGAGCGGGCGAACATAGCACGCCTTCATCGCGTTCACCTGTACCGTCTCTAGAACCGCCTCGGTGAAGTCATCCTGCGTTACAGGCACATTCAGACCCACGATTCGGGCGGAGTCATACAACCTTCGCATGTGTTCTTCCAAACGGAAGACAGCGGAGCCACGCTCGGTCTGATAACAGCGAATTCCCTCGAATACGCCCAATCCATAGTGCAGCGTATGCGTGAGGACATGAATTTTGGCTTCACTCCAAGGAACGAAACCTCCATCCATCCATATTTTATCCGTCTCGCCTTCCAAAAAACATCCTCCCAACTTGTGAGGGTGTGCGGTCCGAAGCAACGAATAACAGCGTAAGTATAATGACCCTGGCCAGGCTGGCGCAAGCCTGAGAGAGAAATAAATTATGGGGAGCTCCCCCGGTTTCAACCCTCATACGCCTGCGGATTAAGCAGCGTGGCCGGATGCACCCGCTCGCCTCTTAAGGCGGCCAGCACGTTCGCGCCGGCCAACTGATTCACCCGCTCGCGCGCCTGGCGGCTCGCTCCGGCGCAGTGCGGCGTCGCCACGACGTTCGGCTGACGAAAAAGCGGATTATCCGGGCTCGACGGCTCCTCCTCGAAAACGTCGAGCCCCGCCGAGGCAATTTCCCCCGACCTGAGCGCGTGGAGCAACGCCTCCTCGTCGATGATCGCCCCGCGCGCGCAATTCACGAGGACAGCCGATTTCTTCATCATCTGAAACCTACGGGCGTCAAACATGCGGTGGGTCTCGGACGTGAGGCTGCAATGAATGGATATGAAGTCGGACACGAGCGTCAAGGCGTCCAGATCCACCGGCTCCACGCCCATCGCGCGCATTGCTTCATCGCTGACAAACGCGTCATACGCCAGAATGCGTCCCTGAAATCCGGACAGGAGTCTGGCCAGCTCACGCCCAATATTCCCGAAGCCGACGATCCCGAACGTAGCCCCGCTCATCTCGCCCGCGATCCAGACGCCCTCACGCCAGCGCCCCTCCCGCAGACTCGCCATCACCTGGGGGATTCGGCGGCTCGACGCCAACATCAGGCCCAGGGAAGCCTCCGCCACAGCGACCGCGTTCGCGCCCGGGCAGTTCGTCACCGGAATTTTTCGTCTCGTCGCCGCCGGAATGTCGATGTTCTCCACACCCACGCCAATCTTGGCGATGATCTTCAGGTGCGTCGCGGCCTCGATCACCCGCTTCGTGATTCGCTCTCTCGACGTCACTAGCAGGGCGTCCCATTCATCGGCGTCGCGCGTGAGTGCGGCCTCCGACCATTTTCGGGGACCGCCATCGCGGAACTCACCATGCGGCGTCAGCATTCTTCGCAACGATTCAATGGGCTCGCGTGCCTCCGGGACAAAAAAAACGACATTTCGACTCAAAACACCATCCTCCATCCGGGGAATCACGCGCGGTGCGGCTAGGCACCGACGCGCAAGGCAGCTTGTCGCTCTCTAAGAAGGGCAAGGCAGAGAGATAAGTCAACACGCCCGTTCGATGGTTCTCGGAGCGAATGGAAGAGCGGCCGAATTCGCCCACGGCCTTGAATTCACAGATATTGCGCTCGGCTGCGGGATCGCACAAATCCGCATCTTCGTCCTGTGCGATCCGATGCCCACGAAACTCATGTCAGCGGCCCTCAAAGATCACCGTCGCCTCGCTGATCGCATCAAAGTCGATCCCCCGGGCTTTAGCTTTAATATAGGGCCACCCCTGAGAATCGCTGGCAGCCCTTGGATGGTCATGGTGACGGATACCATCTCCTCCGACCGACGCCCCTTCAGAACGCCCACATCGAAGATGGCACCCGAGGGAATGAATACGCGCGATCATCCCCATCTCGCCTCCTCAAGCCAAATCATCGCGCCCGAGAAACGCGCCCACGGGGCTGAGAATCACGTCCTTTCCCCTCCTGAAGCACTCCCGACAAATGGGTTCCACAATGTCTCCGCCAGCACTACGGCCTGGCCCACAACGCCCAGATTCATGTCACACTCCGTGAAAGAAGGGAAATCGTCATAACGATCCCTCTCGACACACCTTACCCTGACGGCATCTCGCCCGGGAACAATCGGTTTCACGCCCCTGCTTTCCATGCAAAGGCGCGAATCGCCTCATGGCTTCAGACGACGCGGACGCGCGTTTAAGACACCAACCGCAATCAACCAACGCGGCTCCCGAGGCTCAGCCGCCAATGATCCGCCAACACCAACGCCATCATCGCCTCACCGATGGGTACCGCCCTCGTCGCCACGCACGGGTCGTGACGGCCTTCCACCCTCACGGTCGTCTCCTCTCTCGAGGTCGTCACCGTATCCTGCTCTATCAAGATAGAGGAAGTCGGCTTCACCGCGAAGCGAACCACTATCGGCGCGCCCGTGGATATTCCCCCCAAAACGCCGCCTGCGTTGTTCGTCCTCATCCCCGGCTTGCCGCCCTTCATCTCGAAGGCGTCGTTGTTCTCCGAACCCCTCATTCCAGCCGCCCGAAAACCAGAGCCGATCTCGACCCCCTTCACCGCGTTGACGCCCATCATCGCCGCGGCGAGATCGGCGTCGAGACGTCCATAGATCGGCTCCCCCCATCCGGCGGGAACGCCCTCGGAGCGAATCGTGATCGCCCCGCCCACCGAATCGCCCGCCTTTCGGGCCTCAAGGATGGCCGCCTCCATTCGATGCGCCGTTTTCCGATCGGGGCAGCGAACGACGTTTCTCTCTATCTCCTCCGGGTCGAAACGCTCATCATCCCAGAGAACCGTCCCGACCTGGTGGACATAGCCCAGAATCGAGATACCGAGGCGGGCGAGGAGTTTTCTCGCTATCGCTCCTGCCGCCACGCGCGCGGCCGTCTCCCGCGCACTGGAGCGTCCGCCTCCTCGGTGGTCGCGGATTTCCCATTTTTCGACATAGGTGAAATCCGCGTGTCCGGGGCGAAACAGACCTCGCAAGGGCTCGTATTTGCTCGAATCCGCATCCTTATTGCGAATGAGTACCGAGATGGGGTGCCCCGTCGTCTCGCCCTCGAAAACGCCGGACAGAATCTCCGCCCGGTCCTCCTCTCTGCGCTGGGTCGTCACGCGACTCTGTCCCGGCCGCCTGCGGTCCAACTCGCGCTGGAGGTCGGACGCATCAAGCGCGAGACCCGCCGGACAACCATCCACCACGACGCCCAGAGCGGGACCGTGGGACTCGCCCCAAGTCGTGAAACGAAACAATCGGCCAAACGTATTCGACACGACTCTCCTCTTCTAGCCTCTCGCACTCGGCGGCATCGCCGCACGTATTCGGGAGAGTGCCGTCTCCGAGACCTCCTCGGGCGCGCGCACGTTCTCAACAACCAGGTCCGCAAGTTCTTCGTATCGCGAAGCGCGCCTTCTGAAAAGCAGGCGCAGCACCCCTTCCGGGTCTGCCTTGCCTTCAAGGTAGGCGGGCCAGCCACCGGCCCGCACCCTAGCAATGATATCACGCACCGGCACCCGAAGATAAACCACGTAATGGGGTGCCAGCAGCGAACCAACGCCAGGCAGCATCGACGTCCCGCCGCCGAGGGCGAGAACGAGATTCGCCCCCTCCTTAAGTTGTTCTCTCAGCAGGACATTTTCCGTTGCCCGAAAAAGAGCTTCACCTTTTTTTCTGAAAATGTCCCGAAAGCTTAACGCTTCTCCAGTTTCTTCAAAATATCTTCGCTCGATCAAAAGGTCGAGGTCTTGAAAGGAGAATCTCATTTTTTCGGCGAGTAGAGGCCCGATGGTCGATTTTCCGCATCCCTTGAAACCAATGAGAACGATGTTCAAGAGAAGCCCCCCAGGCGAGTCTCGAAAGCACCGGGACCCAAGTAGGACAACACTGTATCATATACTTCGTCCAGCAAAACCTGCTGTCCCGCACGCTGGGGGCAATACCAGCGCACGCCCTCCAGCTTTTGGAACCATACCCGTTGTCGTTTCGCGTAGTTTCGGTGAAGGCGGGATATTTCCTGAACCGCCTCCTCTTCGCTGATACGTCCCTGACACAGCGCGAGTGCCTCCCGAAACCCCAATCCCTCGAAAACCTGAGCGTTTGTGAGACGCATTTTGGCTAGGGCCGCCGCCTCGTCGATCATTCCGCCCTGAAGCATCCGCCGCACCCTGTGCTCGATACGCTCGGCGAGGACGGACGGCGGATACCGAAGACCAATATACAACGGGGAGGCGAAGCGGGGGGGGGGTTGTTCCGCGCGCAGCAGCGAGGGTGGACGCCCCGTGACCTCATACACCTCAAGGGCGCGGACCACCCGCCGTAGATCGTTGGGGTGGAGTTTCGTGGCTGTCTCCGGGTCCACGGCGGCGAGGCGATCGTGCATGGCCTTGACCCCGCGCTCGGAAGCCTCCGCCTCCAGCTGGTTTCGCATCTGCGGCTGCGCCTCGGGGGCATCGAAAAATCCCTCCACCAAAGCGCGAACGTACAAGCCGCTCCCCCCCACCACGAGCGGACGGGCGCCCCGACGATAAACGCCCTCGACGCAGGTCATCGCCTCGTTCGCATAGCGCGCAGCACTGTAGGTCTCTTCCGGATCGGCGACGTCCAGCATGTGATGCGGCACCCCGACACGCTCGTTCATGTCGGGCTTGGCGGTGCCCACGCCGACTCCGCGATAAATCTGCCTTGCGTCGGCGCCCACGATCTCAAACTTTACTCCCACTTTCCGGAAGCGCTGGATGAGCGCCACGCCCAAAGCCGTTTTCCCCGAACACGTAGCGCCCACGAGGACGACAATCGGCCGTGGATCCCCCGATACCTTACGGCTCATGCTTTGAGGATTTGAAGGGAAGAGAGAGGGCGCGCCGTGAAACGAAAGCGTCTTGCGCGCACTCAACTGCGGGGGTGGGCAGGAGAGCGATCAAAAAGGCGCTTCGCTCGAAAAATCAAAGCGCTTCAAGCGCACCCTGAAAGGCGGCGAAATCCCAAGTCGAGAGCATATCGAATGCCTCCTGTCTCTCCCAACGCCCACCCCAATAGCGGGAAATGCGATGCTCGCCAACCCATGTGCCTCGGCCGCCTCTAGGCTCGTGCAGGTGCAGACTTCAACGATTTCAGGGGAGGATCACGTGTCGCGTGGAAAGTCTGCCGCCGTCGGTGATGAGCGTGCTTCCCACAGGAATCGGCCCTTTCGAAACCGCTTCAGCTTATATCGCCTCCCCGCTCTTTTTCTTGATCGCGCGCCACGACTGTCCACATCTACAGGCGATTGTTGGCAGCATTCACGATAGCGTCCACCTCCGATTTCATGATATCGACCTGGCTAAGAACCAGGAATCCGCGCCCGATCCACTTTTCATCCATAAGAAAAAATTCCGACTGGCGGAATTACCCGATAGAAGAACGCCTACGTGCAAGCAGTGCCCTAGAACAGAGAGTCGTTATTCGGTCCTCCTGGATACGCCTCAAAATCCACCAGGGCCGAGACGCTATCATCGGAGAAAGCACCCAACTCGATCTGATCGACCATTTCTCTCAACTCTTTCCCCGCCTTGAAAAAAGGCACCCTCTTCGGCGGAATCTCCACCGTCTCTCCCGTCTTGGGATTCCGGCCGTTGCGGCTATTTCTCAAGCGCACCCGAAAACTTCCGAACCCACGCAACTCCACCTTGTCGCCCCGCGACAAAGAGTTCATGATACTCTCGAAAACAACGTTCACGACGCGCTCGGTGTCTTTTTTCGTTAGATTGATTTTATCGGCTATGTGCTCAACCAATTCGGCCTTGGTCATAAGAACCAGCATCCTCCCAAGATCGCGCGATACGCTTGCGTTCCGGGCCTCTCTCCTCCCCGGCGCTTTCGCTCAGCCTTCCACTCCGTCCAGCAACGCGACAAAATGCGCCAGTCCGCCAGTGTCTCCCTTCGCATCGCAAATTCAATCCGCCCCACTTCGAAAAACCGCGCGGCGGGCAACGATCATTTACAGGACATCCTGGCGCGGCTATCCGATTGCACCCGCAACCGACATCCTCTTTTCCGCCTCTTAGCCTCTTAAACAGCGGCGCGGCGAGAAACCCTATCGCACGGATTTGGTTTCATGCCCTCTGGGATTCCGCGCTCCCCTCCCCCAGGGATGCGTCTTCCTCGCCCTCCCCGTCGGGCGCATCTTGCGCCTCAGGGGGTTTTGGAGGCTGGGGTGCCCGGCTGACGAGGGGATCCTCTCCGGTGGATTCCACATAGGCGCGGATGCTCAATCCCAACCTTCTCTGCTCGGGATCAATCTTGATGACACGCATTTTGAACACGTCACCAACGTGCACCACATCCTCCGGCTCATTGACCTTGTCCGAGTCGAGCTCGGAAATGTGAACTAGCCCCTCTAAATCCTCCTCCGGAGCAGCGAATACGCCAAAGTTTGTAATTTTTGTGATTCTCGCCTCAATGTCATCACCCACAGCATAGCGATCGTTCATGTCCATCCAAGGGTCCGGAGTGATTTGCTTCATCCCAAGGGAGAGACGCTCTTTCTCGACGTCCACGCTCAGCACGACCGCTTCGATTTCCTGTCCCTTGCACAGAATTTCGGAAGGGTGCTTAAAGCGTTGGGTCCAGGAGATGTCGGAGATGTGGATGAGGCCGTCGATGCCCTCGTCTAGTGCCACGAAAGCACCGAATTCCGTCAGATTCCGAACGCTGCCCTTTACGCGCATCCCCACGGGGTATTTCTCCCCCACCGTGGTCCACGGGTTAGCCTCCACCTGTTTCATTCCGAGAGAAATTCTGCGTCTCTCCTTGTCCAGATTCAAGACGACGGCTTCCACCACGTCCCCCACGGCAACGAACTTGGATGGATGACGAACGCGCCGCGTCCAGGACATCTCGGAGACGTGCACCAAGCCTTCCACGCCCTGCTCCAGCTCGACGAACGCTCCGTAATCGGTGATGGAAACTACCCGGCCTCTTACCCTGCCGGACACGGGGTATTTGATCTCCAGGCTCTCCCAAGGGTCCGGCGTGATTTGCTTGTGCCCCAAGGAAACGCGCTCGCGGTCCTTGTCATACTTGAGAACGATGACCTTAAGGCTGTCTCCGATGGAGAGAAGTTCACTCGGATGGCTGACCCGCCCCCAGGACATATCCGTTATGTGCAGCAAGCCGTCTATTCCACCGAGGTCGATGAACGCCCCGTAGTCGGTGATGTTCTTCACGACGCCCACCTTCTCCATGTCCTCCTGGAGGTTGGCGAGCGTCTCGCGCTTGAGCTCCGCCCTCTCTTCCTCAAGCAGCACGCGACGAGAGAGAACGATGTTTCCACGCTTTCTGTTAATCTTGATGATCTTCATCTCGAAGGACTTGCCAATGAACTGATCAAGGTTCCGCACCGGCCGCAGGTCAACCTGGGAGCCCGGCAAAAAAGCCTTGAGGCCGATGTCGACCGTGAGTCCCCCTTTGATGCGAGCGATGATCTCCCCTTTGATGATCTCGTCGTTGTCATGCGCCGCGCTGATCTCGTCCCATACCTTAATCCGGTTGGCCTTCTCCTTGGAAAGCGCGATGAGGCCATCGTCGTCCTCGCGCTCTTCGACGAAAACCTCCACCTTGTCTCCGGGCTTGAGGTCCCGCCCCCTGCTCGGAAATTCAAAACGAGGCACGAAACCTTCCGACTTGTAGCCCACGTCCACGAGTACGTACTCGCCTTCCATGCCCACGACGGTTCCTTCAATAATTTCCCCATCCTGCACCCGCATAGTGGCGGCGTATAAATCATCCATCTGCTCTGGGGAAAAGGCGTCTGGGTCCATCTCGTCCGTAAGCAATTCGGCCACCTTCTCCGAGAAACCAGGGATTGTCTCGGAGGCGTCAGAGGGAGTTTCACTCATCTGTGTACGCTACCTCGCTTTTAGAAAAAATCGCCGCATGGCTCAGGCTCCCATCGCCGCCGCCATCATCGGCGTAAAATTGACAAAAAGATGACCCTATACCTAGAAGGGAAGAGAATCAACCTGCAAGTCAAACATTCCCAACGACTTCCCCGTACACTAGGCGAATTTTCTCTAGCATGACAGCGAGTACCTGGTCAACGCCCATATCGCTCGTTTGTATCTCCACCGCGTCCTCGGCTCTACGCAATGGAGCGGCGCGCCTGTTGCGGTCTCTCTCGTCCCTGCGCTTAAGATCTGCTCGCAGATGCTCCGGATCAAAGGAAATCCCCCGTGCCTTCAGCTCGGCGAAGCGCCGCTGAATGCGCACTTCAACCTCTGCGTCGAGAAAAAACTTAAGCCGAGCGTACGGAAAGACGACCGTGCCGATGTCGCGCCCGTCAATCACGGCACCGTGTTCGCGCCCGCAACTCCTCTGAAAATCAAGCAGAGCCTCGCGCACCGCTGGTATGGGGGACACCCTCGACGCCGCATCGCTTATCTCCTCCTCCCGCAGGGCGTCGGTGACGTCCTCCCCGTCCAGAACGTTGCGCCAGGTGCCCCCCTCACTACTGCACGCGAAGCGTAGCGCGCGTGCGCAGGCGATCGCCTTCTCCACAAAGCCTCCCTCCCCATTTCTCCTTAACGCCTGATAGCCCACCGCCCGGTACAGCGCCCCGCTCTCGAGGTAGTCGAGACCCAGCCTCTGAGCAATCGCCTTGGCGGCCGTGCTTTTACCCGAGCCTGCGGGACCATCGACGGGAATGACGATGCCGGCGGATTTTCGGCGCGGGTTCTCGCTCAAGCCCAGCCTTTTTTCCGCGCCCATTCGTCTCTGCCTTCTTTAGCCTGACGAAACGCGCACTCAAGGGACTCCGTATCCCCCGCTTCTACGAAACGGCGGAGATCCCCCAGATTCCGCTCGAACACATCAAGCGATCGTAGAAGCGCCTTCTGATTGTCCATGCAGATTTCGCGCCACATCTCGGGGCTAGAGGACGCGATTCGGGAAAAATCCCGAAACCCCCCCGCTGCATAACGAAGTCCACCCCCTTCAAGGGCGGCTTTCATCATGGCATAGGCCGCTAGGTGCGGCAGATGGCTGACGTCGGCCATGACGCTATCATGGGTTTCCGGGTCGAGCGCTTCGACCCGGGCACCCACCCCCTCCCAAAGAGCGCGTAGGCACTCAAGGGCTTCATGATCGGTTCTCTGCGTGGGCGTCAAAATAGTCTGATGCCCCTCGAAGAGAGAGGAAAAACTCGCCTCCACTCCGGATTTCTCGGCACCGGCGACGGGGTGCGCCGCCAGAAAACGCGCTTCGCCCAAGTCCATCCCCTCCACCGCCCGGACGTAAGGCGCCTTCACACTGCCTACGTCCGTGAGCAGGGCACCCGACGCCATATCGGGCAAAATCGCCTCCGTCACGCGCACGGACGCCTGCACAGGGGTGCACACCACCACAAGGTCGGAATCGCGCACCGCCTTGCAGTGGTCCTTCTCGTAGCGATCCACGACGCCGAGGGCGACGGCGCGCTCCAGATTGCCCAAACTCCTTCCAGCACCAACAAACCGCGCACAGAGGGCTCTCTCACGGGCGGCGCGGGCCAGCGATCCACCAATGAGTCCCACGCCGATGATGGTCATCTGCTGAAAAAGCACCTGAATGTCCCTTCCTTTATTTATAAAAAACATTACATAGCTCTTTCTATATATTTACTTATAGTGAGATTTCAACAACTTTAGACAGCGCACTGATAATCTGCGCGTTCTCTTGGGGTGTCCCGATGGAAATCCGCACGTGACGCGGAAAGCCATACCCCGCCACGGGCCGGACGATGACGCCCTCCCTGAGCAGCTCTTCATACACCCGCATTCCCTCGCCCACCTCCACCATCATGAAATTGCCCTGCGTGGGCACGAAGGGGAGGCCCATCGCAGAGAGTTCATATACGAAATACTCCCGGCCCTCGGCGTTTACCGCCACCGTCCGCTCAACGTGCTCAACATCTTCCAAAGCGGCGCGCGCGGCGGCCAGCGCGATAGAGTTCACGTTGAACGGCTCCCGGACGCTCTCCATCGCCGCTGCGACCTCTGCGTCCGCCACGGCGTAGCCAACGCGCAAGCCCGCCAACCCATAGACCTTGGAAAACGTCCGCATGGCGATGAGGTTCGGAATTTCCATCAGCATTCGCGCTGTGTCGGGATAATCCGCCAGATGCGCATAGTGGCAATACGCCTCATCCATCACCACGAGGGTGGTCGGAGGAATTTTTCGTAGAAATTCCCTGAACTCCATCTCTCCCACCGCTGTGCCTGTGGGGTTGTTGGGATTGGCAATGAAAACGATTTTCGTTTTCTCGCAAACCAAGGCGGCCATAGCGTCGAGGTCCTGGTGATAATCACACATTCGCGCTCGTCTGACCTCGCAGGAGCTAAGCTGGGAGACAATGTGATAGACGATGAAGGCTCCCTTGGAGAACACCACAGAGTCTCCGGGATCGAGATAGGCGTGGGCGAGAATCTCCAAAACCTCGTTCGTGCCGTTGCCCAGGACGAAGTTCTCGGGCGCCAGTCCATGATGTTCGGCGAGTGCGTTCTTGAGATAAAACCCCCCACCGTCGGGATAGCGGTGCAGCTGTGGAACGGCACTCCGGGCAGCCTCCAACGCCTTTGGGGACGGCCCCAGCGGATTTTCGTTCGACGCCACCTTGATCGAATCGCCAATGCCGAGCTCGCGCTCTATCTCCTCCGTCGGCTTTCCCGGCTGATAGACGATAATGTCAGAAACGGGCCGCGCCCTTTGATATTTCATCCCCCTCCCCAAACGGCGTAAGACTCCAGTGCGCGGAAAATCCGCCCGGCTCTCCAATTCTCACGCCCGCTGCAGGCCAAGCTCCATCATAGATTATGTGCGCGAAGCGGTAGAGGCACCCGGTCTTTCCAGTCCCTCAAATCTCTCTCACGGCTATCCCATCACAGAATATGAGCCCAGCACGCGAAGAAAATCCACCCGACTCTCAAGTTCCCGAATTCCTTGCGCAAGTTCGAAATCTTCCGCGTGGCCGTCAATTTCCAGGTAGAAAACATACTCCCACGCCTTTTTGCGAGACGGACGAGATTCGATTTTCGTCATGTTCAAATTGCGCTCGGCAATGGGCGCGAGCGCCTTGTAGAGCGCGCCCGATTCGTTTTTCAGTCCAAAGAGCATGCTCGTTTTCGCGCGTGCCGAGTGCTCCGGCTTCTCAGCACCGATGACGAAAAAGCGCGTCACGTTGATGGCCTCCGAATCAAGCTTCTCCTCCAAAATGCGCAACCCGTAGTGGTCGGCCGCCAAGCGGCTGCCTAAAGCCGCACTCCTTGAGTCGCTGGCCGCCATCTTCGCCGCCAAAGACGTGCTCACCACCACCTCCGTCCGGATGCCCGGAGCCCTCTCACGCAACCAGACCCGACACTGCGCCAAAGCATGGGGGTGACTGAGAATACGGTCCACCTTCTGAATGGACGGCGCGTTCGTGAGAAGATGGATGTCGATGGGCAGTCTGATTTCGCCCGCCAGCAGCAGCGGGGAGTTCAAAAGCCTGTCCAGAGTGATGTTGACCGTGCCCTCTATCGCGTTTTCTATCGGCACCACGCCCCACCGGGCTCGGCGACTTTCCACCGCGTCGAACACAGCCTCAATACTCGGCGCGGGCGCGAGGTCCGCCCCCGCGCCGAAGCACAAAATGGTGGCCTCGTGCGTGAAGGTGGCCTCAGGCCCCAGGTAGCTGACTCTCGGCAAATCACTCATGGCGCAAAAACCCACTTCTTGAAAGGACGCTTCCAAGGAATCTAAGTATTTTACCCCAAAGCTCGGCGATTGTGAACATACGAAGCCTTTGGCAAACTGCACGGAAGATTCGGCGGCGTCGAGCCGTTCATGCGAATTCATGAGGAGAGCCATGAAAATTGCAGATGTGGAAGCACACATTCTCACCGGCCCGCCAGAGAAGCGCGGCCACTGGGTGAGCCATTACCCTGTCCACCAAGCGAACGAGCTGTTGGTCCAGATCAGGACCGAAGCAGGGATCGAGGGCTTCGGTCTCGGCAGCAGCCGCCTCATCATCAAGGGCGCGGCGGAGATGTTCAACGAAGGTCTCAAAGAGTGCATCCTCGGCGAGGACGCGCTAGCACCTGAAAAGCTTTACGAGAAGATTTTCTCCATCACTCACCAGAAGATCGCCTATCAAAAGGCATGGTCCCGAAACGCGCTGCTCATCGCCGGCGCAGCCCTGGACATCGCTATGTGGGACGTTCTGGGCAAAGCCTCCGGTCAGCCGTTGTATCGCCTCTTCGGCGGCTATCGGAATGAGGTACCATGCTACGTCACCTGCGCCTATTACCGGAACGGGAAGGACCTGGGCGAACTCCGTGAGGAGATGGAAATGCTGCGTGCCCAGGGGCACAGGGCGTTCAAGGCGAAAATCGGCGGCGCATCGCTCGCCGAGGACATGGCGCGCTTGCGGGTGATTCGAGAGGTCATCGGCGCGGACGCCCACCTCATGCTCGACGTGAACAGCGCGTGGGATCTGCCCACCGCCATCAAGGGCGCGCGCCTACTCCGGGAGATTCGCCCCAGGTGGCTTGAAGAACCCATGCGCTGGTTCGACGACAGGCGTGAGCTCAAGATTCTGTCCCGAAAAACGGACATCCCCCTCTCCGCCGGCGAGAACGAGCAGACGGCGCACGGGATCCGTGCCCTTCTGGAGGAGCAGGCGATAGACGTCGTGCAGTTCGACTGCACCCGCATGGGGGGATTCACGATGGGGAGAAAACTCGCGGCCCTGGCGGAGCTGAACCACGTGGAGGTGGCCCCGCACCATGACTGCTTTATCCACGCACACGTCGTGGCGGCTTCGCCGGCGGGCTGCATCGTGGAGTCCTTCACAGACCCGGAACGCGACCCTCTCCAAGCCGAATTATTTGAGAATCCTCCGCGCATCGAGAACGGAACGCTTTATCTCAACGACGCGCCAGGCCTTGGCCTTGCACTTTCCGAACGAGCGATAGAGAAGTTCGGGACGCGCATCGCCTGAGGGAGGGAAAAGTAAAGCCATGCTTGGCGAACCAGCTTTTGGAAGTTATGCTTAAGCAGCATGTCAATTTACAGCAAAGTGCCCGACGCGGTGTAAAAAGTTTCCAATAAGAAAAAACACATGGAGACAGTAGCAACAATAGAAACGACAGATTTTCTGGAGGATGGGCCGACACAGCCCAAAATCACCAGCACGTGGTCGCCAGCGCGGTCGCCGAACGGCGGATCCACATGCGCCCGAGATGGCCCTATACGCGCGTTTCCGGAATCGCATCATGATCAATTACAGCCTCACCCGCCGCCTCGTTTCCTATCAAGGCAACAAACATGCTCCCGGTTTTAGGTGGATGAAGTACAAGGAGGGTTTTTCCACTCAACTCGTTGAACATTTCCTCAACATGAGCGGAAAGGGCACTGTCCTCGATCCGTTCTCGGGAATCGGCACCACCGCTCTCACGGCCAGCCGTAGGGGACGCGAAGCCACGGGCATAGAGATAATGCCTGTGGGCAACCTCGTTGCGAAGGCGATCGCAGCGATCGCCAACCGCATCGACACTGAACGCCTCGCCGACGTGTCCACTGAGTTTCTAAATCATCTCGCTACTGGCGCTCCCAAAAGGGAGTATGCGTTCCCGCACGTTCAGATCACTCGTGGCGCGTTCGCGCCAGACGCCGAGGAAGAAATCGCCAAGGCGCGGGAATTCATTGTCAGTGTCCCCGATAGCGACTTAGCGACTGTGCTCACTACCGCTTGCCTTACCGCCATTGAAGAGATTAGCTACACGCGCAAAGATGGCCAATATCTACGCTGGGATCCAATATCCGGCCGCACCAAAAGCACACGCCTGAACAAAGGCTCATTGTCTACGCTTACGGAGACGGTCAATTACCGTCTGAAAAAGATCGCGGAAGACCTGCCCTTCATCAAGAATTATTACTCTGGTCCCATCCCACGCTTCATCAACGGTTCCTGCTTAACGGAGCTGAAAGAACTCGAAACGGGCACATTCGGCACTGTCGTTACTTCTCCACCATACGCAAACCGATACGACTACACGCGCACTTACGCGCTGGAACTGGCCTACCTTGGATATGACGAACCCGGCTTTAAGGCATTGCGTCAAGCGTTTCTGTCGGCAACGGTGGAAAATCGATCGAAGCGCGCCCAGTTGGAAACGGAATATAAAGGAGCGGGTAGCCTGAGCAACCTGTTCGAGATGGTCGACGGGAACGCAGCACTGAGCGAAGTATTAAACATTCTCCGGGAACACGCCGACGAACTGAGCAATCGCAACGTTATCCGCCTGCTAGAACACTACTTCACGGAAATGGCGGTCGTCATCAATGAACTGGCCCGCGTTGTGGTCCGTGGCGGGCATGTATTCATGGTGAAGAAGCGCCGGTGGACCTGATACTCTCGGATTTCGCCGAACAATTGGGTTTCCGCTGCAAGGCGATCTGGGCCCTGCCCCGGGGCAAAGGCAACTCAAATCAGCAGATGGGCAGGTTCGGCAGGCAGGAGATACGCAAGTGCGTATACCACTGGGAGAGAATTTGATGGTCCAGAAAAAATTGGAGGATGCCAAAAAACGCGCCAGAATAATTTCGAACAGAATTCGCTCACGAATTGATGAAACGATGCGCGAAAAGATCGTTTCCTTCCCCGTAAAACTGTCATCACTGCGGCATCGATTATGAAGCGTGGCGATACGTCAGGGAGATTGGCGTCAGACGACGGCTCGTCTTCGCTCACCCTGACATATTGATTGCTCGCCCAGATGCGTCCATCTATTACCGGGGCATCGCCACTCTTTCACAGAAACGAGTTCAGCAGATCGTCGGTTCCGTGGACAAATGGGAAAAAGAACCAGACAACGCGCGCGTGAACAAGGAAAAATCTCTTCGTGTCGCGCGGCTGTATAACACTGTCATTTCGTCCATCATTCTCGATTCCACGGATTGGGCGCTTGAAAACGGCTACCGCAACATCCTCGCCACCATGGGAATCACCTCAGACGGCGAACTAAGGAGCATTATCGGGCAGGAAGCCGAACAAGCAGTGAAGAATAAGATAACGGATTGGCTCGAAAACCAGAACAATATCAAATATAAACATGACGAAACGCGCACGACTTGGCAATTAGGAGATAATGGAGAACTACGCATGGTGTACGCCTCCGAACCGGACATCCGTTTTGAGAAAAAAACGTCTCGATCCACTTGGGAGGTGATTGCAACAATTGAAGTGAAGGGCGGTACCGACCCGGTTGGAGCGTTGGAACGATTGGGCGCAGTCAAAAAATCCTTCGACAGAACGCCTACAAGATCAAAAAATTTCCTGATTTTAGGAGTGGAAACTAATGAAATGCGCAGCCAACTGAACAAAATGCCTATCGAACAGGTCTTCGAGCTATTCGAGATACTGCATAGTGATTCCCGGTGGAACGAGTTCATCAAAGAAGTGTTCCACCACCCACTGCGAGTTTTCGAAACGCCATGATTAGCTAATCAGACACATGACTCGCAGGATTCGACTTTTCGGTTCAAACCGCGACATTGAAGTATCGCCCGTCCTCGTCACAAATACCTCTTAAACCATGCGATCGCCTCAACCATGCCGATCTCATGGCGCTCGGGGCTGCAAAAAAAATAGGACTCATAGTGTTGGGCACCTGGAAGCTTCACGATCTTCTTCGGCTCCCCGCACGCCTCGTAGCAGTTGATTTGCTGATCCACCGGCACCAGAAAATCGTTTTCCGAATAGATGAACAAGACCGGGCGCGGCGAGATTCTGCCCGCCACCCACTCGGGCTTGTAGCGCCAGCAAGCCTCGGCGCTTTGCAGATCGTAGTCCTTCACGTAGTCCGCGTGTTTTTGGTGATGCGTCCGAATCACCCCCAAGGTATGGGGGTCGCAGAGCATGATCTCCGGAAGCGGCGTCATGGTCGGCTCACCGGTGGTCACGCGCTTGCGGGCCGCCTCCATCACCCGGGCGCGAAACGCAGCCCATTCGTGCGGCCTCCTCACTGAGCGCATCCACCGCTCCCCCTCGTGCACACCTACGGAGGAGACCACCACCTTTACACGCGCATCAAAGGCCGCCACCCATATCGCGTTCGCCCCGCCGAAGCTCGTGCCGAAAATTCCGATCCGCCCCGGGTCCACGCCTTCGACCGTCTCCACGTAAGAGATGGCATCATAGGTGTCCTGGGCCTGCTCCAGAGGGCGTTGGCGACCGCGCACGCCCTCGCTCTTGCCAAATCCCCGATGATCCGGCGCGAGGATGAAATAGCCCTCCTCCCAAAGCCGTCTAGGGACATCCATGCCGTATACTTCCTTCATTCCGCTGTAGCCGTGCAGACAGATGATCGCGGGCCTTGGCAGGTCGCCCTTTTCCCAAGTTTTGGGCCTATAGAGGTGCGACGCGATTCTCAATCCATCGCTGTAATAGAAAATTTCCTCATACATGCACATTCTCCTCACAAGCAGTACAGCACCGCTTCGCTTCAGACTGACAGATAAGCTTGCGCAGCTCGACGAGAGTTTTCCATTGTTTTCATTGGAAAGTATAAACGAGAATGGGCAACTTTAGGAGCGGCGCCCATCTAGAGGCCTTTGAGTTCACGCAGCAATTCTACGGCGTCGGGTACACGCATGAGCGCCTCTCCGACCAGGATGGCGTCCACCCCCTCGTCAACTAGGGGTGCCGCCTCCCGCCAGCCGAAAATACCGCTCTCTGAAACCAGGACGAGCCGCTCTCGTTGCGCGGGAGCGAGTTGCGCGAAAACGCGAGAGGTATGTTTCGTATCCACCTCGAACGTCTTGAGGTTACGGTTGTTCACGCCCAGGACGCCGGTGCCAGCTTCAAGAGCGCGCCCGAGTTCTTCTTCCGCATACACTTCCACGAGCGCGTCCATGCCCAGTTCCTCGGCGAGGGCGCGCAAATCCTCGATCTGCGCCGTTTCCAGAATGGCCGCGATCAGCAAGACAGCGTCCGCCCCGCCCGCCCGAGCCTCTAAAATCTGGTAATCCGTAAAAATGAACTCCTTTCGCATAACAGGGAGGCGTATCGCGCCGCGCACCTGCTCAAGATGCGCCATGCCACCCAAAAACTTTCTTCTCTCCGTTAAAACCGAAACGGCGGAGGCTCCTCCGGCTTCATATCCGGCAGCGACGTCGGCCGGCTGGAAACACTCGGAGATCCGTCCCTGGGAGGGGGAGGCTCGCTTCACCTCGGCGATGACGCGCATCCGCCCTCCGTCGGCATCAAGGCCGGAATCGGGACGCCTGATCGCGCCCGCAAAATCCATAGTGGGAGGAGCGTCCCTCACCCGGGATTTGAGATCGGTTTCAGGGCATCGCCTCCGATCCGCGCTCAGGTCCTCCCGAACACCTTCGACAAGCGCATCAAGAACCGTCTGCGTCTCAATCGTCAGCCCCTTCACGTTCCCACCTTTCCACCGAGGCCTCCACTCACAAGATGAAAGCGGATACGCTCGCCTCCCATGCACCTATTTATTCCGGGACACCTTTACGCGGAACCCAGAAACGCGCCGCCAGGTATTCACACCACACAGCACGCTTCCCTATCAAAGGGCACACCAGCAACGTCAAAGAGAACCATATACGCCTGCCCTCAGGAGTTCGACGCCTCCACAAGACGCGCTAGTACTCGGGACGCCTCGCCAGAATCTATCGCCGAGGCCGCCTGCCGAACGCCCTCCGCCAAGTACTCCACGCGGTTCGCGGCGATGAGGGCGGCGGCGGCGTTGAGCAGCACGACGTCACGTCTGGGGCCGCGCTCTCCTGCGAGGATCGCGCGCGTGATCTCCGCGTTCTCTTCCGGCGCGCCTCCCTTGATGGCGTCCGCGTCCGCCCTCTTGAGGCCGGCGTCCTCGGGAGCGACATCATACGTCTTTATCACGCTTCCATCCCACTCTGACACGCGCGTGGGGCCGGTGAGCGTCACCTCGTCCATCCCGTCCGATCCGTGTACGACCAGCGCCTTCTGACAACCCACCTGGCGCAGGACGTCCGCCATTAGTTCCGTGAGTTCGGGAGCGTAGACACCCACCAGCTGGCTCTGAGCGCGCGCGGGATTCGTGAGCGGGCCCATCACGTTGAATATGCTCCGCATCGCGAGCTCACCCCTCGGCCCGATCGCGTGCTTCATCGCGCCGTGCAACATTGGGGCGAACAGGAAACCGAAGCCCACCTCGTCGAGACACGTGCTCACCCTCTCAGGCGAAGCCTCAATGTTGACGCCCAGCGCCCTTAGAACGTCGGCGGCACCCGACTTGCTCGACACGGCGCGGTTACCGTGCTTAGCCACCGGCTGGCCCGCCGCCGCCACGACGATGGCGGCACTCGTGCTAATGTTGAAGGTATGGACACCGTCCCCGCCCGTGCCCACGATGTCGACCACGAAAGGTTGTTTCGTCCTCACCCACGTCGCCTTCGCCCGCATGGATCGAACGCTACCCGCGATTTCCTCCGGCGTCTCTCCCGCCATCCGCAACGCCACGAGATACGCACCGATTTGGGCCTGGGTCGCCTCGCCCGTCATGATGAGATCCATCGCCTCCTCAGCCTCATCTGCGCTGAGGTGGCGGCCTTCCACGAGTTTTCCAATGGCTTTCTGAATCATGGACGCACACCCTCATCAGGCCGTAAGATCATCCATTTCGCCGACACCATACCGCGTCCGCACGTCCCCCCTCAAGGTCGCTCAATGGCGCCGTCCAGCGCGTTCTTGAGCAGCGCCTTGCCCTCCGGTGAGAGAACCGACTCGGGATGAAACTGAACACCCGCGACCGGAAGACTCCGAACGCGAACCCCCATGATCTCCCCCTCGGCCGTTTCCGCGCACACCTCAAGAGCGTCGGGCAGGCCTTCGGGATCGATGAGGAGGCTGTGATATCGCGTCGCCGTCATCGGATTCGACAAGCCCCGAAAGACGCCCCGTCCGTCGTGGCGCACCTTAGATGTTTTTCCGTGCATGATTCGCTCGGTGCGGACGATGCGCCCGCCGAAGGCGGAGGCAATGGCCTGATGCCCCAGGCACACGCCCAGAATGGGATACACGCCCGCGTATCTCTCGACGATCGGGGTCGAAAGGCCGGCGGATTCGGGCCGGCCCGGCCCAGGAGAGATGACGATCATCGTTGGCGACAGTTCCTCCACCTCATCAAGAGCGAAGCAATCATTTCGCCACACCCGCACCTCCGCGCCGAGTTCGGCTAAATACTGAACGAGGTTGTAGGTGAACGAATCGTAGTTGTCGATCATCAACACGCGCGCCATGCCCATGCGCTCCCGCTAAAGAAGCCCGCTTCGCGCCACCTCCAAGGCGCGGAGGGCGCCGCGGGCCTTGTTCATAGTTTCCTCATATTCAAAATCCGGATTGGAGTCGGCCACGATGCCCGCTCCCACTTGGAGGTAGAGCCTGTCCCCGCGCGCATAGAGCGTGCGAATGGCGATGCAGGTGTCCATGCTACCGCCGAAACCGAAATAACCCACCGCGCCGGCGTAGGGTCCCCTGCGCACGGGCTCCGTTTCATCGATGATCTCCATGGCGCGCACCTTGGGCGCGCCCGAGACCGTGCCCGCCGGAAAGGCGGCCCGCAGCACGTCGAAGGCATCCTTGCCCTCGGCCAGCTCCCCCACCACGTTACTCACAATGTGCATGACGTGAGAGTAGCGCTCTATCACCATCTGCTCGGTGACCCGAACCGTGCCGCGCTCACAAACGCGACCGACGTCGTTTCGTCCCAAATCGACGAGCATGATGTGTTCGGCGCGCTCCTTCTCGTCAGCGAGAAGCTCGTCCGCCAGCACCAGATCCTCCGCCTCATCCGCACCCCTCCGGCGCGTTCCGGCGATGGGCCGCACCTCGACCCGCTCCCCCTCAAGCCTCACGAGCACCTCGGGCGACGCGCCGACGAGGGTGACCTCGCCGAGTTTGAGATAGAACATGTAGGGGGAGGGATTGACCGTCCGGAGTGCTCGATAGATAGAGAAGGGGTGTACGTCCAGAGCACATTCAAGACGCTGGGAGAGCACAATCTGAATCGCCTCGCCTGCGTGAATGCGCTCCACAGCATCAGCGACCGCCCTCTTGAAACCCTCGCGCGTGAACGACGAACGAAGCCCCGGTACCTCCTCGACAGGATGCCCGCCCGCATCTCGGGCGGACGCGGCCTCGGGCGGAGGCGGCGGGGCGACGGAAGGCCCCCGCAGCCTCTCGATGAGAGCGTTCACGCGGGCGCACGCCTCCTCGTAGGCAGATTCGGGACCCTTATCCCTGACGTGGGCGTG
This sequence comes from bacterium, assembly GCA_965202625.1. GTDB lineage: Bacteria > UBA8248 > UBA8248 > UBA8248 > UBA8248 > Bin107. The sequence continues at coordinate 299,726 of CBDBBI010000010.1, read as the reverse complement.
GGCAAGGACATAAATCTTCTGGGCGACGCTGTCGAATATGACCAAAGACTTCGTGACCATGAACAGCAACTCGGGCAGTTCGAGATCATCATGGGCGCGCTCGGGCAGACGCTCGATGAAGCGAGCGGCGTCATACCCCATGTAGCCGATGGCCCCTCCCCAAAACCTCGGCAGGCCAGGAATATCGACGGGACGGTAGGGCCGCATCACATCTCTCAACGCATCAATGGGATCCTCCACGGCGCGCGTCTCGCTCTCTCCCTCCCGCGTGATGCGCACGCGCAGTCCCTTGCTTTCAAAGACGAGGGAAGGCTCGCTCCCCAGAAAGGTGTAGCGCGCCCATTTCTCCCCACCCTCGACGCTTTCGAGCAAAAAGGAATAGGAAGCATCCACGATTTTCAAGTAGGCAGATACGGGCGTATCAAGATCGGCCAGTATCTCCCGGTAGACGGGCACAATATTTCCCCGCTCTGCGAGCGCGAGGAAAGCTTCCTTATCTGGCGCATGATTTCCTGCGTTCATCTCTGCTCAAGGCGTCTCTTAAGGAGACGCCTCGCCTCCATGGCCGAAAAGCAAAAAAACCATGGGACCGGGTGGGCCGCCATGGCTCAGAGGATTCGATGACCAAACGCTCCGACGATTGACCTTATTATGGCGCGCGCCCCCATTTGACGGGAAGTCGCCAAGGCCAAACCTCCGTATCTTTTTCATGCGCGCTCATCTCGATCCCTCCCGCTAATCTCTCCCACATATACTTACTCTCACCATAGACCATTTTTTGAGAAGCCGTCAAGCATTCGGGGGCTGCTCCGGCCCCGGAGCGTCGCTCGGCGGCAACTTCTCCCCATACTCCACGCAAACCAGTGCCAGTCCCTGGGGTGGGGCGGCGATGCCCGCCAAGCTCCGGTGCTTGCCGGCGAGCATCGCGCGCATCGAATCCGCCGCGCGCTCTCCACGGCCCACCTCCACCAGGGCGCCCACCAGGTTTCTCACCATGCGGCGCAAGAACCCTTCCGCCGTCGCCTCGATCACCACCTCATCGTCCAAGCGCTCCACGTCCAGACGCTCAAGGCGGCGGACGGTGTCGTCGGGCCTCCCCTTCTCCCGGCAAAAGCTAGCGAAATCGTGCTCACCCTTCAGAATTTCCGCCGCCTGCCGCATGGCTTCCACATCGAGACGCCTGCGGACGTGCCAGGTGTAGCGACGGCGCATAGCACTGGGAGAGCGACGGTTGAGCACCCGGTAGTGATACGTCTTTCGGAGAGCGTCAAACTGGGCGTGAAAACGGCCGGGCGCCTCCCTACAATCCAGAATGGAAACATCTGCGCCTATCATGGCGTTGAGGCCGATTCTCACTCTGGAGGGCGCGATTTGCGAAGCGGTGTGGAAGTGGGCCACCTGTCCCCAGGCGTGGACGCCGGTGTCGGTGCGGCCCGAGCCGACGATCCGTATCGCCTCTCCGCACATCTGCGTGAGCGCACCCTCTATCTCGCCCTGCACGGTTCTCTGGCCGGGCTGGACCTGCCAGCCGTGAAAATTCCCACCCTCGTACTCTATCCAGATGACGAGGCAACGGGACTTCAAGGAGTCCATGGGCGGAGACGGCTAGCCGGAAGGCACGCCGTTCAGCGCCTCGCGCAAGGAAACGCCCGTCGCAGAGGCCTCGATTTCAGCGATGCGTTCAGGCGGGCCCTCGGCGATCAGGTATCCGCCTTCCTCCCCACCCCCAGGACCCAAATCAATGATGTGGTCGGCCGATTTAATGACGTCGAGGTTGTGCTCGATGACGACCACGGTGTTGCCCTCCTCGACCAGACGATGCAGGACGCCCAGCAAGTTTTCAATATCGGCGAAATGTAAGCCCGTCGTCGGCTCATCGAGAATGTAGACTGTCCTGCCAGTGGCTCTTTTGGCGAGCTCCCTTGCGAGTTTGATTCGCTGCGCCTCCCCTCCGCTCAGGGTCGTGGCGGACTGGCCCAGGCGCAGATAGCCCAGTCCGACGTCCTGGAGCGTTTTCATCTTCCAGCGCACGGTATTGATGTTCTCGAAGAACGCCAACGCCTCGTCCACCGTCATCTCCAGCGTCTCGGCGACGTTTCGGCCCTTGTAGCGGACGTCCAGCGTGTCTCGATTGAAGCGCCTGCCCAGGCATTCCGAGCAACACACGAACAAATCAGGTAAAAAATGCATCTCCAAACGAATATAACCGTCCCCCTGGCAAGTCTCGCAACGCCCCCCCCGCACGTTGAAACTGAAGCGACCGGGCGCATAGCCGCGCTTTCTCGCCTCGGGCACCTGCGCGAAAAGGCTCCGGATGGGGGAGAACACGCCGGCGTAGGTCGCCGGATTGCTCCTGGGCGTTCGTCCAATGGGAGACTGATCGATGGCAATGACCTTGTCGACGAGGTCCGCCCCCTCAATAGATTCGTGCGCTCCAGGCGCGGCGAGCGAGCGATATATCCGCCGGGAGAGCGCACGATAGAGAATCTCGTCCACTAAGGTACTCTTGCCGCTACCGCTCACGCCGGTAACGCATATCAACAAACCGAGCGGAAAACCCACATCCACGTTTTTCAGGTTGTGCTGCCGCGCCCCTCGAATGAGGATACGCTGGTCGTTGGACACACGCCGTCGGATCGGGGGGGAGATCTCGACCGCGCCGGTCAAGTAGCGCCCCGTCAGCGAACCCGGCGTCGAACGAATATCGTCGGGCGCGCCGCAGGCCACGAGGTATCCGCCACTCTCGCCCGCGCCGGGCCCCAGATCCAACACGTAGTCCGCCGATTCGATGGTCTCTCTGTCGTGCTCGACCACGATGATCGTGTTGCCCATGTCACGGAGTCGACGCAGAGTATCGAGAAGACGACGATTATCGCGCTGATGCAGGCCGATGCTCGGTTCATCGAGCACGTAGAGGACACCCACAAGGCTGGTGCCCATCTGACTTGCCAGCCTAATACGCTGGCCCTCACCTCCGGCGAGCGTGGCGGAGGGCCTGTCAAGCGTCAGATAGTTCAGCCCCACGTTTTCTAGAAACTCGAGCCGGCTGAGGATTTCCCCCAAAATTCGCTCCGCCACGGGGTCATTCCCGTCTGCACGGTTTTGCCCTTCGAAAAAGGCGCGCGCGTCCTTGACACTCATCGCGGCGACATCCGCGATGCTCTTGCCGCCATAGGTCACGGCGAGGCTCTCCGGTTTCAAACGCCCCCCCCCGCAAGCCTGGCAGGGCATGCCACTCATGTATTTTTCCAGCTCCGCCCTATGTCCACCGCTCGCCGTATTCTCCGCCCGCTCGGCGAGAGCAGGCACGATTCCAGGAAAGGCGCGCTCCCGCGCGCGCCCCTTCCCGTAGAGCAGGAGTTTCTTGTGTCTTTTCGATAGCTTCGCATAAGGTCTGTCCCCGGGAATCTTCTCCGCCTTCATAAACGCGCGCACAGCGGAAACCAGAAAACCCCTCTTCCCCGCGAGCGGGACGATGGCACCCTCATCCAACGTGCAATGCGGATCGGGAACGATCTTCGCCTCGTCCATCCGGCGAACCACGCCAAGACCGTCGCACTCCGGACACGAGCCGTAGGGACTATTAAAGGAGAACATGCGCGGGGCCATCTCGGGAACGGTCACGCCGCACCTCGCACAGGCGCACTCCTCGCTGAAGAGATACTCGGCGCCGTCATCCCCTAGGAGAATGACCAAACCTCTCGCAAGGCCGAGCGCCGCCTGAATAGATTCGCCAAGGCGCCTTTCCACGCCTGATCGCAGGACGACGTGATCAACCGCCGCCTCAATGTTATGGGTCATATGGCGCTTGAGCGGAATATCCTCGCCGAGCCTGAAAAAATCGCCGTCCACCCGCACCCTTAAATATCCCTTGCGCTCCAGGTCCTCGAGCTCTCTGCGGTATATCCCCTTGCGGCCCCGCACGATGGGGGCGAGAATTTCCAACTTCTTTCCCGGCCCCAGACCCATCGCGCGGCTCACCATCTGCTCTACGTTGAGCGCGTTCATCGATTGTCCGCACGAAGGACAGTGCGGCAGCCCCAGGCGCGCGTAGAGAAGCCGTAGATGATCGTAAGTCTCCGTGACCGTGCCGACGGTGGAGCGCGGGTTCTTACTCACCGTCTTTTGCTCAATCGCGATGGTGGGGGAAAGACCCTCAATCGAATCTACGTCGGGCTTACCGATCTGATCGATGAACTGCCGCGCGTAGGCGGAGAGGGATTCGACGTATCTGCGCTGACCCTCACCATAGAGAGTGTCGAAGGCGAGGGAGCTCTTCCCTGACCCGCTCAGTCCCGTGATGACGATGAGCTTCTCGCGCGGCATCTCGAGGTTCAAGTTCTTGAGGTTGTGCTCGCGCGCACCCCGGACGCGAATTTTTCTCTCCCGCCTCGTACTACCATTCAGAGACGACATATATTCTTCCGGCGCGCGACGCCGTTCGTCCTTTCCCCACGTGAAACCCGCCACTCCTTTGTACGCAGAAAACGAGTTGGGCGAATCGCAACGCCGCCTTGCAAGAAGGGCGAGGCGACGGTCATTCCTAATACCAGACGAGCCCGCCCGTCACGTTGATGTCCTGGGCGGTCATACGCCCCCCCCCCTCTGAAGCCAGAAACACGCACAGGGCGGCGTGATCCTCTGCGTCCACAAGCGTCTGCAGGGCACCTGGCTCTGTGAACGTCTTCTTCGCCTCCTCGAACGTGGTCCCGAAACTCCGCGCCATGTTCTCGATGACGCTGTCAATTCTCGGGCCGGAGGTGGCGCCGGGGCAAACCGCGTTCACTGTGATTCCGTATGGGCCGAGTTCAAATGCGAGGGTGCGCGTCAAACCGATGATCGCCATTTTCGAAGCCGTATAGGGAGTCCGATTCGGCAACGGACGCTTGCCGCTCATCGAACTGATATTGAGGATGCGCCCCCACCTTCTCTCCTTCATCACGGGAATGACGTATTTCGTCATCAAAAAGGCGCCGGTGACGTTAACCTCGAAGCATTCAATCCACTCCTCTCGCGAGACGTCCTCACACGCCTTCGTGGGGCCGGCGACGCCGGAGTTGTTCACGAGGATGTCGATCGTTCCGAATTCGGCACGCGTCCTCTCCACGAGGTTTTGAATCGCAGTCTCGTCCGTGAGATCAGTGGGAACGACGAGGGAGGCGCCGTCTAGCATTCGCGCGGCTGTATCCTCCAGGTTCTCAAGCGTCCGCGCAGCGAGCGCGACTCTGGCACCCTCGCGCGCGAACGCTAGGGCGATGGCTTTTCCGATTCCCTGCCCTGCTCCGGTGACGATGGCGACTTTCTCCCTCAAGCGCATTTTCAGGCTTCTCCCTGGAATCGCAACGGATGGACACTCACCGAAGCGCGGGCAGCTCCGCGCCCGAAAACCAAAAGGCGAGTTCAAAGGCGGCGGCGGCGGGCGCATCGGAGCCGTGCGTGGAGTTGCACTCGATGCTCTCGCCGAATTCCGCGCGAATCGTTCCTGGCGCGGCTTCCGAAGGGTTCGTCGCGCCCATGACCTCGCGCCAACGCCGGATGGCGTCCTCACGCTCAAGGGCGAGCACCACGGTCCGGCCCGAGGACATGAACACCGTGAGATCGCCAAAGAAGGGGCGCTCCCTGTGCACCGCGTAGAAACCCTCGGCCTGGTCTTTCGACATGCGCACGAGTTTCATACCCACAACCCCAAAACCCTCCTCCTCAATGCGCGCCAGAATCCTGCCGCAAAGGCCGCGCTCGGCGGCGTCGGGCTTAATCATCGCGAATGTACGCTCCATGGCGTTTCCTTCTCCTGTGTGATCGGCTAGCTGTGTGGTCGCTAGGTCCGGCCGAGCGCCCGGGACATAGTAAGTCCCATGTCGGCTGGGCTTTCAGCGACGTGAACACCGCATTCAGCCATGACCCGCATCTTCTCGTCCGCCGCGCCCTCTCCGCCTGAGATGATCGCGCCAGCATGGCCCATGCGCCGGCCCGGAGGCGCCGTCTGCCCCGCGACGAAGCCCACCAGGGGCTTACAGACGTTCTCCCTCGCCCACCGCGCCGCGTCCTGCTCGGCGGAGCCGCCGATCTCCCCTATCATGATGATGGCCTCCGTGACGGGGTCGGCTTCGAACCTGCGTAGCAGATCGACGTAGGTCGCGCCGATGACGGGGTCGCCGCCGATGCCCACGCAGGTGCTTTGTCCGAGTCCCTGCGCCGTGAGCTGAGCGACCACCTCATAGGTGAGCGTACCGCTCTTCGAAATAACGCCGATAGAGCCTTCTCGGTGAATATGGCCCGGCATGATGCCCATCTTACAGCCGCCGGGGGTGATGATGCCGGGACAGTTGGGACCGATAAGGACGGCACCGCCCCCCTCCATATGACGCTTGACGTACACCATGTCGCGCACAGGGATACCCTCAGTGATACACACCACAAGCGGAACTCCGGCGTCCACGGCCTCCACGATGGCGTCCGCCGCGAAGGGAGGCGGCACGAAGATGAGCGCGGTGTTCGCCCCCGTCGCGTCCACCGCGTCGGCTACCGTGTGAAACACAGGCACGCCCTGCACCTCCTGTCCCCCTTTGCCGGGCGTCACGCCGGCCACCACGCCACCACCCCCGCCCGCGAACTCTCGACTGTATTTCTGGCACTGCGCAGCGTGAAAACCTCCCTCGCGCCCGGTCATGCCCTGCACGAGGATGCGCGTTTCCCTGTCCACTAAAATACCCAAACCCACGCCCCCTAGCGTTTAAGGGCCGCGACCACCTTCTCGGCGGAATCGGCCATGTCATTGCCCACAGTGAAATCAAGACCCGAGCCTTCGAGTATCTCGCGCCCCTTCTCTACGTTCGTCCCCTCCATGCGTATGATGACGGGCACGTTCACGTTCACGCTCTTGACCGCCTCCACGACGCCCTCGGCCAGAACGTCGCAACGCAGGATGCCTCCAAAGATGTTGATGAAGACGGCCTTCACGTCCGGATCATCCATGAGAATGCGGAAAGCGTTCTCCACCATCTCCCTACTCGCTCCGCCGCCCACGTCGAGGAAATTCGCGGGCGCGGCACCGGCGAGATTGATGATGTCCATCGTCGCCATGGCGAGACCCGCCCCGTTCACCATACAGGCGACCGATCCGTCAAGCTTGATGTAGTTCAAGTCGAAACGAGACGCCTCGACCTCGAGCGGGTCCTCCTCGTCCTCGTCACGCATCGCGGCCACGTCCTCGTGTCGGTAGAGGGCGTTGTCGTCAAAATTCACCTTGGCATCCAGCGCCACGAGGCGTCCGTCCTTCGTCTGCACTAGGGGGTTGACCTCAACGAGGGAAGCGTCCATCTCATCGTAGAACCTGTAGAGATTTGAAACGAACGCAACGCCCTCCCGAACGAGGCCATCGGGCAAACCCAACCCATAGACGACGCGACGCGCCGTCGAGGGCCAGACGGAGAGCGCCGGGTCAATAGGCGTTTTAAGGAGCTTCTCGGGCGTTTTTCTGGCCACCTCCTCAATATCCATTCCGCCCACGGTGCTCGCCATGATGGTGGGGCGGGCCATGGCTCGATCCAAAACAATGCCGAGGTAGAGCTCGCGCTCGATCTCACTCGCCTCCTCCACCCATACCTTCTTGACCAGGCGACCCTCCGGCCCCGTCTGGTGCGTCACCAGCGTCATGCCCAGAATCTGAGAGGCCGTCTTCCGCGCCTGCGCCGGCGTATTCGCTAGTTTGACGCCGCCACCCTTACCGCGTCCGCCGGCGTGGATCTGCGCCTTGACGACCACAGCTCCTCCCAAGTCGGCGGCGATGCGCTCCGCCTCGTCCGCAGTTTCGGCGACACCACCCCTCGGAACGGGCACGCCGTATTTTCTGAGCAACTCCTTGCCTTGATACTCATGGATGTTCATTCAACCTCCCCAGGGTTGACGAGAAAAATGAATGCTCCATCGAAAATCAGAGCCGGGTTTCCCTCTGTTCACACCTCTTTTTTCGAAAACGCCTTGAAGCCCTCTGCAAAAATATCGCGCCCACGGCGACCACCACAGGAAGTTTCTCGACCACCAGCCGGCGGATCGCCTCGGTTCCCAATTTCTCCATACGCGACCAGCTCGACCTCCCTGACACGCTCCGCCAGCAGGGCGGCCGTCGCGTCGACGGCGGCGACGAAATACACGGAGCGGCGGCGCGCAATGGCCTCCACCACCGCCTGGTTTCTGTTCCCCCCTACCTATCATTTCAGTGAGGCCAAGCTCCTGCATTTTGGGGTATATCCGCACATGCAACCGCTCGTCGTGGGCCCCGCTGAGCGGATGATCTGTCCGGGCTTCGATGGTGTCAGCCCCACGTAGAAGATTACCTGGCCCGCCACTTCAATAGGTAGGGACTCTCCGCGGGCCGCCCCCTCTATCATACGTTTGTGCGCAGCGTTGCGCGTCATGTAGAGAACGCCGCTCAACTCGCACATCTGGAGGGACGCCACCACTTCATGTTTGAGCGGCAGGTCGAGTGCCCGCATTCAGCGCACCGCTTCGGTGTGTGGCGATGCGCGTGACACTCCACGTTCACACAAATCGGCAACGCCCCGATGTGGCAGGTGTAGGTCTCGACATGTACGGCGACGCAAGTGGTCTCGCCGCCCATACGGATTGGCCCCACGCCCGTCCTGTTGACCACATCGAGAATGTCGCCCTCTAGTTCGGCAACGGGAGGGTCGAGGTTCGGCGCGCCCAGTTCCCGAAACAGCACCCATTTGGCTTGCAGCGCCATCTTCTCAATGGAACCTCCGAGACCGACACCCAGCAAAACGGGGGGACATGGATTCCCCCCCCGACTCGAAAACGCGGTCGACGCCCGCCCGGATGACAACCTTCCGGCCATCGGAGGGTTTGAGCATACGCGCGGCCATACTCATGTTATCGGCTCCGTTCCCTTGGAGACGACACCATAGTGGGTGATCACGGGCGTGTTATCTGATCGAGCACCATAAGACCGAGTGACGAAGTTTCTCCGCACTTCGCCTCCTCAATCTTCTCCACGTAGCGGAGGTCGGCGTGATAGATCGACTCAATGGATATCTCTCCAAGGCTAGCCGTCCCCCCATTCAAGTCTATCGTTCGCATGACGCGCTCAAGATTCGAGAGTCTTGATAAGTTCGCGCACGTGATCGGCGGACCTGTCAAACGCCACCTGCTCGTCCGGCGTCAGTTCGAGCTCCACCACCTCCTCCATTCCGCCCGCACCAAGCTTGACAGGAACACCCATGAAAACGCCCTCCTGTCCATACTCACCCCTCAGCAACGCCGCGCAGGGGAGGATGCGCTTCTTGTCCTTTAGGATGGACTCCACCATCTGCGCGACCGCCGCCCCCGGCGCGTAAAACGCGCTTCCGGTCTTAAGGTAGTTCACGATCTCCGCCCCCCCGTCGCGCGTCCTCTGCACAAGCGACTCTATGCGCTCCGGCTTCATGAGCGCCGTGATGGGAATTCCCGAAACTGTGCTGTATCTCGGCAGTGGCACCATGCTATCTCCATGACCGCCGAGCACGGTGGCAGCGATGTCCTCGACCGAGACGCCGAGCTCCATCGAGATGAACGCGCGAAAACGCGCGCTGTCGAGCACACCGGCCATTCCCATGATGCGCTCGCGAGGAAAGGCACACTGCATGTGCGCCTTGGTGACCATCACGTCGAGCGGGTTCGAGACAACAATGAGGACGCACTCCGGAGAGCGGGCGACGATCTGCTCTGTCACGGCACCGACGATTCCGGCGTTGATGCTGATGAGGTCGTCACGACTCATGCCCGGCTTGCGGGCGACGCCCGCAGTGACGACCACGATGTCAGAACCCTTTGTGTCCGCGTAATCGTTCGTGCCCTTGATCCAGCAATCGAACCCCTCCACCGGCGCCGCCTCGTAGAGATCCAACGCCTTGCCTTGGGGCACACCCTCAACGACGTCAATGAGCACGATGTCGCCCAACTCCCGGGCCGCCGCCCAATGCGCCGTCGTGGCCCCCACGTTTCCCGCGCCCACAATAGTTATCTTTGCCCTAGCCATGGTGTCCTCCAGCGTCGTTTCACGTTTTCGTTATTTCATGTTCTCGATGATGGCCTTTCCGAAACCAGAGCAGGAGAGCTTCTTGGCGCCCTTCATCTGGCGGTGCAGATCGTAAGTGACCGTCTTCTTCTGAATCGCGCCCTCAATGCCCTTGACGATGAGTCGGGCCGCCTTTTGCCAACCCATGTGCTCCAGCATCATGGCCGCCGAGAGGATAAGGCTGCTCGGGTTCACCATGTCCTTACCTGCGTATTTGGGCGCCGTGCCGTGGGTGGGCTCGTAGAAGTGAATCCTGTCACCGATGTTCGCCCCCGGCGCCATGCCGAGACCACCCACTTGGCCGGCGATGGCGTCGGAGAGATAGTCGCCGTTGAGGTTGGTGCAGGCGAGCACCTGGTATTCCCGCTGGCGGGTGAGAACCTGCTGAAAGATGTTGTCGGCGATGCGATCATTGACGAGTATCTTACCCTTGGGCATCTTACCGCCATACTTCTTGCTCCACAGCTCCTCCTCCGTGACGATGTGCTTCCTGTATCTTTTCTTGAGGAAGGCGTAGCCCCAGTCCTTGAAGGAGCCCTCGGTATATTTCTGCACGTTTCCCTTGTGCACGAGTGTGAGCACTCGCTTGTTTTGCGCGATGGCGTAGTCGATGGCCTTCTTGACGATGCGCTCGCTACCGAAGACGGAGATGGGCTTGACGCCGATGCCGCTGTCCTCCCGGACGCTGCAGCCCATCTCCTGGTTCAGAAAGCGAATCATCTTCTGTGCCTCCTTCGATCCGAGCTCCCACTCGATGCCGGCGTAGACGTCCTCGGTGTTCTCTCGGAAGATGCACATGTCCACCCACTCGGGATGGACCATCGGGGAGGGAACGCCCTTAAAGTAGCGCACCGGCCGCACACAGGCGAACAGGTCATTCATCTGCCGGAAGGCGACGTTGAGACTCCTAAACCCGCCGCCGATGGGCGTGTAGAGCGGGCCCTTGATAGCGAAATAGTAGTGGCGAATAGCCCGCATGGTCTCCTCTGGCATCAGCTCACCGTAGGTCTCCATGGCGTCCTCGCCTGCCATGACGCGAAACCATTCGATGCGCTTCTTGCCCCGGAAGGCCTTCCCGACGGCGGCGTCCACCACATCCCTCATCACCGGCGTAACGTCCACGCCGATGCCGTCACCCCGGACGTAGCAGACGATGGGCTCATCCGGTATCTGGGGCTTAGCGCCCCGGAAATAAATGCGCGTTCCCTGCTTCGGTACCTCGAGTTTGTCGAATTTGATGCTCATTCAGTGCTCCCCTCAGGTTTTGTCACACAAAACATGCTCGCTCTTTAAGCAGAATACGAGAAAATTTAGAGTCACAAGTCTCTCCAAAGAGCGAAACGACCGCCCCATGCCCCCAAAGAGGTTTCGGGCAGAAACATGCATCACTAATGAAAGCAAGTTTCATCCCCCTCACCTTCTCTACTACTACGCCGACGCCTCGGAACAGATGAAACCAACAGAACGCCAAAAAGAGGAGGTCTAAATGAACGACATCTTCTTCCTTGAATACCATGTCCTCGTCCTCAACGCTAGCCTGCCGAAAAATTTTTGCATCTCTGGGGGGGGGAATTTCAGTGGAACTTCACGGCAGACCTTGATAGATTGGGGTGATTGTCGCCCGCGCACCCCACACGGCCGCCAAGGGCGAGAATGTATGAAAATTCACGGAGAACTCGCGAAGAAAAGGGAGCGGAAATAGCGCATTTCCCCCATGAGAAGGGGCGAGGCTCCCTTGAAGCGAAGCACGCGCGTCCATCTCCCCAACCAGTACTCGGTCCTCTATGGTAAACTTCAAGAAAAAACTTGGCCAACACTTCCTCCACGAGAGGAAATATCTGACACAAATCATTGAATTAGCAGGTATTGTCCCGGGAGAGGATGTGTTGGAAATCGGAGTGGGCGGAGGTTCTCTCACACAATTCCTGCTCAATGCCGGAGCGAACGTCCGCGGAGTGGAGATAGATGACGCACTCATTCCCGCTCTGCGAATTCTCGAAAACACGCACGAACGATTTCATCTGCAACACGACGATGCACTCCGAATCGACTACTCAATGCTTCCAACAAGGATGAAACTGGTGGCGAATCTACCTTACCATATCGCCTCAAGTATCATCTCACAACTTATTGAAAATATTGAAAATTTTCCTCTCATGGTCTTGATGGTGCAACGCGAGGTGGGCGAGAGGATTTGCGCTAGACCAGGTGGAAAAGGCTATGGCTCGCTCACCCTTTGGGTGGGCTATCGCTACGAAGCGAAGCTGTGCCAAGTAGTGCCCCCAGGCGCGTTTCGGCCGCCGCCGAAAGTCGATTCAGCGATCATGCGTCTGGAAGCCAGAAACGCGCCTCAAGTGAAAGTAGCGGATGAGAACCTCTATTTTCGGATTATCCAGGCGGGCTTCGCCCACCGCAGAAAGACGCTGCTCAATAATCTGAAATCACTGAATATATTCAAGTTCGAAAAAAAGAACCGACGCGGATTCCAGCCGGAGGGTTTACGGGACCTCCTCAAAGGATTGGGTATCGACCCGAGGCGGCGCGCCGAGACGCTGGACGCCCACGAATTCGCCCAAATCGCCCAAGCCGTGGAATTCATCCTCCACAGAGCGTGAAAGTTGGCCGGCGACATTCTCATCTACCGTATGGGAGCTTTCGGGGATACGCTGCTATTATCCTTGTTATTCAAACAGCTAGCGGCTCATAACAAAAACATCCGCATCGCCTTGGCCGCAAATCCCACCTACGCTGCACCCCTGCTTGACGCCGGGCTGGTTCACGAAATTCTCAATGGCGGAGCGGCGCCTTTTCATCTTTTATATTCTGAGCGGCCCTCGGAAAATGATGTACTGTCCCCACTCATCAAGAGATATGACAAGTGCGCGTTCTATACGGCGGACCGTTCAGGAGAACTTGCTAACCGGCTGAATTTAAACAGATTAAAACAATGCTACATCCACCCGCCCTTTCCCCCTGAGGAGGAGAATGTTCACGTCTCCGAGTGGATGACACGCCCATGGCCATCAGTGGGCACAAGCGATCTCGGAAACATGAAGCTGAAAGCATCGAGAAACAGTTTGGTGTTAGCACATAATATATTGAATAAACATGATATAGAAGCATCCCATTTCTTCATTATGCATTCCGGAGGCGGAAGCGAAAAAAAATGGGCGCCGCCGGAAATTCTGACCAGAATAGGTCGCGAACATGCGGAGGAAACCGGGCACCAACCCGTTCTGGTGGAAGGGCCGGCGGATCCCATCGCTTGCAAGGAATTTCAAAAATTTTGGGGCGAGCCGATCCGCGTCATCAAGGACACCCTACCCAAACCCCTAAGCGCACTGCTTTCAACGTCATCCGCTTATATTGGGGGGGATTCCGGCGTTTCCCACCTCGCCTCCCTCTATGCACCACGCACTATGATATTATATGGCCCTCATTCGGACATGGGAGCCTGGCGTCCCATAGGCTCTCATACAAAATGTGTTCCTTGGGAGATGTTTTAGGATGAGGGACCATTCATCTTTTGCGCTATTGCTTGGGGCCTTAATAGTATCTACCACGATTGGTCCCCCACGCTTTGTGGAGACCATACGACGGCAAGTGAGCGGGGACGCAACAAACTTGACTAGCCAAGAATGTTGGCCAGCCTGCCCCAACGTGGCGAGCCAGAATCCCCGTTCCATGACCAATAGATCATGAATGCGGAACCGCGAATTTTGCCGTCCCAACACGGCGCGGACCATATCGAGCACGGAAAAGGTACACGAAAAGAATAATGCCAAAAACGGACAAGGACATGATTTATGCGCTCGCCTACTTTCAAAAAGCCCCAAACACGGCTGTCTTGACTGTTGTTTCGGTTATCCCCTAGCATAAAGAGGTGATCCGGGGGGACTTTCTGAGGCCCCCATTGACTTTCAAAACCCTCGCCGCCGCCATTCGCTTTAAACTCTACGTATTTCTCATCCAGAGGCTCGCATTTTTCCGGCGCATTCGGCGTTGCGCAATTGATGAACACTTTTTTGCCGCGAATCATCACCTCCTCACCCGGTAACGCGATCACGCGCTTGATGAAATCCCGCCGTTCATCTTTAGGAAACCTGAATACGATAATATCTCCGCGCCGAGGAGCACGGAACCAGAATATAAATTTATTGACGAGTATATGATCTCCGACAAGAAGGGTGTTTTCCATGGAGCCCGAGGGTATCTTGAACGCCTGTACTACAAAGGTGCGCACGAACATGGCCAGCAACAAAGCGATAACGATCGCTTCGGCATATTCGCGAAGCGTGGATTTCGATTTTCGCTTACGCGCCGCGCTCTTGCGTGCTGTCAAACTCGTATCCGACACGTTTTTACTACTCCTTACCCACATCCAAAACCGCCATAAACGCCTCTTGGGGCACTTCCACAGTCCCGATATTTTTCATGCGTTTTTTCCCCTCGCGCTGCTTTTCAAGCAGTTTTCGTTTTCGCGTTATATCGCCACCATAACATTTCGCCGTCACATCTTTCCGCAAGGCCCGGATCGTCTCCCGCGCTATCACCCGATTTCCAACCGCGGCCTGGATGACAACCTCAAACATTTGCCGCGGAATAATCCTTTTCATTTTTTGCACCAGCGCCCGCCCATGGTAATAGGCCTTCTCTTTATGAATGATCGTAGAAAATGGGTCTATCGGCTGCCCATTCAGCAGAATATCCAGTTTTACCACTTCCGCCGAGCGATAGCCCAGATGTTCATAGTCGAAACTCGCGTATCCCCGAGAAACGGACTTCAATTTGTCATAAAAATCGAAAAGAATCTCACTGAAGGGCAGCTCGTAAGCGATTTCCACGGTATCGGTATCAAGATATTTCATTGAACGCTGTATGCCTCGCTTCTCCTGCGCTAATCTCAGAACGCCGCCTACGTATTCCGAGGGCACGAGTATGGTCCCCAAAATAAAAGGCTCCTCAATCGCTTCGATCCTAGATAGATGAGGAAGCTTCGCGGGGCTATCAATTTCTTCCACCTCCCCATCGCTTAGTAGAACGCGAAAAATCACCGTCGGGGCCGTGATGATGAGAGTGAGGTCATATTCGCGCTCCAACCTCTCGCGAATGATTTCCATATGAAGAAGTCCCAAAAACCCACACCTAAAACCAAAACCTAAAGCGACCGAGGTTTCAGGCTCATAGGTGAAAGCCGAATCGTTCAGCCTCAGCTTCTCGAGCGCCGTCCTCAAATCTTCATACTCGGCACTATCAGACGCATACAAACCGCTATACACCATTGCTTTTGGCTCCTGGAAACCACGAATGGCTTCTCTTGCGGGCTTTTCAGCAAGGGTGATGGTATCGCCCACTCGGGTATCACTCACCTCACGTATCGAAGCCGACAATGCGCCCACCTCGCCAGGCCCGATTTCCTTCACCTTCACCTCATGAGGCGTAAAGGTGCTCAAACTCAAAACTTGATACTCTTCGGCAGTCGACATGAACCTCACTACATCGCCCTTGCGAATGGTTCCCTCAAACATACGGAATAATGGGATGGCACCTTGGTAAGAGTCATACCAAGAGTCTATAACGAGCCCTCGCGCAGGACCTCGTGGTTCTCCACTTGGATGCGGAATTCGCTCGACAATCGCTTCGAGGAGCGCATCCACGCCCTCTCCTTGTTTCGCGCTCACCATCAGGCATTCTTCCCCATCCATCCCCATGACGTCTTCTACTTGTTTCATGACGCGTTCAGGGTCCGCCGCTGGCAAGTCAATTTTGTTGATCACGGGTATGATAGCCAAGTCCTGTTCCAAAGCCAGATACGCATTCGCCATCGTTTGAGCCTGTATCCCCTGGGTGGCGTCAACGAGCAACAAGGCGCCCTCGCAAGCCTGCAGGCTCCTGGAAACTTCATAATGAAAATCCACGTGCCCAGGCGTATCTATGAGGTTAAAAATATATTCCTCGCCCTGATGCGAACGGTAAAGTATGCGAACCGTCGCCGCCTTGATCGTGATGCCTCGCTCCTGCTCCAGCGCCATGGAATCCAGGACCTGAGAAGCCATTTCACGTTTTGAAAGCGCTCCGGTTATTTCCAAAATGCGATCCGCCAGCGTAGATTTCCCATGATCTATATGCGCGATGATGGAAAAGTTCCTAATTTTCTCGATGACCACGGCTAGAAAAATCTCTCTGCGAAGGAAAATAGCGTAAATGCCAAAACCTCGTGATTCTAGTTGAAAACCTCAGATTTGCTGAATTCTCCAATATCAAGCGAATACGCTATATCAAATTTAGCCAATCCCGGTCAAATTGATTGCTCCTGGAAATACACAATGCTAGCATATCAAAAGTTAGGCGCGTCAGGCGCTTGTGGGCGTTTCAGACTCAACCATAAGGGCATACTCGAACATGCGCTGCCGATATCAAGATATCTCCATCTGCCTATTATCCGCTTTCGTATTCTGCTCATCATCCGCATCAGCCGCGACACGCCATCACTTTGGGAAGCACTTCATCATTGAGGCGGCCAAGAAACTGCAACCGTCTGTCGTGCATATCCACATAAAGCCGAGAGATGCGGAAGGGCACCCGCTACTCAACATCTTCGGTAGAGGCCGCCGAAGAGATAATCCCCACAAATTTGAGCAGGGCAACGCGCCCTTTAGCGGCCACTACAACATAGGTTCGGGAATTATCGTTTCAACAGAAGGTCATATCCTCACGAACCACCACGTTATCAAAGATGCGGAAAAAATCCTGGTGAAACTCCATCAAGGCGAAGAGTTCTCGCCCCGTCTGCTGGGCACAGATGACAAAACCGACCTAGCATTATTAAAAATAAGTTCAACAAGCAAACTTCAGGCTGCGCCTCTTGGTGATTCCGATAAAATAGAGGTCGGCCAGTGGGTTCTGGCGATTGGCAGCCCCTTTGGTTTAGAGAATTCCGTGTCCGTGGGAATTATCAGCGCCAAAGATCGGGACTTGAAAGAAGGTCCCTTTGATGAATATCTCCAAACTGACGCTTCCATAAATCCGGGCAACTCTGGCGGGCCGCTCGCTGACACGCAAGGCTCCGTCATAGGCATCAACACGGTCATATTCTCTAGAGGATCGCGCGCCTGGAGCTTAGGGGTTGGTTTCGCCATTCCGATAAATCAGGCCAAAACCGTTATCGACGCTCTGCGCCACAAAGGCTATCCTGTACGAGGCCGGTTGGGAGCAGCAGTGACCGAGGTACCCCGGCAGGAGGGGAAAAGTCTTGGCCTTACCCGTTTTGAGGGCGCTAAACTCACCGAAGTCACGCGCGGCGGTCCCGCCCATCGCGCTGGCTTGCGCGGAGGAGATGTGATCGTTGAATTTAATGGAAAATTGGTCAGCACGTGGCAGAGTCTCCCCCGAATCGTGGCCCGCACAAAACCTGATTCTCTTGTGTTGGTGAAGTATTATCGGGAAAAACGTCTTGAGAGCGTCTATGTCCGCTTGGGAAGTCGCCCTGAAACACCTCATTCGAGCAAGACCACCAACCAGACTCTCATGGGGATGAAAGTAGAGGCGCTTACTCCATATCTCGCCAAGCGCTTCGAATTGAATTACGAGGAGAATACATTGGTGGTCTCCTCCATTCGACGAGGGGGTATTGCGGAAAACAGCGGAATCAGACCTGGCGATGAAATTGAAGAGGTGAATCACAAATCAGTAAAAACAATGGAAGAATTTCAGTCGGCCATTGACAGGTCGCGACTTCGGGACTCGGTCCTGCTCCTTTTAAGGCGAAAAGGGATGAATATCTTCGCCGCCCTTCCAATGAAGTGACATCCCTACGATAAATATGAGGCGATTATCGGCGAATCACCGTTTCAAGTTTTTCTTTCTCTACCCATTCTTTTTGGGGCTAAGGCGGGACCACGCATATCAAGGCCCCAACCACAATTCATGATGTTGCAGCGCATAGCGGTCCGTCATACCGGCGACGTAATCACAGACCATGCGGTGCGGCCCACTCGCTCTTTTAAGTTGTCGTATATGCTCCGGTATTTTGCTGAAGTCCACAATATAGAGATGAAACAGTCCAGTCAACGTTTTTTGAGCACTTTCTTCTAATTTTATGACACGCTCGTTCGTATACATCCACTCCATCAGAAAACGTTTGAGCTCGACGTTTTTCTCATTCATCTCTTCACTGAAGACAACTACCTCGTGCCCAAATTCTCTTACATCCGAAATGTTTCTCAACCCTCGGCTCTTGATGCGCTCACACGCAGATGTGATGATATCCTGGACTTGTGAGTTGATGATTCGACGAATGGCGTCATGTTTACTCTCCCGCCAAGAAGAATTGGGAAAAGATTTTTTCGAGCTTTCATAATGCTCGCGCCAAAGCCGCGTATCACGTAAATCCTCAGGGCCAAACAGGTGAGACGATAGCCCATCGTCCAGATCATGGTTGTTATATGCAATCTCATCCGCCGCATCTACTACTTGGGCCTCCAAGCTGGGAGCGATGGCGTTCGTCAGACCCGGAGGCATCAAACCCTCGTAGCGATCAAGATACTTTATAATTCCTTCGCGCGTTTCCCATGTCAGGTTCAAACCCGGAAACGACGGGTAACGCCTCTCTAAAATCTCGACGATCCGCAAAGCTTGCAAATTATGCTCAAACCCCCCGTGCTCTCTCATGAGCTCATTCAGCACCTTTTCTCCGGCATGACCAAAAGGGGGGTGTCCTAAATCGTGCGCGAGAGCGACAGCCTCGGCGAGCTCTTCATTCAAGCCAAGCGCGCGGGCGATGGAACGGGCAATTTGGCTTACCTCGATAGTGTGCGTCAGACGCGTGCGATAATGGTCCCCCTCATGATTCACAAACACTTGCGTCTTATACTCAAGCCTCCTGAACGCCTGCGTATGGATGATGCGGTCGCGATCGCGCTGAAAAACGGTCCTCATGTTGTGCTCCGTTTCCGGATGCCTCCGTCCCAGACTATCGGCACTATGCGCAGCATAGGGCGCTAGAATATTTCTTTCCTGCTCTTCGATGGAAACGCGACAATTGTTTGTACGCACGTCTATCTCCCAGGACATCATTTCATCTCACTCGTAGGCGGGACGCCCGCGCGCCACGCGGCAAACAAATACGTCGTCGCCAGAGAAGCCCACGGGTGCCAACCATCCGCTCGGACGCGCGCGCACCTCTCATCCACGCGTTCCTTCCCAAAACAATAATGCGCCACGACTTTCTGCACTCCCAAATCTCCGCCAGGAAACACTTCCACGCGGCCGAGGGCGCGAAACAGCATTTGCTCAGCCGTCCAACGACCTACGCCTCGTATCTCAGTAAGGCGATTCACCGCCTCACCAATCGGCAGAGCACGCAATTCGCCTTCTTCCAAACGACCCTCCAGAGCCGCGCGCGCCACGCCAATCACGTATTCCGCCTTTCGCTCCGAAAACTGCATGGCGCGAAAAGTGGACACGCGCGCCCTCGCCAAACGCTCCGGGCGTGGAAAAGCGTAATACGTTTGTTCATCAACACGCAATTTCCTGCCCCATCGCTTCACCATGCGCCCTCGTATCACTCCGGCAAACGTCAAATTCACCTGTTGCGCCGTGATTGCCGTAACAAGAGCCTCGAATGCGCTCAAGTGCCTTACCGGCTTGAGTCCCTTGAATCTTTTCACAATGGGAGCCAAATCCGCGTCGTCTTTCGCCATCCTATAAAATGGCTTCAGATCAAGGTCAAAAGACAAGATATGCTTGATGGCGTCCAAGCCCGCTCTTTGCGTTGATTTCATCATTGGGCCTTCATTCACAATTCTTAATCGAATCGGGCACCCTAGCCTTCTCTCTTTCGCTTTCGGTTCCGCTTCCAAAAAAACCAAAGCGCCATTAGCTTCCTCCAAAACCCTACGGTAAACCCCATCCATATACGAATTGATGAAATCTTCACTCGAGGTGCGAAAACGCAACAAACTCTCATGAAACAAAAAAGGTTCCGGAGAATGCAGAATTTTTATTGCGGACCCCATGCTCATTCCACCATCCGCCTGCTCACCAAAAAGCAGGCGATGACCAAGGACAAGAGCATAAAACCGAGCAGAAAGGAAAAATGCCAGATAAAATTCTCCACACGCCCGTAAATGAACAAGCCACGCGCGATTCTCATCGCATGTGTAAGCGGGAGAGCGTCGGACAGTCGCTCCACCCACGATGGAAGACCTTTGATGGGAAACAAGGCACCCGCAAAGAAAAACATAGGCATGACAATGACAGAGAAATAGAAATTAAAAAACGAAAAGCCATGGGCCAACGATGTCGCAATCAGCCCCAAGGCTGCGAACATCACCGCCTCAATAAATAGAATCGGAAGAATCGCGAACGCCCACAACGAGCTAACCAAACCGAACAGGCCTAAAACGATCAGCATGAGCGTCGAGCCTATCAATGCGCGGCTGGCGCACCAAAGAAGATCACCCAGGACAACGTCGCCCACCGTGAGCGGAGCCATCAGCATGGACTCATACACGTTTTGAATACGCATTCTTGAATAC
Organism: bacterium; assembly: GCA_965202625.1. Lineage (GTDB taxonomy): Bacteria > UBA8248 > UBA8248 > UBA8248 > UBA8248 > Bin107. The sequence continues at coordinate 279,113 of CBDBBI010000010.1, read as the reverse complement.
GCCCCGTACGTGGACTCATAAGTGGCGTTCCACATAGCTACGGAGACCATCAGGCCGGGACCGATGAATTGCGCATACGAGACGCCGTCCAGATGCGGTACTAGGCGACCCAGTCCATAACCAAACGCCACCAGCCACAAAACATGCTCACCCAGATTACCAGCCCATTCCGCCAGGTAAAAAGAGCGGTAATACACCAAATGGCGAACCCAGACGCGAAAGGCACGACGGCTCGGCGGCTTGGGGAGAAAACATCAATCCCGAAGATCCCGTCCTGTGAGTCTTAAAAACAAGTCTTCCAGAGTCGCGGGCCTCCTCAAAAAATCTTTCCGCCCCCGAGAGAGCAAATGCTCCATCATCCGCATTTCATCGTGGCTATACATATACAATATGTCCGCAACGGCTTCGGTGGTTACGTGAAAACCCTTTAGTGAATCGAGTAATTCCTCCGAAGCGCCGCCCCTGAGTTCGCACACCTCATCACCCACGTTTTCATGCACCAGGGCTTGCGGCGCGCCCTCAAGGAGAAATTTTCCCGCATCCATGATGCCTATGCGATCGCACATCTGGGCCGCCTCTTCCATGTAATGCTTAGTGAGAAGGATAGTGAGCCCCTTGTCCTTCAATTCCCGAAGCCTTCCCCAGACGAGATGCCGCGCTTGGGGGTCAAGGCCGGTGGTGGGCTCATCCAGAATCAGGAACTTTGGGTCATGGATCAAGGCGCGCGCAATGTGGAGTCGGCGCTTCATTCCGCCAGACAAAGTGTTGATCCGCGCATCCCGTTTCTCTCGAAGCTGCATGAAATCGAGCATACGGGCGATGCGGGACAAAGACGCCTTCTTGGAGATGCCGAAAAATCCGGCATAGACCCACAGGTTTTCATATACTGTCAGATCTCGGTCCAAGGTATCTTCTTGCGATACGATTCCCATCTCGGCGCGAATAAGTCAATTCTTGGTCAGAACGTCCCAGCCAACACCTTAAGGTCGCCCCCGTCGAGCTGAACGGCTCCATGTATCATCTTGATTGTAGTTGTTTTACCAGCCCCGTTCGGGCCCAGAATGCCAAAACACTCGCCGGGCTCCACCTGAAGCGAAATACCATTGACAGCTTTGAGAGTTCCAAACAATTTTTCGATGTCGCGAGCGTCTATCACGAATCCAGACAACAAAAACTCCAGCGATGCGGCTGGCCCTATACGCCGCGAAGGCGTTCCGCCTCCGCCACTCTTTGAATCGCAATGATGAAAGCGGCCATGCGCAAAGACACATTTTTCTCCTTGGACAGTTCATAGACCTCACCAGTGGCGCGTGCCATGATTTTGCCCAGCTCGACATTCACCTGCTCTTCATTCCACCGGAATTGCTGAATGTTCTGCACCCACTCAAAATATGAAACCGTCACACCGCCCGCATTCGCCAACACGTCCGGGACCACCACGACGTGATCGCTGACGCCCAGTATTTTCTCTCCCTCATCAGTGATGGGCGCATTGGCCGCCTCCAGAACGACGCGCGCCTTCACGTCCGCCGCATTGCCCGCGTGAATCGCGCCACCAAGGGCCGCTGGAATTAAGACGTCCACATCAAGCGTCAAAAGCTCTTCATTGGTGATTTCTTCGACTCCCGCGAGACCTTCTAGCGTTCCCTCTTCTTTGCGATGCACCGCAGCCGCTTCGACTTCAACGCCATCACCGTTAAAATAAGCGCCTCTACTGCCCGAAATCGCCAAGACTTTCACCCCCAGATCGCTCATGAACCTAGCGGCGAAGGTTCCGACGTTCCCGAAACCTTGTATCGCCACCGTCATATTCGCCGGGTCCCAGCCTTCCTTTTTGGCGAACTCCTCATACACCATCACGACGCCTCGCCCCGTGGCAGCCTCACGCCCCAGAGAGCCGCCCATGGTCAAAGGCTTTCCGGTGACGCACGCCGGCGCATACCCCTGACGACTGCTGTATTCATCGAAAATCCACGCCATCACCTGCGCGTTCGTATTGACGTCGGGGGCAGGAATATCGCGGTATGGACCCAGAATTCGCCCAATGCGCGCGATAAACTTTCTCGTCAGCCGCTCCAGCTCAAACCGACTGAGCTCATGCACGTTGACGTTGACGCCTCCCTTCCCTCCACCAAATGGAACGTTCACCAAGGCCGTCTTCCAAGCCATGAGCGCCGAAAGTCCGCACACTTCGTCCATATTCACTTCATGGTGGTACCGGATTCCACCCTTGAATGGGCCTCGGGAGCCATTGAACTGAACGCGGTATCCTTCCCAAACCCCGAGAGAGCCATCGTCTCTGCGAATGGGTATTTCAACCCTCATCTCTCGAAAAGGCTTCTTGAGGAGGACGGACAACTCATCATCTATGTTTATGTGCTCCGCCGCCCGGTCGAACTGCGCTTCCACGGTCTGGCGTACACTGACCTGCTCCTCTCGTGCCACGACCTCCCTTCCTCCTAAAGAAATTCCTGAAAGGATAGAGTTCAAGTCCATCCAGAAAGACAGTCAAAGACAAAACCCATAAGAAGCTAGCGGCACGCGCATGCCCCGCCGCAACAACCCCCACCGGATGCGTATCCATCAAAAGCCGCCGTCGCCCCCGCCGCGCCGGAAGAGGATTTGGCGAACAAAGAGAGCTTTTTATGCACTTTTAGAGAGCTGCACTCAGGACATTCCACCAGATCGACCGCTTGCACGGATGAGATGATCGTCTCAAAATCCTTTTCACAGTTTCCACAAAGAAATTCATACATCGGCATCATGGTCCACACCTCCAGAATAGTCAGCGCATTTCATTGGCTTGGCGCCAGTCTGCCAAAAATTTCTCCAACCCCATGTCCGTCAATGGGTGCTTGAGCAGCTGCGCGATCACGTGGAAAGGCGCCGTCGCGACGTCCGCTCCCATTTTTGCGGCCTCAAGCAAATGAATCGGCGTGCGTATGCTCGCCACCAAGACTTGGGCGGCGTAATCATAGTTCTGAAATATCCGCACGATATCCCGCACCATCTCCATACCAGGATTCGAGATATCGTCCAGCCGGCCGACGAAAGGGCTCACGAACGAGGCACCCGCCTTGGCCGCCAGCATGGCTTGGGCGGGGCTGAATATCAGCGTGACGTTCGTGTCGACGTTCTCCTCGTGCAAGGCTTTGGAGGCACGCAAGCCCTCAACGCCCACCGGTACCTTTACCACGACGTTCTCATGGACGGCAGCCAGTTCTCGGCCCTCCTCAACCATCTCCCGCCACTGCGTGGCGACGACCTCCGCACTCACCGGACCATCAACCATCTCGCATATTTCGTTGATACGCGCGTGATGGTCCGCCCCCTCCTTCGCTATGAGCGAGGGATTCGTCGTCACGCCGTCCAATATACCGATCGACGCCGCCTCTTCGATCTCCTCCAAGTTGGCCGTATCAATAAATATCTTCATTTTCTCTCCCGCCACGTTTTTTGGCCGCTCGCCAAGGGCGTTAACGATACGGGCGAAAGCTGCATATTTCGCAGATTACGCCGCTGTGTCCAAATGTCAACATGGTGGAAGAAAGAGAGAGATGGATTCTGAAACCCATATTGAGTCAATTAGTTACATATGACGCCCCCGCCCGCATCCATCTTCTGCCCAAGGCTGAACCTCACTGAATCGGCCCTTGTTTGGCGGCGGGTTCTTGTACTAGAAATTTTCGTTAATTTTCATAAATTCTCCTCCTCCATCCGCCCTTCATCTCCATTTAAACAAGGGAGACGAGCAGAATGCTATTTGGCGACCGCAACACCTCCCTACCCAGGCGAAAGGAGGCGAGGCTCCGACCATTTTTCAAAAAGCGCCGAGCGACGCTTCAGAACGATGGGAAGACACGAGCAGGAAAAGCAGACGTCCCCTCTGACTCAAGCCGCCCTCTATTTCGGCGGGCCGCCTCTATTGGCGAAATTCTCCGCGCACGCTTCGCTGCAAAACGAACGCCTGCCAGCACCCGCCCGGCGGGAGACGCTCATGAAGGAGGGGAAAAAGGTCTCACATTCGGGGCAATGCAGCATCTCGTCGTCCATTTCCTCAGCGCGCTCAGAATTTTTCCGCGCTGCTCCCCTCGGATTCCCGACGAGGCTGCGAACAAGGTAATAGATCGCCCAAGACAACGCCAGATAGAATATGAGCCGAAGCATGATCTTGCGCCTCTCAGCTTCGAGAATCAGACGAACCGCACCGCCCGAGCGACTTCAAGTCCCCCAGCGGGCCGAAAGTTCCAACAATCCCCTCACCTGCGCGTTTTCCCGATATAACGCATCCGGCCGCTCCTTCTAATCCCCGCCGGGTCGTGAAGCATCTAATGAAAAACCCCACCTTTGCGGGTCCATGCGCAAAGACCATGTATCATCACTTCATGCCCCCGCCACTGGTATATACGGGGCCGACGCCGATGTCGCGGGGAGGGGGATATGGCCGCCGGCGAGACGCATGACGAAGCACTGGCGTATTATCCCCCATTCAGGTTGTCTTTCAGGACTTTGACAGCTTCCCCTTGCGCGGTGTGAGCCATACGTTTAAACGGCTCGCCTCGCAGAGGGCGTTCGCGTGGGAAATTTCGCGCCGGGACGGCGAAGCGTCCCATGCGCAAAAATCCTCTCATCGGAGGTGGGCTTTTCTCATGTCCGCATGATAATCCTGTAAAGAACGCACCGAATATGCCCCCTCGCGCATAATCCGTACGGCGCGGATGGCCGCCTGCCCGGCGGCGAGGGTGGTGCAATAGAATATATTCCGCAAAAGTGCCGTTCTGCGTATAGAATAGCTGTCCCTGATCGACTGCCTCCCCGCCGTGGTGTTCAAGACGAACTGCACCCCGCCCGCTTCCATCTGCTCCACAATGTGGCCCGGCACGCCGTCGATCACCTTGTGCGCGAAGTCCGTCTCTATCCCGTTGGCCATGAGCACCGCTCTCGTCCCCTCCGTGGACACCAGCGAGAACCCCAGCTCGATGAGCAGCTGCGCGAGGGGAACGATAGCCGCCTTGTCCGCATCCCGAACGGAGAGGAACGCGCGCCCCTCTCTCGGCAGAGTGGCACCCGCCCCTTCCTGGGCCTTCAGAAACGCGGTGGGAAAATCCACGCCTAGTCCCATCACCTCGCCCGTGGACTTCATCTCCGGCCCGAGGATGACGTCCACGCCAGAGAATTTCTTAAAGGGAAACACCGCCTCTTTCACCCCAAAATGTCGGGGTTGAAAATCCCCGCGCAAACCAAGCGAGGAGAGCGTCTCCCCCGCCATCACCCGAGCGGCGATCTTGGCGAAAGGCGCGCCGACCACCTTGCTCACGTAGGGCACCGTCCGGCTCGCGCGGGGGTTCACCTCTAGGACGAACACCTGTCGCTTGTGCACCGCAAACTGGAAGTTGCCGAGGCCCACAACGTTCAGAGCGCGCGCCAATATCTTCGTCTGGCGCTTCAATTCCTCCACGATGTAGGGGCCCAGCGTGTAGGGGGGGGTGGAGCAGGCAGAATCGCCGCTGTGAATTCCTGCCTCCTCAATGTGCTCCATCACGCCCGCGATGACCACGCTGCGCCCGTCGGACACCGCGTCCACGTCCACCTCCACAGAGTCCTCCAGAAATCGGTCGATCAAGACAGGCTTCTCCGCGGAGGCGCGAACGGCTTCACGCATATAGGCGGCGAGCTCATCCCCATCGTGGACGAGCACCATGGCGCGTCCACCCAGCACGTAGCTGGGGCGTATCAGAACGGGATAGCCAACCGCGCGAGCGACCTTGAGCGCGTCTTCGGCGTTCGTGGCCGTTCCAGAGGGAGGTTGAGTGAGGTGAAGTTCCTTGAGCATTTTGCTGAATCGATCCCTGTCTTCGGTCAGGTCAATGCTCTCGGGCGAGGTTCCCAGAATCGGCGCGCCCGCCTCCTTGAGGGCGAGAGCGAGTTTGAGCGGCGTTTGACCACCGAACTGGACGATGACGCCCTGTGGACTCTCCCTTTCGACGATCTCCAGCACGTCCTCCAACGTGAGCGGCTCGAAATACAGCCTGTCGCTCGTATCATAGTCGGTGCTCACCGTCTCGGGGTTACAGTTCACCATGATGGTCTCGAAGCCCGCCTCCGATAGCCCCATCACGGCGTGAACGCAGCAATAGTCGAACTCGATGCCCTGGCCAATGCGATTGGGGCCGCCGCCCAGAATGACGATCTTTTTTCGCTTCGTCGGCTTCGCCTCATCCTCGCACTCATAAGTGGAGTAGAGATAGGGCGTATGAACCTCGAACTCGGCGGCGCAGGTATCCACCTGCTTGTAAGCGGGCCGAACCCCTAGGCGGCGTCGCGCCGCGCGAACATCCCTCTCCTCCACGCCCCGCCTTCCGGCGATCTCCTTATCGCTAAAACCGTTTTCCTTCAAAAATCTGAGCTCCACCTCATCATCGAGCAAGCCGGGCGCGACGGCGTCCGCTTCCATCTCCACCAGCTCGGCGAGATGCGCCAGAAACCAGGGGTCAACTCCGGACGCGCGATATACCCCATCCTCCGTCCATCCCTCCCGAAAGGCGCGGGCGATGGACCAAAGACGATCGGGGCTGGGCGTCCGCAAACCCTCAAAAATGACTTCTTCGCGCTCCTTGGCGGATAGCCCCTCCAGATCCTCAGGCTTCGGGTCCGCCAGGCCGTAGCGGTCGATTTCCAGGGACCTGATCGCCTTCATCAAGGATTCGCGAAACGTTCTGCCAATGGCCATCACCTCCCCCACGGAGCGCATCTGCGTGTCTAGGACGGGGGGCGTCTCGGGGAATTTCTCGAACGTGAAGCGCGGTATCTTGGTGACGCAATAGTCGATGGACGGCTCAAAAGAGGCGGGCGTCCGGCGTGTAATGTCATTGGGTATCTCGTCGAGCGTGAGACCTACGGCCAGTTTGGCCGCTATCTTGGCGATGGGAAAGCCTGTGGCCTTGCTCGCAAGGGCGGAACTTCTCGATACCCTCGGGTTCATTTCGATCACCACCATCCGGCCGTCGGTGGGACTGAGGCCAAACTGGATGTTCGATCCGCCGCACTCGACCCCCACCTTCCGGATACAGGCGATGGCCGCGTCGCGCATAGTCTGGTACTCGCGATCCGAGAGCGTCTGGGCGGGGGCGACGGTGATGGAATCGCCCGTGTGAACACCCATGGGGTCGAAGTTCTCAATTGAGCAGATGATCGACACGTTGTCCTTCAGATCGCGCATGACCTCGAGCTCGAATTCCTTCCAGCCTAGGACGCTCTCCTCGAGCAGCACCTGATCGGTCGGACTCTCAGATAAAGCCCACGCCAGTTTCTCCTCAAATTCCTCCTCAGAGAACGCCACTGCCCCGCCCGATCCGCCCAGCGTGAAGGCGGGCCTGAGAATCACCGGAAAACCGATTCCCCGTGCCGCCGTCCAGCCTGCCGCCATCGTGGCGACAACCTCACTTCTCGGCAAATCCAGGCCGATCGCACGCATCGCCCTCTTGAACAAATCCCTATCTTCGGCGCAACGGATGGCGGGCAGCTTCGCCCCGATGAGCTCCACCCCCCAGGAGTCGAGCGCGCCGGACTCGGCCAAGGCCACCGCCGTGTTCAGCCCCGTTTGCCCGCCCATCGTGGGCAGCAGCACATCGGGCCGCTCTTTTTTGACGATCTCCTCCACCACGCGCGGGGTGATAGGTTCCACGTAGGTGGCGTCGGCCATCTCGGGGTCGGTCATGATGGTGGCGGGGTTCGAGTTCACCAGCACCACCTCGTAGCCCTCTTCCCGAAGCGCCTTGCACGCCTGCACGCCCGAATAGTCGAACTCGCACGCCTGGCCGATGACGATGGGTCCCGAGCCGATGATCAACACCTTCGATATGTCCGTTCGCCTCGGCATGGGTCAGACTTTCTTAGATTGGATCTGTTGTATTCTTTTCATAATCTCCGCAACATATCCGAGCGATTCATTCAGCCCGGGCGAGTAGTCGCTCGGGTGGGCGCATTCGCTCTACTTGCTCAGGAGTCGATGAAGCAATTCCATTTGATTTTTACTGTAAGGGTAAATCACTCCTCCACCAAAATCGTCTGATTTCCCCGCGGTCTGTTTATTCGTCGAATACGCCTTTATGCGGGGATGCTGGCATGAAATAGCTCCTTGCATTTCATTCTGACGTCATCGGACAAGTTCTTCCCAATAAATTCTTCGAGAACATCGGACAAATCTCGCAAGGCGGTTGCTGCGCCTGTCGCCAATTCATAAAAAGTGGCTCCGTCAACTTCGTATATCGGTCTGTTGGGGACCAACGACTTCTTAAAACGCTCTTTTTTCTTGGGGACGACCTGCACCAGATAACCAGTCCACCCACGCCCCTTTTGCCGGATTGCAGTTTCCAGGTCAGAGATGACTTGCATCCGATTCGCTGAATTCATTGTGTTGTGCTTGTTTTTAACCTCGGCAAGAATTTTCTGTTCTCGATTTTCTAGATCGTACCCCGAATCATGGTCCGCCCATCCCTCAATAGAAACTAAAATAGATTGATGGAACGCACCGACCGCGTTGGATATGCCGCCCATTGTCGTTCGCAAAGCCTGCTCGTTTGATAAGTCGCTTGAAGTATTTATCCCCAATACGGAAGCAACCACGATTGATGAGAAAGGGTCTATCACATTCTTGCGCAATCGTTCTTCCGCCTCAGAAAACGCCTCATTGGATGAATGGAGCAAATCCCGCGTGGCCATGCCCAATACTTCATGCGAAAGCCAAGGCAATTCGCGCATGGCGGCTTAACCGAAAAGGGAAGCTTGCGAATCGGATTTCGGGAACGCGTATTCTTCTCGTATCTCTATTCCAACGGGTGCACGCCCCATTTTCCGCGCCACCTTGAACGTCGTTCCACTGCCGGAGAACGGATCGAGAACAACGTCGCCCTCATCCGTAAAAAGTCGGATGAAAAACTCCGGCAACCATTCGGGGAACACCGCGCTGTGTCCCGTATTATGGCAAACGGGCGGGCGATACAGGACGTTGGACGGATACACTGTGTCCTTCCCCTCCCACGCTTCGATCCTTCGACCAATTTTCGAGTTCGTAGCGGATTCTTGCCTTTCCCTGTCGTTCCTGCTCATGTTGCGAAGCCGTTTTTCCGTCCAGTTGCCAATGGGCACTTTTACCGCATCCTGGCGCATCTTGACTTCTTTCGTTTTACTGAAATGCAGAATGCGCTCCCAGGCGTCCCGAAAACGATACTTCCATTTCCCCGGTGCGGAAGTCGTCTTATGCCAAACGTATTCTTCCACCCAGCGAAAACCGACCTCTCTTTTCAGGGCAAGAATGAGTTCAAGGACGTAAGTATGCCGTTCGCCATCTACCGCCTTTTCCTTGATGTTCAAAACGAACGACCCGCTGGGCTTCAAAATCCTGCGCATTTCAAGGCCGCGCTCACAAAACCATGCAACGTATTCATCCGGCTTGATCCCGCCATAGGTATGTGCTCTCGCATCCGCATAGGGCGGCGAGGTGACGATGAGATCCACGTTGTTGGAAGGAATACGCCTCATAACGTCAAGGCAGTCGCCATGATGAACGCGATTGCACCAATCATTCATCCGCCAACCTCCCCGTTGTTTGGCGCATCAAATATGTTCGCCATCCATTTGACGCAGGCGATTTCCCCGCCGAATCGTCTCAAAAAAACATGGGTTCATTTCGCCATTGACGCTTTCGCTTAATTTTTTTCTTTTCCGTCAACCTCCCCTGTGCGATTTCCGTTCGCTCGCCTTCCAAAGCCAAAACCGCATCAAGGAATCACTCTCTCACTCCCCCACGCAGAAGTGGAAAAACGCATCGAAAAGCGCGCCCGCGTCGCGCGGGCCCGGGCAAGCTTCGGGGTGATACTGCACGCTGAACACCTTGGGAGCGCCCGCCCGCAAGCCCTCGCAAGTTTGATCGTTCAAGGAGAAATGCGTGACGGCGACGCCCGCCGGCAGGCTTTCGGGGTCCACGGCAAACGAATGGTTCTGGGAGGTGATGGCGACCCTCTTCGTGTGGACATCCTGGACGGGGTGGTTCGCCCCATGGTGGCCGAATTTGAGTTTATACGTCCTGCCGCCCAGAGCCTGGGCGAGAATTTGATGCCCCAGGCAGATGCCCACGACGGGGGCCTGGCCGATGATTTTTTTCACGTTTTCCACCACGTAGCCGAGTGCGGCAGGATCCCCCGGGCCATTCGAGAGGAACACGGCTGCCGGCTTTCTCGCCAACACGCTCTCCGCCGCCTCCGAGGCCGGCACGACCTCCAAGTCGAACCTCCGGCTGAGTTCCCGGAATATGTTGTCCTTTGCTCCCAAATCGTAGGCCACGCAGAGTGGACGGCCCTTCCTCTCGCCGTAAGGGTGCGCGGCGGTGCACGTTACGTCCTTCACCATGTCACGCCCGTCGAGCCCCGGGCTTGCCTTGGCACGCCCGACGAGATTTTCGGCGTCCAGGTTCGTAGAGGAGAGTATCGCTCGCAAGGCGCCCGCCTCACGAATGTGGCGCGTGAGCGCGCGGGTGTCGACGCCCTCGATCCCTGGAACGCCTTCTTTCTTCAGGTAAGAATCCAAGTCGTCCGTCGCCCTGAAATTGCTGTGGCGTCGGCAAACCTCCTTCACAATAAACGCCTCAACCCAGGCGCGGCGCGATTCCCCGTCCCCCGGAATGATGCCGTAGTTTCCGATGTGGGGATACGTCATCACCACTATCTGGCCACGGTAAGAAGGGTCGGTGAGCACTTCCTGATAACCCGTCATCGCCGTGTTGAAGACGAGTTCCCCTGCGGCCTCCGAATCCGCCCCGAAACTCTCGCCCCTAAAAATTCCGCCATCCTCTAGGGCGAGAAGCGCCGGCTTCGTTCTTCGACCTCTCATAGGGCGAGCGCCTCCTGTGCAGAGATGCGCAGCGTGCCCCCGAGCCGACTCATCCGCAAACGCCCCGAAACGATCGTGGCTACAGCACATCCCCTGAGTTTCCAGCCGGCGAAGGGCGTGTTCTTGCCATTGCTCTCGAAAGTGCTGGGGTCGACAAGCACCTCGCGCGCGGGGTCGAGTATCGTTACGTCTGCGGGCGCGCCCTCCTTCAGAGTGCCGTATGGCAAACCCAGCACCTCGCACGGGCCCTTGGTAAATTTCGCGATCATCTCGGACAACGTGAGCACACCCCCGCCCACCAACCTGTCCAGTGCGAGGGACACGGCCGTCTCCAGACCCACCACCCCGAACGGAACGGCGTCGAACTCCCTTTGGATCTCCGCCTCGTAATGGGGGGCGTGGTCCGAGGCAATAACAGAGATAACATCCTCCTTGAGTCCCTTAAGGAGCGCGCGACGGTTCGCCTCGTCGCGCAACGGAGGCGCCATCTTTGCTGATGAGTTGAATCCGCGAATCGCCTCCTCGGTCAAAGAAAAATGGTGCGGCGTCACCTCTCCCGTCACGCGGACGCCCCGCGCTCTCGCCTCTCGAATCAAATCCACCGCGCCGGCAGAGGATAGGTGCAGGACGTGGAGCCTCCCCCCCGTCAGTTCCGCTAGGCGGACATCCCGATAGACGCATATGTCCTCGCTGGCCTCAGGGTTCCCCGACAGGCCAAGCATGGTGGACACCGCCCCCTCGTTCATCACCCTGCCCTCGGAGAGCGACGCGTCCTCAGCGTGATCGAGCACGCTCACCCCCAGCATACCGGCATATTCGAGCGCGGAGCGCATCAGTGCGGCCGTCTTGACCGGCGCGCCGTCATCGCTAAAGGCCACCGCGCCGGCTTCTATCTGTTCGGCCATCTCGCTCAATTCCTCGCCTTCCAAACCTACGGAAACCGAGCCGACGGGAAACACGCGGCACGAACCCACCTCGCGCGCGCGCTTGAGGATGCGCTCGGTGATCGAGCTCGTGTCGTTCACCGGATCGGTGTTCGCCATGCACGCCACGCCGGTGAAACCGCCCGCGACGGCGGCGCGGGTCCCGCTTTCGATATCCTCTTTGTATTCTTGCCCTGGCTCCCTGAAATGGACGTGCATGTCGATGAAACCCGGCGCCACGACCAGCCCCCCAGCGTCCAAAACCTCGTCCCCTCCGCGCGGCAGTATGTTCTTGCTCCTGTGCGCGACCCGTCCCGCCTCTATTAGGATATCGCATTTCTCATCGACCCCATCGGAGGGATCGACGAGACGCCCCCCCCTAATGAGCAACGGCATCTCTCGCCTCCTCTCGTGATTTTTCCGAAACAGCGCTCGCCGTCTTTGGTACCGCGTCTTTTTGCTCCTCATCCCTTCTCATCGAGAGGAGGTAGAGAATCGCCATTCGGCAGGCGACCCCGTATTCGACCTGCTGCAGGATGACGGAGAATCGTCCGTCGGCCACGTCGGGAGACATTTCCACTCCGCGATTGATTGGCCCTGGGTGCATGATCAGGAGGTCGCTCTTCGCGTCCCGCAACTTCTTTCGGGTGATGCCATAGGTGTTGGCGTATTCGCGCGCGCTGGGAAACGCACCCCCTGCGCCTCGCTCCAACTGAATTCGAAGGGCAATGAGAACGTCCGCGTCGTCGATCGCCTCATCCAGCCTCGTCGTCACGCGCGCCCCCAGACATTCCACGTCGGCCGGCAGCATCGTCGAGGGACCACAAAAAGTAACCTCCGCACCAAGTTTCAACAGCCCCGCCACGTTGGAGCGCGCCACGCGGCTATGGGCGATATCCCCCACGATGGAAACGCGCAACCCCTCAAATTTCTCCTTGTGCTCGCGGATGGTGTAGAGGTCGAGTAACGCCTGCGTGGGGTGCTCATGACAGCCGTCGCCCGCGTTCACGACGGCGCACCCGAGCTCCCGCCCCAGGTAGGCGGGCGCTCCGGACGCCCAATGGCGAACGACGAGCACGTCGGTGGCCATCGCCTCGATGTTTCTCGCCATATCCCGCAGGGTTTCCCCCTTGCTCGCCGAGCTCGTGGAGACGGAAAGGTTGATCACGTCCGCCGAGAGGCGCTTGCCCGCGATCTCAAATGAAGCGCGCGTTCTCGTGCTGTTCTCAAAGAAGAAGTTGACAATGGTTTTCCCCCTCAGCGTGGGAACCTTCTTGATATCGCGCTCGTTGATCTCCCGAAAAGAATTGGTCTGGTCAAGCAGAAACAATATCTCTTCAGGGGCGAGCTCCCGAATCGAGAGCAAATCCTTTCTCCGATACGTCTCCACACTCATGTCATCCCCCCGATAACACCCTTATTCGCTCGAGCGCTTGAATACGGCGTCCTGGCCGTCGATTTCCTCCAGATTCACGCGCACTTCCTCATGCGGGGCCGCCTCGACGTTCCTCCCCACGAAATCAGCGCGAATCGGCAGCTCGCACCCTCCTCTGTCTATGAGAATGGCGAGTCTCACCCTGCGGGGCCGCCCGAAACCGAGGAGCGCGGCCAAGGCGGCGCGCGCCGTCCGGCCCGTGTGGAGCACATCATCGACGAGAACGACATCCCTCTCCTCACACGAGAAGGGGAGGTGCGTCCTGAGCAGCTTGGTTCGCACGTCGCCGCCCTGATCCAGGTCGTCGCGATACAGGGTGACGTCAAGCGCACCCACGAGCGGACGGGCACCCGTCAGAGACCTGAGTTCCTCCGCCAGCCTTTCGGCGAGCGGCGCGCCCCTCGTGCGGATGCCGACCATCACCAAGGCGGACATATCGGTCGTCCGCTCGAGAATCTCGTGCGACAAGCGCCTCAAGGTGCGCCGCAGCTGCTCAGCGCCGAGTTGTTTCATCGCCAGGGCAAAATCCACCGCCCGGCCAGCGGGGCGCAAGAGGAGAACACAAAAAAAACACCATGCCATCAGGGCATGGAGCGCGTAGAATGGACGAAAAGAGCAAAAACATCCGACGCTTCCTCCTTCGCCGCCTCACAGGACGGCATTAAAGGGGAACCTGCCACATCCTTATCTTCCGCCCGGCGATAGCAAGCAAGCGCATCAAGCGACGGCCACGAAGCCTAGCAGCCTTCTCTATGAAGGACAAGGGCGGATTTACGCGCGCTTCAAGAAATCCATCGGGGCGTTCGAGGCGTTTTTCGTCTCATCAACGGCGAGAACCGACTCCTCAAGAACCTCGAACTGGCCAGAGGCGCCCTCTTTCGAGAGGGGACGATTCGCCTCACCCAGCACGCGAATTCGCAACGTCCTACTCTCGAACCGCACTGTGAGCACGTCTCCGACTTCCACTCGGGAGGAAGCTTTCGCCGCTCTGCCCTCAATGCTTACGACGCCCCCGTCCACCAAGCGCTTGGCGAGCGACCGACGTTTCACGAGGCGGCTCTGGCTCAAAAACTGATCCAAGCGCATCGTCACTGGGAGATTCTTTTGGGATCCGCCACGATGCTGCGCATCATATCGACCTCTACTTCGAACTCGAGCCGCGCGGACTTCGTATCGGTATCAAAGTCGATCTTCACAATTTTTTCCCCTCCCCCCCGGTCTCTGGACTGGAGGGAGAACGCCTTGATCACGTCCGCGAAATTCACCTTCCCGATGTAGGAGTCAGGAAACAAATAACGATGCTCGAACAAATAGAGGTTCGCCGACGGGTCCGGATTGACGAACAGACGCTGCCCTGGCGCCAACGCACCGATGGCGTCCTTATCCAAACGACTTTGGGCGCCTACGCTTAATTTATCGGACTTCCAGCGCGTCTCTCTCTGATTCGAGCCATACGCCCACAAAATGGAGCTGCGGCCAAACACGCCCCTGGATCCGTTGAGCTGCACGCCGACCAGCCGGAAAGTAACCTGCTCGCGAACGTTCCGAGAGATGGAGGCGAGCCCGCTGCCCAGAGTCTTGGGGTCGTAGCTGATTTCCAAAAAAGCGCTGCGCTTGAGATCCGCCATCCATTCACGGCGTCTCTTGACGAATTTCTCCGCGTAGAGTTTGTCGCGAATCTTGCCCGCCAAGCGATCCAGGCTGATCGTTTTTCCTGGATTCACCTTCTCGACGCGAACGACATGATAGCCAACCCTCGTTCTCGTCGGCTTGCTTATCTTCCCCTCTTCCGCTGAGAAAACGAGTTGTTCTAGCTCCGGAAAAACCTCGCCCCTCTTCAAGGAGCCCAGCAATCCGCCCCGGCCCTTAGAGGGGCCTTGTGAACGCTTTGCAGCCACTCGGGCGAAATCCGCATCCGGTCTCGCCGCTTCCTCGTAGGCGCGAGTCGCCTTTTTCCGCTGCGCCTCCACCTCCGGAGCGGAGGCTCCTTCGGCAAGGGGAAAGAAAATTTGTCGGACCACCCTGCTCTCGCCCTCTCGGTAGTCGTCCTCGTGGGCGTTATAATAGTCTGCAACTTCCTGCTCCCCCACGCGCACGCGCAAGCCGACCTCCGCACGCTCCACCTTCCGGGCCAATATCCGCTCACGTATGTCCTCACGATATTTCTCAAAAGTCGTGCCTTGCGCCGACAAAATATCGCGCAGCCTAGCCGTCGTAATGTTGTTTTCCTGAAGGATGCGCGTGACGCCGCCTTCAATTTCTTTCTCGTCGACTTTCGCCCCAATGACGCCGGCGCGCTTCAAGATAAGCTTCTTCTCGACCATGGCGTCCAGTGCGGCGAGCTCCAGTTCACGAATCCTGCTATTGAGTGCCTCTCCCGCATAGTTCTTCCTCAACTCCTCGACGCGCGGCTTCACGAAATCCTGAAGCTCGGAAAGCATGATGATCTCATCGTTGACCTTAGCGATAATTCTCTCGACCGTCACGACCGCCGCCGTCGCGCCCCCCGCAAAGGCACAAAAAACCGCAGTCCAAACACCAAAACTCTTAGCCAGACGCGAGGTTTTCAAGGTTTCCCCAATGGTATTGAATTTTCGCATTTCGCCTCAGTTTCCTCAGCCAATTCTGAAACCTCTCTCGTCCCTTGTCCACCAGCAACTGACACCGAATGTCCCCTCAGACGGACGGCAGAAAGGGGCGCCTGTTCACAATCTGCTCACCAGCACCCTGGTGATGGGTTCGCCGTTTAGCTCGGCGAGGAGAATACATTTTTTTCTCACCCCACACCCGCGTGAAATAACCGAGCCGCCTAGAAAACAAGGAACAAGAGCCACATCAGACAAATGAAAACCCACCAGATCCCGCCGCTTAAAAACCAGGCACCGCGCGCTCCGCTCGCTCTCCATGGCATTGAGCCTCATGTCTATTCCGCCGCCCACTCGCCTTCGGACACCTTGCATACCTCCAAAGCATCCAAGACTTGGACGAGAAAGTCAAAATCTTCGGGCCAACGACCGCTGATGGACGCCCGAAAAGCGTGCGCATCGGTGAACGTCATCCCCGGCACGTCCAAAAAAGCGGCCGTTAATTCGTAATCTCCTGGAAAAACCTCCAGGTGCGCCTCCTTGCCCCGAAGGTGGAGGGATTTAATTCCGCAAAGACGGGCGCGCAAGCGAATTTCCCCCAACTGCAGAAGATGGAGAGCGCGAATCGGCATTTCCCCGAATTTATCCCTGAGCTCGACTGCCAATTCTCTCAACTCGCCTGGCCCCCGCGCCGAGGCGATTCTGCGATACACGTCCAAGCGCTCTGCCTGGCCCGAAATCCATGAAGGGGGCAGCGCACCCGCCACCGGCGCGACTATATCGGGCTCGTGGCGATCGATGCGCGCACCCTTCGTCTCCTGAACAACCTCCTCCAACAGTCGACAATACATGTCAAACCCCACGGCGGAGATTTGTCCTGCTTGCCGATGCCCCAGCAAGTGTCCGGCGCCGCGAATTTCCAAATCCCGCATGGACAGTTTGAAGCCGTCCCCCAGTTCGCTCAACTCCTCCAGCGCCCGCAACCGCTCCTTTGCCTGCTTCGTCAAGGATTCCGCACCCGACACCAAAAGATAGGCGTGGGACTGAAAACGGTCGCGTCCCACCCGACCGCGCAACTGGTATAGTTGCGCCATGCCGAACATGTCCGCCCGATGGATCAAGATCGTGTTCACCGAGGGAATGTCGAGTCCGCTTTCGATAATCGTCGTGCAGAGCAGAACGTCAGCTCGACGGGTCACGAACTGCTCCATCACCTCCTCCAGTTCTCGCTCCTTCATCTGGCCGTGCCCCACCAGGATGCGTGCGTCCGGCAACAATCTGGCAAGAAGCCGGCGCATGGCGGGAAGGCTGCGCACCCGATTGTGCACGAAAAACGCCTGTCCCCCCCGGTCGATTTCCTTCGTGATAGCCTCCTTGATCAACCTTTCGCTGAAGCGGGAGATATACGTGCGCGGCGCGACCCTGTGGCGCGGAGGCGTTTCGATGACGCTCAAGTCGCGCGTTCCGGACAGCGCCATCTGTAACGTTCTCGGAATAGGCGTGGCGGTCAGCGTCAGAACGTCCACGTTGACGCGAAGCTTCTTGATCTTTTCCTTGTGGGAGACGCCAAAGCGATGCTCCTCGTCGATGACCAAGAGTCCCAGGTCATGAAACGATACCCCCTTCTGCAACAGCCGATGGGTGCCCACCACGATATCCACGCCCCCACGGGAGAGGCCCTCGACCACCTCGCCCTGTGCCTTACGGCTCCTGAAGCGAGAGAGCATCTCGACGCGAACCGGTAGTTTCTCGAACCTCCTCCGGAACGTGTCCCAATGCTGATGGGCCAACAGCGTCGTCGGTACAATGACGGCGACCTGCTTACCGGCCGAAATCGCCCTGGCGGCGGCGCGGAGGGCCACCTCCGTTTTTCCATACCCCACGTCTCCGCAAACGAGGCGATCCATCGGCTGGGCACGCTCCATATCCTCCAAAACGGCGCGAATGGCCTGCTCCTGATCGGGCGTCTCCTCGAAATCGAAGCCGTCAGATATTTCACGATCGAACGCGCTGTCCCCTGAGAAGGCATACCCTTTGGCGGCGTTTCGCTCGGAATAGAGGCGCACCAGATCACGGGCGACGCTTCGAAGCCTCCTCTTAACGTTTTTCTTCGCCTTGCTCCAGCGGCTTCCCCCCAGCCTATCCAAAGGCGGCGCAGCGCCTGCTCCGCGATACTTGTGGATGCTCTCGACGTCGTCCATTGGAACATACAGTTTGTCGCTGCCCGCGTATTGTAGGGTGAGGAATTCACTCTCTCCGTCTTGATGCGCGATGACGCGCGTGCCCACGTAGCGGCCCACGCCATGCTCCACGTGCACCACCAAATCCTTTTCGTTCAAATCCTTGAAACCCTCGCCGGGCCTTGACGGAGGGAGGCGGCGCGAATCTCCCCCCAAGGCGCCGACCAGCAAATCCTCCGCACGAAAGAAAATCCTCCTCTCCACTGGGAGTCGGAAACTAGCGCTGAGCTTGCCTTCGACTAAAACGACGTCGGGCCGCTCATCCATGAGCGAAACGCCCTGCGGCAAAATTCTTACGCCCAGCTCATGCTCGCGCAGCAACGCCTGTATCCTCAGCGCGAGGGTCTTCTCCTGCGCCGTGATGACGATGCTTTCATCTTCGCGCCTCCACGAACGCAGTTGCGCGATGAACGCCTCCACGCGCCCACGGAAGGGATTGATAATCTCCGCAGAGAGGGTATTCTCCTCCTCCTCGCGCGCGCGCGAGGCCTCTTCTTCTTCCGCGTTGGCGGCGTCAAGCCCCAGGGAATCGAACTCAAGGCGCGGCCAGATGGACAACTCTTCTCGAATCTCCCCGGGTCTGAGCCATAAAAGCTCGGGAGCAAAAGAGATGAGGCCCCTCTCGGGTGCGAGGCGCGCCTCCTCGCAGATCTCGCTCCACGACTGCTCCATCGCCTCGTTCAGGGCTTCCGGCTCATTCAAAATCCACAACGCATCGCCTGGCGCCACATCGAACAACGTCGTCATCTTGGACAAAAAAAGTGGCGCGAGCCCCTCCATGCCCGGGAAGTATCTATCCGCATCCAGGTATTCAAGGAGGCGCTCCGTTCTTTGTCTCGTCTCGGGCGCGACGGCCTCCAAAATGGCACGGCGGCCCCTTTCCAGCTCGTCCGGCGAGAGAACAATCTCCCTCGACGGGAAAACGTCCACGCTCTGGAGCGTGTCCAGATTTCGCTGGGTCTGTGGATTAAAATTTCGCAGGGAGTCCAGCTCGTCGCCTCGAAACTCCAGGCGCGTCGGATGGGCGTTCTGGGGGGAGAAAAAATCCAGAATGCCGCCCCGCACCGCGTAATCTCCGGGGGATTCAACCACCGACCTTCTTTGATACATCAACGATTCGAGCGACCCCATCAGTTCATCCCACTCGATCGCCATCCCCTCGCGCAGGCGGATCATGGCGTCGTCCAACCGAGCGGGCGGAGGCATTCTCGCGCCTATCGCCGACGCCGTCGTCAGCACGACGCCCCGTCCTCCCTCGCGCAAGAACTGCAACGCGGCCATCCTCTCGCCGACGACTTCACTGGATGGAGACAACCTAGAGAACGGATACGCATCCCAGGAAGGAAAGACAAATACTGGCAGAAAGCCCCGCGCGCCCGAAGCGCCGACGAACATGTTAAAGTTCGTCTCGATCGTCTTGAGGCGACGCTGATTCTCCTCGACGAAAATAACGGGACCCGGGTTTTCGCGCGCGAGCCAGGCGAGCCACCAGGCAATAGTCGCCTCATTCGCACCACGCAGGCGCACCCACGCCTTCTCCTCCGACGTTCCGGGCGACAAGAAAGATTTATCTATCATACGAGACTTCAGGTTTTGAATGGCACCAGGCGACAAACGGCTGAAACGGGGTGGAGACTTCGGAGGTCATAAAAACTTCGGATAGTAAACGGCTAATTCAGAGATTCCTTGGTGATGGGAAAATCCCTCAGCACGTTATCAGTGCTTTGCAATGGAATGCTTGCGCCGTTCAGGTACATCTGCGTTCCCACCACGTTGCCTACGGTGACCACGAATTTCTCCAACGCGTCCCAGTTTCTCTCTTGGCCCGCCAACAAGAGAAGTTCCTGCGTGCTTTTCGCGTCAACCACGATTCGCAGCCACGTATCCTCTATCGCCACGACCCTCAACGTCAACGAAATTGCCTCAGGAGCCGCCGGCATCAGCTCGCCTTGTGGCGCATCGTCTCCATTTAAAGGGACGTTGAGGGCAACTTTCTTTGCGGCCGTAGCGTTTTCCTTGGTGGAAATGCCCCCTTCCTCCCCATTTGAATAAACCTGCAAACTCCCGGCCGAGGCGGCAGAGCCCGCCTCTTCAGAAACCTCGCTCCCCTCAACGACGCCAACCTCTCGCCCTGTGCTATTCGCGCCGTTGTTGTTGTTCTCCTTGCCGCGCCCGCTTTCTAGGCGCACCTGCCCATTCGTCCCAGGCACAAGCGCAATTTTTACTCTCTTGACAAGCGGGTCCGTAAACGATTCCGTCCTTCCTTTCACGAACCAGAAAAACCCACCGCTGGCAAGGAGCAAAAGCAGGATGGAGACGACGGATACGATAGGCAAAACGCGATTCGCATAGGGGGGTAGGATGCGGAAGGGTTGGGAATTTGACGCAGGCTCAGGCACATCCGAGGGGCGTTCGATCGAAGTCTCCTGCTTATAGGCTGTCACGACGACGTCCGCATCCACGCCAATCGCATCCGCAAAAGCGCGAACGAACCCCACCCCCACCGGTCCGGACGGCAACCGATCCAACTCGCTGTTTTCCAAGCTTTCCAGATAGTAGGTCCTGATTTTCGTGCAGTCAGACACGTAGCGGAGGGATATACTCCTCTGCTCACGGGCTCTTTTGAGAAAAGACCCCAACCCCCCCTTCTCTATCCGCGGCACGTCCGTATTTTTGCCCATTTACCCAATTCTAGAAATAACTTACGTTGAACAGAAGTATGATTATATGCGCGACTGCCTGGAAAGTCAACACGTGAGAAAGAAGAGGCGTTGACGCCTTTTTATGTAACGATGGAAAGAATCGAGGGCGTCACATGGCAGATGCTCGGACTGCTCGCCCCCGCAAGCAGGTTCTCCGCATATTTGCCATACAGAAGTATCGGGACGGGGTTTCTCGTGTGGGAGGACGTTTTCATATCCTCCACGTTTCCGTGATCGCTGCTCAAGATGAACGTATCCTCCGCCGGGTCCATACGCCGCAACGCGGCGCGCAAAAACCGGTTCAAGTCCGCCAAAACAGCAAAAGCGTCGTCCGGCCCGCCCCGGTGCCCGACATGATCGGTATGAAAAAATTCATAGATCAGCAAATCCGCTCTCTTCGCCAACTCTCCAAGGCGGCCGCCCGCCTCTTGTGCGTCTATTGTTCTTATCTCGTGGCCCTGCCCGGCGACGCTCCCGTTCGTGTAGTCTCGATAAACGGCTCTTCCGTCAAGGAGATCGTCCAGACGGTTGAGCGAAATTCCCGCGCTTTCCGCCATCACCGTGGTTACCGAACGCCTGCGGCTTCGGCGACGCGCAAAAAAACGAGGCGTATATGCGTTGGCGAACCCGACGAGCGCGCCCCTCTCCCGGGCACGCCTGAGCAGGCCGTTTCTGCACAAGATATGGCGCAACCGCGTGTTCGGCAGACCCTGACGGTGCCCCCCCTCAAGTTGGGGCGCGTTCACGCCCGTGAACAGCGCCGTCCCTCCCGTCGCGCTTTGGGGGACGCCCTCAACGCCGAGACAGGCGTCCGCCTCGATAAGCGAAAAACCTTGCGCCGGCTTTCCGCCCAACGGGCCCAGCGGAGGCTCCGTCAGGCGGGAGAGAGGATTTCCCGGCCCCGGGGGAGCGATTCCCAAGCCGTCCACAAAAACGAAGAGAATCGACATGTTAGAGGGTGCGTCCGGCGGCCTCTGCGAACGCCTTCAGCTCCTGGAGCAACGCGGCGAACCTCTGCGGCCTGAGCGATTGCGCTCCATCGCTCATCGCCTTCTCGGGCGCGGGGTGCATTTCGAGCATCAAGCCGTCCGCCCCAACGGCCACGGCCGCCTTCGCCAGCGATCCGACAAACCGCCAGGCACCCGCCGCATGGCTTGGGTCCACCACGACCGGCAAATGCGTCTGCTCCTTGAGGGCGGGCACGGCGCTGATGTCCAACGTGTTGCGCATAGACGTCTCGAACGTCCGTATCCCCCTCTCGCACAGCACGACGTTCGGGTTTCCCTGGCTCATGACGTATTCGGCCGACATCAGAAGCTCCTCCAGCGTCGTGGACATGCCGCGCTTGAGGAAAATGGTTTTGTTCGTCTTGCCCACCTTTTTCAGCAAAGAGAAATTCTGCACGTTGCGCGCGCCGATTTGGAGCACGTCCGCATACGCGCAGCACACCTCTATGTCCTCTGAATCCATCACCTCCGTCTGAATGGGAAGCCCCGTCTTCTCGCGCGCCTCCGCGAGGAGTTTGAGACCCTCCTCCTCCATGCCCTGAAAGCTGTATGGCGACGTGCGCGGCTTATAGGCACCTCCTCTCAGAACGTGGCCGCCGCCCCTCTTCACCGCCTCAGCGGATTCTATGATCTGCTCCCTGCTCTCCACCGAGCATGGCCCGCCAATAACGACGAGCCGCTCACCGCCGATGCGCACCCCCTCGCCCATCGGCAACTGGCTGCGATCGCTCCTGCCCTCCGCGCTCGCCAGTTTGAAAGGCTTCAAGATGGGCATCACGTTTTCCACGCCATTCAGCGAGGCGAGCGACTCCAGCATGTATTTCCCGCGCTCATCCCCGATGGCGCCAATCACCGTGCGCTCCACCCCCTTCATCACATGCTCTTTGTAGCCGAGTTCGTTGATGCTTCTGACGGCGCTTCGTATCTCATCCTCAGTGGCGCTTTGTTTCATCACGATAATCAAATCCGATCTCCTTCCCAGGCGGGACGTCCCGCGCCATTCTAAAAAAATCGCCGTGAGGCGACCCACGGCGAACGTTTCTGCTATCTGTTCGCGGCGGGCTGTCCGTCCGCCGCCGTCTTTTTTTTTATAAAACGGCAGGCGGACGGACGGTGATAAAGCCGAAAAAGAAATACCCGCCGACCAATCCCCGCATCGCCCGCATCACGCTGTCCTTTGGCTCCTCTACAAAAACCCCGATTTCCTCTCCAGCCTCTCCTCAAAAGGGGGGGAGACCATAATTCGGCAAGCCCGAAGCGTCAACCTCCGGGGCGGAAATTCCCAGAACGCATTACGACATTCTCCGCGCCTTCCCCACCTCGGTGAGTCGGCGCTTCTCCGGCCCCGACGGCCGCAAGAGCCTGCCGCCCAGGACCACGTGCGTCGCCTCAAGCATTCGATCCCCCGCGCGCCGCGCCCCCAGAGAGTCTTCAAACGCAAACCTGCCCTCCTTCATCCGAAACACGGCCACATCCCCTCGAGCGCCTCTCTTCAGCGTTCCCGCCTCCCCCTTCAGGCCAATCCACTCCGCCGCCGTTTGCGTGCTGAGGCGCACCACCTCCGAGAGGGGAAACCCGAGGGCGAGAAACTTGCTCATCAGGTTCGGAAAATCATAAACGGGCCCGTGAACGCAATGCGCGTGAAGGTCCGTGCTGAGATTTCCCGGCATCAGTCCCTGGGCCATGGCCCTCTCCAAAACCTCGAAGCTGAAGCTCGCGCGCCCGTGGGCGACGTCGAGCAGCACGCCCGCGTCTCTCGCCTCCCAAACGGCGCGGCGCACCTTGCCCCTTTTGTCGAGTATGTTCTCCCCCCGGCCGTGAAACGCGTGCGTGAGCACGTCTCCCGGGCGAAGGCGCTTGAGAATGCTGGGCAGGGAGGACGGCGTATCTCCCACGTGTGCCATGAGGGGGACTTTCAGAAACCGCGCCGCCTCAAGTGCCGCGTCCAGAGGCCTTGAGCCGCTGCGCTCCACCACGTTGTCGCTCAGGCGCACCTTCATGCCGATGAGATATTTTCGATTCGCCTGATAGCACTCCACCGCCCTGTCCACCCGCAGCGCGCGCATGTCCACGTTCTCGCCCAGGCCGTCGATCAAAAGCCCTCCCTCGGAAATGTTCAGATAGGCGCGAACCATGGGCCGTGCCTTCTCCAGAAACCATTTTTGAAAGCTCGGATACGTCCGCGCGCCGGCGCTTCCCGTGTCCACCGCCGTCGTCACCCCGCGCGAGAGCATCGCCGCCTCGAGGTTCACGCCGTAATGCGTGATGCCCTCATAGAAGTGGCAGTGAAGGTCCACCAGCCCTGGGGTGACGATTTTTCCTCTGGCGTTCAGCGTCCGCCTGCCCTCCGGCTCAATGCGGGGCGCCACCCGCTGCACGCGGCCGCCGGCGATTTCCACGTCCAGCGTCCCTTCCAAACCCTGGGACGGATCGACGACGTATCCACCGCGGATGATGATATCCATTCTCGATAATTCCTCCAGGAGCGGGGCCGGAAAGCGCCCGCTCGCTTGGACCGACAGCCGAGGGGGGAGGACATTATTCATCCGGGGGCGTTGACACGCAATCGCCGCGAAATAGATGATGGATGGAAAAGCAACGAGAATGCACTCCAAATGTGAACGAAACCTCTGGAGCCGCGAGATGAGCCTGCAAACGGAATCCACGCTTCCATTCGACCTGGACGATACGCAAAAGATGCTCCGCCGGACGGTCCGCGAACTCGCCGAGCGTCACGTCGCCCCGCGCGCCGCCGAAATTGACGAGAGCGAAGAATACCCCGAAGACATCTACCAGATGCAAAAGGACCACGGTCTCCTCGGCATATTCTTTCCCGAGGAATACGGCGGCGGCGGAATGGGCTTTTTAGGCGGTTGCGTCGCGATTGAGGAAATCGCGCGCTTCTGCTCGAACTCTCCCCTTTTCATCGTGCTCAACATGCTGTCGAGCCGCGTCATCGACCTGAGCGGCACGCAGGAGCAGAAAAACCATTACATGTCGGGCCTCGCGAAAGGAGAGCTGCGCGGTGCCTACGCTCTTACGGAACCCCACGCGGGCTCCGACGCCGGAAACATCCGCACGCGCGCCGTCAAGGAGGGCGGCGAATGGGTCATCAACGGCGTGAAATGCTACTGCACGGGGCCCGACAAAGCGGACTTCATCACCGTCGCCGCCAAGACCGACCCCAACGCGGGCACGCGGGGCATCACCTACTACGTCGTCCCCACGGACGCGCCGGGCTTCAGCATCGACAAGCACGAGCGCAAGATGGGGATGCGGGGCGTCTCGACCTGCATGATCCGCTTCGACAACGTGGCCGTCCCGCTGGAGAATCAAATCGGCGCGCTGAACCAGGGGTTCAAGTCCGCGATGCTCGGGTTCAACCAGATGCGGCCCGCCATCGGTGCGCGCGCGGTGGGCCTCGCCCAGGGGTGCCTCGACTACGCTGCCAACTACGCCAAAGAGCGTGAAGCCTTCGGAAAACCGATCGCCCGGCACCAGGCCGTTCAGTTCATGCTCGCCGACATGTTCATGGACATCGAGGCCTCGCGGCTGCTCGTCTATCGCGCGGCCTCTCTCGTGGACGCGGGACAAATCGGCAAGGAAAACGCCCGATATTTCTCAACGGCGAAAACCTATGCGGCCGACATGGCGATGAAGTGCGCGATAGACAGCATTCAGGTCCTGGGCGGAGCGGGCTATATGAAGGACCACCCGCTGGAGCGTTTCATGCGCGACGCCAAGCAAATCCAGATCGTCGAGGGGACGAGCCAGATTCAACGGATGATCATCGCTCGCAACCTGCTCGACCTCTAGGGAGCGGGTCCGGCGGTGGGGGAAGAAACGGATTCCGCGGGCGCGTTCGCTCTCACCGAAGCCCAGCGGAAGCTGGGGGAGTCGGTGCGCGAACTCAGCCGCCGCCACATCGCCCCCCGCGCGGGTGAAATTGACGAGAACGACGAATATCCCGAAGATATTTTTCAGATTCTGAAATCCCGCGCACTGCTCGGCCTCTACGTTCCCGAGGCGTATGGCGGGGCAGGCCTCGGAATTCTGGAGACGTGCGTCGCCATTGAGGAGATGGCGCGCTTCTGCTCGAACTCCCCCCTCTTCCTCTCCGTCCACCTGCTCGCCACGCGCCCCATCGCCATCGGCGGAACCGAGGCGCAGAAAAACCGCTATCTGGCCGGCGTCGCGCGCGGCGAGATGCGGCCCGCCTTCTCCCTCACCGAGCCGCATGCGGGTTCCGACGCCGCGCGCATATTGACGAGGGCGACGCGGGATGGAGATTCGTGGCGCATCAACGGCCAGAAGTGCTACTGCACCGGTGCGAGCGTCGCCGATTTCATCGTCGTGGCGGCGAAGACCGAACCTGATAAGGGGGCGAGGGGCATCTCTCTCTTTATCGTCCCCAAGGGGGAGTTTCGGGTGGGCCGACGGGAGAGAAAGATGGGGATGCGGGGAATTCCCACCTGCGAGATATTTCTGGAGAACGCCCGCGTGCCTCTGGAAAACATGATTGGCGAACGCGCGGAGGGGTTCAAGACCGCCATGCTCGGCTTCAACCAGGCCCGGCCCGCCATCGGTGCCAGGGCCGTGGGCCTGGCGCAAGGGTGTCTGGACTGCGCGTCCCAATATGCGAAAGAGCGCGAGGCTTTCGGAGAGCCGATCAGCCGACTCCAGGCCGTCCAGTTCATTCTCGCCGATGCGTTCATGGAAATCGAAGCGGCGCGTCTGCTCGTTTACCGCGCCGCCGCCATGGTGGATAACGGCGCTTACCAAAAAGAGAGAGCGCACTTCATGTGCGCCGCGAAATGCTACGCCACCGACGTCGCCATGCGAGCCGCCGTGAACGGGATTCAGGTGCTCGGCGAGGCGGGCTATATGAAGGACTACCCGCTGGAGCGTTTCATGCGCGACGCCAAGCAACTGCAAATCATCGAGGGAACCAACCAGATTCAACGCATGGTCATCGCCCGGAATTTGCTGGATGGGTGATTGTGATTCCCCAACCTCGCGATCCTTCCCATGCGCCAGATGATGGAAATACGGAACCCCACATCGTTCGTTCGCGTTGCCTGGAGTTTCGCCCCCGTGCTAGATTCTCGTTTTCAGGGAAGGGACGATTCTTTTCGATGAGGCGTCGGAGGGAAACTCCATGGGAAAACGACAGATTGACACGGAGAAGGTCAGGCCCGTAGCCGCGTATTCCACGGGCTGGAAGGTATCGAACGGGCATCTCATCCTGCTGGCGGGCCAGGTGGCGACCGACGTGGAGGGCCGCACCGTCGGGGGGGATGACGTCAAGGCACAGGCCCGGCAGGTATATGAGAACATCAAGGCGGCACTCGAGGCGGCGGGCGCCGGAATGGAGGACGTCATCCGCCTCACCGTCTACCTCACGGATCGGGCGAATTTTCCGGGAAGCACGGAAGTGCGGCAAAATTATTTCAGCGCGCCCTATCCGGCGAGCACGCTTTTGATCGTGAGCGGGCTGGCGAAACCCGAATGGCTCATCGAGATCGACGCCGTCGCCTTCGTGGAAGACGAGACGCCATGAGAGGGCAAAGGCCGATTTGCGAGACGCTCGTGATCGTCAAGGGCGGCGGCGATCTCGCCACCGGCGTGGCCCACCGTCTGCACCGCTCGGGCTTTCCGGTCATGATAACGGAAATCGAGAACCCCACCATGGTGAGGCGCGCCGTCTCCTTCGCCGAGTGCCTCTACGTCGGCGCATGGGAGGTGGAGGGCGTGCGGTCCGCCAGAGCGGACGGAGAGACCATTGAGGAGAAAATAGCGAACGCGCGCGCGTCGCTTGAGGCGGGCTCCATTCCGGTGATGGCGGACCCGCGCGCCGAGTCGATCCCCCGCCTCCGGCCCGTCGTCCTGATCGACGCGATTCTGGCGAAGCGAAACCTCGGCACGCGCATGGCCGACGCCGACGTCGTCGTCGGGCTGGGGCCCGGTTTCACCGCGGGCGTGGATTGCCACGCCGTCATCGAGACGGCCCGGGGGCACGACCTGGGCCGGGTGATCCTTGACGGGGCGGCGAAACCCGACACGGGCGTGCCGGGCGCCATCGCGGGCTACACCACCGAGCGCCTGCTGCGCGCCCCCCAGGCCGGCGCGTTCACGTCCATCGCCAAAATGGGAGACGTGGTGCGGGCGGGCCAGGTCGTTGCGCGGGTGGATGGGGCGGAGGTGACCGCGCGCGTTGACGGCGTTTTGCGCGGCATCATCAGAGACGGCATCGAGGTGTGCGCCGGCTTCAAGGTGGGCGACGTGGACCCGAGGGCCGATCCTTCCCACTGCACGACGATATCCGACAAATCGCGCGCGGTCGGCGGCGGCGCGCTTGAGGCGGTCATGGCGTTCCTGTTCGGTGCGCATTCAGCCTTGGAGTATGCGAATTGAGCCCCGAAATTTTGACCGAAACGGTGGAGAACGGCGCCTACCGCATCGGGCGCAGCGTCATCCCCGTCAATGAATCGAACGGGAATTCCTTCGTCCCGCCAGGGCAGTTTTATCTGGCCGGCGGCGATGGGCTGGAGCGCATCGCGTGGGCGGTGAGCCAGAACCTGCCCGTCCTCCTCGTGGGAGAGACCGGAGTCGGCAAAACGCTCTCGGTGCGGCACCTCGCGCACATGACGAACAACGGCTTCAGGCGCGTGAACCTCAACGGCATGACCACGGTCGATGAGTTCGTCGGCAAGCTCATGATCAACGAACAGGGCACCTACTGGGTGAACGGCATTCTCGTGGACGCGATGGAATCGGGCGACTGGCTGCTCATCGACGAGATCAACGCATGTCTGCCCGAAATCGCCTTTTGTCTGCACAGCCTTCTTGACGACGATCGCATGATCGTCCTGTCGGAGTATGACG
The DNA here is from genome assembly GCA_965202625.1 of bacterium. Taxonomy (GTDB): domain Bacteria; phylum UBA8248; class UBA8248; order UBA8248; family UBA8248; genus Bin107. The sequence continues at coordinate 250,449 of CBDBBI010000010.1, read as the reverse complement.
GCCGCATCGTCAGGCCGCATCCGGGCTTCAGGCTCTTCGCCAGCATGAACCCGCACGAGGACCGCAGATACGGCGGCACGAAGCCACTGAACGAGGCGCTTCTGGATCGCTTTCCGGTCAGCGTGCGAATGGACTACCTGCCCTTTGAGGCCGAAGTCGAGGTCATCATGCGGCAAAGCGGAAATCACGACGAGGAGCTCGTCCAGCGCATGGTGCGCGTGGGCCACGACGTGCGCGAGGCCATGAGAAACGAAAAGGTATTTTGCACGTTCAGCACCCGCCGCCTGATAGACTGGGCGCGAATGGCGGCGCGGTTCAGCCCCATGGAGGCCGCCGTCTCCACCATCTTCAGCAAGGTGAACTCTTTCGACGCCAAAGTGCTTGAGGACATCGTAGACAACCACTTCTAGCCGGAGGATGGGGCATGGAGCACCGACGCGCCCGTCTGGAGGCACTTGCGCAGGTCACGACGCACGATTACGACCTCGCCCTGCTCTTCGGCTCCCAGACGAAGGCCGGGAACGACGCCATCCACCTCGAAGACCCGGAACAAACCCTGGCGCGCCTGGGCGGCGAGTTAGAAGACGAGTGCGTCCTGAGATACCAAAAGGGCATGACGCTCATCGAGGCGGCCCACAGACTCCAGGGTACGCTTTGCTGGGCGGGACGCGCCGCGCGCGCCAACCGTGAAAGACCGGGGCTTTTTCTCCTCTGGCGCGTGATAGAGGACGCGAGGTGCGAAAACCGCCTCGCCGAATCGCTGCCCGGCACGAAGAAAAACTTTCGCGCCTTCGTTCGTCCGGCGATTGAGTCCGCCGAGGGCACCCACGCGCGCGGAGAGCTCCCCCTGTTTCTACAGATTCAGTGGGGAATCTATCTCGCCGGCGTCGGACAAACGCCCGGCGTCGCCTCCTCAAGGCCCGGAGACTTGCCCTCCGCCTGGCTCGACCCCGTCGTCGCGCAAATCCTTCAACGAATCGCCCCCCTGGTGGTTCGGGGGTGTGCCGGCCGCAGCCCGAAGGCCGCCTTCGACTGCGCGCATGAGGTCTATGACGCCATTCAACGATATTTCACCGAAGCGCAGCGAAGCGAGATGAGCAATTATGAACAACTCTCCGAGATTCCCGACGAGATTCTCGAGAAAATCGAGAGCCAAAGCATGGAGGGAGAAGAGGACGAGACGCTCGAGGCGCTTCACGCGGAGGCGCTCGAGGAAATCGACGGGGAGGAAGGCGAACAGGTCGAGCTGACGCCGGAGGAGCTCGCCGCCATGGGGCGCTGGGCCGCTCCGTGGTTCGAGCGCGAGGGACACGGGAAGGAGGTGCATCCGACGGCGCGGCATCCCGATGAGCGCACCATCATATTGCCGCCCGAGGGCAAGGCCGAGGAATACGCGGCGATCATGGACAACGCGGGCAGCCACATCAAGGTGCTGGTATGGAAGCTCACCCAGATCATTCACGAGAGAACCTATACCCGCTTCAGCGGCGCCCATCGCTCCGGCAAGCTGAACGTCCCGAAACTCTGGAAGCAGCGCTTGGGGAAGTTTCATCTTTTTCACCGAAAGGAAGAACCGGAGAAGCTCGACGTCTGCTTCACGCTGCTCGTGGATGAGAGCGGCAGCATGAATCGCGAATCAAAATACGTCGCAGCGAGAGAGGCGACCATATTTTTCGCGGAAGTTCTGAATCGCCTGGACGTGCCCTTTGAGGTGATCGGCTATTCCACCGAGAGTTCAGAAGCCGCGATGGCGGCCGCCCTGGGCCACATCCCCGCGTTCAAGTTCCGGCACATTCGACACTCCCCCCTGCAGCACCGCATCTACAAGGGATTCGATGACGCTTTCTCGCAGGTCAAAAATCGCCTCGTCAACATTTATCCGCGCTTCAACAACTGGGACGAGGAACATCTCCTGTTCGCCTACCGAAGGCTCATCCAGCGGCCCGAGGAGGAAAAAATCATCATCATCACCTCGGACGGCCAGCCCAACGGGGACGCGACCCACCTCGTGGGCGCGGTGAACCGGATGCACAAGCTGGGCGTCCGCGTCATCGGCGTTGGCGTGGTCGACCCATTCGTCGAGCAAATCTACCCCAACCACATCGTGGTGGAGGATCTCTCCCAGCTTTCCGCGGAGCTCGTGCGCATTCTCAGGCACGAGCTGCTCGGCGGTGCGGAGAGGCGCCCTTGGTAGCGCGAGGCGGTGCGGTTCAGGCACTCGACGTCCGGCCGGGCCAAAGCCTGGCGGCGGTCGGGGCGGGCGGAAAAACGAGTCTGCTGACGGCCATCGCCAAAGAGTTTCACGCCCAATACGGAAAACCCGCGCTTCTTACGACGACCACCAAGGTTTTCGCGCCGCTTCCGGAGGAGGAGACGCCCCTCGCCCTGGGCCACGTCGACACCCTCTCGAAGCGCCTCCGCCCTTACATGCGCGTCTGCGGAATCTCGTGGTTCGCTCGCCGCAGGGAGGGAAAGGCGCCGCTCCCGGGCCGGCAGGGCGAGCGGCGCATGAAGCTCGTCGGCTTCGCCCCTGCGGAAATCGCCCGCCTGCAATTATGCGATGGCCTCACCCTCGTCGAGGCGGACGGGGCGAGAAGGCTGCCCATCAAGGCGCCTGGGCCGGACGAGCCCGTGCTGCCGGAAAGCCTGGACGCCGTTCTGGGCGTCGTAGGGCTGGATGCGTTGGGCGCCCCCTTGAGCGAGGCGCGCGTCTTTCGCGCGAAGCGGTTCTCGAAAGTGTGCGGCGTGCAGGCCGGCGAGGAGATAACGGCGCAAGCGATCGGAAAATTATGCGCGAGCCCTGCGGGTCTGTTTCACAAGGCGGGGGCTGGTGTGCGGAAGTGGATCGTCATCAACAAGGCCGACCTGGAGCCCTCGGTGGAAAAACTCGAAAAAATGGCATATATTATCTGGGAGATGGCCGGAGGATCGAACGGTCCGGCGGACGGTATTCTCCTCACGTCTTGCTTGCAGAACGCGTGCAAAGTCTTTTTGCGAATCGCACCAGACGCCTGAGACGGGCGGTGCGCCTCAAGGGAGCGGGGAATGGGCAAGGACGTTTTCAGGGAAATGGCCAGGCTGAAGGAAGAAGGCCAGAGCGGCGCGCTCGCCACCGTGGTGAACCGCAAGGGATCGGCGCCCATGAGCGGGGATGCGAAAATGCTCGTGCGCGAGGACGGCAGCACGGAGGGTACCGTCGGGGGCGGCTGCCTGGAGGCGGAGGTCTGGGAAAGCGCCATGAGCGTCCTGGAGACGGGCGAGCCTGAGAAGTGCGCCTTCGACCTCACCCAGCAGGAGGCGGAGGACAGCGGACACATCTGCGGCGGCGTCGTGGAGATACTGGTGGAGCCGTTTCGGGTGTTTCATCCGGAACTGCTCGATGCGATCAACGCCATCAGAAACCAGGGCGGCAGCGCGGCGTTGGCGACCATCGTCCAGCCGGGCGCGCTCGACATTCCGACGCCGGAGGCCAGAAAAATGCTTTTCAGGCGCGACGGCAGCGCCGTGGGCGAAATTCCCCACTATTCGGCAGAGATTTGGGCGGAGAGCACGCAAATCATTCGCCAGGGCAGCCCCTCTCTCCTGCATTTCCACACGGAGGCGGCGCGCGCGGGGCGAAAGAGGTCCGCGCCCGGAGAAGCCACAGAAATTTTCGTCGAACCCATATCCGGCCAGCCGCTCGTCTACGTCTTCGGCGGCGGGCACGTGTCTTTCTGCGTCGCGCAGGCGGCCTATCTCGCCGGCTTCAGGGTCGCGGTCGTAGAGGACAGACCATCGTTCGCCAACGCGGAGCGCTTTCCGATGGCGGAGGCGTTCTACGTGGGGGATTTTCCCGAAATTTTCGAGAAAATTCCGGTGGACGAGGCAGACTACATGGCCATCATCACCCGGGGACACGCGAACGACGAGGTCGTCCTCGAATGGGCGATGCAGACGAACGCGCGCTACATCGGAATGATAGGTTCAAAGAGCAAGGTACTGCTCACCTATCGCCACCTCGAAGAGAAGGGCCACGATCGGGGAGAACTCATCAAGCGCGTCCACGCACCCATCGGCCTGGACATTGGCGCCGATACGCCGGGGGAGATCGGGGTCGCCATCGTCGCAGAACTCATTCGCCACCGCCGCCGGGGCGAGGCGAGAAGCGAGGGGGCGGGCAGCAAAAGGGTGCAGTTGAGAAGAAAATCCTGACGTCCCGCAAAGAACGCCCGCGGCGCTCGGACAAGAGTGTCTCCCCTTTCACCTGAAGCGAAAAGCCTATGCGCCACCTGCGTTCTCTCCTTCGCGCGGCGACGGACTTTCTCCTCCCCAGAAAGTGCCCCTTGTGCCTGAATCTGATGGAAATCGGCGGTACCGATGCGATATGCACCCCTTGCGCGGACGCCTTCGAATGCTTCAAGCCGCCCTGGTGCCCCAGATGCGGCAGACCCTTTCACTCCCAGGCCGCCCTGTCCCATTTTCCCGCGCACGTCTGCGCCCCGTGCCAACAAGACGACCTTCACTATGACAAGGTCCGCTCCATCGGCGCCTTTGAGGGTTCTTTGCGAGAGTTGGTGCATCTCCTCAAGTTCGGGGGCGTCACGAAGCTGGCGCGCGCACTCGCTCCCCATCTCGCCGATCTGGCGACAAGCGAATTCGGCGTCGGTGAAGAAACGCCGAACGTCATCCTCACGCACGTGCCGATCGACCGCGCGCGCTGGAGAACCCGGGGCTTCGATCAGGCACTGCTCCTCTCCCTCCAGACGGCGGAGCACCTGGGCAAGCCGCACGCGCGCTTGCTGGAACGCGCGAAGCCAGGCCGCTCGCAAACGGGATTGTCCGGGCGGGAGAGGCGGCGAAACATGCGCGGGGTATTCAGGGTTCGCTCCGGAGGGGTGCGTGAAAAACTCGCATCCGCCACGTGCATCTTGATCGACGACGTGGTCACGACCGGCTCGACCGCCTCGGCGTGTGCGCGGGAGCTCAAAAAAGCGGGGGCCAACGCGGTGCACCTCCTCACCATCTGCCGCGCTTGAGGGGCCGCGTCTTCTCGCAAGACCCCCATCCCCAAACCTGAAGGCACAGGTTCACATCCTGCCCCCGCAACCAAACCAAATTTTCCTTGGAGATATCAAAGGCTGCGGACGCCCTCGCCGCAATCAACGCTTGCGGATTCTGCCTTGCGCGACCTTTGCAACACCCTTGCACGGCCATTTCACAAGCCGTTTAGGCCCCGAAAAACGGTCTTTTTCACAAGGCATTCCGGGTTATTTTTGTGCAAATTCGCAATTATTTTGTCTGGCTACAGCCGACCAGGCTGTCCAGGGCGTATGCGACCCGAGGGGGTTCCGCGCATACCGCCCGGCCCGCCGCGTCAAGGAACCGGGACACCCTGCGTCCCAGAAATTTTTGGAAGAGAGTCCGCATGGAACGGAGCTTCTCATGTCTCGTCTTTTCTGGTCATCAGAACGGTCGGGAAAGGCCAGGTGCCCATTCCGCCGAAAGCACCTCGGCCTGACGCAGAACCGTCTGAACGGCGGAATCCTGCAGATCGGGCGGATAGCCATGGCGGCGCAAGATACGTTTCACAAGGACGCGCATTCGGGCGCGGGCGTTTTCGCGGCGGGTCCAGTCTATGGTGACGTTGGACTTCAGGCTCGTGAGCAGTTCGTGGGCGATCCGCTTCAACGCATCGTTGCCCATGACTTCAACCGCGCTCTCGTTGTTCGCCAGGGCGTCATAGAAGGCGATTTCGTCCGGATTGAGCCCTTCCTCCTCGCCGCGCGTGCGGGCTTCGCGGATTTCCCGGGCGAGATCGATCAACTCCTGCAGCACTTCCACGGTGCTGACGGCGTTGGTGTGGTAGCGCGCCACGGCCTGCTCGAGGCGGTCGGAGAACTTTCTGGCCTCCACGACGTTGGACCGGCTGCGGGATTTGATCTCCTCGTTCAGCAGTTTTTTGAGCGCCTCCAGCGCGAGGTTCTTCTTCTCCATCTGCTGGACGTCCGCCAGAAATTCCTCCGACAGGATGGAGATATCCGGCGTCGTCAGGCCCCCGGCGGCCAGGATATCGACGATCTCCGTTGAAACGACGGCGCGGTCGATGATCTGCCGTATTGCCAACTGCTGGTCGGCGGCCGACGTGCCGGCGCCCTGGGCGGATTTGACGAGCGCCGCGCGCACGGTCTGAAAGAACCCGACCGCGTCGCGGATCCGTCTGGCCTCATCGCTGGCCGCCGCCAGGGCAAAGGCTTTCGACAACGCCAGCACGGCATCCGGATACCGGCGGTGCACCTTCTTTCTGGCATCGTCGGTCGTCTCCTTTTCCGCCGCAGCGCGTTGCTGCTCCAGTATCCACTCGATGGCTTCCGCCATGACGACGAGGCGCTCCTGCGGCGTGCCGGCCAGCCCGCGCGCGTAATCGAAGCCGTGATACATCGAACGCACCATGTCGTATTTTCCCTGCATCATGGCGACGGCATCGGCTTCATCAATTCCGGCGTTCTTCTGATCTGCCGCGGAATACTGGCCAAGCGCGTCCTTCAGTTTCTGGGCGATGCCGATATAGTCAACGACCAGCCCCGCAGGCTTGTCCTGGAACACCCGGTTGACGCGGGCGATGGCCTGCATCAGCCCGTGGCCCCTCATCGGCTTGTCGATATACATCGTGTGCATTGAAGGCGCATCGAAACCCGTCAGCCACATGTCCCGCACGATGACCAGTTGGAGAGAATCCTCCGGGTCCTTGGCGCGCCTGGCCAGCAGGTCGCGGCGGGCCTTGCCGCCGACGTGGGGCTGCCATTCCTGCGGGTCGGAAGCCGTGCCGGTCATGACGATCTTGACCGCGCCGTCCTTGTCATCGTCCGAATGCCAGTCCGGCCTGAGCGCGACGATCTCCCGGTAGAGGCCAACGCAATTCCGGCGGCTCATGCACACGACCATGGCTTTGCCGTCCATGGCCTCCACCCGGTGCTCGAAATGCCGCACCAGATCGCCGGCCACCAGTTTCAGCCGCTTCTCCGCGCCGACAACCGCCTCGAGCGTGAACCATTTCCGCCTGAGCCGCTCACGCTCGGAGGTCGCTTCGTCTTCGGTCAACGCCTCGATCTCGGCGTCGATCTTCGGCTTTTCCTCCTCCGGCAATTCGATGCGCGCCAGGCGGCTTTCGTAATAAATCGGAACCGTCGCGCCGTCCTCGACCGCGCGGCTGATGTCATAGACGTCGATATACTCGCCGAACACCGCGGGCGTATTGACGTCGTCCTTCTCGATGGGCGTTCCCGTGAAGCCGATGAACGAGGCGTTCGGCAGGGCGTCGCGCAGATGCTTGGCGAAGCCATAGGCAATCGCACCGGTACTGGAATCAACCCGCGCCTTGAACCCGTATTGGCTGCGATGTGCCTCATCGGCGATGACGACGACGTTGCTTCGGTCGGTCAGCACAGGATAGTCCGTCTCGCCTTGTTCGGAGGAGAACTTCTGGATGGTCGTGAAGATGACGCCGCCCGATGCCCGTCTCAGGGCTTTTTGCAGACCCAGGCGGTTTTTGGCCTGTATGGGCGTCTGGCGGATCAAATTCCGGCACATGACGAACGTGCGGAACAGCTGATTGTCCAGGTCGTTGCGGTCGGTGACGACGACGATGGTCGGGTTTTGCATCCTGGAATGGCGCACCAACTGGCCGGCATAGAACGCCATCAGCAGGCTTTTGCCTGAGCCTTGCGTGTGCCAGATGACGCCGACCTTGCGGTCGCCCTCGGGTGCTGCGGCGGAAACCGTCGCCTCGACCGCACGGCGCACCGCGTGGAACTGGTGATAGCCCGCGATGATCTTCACAATGCCGAATCCGGTATCGCTGAACACGGTGAAATCGCGGATCAAATCGAGAAACCGGCGCCGCTCGAACACGCCCTCGATCAGAACGGCCATTTCCGGGGCGCCCCTGGCGGCCACCGCGACGCCGTCCGTCGTGCGCCAGGGCATGAAACGTTCTTCGTTCGCGCTCAGCGCGCCGATGCGTGCGCGGAGTCCGTCAGAGGTGACCAGTACCGCGTTCGTGCGGAACAGGGAGGGTATATGGTCCTTGTAGGTCTGCAGCTGGTTATAGGCGCCGGCCAGCGTCGCCGCCTCATCACCGGGGTTCTTCAGCTCGATCACGCCCAGCGGCATGCCGTTGACGAACACCACCACGTCCGGGCGGCGGTTGCTGCCATTCTCGATGACGGTGAACTGATCGAGCACCAGCCAGTCGTTGTTGTCCGGATCGTTGAAATCGATCAGATCGACCTTGTCGCCGCGTATCGTCCCGTCTTCGGCGTAGAACTCGACGTCGACGCCTTCGGCGATGAGGTTGTGCAGCCTGCGGTTTTCCTCGATCAGGGAGGGGGTCTCGACGGCGACGATCTTCTTCAGCGCATCCTGGCGGGCGTCAGACGGAATATGAGGGTTGAGCCGGTCAATCGCCGCCTCCAGGCGTCCCGTCAGGATGACTTCGGAATAGGTCTCGCGCTCGGAGGCGGAGCCGTCCGGCCCGGCGATGGCGTCGGCCAGTCGCGCGTATCCCAGGCTTTCAAGTTGTTCGAGCAGAGCGGCCTCGACGTCGGCCTCGGAGATGAACGCCATTACACGGCCTCCTTGACGTTTTCGGCAAATGCCGTCATGTGCTTCTCTCCCCGGAAAGCACTTCCCAGACGCGCTTGTATCCGTCGCCAGAGAGAGCGGCGCTTTCCGGGCGGGCGCGGTGCCAGTCGCGATCGCTCAGGTCTTTCAGGAATTGGCGGGCTTGGCCGACGGAATAGCGACCATCGCCTTCGCCGATTGTCTCGCGATACAAATTCCCTAGGTTTACAGACGCGCTGCGTGGCGCGGCATTCATACGCATCAAAACCGCATCTTCCGTGCGGACGCCGTGATAAATCATCGCGGGAAGCGCATTGATCCTGCGACGCTCGGCCTCCGGCAGACTGTCAAAGTCGATACCGGAAATGCGGCTCAGCGCGGAAACACCCCAGGTTCCATTATTGACAATCGCGCGATATATGGCGCGGCAGGCATCCGTAATCGCAGCCGTTCTCCCTTCGTCGTCCGTTTCCCGGCTGAAGTACTCCCTGGCTATGGCGTCAATTCCCTTGCCATTCACCCAGTCGCGCGTGATATCGGAAATCCGGGTGCGATCAAAACCCTGGCCGCCAATCTCCTCAAGTTGCTTCTGGAGTTGCGGCACTTTCAACATGACGCCATACAAATCGGCGATTTTGCCGCCCTTTCCGAAAAGACTCTCCGGAGCCCAATCCGATGGCGTGAGTTTGGTCTCAAGCTGGTTAAGTTCGCTCATCGCTTTACCCACGCCTTCCGGTGAGAAGCCCGTCGAGTCCGCAAGTTCGGCGACGCCAGGCTTCTTGGCAAGTTCGCGCGCGTAGGCGTGGGCCGCAAGCAGCAATGCGTCAGCCTTCTCCCGCTGCGCGGGGTCGTTTCGCAGAGACGTATAGCCGAACGTCTGGCGAAGGAGCTGATCAGATTCAGAGAGAACGGCGTCGAGGTTCTTTTTCTCCGCCCAAAGATGCGCAATGTAACAGCGGAAATCCTCCCATTGTTCCTGACAAAGGACTTCCGACAGATTCGCCAATTCGCCTTGCTTGGCAAGATCGTCCAGCAACGAGACAAGGCGCGAGACGAGAGCACCCGTGTTGCGGCTGACGAACTTGATGAGAGAATCTCGACTCGAACCTTCCGCAATGCCAATGACACCCACGCTGTCATGATCGATACGGCCTGCGCGACCGGCCAGGTTCCAGAACTCGCGCGGCGACATTTCCTGCCCGTAGCGATATTTGTGCGTTTGCAGGAAAACGGAGGAAACCGGAAAATTGATCCCCTGCGCAATCGTGGTGGTCGCACAAAGCATCCGCAGGCTTCCGGTTTCGGCAAGCCACTCCATAAGGCCGCGCACGTCATCGGAAAGACCGGCATGGTGGACACCGACTCCCTTGTCCAGCATTGCAATCAGCGGGAAGTCGGGGCTGATCTCGGTGCGCAGAAAATCCTGAACGAGCTTGATGTCGGTCGGAATCGTATCGAAATCCGACAAGCACTCTGCCGCCTTGGCGGCCATGTTCCACACGGTGGGAATATGGTTGGCTATGGCGACGCTCGTGCCACGGGCGGACATGACGGTCGCAATGGCCGCCGTCTGAAGGCCGAAACCTTCCTGCCGGCCTTTGATAAGCACCTTGCTTTTGGGAACATTGATGGGCTTCACACCGCCAACGCGGTGAGTGCCGTGAAGCTGCATAGCTTTCGAAGTAGCAGTTAAAGTCTCGAATTTGAGATGCCATCCAGCGCGCTGGCTGTCATCCGCAACGGCACTATAAAGGCCGATAATTCGTTCATTGGGTTTCCAGGGCGTCGTTCCAAGGCTGATCGCCTGGCCGGCGTTTATATCATGTGCCAGCCACCGCGCTACGGATTCCGCTCCTTCTACATAAGGCATGAGGAGAAGGAAGTTCGCCTTCGGACAATCCCTCTTCACCGTCGCGAGCAACAACTCGATGCGGAGCCCTCTGTCTTTCGTTTCGAGATTGTGTGCTTCGTCCATGACAACGAGGGCAAGCGGCCGGTTCTCGACCTTCTTGTTGCGGATGACGAGGGACAGCTTCTCGGGTGTAGCCACGAGAATGTCGAATGGCGGATCGTTGTCCGCCGGCTGCTCCTCCTCAAAGACGTCCACCCGGACCGTGGCCGTGAATGGCTGCTCCTTGTTCGCCAGCAGCTCCTCCTCAAAGGCGTCCACCTCGACCGCGGCCGTTAGTTGCTCGACCCGGACGCCGAGCGGCTCGAAGTCTTTTCGCAGCCGCCGGGTGATCTGGGCGGACAAGGCGCGTGTGGGCGCAACATATGCGACCCAGCCACCATCGGCGCTGAACTGATTCAATGCCTGAAGGATGCGGAATTGCGCGAGGAGGGTTTTTCCTCCCGAGGTCGGCATATCGACCACGATTGCCGTCTTGGCCTGATCGAGCAGCCCCTGCTCAAGAAGGGCCGCTCGCTGAGGCGGCAGGAGCTCGAACATCGCCTGGTGTTTGCGGTGCGTCAAGGAGTGGACAAAACGCGTTGTGCGTGAATTGACGGTACGCGTCGCCCACCAAAGCGAGTTCGTGATCATGATCCGCGCGGCTGCATGTAACCAGCGCAGAATAATCTCGTGCTGCGCGTCGCCTGAGGCCGTCGCTGCCTTGATGGCCCCGTCGAAGTGCTTGTCAATCAAGCCAAACGGGTTTGCCGGCTGCCCCTGCAACATGTATTGCGCAACAAGCTCGGTGCTCTTCGCCCAGTGATAAAGCGCCGCAAGCCGCAGGGCGATTGCCCGATTCGCCGCGTGCGAACCGTTCTTAAGTCGCTCTTTCTCATATATCTTTTGATCGTCGCGCAGTCCGTCGATGATCTCACTGATCCGGTCAAGATCATCCCAGCCCTCCTTCCGGAACAACCGGACCCAGCAATGGAACAAACGGTACAGAAGGCGGCGGTCCCACAGGCTTTCGGCAACGCTCGGAGCCGCCAGTGCCCCGGCGTTTTCCTTGTACCAGCGGCGAAGGTCCGACCAGCGATCCCCGCAATAGGCAAGGGCGGAAAGTTGCAGGACAAAGAAAAGCCGGTCATGCGTTTCGGTCGGGACCGGCAGCAAACGGCGAATATCAAAAGCGCGGAATGACGCGGCAGTCGCCTGATCGCGCAATGCCGCGTTCTCGCCGGAAGGACGGCTCAGCTCGTCCAGGCCCTCAATAGCCGCCATTTCAAAGGCCAGCGCAACGCGCTCCAGAAAGGCGTCGTCACTCGCACCTGGCGAGAACGAAAAGGCTATCTGCTGGCCAACCGCTCGACGGGCGAGATTTTCGTTTACGAGCCTTTCGGCCCGCGCGATATCCTCCGCGCCGATTGCACTGACAGCCCAATGTTCTCTGAGATCGTCAAGAGATTTCATGGACAGAGTCATGATCCCGCTCCTGTCCTTGTCTTCACAGCGGCGGCGCCGATTCCTTTAATGCGGCCCTTCGGAAGATACAGCGCAAGAAGTTCAACTTTCGTTCCCTCCGGGCAGTCCTTTCCGAGCTTTTCCACACGGACTCGCACGTCATCTTTCTGCGGTTGAACATCACGGACAAGAAACCCGTAAAGCCGCACGTCCGATTTGTTGGCCAGATAGCGCTTTGTCGCCTTCATGAACCGCGCAAACCAATCGGCCCCCTTGGCACGATGGAAGAGATACCAGACGAGGTCATCGCGTATGGAAACCCTGTCTCGCAAGTCCCCAAGTTGTTGCTTGAGCCCTGTCCGGCCATACATGCTCCCCGGTGGATACCTGGCTTCGGAGGACGTCTTGACTTCACCAAATGCCAGGCAATCGCCCTGCTCGTCGGCATGGAAGCCGACAAGATCCGCACCAGGCAGACTGGAGCCTCGCTTGCGCTCGTCTCGTCCGGCAGGCCACGGGAAACAGCAATCGCGGTGATCAGTGAGATAGGCCTCGGCGATCGCCTCTCCGACGCGCCAGTCCTCCATATCATCGGGAGCGGAGAGAATACGGCGAAGCCCTTCCTGCTCAAAGTCGGTCTCGGGAAGGCCGGTCAGAATGCCTTCGATGTCGGCCTTGCCTGCGTCATCAAACAGGACGGCAGCCACGCGGCCATTCATCGCAGCATCAAGCTCGTCGCCCGACCACTTCAGGCCAAGCCCGGAACACGGGGCGCTGCCTTCATGGTACACCGGTTCTCCTGCCGCTACCTTCATGCAACTGCCTCCCCTGCGATCTTCTCGGCTTCACGGAGCCGGATTTCGCCGGACATCAGTTTCGGAAGAATAAAGTCGCGGGTTTGGGCGAGGGTGCGGGATTCATGAATGTTCGTGCTGACACGGTCAAACAGCGTCTGCGCGATGCTCTGAAAAGCATGGGCAATCTGCTCAGATGGAATGCAAACCTCGTATTGCCCCATTGTATTCCAGCCCGTGCGCGGCATCTTCGTGCCGGTCGACGTCTGATCCGTGTAATCCACGAATTCATCCGTAGATAGGCAGGCGAGAGTAAACGCTCCCCAGTTCGGGGCTCGCGGGATCACAACAACGATGTCAGTCGAACAAATGCCGTCCAATAGCGCAAATCCGACCTTGTGGAAGTAGGGCCGCAGTTTCCCGAACAGGAATTCCCCCTTTTTAAAGATCGACTTGTTGCTCGTAACTTTCCCCGCGCCTTCCCACTCCGAGAGTGCGATTGAACGGCGCGGCATATGCTCTAGGCCGATGTAGGGCGTGTCCTCGGCAACGTCGGCTGGGCTAACGCCTCGCCTCGGGGAATCCGCAATATCCACAAGGGTTCCTTGCTCCCACCCCTCCGGCTTGCCTTCCGCATCCAGCCTGTCGGGGAACAGGTTCCAGATTTCGGGGGCGAGGCAGGGTTCGCGGCCTTCCATCCTGGCGCGGGTGGGGCCGAAATCCACGAACCAGTCCTTGAAAATCGCCCGCGCCATCGCCTCCAGCGTCTCGTTCATCCACCGGTTCAGTTCGATCTTGTCGTCGAGGGTGGAATGTACGTACGCGATATTTTGCTGCTCTTTCAATGGCGGCAGTGGGATTTCCATCCGGCGCAAATGCGAAGGTCCAAAATGACTAATTACACTTCCTGACGCCTGTGCTTCGGCCTGAAGCATAAACGCGCGAGACCCGAGGAAGCTTTTCAAATAGCCCTCGTTTAGCTCACTAGACATAGAACGAAAGCGGATTATTCCCGTGTAAAATATTGCGCCTTCGGCTTCTGCACCCACAACCGCAGGTCTTCCAAATGATGCACTCGTTGAAATAAGTATGTCCCCCTTTTTAAGCCTGAAGTGATCCCACTTCTTCGCTACGAAAGACGGATCAAGATAGTTACACTTGTTGAGCGTTACTTCGTACCCGCCAAGCCCCGCAAGCCTAACAAGCGGAACGCCGTCTGGATGAAAGTCTTTCGCAAGGATGCCCGGACCTTCTTGGAAGCGGACAACAGAATCTAAAGGTATTCTCGGCCAGATATCAGCCATTTACTTCCAACCTTCCAAGTATTGCCTCGATTCGCTTCTCTAGTTGATGTCCTTGCGCAAACTGTTCCACCAAGGTCTTTTTCAGTTCCGCAAACCGCTCCTCAAACGGCGCGTCATCATCTTCCGCCGCCTCCGCGCCGACGTAGCGGCCCGGCGTCAGGACGTGGTTGTGCTTCCTGATCTCCTCCAGCGTCGCGGACTTGCAGAAACCCGGCACGTCTGCGTAATCGCGGCCCGCGCGCCAGCGGTGGTAGGCGTCGGCGATTCTGGCGATGTCCTCATCGGTGAACTCGCGCCGCGTGCGGTCCACCATCACGCCCAGCTTGCGGGCGTCGATGAACAGCACCTCGCCCGAGCGGTCGCGGAACCCGCTTTTCCTCTTGTTCTTCTTGTCTCTGGCCAGAAACCACAGGCAGGCGGGTATCTGGGTGGAATAGAACAGCTGCCCCGGCAGGGCGATCATGCAATCCACCACGTCGCCCTCGATCATCGCGCGGCGAATGGCGCCCTCGCCCGATTGGGAGGAAGACATCGAGCCGTTGGCGAGCACCACGCCCGCGGCGCCCCTCGGGGCCAGGTGATGGTGGACGTGCTGGAGCCAGGCGTAGTTTGCGTTGCCCGCGGGCGGAACCCCGAACTTCCAGCGGACGTCCTCGCGCAGGCGTTCCCCACCCCAGGCGGAGATGTTGAACGGCGGATTGGCGAGGATGTAATCGGCCCGCATATCGGGCAGCTCGTCCTTGTGAAAGCTGCCTTCGGCGTTCCAGCGAACGTCGGCGTCGATGCCGCGTACCGCCAGGTTCATTCTGGCCAGCCGCCAGGTGGTGTGGTTCGATTCCTGCCCGTAGATCGAGATATCAGCCTTGGCCTTGCCGCCATTGCCGTTGCCGCTCGCGTGGGCGCGGATGAATTCCATCGACTGCACGAACATGCCGCCCGAGCCGCAGCAGGGGTCATAGACCCGCCCCTCGTGGGGTCCCAGCATCTCGACCATGGTGCGCACGACCGAGCGCGGAGTGTAGAACTCGCCGCCGCGCCTGCCCTCGCTTCCTGCGAACTGGCTCAGGAAATATTCATAGACGCGGCCCAGGACGTCGCGCGATTTGTCCTCGCCCTCGCCCATCGCGATGCCGGAGATCAGGTCGATCAACTCGCCCAGCATGACGACGTTGAGGGCCGGGCGGGCGTAATCCTTCGGCAGAACGCCCTTCAGGGCCGGATTGACCTTCTCGATGGCGAGCATGGCCTCGTCGATCCGCCTGCCGACCGCAGGCTGCTTTGCCTCGGCCCGGAGATGCGACCAGCGGGCTTCCTTTGGCACCCAGAACACGTTTTCGGCGCGGTACTCGTCGGGATCCTCCGGATTGGCGCCCTTATCAGGCTCGGCTTCCAGTGTCGCGTGCTTCTCCTCGAAGGCGTCGGAGATGTGCTTGAGAAAGATCAGGCCGAGGGCGACGTGCTTGTAGTCCGACGGCTCCATGTTGCCGCGCAGCTTGTCGGCAGCCTTGAAGAGCTCCGCCTCGAAGCCGAGGTTCGCACCGCCATTGCCTGCCCGCTTCGCCATGGTTCGTGCTCCTTATCTTGTGAGGGAAGGACGATGTTCCCCGTCAGATTTTCACGTTCCTTGACGGCCATGACCACGACGAACGGCCGACCGTGCTTTTCGACCACAACGGGCGCGCGCCGGGCGGAAATCGCTTTCATGGGCTATCTCCATTTTGACGGGATAGTGGCCACAACGGCCAGAACCGTCAATCACGGATCAGGCCAGCCAGTGCGATTTTATAAACCGTTGGCGTCGCCGAAGCCGGCCGCGCATCTCCTGCCAACCTACTCGCCCACGCCGCCCTGCGTCTCAGCCCGCACAGGGCGTCGTGGGGGCAGACAACGGCGTCGTGCGCAGAAAATTTCTCAGATACCGAAGCATAAAAGCGAAACGGCTCTGGCGGAGCGGCACCACAAACTGTTCATTTCCCGCCATTTTTGACCATTCGGGCGGCGAGGAGGAGCGCGTCGATCATGCTGGAGGGGTCGGCGACCCCCCGCCCTGCGATGGGAAACCCCGTTCCGTGTTCCGCCGACGTTCTGATGATGGGCAGGCCCAGCGTGACGTTGACGCCCCGAACGCTCCCCTCCCCCCGGGCGTTGAAGCGAAAACACGCCAGCTTCCCCGGAATGTGTCCCTGGTCGTGATACATGGCCACGACGCCAGCGTAGTGCCCCCCTCGCAATTTCGCGAATATCGTATCCGGCGGCTCGGGCCCATGCGCGTCGATGCCCATCGCCCGCAAATCCGAAACCGCCGGCGCGATTTCCTCCCCCTCCTCGGTTCCGAACAAGCCGGATTCGCCCGCGTGGGGATTCAGGCCCGCAACCCCGATTCTGGGCCTCTTGCGGTCGAGCAGGCACAACGCCTCGTCGAAAATCCGCCCCACGCATACGATTCTTTTTCTCTTCACGAGCTGAACCGCCGTCCGAAGAGGGCAATGCGTGGATAGGTGGGCGATGCGTATTCTGCGGTGGGCCAGCATCATGACGGGCCGTCCCCCGCCGCACAGGGCGGCGAGCATTTCGGTATGCCCGGGATAGTCATAACCTCCGGCCTGCAAGGATTCCTTGCTTATCGGTGCGGTCGCAACGGCGTCCGCCCATCCGGTGCGCACCATCGAGACGGCTCTTTCGACGTATTCGCCCGACGCCCTGCCGAGTTCGGGAAGAACCTCTCCGAACACCCGATGCGCGGGAGCGACGTTTTTGAGGTCGATCACGCAAATGGACGAGGATTCGCACTCCGGAGGGGGCGGCTTCTCCTCTGCGAGCGACTGGAGCCGGGGCCGAACTCCCATTCTGCGCGCGTGTTTGCGAAGAACCGCCGCGTCGCCGACGATGACGGGGACACATTTTTTTTGAACGCGCACCTCCTGAGCCGCCTTCAGGCACACCTCGGGGCCCACTCCCGCAGGATCCCCCATGGTCATCGCGATGACAGGTCGTCTTCTCAAGGTGGCTCCTTCTCCGCACACCGCACGGGAAAAACCAAAACGCAGCCGCGCGCGCCTATCATTCTCGCTTCGCGCATCGTCTCGCCGGAAACCCTTGACTTTGGCGACGCGCGCGGCCGAAGATGGCTGCCTGAATATGAAAGAACCTGGAACTCTCATCAAGGGGCGGAGAGGAAAACCCTTTGGACGCAAAAGGTGCGAGTGCGACCCACACGGTGCGGAAATTTCACGAACTCGGATTCACGCACGTCCTCATGATTCCGGACAGCGAGAGCAGGCTCCTCTACGAACGTCTGGAGAGTGCCCCGGAAATCGACCTCATCACCCCCTGCCGGGAGGGGGAGTCGATCGCCATCGCCGCCGGGCTGTGGACGGGGGGGCAAAAACCGCTGCTCGTGATTCAGAACACGGGGCTGATGGAGGCGGGAGACGCCTTGAGAGGCTGCGGTGCAGGGCCCAGGGTACCCTTGCGCATGGTGGTCGGCTGGCGGGGATACGGCGGGGCGATGGCGGGCAAGCTGCCGATAGATTCGGCCTACCCCTTCACAGAGCCGCTTCTCAAGGCGTGGGGGATACCGACCTGGCACCTCATGTCGGACGAAGACCTGGGCACGCTCGACCTGATGGACGAAGCGGCGGCGGCCTCCTCCTATCCGGCGGCCGTCCTCACCGGCTACGCATTCCAACCCTGACCACAGAGGCGGAGCGTCTTGATAGAGCGGATGGGGCTGTTTCAGGCCGTGGCGGAGCACAGAACGACAGAGATCGTGGTGATGACCATGACCGCCACCCTGCAGTGGCCCCTGGTCTCGCAAAGCGACCTCGATTTCGACTTTCTGGCGTTCGGCATGGGGCACGCCGCCGACTTCGGCCTGGGCCTCGCCCTCGCGCGACCCGAGAGAAAGGTCATCGTCTGGAAAGGGGACGGGGGGATGCTGATGAGTCTCGGCTCGCTCGTGACGCTGGCGCGCTATGGACCCGAAAACCTGCTCGTCTTTCTGCTGGAGAACAGGAGCTACGAAATGGTGGGCGGGCAAAGGCTCCCCCCCCGGGCAGATTTCGTCGCGCTGGCGCGCGCCTCGGGGTTTGAGGGCGGCGGCGCGACGGGAAAGGGCAAGGTGGAGCGGGTGGATTCTCTCGGGGCGTTTCGCAAAACCCTCCCCCGGCTCCTCGCCGAGGCGGGACCGCACTTCATCGCGCTTCCCGTCACGAACAGGGAAAAACTTCCGCCCGTCAGCCATTCCGATCACGCGGGGAGAATTCAAACCCTCAGAGGTGCGCTGAACGTCTCGTAAGCCGCGAGAGATGCGGGGGCTTCACGCATACGCCAGCACGCCTTCCAGCTCCTCAAGCGAGCCGATTTCCGCGTCGATCTCGTGCGGGACGCGCTCTTTTTTCTGTGCGAATCGATTGACCCAGACCACGCGATACCCGAAATGCGACGCGCCCGCCACGTCCCAGGCGTTGGAGGAGAAAAAGCAGATTCTGCCGGCGGGAACGCCGAGCCTGTCCACCGCCAGTTGATAGACGGAGGGGTGCGTCTTGAACACCCCCACCTCCTCGGCGGAGAGGACCGCTTCCAGATACTCCCCGATATCGGCGCTTCTCACCGCGCTGTCGAGCATTTCGGGAGAGCCGTTGGAGAGAATCGCCGCCCGCATCCGGCTCCTCCGGAGCTTCCCGAGTGCGCCTCTCACCTCGGGATACGCGCGCAATCGCTTGTAAAGCGCCATGAGTTCGTCTCGAAGCTCCGGCTCCTCCATTCCCAGAGTATCAAGGGCGAAATCCAGCGCGTCGCCCGTCACCCGCCAGAAATCCGCGTGACACCCCATCAGGCTCCTCAGCCACGTGTATTCGATCTGCTTCGTCCGCCAAAGCGAGGAGAGCACCCGCCACCGATCGCCCAGAGCGGATTCCTTCTCCTCGGCGGCGGCGGACACGTCAAACAAGGTGCCGTAGGCGTCGAACAAACAGACGTCGATTTCATGGCCGTTCAGCAAGCGCACGTTCTCTCCCCTCATCAAAGCGCGGTTCGTTTTGCGCTAGGGTGCGAGGTTCAGTTTGCCCAGAAACTTTCCGCTCAACAAAAGCGCGTGGGCGTCGTTCGCCTCCGCAAGCGGAAACTCCCGTCCGACGTGGGGGTTGATGGCGCCTCTGTCCAGCAAAGGGGACAGACGCCGGATGATGCCCGGAACGAGCGGGCCCAGATTCCCCGATGAGAGCGCCAGAATTCTGGCGTCTCGTCCCATGGCCGCCGGCAGCGGAATCGTCGCTTCCGGCCCCTTGCCCGTCCCCGTTCCCACGATGACGATTCGGCCGTTGACGGCGTTGAGCGTGAGGTCGGCGGGCAAATTCTCGCAGCCCGCAGTCTCCACGACGACATCGACGCCCCGTCCGGCAGTGAGTGCCATCACGCGCTCGGGCACGTTCTCCTCCCTGTAGTTGATGGCCGCCTCGGCACCGGCGGCGAGACAAAAATCCGCCTTCTCCTTCGAGCTCACGGTGGCGAACACCCGACAACCCACCTCGCGGGCGAGCTGAATGGACAAATAGCCCACGCCGCCCGCTCCCCCCTGCACGAGCACGCAATCGCCCGGAGTCGCCTCTCCCTTCAGAATCAAGGCGTTCCAGGCCGTGAGGAGGGGGATGGGCAGCGCGGCACCCTGCGCGAGGGACATGGAATCCGGCAGCCTTCCCGCCGCGTCTGCGGGCACCAGCCCTCTCTCGGCGTACGCGCCGGCCGGGGCGCGCCCCCATACCCGATCTCCCGGAGAGAACGCATCGACGCCCTCGCCCACCGCCTCCACCTCGCCCGCCACGTCCGTGCCGCACGTATAGGGGAGGCGCATCGCCCTGGAGCGCGGATGCTTTCCCGAGCGTATGGCGACTTCCAGAGGATTCACTCCGGCGGCCGCTACGCGCACCAAAATCTCGCCGCGCCCCGGCTTCGGCTCCTCCACGTCTTCCAGAACCATCGGATGCTCGAGCCCGAACCGGGTCACCCTTATCGCTTTCATTTCCTTCTCCTCTCGCCCCGCAACCCTCGCCCGTGGGCGCTTATGGGGTCAGGACAACCTTGCCCAGAAACCGCCCCTCCAAAACGTGATCGTGTGCCTGGTTCGCCTCCGCAAACCCCCATGTCCTATCGACGTGGACGCGAAACGCGCCCTCGCGCAGCAAAGGCGTGAAGCGGCGCACCAACTCCGGCATCTTCGGAAACAGGTTCACCACGGCCAAACCGAGAACGACGGTGTCTTTCGTCATCACGGCCGGAACGCGAAACTCCGCGCCCGGCCCCTTCCCCGTTCCCGTACCTATGACGATAATTCTTCCGTCCACGCGGATGGCGTCCAGATCCTTGTCAAAATTATCGCACGCGCAAAGCTCGACGACGACGTCGACGCCGCGCCCGTCGGTGAGCTCCATGCAGCGTTCCGCGAAATCCTCCTCTCGGTAGTTGATCGTCTCGTCCGCGCCCAAATCCCTGCAAAATTTCGCCTTTTCATCAGAGCTCACCGTGGCGAAGACGCGACACCCCAGGCGCCGGGCGAGTTGAATCGCCGCCATGCCGACGCCTCCCGCTCCGCCCTGAATCAGCACCGTCTCGCCGGGACCCGCCTGGGCCTTGATGACGAGCGCGTTCCAGGCGGTATAGAACGCCACGGTGATGCACGCTCCCTCCTCGTAGGAGCAGGCGTCGGGCAACTCCGCCGCCGCGTCCGCCGAGAGGCGCACGTTCTCGGCGTAGCCGCCGCCCACCGCGCGGCCATACGCGCGCTGCCCGATACGCCAGCCCTCCACCCCCTCTCCCAAGGCGATGATTTCCCCCGCCGCCTCGGCGCCCGGAACGTAGGGCGGCACAACCAGCCTGGCGTAGGGGTGTTTGGCGGCGCGAATGGCCAAGTCCACCGGATTGACGCTGGCCGCGCCGGTTTTTATCAACACCTCGCCAGGGGCTGGCTTCGGGTCTTCCACCTCATCCACCCGCATGGGGACATCCATGTTGAATTCATGTACGCGCACCGCTTTCATCGAAGTTTCACTCCTTCAGTTTTGAAAACCAGTTCAAACGCCACCGGACGGCACAGAGGTTCCGCCCGCGCCTGAACACGAAAAGAAAATACAAACGCCTGATAAATCCTAAAAATCCTCCGGCCAGCTGCTGCGGCGTCGCTCGCCCGCATCGCACGGCGGGGACGTCCTGGATATGAGAACAGGAATTCGCCCTGCTTCTCGCACGCGATGGGCCTGGCGCGGCCTTTCCGCCGGCGCGCCCACGATCTCCAGAACCAGTTTTCTGCGAATGGCGCGTCCAAAAGACGCAAAATCACTCGCAACCACCATGAAGGAGCGCCTGCCCCCGATGACGCAGTTTCTGTAATACAAATCCAGGTTCGCCATCGGCACTCTCCCCCAGGGACTGGGCCGGTCGTTCACGATGGGGAGTCCATTTATCGTCACCCCCGCCCGTATGGCCTTCGCCCGCGCCGTCGTCACGTCATCTCCGCTGTTGTTCGGCCCATCTCCGGAAATATCAATGACGCGGCGCGTGCCCGTGAATCCGTTGTCATCGAACATGGGCAAGGCGAACTCTATCGCGCCGCTGATGGAGGTGTAGGGGCCCGCACCCACAGGTTTCCGGGCGAGGAGCGCGGCGAACGCCCCCGCGCTCGCCGCGTCGTGAATCTGCGTCCAGCCCGCCACAGTGTGCTGAAAATCATGGCCGGCCCATTCCACGTAAGCCACCGCGACGCGTTTGCGCCTGCCCGAGCGAATGGCGCGCAAAACGGATGCGGAGCGAAAGGCGTTCACGTAGCCCATGCGCTGGAGCCTCCCCTCCTCCGCATCCACGCTTCCGGAAACGTCCACGGCCAGGACGAGCTCCAGGTCCACCTCGACTGGAGCGGACCATGCGAAACCCGGAAGAGAAAAAGAGGCGAGCATCAGCGCGATAATCGCCAAACCTGCCCGTATGGCTGAGCACATCACCATCTCTCCCCGCGCTTCGGGTGGGGGCTTTTCTGCATCATCGCAGAAGGGACGCCCCGAACGCCGCGCTCGCCGAGGCCGGAAAATGATGCGGCAAGCGACAAACGCGCGCGCTTTGGGGAACCATCGCATCCTCCGTCGCGCGGCAAGTTATCAGCCAGACGCGAATCGAGGCAAACCCCTCCATGAAACCCAGGTTTTGCCGGCGCTCAGGGCTGGGCTATCCTGCACCGAGAGCGCAGACGCCTTCACCATGGAGGGTAGTTCATGCTGGACATCAAGCCGCCGGACGCTGCGGTTCGCATCATTCAAGCGCTGCGGGCACTGGGCCATCGCGCCCTTCTTGCAGGAGGGTGCGTGAGAGACGCCCTGCTCGGCCGGAAACCAAAGGACTGGGACATCGCCACGGACGCGAGGCCGGAAACCGTGCGGAGCCGCTTCGAGAAAACCGCGATGACGGGAGCGCAGTTTGGCGTGGTGCGCGTGCGCATGGAGGGGCGAGAGTTTGAAGTGGCGCAATTTCGCGAAGACGACGTGTATGGCGACGGAAGACGCCCGAATGCGGTACGCCCTTCCAACGAGGTCGAAGATGCGAGAAGGCGGGATTTCACGGTCAACGGAATGTTTTACGACATACTCGAGAGTCGGGTTCTCGACTACGTCGGCGGTATGCGCGACCTTGCGGAGAAAACCATTCGCGCCATCGGAGAGCCGGGGCTTCGATTCCAGGAGGACCACCTGCGGATGATGAGAGCGGTCCGCTTCTCGGCGAAATTCGGTTTCGCCATCGAGCCGGCGACCGCCTCGGCCATCCAGGCGAACGCGAGGCGCATCGAGAAAATAAGCGCCGAGCGGATTCGAGACGAACTGACGACGATGCTCACCCAGGAGAATCCCGACCGCGCTTTCCCCATGCTCGATTCGCTGGGGCTTCTCCCTTACGCACTGCCCGAGGTCGTCGCCCTGAAGGGCGTTGCGCAACCTCCGGAATTTCACCCCGAAGGCGACGTCTGGACGCACACCCTCATCATGCTGCACATCAAGCGCTCCTCCTCGCCCACCCTCTCCTGGAGCGTATTGCTCCACGACGTCGGCAAACCCTCCACATACGCGAAAACCGACAGAATCCGCTTCAACGGACACGACAAGGCAGGCGCGGAAATGGGTCTGGCCATTTGCGAGAGGCTTCGCATGGCGCGGTCGCGCGCGCTGCGCATTCAGGCGCTGGTCGCCAACCACATGCGCTTCATGCACGTGGAGAAGATGCGGGACAGCCGCCTGAAGCGATTTCTGCGGGAGCCCTACTTCGAGGAGTTGCTGGAGCTGCATCGCATCGATTGCCTCGCCAGCCACGGCGATTTGGGAACCCATGAGTTCTGCACCGAAAAACTGCGCGCACTCCAGGAGGAATCCCTCCGTCCGCCGCGTCTGCTGGATGGGCGCGCGCTCATGGACATGGGCTACCCGCAAGGGCCGAGGCTGGGAGAGATTCTCTTCGCGCTTGAAGATGCGCAGCTCGAGGGGTGCGTGTCCAACGCCGAGCAGGCCAGGGATTTCGTAAGGCGAAATTTCGCCATTCCGCAAAGTCGTTGATTCGCGAAACGACAACCGCTAGGATGAAGCGGTGCACTTCTCCCCCACTCCGGGTATCCTGCATGGCTGCGGTTTCCATCATGACGGCGAAAGAGCTCGAATTGTCCCTCAAGCGGATCGCCTCTGAGATGATGGAGGCGTGCGCCGGAGATGAAAGCGTCGCCCTCCTCGGAGTGCTCACGCGAGGAGAACCGTTGGCCAGGCGGCTCAAGGAACACATTCAGGAACTCGAAAACGTCACCCCCCCTCTTGGCGTGCTCGACATCGGCATCCATCGAGACGACGCGGGGCACCCCGCGGAGGGGCGTCATTTCGAGCCGACGCTCGTTGATTTTGACATGACGAATCGCCAGATTTTTCTGGTGGACGACGTGTTCTTCACGGGCAGAACCACGCGCGCGGCACTGGACGCCATCATGGAAATGGGACGACCAAAGAGAATATGGCTCGCCACCCTGATAGACCGAGGGCACCGAGAGCTGCCGTTTCGTCCCGATTTCGTCGGCAAGAACGTGCCCACCTCCCCCCAGGAGCACATCCAGGTTCGAATGCGGGAAGTGGATGGCGAGGACGGCGTGTGGCTCCTCAAAAAATGACCCGCAAGGGGGGAGACTGGCCGGTCGCTCCTCCTCCCCGATGCGCAGCGCGCGGGGGCGCACTTTCGACCGACGCTTGCGGGAGACGCCCGCCCCCCCCAAAAGGGGGGATTTTCAACATGAAACGTCTCGTTCCGTCTACACGCTCGCCCAGGCGATCATCATCGTGGCGAAAAACAACAAGACGCCTCCCGCCCATTTCCGCCACGTGAGTTTCTCTTCTTCTTTGAGCCAAACGCGCGCGAGCGCCAGGGAGAACAAGGGCGCGGTATAGCTGAGGGGCATGACGACGAACACCTCGCCATACTGAAACGCGGAGAAAAACGCCAGATAGGCCGCGGCGTTGACCACGCCCGCCAGGCTGAACCACTTGAGGCCCACCCAGTCCATGCGGAAACGCTCGGCTTCCGGCAGGGCGGGAGCGAACAACAGGAGCGCGGGCAGCGAAACGAGGTTCGCGATCGTCGCGCCGATCAAGGGATCGCCGTAAACGAGCAGCCCGTAGCGCCGCAGGGTGGATGCGACCGCCATCACGACGGCGTGAAGGAAAGGGTAGATCATGTGGACGCGCCTCCAGTCGGAGTCGCCCTCCGGCTTGACGGTCAAGAACAAACATCCCGCCATTACGAAAACGATGGCGATCCAAACCGCAGGCCCCGGCCTCTCTCCAAGCCAGGCGATCGCCACCAGGGTCGAGAGGAAGGGGGTGATCGTCACCAGGGGCATGGTGCGGCCGACGCCTATCGTCCTGAAACCCAGAAAAAGGAGGAAGCGGCTGAACCCTGGAGCCAGGACGCCGCCTGCGAGAAACCAAAGCCCCGCCCGATAGGAGAGCTGCCCCCAGCTGGAGAAAGCGAGGGATAGCCCCCCCAGAATCGGAATTCCGATGGCCAGACCGACGACCGCGCCGACGTAGGCGGTCGTCTCTCCCAGCCCCTTGCGCGCGATAACGCTGAATACGGCGAACAGAACCGCCGACGCCAGACTTAAAACGATGGCGAGATAATGCTCCAAGAAGCCTCCCCGCAAAGTGCAGGCATCAAAAAGCCGGGGCGGAAGACCCACGCTTCCGCCCCGGCGCGCCCCTTATTCAGGTTGCGTTCAACTCACCGCTTCTCGCATTCTCTCATCCGCTAAAAATAGACCTGGCCGGAACGCACGGGCGGCGTCCATTCGCACTGCCCGAATGGACCATCCCCGTCCTCCTTCACGTAGGCGATGCGGTCGTCGCTCACCCGCCCATCCACGAGGGTGCGACGCAGCCAGTCCAGAATGTATTGATGGTTGTCCATGCCCCCGAGATTCTTCAGGCTGACCAGGGGGTGGAACTGATTCTCGAACACCCACATCTCCTTTTTGCACGTGAGGTCCTCATACACCTCAATCGCATCCTCAAGGGGGCAGAGCGGGTCGAACTCGCCCGTCACCAGAAGGGTGGGACATTGTATCTCGCCCATATACCCCTTCACGGTCATATTCCGCGCCATCTCGTCAAACGCATCCTCATCCTCCATGCCCGCCATATACATGAACACCTGCTTGAAGCGGGGCGAGGACTGCGTGAAGATCGTGTTGTTCGGGTTGAAGCAGGCCACCGCACTCGCCACGGCGGCCGCGCGGCGGTCGTAACTCGCCAGGCGAAGCGACCAGAAGCTGCCCATGCTGATGCCGTATACGCCGATTTTGGTCGGCTCGATTTCCTCGCGACCCAGAAGGTAGTCCATCACCGCGGCGCCTGCGCGCTCATAATTGTCCCCGACGGCGCGTATCTTCTGCATGTTGGAGTTCCCCTGTCCGGGCCCGTCCATCGCCAGGACGTGAAAGCCCCGCTCGGCCGCGACGTTGTGCCTCGCGTGGGGAAACACCTCCTTGGTCTGGTCCATTCCCGGCACGTAGATCACGCAAGGCGCCTTTCTGCGATCCGGCAGCAAATGCAGAAGGCACGATATGGTCTTGCCGTCATCGAAGGGGACTTCGACGCGCTCGATGGGATAGGAGGCGGTCTCGGATCGCCTGTCCACCATCTCCTTGAGCTTGTTGGTGAGGTAGATCTTCACCGGATTGTCGTCGTAAAAAATCGGATGCTGGGCCATTCGATACGCTTCGATGGCGTGGTCGTAGTGCTCCGTGGCCGTGGGATGAAAACCCTCCCTTTGCGCCTTCTTGGCGAGCTTCTCATGCGTCTCGGCGGACTCGCGCCAGACTTTGGGCAACATCTGGTAATTGTGGGCGCGCTTGCCCTGGGGGACTTCCAGGTAATCGCGCTCAAAGTTCTGAACGCGGCCCCTCATGTTGAGCGCCAAATCGAGCATCCACTGCTGGTTGTCTCTCTCGGTGCGTAGTTTCCGAATCATTTCGCTCTCCGTTTTGAGAAAATGGGGAAGGAGTTTCGCCGCAAAAAATCGCGTCGCCGCGCAGGGTTTCGGCGAAATGCTAAGCGCGGGGACGCCCCTCGGTCAATCGCGCGCGCCCGCAAAAACAAAATCCATCAGCGAACGACCTCCTCGGCGCGCAAGGCGGATATCTCGCGGGGAGGGAGGCCCATCTCCCCGAGCACTTCGTCCGTGTGCTGCCCGAGGCGAGGCGGCGGCCTTCGCACAGACGAGGGCGTCTTGTCGAGCTGCACAGGAACGCCCGCCATGCGCAAAACGCCGTATTCGGGATGCTCCGCCTGGGCGAGATAGCCCATCGCCTTCATCTGTTCATCCTCGAACAGGTCCGCAGGCTTTCTCACGCGCGCGCAGGGCACGCCGACGCCCTCGAACTTCCGCACCCATTCCTCGGCCGACGCCCCGAGCAAAACCTTCTGGACGCGGGGGATAATGGCATCGCGCGCGCGATGCCGCCCTCTGAAAGCTTGCCACGCGGCATTCTCAAGCAATTCGGGAAGTCCGAGAACCTCGCAGGATTTCTCCCAGAAACCATCCACGTCCAGATAAAGGTAGATATGTCCGTCGGCGACCTCGTAGATCCGGGAAATCCTGTCGCTCAGGGCGTCCTCCACCCTCGAGAGAGGCTCAGAGTCGGGCGCCCATATCAGACGGCCAAACTGGGCGGCCGCAGCGCCTCCCAGAAGCGAGGCGTCGATGCGCTGCCCCTCGCCCGTGCGCTCACGGGCGTACAGCGCCATCAGCACCGCGCCCAGTGCCAGTGCTCCGGTAATGTAATCCACGAAAGAGCCCTGCACGAGTCGGGGAGGACCGCCCGCCCCCTGCTCGGCCGGAATGCCCGCCGTGGTCTGGATGATGGGGTCAATGCCCCTGCGCTCACGCAAGGGACCCCTCTGTCCATAGGCGGAGACGGACAGATAAATCAGCCGGGGGTTCTCCCGCATCAACGCGTCGGCGCCCAGCCCCAGCCTCTCGACCGCTCCCGGACGATAGCCCTCCACGAACACGTCCGCATCCGAGGCCAGTTTTCTGGCGATCTCCCTGCCGCGCGCCGCGCGCAGGTTCAGGGCGAGGCTGCGCTTGCTGCGGTTCAAACCCAGGAACAGCCTGCTTTCCCCCGCAAACGAGGAGGGAAAATTCCGGACGCGATCGCCCTCGGGCGGCTCGAGTTTGACGACGTCGGCGCCCGCATCTCCCATCATCAGCGTGCAGAACGGCCCCGCCACGTAGTGCGTCATGTCCAGCACGCGAATACCGTCCAACGCGCCCATGTCTTTCCCCCAATCCTCTTCGCTACCGATATCCGCATTGTGAACTACAAGTGCCCACTTACGGAGCGTGCTGTGCGCTCTCCCTTAACTTTTCCCGATGACGCCCATTGTGTTTTTTCACCCGAACGGGCGGAAAGGCGACTGCTCGCAATGACGAACGCGGCGATTATCCCCCATCGACGCCGCGCCCGGAGACGCGGAGACCCTCGCCGCCGCCGCGCTCGACGACGCGCTTTGAAGGGCTTTTCAAGGCCTTTTCACGGCCATTTACGCCCGAAAAACGGCCATTTTCCAGGGCATTCTGAATTATTTTCGCATAAATGCGCAATGATTTTTGCTCAGCTACAAGGGTTTTCAAGTCGCACGCAGGACATGGGGAATCACTTCGACGATTTCAGGGGGGTCCGGTTCCACCACAAAACCAGCAAAACCACCCCCAAGCTCACAATCGGAGCGACGACAGCAGCACCAATGCCAGCTATGTTACCGGCGGTGGATAATGACGTCGTAGAAAGCGGGCGTGCTGAAACCCCCTTTGGCCACAACATACAATTTTGCCGCCGTGCGAAAAGCCAGGACGGTCAGGTTTCCTGCTGCGAATCCGGCGCAGGCGGCCGCAACCCGTCTCCACGCTCCACCGCGACTGAAAATCGGCACAGCGACGCTGATCAAGTTGGGCCAAGAACGAACTTCGCCGAAGATCATCGCTCCAACAGTTCCCGCGACCAAAACCCAAGCGACCAAAACCAGCAGGATTTTCTTGATCACCCAGATGATTTTCTGCATGATTTCCTTACGAAATTTTCACGTCAAAGGGCACGCCCCCCACCGGGCACCAAATCGAAGCCGCCATTCGCGCCGGCTCGTTTGATGGGCTTGACGCCTCGTCTAGTCAACCGACAAGACGATTTTCCCGAAAACCTCGCCCGTCATCAGCGCCTCGTGGGCGCGCGCGGCCTCAGCGAGCGGCATCGTCTCCCCCACGGCGGCGCGCACTCTCCCCTCGGCGAGCAGGAGATCCAACTGACGCGCCATGTACGGAAACACGGGGTCCGAATTGAACAGGCTCATCCCCCGGACGTCGATATCCTTGGAATAGAAGGGGGGATAGTTCACCGAACCCACCGGGTTCTTGCCGGTCCCGGCGCCCAGCACGACGATGCAGCCATATTTTTTGACCGCCCGGCAGTCCTTGTCGAAATTATCCGTCGCCACCATCTCGACGACGGCGTCCACCCCGCGCCCCTCGGTCTCCGCCAGGCAACGCTCCGCAAAATCCTCGTCCCGGTAATTCACTATCACGTCGGCGCCAAACCCTCGGCAAAATTCCGCCTTCTCCTCCGAGCTCACCGTCGTGATGACGCGAACTCCGGCCGCCTTCGCGATTTGAATCGCCATGCAGCCCACGCCGCCGGCCCCCGCGTGGATGAGCACCGTCTCGCCCGCCCTGATGCGCGCCTTGTATATCAGGGCGTAATAGGCCGTGTATAAAACGACCGGAAAGGAAGCGCCCTCCTCATAGGATACGCCCTCGGGAAGCTTCGCCGTGCGCAACGGGTTGAGAAGCGCCTGTTCTGCGTAACTCCCGCTCGTCGCGGCGCCAAAAACCCTCTCGCCAGGGGAGAATCCGCTCACGCCCTCCCCGACGGCCATCACCTCGCCCGCCGCGTCAATGCCGGGCGTCCAGGGCAGAGCAAGGTTTCTTGACAATGGATGCGCACCCGATCGAAAGGTCGTGTCCACAGGGTTCACTCCCGCCGCGCGCACCCGCACCAGAATTTCTCCCGCCGCCGGAGTCCGCTCTTCCGCCTCCTCAAGCACCATTACCCCAGGACCGCCGAATTCATGCACGCATATCGCCTTCATTTTCCTCTCCCCCCAGGTAGTTGACGCCATGGCGCCGATTTTCTCCCGCCGGTGATGAAAGAATCTCCCGCGTCCCCTATCCCCTTATCACACATTCAGAGAAAATGCTCTCGCCCTCAAAACCCGCCTTTCCCTTCCAAAACTGCCCTCTCGCTACCGTCCCGTACCGACGTGCGTGCAGGTCTTGACACGGATTTCAGAGAGGGGATAATAGACGCATTCATATCGCAGTCTTGATGAAACGGCGGGCGTCCCCTAGGCGCGCATGAGACGGGGAGCTTCAGAAGAATGGACGGATATTGCGCGCAAGGGAACTCTCCACGAGAGATAGAGATGAAGCGTTCATCCGGTGATGGGGCTTCATCACCACATCGCGCAGGTTTTCACCATCTACTACTAAAGGAGTGGACAATGAAAAGATTCGCATTCTTTCTGACGACGACGGCGTGCATGGCGCTCATGATGGGCGCGGCGGACGCCGCCGAGCGCTATCGTTTTGGCGGCGGTCCCTCCGGCGGCGGATGGCACCCCGCCATCAGCGCGGGAACCCAGCTTCTCAACAGAAAAGTCGGAAGAAAATTCTACTTTCAGTATTCTCCCTCCGCCGGCTCGGTCGCCAACGTCCGCCGCGTGAGCCTCGGCGAGTTCGGCACCTCATGGGGACACGTGGGCCAGGTCCATCAATCATGGACGGGCACCGGCCTGTTCAAGCAAGACGGCGCCAGCAAGGACTTCCGCATCGTCGCCAACGTCCGCGCCCAGTCCCAGATCATCGCCGTTCTGGCGGACAGCCCCATCAAGTCCTATCAGGACATGGTGGGCAAGAGGGTGAACCTGCTCAAACAGGGAACCGGCAGCCACGTGAACTGCAAAAACATGTTCGCCGCAGTCGGCATTCTCGACAAGATCGAGCCGCGCTATCTGGGCTTCGCCGCCTCTGGGCGCGCCCTGGGCGATCGCCAGATCGACGTATATTGCTCGGCCGGTGCCCCTTTCACCATTCCGGCGATCACGCGGCTCTCCATTCAGAAGCCGGTGCGCTACATCGGCCTCACCGAGGCGGAGCAAAAGGCGGTGATCTCCAACCACCGCTTCTACGTGCCCGTCACCATTCCTCCCCAAGAGGAAGTCCGGGGAATGACCGCGCCCGCGCGCTCCATCGCCTACGACGTGTGGTGGATCGCTCACAAACAGATGTCCGACGCCGCCATCTACAACATGCTGAAGGTCATCGCGGATCCGGACAACCTCAAGCAGCTGACCAAGACGGCGCGGTATTGGCGCGACCTGAGCGGCAACTTCAACGCGCTGAAAGTGCACAAGATTTGGGTGCATCCGGCCGCCGCGCGCTATTGGAAGGAGCGCGGCGTGGCGGTCCCCGAGGAGGTCGTGAAAGGCTACTAGCCCTCGGCACCGACCGGAGAATCCGGCGGATACGGAATCATCCGGGGAGGAGGAGAGCCCGCAGCGCGCTCCTCCTCCCCGATAGTTCTTTGCGCTTTTTCTCCCGAAAACCAACTGTGGAATCGCCCAACGCAAGATAGGGACGCCATGTTTCGGAATCTCCTGCCCATATTGATCAAGGTCGGCCTCATATCCAGCGAGATGGTGAAACCACGCGCGCTCAGGGGCTTCCCGCACGTCATCGTCTCCATCATCTCCGTGGCGTTTTCCTACTTTTTCGTCCATATCTCCTACTTCGGCCCCCCGCGATCAGAAATCTTCAAGGGCGTCTATATCCTGGCGACCGCCGCCCTGTGCATCCTCGTCTACAAAAGCAGGCAAAGACCCATTCGAGACGGATTCGCCTATCTGGATGAATTCTTTTCGTTCCTCGCCCTCGTCGTCATGTGTGCGTCATTAATCCTGTGGTTCTACTGGGGCGTATTCCATCGAGACGGGCTTTGGAGCGAATTTCTGGGGGCAGGAACCTATCTGCTCGCCCTCGGCGGCGGGCTGTTCGGCGCATTTTTGTATCGATACGAAGCCACCAGACGGAGGATATCGGAGATTCCGTCACTCTCCGACTGGCTGTTCATCGTATCGGCCGTCGCCCCCATCGTCTGGTGGAACATGTTCAACATCGAGCTCACCACGCGCATCGGCGGCCCCGTGCCCACCTCGGTGGTGATATACACCGCGCTTCTGACGGCGGTGAGCTTCGACATCGCCAGGCGCGTCATCGGCCCTGTCATTCCGCTCATCGGCTTTATGTTCCTCATCTATACCTTCCAACCCATCGCCCAGATGTCTCCGGGACTCCTTTTTCACGATGGCTTCGGACTCGACCGCGTGGCCGAGTTCCTGATGCTGGAGGCCGACGGCATCACCGGTCTCATCGTCGAGGTTTTCGCCACCTACATCGTCATATTCGTCGTCCTCGGCGCCTTTCTGGAAAAAACGGGGCTCGGCGAATTCCTCATCGACGCCACCTATCGACTGACGGGACAGAAAACGGGCGGCCCCGGCCTGACGGCCGTCATGTCGAGCGGTCTGTTTGGCATGATATCCGGCAGCGGCGTCGCCAACGTGGTGACGACGGGAACGTTCACCATTCCGCTCATGAAGCGGGTGGGCTACCGCTCCGAGTTCGCCGGCGCGGTCGAGGCGGCCGCCTCCACGGGGGGCGCGTACATGCCTCCCATCATGGCGGGCGCCGCCTTCCTCGTCGCACAGCTCACCGAAACGCCCTATTTCGAGATCGTGAAAATAGCGACTCTTCCCGCCATTCTCTATTATTTGTCTGTGGGCTACATGGTGTATATCCGCGCGGTGCGGCGGGGGCTTCACGGCGTTCCCGTGTCGGAACTTCCCGCCTGGAACCGGATCGTTCCGCGTCTTCATTTCCTGCTGCCCATTCCCGTGATGGTGTATTATCTCGTGATCGGGGATTCCGCTTTTCTGGCGGCCTTCAAGACCATCTGCATCATCATCATGCTCAAGTCCTGCGAGTTGCTCGCGGCGCTCAAGATACCGACGGCGCACAAGACAGCCCGTCCCTTCTTGTGCATCTCGATCCTCTTCGGCGTTTTCTCTTATTACTTCGGGCTGAAGGTGGGCGCTCCGTTCTCCTGGTTCGCGGACACGCTGCGCGGAATGAACTGGGGAGACGCCCTGTTCTGGACAATAGCGGGATTCATCATTCTGAAACTCGGGGAAATTCTCATCGCCGCCTCCAAAAGCGATTCCGCAGCAAACCCTGAGCATGAGACGGGCCCGATTCTCTACACGCGGCTTCGCGACCTCCTTCTCGAAATCATCAGGATCACGTGGGTCTCGCTTGAGGCCGGCGCCAGAAATACGCTCGTCATCGGCTGCATCGCCTGTGTGCTGGGCATACTCCTCTCCTGCGCGACGCAAAGCGACCTCTCGGGACGCATCTCCATCCTGCTGACCGACTTCAGCTTCGGGCTTTTGCCGCTCACCATCATCTGGGTGATCATCGCTGGATACATCGTCGGCATGGGCCTGCCCATCACGGCGAGCTATGTGGTGCTGGTCATCTTTGGCGTCATCGCGCTCACCAATCTGGGAATCCCCACGGTGCACGCCCACCTCATCTGCTATTGGGTAGCCGTCGTGAGCGCGGTGACCCCTCCGGTCGCCCTGGCCGCCTACGCGGCGAGCGCCATCGCCGTATCCGACCCGGTCCAGACCGGCTTTCAGGCTCTCAAGCTCGCCTCCTGGCTCTTCATCATGCCATTCCTGTTCGTTTATACCCCTCTCCTCCTCAGCGGCACGGCCATGGAGGTAAGCATCACCTTCGCCGCCTGTCTCATCGGCATCGTCGGGTGGGCCGGATGGATGGAGAACTTCATGACGCGGCACGCCAACCGAGCGGAGCGCATCTTGATGTTCGTCAGCTCCGTTTGTCTGCTCCTTCCCGTGGGGAATTTCGTGGCGTTCATCACCCCGATAAAGGGAGATTTACGGTATTACGCATACGCCGTAGGCGTTCTCACCATCGCAGCGGCGTTCATCATGCAAAGAACCCGAGCGGACGAGACGCCGCAAACCGCCTAGTCCACGCGCATCCCCAGAAGGAGAGACACGATGAGCGACGCCCCCCCTCCCCTGAAGCGCATTCAGCACGTTGGCCTCAAGGTGCACGATCTGGACGAAGCCACACATTTCTACCGCGACGTCATGGGCCTGAGAATCTCCGATCGCTACGCCCCAGGGGACAACCCCCATAACCCCTGGGGAATATGCTTCATGCGCTGCGCAGAGGGACATCACGAAATCTCCCTCATCGGATACCATCCGGACGCCGGCCTGTCGCCCAAGGAAGGCGACATGAGAAAACCCGAAGTCGGCCTTCACCACCTCGCCTTCGAGGTAGGCTCCCGAGAGGAGTTCGAAGCCTGGGTGCGGCACATTCGCTCGAAAGGGATCGACATCGCCGCGGGTCCTCTCGTCCACAGCCCGACGCACCCGGAGGGAGACGGAACCCTGGGTGAGAACCGCGCCTTCTACTTTCACGATCCTTGCGGAAACGGCATCGAGATTTTCTGCGACATGGCCCGAATGGACGCGGACACCAACCGGGTAAACGAGGAGTGGTATCGGGACCGGCTGGAGCGGGATGGATATGCGCGCGAAGGTGCAGACCCGCCTCCCGCATGGCGGCCCGGCGTCTCGAGCATGGCGGGCGCAATAGATGAACACGGAGGAGGAAAAAATGCAGCATCGCGTCCTCAGCGTAGATGAGCGCACCAGAACGCAGCCGGCCCGAAAAGCGTTCATGGAAGAATACCTGCACGAGGGCTATACGTTCATCGTCCCTGCGTCTTTTCACCCTGACGCTTTGCGTGAGGAGGCGAAAAGCGCCTGCGCGCTCGTCACCGGATTCGCCCCCATCACGAGAGGGTTGATGGAATCGGGGCCTAACATCAAGGTCGTCGGAAAAGTGGGGACGGGCGTCGACAATATCGACGTGCGCGCTGCCACGGAGCACGGCATTCCCGTCGCCAACGCTCCCGGATCGATGCGGTGCGTCCCTGTGGCGGAGCACGCGATGGCGCTGATGCTTATGATGGCGCGCAGACCCTGGCTTTGGTCGATCGGAGAGCGCAAGCTTCACGTTCAGCTGCAAGGGGCGACGCTTGGCATCGTGGGTCTCGGCAACATAGGGCAGGCGCTCGCCAGGCGCGCCGCCGGTTTCGAGATGGAGATACTCGCCTATACGCGCACGAGGAGGAAATTCCGTCCGCAGGGCTTCGAGGTGGAGGAGGCAGAGACTCTTGAGGAACTATTGCCGCGCGCGGACTTCGTGGCGCTCACCCTGCCCCTGACGCCCGAGAACAAGGGTATTATAGGCGAGCGAGAACTTGAAACCATGAAGAAAACGGCGTTTCTCATTAACGTCTCGCGCGGACCCCACGTGGACACGGACGCGCTCTTGGTGGCCATCAGAGAGGGGAGAATCGCTGGCGCGGGACTCGACGTCACCGATCCTGAACCCTTGCCCAAGACACACCCCCTGCACCGGTTTTCCAACGTCGTCATATCCCCGCACAATGCCGCTCAGACCGAGAGTGTTCAGCGCGCCAGCTATCAACTTTTGTGTGATAACATCAAAAGAGCGGTGGAGGGCGAGAGAGTCACGTCGCTCGCCAACCCTGAGATATACGCCTGAGTAGTGCTCCGGGAGGGACGCCGACATGGAAGACGCGCCCATCCGGGGACTTGAGGGCGTCATAGCGACCGACACGCGCATATGCGATCTCGACGGCGTGAACGGCGTTTTGGCCTATTGCGGGTATGACGTGCCGGAGATGGTGCGCCAAAGGGCGACTTTCGAGGAAATCGTCTATCTCCTATGGCGCGGGGAATTGCCCACACGCGAGCGCCTGAAAGCGTTTGACCAAAACCTTAAGGCCGAGCGAAAGCTCTCGCCCGAGATGCTGCGCACCCTGAAGCAGATCCCCTCCAGAGGGCAAAGAACGGCGGCACTCAGGGGGGGCGTCGGCGTCATGGGACTTTTCGACCCCGAGGCGGAGGACGCCGCACCCGAGGCGAACGCCAGAAAAGCAATCCGGCTGGTGGCGAAAATTCCCACCATCATCGCCGCCCAGCATCGACTGGCGGCCGGCCTCAAGCCCCTCACCCCGCGCAAGGGACTCGGACATGCGGCGAACTTTCTATACATGATCACCGGAGAGACTCCCGACAAAGCTGACGCCCGCGCGCTCGACGCCACGCTCGTCCTGTACGCGGAGCACGAGATCAACGCCTCGACCTTCGCAACGCGGGTCGTCACCTCCACGATGTCAGACATCTATTCCGCCGTCACGGCGGGCGTCAGCGCCCTGAAAGGCCCGCTGCACGGGGGTGCCGGACTGGCGGTCATGGAAACCTTGAAGGAAATCGGATCGATAGAGGCCGTGGAACCCTTCGTCGAGGAGGCGCGCAAAAAAGGCTGCTCATGGGGTTCGGCCACCGGGTGTACGCCAGGAACGGGGACCCCCGCGCAGACGTCCTCATCGAACTGGCAGATGAGATATCCCACCGTCCCGGGCGGGAGAGCAAATGGTTCGACATGGCGCGGGCACTCGATCGCGCGGTTCGAAGCAGAAAAGGCGTCATTCCGAACGTGGACTTCTACTCCGCTCCCCTGTGGCAAGGCCTGGGAATCCCCATGGAGCTGTTCGTTCCCATCATCGCCATGTCAAGGGTCGCCGGCTGGACGGCCAACATCCTGGAGCAGCAGGCCGATAATCGTCTCATCCGCCCCCGGGCGCGCTACGTCGGCCCCGCCAAGCGGGCTTACAAGGCACTCAGAAGCCGTGGTTGATCCAGATGCGCGCAGCCTCACGCAAAAACTCCTCGACGCGCACCTCCTCTCAGGCGCCTCCAGAACTCCCGGCGAGGAGGTCAAGATCAAAATCGATCAGATCCTCCTTCAGGACGCCTCGGGTCCCATGGCACTGCTCCAGTTCGAGGCTATGGGCTTTGAAAGGGTAAAACAAAAAACCGCCGTCATGTATGGCGACCACCAAACTATTCAGGCACACCACCTGCACACGGACGCCCACCGCTTCATGCTCGGATTTTGTCAAAAATACGGCATCCATTTCTCAAAACCTGGAAACGGCGTCTGCCACAACGTGCACCTTGAGGAATTCTCCCTTCCCGGGACAAGTCTCATGGGGACCGATTCCCATACGCCCCAGGCGGGAGCCGTGGGGATGCTCGCCATCGGCGCCGGCGGGGTGGACGTGGCAGTCGCCATGGCGACGGGCGCCGCCATTCTCCCCCGCCCTCTCGTCGTGGAGATGAATCTGAGCGGAAAACTGGGCCCCTGTGCCACGGCGAAAGACGTCGCCCTGGAGCTTCTGCGCCGGCTGGGCGTTCAGGGGGGAATTGGCAAATTCTTTGAATACGCCGGACCCGGCGTCCTCACACTCTCGGTGCCGGAGCGCTTCACTATCGCCAGCATGGGGACCGAGCTGGGACTGACGGGGAGCGTGTTCCCCAGCGACGCGCAGACCCGATTGTTTTACGAGCGCATCAACCGCCCCTGGGATTGGTCCGCCCAGGAAGCGGACAGGGACGCCGCCTATGACGAGAAAATGACGCTGAACCTGAGCGAGATAGAGCCTCTCGTCGCCCTGCCCTCCGATCCGGACAACGTGGTTCCCGTATCGGAAGCCGTCGGCACGCCGGTTCACCAAGTCATCATCGGCAGCTGCACGAACGGCTCATTCACCGACGTCGCTTCGTTCGCCCAGACGCTCAGGGGCCGGAAAGTGGCCCACCTCGTGGACGCCATCGTTTTTCCGGGCAGCCGCCAGGCGTTCGAGGAACTCGCCAGAGAGGGGCACCTGGCCGACCTCCTCGCCGCCGGCGTATGCGTCTCCGAAGCGACTTGCGGCGCATGTCCCGGCTACGCACACATTCCGGCCTCGGGCATGAACTCCCTGCGCACCTTCAACCGCAACTTCAAGGGGCGTTCGGGAGCGGATGAGGATTCGGTATATCTCGCGAGTCCCGAAGTGGCCGCCGTCGCCGCCCTTCACGGAGAGATAAGAGACCCGCGAAAAGAAGGGAAACCTCCCGAAATCCTCCTTCCCCACCGTCTGAAGAGCGACAGGACGGGCATCGTTCCCCCGTCGGACGATTCGGCGTCCGTGGAAATTCCGCGAGGGCCGAACATCGGCCCCGTTCCGGTAGGGTCGCCTTGGGGGGACTCCTGCAAGGGGGAAGTTCTCATCAAACTCGGCGACAACGTCTCGACCGACCACATCATTCCCGCAGGGGTGGAGGCCATCACCTATCGCACGAACATGCCCGCGCTGTCCGATTACGTATTCAGGCGCGTCGATTCAACGTTCGTCTCCCGAGCGCGGAAAGCGGGCGGCGGAATCATCGTCGGGGGGAAAACATACGGACAAGGCTCCGCCCGGGAGCAGGCGGCGATCTGCCCAATGATGCTGGGAGTTCGCGCGGTCATCGCCAAGAGTTTCGCCAGAATCCACCGGGCGAATCTTATCAACTGGGGCGTCCTGCCCCTCCTGTTTCTGAACGAAGCCGACTACGAGCAAACCGCCCCGGGACAGAAACTCTCGATCTCCCACCTCAGGGATTCGCTCATCGCCGGCGTCCTCGAAGTGGAAAACCAGGAAGCGGGCCGCGCCTTTGGCGTGGCGTGCACGCTGACTGCGCGCGAGCGGAGCACCCTCCTGGCGGGCGGCGCGCTCGCTCTGGCCCGAATCGAAGGGGTGTGCGCACCACAGAGCGAAACGGAAGTCGGCGCATAAGATGAGGCAAGCAAAATATCCGGCCGTATTCATGCGCGGGGGTACGAGCCGCGCCATCTTTTTCCACGAGAAGGATTTGCCAGGGGAACGCTACGCGCGAGACGCCATATTCCTCAAGGCTCTCGGCAGTCCCGACCCAAACGGCCGCCAGCTGGATGGCCTAGGGGGCGGAGTGTCCTCTTTGAGCAAAATCGCCATCGTCACGCCCTCTGCGCGCGTGGATGCGGACGTCGATTTTACTTTCGCTCAGGTGGGAGTTCGGGAAAAAATCGTGGACTATGCGGGCACCTGCGGAAACATATCAAGTGCCGTCGGCCCCTTCGCGGTGGATGAGGGGTTGGTCGCCGCGCCTGAAAACGGAGTCGCCACCGTTCGCGTTCACAACACGAACACGGGGAAAACCTACCAGTGCCGTTTTGAGGTGGAAGCCGGCGCGGCCCGCGTGAACGGCGCATACGAACTGCCCGGCGTCTCCGGCACCGGGGCGCGAATCACCCTCGAATTCCTGGACCCGGGAGGCGCCGCCACAGGAAAGCTCCTGCCCTCCGCCAACGTCGTGGACGTTTTTCAGATCGAGGGCGTGGGAAGCATTGAGGTGAGCATGGTGGACGCGACCAACCCGATGGTGTTCCTCCGCGCGCAGGACGTAGGACTGTCCGGCGGAGAAGCCCCGGGACGCATCGACAGCCAAGTCGAGCTGATGGTGAACCTTGAGCAGATTCGCGCGGAGGCGGCCGTGCACATGGGGCTGGCGCGAAACAGGAGAGAGGCGTCCGAGAGCGGGCAGGCAGCGCCGAAAATCGCCCTCGTCGCACCGGCGATAGAATACGTGAACCTAAAAGGCGACGTCATCGCGCCGGATGCGTGCGACGTCGTGAGCAGCGTCGTCTCAATGGGCAAAACCCACCGCGCTTACGCCCTCACGGGCGCGATGTGCCTGGCAGTCGCCGCGCAGATTCCCGGCACTCTGGTTCACGAGGCCGTCGGACGATCCGACCGCGCCATCCGCCTCGGGCATCCTTCGGGCGTCCAGACGGTAGGCGCGGACGTTTTCAGCACACCCGAAGGATACAAAGCGGAAAAGGTGATCGTCCATCGCACGGCGAGACGCCTGATGGAGGGAATGGTTTATGTACCCGCCGCCCCATGACTCCATGGAAACAGGCGGGGCGCTTATCCCGTCTGCGCCGCTCTTCCCTCTCCCGTCACCAGCCAGACGCCGACCGCCGTCAGAGCGGCACCCGCAGCCAGACGCCAGCTCAGTCGTTCGTCGAGATAGAAGGCGCTGCCTAGCACGCCGACGATGGGGTTCAGAAACAAGAACACCGACATTCTGGCGGGTGAGTACTTGAGCAGCAAATAACCCCAGTAGGCCAGCAGGAGCGCGCTGGACAGCACGCCCATATAGACGACCGCCAAAATCTGCGCCC
The DNA here is from genome assembly GCA_965202625.1 of bacterium. Lineage (GTDB taxonomy): Bacteria > UBA8248 > UBA8248 > UBA8248 > UBA8248 > Bin107. Next base: position 210,502 of record CBDBBI010000010.1, on the reverse strand, counting down.
CTCCGAAAAAAGCGATTCCGAAGCGATGCTCCGTATAGGAGAGAAGAAAATACATCGGCGCCCCGATGAACATGGCCCATCTGGCGATCGACACGAAATCCGAATTCGAGAGATATCGGCGGTAGTGCATCGTCTGCACCGCCCAGAGAACGGCGGCGAGGAGGACGTAGGCGTCCGCCCAAGGCGCGCTGCCCGGCCCAAGGCGATTTGAGAACACCGTGATGGTTCCGCCCATCGCCACGGCGAAGCCGAGCGCCCGCACGGGGGTAATCCGCTCGCCCGCGAGCATCAGGGCACTGAACAGCATGACCCAAATCGGCTGGGTGTAAAGCAGAACCGAGGCGCGCGCGGCGGTGGTTCCGAACATTCCCTGATACAAGAATAGAATATAGACGTTATGCAAAAGGCCGCTTAGAATTCGGTGTCCCTTCTCCTTCCAGGCGTCCGGATGGGTCACCCGGTTGGGAGAACGGGTGAGGAGCCGATAGAGCGTCAGAGTGAGGATGCCCGCCCCGCAACGCATCCAGATGAGGGCGAAGGGCGTGAGACCCGCGTAGGCACCCTTGATGATGGGCTGGGCCATCCCCCACACCAGCGTGAGAAACAGCGAACCAAGAACGAGTTCAAGCGTCATGCCCGTATCGGCAGAGGGCGGATGCGCGGCGGGACGGTTTCTCAAGCTACATCCCCGAACGAGCGGGGGTCCCCCTCTCCTCCAGGCCTGAAAACCGCCCAGGGCGCATCCCTCAAATCCTCCTTCGTGGCGCGGACATCGCGCGTCAAGAAGCGGACGTGTTCGTAGCGAAACCCCACCTGGGTCCCCTTTCTCGGTTTCCCCTCTCCCGCGCCCACATACATGACAAAGCGAGAGTCCCACAGAAAACGCCATTCGCACAAACCACTTGTATTCTCCTTACCTAATAGAAAACCCCACACAGCGAAGGCGCAAATCACGCCCCACTTCGGCGCGAGCGTACCAGAATGCCCCCGATTCAAAAGATCTGCGGGAAAACGCGTGAAACAAAAGCTCGAACGTCGCTCGAAAACGCGCCTCGCGCTTGATTCGCGCGGGGCAATGGGGCTAGATTGGAATCCTCAACCCGGGACGGCGAGACCCATAAGGATGAGGATAGTCTCTTTGTTGCCATGTACCTGTGAATGGTTCATCCCTCAACGAGAAAGGCGACTCCATGGAAACCCAAGACTGGTACTCCGTCAACGAATTCGCCCCGAACAGCTACCAAATCACCGAAGGCGGCCGATTCAACATGCTCCTTTTGGTCGGAGATGAAAAAGCGGTCGCCATCGACGGCGGAATCGGGGTCGGAAACTTGCGAAAACTCTACGAGAGCATCACGGACAAGCCCATCGACTTCATTCTCACCCACACCCACTGGGACCACCTTGGGGCGGCGGCGCAATGGGATGAAGTCGGCGTTCACCCCGCCGGCAAAAACCTACTCGCAAACGATTTCTCCCGGCTGGAGAAGGCTTTCGTGAACACGTGGAAGAGCAATGGCAAAGCTTTCCCCAACTGGTTCGACGAGGACACCTACGCCATCAAACCCGCCACGTTTGGCTGGACGCTTCAGGAAAGCGACAGCTTCGACCTCGGCGAGAGAAAGTTCTACGTCTACGACACGCCCGGGCACTCTCCATGCAGCATCTCGCTCTACGACGAGCGGGAGAAAATTCTCGTCTCGGGCGATTTGATTCGGTGCGAGGAATACCTGTTCCTGCAAGTACCCACGGCGGTGCTCTCCGACTACGCCCCCTCGCTCAGGAAAATGGAAAAACTCGCCCGGGAGAAAGAGGTGCGGTGGATAACGTCGGGACATACCGACCCCTATCCGGATCCTTCCATCATCGGCGAGCTGGCGCAAAATATGGAGGAGCTCGAAGCGGGCGCGCACGATCCGCCCGCCAAAGTGGACGGTGGGGCGTGGGGCGAGGTGGACGAGTACGTGTTCCCACGCGTCAAAGTATGGATTCAGGATCACGCCAGAAAATAACGGAGAGGAAATCCAGGTGAACACCTCGGACGTCATATGGCGACCCAACGAAGATTTTCTGACGAACAGCCACGTGGCCAAGCTGATGAAAAAACTCGACATCGCCGATCACCGAGAGTTTCTGAAATGGTCGGTTGAGGACATCCGCCGCTTCTGGGAAGTCGTGCTCGAAGACATGGAGCTTGCGTGGTACAGGCCCTATGACGAGTTGCTGGACCTGAGCGGCGGCTTTCCCTGGGCGAAGTGGTTCGTGGGCGGGGAGACGAACATTGTACTGAACTGCATCGATCGTCACGCCGCGAGTGCGCGAAGGAATCAGACCGCGCTCCTCTGGGAGAGCGATACGGGAGAGACGCGAGAATTCACCTACGCCGAACTCTCGGCGGAAGTCTCCCGACTGGCAAACGCCATGCGTGATATGGGACTCAAGCCAGGGGACGTGGCGGGCGTGTTCCTCCCCATGGTGCCCGAGGCCGCCATCGTCATGTACGCGTGCTTTAAGACGGGGGTGGCGGTGTTGCCCGTTTTCTCCGGCTTCGGTCCTGAAGGACTGGCCGAGCGGTTGATTCACGCGGAGGCGCGCATTCTGTTCACGGCCGACGGTGCCGTTCGCCGGGGCAAGCATATTCCCCTCAAAGGCACGGCGGACGCCGCGCTGGAGCAGGGCGTGATGGTGGAAAGGGTCGTCGTCGTCCAGCGCTCGGGCGAGGACGTTCCCATGCAGGCGGGGCGCGACGTCACCTGGGACGCCTTCGTGAAGGGCCAACCCGCTGAGGCGAAGACCGAGCGGCTCCCCGCAGACGCCGTCTCTATGATCATGTACACTTCCGGCACCACCGGAAAGCCCAAGGGCGCCGTCTATACCCACGCCGGCCTGATGAGCGGCCCCGGACGAGAGCTCAAATACTGTCTCGACATGCGCGATGGAGACACGGTTTTCTGGGTCACGGACTTCGGCTGGGTCATGGCGCCCTATGAACTGGTGGGCGCACACTTCAGCGGGCATTCCTGCCTCCTGTATGAGAGCGTGCCGAACCACCCCGCGCCCGATCGCCTCTGGCAAATCGTCGCCCGACACGGAATCAGCCATCTTGGCCTTTCGCCCACCGCGGTGCGCGTTCTGATCAGCGCAGGCGATGCGTGGGTGGAGAAGCACGACCTCTCCTCCCTGCGCGTTCTCGGCTCTACGGGCGAGCCTTGGGACACGGAGTCCTACATGTGGTTTTTCGAGAAAGTGGGCGGCTCGCGCTGTCCAATCATGAACATATCGGGCGGCACGGAGATCGGCGCCTGCCTCCTCCAGCCCCTTCCCGTCATGGCGCTCGCCCCTTGCACGCTGGGGGCGCCGGCCATGGGCACGGACACGGACGTGTTCGGCGAGGACGCGAAGCCGATTCGCGGCGAGGTGGGCCACCTCGTGCTCAAACAACCCATCCCCTCGCTCACCAACGGCTTCTGGAAGGAGCCGGAGCGCTACGTCGAAACCTATTTCTCGCGCTGGGAGGGCGTCTGGTATCACGGCGACTGGGCCAAGGTGGACGAGAAGGGACTCTGGTATCTCTACGGCCGCTCGGACGACACCATCAAGGTGTCGGGAAAGCGCGTGGGACCGAACGAGATCGAATCCGAACTCATCAAGCACCCGGGCGTCATCGAGGCGGCGGTGGTCGGAACGCCGCATCCGGTGAAGGGGGAGGGCCTCACGTGCTTCGTCGTCATGCTGGATTCCTACGCGCCGAGCGACGCACTGCGCGAGGAGCTCAAAGATCAAGCGGTGGAATATCTGGGCAAGAGTTTGAGGCCCGATGCGGTCCGGTTCGTTCGGGCGTTGCCCAAGACGCGCTCAGCGAAAATCGTGCGCAGCGCGATCAAGAAGGTCTATCTGGGCGAGCCGGTAGACCACATGGATATGAACTCCCTTGAGAACCCCGCGCATCTCGACGCCATTCGGGAAGCGATCTAGCACCGCCCGCAGGCACGGAAAGAAGATGGACTTGGAGAACTACCAAAAACCTCAAAGAATCCCCCTGAGAAATCATCCCACCCTGGGAAAGTGGGGACGAAATCGAGAACCGCGCCGATGCTCTCAAGGAACTCATGCGTCTAGCGTATGAGAGCCGGATGGCGTAACGACCGCGCGAGGAGGAGAAGCCGTGAGCGCGAACGACATCATCTGGCGGCCGAGCAAGGATTTTATCGAGAACTCGAACGTCGCGCGCTTCATGCGCAAAAACGACCTCGCCGACTACGAGACGCTCCTTGCCTTCTCCAGAGAGGACGTCGGCCGCTTCTGGGAGACGCTGGAAAAGGACATGGGCGTCTCTTGGTTCAAGCCGTATGAGAAAATCGTCGACCAATCGGGCGGCCTCCCCTGGACGAAGTGGTTTCTAGGCGGTGAGATCAACATCGTCCACAACTGCATCGATAGGCATCTCGCGACTCCGGCGCGCGACAGAACGGCCCTCGTCTGGGAGGGCGACGGCGGCGAGGTCCGCCGCTTCACCTACGCGCAGATGAACACCCACGTCTGCCGGCTGGCGAACGCCATGCGCGGAATGGGAATGCGTCCAGGAGAGAGCGCAGGCATCTTCATGCCCATGATTCCCGAGACTGTCTTCGCCATGTTCGCCTGCCTGAAAATCGGGGTCGTCGCGATTCCCATCTTCTCCGGCTTCGGCCCCGAGGCCGTCGCCGAGCGTCTCGCCCACGCCGAGGCGCGACTCGTATTCACGTCGAACGCAGGCCTGCGCCGAGGCAAGGAGGTCGGCGTAAAATCCCTGCTGGATGCGGCGCTCGATGTCGGGACGGGGGTCGAAAAAGTGGTGGTTTTCAGAAGAACCGGAACGCGCGTCCCCATGCGGGAGGGGCGAGACGTCTCGTGGAAGGATTTCGTCCGGGGGCAGTCAGACGCCGCAGCAACCGAGCGCCTGCCCGCCGAGGCCCATTCTCTTATCATCTACACCTCGGGCACGACGGGAAAACCCAAGGGCACGGTGCACACCCACGCAGGCTGTATGCTCAACGTGGCGAAAGAGATTCGATATTGTCTCGACTTAAGGGATGCGGACGTCTTCTTCTGGGTGACGGACATCGGCTGGATGATGGGCCCCTGGGAGATGATAGGGGTCCAGTTCGGGGGCGGCGCCTACCTCATCTACGAGGGGGCGCCTAACTGGCCGGAGACCGACCGTCTCTGGAAGCTCCTGAGCGATCACGGGGTGACGACCTTCGGCGTCTCGCCCACTGCGATTCGGCTGTTGATCAGCCAGGGCGACGAATGGGTGGAAAAACACGACCTATCGAAATTGCGAATACTGGGTTCGACCGGCGAGCCTTGGGATCGGGAATCCTACATGTGGTTCTTCGAGAAGGTGGGAGGGGGGCGGTGTCCCATCATGAACATCTCGGGCGGCACCGAGCTTTGCGGCTGCCTGCTTCAGCCCTACCCCATCGTTCCACTTACGCCCTGCTCTCTGGGCGGCCCCGCCCTTGGGGCGGACACGGACGTGTTCAACGAGGCGGGAGAATCCGTGCGCGGTGAGATCGGCCATCTCGTGTGTAAGCAGCCGACCCCCTCGATGACGAAAAGTTTTCTGAAAGACGACGCACGCTACATGGAGACGTATTTCTCCCGGTGGCCTGACGTCTGGTATCACGGCGACTGGGCACGAGCGGATGCGGATGGCCAATGGTATCTCTATGGCCGCTCGGACGACACCATCAACGTCGCGGGCAAGCGCGTGGGGCCCGCCGAGGTGGAGGCGGCTCTCATCGCCCATCCAGCCGTCGTGGAGGCCGCCGTCATCGGCGCGCCGCACCCCATCAAGGGGGAGGGTCTGTGCTGTTTCGTGGTGCTCGCCGAGAACCACGAACCGACGGACGCGCTGAGGGAAACCCTGAAAGAAGAAACCGTAAAATATCTCGGAAAAAGTTTACGGCCCGAGAAAGTCAAGTTCGTCCGCGCACTGCCCAAGACCCGCTCGGCCAAAATCGTTCGCGCCGCCATCAAGAAAGTATATCTAGGCGCGGACCCGGCGCGCATCGACGTCTCCTCCATCGAGACGCCGGCGTTTCTCTACGCCATCAAGGAGGCGCTGTGAAATGGCCCTCCTCGATTGTCCCGAATGCAAGGGCACCCTGAGCACGAAGGCCGTCTCCTGTCCACACTGCGGCTATCCTCTCCGGGCGGGGAAAGCAGGAGGGGTATTTCACGCCATCGCCCAGCTCCCTTGCTTCGTCGCCGGCCTCATACTCATATTCGTAGCGCTTCTCATCGCCCTGACGCTTCTGGACGTCTATTACTTTCACGGCCTGATATCCAAACTCCTCGGCGTCAAAGGGGGGATCGTCACGTTTTAGGCGCATTTCGCCGCGCTCCCTCTCCATTCCGTTTAACGACCACGCGCGGCGCGCAGAGAGCGGAATCGGGGATGCTCCTCCCTAAGTGGAAATGCTTTTTCCACAAATCCTCCTCTCCCGAAGCCTCCAAAATGAGGGAGAACGAGCAGTGGTTCGTCAAAACGTATAATCGAACTCCCCGAAAGAGCGAATCCGGTTTTTGCCGCGAACCCGCGCGAGTGCTTGTTCCGCCGCCCTTGAATCGCTAGGCTTGTCTCCCGTTCCATTACAGGCAAGCAGGGGACGTTTTGGAATACGCGAATCATCAGCTGTTCGCCGTCGGGATCGCCGCCTTTTTCGTCGGTTTTCTCAAAACCACTTTCAGCTCCGGAATCGGCGTCTTTCTCGTTCCAGTCCTGATCATGTTCTGGCCCACGCGCTTCATCATCGGAATCGTGGCCGTCGTCATGTGGGTGACCGACCTGTTCGCCCTGCCGATGTTCTGGAAGCAATGGGAGGCCCGCTTCCTGCGCTTTCTGGTGCCCGGTTTCTACGTGGGAATCATCATCGGCGTCTACGCGCTCGTGCGCCTGCCGGATTACTGGCTGCGCAAGGGAATCGGGGTCGCGTGCGTCTGCTTCGCCGCTCTGCTCGTCTGGCGGGAGGCACGCGGAGAGATGCAGCCGCCGCCCATCAGCGCCGCGGCGGGGGTGGGAATCGGCGTGGGAGGCGGAATCATAAGCGCTATGTTTCATTCGGGCGGACTCGTTTTGAGCCTGTTCTTCATCAGTCAGGGGCTTTCCAAAACGGCGGTGGTGGCAAGCATTCTCGGCACGTGGTTCTGGGTGAACCCCCTCAAGGTCGCCTCGCTGTGGTTTGGGGGCGTCGTGAAAACGCAGATGCTCGTGGTCGGCTTCCTCGCCTTTCCCCTGGCGTGGGCTGGAAGCTGGTGCGGCAAGCGGACGCTTGAGCGCATTCCACAAAAAGGCTTCACGCGCATCTTTCTGCTCCTCTCCATCGCTGCAGCCTTGCGCCTGCTTCTCGAGTCGAATTGACCCATGCCCGATTTCTCCACGCTCGCGTGGGCTTTCGTCCTTGCTGCGGCCTTTTGCAACGGCTTTCTGGTGCGCACGTTCGGAGCGGGCGTGGGCCTCGCCATCACCCCCTTCCTCATATTCGCCTTCTCGCCCACTTTCTCCCTGGGCCTCATCGCGCTCCTCAGCTGCTGGGCGGGGCTAGGGGCGGCATTCGATCTCTGGGGGAAGTGGAGCACGCGCTACGTGCTCATTCTCGCCCCCGGAATCGTCTTCGGAATCCTCTGCGGCGTTTGGCTCCTCACCTGGCTTCCGGGGGCGGGGTTGAAAGCCGTCATCGGCGTCATCTGCTTCTCTCTCGCCCTGTATCACACGGGCATCGAGCTCAGGGGCCGGCCCTTTGACATCCCTCCCCTGCCCATCTGGCAGGGTGCGGGCTTCGGTCTTATGAGCGGGCTGTGCTCCGCACTCGCCAACAGCGGGGCGATCTTCCTCACCCCCATCCTCATCAGCCAGAAACTGGAAAAACGCGCCATGATCAGCACGATATGGAGCCTCTACGCCGTGATGAATCCCATCAAGGTCATCGCCTATTGGCAGGTTTCCGTCGTCACGGCGGACACCCTCTGGGCGAGCGTCATCGGCCTCCCCGCCCTGTGGCTGGGACTTAAGGCCGGCGCCTGGGTTCAGGACAGGCTCAGCGGGCGTGCGTTCAACCTCTGCGTGCTGGGCATCGCCCTGGGCGGATCGATTCGTCTTTTGCTCGCATAATCGCCAGACAAGCCCCGTTTCCCCAACGAGGAGACGCGAGGGCTTACATGCGGGAGGAAGAAAAAACGGACACGAAGCCGACTTTCATCACGCGCCTCCGTCCATGGACGCCTCCTTGCCCTATCTACCGGCCGAGTAACTACGTAGAGGAGACCGACTACGCTAGGTTGCCCAACGCCCCCTACTCCAAAACGGGGGGCGACATGCACCGCAGGACGCCATACCCGCCGAGGGCGGACTCGTCGGCTCTAGCCTCGCCATGCTCCTAGAGCAGGTCCTGAACCCTTACGGAGTGAGCCACGCCATTCTGAACAGGGTCTACTACAACGTCTCCTTCATGGGCATTCCCAAGTTTGGTGCGGCTCTGGCACCCGCCCGCAACGACTGGAAGATCGCACACTGGCTGGAGAAAGACGAGCAACTGCGGGGCGCCATCACGGGGCATCGCACCAGAACCCCCGGCACATCGTGGAGGAGATCGAGCGCGTCGGCGAACGGGCGAACATGGCGCAGGTTCTCTTTCCGGTGGGTTCGCACACCCCGTATGGCAAGGGAGGTATCACCCGATATACGCCGCCGTCGAGGAGCAGAGGCTTCCGATCGGAATTCACTTTGGCGGCACGGGCGCGGGAAACGCCCCGACGCCCACGGCTTCGGACTACATAGAATGGCACACGGCCATGAGCAGTGTTTCATGATACACGCCGTCAGCTGCATCTGCGAGGGCGTGTTCGAGCTGCTTCGGAAGCTGAGAATCGCGCTCATCAAGAGCGGCCCCTCCTGGATTTCGGAGCTGCTGTGGCGGCTCGGCAAGAACTATCGGGGAATGCGCCCGGAGGTGCTCTGACTCAAGAAGCTGCCGAGCAAATATTTCTTCGCGCACTTTCGGGTGCCGATCCAGCCCATTGAGGAACCCGAGGAGGACGCGCATCTGCTCCAGATATTCGACATGGTGCGCGCGGAGAAAATCCTTCTCTTCGCCACGGATTATCCCCACTGGGACTTTGATTCGCCCGTTCACGCTCTGTCGCCCTGCGTGGAAGCGCGGCTGCTCGCGCGCATCATGCGGGAGAAATCTATGGCGCTTACGGGTTTGGGGAGAGGTAAGGGAGGAGGCGCGAGTGGCGAAGGAGGCGGGCGAGCTTTATATGGTGAGCTATTGTTATTCTAATTTCAGCCTCTCATAAAGACGCTGACAATGCGCATTATCTGGATCTTTTTCTAAACCTAATTCTGCCAGATGGCGCGCACATTCTTTTTCTCCTGAGTGAAGATACAACCATGCAAGCCGCGACAAATCGGTCGCAGAAAGACTTTGCCGATGTTTTTCCATAAGAGATGCAAGTGGCTTTAGCAATGCGCTACGTTGGTCAGCATCCATCCCATCAATGATTTCTCGATCGCTGTTCACATAATTTGCCATGCGGCTGACATCATCAATGTCCGGCTCTAAAATCTTAGCAGCACTTAAGAAAGCACTACAGCTTCCAACAACACCATCGACGCCACCCATTGTGCGGTAGAGGGAAACGAGGCGCATCCATGCCTTATGGGCTTCTTCACTGGATGGACTCTGTTCAAGAAAACGTTGAATATATTCAGCTTCATTTTCCGGTTCATCGCCTGCCTCGTTCTCAAGATCAGCAAATAGCAACCAAGCTTGATGGTAATGTTTTGCTATGAACTCCAGCATTGGTCGCATTTCTTCCAAAGAAACGCTTTTCTCGCTGATCTGATTAGAGATTTTCTTAAAAATAGATTGAATACGCGGATAACTACCTTTGTTCAAATTAATAGTGGCCGTGGGTCCAAAATATCGCAGAAACTGGATGTCATTTCGAATCAACTCATGAGAGGGGCTAACTTCAAGCTTCTTGCTGCCGAACAATGCTGCTGTAATCGGCACCCCAAGAAAATCGGTTTCGTCCTCTGCTACTGTTCGTTCAATTAAAGACATACGTACAAGTTCATCGATCGCTGCTTCTGGATCAACATCTTCATTCGAATTGCGCCAATGGAGCACAGCCTCCACCGCAAGCTGGGGCACAAGAGATCGCCATCCACTGAGGGTAAGGAAAATACGATTCGCAAGTGGGGACAAATTGCTATAGGTTCGCTCGAACAAAGCGTCCAAAATATCGTTTTTACGGGCCAACACCCTTTTCGGTTTACTGAATTCACGGCTATCCGCCATTTCTCCAAGAATAATCTTGATCACATATGGGTGTCTGTTTGAACCTTCAATGACTTGATCAATTTGTTCAGTGCCAACTATTCCTTCAATGTTAAGCTTCTTGGCAGTTTGCTCAATGAGTTCCTTCGCCTCATTATACTCCATGCCGGATACTTCAATGGGGAAATCAGCTTTGAAATCTCGGTAACGCGTAGTGATGACGGCCTTGTTCGGCAGTCTGATGTTCATATCGATCCAGTTGTAAATATCAATCGGAGGGCGGACTGTTTCAAAATTGTCAAAAACGAATAATATCGGACCACCGTGCGGAGACTCGTGCATATGTTTTGACATATTACCGTTGCTGAAATCAGAACCAAGTGGGGTAACCAAATCTCTATATTCTTCTTCAATATCCTTTGCGGTTAAAGTCTTGGGTTTAACGACCTTGGGACCGGTTTCAGTTAAGTCAATGTCTCTCGCGCTAAACCAAACTATCACTGCGTATAGGTCCGTTTTAGCGATTTCATGCAATACGATGAGCGCAAGTGATGTCTTGCCGATGCCACCGCGACCAACAAGTGTCACAATCGAATGACGGTCATTGATGAATTTATCCCTTACTTCCTCTTCGAGCTGGGGACGCCTAACGTAACCGACCGGAGCTGCTGGCAGGTTAGTAAATACTTTTCCAATAATGTCTAGCTCCCCCAACCCTTCTGTTTCACTAGGCGGCCTGTTCGACGGGGGTTTAAGATACAGATTCGCGTCTCCTTTGCTGCGATCGTCGGTAATGGGTGAGTGGAGTTCGTAGGTTCTTTTTCTTCCATTGAACGCACCATTCGGAACAAAGAAGTCGGTAGTATCAGGATCGCTTTTCAGAAGAGAAACTGCTCTTGGTTTTTCGACCCACAAATAAATGCCATCTGGATAATTCTCTCCTTTTTTCTCTCCTTTTAAGGCCGCGGCGGTCTTTAATTCCGAAAAATGAGATTCATCACCCCCAAGCGTAACAACTCTATATTTTCCTGAAAGATTTCGATGAAGATAAGCCCATGGCAGGTTAAAGAAAGGATTATTGGCAATCAGCAACTCAATCGATCTTTGAAGTTTCGGGACAAGTTTCTTGCACTTAGTGGTTGTGGGTGCCCCATGACCCCGGGTTTTATTCCGCAGTTCAACAAACTTCATGAACCAAGCGAGAAGTCTGACTTTTTTTTCTATCGGGGAAGTATCACGATTAATATCAGACAAAACTTCGTGCACGGTTTCTACGACTTCATATTGCCACTTATCTTTTCCTTTTCCGACTCGTTCTGTGAAAACACGCTGTGCGTCCCGAATCGAAGGAGAGAGGTGTTGCGATGTTGGTCCGGTACAGATTTCAGAAATGCTTTTTGCCCACTCTCCAATTCCATCCGCTCTCACGAGCCTATGCTCGCACCTGTAGCGATGGTTGTCTCGATCGTCGTCAATCAAGGCGACAAAGGCTGCAATGGTTATTTTTGCTATAAATTCGCCTGCGTAAAGAAGCTTGTGAAACAGCTCGTAATCGGAGGCATTTCCATTGGTTCGAACGCGATCCATCATTTTTTTTATTGGAGTGAATGACATAAGCCTTGTTCCTCTTGCCCCAGCGAACGTGAAGGAGAGACTCGCAAGCTTTGAAGCTTCCTAGTCCATTTTTGACATCGGAATCATTAGGATACCTTATTCCACTCAACCTTTGATAACAATCCCTAGTTACTCAATTTAGGCTGGCTCGGAAATCCCTCCTCACCTATCCCTCTGAAATACAATAGGATAGAAAAATAAAATATGTTCTACCCTCTCAATGGAGCAGGGGGGGAATGGGCCTCAGCATCAAGAATGAGGAAACCTGTCGGCTTGCCGATACACCTCTCGGGAGCAGCAAGCGCTTCCTGGCATGGGTCATTTCGAATCCGAATTGACGAGGTAAATTCCGGCTGAAATCAAAATCGCCCCGCCAAGCATGAGAAACGTCAAGGGCTCCGAGAGCAGCAAAGCACCTAGAAAAACCCCGAAGACGGGCGTCAGGAACATGAACGCGCTCACGCGGCCCGCCGGGTAGTCCTTCAGCAACCACAGCCAGGGGATCATGGCGAGTCCGGTGCCGATGAGGCCGTTATAGCCCACACCCGTGAACACGTTGGGGTCTGAAAGGTCGGGCCAGGGTTCCCCCAGGAGAGAGGCGATGAGAAAAAACGGGGGCACGGCCAGAAGCTGGGTCCAGGCCGTGATTCTAAAGACGTCAAAACTTCTGAGCCTCGTTTTCAGGAAAATCGACTGAATCGCCCACAAAGCAGCCGCCAGAATGACGACGAAGTCCCCGAACCAGGTGGAGCCGCCAGATGAAGAGAGTTTGTCGCCAAACAGGAGAACCATGCCCAGACTCGCGCCTATGAAGCCGGAAACGGCGCGAAGCCCCACTCTCTCCTGAGGCAGAATCCACGCGGCGAGCGCTGTAAGGAAAAGAGGCTGAGCGTAGAGGAATAAGGATGCACGCCCGGCCGTAGTGTAGTCCACGCCATGATAATAGGTGAGAAACATGAGATTATGCAGACAGGCGTTGATCCAGAAGTCGCCGTTCTCTCTCCCGCCTCCGGGGCGCGGGGGCAGAACGGGCATTTTTCTTGCGATCATGATCAGAAGAACGCTCGCGGCCGAGATCAGGCTCCTCAGCCAGAGAAACGTGAAAGGCTCCACGCCGCGCAGCCCAATCTTGGCCGCGGGAAAACTCAAACCCCAAAGAAAGGTGACGGCAAAAATCAAGACAAAAAATCGCAACGTTTCCTCATTCTTTCCCCAAACCCGCCCTGTTTCGGACATCAGGCAAGAGGTGAAAACCCAGGTGAGCCGCCACCCTCAACTATCAGATTCTCCGCTTCGGGGAAACGGATCCAGCGTCTCCAAATCCACCTTTTGCTCCAGTTCGTCGTGACAGACGTCACAACGAGGCTGCGCCGTCGCCGCCACCATGAACCCCTTTTCCCTCGCACCGCCCATTCGGTGACCATTGTGGCATTCCACGCAGTTCGCCTTGAGCTCCGCGTGATCCGTGATGGCATGGAACGCGCCGTCAGCCAACTCCAAGAGACGCTCCTCGTCATGGCACTTCGTGCAGTCCTTATCGAGGATGGGATGAAACACGCGCGAGGGCTGCTCGAAATCGCCGATCAGGAATTTGTAGAGGTCCTTGTTCGCCAAAATCGTCGTCCGAATCATCCCCCCAATCCCTTCCTCTCCATGACAGGATATGCACCTCACCTCGCCCGCGCTCACGTGCCATCCGGCCAACGTCCTTACCCGCTCCCTTGAACGCGCTCCGTCATCGAGATAATCCCGATGATCCTGCAAGTGGCAGGCCGTACAAAAGGGATCGTAGGATTCCACGGCGCGAATCCCATACAGCCCGCCGACTCCGACGAGTGGAGATAAGGCCATGATGAAAATCAACCATTTCCACCAGCGACCCCGCAATCTCCTCATTCAGGCTCTCCTCGGCCCGGACGCGCGAGCACCCGCGCTCTCTCCCACTAGGATGAAAGATAGCCTCTCATCTTTCCCATTATAACGCGATTTGCTAGGATGAGACGTGCGCACGGGAGGTTGACTTGATGGCGAGAATCAGATTCAGGGCGAAAAAACGCCGCCCCGGACGAGAGAGGGTCTCTCGCCCCCCCGCTGATTCCGGCGAAAACGCCAAACAGGTGGCTGCGCGCCTCAAGTCTTCGGCGGTCGTGGGCAAGAGCGCGGCGGATTACCGACGAAAGTCGCTTAAAATTCACGGTTGGTTTTGCGCCAAATGCAGCCGGGACTTTGATGAAAACAACCTCCACAGCTTGACTGTCCACCACCGAGACGGCGACCATAAGAACAACCCTCCAGACGGCCGCAACTGGGAGAACCTATGCGTGGAATGCCATGAAGATGAACACTCTCGCGACGCGCTCGGCCGCTATCTGAGCGACAACCTCTAAAAAGCACCCGCCATGATACTGTCGATCAAACCCTCAAAGACGAAGGGAACCACCGGCGTTCCCGGATCCAAATCCCACTCCATCCGTGCCGTCGCTCTCGCATCCCTCGCCTCTGGCGAGAGCGCGATTTTCAACCCCCTAGACTCTGAGGACGGCCTCTCGGCGGCCACGGTCTACGAGAGTCTCGGTGCCGCCATTCACAAGGCAGAGAAGGTTTGGCGCGTGAAGGGCTTTTGCGCTCAACCCAAAGAGCCGCGCGGGGTTCTCGACGTGGGCAATTCTGGAACCACCTGCCGGATGGCACTCGGCTCCGCCGCCCTCATGCAAGAGGGGAAAACCCACTTCGACGGCGACTCCCAGACCCGAAAACGTCCGATGGGGCCTCTGCTTGACGCGCTCACCAACCTGGGCGCGACCACGTGGTCCAGCAAGGGTGGCCGACTGCCCGCCACGGTGAGCGGCCCATGGCGCGGCGGCCAGACGATGGTGGACGGCACGACGAGCCAGTTCACGTCCTCCTTGTTGTTGAACGCGCCTTTTGGCGAGAATACAAGCGTCATCAAGCCGATCCATCTCAATGAGCGTCCCTATGTCGAGATGACGCTCTGGTGGCTCGATCGTCTGGGCCTGAGATACGAGCGGGACGAGTACCGGAAGTTCCTCATTCCGGGAGGTCAGACGCTTTCCGGGTTCGAGATCACCGTGCCCGCCGACTGGAGTTCCGCCGCCTTCCTTGCAGCAGCGGGAGCGCTGCCGGGCGGCGACGTGACGCTAGAGGGTCTAGATATGAGCGACCCACAAGGAGACAAGAAAATTCTCCAGTTCCTGGAGGAGATGGGCGCGGACGTTCTCATCACGGAGGCTGGAGTCAGAGTGCGCGGGAGCGGGCTGCGCGGCGGAGAATTCGACTTGAACGCCACGCCCGATCTGCTGCCCATCATGGCCATTCTCGGTGGGTTCGCCGAAGGAGAGACCAGACTCGCGAACGTCCCCCAAGCCCGCATCAAAGAAACCGACAGAATCTCCGCCATGCGATCTGTCCTCGAATCCCTGGGCGGAGAGGCGAAGGAACTGGCGGACGGCGTCATCATCAAAGGGGGCGGACTGCGGGGCGGGACGGCCCATGGCTTTGGCGATCATCGCGTCGTCATGTCCGCCGCCGTAGCCGGTCTCGCCGCCCCAGAAGGGGTATCGGTCGACACTGCCGAAGCCATGTCGATAACTTTTCCTGATTTTTGCGAGCGCGTGGCGTCGTTGGGCGCCGAGGTGGAGACGAGGGATTCAGACAATGCCGATATATGAGTATGAATGCAAAGAATGCGGCTTTATCTCCGGCCACTTGGTGATGAGGCCATCGGATCGGCGAAAACTCGTCTGCCGGGCCTGCGGGAGAGGGAGGCTGCGAAAAATCATGTCGCGCTTCTCCTCTCATCAGACCGAAGCCCAGCGGCTTGAGGGGTTCGACCCCTCCCAACCACAAGACGGCTCTTTCTACAAGGACGACCGCAACATCGGGCTTTGGGCGCAAAAACGCGCCCAGCAGCTGGGCGTCGACCTGGGCGATTCTTTCGGCGAAGTCCTAGAGAAGGGCCGCTCAAAGAAAATCCTCGACAATCTTTGAGGTCGTCTTGGCTTCTGAACCTAAAACGAAGATAAGCGAGGCCCTTCGCGCTGAGGCGGAGCCGCTCTGGGAAAAGATCCATGCGCATCCCTTCGTCCGAGGCATCGGGGACGGCACGCTGTCGATGACGCAATTTCGCTTCTACATGTGCCAGGACTACGTCTTCTTGAAGGAATACAGCCGCGTCATTGCTCTGGCCGTCGTGAAGGCACCTCGTCTGGAGGAGATGGGACGTTTCGCCGACCTGCTGAACGCCACGCTGAACACAGAGATGGCGCTACACCGGGGGTTCGCCGCGAAATTCGGCATCCCGGATGAGGAGATCGAGGCGACAAAGTCTGCGCCTACGTGCAAGGCGTACACCGATTTTCTGCTGGAGGCGGCTTTTTCAGGCACGTTTGGAGAAATCGCCGCCGCCATGCTCCCCTGCCAATGGGATTACGCGATCATCGGCGAGCAGCTCGCCTTGGGGGGCATCCCCGAAAACGCGCCGCTCCACGCCGAATGGATAGAAACCTATGCTTCGGACGAATTCGCGCAGCTCGCCCGCTGGCTGCGCGAAATGCTCGATGAGACCGCGTCCACGGCGTGCCCGGCCGAGTGGGAGCGCATGCGGGCGCGTTTTTTGACGGGCACGAGATATGAATACCTTTTCTGGGACATGAGCTGGAACCTGGAAAAATGGCCCCTCTAGGTTCACCTAAGCGAGAAAATATTCCTTCAAGAACGCGAAAAGACATCCCCTCCAACCCCAGAAGGTGCGCATGGGCCGAGGGCGACCCGGTGATGGAAAAATATCACGACGAGGAGTGGGGGTTTCCCGTCCGCAAGAACCAAAAACACTTTGAGCAATTAACGCTCGAGATTTTTCAGGCGGGTCTGTCCTGGCGCACTATACTTCACAAGCGCGCGGCGTTCAGGGAAGAGTTCCTTGGGTTCTTGCCCGAGGAAGTCGCCCGCTTCACGGATGAAGACGTCACGCGCATCATGAACAATCCGGCCGTCGTGCGCAATCGCAAGAAAATCGAGGCGGCCATCAAGAACGCCAAAAAATTTCTGACCATTCAAGAGGGATATGGCTCGTTCAACCGCTATCTCGCCTCCCTGCCCGACGATTTGCCCACGCTCCAAAAGATATTTCGCAAAGAGTTCACGTTCATAGGTCCCAAGATCACCGAAGCCTACCTCGAAAGCGTAGGCCGGATACCCGAGCGCCACGATCCGGCTTGCTGGCGGGCGCGACAAGAATAAAACAGTTGAATGAGGAGAAGCTGAAACCCGGAATGCGCGTTCGCGTGATTCGCGATCCTACGCGGATCGGCGCATTGACAGAAGGAAACCTTGAAAATACTGCAAGATGAACAAGCCCATGCCCGGAGGTTCGCCGTCATTGCAAGCGCTCAAGGTCTGCGGCCCCCTAGTGGATGAGATAATGAGAACGAGACCTCTAACACCGCGAAACTTACACGTTTTCTGCCACTGCCAGACAAGGGAAGCGAGAAACCTCTCATCGATCTGCTCGTGGGTGATCGATGAGAAACCGTCAACCTGTTGTGGGCCACGCCGTAACCCGCACCCGAAAGCACCATGTCCAGGAATGGAGCGTCGTTCGTGAGCCACAACCCGAGTTCTATTCAATGACGAAGAGAAAGCGCTAGTTTTATGAAGCGGCAACGAAAATCGTTATCGACTACTTGCGGGAACGCAACATGAGTGAAGGCTTTCTGATCGTCACACCCCCGCATCAGATGGCGAGCTGCATACCGACCGCGCAGACATCCAGGAGAAAATCTTGATCGGCACCTTTCGAGGCAACGAGAGAGAATACGTAGCGAGATCGAAAACCGTCGAGAGAGTGGGCGGACCCGGTTGATACCGGCAGAAAAAGGAAATTCAAAAACTCTGGAGCAAAAATACGAACAACAGAAACCTAGGATCAATACGCCGGAAAGTGACTTCACGGCGTGAAGGTATTTGCGTCGCCTAGTTCTTGTCGAATAGCGGGAGGGGACATGATAATGAAGAAGTCAAAAGCAATCTTTCATCTCTTAAAAGAAATATTAAGAGGCGCATCACCATCATCCTCCGGGCAAGCGAGAGCCTTGGATCCGATTCAAGTGGCGATCATGGAAACCAGATCGCAAAACGAGCCGGGACGAGAAACCGCCGATCAGTACGACCACGCTTTCATTTTTCATCATCGAGACTGTCCTTCGTCCATCCCCCGCCACCTCGCTTCGTCCTCTTGACAAAATCGAGATTATCTCGAACGTCCAGAAGTCTCAGGCTGACGATGTAATCGCTCACCTCTCGCATATACGGCAAGACTTTGTCTGTTCTTCCACTCCTGGGGAGATAGCTCGGCGCATAGGTCTCAATTCCTAGCAATACGATGGCGACAAGGCATACGCCCTTGGCGCACCCGACAAGACCACCACCGAACCTTGACAGCAACTCAGGCTTAGGCGTCGAGAAAAAATGGAACATCACACGGAAAAACAACACGACGAGCATCCACGCCACGAAGAAGAACAACAGGTTGAACACCAAATCGAGCGAACCCGCCTCACCGAGCAGGGAGGAGGCATAGGGCCGCGCCGCCGGCGCGAGGAGCAAGGTGACGAACACGCCGCACCCGAGCGCAAGGAGGGAAAAAAATTCCCGAAAAAAACCGCGCAAGAAACTGCGAACCCCAAACCCCAGAACGACGAGGAGAATGAGCATATCCAGCAAGGTAAAGTAGATCATAGCAGCTTTGCGCTCTCTTGGGACGAGTATTGCACACGCTTATATTACTAGTAGCATAAATGACGATACTTTGTCATTCTAGGGTCTGTTTAAATTTTCTCCTTCCACATAATCAGAGCGTCCTCCCCATTGTCCGTATAATAGCAGGGGTGCATGGCCGCCGCTGTAAATCCGCTTTTTTCATACAAGGCGATGGCGGCCGCGTTGCTGATGCGCACCTCCAGCGTCGCGCGAACGAACTTCTTGCTCTTGGCGTCTTCCAAGATTCTCTCCAGCAAAAACCCGCCGACCCCCCGACGTCTATGCGCGAGAGAAACCGCTAAATTCGTGATGTGGCATTCATCCGCTACCGCCCACCAGCAAGCGTAGGCCATGACGCGGGCGGGCGAGGATTCCGTCGCCTCGGCGTGGTTCTCAAACGTCGTCACGACCAGGAGGTGCGAGGTCTCGATTTCGCGCATCTCTCTCAAAAAAATCTCCCTCGGCCACGGAAGCGGAAAGGAGCACCGCTCAATGTCATGCACCTCATCAAGATCATCAACGCGCATGGCCCTAACGCGCATCGCTTCTCTGTTCATTCGACCCCCTGAAACCTCACATGAAACGCCGCAAACCCTTTCACAGCGAGGACTTTGAAACTATAATGCGGCAAATATGAAGAGGCATATCTTCGCCGTTTGAACTTCAGCTATCACCGTGGGCAAACGACTGCTGAGGGAAAACCCAAAACCCGATAGGGAGGACGATCATGGGAGCAACTTTAACATATCTGGGACATTCTACAGTTGTCGGGCGATCGGATGGGGGAAAGACATTTTATATCGACCCATGGCTGGAAGGAAATCCAATCTGCCCCGAGGATCATCAAAGCCCCCAGAAAGCGGACCTCATCGCCCTCACCCACGGCCATTTCGATCACGTGGCCGGCGTCATGGACGTTTACGGCCAGGGAGGATGCCCGGTCGCCGGCCCCTATGAGCTGGTGAACCTCATCGCCCAGGCCGACGGTTTCGCCGAGGAGCACGCAGGCGCCATGGGTAAGGGAGGGACGGTGGATTTCGACGGCATCGGCGTCACGCTAACCCATGCCATGCACAGCTCGAGCTACAACGAACCGGGTATCTACGCTGGAGAGCCAGCGGGACTCATCCTGACGTTCGAGGACGGCAAACGGCTCTACCACGCGGGGGACACTGCCGTTTTCGGCGACATGAAGCTCATCGGTGCGTTATATGCGCCGGACCTTTGCCTCCTGCCCATCGGCAGCCGCTTCACGATGGACCCCCGAGAGGCGGCCCTCGCCGTCGAGCTCCTGGGCGCCACGCGCGTCGTGCCCATCCACCATTCCACCTTCCTACCGCTCACGGGTACGCCGGCGCAATTCCAAGACGAGGTCGCCAAGCGTGGGCTGTCAGCAGAGATAAGCGTAATGGAGCCGGGCGAATCCATCCGCGTGTAGCACCGCTATATTATCAAAATTTCATATTGAGAGTTCGTTTTTCGAGAGGAAGCGCGCATGAGTGAGACCCCTGAGGTAAATGCAAGAACCGAGGATCGAGACGAAATGCGGATCACCTGGCACCAGCCCATCAAGATGGACGATGGCCTTGTCCTTCGCGCCGATGTGTTTCGGCCCATTGAGGAGGGGAGATACCCCGTCATCCTGACCTACGGAATTTATGGAAAGGGGGTAGCTTACCAGGAGGGCTATCACCACCAGTGGAACAAGATGGTGGCGGATTATCCAGAGATACTGAAGATGTCCACCAACAAATATCAAAACTGGGAGGTGACGGACCCCGAATGCTGGATTCCACACGGCTACGTCTGCGTCCGCGTGGACTCGCGCGGGGCGGGCTGGTCGCCGGGCTTCATGCAGCCCAACTCCCCCAGGGAAATTGACGACCTCTACCAGTGCATCGAATGGGCAGGCATGCAGGAGTGGAGCAACGGCAAGGTCGGAATGCTGGGAATTTCCTACTACGCGCGCAACCAGTGGCGAATCGCCGGTAGAAAGCCGCCTCACCTGACCGCCATCATCCCGTGGGAGGGTGGAAACGACACCTATCGCGACTCTGGCTACCACGGGGGTATCTTGAGCCAGTTCACGGAGCAGTGGTCGAAGATTCAGGTGATGAACGTCCAGTATGGACGGGGAGCGAACGCGAGAAAGCACCCCGTGACGGGCGAGTCCACTGCTGGTCCCATCACGCTGAGCGAGGAGGAACTGGCACAGAACCGCGTCAACCCTTTCGAGGAGTTGAAAGCGCACCCGCTCGACGATCAATGGCATCGGGATCGCTCGGCCGATCTCTCAAAGGTCACTCTCCCGCTCCTCACCTGCGCCAACTGGGGCGGCCAGGGAATTCATCCGCGCGGAAACTTCAACGGCTTTCTGGAGTCGGACTCCGAGCAAAAGTGGCTTGAGGCCCACGGCGACTCCCACTGGTCGCTGTTCTCGAGCACCTACGGTCTCGACCTTCAAAAGCGCTTTTTCGATCACTTCTTGAAAGGGGTCAACAACGGCTGGGAGAAAACCCCGCGCGTCATGCTCAACGTCCGCCACCCAGGGCCGAAATTCATCCATCGCTATGAGAACGAATGGCCCTTGGCCCGAACCCGCTGGACAAAGTTTTATCTCGACTTGGAGAACAAGGCACTCGTGGAGGAACCCGTCGCCGCACAAGCACGCCTCGAATATAAAGGCATGGGCGAAGGCGTGACCTTCTGGATGCCCCCGATGGTGGAGGAGACCGAGATCACCGGCCCAATGGCGGCGAAGCTCTTCGTCTCCTCATCCACGCAGGACGCCGACCTCTTCCTCATCGTTCGCGTGTTCGACCCGGAGGGTAAGGAACTCACCTTCATGGGCTCTACCGATCCGCACACCCCAATCGCCAACGGCTGGTTACGCGCCTCGCACCGCGCCCTGGCTCCAGAGAAAAGCTCGTTCTGGCGTCCCTACCATCCCCACGACAGAGTGGATTCACTCACCCCCGGCGAGGCATATGAGTGCGACGTGGAGATAGTCGCCTCGTGCATCGTCGTTCCCGCTGGTTGGCGGGTGGCGTTCACCGTGCGCGGCAAGGACTACGAATACACAGGTCCTCTCAGTGACTTCGGAAGAGCGTTTCATTATTCCACCAAAGGCACGGGCGGGATGACGCACAACGACCTCGACGATCGCCCTCCAGCGGTTTTCGACAACAAAGTCACCCTCCACGCCGGCGGTGGGCGAGACCCCTACCTGCTCCTGCCCATCATTCCCCCGAAAGACGGGGGGTAATACGGGAGAGAACATCATAAAGAAGGCGATAGCGTCGCTCGGCAGACGTCACCCACCGAGAGACGACGTTCGCAGAGGACGCATGAGCGTGCGCGCCTGACGGAGCCGGACGTCGCTTCTCACGTTCAAAAAGCGGGATACGTCAGTCCCTAGAAATTGCTCGACTCTACGCCCTTTTCCCTTCTCGCGCTTGCAGAGCGGTTTGCTGATCATCCCCCCAGAGGAAATATGCGTATTCGGCCTTGAGGGCGTCCGCTCGCGCGAAAGAAAAGAGCATCCTTCCTGGTCGTCGGCCTTCCCTGAAACGACACGAGCGTCCTAGAGAGCAGGACAGCGATTGGACAACCCTTAAGGGGACGCAAAAAAAGAACAGGCGCTGTTTGACGAAGGCAAGACACATGAAAGGGTGCTCAGAACCTGCCACGCATCATAAAAAGTCAGCCGACGGCGCCCCGGCCGCCGTCCACCACGATGTGCTGTCCGGTGAGGTAATTCGAAGCGGCGGAGCACAGGAAAAGCGCGGCCCCCGCAACGTCATCGGGCGTGCCGGCGCGTCCCGCCGGAGTACGCGCGAATACTTCGCTCATCTTCTCGGGGTTTGCGAACAGGCCCGCCGTCATCGGCGTGCGTGTGAGTTGCGGCCCTAGGGCGTTCACCTGAACCCCATGCGGTGCCCATTCGAGTGCCAGCGCGCGCACGAGAGAGACAAGAGCGCCCTTGGTAGCGATGTACGCGGACTGGTTCGGCACCGCGCGCTCAGCCACCATGGAGGTGAGAAGAACGATTTTTCCGCCGCCCTCGGATATCATGACCCTGGCGGCTTCTTGTGCGCAAAAAAAAGCCCCGCGCACGTTGGAGGCCAAAAGCGCATCCACGTCCTCGGGCGTGTGATCGAGAGCGGACTTCACGATGTTCATCGCCGCGCTGTGCACCAAGGTGTGAAGCTTCCCCTCGCGCGCCGCCGCCCTCACCAGGCCGGAGACCGACTCTGTGTCCGCAACATCGCAAGGGTGGAACTGCGCAGTCAGATTATCCGTCCGGAAGGCCCCGAGTGCCTCGCTTCCCCGCTCCGGGGAGCGGCCCGCGAGAACGACGCGCGCGCCTGAGCGCGCGAGCGCTTTGCCTATCGCCAGGCCGATGCCGGACGTGCCGCCCGTAACGATGGCGACGCGACCATCCATACGGAATTGCTCCATCATCGTTTCGCTCCCCAAAAGTCGCGGCTCAAAGGCGCGCCCTGAGATATTCCATTGTCCTGGTCGCCGCCGTCTCGAAATCGGGCTTCTGGGCGAGTTGGGCGGAGAGATAACCCGAATAGCCCACTTCCCTGAGCGCGGCGATGATCTCATCAAAGGGAATATGGCCGGAACCCGGATAGGTGCGCGTGTTGTCGGCGACATGAAAATAATCGATTCTTTCCCCCGCCTCGCGGATTGAGGCGGCGAAGGAGGCATCCTCAATGTTCATGTGAAAGCTGTCTATCAACAAACCCAGTGCCTCGTGGTTCATCTTATCAAGAAACGCCAAACCCTCCTGCGTGGAGCGCACGAAGTTCGTGTTGAAACGGTGATGGGGCTCGAACAACATGCGAACGCCGCGCTCGGCCGCCCTGTCCGCGCCCGCCCTGAGCGCGTCCCACATCCAGACTTCGGATTCCTCTCTTCGCTCTCCATCCAGGAGGTTCCCCCGGAAGCGGCCAATGTTCACTGGGCAGCCAAGCGCGCCGGCGAAGTCGATATGCGTGAAGAGACGCTCCAAGGCCTGAGCGCGCGTGTTGGTGCTCGGATGACACAATTCAATCTTGTCCTGATAAGATATCGGCGCCGTGCCGATGAGGGAAACCTCAAGACCCGATTCCTCCAGCGCGCTGCACAGCGCGTCCTGCTCAAAAGCCTCTGCGTCCCGAACTGCAAGTTCGACGCCATCAAAACCCAAGCTCTTCAAAAACGAGAGATTCTCCTTGAACGCGCCTCGCACCGCGGGCATCAGGGGCGTCGTGACGTCAGGCGTGGCGACCACGTAGCCGATCTTCATCCAACCTAACTCCTCTCAGAGTCGTTTGAGCAAAAATACGCAATCATCCCCGGCAGGCGTTCCGCTCATCGACGTCCCGGCCCGGCGGCGAGCGCAGGAAAGAATAACCCACCTGCTCCACATTTTCATAGCCTAGCGGGCCTTATGCAAAAAAAATGCTCTGCCCCACTTTCTCGCAAGGAGGAGCGAGAGCGACCCGCGAATGCGGGGGAGCGTTCCGAAAACCTTTCCACCCATTTTTTCCATTACAGCCCGAACAATCTTCTTGCCGTGCCAACCAGAATTTTATCCTCATCCCCGGCGGACGGGCCCAGACTCTCAACCTGCGAAAAAATAGATACCGGCTCGCTCTCCGGCCAACAGGAACCGATGAGCAGCGGATCTGCGCCGACTTCCTCCACCGCGCGCCGCATCCAGCTCACGGGCGCGCCGCCAATCTTGTCCATCGCCCGCAAAACTTCCTCGGCCCCCGCTTGCGGCAATGGCCATGGTGGAGTGCGAGGTTCGATCACCGCACCCACGAGTATCTCCACGAAAACACAAATCTACCTGGACGGAGCGCACTGGCTGCTTCACGGCGCAATCGATACCCACATCCACGCGGCGCCCAACCTGTTTCCGCGCGTCTGCGACCACATTGAGTGTGTGCGCGGCGCGGCTTCAGTGGGGATGCGAGGGGTGGTGTTCAAAGTCCATCACGGAGACACGACGGGCCGCATCCCCATCCCCCGGGACGTGCTCGGCGACGCAATCGAAATCTACGGGAGCATCACGCTCACCAGCCCTGTGGGCGGGTTCAACCCCTTCGCGGTGAACACCGCCATCAAGATGGGGGCGCTGATGGTGTGGATGCCCACCATCAGCGCGCTGAACCATCTCGAGAAGCTGGGAGCGCCCCATTTTCCGGGCATGAAGCAGGTGCGAGGGGTGCGTCTCAAGGAAGAGGGGCTGGCCATCTTCGCTTACGAGGCGCGCAAAAAAATATACCCAGAGGTGCGAACCATCTGCAAGCTCATCGCCGACGCGAAAATCTGCCTGAGCACGGGACACTTGAGCGTCGACGAGGTACGCACCCTCATAACACTTGCGAAAAAGGAGGGAGTGAAGCACATCATCGTTCAACACCCGGAATACATCGTGGACGCATCCATAGAGGAGCAGGTGGAGTTCGCCAAAATGGGGGCGCACATCGGAGCATCTGGCGATTTTCTGCTTCACCTATTCGGGCGCGTACCCCACGTATAAGAAGGCTCCGCCCATATCCGCCAAGGAGCAGGCGAAAATGGTGAAAGACGTAGGCCCCGCGCGGACGATTCTCTCCACCGATCTCGGCCAACTGCACAACGCGCCTCCCTGGGAGGGCTTGCGCTTTTTCGTTCAGCTCATACTGGAGAACGGCGTCAAGCCCCAGGAGATCGAGACGATGCTGCACAAAAATTCGGCCAGGGTACTTGGCTTGCCCTTGAGGGCCCTGAATCGGGGGGATGAGGCGGGGTAAGGATTAAGAGCGCGGAAGGGTTTGCCTCGTCATTCCGGCGGATGCCGGAATCTATCTTTGCTCGTACTGCACGGAAGCCATCCTATTAAAACCATCAACCCTTCTTCCTTATCATCCGCTTGACGGATTCAAACGTCATCCCCCACTATTTCCTACGCTGAAAACCTCACGGAACAACCTCTTGTCGGGTTGTCGGGTCTCTTGTGGAATACGAAATTATATCCTTGTGCAACTTCATGGGAATCCACCATCGCTCCGTGAGTTGTTCATCGACTGGACTAGCTGTAGCTAGCCCATATCCATATCACCAAGAAAGGGGTAGAGATGCTTGTATTTTCAAGGATTTTCAAAATGTTTTTCGCAGGATTCTGTCTGTGGCTCGCAGTGATGACGCACGGAACACCGGCATCCGCGGCGACTTCGTGCGACGACTGGCTGAGTGTGAAGTTTTTCAAGCACGCCAACGCAGCGGACGTCTCTCGTTGCGTGAAAGCCGGGTCCAATGTTAACGAGCGGGATAGAGGGGGATGGACGCCCCTGCACTTAGCGGCGAGAAGCAGCAAAAAACCAGCTCTCATAAAAACACTACTGAAAGCTGGGGCGGACGTGAACGCGCGGGACAGGCACGGACTGACGCCCTTGCATCGGGCGGCAGGTGGCGCGAGAGCCGAGGCAATCTTCATCGCTCAATTTGAAGCCACGAGCTCCGGCATAAGGGCCGAAGCGGCAGCCCTCAGAAAGGGGCACTCAGCCGCGGCGGCTAAGCGGCAGGGCAAGTTGACCGAGGCAACCCTGAAGAGAGGCGTCAAAGCGAAGATCGGAACAATGGGCGGGGGTTATCCGGCGATCATAAGAGCTTTGCTGAAAGCTGGCGCGAATCCTAATCTGCGAGATGAGGATGGCTCGACTCCATTACATTCGGCAGCGGAATTCAGCATTCCGGAGATCGTGGAGGTATTACTAAAAGCTGGCGCCGACCCTGCGGCGAAAAACGAAAAAGGCAAAACGCCGTGGGATTTAGCAAAGGAGAACCCCTCACTCCAAGGCACGGATGTCTATTGGCGGCTGAACGAAGCGCGCTTCAAATAGAATAGAAGTGAAAACATGGGGGAACAGGATGATTTTGCCTTTGTAAAAATACATTAGGAGACGACATTATGGTCGAGATGAAAGTGTCATCACGAGAAGCAGGAAAGCACCTTTCACGAATTGAGCACGGCACTTGCCAGAAAGGCATCAAAACTCGCTGGCACACATATACAGACGAGAACGGAAAAGAGCAGGCGAGGGCTCAAAGTATATGCTGGTTATTCTGTTGGGCGAAAACAGGAAAGGGTAGCACTAAAGCGGCTGAACAAGCACAAACAGCATTCAACAGTATTTTCGATCGTTGTTACCATTGGCTATGTCAACACCTTACTTACAAAAAGGCACTGACCCTAAGATATGAAAGTAACATAGAACATGAATTCCGTGCTCTGCTCCGATGCAGTTGATACAATGAGTTTCACAGTGAAATTCGTCCTCAAACCCATGGCACATTGCAGGGTTTCATCAACGTTCCCATATATGAAATCATAAAGAATGTATCGGGGCTTGCCTTTCTAGGGACACAGGCATTAAAGAGAAGACAAATTCTCTGGATTCCGGTATTCACCGGAATGACGTACACAGACGCCCGGCACTCATAACCTATACTCCGCGTCGCGAACGAACCTCCCTAGGCGCGCTTTCGTCTCCTCTCCGAAACTCTCGAACATATCGAGCGTGGCGCGCTTGCTTCCCTCCACAGCCGGCTGGTCGAAGGGGTTCACGCCGCGCAGCAAGCCTCCATAAACGGCCGCCCACTGCCAGAGCGCAATGAGACGGCACACGTCGGCGACGGCAAGGGAATCGAGCGTGAGCACCATATGGGGGGTGCCCCTGTCCTCGGCTTCCTGGACGACGCCCGCGTGCTCGAGACGAAGAAACTCCGCGCAGGTGACCCCCCGCGCGAGGTGCGCATCCTGCGCGAATCGCTCGACGCACAGCGAGATGCCCACCATGCTCTCCCGACCCCCAAAATACCTTTGATTCGTATGATGCTGGCTCTCGGGCGCTTGCGCCTGAAGAATCGTCTGACCGCGCCCGGCCTTGCAGTAGCTCTCATGGACGAGCTGAACGATGAGTTCGCCAACGCCTGAGAGCGCGTGAGCGTAAATCGGCATAAAGACCTCTCCATAACCGACTCTCTCCGCCCTCCACAGGCACAAGGCCAGATATTTCGCCATGTTCTCGTGGACGGGAGAAGCGGGACGGAGCACTTGGTGAGCGTCGGCGAAAGCGGCGTCAACTTCTCTGGCGAGCACCGTGTTCCCATCGAGCAGCGCAAGGGGCAGGAGCGCGTTGTTCTGCGCGGCGGTGAACCGCCCGCCCACATCGTCGGGATGGGGAAAGGTCTCGAGTCGCGCGGCGGCGACCATCGAAGTCAGTTTGCTCGGCCCAGATGAGGTGATAGCCACCGCCGGATAGCCGCGCTTCAGCAGGAGCATGGTCTCCTGAATGACGTTTTCCGTGTTTCCGGACTTGCTCACAGGAACCAGGAGCGTATTCTCGGGCCGAAACGCACCATCGCACCGCAGCAACTCTCCAAGCAATCCGCTCACGTCCGTCCCGTCGAGCAAATGCAGCCTTCTGGAGAAACCCCTCTCAAGGAGCGCCAGATACAAGGCCCGGACGTTTCTTATCGACCCGCCGTTGCCGACGACGACAACGTGCGCCTTCCCGTCCGCCAGCCTCAGACTAGCCTCCATGCGATCGATATCCGCGCGCTCGACGGCGAAATGAGGCTTCCCCGCTCCCCCTTGATGCCGCGCTATCCATTCCGCGCACCGCTCAGCGTCATCCAAAAGGGCTATTTTCTCGCGCCACAGGTCGTCTTTGCCCCTCTCCCCAAGCGGCGCATCAAAATTCTTCGAATACAGGTGTAAGCGCAAGACCAGCCCCTTATCGTCCTACATTAGCGAAAAAACCCCCGCGTCCATCGGCCCCTCGTCAAGATGCGCCTTGAAACTGCGCGCGACGATGGGGATCATGCCGGAGGGCGGGAGATTCAGACGATCAAAAACGAACTCCGCCGCATCTGCAGGCGAGATATCGCCCCCGCTTCGGGACAGCGCCTCCTGAACGAGTCTGTCGATTTCGCCCATATAGCGCGCTCCGCTTTCGATATGCGCCGCAACCGCTCCATCGCGCGAGACGGCCCGACTCATGGCGGACAACAAAACTCTCGCCTCCCCGATGGACTTGAGCTTCTGCAGACTCTGCAGCGTGGATGCCACGCCCTCATAGATGGGCAGCGCCCCCGGCTCGGGCAGCACGTCGCCGCAGATGAGTACGCCATCCTCAGGAATGAAAAAAGAGAGACTTCCCTCCGAATGGCCGGGCGTATGAAGCACTTGAACCAGAACCCCGCCCAGCGATATCTCGTCTCCCTCCGAGAGGCGGCCATCCACCTTCACGGGACCTGACGCGGCTTCGCGCATTCTGCCCACCGGACGAACGCGATTCTGATAATCCAGATCCTCAATCATTCCTTTTTCGATTCCAGACGCCCAGAACCTGGGGCGCGCTCTGTGCGCTATCAGACCATTGCCCCCGATATGATCGAAATGCGAATGCGTATGGATGACGTGGGCTATCTCTTCGGGTTTTCGGTCGATGGATTCAATGTAATCAAATATCGCAGGAGCGGTGGAGGCGACGCCCGTATCAACGAGGGTGAGAGCATCGCCGACGAGAACGCAGGACGTCACGAACAAACGAGGAATGCGCGCACCCTTCGACGTCTCGATTTCAAATTCTAGCCAGAGGCAATGCACGTGAGGCGTGATTCGCATGGAATAACCCAGAGAGCGTAGTGAGACGTTTAACCCACTTGCCTTTCCACCCCTGATCCACCATTGGGCGTGCCCAACGCCTGCGAACTCGCCCTCAACGTTCTCAAAACAAACCGAGAGCAGATCCTTCATTGCGTCTATGGTGAACTTCTTATCGCCTTGAAGTTTTGTGAAAAATGGAATGGAAAATCGGCAAAATAACTCCACGCCATTGTATCTATACAATGTCGATGCATTCCCATTATCATCTAAAATAGTGGAGATGGCCTTCCAGTAATTAAGAAATATTCTTTTCTCTTTATCAAAATCATTCAGAACGGCTATTGGGTTATTTCCGTTTAATACGTATTTAACGATTGCCTTCACAAATGATCTTTGATTTATCTTGTTGTTCCTAGACGGGTCATTAGCCATCTTTATTCGTTCACGCCAAGGAGAGTCGGGGGTCTCATTCAGAAAGGTCACCAGTTTCACGGCCTTGTCGACTTCCCGCCTTTCCACGATGTTCATAATCCATTTGGGCAGGTTTGGAATATTTTCAACGTCTAGGGACTCGGTCAATCGGGACACGATTTGTTGTTCCACGGACTTATCGACGCTTTTCTGCGTCGTGTTGACGATCAAGAAATGGCACATTTGATGGAGTGGCGGTAAGTCCGCAGCGATGTTGACTGGAACCATGAATTCAAGCACTCGATCATCTCGCATGGCAGCCATCTTCAGACCTTCCAAGCGATGTTGTCCATCCACGACACTAAATGGTGCAATGTCATCCGTGTTGAAATTGATCGTATTTGTACTCTCGTGGAAATCAAGGGTTTTTTTAGTCGCGATGTTGGCAGGAACGCATCCTGAGAATCCTGCCCCTCATCCCAGCTTTTTGGCCCGTGCCCGGTTCAGGAGCCGTTGAAGCCGGAGTCGCTCACGTGACTCGCGGTCTCGACTTGGATCAAAACTTTGACCTTTATCGCTGTCGAAAAGAGGGTCAAGTCACCTTGCTGCACCTTGGCCGCAGGCAGTTTCAATAACGCCATCAAGAAGTCTCCAAGCAAAAGAAATTGAGTTAACTCAATCGTACCAGACAACTCAACCACCATACCCCCCGCCTCGCTTGCCTTATGAGATACTGAGAACGGCAAGGACGAATGTCAAGGCAAATCCGGTTTCCGAGAGTACTTGTGAAAGGAGACTCTCATCTTTTCCTCATCCCTGTGTTGCTGTATAAAGCCGCTTGGCGACGAATCGGTCGAAAAACCATCAAAGCGTCGTCCAGGCGAAACGAGAACGTTCCGCCGCGCGGGAAAACGCATTCTTAGGGGGAAGGCGATGAACGCGACCGCCTTGGGCTTCACGCTTCTTTCCGTCCTGTGTTTCGGAGTATGGGGACTTCTTATGAAGCTGGGACAAGAGCGTCTGGGGGCCATACCCCACCTCATGGGGATGGGAGTGACCACCGCCGCCGTCGTCCTCCTCGCCATACTCAGCAGGCAGTTCCCCCTTCCCCCGATGCGCGGGGATGTCTGGCTGCCCATGGTCGCCACGCTGGCCACCTTGCTGGCCATGCTCTTCCTGGTTTTGGCTCTCTCCAAGGCGGGAGAACAAACGGCCGGCGTGGTGGCACTCTCGGCCCTCTATCCGGGCGTCACCGCGGTGATGGCGGCGATCTTCCTCGGCGAGGATTTTCCGCTCGCCAAGCTCGGCGGACTGGCCTGCGCCGCCATGGCCGCGTTTCTCTTTACGCGCTAGGCGAGAGCCGCTGGAGCATGACTTCAAAACGCGGACTGCGCATTGGGGTGGACACGGGCGGCACGTTCACCGACGTGGTCGGCGTGCGCTCGGACACCGGAGAAGTGTTCACCACCAAGACGCCGACGACGCCCGCCGACTTCAGCGATGGGCTCTTTGAGGGAATCCGGAAAATACTGGCGGAAACCAAGACGCGCCCCGCCCTCGTTAGCGGCGTGTTCCACGGCACGACCGTGGCGACGAACGCCATCTTGGAGCGTCGATTCGAGGATTTGGGGTTCATCATCACAGGAGGTTTTCGCCACCTCCTTGAGATAGGCGGAGCGAACGGCAAACACAGCGGGCACTACGCCGCCTCCCTGCTGCAAAAACCTCGACATGCGCTGGTGCCTCCCGAGCGAATTCAAGAGGCGAGAGAGAGAATTTCCGCGTCCGGCGAGGTACTCAAACCCATTGACGAAGACGACGCGCTCAGGCTCGCGAGATGGTTCAAGGTACAGGGCATCGGCTCCGTGGGGGTCTGTCTACTCCACTCCTACGCCAACCCGCACCATGAGCGAACCATCCTTGAGGCCTTCGAAGAAGAATACCCGGAATGTTTCGTGAGCATATCGAGCGAGGTGATACCAGAGCCTGGTGAATACGAGCGCGCCATCACCACGCTGCTCGATGCGTGCATCAAGCCCCGCATCAAGGCCTACCTGGAGAGCAGCGCCCAAAAAATCGAGGCGGCCCTGGGCGACGCGCCCTTCCTCGTCATGAAAAGCAACGGCGGCGTCTCGGCGGCGAGGGAAATCTCAAAAAGACCGATAGGCACCGTCCTGTCTGGGCCTGCCGCGGGCGCCCTGTCCGCCGCCTATCTGGGAAGGCTCTCCGGACACGAACAACTCATCACCTTGGACGGCGGCGGCACCTCCACCGACATCGCCGTCATTGAAGGCGGGGAAGCCAAGCGCGCCACACGGCACCAGCTGGATGAGTTTCACCTGAGAACGCCGATGATCGACATCGTCACCATCGGCACAGGGGGCGGCTCCATCGCCTGGCGAAGCGCTGAGGGGAGACTCCGCGTCGGACCGAGGAGCGCGGGCGCGGACCCGGGGCCCATTTGCTATGGAAAGGGCGGGAAGGAGCCCACGCTCACCGACGCGAACCTGCTTCTGGCCCGCAGCCCTCTCCACCTAGCGGGCGGCGAAGTGAAGCTCAATAAGGCGCTCGCCATGAAGGCCATGCGCGCGCTGGCGGGTCCATTCGGCATGACCCCTTACGAGATGGCCGCAGGCGTCATCGAAATCGCCGCATGGAACCAGGCCCACGCCGTGCGACGCGCGACGGTGCAAAGGGGAATCTCACCGGGGAATTTCGGCCTCATGGCCTTTGGCGGCTCCGGTCCACTTACGGCCGGTCTCGTGGCCGAACTACTCAGCATCGACACCGTCATCGTTCCACCCTTCGCAGGCATGACGAGCGCCTTTGGGCTGGAGGTGGTCGACCTCGTGAACGATCACGCGTCGGCTCACTATCAATCCGAAGATAATCTCCGCCCCGAAGCCCTGGCGGAGGCATACGAGCGGCTCGAGGCACAGGCCGCCGAGGGACTCGACGCCGAGGGCGTTCCGGAGCGTCGGCGCATGATGCGCCGCGCCGCGGAGATGCGATATCAGGGAGAAGCCACGGAGATTGAAGTGGACGTGCCTGGAGGCTACATCACCCCGCCGGTGCTGGGAGAGGTGATTGAACGCTTCCACCAGATATATAAACGCCGCTATACCTACAACCACAAGGGAAGCCGCCCGGTGGAGATCGCGCATTTGCGCGTCGCGGGGGTCGGCATGACGGAGCCACCGAACTTGCCCTTAATTTCCGCCGGGGACGACAGCCCAGAGGAAGCCTACAAGGGCGCCCGTCTGGTCTGGTTCAAGGAGTTCGGCGGATTCCACGACACACCTGTCTATTACAGGGAAAGGCTGCTGGAGAGTAATTACATTCCGGGACCCGCGATAGTGGAGAGCTTCGGCAGCACCACGACGATATTCCCCAGACAGGAGGCGCGGGTCGATAGATACGGAAATCTGGTGATGCGCTTTCGCTCAAGCGTCTTCGAGCGCGCCGAGCGCGCCGGCAGGCCGACGGGCGCGCACGGCGTGGGAGCGGAATGGCGATGAACGCAAACCCCATCGTGAGCGAAATCCTGTCCGGCGCGCTGCGCGCCATCGAGGAGGAGGTGGAAGAACTCCTCGCCCGCATCTGGCGCAGCCCCTCGCTGCGTGACGCGGGCGATTTCTCCGTCTGCCTGTTCGACCGCTTCGGTCGCGCCCTCACTGGGCGGGTCCTGGCCTCCGGCCCCGCACCCATCCTCCGTTCGTATCCCGAAATAGCGGAGGGAGACGTTTTTCTTCACAACGACCCCTATATCCTGCCGGCGGGCCTTGGCGAAGCCGCCGAGCTGTGCCTCACACGTCCTTTGTTCTCAGGTGAGGCGCTCATCGCCTTTTTGCAGATTAGAGGACGACATGACGATCTGGGCGGCGCCCTGCCCGGCGGGGGGAGCGTCGGCGCGACAGAGAGCTACCATGAGGGCGTTCTCATTCCCCCGGTGCGGATCGCGCGGGGTGAGGAGACCGTCGAAGACGTGAAAACTCTGCTCTTGAGGAACAGTCGACAAGCACATCACCTGAGCGATGACATCGACGCCCAACTCGGCGCGCTTCGCGTCGGCGCGAGGCGTCTCAAGGATTTGACGCGCCGCTATGGAGCGGAGAACCTATCCGCCTGCTTCGCCGACTTGCTCAGAGAGTGCGAACTCGCGTTTCGCGAACAGATCATCCCCCAGATACCTGAGAAAAACTGGACGGTGCGCACGGTCGTGGAGTCAGACGGCGTGAGCGGCCCCCACGAGCTGAATCTCCAGCTCAAGCGGCGCGAAGACACGCTGGGGGTTGATTTGAGAGGCGCCGCCCCACAAACCAAGGGCCCGACAAACTGCCCCCTTGAAGGAGAAGGCGTCCAGTTTCTCATCCGCCTCCTCGCGCCCATGCTGCTCCATCTCGCGAAAGATGAGGAGGAATTTCCCCTGAACGACGGGGCACTGAGAACGTTCGAGGTTCAGCTGCCGGGACCGGGAACGATGCTGACTCCCCGCTTCCCCGCGCCGACGGGACTGAGGGCGCTCACCCTCGGGAAACTGCTCTCGGCGTTCGGCGAAGCGCTCTTTCAGGCGTCGGGAGGGCGGGCACCGGCCGGCTTCGACAGTTTAAGAACGCTCAGTTTTTGGGGACACGATAAAAAGGGCGATTCCCACTTGCTCCGAGAAGCCCTCGGCGCGGGCGCGGGCGCCCACATGGGAGGTGATGGAGCTTCCGCAGTCCCCCCACTGGGCGCTACCGGCGGAATGCCGGTCGAGGTGATGGAAGCGCGCTATCCGGTGCGCGTAGAGTCGATGGGGCTGGCGCCCGACTCCGGAGGCGCGGGCAAGCACCGAGGCGGTCTGGGCGTAGACAGGGTATATCGCCTGCTGATGGAGGGCGTGGCGGCGAGCGCCGCTGGATGCGCAGACGCAGGACCCTCGGGCGGTGCCGGAGGATCGGCCGGAAAACCCTATCGGATACGCCATCTCTCCGGAAAAAAGCGCATCGACGCACCGGCGGTCAGCGCGTCCCGCTCGTTCTCAAGCGGCGATTCGATTCAGGTCTCCACGCCCGGCGGCGGGGGATGGGGCAACCCGAACGAGCGCGGCCCACAGCAGGTGCGCGCCGACGTCCTGCGCGGTTTCGTCTCCAGGGAATCGGCGGAGTCGGTCTATGGCGTGGTTCTGGGGCACTCCCCCATCTTTGAAATCAACGAAGATGAAACCCGAAAACGCAGACGAAAAAAATAGGCTTCCACTTTCACCACATCCACGTTGCGTCTCGGGAGTGAACGTTCCCTGTGCGCGAGGGACACCGGCCGGCGAGCGGGAAATCGCTCCCAGAAGCTCTCGTCCAGACGGTGCCTTTCCGCACGAGTGGGATGAGGAGAAAGATATCATTCCTCCCAGGCGGATCTTCACCGGCGGGGCGCCGACTTTTCACAGACGCATCCGCCGTCATGGACGAGCGGTGGAAAACTTTCGGGCGCGGCTTGGAACGGGGCGTCGCATCAGGTAGAATCCGCCCGTCAAGAATGAGAAAATGTCCGTTGGGGCCAGAGCGATAAACCACCCTTTATATTGCTATACTCTTCAAGGAGAGAGGGGTTCAAAGAAATGGGAATCAAAGTTGGCATCAACGGTTTTGGCAGGATTGGGCGAAACCTTTTTCGTGCGGGACTGGAAGACGCGAACATCGAATTCCTCGCCGTCAACGACCTGACGGACCCGAAAACCTTGGCCCACCTGTTGAGGTTTGACTCCGTCCACGGCCGATTTCAAGGAAATGTGGAAGTCGGAGACGCGGAGATCAGGGTCAATGGAAAATCCATCCGCGTGCTTTCAGAGCGCGACCCGGCGAACCTCCCATGGGCGGATATGGGCGTGCAAGTGGCCGTTGAGAGCACGGGAATTTTCACCAAAAGGCCGGACGCGGAAAAACATTTGAAGGCAGGAGCGCGAAAGGTCGTCATCTCCGCTCCAGCGACAGATGAGGACGTCACCATCGTCCTGGGCGTGAACGATGAGAAATATGACGCCTCCTCCCACCACGTCATCTCGAATGCGAGTTGCACCACAAACTGCCTCGCGCCCGTGGCCAAGGTGCTGCACGAGAAATTCAAGGTCAGGCACGGGTTGATGACTACGACGCACGCATACACGAACGACCAGAAGATTCTCGACCTCCCCCACTCCGATCTCCGGCGCGCGCGGGCCGCGGCGGTGAGCATGATTCCCACCTCTACGGGTGCGGCGAAAGCCGTGGGCCTCGTTCTTCCCGAACTCAACGGCCGACTCGACGGCATGGCGATTCGCGTGCCTACGCAGAACGTC
This sequence comes from bacterium, assembly GCA_965202625.1. GTDB lineage: Bacteria > UBA8248 > UBA8248 > UBA8248 > UBA8248 > Bin107. Next base: position 174,402 of record CBDBBI010000010.1, on the reverse strand, counting down.
TCGGTCGTCGACCTTGTGGTCGAGGTGGAGGAGGAGGTGACGGTGGAGGAGGTGAACGACGCCTTGCGGGAGGCGGCCAGTGGCACCCTGAAAGGGATACTCGACTACACGGAGGAGCCTTTGGTGTCGGTTGACTATCTTGGAAATCCGGCGTCCTCCACCGTGGACGGCCTCTCGACAAAAGTGCTCGACAAAAAGATGGTCAAGGTCATCGCCTGGTATGACAACGAATGGGGGTTTTCGTGCCGGATGGTGGACCTCATCAACAAAGTGGGCGCCGGACTCTAAAACACCGGGAGAATCATGGGAACGATCACGAGTACCATCGAAAACGGCGACCCGAAACTCGGCGTGGAGGACGTCGACGTCGGGGGCAAGCGGGTTTTCCTGCGCGTTGACTTCAATGTGCCGTTAGACGAGCAGGGGCACATCACCGACGACGCCCGCATTCGAGCGGCTCTGCCCACCATCAATTACCTCATGGATGAGGGAGCGCGGGTCGTCATCGCCTCCCACCTCGGCCGGCCGAAGGGGAAATCCGTCTCGAAAAACTCCCTAGCTCCGGTCGGAAAGCGTCTGGCCCGGCTTCTGGACAAGGAATGCCCCCTAGCACCCGATTGCACCGGAGCGGAGACGAAAAGCATGGCGGCACAGATGAAGCCCGGCGAAGTTCTCCTGCTGGAGAATCTCAGGTTTCACCCGGGGGAGGAGAAAAACGACGAGAAATTCGCACGAAAACTCGCCTCTCTGGCCGACCTCTACATCAGCGACGCGTTCGGCAACGCTCACCGCAACCATGCCTCAATGTCGGCGATAACGAAATTTCTGAGCCCGGCGGCCGCCGGTTTTCTGATGATCAAGGAGGTGAGCTATCTCAGCGGGGCGGTGAACAAGCCGATGCGGCCCGTCGTGGCGATCCTCGGAGGGGCGAAGGCGAGCACGAAAATCGGCATCGTCGAGCGCATACTGCCGAAGATGGACAAGATCATCATCGGAGGGGGAATGGCGGGAACCTTCCATCGCGCGATGGGCTTCGAGATGGGAAATAGCCTGGTCGAGGAACACATGGTGGATACGGCGCGCTCCATCATGAACAAGGCACAGGAGCTGGAGGTGAAGCTCTACCTGCCAAGCGACTACGTGATAGCGGACAAATTCGAGGCATCCGCCGAAACCAAGGTCGTGCCTGCGCAGGAAATCCCAAACGAATGGTATGCCCTGGACATCGGCCCGGCGAGCACCACCCTGTTCAGCGAGGTGCTCCAGGACGCCAAAACCATCATCTGGAACGGCCCGATGGGCGTGTTCGAGCTCGACGCCTTCTCGCGCGGGACGTATGCCATGGTGAATCACGTGGCGAACTCCTACGCTTTGACGATAGTCGGAGGGGGCGACACGGACGTGGCTGTTCACGCGGCGGGAGAATCACGCCGCATCTCATACATCAGCACGGGCGGCGGTGCCTTTCTCGAGCTGCTTGAAGGAAAAGAACTGCCTGGCCTGGCGTGCCTGACGGACAAGAATTAAGACTTTCATAGCAATCACGCCGCCTTCCATTTCAGGGCGCACCCGATCATGAGGAGGAACTTGTCGATGCGGCGCGCGGTGGTGGCGGGCAACTGGAAGATGAACAAGACGATTCGCGAGGCAAGGACGCTGGCGCGCGAGGTGGCCGATGGCGTCGCGCGCGAGGGACTCTCCGGAGTGGATATCCTCCTGGCACCCCCGTATCCATCGCTCTCGGCGGTGGCGGAGAGTGGGCTCAGCGTCGCCGGGCAAAACTGTTCGCACCATCCGGAGGGCGCATACACCGGCGAGGTGAGCGTCTCCATGCTCAAGGACGCAGGCGCATCTTACGTCATTCTCGGACACAGCGAAAGGCGAGAGATGATGGGAGAGGGCGACGCCCTCATCGCCCAAAAGGCCGCGGCGGCGAGCGCGGGCGGACTCGTCCCAATCCTTTGTATGGGGGAGCCGCTTCCCACGAGACGTGCGGGCTCTACGCTCGCTCGCATCTCCCATCAGATGAAAACATCGATTCAGGGCGCGTTTTCCTCCACTCTCGCCGATGGCTTGATCATCGCGTATGAACCCGTATGGGCCATCGGCACGGGACTCACGGCCACGCCCGAGCAGGCGCAAGAAGCGCACGCCTTCATCCGCAGAAGGCTTGAGGAGGGTTATGGCTTGCAACGGGCACAAGAAACCCGTATTCTCTATGGAGGTAGCGTGAAGCCGGACAACGCCGCGGCACTGTTCTCGCAACCAGATATTGATGGCGGCCTCATCGGCGGGGCCAGTTTGAAAAGTGCGGATTTCCTGAAAATTGTCCGCGCCGCCTTGATGACTTCCGCGCGTAAATGAAAAGAGTGGGAAAATGACGATAGTTCTGACGGTTTTGCACGTGGCCGTGGCGCTTTGCCTCGTTCTTTCAGTGCTTCTCCAGGCGGGCAAGGGCGGCGGCATCGGCGCCGCTTTCGGCGGATCCAGCGACACAATGTTTGGCTCTCGAGGGCCCGTGAGCTTTCTGAGCAAGCTCACGACGGGTGCCGCCGTCCTATTCATGGCGACTTCGCTCTTGCTCACCTACATCGGCTCCCAAAGCAGCCAGCAAGGCGCCTCGATAGTGCCTTCCGCGCCGCTGCGCCCAGCTCCCGCGCAGACCCCTGCCCCATCCCCGCAATCGGCCGCGCCTGTGCAAAAGTAATGCTCTGCGCCCTGGGCTTCACGATACGCGCACGCTAAGGGCCGACGATGCTGATCAAACGCCTTTTACTGCTGCTCCCCCTGCTCATCACCGCCGTGTTGTTCCAGTCCTACTTTTGGATTCCGACGTTTTCCGATCAAACCAGAGGCGACGACAAGCGCCTCCGCCAGTTCATAACCGGCTCCATCGCCGACGCGCAAATCCTCAACCCCGTCCTTGAAGCCGACTCGGCAAGCGGCGCGATCGTCAACCAGATATTCGAGGGACTCATCGACAGGGACCGCGATCTCTCCTATCGGGGTCGGCTGGCCACCTCGTGGAGAGTCTATGAGGAGGCGTTCTTCGTGCCTCATCCCGATGGTCCGGGTGCGAAGGCCCTGGCGAAGCGCATCGCGCGGGGACGCGACGCCAACGAGGCCCCGTGGCTGAAAAACATTCAGGAAGTAACGGTTATAGCCCCAGGCGAGCAAAAAACGTTCATCCACACCCCGCCGTCCAAAGGGCGAGGAAAACCTGGGCGCATGGCGATTCTCATTTCCTATCCCGAGCGCGTGCGGGTCACGCTCAAAAACGTGGATCAGGACTTGTTCACCCGCCTTCGAGAGTGGCTGGGAGCAAGAGGCGTAGCGGCCGATGCCGCTCCCTACGTCAAGACCGCGCTGCCTGGGCGCCTGCTCCCCCTCGCCTCCCAGCGCGTTCGCCTCACCGAGCACAACCCCGTCATCATCTTCCATTTAAGGCGCGGGGTGCGCTTTCACGACGGCCACGAGTTCGACTCCGCAGACGTGCGCTTCACCTACGAAGCCATAATGAATCCGCAAAACCTCTCTCCCCGCAAGTCGGACTTTGAACCCATCAAGCGCGTGGAAACACCCGACAGGTTCACGGTCAGGCTCACCTACAAGCGCCTCTACTCTCCCGCCTTCGGCACGTGGGGCATGGGGATGTTGCCCGAGCATCTGCTCAACCGCGAAAAACTGCGCGAGGAGGCACTTCGCGAGGGCAAGGACCCGAAAAATTTCAGCGTGCGCGACAGCGCGTTCAACCGAAATCCGGTCGGCACGGGACCGTTCATCTTCAAAGAATGGCGCTCGGATGAGCGCATCAAGCTCCGGCGAAACGAGGACTACTGGGAAGGGCCACCCAAATACGACGAATATATCTACAGAATTCTGCCTGACCCCCTCACGCAGGAGATCACGTTCTACGCCGGAACGGTGGACCGCTACGGGGCGGGCGCCCATCAGGTCGAACGACTCAGAAAAGACCCGAGGTTCCAGGTATTCTCGGGGCTGGGCTTCGGGTTCAGTTACATCGGCTACAACATGCGGCGCTGGCCTTTTCAGGACGCGCGTGTGCGCAAGGCCCTCGGCATGGCGGTGAACACCAAGCAGATTCACCGCTACGTGCTCAATGGCGAGGCGGAGGACATTACCGGCCCCTTCGCAAAGCAGAGCCCGCACTACGACCGCAGCATCAAGCCCCTGCCCTATGACCCCAAGGGGGCGGTGCGGATGCTCCATGAAGCCGGATTTCGGAGAAAAGACGGAATCCTCATGAAAGACGGAAAGCCCCTCGCCTTTAACTTGATGACAAACCACGGCAACGAGATCAGGCGCGCCGTCGGCACCGTCGTGCAGGACGCCTGGAAGAAAATCGGCGTCAAGATCAGCTTCTCTCAAGTCGAATGGGCCGTGTTCATCAAAAAACACGTCAACCAGCTGAATTTCGACGCGGTCATCCTCGGCTGGAGTCTCGGCCTTGAGCCGGATCTCTACCAGATATGGCATTCGAGCCAGACCGGAAAGGGACAGCTCAATTTCGTGGGCTACAAAAATCCGAGGGCGGATGAGTGGATCGTGAAAATCCGCCAGGAATACGACTTGGCAACCCAGGTTCGCTACGCGCACGCCCTTCACCGCATCATCGCCGCGGATCAGCCCTACACGTTCTTATACGTCGGAAAATGGACGGCGCTTCTCGATAGAAAAATCGCCATCGCCAAACGCCTGAAGGACGGAAATATACAGCCGCGAAAAATCCGCCCCACCATCACGGGGGATTTCGCCTTCGACTTCAACGAATGGCTGAAATTCCCCACAATTCCAAAATTTGAGAACCAAAATTGATCGCCTATATCATCCGAACCTCGCTGTTCAAGTTTGTGACGCTCTTCATCATCTCGGTCGTCAGCTTCCTGATCATCCACCTGGCACCTGGCGAGCCGAGCCAGATTAACCCCCTCAATCCCCGCTTCACGAAAGAGGACCTCGCCCGCTACCGCGCCGCCTTCGACCTGGACAAGCCGCTTCCCGTGCAATACTGGCGCTTCTACAAGAAATTCTTCACCGGCGAACTCAAGAGCCTCAAGGACAACCAGCCTGTCTTCGGAAAGATATGGCGACGCTTCCTCATCAGCCTGCCCCTGTTCATCGTGGGCACCATCATCACCTGGGGTCTTTCCTTTCCCCTCGGAATCACCGGTGCACTGCGCCGCTACAGCATCTTCGACCGCTCCACCACCTTTCTGAGCTACCTCATGATATCCATGCCGAGCTTCTTCCTCGCCTACATTCTCATCATCGCCGTGGTGCAAGGGTTCCCTATCCCGTTCACCGACTACCGGGTGCCGGGGCTTGAGGTCTCCGTTCTGGGGATAGAAACTTTTGGCAGAAGCGACGCCTCGCCCTTGTTTCGCATCAACGATCGCATCTGGCATTTGGTACTGCCCAGCTTCGTGGGGGCGATCGGCGGCATCGCCGTGCTCTCGCGCTACGTGCGCGGCCAGATGGCCGAGGTGATGGATTCAGACTTCATCCGAACGGCCCACGCCAAGGGCATTGACGAGAACACCGTGAACTACGTGCACGCCCTGAGAAACGCGGCGCTGCCTTTCGTCACCATGTTCGGCCTTATTCTGCCCGGACTGATCGGGGGCTCGGTCATCATCGAGAACATCTTCGCGTGGCCCGGCATGGGGCGCATGGGTTTCGAGGCCGTTCTGGCGCGGGACTACCCCGTCATCCTGAGCCTTAATTTCATGTCCGCCATCCTGGTCGTCATCGGCACGTTCATCTCTGACGTCCTGCTGGTCATCGTCGACCCGAGAATCCGCCTATGAACGATACGCGCGACGAGATGCGAGAGATGATAGAGGAGATGGGAGAGGAGTTGACCCCTCGCCAGCGCGTATGGCGGCATTTGCAGCGCAACAGGATGGCGATGGGCGGCGGAGCGCTCCTGATCCTCTTCTTCGGGCTCGCCGCGCTCGGCTTCATCAATTCCACCCTCATGAGTGAGCCCTTGTTCGACGCCAACGTCGTTCGCCTCGCCGACAAGCTGAAAGCGCCCTTCTCCGCTCCGAACGACCAGGTGATCCCCGCAGAGAACCTTCCGCGTCTGGGGGTGTACGTGTTCGGCACCGACGACCTGGGCCGGGACGTATTCGCGAGAATGCTGGAGGGTGCCTTCATCTCAATGTCCGTAGGCTTCGTCGCCATCGGCATCGCCACCTTTCTTGGAGTGGCGATAGGAGGAATCGCCGGATTCTATGGAGAGTTCAAGCCCAGCGGATCGCCCCTGTTCGGCTCCTTCGGCGCCTTGCTCACGGGCTACGCCGTGTGGAGCGAGGCGGGATTCCTCGCCTTGCTGTTTTGCGCGATAGGCGCGGGCTCGGGGCTATGGGCGCGCGGCGCGGGACGCTCCTTGTTCCTGGAGGGCATGGCGTTTGGCGCGCTCCTGGGCTTGGCGCTGGGCGGATTCGATCCGTTCGAGTTCACGAGCTTCACCTCCGACTTTGGCCTGCGCGTGCGCACGCCGGATTGGCGCGAGGGACTTCTGGGCGCCCCTCCCCTCATCGCACTCGCCGCCTTCGGCGGGGCGCAGGGCCGGCGCGCGGAGGAGAACGCGCTCGACGGCGCCGCGCTCAGCGCGGTATTCGGCGCAGGGGTCGCGTTTTTCATCGTATTTTTGGCGGGCCTCTACCTCGCCTACCCGGGGCGCGGGACGCATCTGTGGCTCACCCTCGCCGGCGCAGGCACTTGCGTTTTCCTCTACCGGAAATTCGATCTCACCGCGCGCTTGCGGCGCGTCAGGCTGCCCAAGGTGGACGTGATCTACACCACCATCGTGGACGTACAGCTCTCCTTCCCCTCGTTTTTCGTGCTTCTCACCGTCCTAGCTCTCCTGACGCCCAGCATCTGGATCATCATGGTGGTCATCGGCCTCCTCGGCTGGGTGGGTCCCGCGCGCTTCGTGCGCGCGGAGGTGCTCTCGCTCAGGGAGCAGCCCTTCGTGGAATCGGCGCGCGCGGCGGGCGGCTCGGACGGCCTCATCATCTTCCGCTATCTCATCCCCAACTCTCTGGCACCCGTCCTCGTCTCGGCCACCATCGGCATCGCCGGCGCGATTCTGACTGAGGCGAGTTTGAGTTTTCTGGGTTTCGGCGTTCCGCCACCCCAGGCGAGCTGGGGCAACATCTTCTCGGACGGCAAGAAATACATCTTCGACGCCCCCTGGCTCACCTTCATCCCAGGCTCGGCGATCCTCATCGTCATGCTCGCCTTCAACCTTTTCGGCGAGGGGCTGCGCGACGCCATGAACCCCAAGTCAAACGCCAGGTGACGCCATCCACGCAGGGCGGCGGGGGAGAGCGGCGGCGGCCTCGCATTAGGCGCGGAGCGAGCCGGTTTCGGACGCCAGACGGAGAGGAGCGATGGGAGAGGGGCGTTGACAGCCCAGTGCCGCGGGACGCAATATAAGCGCATCCTTGGACGTTCGTCTCACAGGGGACGCTCAAGGGGCTCAGCCCAAGTGGTGGAACAGGTAGACACGCTAGCTTGAGGGGCTAGTGGGGGCAACCCCGTGTCGGTTCGAGTCCGGCCTTGGGCACCATTCAGAAATCTTTTCGCCCAACCGGTCAAGTGCCTCTGTGTCCTGGGGGAGATTTTCGCGCATCGCGTCGTTCAGCGTGATGCGGAAGATGTGCCCCTTGACGGGAACCTCATCGGGCCCCGTAACCTCCCAGTCCTTTCCTTTGCACAGTTCATAATTGATGTCGCCCTTCCATTGGACATTGCGCTTCATGTCCTTCAATTGGTCAAGGGGACGCCATATCCAGCGAATCTCATAGTTTTTCTCTCCATCAGGAGAGAGGATGGCCATTATGTATTTTTTATCGGAACTCCTCTCAAGGTCGCGCGCTTTTTCACACTGGCCACCAGACCAATAGAACGTCCAGGGGCCGCTTTTCGCGTGCTTTACCTCAATATGGATTTCCATAGGAATTTCCGCGTCCCCAGGGATTACGAAGTCACTCTCCCTGTTCCCATCATCTCTCTCACCTCTCCTGCATTGGGGAAATTTTCCCTGAAGTATTTCCTCGAACCAATCCTCCGCCGTCCTGCCCGTTTCGGGGTTGGGTCCCTGCGTTCGGCCCCCTCTACCCGAATTGTCGTCGCGTGTCTCTGGCGAGAGCGACCCCGACTTCACACCCTCGCTGCCTCCTCCACCTGAATCGTGGGCGTATGTCTCTCGCTGGTTGCCACCGTCGTGCATCGGACCGGGTGGAGGGTCGACAACCTCCCGTTCTCCTTGGTCGCCCTTATTATTAAAGACCGTCCCCCCATTCCTATCTTCTTCCTGAATGTCGCGATATTCCTGCGTCTGTTGTCCCCCAGAAGTGGAATTTCCACCCCCCACCCCGTTCACGCGAAACTTCTCGGATGCAGCCTCTATATCTTCTTCGGTTACTCCTTCCTCGCGGAGACGGTCCAGATATTCTTCCTTGTCATCTTCACCCAGTAGAAGCTCGAATAAAGATTTGGCTTCCTTTTTTTTCGCCACCCACCTGGCCAGCCCATGTGCTAACGCCTTCCACCCGCCTTTGCCTTTGTCGAGATTGACCAGCAACTCGCGTTCCTCCGGCTTCCAGGAGAACACATGAACCGAGGCCACGTTCTCACCATTGCCGGTCAACTCCAACCGCAACCCCCGCACGGCGGCAAGGGACAGCTCCTCGGGCAGAGGATTTTTCAGTTTTGCAGCGAGAGAGAGACCCTGGCACCGTTCAAGATAGCGCTCAAGAAGTTTTTCGGTCTCCCCGCTTATCACGAAATCAAAGAGCGGCTTGGCTTTCAAATGCGCGGAGAGCGGCTGAACTCCCAGCCGCTCAGGCGCCTTTGCACCCGCATCAAGTGAGATGATGAATAGATCATATTTTTTGACGATCTCCCGTTTCACCTCCTCTAAATCCGGCGCATCGACGTAATAGGCGTGTTCGGGTGGGGAGAACGCCAACACCTCACGATCATTATTCCAGGAACGGCATGGAACATGGATGTCTTCGGGAAAACCTTTGTCTCCATCAATTTTCAGGTATCCGCGATAAAGAGCATCGGCGGCTTTCCACAATCTGCCGTCTTCCAGGCTCCCAGGGGCGTCTTTGTCGCTCTCACTCAACTGCTTGCGCAAGTCCGAAAGCTTGCGCATCCACTTATGCCACTCCGCCGGCTCATCGGGCAGCTCGCGCTGGACCCCCGCTTTGCTCAATTCCTTCTCAATACCCTGATCCCATTCCTCGTCGCCGATACATCTTTTGTCCACTTCGGGAAACATTCTGCTCAGGCCCTTGCGCGGCAGGAAAGCGGTGCTCGGAGCGACACGTCTCTCATGATGCAAAAGCCCCGGCTCGCAGGGCAGCCATTTCTCATGTCGAAGCTGATAAGATGCGAAACTTTTCCATTTATGTAGTGAATGATACTTATAGAGTGCTTTGTATTTTTTTGCGGCCTTCACAAGAGGGAGCATCATTCGAATGATGCTCCATGGCTTCCGGTCGTCATAGGCGCCCTGAACACACTGCGGGAAATACTCGACCACCCAGTTGTATTTCCAACGATCGCGTTTCCAATAATCAATTCCGTAGCTATGACGAGACCGCACACTATTCCCGTATCCCTCCTTATATTCCGAAACCAAATCGTGCGCGCACGGAGGACACTTGACGCTCCGGACTTTCGGCTCCCAGGAGACTCCCGCCCAGCGCAGCAAGGATTTCCATTCGTCCTCTTTTTTCTCTTTCGGGATACAATCACGCCATTCGGAAAAAGGAAGCACGAGGCCCCGCTTCTCCGCCTTGGCGAAGAATTCATCAAACGACGGAGGCCCGCCCCACGCCTCTCCGGCGTAGCAGTCGGCGGCGGGCAGCCACCCCTTGTCGGTGGGGAGGCGCAGCTTTTTTGCTATCTCCGCGCGTTCTTTATCGCCTTCGTCCTCGACATACGGCACATACGGCGGTATGTCCCCGAATTTGCTGCGACTATTCCACCAGAATGAAATCTGGCCTAACGCTTTCCACCCATCGGCATCCCAGCGTTCGTCGTCCCACTCGGCGACGTATGGAAGCAATGCTTTATCAAGAAACTGCTTATTACCCCACAGCAGGCGCGTCTGGACGGGCTTCGCACTGGTGGAGCCTAGTTTTTTCTCCCACCGCATCCATGCTTTATTCATGCGTGGATGCAGCGCGTCAGCCGGCAGCCAGGCGGGCCAATTCTTTGGTCGGGCGCGCAGCAGCGGGAGGTCTCCCTCGAGCGCGCGCGCCGACTCTTCTCCTGATTTCTCGATCCACCAACAGGGGATATTTCGCAGCTCTTTTTCGGGCAAAGAATCCATTTTCGACATACGCTTCATCAACACACACCAACTCACGAGACACTCCTTGAGCGAGTCGTTGCGGCAATGGAGGAGCAAGCGAATGTAAACCTTAGATTCAATGCCCTTGGCGCCGAAACCCTCAAGTATATTCTTCAGATCACGAAGTGCAGGCACCAGGAGGCGCGCATTCTGCACCTCCTGGGCATCGTCCCGCAGGACAAAACCGAGTCTGTCTTCCCAAAGCCGCGCATCTGCGGGCTTGACCCGCTCGCCGCCGATGACGGGAACGAAAGGCGCCTCGCAAAGCGTATCCCATATTTTTTGCGAGAGTTTATGGAGAGGCTTCTCATCATCTTCGCCCTCAGCATCGGACTTGACCTTTCCGAATGCCTCCAAAACGGTCCGAGCCGAAACGGAATCGTCTTTGAGCATTTTCTCAAACAATTCGCTGAACGTTTCTATGATAACGGCGTCATGTTCGCCGCCCCGGACGTGCTTTCGGTTCTGCTCAAGCTCGAACGAGGCGTGGATGAGGGCGCGCACTCCGCTTGCTTCCTCGGTCGGAAAGAAAACATGAAAGGGAATATCTTTGTCTTTGTCATGGGGAACGGAGGCGTTCTGCTCGTCCAGCGGGAGACAGATCGCCGCTGTCAGCCGTTTGCCGTTTTTGGCCGGCTTGTCTTGGACCCAAACCCAACGCCGCCACGAAGTCGTCTGCTCTGGACCATCCAGATTGCGGAGAAAGAGCTTCGCATCGCCGCTCGACATCCCCGGTTCGCATCTCTCTATCCTGTGGAGCGTTTCGCCCTCCGAGGTGCAGATGCGAACGCTGGACAACTCGTGAACGAGAAGCAAGAAAAGGGGATCCAAGATTTCCAGCAGATCAACCGCCTTTTCTCGCGCTTGGCATCCCGAAACGGAAGACGAATGACGGTCGCATAGCCCTCCTCCAAAAGCTCTTTGATTCTCTGCTCTGGCTCATGCGCATGGGGAATGCGGAACGTCAAGGGAAGCGGAGAATCATTCAACTTCTCGTTTTTCAAAAGCACCTGGGTTGCCCGCGAGGAAAACCGGAAATGAAAGGGATATGAATGAACCTCTGGCTCATCCGTGACTTCCAGCACCGCCTTGAAGCCCAGGCCCTTTGAGCCGATGAAATTGCCCCCGGACCCTTTTGGCTTCATAGCGTCGTCGGCGTTTTGTAAAAGCTCCCAGACGAATCGGCCGCCATAGTCCCGAGTAGTTTCATCTTCGCCCCGAAAATCGGACGTGATGCGATTCTGGTCTCCTTTATAGGTATTCAACTCCCTGCGAAGAATAGCCTGGATAAGTTGGTCATCGGCGACATTTTCGCCATTGGCGTCCTTAAAATTATCCATTACCTCGGTATTTTCTTCGCCATCCGACCGCTTGTCGCTGAGGTGGGAAGCGCAGACGCTGATCACCCCCGTGCGGGAGAAGGGACTGCCGCCGTTCGCCACAAGGAGGGCGTCCTTCGAAACCTCAAAGAGGATTTCCTTGCTTCTGTCCATAAAGCGCGTCTCCATACTTCTTATGATGAACCCTCGGCAAGGCATTCAAAAGCGAGTCGCTCCCGTCGATCGCTCCACCCTAAGCCCCATGCGGCGAGCGGAAGGGTCCGATCCGCGTCGCTTTCTCATCCATATGGACATTTCACCAGAAATAACGCGCCCCGCGCATGGCGAAGCCGCAGCTGCGAGACGTATATTATCTGCAAGGGGTTACGTCTCTTCATCAAGTGAGCAAGCCGCAGAAGGAGAGCGCCATGAACTACTACGATTGGGTGTGTCCCCACTGCCATCGCCAGTTTCAAGGGCACGTGTTTGAGGAAACCACCTACGGGAACGGCCCTGTCTGCAACATGTGCTGCGTGGAACTGGAGCTTCTCCTCGCAGAGGAGACTGCGGAATGCAGCGAAAAAACGGACGGCGCGGCCACCGAGCCAACTCACTCGGCTTTCTTGGGTCTCCCGGCGTGATATCTGCGATACTCCTCGCCGAAGGAAAGGTTGAGGAAATCACGCATCCGGTCGAGAAACACCACTCCATCGAGATGGTCGTATTCATGCTGGCACACGCGCGCGGCGAAGCCCTCCAGCTCCTCTGAATACGTTTGGCCGCGCGCGTCGAAGGCCTCAAGGCGCACGCGATCGTTGCGCGGAACCCGTCCGTGCAAGTCAGGGATGCTGAGACACCCCTCCCATCCTTCCCATCCCTCCGCCCCCAGGGGCGTCACCTTGGGGTTCACAGCCACGCGCAACGTTTCCTCGTCCTTCAGGTCGGGCTGCATGACGAACAGCCGCAGCCCGTGGTGCGTCTGTGGAGCGGCCAGGCCCACGCCCGCATATTCCACCATGGTGTGCATCATGTCCTCCACCAGGGCCGCAAAACCCGCACCGCGCATCTCCTCCGGCGCGAGCTCGCGCGCCTTCTCGCGCAAAACGGGATGACCCAGGCAGGCTACCTTCAGAATCGACATCTTCCGTCTCCTATCCGCCTTCGGGCGAGGCGGCGGGCAAAGCGGCGAACCAAGCGGACAAGGCGCCCGGGTCCACGGTCTCCTCAAGCGACGCCACCACGCGATCCGCTATCGCAAGTTTCCCGGCGGGATAGCTCGTCGTCACCGCGAGCGTCCTCATACCGGCGGCCCTGCCCGATCGGACGCCGGCCACCGAATCCTCCACCACCAGACACGAGCGGGCCGGTATCGGCTCCTCCCCGCTTTCGTTTATCCGCTCCAGGGCGGCCAGAAAACTCTCGGGGTCCGGTTTTCCCCGGCTCACCATCTCCGCCGTCACGACGACCCCGAAACAATCCAGCAAACCTACCCGCTCCAGCACAGACCTCACCTCATGCCCCAAGGCACCACTTGCTATCGCCAGGGGCCAGCACGCCGAGGTCGCCCGTATCATTTCAGCCGCTCCCGGCAGAATTCTGGGTGAGAGGGCGATTTCTCGATATCGCGCCTCCTTTTGCTCCAGAAGCTGCTCAAGGCGCTCAGGGCTTACCGCCACGTCGCGGTCCCGCAAAAGATGCGTGAACAGGAGCCTGTCGTCGAAGGCAAGGTAGCGCTCCGCGTATTCTTCCTCGGAGAGGATCAAGTCCAACTCATCCGCGAGCACCGCCTGGAACGCCGCCAGATGGAGCGGCTCGCTGTCCGCGATAGTCCCGTCAAAATCAAAGATGATCGCCCCCAGCTCGGGCCTCTCGGCGGGCGTCACAACCATCCCCCTCCGTCCTCAAAAATGCGCGCGCCCGTGACGTAGGCCGATGCGTCCGATGCCAAAAAAACCGTCAGACCCACGATGTCCTCGGGCTCGCCCACGCGCCCCAGAATCGTCTTCTCCTTGAGCCGCTCCTCGACCGCCGGGTCCTCAAGCGCGGGCGCGAGCATGGGCGTGCGATGGACCCCCGGACAGATGCAGTTCACGCGCACGCCTCCGCCGCCCCACTCCGCCGCGAGCGACTTTGTGAGGCCCACGACGCCGTATTTGCTCGCGTTGTAGGCCGCGCGGGCGGGCCGATGCCCCCGCTCACCCAGAAAGGTGCCCACGTTCACGATGCTGCCCCCGCCGCGCTCCAGCATACCGCGCCCTACGGCCTGAGCGCACAAAAACGCCCCCGTCAGGTTCACGTCGAGCACGAAGCGAAAATCCTCCGGCGACACGTCCACGCTCGCGTCCGCGTTCAGCACGCCCGCCGCGTTAATCAAAACGTCAATGCCGCCCAAGGTTTCCTCCACTCGGGACACGGCACGCTTCACCTCCTCCGCCTGGGTGACGTCCGCAGAAATGGCGAGCGCCCCACGCCCGAATCCTTCAATCTGGCGCGCCGTCTCGGACACCAAGCGCGCCCGCCTCCCCAAAGCGGCCACGTCCGCGCCCGCCTCCGCCAGCCCCCTCGCCATGGCGGCGCCCAGACCCGTGCCCGCTCCCGTGACCAGCGCCGCTTTTCCGTCCAGACGAAACCTACCCCATACCAACTTCGCGCCCTCTGGCGATGACGAAACCTGGGAACGACGACGCGCGCCGCTCTTGCGAGTGCTCTGACAAGAGCGACACACGCTAGGGGATGGCGCGCGGGAGTGTCAACACGAAGTGCCAAGAACTTCAACCCAGGGCGGAAAGCGAGCGACCACGTACCCTCCGCCCCATCCCTTCGTTGTCCGAAAAAATGCGAGCCGATACAATCGCATCAAGTGATTTCATGGCGTCCCAACGCCCATCAATCTCCAATCGTGGACTGCTCTTGTTTTCATCCGCCGCATGGCCTCTAAAATGACGAGAACACCGCACCGGCTCCCGACGAACGCGACGGTAAAAGCCTGCCCCTTGTGCCGGAGCAATGCGTGCCGTCTCTATCTTCACGCCGAGATGCGAGATTATTTTCTTTGCTCCGTCTGCCGGCTCATTTTCGTTCCCCGAACATTCTGGCCCGCCTCCGATGAGGAAAAAGTGAGATACGAGCAACACCAAAACTCGGTGACGGATAAAAGCTACGTCGCCTTTCTGGAACAGCTCAGCGCTCCTCTGGCGAGAATAGCGCGCAAAGGCGTGCGGGGTCTTGATTTCGGCGCCGGCCCCGCCCCCGACGCGCACCCCGCCTTATGTGAAATCCTGAAAAACGCCGGGCTGGAGTGCCTGCCCTTCGATCCGTTTTTCTTCCCCGAAATGCCCGACGGCCCCTTCGACTTCATCGCGTCAAGCGAGACGTTCGAGCATTTCAGGCGTCCGGCCGAGCAACTCTGGAAAATCCATGACAACCTCAAAACCGGCGGCCTCCTCGCCGTCATGACGGCGTTCTGGGACAAGACGCTTTTCATGAACAACTGGCACTACAGGCGCGACTTCACCCACCTGTGCTTCTACCGGCTGGAGACTTTCGCGTGGATACAGGAGAATTTCGGATTCTCGCGCCTTTGGACGGACTATCGCCGCGTCATCATCCTGAAAAAACTGTAACGAGAAGCGTTCCTAATGGCGCGATTCCTCCCGATGGATGACGGCGCATCCATCCCGCATAACGAAAAGCGTATTTCCGGGCGCCGAGGACGTGGCTTGTCCCGACTTCGTTTGCTGTGGCATCCTTATCTTACTGGAAACAGACTTTTGATTCCCTTGGGGAACCAGCCTTTTGCGCGCGATGAAAACAGACATCCTCATCCTCGGATCGGGCGGCGCGGGCCTCCTCGGCGCGCTCGCCGCGCACTCTAGAAACCCAAGCCTCGACATCACCCTGGCGGTGAAGGGCCTTTTTGGAAAAAGCGGCTGCACGCGCATGGTGCAGGGGGGCTACAACGTCGCCCTCGCCGAGACTGATTCAGTGGAGAACCATTTTCTCGACACCTTGAAGGGCGGGGCCTGGATCAACGATCAGGAGCTCGCCTGGACGCTCGTGAGCCGCGCTCCCGGCTGCGTGGAGCGGCTCGAAACCGTGTGCGGCTGTTTCTTCGACAGAAACGAGGACGGTACGATTCACCAAAAAGCGTTCGCAGGACAGAGTTTCGACAGAACGGTGCACAAGGGGGACTTGACGGGCATCGAGATCACCAACCGCGTGGCGGAGCAGCTCATGAGGCGCGAGGTGGAAGTGCTTGAGGAAACGAGAGCGGTGGCACTCCTGCCCGCCAAAGGCGCGCCAGAGCGCGTCGCCGGCGCCTTGCTGCTCAACGTCCAGAGCGGCGATTTCATCGCTGTGAACGCGAAATGCACGCTCCTCGCCACGGGAGGCGGCCCCACGCTCTACAAAATCTCCGCCTGCGCGCAGGAACTCGCTACGGACGGAATGGCGCTCGCATGGGAGGCGGGCGCGTCTTTTCGAGACATGGAGATGGTGCAGTTTCACCCGACGGGCATCCTAACGGGAGACGGCCTTCAGATCACCGGCACACTGCTGGAGGAGGGCCTGCGCGGGGCGGGCGGACACCTCAAGAACGCGAACGGCGAGCGCTACATGGAGCGATACGATTCCGAGCGCATGGAGCGCGCCACGCGCGACGTCGTCTCGCGCGCGGGCTATACAGAGATACTCGAAGGCAGGGGCACTGAGCGCGGCGGGGTGTTCATCGACGTGAGCCACTTGGGCCGCCGCTTCGTTCGCAAGAATTTCAAGGGCATGCTCGAACGCTGCGCCGACCTGGGCTACGACCTGGCGGGCGGCGCCGTGGAGGTGACGCCCACCGCGCACTACATGATGGGCGGGGTGCGGATCGACGCCGAATGCCGCACAGACCTCGCCGGCCTCTACGCCGCCGGCGAGGACGCAGGAGGCGCGCACGGGGCGAACCGCCTGGGCGGAAACGGGGTGGCCAACGCCACGGTGTTCGGCGAGATCGCGGGCGAGACGATGGCCGAGGAAGCGGCGGAATCTCCCCTCTTCCCATACGACGCGAGCGCGCTCGCCGAAGCGCGGGAGAAGACGCTGGACGCGCTGGGAGAGGGTGAATCCCCCTACCCCATTCGGGCGGCGCTCAAGGAGACGATGTGGGAAAAGGTGGGCTTGAGAAGAAACGGCAGGGACATAGAAAGCGGCGTCCAGGACATTCTGGCTCTCAAAGAACGCGCCGCCTCCGCTCGAGCGGGCGGCGCGTGCGCCTATAACCTCGCTTGGCAAAACGCGCTCGACGTGCGGAACCAGCTGTGCGCGGCGGAGCTGATCGCGCGCTCAGCCCTTGAGCGCGACGAGAGCCGGGGCAGCCACTATCGAGACGATCATCCCGATGTAGAAGAAAGGGGACTCTATAACGTCTACGTCAAGCGCGAAGGCGAAAGGGCGGTCCTTGAACGAAGGCCCGTCGCGTTCAGCCGGCTGGAGCCGGCGACGCCGGCCGCCCAGGAAGCGCCCGCGCCGCATTTTATCGATTGACTCCAAAACGGAGAGAAGGCCAAAGATGACGCGCGTGAAAAACTTCAGGACGAATCCTCCATCCTGGAGAATCAGCGCTTGGCGTTCCATGTATCCGGGCATGTGGGCCTGGGTGCTGCAAAGAATCTCCGCCTTGGCACTCATCGTGCTTTTCCCGATTCACGTGATGAATCCTTACCTCGACTCGATCCGCATCACCATGCTCATCCTCGTCGTTTGGCATGCCATGCACGGCGTCAAAGTGATTCTGACAGATTTCGGCTTTCCGGATCGTCACCAAAGAAAACTTCTGTGGATTTTGAGCGTCCTGGGCGTCGTCGCCTTCTTCTGGCTCGCCGTCATGCACAAGGATTATTGGAGGTTCTGGGCGTGAGCGCGGATGCGGGAGAGAAAAAATCGGCGAAGCCCCCGACAGTGCGAATTCTCATCCGCAGGGGCGGCGCATCCCATGACGGCGAAGCGCGCATAGATGGCTTTGAAGTTGCTACCGGCCCGCGCATGACGGTCCTCGACGCACTAGTCGCCATTCAGAGCGCGCTGGACGCCACCCTTTCGTTTCGCTACTCCTGCCGGGTGGGCATGTGCGGCACCTGCGCTCTCAGCGTCAACGGCCGCCCCACCTGGGCCTGCCGGACACGCCTCGACGGTCTGGGTGAGGAGATCAAGCTCGAGCCGCTGGCGAACTTTCCGGTACTGAGCGACCTTGCGGTCGATATGTCGCCGTTTTTCGATAAAATGAAAAAAGCGCGCGGCTGGCTCGAACCCACGAAAGCGGCGGAGAGAGCGCCTGCGCTGATTCCGCCTGGCGCGAGCGAGCGCAGGCGCATTGCGCCGCACGTTGAGTGCATCACGTGCGGCATCTGCTATGCCTCCTGCTCCATTGTAGGGCATGATAGAGATTATTTGGGGCCGGCGGCGCTCAACCGCGCCTATACGCTCGTGAACGACAGCCGGGACGCTCTGGGCGAGAGAAGACTTCTGGAGGTTTGCACGGAGGATGGCACCTGGCGATGCCATTCACAATATAATTGCACGGAGAGTTGTCCCAAAGGAATCAGCCCGACGGGCGCCATCAAGGGACTCAAGCGCCTCGCCATGGCGCGCGGGTTCAAGGAATTTGCCGCATCCATATTCCGGGGAAGCGCGCCCGGGCCATGAACGCGCGGAGGACGTCAATATGCCAATCGCTACAGAACGCGCCATCAGCAACGAACTGATACGGGAAGTCGCCTTCCAGCTCAACCGCCGCGCCGCCATCGGCATCCCCAAAGACGTAGGCGAGCGCATCACGGACATGGCGGAGTGCGAGACCCAAAAACTATCGAAATTCGTGCTTCTCGAGATAGTCAACAACTATCAGGTCGCTGTGGAGGAGCAGCGCCCCATGTGCGCTGACACAGGGCTACCACGCTTCTATGCCAAGGTGGGGAACGACGCGCTACTCGAGGGCGGCTTCGTCGCGCTCGAGAGGTCGATTCGCCAGGGAACGGCGGAGGCCACAGAGCGCGTCCCCCTGCGCCCCAACAGGGTGCATCCCCTCAGCCGGCACGACTACAACAACAACGTGGGCATCCACGCCCCCACGGTGGACTATTCATGGGAGCCAGACGCGGATTGGCTGGAACTCACCAGCTTCCACAAGGGAGGTCTCTTCGGCGGGGACTATCGGATGCTCTTCCCCACCGACGGAATCAATGGCGTCAAGCGCTTTTTCCTGGACGTGATCAGCGAGTTCTTCAAGCGCGGCCTCTCCTGTCAGCCGGCCATCGTGGGCGTGGGCATCGGCGGCACCAAGGACACCTGCGTGCGCCTCGCCAAAGAGGCGGCGTGCCTTAGGGTGGTGGGCGACAGGAACCCGGACCCGGAAATTGCGAAACTTGAGGAGGAACTGAACGAGCTCGGGAGAAGGACGAGCCTCGGCCCGATGGGCTTCAAGGGCGAGGGAGCGGTGATGGACACCCACATTGAGGTGGCCTACACCCACACCGGCGGAATGCCGATATCTATTCACCACCAATGCTTCGCGCTCAGACGCGCCACCGCGCGAATCCACCCGGGCGGAGAGGTAGAATACCGCGAAAACCCCCAGTGGTTCACGGACTACTACCGCCGTGATACCGTGACTTAAGCGGCTCGGGAGATTTTGACAAATGAGCGGCACCGCAGATCTCAAGATGCAGGAGCACCGCCTTGACGCGCCGGCGTCGCCCGAGGCTCTGGCAAATCTTCGGCTGGGCGACGTCGTCTATTTCGACGGCGTGATATTCACCGGCAGAATCGGCCTTTACAAGAAGCTGTTCGATGAAAAAACCCCGCCTCCCGTGGACATTCGCGCGCTCACGAACGTGACGTTCCACTGCTCGCCCGCCGTGGGGCAGAACGAGTCCGGCGAATGGAAGGTGGCCGCCGTGACAGCGACGGCGAGCTTCCGCTTCGAGAAACACCTGCCCCTTCTGATGGATGGGCACGGGGTGCGCTGCGTCATCGGCAAGGGCGGCATGTCCCCCAAGTTCTATGAGGCGCACTTCAAGCGCTTGGGCGCGGTGTTCCTGAACACGGTGGGTTACGGCATCGGCGCGCAATATGGGCGCGGCGTCGCCGGCGTGAGAGACGTCTATTGGCTTGATGAGCTGGGCATCGCCCAGGCGATGTGGGTGTTCGAAGTAAAAAATTTCGGCCCCTTCCTCGTGGAATGCGACACCCAGGGCAATAGCCTCTACCAGATGGCACTTACGGAGACGAACGAGGAGCTGGTCAAGCTTTACGACGGGTTGCCCGCTCCCACCCTCAAGCGCATGGGCGAGGTACTCAATCCGGAAGATGAGGTTTTTTGAAAGGGGGAACGATACAGAAGCGATGTGGGGGAGTCGGGGAGATCAGGGCGCAAGGCAAGGCGGCGCGAGCGCGAATCGACTTCGGAAAGAAAATGGATCGGAGATGAATCGCATCTTCCAAAAGCTGAGAAGCAGGGCATCTCACGCACGCAATTCTCGGTCCCTGTACGGTGAATTGCCGCAAGCAAAGGGGGCAGAGAATGCGCAAACGAACAGAGAGGCGATTATGCTGTAGATTTCATCGTGCGCCTTTGCAATTCTAAACCGATCGCCTAAAACTGGGCCGAACCTACCGGGAGAGGATAGAAAAAGTGTCGAAAGGAATCGCTTGGGTCACCACGAGCTGGATCAACGGGCTTGAAGACCCGATGCGCTATTTCAGGCCGCTCGAAACCGAGGTCGGCCTTGAGGTGAGAATTGAATCGAACGGCGTGGACAGGACGGAGGAGGAGATCATCGCTGCCCTTTCCGGCGTGGTCGTCTCCTTTCCGAGCAACGACCCCTACAACGAGCGTACCCTCTCGGCGGGAACCGACTTGAGGCACATCGCCAGAACGGGCGTGGGCTTCAACGCCGTCGACCTCGACGCCGCCACGCGCCACGGGGTGGTCGTCACCAACGCGCCAGGCCAGAACTCGGATTCCGTCGCAGAGCACGTCATCGGCCTCGCGCTCTGCGCCGCGCGAAGGATCGTCGAGACCGACAAAAAGACTCGAGCGGGCGCGTGGGCGAACCTGAGGACGCCCATCTCGCCGCTGCGGGGCAAGACGCTGGGGATCATCGGGTTGGGCAACATCGGCAAGCGCGTGGCGCGCCGCGCCATCGCCTTCGGCATGGAGGTCATCGCCCACGACGTCGCGCGCGATGAGCGCTTCGCCGCCGAGGTGGGCGTCTTCTACAAAGAGCGCGAGGAAGTGGCGAGACGCGCCGATTTCATCACCTGCCATGTGCCCCTGAACGACGAGACGCGCGGCATGGTGAATCCGCGATTCCTCGCTTCCATGAAAACGAGCGCCTACCTCATCAACACCTCGCGCGGCGCCGTGGTGGACCTGGACGCCTTAGCGTTCGCTCTTGAGAGCGGTGCCATTCAGGGCGCCGCCCTCGACGTGTTTCCAGAAGAGCCGCCAGATCGCCGCCATCCGATTTTCTCGCTCGACAACGTCGTCCTTACACCCCACATGGCGGGTCTGGGTGAGGACGCCTGCGCACATTCGCTGGAGTTCGCCGTCCGCGCCGCCCTCGACGTCATCGCCCGAAGACGCCCAGCCGGACTCCTGAACCCGGAGGTTTTGGAAAAAGTCGGCATTCAGGATTAGGGAGAAAAAAACTTGTGCTTCGCTCCTCCTCGGGCGAGCGCTTAATCAAACTCGCCGCCATCCGTAAGGATAGATTCATGCGGAAAACCCACAAGCCGCGCACGCTCCTGGCCCTCATCTGCGCACTCTATTTCCTCGCCACCTCAACGCCCGCGGCAAACGCCCAAGACGCTGCCCTGCATGTCCCCTGGAACGTGACCGCGCACAGGATGAAAAACGGAATGGGCGCCCTGCTTCTGCCGGACCACAGCGCGCCCATGGTCGTATCGAAGGTTTGGTACGCCGTCGGCAGCCGGGACGAGCACCCCGGTCTCACGGGCATGGCCCACTTTCTCGAGCATATGATGTTTCGCGGCACCACGACACACAGCGACAGAGAATTTGAAGACATCATCAAGAGAAACGGTGGTACGCACAACGCTTTCACGAGTTTCGACTATACCGCGTATTACGAGCGCATCGCTTCGGACAGGCTCGAGGTCGTCATCGCGCTCGAAGCCGACCGTATGGTGAACCTGCTTCTGAATAAAACGAAATTCGACGCGGAGAAAAACGTCGTGCACGAGGAAAGACGCACCCGAACCGACAGGCCGACGGGTCGGTTTTGGGAGCAGCTGCGCGCCGTCGCATACACGAGCCACCCCTACAAGAACCCGATCATCGGCTGGCCGGAAGATTTGGAGGCCATTACTATCAAGGACATGGGAAGGTTCTATAAACGCTATTACAGCCCAGAGAACGCAACCCTCGTCCTCGTAGGTGACTTCAAGGTCAATGAGGCGATCGCGCTCATCGAGAAGCATTTCGGGAAAATTCCGAAATCCCCGACCTTCAGAAGACGGCCCAGGCTCTTTGAGGGCCCTCAAAAATCAGAGCGCAGGGTGCTCGTGCGTGCGGACGCGCAGCTTTCCTACGTGGCCATCGGCTATCACGCCCCCAACTGGCGAAGCGAGGATGCCCCTTCCCTCGTCATGCTCGAAGCCATCCTCGGCGGAGGCGAGAGGTCCCGCTTCCATCAAAGACTGGTGCGAAAAGACGCCATCGCACTGGGGGCGGGTGCGGACTACACCTACCTCTCCGTGGATCCGATGATCTTCTATCTCTACGCGAGGCCCGCGCCAGGGAAGAGATCCGAGGAGGTGGAAAAGGCGCTGCTCGAGGAGGTGAAAAGACTCATCAAGGAGGGCGTCCGAAAAGAGGAGTTCAACCGCGCGCTCAGCAACATTGAAGCGAATACGATTTTCTCGATGGACTCCCACTACTACCGGGCCAGGCTCCTCGGCCAGGCGGCGGTGGCGGGCGATTGGCGGTTGTTGAAACGCTATCTGCCCGCTCTTCGGAAGGTTACGCCGGCCGACGTCACGCGCGTCGCCAAGAAATACCTAAACCACCGTAACAGGACCACCGCCGTGCTCATCCCAATCAAGGAGAGCGCGGGCCGCGCCGTCCAAAAACAGGGAGGACGCTAAGATGAGGACGCATCTCGTTTCCTGGGCACTGGCCGCCGCGACTCTGCTTCCCATCCTCTCGCACGCGGCCGTCATCACCTACGATCGAGCGGAGTTGCCAGGCGGGGCCGTGCTGCTCGTCAAGGAAAACCGGCAGTTGCCCATGGTGCGAATCACCGTCTCGATTCCAGCAGGCGCGCGCCATGAGACGCCTGCGCAGGCAGGGCTTGCGAATCTCGCCTCCGCTCTCCTCATCCGGGGCACGAAGGGGAGGAACGCCTCGGACATCGAAAAGATGAACGACACTCTGGGCGGCGGCGTGGGCATCGGGGCCGGACGCATCCGCGCGGAGGCATCCATGCGCGTACTCACGCGGGATTTGGAAAAGGGATTCTCCCTGCTGGGGGACATCCTCAGAAACCCCACCTTTCCGGAGGAGGAGATCGAAAAGACGAAGCGGAGAATTCTGGGCGCGCTACGCCAAAAACGCGAGCGCCCCGCCCATTTGGCGGACAGGGCGCTCAGAGAGAGCCTTTTTGGAAAAACGCCCTACGGCCGCATGGTGGAGGGGACAGGGGAGTCGATCAAGAAACTGCGCAGAGACGATCTCGTAACCTTCCACAAGCGATGGTATGGCCTCAAGGGGACGGTCTTCGTCTTCGTGGGCGACATTTCGCTTCCTCGCGCGCGCGCCCTCGTTCTGGCTCGTTTCAACGGCTGGCGCGCAGGGGGAGGAAAAATTCCCGAGTTGACGCCGCCCAAGCTCCCGCGCGAGATGCGGGTCGTCAAGATCGACCGTCCCCTCGCCCAGACCACGGTGATTCTGGGCAACCGCTCGCTCAAGAGAACGAACCCTGACTTCTACGCCGCGCGCGTGATGAACTACATCCTGGGCGGGGGCAGCCTCACTAACAGAATCTCGAACAACCTCAGAGAGGAGAAGGGCCTCGTCTATGCCGTCTACAGCTACTTCGCGTCGAATCAGCACGCGGGGCACTGGCGGCTCGTTCTTCAAACGAAGAACAAGAGCGCGAACGAGGCCATCGGAGAAACGCTCAAGGAGATAAGACGCATCCAGGTGACGGGGGTGAGTGCGGATGAGCTGAAAGGCGCGCAGGATTTCCTCACCGGAAATTTCGCCACGCGTTTCGGCTCGTCAAGCCGCATTTCGAACTACATCCTCGCACTGGAGCTCCTGGGCTTCTCCCCCGATTATGCGGACGAATACCTGAAGAAGATTCGCAGCATCACGAAAGCGCAAATCCAGGCGGTCGCGAGAAAATACATCCGACTCAGCGAATCCACCCTCGCGGCGGTGGGCAATTTGGACGAGGCGAAAGTATCCTATTGATCCGATCTTGGTGACGCCCAAAAGCGGACACGCGAAGGGGCAGGGCTCACACATACAAAGATGGAGCGTTTACATATGATATTGATGCGCTGTTTTCATCCGAAGGAGAGGAAATGAGACGCGAGACGCTCGCTCCCGACGCGCTCGCCAGGCCAGCCGGGCATTTCTCGCACGGGGTGATTGTCGAATGCGCTCGAACGCTCTATGTAGCGGGTCAGACGCCCGTGAATGAGAACGGGGAGCTCGTCTGCCCGGGCGATGCCGAGGGCCAAGCGCGCCAGTGCTACCGCAACGTACAGAAAGTGGTGAAAGCCGCTGGTGGGAGCATGAAGGACGTCGTCAAGATTCAGGTTTTCGTCACAAGCCTCGACGACAGGAGTGCCGTCGGCAGGGCGCGGGCCGAGTTCTTTCCCGATAATCCGCCGGCGAGCACGTTTCTAGTGGTCTCAAGCTTAGCCGATCCTCACTTTCTGGTCGAGGTTGAGGCGGTCGTCCCCCTGCCTCCTCTCGCAAAACAAAGACGGTGAATTCGCAAAACGCTCTTCGCTGGGCGATCGCGCTCGGATTCATGGCGGCGATCCACGTCACTACTGCTACAGGTGCGCTTGAACCTTCATCGCCCTTGCCCCTGCAACCTCCGGGGGTGGACAAAATCGTACACGCTTGCGAATTTGGGGTTCTCGCCTGGCTGCTCTGGCGGCCCTGGCGCGAGGGTTTCACCCTCTGGCCTGCGAGAAAAACCGCTGCCTTCATATTCATCCTCACCGCCCTGAACGGCACAGTGGACGAATTGCACCAGATTTTTCTCCCCCACAAAACCGCCTCGTGGGGGGATATCGCGGCGGATGTCACGGGCGGCGGAATTGTCGTTCTTTGGCTTCTGCACCGCGAAAAATCCAGACTCCATGCGGCAACCCCGACGTAGGAGTGCGTCCATGCGCAGGGTCTGGAACACCCTCGGCGAAGACGCGAAGCCCGCCATACGCGGAAAGCAGACACTCAGGCTCCCCGCATCCGCATGGTTCCCGCTGAGACACCCAACAAGAAGGAAAGTGCCGGCGAAACGTTGGAGGGGGAGATTCTCAAGATACGCCAAAGTATGGTAAAGAAGTGAGAGGAGTCCGCCTATCAGTACGCGGTTGGCAGCCATGTGGAGGCGGAGCGGAGAGAATGCGATGAGATGCAAATCATCCAGGCTATCTTCGCGCGTAGATGACGAACATGGAAATTCAAGCCGCCGCCAGATAGTCATTGAGGAGGCGATATCCTTCTCAATGAAGAACACGAGAAAATGATGGGAATACTGTATCCGAGAGCTTGCCGGGTGCGCCACGAAAGTCCACGTTTCCAGGCGGTCCGAAAGATATTGGGCATTGAGGGAGGGGGTCTCCAGATGAGGGAACCGGCCTATCGCTTAGAAGATGTCGCCACGGCGTATGAATGTGAGCCAGAACATGAGGAGATCATCTCCGCCCTGGCCGAGCGGGACTACCGCATATTCGAGGTCGAGCAGCCCGCCGGCGCCTTCGTACCGTATCATGCGCACCGCAAGGAGGAAGCCGTAGTCGTCGTCGAGGGACAGATGCAGTTCAACGTGGAGGAGGAGCTCGTCCTGGTGCGGAGGGGTGAAGTCATCACCATCCGAAAGGAGGCGATTCACAGCGCGGCCCAAGTGGGAGACGAGAAGACCAGGCTCCTGCTCGCCTTTCCGAACGACTGGGACGACCCGCCGGTCATCGACCTCGACTGGGAAGGCGAGGATGAGGATGACGTCGGCTACGCCTGAGCCGTATTATTTCGCCTACGGGGCGAACCTAAACATAGCGCACATGAAGTCCCTCTGCCCCGGAAGCGCACCCCTATGCTTTGCGCACCTGGAGGACCACATCCTCACCATCGCCCTGCCCGAGACGGCGTCACCAGACGCGCCGGGCTGGGCGACCGTGACCCCAGAAACGGGCGGGCGCGTTCTGGGTGCGCTTTTTCACCTGCGCGCGGACGACCTGCCCGCCCTAGATCGGTTCGAGGGCTACCCGACACTCTACAATAGAGAAGAGGTCGAAGTAGCGACGGACGATGGACCCAGAACGACCATGATCTACGTCATGCGACGACCCCTGAGAGCGGCGCGGCCAACGGCGCAATACGTCGAAACACTGAGAGAAGGATACCGGAATTTCGGGCTGCCGATGGCCGTGCTTGAAGACGTTCTGGAGGAGAGCTCTCTGTGAGAGCTTCATGTCACTGATTGAATTCATCTGAGGGGATACACATCGCCCCCTAGAGACGACGAATTTCTGAAATCGTCAATGATTCCCGTCGATCACCTCTAAAAATCACCCTTCTCCCGCAGATACGGCACGAGGCCGCCCGCTTCGATCATCACCCACAGCGCGTCAGGAAAGGGCGCGCAGGCGATGCGCTCATCCCCTGCTCGGACCTCTCCGGACACGGGGTCCACCTCGACCTCATCACCCGCCCGCATCCCATCGGTATCGCAGACAATGGCGGGAAGCCCCGAGTTGATCGCGTTTCGATAGAACATGTGGCCAAAGCTCTTAGCTAGGACGCAACTCACGCCCAGCTCCCGGAGCACGAGAGCGGAATCCTGCCGGCTGCTGATGAGGCCGAAATTCTCCCCCGCTACCACAATGTCGCCCGCTTTCACGTTTTTTGAAAAATTCGGGTCGAGCTCCTTGAAGGCATCACGCTTGAGCTCTTCCATCGAAGTGCCGGGTGGGCGGTATTTCACCGACAGATGCACGTCCGTGCTGACGTCATCGCCGAAGCGATGGACTTTCCCCCGCATCCTCACGCCGCGCCCCCTCCCCGCAGTTCCCATCTACGATCCTATAGAAATTCCCTGGGGTCAGTAATGCGGCCCGTAAGCGCACTCGCCGCCACCGTGGCCGGAGAAGCCAGGAATATCTCCGCCTCCTTGCTACCCAGCCTCCCTGGAAAATTTCGGTTCGCGGAGGAAATCGCGCGCTCCCCATCGGCGAGGCAGCCGTTTCCCGTCATTGAGGCGCACGGGCCGCAGGCGGCAGTGAGTACGGCGGCGCCTGCCCGGACCAAATCCCCGACCGCCCCGCTCTCGGCTGCGGCCTCATAGACTCTCCTGCTCGTGGGTGCCACGTAAAAGCGCACGCCCGGTGCGATCTTCCGGCCCCGGACGACGCGCGCGGCAATTTCGACGTCCTCCAATCGCCCGTTCGTGCACGTACCCACGAACGCCTGCCGAATCGGCAATCCCGCGTACGCATCGATCGGATGCGTGTTTCCCGTGGCGGGCGGTGCCGCGACGACGGGCGTGACCGCGGAGACGTCGAGATGAATCGTCCTCGCGTAGACGGCGGCGGCGTCCGGGCGCACCGCATCGTCGCACCGCGCGCCATGCGCCCGTGCCCAATCGAGGGTTCTCTCGTCTACCTCCATGATGCCGGTCTTCGCCCCCATGTCCACCGACATGTTCGCGATGGTGAAGCGCGCGTCCATCGACAGGTCGGCTAGGGCCTCCCCTCCGTATTCCACCGCCATGTAATTCGCCCCGTTCTCGCCCAACTCCCGCGCCAGGGCCAGCTCCACGTCCTTCGAGAACACTCCGTGGGAGAGCGCACCCTCGAACTCCACGCGAACGCTCTCGGGCGTCTTGAACCAGAGCTTTCCGGTGGCGTAGGCGGAGGCGATCTCGACGCTCTCGACGGCCACGGCCATCGCGCCCAGCGCCCCGTAGGTGCAGACATGGCTGTCACCCCCTACGGCGAGCGCGCCCGGGCCGACGCGGCCCTCCTCCGTCACGACGGTGTGGCAGACGCCCGCCCCCGGCTCAAAGACCTGAACTCCAAATTCAGTGCCGAATTGCCTCAATTTTTTGTGATGGTTCGCCCAAAGCACGTCCTGGGCGGGAACGAAATGATCGATGATGAAATCTGTTTTACGTGGATCTAACTTGAAAGCGAAGCCCGCGTCCCTAAAAATATCAATCGCCTTGGGTCCCTTGGCGTCGCCCGCCATGACGTAATCGAGTTCGGCCACCACCAAGTCGCCCGCCCTGGCATAGGATCCAGAGCGCGATGAGAGAATTTTCTCCGCCATCGTCTGACCCAAAATTTCCTCCCCCATCTACAGAACTCGACGCCACCTGTATACATCAAAACCAAGGCGCGCGGAATCTTTCGCACCGGGCGATTTTTACAAGATACGTCATCCCCCCTCCGCACCCGATCGCTCAAAGACAACCAGAAAATCCCTTGAGAACTTCCACGCCGCGCAGCCCGCATCGCTCTCCCCGCATCCAGTTGGCGTCTGAGAAAAAGTAACCCGATGGATTTATTTCCTCCTCCACGATTTGCCCATTCTCCTCAGTCGAATGAAAAAAAGCTGCAAATCCTCCTGTAAACACGCAAAAACCCGATGAAATAAACGAACGAAAAGGATATCACAAGGAGGAGCATTCTCGTCTATCTAACGCGAAACGCGACGTTACGCGCGCATGGAGCACTCCTCGTCGCCTGCATCGCGCGACCTCATCGGATTGGTCGTGAACCCCAACCGCGCAGAGGTTGAAGGAATCCTCGCCTAGGAGATTTTCAGTTCATTCGGAGGATTTTTCGCTTCATCCAGCCAAACCCCCGCGCGACCGCGCGAAGAAGGAGCACACTGCTGATTCACGTGGGCCAAAACCCCTGTGCTTCTCCTGATTTCACTAGCCTTTTATCTTGATCTTGCGCTTCCATCTCTTTCGGCATGGCGGAATTCCTCTTTCGCTTCGGACGCGCTCTGGGCGCGCCCCGGATCGATGTCGTAGAGGTAATCGAACGAATAGATGCCGGCCCCGCATCCGCCCTTCCAGATGAAGTTGATGGCGTATCGTCCCACCATCTCAGCGTTCTCCAACTCGGAGGATCCGGTTGGTCCAGAGAGGACATGGAGTGGATTTTTCTCTATCTCTTTACGCCTCTCCTTGCAATTCGCGCAAGGACAATGGGCGGAGAGGTAATCAAACCCGAAAACGCTTCTCTCTCCGCTCGCCCACTCCACGCGAAATTCCCGGGCGCGCTTGTCTACCGTAAGATCAACGGGCTTGTTCACACCGCTCCTCTCGCTCATCGGGTGGGGAGGACCCCCTATCTCGCCTTGACGCCATATTTCTCATACTTCTTCGCCGAGGCGGAGGTGCGCTTGGCGGATTCGGGCGTTTTCAGCTCAAGCAGATAGGGCCGCTGGGCCGACGTGGCTCTCACGGCGTCGAACAGACCAGCCTCGTCGCCGTCCTTTTCCCAATCTCCCTCCTCAAGTTTCACGAAGACGGGCTTGCCCTCGCCGAAGTCCAGCGTAGGCACGCCAAAGACGCCCTGCTCCTCGGCCTCTTCGTGCTCTTGCGCGATGAGGGGAATGGTGGCACCGTTCTTCATGTCCTCCTCCCAGCGACCGACGTCAAGCCCTACCTCCAAGGCGATGTCGCGCAAAACCAGCTCGCTCGTGATGTCCTTGCCATACCGGTGCTTCGCCCTGTGAAGCACCACGTGGTATTTGTCAAACTGCGTCTCGCCCTGCAAGGCCGCGCACTTGGCCGCCTCATGGGGGGGCAAATCCCTGCTCGGAAAGGTGCGATCCTCCCAAGCCTTCCAATCCTCGCCCCGCGAGGGGGCAAAATTCGCCTGCTCAAGAACGAAGGCCTTGTAATCGACCTTGAGATTGCTTCTTCTCTCCTGAAGGCGAACGAGCCATTCCATGGCCCTGTAGGCGTAGGGTCAAACGTAGCAGTTCCACATGGTGAGGTTCATTATCATCTCCTTAAGAATGAGCCGTCAAAAAAACAGAATGTCATCATCATACACCACAAAAACAGGGACGAGAAAGCGGGACAAAATCTTTTCCGGAACCGTTAGGAATCGTTGCCTTTCGCTACGTTGGAGGCGTGAGTGCTCTCCTCAGCAACACTTCCGCCCCGGCACTCAACGGAATCTCCCTGGCGAACTCTCGCCCGCGCGCGGACATTTTTCGCCACGTTTTACGCAAAATTCCAATAATTTTCTCTTCATCGTGCTGCCGGGAGAAATCCCAAAAATAGCTCTCCAAAAACACCAGGCAGGCGACGTCCTCAAGCATTTGGGTCTCCGTGTCGGATTTCAGACCTTGCTTTTTCAACAACATTCTCACCCGGGCTATCGTTTCTTCACCATAACCCACTTCTTTTAGAATTTCAGCCGCCTTCTCGCCATGATAGACGTAAAGGTGGGTTCGCCATTGATGATACCCCCTGCGATCAA
Source organism: bacterium (assembly GCA_965202625.1). Lineage (GTDB taxonomy): Bacteria > UBA8248 > UBA8248 > UBA8248 > UBA8248 > Bin107. Next base: position 143,931 of record CBDBBI010000010.1, on the reverse strand, counting down.
GCGGATAATCTGAACGCGGAATTTCCCACCTGCGTATATGCTGGCTGCGCGCCGCCAAACGCAAAACCTCAGAGGCTTGAGGCTCCAGTGCTTCAAGCCATTTTGTCATTCGCATTGCATACAGAAGCGCCTGAGGATAATATGTGCCCTCGAAACGCTCGGCGTTCGGATCCTTCGCATTCGCCTCATCAATGAGACGCAAAGCATTTTCAAGCCGCATAGACCTCTCTTCCATCACCTACGCCCCTCCGCAAAAAGTGATACGAACAACGGCACCCTCAACAAAGCCCTTTTGAAAATAAACGCGCGCGCTCGTTGACAAAAGAAGAAAATTAACATATTTTCACAAAAAGTTAAGTAATATACTTAACAATAAAAATAAATTTTACACAGGAATTCAACATGTGCCACGGAACAGTGCAGATCGTAGGCGCAGGCCCCGGAGACCCGGACCTGCTCACACTCAAAGCGGCTAAGGCTCTTTCAAACGCGGATGTGGTGATTCATGACCGCCTCGTAAAAACTGAGATTCTTCGGCTTTGTCCGGAAGGTTGCCGGCTGATTGACGCTGGAAAATCCGCTGGCCGCCATACCATGACCCAGGACGCCATCAACGAATCTCTCCTTCATTTCGCTCGAAGCGGCTTTCGGGTGGTGCGACTGAAAGGCGGCGACCCTTTCGTTTTCGGCCGCGGGGGCGAGGAGGCACAAACCCTGGCCAGGGCCGGCGTTCGCTATGAAATCGTACCGGGCGTCAGTTCCGCCGTAGCCGCTCCCGCCTACGCTGGCATTCCCGTAACGCACCGAGACCTCGCCTCATCGTTCACCGTCGTAACCGCCCATGAAGACCCGAGAAAGCCAGAAACGCGGGTAGATTACGCGCACCTTGCGAAGAGCAACGGAACACTCGTTTTTCTGATGGGTGCGCGCGCCATCGGGCGCATATCAGCCGCTCTGATGGAAAACGGTATGTCGAAGGACACGCCCACTGCGATCATAGAAAATGGCACCATGCGAGGACAATCAACCCATCGCGCGACACTGGGAGAAGCAGGGAGTCTCGCGCAACGAGAAGAGGTATCTTCGCCCGCCGTCTTCCTCGTGGGTCCGGTCGCCGGAATTGAAGACCTCATCTGGTTCGAGGCCGATGAAAGCCAGGAAATCTCTTGGCGCTGTTCGACGCAAGAACCCCTGAGCAAAGCCGTTTCATAAACTCCGGGCCTCGCCCCGGTTCCAGATTCATCATCTGACAAATCAATAGACGTTCACGTAAGGAGCATATGATGCGCCATGGATCAAAAAAATTGGCATCTCAACAAGAGGTCGGCGTCATTCCGGTGATTCCCGAAGAATTCGATGATTTTGAAACCGAGGTCGCCAAATTTCAAAACGGCGAACGTGATGGCGGTGCGTTTCTCCCTTATCGGCTCAGGCGCGGTGTATACGGTCAGCGCCAAGCGGATGCGCAGATGGTGCGCGTAAAAATCCCCTTTGGCGGCCTAAGTGCCTCTCAACTCGAAGCCCTGGGGCGCGTATCCCGCCATTACGCGCCATTGGGAAAAGGCCACGTGACGACGCGGGAAAACGTACAGTTCCACTTCGTTCCACTCGACAAGGCCGCCGACGTCTTGCGGCTTCTCGGCGAAGTGGGGCTCACTACGCGGGAAGCATGCGGCAACTGCGTGAGAAACGTCACCGGCTGCCCCTACGCTGGCGTCTGCAAGGATCAGGCTTTCGACGCCACACCTTACGCGGGCGCATTCGCCCGTTATTTCGTGCGCAAAGATTTCACACAGGACCTCCCGCGCAAATTCAAGGTGGCTTTCTCCAGCTGCGCTTCGGACTGCGTGGTGGGTGGAATTCACGATATCGGCTTCATCCCCGTCATCAAGGAGGCGGAAGGAGCGTCCGTTCGTGGATTCAAGATGCTCGTCGGCGGTGGACTCGCCACTTTCGCGCGCACCGCCGAGGCTCTTTACGAGTTCGTTCCAGTCTCTGACTTCCTGAGGGTGAGCGAGGCCCTCATCCGCGTTTTCGACCAGGCCGTCGAACTGCGGAAATCCCGATTCAAGGCGCGCATCAAATTCTTGGTGCACTGGATCGGGATAGACGGACTGCGCGCGCGCGTGGAGGAAGAGCTGGAGAAAGACTGGGCGAAAGAACCCTGCAACCCCGAACCCTATCTTTGGCAAGATGACGAGAGCACCGACGCCCCGTCCGTCCTGAAAACCCTTCATGGGGCAGAGTCGAACCCAAACGGCGATGCAGCGGATTATGACGCCTGGCGAAGCGCGAACGTCTCCGCCCAAAGGCAGGAAGGCTACTTCGCCGTCGAAATCAAACTGCCCCTAGGGAACGTTCTGACGGAGCAATTTTTCGCCTTGGCGGATATCACTCGACGTTTCGCAAGAGGACGCGCAAGAGCGAGTTTTGAGCAAAACCTCGTCCTCAGGTGGGTGCCCGAATGCGCGCTCTATTCCTTATGGAAAGAGCTCCAGCACATTGGGCTGAGTGAGGAAGGCGCCCGCGAGATATCCGACGTGGTTTCTTGTCCAGGAACGGATTCTTGCAAACTTGGCATCACCTCCTCCATGGGTCTGGCGGGTGCTATACGAGAAACGCTCCGCGAAATCGAGCATGACCCGCTCACACGGGAGATACACATCAAGATGAGCGGCTGTCCGAATTCCTGCGGCCAGCATCACATCGCCAATATCGGTTTTCATGGCGGAACGCTCAGGGCGAACGGCATGATGCTCCCCGCCTACGAAATTTTTCTGGGAGGCGAATACGAACGAACCGATGGGGAAATCCGCATCGGCGAACGCATTCAGGTTCGCATTCCTGCAAAGCGCGTTCCCGACGCGCTCAAAAAAATGTTGTCTCACTACCAGGAAAACAGGCGCGAGGGGGAGCGCTTCAACGATTTTCTGGATCGCGTGGGTGTCGCTTCCTTTGAGAAACTATTGCGAGAGTTCCACCTTGCCGGGCAATTCAACGACACCCCTGATTCTGATTTGTTCATCGACTGGAGTCAGGACAAACAATACGTGTTGGAGAGAGGAGAAGGCGAATGCCTAGCCTAGAAAGGCAACTCGAATTTTTAGACGCGACGCCACGGGACAAGGTGAAAACGGCGGTATTGCTCGTTGGTCACGGCAGTCGCGCGAAAAACGCTAACGACGCGCTTCTCCTCGTCGTGGAGCATTTCCAAAAAGCCTGGCCGCATCGCATTCTAGAGGCAGCGTTTTTGGAGATCAGCCACCCCTCCATTCCCGAGGGCATCGACCTTTGCGTGGAAAAAGGAGCCGAGAGAATCATTGTCATCCCTTATTTTCTGTTCAAAGGCAACCACGTAAAAGCGGATTTACCCGTATTCATCAAGCGAGGCCGGAGCAGATACCCGGATATCGACGTCATTCTCGGCCCCCATCTCGGCTTTCATCCGAAAATGATCGAGATTGTTGAGGAACGCGTCCAGCAAGTGATCGAGACGCTGAAATTTAGGGGTGTTTGATCCGGCCGCCATATACGCCCTTGTCTCCGCCATTTTACTCGCGCTACGAGATATATTCGGACGCCTCGCCGTTCGGGGCATAGACCCCATCATGGGCGCGGCCTTCACTGCCATCATTGGCCTCCCCATTCTCGGTACCGTCTCCTTTCTGGGCGGAGATTTTGCAGATCCCTGGCCCGGACTGGGCTGGCCCCTTCTATTTATCGCCGTTTCGGGGATTTTCAGGGTCACGATCGCGCGCACGATGCTCTTCGCCGCCACCCAACACATCGGCGCCGCGCGCACGAGCGTCGCCGTTGCGACAAATTTAATATTCGCCGTCCTATTCGGCGTTGCTCTGCTCGGAGAAAAACTCACGTTCTCGATCGGTCTGGGAACCACCCTGGTGTTTGGCGGGTACGTTTTCATTTCCCGGAGCCACTGTAACCACCAGGGTGAAAAGGGACAAAGCGGTCGCTTCATCGGTATGGGGTTGGCGCTCGGCTGCGCGGCGGCACTCGGAGCGGCGGCGGTGCTGGCGCGTCCGGCGGTAGGATATTTCACCTCCGCCAACGAGGCGAACTTCTATTCCAACCTTCTCGCCGTCCTGCCCTTTTTGCCCTTCTTCTCTCGCAAAGGGAAGATAAGCGAAATCAAAACTTGGACCTTCGGTCACTGGGGGTTTCTCGTTCTAGCCGGTCTGTCCGCAAGCCTCGGGGTCACGTTCCTCTACCTCGCCCTGTCGAACGCGCCCGTCGTCTACGCTTTCCCCATCTCCCAATCAAGGCCCTTGTTCACCATTGCGATATCGTGGATTTTTCTCCGCTCTGAAGAGAGGCTGAACTGGCGCGTCGTGGCGGGGGCAACCGCCATCCTCTTCGGCACGCTCGCCGTCATCACCAACGTGTGAAACTCCGCCGCCTACGCACTGACAACCTCTTTTTTGCGCACCAAGTGCACGGCGCGCATCGTGAGCACCAATTCGTTTTTCTGGTTGAAGGTACTGAACTCCATGGGGACGATTCCACGCCCAGGCTGCGAACGGGAAGCGCGCGCCTCCATCACTTCCGCCTCTACCCTCAAGGCGTCTCCAGGGCGAACGGGCTTCATCCAGCGTATGGAGTCCATTCCAGGCGAACCCATCCCTGTGGTTTTAATGACGCCCGTATCAATGAACAGACGGAACGAGATCGCCACTGTATGAAATCCGCTAGCAATAAGTCCGCCATAGGGAGATGCTGCCGCCGCCCTCTCATCGACGTGGAAAGGCTGCGGGTCGTATAACTCGGCGAATGCGACGATCTCTTCGGTGGACAAGGTTTTCGCTTCCATCTGAAACCTCTCGCCCACCCTGAAATCCTCAAAATACCTCTCTCATCGAAGGCGACCATGAAGTCTCATCTCAGCCCCGGTTTCCTGGATACTTTTTCTCTGCATTCTCCGCTCCTTCCGCCATATTGTAATCCGCATCCAGATCTCCTGTTCCGGCCGGAAACTTCACGGTGAAAAAAGTGGCATCGCCGCCAACGGATCGGCTTCTGTGGTTCGTATGCCTGGGGATATGAATCAAGTCCCCACGCTCTACGATCTTGTCCTCCTCGCCGAGAATATAGTGCAACTTGCCATCCAGAATGAGAGTGAACTGCTCCTCGTTCGGGTGCACGTGGAGCGGGGGTCCCTCGCCCTCCGGCTTGGTGACAACACCCACCTTCATGAACTCGCCCACGACGCTTTTGGCTGTGACTCTGGGGTTCGTTTTGCTCCAACTCTCCTTCATTCCCTCGATCTCATAAAACGGCATTTGTGCTCCTCTCTCCCCACTCGAAAATTCGTCATTCCCCATATGCATGGATGTCCATGGGCAACGAAACAGGTGCTCTACGATGCGCCGAAACGTCCATCGCCATCGTGAGCAACAGATTTCGGTGCCCGTCCTGCACGGTGGCGTGCGGCGTTTCAAGGCCCGTGTGCACACGTCCGAACCAAGCGTTGGTCTCCTCCCGCATCGGGCCCCAGAGCTGCTCGAAAACGACGTCCCCAGGCGGATAGCTCGCCAGAAAATCCACGTTTCGCTTCACGTCGGGGGTATAACCCGCAGGCTGCGCGTTTTCGCTGGCGAGAACCAAATCCCGGTGTGTGTCATCAATCGTGAGAACACCCTCGGTACCCACGATGCCAATTTCCAGGCTATAGACTGAGCCAGGCCAAACCGTCGGCAACGCCCATGAGATGTTCATGCTCCATAGGGTGCCATCCTCAAAGGTGAAGATGCCAAGGGTAGCGTCCTTGGTCCCATAGGACGCGCCAAGCGTCTTGTCTGTTGAACGCGCATAGACTTCTACTGGCAATTTCCCTTCCATGAACCACATGCAGATGTCGAGGCTATGCGTCCCCGAGACGACCATCGGTGTAAGAATGCCGCGATACTCTGTTTTCTCCACCGTGGCGATGGGGACCAGGCGGTTCATGAAAGCGCGCGTGACGACCGTGGTGACATCCCCCAGCTGGCCGGTGCGAATCTTCTCCTTCGCAACCAAAAAACGCCGTCGGAAACGCTGGGTGTAGCCGACCACCGCATCCAGACCTGCATCTTCAATGGCCTTGAGAACCCGGGCGGAATCCACCGCGTTCGTGGCCAGCGGCTTCTCAATGAACAGGGCGTGGCCCCCATCCACGGAGGCCAGTATGGGGCCTACGTGCTCGTTCTCCTCCGTGGCAATGATGGAGGCGTTCACCTCCGGACGAGCCAAAAGCGCGCGATAGTCCTTGGTGAAAAAATCGGCGTTCGTCTCATCAGCGAGTCTCCGCCCCAATTTCTCATCAATATCGCAAAGGCCCAGCCACTCAACACCCGGATAGTCGCGGGCGAATTCCGCCCGAATTCTACCGATCTTCCCGCAGCCGACGACGGCGAGGCCAATGGGAACTCTGTGGCCATTCTCCCTTCGCATTCCCTGCTCCTTGATTTGTATAAGAAAATTTTGGTGAAGCGCGCTCAAGAGCAACTTTCTCGCTCAGCAAGAGATGACGCACCGGCTCGCAAAACGAACATACGGCTACAAAGCGCAAAAAACCAGATTTTAGTCTTTCACTTCTATGCGAATCGCTTCAAGGGGTTTGTCTCCGTGATTCTTGACGGCGTGCAAACCCTCCCTACCCAACCAGAAAGGGACGCCTTCCCTACGATCTTCACTGATAGCGCAAGGCTCTCCCTTCTCATTGTAATAGGTGAGGTCCGGAAAACTCGTGATCGTGAACACGCTTTCCCATTTATGCGTATGCGCATTTTCGAGTTCGTCAGGCCGAATACTCACCCGCAAGACGCGAACCCGATCGTTCTCAAAAATAATTTCGTGATTGGCAGGAGCCGCGATCACAGCATCCAATTCTTCGGGCGTTCCGGTAACATATTCCGGCCGCTTCGGGCCAACGTCCTGGCTCAACGTTCGTCCCTCCTTTGACAATATAGGCATATCGCCTACAAAAACAACGATTTGGGCAACATGGCGTGAACCCCTTTGACTCCGTTGACAATTTGCGTGACCCGCAAGTCCACCGCGAGACTGCAAAGGGTATAAGCGTCATCCCTGCCCATGCCTCGCCAATCGCCAAGAAACTTTATCGTCTCTCGCAGCGCCATCTTGGCCGCGTTGTCGAGAATGGGGTCGAACCCCATCAAAATATAGTGGGATTCGGTCTCAGCGCGCGGCGTATCGACTTGCATGTCCTTGCGAATGATCATCTCGAAAGCGCCGATGAGGCCCATCTCTATCCCGTTGATGTTCGCCTCGCCGTCTCCCTGGCAACCATGCCCGTCTCCCACGGAGAACAGGGCGCCTTCATTGAAAACGGGCAAATAAACCGTCGCGCCGGATGTGAATTCCTTGCAATCCATATTCCCTCCCCACTCTCCGGGCGGAAACGTGGGCACACGGCCAAGAGTCGGAGACGGCGCAACTCCGAAATTTCCAAAAAAAGGCGCAAGCGGTACCCTGACCCCCGCGCCCCAGTCTCCCATGCCTTTCACCTCATCGATTTCCACCACCACGGCTCTCTCATAGGGGAAATCCTCCGGCAGACCACCCCCCAAGGGTCTGAACCCATTGTAGCCCCAATCATACCGAGGCTTGACGTCATGAATCCGCACTTCCAGTGCGTCACCGGGCGCGGCGCCCTCAATGGCCACAGGACCCGTCATGACGTGCGGCCCAGGGCTTGGAGACATGGTATTCAGTATTTTTTTCAGATTTCCAGAGAGCCGTTCCGGATATTTTTCCAAAAAATCCTTCCGCCCTGACTCGGTTCTCACAACGAGCGTATCACCAGAGGCAATCCGCATGACGGGGGCGAGGGTCGCGTCATAAAAACCCCAATGGCAAGTATCGACGGTCGTATCCAGCTCATGCGTGATCAAAAACACCCCTCCTATTCACAATTCCGATGCGCGAAACGTCCCAGCAGGGGCATCACGAGACATTCCATCACCCCGACAATTCATGGCCGCTAAAATCCGGTGATGCTTCCAGGACGCAAGGGCGACTCTATCACCATAAGGTTTGAAGATCAAAAATCCATATTCTGAAGCCGCTCGGGCGAGAACCATCTCCGCGGTCAAAATCTCGCCCGTTCTTCCCTAAATCCGTATATCCACCTTGGGGTGGAAGCGCGTGGAGATTTCACCAACGACGAGCCGGCGACTAGGAACACCTCCGCCCGGCAAGGCACTTCAAGAGCAAATGATAACTTATCAGGAAACAGACCCTCAACAAAGAAAATCGCATCCGGCTTCAGGGGACATCCGCAATCCCCGCATTTGGGGTAGCGCCTCGCCGCTCTGTACCCGCGCGTGCGCTTCGGGGCGAGGAAATCTGGCGCAGTAACCAGTGTAAACGCACCAATGACTAGTCCCATGCAACTTCACGACCTTGCACGGGTCCATACTTCGCCTTCTGATGAGGTTCATCCGTATTTTGCTTCACGAGCAGAGACAGACGATCAGGAAAGGACAATTTCGCAAAGCGATATACCCTCGGAGGGGGAGGTGGCTCGAACCAGCGCGTATCGATCCTAAACGACTTTCCAGTAGCGTCTTTGAATTTCATCTGAGGCTAGAAAGCGGCGAATGTCAAAATCCTTCGGGTCGAACCGATTGCAAATTCCGCCCTGGGCCTGAAATCAGGTATGCCACTCTCCGGGCTCACTCCTGCACCGGTGAGGCACACTGTCGACCATGATTCCAAAACACAGGCCGCCGCCTTTTCGATGCGCCTTTTCACAAAGTCACTAAACGGTTCCAGCCCCAGGTTGAAAGTCACAGAAAACGGATAACGACAACAAACGTGATGCGTGAAACCCCGCCGCCTGTTGATGTATGATACGCGCGAATAGGACGCAAACCAGAGAGAGACGAATCGGGGGGCGAAAAATTGTCTGACGCGACAAGACGTTCGTCCAGCCTGAAGACACTCCTCACCCTGCTCGCCGCTGGAATCGCTCTGAGCGGCTGCGGCCATTTCGCATTCTCCAGACCAAAAGCGAGTTCCGCCAAAATTTTGAGAGACGCCATCGCGCAGGAATTCACGCGGTTGACGCGCGAGTTCGATCAGCTCGACCACGAAGGGGAGCTGGAGCTTTGCGCTCCCGTGCGCTTCGGGGTGGCGCGGTTTGCCGTCTATCAGACGCTGGAAGAACGAAGGACTGCTAATATAGCACAACTGACCCGATTCATGATACGAGCGCGTGCGGCGATCCGCCACGCGAACGAAAAGATGCAAAAAAAACAATGCGTGGACAGCGACGGCGATGGCCTCACCGACGTCGCCGAGCGTCGCGAGCATCGCACGAAACCGCATGACGCCGACACGGACGGGGACAACGTCTTTGACGGACTGGAAATCCGTCGCTATCGAACCAACCCGCTCAAGGCGGACACAGATGGGGATCTTCTTGACGACGGGGATGAAATAGCGCGCGGATTGAGTCCGCTCCTCGCCGACAGCGACGGCGATGGATTCATTGACGGCATAGAAATCGCTCACGGGGCGAGTGCACGCGACGCCTGCTCTCAGCCGTTGGACGCCCAGCGTCTGGACCGACGGCGCGAATACCCCCAGAAACGGGTTCACATCAAGCGCGACCTAGTGCAAACGCCTTGAGAACGAAATCTATGAACAACACGAAGATGCGAAGCCCAAAAACCAAAAACGCGGCCGCGCACCGCATAATCTTCCAACGCCGCTTCACTCAAGAGATAGGGACAAAGCGCCAAGCGCGTGAAGCCTAACAGGAGAAGTCCGGGTATGACTCTCCAGCGGTATTGCGCGCGCCCACCCGTTGCATCCCCCGCTATTGCTCTGGACACGCGCATTCCCGACAACGCAGAGCCAAGAAAGGAATCGAACCACGATCACCAAACCGCGTCCATCGGCGAGCAGAACCCAAGAACCGAATCATCGTGAAACAACCAAGAGCAAACGTCGCAAAACTGCCACTCGATCACCCGTCTCCACCTCTGCGAGAAACAAACCACAAAGACCCGAGAGTAAATCTTCTTCACTCACATCACTCTCACACCTTTCCCCATGATTTTTCTGAGGCTGTGATAGAGTCATCCATGATGTCTCCGCTTTGGGGGAGGGTGGGAGGTTGCGCGCACACGGGCGACCACAATTACGGCTGGCTGCTGCGCGGGAACCATCGCGCAACGGACTTTGAATCGCTTTCACCATCAAGACGACAAGGAGAGAAGAACATGACGGAGCAGACAACAGCCTTGAACCGCTTCAGCCAGCGCATCACCCAGCCGCCCTCCCAGGCTGCCTCCCAAGCTATGCTCTATGGCGCGGGGCTGGATGAAAGGGACATGAAAAACCCCCAAGTGGGCATCGCTAGCATGTGGTGGGAGGGAAATTCCTGCAATTTTCATCTCAACCGGCTCGCCGAATACGTCAAGCAAAGCGTGAATGCCGAGAAAAAAATGGTGGGACTCATATTCAACACGATCGGGGTGAGCGACGGAATCTCCATGGGAACGGAAGGGATGAAATACTCCTTACAATCTCGTGATCTCATCGCCGATTCGATAGAGACCGTCGTCGGCGCGCAATGGTACGACGCTTTGGTCACCCTTCCCGGATGCGACAAAAACATGCCCGGCTCCATCATCGCTATGGCGCGGCTCAACCGCCCCAGCCTGATGGTCTATGGCGGCACCATCAGCCCAGGGTTCTTGAACGGGGAGAAGCTGGACGTGGTGTCTGCCTTCCAAGCGTATGGTGAGTATTTCTCCGAGAAGATCGACGAGGCACGCTTTCAGTCGGTGATCCGCAACGCCTGCCCGGGCGGGGGGGCCTGCGGGGGCATGTATACGGCGAATACGATGTCCTCATCCATTGAGACGCTGGGCATGAGCCTGCCCTACAGCGCATCGAATCCTGCCATGAGCGAGGCGAAAAAAAACGAGTGCCTCGACGTGGGAAGAGCCATCTATAATCTGATCGAGCACGACATCAAACCCAGCGACATCATGACGAGGGAGGCGTTCGAGAACGCGCTCACCATCATCATGGCCCTAGGCGGATCAACCAACGCCGTCCTGCACTACGTCGCCATCGCCAAGGCGGTGGGAGTCGAACTCACGATTGACGATTTTCAGGCGATTAGCGACAGAACGCCCTATGTGGCGGACTTGAAGCCCAGCGGACGATTTGTCATGGAAGACCTTCACAACGTGGGCGGCGTGCCGGGCGTTCAGAAACTTCTCCTCAAAGAAGGTCTGCTCCACGGCGATTGCCTCACCGTCACGGGCAGAACGCTCGCCGAGAACCTCGAGACCTTGCCCGAACTCCACACGGGTCAGAAGGTGATCGCGCCGCTCTCCTCTCCCATCAAGAGAACAGGACACCTCCAGATTCTCTATGGCAACCTCGCCAGCGAGGGCGCAGTTGCCAAGATCACAGGCAAGGAGGGGGAGCGCTTCAAGGGGCCCGCGCGCTGTTTCGACTCCGAGGAAGACGCCCTAAAAGGGTTGGAGGAAAACAAGATCAAAAAAGGGGACGTCGTCATTATTCGCTATGAAGGTCCTAAGGGCGGCCCCGGAATGCGAGAGATGCTCACAGTGACATCCGCCATCATCGGGGCGGGCCTGGGCGACGATCTAGCACTCATCACGGACGGCAGGTTTTCGGGCGGAACACACGGCTTCGTCGTCGGGCACGTCACCCCCGAAGCCCAGACCGGCGGCCTCCTCGCCCTCGCAGAGGACGATGACCCCATTGTGATCGACGCCCGCAAGCGCGTAATGGAGATGAACGTATCGGATGAAGAAATAGCGAGGCGCCGCAAGAACTGGCGCGCGCCCGCGCCCAAATTCACCAAAGGCACACTCTATAAATACGCCAAATGCGTCTCTTCCGCCTCCCAAGGATGCGTAACGGACGAATGACAAAAAAGATAGCGCATTGAGAACAGGAGGTCGCCTCAAGTGGCCGATTCATGCGCCCCGGGCGGATGCGCGGTGACGCAGAACATTGCGTTCGGCGTTTTTCGAATGACGGACGCCCCTCGTCACTTTTACTTCCTTTAACTAGCGAGCCTTTCAAAATATGCACCGGTGGAGGAGGCACCCATTCAAGTCCCACCTATTTAGTTCTTCACAGCGTCTCCCCTCCGCCGACTTCGTTCTCCTCCACTAGGTGGATGCGTGGGCGAATACCGGTCCGCCCATGCTCTTCCAATGGAGGAAGAGCGATCCGTCTTTTGCGGCCTTCCGAAGCCCTTGTGAATTTCCTCTGCCAGCGCATCGCTCATCAGTCTCTCCGCTCACGAGAACATACGCGAAATGCATCCCCAAGGACTGGGCCGCTTTTCTTTACGCCTCCCCCTCATAGACCAAGCGTAAGTTCAGAATCGCCTTTCCCCTGCTCGCCAGAGACTCCATACCTTCTCGGTTCGGTTGGCCCTCGAACGCCAGGTTTTCAGCCAGCCTAAAATCATTCACGCCGTCTTGTCCCTCGACGTTTTACGGAGCTCTCGTCCCTTTCGCACCAGTTCAAGACAACGGAGCAAACAGCCCGCCTTCTCATTCTCGCCATCTCGATTGTAAATCGCGATCAAATTGTTGAGCATTCTTTCGACGATGCGGTGAGGCTGTGTTTCCCGCAAAAACCGCGCCTCAAAATGGTAGCCGAGTCTCCTTACAACCGCCGCGCAATCCCTCACGCTTAGGTGCTTTCCCCGCTCAAAGGGATCAAGGAATATGGGTTCCTCCGCAGTCTGGTATTTCACGATAAAATGTCCCGGCATTCCGACGCCATGAAGCGGAAGACCCAGCCGCCTGGCGAGAATGAGATAGAGGGCACAGAGCGATATAGGAATGCCGCGCCTACGCTCCAGCACGCAATTGATGAAGCTGTTTCGCGCGGCATAATAATTCTCTCGGTCGCCGTCGAACCGTAGGTCGCTGTGCAAGTATTCCACCATTTCAGTGAGAATCGCGCGTGCCCCGCTTAGCCCCTCAAGACGCTTGCGCAAGTGATTCTCCATCTGCAGGAGCTCGTCTTTTTTCATTTCCATGTCTTCGAGCGGACAGCCGAAGGACGCCAGCAAAAAACACGCATCCTCCAGATCCGTCCCCTGCATGGGAGAAAGAGACCAATCCGAAAAAGCGGCTTCAATGCGCCGGTAGTGAAAACGCATGAGCGAGGGCGGCAACGTGCACCCCTGCGCCGCGCGCCCTTTCAGCATCACAAGGAGTCTCTCACACTCCTCGACCGAGAACTCCGAAACCTTGCGATCTAAAACCCTCGCCACGCTCGCCGAGCCATCGCCCAGCAACTGACAAACGGCCTCGAGCTGAGAATCGCTCAAAGACAAAACGTCACCCCTTCTCAAGTGGTCATCTCCCGTTCCTGCCAAATATGATATTATTGCTCGCATATATTCACAATTTACGCTCGACGGGAGGAATCCTATGCCTACGTATGCGGACGTGGTGGCGGACGTCATTCAGGACGCGGGGATCGAATTCATCTTCGGGGTTCCGGGAAGCCTGAGCTCCGTGGAGCTCATCGAAGCGGCCAGAAAGCGCAGCATACGATACGTCCTTTGTAGCAACGAGAGCAGCGCGGCCGTGAAGGCGGGGACCTATGGTGTCCTCACGGGACGACCGGGGATCGTAAGCACGGGGGTCGGGCCAGGCGCGGCAGCTGTCGTCCATGGCGTGGCGAACAGTTATCTTGAACGCGCGCCATGCCTCATCCTAACCGATCGCTTCTCCGATGAGCAATTTCGCCGCCAGGGCCGACAGAAGATTGAGCAGGATCGCCTGTTCCGTCCCATCACGAAAGGCACCTTCCAGCTCGCGAAAGACAACGCCGCCACTACCATCCGGCGCGCTTTCGCCCTGGCCACGCACGGAAGACCGGGGCCCGTGCACGTCGACCTCCCATACGACGTCATTTTGGCGAGCGCGGGTGAAGATGATTTTCCGCCGAAGGAGAAGCCCCAAAAATACGTTGGCCGCATCGGTTCGGCTCATTCCGGAATCACCGCGATCATCGCCGCGATAGCCGAGTCGAAAAATCCGATAGTGATAGCGGGTCTTCAGGTAAACCGCTCGGGACGGGAGGCGGAGAAGCAATTCGTCTCCTTCGCGGACAAGCTCGGCGCCCCGGTTCTCGCCTCTCCTGCGGCAAAGGGCGTCTTGCCGGAAAATCACCCCCTCGCTATGGGCACCTTTCGCGGCGCGCCCGCTGAACGGGAATTGATAGACAAATCAGACCTCTTTCTTCTGGTGGGCTTCGACACAGTGGAAGTGTTTGCCCCCGGATATTGGGACTATCCGCAACAGGTGATCAACCTGGACGAGGTGCCGCATCTCGACGATTTGATTCGGCCCGAAATCGAGGTCGTCGCCCATCTCGCCGACGCCTTGAGAGCGCTGAGCGCCTCGGTCTCCGCCACCCACGCATGGAACACCGAAGAAATGGACTCCTACAAAAAAATGCGGCAATCCGCACTATTTCCCACAGGAGAGGGCCTGATGCCCGGGGCCGTCCTCCGCCTCGCCCGGGAACGTCTCGCCGACAACGGCATCATGGCCGCGGACGCAGGGAGTCACAAAGTTCTGGCCAACGACATCTGGGAAACGAGACGTCCTCTAGGCTATCTGACTTCCAGCGGACTCGGTTCCATGGCGGTCGCCATACCGGCCGCCATGGCCGCCAAAATGACGGAGCCAAACACTCCCGTTCTTTGCCTGACGGGAGACGGCGGCTTTCTCATGCGGATTGGCGACATGGAAGTCGCCGTTCGGGAAAACGTCCCCTTCGTCGTAGTCGTATTCAATGACGGCTACCTGAACCTGATCAAGATCAAGCAGGACAATCGCTCTTTCCCCCGTCATGGGACCGAATTCCGCGCTTCCGACTATGCGGCCGTAGCAAGGGGACTGGGCTGCGAGGGCGAGAGGGTTGATACGGAAAAAGGGCTCGAAGACGCGCTCAGACGGGCGTTCGCATCTGACAGGCCCTGGGTCATCGACGCCGTCATCAATCCCGATGGCTACGTCGGCTCAAAGGACATTCGTGCGGAATAATAAAAAATAATGCCGCTTCACACGAGACCCCCAACGACGCATTTTATCGCTATCTAATTTTAGGCGGGGAAATCTGAACTTCCCCACGAACCTCAAATGCCCAGACAAGGCTACTTGGGCATTCAAGTCCTCGACCCAGAAAGGGGTCTCGCTCGGGAGAATGCTAAGTGTCAGAGGGAACTGTGAAGTGGTTTAGCGACAAAAAGGGGTATGGGTTTATCTCTCGAAAAGACGGCGACGACATATTCGTTCATTTTTCCGCCATCGCCGAGGAAGGATTCAAGGCGCTGAAAGAAGGCGAGAAGGTTACGTTTGAGGTCACCCGAGGGGCCAAAGGGCTTCAGGCGGCGAACGTGACGAAACGACAAGAATACTGATTCTCGCCATCGCGTTTTTTTCTCAGGTGTAGAGGCGGTGGGCTTGCCCGGATATATTCTACAACTGCCTTCAAGGTATTCTCGCTATTTTCCACCGCCCCTCCAAAGGTCGCCGGCTGGCGGGTCTGCTCCGATCCTGCTCACTCGCCGCGAAAAAACCTATCAACAGGCGTTAGCAAGTCCATGCGGTCATTCCATTTCGTCATTCATAAGAGATTCTATCAAAGGGGCGTCGGCTGGCAAGAAATCAAAATCCCCCAAAGAGGAGGGAAGCGCCCATTCATGTCTGCTCACACCCAGATTTCGTGCCGTCCCGCTTCGCCAATCGCCATTGTAGAAACGAAGGCGAACTTCTCGATCAGGGTAGCGATGACGCGTCTCCCAAAGAATATGGCCGACGCACACCTCAAGCCCCAGCTCCTCGCGAATCTCTCGGCGCAAGGCTTCCCGAGGATTCTCGCCACGCTCTATCTTGCCGCCGGGAAACTCCCAGAGACCGGGCATGTGCCCGCCCATCGGACGCTGACAAATGAGAACCCGCCCCTTGTTCCAGATAAGCCCGGCGACGACGTCCAGCTCTAGAATGGGGGCTTCACCTTTCATTCACGAGCCTTGAGCCTCGTTCCGGGCGGCTTCATCGCGCGCGCTCTGGCATTCGCGTGAGAACGCTAGAAAACACGATAGGCTCCGCCAAGGGCAACGCCTCGGCCAATTCCTTTTCGTTCTCGAAACGCTCGCCCGGTATAGCCAACCCTGGCATTCGCAATTTGATAGAATGTTTGGAGAACGGCCACGGAGATATTTGTAGATCGTCCACGCTCGTGGTTTTCACTTTCAGGCCGTTTTGCGCCAACGGGTGAATGGTGTCATCCGGCAAGGTGATTTCAGGCGCCCGACACGCCAGTAGGGATAGCGTATCGCAAGCCCGGAGCAGCGACACGGAATCCGCGATCGCACCCCTATCCTCCGGCTTGATAAGAGCGTCCAGCCTTTCCTGCCGCTTGATTTCTGCGTGAATGAACCCATGCAGCAGATTGCAAACCTCTTGCGGAGCACCCCTTCTTCCTTCGGCGGCGATCGAGGCGAGCGAGGTGAAATGTAGGCTCACCAGATAACCGGAAAACGGGTCAAAAGACGCGCAGGACTCAATACCCTCCGCCCATATTTCTATAGCCTTGTCGGCCGTGATCCCAAAAAAGCTGGTGGGCAGGTTCGTCATTTTGTCCAAAGTCGGCGTGGCGTCCGGACGGCACCATCCCACGTCATGGTTGTCTACGGCGAACAAGACCTTCTCTCTGAGTGCCTCAGGCGGGGGGGGAAGCGATTCGATCCCCATCCAGTTTCGCGCAATCGCGCCCGCCGCCCTAGCGTGGTCATGTTGAGAGATGAGGCGAACATGGTTATCCCATGGACGAACTATCATTTGGCACACCCAAAGGACGGCGGCGAATATGGCGTCAAGCCCTCAGCCTCCCTAGAACAGAAAACGACAAAGCATTCGCCCTATATCATTTTGCTGATGAAAATGTAGCAACCACTCCTCCGACAAACAAGGAAAAAGTGTGCGAACCGCCCATTCCACTTGAACAGGCATGTGAAAACTGCGTAATTTTGCTACAAATCAGTAGTTACTCTCGTTTTTGGAATAAGGAACTCGTCCCGGATCATGCGCCAACAACGTTCCTCCCGATCCCCCGATTCAGTCGGACTGACGAAAACACAGACGCTCACCCTTCCTGAGCCCTTACAGACCAATTCCGGCAAGACGTTGCCTGAAGTCCGAGTCGCTTACGAGACGTATGGTGCGCTCTCCGCCAGTGGTGACAACGCGGTTCTGGTCGTCCACGCCTTAACGGGCGACGCACACGCGGCTGGCTTCCACACGCTTGATGATCCGCGTTCGGGTTGGTGGGACCCGATGATCGGCCCCGGCAAGGCGATCGACACAAGAAAATATTTCGTCGTCTCCTCCAACAATCTGGGAGGTTGCTCAGGCACCACGGGGCCTACCTCCATCAATCCCGTTACGGGAAGCGTCTACAACATGGATTTCCCCGTCATCACGGTGGAGGACACGGTTCGCGTCCATAGGCTGCTCCTCGAGCATCTGGGCGTAAAACGCCTCAAGACGGTGATCGGCGGCTCCCTCGCCGGCATGCAAACTCTCGAATGGGGCCTGCGCTACGGTGATTTCTGCGATTCCGTCATTCCAGTCGCCGGAGCGGCGCGCTTGGACCCGATGGGAATTGCATGGGACAAAATCGCCCGCAGAGCCATCACTGCGGACAACGAGTGGAAAGATGGGGACTACGCCCCCGACCAAGGACCGCGTAAGGGACTGAGTGCGGCGCGCATGCTGGCGCACATCACCTACTTGAGCAGGGGAATCATGTGGGAGAAGTTCGGCCGAGAGGTTCGCGACAAGGACAAGATGCTTGATGACATCGCCTCTCGATTCGAGGTGGAGAGTTACCTCGACCACCAGGGGGAGAAATTCGTCACGCGCTTCGACGCAAACTCCTATCTGTACATATCCCGCATGATGGACCTGTATGACGCCTCCGCAGGTTTCGAGAGTCTCGAAGCGTCGCTCTCCCGGCTGAATACCAAATGTATGCTCGTATGCTTCATATCCGACTGGCTCTTCCCGCCGGAGAGAAGCATAGAGATCGCCCAAATTCTTCAAAAACTCGGACGGAAGGTGGAGCTGCACACGGTGGAATCCACCTATGGGCACGACGCTTTCCTCGTTCAATACGATAAGCTCACCGAGGTCGTCGGCGGCTTTCTCGAGAGACTTGAAAACGACGGACCAATCGGCATTCAGGCGACGCCCATATCTCGAAAATGTCGCCGACTAGTTCTCTCCTTACCGCGCCACTGCGTCGATAAGCCCATTTTGTGGGAACTCAGTAGGAAGTATCCATTTTCCATCAACGTCGTGAGAAGCGAGATAGGCGCGCGGTCAGGGTGGCAGGTATGTGAATTTCGCGGAGAGGAGGAGGACGTCGCGCGAGCGGTGAGGGAACTCAGGAACAGGGGAATCTGGGTTGACCCTGGAGGGCATGACACCATCGACCACGACAGAGCGGAAGTGGTATAAACTAACAGTCGCAGCACAGGATACGTCCAATCGACTCCTCGCAAGGAGCGAAAACCAAGACGGAGGCAACGCTATGGGTGGGCTGAAAGAACCAATCATCGTGGTGAAATACTCGGATTACACATGACCATTTTGCTACGTCGCCACCGTGGGTGGCACGCCGGTGATTGAGGAAGTACCCGATGTGGTCGTCGAGTGGGTCAGCTGGGAGGGGAGGCCCCCGGGACAGGAGTTCGCCGGCTACTCGCTTGAGCAAAAAAAGGAGAATTTCGAGACGAACCACAAGCCCCTCGCCGAGAAATACAACGTGCCCATTCGTGTGGCGGGGGCGGACTACCGCACCACCAAACTTCACATGGCTACCTATTACGCCCGCGACAAAGGAAAATTCAAGGAATTTCGGGATCGCTGCTACAGGGCCCGCTGGGTGGAGGACCTGAACCTCGAGGACGTGGACGTCATCGTCCGCCTGGGCGAGGAGGTCGGCCTGGATGGAGAGGAAATTAAAACCGTCATCGCCGATCGGCGCTACATCGGCTCACTGTATAGCCAGCGCGCCCAGGGGAAAAGCCTGGGTATATTCGGAATCCCCACGTTCGTGGTTGAGGGGAAGCGCTTCTGGGGCAAAGACGTGATTGAAGACGTGAGATCAGAAGTCGACCGCATAAGGCAAGAACGCCTAGAGAAGGAAAAAGCGGAAAGCTGATCACCCCCTCGGTGGCCCTCAGCCGCCAGCCGCCTGCACAAACGGGCGAAACAACAAACATTCACTCGCCTCAGCCTCAGGTGGGGGGGGGTGCGCTCTCCGCCGGGTGCTTTATCCTTTCATCGCCAATCCAGCAGGGGGGGCTCCGCTTTTCCCATATCGAGGAGATAGTCCGATGGTGCAATTCGACGGGATCGTAATCGGTGCAGGCCACAATGGCTTAGTATGCGCGGCTTATCTCGCCCGGGCGGGACTAAAAATCGCCGTCCTCGAAAGCGAGCCTGAAATTGGCGGCGGATCGAGCACAAAGGATTTTCTGCTGCCCGGCTATCGCTCCAACATGCACGCGAATTTCTTCATTGGTCTTGATGATTTTCCTATCGTCAAAGACCTCGAGCTGAACAAGCATGGATTCAGGTGGCTCACGCCAGACGCGCAACACGCCGCCCTATACCGAGACGGCAGCGCCATCCTGCTGCATCGAGACCCGGAGAAAAGCGCGGTATCTATATCAAATTTCTCTCAAAAAGACGCCGCATCTTACCTCTCTCTCCACCGTCGATTCGCCGTGGAGCTCGCTCCGCTCATGCGTAGCTTCTTGTTTCACCCGCCGTTGCCGCCAAGCGAGATCGCTTCTCGAATGGAAGGCGAGGCGGGACGAGAGATTTTGAGTTTTGCGAAAATTTCGATCTTCGAGGCCATCGAGTCGCACTTTGATCATCCCAAAATGCGGGCTTTGTTCTTCCTGTTCTCTCACGCCGTCACAGTGGAGGACGCGCCGGGGACCGGAATTTTCCTCCCGAGTCTGTTTTCCACGCACACGACGCTCGGGCTTCCGGTGGGGGGCGCCATTCAACTGCCCCTCGCCCTTGAGCGCATCATCACCCGAAACGGAGGTATCGTCCTCAGAAGCAGCCACGTCCGGGAGGTGACGCAGAAAAATGGGCGCGCGGCGGGCGTCGCGCTCGACAACGGGGAGAAGATGACGGCGAGGCACTTCGTCGCCTCCAGCCTCAACGCGCCGGCGTCCATCACAATGGCGGGAGAGGACGCTTTCCCCGATGAAGTCAACGAGAAGACGCGAAGCTGGGACTGGGGCTTTCACTCCCTCAGCACACTGCATCTCGCCCTAGCCGAACCCCCGCGATATACGGCGGGGGACTTCGACCCGGACGTGAGCAGGGCGTACAACGTCATATTCGGCGCGGACTCTGGTGAGGAGATGGCCGAAAACGCGCAGGAGCGCAAAAACGGCTCCCTGCCTTCTCGCCCGATGGGCAACGGATCGTGCAACAGCCAGCACGACTCCACCTACGCGCCCGCCGACGGGCACGTCGCCTTCTGGTGGCCGGGCGCGCCCTATGAGTTGAGGGACGGCGGAGCACAAAGGTGGGACGACATCAAGGAGGAATACACCGTCCGCTTAATGGATGTCTGGCGAGGCTACGCTCCGAATCTCACCCCAGAAAACGTTCGTGCGGCGAAGCTCTACACCCCACTCGACGTGGAGCGCGGAAACAAAAACATGGTGCGCGGCGGAGTGCGTATGGGGGCATACATTCCCGAACAACTGGGGATCAACAGACCCCATCCCCTGCTCTGCGGCATGAGAACGCCGCTGGAGGGGTTCTACCTGTGCAGTTCCAGCTGCCAGGGGGGCGGGCTGAACGGAGCGCCTGGCTACAATGCAGCGGGCGCGATCGCGGACGATCTGGGTGTTGCGAAGTGGTGGGAGCCGCTTCCCGCGCCTGCGATCCGCTAATCCTCCGGTTCCGGAATCATCACCACCGCCTCGATTTCCACGATGTCGTCCTGGTTCAGCCCACTGACTTCCACGATGGTGCGCGTCGGTAGATTAGGCCCGAAGTATTCCATATACAGCCGGTTGACTGCCGGACGATGGGCCTTCATGTCTCGCACGTAGACGACGGTGGAAACGAAACTCGCCAAAGACGCGCCCGCCGCCTCGGCGATGGCTCTGAGGTTCTCCAACGCTCTTCTGGCGCGCGCCTCAATGTCTCTCTCGACAAGTGCGCCGGAGACCGGATCGATGCCACGCTGCCCGGCGATGAACAACAGGTTACCCGCCCGGCGCGCCTGGGCGAACGGGCCCGTGGGCGAGGGCGCGAGGGTGGTTCGCACTGTTCGAGGTGAGTCCAAGATGCGCACCCGATTTGAAGTCTGAGAAAAGGCTGAGAAAAGACGACTCCGGATGAACGCCCGCGACTTTTACGGCGTTCGTTATTTTTTCTTCCCCTTCCCCTTAGGCAACTCCGTAGGAAAAGCGATTTTGAGCCATTGCCGCGTCAGTATCGTCGCGGAGTTCTCGTCTTTTCCTGGAATGAACGCGATGGGCTCCCTGGGCTGGCCGCCGTCCCGATCGAGCATATAAACGTCCACGCCAAACCCGTAGAGATCATGCTCGCGGGTTTCGAGGTTGTATTTCACCCCATTGTTCGTCACTTGATTCATCTCAGACTATCCTCTCAAAGGCCACTCGCGAAAACTGAAGCGACGATCATCTGGACTTTACGTTATCATAGCGAACAAGCCGAAGGGCCGCAAAGCGAGAACGATGGGGCAAACCGTCCAATCTCGACGCATCCTCCGATCTCAAACGCAAGGTCCGACGGCCTGGCGGAGACGCCGCACTCCTAAAACCCATCCCTCCTTGACCCCTTTCTAGACGTGTGATAATTGCGAGGGTATGGGCCGTTAGCTCAGTGGCAGAGCGCTGCCTTCACACGGCAGAAGTCACTGGTTCAAATCCAGTACGGCCCACCAAGAGGGATATCTACTCGCGTTTGACTTGCGTCAGGCATATCCTTCCCGAACGCCCTTTGAGTCATCTCACGCGCTTTGGTAGGATGAACCTATCTCGTCGGGATCTTTCTCCTCATGCGCTTGGACGCGCAGAACGCCCCACCTAGACATCTATGCCGTACAAAAACGCCTCTATCCGCATTTTCCGCCTTGCTCCGCCGAGCGACGCGCCCCCCCACGAGAGCAAGGGCGTGAATCGCTTCCCGGGGGCCGGTTTCAGGGGCGGCTAACGTCCAGGCGCAATCGGCGAATTCGTCCACCTCCTCAAGGATCATGTCCGCCATTTCAGGAACGGGCACATCCCACCAAGCGGCCTCGTCCACCTTTTGAATCGCCAGCGCCTTTCCCGACGCCTCCAGGCTTCCAGCACTGCAGGCACCTCGGCCAAAACGTTCGTCATGGCTTCTCCACCCAAACGTGCTTGCCCGTCTTGAGCGCGGAGATGACTTGCGCGGCGTGCGCGGTGTTAGGCGTGGTGAGCAAAACCCCCCTCCAAGTCGGGATTCTCCAGTATGGCTTCATAGCTCGACGCCCCGTCGCATCTATGCTCCTGCGCAGGGCGTCGGCTATCGGCGTCACCCCCAGCCAAGGCCCACGAGGGCCGCTCTGAAAGTTTCCCGAGACATAAAGAGCTCCTCATTTTCAATTCCGCCCTTATTCAGGGCGCCGCCTTCTACAACAAAGCCACCACGTCGAACGAATCGAACCCCATCAGGCAAGAAACGGCCGCATCTCCGTCGGCTCCAACCTCACATCAAATTCATCGGATCAACGTCCACTGCTAGGCGAACGGACGAGAAGGCCGCCTGCCCGTCAAAGTCGGTCGCCAGCGATTGGAGCGACTCAGCCAAGCGCCTCGACGTCCTGGCCTTGAGGAGCACATGATATCGCCACAAACCGCGAATCCTCAAAACGGGTGCAGGCGCAGGGCCAAGATATTCGATTCCTCCCCCGGCCGCGCGCGCCACCGCTCCGGCTCCATGCTTCTTGAGATAAGAGGCCGTCCATTCAGCCGATTTCGCGGCGAGGCGCTTGTCCTTCGACTCGAAGCGGAGCCTCGCCAGGCGGCAATACGGCGGGTAGCCCATCCGCTCCCTCGCCAGGGCTTCTCTCTTGTAGAATCCTGCGTAATCATGCGCGCGCGCGCACTGAATCACGAAATGATCCGGTCGAAACGTCTGAACAATAACCTCTCCGGGCAAGTCGGCGCGGCCCGCCCGGCCGGCCACCTGCGTCAACAACTGAAAGGTGCGCTCGCTCGCCCTGAAATCGGGCAGATGAAGCCCCACGTCGGCCACCACGACCCCTACGAGCGTCAATTTCGGGAAATCATGCCCCTTCGCCACCATTTGCGTTCCGATGAGGATGTCGACCTCTTCCCTTCGCATGGCGCCGAGTATGCGCTCATAGGCGTCCGGGCGGCGGACGGCGTCGCTATCCAGGCGCTGGATGCGCGCGCCCGGAAAACGTGCCCTCGCAGCCTGCTCCACGCGCTGCGTTCCCACGCCGAAATATCCCACGCGCTCGCCGCGGCAGGATGCGCACCTGCTTGGCAGACGCGCGCCGTGATCACACCAATGACACCGCACACCTCCCCCGCCCTCACGGTGAAACGTCATAGGGATGGCACAATGGGGACACTGAAGCGCCTCACCACAATCGCGACACAGAACGACCGATGAAAACCCGCGCCGATTCAAAAACAGTAGCGTCTGCTCCCCTCTTGCAAGGCGATCGTAGATGGCCTTTGACAAATCGCGCGTCAAAAGCTCCGGCGTCTTCGGATCCAGGCCGGCCTCTTTTCTTAAATCCATCACCCGAACCTCCGGTAAAGCGCCCCCGGTGGGCCGACGCGACAACGCGCGAAGTCGATACCGCCCGCTTCTCGCACTCGTATAGGTTTCAATCGAGGGCGTTGCCGAACCCAGCACGACGGGGACGTTCAGATTCCTGGCGCGCACGATCGCGGTGTCGCGCGCGTGGTAGCGTGGGGATTCCTCCTGTTTGTAAGAACCGTCGTGCTCCTCATCCACCGCGATAATCCCCAGATTCGGAATCGGGGCGAAGACGGCGGACCTCGTGCCCAGGACGATGGGCGCGTCCGCGTTCTTGATGCGCCGCCACGTGGCCAAGCGTTTCTTGTCTGAATATGCGCTATGCAGACAACCCACCAGAGGGCCGAAACGCCCCTGAAACCGCTCGAGCAGTTGGGACGTCAGGCCGATCTCCGGCACCAGAACCAACGCGCCCAGTTCATTGTCCAGGGCTTCTTGCGCCAGTCGCATATAGACTTCCGTCTTCCCGCTTCCCGTGACGCCGTGAAGAAGAGTGACCGAAAATTCTTTTCGCCGAACATCGTCTCTCACCATTTCAAACGATTTTTTCTGCTCCTCCGTGAGAGTCGGGAAAAGAGCGTCGGGCCGCCCGCCTGTATTGACACCGTCCGTCTCGTCAGGGAGGATGGATTTTTCCACCTTTACCCATCCCTTTCTCTCCAAAGCCGCACAAACGGCGCGCGCGCCTTTTGAGAGAGCCTCCAGCTCTCGCAGCTGCGCCCGCCCATCCTCCGTCTCATCCAAAAAGCGAATCACCTCGGCTTGTCGCCTCGCACGAATCTCCATCTCTCTCAGCTCATCCACCAAAGGCTTTTTGCGCAGACGCGCATACATGACCTTCCGGAGCCTCGAACCACCTACCGCCTCATCGACTCTCTCCACGAAGCCCCCTTCAAGAAGCCGCGCGAGTTCCGGGCGCGTTCCACGCCCAAACGACGCCGTGAGGGAATGGAGACTCCTCGGACCTTTGCGAAGTCCCACCAGAATTTGCGCCTTGTGACGCCCATCTCCTCCGCTCAGGGGCGCTAGCCCGGGCAAGCCCAGCCGCCCCTCCTCAAAGGCGGCTTCACGCCGTCCGGACGCGCTCAACCTATAACGCTCCACAGTTTTCTTCTCCCTGTGGGACGGCAACGCGAATTTGAGCACCTCCCCCCAGCCGCAGAAATAGTATTCCGCCATCCACTTGGTGAGACGCAAAATCTCCGGCGTGAGCAGCGGTTCGTCATCGAGCACCTCTAAAACAGGTTTTATCGACGAGAACGCAACCCCAGCGGGTGGACTCTCGCGCAGCGTGTCGACGACATATCCCGTCACCTTTCTCTTTCCGAGTGGAACCAGCACGCGCAGGCCGGGCATGACGCGCTCCACGAATGCATCATCCACCCGGTAGGTGAGAGACTTAAGTCCAGGGACGCTGAGCGCAACTTCGACGTAACGACTTTCCGGCGCACGCGCTTCACCAACCTTTCTTTTTTTTTCGACGACGTATTTCACGGGCAAGGCACCCCGCCATCCATGATGACCCGCAAGTGCTCATCGGTGAGGTTTCGCCCGCTCAGGATTCCGGCGACTCGTCTGTCCTTGACGTCCATTTTCAGTGCCGCCGCCGTCGCGGCAGCGCCCGCGCCCTCGGCGACGACCCCCGCCTCTGAGACGAGCAGGCGTATAGCGGCGCACAACTCCTCCTCACTTACCACGACGATCTCATCCACGTATCGCCTCATCATCGAGAAAGTCAGCGCATAGGGCACCCTCGTGGCGAGACCGTCCGCAAATGTGTTCGCCGCCGGCTGGGGAAGCATCTCACCTGCATAGAAGCTTTTGTAGAAAGCGGGGGCGTTTTGCGCCTGCACGCCCACCACGTGGACCTTAGGGCTGATACACTTGGCGACGAGGGCGGCCCCGCAAACCCCGCTACCTCCCCCGAGGGGAACGATGATCACTTCCATCTTCGGTTCAGCCTCCACGATCTCGAGCGTCTGGGTCGCCACACCGGCGATGAGACGCGGTTCGTTGGCCGAGTGCACGTAACGCATTCCCCTCGCTTCGCATTGCTCCTCGCACCATTCCCTCGCCTCGTCAAAATCTTTTCCGGCAAACGCGACCTCGGCCCCCAACCTCCTGATAGCCGATATTTTATCCGGATTCGCCCCGTACGGGGCCGCCACCAACGCCCTGACGCCAAAAATCCTCGCGGCGTAGGCGATGGATTGGCCGTGGTTGCCGGTGGACGCCGTGATGAGGCCCGCCTCACGCTCCTCTGGCCCCAGCTGGGCGACGAGATTCACTCCGCCACGCACCTTGAACGCGCCGATGGGCTGCATGGATTCGAATTTCAGAAAATAGCGGCACCCCATGCGCTCCGAGAGGGTCTCTATCTCGCGAAAGGGCGTGGGACGCAAATGCGGCGCGATCCGCTTTTGGGCCTGCAAAACATCATCGAAGGTAGGCGCAATCATCCAATACTCCCCTAAATATCATATTCACATCTCTCATACGAAACTTATAGCAAAATCCGGCGGCGAAATGCTCCGCCAAACCTAATAAAACACATCGCTCTCTATACGACTAAAAACGTAGGCGTTGCCCGCCGGCGCCCGACGCGCCGGAGATGGAGCATCTACGGTCGCCACCTCAAGAAAAGCAAAACTTGACCCCCTTCCCCGCACGACCTACAATGCGGTCACGCGCAAATCCACCATACTGCCTTGGAGGTTCACCATGAAAAGCGCCTTGGAAATAGCGATGGAGAAGACTTCCGCCATCGGGGAGAAAGCGCGTCAGGAGCTGGAAAAACTCACGCCCAAGCAAAAAGACAAGATCGAGGAAATTAGAAAAGTGTATGAGGGGAAAATCGCCGAAAAAGACGTTCTCCACCAGCAGGAATTGATGAAAATGACGGGGGGTGCTCCTCTTGAAGCCGTAGAGGCACGTCTGGAGCCGGAAGCCAGGGAAACCCTCGGCGCGCTTCGCCAAAAATTTCGGGGTGAGCGCGACGTGCTTGAGGCGGAGCGCGACACGAAAATAAAAACCGTGAAAGAAGGAGGCTGAACACCCCATGAGCCGCGTCGTTATCATCCGCTGCGAGGACTATGAGCGCGCTCAAGTAGGTAGAAGGTGCCATGCCATCGCCCAAGCCTTTGAGGCGCTGGGCGGAGCGGAGCGATTTGCGTCGAAAGGCGACGATGTTCTGCTCAAGCCGAACATCCTGAAGGACACATCGCCCGATCGCGCGGTGACCGCCCACCCCGAAATCCTTCAGGCAGTAGGGAAGCAGCTGGAAAACATCGCCGCCAGGCACGCCGGTTTGCGGGAAATATGCGATGCGCTTGGCGTTCGCCTTCTCCCCTTCACAAAGGGCGCACGGACGCCCAACCCCAACCTAGAGGGAACCGTCTACTAAGCACATCCCGACATCGAGAGCGTCGAGGACGCCTTGCCGCATCACATTCGACAACCTGCTTTGAGCGACTTTCTCAAGACCCTTTACGCCCCCCAAAATAGCCATTTTTCTAAGGCATTTTGCTTCGGAAAACCCGCTATTTTCCAAAGCATTCTAAATTATTTTTGTTCGGCTACAAAGGTTCTCCGTACTGGACGCCGTCTGGACGATGTAAAGCTAGGGGCCCGCGCAGGGAAACCCACGCGGGTGGGACTCGTTATGGCGAACACCGATCCTGTAGTGCTCGACCGCGTCGCCTGCGAGAGGTCCGTTGTCCAGCCTCGCTTTTCCAAAAATCAGAACCCTCGAGACAGCCCGATTGACGGGCTTTGGTGAAACGGATTTGAAGGAGACCGATGTGGCGGGGTTGCCCATTCACGAAGCGAGACTATTTGGAATCATTTGGTGTTCGAAACCCTGGCCGAACACCAAATGATTCCAATAGACTTCAGCGTTCCACGCATCGTGAAAAGCGCACTGAAGCAACAGTGGCTCACACGCGTCCGGGAACCGCTCCGGAGAGCTTCATGAATCCTCGATCGGGCTAGATGTTCGAGCGACTCTGCGCGCCATCGACGTTCCAGCAGGCGCCATGAACCAAGCTCGCCCTCGGACTCACCATGAAAACGACCACCGCGGATATCTCCTCCAACCGCCCAAACCGGCCCAGAGGCATCTCCGCGTCCACAAAACCCTTGAGGCCGTCGGGCGCCTCGTTCACCCTGCGCTCCCACACCCCTCCCGGAAAGAGGATGCTGCCGGGCGCAATCGAATTCACACGAATATTGTCCTTCGCCGTCTGCTGGGCAAGTCCCTTGGAGAAGCTGATGAGAGCCGCCTTAGAGGCATTATATGTCATCGCGCCCCTTGATTCTCGCCCGTAGATGGAAGCGACGTTCAGAATGGCACCGCCCCCTCTTTTCTTCATATACGGTATCACGAGACGCGAGAGCGTCACCGCGTGATACAGGTTGAAGCCAAAACCTTCCCGCCACTCCGCGTCCGTGATGTCGAGAAACGCTTTGGGGTTGCTGCCTCCCACGTTGTTCACCAAAACGTCGACGCCGCCAAACGCGGCAAGCGTCTCGCGCAGGAAAGCCTCGGGCGCACCCTCTTGCGTCACGTCCCCCACGAAACCTGCCGCGCGACCACCGCCCAGCGCGTTCAGCGCATCCACCGCCCGACTTACGTCTTCCTCCCCCCGCGCGCTGATCGCCACGTGGCAACCCTCGCCCACCAAATCCTTCGCGACCTGAAAACCAATGCCCCGGCTCGCACCGGAGATCATCGCCACCTTCTCGGCAAGCATCAAGTCCATCGTCTTTCCTCCCGAACGGGCGGGCGGCGGCGTGCCCCACTCGTCAACCAACCCTCCTAGGCGGGTTTGTCGAGCGTCTGGGCGGCGCGTAGAAGGGTCATTGAGTCCGTTCCGTCTCCGTGCAGGAAGGTGATGAGGTCGCGCATCATCTTCTCCGTAGGCGTCTCCTTCATGATGCCGATGCCGCCGAGAATATCAGTGGCAAAGCCAATCGTCTTGAGCGCCACCTGATCGCTGAACACCTTCCCATATCTGGTGAAACGCGTGTTGAAGCTCTTATCGTTCTCCACGCCCCAGCAGATGCGCCACATGAACTGCTCGGCCACCTCAATGTTCATCAGCATCTCAGCGAGCTGATGCTGTATCACCTGGTGCTCGATGATGGGCTTGCCCCCCTGGACGCGCTCCTTCGCGTGCTGGAGGCAGAAATTGTAGATTCCGCGGGCGATGCCCGTGTTGCAGGCCGGCAGCTCGGCACTGCCCCGAAACACCGTCGCGAACGTATAAAATCCCCTGTTCACCTCGCCCAAGATGTCGTCTTTATGAACGCGAACGTTGTCGTAATAGCTCTCGGCGTTAGGATAGAGCCGGTAGCCGAGCTTGTCATGGACGTTGCCGTAGGTCACGCCCTCCTGATCTCCGCGCACGAGAAAGCAGGTGGTTCCTTCATGTACCGGGGCATCGGGGTCCGTCCGGGCGAAGACGAGCAAAATCTGCGCCCAGCCCGTGAGCGAGGTGAAGCGCTTCGCCCCGTTGATGACGTAGTGGTCGCCATCTTCGACCGCCGAGGTTTTAAGCCCCAGCCTAGGGTCGGGCTGGCGGTAGAGATTGTCTGCACCATAATCCGGCTCCGTCATCACGAACGAGCCCACGCAATCATGATCCTCCACGAACATCTTTCCCCATTTTTCGATCTGCGCCGCCGTGCCACATTTGAAGAGCGCGTTCGACATCTTCCAACACTGGCTCAGGCACTTGATCACGCCGATTTCAATCTGCGCTCCTGTCCAGAGGCAAAGGGCTTTCGTGATCGTATCGGCTCCGATGCCGCCGTGCTCCTCCGGAACCGCCATGGTGCGCAGACCGAGTTTCGACGCCTTGTTGAGCAGCTCGCCCGGATAGCAATCCTTCGGATCGGGCCGTCTGTCTATCTCCACGGCGAGGGGCGCGACCTCACTATCCATGAAATCCCGCGTCAGATCAGCCAGCGCGAGTTGTTCCTCGGTGAATGGGTATTGCATGTCTCCTCCAAATTATGGGGCGACCAATTCTTCGCCACTGCCGATAGGGTCTTTTCTGGGTATCCTCTCACCCTTATAGTGTCAACATCCGTTCCCCGCCATTCCCAAGATCCGCTTCGCGCGCGTCAGACGTCAGGATAGGGAAGCGGATCGCACTCGCCGACTTCCTCGAACCCCCTGCGCCGCAGAATGCAGGCGTCGCATGCGCCGCAAGGCCGCCCCGCATCCATTGGGTCATAACAGGTATGGGTGAGCGAAAAATCCACCCCCAGCTCACGTCCCCTCCTCACGATGTCGGATTTGCGCATCGCGCTCAAAGGCGCCCGCACCTGGAGAGGCGCGCCTTCGACGCCCGCCTTCGTGGCCAGACGCGCCATGCGCATGTAGGCTTCAATATATTCGGGGCGACAATCCGGATATCCGGAATAATCGAGCGCGTTCACCCCGATAAAAATATCGCGCGCCCCCTTCACCTCGGCGAGGGCAAGGGCGTAGCTCAGAAAAATGGTGTTCCGCGCGGGGACATACGTGACAGGCACCCCATCCCCGATGTCCTCGCGTTCTCTAGGCACCTCGATGTCGTCGGTGAGCGCGCTTCCACCGATGGCGCGCATGTCGATGGGCAATATGGTGTGCCCGAACGCGCCGACCTGTTTTGCAACGTTCTTCGCCGCCAGGAGCTCGCGCCGATGTCTTTGTCCGTAGTCGAAGCTCAGCGCCTGGCAGGCGAATCCCTTCCGATTCGCCATCGCCAGAACAACGGCGGAATCCATGCCGCCGCTCAGAAGGACGACCGCAACCCTTCTCCCATCCACGTTCGAACTCCCGTCTCCACTGGTTCGATGATCCGCTCTCCCTCAAAACCCATAATAGGGTATTCTGACGCGTCAGCAAAAGCGGGCGTCTCCGCCGCGCCCGAGGACGTGATGCATGACGCTATGGATCCGAATGCGCCATTCACAACACATGAAGGAGAAGCCCCATGACGCGCGACGAAGCT
The DNA here is from genome assembly GCA_965202625.1 of bacterium. Classification (GTDB taxonomy): domain Bacteria; phylum UBA8248; class UBA8248; order UBA8248; family UBA8248; genus Bin107. Next base: position 112,994 of record CBDBBI010000010.1, on the reverse strand, counting down.
TTGTCCTTTCTGGACGCGCAGCACCACGGCGTCCTCACCACCCTACTCAGGGACAGCAGACCCCACCCCACGCCGATCGTGTTCGATCACCGGGCGGGGGTCGTGGAATTCTCGCTGACATGGAATCGCGTGAAAACGAAGAATCTCCAACGAGATACAAGAGCCACGCTTTGCGTGTTACCGCAGGAGAGCTTCTATCCCTATCTGTGTGCGGAAGGTGAAGTCGCGCTCGTTGAAGACACCGACGGCCTCAAGAACCTCGACCTGTATCAGCGCATCACCGGAAAAGAACCCGACGACCGTGTCGAATACTTGCGCGCCATGCAGGATGAAGGACGGCTCCTCGCTAGGCTGAGCGTCACACGGATGTATCCTCTCAACTGAGGCAACAAGAGAGCACCGGGGCGACGAAACCTCCGCCTAGGAGGACACGGATATTTAAGCGCGGAGCGTTTCCCACAGACGCCGCTGCATTCTCGCTCGTCGAAGCGTTCCTGAACGCAAACGACCTGAAGCGAATTACGTGATACGCGCCAAACTTATGCTTTACGGTTTCTGACGTGCGTCCGTTTGCACAGAAACGTTAACGTCCCTCGCGCGCTCCCGCGCCGCATCGCCTTTCGTTCTCACATCATCCCCTCCCTTTCAACCCTCAAGCGCCCTCGACAAGATATCCCGAAATCCCGCATAAACCGCCTCCCCGCAAGCGGACGGGGCGTGGACTTCCATCAGTTTTCCGTCCTCTATAGTCTTCTCGGAAGCGTAGGGATTGTAAACGGCCTCTCCACTCGGGAGGATCAGGGTGGGGCTGGTCATCGGCAGGTCCTCCTCATCCCGCAGGCGCATGGCCTCCTCGTAGTCGCCCATCACGGCTTCCTCATACGCACCAGATTCGAGGTCCGCGCGCACCTTTGAGGCGTCGAGTCCCGATTCCTCGGCGATTTGTGCGAGAACGGAAATCTCATCCACCCGCCTGCCCTCGTAGAAAAAGCCGCGTCTGAGCCTCAAGTCGTAGGCGCGCGACTTCTCGGGCACGCGGGCGTAAGCACTGGCATAGGCTTGAAAGGCGAGCATCGTAGTGCGCAGATACGCCTCGTGCGGCGGCCAGCCTCTGCATGGAGCGAGCGGCTCCTGAACCGCCACCAGAGGCCACTCCTGATCCACAATATGCCGAGGCGCCGCGCGGTCGTTGATGATCTCCAATGGAAACGCGCGCCACCTCAGGCACAACTTCCCCTCGAACTGCGGCATCACCCTGTCCAGCCGCGACGCGGCCATGTAGGCCCAGGGTCAATGGTATTCATGAAAAACCTCGACAACCGGCGCGTTCGCCATCACGCTTCCCTCTTTGGAAAACAACAGAAAAGACGCATTAGGAAATAAGAATAACAAACCTGAGATTTTCTCTCCAGTCCCCGTCTATCATGCAGGCCATGCACAACGGGAAAGCGCGTCAGCGGCGGATTTGAAGGAAGCACCCCCTTGCGCGCCGGCGTCTTATCGTCGCCTCCACGCGCGCAATCTCCTGACAAAAGGTATAGTATCATCGTGGAAAATGAATGGAGGAGAAACTCCCGAGTGCGCCTTGAGAATCAAGCGGTCGCAAACATTCTTTCGGCGGCGAAAACCATCGCCGTAGTCGGCCTCTCGGACGACCCCACGCGAGTGAGTCGAAAAATCGCGGCCTACCTCCAGAAGGCGGGCTACCGCATCATTCCGGTGAACCCCCAGATTATATCCGCCTTGGGGGAAAGGGCCTATCCGCACCTAGACGACGTCGAAGAGCACATCGACATCGTCAACGTATTCAGACGTCCCGAAAAAATACCCCCTCTGGCGGATGCGGCTCTCAAAAAACGCCCAAGCGCGTTCTGGATGCAAGAGGGCATCGCACATTCTGAGTCCGCCCGCCGACTGGAGGATGCGGGCATCCCCACGATTCAGGACCTTTGCATAAAGGTCGCTCATCGCGCTTTGATGGGCGCGACCCGATGAGAACGAGCCGTTGCGACGCTCTCAGAAATTACATCGCTATGCGCTCCTCGCTCTCGCCGCGCTGATAGGGATGGGAATTCTCGGTTCTCTCGAACGTATTCTCCTCTATCATCCGTACCGGAAAATCGAACAGACGCCTAAAACCTATGGCGTCGATTACGAAGACGTTCATTTCAGGGCCAGCGACGGCGTGCGGCTTCACGGCTGGCGCGTCCCGCCCAAAGAGGCCGACGGCCCTGTCCTCCTATGGGCGCACGGCAACGCCGGCAACCTCTCCCACCGCGCAGAGAACATTGCGCGCATTCAGGAGGAACTCGGCGCCGGCGTGTTCATCTTCGACTACAGGGGCTTTGGAAAAAGCGAGGGACGACCGAGTGAGGAAGGTCTCTACGCCGACGGGAGGGCCGCCTACGACTGGCTCTCGGAGCGCGCTGCGCCCGAGCACGTTTTTCTTTTCGGACGCTCTATCGGGGCGGCGGTGGCCGTGAAGCTCGCCGCGGAGGGCAGGAGGACGCGGGGCCTCATTCTGGAGAGTCCGTTTGAGAACACCGTCGTCATGGGCAAGAAGATGTTTCCTTTCCTGCCTGTCGGGTGGCTATTCTCCCCAAAGTTCGACGCCTCCTCCATGATTCCAAAAGTGGAGGTGCCCGTGCTGATTCTGCACGGCGACAGGGACTACATCGTTCCTCACGCCCAGGGGATGCGGCTCTATGAGGCGGCGCGCGCGCGCCACAAACGTTTTTTCACCATTAAGGGGGCGGGCCACAACGATACCTACCTCGAAGGAGGCGCTCCTTACTGGAGGGCATGGCGGGATTTCCTAAAAAACCCCGAGGCGGAATGAATCGGCGGACGCCCAGAGTTCTCATGCCCGGCCGCAGCGTAGAGGCCATGCGGGGTACAGACTCCGCCTTGGGCACAACGCGTCATCGAAACCGAATTACGCCCCCCTTGCCCTGCGTCTCGTCCGAAACTCTTGCAGCAGCCTTTCATGATGCACACTGGCGAGAAACCCCTTGACGAACCCGTCCACCGGATGGCGGATGAGATTCTCCGGCGTATCGACCTGGAGGATCGTCCCGTCGCGCATCACGGCGATTCTGTCGGCGATCTGAAATGCATCGGACAAATCGTGCGTCACCAACAGGCTCATGGCACCGATCTCCTCGTGCGTCCTCCTTAGTTCTTTTCGGACTTCGAGTCTTGCGACGGGATCGATGTTCGCCAAAGGTTCATCAAGGAGAAAGACACGCGGGGGGATGGCGATCGCGCGGCCAATCGCCACTTTTTGCTGCTGGCCCGAACTGAGCCGATGCGGATGCCTGCCGGACCAGGTTTTAGTGATTCCCAGACGCCGCATCAAGTCTTGGGCGCGCTCGTTCAGGATCCCCGGCAGCCAACGGCGAATTTTGAGGGCGAAGCCCAGGTTGGAGTATCTCTTCTCGTCAAAAACCCGCATGTGCGGCCAAAGGGCGTAGTTCTGGAACACCAGTTGCACCCCGCGTCGGCCAGGGGGCACGCCGTTCAAACGGGCGCCACCAAGGTAGATGTGGCCCCCATCCTCATCCTCCAATCCGGCGATCAGGCGAAGGAGGGTGGATTTTCCGCAGCCGGTAGGCCCGACGAGCACCATGAATTCCCCATCCTCCAAAGTGAGGGAGAGGTTATCGACCGCCCTGACGTCGTCAAAATCCTTTCTGAGTCCTGTAATCGTCAGACGGCTCATGCCGCTCTCCAATCCCCTGGCGTTTCAGCGTGGCGAAACAGCGGGGATGACGCGCCAGGGCCGGACAACGCACGCCCTTCTCCGAGGGACCCGGTCGCTCCCCCTTATCCCTTTGATGCGAGACGATTCAGCCTCTTGACGCCCGGCGTAAAAATCTCCTCCAGGACGAGATCCCCATCACCCGCGTTTCGGGTGGAATGCTCCGCATTCGGCGGAAAGACCACCACGCCGCCCGGCCCGAGCACGACCTCCCGACCACCGCACGCGAACCTCGCCTTTCCATCGAGAACGATCGTCATCTGCTCGTTCGGATGCGAATGGGGATTGTAGATGTCCACGCCCGCGCGAATCGTCTGGCGCAACACGGTCAGATTCGCCCCCGCCACCACGCGCTGAATCCTCTCTCCGGTATCGTGGGGCGCCATCTCTTCAAAGTGGTAATGTTTCACATTCCCCTCCATCTCAATGAACGAAATTTTACAGAAATTTTAATTTTCAGATCACTGAAACCGTGCGATCCTGCTACATATGAAACCATCGTATAGAAGTATTTGCATCCGCTCAATCGTTCGTTTAGGATTAGCATATGTGTAGCTCTTTTGTTGCCTGGAGGCCATAATGAAGCGAACCCTCCCTTTCGTCATCGCCATCGTATCTCTCGCCATGTTCTGGACGTTCTACCAGGCGGGTGCAGCAGGACTTGCGCCCGGCGCGCGAGCGCCCGAGCTGAGAGGCGGACCGTGGCTGGGCGGTGCACCTCTCAAACTCGCCGGGTTGCGCGGCAAGGTGGTGCTCCTCGACATGTGGACTTTCGGCTGAATCAACTGCGTGCGGGAGATCCCCACGCTGCGTTCGTGGCACGAGCGCTACAAGGACCAGGGACTGGTCGTCATCGGAAACCACGCGCCCGAGTTCGGCTTCGAGAAGAGCAAGGAGAACGTTGAGGAGGCCATGGCCAAGCTCCGCATCGCATACTCGGTCGTGATGGACAACGACTTCATCAACTGGAACGCCTATCACAACCGCTACTGGCCGACAAAGTATCTCATCGACAAGAAGGGGATAGTGCGGTTCAGGACGATTGGCGAGGGCAACCACGCGCGCACCGAAGCGATGATCGCGCAGCTACTCGCCGAATGAACAAGATGGAAAAAACGACGCAATCTGCAGACGCTCCCGCCTACCCTTACTCATCCCTGCTGCGTATCACCCACTGGTTGAACGTTCCCCTTCTGCTCTTGATGATGGCGAGCGGCATTCAGATATGGTGGGCCTACCCCGCCTTCGGGCCGGATCGACCCAATCCGGAGACCATCTTCGAATCGCTCAGAGCAGGGGAAGCTCAAGCCGACGCGCGCGCCATCAATTTCGGAGCCGACTACAGAAAGTTCGTCAAAAGCCTGGTGGACGCCTTCGGCATCGGGGGATGGCTTGCGGGTGCGCTGCGCTGGCATTTCGCTCTCATGTGGCCCTACACCATCAACGGCCTGATCTTTCTGCTCTCTCTCCTCCTCACCGAGGAGGGAAGGCACTACCGAATCACACGGGCGGATTTCTCCGGCGCGAAGGAGATACTTCTCCATCCTGTGCGAACCTTCCCTCATTCCCCCGTAGAGGGAAAATTCAACCCCCTTCAGAAGTTCGCCTACAACGCCGTTATTCTGGCCGGCGTTCTCTCCCTCCTCACGGGCCTCGCCATTCTCAAGCCCGTCCAGTTCAAGTGGCTGACCTATCTTTTCGGAGGTTATCAGCCGAGCCGATTTCTGCACTTTCTCATCATGGCGTTTTTCATCCTTTTCATTATCGGCCATTTGATCATGGTGCTCATCCACGGCTGGCGTCGCGGGCTGGCGCCCATGATCGTGGGCGTAAAGGCGGAGCGCGAGGTATTCCAAGCGAGACAAAGACAATTCGCGGTGCGTCTCGGCCGCGTCGCCGCCGAGGGGGCGATTCTGGCGTTCTCCTTTTGGTTTGGGGGTCTCATCGCGAATATGATGAACGCGCTCCTCGGCGGGGAGTCCTCGGGGGCGTGGTTCGGCGCGCTGGCCTACGCCTTCATTCGATGGGGCCTTATACGGGGAGGGCGCGTCGGGCGTTTTTCATGGAAACGAAGCGTCCGGGGATGAGACGATGGATGCGGAGGAGCGAGGGGGCTTTACGCTTCCGACGAGACTGGCGAGGCGCAGGCTTTTCGTGGGCAGGCTGATTTTGAGCGTCGTCTGCGCGAACGCGCTTCTGGCACTGGCCGCCGCGTATTTCCTGAGCGGGGCGATGGCCGGAGTGACGCGGTTCGAGTTCGGGTTTCTGGGCTGGGTCGGCATACTGTTTCCCGCCTCTCTCTTTCTGGCGATTCCGATAATGGCGCCTATCGTCGTCAGGATATTGCGACCACGCGACGCGACCCCTGCAGGAGAGAGAGAGAGAAGATGAAAAAAAGCGAAAAGCAAAAAACGCGCTTCGGCCAGAATGCGCCGGGGGCTTCTCGACGCGGATTTCTCAAAACCCTCCTCGCCGCCGCCTCCTTCTTCCCCCTCGGGTGCTCCCGCTTGGACGAAGACCCTAGGGCGCAGGCGGTTCTCGACTGGTTCGACCGCCTGAACCACAAGGTGGGTCTTATGGCGGACAGCAACCACCGTCTGGCGCGCACCTACCCGAGGAGCGCCGTTCAGCCCGAGCAAATGCGCCCCAACGGCTCTGTGGTCTCATCCAACTCCCAGCTCATCCAGACGCCTCCGGAGGAATGGCGCCTCACCGTGGGGGAGGCGCGTCTGCAAAACAAAAAGATGATGAAGAGGCTTTGGACGACGGAATACACGATGGCGCAGCTGCGGGAGATGCCCATCCTCGAGCAGACGGTGGAGCACGTCTGCGTGGAGGGATGGAGCGCCATCTGCCACTGGCGGGGGGTGCATCTCGCCTCCTTCATCAAAAGGCACAAAATCCGCCCCGAGAGCCGCTACGTATTCTTTTTGTGCGACGACCTGCTCGCTACCGCGAACGGACACGAGCGCTACAGCGTGACGTTCGACCTCAAGCAGGCAATGCACCCGCAAAACGTTCTGGCCTACGAATACAACGGCGAGCCGCTGAGCATGAACCACGGCGCGCCCATCCGCCTCGCCTCGCCGACGAACGTCGGCTGGAAAAGCGCGAAATTCCTCCGCTACATCTTCTTCACCAACGAAGACATGGGCGGATTCTGGGAAAAACAAGGCTACCCACGCTACTATGGATTTTAAGGGCATTTCCCGAAAACCTTGGGCACGCCCGTCGCTCACCTGCCCACAGAACTTGACAATCCTGCCGGCGCCCGCATATAAACTTTCATAATCCAGACTTGGATGCAGACTCCAGATCTGGGCAAAGCATTCCTCAATCCGGCGTAGCTCAACGGCAGAGCAATCGGCTGTTAACCGATGGGTTGTAGGTTCGAATCCTACCGCCGGAGCCAAGGTTTCATGAGCGAAGATAATCTATTCATTGCGTGCTTCCGCATCCGACGCAATCTCGATAGATTGAAACTTCTGGAAAGATCCTACCCGGTCGCGGATGCCTTATGCTTCATCATATCTATCAAATTGATACCATGAGGCATAACTTCAACTCCATTCGGTCCGTCGGTGCGCCCATTTTCAAAAATCCCATGCCAGAAGTCGTTCCTTTGCTTCCCGCCAAAAACCGATAAATCCTTGTTGATCCACAGCGGGAGTCGCTTCAAAGAAACAATGAAGTTTTTGATATTCTCCCAGCAAATATCGGGTATTGCGTATTCGAACAGTTTATTTTCTTCTATCGGCTTACCAGTCGTGATGAAATAACTGTGAACGATTTGGCGGACATATCGTAGCCAGTTGTAGATAATTTCTTCCTTGGCCATTCGGAAGGCGCGCAGATGCTGCTCCGGGACGTCTTCTCCTTTCTTTATCTTATGCTCAATGAGTCCCGTCCCTAACGAAGTCTCAAATTTTCCGATGAATATCTCCTCTGCAATGATATTCATCAAACGGACGATCTGCTCAATTTCGAGCAGCCGGGGATTCAGACCATCTTCGAGCTTGTAATTGAACGGCGTCGTCAACAAGTCCCTGTAGATGAAAAATGAGTAAAATGTCTTTTCAATAGTGCTGTAGCTCAGGGGCTTTTGGGAGCCGCGTCCGCCCTGATCAATGTAGTCGCGCAGCTTATTGTCGGGGTGCCCTGTGACGCTGTTTCGAACCCGATCAATGACGTACTTCTTCACTTCTCGGCTTTCACCTTTGAAATAATTGACCAGTTCGCGCTCAGAGAAGCCCTCGTCATCGTCATCCCTACCGCAATCACGTCTATAACGCTCCATTCTCTCCTTCAACAAGGAACTGCCCAGACTGCGCTGCACTGATTTGTCAAATGCAACCTGACGCAACGTTGTGCCTGCGTGAGTGTTTGCCGTCAGAAGGATATCGAGATCCGGGTCGATGAACACCCGGACCGGCAGGCACCGAGTCCCCAAAAGTATCTGCGCGGCAGCTTTATGTTGACCGTCAAATATCTGAACTTTGATCGCGTCCCTATTAGAGGTGTTGAACCACCCTAAAGCAATATGGAGTTGCGGTCTTTGTTTGTGAAATTCCTCCACGAGCTTCCTGAGATTCGTTCCTATCGCGCGCGGGTTAATGCGATCGTCATGGTGCAGATACTCGATTGGCAAATTGAGAAACGTGTAACGGAACCCCGACAACTTATCCTCATGGACCGGAAAAGTGAGAATGTCGTTTTGATCGATGTCTGAAAACGCTGTTTTCAACTCATTTCCATTGACAGTAATCGAGAGTGGATATTTCGCGCCACCGTTCTTGCGTAGAACATCACCAAGATTGGGAGAGCGATCTTCCCCTTGCGACTTGATTGATTCCGAGATGCTATCAAAAGATGCGAGAACTCTCGCAACACGAAGGTCACTTGCTTGCTTCGATCGATTACACGAAGCATGGGTGACAGCAAAATTGTCCGGCCCGTCTTTCCCCCCGACTTTGTTCGGTTCTACATGATCGATGTCAATGTTGTTGTTGGTCTTATTGCCGTGAATGGTGAGATCGATTGCCTTCCCACAGATAAAGCAATTACCGTCCTGGCCCCTCAAAAGACTATTCCTGAGTTGCGAATACTCTTCATCAGATAATTTACGTAGATACGGTGATGGCATTGCGATACTCCTTTACGTTCCGTGTTAAATTTTGTGTAAATGATCGACATCTGGAAGGGGACATCTACGACACTTGATATCCTACGCCGTCGACTCCAATCCTGCAAATCAATCTATCCTCTCAGGACGCTTTCAAAAATGCACCGACCGATACTGAATGCCCCATTTCGGCAACTGCAACCTCGCTTTGGGTCTCTTTGCTATCAACTATCAGCCATAAGTACCCTTGCTCGCGATCCCGATGGATTCGACCTCACCCGGTTCATCCATGAGCGATATTCTAGCCTCCTCATCCTATGTTTCCGCCAACGCCTCGGCAGCACGGATAATGAGCGCAACGTCCTGGGGTCTCGATAGTCGGTGCTCCCCGTCCTTGATGAGCGTGAGGCGCAAATCGTCGCTCGCAAGGGCGTTCGCCAGGCGGAGGGAAGTCTCCCAGGGTACGCTCTCGTCGCGCATTCCGTGGATGAGGCGAACGGGGAGCGTCAGCGGAATCGCGTCGCGCAGGAGCAGGTGGCTCGCTCCCTCCTCAAGCAGCTCTCGGGTGATGGGGTAGGACGGCTCATCATCAACGGAATCGTGCATGAAGTAGCCTCGCGCATCCAGTTCTTTCCGCGCGTCCTCGTCGAGTCGCGCCCTTATCAAATCCTCCGTGAAATCCGGGGCCGCCGCCGACCCCACCAGAGCGCGCACGCGCCCGGGCCGGGCCAGGGCGACGAGCAGCATAATCCATCCCCCCATGCTCGAACCCACGAGCACTTGGCCCCCCCGGGCGACGTGGTCGAGCACGGCGAGTGCATCCTCCACCCACGCTCCAATCGTTCCTTCCTCGAACTTGCCCGAAGACTCCCCGTGTCCGCCGTAATCGAACCGAACGTAGGCGCGCCCGACTTCTCGGCAATGCGCTTCAAGTGCGCGCGCCTTCGTCCCATTCATGTCGGAGTGAAAGCCGCCCAGAAACATCAAGCCGGGAGACTTCCCCTCTAGCCTAAAATAGGCGAGCGCGGCCCCGCCCGGTCGGGACAGGAACCTCGTTTCCGTGGAGGGCATCTTTCGCTCTAGGACGATTCGTTCAGACGATCGAGCAGGTGGGAGGCGACGCGGTGTATGGCGGCCGCAGCCGCCGCGTCCGCGCATCGCCCATTCTCGTCGAAAACCTTATGAACGCTCCCTATGGAAGCCTCAACGGGCAACACCTCCGCGCCGACGTGGGTGAGAATGTGTCTAAGATGGGCGAGGGCGTTGTCCGCGCTCGGCCCCATCGCCACGCCCAGTATGGCGATCCGTTTTCCCTCGAGGGTGGAGGGATAGCCCAGGTTGTCTATCGCCAGTTTGAGCGTGCTGCTGATGCTGCCGTGATACTCAGGAGTGGCGATGAAGATTCCCGCCGCCCCGCTCACCAACGCGCGGAGCGTCTCGGGGTCTTTTGAGTCGCTCGGCTCTCCGGGCGGGGGCAAATCCAGCGCGCTCAGATGGACGCGGTTGATCGCGAAATCACCCTTCTCCAGCGCGTCAAGGATGAACGCGAGCGCCTTGTCCGTGTTGTTCTGCGGCCTGCGGCTGCCGCCGAAGACGAGAATATAGGGAGGCATCTCCGGTTTTCCCGATCCTTTGACTCAGACGGAGACGCCCGCGGGTTCAGGCAGCACGAGGGGGTTTGTGTCCTTGAGGAGCGGCAGCACCTCCCGGCCGAAAATCTCCGCCTCCTCCCTGTGCGGCCATCCGTTCATGATGAAGTGCCGCACGCCCGCGTCGTAATACTCCCTGATGACGCCTGCGACCATCTCCGGCGTGCCGACGAACATCGTGCCCGCCCCGCCTCGCACCCGGTTCACCCCCATCCAGATCGTGTCGGTGAGCCAAGGGCTCGCGCGCGATCCCATTTCGTTGATGCGCATCTGGCCGGTAGACTCGGTGTTGTTCTTCATGTCGGCCCAAGCGCCCGTGTTCGAGATGTCGCTCCTGTCAATGAGCGCCTCGGCGGCGCGCACAGCTTCTTCTCTCGTCTCGCGCACGCAAACCAGATGCCGGATGCCGTAGCGCAATGGACGCTCGCGCCCATACGCCTGGGACTCCCTCCTGCCCTCCTTAATGTCCTTTGCGACCACCTCGGGCTCGGCGGCGTACATCACGTGCACGTCTCCATGCTCCCAAGCCACGCGCTTACCCGCGTCCGAGCTGCCCGCCAGAAAAATCACGGGGTGAGGCTTCGACACCCTATCGGGAAAGATGGTCGCCTTTTCGATCTCGAAAAATTTGCCCTTGTAGTCCAGCGGACCATCCGATTCCCACAGCCTCCGCACCACGTCCAGAAATTCTCCCGTGCGATCGTAGCGATCGTCGTGGGGCATGAAATCCCCGTATCTTCTCTGATCCACGGGTGTGCTTCCCGTCACCACGTTCAGCGTGCAGCGTCCCCCCGTCAAATAATCGAGGCTGTTAGCCTGTTGCGCCGCGTAGACCGGGCCGGTGATGCCGGGTCTGAGAGCCACGAGGAACTTGATTTTTCTCGTCCGGCACGAAAGCGCACCGGCGGTCGTCCACGCGTCGATGCAGTGCGTCCCGCATGGCGTCAGAATATTGGCGAAGCCCGCCTCCTCGGCTGAGGCGGTCACCTGCGCGAGATATCCCAGGGTCGCGGGACGGTCGGGCGTCTTCTGGTTCACCTGCGTCCCGTCTCCCGCCCTGTGGGAGCAAAGCGCCCAGATATATTCAGTGGACATCCCTCACCTCCTCAGCGCGTCTCGCACGGGGATCGCAAGAAACGTCTGGGTCTCATCGGGCACTCACGTCCGCTCCGCAGGGTAAAGGCATCTCTCTCGCCGATCAAGTCGGCGCCGGCAGCACGTCGGGCGCCAGGCGGGAGTCGTCAACGACGGGGAATCGGCGCGAAGCCCAGCGCGCGCGACCCGAAAAGCTCCATGAAGGAAACGTCCCTGCGCATCGCACTAGCGAAGGCGCAAGTATCGGAGCGAAACAGCGAAGACGGTTCGCGCGGTACTTCCGGGCCAGTCGCCGATGAAAAGAGAATTTAAGGCTCTTTGTCCAAAGCGATCAGGTAGCGGTACTCCAGCCTGCGATCAACAACGACGTTGTGCCGCTCCATCCGGTATCCCGGCAGTCGCAGCCACATGGAATACGCGCCGGCAGAGAGGTTCGTTATCCGGAGCGTCGGGGCGGCGTTTCCATAATACCGGCTGTTGACGAATACTTCCGCGCCCGGCGGGTTCGATCCAACTACCAGGCTTCCGGCGCCGTCTTTCGTCAACTTTATCCTGATGGGAACCTTCTTCTCACGCACATCAACCTCCAGAACCTGCGCGACGTAACCTGGAAACTCCACCCGTATCGAATGCCGCCCATAGGCCACCCCCTTGATCTCAATGGGCTTTTGCGAATACGCGGCCCCGCGTGGATTGCCGTTAAAAATGATGGCACCCCCCTCCGGCACGCTACGCACGAGGAGGCTGCCCATCCCCCTCGGGACGTCAGCGCCCTCGTTCCTCGCCGCGCACCCGCCGGCGAACACCAGAGCACAAAAAATGAGGGGAACGAGAATTGCGTTGAGAGGATTTTTGATCGTTCGGCTCGAAGTCAAACGTCTTTCCTCCATGACTCAAACTCACGCGGCATTGTGAAATCCGCTGGGTGTCAAATCTACCTTGTTTGGCGCCAGAGCAAAAGCGACGCATCGCCTAGTGGAGAAATCCAAAACACGCTTGCCGATTCATGGCTGCTGAGGAATGATGCTTGATGAACGATTCTCAAAAATGCGCGCCCAAAAGGTGAGATTCTAGAATGAGAGGCCACCTAAGAGGACTGACAAGCTACGGCGACCCTGGGTTCAGCGTTTTCGCCAGAGGCGCTTACGCTCGGGGCTTCGGCCTGACGAAAGAAGACCTGGAGAAACCCATCGTCGGCATCGCCCAGACCTGGAGCGAACTCAACCCGTGCCATCGCCACCTCAGGGAGATCGCGGAGGCCGTAAAACGCGGCGTCTGGCAATCCGGCGGTCTGCCTCTGGAATTTCCCACCATTTCGCTCGGAGAGATGTATCTCAACCCGACGGCCATGTTTTTCAGGAACCTGCTCTCCATGGACACCGAGGAGATGATCAGGGGACAGCCCATGGACGGCGTCGTCCTGCTTGGCGGCTGCGACAAGACCCTCCCCGCGCAGCTCATGGGCGCGGCCAGCGCGGGGATTCCCGCCATTTGTGTGACGGCGGGACCGATGATCGGCGGGCGCTTCGAGGATAAAACGCTCGGTGCTTGTTCGGATTGCCGCGGAATGTGGAACGAGTACAGAGCGGGGGCTTTCGACGACGCGCGAATGGAGGAGGTTCAGGGCGCGCTTTTCCCCTCTGCGGGCACCTGCATGGTGATGGGAACAGCGAGCACCATGGCTTCTCTCACCGAGGCGATGGGCATGATGGTACCCGGCATGGCGGCAGTTCCGGCGGTGAACGCGCATCGCCTTCGCCTGGCGGAGCAAAGCGGGCGGCTCATCACCTCCTTGATCGAAAAGGACCTCACGCCCGATAAGATCATGACGCGCGAGGCTTTCGAGAACGCCATCCGCGTCCTCATGGCCGTTGGCGGCTCGACGAACGCCGTCGTTCACCTGCCGGCCATCGCCGGACGCCTGGGCGTCAACCTCCCGCTCCGCGACTTCGATGAAATCTCACGAACCACGCCGACGCTCGGTAACGTGCGGCCATCGGGCAAGAAATATCTGATGGAGGATCTCGCGGCGGCGGGCGGAATTCCGGTCGTGATGAAGGAACTCGAACCCCTCCTTCATGGAGGCTGCATGACAGTGACGGGCAAGAACGTGTTGCAGAACCTCGCGAACGTCCGAAGGGCGCAGGCGTGGCAGGACGTCATCCGCACGAGAGATAACCCCATCTCCGAGGAGGGGGGCCTCGTCATCCTCAAAGGCTCTCTCGCCCCCGACGGCGCGGTCATCAAGGTGTCGGCGGCCAACCAGGAAATGCTGACCCACACCGGCCCGGCCGTCGTATTCTCGTCCCAACAGGACATGATCGATCGAATCGACGACCCAGACCTTCCCGCTACGGCCGAGAGCGTCTTCGTCCTCCAGAACGCGGGGCCCATCGGCGCGCCCGGCTTTCCTGAGGCAGGCTCCCTGCCCATCCCCAAGAAGTTGCTCGAGGCGGGCGTGCGCGACGTCGTCCGCGTCTCGGACGCGCGCATGAGCGGAACGGCGTCGGGAACTATAGTGCTTCACGCCGCGCCCGAGGCCGCCGTCGGCGGCCCCCTCGCACTGGTTCAGGACGGGGACGCGATCACCCTCGACGTTCCGCGCCGCAGGATCGACTTGAGAGTCCCGGAAAAGGAGATGGCGCGCCGACGCACCGTATGGAAACCAGGGCCGCCGCATTATGCGAGGGGCTACGGAAAGTTGTTCATCGAAAGCGTCCTCCAAGCGCCCGAGGGCTGCGACTTCGGATTTTTGAGAAAGGCGACTTAGACGCCATGTGCCGAAACCAACTTCTCAGCAGATCCTCGCGCAGCAGACGCGCCCCACTTGCAACCGAAGACACCCAACCAATGCGATCCGCCCCATGAGCCGCGTCTCCTCACAGGGTTTCTAGTCGATGTGCGGACGCTTCACGCTCACGAACCCCGCGCCCTGGCTCGCTGAAATCATAGGGACGAAAAGCGCGGAAAAGAGAAACATCGCGCCGAGATATAACATCGCGCCAGGAATGCGGGTCCACATCGTCCGCAGTTGGAAGGGGCGCGTTCGCGAGGCGGCACTCGTCCTTTGGGGACTCACGCCGTTTTGGGTGACGCGCCTTGACTTCAACGCCAAGACCATAAACGCGCGCGTGGAGACCGTCGCCCAAAAACCTGCCTTTCGCGCCGCCTTCCGCCACAGGCGATGCCTCATTCCGGCGGATGGTTTCTATGAGTGGGCGGGAAACGCGCGAAAAAAGCGGCCCTACTTCATTCATCTAAACGGGAGAGCACCCTTCGCGTTCGCGGGAATTTGGGAATCCTGGAGGGGAGCGGATGGGGCGGTTCTCGAAACCTGCGCGATCCTCACGAGCGAGGCGAACGAGAAGCTGGCCGCCCTCCATCCCCGTATGCCCGTCATCCTGCCTAAGGACGCTTACAGGGATTGGCTCGACCCGCGGGAGAGCCGCCCGCAGGCCGTGCACGCGCTTTTGCGGCACCCTCCCCCCGACGTTTTTACGTATTACCCCGTGAGCGATCGCGTGAACAGCGTAAGGAACGACGACCGCACCTGCCTGGAGCACCGCGCGGCGGAAGAAGATGCGCCCGATCGCCAGGGATCGCTCTTCGGCGACGTCTAAGGCGCTTAGGAGAAACGGCTACACAGGGGGGCGTCCTCTGTCGAGCGGAACGCGCGGACGCTGCGCGAGAGAGCGCGCAGAAAGGTCTCCACCGCTATCGCGCGGCATGAAGAACGGGCATATACGCGCTTTCGCGGCGTGACGTCAAGAGATCGACGAGCCATCGGGCTGCACCTCTATCGGCGCGTCCTTGGTCAGACGTTTCTTTGCCGTGGGCGCGTAGCCGCCGCCGGCCATGCGCGAGGCGACATCCAGAATCTCGTTCATCGACTCAGGAATTCCCGATGGATACGCCTCATCGGGACACCGGCTCTGCGTCATATAGGCGCACGGCTTGCATTCGACGCAGCGGATCACCTGGCCATCCCGCCCGGACGTCGCTTTGTTCGCATATTCCGGATCGGTGAGCATGGCGCGTCCCACGCCGACAAAATCCGCGCCCATATCAAGATACGCCTGAACGCGGCTGGGCGCGAAGGCCGCCCCGTTGGCGATGAGGGGTGCGTCCACCGCCGCGCGCAACCGGGCGAAGGCGGGATTATACAAATTGGGGGGGACAGGCAACCCCACGCGCGCGTTTCTCGAGCAGTGGAGGACATCCACTCCCGCCTCCAGCAGCGCGGGTGCGAGGGCGAGCGTATCCTCCACCGTGAAGCCATCCTCAAAAGGTTCGAGAAGACCCAGGCGATAGGAGACGACCATCTCGTCTCCCGCGCCCTCGCGCACCGCCTCGGCCACTTCCAGCGGAAAGCGCATCCGCTTCTCGAGCGTCCCGCCATAGGCATCTGTCCGCCGGTTCGAGGCCGGAGAGAAGAACTGCTGGCACAGGTACCAGGTGGCTCCGTGCACCTCTAGCAACCGCCCCCCCGCCTCGCGCACCCGCCGCGCAGCCTCTCCATAGGCCCGGACAGCGTCCGCTATCTCGCGCTCGCTCATCTCGCGCGGCGCCTCCTCCTCGGTGGGGTGCGGAATGGGGGAGGGGCCCACCGGATCCATTCCCGTGATGGCGCTCAGCGCCGTTCTCCCCGCATGATAGAGCTGCACCGCCAGGGGCGCGCCGGCCGCCTCAACCGCCCGAATCAACTCGCGCAACGGCTGTATGAGCGCGTCCTCTTGCGTCCCCAGCTGGTTCGGAAACCCTTTTCCCTCTTGATTGACGTAGGTCGCCTCGGTGAAGCAGGCAGCAGCACCCCCTCGGGCGCGCGCCTCATAGTGCACGCGCGTCCACGCGGACGGCGCGCCGTCCTCCTCCGCGCGCGAGGTCGTCATCGCGGACATGAGCACTCGGTGCTTTATTCTCTGGCCGCGAACTTCCATGGGATCCGTGAATTTCGCCATTTCGCAAATTCTCCTGATGATTTCGCCTCGCTGCGAAGATCCCCCCTCTCCGCAGCGAGGCGTCATCAAATCACGAGGCGCAGACGCGCGCCCGGTTTAGTTTCTCGCCAGAAAGTCTTCGATATCGCTCAGGGATTCCTCAAAACACTGAATAAGGAAAAAGTGGCTCGCCTCCTCGTAAATCTTGATCTCGCAGTTCGGAACCCGATCGGCGATCGCGCGCGACGCGCTCGCCGCGCACAGCACGTCCTGCCCGCCGGCGAGCACGAGAGTCGGACATCTCACCCCGCCAAGACGATCCAGCGCGTCGTGCGTCAAGCAGGCGTTCGTAGAGTGAACGTAGCCGCGCACAGGGCGGTCGGTGTTCGAGAGCCCCGCCTCAAACGCGTCGAGCTCCTCCTTGTGCTCGTTGAAGTAACGGGGCGGGAAGAAGAACAGAGATTGATGCTTGGCCGCCGGGCCATAGCCCTGAGCCTTCACAACTTCGTTGATGTTGTAGAGAATCTGATGGCCATATCGATCCAACTTGCCGAAAGAGGCGGTGATGAGCAGGCTCCGCATCCGCTCAGGATAGTCGAGCGCCATGATCTGGGCGATAGCCCCTCCCATCGAGCGGCCGATGATGTGGGCCGGCTCGGTGATGCCCACCGCGTCCATGAGGCCGATGGTGTCGTCCGCGAAATGCTTGGACGTGTAGGGATAGTCAGGCGCGGAACTGCGGCCCGCCCCCCGGTTGTCGAAGGCGAGCACGCGATAGTTCTTCTTGAGGCGCTCGATTTGCGCCTTCCACGCCCCGCAATCGCCTGCGAGGCCATGAATGAGCACAACCGGAACGCCTGCCCCGTATTCCTCGTAATACAGCTCCACATCACCCACCTGAACCTTTGCCATCTCAAATACCCTTTCTGTAAGAACCAAAAATCAGTGCTCGGCGTTGAGCGAAAGTGAACCTCGAAAACATGGATGAAGCGTGCGCCTCTCCGCTCAGATCCGGAACCGGTGCTCCGGGCCCGGGCGGTCCGATGCGCGCACAACGCCGGGCCTTGCCCCTGCCGCATCCGCCAGCAGCCATAGAAGACAAAACCTACTTCTTCGCCTCCGCGCCCTCAGCCACCTTCTCCATGAATTCCTCGTTGCTGAACACCCAGCCCAGGCACCGCATGACGTTCTGAACGCCGAAGACGTGCAGGTCCGGCCCATACATGCTCGCCACGCAGTCGGAGAGCATAACCACCCGGTAGTCGTAGTTGAAGGCGGTGAAAGCCGTGTTGAGGACACAAGTGTTCGTGTTGATGCCCATGAGGCAGACGTTCTTCGTGTTCAGGGAATCCAGAAGAGCCTTCAAATCCGTCCCCATGAAGCAGTCGAGACGCTTTTTGTTGTCAATGACGTAGTCGCCCTCCTCCACGAGGGAGGGGATCATTTCCGTGGTCGGCTCGCCGATGATGTTGTGGTCGTTCACCGTGCTCTTTCGTCCCAGAGTGAGGCGATTCTTTTCGTCTTGGATGTCGTGGAGCGCCTTCCAGAAGATGACCTTCATCCCCTCGCTCCCCAAATCCGGAATCTTTCTGAAGACGAGCTTCACGTGGACGACGGGCATTCCGTGACTTCTGGAGAAGGCGAGCAGCTCCTCCGCGTGGCCGATAACGCTCGCGCAATCCTCCGGACTCGCCGGCATCGTGGCGACCTCGGGGTCGAGGTGCCCCCTGTGCATGTCGATGGTGACGATCGTGGTTTCCTTTGGATCAAGTGAAACCATTTCCTTCAGCTGCTCGGTCATTTCCGATCGATCGAGAATCTCTACTTGCATGGACATGGCTTCACCCCCTCTGATGAGCGCATACGTTCGCGTTCCCGCAAGATTTTCAAGAATGAATCATACTGCATATTCGCGCCGTTGGGAATGGAGAGTGGCCGCATTTTACAGCGAAGGGAATCAGGAGGGCACCCTACGCCTTATAGGACTCTTCCCAAAAAGAGAAGACACGAGAGTAGAGCCCGCTGCGTCGGACTCCGATATCCCCTCGTTGCTGGAAGGTGGATTCTCGCTCAACGAGATCGTGATCCCCAAGACACGACCGGCGGGCGCGCTCCAATTACCTCTCTTCGACAACGAGTGAAGCGATGGACGCTCCCATCATCAATGTAAATGTCGCCGTTGAGGGGGCGTTGGACGAAGCCGTTGCGCAAAAGCTTATTGCGCACGCCGGAGAAAAGACGGGTGCTGTATATGGATGAGAAGGGAAACATAACCTCCGCCAAAGGATCCGCGGCTTCAACCGCGCGGTTCGCCATACGCGGTGGATCGTGTTGACTGATCTCGACAACGATGCGGATTGCGCGCCGCCTTTACCCAGCGAGTGCTTACCCCACCACGCTCCCCTCCTTTGCTTTCGAATCGCCATCCGAAAGGTCGAGGCTTGGTTGACGGCGGACGCCGAAACCCTCTCCAAACACTTGAGCGTGCAGATAAACTGGATATCCCCAACGCCGGAAAGCCTCAAACATCCAAAGGATAAAATGGTCAACCTGAGCCGTCGTTCACGTGGGAAGGATGTTCGCAAGGACATGGTTCCCCGCGAGAGAAGCGGGCGTCGCGTGGGATCCGCCTACCCATCGCGCGACTTATCGAGTATGCCAAGGACAAGTGGCGCCCGGAATTCGCCGCTACGCGATCGGAGAGCCTACGACGAGCAATTTCCTGTCTGAGACGACTCGTGGAAGCGGCGCGATGACCCCGAAAGCAGGCACCTCGTAGTCAAATCGATCTGGTTACCCCTTTAGCGTTTACCTAGAATCGACCTCATGGAAAAGGTGGGGGGGACGCGCGCTACTGGAACGGCTGGACAAATAGCGTCGTCAAAGAAGACCATGCGAGGGAGTGGGAGCACGCCCCAAGATTTCCTCGGACGGGTCAATCGCCCCGCACGGCCGCGCGGATGAACTCGCGGTTCATCTTGGCGATGTGGCTCACGCTGATATCCTTGGGGCACATCGCTTCGCATTCGGCGTGGTTGGCGCAGTTGCCAAAACCCTCCGCGTCCATCTGGGCGACCATGCTGCGTACCCTCTGTCCCCGCTCGGGCAAGCCCTGCGGCAGGTGCGCGAGGTGGGATACCTTCGCCGCCACGAAAAGCATCGCCGAACCATTCGGGCACGACGCCGCGCAGGCACCGCAACCGATGCAGGCGGCCGCATCCATGGCAACGTCCGCGTCGGGTTTCGGCACCGGAAGTGCGTTGCCGTCCGGCGCGCCTCCCGTGTTCGCGGAGATGAACCCGCCCGCCTGGATGATGCGGTCAAATGAAGAGCGATCCACCACGAGATCCTTGAGGACGGGAAAGCCGCTGGCGCGCCAGGGCTCGATGGTGATCGTGTCGCCATCCTTGAACTTTCGCATGTGCAGCTGGCAGGTGGTCGTGCCGGCGAAACCCCCGTGCGCCTTCCCGTTGATCACCAGAGAGCACATTCCGCAAATTCCTTCTCGGCAATCGTGATCGAACGCGATGGGCTTCCGCCCGTCGAGGATCAGGCACTCATTCGTCACGTCCAGCATCTCCAAAAACGACATGTCCGGAATGACGTCGCGCGCCTCGTAGGTTTCCAGGCCACCCGTCGCCCGCTCGTCCTTTTGCCGCCAAACCCTAAGGGTGAGGTTCATTACTTGTAGCTCCTCACGCTGAATTGGACCTCCTCAAATTCGAGGTCTTCCTTGCGCAGCGTCGGACGTCCGCTGTTGCGCGGCGCCTCCCACGCGCTCACATGGCTGAAATTCCCGTCGTCCCGAAGCGCCTCACCCTCGGGCGTCTGGTATTCCTCCCGAAAATGTCCGCCGCAGGATTCCTCCCGCACGAGGGCGTCGTAACACATCAATTCCGCAAATTCCAGAAAATCTGCGACGCGAAGCGCCTTTTCGAGCTCCGGGTTGAGTTCGTCGTCGTCTCCGGGCACGCGCACATTCTCCCAGAATTCCTCTCGAAGCGCGGGGATCAGCTCCAGCGCTTTCGTCAGACTCTCCTTCGAGCGTGCCATCCCGCAATGCTCCCAGCAGATGAGGCCCAACTCCCGGTGGAAGGAAGACGCCGTGCGCTTCCCCTCAACGTAAAGCACACGCTTGATCCGCTCCTCCACGTCATGGGCGGCGCGGGTGAATTCTGGAAAGTCCGGAGAAACCTCTCCGGGCGCCTGGCTCGCCAAGTAGTTCCCCACCGTATAGGGTGCCACGAAGTAGCCGTCCGCCAGCCCTTGCATGAGCGCGCTGGCACCCAGACGGTTCGCACCGTGGTCGGAGAAGTTCGCCTCCCCCAGCACGAACAGGCCCGCGACGTTGCTCATCAGGTTGTAATCGACCCAGAGGCCGCCCATCGTGTAATGAATGGCGGGGTAGATTCGCATAGGCATCTGATAGGCGTTCTCGCCCGTGATCTTCTCATACATGTCGAAGAGGTTGCCGTATCGCTGCTTCACCACGCCCAGCCCCAGACGCTTGATGGCATCCGTGAAGTCCAGATAGACGCCGAGGCACGTCTCCCCTACTCCACGGCCCTCGTCGTACGCGCGCTTCGCCGCGCGCGAGGCGATGTCACGCGGTGCAAGGTTGCCGAAGCTTGGATACATGCGCTCCAGATAATAGTCCCGCTCCTCCTCGGGTATTTCCGCAGGGACTCTCGGATCCCCCTTCTTCATCGAAACCCAGATACGGCCGTCGTTTCTAAGCGACTCGGACATCAGCGTGAGCTTTGATTGATGATCTCCTGAAACCGGAATGCACGTCGGGTGAATCTGGGTGTAGCAGGGGTTTGCAAAGTAGGCGCCTTTCTTGTATGCCCGGACCGAGGCGGTGACATTAGTTCCCATGGCGTTCGTGGAAAGATAGAATACCGGCCCATATCCGCCCGTGGCCATGATGACGACGTCGGCTGCGTGTCTTTCAATCGCTCCGGTCACGAGGTTGCGCGTGATAATGCCCTTCGCCTGGCCATCTACCAAAACGAGGTCAAGCATCTCGGTGCGGGGACGCATTTTCACCGTCCCGGCCGCTATCTGTCGGCTAAGGGCAGAATACACGCCGAGGAGCAGCTGCTGGCCCGTCTGTCCCCTGGCATAGAAAGTTCTCGACACCTGCGCTCCGCCAAACGAGCGGTTCGCCATCTGCCCTCCGTATTCGCGCGCGAACGGGACGCCCATGGCGACACACTGATCGATTATGTGCGCGCTCACTTGCGCCAAGCGATACACGTTCGCCTCGCGTGAACGGAAATCCCCCCCCTTGATGGTGTCGTAGAACAACCGATAGACGCTATCTCCGTCGTTCTGGTAGTTCTTGGCGGCGTTGATTCCGCCTTGCGCCGCAATGGAGTGCGCCCTGCGGGGACTATCCTGAAAACAAAAACAATCCACATTGTAACCCAGTTCGCCCAGCGTGGCCGCGGCCGCCCCGCCAGCCAGCCCTGAACCCACCACGATCACCTTATAGCGGCGTCTGTTGGCCGGGTTCACGAGCTTCATGCTGAAGCGGTGGTTGTCCCACTTCTCCGCCAAGGCACCCGGCGGGACGTTTCCATTCAGACTTCCGTTCACGTTCATGCGCGTCTCTCCTCGCCGAGGGAGAACTATTTCAGCACGCCCGCCAAGACGGCCAAAGGAATCGACATGAAGCCGACGGCCACGAGGACGCCGCTCCAGGGGCCAAGCCGCTTGATCAAGGGGTTGTAGGATGGATGGTTCATCCCCAAGGACTGAAACAGGCTCGTCACACCGTGACTCAGATGCAGGCCAAGCAGAATCATCGAGAAGAGATAAACGCCAGATACCGCGACGTTCTGAAACCCCAAAACGACCATTCTATAAACATCATGGCGACCTTGTGCGTCATAGAGCTGGGCAAATTCAGGATTCGTGGCGAACAGCGTGAAGTGGAGCAGATGATAGACGGCGAAAGCCAAGACGAGGACGCCCGTCAGGACGATGGAGCGGCCTGCGTAGGTGACCACGCTGGTGTCCACCACCGCGTATCCCTGCGGTCGGGCCGCCTGATTCAGACGCCAAAGACGCAAGGCAGAGCCGACGTGCACCAAGAACACGACCAGCAGGCCCACGCGCGCCGCCCACAAAAGAGCACCCAGATCCTTCAACCCCTTCGCATAGGCGTTCGTCGCGTCAGGGCCCACGAACACCAGGAAATTCCCGAGCATATGGGAGATGATAAACAGGCACAACACAATCCCCGTGACTGCCATGGTGATTTTCGCGCCGATGGACGATTGCGCGATGCTTGAGAATTGGCCCATGCGTCGATCTCCAAAAAAAACTTGAAAGCGCAGGATCGCTCCGCTCAATACAGTAGCAATATATAGTTTCATGGGCGCATGGTCAAACGCGCTAGTGAAAATCCGCGCGTTTCTCTCCCCACGCGTCTCGCCCTATAACCCGTTTCTGAAATGTGCGATATTTTGGGTGCGGTCCCGCCGAACCGTCTTGAACGCCTGTTCGGAAAAGTGGGAGGCGCGAATGCCCAGCGACGAGATATCCATGTTCGACGATGTGGGCTACATGTATGACCTATCGGGTGAGAATCTCGCCCGTCCGGACATCGTCCTTGACCGCCTCTGGCATTTATGCGTCGGCAAGGCGGCCCAAAGGCCAAGAAAACCTTTATGGCTATGGCAAAGGCAATCCCATCGGCGGCTTCGCCAGAAGATGAACCGTCCAAGAGCTGAGCAAGGCGGGATTCGAAAACTCGAAACCGACATCGACATGGACCAGGACATCGTTCTCTATGACGTCTATGTCTATAAGGAGGGTTTATTCCGCCTTCAGGCGCAATATGAATTCGCACGCACCCGGAGCACGTCCTTCGATCAAAATTCTACAACACCCACTTCGACGGAAATTCCTGGTGCTGCGACGACCCCTAAGCTCGCGCATCTGATATACGAGAAGGGCGCGCTGGGAATCAGCGTGCTTCAATCCCGCAAGGGGTTTTCCATCACCCGGGCGCGCTTGGAGAATCTCTCTCCACTCGACGTCCAGCAGACGGCCATGGACTTTCCGGACCTCACCTTCGCGATTCACCACCTGACTCTTCTCTATTTGGAGGAGTGCGTCCATATCGCCGCGCGCTTCGAGAACGTGTCGATCGCCCTCTCGGGCACGATGCGCCTGCCCCTCATCGCGTCTGGCAATACAAGGAGCACATGGGCAGGCTGCCTCGCGGCGTAGGCGCGGACCCAACCCTCTGGGGGGGTCGGGGGCACCTTCCTAGCAAATCTCTAGCCCATGCTCGAATGGTTCTGGGAGATGGAGATCTCCTAGGAACTACAGGAGCGATAGGGGTATCCGCCCATCACGGAGGCGGACAAGCGGAAAATTCTGGGAGTGAATCAAGTCGACTCTTTGGCATCGACGTTGAGACGAAGACAAAGAAACTCGGCCTGACGGCTTGAGGCCATAGGGGAGCACACACGGGGGAGCGAGGCGATGCGTCCGCGCCGGGGAGGCCAGATTGACCCTCGGCGACCTCTTGGGCGAGGATCGAGTAAACGGATGATTGCCGCATCTATTCTTATTCTGAAAACTGGAGGATTCATTCATGCAGCCACCCTATGACAGTGAAAAACTTGACCGCCTCATGGAAGAGTCAGACGTGGACCTCGTTCTGGCCAGCACGCGAGAGAACGTCCGCTACCTTTGCGGTGGATATTATTTTCACTTTCATGAGAGATTCACGGCGATGGGCGAGGGGCAATACATGGCGCTGGCCGGAATTTCGCGCGGCGCAGTCGAGGAATCCTTCCTCATAGGCGGAAACGGAGAAATCGGCCAAGCGGAGGATCAAAACCTTTGGATACCGGAACTCGTTCCATCCGGCAGGCATCCAGCGGAGGCCGCCGCCGAGGCCGCTCGCGCCATATTGGCGCGCGGGCTCGGGGCCGGCGCGATCGCTCTAGAGGGCAACTTCTTGCCCGCCACGGCCAAAGAGGCGCTGGCAAGGGAACTTCCGAACGCGAGATTCGTCGAGGCACTTCCCATTCTGGAGGAGTTGCGCGCCATCAAGACGCCCGAGGAGATAGCGCGCTATCGCCGCATCTCACAGGCGGACGCCGAGGCGATTCATGAAGCCTTCCAGACCACAAGACCCGGAGCGACCACAAGGGAAGTCGCCCGCGCGGTGGAGAAAGGCATGACAGACAGGGGGCTTCATTTCCTGTGGGTGTTCACGGCGGCGGGCCCCGGAATGCTTCGCGCCCCCTCCGAGAAGGTCTGGGAGAAGGGAGAGGTGCTCCACCTCGACGCGGGAGGCGCGGAGGCCGACTACCTCACCGATATCTGTAGAATGGGCGTGAGGGGCGAGCCGTCGGCACTGGCAGACGACCTCTACAAAACCTGCATCGAGACGCAAGACCGCGTGCGGGACACCATACACCCCGGCGCCGTCTGCGGAGATATCTACGAGCGCGGCTGGAGCTGTCTGAAAGGCGCCGAGCATGGGAAATACGGCAACTTCATCATTCACGGCATCGGCATGGTCTCGCACGAGCAACCGCGCTTTGGTCCAGGAGCGGAGAGAAAACTCGAGGAGGGAATGGTGGTTTCGATAGAGACCGACGTCCGGCACCCCGAAGTGGGCTACGTGAAGGTGGAGGACGCCGTGGCAGTGACGGCGGATGGCTACGAGCCTCTGGGCGATCTGGGGCGTGAGGGCTGGGCGGTGGTCACGTGAGAAAACCTCTCTATGACGGGCGCAAACTCGCGCGTCTGATGGAGGGGGCGGGCGTCGATCTCGTGCTCGCGCACACCCCCCATAACCTCCGCTACCTCACGGGCGGCTACTACTTCCATTTTCGAGAGCGCGTGACCGCCATCGGGCCAAGCCAATATCTCCCCTTCGTGGGAATTCCCCTGAAGGGCGTGGAAAACGCCTTTCAGGTGGCTTGGCGCGTCGAGGCGGCCCCTCGCAATGAAATATACTCCTGGATACCAGACGTCATCTACACGAGGGCGCGGGACACGGTAGGCGCAGCGCGAATGGCGGCCGAGGCGATCAAGAAGCGGGGCCTAGAGAGGGGAACCATCGCGGTTGAGCGCGCCTTTTTGCCGGTGGACGCGATGGACGCCCTCTCGCGCGCGTTGCGCGGGGCGCGGTTCGTGGACGCGCTCGGGATTCTCGAGGAGCTGCGTGCTGTGAAGAGGGAGGAGGAACTCGACGTATTCCGGCGTGCCGCCCACGCCGACGCCAAAGCGATACAAGCCGGTTTCGAGGCGGGGGCGGAAGACGCCACGACCCGGAAGGTGGCCCGACGCGTGGAGGAGGAAATGGTAAAGCGGGGGCTTCTCTATCATTACGCCTTCACCGCCGCAGGACGCGGCATGAGGCGTGAGCCGTCCGACAAAATCTGGGAGAAGGGAGAAGTTCTGCATATCGACGCGGGCGGCTCGGAGGCGGGTTACATGGCGGATATCTGCAGGATGGGCGTGCGGGGCCGGCCCTCGCCCCTGGCCGAGGAATTAAGAAGTGCCTGTCTGCATTGCGTTGACGCCTGCAGGAACGCCATCAGGAACGGGGCGAGTTGCGGGGCGGTTCACGCGCAAGGGGAGCAGGCGTTTCAGGAAACCGGCTTCTCTGATGCGGGGATTTTCGAAATCCACGGCATCGGCATGGTTCAGCAGGAACTACCGCGCTTTGGCCCACGCGCGGAGCGCACCCTTGAGGCGGGAATGGTGGTTTCCGTAGAATGCGACATTCGGCATCCGGAGGTGGGGCACGTAAAGATCGAGGATGCGGTCGCCGTTACCGATAACGGCTGCGAGGGTCTAGGAGACTTGGGCAGGGACTCATGGGCGCGCGTTGACGCATAAAATTTGAGGAGGGTTTTTCATGTCAAAACCACCTGAGGGGCCCATGCGGCTTCAGCACGCCGCAGTAAAAGTCCACAACATTGAGGCGGCGAAGGATTTCTACGTGAACAAACTGGGCTTTCATATATCCGAAATATATCCGCCGGGCAGCGTTCCTGGTTTTCCCTTCGGCTTGTGCTTCATGAGATGCACGCCGCTTCATCACGACCTGAACCTCATCTTCTGGCCAGAGGGGGAAGGTCCGCCTCCGCCCGAGGGACGCTCATTCGACACCACCCAGACGGGACTGCACCACATCGCGTTCCAGGTGGAGGACCGCACCCAGCTCGAAGCCTGGGCCGCCTATCTCGAAGAGCAGGAGATCGACATTTTCTGGGGACCGTCCATCCACAGTCCCACGCACCCGGAGGGGGATGGATTCTGGGGGGAGAACCACGCCCTCTACGTCGCGGACCCATCGGGCAACTGCATCGAAATTTTCTGTGATCTGGCCGTCATGGACCCTTATACGAACCGGGTAAACGAGGCGTGGTTCAGGGATCGATTGTCGCGCGACGGCTACGCCCGAGACGCGGCGGATCCGCCCGAGGCATGGAAACCCTGAGGCGCGGTGAAAACACGAATTCGCCAATCGCCCGAAGCGCCTCTCTCGCCCATGCGATAACGATCCAATACAAAAGCGACGCGACCCAGGCATGGAAACTCTAAAAATTCCGCCTTGACAAAACTGGTTCTACTGGAAGCAAGTCATTTCGGTCTTGACGTGCCATGTTCGACTCTCTCGGCGTAGCCCGACAAAAACTATTGCGAACGGGCTGGAAAGTTCGCAGATTTTCCAAGGGGAAAACCTCTCGGAAAAATGATCTTTTTGTGGGAGAAAACCGTATGCGAAACCCGCCGTTTGAGCACGCGAAAAAGGGCCGGATGCGGGTGACTTAGAGGGCGTGTTCTCATTCAGAGCGCTCTCGTCGCCTTGGCCCATATCCGAGGAGAAACCTCTCCACCCACGCAGCACCGCCTCACGCGCTCGGACCTCAGGCTGGGTATGGCTTCACCGACGCGGTGGAATCGCGGACCTCCCTGCGGGATGGGAACGGCGCAGACCTCGAGATGGGGAACAAGAGGGACGGTCTCTCCCTACGCGTCTCCGTGGACTTTGGAGTGGATGTTCGCCCAAAGCCGCCGAGACGGAGGGCGAAATCCAATCCGAAGCGGAAAGAACCCGCATTCTGTGCAGTCTGGACGGAGCATATCATATCGATCGCTTCTCGATCGGCATGGAGACTTCGTTCTCCGCCGTGCTGGACGTGAACAGCAGCGGATGCGCTTCTATGCCGGGCGCGGGCATGGCCGCCTCGAACTGGGGTTTTGGTTGGAGAACACTCAGGGCGTTCTCACGCCGCCTTCGGGTGCGTCAGGACGCTGGACTCCCCTTGCCCTCTACCGCCCCTTGGCGGATAATGGGATTTTCTATTCTTCTTGAAGGTCATCCCGTTTGCTTGATTCGCTACATCCGAACCTGATGGCGCTCCTTTCGGCCTTATTCATCTCCGTCGCCAGGACCCTCTATCGGGGCGCGCTCATCAGCCTGAGTCCCCTGACGACGACGGCGATTGCGACCGCGATCACCACGTCCTTCGCCCTCGGCCTCTATTCTATCGGCGACGGGCTGGAAACCTGGCCGCTGCACGGCGTCCTGTGGTTCGCGCTCGTGGGGACCATCGGCGGACTGGGCGGCCGATACGCCAGCATGATATCCATCAAACTCGTGGGGCTGGCCCGCACGCCCATCCTGACCCAGACCGGCCTCGTCTGGTCCTCGGGACTGGCCGTCGTCCTGCTGGGCGAAAACCTCACCCCCTTGGTCGCGCTGGGAACTTTGGGGATAATGGGCGGCGGCGTCCTTCTCCTCTACGACAACGGGGCACTGGAGAAACGGGTCGCTCCCGCCTATTATCTCATCCCCGTAACAGGCGCCTTTTTCGCCAGCGTCTCCCACGTTGTCCGCAAATACGGTTTCGCCCATATCCCTTCAGTCCCATTGGGCATGGGAATCTCCAACATAACGACGCTCACCCTGCTGTTCGCGAGCGCTTTTTTTCTGCCGACGCTGCGGAGCGGCTCCTTCACCCGCCACTCCCTCATCGTCGCCATCCTAGGGGCGACATGCAATTTTTGGGCCGCCTTCTTCTTCTGGTGGGCGATCAAGACCGGAGAGATCGTCCAAGTGGCACCCATCAACCGGCTCTCCGTCCTCATCGTCATCCTCCTCTCCTTGCTCTTTTTCAGAAAACAGGAGCGGGTCAGCGTCCAAGTCGTCATCGGCGGGGCATGCTCCGTCCTCGGGGCCTGGGCGATCGTCTCGGGGTAGTGAAACCGTCGCCGCGATTTCTCGAGCGCGCGCGGCGACTCGTCCGCACAACCCCCAAGACGATGGATGAATGATATGCTCATGGTGGGGTCGGCCCCTTCCCCAAGGGATGCGGGCTTTCTCGTTGCGGGAGGGCGTCGGGTTGTCGCAAAACCTTGAGGGCAGGGTCTGCATCGTCACCGGCGCGAGCCGAGGCATCGGACGCGGATGCGCGGTGGCGTTGGGGCGCACGGGCTGTCGTGTTGCGGTGAACTCCGAGAACGCGCGGCGCAAGCGCGGGAAACCTGCCGCCTGATAGAGGAGGCGGGAGGAGAGGCATTCCCCGCACAATCGGACGTGTCGAACGCCGGAGATGTCCGCCGCCTAGTGGATGAGACGAGGGAGCGTTTCGGCGCCGTCTCGATCCTTGTCAACAACGCCGGAATCGCCATCGCCAAGCCTCTAGCCGAGTTAACGGAAGCCGACTGGGACGACACGCTGCGCGTCAACCTTAAGTCCGCATTCTTGCTCATCCAGGCCGTCCTGCCCAACATGAGAAAAACCCGCTGGGGGAGAATCGTCAACGTCTCCTCAAACGCCGCCTTCACCGGGGGGCGCGTCGGGCCGCACTACGCAGCCTCGAAAGCGGGAATGCACGGACTCGGCCACGCCTACGCCGTCGCTCTGGCGAAAGAAGGAATCACGGTGAACAGCGTGGCGCCCGGCCTCATCGAAACCGAGATGATCGCCAAAGACCTCCGCGTGTCCACCCCACACACGCCAATGGGGCGGTTCGGCGCGGTGGAAGAGGTAGCCGACACCGTCATGCTGGCGATTCGAAACGGCTACCTTACGGGCCAGACCCTTCTGGCCAACGGCGGCATGTATTTCAGCTGAACTCCCAGACAGGCGAGGCGGGCCCCCCGGCACCTCCTTCCGTCCTCTTCGCGTCTCAAGCCGTCTTGCATCCCAGGATGGTCAGCCGCTTTCTCGTGATAAAAAACCCAGCCCCAAAAACCCTTTCCTCATACTAGATTCCGCCCTGGTCGCGCAGGGCCTCGAACGCCCTTCTGAGCTGGGGGAAGAGGTAGGCGGACGCTTTCGCCTCACCCATCCATTTGTCGAACCGCACGTCAAGCCGGCCGAGGGCGATCTCATCGACGCGAATCCCCTCCTCCTGAAAATACGCCTCCATCTCCTTTTGCGAGAGATGCCGCGTGATGGACAGCTCGCGCGCGCGGTCAAAAACCTCTATCTTGTCCCGCCCGTCCGCCTCGTCAGGATAGTGATAGTCGATGAGTATGAGGTGTCCCGCCGTCCGAACCGAGCGTATCATCGCCCGAAAAACCTCTCTGGGCCTTTCCAAGTGATGAAACGTATGCCGGCAGATAGCCGCGTCAGCCCGCGCGTCCGCCAGAGGGGGCATTCGTGTCGGCGATGACGTATTCAACACTCTCGCCCACGCCCCACTCCCGCAGCCGTTCCCATGCTAAAGTCAACGATCCACTTTCCGGGGCCAAAACCGATGCGCGCAGACATCTCGTCCAAGCGATTTTGCTCCTCGTCGCTGAAATATCCCTCGTAATGCGACGCCACTCTCGTGAAAACGTCCAGGTTCCGCCGCTTCGGCGTATCCATCACAATCACCTCCGCATCAGGTTTCCTCCCTACTCCGCGCGGCGGCGGGGCTTCAGCGCATCATACAACCGCGCGGAAAAAATCGCCCCCGGATTTACAAAGCGGGCGGCACCTCAATAGAATCAAGAGCTCGCGAGGAAGAAGCGATGACACCATATGAGCTGCCCAGCCTTATCTCATCCTATGGCAGCCTCCTCATCATCTATTACGGCATTCGCGTCATGGTTCAGGGTGCGGAGATGCGCTCGGCGGACTCCGAACGCAAGCATGACGACATGACGAGACAATGGCGAGCGCGGAATGGCACGTATCGGGGGCGAAGCGAAGAGTAGCCGCGGACCATCAT
The DNA here is from genome assembly GCA_965202625.1 of bacterium. Taxonomy (GTDB): domain Bacteria; phylum UBA8248; class UBA8248; order UBA8248; family UBA8248; genus Bin107. The sequence continues at coordinate 82,218 of CBDBBI010000010.1, read as the reverse complement.
CACGCGGCTCCGTCCACCCATGGATTTGTTTGCAAAGGACGCACCGGCACAGTAGAGTGATATGCTATTCCATTTACCAAAAGAGCGAAAAAGGAGAGCGCATCATGGGCGAGACACTCCACAGATTTGCCGCCGATTGCCACGACATCCTGAAGCGGGACGCAGGCAAGGCGGGGCTTCAGCAGGTGAGCGACAACCTACAAAAAATCCTGGTGAACCAGGAGTTCGTCCAAGAGCATCTGGGGCCGGACAACGAATCCCCCCGCACGCTTCTCTACAAGGACCCCGAGCTCGGCTTTTGCATCTTCGCCCACGTGCATAAAAGTGGCAGCGGAAGCCCCCCGCACGATCACGGCGCCTCCTGGGCCATCTACGGTCAGGCTGTGGGCACCACCACGATGACGGACTACGAGCTCGTCGAGAGGTCGAGCTCCGGCGCGCCGGGAAAGGTGAAGGCGGTGCGGAGCTACGATCTGACGCCCGGCGTCTCGAAGGCCTACGACGTGGGGGAGTTCCACGCGCCCAAGCGAGAGGGCGAGACGCGCCTCATCCGAATCGAGGGCGTCAACCTCGACACCATCACGCGCGACAAATACGAGGCCGTCTGAGTGCACCTCAATCGCGGCGCGATGGCCCTTGACCGAGAGATGGTTCGTGAGTTAAAATGATTCTACTTTGATGCGCAACAGGTGGGCTTTCCTCTCGAAAGCCCGGGGAAGCTGGTGAAAATCCAGCGCGGACCCGCCACTGTAACCGGGGACGAAAACGGCCGACGCCACTGGCGCATTCTGCTAGGAAGGGGCCGTGAGTAGATTGATCCGGAAGCCAGGAGACCGACCTGCGGCGCTTGATACTCGGCACTTCCTCGGGGATTGGGAGGTGGGCAGACCCTTTTTTTTCGTCGTGGCGCCCCCCCACCCATAAAATCGTGGACCACGCGTTTTTCACGCGCGAAGGAAAGCGTAGTCTGGCCATACGACCGGTGGAGCATCTCCACCGCTAAAACAGCCCACAGGTGTTCGGGAATCCGGTGAAAAACCGGAGCTGCCCAGCAGCTGTAAGCGACGCGCCCTTCATGCGATCCACCGGGACCTTCCTGGGAAGGAATGAAGGGCGGCCATCGGCGCGAGCCAGAAGACCGGCCTGCGGGCATCTTCCGCAAGAGACTCCCTCGGGGGTCTCGCTTCGAGCGGCTTGGGCCGCTCCAGGAGGCTTGTCATGAGACGTCGCATCAAGAAGGAATTCTCTCGAAAAACCGCAAATCTCCACGCCGGGCGTAAGAGTTCACCCTTGCCCGTTCCTCTCGCCCAAAATAGAGGAGCCAGCAGACCCCAAGCCGGGCGCAAACGGAGTCTGCTCCTCCTCTTGATGGCGGGGTTCATCGCGTGGGGGGTGGCGAGCCGGACCAATGCGCAAGACGCCGCATCCGGAGAGGAAATTTATCTCGACCCCATCACCATCACCGCCACGCGCACTCCGGAGAAGATCAGCGACGTGGCCGATTCGGTGGAGGTATTCAGCAGAGAACGAATCGAAAGCCTCCTACCAATCGACGCCAACGAATTTCTTGAGGAGGCGGCGGGCGGCTTCATCTCGCAAACGGGCGGCAGGGGCGGTATTACGGCATTCCGTCTGCGCGGAGGCGAGCCCAATTTCACCAGCGTTCTATTCGACGGCTTCAAACTCACCCCTCCCAGCGGCGACCAGTATGACTTCTCACACCTTTCGACCGAGTGGATCGGCACCGCCGAGGTGCTTAAGGGTCCCCAGAGCCCCCTCTACGGCTCGGACGCGGCGGCGGGCGTGGTGAACTTCCTGCCCGACTTCGGCAAGCCGGGAGAGACGCCTTCGTTCACGACGCGCTTGCGGCTCGGCAGCCACTCGACCTACGAGGAGACGTTCAAGCTCAAGGGAGGCTCCGAGAAGAGCGGCTATGTGGCCACCTTCAGCCGCCTCGACTCCGACGGGCGCTTTCCCAACGACGGCTATTACCGGAGCGTCGGCGTGATCGGTCTGGATCACTTCTTCTCGGAGAAGGCGAAGGCGCGTTTCCTCTACTACTTCAACCAAAACAGGATCGACATAACCTCGAATGACGGCGCGACGAACACCGACCACCGCCTCGAGGCGCCGCTCACGGACAGGGAGCTCAACGCCTATCAGAAAAGAAACGAGCAGCTCATTGGCCTTCGAGCGCAGCTTCGACCCACCCGCTGGTTCGAATACGTCCCCCGCGTCTCCCTCTACCTGCACGACACCCTGTTCGAGGACAAAGCGGACGTCCTGGACGAGGCGCGCCCCTTCTTCAGCCCCTTTGAGAGGGAGACGGACCAGACGAGGCTCAGCCTGAACAACCAGATCAACCTCCGATTCTCAGGCAAGCAACTAGGATTCTCGCCCCTACGCCAAGCCGTGTCCACGCTCGGCTTTGAATGGGAGAGGGAAGAATACTTCACGGCCTCCACCTTCACCACGGCCTCCAAGGAAACGCGGCGCGCCGACTCCTTCTACGCCCACCAGCAGCTCCAGTTTCAGGGGGGATTTACACTGGCGGGCGGGTTTCGCGTGGACGACTTCGACGTCGGCAAGGACGAGACGACCGGGAAAATTTCCGCCTCCTACCAGCTCCCGCGAACCGGCACGCGCCTCCGCGGCGCCATCGGCGAGGGAGTCAAGCGTCCCGCCTTCCTAGATCTATTCGGCTCCTCCTTCACTGTGGGAAACCAGAACCTCAAGAGCGAAAAACAGGAGAGCTGGGAGATCGGCTTTGATCAATTCATCGGAGGCAAAAAACTCAAACTCGGCGCCACGTACTACGAAAACGAGGTGCAAGACTTCATCGCGTCCAGCCCACAGCTGTTTCTTAACGGCACAAACTACGAGAACATATCAAGGGTGCGGATGCGAGGGGCAGAATTTTCTCTTGCGCTCGTTGACTTCCATCACTTTTCAGCATACGGGAGTTTCAACACACTGGACACCGTAGTGCTGGACGACCAGAACGGGCTGGGCGGGTCGAGTTTCGAGCAAGGAGAGGAACTCCTCAGACGTCCCAACTGGTGGTGGAGCGGCTCCATCACCTACCATCCGAATCGCCTCAGAACTACTCTGCGGGTGAACCAGACGAGCACGCAGCGGGATATCGATTTTACTCCCTTCCTCAAGAATATATTCACCTTAAAGAAAGTAAACAATGCAGGATACACAAAAGTGGACTTGGCTTTTTCTCTTGACGTCGTCAAGGACAGCATATCGCTGTTCGACAAGACAAAAAAATCGAGGTTCAAGGACTTCACGGTTGAGGCAAAAGTGAACAACGTCTTCGACGAAGATTACGACGCTGTGTACAATTACAACTCCCCCGGCATTGAGTGGTTCGCGGGCGTTAACCTGGTTTTCTGAGGGGAGCGCGCCGCCGCAAATGACCCCGCGCGAGGAGAGGGAGATGCGAACAGGCGGAAAGGATAAAAAAATTCTCTTGTGGGGGATACTCCTTCTCGCGCTCTCTCCTCTCGCGTCGGGAGAGTCCGTCCAGGCGCTTTCGGCGCAAAAGCCCAGGCGACTCATCGCCATGACGCTCGCTACCGCCGAGATGCTCGTGGATATCGCGCCCAGAAGCAGAATCGTCGGGCTCCACAAACTCGCTGCAGACGCGGCCTATTCCAACGTCGCCGAAAAGGTGCGAGGGATTCCGCTGATCGGCGGCGGACCCGAGCGCATTATCTCTCTGCGTCCGGATATGGTGTTCGCCGCCTCATATTCGAGCGCCGCGCTCCTCAACCATCTGCGCGCCGCGAAGGTTCCGGTTTTTCAATTCATCTCCTTCGAGAGCCTGGAGGACGTTTTCACGAACATCAAGAAGATGGGACGGCTGATCGGAGAGGAGGACAGGGCCCGAAGCCTCATCGCGCGCGCGCGCGCGCAGGTCCGCGCTATTCGCGCCCGCATTCCCCGGGACGAGAAGCCGCCCCGCGTCCTTGCTCTTCTGCAGGGGGGCTGGACGCCGGGGAGTCATACCTCGCTGGACGCGATGATTCGCCTCGCCGGAGGCGAGAACGTGGCCGCCGCGCGCGGCGTGCGAGGCACGCGCCGAATATCGGCGGAGCAGATCATCGCGTGGCGTCCCGACGTCATCGTGACGGGGGTAGACCCGAAATCGGGAGAGAGCATCAAAAGCGCGTTGCGCTCGCGCGAGGTCTACGCTCCCTTGCGGAACAAAAGGATCATCGAGATACCCCGTCCCCGATTCTCGGCCGTGTCCCAATACATCGTTCATGGGTTGGGGGATTTGGCGCGGGCTCTGCGCCCATGAAAAAACACGCCGCCCTCGCGGGGATGGGTGTCGCCGTCGCCCTGCTCCTCGCCCTCAGCGTCCGGTTCGGAGTCGCGAGCATCGGCTGGAGCGAGATTTTCGAAATCATCTTCACCGAGCTGCGCGCGCGCGCTCCAGAGCAGAGTGACGTTCTCCCTCACGAGCGTGCCATCATCTGGCACATCCGCATTCCGCGGGCGCTGACGGGCGCCCTCGTCGGCGCCTCGCTCGCCCTATCGGGCGCAATGCTCCAAGGTCTTTTCAGAAACCCGATGGCCGGCCCCGGCGTCATCGGCGTCAGCGCGGGCGCCGCTCTGGGCGCCACGACCGCCCTCGCGCTCGGCTGGGGAGCGACCTCGATCTGGTCGGTTCCCTTCATGGCCTTCGGCGGCGCGCTCCTGTCCGTCTTCCTCGTCTCCCTGGCAGCCACCTACAAGGGACACACCCCGATCGGAACGCTCATCCTCTGCGGAATGGCGATGAATTCCATAGCCAGCGCCCTAATGATGCTCACGCTAAGCTACAGCGTGGACGATTTCGAGATCGGCCGACAGATTCTGTTCTGGCTCATGGGCGGCCTGACCAACCGCACGTGGGAGCACGTATTCCTGGTAGCGCCCTTTTTCGTGGCCTCTGCGTTCGCCGCTCCGTTCTTCGGGCGTGAGCTGAACCTGATGATGGCGGGGGAGGAGTCGGCCATGGCCCTGGGCGTGGATACGGCGCGGGTGAAAAGGCAAATTCTCCTCATCGCCGCCGCCGCGGCTGGAGCGTCCGTCTCCGTCGCGGGCGTGGTCGGCTTCGTGGGGCTGGTCGTCCCCCACATCGTGAGGATGTTGACGGGGGCGGACCACCGCCGCCTCCTGCCCACGAGCATGGTCGCCGGCGCCGTATTCGTGATGGGGATCGACTTCATCGCGAGAGTACTCTCCTCCGCAGAGGAGATACGCCTGGGCATACTCTCATCGAGCGTCGGAGGGCCATTCTTTCTCTATCTGATCATAAAGAACCGCCGTCGCGCGGAGACGTTCTGATGCGGCTCAGGATGGAGTGCGCGCGCATCGCGCTCGGCGAGCGGGAGGTGCTGCGCGACGTGTCCGCTGATTTTCGTCCGGGCGCGCTCACAGGCGTCATCGGCCCCAACGGGTCAGGGAAAACGACGCTGCTGCGCGCCCTAGCGGGCCTATTGCCGATGCGGGCGGGAACCATATGGCTGGATGGAAAACCCATCGGCGCATTCAGCAGAAAAGAGGTCGCCCGGCGCGTCGGCTATCTCGCCCAAAAGCAGGAGACGGCCTTCCCTTTCAGGGTGGACGAGACGGTTCTGATGGGAAGATATGCCCACCAAGAAAGGCTGGCGCCTGAAACCAGGACGGATCGCGAGGCGGTCAAGACGGCTCTTCGGGACGTGGACGCGGCAGACCTCGCTAGCCGCGCGATTAGCGAACTCTCGGGCGGGGAGCTCCAGCGCGTCCTGCTCGCCAGGACGCTGGCCGCACAAACGCCCGTTCTGCTGCTTGACGAACCCTTCGCGAACCTCGACGTCAGGCACTGTCTCGACATCCTGCGGATTCTGCTTGCACTCGCGCGCGCGGGACGCACCGTGGTGGTCTCCGCGCACGACCTCAATCTAACGAGCCGCTACTGCGACAGCCTCCTCTTGCTCCATGAGGGGAAAATCCTCGCGCAAGGAAACGCGCGAAGCGTCTTGCGGTCAGAGATCATCGAAAGGGCGTTTCACGTACGCGCCCGCATTCTATCGGTGGGCGAGGAAGACGAGCGGCATTTCATCATGCGCGCGATGGAGGAGGAGCATCCGCGCCCAACGGGGAGAGAACGACGAACGTGAAAAACGCACGCCGCGCACAAGTTCTTCTATGGCTCACGGTCTTCGCGCTTATCGCACCGGTGCAGCTCGCCGCCCAAGAGGCGGAAACATCCGTGAGCGCGCCTCCCGCAAAAGCGAATCTGTATGAAGGCGCACCCCCCGAAACGCCGCACTTCACCTTTACGAAAAAATGGGTGCGCGCAGGCGCGAACACGCGCATCCGCTCGATTCTCCAACGCATCAAGCGACACGCGCGCTATCCGGACATCGCGCGCGCGTCAGGAGCGGAGGGCACGTCCACCATCAGCTTCTGGATTTTGCCGAATGGGCGGCCGCGGGACCTCGGAATCCGCAAAACGTCTGGCAACGCCTTTTTGGATCGCGCCTCACTGGAGGCGGTGCGAAAAGCGGCGCCCCTTCCCTATTTCAACAAGACGCTCGTGCTGACGATACGCTATAATCTGCCCGGAGCGAGCAAGTAAGCCAACGGCGCGTCCTTCATGCGCCGCTGCCGCGAGCACGGACGTTGCTGGAGAAGGAACAGTAGTGAAAACGAGCGTGCAGTATCGTGAAGAGACTCACCTGGACGGGAGTTTGCATTCGATTTGGGAATTCCGGCCCGATCGCGAATTTCTGGAGACCCTGCTGCGCGACCTGTTCGAGAACCATTACGACTCGATCGTTTTCGGGCCTTGCATCCAAGGCGCCGTGTTCGAGTGCGGGTGGAAGTCCCCGCCCAGAAATATCACTTATTTGGACGGCTACCTCACGGTTGATTTTGGCGACTGGCACTTTCACCTGTGCATCGGCGCGCACCGAGGGGAGGCGGGACGACCCTGCCCTCCCGAACTAGCGCAGTGGCGAAAATGCGCGCGGGCGACGCTCCAGCGGATTTACGCGAGTCCGCCAATGGCGGACCACGCCCCTCTCAGCTATTCGATGACGTTGATGAACGGGCGCGATGAACAGATGATGACGATTCACTTTCCTAATCCCTTCTTCGACGCGCAATATCGCGTTCTCAAAACCGCCGACTGGGGAAAGCTCGCCCTGTGGAATCACGTGCGCGCGCGTTATCTGGGACTAGATGAGGATGCGGGGCCCTTCGCGGACCTCACGTAAAGGCGCATTCCCCCCATGCCGAGAGCGGCACCGGAGGAGAGCCTCGTCGAGATTCACGCGGCGAGTGTGAACCCGGCCATCCAGAAAACGCACGAAGGCTGCACTCCCCCATATCCTGAAGAAGGATTTCTCCAGCATCGTTCGAGAGGCAGAGACCGGCGTGTTGAACTTCCAGACGGGAGACCCCATATTCGCCGTCAACGATCAGAGCCGTGAGGGTGTCTACGCAGAGATCTTCGCTGTCTCCGCCTTCCTCCCTCGCCGCGCGAAAGATGAGTTTTCTCTCGCACGCGCAAGCCGCTGCGGAGCGAGAGGACGGATCTCGAGAGAATCATCACCCTCACCTCCTCAGGAGCGATACGCCCGCCGCACATAAAGGAGTGCCCCTCGCCAAAGCGGCGGCCCAAACGCTGAGCAAAGCGGGGCAAGTTCGGGGAAAATCATTCCGCGGGCGCGCTGAGGCGCAAAACCTATTCGCACGGCTCGCAAAGAACGTGGCGGACGCGCGCGTCGCCTCTCGCGCGAAGGGAGGGTCGACATGCCACACCTTGTGAAAAGCGCCCCTTCGAGAGAAGATGCGGAAAAACTCATGCGCGAATCATTCTCGGGAACGACCACCATGCGGCGAAAAGCATCCCGTCCCCTCTTTCTGGCTCTTGGGTTCATCGCGCTGACATTGGGGTTCATCGGCGTTTTCCTGCCCGTTCTCCCCACGACCCCGTTCGTGCTCGTGGCCGCCTTCGCCTTCGCGAGAAGCTCGAAAAAGCACCATCAATGGCTCCTGCGGCACAAATACTATGGCCCTCTCATTTCCAACTGGCAAAAGCACGGCGTCATTCGCCCAAGGGCGAAATGGACCGCCGTCGCGCTCATCCTCCTCTTGGGCGGCTCGTCCATCCTTATTTTGGACGCGTCGCCATACGTAAAATTTTCCCTCGTCATCTTCTTCGGGTGCGTCATCCGCTTCATCCTCACCCGCCCCGGTGGAATACGCGCCAAAAGCGAGCAGGAATGAAGCGTCACTCCTCCGGCCATTAGGAGAGGAATCCCTCTTGCGCGAGGACTCCATAGACAAGGAGCGGTGCGCCGCCTCGCATCGCATCAGGCGCAACCATTTTCTACCCTTCCGTTGAAAGGAGAACGCCATGAACGAGAAGCACTACGAAAAAGGTCTGGCGATCAGAAAATCTTTGGGCATCTATGGAGAGGACGGCCTTGCGGGCGCGTTCACGGAGATGCGCGAACTCGCCCCGACCCACGCCCGCGCCATTGTGGAATACTGCTTTGGCACATGCTGGAACCAGCCTCTTCTCGATCATCGAACGCGCGAGATGCTCGTCATGGCGGCGACGGCGGCTCAGGATCTCTCGGGCGAGGTGGAAATTCATGCCGAGGGGCTACTAAACCAGGGAACGACGCCCGCCGAGTTGATAGAGGCCATCGTCTCCCTGTGTCCCTACATCGGATTCCCGAAAACGAACCACGCGCTCAGAGCGGCGAAAAACGCTATCGACAACCATATGGCCGCATCCAGCCCCTGTTGAGGCACTCCCGTTCAGGAGGAGAGCCTCCTAGTTCAGCCGTGGCGACCCTTTCGACAAGGAGCGCATCTGGAGCGTCTCTTTTGTTTTCTCCACCGGGTCGGCGGCGGAGTAGATGAGGAAGCTATATGGCCAAGCAGGGCGCGGCGGTGGACGCTCGGGCGTTCGAGGGTGCCAGAGAGAGGTGACATGTGCGCAGAAAAGCGGGCGGGCGCGACCCTACGCCCATTCGTCGCTGGCCGCGAGCCGGGAGCACGTCGCTCCGCGTTTGCCGTCACCGAGGCGACGCGCCGACGTGGCCAACCGTCATCGCAAGGCGAAGCAACATCGCCTTGAGTCCGCGTCCCGGTCTCGATACATAGGCAAAATCTATGGAAATATATGAAATTTTCCCGAACCGAAACCTCACCCGAACACCCTCGATTTTCATGGAGTGCGATGTTAATATGCTATTATTAGTATGCTTGCTGGGCGATGAAGAATGAACCCCCCTTTCTTTTCGTTTCCCGGCTCGCTGAATCCGTTAAACAGAAAGTAGTAGCCAGTCGTTTATTTTCAAGAGGAGTTATAGGGATGAGGCGATTCATGCGAAAAGCAACGGGCGTTGTTTTGGCGAGTTTTGTGGTTTTTGCGGTTTCGGGGTGCACGGTCGCTCGACAGACATGGATCAAGAGCGGAGGGAGCGACGCCGAAGCCGCGAAAGACCTCCAGGGCTGCGCACATCAGGAAGGTTTCATATTCGATCCAAAAGGAGAAAAGGGCGGCCCCGTGGCCATCAGCTCCAAGTCCACATACAAGGCCAGCAAATTCGATTCGTGCATGATCGGCAAAGGATTCAGGAAGAAATAAATTCAGGCCGCCTCGCTCGCCTTCGAGCGGAGGCGGCGCGGGGCCTTCAGGCGGTTATTCGACCGAAGAGGACGTATCGGATAAGGGGAACGAGAGCTTTCTGGTTTGGAGAATACCGGAACGGCGACCTCGCTTTATCACTCTCGCGCCGAAACCTCTTCTTCTGCGTCGCCATTCACTTCCTCGATTATGACGTCTGGCGGAAAATCAAATTCGCCGAGTTTGATCGAGACGGCGAAACCTTCCGGCGGGTTTGTGCGCTCTGTTTCTCCGCCCTCGTAAACGTTGAAATCGAGAGATTTCGAGGGGCTGACGTTCCCCGCCTGATCCTCTACAACGATGCTGAGGTCGCCTGTTTTGTTCGAGATTTTAGGATGTCCGCCAATGAGGTCCACCTGTGTTTCCACGTATCCATTCGCGCGCTTTGTCTTGCCTTCCAAAAAACGCACCGTCGCCACCGCCGCATACCCCGAAAACGAGAACCATGCCTTGTCCAAATCGCCATCCGGATCGCTTGCGCGAATATAAATCTTCCAGCGATGGCCGTAGGCGAATGCCGGCTGAGCCCAGACAGCTTCGAGTCGAGGCCGGTGTGTTTCCCCCACGGGGCCAGATGCGGGATGAGCACATCCGGCAAGAATGCCCGCAAACAAGACAAGCGCGGCGACGTAGAATCGATTTGGCCTTTGGAATATTGCCATGAAACCTCTAAAGACGCCCCCAAAACATAGAATTACGCCCTTCTCTTCATATGAAACACACGGCTTCTCAAAATGTTCCCTAAAAAAGCCAAACGAGGCGACGACGATACAGGAAAAGTAGGGCGCACCGGCGTTTGATATTTCGGATGAAATGCGCAAGATTGCCTTCTTTCGGTTTATCTCCATGACGGGAGCTTGGTTGAGAGCATCCTGGAGGGGGCCCAAAGTATAGGCGCATCAAGCGCGCATTGGAAAAAGCGGAGAAACGGGGGACGATCATGCGACAGGGCAATGGGCCCTCTCGTCAGGAAATCGAGAGGGCGGTTCACCTGAAAACATTTGAGGAGCATCGCGCCGAGGGGCCAGATATCGTTGCGTGCGGCGTGCTCACAGTGAGCGACACGCGCACGGAGGAGACCGACACAAGCGGAAAATTGCTCATGAACATGCTGCGCGATGGAGGCCACAAAGTGGTCTTCTACCGTATCGTGCGGGATGAACCCGCCCAGATTCGCGAATCCCTGCTTGAGGCTTGCGCGAATCCTGACGTTCAGGTGCTGATATCCAACGGCGGCACCGGCATCACCAAGCGTGATACGACATACGACGTCGTCGTTTCCATTCTGGAAAAGGAAATGCATGGTTTTGGCGAGTTGTTTCGGCATGTGAGCTTTCAAGATATTGGCGCGGCCGCCATCCTCACCCGCGCGACGGCAGGGACTTGTCAAGACACCATCATCATGACACTTCCCGGTTCGGGAAACGCTTGTCGCACGGGGCTAGAAAAAATTATCCTGCCGGAAATCAGTCACATGGTGCGGGAGGTACTGAAACCATAGGGATAATGAGACGTTCCGTTTGCCCACAACCGCTTTCAAGTTGACATGAGCTATCCAAAGAGACTAGCTTTGACGCGGAAGACAAAAACCCTTTCCTTGGGAAGGGAAATTTTCGCGTTCCTGATGAGGGTTTGTTTTCATGAAGAAACATGCGCTATATCCAGGAACGTTCGACCCCCCAACAAAAGGGCATTTCGACGTTGTTCGCAGGAGCGAGAAACTTTTCGCCAGGGTCACCGTGGCCATTTCCGCTCACCCATCCAAAGAGCCTCTGTTCAGTTTTGAGGAGCGGAAAAAATTTTTCATAGAAGAATTCAGTGGTTCAAGTCAACTGGAGGTCATGAGTTTTGAGCGCGCGCTGCTCGTGGATTTCGCTCTCAAGGTGGGCGCCCAGACCATCATCCGTGGCCTTCGCGCCGTGAGCGATTTTGATTACGAAATGCAAATGACGCTCATGAACAGAAGGCTGAACGAGGAGATTGAAACAATTTTCTTGATGCCCAGTGAACAATACAGTTTCTTAAGCTCCAGCCTCATTAAAGAAGTCGCCTCACTCGGAGGAGACGTGAGTGAGCACGTATCTTTATCCGTTCGAGAGGCGCTCAGCGAGCGATTTCGCGTCTAACGCATTCTTTACCTTGTACCTTGGAGTTATTCATGCGTTTCGCATCCAGAATGAACGAACTGGCCCCTATTCCGACCCTGGCGATGAATACGAAAGCGGCGGAAATGAAAGCGCAAGGCATTGACGTCATCTCGTTCGCCGCAGGGGAGCCTGATTTTGATACGCCAGAGCACGTCAAAGAAGGCGCTATTCGGGGGTTGCGTGATGGGGCTACGAAATACACGGCGGTTCGGGGCACGCTTCCCTTAAGAGAGGCGATTTGCGATTGGGTCAAGGAGCATAAAGGCCTTAACTATGACCCCAAAACGGAGGCGATCGTCACCGTAGGCGGGAAGCAATCGGTATTCAACGCTCTGCACGTCCTCGTCGAGCAGGGCGATGAGGTCGTCATACCCGCGCCCATATGGGTGGCATACGAACCCATCGCCACCTTGACCGGAGCCAGAGCCATCTTGGTGCAAACAAGCGAGGAAAACGGGCACAAGATGACGGCCGAGGAATTACGCGAAGTTCTATCCCCACGCACAAGAATCGTGGTGATCAACAGCCCGTGCAATCCTTCGGGCTGCGTTTATAGCCGTGAGGAACTAGAGGCGATCGCCGAGGTCGTTTCGTCCACAGACGCCTTGGTCATGTCTGATGAGATTTATGGAAAAATTACCTACGATGGGGAGGAGCACGTATCCATCGCCAGTTTGTCTCCCGAAATGAAAGCGCGCACCCTGGTTTTGGATGGATTTTCAAAGACGTATGCGATGACGGGATGGCGGATGGGATATACGCTCACGATGCCGGAAATCATCAATGCTATGGATACTTTGCAAGGGCAAAGCACGAGCAACGTCACTTCCTTCGCTCAGCATGGCGGGATTGCGGCCCTGCGAGGATCACATGCATTTCTGGAAGAATGGCTGTCGCAATACGATGAAAGACGAAAGGCGATTGTGAAGGGATTCAACAGCATTGAAGGACTACGCGTCGTAAACCCCAAAGGCGCCTTTTACGCCTTTCCGAGGGTAAGCGACGTTTTTGGGCGTCAGGGGCCAAAAGGAGAGTTGAAAAATTCAATGGACGTAGGACTGTATTTGCTTGAACATGCGCGATGCGCAGGCGTTCCGGGGGCGGGGTTTGGAAATGACGCCTATATCCGTTTCTCGTATGCGACTTCCTTGGCAAACGTAACAGAAGGCATCAAGCGCATCAGAGCGGCACTCGGACAGCTTGGCTGATGTATGGCTTGGGGCGCGCTCTTCAAATTCTTGCCATGGTGGATTGCGGCATCGCTTTGCTCGTTGGCGTATCGAACCCCTCAGCCTACGCCATCCAGCTGGTCATTTTAGGCTCCGCGGTCATCCTGTTTTCTCTCGGACGCTTGCTCCAGAAAAAAGCGCGTGCTTTACGCTCTTACTCTCCAAACGAGAGCGACGGCGATGAGTCGGCTGACCGCCATGACAGTGAACACCCAGAACCATCCGTTTGAGACGGCGAGAGATAGCCATCCAAAAAATACGGCTTGAAGCGCACCATAGATATAGCCGTGCGCGTCCAAGACACCCGCCGCTGTTCCGGCAAGGCGCCTCCCGGCCAAATCTACTCCCAGTGCTTGTACGGTAGACATGTTGACGCAAAATCCGCCTGCGATCAATAGGATGACGGCGACAGGAATATTATCGGCCGGCGCGTAAGCGATGCCCATCATCGCGGCGGTGCTCAGAAAAGCGGCGAGTATGATGACGATGGAGCGGTTGCTCTTAAAGAATCGATCAGAGACGACGCCGCCGAATATGGGGCCGAACAAATATCCCAAAGGATAGGCGAAAGTGAGCAAACCCATTTGTTTCAGGTTGAACCCACCCGCCTGGGCGTAATACAAAGGCGCCCATGAAACAATGCCATAGCGCACCACATTATCCAGCCCTTTAACGTGGCACGCCAAAAAGAAACGAAAATTGGTCATTAAGTGGTAATACGCCTTTAACCCACGTTCGCTCTCGCTGCCCGCCGCTTCCGCTTTTCGGGATACGTCGTCCAACTCCTTATATTCAGGGAGGTCCAGTTCCGCAGGCTTGTCTCTTGCGATGAAATAAAAAATGAGCCCCATGAGAGCAATGACCATGGGGGGATAGCGAATAGCGGCCCTCCACCCAAATTGAGCGGCCACCCAAGGCACGATCGCCCAAACGATGAGGAGCGCGATTCCGGCGGCTGTTCCGACGAGCCCGATAGCTTGGCCCCGCTCGCGCTTGGGCCACCACTGCGCCACGAGTCCAAGACCTGGGCCCCACGTAGCCGCATTTACAAAACCGACCACCGCCCAGGGTATGGCAAGCGTGGAAACGGAATTTCCAAAACTTGCGATGAAGTTGAACAAAGACGTGGTAATTGCGGCAAAGAGAATAGTGTTGCGGTAGCCCACTTTTTCCGCGATGCGCCCAAAAATCAAATCACCGAGAGCGAAACCCCAGAACATCCATGAATTGATCCATCCAGTGTCCACTCGCGTAATGCCTAGATCCTGAATGACGGCGTATTGCACCAGACTGAAGTTGAATCTGCCTAAATAGTTGAAGGCGTAGAAAACGCAAAAAGCGACGAGAACGCGCCATTTCCACCGGTGGAACTCGGGAGGGAGTTGATGATATTCGACCTGAGACGGACTTCCTTGCGGATTCATATCTGAATTCTTACTTCATCAAATCCGAAACATCGGGCGAAGCACGAATCCATCTCCATCCTAGCCATCTCCGGGCTTTCAAAAGGACGCGCTCGCCCCCTGCGGACATGGCGAACACCAATTTATGTATCCGCTTATTGACGACATTCAATGAGATGATAATTCTTTTTCCCCTTCCGAAGCATGATATATTGACCAAACAATATATGATTAGCGGATAGCATGCTCTCCTCTGCCGTAACGCGTTGATTGTTCACGTAGATGCCGCCGCCTTGCAGGTCTTTTCGCGCCAGAGATTTAGACTTGCAAAGTCCGGTTTCCACCAGAGTGTCCACGAGTCGATAAGGCGGTGCGCCTGATTTTAAGGTTCTCGGCATCTCTTCCGCCGCCGAAAGCAAATCCTTTTCCTCAATGCCGTCGAGCTCGGCTCCAAAAAGAATCTGGGCGGCGCGTTCGGCACACCGTGCCGCGACGGCTCCATGGACAAGCGTTGTCAACTCCCTGGCGAGACGGCTTTGTCCTTCCCGTTTCTCCGGGGATTTGAGATGTTCTCTCTCTATTTCATCAATCTCATCAATCGACAAAAAGGTGAGATATCTCAGAAACCTGCCGACATCCCTATCGTCTGTCTGAATCCAGTATTGGGAGAACCGGTAGGGACTGGTCCGTTCCGGGTCCAGCCAAATGTTTCCCTGTTCCGTCTTGCCGAATTTTTTACCGTCAGAAGTCGTGATGAGCGGAAACGTCATTCCATATGCAGGTTTTCCATGGACCCGCCGAATCAGCTCGATGCCGGCCGTGATGTTGCCCCATTGATCAGATCCACCGATTTGTAAAGCGCAATTCTCCTTTTCGAAAAGGTGCAAAAAATCATACGCCTGAAGCACCATGTAACTGAACTCGGTGTATGATATTCCTGTCTCGGTGATGCGCGATTTGACGGATTCTTTCGCCAACATATAACCGACGGAAAAATGCTTGCCTATGTGGCGAAAAAAATCGATGAGAAGAGATTTTTTCAACCATTCCGCGTTGTTCACCATGTGCGCGGTATTGGAGCCGGCGTCGAAATCCAGAAGCCTCTCCAGCTGGGATCTGATTCCCTTGAGGTTGCGCTCCAGGACTTCTGCGTTCAAAAAGTTTCTTTCTTCTGACTTCCCCGATGGATCTCCTATCATACCGGTTCCGCCGCCCATGAGCACAATTGGCCGGTGGCCAACGCGCTGAAAACGCATGAGTCCCGCAATGGG
The DNA here is from genome assembly GCA_965202625.1 of bacterium. Lineage (GTDB taxonomy): Bacteria > UBA8248 > UBA8248 > UBA8248 > UBA8248 > Bin107. The sequence continues at coordinate 66,480 of CBDBBI010000010.1, read as the reverse complement.
AACCAAGTTTCCGACATGCAAACTGTCGGCCGTGGGGTCGAAGCCGCAATAAACGCCCATTACACATTTTTCAAGGGCGCTCCGCAAGGTCGTCTGATCCGTATGATCATGGACCAAGCCGCGGGTTTTGAGCTCATCAAACAAATTCATGGTCGTTCTCCAAGGCGTTCCCATTGCGCATAGAGTGCATGCGGGAGGATTCCCCACAAGGAATGCCAACGTTAAGTCAATATTGTATCTTATCGCATATATCAAGGCTGGGTGCGCGCCTAAAGTGAGCGTGCCGTTTTTAAGGCAACCGGTATGGCGCTTCATTTTGATTTTCGAGGCAAAAGAACGATCCTCACCGGAGCGACAGGAGACGTAGGAAAAGCGCTCGTTCGGGAGTTTTTGGATGCAGGCGCGAAGCTCATCGCTACGGGGCGAAATGCGAGAAAATTGCGTCTCATCCCGGGTGCCGAGGAGATGATCAGAAAAATACCCTGTGATTTAGAAAATCTCGATGAGACGAAAGATATGATGAAAGAAGCGCTCACATGGCTGGGCGGATGTGACGTCTTCGTCCATGCGGCGGCGAGCATGCTGGTGAAAAACCCCCTTTCGCTTGATGAGCGTGATTGGGCACGCGCACTTCGCGTGAATCTTTTGGCACCTTATTTTTGCATTCAATGGGCAATGCCCGCGCTCAAGAATTCTCCAGCGGGACGCATTATTTTATATGGCTCCGGAGCCGGAAAATCAGGGGGACTAGGCCAAAATCTCACGTACGGCGCCTCAAAAGGTGGCATTTTGGCGATGACGTTCAATCTCGCCCGTGAACTGGCGAAAACCAAAGTGACAGTAAATTGCCTAATCCCCGGACCGATTGATGGGTCTTTAATGCGGGAGTTTGACCAGAATTCCTACGATAAGGCGCTGGCGAAACACCCGATGGGAAGGTTTGCCATGGCCTCGGAATTGACACCGGTCACACTGTTTCTGGCAAGCGAGGAAGCTGCGCACATCACTGGAGAGGCTCTGGACGTAAACGGAGGGTACCTTACAGATTAGGAAAAGATTTCTGGATGATGGGGGCGGGGCGTCACCATCATGTAAGAAGGGATGTTAGACATGAACGTTCAGTTTGCACGATGGAGCGTCAGACGACCCAAGATCATGAAGTAAGGATGATGGAGACAGAGAGGACGTCCCCTACTCGAGTCGGCCCGCAGTGCCGCATGAGGAGAAATGTGATAGGCTTCTATTTATTGGGATCGAGACAAGACGCCCCCGAAAGGAGTTATAAAAGATGAACGTCCAGGGACTCGCGGCCAGATTCCCCGAAATTCCCGAGGACTTGCATGATGAAGAAGTACTGGCTCGATTCGCGGATGCTTTTGACAAGCCTCTTTCCATCGCTCAAAAGCCCTCCGCATGCGCGACGGAGTATGACGCGGGCAACCACTACTATATGAAACTTGTGAACCCGATGGGTATCTATCGCTTGGGTCTGATGAAACGCGAGGCACTGCTCTCGCAGATAGCCGCGTTGGTCGAGAAACAACAAGCGGACCCAAACTTCGCCGCAACCCTCACGCCGTCTGATGCCGCGGCGCAGGAGAAAAGAGGGGCCGACTGCGAATGAGCGTTAGGGATGAAGAGATTCTCATTCCGAAGTCATGCCATTGTCTCTTGACGCGAGCTTATTGAATGCGGAATGCCTCCCGAGTGATTCTCGTGGGGACGTTTGCGAAAAAATTTCTCGCCGCGCTAGGCGAAGCAAAACCCATCAGCGTGTTTCGCAGAAGCGCATACCTGGAAAATGTGGAAGGGCACCTTGCGTGTATCGGGGACCGGAGCATCGGGCTAGGACCGTTGAACGTACTTTGTGAGTTTTCATGGAATATGGATTTCAGACAAAAAGTGGCACTCAGAAGCGTTGCGAAGATCGAGAACAGTTTCATTCAACTTGGTCCAATATTCAGAATCGATGCCTTCCAACCAAAAGAATGGAAACCCCCGCTCTCCGCTGGCTTGAATTTCAAGCAACTCAAGCGCAACCTCCCGTTTATCGTCGAGTGGACAGCCCGCAGAGGCCCGCAAGAGGGATTGGGCCCACTCATTCCCCACATCGTGAGCAACGAGAAAATTTCAAGCGAGAATTCCTTTCAGGAAATTTCCCGTAAAAGCATTTGTGGCCTCAAGCATTGGCTGTTCCATGCACTGAGCGGCAACAGGAGCCCGCAATTCCCCTTCGGCGCTCAACGACTCATCGGCCTTGGTCCGGGGCTTACGCCGTCCGGAGACGATTTTTTGTGCGGCGTGATGATAGTGTTGCGCGCCTTGAGGCGTTTTGAGGTGCTGGATAGGATATCCGACGCCATATTGAATCAGGCCCAAGAACGGACGAATAAAATCAGTCGTGCGCATTTGGAGTGCGCGGCCAAGGGGCAAGGAGCAGGTGCCCTGCACGAGATGATTTCGGTGACAGACGGAAAAGATGGAGCGCGTCTGCGTTCCGCTTTGCACACCCTAGCGCGCATCGGACATACTTCGGGCTGGGACTCTTTGGCCGGCGTCGTATGCGTTTTGGCGGCATGGAGGGATAGTTCCGTTTCCGCGTGAATTCCTATGGAGCATGATGGATGGGCAGCGTGGCTGTGTTGGGGGTCGGCGCCATCGGCGGGGTGTTCGGGGCGCGGTTGTGTCGGTCGGATGCGCACGACGTTACGCTCTGCGTGCGAAAGCCCATTGAAAAGCTCATCGTGGAAACGCGGAGTTCCGTCATCGAATCCCCCGTGAAGTGTGCGACCGATCCATTGGAAGTAGGGCCCGTCGACTGCGTCATACTTGCGGTGAAGGGGCATCAAACGAAAGACGTGGCGCATTGGCTGGAAACGCTCGTGGAGCCCAACACCGTCATAGCCGTTCTTCAAAACGGGGTGGAACACAAAGAACGGGTGAAGCCATACGCCCGGGGAGCGGAGATCGTCCCGGTCGTGGTGAACTGTCCAGCGGATAGACTGGCACCCGGACACGTAGTCCAGCAAGGAGGCGCTCAACTTGTTCCCGAAGAGGGACACGGAGCGCGGCTTCTCGTGTCCCTCTATACAGGCACGGATGTCCCCGTGCGACCGACCTCTGATTTTACGACCGCTTCCTGGTCGAAATTGTGCAACAACGTCGGCGCCGGTCCCGCCACTGCGCTGACCGGCAGGGGCAGAGGCGTGTTGCGCGAGCCGAAGGTGGCGGAGCTTTGCCGCGCGCTCGTGAGCGAGTGCGCTTCTGTGGCCAGGGCCGAGGGCGCGAAGCTGGCGGACGACGTCGCAGAGCGAACCATTGAACGCCTCCAGGACGCAGACCCTGATGCGACCACCTCCATGCTTGTCGACAGAAGGGCCGGGCGAGCGATCGAGGCGGACGCCATGACGGGCGCGGTGGTTCGGTTGGGTGCCAAGCATGGAATTTCCACACCCTTGAGCGGTGCGGTCGACGCGCTGCTCCGCTCGGTCAATTCAGTATCAATCTGAATAATTCAATATTTTAACGTTTCATTTCCATTCTACGTTTTTGCACCTTTTTGTGTATATTTTCCTTTTTTGCACTTACTCTCACGTATTCATCAGTGCGTCCCGAGGGGACTTTCCGGCGACGTACGCTCACGCTCTCTCTCAGCAGAGAGTTCGCGCACCGACGTTCTCCCGACCCAGCCCCAACGGCGGCGCGGATATGCTATAAACGGTGCGCGCCCGACCACCCACATCGCCCAGAAGGAGAGAAACGACGTGTCGAAATCGGATATGAAAGGAGGATGGGCGCTCATCTTGGGCGCCAGCAGCGGCTTTGGGGAGGCGAACGCCCTCAGACTCTCCCGTCTGGGAATGAACATCTTCGGCGTTCATCTGGACAGGAAGGCCACGCTGCCGAACGCGAATCGCATTCAGGAGGAAATCACGAAAAACGGGGCCGAGGCCGTCTTTTTCAACGTCAACGCGGCGGGTCAGGAAGAGCGCAAGGGCGTTCTGGATCGCATACAGGAGCACCTGGGAGAAAAGACGAGAGGTGGCGTGCAAATCCTGCTCCACAGCCTGGCCTTCGGCGCCCTCAAGCCCTACATCGCCGAGGACGAGAAAGACGCCCTCACTCCCCGGCAGATGGAGATGACGCTGGACGTCATGGCGCACAGTCTGGTGTATTGGACTCAGTCACTCGTGCGGCGCGGCCTCATGGGCTGCGGAGGCCGCATCTACGCCATGACGAGCGCGGGCGGGCGCCGGATATGGAAAACGTATGGCGCCGTGTCGGCGGCAAAGGCCGCGCTCGAGAGCCATGTTCGCCAACTCGCCGTCGAGCTCGCGCCCAGTGGCATCACGGCGAACAGCATTCAGGCCGGCGTCACGGACACCCCCGCCCTTCGCAAGATTCCCGGAAACGCCGAGATGATCGCGCACACGAAAAGCGTCAATCCGCACGGGGAGCTGACGACGCCCCAGAGGGTAGCCGACGCGATCGCCGCCCTAGCGACTTCGGGCACACAGTGGATGACGGGAGACGTGATTCGGGTGGACGGAGGCGAGGACATCGCGGGTTAAGGCGCGTTTCGCGCGAACGAAGCGCGTGAATCGAGAGGACGCCGCGCGCTTGAGAAGAGTCGCGCTCTCCCCCGTCTCCTGCGTCCTCAGCCGTCCCTTATTTCCATCACGTTTCGGGATCAAACCCCTCCTTTTCTCGTAAGGACGCCATGAGCGACTTTGAAATCACTTTCCTCGGCTGCGTCCTCCTCCTAGGAGGCTTCGTCAAGGGCTCGATCGGCTTCGGCATGCCCCTGGTGTCCGCGCCGCTTCTCGCGCTTCTCCTCGACCCCCGAGACGTCGTCACCCTCCTCGTCCCGGCACTCCTCCTCTCGAACGTCACCGACGCCCTCCGCCTTCGCACAGAGTGGCGCGCCATCAAGGAAATCGCGCTATATCTCGCCTGCGCCCTGGCATTCATACCGATCGGCGTCTGGTTTCTCGGATTCGGAGACCCCGACGTCATTCGCCTGATGATGGGCCTCATGGCGTATGCGTATCTGCTCGTAGAGGGTCGACTCTCCTCTTTCAGGGAGTTGCGGGCGGTTTCTCAAAGAATCGTGGGCACCCTCATGGGCACGATTCTGGGGTTCGTATACGGGACGACCACGATAAGTGGCGCGGTCAACACGATTTACTTCTCTATGCTAAGGCTGCCCAAAAACCCTTTCATCTTTCTGATGAACGCCTTCAACGCGACGGGCATGTTCGTCATTCTCCTCACCCTCTCGCTCCGGGGGCACTACGACAAACCCCGTTTGGACAAAGCACTGCTGGCGATAGTCCCCATCTACGCCGGCTACTGGGCGGGGATCCGCATTCGAGAGCGCATCGATCAGGCACTCTTCTTCCGCCTCATCCGCACCGCGCTTTTTCTCATCGCCACGAGCCTCGTGATCAAATTCATCCTGGCACACACCTAGGCGTCGTCGGCAACAGGCTCCCCGCCGCACGGCGTCTTTTCGAATAGTGGCGCGGCGACCTCAAAAGACGACCAAATGGATACGCCTCTCAGGCGCGCCTGCAAGGAGGGAGGTCCCTGAATTCTCTAAAGTCCAAGGCTGCCCCAAAGCTTGCATAGTCCGGAAATTTTCCATAAAAAGCCCCGCCCGGGCACCGGGCGGGGCTTCACGCTCTGCGCCGCCTCCGCAAGCGCCGGGGCGGGTTATTCCGCCTTCCCCTTCTGCTGTGCCATGATGCGGCGAGTGATGTCGCCCTCCGGCGTTTTCCCTGTAGGCGCCCCGTTCATGCCGGGGAATTTCAGGTGGTTTTTCTTCGCATCAATGCCCGCAAGCCGCGCGAGCGTACCACCCAGGAAGTCCGCCTTGTCCTGCTTCGTGATGGCGGGATAGCCCCACTTCTCCTGCAACTCGTCGTCGATGTGGAGTTTCAGCACCGCCTCGACGGATTGATAGGGATCCGAAGCCGGCCAGTCGCTTCCCCAGACGAAGCGGCCCGGCCCGGCGATTTGCAGCGTGGTGCCGACCATGTGGGCGAAGCGATGGGGAGCGCGCATGAGCCAGGGGAGAAGAATCGAGTAGCTCACGTAGACGTTCGGGTGCTTCCAGAGCAGCATGACGAGGTCTTCCCAGTAAGGATAACCGCCGTGATAGGCCACGATCTTGAGGTCCGGAAAATCGGACGCCACCTCGTCCAGCAGAATGGGAAGGGTGTAGCGCGTGGGCCCCATCCGGATGGTGATGCCGGTGTGGAAGAAAGCGACGATTCCCTTATCCTGGCACATCTCGTAGGCTGGCCAGAGCCGGCGGTCGTTGATGGGACAGTCCTCGGGCTGATAGAATTTGGTGAACTTGAAGTTGTAGTTGTCGTGCAGGTATTCCATCTCCCAGAGAAAATCCTTCGTCTTGCGCTTGGAGAAGGGCCCCACGTTGGAGACGCCGATGACGCGATCCGGATATTTCTCGATCGCGTCGATGACGTGCTGGTTCGTGGAGAAGGGCGCGCTGTCGCCCGCCGTATCAATGAAGGACTCGCGCATCAGGGCGATTTGGTCCACGCCCGAGCGGTTCATGTCGGCGATGATCTTGTCGATGTGCCAGTCCATGCCTGGGTGAATGGCCGACTGCCTGTTGTTGCGATGGTCGATCCACTGCCACTGGTTGCACATCTTGTGCGCGTACTCGAAGGTCTGGGTACCCTCGAAATACTTGATGAAACGCCGATAATCCTCGGGCATGACGTGAACTTCGCAGTCGATGACGTAGTAGTCGTTCGCGTCCTCGCCCGCCTCCGGATTGGACGGCAAGGGCATTTCCGTGTCCCAAGTCGGCGGCGTGAACTCCTCCTTTTCGGGACTCGCCGCCTTTCCTTTCGGTTTTGCGCCTGTAGCCATTCTCTCTCACCTCCTGAAGGGTCAAACGTGAATGGAAGCGACCGCGCCGCGGTACTGTGATGATGATGCGCAAACGCTATATTTGCTCAGAAGCAGAAGAGTCTCTATGGTAGAATGATGCACGACTCGTGTAAAGTCGGGTTTCTAACGCCCACGAGGGGATAATGCCGGACGCTCCCAGGAAAGCCCACACCGTCTGCTCCCCGCACTGCGGGAATTACCCGTGCAGCTTCGAGGTCGAGACCGACCAAGGGGCTATCATCTCGTTCAGGGCGAACCCCAGAATGCGCATCAAGCCCTGTATCAAGGGATTTCAGATACCAGAGAGATACCTCCATCCCGACAGGCTTCTCCACCCGATGAAGCGCGTGGGGAAAAAGGGAGCGGGGCCAGGCGGAGCGAATCGCTTCGAGCGCACGAGCTGGGACGAGGCGTTGGAGATGGTCGCCCAAGGGCTGGAGGCGGCCAAGGAAAAGGGCGGAAACGAATCCGTCATGATGTATCACTATTCCGCCCAGCACACCCTGCCCGGAGGGCGGGACGCCGAGCCCGCCACCATCATGCGGCTTTTGAACCTCTGGGGGGGTGCCGTGCAGCCATACCTGCGCGGCAGCCTTTGCTGGAAAGCCTTTCTGGGCGCGAGCGACGATGTATTCGGCCATTGGCAGGTGCGCAACAAGCCGAACGAGGACTGCGAGTGGATAGTCCTTTGGGGAAACAATCCGGTGGAGACGGGATACCGTGGCCTGCTTCAGTCCCTTCAGGACGCCAAGAGAGCGGGGACACGCTTCATCGTGGTCGATCCCATGCGGACGCGCACGGCGGAGCGCTTCGCCGACGTCCACGTGCCGATTCGCCCGTCCACGGACGCGGCACTGGCGTTGGGCGTTTTGAGGCTCCTTCTCTCCGAAGGGGTCGTTGACGAGACCTTCCTGCGAGAGAGGACGAACGCCGCGTTTCTGGTCGATGCGGACAACGGCCGGTTCGTCAGGACGGCAGACGGCGCGCCGCTCGTCTGGGATGAGAGCACCGCCTCGGCGCGACCATTCGACTCCGCCGCGCAACCGGCCTTGAGCGGCACCTTTCGGGTGGAGGGCGCGCGATGCCGGACCGCGCTCGATTGTCTCAGGGACGCCGCGGATCCATGGACGCCCGCACGCGCGGCGGAAGAATGCGGAGTCCCGGAACAGCACGTACGAGACCTCGCCCGCGCGATGCGGAAAGGGAAAGTCGTCGTCTATTACGGCTCCTACCAGCGCGCCATTCATGGAGAGCAGGCTGTTCGCGCGCTGCACATCCTGAACCTGATGACGGGCGGCTTCGGCGGCGTCCTGCGGCATGGGGCGCAAGGCGCGGGGTTCTCCTCACCTCAGGCAAACGGAACCGGCCTCAAGGAGGTGATGACGGAGCGATGGGCCGTGCCCAATCCCGTCAAGCGCACCATCCCTGCAGGGCGGATTGGGGAGGCCATCCTCCATCCGGACTCCTACGGCGGCCCCGTGAACGCCGCGCTGGTGATGTGGGGCAACCCGGTGGGCCAGGCAGGAGACGCGCGCAAAACCGAGCGCGCCCTGCGCTCTCTGGACTTTTGCGCGGTGGTGGACGTTTTCATGACGCCGACGGCGAAATGCGCGGACGTGGTTCTGCCTGCCTCCACCTGGCTAGAACGCTGCGCGATCACCGGGGGGCTGGAGACGGGCGGCACCTTCTATCACCTGATTCCCGAGATGCGGTCAAGGCACGTTCTCCTCTATACGCCCGGAGTCATGCCGCCGCGCGGAGAATCCCTGGACGATTTTGAGATCGTCTGCCGCTTGGCGGAGAAGATGGGCTATGGCGCGCGCTTCCCCTGGAAATCATCCAGGGAGTGGATAGAGGAGCTCCTTGAGGCAGCGAGAGTGGACGCGCGCTTCCCCTGGTTCAAGAACGTCACACTTGACAAACTGGAGGCAGAGGGTCAGATCGTGCTGGAGGTTCCCGAAGGCGTACCGCATTGGGAGCTCGCCACTCCTCACAGGCGCGCGCAAATCTATTTCGAGGAACTCGCGCAGCGCACGCCCACGTATTTTTCGCCCGAGGAGGCCGCCCCGGGCGAAAACGCACGCTATCCCCTCCACCTCATCACGCCAAAAACCTATTTTCGGGCGAGTTCCACCTTCAACAACGCGACGAAGCTGTTACGCCACGGGTGGAACGTCGCCACCCTACACCCGGAGGACGCCGCCGTCCGAGGCGTGATGAGCGGCGATCGGGTGCGTCTGAAAAACGACTTTGGCGAGTCCGTATTCGAGGCCAGGGTGAGCGCGAGGATCCGCCGGGGGGTCGTGCACGTCCCCGCCGGCGGGCTACCCGAGCACGGCGCCGCCAATCACATCACTGGCGACGCGCTGTCGGAATACGAAAACGCCACCTTCAACAGCTACCGCGTGGAGGCGGAGAAAAGCTGATGCCGAGGATCGCCGCTTCTCACTCCCACCGCCGCGCACCCCTCCATCGCCGCAGGTTGGACAGCACATGAAACGTTGCTATATTTTTTGATTTTTTGAAGCGCCCCGCCGAAGAATGGGGCGCAAAGGAGAAGGGGAACATCAAAGGATGAGACCATCGATAATCAACCAAAGCGAAAGGCTTATCACACTCAAAAACGAGATGAGCGAGCGGGAACTCCATATCCTGAGCATCGAACTCGACCGCCAAAGGAAATCAACGGGCGTCACATATGGCCTTTGTTTTCTCGGTTCTTGGCTGGGTTTGCACAAGTTTTATCTGGGCAAAATCGAGATGGGCATGATTTACATCATCGCTCCATTGATATTGATCTTTTCCTTGCTTTTCTCTGCCCCACGGAGCTCCCTTTCTTTGTTTTTCTCGGCCTTGGCCACCCTCGCCGGGTGCGTATTGTTCGTATGGGTGCTCGTGGATTTGTTTACCATCCCTAAGCAGGTGCGCATTTTCAACGAAAACCTGGAGATGGAGGTCATCGCCTCCCTGGAAGCGAAAAGAGTCGCTACATACTGACTCCCCCAGCTCGCCGCGCCTGAGTGGAAACGGAAGCCTGTGCGGCGGTTATTCTCGCGCGTATTTCCTCCCCAAATCTTCCTCCCATGCGAGATAATCCTCCATCGCGCCTCGACCGATGTCGTATGGCTTGCGCTGAACGTCCTTTGGCTTCTCCGCTGTGCCCGCGCACCCCGTTTGTAGAGAAAGGCCCGCCGCTCGCCAGGCGCCCTTGCCGCCTTTGAGGTAGCCCGCGTTCGCGTATCCGAGCCTTTGAAGCGTCAACGCGCTCAAAGCGGATTTGCGTCCATCCTCGCAGACGAGCATCACCGCCGCGTTCTTGTCGCCTACTTGCGCAGACGCCTGCTCCTCAAGCCACCCCCTGGCGACCCAGGCGGCGCCCGCCAGATGTCCCCCCTCATACGAAGCGCTCAGGTCCACGTCCAGAATCGCGTCGCTCGCTCCCGCCTGCGCCTCCTGGAGAGCGTAGGCGCGGGTCCGCTTCCGCGCCTCCGTCAGGAGGAGAACATCTTGCGCCTCGCCCGGGCCTTCTCCGGCGGACGCGGCGTCTTCTTTCTCTATCGCCCCTCCCGCCTCCAGCCACGCCTCGAACCCTCCGCGCAGCACGCTGACGTCGAGCCCCATCTGGCGCAGCCAATAAGCCGCCATGACGCCGCGCGCATTCTTGTCGCAATAGGTTACCACTCGCGCGGAGCGCACCGCTATCGCCTCGTCCGTGCGCTGCGCGGCCTGTCCGCCGGGGATGGAGATCGCGCCCGGAACGTGGCCCGCCTCAAACTCGGGCGCCAAGCGCACGTCAAGGAGATACGCCGTCTCGCTCTCCGACCTCTCTTGCATGCGGATCAACTCCGGAACCGACACGAAGGGGATTCCCTCCTCCTCCGCCACCCGTACCCCCAGCACCTCTGCGTGGGCGCGGCTCCTCTCAGAGGGTGTCGGGACCTCACTCGGTTTTCCCTTCTCAAGCCGCAAGCCCTCCAGCATGAAGCCCATGCCTCCGTTTTTCAGCGCGCGAGCGTGCGTCACGCCGAGCCGGTGAAGCGCCCGTGTCCCGATGATGCTCCGGGTGCGGCCCGCGCAGTTGATGACGAGCGGAGTCTCCTTGTCCTGGTTCAAGTCCCAGGCGTGGAGGATAAGCTCGCCTCCGGGCAGGCTCCGCCCCGTGGGAATGCAAAAGCGCTCGAATTCCGCCTCCGTCCTCGTGTCGAATATGCGCGGGGGCGTATCGCTCTCGATCAGCGCGTAAAGCGCTATGGCGGTGATCTCCGGCACGTCGTTCTCCACGTGAATCCGCTCGCCAAAATCCTTGCTCGGCAGGTTGGTGCCGGAGACCGTCACAAAGCCCTGGGCCTCCCACGCGCGCAATCCGCCATCCAGCACCCGGACGTCCGCATAGCCTCCTTCCTCCAGAAGGGCACCGACGCGCCCGGCTCTGGGACCTCCCTCGTCCAGGCAAACTACCGGCGTCGCCTTCACGGGGACAAGGCGCGAGGCCAAAAATTCGATGGCGCCGCGCGGGGCGTTCGTCGTCCAGAAAATCTGCTTTTCATGAAACTCCATCGGGTCGCGCACATCAAGAACCGCGTGCGCGACGCCGCTTTTCATCAACTCCTTCAATTCAACAGGCGACGCTGTTTTCATGGTCAGCCCGCGCGTCCATCGGGGTGAGCCTCCCCACGCGCCTGGCGAGAGGGAATGCCCGCCATCCGCCTCAATACCTCAATGATGGCCGCCGTGTCCGCGTCGGCGAGCCCGTCCATCTCAGCGGCCTGTAGCACTTGCTGATGCACCGCGCTGAGCAGCATGGGCGCGCCCACCTTCTGTCCCTGATCCAGCATGAGGCGCACGTCCTTGTGGTGCTGCTTCACCCGGGAGAGCGGATTCTCGTAATTCGCATGAATCATTCGGGGACCGCGCTGGTCCATGGCCTTGCTGTAGGCCGCGCTGTCCCGAAGCATATCAAGCAAGCCCTCCATATCGAGCCCGGACTTCATACCCAGAACCAGTCCTTCCGCAAGGGCGAAGCGGGTGAGGCCCAAGACGAGGTTGATGACAAGCTTCGTCCGGGCGCCGGCGCCGTTGGGGCCCACGTGGTGGATAGAGCGGGCGAACGCTCCGAGCACCGGCCGCGCCGCCTCGAAATCCCGCGCCTCTCCCCCGACCACAGAGACGATGTTCCCCTCCAGCACATTGTTGCGCGAACCGCTCAGACTCGCGTCGAGAAAGCCGACGCCCACGCGGCGCAGGTCCGCACCGAGCCTTTGCGATTCGTCAGGGCTGGAGGTGGACGTGTCGATGACGATGAGGCCATCCTGGGCCGCGCCGGTGACGCCGTCCGCGCCCAGACACGATTCGCGAACGACGTGGCTGTAGAGCAAGGAGAGGATCACGAACTCCGCCCCTTGTGCCGCCTCGGCGGCAGATACCGCAGGAACACCCCCGCCGGCGGCGAGCGCGTCGAGCCTGCTCTGATCGACGTCGAAGCCGCGCACGCGGTATCCCGCCTCCATCAACTTCTGGCTCATGGCCGTTCCCATGAGGCCAAGACCTATGATTCCGATTCCGCCCTTCTCCGCCATCGCACATCTCCCCACACCTGAAAACGCCCCCGGAGGGGGGGGTCGCCTCAAGAAAAAACTAGAACCTTGGCCGCCCCTTAGAGGCGTAGCCCGTCATCTCGACGAATCCCGCACCCGTGAGATCGTTCTCGCCAGAGAGGCTTTTGGCGAAAACTCCCCCTTCCCAATAGATGATCATGGTAAAGCGGGAGTCGATCTCCTGCGCGTGGGAATAAGCACGCACCCGCAAGCGAAGGTCGTGGGCGGGGATATCTATCTCCCATTCTATGGGATATACCGCCCCGCTTTTCTCGCTCCTCCAACGGCCGGTGACCTTGAATCTGAATTCCCCGAGGCGCAGCCGTCTCGCGCGCCCGTCCGCCTCCACCAGCGTGCCGCCGCTCGAAGGCTCCAGGCTCCCGTCCTTTCGCCTGAGAAGATACAACATCAAATCCCGGCCATCGGACAACTGGAGACTCATCCAATCCCACCCCACCTGATCTTTCGTCAGCTGGGAAGAGCCGAATTCATGGTCCATCCATACGGTGCCTCGCACGTTGAGGGTTTCGCCCCCCACTTCGAGAACGCCGGTGGCAAGGAGCCTGGAATAGGAATAATAGTGTGAGGCGCGGCCAGGAACTTCCGCCTTTTGGTGCACCCCCCTCTCCCCGTGAATCACGAGGGGCTTTTGGGGTTTGAGCGTGAGGCGCAACTGCGTCCCCGGGGCCGCCGCGCTTATGCTGAGCGAGAGTGCGTCTCCTGAACCGACGCTCTTGGCGCGCCAATCGCGAATCCAGACGTCGAGACCCTCCTCCGACGCGCCCGCCTGCTCCAGAGCACCTCGGCTGAATCGCTCGAAAAACCGATGCCTGCCACGCTTAGCGTCCAACACAGAGAAGTGCGCGAAATACAGATTTCTCAACGCCCAGCGGCTCCTTGATTTTCGAGGCGCTTCCGGCCGAAGCCCCGTCCTGAAGAACGTGAGCATAAACGCATATCTTCGCTCGTGCGCGCCCTTCAAGTTTCCGGAAAAATACCACCACTCCGTCTTGAACTCCTGATGCGCGCCATGGTCTCGGGGAAAGCGGTAACGATAGCCGGGAAGGGCCCGGCGCCAACTCCCCGAATACGCGCGCGCCGCGCTCCCAGCGAGGATGGCGATGATTACCGAAAGGCAAGCGATCTTTTTTTTCATTCCGCGCTCATCGCCTCGCGAATGGGGAGTCTCGCGGCGATTCTCGCGGGGAGCCAGCCTGCGGCCAGCGAGGCGGCGACCACGACGAGAAGATAAACGCCCACCCCTTTCCATGAGAAAACGTACTGTATCGTCCAGCCGAAACTTTGCTTGATGACGATCACCAAAACCGCAGCCAGGCACGCCCCGGCGGCCAGGCCGCTCAACACCGAGAGCGTTCCCAGAATGGCCGCCTCCCCCATGATGATGGACGCGACGCCCCTTTGGGTAAGGCCCATCGCGCGCAGCGCGCCAATTTCGTGGACGCGCTCCAAGACGTTGGAACTCAAACCCGTGGCGACTCCGAACAATGCCACGAGAACGGCGACAAACTCCAGCGCGTATGTGATGGCGAACGTCTGATCGAACACGCTCAAGACGCGCTCTCTCAAGGCGGCGTTGGAGATCAAGACGATCGTGGGGTCCAGAACGTTGTTCAGCGATTCGCGAACCTCTTCGAGTCGCGCGCTCTCTTTCAGATATATCGCCACAGAACTCAAGCGGGCGTCTCGCCAACGTTTTTTCAAAAACTCTCGATCGACCACGACGTAACCCCGGTCCGTGGTGTAATCGTAATAGACGCCCGCCACCCGAAGCGCGACCTCGCCCACCGGGGCCGGAAGCCGAATGACGTCTCCCTCCCTCACGCCGTGCGCGTTAGCGAAAGTCTCCGTTACGATCGCCTCGCCGCGCGAGCGCGCTCGCGCGAGCGTCTCCTCCGAGTCGCCACGCAGAAACAACAGTCGGCTCCTTCGGGCCACGATGCGAAAATCACTGCCGGCCAAAGTGATGCGCTCCCCACGCCAGGGCAGTCGTATGGCCCTGAAGCCATCGACCGCCGCGACGCCCTCAACGCTTCGTATCGCGTCAAGCACATCCTCTGAAAAGCTCGCCCGGGAGCCCTGGATGAACTGGGAGGCCGGGGCGGCGTAGAAATCCGCCTTGAGCGTCTGGCGGGTCCAGATTTCTACGGTGGCGCGAAAACTCTCTGTCATAACGATGAGGCTCACCAGCATGGCCACGGCGATCGCCAGCGAGGAGAGCGTGACGCCGTTTCGATGCGGGTGTCTCCCCAAGCTATGCGCGGCGAGCCACCCCCTCGCGGTTCCGCCCAGAATTCGCCTGAAAACGAAAGCCCCGAGCAAAACAACCGGCAAGCTTGAGAGCGTGGTGACCAAAATGGCCGCCGCCGCCGATAGATAACCGGGCAAAGGGGGCGCGCCTCTCCACGCCTGCTGGCTCAGGCAGTATGCGATGAGGGCCATGACGAGGGCGCTTGCAAGCAAAATCACGATGGTGCCCGGACGCGCTCCCACTTTGCCCCGCCCGTCCACAAAGCCTTGGTGGGGAGTCTGGCGGGACGCCGCAACCGCCGGAAAAATTCCGGAAACGAGAGAGACTCCCGCCCCCACGCCCAGCCCCGAAAGAAGCGTAGCGGGCGCCAGGGGAACGTGGCCCACCTCCAAAAACGCGTAGAGATTCCTGATCGTCTGCGAGATCGCCAAAAGCGCGCCCTGCGCCATGAACACTCCAAGCGCGACGCCCAGACACGAACCGACCAGGCCGATACAAAGCGCTTCTGCCCCATACAGGAGCAGGACCGCTCGCGCCCGCATACCCAGCGAGCGCAGAGTGGCGATCTCGCCCCTGCGTCTTGATACGGAGGCGGACATCGCATTGTAGATGAGAAAACAACCCACCAGGAGCGCCATGACGCTCAACACCGTGAGATTCAGATGAAACGACGCCAACATCTTCTCCACGTCGCGCCCGCGTCGCGCAGGGCGCTCGACCACCGCCCCGAGCGGCAAAAACCCTTGAATTTTCTTGCGAATCGGCGCGATTTCGCTTTCATCTTTGAGGATGATATCGATGCGGTCCAAACGGCCGAAAAGCTCGAATGCCTCTTGCGCAACGCCGACGTCCATCACTACGAGGCGGCCGTCCATCGCCCTCGCCACTCCCTTCGGCTTCAGGATTCCCCGAACGCGCAAACGCACCCTCCGCGCGGCCTCGAGTTCGACGAAATCGCCTAGGCCGACGCCCAGCGCATCGGCGGCAGCGCGGGCGATGAACAAACCCCGGGGGTCGGCGATGCGCGAGAGCGTCTCTTCGCGCGAATACTTTTTCTCGAACACATAGCGTCTGAAATCGCTGTCCCCCAGCAGATCAAGCCCCAGGACCAGTACCGTCCGCCCTTGCGATGAGGCGCCGCGTCGCCACCTCGCCTCGGAGACGCCGCCCCTCCGCGCCCAAACGTGTCTCTGGAAGACCGGCGTGGCTCTCTTCACTTCCCGCATCGCCCGAAGCCGTAAAATCAAATCCTCATCCACACCCAGATCGCCCGCGTAAACCTCAAGATGCGTTTCTCCGGAAACCGCCGTCAAACTGCTCTGAAACGCGTGGACGGCCGCTCCGTTCGCGAGTTTGATGGCGATGAACACTGCGACGCCCAACGCAATGCCCAGAGTTGTGAGCAGGAAGCGAAACGGCTCCTCGCGCAGGCGACGCCAGACGAGAAGGCGCAAAAGCGCGCCCATAGCGATCATCGGTCCGCCGCCCTCAGGCGTCCGTCGGTTATCTCGAGGCTTCGGGTAGCGTACCGCAAGGGCATCTTGTCATGGGTCGCCATGACAATCGTAAAGCCATTTTCTCGATGAAGTTGCGAGACGAGTTGCAGAACGTTGCGTGAGTTCTCGGAATCGAGATTCCCCGTCGGCTCGTCGGCAAGAATGAGGCGGGGCTCGTGGACGACGGCGCGAGCGATGGCCACCCTTTGTATCTCGCCGCCGGAGAGTTGTCTCGGCCAGCACCGCATCCGGCTTTCCAGCCCCACGCGCACCAGGGCGTTTTCCGCCAACTCCCCGGACTCGGCCCGTTTTTTGCCTTGCAACACCAGGGGTAGCGCGACATTCTCATAGGCGGTCATCGTCGGCATCAGATGAAAAAATTGATGGATGAAACCCACCTCTCTCAGCCGAATACGGCTCAAACCCTCATCGCTCAAGCGCGATATTTCCCGCCCGCAAAAAAAGACCGCGCCGCTCGATGGCACGTCGATCGCGCCCATGAGGCGCAAAAACGTACTTTTGCCGGACCCGCTCGGGCCCGCAATCGTGATAAACTCCCCTTGTTCCACGCAAAAGCTGACGTTCTTGAGCGCGTGAACGATGGACTCGCCCGAGGCGTAGGTTTTAGATGCCTCTATCAGTTCGACCAAAGGATGGGGCATATTTTTCTCCCGACGCGAAAACCATGGAGTTCTCGTCTTGTTCGAATCGCTGCCCGCCATTTTTCTCATCACCAAAGACTATGAGGCGTCGCGCCGTTTTTATACAGAAACATTGGAACTGAAGGAAGCGAGCAGGGAGAAAAATCACGTGTGCTACACGCTAAGAGGCACCGCGCTCGTCATACACGCGCCGATTTCGGATGCGGAGATGCGGAGATGGAGCCTCGAACCCCTCACCGAGCCCAGAGGCTCCGGCGTCGTCCTCACACTCGCGCCCGACGACGTGGACCGCGCCCACGCCACGCTCCTCAAAAAAGGGGCGGATGTCGTCTTCGCGCCCCGCAACGTCCCCTGGGGGGCACGCATGTTCATGCTAAGAGACCCGAACGGTTTTTTAATCGAAGTCAGTCGGCCCCTTCAAACCGGCTCAGAATAGGCCGTCGAACACCGAGGTCTCGTTTTCGCCCACCTTGACGTGTGAGCACACGCAAACGAAGGACTCCTCGTTGTAGAGCCAACGGCTCGTCATCCGGATGAACCACCAGAAGAAATTGCCCGTGATTTGGCTTTGATGCGCAGTGAGAGCGCGCCATTTACCGCGCAGATGCCTCCTGATGTTCACGCGGGTGGTGATGAGCGCGTCCGGAGTACCGAACTTATCCTCATCGAAATCCGGATCGTCCAGCGGCGTTTTCTGTCCCAGAAATCGCATCCAACGCCAGGCACGCAACATTTTTGAGCGCGCCCACGCTGTGTGATAGAACTTGGTCACCCGCCACGCCTCCCCCTTGGGGAATCGGGCGGAGCCCGCCGCCTCTATCGCCTCCGTCGTGACCCTGTTGGCCATCACGTGATCGGGATGCCCATACCCGCCCTTCTCGTTGTAGGTGACGACCACATCCGGACGGTAGCGGCGTATGTAGCCCACCAGCCGTTCCACGACAGCATCCCTGCGCGCGTTGATGAACGCCTCGGGGTGCTGATTCCCCTCCCAGCCGTCCATGCCGGAGTCTCGATAGCCCAAAGGGTGAACCCTTGAAATCCCCAATATCCGCGCCGCCCGCGCGAGTTCTCCCATCCTGATCTCCCCGAGTCTGTCTCTGTCCTTCGGGGAGTCCGGGTCCAGGCGGAAGTCGAGATGCCGCACCTCGCCCATCTCGCCGTTGGTGCAGGTGATGAGGATGACGCGATGCCCCTCGCTCGTGCTCTTGAGAATCAGCCCGCCCGTCCCGCTACACTCATCATCTGGATGGGCGTGAACAAGAAGAAGTGTGAAAGTTTTGGACATAAGAAGCTTGCTTGAGATAACTTGAGGGGCGGCATGAAAATCCGCAACAGTGAAAAAAAAAGCCACCGGATGAGAAGAATTCGGACGGCCCGTGAAACGGCCAGAGGCTATTCTATTAATGCTCCCAAGTATCTCCCGAGCCTAAAAGGGCGTCAATGTCGACCTCCTCCTTCCCCTGGGCCGCCGCGACCTGCTCCGTCATCAACTCCTCGAAGGGAGGACGCTCCACTTTTCTCAGAACGCCAAGGGGGACGGGACCGCCCTCCAGTTCAATTCGGCTCAAAATATGGGCGTAAGCCCCCGTTTCGTCGTCCACGCGATGGGTGGTAACCTCGGGCGCGTCGGGGGCGATGAACGCGACCTTGTAATCGTTCAGGGAAATTCCCTTGCGGTCGTCAGTTGGGCCATACGCCAAGGGCTGGCCGTCTTCCAGGTAAATCACGTTTTGCTCCTTCAGCCCCTTCTCGGTGTATTTGTGCCATGCGCCGTCGTTGAACACAATGCAGTTTTGCAGCACCTCGAGGAGGGCCGTCCCCTCATGGCGCGCCATCGCCTCGAACATTGAGGCCATGTGCCGCTGATCCCTGTCCGAGGTGCGTGCGACAAAGCTGCACTCCGCCCCCAGAGCGAGCGTCAGCGGATGCAGAGGATAGTCTACTGAGCCGATAGGCGTGGATTTCGTCCTGGAACCCAGAAGCGAGGTGGGCGAATACTGCCCCTTCGTCAATCCATAGACGCGGTTGTTAAAGAGGATGATCTTCACCCCCACGTTTCTGCGCATGGCGTGGATGAGGTGGTTGCCGCCGATGCTCAGCGCGTCGCCGTCCCCACTGATGACCCAGACGGACAAATCCGGATTGCTCACTTTCACGCCCGTGGCGAAGGCCGGAGCCCGCCCGTGAATGGTATGGAATCCGAACGTGTCCATATAGTAGGGAAAACGCGCCGCACAACCTATTCCGGAAACGAAGACGAACTTTTCGCGCGGAATACCGAGCCCCGGCAGCACCTTCTGCATTTGGGCGAGAATCGCGTAGTCTCCGCAGCCCGGGCACCAGCGCACGACCTGATCGGACTGGAAGTCCTTGCGCGTGAGGCCCAGCCCGCCGCCGTTTTTCGCCGTCGTGGTAGCCATTTAGAGTAACTCCTCGATCTTGGTGATGAGTTCGCCGACCTTGAAGGGCTTGCCCTGTATCTTGTTGAAGTTGATCGTATCGACGAGGAACTGGTAGCGGAGCATCTTGGAGAGTTGCCCCAGGTTGAGTTCGGGCACGAGGATTTTCTCAAAACCGCCCATCACCTCCATAAGGTTCGCCGGAAATGGATTCAGGTGGCGGAGGTGAACCTGGGATACGGAGGCACCGCGCGCCTGTAGCGCCTCAACCGCCGCCGTGATGGCACCGAAGGTACCGCCCCAGCCCACCACGAGAACCTTGCCGCCACGCTCGCCAATGACCTCGACGGGCGGAATGTCCTTCGCGATTCCCGCGATCTTGGCGTCGCGCGTGCGCACCATGTGTTCGTGATTCTCCGGCTCGTAGTTGACGTTTCCGGTTCTGTCCTGTTTCTCGATTCCACCAATTCTGTGCTCAAGCCCCGGCGTTCCCGGAATCGCCCACGGGCGGGCGAGCGTCGCTGGGTCTCGCTCATAAGGCAGAAAACCCTCCGGATCTGCTCGGAAGGACACCGGCATCTCAGGAATCTCCGCGGCCTTAGGAAGAAGCCAAGGTTCGGAGCCGTTCGCCAGATACCCGTCGCTCAAAAGCACGACGGGCGTCATGTATTTCACCGCCAGCCGGCACGCCTCTATCGCCGTCCAGAAACAGTCCCCCGGCGTGGCTGCCGCCACGATCGGCAGCGGGCTTTCGCTGTTGCGGCCGAACATCACCTGGAGAAGGTCGGCCTGCTCAGTCTTCGTGGGCAGTCCCGTGCTGGGGCCGCCCCGTTGGACGTCGGCGATAACCATGGGAAGTTCCGTCATCACGCCCAGGCCCATGGCCTCCGCCTTGAGGGCGATACCGGGGCCGCTCGAGCAGGTCACGCCGAGGGATCCGGCGAAAGAAGCGCCCAGGGCAGAGGACACGGCCGCGATCTCATCCTCGGCCTGGAAGGTCTGCACTCCGAAATTCTTATGGCGGGACAACTCGTGAAGAACATCGCTGGCGGGCGTGATCGGATAGGCGCCCCAGAAAAGGTTGATCCCCATCTTCTTCGTCGCGGTGATAAAGCCATAGGCCAGGGCGACATTGCCCGATATGTTCCTGTATCTGCCAGACGGGTAGGTCGCCTCCCGGACGATGTAGTTGCTGGTGAAGATCTCTGTGTTCTCGCCGAAGAAATAGCCCGCCTCCAGCGCGCGCGTGTTCGCCTGCACGAACTCGGGCCGCTTTGCGAATTTCTCCTCGATCCACTTTTTCGTAGGCTCCAGCGGGCGCGAGTACATCCAGTACATGAGGCCCAGGGCAAAGAAGTTCTTACATCGATCCGCCAGGTTGGACTGCAGTTCCATGTCCTCGAGCGCGCGCCGCGTCATGGAGGTAATCTTCACCTCGTGGACGCGGTAGTTGTTCTTGAGCTCCTCATCATCCAGGGGGTTGGCCGCATAGCCCGCCTTGTCGAGATTCTTCTGGCCAAAGTTGTCCACGTTGACGATGACGATTCCGCCGCTTTTGAGATCGGCGATGCTAGTCTTGAGCGCGGCGGGGTTCATCGCCACAAGGACGTCCACGGTGTCGCCGGGGGTGTGGATGTCCTTGCTGGAGAAATTGATCTGGAAGCCGCTCACGCCGGCGAGAGTGCCTATCGGAGCGCGAATCTCAGCCGGAAAATCCGGAAACGTGCTCAGGTCGTTCCCGGCGATCGCCGCCGCGTTCGTGAACCTATCTCCCGTGAGCTGCATCCCGTCGCCGGAGTCGCCGGCGAAGCGAATCGCCACTGTTTGGAGTTCGACAAGCTGCTTTTCCGCCCCGCTACTACTTGCAGACTCAGCCATCGTTTTCAATGTCCTTCAGTTGGATTGACTGGACGTTGGAGAATCCGTGGAGGGTGTTCCACACCGCGAGGTATCGTATCTTGCCCGGTCTTTTTCGATAATTCCCATTGCAAATCCCAATGGCGTTTCATCGAACGATCAATCGACGGCGAATTATGCGCAAATCCATCCACTGCGTCAACGCAAAACGTAAAGTTTTTTACAATAAAATGAAGGCGTCAACGCGCGAGCGAACCATCCAGGCCCAAATCCGCCGCGACTCCCTTCATGGCCTCCAGCGTGAAAGCGACGTGATCTTCCAGAGGCACCCCCAATTCGGAGGCGCCCCGCTCCACGTCCTGGCGATTGACGCCCCTGGCGAACGCCTTGTCCTTCCATTTCTTTCGCACACTCCTCGGCTTCACCTGGCGAACGTCCTTCGCCGGATTCACCAGCGCGACGGCAGTGATGAGTCCCACCAGTTCGTCCACTGCGAAAAGCGCCCGGGCGAGGCGCGTCTCCCTGGGCACCCCCAGGTATTCCGCGTGTCCCAGAATGGCCTGAATCATCTCCTCCGGATAGCTCTTCTCACGCAGCACCCCGCAGCCGATTCTCGGATGCTCCTGCGGCGAAGGATACTTTTCATAGTCCATGTCGTGCAGCAGACCGGTGATGCCCCAAAGCGCCTCGTCCTCCCCGAACCTCCGCGCGTAGGCGCGCAGGGCAGCCTCCACCGACCGGGCGTGGGCTCGCAAGCCAGGGCCTTCGGTCCACTCGAACAAAAGCGCCTCCGCATCCGGGCGATCCAATTTCACGCTCCAACCCTCCCTCAAAATGACGAACCGCGCGTGCAACCTTATCTAAACACACCGGCGCTTTCTCGTTCAAGGCTTTGAGGGCGAGGCGCGCCCGCCGGACCGCAGGGGCGGAACTTCATCGTCCATGCAGACGCTCCCCACAGAGGCGGACGCGGAAACCGCCTCCACGAGAGCTCGTCCCTTCCGTTTTAAGAGGTTTTTCGAGTGAGTGCTTTCCGCCCGAAGCGGAAAATTTCCGGAATGCGAGACGCATCGACCCCGCCGCGCCCTGGCTCTCGTGCGCCAAGGTGCGCCTTCTGGCGTGAAGCGAACAGATTGTGATACACATTTTCCCGCGATGCTTTGCGATGCGTTCCACGGGGCCGAACATTTTCTCCAGGAGAAGAAAACATGCTCTACAACAAGCAGCGCGCGCTGGAATTGATGAGGGAGCACGAGGTTAGGGCCATGATTGGCACCACGATGGAGAATGTCACCTATCTGACGGGCCACATTGGCTGGGCACAAAGGGTCTATCGGGCGCGGAGAAGCTATTCCCTGCTCACGAACGATCCGGACGCCGGAACCGATCTCGTCATGAACCGCGCGGACAACACCTACTACGCCGCCTATGGTGGGTTCGCGGAGAACGTCTACGTCTGGGGAGGACAAGCGTATCACATCGAACCTGAAGGATACGCGCCCCACGACGAGGAGATGGAGCGCTACCTAACGCTTCACGAGAGCGGGGGCAAGCATCCCACCCTTATCGACGGCCTCCTCGCCGCTCTCAAACACCGGGGGATCACGTCCGGAAGAATCGCCCTGGACGAGGAGGGCTGCCCGGACAGCCTGTTCGCCGCCTTGAAGGAGAGGCTCCCCGGTTGTGAATTCATCCCCGGATCGGGACTCTTCCTGATGACCCGGCTCGTCAAGACGGTGGACGAACTCGACCGCCTGCGCCAAGCCGCCCAGATAAACGAGGACGCCATCTCCGAGGTGTTCGACTTCGCGCGCGAGGGCGTCAGCGAACGCGAAGCGGCGGAAGTCTGGCGTCAGGCGGTGGCCCGACCGGGCGGCATGTGGCACTGGTTTCACTTCAACGGCGGCCCGAGGAGCGTCTTCATCTTTCCGCCCACCGAGAGAAAACTTCAAAAGGGCGATCACTTCATGTTCGACGCCGGTCTTTTCTATCAAAACTACAACGCCGACACAGGAAGCTGCGGCTCTATCGGTGAGCCGAGCACACGAACGCAGCGCGAGTGGAAGGGCATCGAGGAAGGGTTCCATGAATGTCTGGAGGTGATCAAGGCGGGTTGCACGGGCAGCCAGATATACCAAGCGCTCCTACGCGGCGTCCAAGCTCGCTTCCCCGCGTTCGACGCCCCCTTCGCCGGCCACACGATTGGCCTTGAGGCGCGAGAGTTCCCCTTTATTCTGGGGAGTGAATCCAAAATCGATCAGCCCTTCCTGCCAAAATCTTCCGAGCTGCCCCTGCCCGTCAATTCGGTGATCAACGTTGAGGCGCCTGTGGGCGCCTTCGGCTACGGGGGCTACCAGATCGAATACTCCTTGATCGTGAAAGAAAACGGCTGGAAGAAGCTCATTCCGCAGGACAGAAGCTTTCGGGTGATCGACGCATAACCCGATGTGCGCGCTTCACGACCGCCTCGGACGAGCACCGCCCTCCCGGAGGAAGCGGGATGGGCGCGCGTCGGATTTCCGCTCGCCGGCGGCACCAACCGCAAAGCACCCTATGAAACCGCCAAGATTCCTCCTGATAGCGAATAGGCAACCGCTACGCCTGTCGTCGCCCCGATCTCCGCCTGCTTCACCCCCACCCCTCGCCAGAGCCTCGCATCTGCCGAATCGGCGTGAGAGGAGGCGAACACGGGGAGGAAATTTTGCAAATTGACCCGGACGCAAAAATGGGGTGCAATGGGGAGATGCACCGCCTTTGCCGGAGGGAAAGACGATGACAGAGAATTCGAGACTATTGCCGAGACGCGATTTTCTGAGAAAAAGCGCTTTCGCCGGCTTGAGCGCGGGTTTTCTGCCGCTGGCGCGCGCCATTCCGAATGCGGAGGCCGCGCAAAATCGGGTGCACCGCTACGTCTCGCTGGGGAAGACGGACATCAAGATGTCGGACGTTTCATTCGGCAGCAGCCGGCTGGGGGCTGGCGAGGAAGACCTCGTTCGCTACGCTCTTGACGCGGGGATCAACTACTTCGACACGGCGGAGAGCTACACAGGCGGAGAATCCGAGACCACCATCGGCAACGCGCTCAAGGGAAGACGCGGGGAAGTCTATATCATCTCGAAGACGCACGCCGGCTCCAGGGACGAGAAGGAGTCGATGATGCGTTCCCTTGAGGCAAGTCTTCGAAGGCTTCAGACGGATTACGTGGACGTCTATTTCAACCACGCGGTGAACGACGTGAACCGGATGAAAAACCCAGAGTGGGGCGAGTTCGTCGCGCGCGCCAAGGAACAAGGAAAGATCAGGTACTCCGGCATGTCGGGTCACGCGGGCAACTTGATCGAATGCCTCGACTACTGCGTCGAGCAGAACTCCGTGGATGTGTTCTTAGTGGCGTACAACTTCGGGCAGGACCCGGCCTTCTACCAGAAGTTCACGCGCGGGTTCGACTTCATCGCCCGCTTTCCGAAACTACCCCAAACCCTGGAGAGGGCGAAGGCCAGGGGCATCGGCGTCATCGCCATGAAGACGCTCATGGGCGCGCGCCTCAACGACATGCGGCCCTACGAGCGGGGGGGTGCTACGTATTCGCAGGCCGCCTTCCGCTGGGTGCTTTCGAACCCGAACGTGGACTCCCTCGTCATTTCGATGACGAGCAAGGAGCGGATCACGGAATTTCTGGGCGCCTCGGGCTGGAAGAAGATATCGCGCCGCGAACTGCCGATTCTCCAGAAATACGCGCGCCTCAACGGGGCGTCCTATTGCCGCCACGCGTGCAACGACTGCGAGGGTGCCTGCCCGCAAAGCGTGCCCATCGCGGACGTGCTCCGCACCCGCATGTACGCGAAGGACTATGGGGACATGCGACTCGCCAGAGCGGAGTACGCGCTTTTGGGCGAGGGCGCGTCCGCGTGCCTCGCCTGCACCCACCAAACCTGCGCCGGAGCCTGCACGCACGGGCTGCCCATTGAGAAGATGACGGCGCCGACCCACAGGCTGCTCACGGCGTAGCCTAGGAGCGCTAGAAACGAGGCTCCGGACCCAGGGCGGTTTTTCCCTCGGCTTGTGGCCTCAGGGGAGAAGACCATCGACATCGCCATCACTGGTGCGAACGGCGCCGTCGGCAAAGCACTCCTTGAACGTCTCGGCGCGGACTCGCCCCTTGCGCACGCGCGCGTTAGGGCGCTCGTGCGCGACATCGCGCGAGGCGAGAGCCTGCGCAGCACCCACGCCGAGATAATCGAGGTGAACTACGCCGACCCCAAAAGCCTCGCAGGCGCCCTAAACGGCGTGGACCGCGTGGCGCACCTGGCGGGTTCTCTGGTTCCGAGGGCCGGCGACTCGCTCGTTCAGGCCAACCTGCTCACCACAAAAAACGTCGTGGAGGCGAGTCGCGCCGGCGGTGCCAGGTCGTTCGTGTATTTGAGCTTTCCGGACGCCGACCCCAAGTCAAAAAACACGTATTTGCAAACGAAAGGACAGGCGGAGGAAGTGATTCGAAAGAATTTTCCATGCGGGGCCATCCTGCGCGTTCCCATGATACTGGGGCCCGACGCTCCAGCAATCAACCAGATGAAAAAAATGCTGCGCTCCGCAGTCATCCCCCTTGTGGGAGGGGGAGCGGTTTGCGTTCAGCCGATATACGAGGGCGACGTCCTGTGCGCGATAGAATGGGCTCTCCTTCATCCCGATACGCCGCTGAGAACCATGAACCTCACCGGGCCGGACACCCTCCCCTATTCCGAACTCCTAAGGCGCGCCGGAGGCCAACTCGGAAAGCGGCCCAGAATCCTGACGATTCCCAGAGGTCTGGGTCGGGCCGTATCCACCTTCCTCGGCTGGCTCTCTCCTCCCTCCTCCCCTCTGGGACGCGCCGCGTTCGACGTCGTTTTCTACGAGCATCTCCACGACGATGAAGCGAGAAGCGTCATGTCTATTCCGCGCACCGGCATTGAGGAGGCGCTGCGCCTCTCGCTGCCGCATCACGGATGAAGGGGAGACCCGCTTTGGAGAAAAACCAGGTCACGCATCGGCAAAGCAAGACAAGGCGAATCATCCCGGTCGTTTTGACCATCGGGATATTCTTCGTCATCTTCTGGCGCATCCCCTTCCACGAGTTCGCCCTCGCCATCTCGAAGGCGAGGCTCCTCCCCTTCCTCGCGGTGATGGCGTCTTTCTCGATCTGTTTTTTTCTGATGGACACGTTCGTCCTGAGCAAGATGGTTCGGTGGTTCCACGGCCCGCTCACTTTTCGGACGCTGCTGCCTGTGCGCGCCGTCACCTACGTCGTCTCCATCATTAACACCCAGTTGGCCCAAGTGGCGCTCGCCCTGTATTTCCATCGAAGGTTTCAAACCCCGCTCGCCGAGATCACCGGCACGGTCGCCACCCTCATTCTCCTGGAAGTCACGAACCTCGTCTCGTTCTCCACCATCGGCGCCATCGCCTTTCCGGGAGGCGCGCCTCCCGTCCTCGTCATTCTGCCACTAGGGCTTGGCTGTTTCTGGATTCTCATCACCCGGGCGGCGCGCGGCGGGCTGGGCGCCATCGGCAAAAAGATCGGAAACCACACCCTGCTCGGCACGTTCAAGACCATCCGCCTAAAAGACGGTCTTTTGATCCTCGCGCTGAAAGGCGCCGTTTTTCTGCTCTCCCTTCTCGTGCACAAATACGCTCTGACGCTCTTCGGAGTAAACATACCGTCGCTGCAGCTTCTAACGTTTCTTCCCCTCGTTTTCATGATAGGCGCCCTCCCGGTGACGGTGGCGCACCTAGGCACCTCCCAGGCCGCTTGGATATTCTTTTTTAAGGACTATGCCCAAGAAGCGGATCTGCTCGCCTACAGCCTCGTCTCCCATTTGACCTTCATGTTGGCGAACGGAACGATTGGCGTGTTGTTCATGCCAAAGGCGTATGCGGATTTGTTCGGTCGCCAACGCGCTAGCCGAAGCGGCGGCGAGGAGGGAACCAGTCTCTAAAAAGCAGCCACAGGGCGTAGAGAAAAGCGACGCGGCTCAACCAGTAGACGACGACGCTCAGCCAGGCGGCGGGAAAGCTCGCATCAAGAACGACTGCGCCCACCAGAACGTAAAAAAAAACGCCCGCCCACTTGCCCGCGCTGTCCTCGGGCAACGAATCGCCCGAGCGCCCCGCGTAGCGCCGACAGCGCCACAAGAAGTTCGCACCCAGGGCCGCCAAGCTCAAGGGCACCCAGAATCCAACGCGCCCCACCCAAACGGCGGCGGAGAGAACGGCCCCGTTGAAGGCGACGTCGGCGAGCACATCCATCTGCCCCCAGAAGTAGCTTCTAGTGCTGGCACGCCGCGCCAGCGGCCCATCTAGAAGGTCACTCAGGACGGCGCCTGCGTAAATGGCTAGAAGCGCAATGCGCCACGCGAGATCAGGAGAGAACTCGAGGCGAAGAAAAACCCACAAGAACGCAGGAGTCGCTAGCATACGCATGAGCGTGAGGCTCTGCGCCAGGCGCGCGAGTCCCATTTTCTTAGGCTTCGCCAACCCTCACCTCTCCTCCGGCTTCCTGAAACGTTCGGACCACGCGAGAACGTGAAAACCCAAGGCGCCCCGCCTGAATTGACACGCGCGCCGCAAAGCGATAGTAATGAACTGTTAAAATCACCCTATGAGAGACACGCTTCATCACAGTTGAGGATTTTTCATGCCCAAATACGCCATGGCAATTGACCTCGAATCCTGCATCGGATGCCATGCTTGCACAATCGCGTGCAAATCGGAACACGACATCCCCATCGGCGTTTGGCGATGCTGGGTGAAAGAAGTGGAGAAAGGCGCCTTTCCAAACACGAAGCGAGAATTTCTGCCCGTCCTGTGCAACCAGTGCGACGACGCCCCGTGCCAGAACATTTGCCCGACGAAGGCGCTTTTCAGGCGCAGCGACGGCATCGTGGACCTCGACGCGGACTGGTGCATCGGGTGCAAATCCTGCATCGCGGCCTGCCCCTACGATCAGCTCTTCATCGACCCCAACACGATGACCGCCGAGAAGTGCAATTTCTGCGCGAATCGCCTTGAAGTAGGACTCGAGCCCGCCTGCGTAGTGGTCTGCCCCACACAGTGCCGCGTGTTCGGCGACATCGAGGATGCGAACTCCAAAATTATCCGACTCACCACCCAACACCCCTTCCACGTGCGAAAGCCTGAATACAACACCTCGCCCAACATCTATTATCTGGAGGGTAGCCGCCAGCTTCTGGACCCCACAGAGGCGGGGCAGTCGGGCATCTACAAACAAGGCGAGATGGACGTGACGAAAGAGGACGTCGTGCCTGAGTGGGAGAACAAACCGGGGGAGAGCCGCACCGTATACGACACTTTCCACGAGATTCCCTGGGACTCGAAAATCATCACCTACCTGATGACCAAGGGAGTGAGCACGGGCCTCTTGCTCATCAGCCTCTTTCTCTGGGCGTTCGGCTTCAAAAGCTGGCTGATCTCCTTCTGGATGCCCGCCCTGAGCGGAATACTCCTGGCCATCACGGGGGGACTTCTCATCACCGACCTGAAGCGGCCCGAGCGATTCTACTACATCATGCTCCGCTCGAACTGGGGCAGCTGGATGGCGTGGGGGACATGGTTCATCGCCCTGGACGGACTCCTCACCTTTCTCTGGGTAGTAGGCGCGATGGTGGGCACGACGGGCTTCATGGACGTCATCCTGTGGCCCACCATCGTCACGGGCGCGCTCGCGTCGCTCTACACCGGCTTTTTCTTCGCCCAGGCGTCGGCGCGCGACCTGTGGAAAGGGAGCGAGAACACTCTCGACATCGGCGTGCAGTCGGGCCTCAAAGGCGTCGCCGTCATGCTCCTTTTCGCAACGCTCTTTCCCATTGAAGAGCAGGAAGCGGTTCTGGACATTCTGGGCGCGCTGCTCGTCATACTCATTTTTCTGCACCTGCTCATTCTCGCGTTCTCGACCTTGGCGCATCGTTTCGGATCGGTCGCGCATGAACGGGCGATTCACCTGCTGACAAGCGGTGCTTTCAAGAACGATTTCTGGGGCGGGGCGATCGTCGTAGGATGTCTCATTCCTCTCTTCGTTCTTTGGGTGTGGGGCTTTGGAGGATACAGCGCGATGCTGGCCGGCGTCATAGCCATGACGGGCGCCTGCCTTTGGGACAAAATATGGGTCAAGGCCGGACAGGCCGTCCCTCTTTCGTAATTCAGGAGTTTCAAGCGTATGAGCATAACCCACCTCCAGGTCGGCAAGGGGGCGCGCGACGTCGCCTCCCTAGGTCGTCCCGACCTTCTGGCCAAGGCGCCGCCGGCGGCCCCTGCGGGCCAGCTGAACTATACGAACATGGACGGGGCGCTCGCCTCCTACCCGAGTCCGGAAAAGTGGGACGACTGGACGGAATACGAGAGCGCGAAATGGCCGCAGAAAGTAGCGAGAAACTACGCCCTGGTTCCTACCCTTTGCTTCAACTGCGAGGCGGGTTGCGGGCTTTTAGCCTACGTTGACAAGGACGACATGAAGATCAGGAAAATCGAGGGAAACCCACTCCACCCCGCCTCGCGCGGGCGCAACTGCGCGAAGGGATGGGTGACGCTCAACCAGGTATATGACCCCGACCGCATCTTCCATCCCCTCAAGCGTGTGGGCGAGCGCGGCGAGGGCAAATGGGAGCGCGTGAGCTGGGATGAGGCGCTCGACGACATCGCCGAACGTATTCGGAAGGCCATTCAGGCAGGGCGGCGCAACGGCGTCATCTATCACGTGGGGCGGCCGGGCGAGGACGGCTACATGTTCCGGACCCTCGCCGGCTGGGGCGTGGACGGCCACAACAGCCACACCAACGTTTGCAGCTCATCCGCCCGCATCGGACAGTTCCTGTGGAACGGATCGGACAGACCTTCGCCCGACTTCACCAACGCCGACGCCATCTTGCTGATCAGCAGCCACCTGGACACGGGCCATTACTACAATCCATCCGCCCAGCGGATCATTGAGGCGCAGACGAGCGGGGCGAAGCTCATCGTGATAGATCCCAGACTCTCCAACACGGCGGCGAAAGCAGACTACTGGCTGCCTGCCTACAGTGGAACGGAGAGCGCAATTCTGCTCGCCATCGCGCGCTACCTGCTGGACACCGGGCAGTTTGACGCGCAGTTCGTCAGCGAATGGATGAACTGGGCAGAATACATGGAGGCCGCTCATCCGGGCGAGGAGGCGCGTTTTGACAATTTCATCGCTAGCCTGAAGGAAGAATACGCGGAGTTCACATTCGCGTACGCGGCGGAGGAGACGGGCGTTTCCGCCGACCTCATCGCGGAAGTCGCGCAGGTCGTCGCCCGCGCCGGAAGCCGTCTTTGCGTCCATGTCTGGCGCGCGGCCGCCACCGGAAATCTCCACGGCTGGCAGGTGGCGCGCTGTCTGCACTTCCTGCCGTCGCTGACGGGCGCCGTGGGTGCCGTGGGCGGCACGCATCTGGCGAGCGCGCACAAATTCGTGCCCCAGCACCCCAACCCCGCTCCAGGGCCCAAGGAGTGGAACGAGCTCCTCTTTCCGAGGGAATACCCCCTCGCCTTCTTCGAGATGAGTTTCTTGATGCCCCATCTCATCAAGGACAAGGGGCACAGCGTCGACGTCTATTTTACGCGGGCCTATAACCCGGTGTGGACGAATCCAGACGGCTTCATGTGGGTAGACATGCTGAAGAACCACGAGCAAATAGGCTGTCACGTGGCGCTCACCCCCACCTGGAGCGAGACGGCGTGGTTTGCCGACTACATTCTGCCTATGGGCAACGCGACGGAGCGACACGACAACCAAAGCCAGGAGACGCATCCCACGAAATGGGTGGGTTTTCGCCAGCCCGTCCTGAGAGTGCTGCGCGAGAAGATGGGCGAAACGTTTGAAAATTCGCGCGAGGCGAATCCGGGGGAAGTGTGGGAGGAGGACGAACTCCACATTGAACTCTCCTGGCGGATAGACCCAGACGGCGCCCTCGGCATCAGGCGGTATTTCGAGAGCCCCTACAGGCCGGGCGAGAAAATCACAGTGAACGAATACTATCAGTGGATGTTCGAGAACGGCGTTCCGGGGCTTCCAGAAGCCGCGCGAAAGGAAGGGCTGGCGCCTCTGGAATACATGCGGAAATACGGCGTATTCACGGTGCAGGAGAACATATATGAGCCGCACATGGAGGAGCTCTCCGATGAGACGATGCGCGACGCCGAAGTGGACGCCGCAGGATCCATCCGAAAGGACGGCACCGTCATCGGCAACATGAGCCGTGGCCGGCCACGGGTCGGCTTCGCCACCCCCTCAAAGAAACTCGAATTCTACAGCCCGACCATGGCGGACTGGAACTGGGGCGACGAGACGATACCCAAATACATGAAAACCCACGTCTATTGGCGCGACATGGCAAAGGAGAACAACGAATTCGACCTGCTACCGAACTATCGCCTAGCCACCCTCATCCACACGCGCTCGGCGGTGAAGTGGCTTTATGAAATCACCCACAACAACCCCCTTTGGGTGCACACCGACGACGCCAGGCGCCTCGGGCTGCGCACGGGTGACCTCGCAAGGGTAGAGACCGAGATAGGGCGTTTCGTCACAAGATGTTGGGTGACGGAGGGCTTACGGCCTGGTATCGTCGCCATGGCACATCACCTCGGGCGCTGGCGCCTGAGTGAGGAGCAAGGCGCGCCTAAAATCGCCTCGGCCGTCGTCCGCCTGGAAGAGAAGGGCGAGGGGGAATACGCCATGCGCCAAGTTCACGGCGTCCAGCCCTTCAGCAGTGATGATCCCGATACGGAGCGCATCTGGTGGCGCGAGGTGGGCGTGAACCAAAACCTCACCTTCCCCGTCAATCCCGACCCGGTGAGCGGAATGCACTGCTGGCACCAGAAGGTAAGAGTCACGAAGGCGGGAGACTCGGATCGCTACGGGGACATCAGTGTGGACACAAAAAAAAGCTTTGCACACTATAAGAAATGGCTCGAGATGACGAAGCCCGCCCCCGGGCCCGAGGGGCTCCGACGCCCGCTGTGGTTCGCGAGACCGAACAAACCCCAGGTCGAGGCCTACACCATTCCAGAATGAGTCTCTCCCGAAAGCGCCACGCGTCAAACGCCGAATACGCCGAACGCGCAAGGCTTCGCGCCCAGCTCTACCGGGTGCAGGCACAGGCGATGCTCGAACCGATGGACGCCGAACTCGCCGGATTCTTGCAAGAAAACTATCCGTTTCTGTTTCCCGAAAAATTCGCCAATACCGAAGAATCCCTCAGAAAGCTCAGGGTGGATTTCACGGAGCTATTTCTCCTCTCCTCCCCTCCCTACGAAGCCGCCCTAGTGGACGAAAGCGGGCATCTGAACTCGAAGGCGGCCGATGCGGTCGCCGACTTCTATCGGGCGTGCGGCTACAACCCCGGGCGCGGAAGCGGGGGCCTGGCGCACCCGAGCGTCCTAGCAATGGACCATTTGAGTGTGGAGCTCGAATTCCTCGCCCAACTCGCCGCTGAGGAGGCCGATGCCTGGAGCCAGGGTCGGCCCGATCTCGCGCGGGAGAAACTCTCCCTGAGCGCGCGGTTCATGGACGAGCACCTCATGCGATGGATTCCCATTTATACGTCAAGCGCGGAGGAGGACGCACAAACGCGCCTGTATCGAGAACTCACCAGATGGATACGCGAATTCGCCTTCTCGGACAGAAAATACGTCGCCAGCGCGCTTTAGGCCGGGGGTGGACGGCGCTTGCGCCTCCCCGTCATCCCCCATCCGGCTTTTCTCCCTTCGCGCCCGCGACAGACTCATGCGCCGCCCCTGAAAACTCCTCGCGCATGATGGCGCGCGACCACTTCTGGGCTTGCGCGAGGTGGCGCCTGAGCCTGCGTGCCTTGCGCGCCCAATCGCGCCACGCGCCCCTAGAAGGCGGACACGCGCGCGCCCACGCTCGATAGTCGGCGAGGCTGCGCTTCGCGATTTCATCTATCCGCCCGAGTAGCTCTCCTATCCGCCCCTCCGCGCCCGCCTCCCGAAAAAGATTCTCCAGCATTCTGGCTCGGCTCTGAACGCCCGCGCGCAAGCCCATCTCCCCCGCCAAGCCGCGAATGCGCACCCGCGTGAGCAATACGCCCGAGCGGGCGGGCGTAACCAGCAAAGCGGCCAAATCGTGCAGGTTGCCACGCTCGAATGTTCGCGTCATGTCAGCAGAATCCATAGTGTTCGCATATTACGCTAAAATGAAGGACATGACACCGCGCTCCCCCCTTTTGGAAGCGTCCCTCCTTCCGAGAAAGATATTTCGTCCTTTTCCTTGACGAGAAAATCCGCGCCAAGAAAACGGGGGCGTAACGTCCGATTCGCTTATGACAACCACTCCCCTTCGTGCTATGAGAGGGAAGAGGTACGCTAGCGCCTGGCGGTGCCAAGAACGCATCCTCCGCGAGAGAGCGGCGAGACTCCCGTTTTCAGGACCTATTGATTTTAATCTTATGGACGCGCTGGTTTCCCTGGACAAAAACGTCGATTTCGTCGTCATCCTCGTGCGCCCACAGGGTGCGCGCAACGTGGGCGCCGTCGCACGCGCCATGTCGCACTTCGGGGTATCAACCTTGCGCATCGTCTCGCCCCGGTGCGACATCAAAAGCGTGGACGCCCGCGCGATGGCCATGAGCGCGCAGCCCCTGCTGGCGCGAGCGCGGCATTTCGCCAGCCTGCGCGAGGCGTCTCGCGATTGCGGCTGGCTGGTGGGCACGTCAAGACGATTGGGCAGAAAGCGGCAGCCCACCATGCGCCCGCGCGAGGATGCAGACGCTCTTCTGAGGCGTGCGTCCGCCACAAGGGTGGGTCTGGTCTTCGGACAGGAGAATAAGGGCTTGTTCACCGAGGAGTTGAGTTTGTGCCAGGAGAGACTGTTCATTCCGGCCCTACCCGATGGGGAATCGTTCAATCTCTCTCAAGCCGTTTTAATCGTTCTTTGGGAGCTTTTCAGTGCAAACCAGGCGAACCTTCACTCTCAAGAAGCGAGCGAGGGATCGAGACGCGCGGACGCGGCCGCCTCGCGCGAGGAAATCGAAGGGCTCGTGGATCATCTGCTCGAATCCATGACGCGGATAGGCTTCGTCCCCCACAACGATCCGGATCGTGTGGCTCGGACGTTTCGGAGAATGCTCGACAGGCTGGGCCCGGACGAGAGAGAGGTGCGGGTGATGCGGGGAATCATGCGGCAGGCGATCTGGAAACTCCTGCATCCAGAGAAAAAAGAGAGGGCACAAAATGCCCTCCCCCCGCCTCGCGCCGACGAAGCGGATGGATACCTCCCGCCCCAGACGCCTTCCGCTTCGAGTGATTACGGTGGTGAGACACATGAAATTGGATGATTTCGACTACCACCTCCCCCGGCGTCTCATTGCCCAATATCCCCCGCCGAGCCGAGAGGACGCCAGGCTCCTTTATCTCCCTAGGCGGGATGAGGGGGTCAGGCATCACAAAGTCGCCGACCTTCCACGCTATCTGGCCCCCCGCGATCTCCTCGTCCTGAACGACGCGAAAGTCAATCCATGGAGACTTCATGGGAAGCGCCAAAGCGGTGGGCGGGTGGAGGTCCTGCTCCTCGCGCAACTCTCCCCGTCCAGATTTCGCGCTTTGACGCGCGCATCTCGCCCTCTCAAGGAGGGCGAGAGCATTGTGTTCGACGCGGCGCATCGCGCGGTTCTCGGACCACCGGGAGAGGAGAGGGAGATCGAATTCTCCCCCTCTCCCGATCTGCCCGAATGGCTTGAATCCTTCGGCAAGATGCCAATTCCACCGTATCTGGACAGGGGAGCGGAGGAGATCGACAAAGAGCGCTATCAAACCATTTTCGCCCGAAACCCCGGAGCGGCTGCCGCCCCCACGGCGGGCCTGCATTTCAGCGCAAACATGCTGAAGGCAGTCTCGGACGCCGGCGCGCGCATCGCCAAACTCACCCTCCACGTGGGCGCGGCGACGTTCAGACCAGTTCGCGAGGAAAACGTCGAAGAACACGAGATGGAACCGGAAAACTACATTCTGTCCGAGGAAACCGTCGCCTCGATTCAGGAGACCAAGGCGGTCAGCGGCCGCATCCTGGCGGTGGGAACGACGGTGGTGCGAGCACTTGAGTCCGCGCAGATGGAGGCGAGAGCGCGAGGGAGGTCCTTACAGGCGGGAGAGTTCACCACGCGCTTGTTCATCACACCGGGTTTTCGTTTTCGGCTGATAAACATGATGCTGACCAACTTTCACCTGCCGCGCTCGACCCTGCTCATGCTCGCGGCGGCGTTCGCGGGGCGGAAGAGGATTCTGCGCGCCTACGCTCAGGCCATTGAGGAAGGCTATCGATTCTACAGCTACGGAGACGCTATGTTGATAGAATAGGCGATATCGGGGAGATCAAGTGCTCAATGGAATCGCACCTCGGCGCCGTTCACCGCCTCCTTGAAGTGTTTTCCCGCCTTGAAGCGCACGACCTTGCGCGCGCTAATGAGCGCCTCCCGACCCGTCTTCGGGTTACGCCCCACGCGTGCGTTCTTCTCTCTCACCTGGAACGAGCCAAAGCGCCTCAGGATGACGGATTCGCCGTCTTGGAGCGACTCCTTGATCGTATGGAGTATCATCTCGACCGCCTCTTCCGCCTTCACCTTGCTGAGGCCGGTATCGTCCGACACGAGGTTGATGATATCAATCTTCGTCAAGAAATTTCCCCTCCCCGAGGAATCTCGCGTCCTGCTCGGAATGAGCGAACCGGCACGAAGCGCACTCCAATCCCCCGCTCGCCGTCTGGTAAAAAACCTTGATAAGGTCTTGAAAGAGGAGCATTTTACTACTAGCCTCGTGGACGATCAAACGTCTGGGAACCATTCGCCGCCTGGAGAACGTGAAAATGACGAAACCCTCTACGCCCGCGCGCGTATCGGGTGTCAAACCCTTTTTCGTGATGGACATCATGAAGCGCGCCCACCAGTTGGAGGCCCAGGGCCGAGAGGTGATCCATCTGGAAGTTGGGGAGCCCGACTTCGACACTCCCGAAGTGATCATCCACGCGGCCGAGCGCGCCCTTCGCGCTGGACACACGCACTATACGGCGGCGCTGGGCATTCTTGAGCTGCGTGAGGCGATCGCGGATTTCTACTATCAAAAATACGGGACGTCCATATCCCCGGAGCGCGTGGTGGTGACGAACGGCACGAGCGCAGGTATGTTGCTCCTCTTATCCGTTCTCATCCATGAGGGCGAGGAGGTAATCATCTCAGACCCTTACTACGCCTGTTATCCGGCCTTCATTCTCTCCGCCTGCGGAAAACCCGTGCTGGCGTCCACCCGCGCGGAAACCGGCTTCTCGATGGAAGCGCGCGTCGCCAGAGACCTCATCAGTTCAAGAACCAGGGCCATCCTCGTCAACTCGCCCTCCAACCCCACGGGCGCGTCGTTGTCTCATGGGGAGATGGCGGCCATCGCAAGTCTGGGGAAATCTATTGTGTCAGACGAGATCTATCACGGCCTCAGCTATGGCGAGGAGGAGCACACTGCGCTGGAGTTCACGGAGAATTGCTTCGTCATCAACGGCTTCTCGAAATATTTCGCCATGACGGGATGGCGCATCGGGTATCTCATCGTCCCTCTGGAATACGTCCGCCCCCTGGAGATATTGCAACAGAACTATTTCGTCTCGCCCAACTCTTTCGTCCAGCACGCCGCGCTCGCCGCCTTGAAAGAAGGTCTGCCGGAAGCCGAGCGCATGCGCGGGATTTATGACGAGAGGCGTAAAATCACCCTCGCGCTCCTCAAGGAGGTCGGTCTGGCGACGCTTCATGAGCCACAGGGCGCGTTTTACGCCTTTGCCGATGCGCGCGCCCATGGGGCGAGCAGCCTGGAATTGGCTAGAGAAATTCTGGAGGCCACTGGCGTGGCAGTTGCACCAGGAGCTGACTTCGGCCCGGCGGGAGAGGGATTTCTTCGGTTCTCCTACTGCAACTCCGTTGCAAGCATCCAGGTCGGCATCGAAAAAATAGGCGCGTTCCTCAAGAGAAGATGAAGCGCAAGACCACGTTCTCCTACTCTAAAGAGCCCGCTTGGAGGAAATCATGCCCCCGAGGGTCCACGCCGCGAGGGGGCGACGAGTTCTAATCCTAACTTCCTCAAAACACCCAAGATTAAAGAAAAACCGAGTGTCTCTGGACGAATTTCGTGCCAAGAAGGCGGACGTCTGATGGTTGACTCTAAAATTCTCGATATTCCGCTGGGAGAGGCGGTCGATTTTGCCGTGCGAAGAGACGCTCGCGGAATTCGACTAGGGGGATGTGGAAGCGGCGGAACACGCGCGCGCAAAAGGTGATGGACGGAGGCCGGGTGTCTCAGACGGCGTAGAAACTCACGGCACGGATGGCAGGCTTCTCGGAGGAAAAGGAGCAATTCTGGCAGGCTGTGGTATAGGCCATGAAGGAGGGTAGTGAGCGATTAAAAATATAAGATGGAAAAAGACGGGTTACTTGAGGTGATAAATCCACGAGAGGAAAAAATCTATGACCTTTCCTGATGGGTGTTTGGCACGCTTTGGATCAGCGGATTGCAGATATCCAAAAGATACCCAAAAAACACCTGAATTTTCCCTCCAAAAGTGCCTATGGATGGAAAAAACCCCCGGAGAGGAGACCCCCTCCAGGGGCTTCTTCATGACGTTCCGCCTAGTTTGTCCGCCTAGTTGAAGAAACCAATCTCTTTGGCGGCGCGACGCAGAATAGAGTCATCCAGAAACGGACTCTTCGTGAAGTCGGGACGGCTCTTGATCCAGCCGAGCTTTATCTGCTTGTCCCCCATGTCGTTCAAGTAGTTCTTCACGCGGGCGGTCAGAAAAACCTCCGTCTTCAGCTTTTTGAGCGCCTTGAGCGTCGTGCTCACTTTGGCCTTGTCGCCGACTTCGTTCAGAGCCTTGGTATAGACCTTGGCATACGTGTCGGGATCGTTTTTGAGCAACCGATGCGCCTTTAGCCAGCCTCGAAAGTATTTGTGGTAGAGGTCGGGATGCTTCTTGAGCGTCTGGGGGTTCCCCACGTGCATCATGCTCGTGTTGTCGTATTTGCAAAGATCCTCCAGATAACGAATCAGCCCCTGCTCACGAGCGATCTCCGCCTGCGGCTCGCCTATCAGGGCTGCTTGGGCGGAGCCGGATATGAGCGCGGCAACACGCTCGGTGGCGCGAACGCTCAGAAGAGGGAAATCCGAACTCTTCAAACCATACGAGGGAAGAACGTAGGACTGAAA
This sequence comes from bacterium, assembly GCA_965202625.1. Taxonomy (GTDB): domain Bacteria; phylum UBA8248; class UBA8248; order UBA8248; family UBA8248; genus Bin107. The sequence goes on along the minus strand of CBDBBI010000010.1, from coordinate 28,008 downwards.
CGAGAAGTCTGTGCTCGTGCCCTTCTTGTTGGCGAAAACCGAGCCTTTGAGATCTTTCAGGCTCTTCGCCTTGGAGTTCACGGGCACGACGATGGAGACGGCGGCGCAGATGTTGGCCGTCACGCCGAGGGCGGTCACGCGCGCACCCTTGGAAATTGCCGTGGTGAAGGGCGAGAAACCCGTGGTGCCGGTATCCAGATTGTTCTGGATGATGGCGTTGCGCATCAATTTTCCCTGCTTGAAGTACCCGAGCTCGTATTTCAGTCCCTCTTCTTTCCAGTAACCCATGCGATCAGCGACAACTTCATAGGAACCCCACATACCGCGATGCGCACCGATGCGCAGCGTCGCGGAATCAGCGGGTGCAACCACCACGAACATACCCGCTACGAACACGGCAGAGAGTGCGAAACCAACAAATCTTCTCATGCTTATTCCTCCTTGGTGTGAATGAAGACCCCCTTGCGGCCCAGGGAGCCGTTAAGAAGCCGTAAACCGGCAACTCTCGATAAGCCAGATTCGTTTCTGGCTACAAGCAAGTTTGATGTTCTATTTGCTTACTATACCACAAAATCTTCTGAAATCAAATTTCAAGACGCCCGCCCTGTTCGGAAGCGAAGTCAAAAATTTGAACGACCCTATCTCACGGGACAAATCAGGAGAAGTGAAGGTTTCCGCGTGGGGAGAGAAGTGGCGGGGCTGACGGGACTCGAACCCGCGATCTCTGGCTTGACAGGCCAGCGCGATAACCAGCTTCGCTACAGCCCCGCTATAAGGACCTCTTTGAAAAAACGCTCAATGAGCGAGCGTTTATAGCCCGCATCCAGGCTTTAAGTCAACACGGAACGCTCTCATTCGCATTCCACCCGAAACCTAGGGAAAATCAGACATCGGACCCGAAGCCGCCTAGTCAATCACCGAGGCGAGGGGCTCTCCTTCCGCGAGGCGGACCACCCCCTTTTCCGTCACCAGGGCGTCCACGAAACGCGCGGGCGTCACATCGAACGCAGGGTTGAAGACGCGCACATCCGCTGGGGCGATAGATTTGCCGCCAAACGAGCGCACTTCCTCCTCCGGACGCTCTTCTATAGGAATGTCCGCGCCTCCCCTCGCGTTCACGTCGATGGTGCTCATGGGCGCCGCCACGTAAAAGGGCAGCCCATGCTCTCTGGCGAGAACCGCGAGGCCATACGTGCCGATTTTATTGGCGACATCCCCGTTGGAAGCCACGCGATCGGCCCCTACGAGAACAGCGCGGACTTTGCCAAGACGCATGCAATGCGCGGCCATGCCGTCGGTGATGAGAACGACGGGAATGCCGTCCCGGCTCAACTCCCACGCCGTGAGGCGCGCGCCCTGAAGAAAAGGCCTGGTCTCATCTACAAAAACCTCCCGCACCTTACCGTCCCTGAATCCGCTACGAATCACGCCGCCCGCCGTGCCATAACCGGCGGTCGCCAGCGCGCCCGCGTTACAATGGGTGAGGAGGCTGGTCCGCTCCGGCAACAACGCTGCGCCTAGGTCGCCTATTTTTCGGCAAATCCGCACGTCCTCCTCATGGATCTCCTTCGCCAGCGCGAGGAGAGCTTCAGCCAACGTCTCCGGAGAATGGCTACTCTCTAGAGCGCGCGCGCTCATTTTTTCAATCGCCCAAAACAGATTCACCGCCGTGGGGCGTGCCGCACCCAACACGCGCGCCGCCCGCTCAAGTCCCTGGCGCTGCGCGTCGGCACCCAAACGCGCGAGACGTGCAGCCGCCAGCGCCATGCCGTAGCCCGCCGCCACCCCGATGGCGGGCGCGCCGCGCACCACCATGCTGGAGATGGCCTCGGCCACTTCATCCTCCGTGCGACACTCGACATACGTCTCTTCTTGAGGAAGTTTTCTCTGATCGATAAATGCGACCGCGTCGTCCAGAAACGAGACGGTATGAAAATTTCCCTCAATCTCTTTTTTTCCGCTCATCCCATATTCTCAAGCGCGCGCCCTCTGACAAGCGCATGATTCCCTACTCCATGGCGCCCAAGATATTTTCCACGTCCTGAGCGTCCACGCCTATGATTTTGACGCGCTTCCTGCACGCACCCAGACCCGACGTAATTCGTATGGAGCACCTTGGAACCTTCATCTTTCGGGAGAGCAGGGCGGCGCCGTCAGTCGCACCCGCAAGGCGCCATCGTGGCTTCCACTGATTTGGATTCTGGACGACCGAGGGAGTACCCGCACTTGAAAGCTGACGCCGTCCGCCTCTTGGCGGAAGGTGATCACGCCCCATCGCCCTCTGCTTTTTGATTCAATTTGATGACGTTCCCGCTTTCCTCGCCAAGAAGGTTGGCGAGATCCACCCCCATGCGGCTACTTTCCGCCTCCAGTATTCGAATTTGGGAACGAAACATCTGGGAGAGCTCGAGTAGAAAATTATTCCTCAATTCCCTTAGGCTCGACACTTCATCGCGCAAGCGCTCGGATTCCCTTTCGGCCTCAACGCGCACCTCGCGCGCCTGAGATTCGGCCTCGCTGCGTATCCGTTCGGAGTCGGCTTCCGCATCTCGGACGATCGCCTCCGCTTTGGCCCCCGCCTCTTCTCGAATCTCGTTCACGGAGGCGAGGATTTTCTTCATACCGCCATACTCTTCTTTCAACTGCTGATATTGCCCAGACATATCCTTACACTGTGTGGCCAGTTGTTCGTTCCTGCGACTCAGCTGATCCACCCAATCAGCGAGCGCGAATAAAAACGCATCCACTTCGAGCCGATTATAGCCCCTCATTTTGACTTTGAATTCTCGGCCTCGAACATCCTCGCCAGTGAATTTCATCGACTCGCTCCCCGGGTGAAAATCAGCGCAACATTCTAGCCAAATCGAAAATACTTTGAACCAGGAAGTTTTGCAAAAAGAATACGATCAACACTACGACGATCGGACTTAGATCGACGCCCATAGGGTTCGGCAACCGGCGCCGAACGGGCTCCAGCACCGGCTCCGTCAAACGATACAATACCTGAACTATCGGATTGTAAGGGTCTGGACTCACCCATGACAAAAGCGCTCGGATGATGATGACCCAAATATAGATCGTGAACACATAGCCGAGAATGACGGCAACCGCGTGCATGAAATTCGCTATCAAAAACACGGGGAATCTCCGGTTCTAAAGAATGAGTCAGCCATCGCCCAGCTCCTCGCTCCTGCGCGCGGCGGCATGCACCGCGTTTATGACGGCGGCGCGTAGCCCCCCGGTTTCCAGCGCGTGCAGACCGGCGATAGTCGTTCCTCCGGGCGAAGCAACCATATCTTTCAGGCGGCCGGGGTGCTCCCCCGTCTCAAGTAACATTTTGGCGGACCCCAAAACGGTCTGGGTCGCCAGAAGCATCGCCTCCTCACGCGGCAGTCCCGCCCTCACTCCTCCGTCCGCCAACGCCTCGACAAACTGAAAAACATAGGCGGGGCCGCTGCCCGACAAACCCGTCACGGCGTCCATCAACGATTCAGGCAAAACTACCGCCCGGCCCACAGACTCCAAAAGCCTCTTGGCCTGGGACAAATCCGACTCCGACGCGCCTCCGCTCGCGCACAGTCCCGCAACGCCCTCCCCCACGAGGGCGGGAGTGTTCGGCATGACGCGGACAATGCGCACCTCACCACCCAAAATCTCGACAAAACGACTCGTGGACGCACCTGCGACGATAGAAATCAAAAGCGGGCGGTGCGTCAGGGCGTCTTTTAGCCCGTCCAGAACTCCTCTTAAAACCTGTGGTTTCACGGCGATGACTACCTTCCCCGCCTCCGAGGCCGCCTCCGCCGCATCGGGTATCACATGAAAACCCGAAGTTTCACGGAGATATCTGGCGCGATCAGCCAGCGGTTCCGCGATAGTGATGCCGCCGACGCTCGCATAAGCGGAATTCACCATGCCCCGAACGAGCGCCTCGCCCATGTTCCCACCGCCGACTACGAGGATGTCCGCCATTTCTCAAACCCCTTCCACGCCCACGCCCGAAGTCAAGTCGGACGCCAAATCGAATCCACCCTACTGAGATTCCTCGCGCAATTCAAACCCGCCCAGACGCGTCCGCCTGGGTCCAAAAATAGCGGTTCCAATGCGAACGATCGTCGCCCCTTCGGCTATCGCCACTTCAAAGTCATTCGACATCCCCATGGACAACTCCTTGACGTGGAGAAACCCCCTCTCCTGTGCCTCATCCCTCAGTTTTCTGAGCAACGCGAAATGCGGGCGGCTCTCCTGCGCTGTGCGGCCTAAAGGAGGAATGCACATCAAACCGACCAACCTCAGGCACTCGAGTCGAGACGCCTCGTGCACCAGTGCCATCGCGTCCTCCGGCAAAACCCCACCCTTTTGGGTTTCCCCGCCCGTGTTCACCTGGATAAACACCTCCAGCGGGCAGTTTCCCGATCCATCTACACGCTTGTTCAACTCCCGCGCGAGGGCGAGCGAATCAAGGGACTCGACCACCTCAAACAATCCAGGCACGGCGCGCGCCTTGTTCCTTTGTAAGGAGCCGATGAGGTGCCACCTCACCCTGCTCGCGATTTCCGGGTCCATCTCATTCCTTTTCCGCCGGGCTTCTTGCACCCGGTTCTCCCCCAGAATATCAACGCCTCCCTTGATGGCTTCGACGATCTTCTCGGGCGGCTGCGTCTTGCTCACGGCCAGAAGCCGAACTTCGGCTAGACTTCGGCCCGAGGAGACGGTGGCATCCGCTACGCGCTGCTTCACCATCTCATATCTGTACTGGATTGCGTTCACCGTATTCCTCATGACGCCGCCCACATTACCGATAACAACCGCCCCGTGGGCGGGCCGTCACGTCGGTAGGAGAAAAACCGCGATGCATCAGAAAACGTGCAAGGCCCCGGCGCGCCAATCTGGTTGTCAGGAACCCCCGCAAACATCAATTGACGCCGCGCCGCACTGGGAAGATTCAGCAGCCATTTCCCTCGCCCCAGGGGCGCGCTGAAATCTCTCCAATTTCGATAACGCGCGCGAAACGGCCGTAAGCACTCTTCGTCCACCTCATAGCGACACCCCGAGATGGCGGGGCCAAGAGCGGCCCATACATCATGAGGATCGCAGCCGTATCTCTCCTTCATTCGCTCGATAGTCTTTAGCAAGACGCCGTCGGCCACTCCCTTGCGCCCCGCGTGAACGGCGGCGATGGCCATTCTACGGGCGTCGGCGATGAGGACGGGCACGCAATCCGCGGTCTGGACAGCTACGCCCAGGCGCGCATCGTTCGTGATCAAGGCATCGCCGCGCGCCTGTGCACCAAGGGGAATATCCTCGGCCGCGAGAACAGCACTCCCGTGCACCTGTCGTATTTCCACCAAACGTCCCGGCGGCAACGCAGCGGCCTCAAAGAAACGTCTTCTGTTTTCGTCCACGTTCTGGGGGGCTTCGCCTCTTGCACGCCCTAAATTCAGCGAAAAGAAAGGCTCCCCGCTCACTCCTCCCCTTCGGGTGCTGAATCCGTGACGCGAAAACCCCGCCTTTTCCAACAAAGGAGACCTCAAGAATTCGACGCCGCCAGATTCATGACCCTTCAAAGAACCCATCCGCAACCCATCCTGGCGAGCGAGAAATCATGGAAACGCCTGAATCAAACCATTACGTGACTAGCATTATAAAGAGAGGTGGGCGACGCCACAAGAAAACACCATTAGGAGGAGAGGGGGAAATGGGCCCGCGCGTTCGCACCCAGGGAAAGAGACAGGCCGAAGCCCTTCAGGGAAGCCAATCTTCATAAATCATAAATCGCATAGCCGCATCATACAGTCCGCCAGCCAGCTCGGAATAGCCGTGCTTGGCGCGAGGAGGGCCAAGCACGCGCGGAAAGCCCGCCATCTCATTCCCGCAAAGGTCGGAAATCACACATCAGGGCAAACACGCGGGCGCACCCTGCGATGGAGGAGGCCAGAAACGTCTTCCAACATCAACCTTGCAAACAAATACAACCCCTAAAGCCGAGATATAAAATCCATCTGCGAGCAAGACCTTTTAGTAGAGATGGCAGGGACTAGGGGAGGTTTCATCCTCCCCCAGTTGTGATGAAGGGGAATGCGTAGTCAAGCATGAGAGAGGTACTCTCGGCCAAACGACGCTGCGGGGGTTAATCGACTTGCTTGCGCAGAAAAGTCGGCACATCTATGTCTTCTTCCAATTCATATTCAGTGGGAGATTTGCCCTTGTCGCCTTTCAAGCGCATATAAGCCGGCATCGAGAGTTTTTTGCCTTCTGTGCCCGTGGCTTCTGACGGCAATTGGGGAACCTCCCGAATCGATTCCCGTCCGAAGCCCGTGGCGATTACGGTCACGCGAATCTCCCCACTCAGCCCTGGGTCAATCACAGATCCAAAAATGATGTTGGCTTCAGGATGCGCTTTTTCATGAACGAGCTTGCAGGCCTCGTTCACCTCGACAAGGGAAAGCTCCGGGCCGCCCGTGATGTTGATGAGAACGCCTCGGGAGCCTTCGATAGTCCCCTCCTCAAGCAGTGGGCTGTTAACGGCGTTTTGCGCGGCGATGACGGCGCGATTCTCGCCTTGGCCGATGCCGCTGCCCATGAGCGCCTTGCCCCCCATATCCCGCATGATGGCGCGCACGTCGGCGAAGTCGAGGTTGATCAGTCCAGGCGTGGTGATGAGGTCGGCAATCCCCTTGCACGCCTGTAACAAAACGCTGTTCGCCTTCTTGAAAGCCTCTGTCATCGGCGTTGAGTGCTCGACCATTCCCAAAAGCCGCTGGTTGGGGATGGTGATGAGCGTGTTCACACCCTCGCGCAACTCTTCGATCCCCTCGTTGGCCTGATTCATCCGGCGCGGCCCCTCAAACTCGAACGGCTTGGTGACGACGCCCACCGTCAACACCCCTGCTTCTTTCGCCATACGTGCGATGACAGGGGCGGCGCCCGTTCCCGTGCCCCCCCCCATGCCGGCGGTGACGAACACCATCTCCAGCTCGTTCAAGAATTGAGACAGGCTCTCAGCGTCCTCCAAGGCAGCCTTTCGGCCAATCTCCGGATTTCCTCCGGCCCCCAGTCCGTTCGTCAACTCTCGACCGAGGTAAATTTTCTCAGGCGCTAGCGAGCGCTCCAAGACCTGGGCGTCCGTGTTGGCGGCCGCGAACTGGACGCTCTCCATACCCGCCGCAATCATAGTGTCCACGGCGTTTCCGCCGCCGCCGCCTACGCCGATGACTGCGATTCTCGCGCTACATGGCGTTTCTTGCTCCAGCTCAAACATTGAATGCACGTCACCCATTTTCTCTCCCCCGTTTATCCCCGGGAAACGTGCCCCGGGTCTCCAAAAATCACTTGAACACGCTCGCTAAGACGTTACGTATCCTCGCCGTCGTTTGGCGGATTGAGCCATTCGAGACCCCAGTGGCGCGCAACCCCCGCTGAGGGTCTACCTTCATCGCGTATGTCACAAGGCCCACGCCGGTGGAATACATAGGGCCGTTCACCATATCCACCAGCCCTCCAACGCCGCCGGGAACACCAACGCGCACCGGCAGCTGAAGCACGCCCTCGGCCAACTCCTCAATTCCCTTGATGGTGCTTGCCCCGCCCGTGAGCACGACGCCGGCGGGCAGGAGATCCTCCATGCCGCTTTTTTGAATCTCACGGCGAATGAGCGTCAAAATCTCCTCCATGCGCGGTTCAATAATCTCGGCAAGCATCTGCCGGCTCAGCACGCGCGGCGGGCGACCACCCACGCTGGGCACCTCTATCTCCTCCTCGTGAGACAAGGGAGCGGCCAGGGCGCAGCCGTATTCCTGCTTGATCCTCTCCGCCTGATAATCCGGCGTCCTTAAACCTATGGCGATATCCCTCGTAATGTGGTTGCCGCCCACGGGAACGACAGCCGAATACCGCACCGTACCCGCACTGATAACGGCAACGTCCGCCGTGCCGCTTCCAATATCTACGAGCACCACGCCGAGGTCGCGCTCATCATCGCCCAAGGCGGCCAGCGACGAGGCGAAAGGCTGAAGAACCAGGCGCTCTACACGCAGGCCCGCCCCTTCGACGCTGCGGGTGATGTTTTGAATCGCAGGAATCGCCCCCGTCACCACATGAACCTTGCATTCCAAGCGCACGCCAGCCATTCCCGATGGCTCTGTAACGCCTTCTTGTTCATCGACGATATATTCTTGCGGGAGCACATGGATGATTTCATGATCCGTCGGCATGGTGACCGCGCGCGCCTGTTCGACGACACGATCGATATCCTCCTGCGCCACAATCTTGTTTTTAATCGCCACGATGCCGTTCGTGTTAAAACTCCGGATGTGCCCTCCTCCTATGCCGACGAAAGCGGAACGAATGGGCGCACCGCTTATGAACTCCGCTTCGTCCACCGCCTTTCGAATTGAGTCCACCGTCTGATCGATATTCGCGACTGAGCCTCGGTTCAGTCCCTTTGAGGCGGTTTTCCCCAAGCCCACGATTTCAAGAGAACCATCTTCGTTCACGTCGGCCACAACCACGCAAATCTTCGACGTGCCGATGTCCAAGCCCACGAGCGTGTCGCTTTGTTTACTCATCCCCTGCCTCCTTCATCCTTTATGAACGGCCGGACGATAACCCTGCCCGGAAATCTCAAATCAAGCCGGAGGCCGCCCATTCTGAATTGCTCACGCCGGAGAACCTCGCGCGCAATGGCCCGGAGCCGACTGGCCTGCCCCTTCATTCTCTCCCCACTCACCATCAGCTCTACCCTCCCTCCCAAAGCGCGAAGCCGAAGATGACCCGCTCCGGCGTTGCGGACGGAAACGCACCCACTACGAATCACAGGAACGTCCTGGAACGTAAAGGCCGCCTTCATGGAGCGCGCGAAACCCGCCTTCCGTACCAAATCGCCGGGCCGCAAATCTCCTGAGGCGAACCCCTCAATAAGGGGCAGACACTTTCCAAGGGGCATCATGGGCCTGCCGAGCACGACGCCATACGCATCCACGACGACGGGTCGGTAGCCCGAGAGCAACGCGGCGGGCTTACGCTCAATGATATCGATGTGGACGAAATGAGGCGGACGCATGCGCACATGTGCGCGCTCCACCCATGGATGAGAAGTCACGCGCATGCGTACGGCCTCTAAGTCGGCGTCGAATATATTCGATCCTGGCTCGAGCGCCGCGAGCCTTACAACGTCTTCGGGCTGAAGCGCCTGATGTCCCGCTATTACCACTTTGCTCAACTCAAAATGTCGGCTTCTCCTCGCCCAACGAATCGCGTGCCCGCCCAAGAGAAGCACCTCTACGAAAACCAAAAAACCAATCGCGGGCCGTATCCAGTTTCCGTTGATTCTCGCGCCCTTGTTTCTCCTAATCTTTTCCTTGGCGGCTCTGGCGCTTGAGGACGCTTGAGCGAGATTCAAGCAAACCTCTTGACGCTTTGGCTTCCGTCTCCAAATAGACGACAAGGAACTCACGCGAATTCCTCCCCGATCACGTTCAGCTCCAAACACAGTTCAATGCCCCTGCTCTCCAAAACCGTTTGCCTGATTTCGTTGATGAGCTCCAACACGTCCGCCGCCGTGGCGCCGCCGACGTTCAACACAAAGTTTCCATGCGTCTCACTCACCTGAGCCCCGCCAACCCGCATTCCCTTGAGGCCGGCCGCCTCGATCAGCGCCCCCGCACGCTCCCCGGCGGGGTTTCGGAATATCGAACCCGCGCAAGGCATTCCCCAAGGTTGACGCTCCCGCCTCTGAGCGGCGTCTTGTCTTAATTGCTTTCTCAACTCGTGGGCGTTTGCAGGCCGAAGCGAAAAACGGACGGACAAAATTACGCCGGGTTCAGGCAAATGGGTGCGCCTGTAGGAGAAGCGCAGACTTTTCGCGGACAACCATTCGGGCGCGCGCGCTTTAAAAGGCATCCAGCGAACGCTCTCCACGGCGTCCTGGACATAAGATTCAGCGGTGCCCGCGTTCATGGATAGCGCGCCTCCCACGGTGCCCGGAACTCCCGCCAGGCACTCGAGCCCCGCCCACCCTCGCTCCACGGCTAAGCGAACCAGCGCCGGAATCTTTTCTCCCGCCCGCGCCTCAAGCAACACCTGCTTCCGACTCTCCTCCACCACTTCAATCCCCCGAAATTTTTTTGGAAACGCGACCACCACCCCACGAACTCCTCCATCGCGTACCAGGGTGTTGGCGCCGCCGCCCAAAACCGTGATCGAAAGCGCCTCGCTTCGGCATCTCTCGACCAACGTCACCAGTTCATCTTCCGTCGCGGGCAGCGCGAGGACATCGGCGGGACCTCCCACCTGAAACGTGCTGTATGCAGCCAGATTCTCGTCGAAGATGAACTCGCAATCGAGATTTTTCAGATTCTCCGCCATCTCAAGCACCACCGACTCCCCCATCATCGCAACACCCATCACGCTTCCTCGGCCCTGCCTTCCTGTCGATTCAATTCTTCGAGCAACCCCCAGCCCACCTTCCAGACGTCGCCCGCGCCCAGCGTGAGAACGATGTCTCCTGCCTTTGTCTCCCCACTCAAGCGACGCAAGGTATCCTCCAAACTGTCCGTCGCGTCGCAGTTCCTGTGGCCATGTGCCCTGATTCCCTCGGCGAGCCTCTCCGCGCTCGCCCCCGGAATCGGAGCCTCGCCAGCGGCGTATACCGGCGCGATGAGCACCCTGTTGGCATCATAGAAAGCGGTATGAAAGGCTTCTTCCAAGTGATGCGTTCTCGTGTAGCGATGCGGCTGAAACACTACCACTAGGCGATTCCCTAACCATGCCTCCCGAACGGCCCTAAGCGTGACTTTGATTTCCTCCGGATGGTGCCCATAGTCATCGAAAACAGTGACGCCCGATGCGTCTCCGACACGTTCTAAACGACGGCCAATGCCGTCGAAATCATGGAGTCCCCTCTGAACGTCCCCGAAGGAGAGATCGAGTTCCAGCGAGACAGCGGTGGCGGCCAGGGCGTTGTCCGCATTGTGACGACCGGGCATGAGGAGGCGGATCTCGCCGAGTCGCTCTCCACGCCTTTTGACACCAAAAACCGCTTCGCCATTTTCGTAGCGAAACTCCTCACCCACATAATCCGCCTGGACACCAAATCCATAGGTGAAAAACCGCTTTTCCACACGGGGGATGATCTCCTGAATCGCGGGATGATCCAGGCACAAAACAGAGAAACCATAAAACGGCACTTTGTTCACGAACTCCAGAAACGCGCTTTTGATGGCGTCGTAATTGACGTAAAAATCCAAATGTTCCTCATCAATGTTCGTAACGACCGCAACCGTGGGAGCGAGCTTGAGAAACGTGCCGTCGCTCTCGTCCGCCTCGGCCACCAAATATTCTCCCTCCCCCATTCGCGCGTTCGACCCCAAAGCGTTGATGCGGCCGCCGACGACGACCGTGGGATCGAGGTCGCCGGCCGCGAGAGCAGCCGCGATAAAAGATGTGGTGGTCGTCTTTCCGTGCGTTCCCGCCACGCCGATGCTATATTTCATGCGCATGAGCTCGGCCAGCATCTCCGCGCGCCTGATGACAGGTATTTTCCGGCGCCTCGCTTCGGCTACCTCGGTGTTCTCGCCCGTCACCGCCGAGCTGTAGACCAAAACATCCACTCCCACCACGTTTTCCTTTCTATGGCCCAACACCACTTTGGCACCCAGACCTCGAAGCCTGAATATCGCCTCGTTGCTCGCGACATCCGATCCGCTGACTTCATAGCCCAGGTTCAACAAGACCTCGGCGACACCGCACATACCTGTTCCACCAATGCCGACGAAATGCACGCGGCTCGAACGCCTGAACATGACATGGGCAACGTATGGCCGCGCGATCATTGAGGGGCTCCTTTGTGCATCACGCTGCCAGCGCTTCCTCTCGACACAACGCAGCGACCGCCTCCGAGGCATTCGAGCGGGCCAGTGATTTCGCCTGTTTCGACATGTAGGCGAGTTTCCCCCGCTCCGACTCATATTCGAGCCATATATCCGCTAGAACCTGTCCGCTGATATCCTTTTGCAGAATCATTCGTGCCGCCTGGCGATCGGCGAGATAACGGGCGTTCGCCTCCTGGTGCCCGTGGGTAGCGCTAGGCAGTGGAATCAAAACGGCCGGCAGCGCCATGGCGGACAATTCCGCGACGCTCATCGCCCCCGCCCTCGAGAAGCACATCTGCGCCCAGCTATAACGCTCCGCCATGTCATGCAGATAGGACGACACGTACGCGCGAGCACCAACGTCCGCATAGGCGGTGCGTACGCGCGCCAGATCGGCGTGGCCCGTCTGGTGCACGAACCGCATCCTTTCTAAAGCGTCGCCCAATCGGGGCAGTGCCTCCATAACCGCTTCGTTGATCGCACGCGCTCCCTGGCTCCCCCCGAAAATAAGCACCTTCAAAGGTCCGCCCCAGAAGCCTTCATCTCGCTCAAATTTTTCTGAAAACTCGCGCCTGAGCGGCAGACCGGTTCGAACGATTTTTCCCGAAGCGAAACCGGCGTCGCGCACTGGGAGACCCACGGCGACCTGAGACGCTAGTCGAGACAACAAACGGTTGGCCATACCGGGAACGACGTTTTGCTCGAGCAAGACGATCGGTTTTCTACAAATGCCGGCCGCTGCAACGGCCGGAAAGCTCGAATAGCCGCCCACCCCCAGAACGACGTGGGGCCGAAACCGCCTTAATATTCTGATCGCCTGACAAAATCCATAGCTCACCATGGTGAACGCCTTGGCCCTCTCGCCCATCGAGCGTCCCAGAAAGCCAGCGGATGAGATCGCCTCAAACGCCAAGTCCTCGCGCGGCAGCACCTCGGCTTCTAACCCACGCGCGGTGCCCACGAACAAAACCTCGTTCCCCTCGCCATTCGCCAGCCAAGCCCGGGCCACCGCAATTCCGGGATAGAGATGTCCCCCTGTGCCTCCGCCCGCGATGAGAAGCCTCATGCGCGCGCCCTCCCCTCGGAGATTGCCCTCTTCCGCGTGTGCGAGGCGCGCGAAGGTGCCGCGTCGAGTAGACTTCCCTTCGCAGGTTTCCTGGAGCCATGATTCGACGATTCAATGGCGATCAGAAGACCCAGAGAAATGAGCGTGAACACCAGAGATGACCCGCCCAAGCTGATGAGGGGCAACGGTATGCCCGTGGTGGGCAAAAGTCCCGTAGCTACTGCCATGTTCAAAAAACCTTGCGAGGCGATCAGGAACGTCACGCCCGCCGCCAGGAGGGCGCTGAAGAGATTCGGGCAACGCGCGGCTATCTGCAATCCGCGCCAAAGTAAAACCACGAACGCCGCCGCGACGCACAAGGCGCCGATGAGCCCGAGCTCCTCGCCCACGACCGCATAGATGAAATCCGTATGCGGCTCTGGCAAATAGAAGAGTTTTTGCTTGCCCTCGCCCAGGCCGAGTCCGGTCAGACCTCCGCGCGCAATGGCCAGCAAAGATTGGATAAGCTGATAGCCAGTGCCCTTGGCCGCGGCAAAAGGATCCCAAAAAGCGAATATCCGCTTCATGCGCCATGGCGCGTAGACCACCATACCGAACGACACAGAGGCAGCCACGAACGCACAAAGGCCCAGATGCGTCCATCTCGCGCCCGCCAGAAAAAAGAGCACACCGACGAGCGCGGCTATTAGAGTGGCTGATCCCAGATCCGGCTGCAACAGAATCAACCCGAGGGTAATTCCCGCGAATCCGGCCGGCGGCAAAAATCCATACTTCCAATCCCTTAAACGTTCGCCCTTCAACGCCAGAAAATGCGCGAGAAAAATCACCAATCCCAATTTCGCAGCCTCTACGGGCTGAAAAGAAACGGGGCCCAAAGCCAACCAACGGCGCGCGCCACCCGCCTCTTTTCCGACGCCTGGCACGAACACCATCAAAAGCACCAGGATCGAGGCGAGCATCAAAGGAAACGCAATTTTACGGATGGAGCGGGGGTCGGCCCGAGAGATCAACAGCATGAGAACGAACCCGAGCACCGCAGACAAAACGTGGCGCCTCACGAAGAAAAACGCATCGCTATACCTGTCCAGCGCCAGAATGTGACTCGCGCTGAACACCATGACCGCGCCAAACACCACTAATCCCAAAGAGACGCAAAAGATGACGGGGTCAATCCTTCTATGGATCAACTCTTCTCCCTCCCCATCAGCTCCTGAGCCATTTCACGAAACACGTCGCCGCGATGGGCATAATCGCGAAATTGATCGAAGCTCGCGCAAGCGGGAGACAGGAGGACCGTATCGCCCACTCTCGCTTCCTCATAGGAGATACGCACGGCTTCATCCAACGTATTTGCCTGCGCGATCGGCACACGCTCACGGAAAAAACGGCCAAAACGCTCCGCCGCCTCGCCGATGAGAATCATCCGGCGCACTTTCCTCTCCACCATGGGGCGCAAGGGCGTCAAATCGCCTCCCTTATCCGCGCCACCGGCGATGAGAAGCACGTCACTTGCCAAGCTCTCCAGGCTCATCACCGTCGCGCCCACGTTCGTCCCCTTCGAATCATTCACCCAGCGCACGCCATCTATCTCACCCACTACCTCCATCCGGTGAGGCAACCCCTTGAAATCAAGCGCCACGCGCGCCATCGCGTCCGCGTTTGCGCCCAGAAAATGGGCTGCAGCACACGCAGCCAGAAAATTCTCGAGGTTATGAAGGCCAGGAGCTCGCAAATCGCGCGCGCTGCAAACGCGCACGGAGCCAGCCTCATCGATCAGAAATACGTCGCTTCTCTCCACATAGGCTCCCTGGCGCACGGGCCCTTTTCTGCTGAACGCCATGACGCTTTGTGGACCGACAGCCATGTAGCGCGCCGTCAGAGGGTCGTCAGCGTTCAGGACTTTGGCGTCCCCTTCCCCCTGATTGACAAACAGCCTCGACTTGAGCTCTGCATACGCATGAATATCCGGGTGCCGATCGAGATGATCGGACGTTACGTTGGTCATCACCCCCACCCTGGGCCTGAGCGTTGGTGCCCATTCGAGTTGGAAGCTGCTCACTTCGCCGACGATGAAATCGGCATATCGCCCCTCGGCTTCCACCACATCGACAAGCGCCCTTCCGATGTTTCCGCCCACCGGCGCGCGAAAGCCGCTCTCTTCCAAAATCCTCCCAAGCATCGTGGCAACCGTCGTCTTTCCATTCGTTCCAGTGACGGCGGCAATGGGCGCAGGACACAACCGGTAGGCGAGCTCCACCTCGCTGATGACCTCGGCACCCGACGCTCTGGCCAAAGCGACATAGGGATTCGTCGCCGGAACACCCGGACTCGTCACCAGTAGGTCGCACTCCCTGAAACGCTCCTCGCGATGGCCGCCCAACTCAAGGGTCACCCCAGAGGGTAGTCGCTCATCCAAATCTGAAATTTCCCGTAAATCCGTGGCCACCACCTTCGCCTCCAGACGCGCCAGGACGCGCGCCGCGGCAATCCCGCTCCTCGCCATTCCCATAATCAGCGCCCGCCTATTGGGCAACGCTTCTCTCCACGCCCGGGCCCTGGCGTCCAAAACGCGATTCCTCACCTCAGTTTCAACGTCGCCAAACTCATAAGCGCCAGCACAATGGCCACTATCCAGAATCGGACCGTGACTTTGGGTTCAGACCAACCCATCTCCTCATAATGATGATGCAGCGGCGCCATGCGGAACATTCGCCGGCCAGTGGTCTTAAAGGAAGCCACCTGCAATATGACCGAAAGGGTCTCCACGACGAACAAACCGCCCACCAAGAACAAAAGCAACTCCTGCTTGATCGTCAGCGCCACCGTGGCCAGTAGTGCCCCGAGCGGAAGCGCCCCCACATCGCCCATGAATACCTGGGCCGGATATGCGTTGAACCATAAAAAACCAAGCCCCGCACCAAAAACGGCGCCACAGACAACGGCCAACTCTCCCGCACCTCGGACGGGGAGAATGAGCAAATACTTGGAGATGACCGCATGTCCCGAGACATAACTAAAAACTAGATACGCTCCAGCGGCGATCATCAACGGGCCGATGGCGAGGCCATCCAGCCCATCCGTGAGATTCACAGCGTTGCTCGTCGACACGATGACGAGGGCAGCATAGGGCACGAACCAAATTCCGATATCAGGCTGTATGTCCTTGAAGACGGGAAACATGACGACGGTCTTGAAACCCACTCCCACGAGACCGCCATAAAGTGCATAGCCTACGAGTAGGCCGATGACGCCTTGGGCCAGAAATTTCACAGAGGGCTTAACGCCATTTTTATCCTTCAACACCACCTTCGTATAGTCGTCCCAAAAACCCAGAAGACCGAAGGAGAGCAAAACGAACAAGGAGAGCCAGATGTAGCCGTTCTTTAGGTCGTTCCACATCAAAACCGGAAGGGCCACGCACACGAGAATCAGAATCCCCCCCATCGTCGGCGTTCCTTTTTTCGACAGATGACTCTGTGGCCCATCGTCTCGAATGACTTCTCCAATCTGACGATCTTGCAGATAGCGAATGAGGCGCGGCCCCAACACCAGCGACATGATGAGGGCGGAGAACACTGCTATCGCCACCCTAAATGTGATGAAGCGAAACACGTTCAAGACCGAGACCGTCTCACTCAAAGAGGCGAAAACGGAATACAACATCAGATTTCGAGCCCTTTGATCACGCGCTCCATTCTCATCGAACGCGAACCCTTCACCAAAACCCAATCGCCAGGTCGCAGTATTTCGGCCACAAAGGAGGCGACTTCATCCAGCGCGTCAAAGCACATGAGTTGCGAGTCCTCCATGCCCGATCGGCGCGCCTCCTCAGACGCCAGACGCATCAACGGCCCCACGCTCACGAATAAGTCCGCTCCACAATCTGTCACTTTGTGGCCTACCTTTCGGTGCGCGCTCTCGGCAATTCCGCCAAGTTCCGCCATGTCGCCGAGAATACATATGAACCTCCCCTCACCTCTCAGGGCACTTACAGCTTCCAACGCCTCAAAAACGGACGCCGGATTCGCGTTATAGGAATCATCCAGCAGATAGACGCCCGCTCGCCCGGGAATATCCCGCGCCTGCAAGCGCATCTCAGGAAGATCGGCGAGAGAGAGTCCGATGGCTATCTCGTCCGGGCCCACCCCTAGGACAAAGGCACAACCGGCGGCGGCCAACGCGTTTAAGACGTTATGACGTCCGATCGCCTTCAGTTGCACATCCCTTTCGCCATCGGGATACTTGAGGGTAAAATATGTACCTTCAGCGGTGATGTGAACCGCATCGCTCCAAACGCGGCTTTCCGCCGAAAAGCCAAAGCGGACTACCCGCTCTCCGGCGGCTTCGCGCCTTTCAGCCAAAGCGCGACTATACGCGTCCTCGTTCGAGAGTATAGCCACGCCCCCAGTGGGCATCGCTTTCAGTATTTCACCCTTCGCATCACTCACCGCTTCCATGCTGCCCAGCCCCTCTATATGGGCGGGCCCTATGTTCGTGATAATGGCAATTTGGGGTCGGGCGATTTCAGTCATCCTTCTAATCTCTCCAGCCTGGCTCATGCCCATCTCAAAGACGGCGTGCGCGTGCTTCTCGCTGAGGCGGAGCACCTGATGCGGCAAGCCCACCAGATTATTGAGATTTCCCTGGCTCTTGCACGTTTCACCCTTAGTGGAGAGGATGGCTGCGATCATCTCCTTCGCCGTCGTCTTTCCGTTGCTGCCCGTCACCCCCACCACGGAAATCTTAAAGCGGCTCCGGTGCCATCGCGCAATGTCGCCCAAAGCCCTGAGGGTGTCGCCGACCTCGATGACGAAAGTCGCATCCGCGCCAGGAACGCCCGAACCCCTTTCCACAACGACGCCAGCCGCTTTTCTCTCCATGGCCTGGAGCAAAAACTTATGCCCATCGAATCGGGGGCCCCGCAACGCGATGAACAACTCCCCCGTTTCAAGCGTGCGAGTGTCTGTGCTTACTCCGGTGGCCAGAGTCGCGCCATCCCCGCGAACGAGATCGCCTCCCGCAGCCGCAGAAACTTCACGCGCGCTGAAAACAGCTGGCATCGATTCTACCTCTATCACTTCTGATATCCTGCGAGACTCAACGCCTTGCGGGCCTCTTCGCGATCGTCGAACGGGGCGCGTTCGCTACCGAGAATCTGATACGTCTCATGCCCCTTGCCGGCGATGAGCACGGTATCCCCCGCGCGCGCTGCGGCGATGATGGCGCAAATCGCCTCGCGCCTGTCCACAATGCTCCTCCAGCGCCCATCGCTCGCCGGCACGAGGGCGGCACCTGCTCTCACCTCGCTCAGAATCGACTCCGGATCCTCCGTGCGCGGGTTGTCAGACGTCATCACCACATAATCGCTCGCATGTAGGGCGGCGGCGGCCATGAGCGGACGCTTTTTTCTGTCCCTGTCACCCCCGCACCCCATGAGGATCAGAATTCTTTTCTCCGTAATGGGGCGAGCGAACTCTAGCAAACGGGCGAGGGCGTCTTCGGTATGCGCATAATCCACTACCACCAAAAACGGCTGTCCTGAATCTACCTTTTCAAAACGACCGGGTATGTTCCGAAGGGCGGCAACCCCCGCCGCCACCTCATCAAGCGCTAAACCTTGCGAGAGACACGCCGCTGATGCCGCGAGAACGTTGCTTAGATTGTGCCGACCAATGAGCGCTGTTTCGATCCTCGTCCGCCCTAAAGGCGTCACCATCTGAAAACCCATACCCGAGGATGAACTTCTGAGTTCTTCCACGCTTAGGTCCGCCGCATCGTCGAGGGCGTACGTCCAGACATTACCCTTCGCGGTCCCGGCGATTCTCCTTCCGTATTCATCATCCGCGTTGACGATGGAGTTTGCAGGGGAGAAGTCCCGAAATAGCCTCAATTTCGCGTGAAAATACGATTCCATATCGCCGTGGAAGTCGAGGTGATCCTGGGTGAGGTTGCTGAACACGGCCGCCTGGAATTCGCATCCAAGCAACCTGCCAAGAGCCAATCCATGACTCGAGACTTCCATCACGGCATGAGAAGCGCCGGCGTCCACCATCCGGCGCAGATAATTTTGCAGGTCAGGCCCTTCCGGCGTGGTGCGCGGCTCCTCGAACACGTCATCGCCCACACGATAATGAATCGTGCCCATCAAACCACTGTGCCTGCCCGAGGAGCGGAGAATGGCATCAACGAGAAACGCGATGGTTGTTTTTCCATTCGTCCCCGTGACGCCAATGAGGGATAAATCTCCGGAGGGATGGCGGTGGAACGCACCGCTGATGAGGGACAAAGCCTCACGGCAGCAGGGAACAATGAATTGGGGAATCCCGGAGGGGAGGTTCTCTATTTTTCTCTCCACGACCAGAGCGGTCGCCCCTGCTACAACTGCGTCTCTTGCAAAATAGTGACCATCCGCCTCAAAGCCCGCCACCGCGACAAACACATCGCCCGCGCGCACGAGGCGCGAATCGTAGGCCACACCGGCAACCTCAACCTCTGCGGAAAAATCCCCAATCATTGTAGCACCGGAAATCGCCCGCGTCAACTTCCTGAACGACACGCTTCTCTCCCCCACCGCCATCACTCCACCCAACGCCCTATGTCCTCTGAGGCAGCTTTTGCCCATCGTCGTGCAACAAAACGGCGTCCGCCCCTTGCGGCGTCCAATTCCTTCCCGCCCGTCTGGTTCACGTTCCGCGCCCTCGCGCGATCGACAGGAGGTAAACTCGCCACGCGCAGAACTCTCGCGCCGTTCGGAGGCACTCTCATATAGCGCAACGCGCGCCAGGCTATTCGCCGCCAAACCGGCGCCGCAACCGTCCCACCCCACGCGCCGCCCCGTGCGCTCCCCTCGTCAAAGATGACGATGAGCGCGAATCGGGGATTCTCATAGGGCGCGAACCCCACAAACGACATAATGAAATCCGAGCGACTATAGCCCTTCCGCCCAGGGAGAGACTTTTGCGCCGTGCCCGTTTTTCCCGCGGCGCCATAACCTGGAATTTCGGCTTTCGCGCCCGTGCCTTCGGTAACGACCCGCCTCATCAGGGCGCGTAGGTCCTCCGCCACTCGCCGGGAGATGACGCGCTTGACCTTCGGCGCCCGCATGAGGTGCGTCCTTTTTCCTTCACGCTCAATAGAAGCAAGCAGAACAGGCTTGGGCATCAGACCACCGTTCGCCACGGCGGCCACCGCCATCACCATCTGAAGAGGGGTGACAGCCACTTCCTGGCCGATGGATATCGCCGCCAGGGAAACTTTCGACCATCTCTCCGGCGGGCGGAGTATTCCTCTAGCTTCTCCAGGAAACTGGATGCCCGTTTTCTCGCCAAAGCCAAATCGGCGCGCCATGCGATACAGACGCCGCCCGCCAACGTCTCTCGCCATCTTGAACGCGCCTATGTTGGATGATTTAGTAATCACCTGTCCGGCAGTGAGCCAGCCGTATTTTTCGTGGTCGTGCAGGGTATGGCGGCCCGCACCGGTGCGGTAGGCACCCTGTTCGGCGAAATATCTTTTAGCGAGCGATTCACCCGCGTCTAAATACGCCGCCGCTGTGATGATTTTGAACGTCGATCCGGGTTCGTAGAGCTCCTGAATGGCGGGCTCTTTCCAGAGAGATGCGCCATAAAATCCGTAGGTATTAGGATTAAATCCTGGAACGGACGCCAAAGCGAGAATTCTCCCGCTCTGAGGCTCAACCATCAGGCCGATGGCACGTCGCGCGCCCACCTGTCGCATTTGCGCACTCAGTTCTCTCTCGACGATATACTGGAGCACTTCGTCAATGGTGAGGCGAACCCCCGCCCCCGGGCGCGGGGCCACGAGGACCTGCGCTTCCGGATGAACAGACCTTCCTTTCGCGTCCCGTTGAATACGAATTCGACCTACGCGTCCGCCCATGTGGCTTTGGTAAGATTGCTCTACGCCGTACATGCCCAAATCATCGACGCCGACGAACCCGACTAGGGAGGAGGCGAGTTCGCGTTTCGGATAAAACCGTCTGCTCTCAGTGACGAAACCCAGGCCGTTCAACCCTAATTCTTCAATCTTTTTTCTCTGGTCCGGAGTGATTTTACGCTTGAGCCACACGTATCTTCGACGGCCATTCAACTTCTTGAAAAAATCGACCGCAGAACCACCCAGAACTCTCTTGAGTGCCAACGAGGTCGCGTGGGGATCCGCGATTTTCCTGGCGTTTGCGAAAAGAGAAGGAGCGTCGATGCTCACCGCGAATGGCCGACCCCTCACGTCCGTGACGTCTCCACGCTTGGGCCGCACTACTAATGTGTGGCCCAACTGCCGCTCACCATAGGCAACCAGACGGTCCTTATCCCGGATTTGGATAATGACAAGTTTAAGGCCCAACATGCAAAATCCAAATCCCACCAAGGAGCCGCAAACTATGAGACGGCGAGAGAAATCCTGTTTCATGGGCGATCTGCCATGGGCGGTAGATGAGAAAAAAGCGTCGTTGTCCTAACTTCCAGAACCGGCTTTCACATATACGATCTGCCCAGGCTCTGGAAAAACCATTTTCATTTTCTTTCGCGCAATCGACTCGATTCGCTCCAACTGCCTAAGCGCGGCCACTTCGATTCGCAAAACGCGCCTATCTTCCAAGAGTTTTTCTCTTTGACGCTCCAAGCGCGCCAATTCATAACCGATTCTCACCATCTCAAGGTGCGGCCACACCGACGCGGCAGCACTGCATGCAATGAGAGTTATGCAGAAACCCGCCTTGGGCAACGAAATACTTGGTCCGGCGAAAGCCCACCTGGAAAAACGCGCGCCAAACCGCTTGCGCCACGTCCTTCGGCCTCCTGCGCTTCTCATCAGTTTGATACTCCGGCGAGTCGCTCGGCGGCGCGAAGTTTCGCGCTGCGGCTACGCGGATTTCGTTTCACTTCCAAATCACCAGGACGAATAACCTTTCGCGTCAGTATTTCGAGCGTCGGCGCCTCTCCACGTGAGAGTTCCAAAAAGAGATTCTTGACCATCCTGTCCTCAAGCGAATGAAAACTAATGACGACGATGCGCCCCCCGGGGCGCAAAAGCGACACCGCGTCGCGCAAGGCACCCTCTAGCGTCTCCATCTCTTGGTTCACGGCGATCCGCAGAGCTTGAAACGTTCGGGTGGCGGGATGAATGCGCCGCCTTCTCCCGCGGCGGTCGCCTCTTTTGGCGACGACCGAGGCGATCAGCGATGCGAGTGCGTCGCAACGACTGACGCCTCCATCCACGCGCGCTCGCCCGATGGCGCGCGCGATGGCGCGGGAATGGTGCTCTTCCCCATACCTATAGATGAGAGCGGCAAGTTCTTCCTCTGGCAGCCCATTGATTAAATCGGCCGCAGTCACGCCCTTCGTCCGATCCATCCTCATGTCCAGAAGCTCGGAAGCGTCCATTCGGAATCCACGGCCAGGCGCGCCAATCTGTATCGAGGAAAGGCCAAGATCGAACAAAATGCCATTAACAGACGCATATCCCTCTTCCTCCACGATGCGCTTCATCTCGCCATGGTGCGCATGATGAATTCTCGCGGCGGACCCATATTTCGCCAGCCGCTCCATGCAGAAATTGACGGCATCCCTGTCCCGGTCACAGCCGATCAGCACACCCGATGGCTGAACCGCATCCAAAACCGCAGTGCCATGCCCTCCTCCGCCCAAGGTAGTATCTAAGAACACAGCGCCCGGAGATGGTGCCAAGAAACGCAAGACCTCCTGAACCATGACCGGAACGTGAGATGCCGTCATATTCGTATTCTTACCGCAACGACGATGCGTGGCGACGTATCTCCTTGCAGCTCTTAACCGGTGCGGCGACCACACTCACCCTCCCTCTCGCTCGCGTCAAAACTCGAATTCGACGGAATCTTCATCCAAAGACTCATCGGGGCCACCGAATTCTCCATCAAATACTCCACCGATTTCCTTGTCCCATTCCTCACGGCCCCAAATCTCCAATTTGTTTTCGATGCCGACAATCACGGCTTCTTGCTGTATCTTGAAGTTCTCGCGCAGTTTAGAAGACAACAAAATCCGACCCTGCCGGTCAAATTTGCACGGATGGGCACTGCCATACAGCCTTCGTAGATAGTTCCGAATCTTTTTATTGGAAGTGGACAGATATTTTAGCTTATCACTGAACCTACGCTTCCACTCCCGCAAGGGGTATACGCATATACAACCATCTTTGCCGAGAAGAACGACATCGTCGCCAAACACGACCCGCAGATACTCTCTGAACTGGGCAGGAACACTTACACGTCCTTTCGCGTCCACAGAGACGACATGGGAACTAATGAGCACCTCATCATCTCCCACTTCAACCCACATTCTCCCACTGACATGCCTTTTATAATCCCGTCCCAAAACCCTGTCAACACGCAAATCAAAAAACGCATAAAAACCAATGGTTTCTACGTATACCTTATGTGTATTCCTAAGTTGAGTATATCATATTTTACTTTAATTAATATTTTTAATTTACTGAAATAAAGTTAAAAAACAAAAAAGTGGGTAGTAGTGGGGCAGTTTGAAAGTTAAAGAAAGAAGGCAGGCGTGATGATAAGTAAATTTCACCATAAAGGGAAAAGAACGAGCGTTATGGTCTCAACGATTTCTTTAAGGCCGCCATACGCGGCCTCCTTGCCTTCGCCTCTTGGTTTATCGAGAAGACGCTTTAAGCTCCACGCGACGCCCAAGGCCGCAAGAGCTATGAGGACGACGCCCCAGAACCAGCCCAGAACAAAGACCGAATGCAAAGACTAACCCCTAAGCGACGCGGCCTTCTCACGGTCTATGGCCGCATGGGCGAACACCTAGTGCTCCCCTTCCTATCTCCCGCCAAAGACAACGATGTGATGAGATAAGCTATCGCCGCGCGAGCGAGTATGGGCAACAGAATGAGGGCGAAGTAGCGTTCATCCCCTTGGATTTCTCTTAAGAAGACGAATTTGAGCAAGAATATACTCGGGATGGCCGCGACACCCATTGAGCCGCAGAACCCTTTTTTTCAGACCTTCCGACGAGCCGAAAGTGCTCACGAGAATCGACAGTGCACCTACATGAAGAAAACACCTTGTCAACACCCTTTACGGCCGTTTTCCAGGCCGTTCGCAATTATTTTTGTTCGGCTAAGGTCAGAAACCTCACGGCCAACGCCAGCACTTTCTCCAACCATACTCCGCGCCGCCGGCCCTAAGGCTTTCAGGAACCAATCCACTCCCTACCGATTTCCCAAGAATCACCGTTTAGAGATAGGCTCGCAACCCGCTTCGAGCCAGATCACGGCGGGAAACGTGCCTCGGTCCAGAGGTTTTCAAGAGAGCTCGTAAAGCGTGGTCGTCCATGCGATCAGGATCAAAGTGAAAGGGGCAGAATGCGCCCCGGTGAATTTGCCTCCTCAACAAAACCTGGAGGCTACTTGCGGATGGAGAAAAATCAAAAACAATGCCTTTCCGCAGGAAACGTGCCCTCTTGGACCTCCTGGCAGTAGCGCGCTATCGCTTCTGTGGTCACCTGGCCCACATCGGCATACACCCTGACGAATTTCGGCGTGAAATCGCGGAAAAGACGAAGCATGTCATGAGTGACGAGAACCTGGCCATCGCAATCGGGACCCGCACCGATGCCGATCGTGGGAATATCGACTTCACGCGTCACCCGCGCGCCTAGGGTCGCCGGTATGCCCTCCAAAACGATGGAGAACGCGCCACCCTCCTGAACAGCCACCGCATCGCGCAATACCTGCTCCGCTCCGTCATCGGTTTTCCCTTGAATCTTGAAGCCGCCGAGCCTATGAACGCTCTGGGGCGTAAGACCTACGTGCCCCATCACGGGAATCTGGCTTTCCACCACTGCGCGTATCTCATCCTTGACACGAACACCACCTTCGAGCTTCACCGCCTCGGCACATCCTTCCTGAATGAGACGACCAGCGTTCAGGATAGTGTCACGTAGGCTGACTCCAAAGCTCAGAAACGGCAAATCGGCCACGAGCAACGCCTTGGGACTCGCGCGACTCACCGCACGTGTGTGATGGACCATGTCATCCAAGGTCACTTTTGTTGTGTCGGGATATCCCAAAACCACCATTCCCAGGCTGTCCCCGACCAGGATAACGTCCACGCCGGCGTCATCCACGAGCTTCGCCGTAGGATAGTCATATGCGGTGAGGGAGGTAATCTTCTTCCCTCCCTTGCGGGAGCGAACGATGGCGGTCGTGACTTTTCTAAGCGTTTTCTTACGGGCTTCGTTGTCATTGACGAGGTTTTTGCCACTCGAATGTGGTTTGTTGGCAATACTTCTTGGACTCATGGTCGCTCCCTCTGAGGTGAACGCCTGTTACAGAGCCAGCTTTCACGTTCGTGTTTTCGCTTCCATTCCATGTCCAGGGCGCAACAGCTCCCAGCATGGAACTAAACATTATGGACTCCGCCCATCCATGTCAACACCTGAAACGTCGCTATCAGACTTGGACAAAGAACCAAATTCAAGAGATAAGATTTTATAATACAAATATTTATGGGTAGGTAACGATACGCCTCGCGCATCCGCGTGCGCGATGAGGCGGCCCGTGACCTCCTGAATCTCGCTTCGGCGACCTCTCGTCAAATCCTGCCACATGGAATTTCTATTGCCGGCCGTGGCCCGAGCAGTCTCCCGAACGATATCTAAGGCGTCGAACGCCATTCCTTCCACATCGATGAGCACCTGCAACTCTTTCGCCAAGGCGTCCACAAGCGCCGCCGCAGGGGAGTTATTCAGCAACGCGCCATTTTTCAATTCCATCAAGGTCCCCAGAGGGTTAATGACGGCGTTGACCACTGCTTTTCTCCATTCAGCATCTTTTCCATCACGCTTTTGATGGACGTGAACTCCCAAAACCTCCAAAAATTCCGCCAACCGCCTCACGCGAGCGAAGCCCCTCACACTCCCCAGCCCTGGGGCTAACGTGATGTCCAGTGAGCCGAATTGATTCACATACCCCGCTTTCGCGAGCTCGGCCCCTGTATTGATAAGACCTCTGACGACACCGCTCTCTCGATAAAAGGACGGGAGATGATCGCAGACGTTCAGGCCGTTTGAGAAAACGGCCACGATCGTTTTTCGATCAGCCATTTTTGAGAATTCCGTGGCCGCCTCTCTCATTCTCCCCGCTTTGACGGCGAACAAAAGATGCGAGGCAGCCTCATCCATGGCTCCCCTGCATACCAAGGGGCGGGTCGCGCAGGTCGTCTCTCCATGGACAATGATGCCATTGGCGCTTATCTCATCAAGATGCGCGGCCGTCTCGGGGCTTGGGCTTGAGGAGCCCGCCAGATAAATTCTTCGCCCAGGGACGCTTATTTGTAATCGCGCCGCAAGCATGGTACCCACGGCTCCAGGGCCCACGACGACGATGGGGGACGCTTTAGGAGTCAAATAAAATCGCACCTAGCCGCCAAGAGCGCGCCAGAGAAGCAGAACGCCCACGAAGATGAAAACGAAGGAGAGAAACATCTTCATTTTCTCGCCATCAACGCGATTATTGATGAACGGCGATATCTGGCCGCCGCAGGCAACTGCAGGGATGGTCATGAATAGAATGTTCCAATGCACGCTCATCGCGCCGGAGGAAAACACGTAAGCGTGAACTAGGGTGGCAGGCAGCACCGTCGCGAACACGATCAAAATCCCTGTCCCCACCGCCATGCGAACGGGCAGTTTGTCTTTCACGATCAAGAGGGTGGTCGCGAGCTCGCCAATACCGATGCCCGTAAAACCCACGAGAACGCCGCCCAAGGTCGCCCAGCCATAGCCCAAGGGCCCATGTTCATAACGATACCAATACTTTCTGCCCATCGCGTCGATCCGGACGGGAGATCCGGCCTTCACCGCTCCTTGGACTTCATGGACGCCGCCCTGGGAGTAGGCGAAGAGCATAGCGCCGGCGAGAAGCACCATCATTACACCCAGAAGACCCAAAATGATTTCTGAAGGTACCGAATGCGCCAAAAAGCCAAACGTCATCCCTACGGGTATAGATACGACGAGGACTTTTTGGGCAATTTCATAATCCACCAGTTTTCTTCTGACGTAGCCCGTAAGCGCGCTGCCGAAACCAAAAATTTCGATGGAAAGCGCCAGAAACACAGCCTCTAGGGGAGCGATGCTCACGCCCGCCACCCAAGGGAATAGGAGGATGAATATCGGCGCGAAGAAAACGGCGCCTTCCACGCTCGTGCTCGTCGCCGTGAGGCACACGCAAAACGCGATGGGCAACATCCACCAAAATTCAAAAATATATTCCAACATGACAGCTACCCTTCTCTCATGCCACGTTCGCGAAACCCTACCTCGGGCTCAGGGCGGGGCCTTCACGTAAAACGCCCTTCAAGGCGCAATGCTTCCCCGACCAATGGCCTCGCCCATGCGCACCGCCTCGACAGCTGCCTTCACATCGTGGGTGCGAATCATATCCGCTCCACCCACCACGGCGAAGGCCTCGGCGATTTTCGAGCCGATCAATCGTTCTCCGGCTACTTTGACCGCCGTGGCCGCTCCGATAAACGCCTTCCTGGAAACGCCGACGACCACTGGGCGGGCGAGGTTCCTCAGCGCGCGCATCCGTCTTAATATCTCCAGGTTATGATCCCACGATTTTCCGAAACCGACCCCTGGATCGACCAAGACGGACGCGATGCCGTCTCTCTCGGCCTCAAGCACCCTCTGGTGAAGATAGCGCGATATCTCACGCATAAGGTCTCCATACGTTGGATTTTCCTGCATAGTGCGTGGCTCGCCCTTCATGTGCATGGCGATGGCTGCCGCGCTGAAATCCGCAATCACCGCGCGCATATCCGGGAACTTAAGACCGGTGACGTCGTTTATGATGTGAACGCCCATATCTAAAACCACTCGCGCCACACCGGCCTTTGAGGTATCCACCGAAACCAGGGGGCCTTCGTCCATGTTCATTCGCTCTAAAATTGGCGCTATCCGCCTGATTTCCTGCGCCTCGTCCACCCCACACGCTCCGGGCCGAGTGCTCTCGCCGCCGAGGTCAATGACGTCGGCGCCTTCCTCC
>CBDBBI010000009.1:0-18328 GCA_965202625.1 bacterium | reverse complement strand
AGGGGGGCAAGTGCGGGACAGGAGGGGAGGCTGAACGCCTGAGTCAAAAGGGATTCCCCCGTCCTTTTCTCTTTATTTGAGGCAGACCATGCTCTTTCACCGGGAACGCGCCCTTGGGTTCATGGAGAGGTTCGACCTCGACGCGCTGATAGCGACGACGCGGCACAACGTCCTCTATCTCTCCGGCTTTCAAGGGTGGGCACAGGAGACCTACGGAGACGCTGTGACGGAGACCTTCGCCCTGTTCTTTCGGAATCAGGACTCTCCGCCCGCCCTCATACTCTCCCGGCAGGACGAGACCTACTACGCGGCCATGGGTTCATGGATAGAGGACGTGCGGGGGTATGGCCCCCGCTCGGCACTCGACGTGCCGCCCGGCGAGAGAGGCGCCAACGAGGAGGAGAGGAATTACGTATCCCTCATCGCCGAGGACGCCCCGCGCGAGGGGAGTGCGACGGACGCGCTTCTCAGAGTTTTGCGGGAGCGGGGCCTATCGAGCGGCAGGGTGGCACTCGACGGCGAGGGGGTGCGCCCCAGCACGCGCGCGCGCGCCGAGGCGGCTGTGCCGGGCGCGTCTTTTCTGGACGCCTCCCATTTGTTTCGGCTCATTCGCCTGCAAAAGACGCCGGAGGAGGTCGAGCGGATGCGGGCCGCCGCGCTTTTGAACGAGCGGGCGGTCGCCGCCTTCCATGCGGAGATGGCCCCGGGGCGCACCGAGCGCGAGGCGGCGCGCCGTTATTATCGGACCGTCGCTGAGGGCGGCGGGAAGTGGAGCTGGTTTCACCTGGGCGGCGGCAGGCGCTCGGCCTCCATTTTTCCGCCCTCTGACAGGAGGTTCGCACCAGGCGACGGCTTTTTCTTTGACGCCGGAATGCGGCTGAACCACTACTGCGCGGACGTGGGCTGCTGCGGTTCGTTCGGCGAGCCGAACGCGGAGCGCAAGGCGCAGTGGCGCGCGATTCAGGCGGGGCTCGAGGCCGCCCTGGGCGCGATCAGGGCGGGAGTGCGGCCCTCCGCTATTTTTCGCGCGGCGGTCGCGGCGGCAAGAAAATCCGGGCTGCCCCGCTACAACGGCTCCTTCTGCGGACACACCATCGGAATCGAGGCGCGCGAGCTGCCCTGGACGCTGAGCGAGCCTGTCAAGCTCGACGACCCGTTTCTGCCTCCAGATTCGGACATTCCGCTGCCCGCCGGCGCCGTGCTCTCGGTGGAGTTGCCCTCCGGCAGGTTCGGCGAGGGCGGCGTCCACGCGGAATACACCGTCCTCGTCACCGAGACGGGCATGACGCACCTGGGCGAACCCGCGCGCGAACACGTCGTGGTGTAGGCGCCCGACGCCCTGCCTTGAACGGCTTTTGCAACGCCCTTTCACGGCCGTTTCATAAGCCGTTCACGCCCCGAAAAACGGCTTTTGCAGGCCATGCAATGTTTTTGTCCGGCTACGCTGCGCCCTTTATCTGAACCGCGCGTCCACCTTCGCTCCGGCCTTCAGGAGCACCGCTATAACTCCGGGAGTCTTGTTCCACTCCTCCGCCGCGTGCAGTGGCGTCATTCCCCATTCGTCCCGTGCGTTCACGTCCGCTCCGGCTTTCAGGAGCGCTGCCACGACACCGGGCGTCTCGCTGAGTGCCGCCGTGTGCAGGGGCGTCTCTCCGTATTTAGTATCCCGCGCGTTCAGGTCCGCTCCGGCCTTTACAAGTGCCGCTACGACACCGGGCGTCTGGTTGAACCTCGCCGCCCGGTGCAGGGGTGTCCATCCATTCTTGTCCCGTGCGTTCACGTTCGCTCCGGCTTTCAGGAGCGCGGCTACGACCTCGGGCGTCTCGCTTTGCTCCGCCGCCCAGTGCAGAGGCGTCCATCCGGCCTTGCCCCGTGCGTTCACGTCCGCTCCGGCAGCAAGGCAGCGGGCAACGTCGGCCGCCGAAGCGTGCTTGAAGAATGCTTCTGTGTTCCATTCTTCGCATGAGACCTGCTCCCCCATGCGTTTCTTCATCTTTTTGCTCCTCTTTTGTTGCTTGCTCTTCACGTCATCGCCTCGCCTCCGGCGGGCGATGCGCCGGCGCTATCCAAACACCCCGCCGAACGGGAGAGAGGATGCGAAATATCGCATTCGCAAAGGCGTCTGCGGTTCCATCACGCGTGACGCCCTGCTTTGAACGGCTTTTGCAACGCCCTTTCAAGGCCGTTTCACAAGCCGTTCACGCCCCGAAAAACGGCTTTTCCAGGCCATGCAATGTTTTTGTCCGGCTACACTGCGCCCTTTATTTGAACCGCGCATCATTCAGCCGCCGATAGACTTTCGTTTCCTTGAGCGCGGCGTTTTCTTTCGCGTAATCCCACGGCGTTTTGCCTGCTTGGGTTTTTGCCGTCGGGTTCGCTCCGGCATCCAGCAAAGCCGCTATGATTTCGGGCGTCTTGCTGTTCGCCGCCGCCAGGTGCAGGGGCGTCATTCCGTATTTAGTTCCCCGCGCGTTCACGTCTGCTCCAGCCTTCACGAGTGCTGCCACGACACCGGGCGTCTTGCTGTTCGCCGCCGCCGCCGCGTGCAGGGGCGTGAATCCATTCTCGTTTCGCGCGTTCACGTCCGCTCCGGCTCTCGCGAGAACCGCTACGACACCCGGCGTCTTGCTTTTCAACGCCGCCGCATGCAAGGGCGTCCATCCATCCTCGTTTCGCGCGTTCACGTTTGCTCCGGCGTTCACGAGCATTGCCACGACTTCAGGCGTCTTGCTGAACCCCGCCGCCAGGTGCAGGGGCGTCATTCTGCCCTTGGCCCGCGCGTTCACGTCCACTCCGGCGTCCAGCAAAGCCTCCACGACTTCGGGCGTCTGGCTGACTATCACCGCCGTGTACAGGGGCGTCATTCCCTTCTCGTCCCGCGCGTTCGTGTCCGCTCCGGCCTTCACGAGTGCTGCCACGACACCGGGCGTCTTGCTTTTCGCCGCTGCCGCGTGCAGGGGCGTCCATCCATCCTCGCTGCGCGCGTTCACGTCCGCTCCGGCGTTCACGAGCACTGCCACGACTTCGGGCGTCCTGCTGAACACCGCTGCCGCGTGCAGGGGTGTCAATCCCCTCTTGGCCCGCGCGTTCACGTCCGCTCCGGCGTTCACGAGCGCGGCTACGACTTCGGGCGTCCTGCTGAACACCGCTGCCGTGTGCAGGGGCGTCAATTCGTTCTCGTCCCGCGCGTTCACGTTCGCTCCGGTCTCCAGGCAGCGGGAAACGTCCGCCGCCGAAGCGCGCTCGAAGAACGCCTTGGTGTTCCATCCTTCGCACCAGACCTGTGCCGCCAGAGGGAGCTGCGTCGCCCGAGGGGGTGCAGCACAGCCGACCATTAGGGCGAGCAAAAGAAAAAGCACTGCTGAAAACGTCCCCGTGCGTTTCTTCATTTTTTTGCTCCTCCTTGGTTGTTTGTTCTTAACGTCATCGCATCGCCTCAAGGAGCGCTTTATTTGAACCGCGCATCGTTCAGCCGCCAATAGGCGTCCCCTCCCTTGAGGGCGGCGTTTTCTTTCGCGTAATTCCACGGCGTTTTGCCTGTTTTGTCTTTTGCCGCCGGGTCCCCTCCGGCGTCCAGCAAAGCCGCTACGACACCGGGTGTTTGGCTGAACTCCGCCGCCGTGTGCAGGGGCGTCCATCCCTTCTCGTTCCGCGCGTTCACGTCTGCTCCGGCTTTCAGGAGAGCCGCTATAACTCCGTGCGTCTTGCTGTGCGCCGCCGCGTAGTGCAGGGGCGTCTCTCCCCATTCGTCCCGCGCGTTCAGGTCCGCTCCGGCGTTGACGAGCACTGCCGCGACACCGGGCGTCTCGCTGAACCCTGCCGCCGCGTGCAGGGGCGTCCATCCGATCTCGTTCCGCGCGTTCACGTTCGCCCCGCCCTTCACGAGCACCGCCACGACTTCGGGGGTCTTGCTCCACTGTGCCGCCGCGTGCAAGGGTGTCCATCTGAACTCGTTCCGCGCGTTCACGTCCGCTCCGTCTTTTACGAGCGTCGTCACGACTTCGGGGGTCTTGCTCCACTTTGCCGCCGTGTGCAGGGGTGTCCATCCGAACTCGTTCCGCGCGTTCACGTTCGCGCCGGCCTTCAGGAGCGTCGTCACGACTTCGGGCGTTTTGCTTTTCGCCGCCGCCAGGTGCAGGGGCGTCTCTCTAATCTGGCCCCGCGCGTTCACGTTCGCTCCGGCCGCAAGACAGCGGGAAACGTCCGCCGCGCCGGCGCGCTCGAAGAACGCCTCAGTGTTCCATACTCCGCACGAGATCTGCGCTGCCAGAGCGGGCGCGGATGGCCCAAGGGCGAGCAACAGAAAAAGCGCCGCCGAAAACGTCCCCATGCGTTTCCTCATCTTTTTGCTCCTTTTTGTTTGTTTGCTTCTCAAGGTCATCGCCTCATTCCCGGCGATGCGCCGGCCCCTTCAAAACCCCCGACGAATGGGAGAGAATGCGAAATATCGGATTTGCAAAGACGTCTGCGGTGCCCTCCTTGCGAGGCGTGCTTTATTTGAACCTCCCCTCGTTCAGCCGCCAATAGACTTTCGTTCCCTTGAGGGCGGCGTTTCCTTTCGCGTAATCCCATGGCGTGTTGCCTGCATTGTCTTCTGCCGCCGGGTTCGCTCCGGCGTCCAGCAAAGCCGCCACGACACCGGGCGTCTTGCTTTGCGCCGCCGAGTGCAGGGACGTCCATCCGTATTTAGTATCCCCCGCGTTCACGTCCGCTCCGGCCTTTACGAGCGCGGCCACGACACCGGGCGTCTTGCTGGACCCCACCGCCGCGTACAGGGGCGTCAATCCCTTCGCGTTCCGCGCGTTCACGTCCGCTCCGGCCTTCAGAAGTGCCTCCACGACACCGAGCGTCTCGCTGAACTCCGCCGCCAGGTGCAGGGGCGTCTCTCCGTATAGACTATTACTCCGCGCGTTCAGGTCCGCTCCGGCCTTTACGAGCGTGGTCACGACAACGGGCGTCTTGCTGAACCGCGCCGCGTAGTGCAGGGGCGTCATTTCGTCAAAGTCCCGCGCGTTCACGTCCGCTCCGGCCTTTACGAGCGCGGTCACGACAACGGGCGTCTTGCTGTGCATCGCCGCCAGGTGCAGGGGCGTCCATCCGTACATAGTATCCCGCGCGTTCAGGTCCGCTCCGGCCTTCAGACAGCGGGAAACGTCCTCCTCCGAGGCGCGCTCGAAGAACGCCTCAGTGTTCCATACTCCGCACGAGATCTGCGCCGCCAGAGCGGGCGCGGATGGTGCAAGGGCGAGCAACAGAAAAAGCACTGCTGAAAACGTCCCCATGCGTTTCTTCATCTTTTTGCTCCTCTTTTGTTGCTTGCTCTCAACGCCATCGCATCGTCTCAAGGCGCCCTTTATTTGAACCGCCCCTCGTTCAGCCGCCAATAGACTTTTGTTCCCTTGAGGGCGGCGTTTTCTTTCGCGTAATCCCACGGCGTTTTGCCTGTTTGGTCTTTTGCCGCCGGGTTTGCGCCGGCTTTCAGGAGCACCGCCACGACTTCAGGGGTCTTGCCGCCCCACGCTGCCATGTGCAGGGGCGTCACTTTCCTCTTGGTCCGCGCGTTCACGTCTGCTCCGGCCTTCAGGAGAGCCGCTATGACACCGGGCGTCTTGCTGAACCGCGCTGCTAGGTGCAGGGGTGTTATTCCGTACTTGTCCCGCGCATTCACGTCCGCTCCGGCTTTCAGGAGCGCTGCCACGACACTGGGCGTCTTGCTTTTCACCGCCGCCAAGTGCAGGGGCGTCCCCATGCGTTTCTTCATCTTTTTGCTCCTTTTTGGTTGTTTGTTTCTTTCGCAACGACAAAGCATCGTCTTCGGCGGGCGATGCGCCGGTCCAGCCAAACCCCGACGAATGGGAGAGAATGCGAAATATCGCATTTGCAAAGGCGTCTGCGGTTCCATCACGCGTGACGCCCTGCTTTGAACGGCTTTTGCAATGCCCTTCACGCCCCGAAAAACGGCTTTTCCAGGGCCATGCAATGTTTTTGTCCGGCTACGCTGCGCCCTTTATTTGAACCGCGCATCGTTCAGCAGCCAATAGACTTTCGTTCCCTTGAGGGCGGCGTTTTTTTGCGCGTAATCCCACGGCGTTTTGCCTGCTTTGCTTTTTGTCGCCAGATTAGCGCCGGCATCCAGCAAAGCCTTCACGACAGAGGGCGTCTTGCTGAACCCCGCCGCGACGTGCAGGGGCGTCCATCCGAAGTCGGTCCGCGCGTCCAGCTTCGCTCCGGCCTTTACGAGCGCGGCCACGACACCGGGCGTCTTGCTGTTCAACGCCGCCGCGTGCAAGGGCGTCAATCCGTCCTCGGCCCGCGCGTTCACGTCCGCTCCGGCTTTCAGGAGCACCGCTACGATACCGGGTGTCTTGCTCTTCGCCGCCGCGTAGTGCAGGGGCGTCGCTCCGTCCTCGTCCCGCGTGTTCATATCTGCGCCGGCGTCCAGCAAAGCGGCCACGACACCGGGCGTCTTGCTGTTCAACGCCGCCGCGTGCAAGGGCGTCAATCCGTCCTCGGCCCGCGCGTTCACGTCCGCTCCGGCTTTCAGGAGCACCGCTACGATACCGGGTGTCTTGCTCTTCGCCGCCGCGTAGTGCAGGGGCGTCCCTCCGTTCTCGGTCCGCGCGTTCATGTCCGCTCCGGCTCTCGCGAGTGCCGCTACGACACCGGGCGTCTCGCTGAACATCGCCGCCCTGTGTAGGGGCGTAAATCCCTTCTTGTCCCGCGCGTTCACGTTCGCCCCGCCCTTCACGAGCGCCGCCACGACTTCGGGGGTCTTGCTCCACTGTGCCGCCGTGTGCAGGGGCGTCCCTCCCTTCTTGTCCCGCGCGTTCACGTCCGCTCCAGCCTTTACGAGCGCGGCCACGACTTCGGGCATTTTGCTGAACCCAAAACTCCCCGCCGTATGCAGGGGCGTCTCTCCCTTCTCGTCCTGCGCGTTCACGTCCGCTCCGGCCTTCAGGAGAGCGTCTATAACTTCGGGCGTCTTGCTGAACCCTGCCGCCGCGTGCAGAGGCGTCCATCCGGACCTGCCCCGCGCGTTCACGTCCGCCCTGGCCTTCAGGAGAGCCGCCACGACATCGGGCGTGCTGTGCCGCGCCGCCGCGTGCAGGGGCGTTGTTCGGTATTTAATATCTCGCGCGTTTAGGTCCGCTCCGGAATTTACGAGCACTGCTACGACACCGGGCGTCTTGCTGTGCGTCGCTGCTAGGTGCAGGGGTGTTATTCCGTCCTTGGTCCGCGCGCTCACGCTCGCTCCGGCGTCCAGGAGAGCCGCCACGACTCCGGGCGTTTTGTTCCACTGTGCCGCCCAGTGCAGGGGTGTCGTTCCATAGCCCTTAACCCGCGCGTTCACATCCGCTCCGGCCGCAATACAACGAGAAACGTCCGCCACGGTAGCGCGCCTGAAAAACAGCCCAGTGTTCCATTTTTCGCATGAGATCCGCGCCGCCAGAACATTGAACCGCTCTTTCAGCCGCCCATAGACGTCCGTCCCCTCAAGGGCGGCGTTGTTTTTCGCATGATCCCACGGCGTTTTGCCTTCTCTGTCTTCTAACGCCGGGTTTGCTCCGGCATCCAGCAAAGCCGCCACGACACCGGGCGTCTCGCTGAACTGTGCCGCCATGTGCAGGGGCGTTGTTCCGTACTTGTCCCGCGCGTTCACGTCCGCTCCAGCCTTTACGAGCGCTGCCACGACACCGGGCGTCTTGCTGAACTGTGCCGCCGCGTGCAGAGGCGTCCATCTGAACTCGTTCCGCGCGTTCACGTCCGCTCCGGCCTTCAGGAGCGTCGTCACGACTTCGGGTGTATTCCAGGGCGCCGCTGTGTGCAGGGGCGTCTTTCTAAGCTGACCCCGCGCGTTCACGTCTGCTCCGGCTTTCAGGAGCGTCGCTACGACACCGGGCGTCTTGCTGTGCTCCGCCGCCTGGTGCAGGGGCGTTGTTCCGTACTCATTCCGTGCGTTCACGTTTGCTCCGGCCTTCAGGCAGCGGGAAACGTTCGCCGCGCCGGCGCGCTTGAAGAACACCCAGGTGTTCCACTCTTTGCACGAGACCTGCGCCGCCAGAGCGGGCGCGAATGGTGCAAGGGCGAGGCACAGAAAAAGCACTGCTGAAAACGTCCCCATGCGTTTCTTCATCTTTTTGGCTCCTTTTTGGTTGGTTGTTTCGCAACGACAAAGCATCGTCTCCCGCGGGCGATGCGCCAGCACCATGAAACCGCCGGGCGGGGGGGAGAGGAATCGCATTCGCAAAGGCGTCTGCGGCGCCCTCCTTGCGAGGCTCGCTTTATTTGAACCTCCCCTCGTTCAGTCGCCAATAGACTTTCGTTCCCTTGAGCGCGGCGTTTTCTTTCGCGTAATCCCACGGCGTTTTGCCTTCTTTGTCTTTTGCCGCCGGGTTCGCTCCGGCCTTCAGCAAGGCCTCCACGACACCTGGCGTTTTGTTAAGCCCCGCCGCCCAGTGCAGGGGCGTCGCTCCGTCCTCGTCCCGCGTGTTCACGTCCGCTCCGGCCTTCAGGAGCGTCGCCATGACTTCGGGGGTCTGGCTGAATGCCGCCGCCCAGTGCAGAGACGTCCATCCGTATTTAGTGTCCCGCGCATTCAGGTCTGATCCGGCTTTTACGAGCACCGCTACGACACCGGGCGTCTTGCTGTTCTGCGCCGCCGCGTGCAGGGGCGTCCATCCGTCCTCGTCCCGCGCGTTCAGGTCCGCTCCGGCCTTCAGGAGCGTCGCCACGACACCGGGCGTCTTGTTCTCCGCCGCCAAGTGCAGGGGCGTCCATCCGTCCTTGCCCCGCGCGTTCGCGTCCGCTCCGGCCTTCAGGAGCGCCGCCACGACACCGGGCGTCTTGCTGTTCTGCGCCGCCGCGTGCAGGGGCGTCCATCCGTCCTCGTCCCGCGCGTTCACGTTCGCTCCGGCTTTCAGGAGCACGCCCACGACTTCGGGCGTCTTGCTGAACACCGCCGCCGCGTGCAGGGGCGTCCATCCGTCCTTGCCCCGCGCGTTCGCGTCCGCTCCGGCCTTCAGGAGCGCCGCCACGACACCGGGCGTTTTGCTTTGCGCCGCCGCCGCGTGTAGGGGCGTCCATCCGTCCTCACTCCGCGCGTTCAGGTCCGCTCCGGCTCTCGCGAGTGCCGCTACGACACCGGGCGTCTCGCTTTTCGTCGCCGCCAGGTGCAGGGGCGTCGCTCCGTCCTTGGTTCGCGCGTTCAGGTCCGCTCCGGCCTTCAGTAGCGTCGCTACGACACCGGGCGTTTCGCTGAATGCCGCCGCCAGGTGCAGGGGCGTCGCTCCGACCTCGTTCCGCGCGTTCACGTCCGCTCCAGCCTTTACGAGCGCTGCCACGACACCGGGCGTCTTGCTGAACTGCGCCGCCAGGTGCAGGGGCGTCCTTCCCTTCTCGTCCTGCGCGTTCACGTCCGCTCCGGCCTTCAGGAGCACTGCTACGACACCGGGCGTCTTGCTGAACTGTGCCGCCGCCAGGTGCAGGGGCGTCAATCCCCATTTGTTCCGCGCGTTCACGTCCGCTCCGGCCTTGATGAGCGCGGCCGCGCCACCGGGCGTATTGAACCCCGCCGCCATGTGCAAGGGCGTCCATCTGTCCTTGTCCCGCGCGTTCACGTTCGCTCCGGCCTTCAGACAGCGGGAGACGTCCGCCGCCGAAGCGCGCTTGAAGAACGTCCGAGTGTTCCACTCTTTGCACGAGACCTGCGCCGCCAGAGCGGGCGCGGATGGTGCAAGGGCGAGCAACAGAAAAAGCACTGCTGAAAACGTCCCCATGCGTTTCTTCACCTTTTTTCTCCTTTTTGGTTGTTTGTTTCGCAACGACAAAGCATCGTCTTCGGCGAGTGATGCGCCGGCGTCCTAAGAGGGACTCTCGCCGACTCGGGGATAGGCGACTTTTCCCCAAACCTCCGAGTCGGGGTTTTTCTCGATGTCGGCCTGCATGACGTCGAGAATCGCCGGAACGATTTTCTCCATGATGCGGGCACCATCCCTGAGCTGGGTCCGGCCCCATCCTTCGCCGAAAGTCACGCCTCCGTGGAACACCTGGTTGCGCAGTTGATACAGCCGCCCGAACACTTCCCTGAACACGGCGTGCACGTCTCCGGTTCCGATGGACCTTCTCGTGCGCTCTTTTCTGGATTCGAAGCGCCTGCGCCACCCCTCTCCCATAGGCTCGCCGCGCACGTATTGCCAGAACGGCCTGAAGACGTAGTGATTCTCCAGAAGAATGCGAATCGGCCCCGAATACGTCTCCCAGAGAATGGTTCTTATCGTTTCCCCCGCATCGCGCTTGATGATCTCCCGTAGAAATTCGGTGATCTTCATGCTCTCGGTGGGAGCGTCTTCGTATCTGCCCGTCGGCTCATCGCCGTAGGCCGCGTTGAAGGCGATCCACAGAAAAAGGAATTTCTCCTCGTCCGACCCGGCTTTCCTGCTCTGCTCGCGCCACGTCCAGGCCCGCCGCATTCGGCGCGCGTTGTGCTCGCTGTAGGGTATCTCGTCGCTGGTTCGCATCATCGCGTCGTCTCCTTTTCTGTTCGCTGTGTGCTGGACGCGCGCGCGGGGAACACGGCTTTCCCGCCGGCGTCCATGAAGAATCCCTGGTTTCACGTCATAAGAGAGGCGGTGTGAATGTATAGCGAAAACAGGGGGTATGCAATGCGCCCGCATCGCCGCACCCCTTGGGTACCGCCCGAAACTTGCCC
Organism: bacterium; assembly: GCA_965202625.1. Classification (GTDB taxonomy): domain Bacteria; phylum UBA8248; class UBA8248; order UBA8248; family UBA8248; genus Bin107. The sequence goes on along the minus strand of CBDBBI010000009.1, from coordinate 7,620 downwards.
GACCCGCGCGGATGCGCGATAGTCCCTCTGTCGCCGCGCGGTTTCGGGAAATTATGGCGCCAGGCGCGGAGTGGACGCCATCTTTCAAGAAAGAGAGGGAGCGCGATGCCTTGTTTCTACAGGACGAGCGAGATGGAGAAGAACCTTGCGGGGGCGGCATACAGCCCGACCGAGGGGGCGTGGGTGCGGGGGGAGCGGATCATTTTCGGCAAGATGCGGATGCCCGCCGGCACGCGCTCAAGCGCGCACTCCCACCCGAACGAGCAGTTCGGCTACTGCCTCGCCGGAAGCGTCCGCCTGAACGTGGAGGGCGAGAGCGGGGTTCTCACGCCCGGCCACATCGCCTACCGGCCCGCTGGTGCCGTGCACGAGGCCGAGGTGCTGGACGATGCGGATTATGAGTTCATCGTGGCGAAGGACACGGCCGCGGGCATTGAGGGAACGCCCGCCGAGATGGGGCGTGCCGCCGGGCGCGGGGAAAGCGGGGGTGCGGGGCGCATCCCCTATTTCTATGACACCGAGGCGATGGACAAGGAGCTGGCGGGCGAGACCTACAGCCCGACCGAGGGGGCGTGGGTGACGGGTGCGCGCGTCATCTTTGGGAAGATGCGGATTCCCGCGGGAGGACGCGCCGAGGCCCACTCCCACCCCAACGAGCAATTTGCGATCGTCCTGAGCGGTGCCGCGCGCATGAATATAGGCGAGGAGACGGGGACGCTCGCCCTGGGCGACATCGCCCACATTCCGGCGAACGCGGTGCATTCCTGCGAAATTCTGGGCGATGCGGACTACGTCTTCGTCACGGCGAAGGATACCTCATGGGGCATCGGGGGCGTGAAGGCGTGAGGGGGGAGGATCTCACTATTTTTCGGTTGCTTGCATCGCACGAACCAAGAGCACGATCTTGGCTGCGGCTAGGTGTAGGGCGTAAGCGGCGATGTAATCGGGTGTTTCTCGAAGACCTGTGCCTTGTCCATGACCGCCCGCTTCGTTGCGCACCTTTGGCAGGCCCGACTGCAACGTTGCGGCTAACTGTGTGAACGAATTGTCTAGATAGTCGGGGACTAATTTTTCTCTAAAAACTATTTTTAGTAAATTAGAAGCTGTAGATTTTTTTGAGTATTCCCATTCTTTCAAGTCGCAGATCGTTTTCAGCGTGCTCTCGAACGCTTTGAGCGCGTTCGTAATGCAATCTTCATATTTGTGAACGCGGTAATGCTCGTGCGCTTCTCGGAACTCTTCTTCCGCCCCCTTGAAGCGGGGATCGGATAACAGTTGAAGGGCGGGTTTCGTGACTTCGGCATGGAGCAGGTCGTTGTCAATCTGAATGATCTGACCATTCTCATACCGATAACCAAGCCTTGCTTCTTTGAATCGAAAATTCAGTTCTTGTATTGCGTCGTCCGCTGTTTGCGTGATGCCCTTGCGCTCCCGAAAATATTCATCGTATTTTGGGCCTCGGCAAATTTTGTCGATAGCTAATGCTGAGATTTCCACCAAGTCCAGCCAATGGTCGGTATTCTGCTCTTGTTGCAAAAAATAGAGACAATCCTCTTTCGGGTCATTTCCATCAGCAAGTGTTCTCCGACCTAACTCCTGCGCCACCGTTTCAGCAATGTTATGCCAAAGTGCATTATTCTGATCAAATTGCTCATATGCCCTGTAAGCTCCGATTGAATTGCTGAAGATGCGACACACCTGAAATCGCAGTTTTTCGGGGATATCATCGTATTGATACACGTCGGCTTCTGTTTGTTCGGCTCGGCGTTTTCGTCTCGAAAAGGTATCAAAGATCGGCAATATGCTATCTCCTTTATTGCAAAATCATATTCCTATTCTATCTCACCTCTGATGCCCGCTCTACCTTGACCTCTTTGGCGCGCTCCATCGTAACGTTCAAGCCCAGCGGCTCCCGAACGGGACACGAGGAGGTAGCCGCCCCAACCCGGCGGCCTCGGTGCCGCGCGCATGAAGATAGGCGAGGAGACGGGGACGCTCGCTCCGGGCGACATCGCCCACATTCCGGCGAACGCGGTGCATTCCTGCGAAATTCTCGGCGATGCGGACTACGTCTTCGTCACGGCGAAGGATACCTCATGGGGCATCGGGGGCGTGAAGGTTTGAGGGGGGTTTGCACTCCGCTCTCAGATTTTCGTTGGCGGATTCATTTTCCCTATGATCTCAGTCTATCGGTCAATTTAGAGCCGCATCTGAGCCATCGTAAGGCTTCACTTCGCCCGCGGAAACGTATTTTTCCGCTTCCATTTTTCCTCTGTGCCCTGATTTCCGATGTTCTCACGCCCTTATGGGCGACGACGGGACGAAACTTGACCGCTGCATTTTCGGGAACAACCCCCTCGGCGGCGCGCGCCCCTGCTTGAAGTTGTGCAATGGCTTGGCTGACGTCCAACCGACCTTTCTTGAGTTCCAGCGGCGCGACCCATGAAGAATCGCTGCCGCTTTCGGCGATGAACAGGTAGTCGGGACGTTTCTGATTCTTGTCGAGGGGCGAGCCCGGTTTGTCAAAATCGATGATCAAGCGTGGCGACGGCGCACCTTGAAGGGATACGCCACAACCATCCCTGCGGCAATTCCTTGAAAGACATTGCGGAGAAACCTCTGCCCGAACTGCATCCACGAGGCCCTTCACCCGCTTTCTTCTCCAATCTGGCTGGAAATATCGGCCCAGTCATTGTGGAGCGCGGCGGCGACGTCATCAAAACCAGACGGGAAAAGCCCCGAATCATCCAGGGGGATTTCCTTCACGATCGAACCCCTTGGGCGGTTCTTTGGCTGAAATAGCCATACACCCACATCATCAGGTCGTAGATCGACGTCGCCATCTTTAGGCAGGTTCGATGACTGCACGATGTTGGCGAGTTCTTCCAGTACCCACTCGCTGTGCGTCGTGAGGAGCACCCGAACGCCCGCGCGGACGAGCGCCGCGATTTGCCGTGTGAATTCGACCTGCATGGCGGGATGCAGGTGCGATTCTGGTTCCTCAATGATCAGCACGTTGTCGGGTCTCACCACGTAGCGCAGATACAGCACCACCGGCGCGAGTTCCGCCACCATGGACGAGGCGTTCATCAATGGAAGGTCGGCCTCCCATTTCTCCGGCCGATAGGTGAAGCGCGGGTAGCCGGTTTCCGTTTTCTTGACGTTCACTTCTCCGCCGAGGATGAATTTTTCGATTCCCTTGTCGAGAGGGTTTTGAGGTTCGCGCCCAGACGGCCCACTGTCGAGCGCAATCAGTTGTTTGAGGAAGTCCGCCAGAACGCCCGAGAGCATGGGAATGGGGGTATCCTGATGCAGACCCGCCCTGGTGGCGCGCTCGATCAAGGCGCTTACGACCACGCGATGGGCGTGCATGACGCCTGTACGGTCGGCGGGAAGATAGAAGGCCGGAAGACGCAGGGGGCCAAAAACCTGCCCAAAGACCTGATTTGCAGTGAAGTCGCTTAAATTCGCTATCAGCCGCCGGGCCGTTAATTCCTGCTCCTCATCCCGCATAGGCATCATCCTGCGGTAGGAGTGGCCGAATTTACTCAATGACGGATCATCAGTTTTGAGCCGTATAGGCATATTTTCGGGAATCGTCGTCTTGAGCGCGGGCTTTTTCGCGTGGATGCTCAGCTCTTGGACGAAAGGATCGGCATCGTCCGAGACGCCCCTTCGTAGAACGACCTGCGGGTTCCGGGCACTTCCCCCTTTCCGAATCAATTCTTTTGCCTCGTTAACGCCGAAGCACCTGCTGATTTCATCGCCGAGATCGCCGCCCCGCGCGTCAAGACTGGTGAGCGCTGAACGAACCCAACCTGCGATGGGATCGGGGATAAGAATGCTTTTCTCATTTGACAACGCTTCCTCGTCCCCAAACGTCCGCTTCGCCCAGTCGAGAAACTCATCCAAAGTTTCCTTGGTGGGTTGATTCTCCTCGTCGTCCACAAATAGGTCGTAACCTAATGGAAAGTGTCGGAAGCCAGGCAGACCCAGGCCATCAAGATGACGACTGAAAAACCGGTGCAAGGCATATATCAGAATCGCCAGATAGGATTTGCCCGTGTTGCTTGGTCCCACGAACACGGTCAAAGGACGCAGATCAATTTTGGCATCGGCAATGGGTCCGAAATTTTTCACATCGAGCTTGACGGAGCCTTGCACAGGCGAATCGCTCAAATCATCACCTCACATTCCGGTGCCCAGACGTCGCTGCTGATGCGGCGCGCCCAGCTTACGGCACCCACGTCATGGATTCAATACGGATATGAGCCGCGCCGCCCCCCCTCACGGGGCGAGGCGCTCTATCCGCCAGCCGCCGTCCGTCTCCAGGGCGTAGCGCACGCGGTCGTGGAGGCGGCTGTCCCTGTGCCGCCAGAACTCCACAGAACGGGGCACGAGGAGGTAGCCGCACCAGCCGAGCGGCCTCGGTGCCGCGCGCATGAAGATAGGCGAGGAGACGGGGACGCTCGCTCCGGGCGACATCGCCCACATTCCGGCGAACGCGGTGCATTCCTGCGAAATTCTGGGCGATGCGGACTACGTCTTCGTCACGGCGAAGGACACCTCATGGGGCATCGGGGGCGTGAAGGTTTGAGGGGGGGTTTGCAGGTTTGTGAACCGCAAGCCCTGTCACGTTTTGCTGGCTTGTTCACTTAATTTGTTTTCCTTATCTTGATTGCTTCTTCCACTACATTTGATAAATGCGTTGAAATCCAGGCATATACTTGTTTGCTATTACTTCCTCTTGGATCATAACATTTGACCAAATGAGATAACTTCTTTCCGTTTTGGAAAGACAGAGAATCAAAAGGATTTCGCCCTTTTCCCGAACGATATTCTTGCTTATCTTCTAACCCATGAATATGGATACCCACGACGCCCATACCCTGTTCCCATGAATGTATTATTTCATAGTCAATCCATTCTCTACCTGCGGTATTTGTTCCAACCAAAACAACAGTGCAAGATCTATACTCCATTTGCTTGTCAATCCATCGTTTTATAGCGTTTTTGCTGCCTTTTTTGACTTCCTCCCAATCGTTATCCGTTATGGTTTTGTTTCCCTCAAGAACGCCTATATTGCGCACTTGGGCCACACGCCAACTGTCTGACTTATAGTCAAAACTGTAGAACACTTGTCTTTTTTGCATGACGGTTTTCCTTATCTCACCCATATTCTCATGCTCCTCCACAATAAATTATTGCGAACACTAGAAAAATGAAGAAAAACTCCACCAAATAAAAAATGAAAAGAGTTTGAGAGAAAATAGCGGATGAGCGACTACATTTCGGTTTGTTTCCATGTTTCATCACGTCCATCTTGAAATCTGTATCGGATTGCACCCTGATCTCGTCATATACTTGCCGGAAAAGTCTTTCCTGCCAGAGAAAATATCCGTCCAGCCACCAGAACCCTATAACGGGTGGAATAAGGAGAAGAACAATAAACGGGTTTAGCATCTCGCTCCTTGCAGTCAAGACTATGGCGGCGACAATGACAGTCATGCTCCAATTTTTCACGAGAAAGGAGTTGTTGCCCAAACGGTTGATAATGGCTTGGGTCATTTCCAGGTGTTTGATGACCTTCTCTGTGCCGTTCATATTTTCGCTCGCCGGCCAGCAATTTTCTGATTGAGGTTGGCGTTGCTCGTCTTTGTCTTTCAAGATTTGAGCGCAATCCCAAAAGCGAAACTACACCGCGAAATCACATGGCTACTACAAAAGATATAGTGTTTGTCAAGTGCGCGGATATACCGCATGTTTGATTTTGTTCTTTGTCTGCAGGGTGCAGCGCATAAAGGGATAGTCCCTCACGGGGCGAGGCGCTCTATCCGCCAGCCGCCGTCCGTCTCCAGGGCGTAGCGCACGCGGTCGTGGAGGCGGCTGTCCCTGTGCCGCCAGAACTCCACCGAACGGGGGGTGAGGAGGTAGCCGCCCCAGCCCGGCGGCCTCGGTACCGCGCGGCCCGCGTATTTCTCCTCCGCCTCGCGCGCGCCTCGCTCAAGAAACGCCCTGTCGCGTATCGCGCGGCTCTGGGGGGAGGCCCACGCACCTGTCTGGCTGCCGCGCGGGCGGGAGGCGAAATACGCGTCCGAGATTTCGGCGGGCAGTTTTTCGGTCACGCCCTCGGCGCGCACCTGCCGGCCCGCCTCTTTCCAGTGAAAGACGAGGGCGGCTCTGGGGTCGCCCTCCAGGTGTGCGGCCTTGTCGCTCTCGTAGTTGGTGAAAAAGAGAAAGCCCGGCGCATCGACCCCCAGAGTTTCCGGATCCTTATACAGGACGATCCGGGCGGCGGGAGCACCGTCCGGCTGGACGGTGGCGAGCGTCATCGCGTCTTCGCGGTGAATTCCCGCGCTTTGGGCCTGGGCGTACCAGCGGCGAAACTGTGTGATCGGGTCGCGCGCGACGCGTGCCGCATCCAGATCTTCTGCCGCCATCTTCCGAAGCAGATCGTCGTTCATGGCGCTCCTCTGCGGTGTTTGCGCATTCTCGGGCGCGTCGGCCCGCGTGGGGTTCTCGCCCATCAGACGCCTCGCCCAGAGGCTGTCGGGTGCGAATGCGCCTTTTCCGCAAAGTCGAATTGCACAGGGACTCTCATCCGCAGCTCTAGACGTCGTTCCGGGCGGGATCGTTGGGGTGTGCCCTGTCCGGCATGACGTAGGGAGGGCGCATCTCGAAAATCTCCCCCGTCCGACAGTATCTCGGGCCGCCCAGCCTGCCCACCGGCCCGAGTTTCGCCGGGTCGATGTATTTGCCCTCCCGCATCAAATCCTCCCGGACGTGCCACCTGAGTACCTCTCCGATGATCAGGTGCGTCACCCATTCATCGCCGAAGGGAATCATCCGCTCGAAGCGGCACTCCATCGCCACGGGCGCGTTCTTGAGGCGCGGGGCGTCCACCAGGTCGGAGGGGAGGGTTTCGAGGCCGACGGCCTCAAACTCGCTCTCCTCGGGAGCGTAATTCCCCGCGCTCTGGTTCATCGCCTCCTCCCAGCCGTTCGTCACCGTGTGAATGACGTAGCCTCTCGTCTCCATAATGTTGCGCGCGGTGTCCTTGGGCTTCTTCTCGCGCTCGCCGACGGAAATGGACGCCATGGGCGGATAGTGAGAGACCATGGTGAAGAAGCTGAAAGGGGCGAGATTGGGCACACCCGCCGCGCTCATCGTGCTCACCCAGGCGATGGGCCGGGGGACGACGGAGCCGATGAGCAGGCGATAGGTTTGCTGGTGATCCATCTCCTCGCTGTCGAAAACGCGGTAGCCCATCGTTCATCCTTTCGTTGAAAGGGCGGGGGACGCACCCGCCCCGTCCGCATAGGCGAGTCGTGCGGGCCGGGTGTCCTTCAACAGCGGCATGACCTCACGACCGAAAATCTCCGCCTCCTCCAGATGCGGCCAGCCGGAGAGGATGAAGTTCCCAACGCCCAGAGCGACGTATTCCCTGAGTGCGTCGGCCACCATCTCGGGCGTGCCCACCAGGGTGGCGGCGGCACCCGAACGCACCTTGTTCACCCCCATCCAGAGGGTGTCCGTCAGCCAGGGGGAGCCGCCCTCGGAGAGGGCGTTCATGCGTCGCTGGCCCTCGCTCTCGGAGTGGTTGCGCTGATCCGCCCAGAC
>CBDBBI010000008.1:0-22533 GCA_965202625.1 bacterium | reverse complement strand
GGTTTTATTATGGGGCCTCGCCATCCCGTTTTTGATGATGGGTTCGGGACTGGCGGCGTCGCGCGCATCGAGGGTTTGTGCATCTGCGAAGAATCCTCCAGGCAGGCAGAGGCGGAGTTTGGTATGATGCGTCTTCACGTGATCATGAAAATAAAGATACAGGTTTTCCCTGGAAGGAGAAGGCATGGGCTACGCAGAGGTTCACGCCCGCTCTCTCTCGGACGCGGAGGCGTTCTGGGCGGAGGCGGCGGAGGACGTGCACTGGCACAAGAGATGGGAGAGGGTGCTGGATGATTCCCGCCCTCCTTTCTATCGCTGGTTCGCAGGAGGCGAGGTCAACACCTGCTACAACGCACTGGATCGTCACGTCGAGGCGGGACGCGCGGATCAACTCGCCCTGATATACGACACCCCCATCACGGGTGCGCCTGCCCGAAAGTTCACCTATGGGGAGTTGCTGCGCGAGGTGGCGCATTTCGCGGGCGCGCTCAAATCCCTGGGGGTGGAGAAGGGCGACTGCGTCATCATCTACATGCCGATGGTACCCGAGGCGGCGATCTCCATGCTCGCCTGCGCGCGCATCGGCGCGGTGCACTCGGTCGTCTTCGGTGGGTTCGCACCGAACGAGCTGGCGGCGCGGATCGAGGATGCAAAGCCGAAACTCATGATATCCGCCTCGTGCGGAGTGGAACCCTCGGGCGTCATCGCCTACAAGCCCCTGCTCGATGAGGCGATCAGCCTCTCGAGCGTGAAGCCGGAGAAGTGCGTCATCCTGCAGCGCGCCCAGGCGGAGGCGGAGCTCATCGAGGGCCGCGACGTCGAATGGGGCGATGCGCTGCGGGGCGCGATGCCTGCGGCCTGTGTTCCCGTCGCCGCCACGGACCCCCTTTATATCCTCTACACCTCGGGCACGACGGGACAGCCCAAGGGGGTGGTTCGAGACAACGGCGGCCACATGGTGGCGCTCAAGTGGTCGATGCGAAACGTGTATGGCGCGGCGCCGGGCGAGGTGTTCTGGGCGGCGTCCGACGTAGGCTGGGTGGTGGGGCATTCCTACATCGTGTATGCGCCGCTGCTCCACGGCTGCGCGACCATCCTGTTTGAGGGCAAGCCCGTGGGCACGCCCGACGCAGGCGCTTTCTGGCGCGTCATCTCCGAGCATGGGGTGAAGGTTTTGTTCACGGCGCCCACGGCGTTTCGCGCTATCAAGCGCGATGATCCGGACGCTGAACTCATGCGAAATTACGACCTCGGCTGTTTCCGCACCCTTTTTCTGGCGGGGGAGCGATCCGACCCGGACACGGTGCAGTGGGCGGAGGATAAGCTGGGGGTTCCCGTCATCGACCACTATTGGCAGACGGAGAGCGGCTGGCCGATGCTGGCGAACTCCATCGGAATCGAGCATCTGCCCGTCAAATACGGCTCCCCCACGAAGCCCGTTCCCGGCTACGATTTTCGGGTTCTCGACAGCGAGTGCCGCGCACTGGGTGCGGGCGAGATGGGCGCGCTGTGCGTCAAACTGCCCCTGCCGCCCGGTTGTCTCCCCACCCTCTGGAACGCGGACGCGCGCTTTGTCGATTCCTATCTGAGCGAATACCCGGGCTTCTACAAAACGGGCGATGCCGGCTACGTGGACGAGGAGGGCTACGTCTATGTGATGTCGAGGACGGACGACATCATCAACGTGGCGGGCCACAGGCTCTCCACGGGCGCGATGGAGGAGGTCTTGACCTCGCATCCCGACGTGGCGGAGTGTGCCGTCATCGGAGTGAAGGATCAGCTCAAGGGCCAGCTTCCCCTCGGTTTTCTGGTCTTGACGTCGGGCGTTGAGAGGGAGGATGCGGAGGTCGTCGGCGAGGTGGTGCAGCTCGTGCGCCGCCAGATCGGCGCCGTGGCCGCATTCCGTCAGGCGGCGGTGGTGAAGCGCCTGCCCAAGACGCGCTCGGGCAAAATTTTGCGGGGAACGATGTCGCGCATCGCCGACGGCGAGGAATACAAGGTGCCTGCCACCATTGACGACCCGGCCATCCTGCCCGAGATCGCCGAGACCCTCGCCGGCCTGGGCTATCCGGGGAAGTAGAGGAGGGACTTCGACTATCGAACAAGCACAAAGGCCGACGTGTGCCTCTACCGAGATGGCTTGCTGGTCAAGCGCGCGGTGTGGGTGGAGGGGCGGTGGATTCTGGAGAGCGATCATCCGGCGTGGGAGCCAATCCCGCCTCCGCGCGGGGCGGAGGTGTTGGGAGAGGTGTGCTGGATGGCGCGGACTTTTTGAGGGAGGAGGAGCCGATGTTTGCGAAACGCCTGGCCGTTTTTGCTGTCCTGGCATTAATGGGTTGTACTGCGCACACCCCTGGGTACGATACCACATTCAGGCCATTGGACGACGGGACGTTTCAGTACGAGGCGCTAGGTGGCCGGTTCTATCCGCCGGAGAGTGCCGCCGCTGAAGCCAACAGGCTATCGAGGCTCAAGCTCTACCTGACTGACAACGACTTGTGCCCCGGTGGATACGAGGTTTTCGGGCGGAAAGTGATTCGGGAGGCACCTGGCCATTCTTCGCTGAGCCGAATCTTTTACCGCGTTCGATGCAAAGAGGGAAACCGTTAAGGCGGTCGGCAGCCTGTTCGCTGTGGCCGCGCGGGGCGGAGGTTTTGGGAGAGGTGTGCTGGATGGCGCGGAGTTTTTGAGGGAGGAGATGATGTTTGCGAAACGCCTGGCCGTTTTTGCGTTCCTGGCATTAATGGGTTGTACTGCGCACTCCGCTGGGGGCCGGACCAAACTCAAGCCATTGGACGACGGGACGTTTCAGTACGAGGCGATAGCTGGCGGGTTTTTTCCGCTGGAGAGTGCCGCCGCTGAATCCACCAGGCTATCGAGGCTCAGGCTCTACCTCACTGACAACGACTTGTGCCCCGGTGGATACGAGGTTTCCGGGCGGAAAGTGATTCGGGGGGCACTTGGCCATTCTTCGCTGAGCCGAATCTTTTACCGCGTTCGATGCAAAGAGGGAAACCGTTAAGGCGGTCGGCAGCCTGTTCGCTGTGGCCGCGCGCGCAGAGGTGTTGGGAGAGGTGTGCTGGATGGCGCGGAGTTTTTGAGGGAGGAGGAGCCGATGTTTGCGAAACGCCTGGCCGTTTTTGCAGTCCTGGCATTAATGGGTTGTAGTGCGCACGCCCCTGGGTACCCGACCGAATTCAGGGCATTGGACGACGGGACGTTTGAGTACGAGGCGATATCTGGCGCGTTTTTTCCGACGGAGAGGGCCGCCGCTGAATCCAGCAGGCTATCGAGGCTCAGGCTCTACCTCACTGACAACGACTTGTGCCCCGGTGGATACGAGATTTTCGGGCGGAAAGTGATTCGGGGGGCACTTGGCCAATCTGCGCTGAGCCGAATCTATTACCGCGTTCGATGCAAAGAGGGAAACCGTTAAGGCGGTCGGCACCGAGGGGGTGGATGAAGGGTGATTTTGTGTATATTCGTTTTCGCTCTCGTTGCGCTCACTCCCGCAACCATGTGGGCCGCTGACACCTGGCGCGGCCTCGTGGTCGCACCCGAGCACCGGTGCGCACCCTACGACAAGCGGCGCGACTATCCGTATTCGCAATCTCTTGAGGCCCGCATCGTTGCCGGTCTTGGGGGCCGGACGTATGGGCCATACACCGGGCGGACGTTTTCCAGCAGGCACCAGACGGACATTGAACACATTGTGGCAACCTCGGAGGCCCACGACAGCGGGTTTTGCGCGGCGGACGCGGCGGCGAAGCGGCGCTTCGCCGCCGACCTCCTGAACCTCACCCTCGCCGGCCCGCGTGTGAACCGCCACGAGAAAAGCGGGAAGGACCCCGCCGAATGAATGCCGAAGATGAACAAGTGCTGGTTCGCCCGGCGCGTGGTGGACGTGCGCCGGAAATACGCTTTGACCATCGACCGCCGCGAGGCCGACGCTCTGGAGGGCGTGCTCTCCCGATGTGCCTCTACCGAGATGGTTTTCGCGGAGGGTGTGCCGGCGTCCGCCTCCGGCCTACCGCTTCATGCGCGACGGGGATGGGGTGGTGTGTGAATGAGCGTGTTCAAGTCTGAACTTCAACTATAGACGAAGACGGAAATCCTTGATCAATGCGGTATATGCGCTTTGGTGCTCTAGGAACAGCAGCCGGAGTCAAAGTAGCGTCTCTTCCTCTTTCCTTGACTTTTTGGATGTTGCAGTCAATCATACATACAAAGAGGATGATGATAAATGCCCGTTGGCGAAAATGAGTCCTTAAAATGGCACCAGATATCCTAGATCAATCCATCCTTGAACTTGTAAATGCTAATTGCACCCACCTCGAAGAGGCAATTCTTGCAGATGTTGTTTTTTATCATGGGGGCATTTACCCAGAGTATTTCCGGGCTTTTCGTAATTTCATCGAGGAAGTGAAACAAAAATCTAAAAGGAAAGAAGATGCAATTGCAGTTGTTTTAAGGACTGCAGGAGGCTCGGCAGAAACCACAGAAAGAATGGTTGGTGTTTTGCGGCATCATTATAAAGAGGTTTTCTTTATTGTCCCAGATATAGCGTATTCAGCAGGCACAATATTTTGTTTGTCCGGAGATAAGATTTTCATGGATTATGCCTCAACATTAGGTCCTGTCGATCCTCAAGTCCCATTGCCAACAGAATCACAAGGTTATGTGCCAGCTATGGGATACCTCGATAAGGTAGAAGAAATAACTGGAAAGGGACAGCTGGCAGAAGCTGATGTTGTTTTATTGAAAAGTTTGGATTTGGGACAATTGGCTTTATATGAACAAGCAAGAGATCTATCTATTGATCTCCTAAAAGATTGGTTAGTCAAGTACAAGTTCAGAAATTGGACAGAACATCGAACGAACGAGAATAAGAAGGGGCAACCTGTAACTGATCAAGAGAAAGAAGAAAGAGCAGAGCAAATTGCAACAGAATTGGCAAATCATAAGAAATGGAAATCGCACGGAAGAAGCTTGAATGTGGAGAAATTAACCAGCTTGCGCATCGAGATTGATGATTATTCTCAAAAGGATAGCTTAAGCCATGCCATAAGAGCGTACAACGATCGATTGACAGGTTATATTGATCGGTTGAACTACCGCTTTTACCTGCATAGCAGGCATGTGCCGACATCGGGGAGTCAATGATGACATACAAAAAGGATGGAAATGTGCGTGCGGTAGATTCTGTGATTGAAGCTATAGAACGAAGTGTAATGAGTGCTAGAACATCATCACAATCGCTTGCCAGAATAGAGGATATTGCCAATCGTTTTGCGCATGTAAAGCCAGTTCCATACTGTGTTCCCATTGAACGATTCGCAGGATTATCGTTGCGAAGTGAAAAAGAAAAAAATGACTAACAGATGCGGGATGGAAGTTTTATAGGGAAAGGGCTTGCAAACCGCGTTCAGATTGCTACAGACGTCCACGCCTCAAGCGTTTGGAATCAACCCATCAAGAACCATTCAGGAGAAATCTCTCCTCACCTCTTAAGCAAAGCCAGCTGCCTCCCCGGCCCCCGCTGCCGAGCAATTCCTGTGCCCGCTGGGTGTTTTTGGGGTTGGCGACTCCCTTGGGCAACGAGCACAAAAACAAAAGCCGGCCCCGCATCAGCAGGGGCCGGCCTTGTGCGAATCGGACTAGAACGTGAGCTTGATGCCCAGCAAGAATGCGTGTGCCTCGATATCCTCATACACAATAGAGAAAATTTCAGGTTCGTAGGCGGTGTTCAGAAACCGGTAGCTGGCGTCAAGTGCCAGATTATTGCCTATGGGAAAAATTGCGCCCGCACCGAGTTGCCAGGAGAAGCCGCTGTCGGTACCACGTGGCACGTCGAGATGCATCACTCCAACCCCTCCCCCTACGTAGGGGTTGAGTGCCCAGTCGCTCGCGCCCAGGTCAAACCATGCGTTGAACATCAGCCCCGTAATTTTGGCTTCGAACTCCGCGAACTCCCCCCCGATGCGAGTGATGTCGACGACGTCTCCGTTCACGCCTCTTGTAGTTGCGTCCAGTGTGTAATCGACTTCTCCATACAAAACCTCCACCTCTCCCCTCAGGCGACCGAAAGAACGGCCAACGGAGGTGCTCACGAAAACCCCGGTATCAATGTCCGCGTTGAGGGTAGGTGAGGGTGGTGCGGTGCTCTCCAAATCTCTTGGCGACAATATCCCCACGTTGAATTTCCAATACCATTTCCCCGCCCCCTCTTGTTGACTTACCCCCTCTTGTGCTCTTGCCATGAGGGGAGCCGACAAGACCAAAATGAGAGCAGCCGCTGCGCACAGAAATCCCCATCTCTTCATGTTGAGACCTCCTCCCTGAAAAAAAGAAACATGCCTAATGACAAAGCCGGGTCCGTCGCCAAACAACGCACAGCCCAGTGGTGGGTTCCTGCCTGTTTCCGCCCACGCGGAGCGGTTTTGCGTTTGGCAGGCGACACGGTAGCCAAGGCCGCTCTGCAAGTTGCTTGACGATAGGCGAGAGTATAGTAGAACGGTTTTTGACTTGTCAAGGATAATGAAATTAGGTTTCTTTTAAGGTGTGATATGGTAAATTTGCTCAGGTGGATTTTTCACCTGAACATGATATGTCGCCATAGGGGGGCGCCTATGAACACTTCAAAGTCGCCGGGCCGGACTTTGAAGAACGTCATCAAACCCCTGCCCGCAACCGCGCAGGAAATCGCTAAATCCATTTTTACGGGCGGCGGACAAGAAATCCAAAACAACAGGTTAGCAAATAGCAAAGGATGCCTTTCATTTTGTGAGGTCTTGCTATGAGCTCCATCAACGTATTTCTCCTTGAAGCCTTCAAAGGAAATATATTACTCATTATTGTCGTCCTCTTTGCTCTTGCAATATGGGCTGCAATACGCGCTGCAACATGGATTGCAAAAGTAAACGAAAAGGGAGAGAGCATATCGACATTTATGGGAGAAATTCGAGATCAGATAAAAGAAATACGAGATGAAATCAGCAATGAAACAAAAGAAATACGAGATGAAATCAGAAATGAAACAAATGCAATACGAGCTGAAATCAGAAATGAAACAAATGCAATACGAGCGGAAATCAAAAATGAAACAAATGCAATACGAAGCGAAATCAAAAATGAGGTAAAGGAAATACGAGCAGACATAAAATCTATTTTTTCGCGATTGCCCCCTCCCGAAACAACGGAATCCGATAGCCCGCGCAGGCTCAGCGAACTGGGGGAAAGGGTTGCTGAAGAAATACAAATCAACGAATGGATTTCGGGATATGCAGAAGCATTAAAGGAACAAATAAGCGGTAAAGACAAGAATGCCTACGAAATACAGGAGATGTGCTTTGCGTATGCCCAAGAAAATCTCCTTGATGATTTAACGGAAAAAATACCACGGGAAGCAATGCAAATGTCCGCCTATAATAATGGCATTGCGTTAAAGCAGGTCTTGGACGTTGTAGGCGTAGTCCTCAGAGATGAGGTATTGAAATCTCAGGGTATTATGGATATTTCAGCAGAGCAGACGAGGCGGTCTGCATGAGCCCCTTCCAACGATAGCTCCGGTCCTCCAGCGGAGCTCTCAACTTTTTTCACTCGATATGAGGTAGATTTTTGAGTCAAGCGTCCCAGATATGGGCGTGATTCACTTCGTGAGGTCTTGCCAGGTCAGTCGTTTGCCTTGAAATCCACGAGCAAGAGACTGCATCTGGCGGAGGGTGTTCATCGCCCGCGCGTTGCGGCTTCGGACAAACCTAAAACCTATTACCGGTTCGCGCACGTCCCGCCCTCAGCTTGTTGTTCGCCGCCCATCCGTTCAGACGCACCCGGTCAAAATTTTGCGGGGAACGACGTCGTGCATCGCCGACGGGGAGGATCGCTGAGACGCTCCCCGGGCCGGGCTATCCGGCTCAGTAGAGAGCGACTTCGACTATGGTTCTTCAGAATTTGTCCTGATCTTTCAGATAATCTTTTCGATAAGGGCCTGCGGGCAATCCTTGTCCGGGTTCAATGACTGCTAAAAAGTTGGCTTGTTGGGTCAAGGGGATATAGTTCGGCGCCGCTTTCGTAATAGCTGCCTGGGCCGCCATTATGATGAGAGTGGCAAGAGGGTTGCCCGTATTCGTGCTGCTTTGAGGCGAATACACCATTTTTGCCGTTCGTCGCCACAGCTCTTCGCCGGTGCGACCGCTCTTGAGAACATAAGTGAATTCCACCGTCACCTGGGTGGAGAACACAATATATTGCGCGTCCCATCTATCTATCGAGACGTAAAGAATGGCGTCGGCGTCAAATATCTCTCCCAAGCGTTTCGGGTCGGCATTGTGAACCAAATTCGCATCGGCGAGACCATCGTCTTCCATTACACGTTTCACTACGTTCACGGGAAATACGTAAAATCCTCTTTCAGCGACAGGCTTCGAGATAGTTGAAAGAAAATAATCTGGAGCGTTGACTTCAACGGCCTTGTTGATGGCAGGCACGACCAGAATCGATCTGGGATTTTCGTTGCGGAATTTGGTGAAATCCGATGGTTTTGGGCGAGCAGCGCAACCTGAGACGAGCAATATCGTAACAAGAACTCCTGATGCGAATGTTTTTGATAGCATTTATCGATTTTCTCCCTTGGAGCCAGCAGATTTCACGCCTCCGGAGGTTTTCGCCATTTTAACCATCGTATCCATCAATTTGGCTGATTCAGGCCATAATTTCTTTTCTTTTTGAAAGTAAGTGACGGCTTCCTGCTTCTTTCCTTGGACGAGGAGCACATAACCGAGCTCGGCATAAAGGCCGGGCGGAACTTTCTCATCCTCTTCCCCCTGGGTGATTGCACCTCTTAACTCTTTCGCGAGACTCCCAAGCTCCGCTGGACTTTTATAGTATTGATATAAAGCGTTTTCGTACCCGCCCCAATGGTATTTTGTCTGCGCGCAAGCTGAAATCAGGATGGAGACGAGCAGGACGGACAATCTTTTGGTGATCATTTCGTTTTACTCACTCCTGTTTCACTGTCAGCGTTTTCAGTGTCCCTTCTCCAAGGAAAACATCCTCGGAAAGGAATGTTTCGCCGTCGCTCTTCACCTCAATCAGGTGCCTTCCCGGCTCTAACAAAAGGACGCGCACCTCTCCACTCTCGTCACTCGACTGATCTCCGCTATATTGGTTCGCGAATCCCAAATTCAGCCCATCGACATAGATGATGGCGTTCTTTGGGGCGTTCTTGATGGCTAGCCTCGGTCTACTGTCCGTCACCCGAACCTCGCTTGATGGATAGCAACCAACGGTGAGGAGCATGAGCAGAAAGCCCGCAACAAATAATTTCATCGAAATTATTTCCTTATCTCTGAAACGAAGAGTCCATCCGTCCGACTTCCAGGAAACGTTCCCGACAAGATTGTGCCCACTGACCCTTCATTGGTTTCGGTATCTCCAAAAAGGCTGACAATCCGTATTTCGCCGACCTTTGAAGGGGGAAGCGAAATTTCAAAGCCAGTTTGCCTGCTCTTCACCCGTTCTCCTTCTCTCATCACGTTTAATACGTCACCGATCTGAATCCCCTGCCGTCTGCCGCCAGTGATGATGATCTCGCTTCCCTTGATTCGCAGGATGTCCGTTCTCCAAATTCTCTCATCGATTTTCGAGATAAGGGAATTCAGGAAGTCGGATATGGCGGCGCCAATCGCCTTGTCATTCAGCGTGGCGTCGTAGCCCGCCCGACTGCCGAAGCCGGCGACTTCCCCCGATTCGGTACTTGCCTCTCCTGAGCCGGAGGCGGAGAAAAACACGTGCCCCGTCCGTACGTCCACCATACGTATTTCGACCTTCGCCTGCGCAGTCTGCTTTTTCGTCGCACTCAAGAAGCCGGACTGGCCCGTGGTGGAGCGACCGAACTCCGTCACCGACCCCAAGATAAGGACGTCCACGCCGATCAGGTTGGATTTTTTTAGGACGCTTTGTTCGCGCTTGATTTTCACAAGGTCCGGACGCTCAAAAACCAGAAATTTCCCGGAACTTACGAGGCGATTGGCGAGCATGTCGGAAGCTTGCTTTCCTAAAGGGTCGGTGTCCCCGTCTCGCAAGAAAGTCTTGCCGTAACGCGTCTCGTTGGTGAAGCGGCCAATCGCGATTTTGCGCTTGAGTATCTTTCTCTGGGGAGTGAGAGCCTTTTGTTGCGCTTTTTTCTGGGCGGCCCTAGATACGGGAGCTTCCACCGGAGTGGTGGAAGGAGCAACCGTGGCGCAGCCAGTCGTAAAGAGGAGAAGAATAAACGGAAATCTCTTGAGGAAAAATCCCGCTCTCATAACTGTATGCGCTATTTTTCCTTCTATTTTGCGCCACTTCATACGGAAAAGCTCCCAGAATGTGCCAAGGATGTCTTGATGTTTTTTATGTGGTCTTTCTAAAACGTAATGCTATAGGACAAAGTTATCCGGACGTCAATCTATTTCGGGAACATGAGAGTGTTTTCTGAATGCGAAGGCCGGGGGTGCCTCCCCCTACCCCTCCACCCATCTTGCGGAGAAGGGCGTCCCGCCGCCTGAGACGATGCCGGCGTCCGAATCCGCCCAGTCGGCGTAGAAGAGCAGGGCGGCCTCATAGCTTTTTGCGCGCGTGTTGCTCGCGCGCGTGTGGGTGATGACGAGGTGGGCCAGCTCCAGGGTTTTGGGGAGGCTTCGTTTCCATATTTTGTGTGCTCCGTAAACGCCGTGCTGGATTTTCTCGCCAAATTCGGTGATTCTGGCCGGCGGCACGCGCCCGCCCGTGGGGGAGCCGCCGGAATGAGGGGCGGACTCCAGGGGTTTGGAGACGTCGTGCAGAAGGCAGGAGGCGATCAGCAGGTCGCGGTCGATGGCGACGCCGTGAAGTTTCTGGGCGACGTCGGCCATGGCGAGAGCCATGCGCGTGACGCCCTGGACGTGGCCGATGAGCGTCATGTGCTTCTCTTCCTTCAGGTTTTTGGGGACGTCCTCAAGACGCTCCCAGGCGGTTTCCTCGGCCACCTCAAGCCAGATGCGTATCACCCCTTCGCGCAACTCCGCATCTTCAATTTGGCACACTTCAGGGAAAAGCGCGCGAATCTCATCTGCGTTCGTCTGAATCGCCACTTTCCTTCTCCCTCATGACTTGGGCGCGCGGGCTGAGGTGCCTGAAACCGAAAGGCTGGTCATCCGGGTGCGCGTCCAAGTACCGCTCGCCGGGTCCGCGCCTTGCGTTTTATGAAATCTCCGGAATCTCCAGGTTGACGAGGGGGCCGAACTGCTGCCCACCGTAGCAGTCGCCATCCTCCAGGTCGCAGGAGAACACGGGGCGCGGAATGGATATTTTAATCGCCCGCGCGGCGTCGTGGCACACGAGCAGCACCTTCTCCTCCTCCAGATTGTAGATGCGGCAAAACGCCTCTTTGGTGAGGACGTTTGCGTCCACCACGCGCCGATAGACGGCCTCCTCGTCGAACATGACGTCGAACGTGAGGTGGAAAGGTCCGGCGTTTTTCGAGCGAATGAGTTTGGCGAGTTCGCCGAGCGTGGCCATCAGTTCGCCACCTCCATGATCTCGGTCGGGAACATCTCGCAGGGAGTATCTGGATAGACGACGTGGTGCAGGTTGAAGCGATAGACGGGGCCTTTTTCAAGTTCCGCCGGCGCGAAGGGAAACGCGAGAGTCGATATGAGGCCGCTCCACTCCGGAACGGGGTAGTGAAGCGCGAAGTGGGCGAGGGTGGCCGCCATCGTGTTGGCGGACGCCTGATCTTCCGCCGTCACCTCGAAGAGAACGCCCACCTCGTGCGGGACGCGGCTCCTCTCCGGCTCGAGTGCTCCCATCACGGCGTCCCGCCCGAACACGCGGACGTGGAGTTGATGTGCGGGCGGGGTTTTCCGGTCGGGGAAAATTTCCCGCGCGCGCTTCTCAAAGCCCTTCCGGACGCCGTCGAGCCAGGAGTCCAGCTGCTTCAGGATCATGGGGTCGCGCACTCCGCCGATGATGACGGACTGGTAGCCTACGAGCTCCGCTCCCTCGAGCTTGATCGAGTATCGCTTTGCCGGATGAAAGGCGGAGCCCGCAACGCGCACGGCACGCGCGCTTTCGGGCACATAGACGGAGCGGCTGGTATCCAGGACGCCCGAGGGTTCGGTGATGCGGAAAGGGTCTATGTTCTCATACAGGGTGTGCGAGGCCACGCTCTGCGGGGTGCAATACATCTGGGGGTTCAGGGGTTCGACCACGAAGTGATCGTCCCGAATCCAGGCGAAGCAGCCGTCTGGCCGCGCGCGATGCACGGCACAGGCCGCCCCGCATTCCAGTATCTTGGCCGCGTGCCAGGAGAGCCCTCGGTCCGCCCCCATCCGGACGGGATGGCAGGCGAAAATAGAGGTGTCCGATGCCCTGCCCGCCAACACGACGTCCGCTCCCCCCTCGAGTGCCTCGGCGATGGGCGCATCGCCCATCATGCCCACGATGTGCGCGCTGTGCTCTATCACCTCCTCGTTGAGCGGAGGTGCCGGATCGAGCCCCTGAATGCGGCCTTCTTTGTATTTTTTCTGGAGATACGCCTTCTCCTGCTCCGCCCGAATCAGAGCGAGCCTGAAACGCGCGCCTTCCTCCCGGGCGATTTCCAGACAAATCCCGCGCATCCACGCAAGCCCCGCGTCACCGCCCGCCGTGCCGCACGAACCCACTATCAGGGGAACGCCCAGACTTTCACGCCCCTTGAGCATGAGCCGCAAATCCCGCTTGGTGGCCGAGCGGGAGAAGTTTGGCTTCCCCGAGCCGAGAGACGCGGGCCCGTTGTCCGTCGAGCCCCCGTCGCAGGCGATGACGTGGGGCTTCATGGACAGTCCGCGCTCGAAGGAGCTCTCCGGAAAGCCGGAGTCGATGACGCCGCAAGGAGAGAGCACGCGCACTTCCACGAGGGGGTTCACTCCATGGTGATGAGGCGTATGCGCATTCCGCACCAGAGCCTATGGTCCCCCAGGCGGCCTTGGATGCCGCATGGGTTCGGTGCGTGTGAGAAGAACGGGCATCTTACACCGATTTTTCCTTCAGTTTTCTGCGCACTGCCAGGAGTGCGGCCAGGTTGCTCGTCATCACCGCCAGGCCGGGGTAGCGGGCGTGAATCTGGGGCAGGGCGTCGAGAGCGGGCAGGTTCGTACAGGAGATGAAAAGACAGTCCGCATTTTTCAAGGTTTGCGCCGAAAGGTGCTCGTCCGAGAATTGGAGGATTCTCTCCGCCCCCGTGTTTCCGATGGCGACGTTGTTCGTCATCCCCATGCCGTCTATGGAGAGAACCTCACGTCCGTCTTCTTCAAGGGAGGCGCGGATGGGCGCGTTCAACTCATCAATATAGGGCGTGAGCACCACCAGCTTTTTCGCGCCCATCTCGGAGAACTCCCTGGAGAGTGCCGAGAGAATGGTGGTCGTCTCGGCGCCGGTTTGCGCCTCGATCCGCGCTTGTATTCTCCTGTCGTGCGCCCTTCCAAAGAGCGCGCCTCCCGACGTGCAGCCAAAGACGCAAAAATGGGGATGAGCCGTCCGAAGCATCCGACTCGCCTCGGGCAGGGATTCTTCGATCATGCGGATTTCGGCTTGCCTGGTCGTCTCGTCCAGAAACATTCGGGAGGTGCAAACGGAGACTTCCTCAGGCAGGTTTTTGTGAAAATCGCGCTCCATCGTGGCGTTTGACGATGGAACCAACAGGCCGACGCGAAACGACGCGTCATGCGCGGCGGTCATCGTGAACTCCGGGGCAAGCGAGGGATGGGGCGTTTTTCGATCATGGAATGAGCACCCGCCGCAGGGGGGATATGAAAACCCTGGAAAGAACCGGCGCGCGCCTCAAAGGTTTCTGAGATGTTTGTTGCGCCTGCGCTCTTTTTTGGAGGCGCGCCTCGGGTTTCCCTTTTTCCGTGTGTCGCTCCTTGGGCGTATGGGGGCTTCATCGCAGTCTTTCTCTTCATCGGTGAAGGACGCCTCATAGAGGCGTTCTCTGAATTCTCCCGTCCGCACGACCGTCGCCGCGTAAGGGGCCGCCGATGCACCGAGTGCTCTGTCCGATGTGACGAGAACGGCGCCCCTGTATTCGTTTTTCAAAAGGCGCAAGATGAGCGCGTCGGCAATTTCGCCTCTGGAGAACAGCACCTCGACCCCGCTCGCTTTTCCGCTTCCGCCTCGGTCGTGGCGGGATTTGCCGTCGAACACGACGGTGATGAGCGGTTTCAGCGGAGAGTTTCTGCGATAGTCCTGAAGCGTCTTGATGAGGCCGTCGCGCCCGGCCTCAAGGTCCTGATGAAGCGTTCGCCTGAGCTCCGGAATGGCGGGGATGAGGTTGTAGCCGTCAATGAGGAGCCGCATACGTGATCCTTCAAAAGGGCTGGAACAGGACGTCCATGAGTCGCGCCGCTCCCCGCGCGTCTCCCTGGACGAGGAGGTCGCCGCTCGCCATCTTCGCAGCACGGCACGCCCGGCCCGCGTACAAGAGTACCATGTCGCTGGCGGACGCGGAGAGGGAGGCGTCGGGTGCCTCGCAAAGACGCGCACTGGGCGATGCCTCGCCGTCGGCTATCGTCATCTCCCACGCCGCTTTGGGCGCGGTTGTCTCGAAACGAAACGTGCCTTCTATTCCCGCCGCCGCGGCGCGGTTGCACTGCAGGGGAAGCCTCGTCCTGAGGACGTCCACGAGCGCGCCCAATGCGTCGGCGTGAAGAGGTGCGGCGGAATGGTTCTTCAAATCCCAGCAGTGAAGCGCTACCTCATAAAGCCTCTGATCGGGAAAAGATCGAAGCCGCGTGTCTCCCTTTCTATGCCAGAGCGGCCGATCCAGATCGCCGGGCGTGAGACGCGCCAGCGCATCTTGTAGCGCGTCCTGGCTCCTCTCCAGCCAGTCGATGCGCTCCGCCGAAGACATGGCGGCGGATTTTTTCATGATCGCATCCCGCGCCGCCTGGAATTCCTCCGGCGTCGCGGCACCGAGAGAGAGGATGACGTCGCCCTGCCGCGTCGCCTGTATCCGCTCGAGATAGGAGATGGCACCTCCCGTCATGTGGCCGACGAGCTGGCGCGCGTCCCAGGCGGGACAGAAAGTGGGCTTTCGCCAATCGGCGTCGGAGAGCGCGCGGAGCCGGGAGATGAGACGCGCGTTCTCACGCGCAAGCCAGGGGATGGAGGGGAGGAGCGGAGGCTTAGCCAACGTCAGGGAGCACATGCCGGCATCGCTGGAGGAGAGAAAAAGCGCGCCGTGCGCCGCGAATGGAGAGCATGGGATTGCGTCGCTGGGACGTGGGTGTATCTATTCGCCGCCGGAGGCACGCGCCAGTGCTTTGGAGATGGCGCGCCCGGCGTAGACTCCGGCAAGGTGGCGTCTGAAATCCGCTCCGGCGTAAAAATCATCGAGTGCCTCGACGCCCTCGCCGGCCGTCCGCGCCGCCGCCTGGATTTCCTCCGCGCTCGGTGTCCCGCCGATGAGGGCGTTCTCGACGCTCCTGGCGCGATAGGCGGGAGTGGCGACGCCCGTCACGCCCACGCGAAGGGAGGAGACGGAGCCGTCCGCACCCAGTGCGAGCCGGGCCGCCACGCCGCAGACGGCGAAGCCGCTGGCCTGCTGTGCCGCCTTGAGATACGCCCCTCCGCTGCGCGCTGGTGAAGCGGGTATGCGGACAGAAACGAGAATCTCGCCAGGGGCGAGGGCGGTTTCATACGTTCCGGTGAAGAAGTCGTCAGCACCGATGACGCGCTCCCCGTTCTCGCCCGCCGCGATGATTTCCGCACCGCTCGCCAGCATGGCCGCCGGGTAGTCGGCGGCGGGATCGGCATGGGCGAGAGCACCGCCCAGCGTGCCCCGGTTTCTGACCTGCGCGTCGCCAATCGCACCCGCAGCCTCGGCGAGGAGCCGGCATTTCTCCCCCACTACGGGTGACGCCTCGATTTCGGCGTGGGTCGTCATCGCCCCGATGCGAAGGGTGCCGTCTGATTCTGCGATGCCCGACAGCCCCTCAACCCGGGCGACGTCGATGAGGACGCGCGGATGCGCGAGCCTCGCCTTCATCACGGGCAGAAGACTGTGGCCGCCGGCGAGGAGTTTCGCATCGTCTCCGGATTCTTTGAGACGCGCGAGGGCGCCCGCAAGCGTCTTGGGACGAACGTAGTCGAAAGGGGCTGGAATCATGCGAGACCCTTCTTTCCGGCGATGGCGCGCCATACCTTCTCGGGGCGCAGGGGCATGTCGATGTGGGTGACGCCAAAGGGTGCGAGGGCGTCGATGACGGCGTTCACCACGGCGGGGGTGGAGCCGATGGTGCCGGCCTCGCCCACGCCTTTCGCCCCGAGCGGGTTGACGTCCGTCGGCGTGGTGGTGTGGAGAAGCTCGAAGCGGGGCAGGCGATTCGCCTTGGGGAGGGCGTAGTGCATGAGGGATGCGTTGAGCGGCTGTCCGCCCTCGCCGTAGAGCATCTCCTCTTCCAGTGCCTGTCCCATCCCCTGGGCGATGCCGCCGTGAATCTGGCCCTGGACGAGCAGCGGGTTGATCATGTTGCCCACGTCGTCCACCGCTACGTATCGGAGAATCTCCACGTCCCCCGTCTCTGAATCCACCTCGGCCAGAACGACGTGCGCCCCGAAGGGGAAGGTGAAGTTGCTCGGCTCGAAGAAGTGCGTCTCCTCAAGCCCCGGATCGGTGTTCTCCGGAAGTTTGATGGCACTGTAGGCGAGCTGCGCGATGTCGGCGAAGGCGGCCGACTTCTCGGGTGCGCTCTTGACGAAAACCTCCCCGCCCTCGAAGGCGACGTCGCTCGCGTCCGCCTCGAATTCGAGCGCCGCGAATTTGGCCATCTTCTCGCGCACCTTGTCGCGCGCGCAGACGACCGCCGAGCCGCCCACCACCGTGCCCCGGCTGCCGAAGGTGCCCACGCCATAGGGTACCACGTCGGTGTCCCCGTGAATGACGGTGACGTCGTCCACCCCGATGCCCAGCCCGTCGGCCACGATCTGGGCGAAGGAGGTTTGCTGGCCCTGGCCGTGGGGCGAGGCGCCGGAGAATACGGTGGCCTTGCCCGTGGGCTCCACGCGCACGCGCGCACTCTCCCATCCCTGGCCGCCCATGGCGGCGGAAGGCCCCATACCGCAAATCTCGACGTAGGTGGAAAGGCCGATTCCCAGATGCCGACCCGCCTTTCGGGCCTCCTCTTGCTGGGCGCGCATGGCGGGGTAGTCGGCGGCCTCGAGTGCGCGCTCGAGTGCCGCGTGGTAATCCCCGCTGTCGTAGGTGAGGCCGGCGGACGTAGGGAAGGGGAAGTCGGCCTTGTCCGGAAAATTCCTTCGGCGGATTTCCGCGGGGTCCATCCCCAGCTTTTTCGCCGCGACGTCCATCATGCGTTCGAGAATGTAGGTGGCCTCGGGACGGCCGGCGCCCCGGTAGGCGTCCGTCGCTATCTTGTTCGTGAACACGCCGGTGGCGTTCATCTCGACGTTGTCGATTTTGTAGGGACCGGGAAGCATGAGGCCCGTTAGCGTGAAGATGGCCACGGTGAGCAGCTGATAGTAGGCGCCGCAGTCGGCAAGGACGTTGTAGCGAAAGGCGGTGATGGTGCCGTCGCTCTTGAGCCCCATCTCCACTTCGCCCACCTGGCCGCGCCCGTGAATGGTGGCCATGAAATTCTCTGAGCGGCTCTCCACCCATTTGATCGGCAAGCCGAGTTCGCGCGAGACGTAGGCGGCGAGTGCCTCCTCGCGGTAGATGTTGAGTTTGCTGCCAAAGCCGCCGCCCACCTCGGGTGCGATGACGCGCATGCGATTCTCCGGCATGCCAATCTGGCCCGCCACCAGCGTGCGCACCTTGTGCGGTACCTGGGTGGAGGTCCACAGCGTCATCTTGTCCTCGCCCGGCAGGTAGTGGGCCAGAACGCCCCGAGGCTCCAGTGCCAGCGGAGCGACGCGGGCGTTCGTGATGCGCTCCTTGACGATGACGTCGGCCGCCCTGAAGCCGGCTTCCACGTCCCCGCCGGATATCCCCCATTTGAACGCCTCGTTGTTCTCATACGCCTCGTGCACCCTGGGTGCGTTGGCGTCCAGGGCGCTTTCGACGTCCACCACGGCGTCGAGCGGATCGCAATCGACCTCCACGAGTTCCGCGGCGTCTCGCGCACCATAGCGCGTCCGCGCGACGACCACGGCGATGGGCTCTCCGGCGAAGAGCGCCTTCTTGTTCGCCAGAACCGGCTGCTCGGGCACCTTGGCGTCAGGCACGAGGCCGCCTACTGGAACGGGGCCGATCCCTTTCGTGTCCTCATACGTATATACGGCGACGACGCCCTCCGCAGCCCGGGCCTTCGACGCGTCGACCGAGCGTATGGCGGCGTGGCCGTATGGACTTCTCACCACCGCCATGTGCAGGGTGCCGGGCGGGTTGAAGTCGTCCACGTAATGGGCGAGGCCCTGAATGAGACGCGGATCGTCTCGTCTCTTGATGGGCGCGCCGATGAACTTGGGAGCCTGTGCCATCTGTTATTCCCTCATCTGGGCCGCCGCGGCGGAAATGGCGTCGACGATGTTCTGATAACCCGTGCATCGGCAAACGTTCCCCTCGATGCCGTGCCGGATTTCCGCATCGCTCGGGTCGGGGTTCGACGCGATGAGCTGGTGTGCCGTCATGATCATGCCCGGCGTGCAGTAGCCGCACTGAAGGCCGTGCTTCTCCCAGAACTGCTCCTGAAGAGGGTGAAGCGCATCGCCCGAGGCCACCCCCTCAATGGTCGTGATCGCACAGCCGTCCGCCTGTGCGGCCAGCAGGGTGCAGCTTTTCACCGCCTTGCCGTCAATCAGGACGGTGCAGGCCCCGCATATCGAGGTTTCGCAAGCGACGTGGGTACCCGTAAGCCCCGCCTCATCGCGCAGGAGGTGAACCAGAAGGGTTCTGGGCGGTGCGTCGTATGTCTGGCTCTCGCCGTTGATGGTGAGGGTGATTTCCAAGGTCTTCAGCCCCTCTCGTGAAAGACGTCCAAAGCGCGCTCCCCAACGAGGAAAACAGCTTCTCTATCATGTGCAAATAGCGACCTCGCCCTCAATGAAATTATCGGATGGGTGTATTATCGGTGAAGTGGGGGGGCGTGTCAAGGAGGCAATTTTTGACGAAAAGCGGCTTTTTTCGTTCATCTTCTCCGCCCTTGGTTGTATCATGTGTGGACGCTTCACTCTAAAGTATGAACCTTCCCGTCTTGTCTGATAGAGTGTGCTCGCGAAACATTGACAGGCCCGGAGCAGGAGAGGCAATAGAGATCAGAAAAGACCTTGCGGGCGAGGGATTCATGCCGTGAATGACCATCCGCACCGCCGCAGAAAACCTCATTCAGCCCCTTCCCGCGTTCGCCCTGAACGCTGCCGACCTCGCCTCCCATTGGCCGAGCGGATAATCCCCTGATGTCCCATCCGGGTTTCGCTACGACCGAGGGGACGCGAAGCTATGCGCAAACGCACTCCTCCACTTGCCATCCCGCGCATTTCCGGGAATCAAACGGCCTCTGGCTCTCCTCGATCGGGGTCGGCACCTATCTCGGAGAGGCGGATGAGGCGACGGACGAGGCGTATCGCGCGTCTCTGGCAGCCGCCGTCCGCAGCGGGTGCAACGTCATCGACACGGCGGTGAACTATCGTTTTCAGCGCAGCGAGAGGAGCGCCGGGGCGGCTTTGGAGGATGCGTTCGCCGCAGGGGATGCGCGCAGGGAGGGGCTGGTCATATCCTCGAAAGGGGGATTCATTCCCTTCGACGCGCATCCGCCCCAGGGGCGGGAAGATTTTGAGGATTACATGCGAAAAACCTATTTCGCGCCTCGTATCTGCACCCCTGCGGACGTCGTCGCAAATTGTCACTGCATGACGCCTGCGTATTTGCGGCACGAACTGGAAGCGAGCCTTCGGAACCTGGGACTTGAGACCATCGACGTCTATTACCTCCACAACCCCGAGACGCAGCTGCAGGCGGTTTCACGAAAAATTTTTCTGGGCCGGCTGCGGGACGCTTTCGAGGAGTGCGAGCGTGCCGTGGCGGAAAGGAAGATACGTACCTACGGCACGGCCACCTGGAATGGCTATCGCCTGGCACCGGACGAGGGGGAGTATCTCTCGCTCGCCGAGGTGTTGGAGGCGGCGCGGGCGGCGGGCGGGGAGGATCACCATTTTCGGGCGGTGCAGCTGCCCCTGAACCTGGGCATGACCGAGGCTTTCTCCCGGCCGAATCAGGACCAAGGCGGAGAGATGAAGAGTTTTCTGGCCGCCGCCGCCCAGAGCGGCCTCACCGTCATGACGAGCGGCTCAATGCTTCAGGGACAAGCGGCCCAAGGGCTTCCCGCCGTCGTGGGGGAGACGTTTTCCGGTTTTTCCACCGATGCGCAGCGCGCCATTCAGTTCACGCGCAGCGCACCCGGCGTGGCCGTCGCCCTCGTGGGAATGCGCCAGATCTCTCACGTTCTGGAAAACATGGAGGTCGCCAAAATCCCGCCCGCCCCCTTTGCGGATTTCATCCGCTTGTTCCGGCAAGAATGACCCCCTCAGGAGGGGATGGCTTGAATGAAGAGGCAATAGAAGCCGGCTCCCTCCCGTGCTTTCGCAAGCCGGAATTTTCTCATATAGTGAAACTCGCGAGTTCGCTTCATTCGTCATCGTCTATTTTTTTCGCGGAGGAACCATGCCCAGACCCTCGTATCACCCAAACCCCATTCGAGGCGGTGGCAACGACGCCTACACGGGAGTGGATCACGTGCTCACCGAGCCTTGGCAGGAGGAGGCGCAGGGCGTCCGCCTCGTCGCCCATTCGGACCTGAACGGCTGGGGCGACGCGTTTCAGATTCAGGTGGGCGGCGGCATCTGCTACGTCGCGGCCTCGGGCGTGAACGGCCACGACGGCATGACGATTCTCGACGTCAAAGATCCGGCGAATCCCAAAATCATCAACCAGATTGTGGACAGCCCCGCGGCGCGCACGCACAAGGTGCTGCGCATCAACGACGAGGTGCTGATCACGAACTCCGAGCTGCGGCCCGCCTTGCGAGAGAAATATCCGGACGCCATCGGTGGCTTGCGCGTCTTCGACAACCGCGACCCGTTCCATCCTAAATTCGTGAACTACGTGGAGGTGGACGGCTTTGGAATCCACCGGCCGATCTACGACCGCAAGCGGCAGCTCATGTACAGCTCGGGCTTCAAGGACGGCTATCGGGGCAAGGTGCTCCTCGTCCACGACATGAAGGACCCTTGGGCACCGGAGTTCATCGGCATGGGCGCTATACCCGGCCAGAAGGAGGGGGAGGAGCCCTCCTGGGATCCGGACATCGTGGGCGACGGAGCCTGGATTCACGAGGGGAACCCTTGGGGAAACTACGTCACCGCGGGCTATTGGGACGCAGGCGTCGCCCTGTTCGACTTGACCGATCCGGCCGCGCCTGAGCTCGTGTGGCGACACAACCCCCATGAGACGCACGGCTGGGCGGGCTGCTATCACAGCTTTCTGGTGCCGGAGGGGTCGGATTTCGGCATCGTGACGCAGGAGACCACCACGGTGAACTGCGATGATCCTCCGGCGTTCGTCACCTTCTACGATCTGAGAAACCCGCTTGCGCCTCTGCCCGTGAGCACCTTCATGCCCTATGAGATCGACCCCGTTGAAATGCGGCCCCTCGACAGGAAATGGAGCGAGACGGGCTCGCGCCACGGCGCGCACAACATCTGGCTTGACATGACGAAGGACGACCTCATGTACATCTGCTGGTTCAACGCGGGGCTGCGGGTGGTGGACTGGTCGAATCCCTTCCGGCCCAAGGAGGTGGGCTACTACATCCCCGCCGGCACGAAGGAGCGCTGCTGCCCCCAGAGCAACGACGTTCAGGTGGACAAGGATACGGGCCTCATCTACATGGCCGACCGCTGGGGGCTGGGCCTGCACATTCTGGAGTACATGGGCTAGGCTGCACCTTTTACAGGTGATCTGAGCGAAAGGTCCGGATCTTCAGGGTATGAAATACTCTCGCGGGGCTTGAATTTCCACTTGACGCGCGAAGGGGGTCGCGCGACCCATGGGATGAAGTTACGTCTCGTGGCCGCCGCTCTTCTTTCGTTTGCGACCATGCCTTGCGCGCGCATGGCCATTGGTGCCGAATATGGTCATCCTTTACGTCAACGGGAAAATGCGCGCCTCCTTCCCGCTCCTCTCTTGCGTCTCGCGCGAAGTATCAAAGTGGAATAAACGCCGTCTCGTGGGGTATTCTCCTCGAACCAGCCCGGGTGGTGGAATGGTAGACACTAGGGACTTAAAATCCCTTGGCCGAGAGGCCGTGCCGGTTCGAGTCCGGCTCCGGGCATTATGAAACTTGCAGGGAATCGAATCAAAGGAGAGGAAATTCATGTCGGATTGGGACAACCTCAAGTTAGAAGATAAAATCGTTGAGGTTTTGGACATACCTATAAGGAGCGATCGTGACCCAAATCACCATTTTGGACGACCATTCATGACCCCCTACCAAATCGCAATTCGGTTCTCAAGAAAATATCCTA
>CBDBBI010000007.1:0-23285 GCA_965202625.1 bacterium | reverse complement strand
CTGCATCGTCGTGCTGGGCGCCGGGACCGGCAAGAACCCGGTGGGTTCGGTGAACTATCCCCCCTTCTATTCCAGGGACATCGACGTCCGGGGGATGAGCCTGTTCAATTCGGACCCCGTGTTTCCGGACATGGCGCGTCAGTTGGATCTCCTGCTCGCCGAGGGGAGAGTGCGCGCCGCCGTAGGGGAGACGATGCCGCTCGCTGAGGCCGCGCGCGCCCACGAGGCGCTGATGACGGGCGAGGTTTTCGGGAAAATTGTCTTGTCGGTTGACTAGACGAGGCGTCAAGCCCATCAAACGAGCCGGCGCGAATGGTGGCTTCGATTTGGTGCCCGGTGGGGGGGCGTGCCCTTCTTATGACGTGAAAATTTCGTAAGGAAATCATGCAGAAAATCATCTGGGCGTTCAAGAAAATCTTGCTGGTTTTGGTCGCTTGGGTTGTGGTAGGGACTGTTGGAGTGATGATCTTCGGACGTTCGTCCGGTTTTATCAGCCTCATCAGCGTCGCCGTGCCGATTTTCAGTCGCGGTGGAGCGTGGAGACGGGTTGCGGCCGCCCTCGCCGGATTCGTAGCAGGAAACCTGACCGTCCTGGCTTTTCGCACGGCGGCAAAATTGTATGTTGTGGCCAAAGGGGGTTTCAGCACGCCCGCTTTCTACGACGTCATTTCCACCGCCGTTCACATAGCTGGCATTGGTGCTGCTGTTGTCGCTCCGATTGTGAGCTTGGGGGTGGTTTTGCTGGTTTTGTGGTGGAACCGGACCCCCCTGAAATCGTCGAAGTGATTCCCCCAGGCCCTGCGTGCGACTTGAAAACCCTTGTAGCTGAGTAAAAATCATTGCGCATTTATGCGAAAATAATTCAGAATGCCCTGGAGAATGGACATTTTTCGGGCGTAAATGGCCGTGAAAAAACCTTGAAAAGCCGTTCAAAGCGAGTCGTCGAGCGTGGCGGCGGCGAGGATCTCCGCGTCTCCGGGCGCGGCGTCGATGGGGGATAATCGCCGCGTTCGTCATTGCGAGCGATCGCCTTTCCGCCCGTTCGGGTGAAAAAACACAATGGGCGTCATCGGGAAAAGCTAAGGGAGAGCACACAGCACGCTCCGTAAGTGGGCGCTTGTAGTTCGCAATGCGGATATCGGTAGCGAAGAGGATTGGGGGAAAGACATGGGCGCGTTGGACGGTATTCGCGTGCTGGACATGACGCACTACGTGGCGGGGCCGTTCTGTACGCTGATGATGGGAGATGCGGGCGCCGACGTCGTCAAACTCGAGCCGCCCGAGGGTGATCGCGTCCGGAATTTTCCCTCCTCGTTTGCGGGGGAAAGCAGGCTGTTCCTGGGTTTGAACCGCAGCAAGCGCAGCCTCGCCCTCAACCTGCGCGCGGCGCGCGGCAGGGAGATCGCCAGAAAACTGGCCTCGGACGCGGACGTGTTCGTGGAGGGCTATCGTCCGGGAGCGGTCGAGAGGCTGGGGCTGGGCGCCGACGCGTTGATGCGGGAGAACCCCCGGCTGATTTATCTGTCCGTCTCCGCCTATGGACAGAGGGGTCCCTTGCGCGAGCGCAGGGGCATTGACCCCATCATCCAGACCACGGCGGGCATTCCGGCGGAGCAGGGGGCGGGCGGTCCTCCCCGACTCGTGCAGGGCTCTTTCGTGGATTACATTACCGGAGCACTGGCACTGGGCGCGGCGCTGATGGCGCTGTACGCCCGTGAGCGCACGGGCGAGGGGCAGCGCATCGACGCCTCGCTTCTGGGAGGCGCTGCGGCCGCCCAGTTTGGCCGTCTGATATGGGCGCCCGACTCTGAGCCTCTCTCGAGGGTGGAGGACGCCCTGAGCGACAGGATTTCCCGGATCTACGAGGTCGCCGACGGACATATCTACCTTTATCTGGACGTGGATGGTTTCTGGGAGAAATCCTGCGAGGTTCTCGGACTTCCCGAATTGCTCGAGAATGGCGCGTGGCAGGTTTTCAGAGGGCGGCATCGCGCGCGCGATGCCATTATCCCCCGCGTCCAGAAGGTTTTGCTCGGCGCGTCGGCCGAGGAATGGGTGCGGAAGTTCGAGGGCGTCGGCGTGCCCTGCGCGCGCGTGAGAAAGCCTGCGGACCTGTTCGAGGATGAACAGATGAAGGCGATGGGCTATCTCGCCCAGGCGGAGCATCCCGAATACGGCGTTTTGCGCATGGCGGGCGTTCCTGTGCAGCTCGACAAGACGCCCTCGTCTGTGCGAAGGCCGCCGCCTCGCCTCGGGCAGCACACGGACGAAGTGCTCGGCGAGATGGGCCTCCCTCCCCGCGAGATATCCGCCTTGCGCGCCGAGGAGGTCGTTCGCTGATGGATTTTGTTTTTGCGGGTGCGCGCGATTGACCGAGGGGCGTCCCCGCGCTTAGCATTTCGCCGAAACCCTGCGCGGCGACGCGATTTTTTGCGGCGAAACTCTTTCCCCATTTTCTCAAAACGGAGAGCGAAATGATTCGGAAACTACGCACCGAGAGAGACAACCAGCAGTGGATGCTCGATTTGGCGCTCAACATGAGGGGCCGCGTTCAGAACTTTGAGCGCGATTACCTGGAAGTCCCCCAGGGCAAGCGCGCCCACAATTACCAGATGTTGCCCAAAGTCTGGCGCGAGTCCGCCGAGACGCATGAGAAGCTCGCCAAGAAGGCGCAAAGGGAGGGTTTTCATCCCACGGCCACGGAGCACTACGACCACGCCATCGAAGCGTATCGAATGGCCCAGCATCCGATTTTTTACGACGACAATCCGGTGAAGATCTACCTCACCAACAAGCTCAAGGAGATGGTGGACAGGCGATCCGAGACCGCCTCCTATCCCATCGAGCGCGTCGAAGTCCCCTTCGATGACGGCAAGACCATATCGTGCCTTCTGCATTTGCTGCCGGATCGCAGAAAGGCGCCTTGCGTGATCTACGTGCCGGGAATGGACCAGACCAAGGAGGTGTTTCCCCACGCGAGGCACAACGTCGCGGCCGAGCGGGGCTTTCACGTCCTGGCGATGGACGGACCCGGACAGGGCAACTCCAACATGCAGAAGATACGCGCCGTCGGGGACAATTATGAGCGCGCAGGCGCCGCGGTGATGGACTATCTCTTGGGGCGCGAGGAAATCGAGCCGACCAAAATCGGCGTATACGGCATCAGCATGGGCAGCTTCTGGTCGCTTCGCCTGGCGAGTTACGACCGCCGCGCGGCCGCCGTGGCGAGCGCGGTGGCCTGCTTCAACCCGAACAACACGATCTTCACGCAGTCCTCGCCCCGCTTCAAGCAGGTGTTCATGTATATGGCGGGCATGGAGGATGAGGATGCGTTTGACGAGATGGCGCGGAATATGACCGTGAAGGGGTATATGGGCGAGATACAATGTCCCACCCTTCTGGTGACGGGCGAGTTCGACCCGCTCTGCCCCCTTGAGGATGCGATTGAGGTGTATGAGGATCTCACGTGCAAAAAGGAGATGTGGGTGTTCGAGAATCAGTTCCACCCCCTGGTCAGCCTGAAGAATCTGGGGGGCATGGACAACCATCAATACATTCTGGACTGGCTGCGTCGCACCCTCGTGGATGGGCGGGTGAGCGACGACCGCATCGCCTACGTGAAGGAGGACGGGGATGGCCCATTCGGGCAGTGCGAATGGACGCCGCCCGTGCGTTCCGGCCAGGTCTATTTTTAGCGGATGAGAGAATGCGAGAAGCGGTGAGTTGAACGCAACCTGAATAAGGGGCGCGCCGGGGCGGAAGCGTGGGTCTTCCGCCCCGGCTTTTTGATGCCTGCGCTTTGCGGGGAGGCTTCTTGGAGCATTATCTCGCCATCGTTTTAAGTCTGGCGTCGGCGGTTCTGTTCGCCGTATTCAGCGTTATCGCGCGCAAGGGGCTGGGAGAGACGACCGCCTACGTCGGCGCGGTCGTCGGTCTGGCCATCGGAATTCCGATTCTGGGGGGGCTATCCCTCGCTTTCTCCAGCTGGGGGCAGCTCTCCTATCGGGCGGGGCTTTGGTTTCTCGCAGGCGGCGTCCTCGCTCCAGGGTTCAGCCGCTTCCTCCTCTTTCTGGGTTTCAGGACGATAGGCGTCGGCCGCACCATGCCCTTGGTGACGATCACCCCCTTCCTCTCGACCCTGGTGGCGATGGCCTGGCTTGGAGAGAGGCCGGGGCTTGCGGTTTGGATCGCCATCGTTTTCGTAATGGCGGGATGTCTGTTCTTGACCGTCAAGCCGGAGGGCGACTCCGACTGGAGGCGCGTCCACATGATCTACCCTTTCCTTCACGCCGTCGTGATGGCGGTCGCATCCACCCTGCGGCGCTACGGGCTGCTCGTTTACGGCGATCCCTTGATCGGCGCGACGATCGCGAACCTCGTTTCGTTGCCCGCACTCCTGTTGTTCGCTCCCGCCCTGCCTGAAGCCGAGCGTTTCCGCATGGACTGGGTGGGCTTCAAGTGGTTCAGCCTGGCGGGCGTGGTCAACGCCGCGGCCTATCTGGCGTTTTTCTCCGCGTTTCAGTATGGCGAGGTGTTCGTCGTCATGCCCCTCAGCTATACCGCGCCCTTGTTCTCCCTGGCGCTCGCGCGCGTTTGGCTCAAAGAAGAAGAGAAACTCACGTGGCGGAAATGGGCGGGAGGCGTCTTGTTGTTTTTCGCCACGATGATGATCGCCTGGGCGAGCGTGTAGGCGGAACGAGACGTTTCATGTTGAAAATCCCCCCTTTTTGGGGGGAGGAGGAGCGACCGGTCAGTCTCCCCCTTGCGGTCATTTTTTGAGGAGCCACACGCCGTCCTCGCCATCCACTTCCCGCATTCGAACCTGGATGTGCTCCTGGGGGGAGGTGGGCACGTTCTTGCCGACGAAATCGGGACGAAACGGCAGCTCTCGGTGCCCTCGGTCTATCAGGGTGGCGAGCCATATTCTCTTTGGTCGTCCCATTTCCATGACGGCGTCCAGTGCCGCGCGCGTGGTTCTGCCCGTGAAGAACACGTCGTCCACCAGAAAAATCTGGCGATTCGTCATGTCAAAATCAACGAGCGTCGGCTCGAAATGACGCCCCTCCGCGGGGTGCCCCGCGTCGTCTCGATGGATGCCGATGTCGAGCACGCCAAGGGGGGGAGTGACGTTTTCGAGTTCCTGAATGTGTTCCTTGAGCCGCCTGGCCAACGGTTCTCCTCGCGTGAGCACTCCGAGGAGGGCGACGCTTTCATCTCCGGCGCACGCCTCCATCATCTCGGAGGCGATCCGCTTGAGGGACAATTCGAGCTCTTTCGCCGTCATGATGGAAACCGAAGCCATGCAGGATACCCGGAGTGGGGGAGAAGTGCACCGCTTCATCCTAGCGGTTGTCGTTTCGCGAATCAACGACTTTGCGGAATGCGAAATTTCGCCTTACGAAATCCCTGGCCTGCTCGGCGGTGGACACGCACCCCTCGAGCTGCGCATCTTCAAGCGCGAAGAGAATCTCTCCCAGCCTCGGCCCTTGCGGGTAGCCCATGTCCATGAGCGCGCGCCCATCCAGCAGACGCGGCGGACGGAGGGATTCCTCCTGGAGTGCGCGCAGTTTTTCGGTGCAGAACTCATGGGTTCCCAAATCGCCGTGGCTGGCGAGGCAATCGATGCGATGCAGCTCCAGCAACTCCTCGAAGTAGGGCTCCCGCAGAAATCGCTTCAGCCGGCTGTCCCGCATCTTCTCCACGTGCATGAAGCGCATGTGGTTGGCGACCAGCGCCTGAATGCGCAGCGCGCGCGACCGCGCCATGCGAAGCCTCTCGCAAATGGCCAGACCCATTTCCGCGCCCGCCTTGTCGTGTCCGTTGAAGCGGATTCTGTCGGTTTTCGCGTATGTGGAGGGTTTGCCGACGTCGTGGAGCAATACGCTCCAGGAGAGGGTGGGCGAGGAGGAGCACTTGATGCGCAGCATGATGAGGGTGTGCGTCCAGACGTCGCCTTCGGGGTGAAATTCCGGAGGCTGCGCAACGCCCTTCAGGGCGACGACCTCGGGCAGTACGTATGGGAGAAGCCCCAGAGAATCGAGCATGGGGAAAGCGCGGTCGGGATTCTCCTGGGTGAGCATCGTCGTCAGTTCGTCTCGAATCCGCTCGGCGCTTATTTTCTCGATGCGCCTCGCGTTCGCCTGGATGGCCGAGGCGGTCGCCGGCTCGATGGCGAAACCGAATTTCGCCGAGAAGCGGACCGCTCTCATCATTCGCAGGTGGTCCTCCTGGAATCGAAGCCCCGGCTCTCCGATGGCGCGAATGGTTTTCTCCGCAAGGTCGCGCATACCGCCGACGTAGTCGAGAACCCGACTCTCGAGTATGTCGTAAAACATTCCGTTGACCGTGAAATCCCGCCTTCTCGCATCTTCGATCTCGTTGGAAGGACGTACCGCATTCGGGCGTCTTCCGTCGCCATACACGTCGTCTTCGCGAAATTGCGCCACTTCAAACTCTCGCCCTTCCATGCGCACGCGCACCACGCCAAACTGCGCTCCCGTCATCGCGGTTTTCTCAAAGCGGCTCCGCACGGTTTCCGGCCTCGCGTCCGTGGCGATGTCCCAGTCCTTTGGTTTCCGGCCGAGCAGGGCGTCTCTCACGCACCCTCCCGCAAGAAGGGCGCGATGGCCCAGTGCCCGCAGCGCTTGAATGATGCGAACCGCCGCGTCCGGCGGCTTGATGTCCAGCATGAACTACCCTCCATGGTGAAGGCGTCTGCGCTCTCCGTGCAGGATAGCCCAGCCCTCAGCGCCGGCAAAACCTGGGTTTCATGGAGGGGTTTGCCTCGATTCGCGTCTGGCTGATAACTTGCCGCGCGACGGAGGATGCGATGGTTCCCCAAAGCGCGCGCGTTTGTCGCTTGCCGCATCATTTTTCCTGGCCTCGGGGGAGTGCGGCGTTCGGGGCGTCCCTTCTGCGATGATGCGGAAAAGCCCCCACCCGAAGCGCGGGGAGAGATGGTGATGCGCTCAGCCATACGGGCAGGTTTGGCGATTGTCGCGCTGATGCTCGCCTCTTCTTCTCTTCCGGGTTTCGCATGGTCCGCTCCAGTCGAGGTGGACCTGGAGCTCGTCCTGGCCGTGGACGTTTCCGGAAGCGTGGATGCGGAGGAGGGGAGGCTCCAGCGCATGGGCTACGTGAACGCCTTTCGCTCCGCATCCGTTTTGCGCGCCATTCGCTCGGGCAGGCGCAAACGCGTCGCGGTGGCTTACGTGGAATGGGCCGGCCATGATTTTCAGCACACTGTGGCGGGCTGGACGCAGATTCACGACGAGGCGAGCGCGGGGGCGTTCGCCGCGCTCCTCGCCCGGAAACCGGTGGGTGTGGGCCCCTACACCTCCATCAGCGGCGCGATAGAGTTCGCCTTGCCCATGTTCGATGACAACGGATTCACGGGCACGCGCCGCGTCATTGATATTTCCGGAGATGGGCCAAACAACAGCGGAGATGACGTGAGGACGGCGCGGGCGAAGGCGATACGGGCGGGGGTGAAGATAAATGGACTCCCCATCGTGAACGACCGGCCCAGTCCCTGGGGGAGAGTGCCGATGGCGAATCTGGATTTGTATTACAGAAACTGCGTCATCGGGGGCAGGCACTCCTTCATGGTGGTTGCGAATGATTTTGCGTCTTTTGGACGCGCCATTCGCAGAAAACTGGTTCTGGAGATCGTGGGTGCGCCGGCGGAAAGGCCGCGCCAGGCCCATCGCGTGCGAGAAGCAGGGCGAATTCCTGTTCTCATATCCAGGGCGGCCCCGCCGTGCGATGCGGGCGAGCGACGCCGCAGCAGCTGGCCGGAGGATTTTTAGGATTTGTCAGGCGTTTGTATTTTCTTTTCGTGTTCAGGCGCGGGCGGAACCTCTGTGCCGTCCGGTGGCGTTTGAACTGGTTTTCAAAACTGAAGGAGTGAAACTTCTATGAAAGCGGTGCGCGTACATGAATTCAACATGGATGTCCCCATGCGGGTGGATGAGGTGGAAGACCCGAAGCCGGCCCCTGGCGAGGTGTTGATAAAAACCGGCGCGGCCAGCGTCAATCCGGTGGACTTGGCCATTCGCGCCGCCAAACACCCCTACGCCAGGCTGGTTGTGCCGCCCTACGTTCCGGGCGCCGAGGCGGCGGGGGAAATCATCGCCTTGGGAGAGGGGGTGGAGGGCTGGCGTATCGGGCAGCGCGCGTATGGCCGCGCGGTGGGCGGCGGCTACGCCGAGAACGTGCGCCTCTCGGCGGACGCGGCGGCGGAGTTGCCCGACGCCTGCTCCTACGAGGAGGGAGCGTGCATCACCGTGGCGTTCTATACCGCCTGGAACGCGCTCGTCATCAAGGCCCAGGCGGGTCCCGGCGAGACGGTACTGATTCAGGGCGGGGCGGGAGGCGTCGGCATGGCGGCGATTCAACTCGCCAGACGCCTGGGGTGTCGCGTCTTCGCCACGGTGAGCTCTGATGAAAAGGCGAAATTTTGCAGGGATTTGGGCGCGGACGAGACGATCAACTACCGAGAGGAGGATTTCGCGGAACGCTGCATGGAGCTCACCGACGGGCGCGGCGTCGACGTCGTCGTCGAGCTTTGCGCGTGCGATAATTTTGACAAGGATCTGGACGCCATCCGCGTGGACGGAAGAATTATCGTCATAGGAACGGGAACGGGAAAGGGGCCGGGCGCGGAGTTTCGCGTTCCGGCCGTGATGACGAAAGACGCCGTCGTTCTCGGTTTGGCCGTGGTGAACCTGTTTCCGAAGATGCCGGAGTTGGTGCGCCGCTTCACGCCTTTGCTGCGCGAGGGCGCGTTTCGCGTCCACGTCGATAGGACCTGGGGGTTTGCGGAGGCGAACCAGGCACACGATCACGTTTTGGAGGGGCGGTTTCTGGGCAAGGTTGTCCTGACCCCATAAGCGCCCACGGGCGCGGGTTGCGGGGCGAGAGGAGAAGGAAATGAAAGCGATAAGGGTGACCCGGTTCGGTCTCGATCATCCGATGGTTCTGGAAGACGTGGAGGAGCCGAAGCCGGGGCGCGGCGAGATTTTGGTGCGCGTAGCGGCCGCCGGAGTGAATCCTCTGGAAGTCGCCATACGCTCGGGAAAGCATCCGCGCTCCAGGGCGATGCGCCTCCCCTATACGTGCGGCACGGACGTGGCGGGCGAGGTGGAGGCGGTGGGCGAGGGCGTCGATGCGTTCTCTCCGGGAGATCGGGTATGGGGGCGCGCCCCGGCGGGCGCATACGCCGAGAGAGGGCTGGTGCCCGCAGACGCGGCAGGAAGGCTGCCGGATTCCATGTCCTTCGCGCAGGGTGCCGCGCTGCCCATCCCCCTCCTCACGGCCTGGAACGCCTTGATTCTGAAGGGAGAGGCGACTCCGGGCGATTGCGTGCTCGTGCAGGGGGGAGCGGGCGGCGTGGGCTATTTGTCCATTCAGCTCGCCCGTGAGGTGGGTTGTCGGGTGTTCGCCACCGTGAGCTCGAAGGAGAAGGCGGATTTTTGTCTCGCCGCCGGTGCCGAGGCGGCCATCAACTACAGGGAGGAGAACGTGCCCGAGCGCGTGATGGCACTCACTGCCGGACGGGGCGTCGATGTCGTCGTGGAGACCGCTGGCTGCGAGAATTTGCCCGCCGACCTCACGCTCAACGCCCTCAACGGCCGAATCGTCATCGTGGGAACGGGGACGGGCAAGGGACCCGAAGCGACGATTCCGCTGCCGGCGGCCATGGGGCGAGACGCCAGAATTCTGGCGCTCTCATCGGGGAATCTGGGCCCGCTCGTTCCGGGCATCATCCGGCGTCTGGCCCCTTTGCTGGACAGAGGCGCCATCAACCCCCACGTCGGACGGGAGTTTCCGCTTGCGGAGGCGAACGACGCCCACGCGCTTTTGTTGAGCGGAAAGTTTCTGGGCAAGCTGAACCTCGCACCCTAGCGCAAAACGAACCGCGCTTTGATGAGGGGAGAGAACGTGCGCTTGCTGAACGGCCATGAAATCGACGTCTGTTTGTTCGACGCCTACGGCACCTTGTTTGACGTGTCCGCCGCCGCGGAGAAGGAATCCGCTCTGGGCGATCGGTGGCGGGTGCTCTCCTCGCTTTGGCGGACGAAGCAGATCGAATACACGTGGCTGAGGAGCCTGATGGGGTGTCACGCAGATTTCTGGCGGGTGACGGGCGACGCGCTGGATTTCGCCCTCGATACTCTGGGAATG
This sequence comes from bacterium, assembly GCA_965202625.1. Taxonomy (GTDB): domain Bacteria; phylum UBA8248; class UBA8248; order UBA8248; family UBA8248; genus Bin107. The sequence goes on along the minus strand of CBDBBI010000007.1, from coordinate 13,100 downwards.
GAGGAGCCGGAGCTTCGAGACGAACTCATGGCGCTTTACAAGCGATTGCGCGCGTATCCCGAGGTGAGAGGCGCGCTCGGGAAGCTCCGGAGGAGCCGGATGCGGGCGGCGATTCTCTCCAACGGTTCTCCCGAAATGCTCGACAGCGCGGTGAGAAGCGCCGATATCGGGGAATATCTGGAAGCGGTCCTCTCCGCCGAGGAGGTGGGGGTGTTCAAGACGCACCCCTCCGTCTATCAACTGGCGGTGGACAGGCTCGGCGTTCCCGCCGGCAGAATCTGCTTTTTCTCCTCCAACGCCTGGGATGTGGCGGGCGCGTCGCATTTCGGGTATCGCGTGGTCTGGGTCAATCGATTCGCACAGAAAAAAGAGCGCGTCCCGCACGAGATCGACGCGGAAATCGGCTCGCTTGAGGAGCTGGAAGGAGTGCTGGCGTATGCGTGAAGCCCCCGCATCTCTCGCCGCTCAAGAGACGTTCAGCGCACCTCTGAGGGTTTGAATTCTCCCCGCGTGATCGGAATGGTTGACGGGCGGAAGTTTTTCCCTGTTCGTGACGGGAAGCGCGATGAAGTGCGGCCCCGCCTCGGCGAGGAGCCGGGGGAGGGTTTTGCGAAACGCCCCGAGAGAATCCACCCGCCCCACCTTGCCCTTTCCCGTCGCGCCGCCGCCCTCAAACCCCGAGGCGCGCGCCAGCGCGACGAAATCGGCCCGGGGGGGAAGCCTTTGCCCGCCCACCATCTCGTAGCTCCTGTTCTCCAGCAGAAAGACGAGCAGGTTTTCGGGTCCATAGCGTGCCAGCGTCACGAGCGAGCCGAGACTCATCAGCATCCCCCCGTCCCCTTTCCAGACGATGACCTTTCTCTCGGGTCGCGCGAGGGCGAGGCCCAGGCCGAAGTCGGCGGCGTGCCCCATGCCGAACGCCAGAAAATCGAAATCAAGGTCGCTTTTCGAGACCAGGGGCCACTGGAGGGTGGCGGTCATGGTCATCACGACGATCTCTGTCGTTCGGTGCTCCGCCACGGCCTGAAACAGCGCCATCCGCTCTATCAAGACGCTCCGCCTCTGTGGTCAGGGTTGGAATGCGTAGCCGGTGAGGACGGCCGCCGGATAGGAGGAGGCCGCCGCCGCTTCGTCCATCAGGTCGAGCGCGCCCAGGTCTTCGTCCGACATGAGGTGCCATGTCGGTATTCCCCACGCCTTGAGAAGCGGCTCGGTGAAGGGGTAGGCCGAATCTATCGGCAGCTTGCCCAACATCGCCCCGCCGTATCCCCGCCAGCCGACCATCATGCGCAAGGGTACCCTGGGCCCTGCACCGCAGCCTCTCAAGGCGTCTCCCGCCTCCATCAGCCCCGTATTCTGAATCACGAGCAGCGGTTTTTGCCCCCCCGTCCACAGCCCGGCGGCGATGGCGATCGACTCTCCCTCCCGGCAGGGGGTGATGAGGTCGATTTCCGGGGCACTCTCCAGGCGTTCGTAGAGGAGCCTGCTCTCGCTGTCCGGAATCATGAGGACGTGCGTGAATCCGAGTTCGTGAAATTTCCGCACCGTGTGGGCCGCACTCGCACCTTTTGCGTCCAAAGGGTTTTCCTCTCCGCCCCTTGATGAGAGTTCCAGGTTCTTTCATATTCAGGCAACCATCTTCGGCCGCGCGCATCGCCAAAGTCAAGGGTTTCCGGCGAGACGATGCGCGAAGCGAGAATGAAGAATGATAGGCGCGCGCGGCTGCGTTTTGGTTTTTCCCGTGCAGTGTGCGGAGAAGGAGCCACTTTGAGAAGACGACCCGTCATCGCGATGACCATGGGGGATCCTGCGGGAGTGGGGCCCGAGGTGTGCCTGAAGGCGGCTCAGGAGGTGCGCGTTCAAAAAAAATGTGTCCCCGTCATCGTCGGCGACGCGGCGGTTCTTGGCAAACACGCGCGCAGAATGGGAGTTCGGCCCCGACTCCAGTCGCTCGAAGAGGAGAAGCCGCCCCCTCCGGAGTGCGAATCCTCGTCCATTTGCGTGATCGACCTCAAAAACGTCGCTCCCGCACACCGGGTGTTCGGAGAGGTTCTTCCCGAACTCGGCAGGGCGTCGGGCGAATACGTCGAAAGAGCCGTCTCGATGGTGCGCTCCGGATGGGCGGACGCCGTTGCGACCGCACCGATAAGCAAGGAATCCTTGCAGGCCGGAGGTTATGACTATCCCGGGCATACCGAAATGCTCGCCGCCCTGTGCTGCGGGGGACGGCCCGTCATGATGCTGGCCCACCGCAGAATACGCATCGCCCACCTATCGACGCATTGCCCTCTTCGGACGGCGGTTCAGCTCGTGAAGAGAAAAAGAATCGTATGCGTGACGCGTGTTTTCGACGAGGCGTTGTGCCTGCTCGACCGAAAGAGGCCCAGAATCGGGGTTGCGGGCCTGAATCCCCACGCGGGCGAATCCGGCCTGTTCGGAACCGAGGAGGGGGAGGAAATCGCGCCGGCGGTTTCGGATTTGCGGGCGATGGGCATCGACGCACATGGGCCTGAGCCGCCGGATACGATATTCGCGAAATTGCGAGGGGGGCACTACGCTGGCGTCGTGGCCATGTATCACGACCAGGGACACATTCCGGGGAAGCTGGCGTGTTTTCGCTTCAACGCCCGGGGGGAGGGGAGCGTTCGGGGCGTCAACGTCACGCTGGGCCTGCCCATCATCAGAACGTCGGCGGAACACGGAACGGGGTTTCCCATCGCAGGGCGGGGGGTCGCCGATCCCTCCAGCATGATCGACGCACTCCTCCTCGCCGCCCGAATGGTCAAAAATGGCGGGAAATGAACAGTTTGTGGTGCCGCTCCGCCAGAGCCGTTTCGCTTTTATTCTTCGGTATCTGAGAAATTTTCTGCGCACGACGCCGTTGTCTGCCCCCACGACGCCCTGTGCGGGCTGATTCGCATGAGACCAGGCTGATCCGCATGAGACGCAGGGCGGCTTGGGCGAGTATGTCGGCAGGAAATGCGCGGCCGGCTTCGGCGACGCCAACGGTTTATAAAATCGCACTGGCTCGCCTGATTCTTGATTGACGGTTCTGGCTGTTGTGGCCACTATACCGCCAAAGAGGAGATGTCCCATAAAGGCGGTTTCCGCCCGTGGTGCGCCCGTCGTAGTCATAGCGTTTGAGAAATATGAAAATCTGACGGGGAACATCGTCCTTCCCTCACAGGATAAGGAGCACGAACCATGGCGAAGGGGGCAGGCAATGGCGGTGCGAACCTCCGCTTTGAGGCACGTCTCTGGGCGGCTGCGGACAATCTGCGCGGCAGCATAGACGCGGCGGAATACAAGCACGTCGTCCTCGGACTGATCTTCCTCAAGCACATCTCCGACGCCTTTGAGGAGAAGCACGCGGCACTGGAAGCCGAGCGTGATAAGGGTGCCGATCCGGAAGACCCCGACGAGTACCGCGCCGAAAACGTGTTCTGGGTGCCGCCGGAAGCGCGCTGGGCACATCTCAAGGCACAGGCGCGGCAGAGCACCGTCGGCCAACTTGTCGACGACGCAATGGCCGGCATCGAGCGCGACAACCCCGCGCTGAAGGGCGTGCTGCCGAAGGATTACGCGCGCCCCGCGCTTGACAAGACCCGGCTCGGTCAGCTCATCGACCTGGTCTCGAACATCAAAGTCGGCGACGCCGAGGCCCGGGCGAAGGACGTGCTCGGCCGCGTCTACGAATACTTCCTGTCGCAGTTCGCCGGGGCCGAGGGCAAGAAGGGCGGTGAGTTCTATACGCCCCGCTCCGTCGTCCGCCTGCTGGTCCAGATGCTGAAGCCCTATCGCGGCCGGGTCTACGACCCCTGTTGCGGCTCGTCAGGTATGTTCGTGCAGTCGATGGAGTTCATCCGCGCTCATGCGAGCGGCAACGGCAATGGCGGCAAGGCCAAGGCTGATATCTCGATCTACGGGCAGGAATCCAACTACACCACCTGGCGGCTTGCCCGAATGAACCTCGCCATCCGGGGGATCGACGGACGGATCGCCCATGGCGACACGTTCCACAACGACCGACACCCCGACCTGAAGGCAGACTTCATCCTCGCCAACCCGCCGTTCAACATCTCCGACTGGGGCGGGGAACGCCTGCGCGAGGACGTCCGCTGGGAGTTCGGGGCTCCGCCTGCGGGCAACGCAAACTACGCCTGGCTCCAGCACATCCACCATCACCTGGCCCCGAGGGGCGCCGCGGGCGTGGTGCTCGCCAACGGCTCCATGTCCTCCGGCCAGTCCGGCGAGGGCGCCATCCGCCGCGCGATGCTCGAGGGCGACGTGGTGGATTGCATGATCGCCCTGCCGGGGCAGCTGTTCTATTCCACCCAGATACCCGCCTGTCTGTGGTTTCTGGCCAGAGACAAGAAGAACAAGAGGAACAGCGGGTTTCGCGACCGCTCGGGCGAGGTGCTGTTCATTGACGCCCGCAAGCTGGGCCACATGGTAGATCGGACCCGCAAAGAGTTTTCGGGCGAGGACATCGTCAACATCGCCGACGCCTACCACCGCTGGCGCGAGGGCCGCGATTACGCAGACGTGCCGGGTTTTTGCAAATCCGCGACGCTGGAGGAGATAAGGGAACACAACCACATCCTGACGCCGGGCCGCTACGTTGGCGCGGAGGCGGCGGAAGATGATGGCGCGCCGTTCGAGGAACGTTTCGCGGAACTGAAGGAGACGCTGGAGGCGCAATTCGCCGAGGCGGAGGAACTGACGGCGACGATTCGGCAGCGGCTGGCGGGGATTGGGTTGTGACCGAAAACTGGACCACGGGTAAAATTGGGAAATTGGCGCGGGTAAAGTCCGGCTTTGCCTTCAAGAGTTCGCAGTGGACTGATCAAGGTGTCCCAGTCGTAAAGATTGGGAACGTCAAACGCGGTCGGTTGGATATGGGCGGCTGTTCGTTTGTCGCCGAGGCCGACGCGACGAGCAGCGGTTTCATGTTGTCGGATGGTGATATTCTGATCGGCCTTACAGGCTATGTCGGCGAGGTTGCAAAGGTCCGGGGGTTCGACGCCCTCGTGCTAAATCAAAGAGTTGGGAAGTTTTTTCCTAGTGAGCGCTGCGATCTAGATTTTCTGTTCTTTTTGGTGTCCAACGACGATTTTCGCCAGCGGGTCGAAGCCTCCTCCCATGGCTCAGCACAGGCAAATGTAAGCCCGTCGGCGATTGAAGCACTTGAGGTGATGACTCCTCCGCTCCCCGAACAACGCATGATAGCCGCCACCCTGGGCGCCCTCGACGACAAGATCGACCTGAACCGGCGGATGAACGAGACGCTGGAGGCGATGGCGCGGGCGATTTTCAAGGACTGGTTCGTGGATTTCGGCCCCACCCGCGCCAAGATGGAAGGCCGCGAACCCTACATCGCCCCCGAAATCTGGGACCTGTTCCCCGACAGGCTGGATGAGGAAGGCAAGCCGGAAGGATGGGAAGAGTTATCATTAGGCGCGCTCGGCGAAATCACTATTGGTGGCCTTTGGGGTAAGGACGAGCCTGAGAACGCGGATTTCGACGCATACATGTGCCTACGAGGGGTCGACATCCAGCACCTGAGGGAGCAGGGAACAGCACCCAAGGCACCTTGGCGGTTTGCCAAGCGTGTGGCGATAGCAAAGCGAACTATTAGCACGTGCGACGTCTTGATTGCCTCGTCTGGCGTGGGTCCATGTGGCAGGTCACTCTGGGTTGGAGTTGAAGATTTCTTTTCTAGGAAAGGTCAAACTATCTACTCGAATTTTGTGAAGAGAATAGTCTGCAAGACGCCCGGTCACGCCTGTTTTGTCGATCGGCATCTACACAGGATGAAACTAAACGGAGAAATCCAAAAGTTTATCTCAGGCACATCCGTTCCAAACTTAAACGGCAAAGGCTTGATGGATAGTCATAGGCTTGTCGTGGCCCCTGTGCCAGTTCTCGAAGCCTTCCTCAGCTTCTCTATGATGCTGCAGAAGCGACTCTTTAGTGGAGAGAGCCGCACCCTCGCCCAAACCCGCGACCTCCTTCTTCCGAATCTGATGTCCGGCGAAATCCGCGTGAAGGACGCCGAGACCTTCCTCGGGCGAGTGCCGTGATGGACGCGCCGATCTCTCGCAACGGCAAGGTAGCTGTGACATGAGCGGGATTCGCCCTTGGGCGAAGGGTCCGTTTGAACTGCTCGTTCACGCGGAAGGCCATCTTCGGAATGGCGATGACTTCGACCGTCGTATCGCGCTCATCTCCTTTGACAACTCCATTGAAGTCGCCATCGCGACGTACCTCTCCCTGGATCCGATCCAGAGAGAAAACCGCCAGTATACGCAAGCGCAGGTCGAAAAATGGCTCAACAATTATCACACGAAACTTGACTTCCTGGAGTGCGAATACAAGGCTCGCACTCCTGCATTCAGGATTGATCGCGCATCCGTAATTTGGGCGCACAACCACAGAAACGAGCAGTATCATGGCGGAATCAAGGGAACTCCCGAAATCGAGGTTCTTCGAATCATTCGGGAAAGCGCGCTATGGATTTTCGGTTTTCTGTTCGATGTTCCCAACCCTGAAGAAAAACTCGAGAATGAGATTCTCACAAGAAGGCCAGTGGGCCCTCCAGAACGTGATGGGCAGCTTGATAAAGTAATTGATCGCAAGTACGGCATGGTGCAGGTCTGCGAGGGGGATTACTATGCCAGTGAGCTTCTGTTCTCCGTGGATCCCGTGGCTTATCGGGACCTCGGCGCTCGCTTTCTGGCAGGAGAATTAGACGAAAGAGGGGAGGCAGAATGAACGGGATCGGAGTCACGGAATCCGTCGTCGAGCAGGCGGCGCTCGCCTGGCTGGAAAGCGTTGGCTGGCGGGTTGTCAACGGCACCGGGATCGCCCCGGGTGAGGCAGACGCCGAACGGGAGAATTACGGGGAGGTTTTTCTCGAACGCCGCCTGCGCGACGCGTTAGTCCGGAACAATCCGAACCTGCCTGCCGAGGCGCTCGACGACGCCCTGCGCAAACTTCTCCACCCCGAGGGCGTCGAGCCGGTCCCGCGAAACCGGGGGCTGCACCAGTTGCTCGTGGATGGCGTGAACGTGGAATACCGCGACGATGACGGCGGAATCCGCGGTGCGCAGGCGCACGTGATCGACTTCGACCGGCCGGAGGCGAACGACTGGCTGGCCGTCAACCAGTTCAGCGTCGTCGAGAACAAGCACGCGCGCCGGCCGGACGTCGTTCTGTTCGTCAACGGCCTTCCGGTCGGCGTGATCGAGCTCAAGAACGCGGCGGGCGAGACCGCGACGGTCCGAAGCGCGTTCCGGCAGCTCCAGACCTATCAGGCCGAAATTCCCGCGCTCTTTGCCAGCAACGTTTTGCTCGTTGCGTCCGACGGCGTGGAGGCGCGCGTTGGCGTGATCGGTGCGGGGCGGGAATGGTTCAAGCCCTGGCGCACAATTGCGGGCGAAGCGCCGGCCGACGCGCACATGCCGGAATTGCAGGTCGTGATCGAGGGGCTTTGCCACAAGCGTCGCTTTCTCGATCTGATCCGCGATTTCATCGCGTTCGAGGACGACGGCGCACGGGTCGTCAAGAAGATGGCCGGATACCATCAGTTTCACGCTGTTCAGGCCGCCATCAAGGAAACGCTGCGCGCCGCCGAAATGGTCCGTGACGACTCCGATAATGACAGCGGCCGGCACGGCGGAAAGCCGGGCGATCGCCGAGTTGGCGTCGTCTGGCACACGCAGGGGTCGGGCAAGAGTCTGACCATGGTGTTTTACGCCGGGCGGATCATCCGTGAACCGGCGATGGAAAATCCGACCATCGTCGTCATCACCGACCGCAACGATCTCGACGATCAGCTCTTCGGTACGTTCTCCCGCTGCGCCGGATTGCTGCGGCAGCCTCCGGCGCAGGCGGATTCCCGCGCGAACCTGCGCGATCTGCTCGCCGTCGAGGCGGGCGGCGTAGTCTTCACCACGATCCACAAGTTCTTTCCTGAAGAAAAAGGCGACCGGCATCCGACGCTGTCGGAGCGGCGCAACGTCGTGGTCATCGCGGACGAGGCGCACCGCAGCCAATACGACTTCATCGATGGCTATGCCCGGCACATGCGCGATGCGCTGCCGCGCGCCTCGTTCATCGGCTTCACGGGAACGCCCATCGAACTTGAGGATGCCAGCACCCGGGCCGTCTTCGGCGACTACATCAGCATTTACGATATACAGCGCGCGGTACAGGACGGCGCGACGGTGCCGATCTATTACGAAAGCCGCCAGGCCAGGCTGGTTCTCGACAAGGCCGAGCGGCCAAAAATCGATCTCGAATTTGAGGAGGCGACCGAAGGCGAAGAAGTCGAGCGCAAGGAGAAGCTGAAGTCGAAATGGGCGCAGCTCGAAGCCGTCGTCGGATCGGGCAAGCGGCTTGAACTGGTGGCGCATGATATCGTCGCACATTTCGAGAAGCGCCTCGAGGCGATGGACGGCAAGGCGATGGTCGTCTGCATGAGTCGTCGTATCGCGGTGGAGCTCCATCGCGAGATCGCGAAGCTGCGTCCCGAATGGTGCGACGACGCGGACGACGCGGGCGCCATGAAGGTGGTGATGACAGGCTCCGCCCCTGATCCGCCCGATTGGCAGGGCCACATCCGCAACAAGCCGCGCCGCGAGGCCCTGGCCAACCGCTTCCGCAATCCGAAGGACCCGTTCCGGCTCGTGATCGTCCGCGATATGTGGCTCACCGGCTTCGACGCCCCCAGCCTGCACACGATGTACATCGACAAGCCGATGCGAAGACACGGCCTGATGCAGGCCATCGCTCGGGTCAACCGCGTCTTCAGGGACAAGCCCGGCGGGCTGGTCGTCGATTATCTCGGCCTGGCGCAGGCGCTGAAACAAGCGCTGGCGACCTATACGGAAAGCGGCGGAACGGGGCGGACTGCGCTCAACCAGGACGAGGCTGTCGCCCTGATGCTGGAGAAGCACGAGGTTTGCCGCGACTTCTTTCATGGTTTCGACTGGGCGAAATGGACGACCGGAAACCCACAGGAACGGATCAGCCTCTTGCCCCCGGCACAAGAGCATATCCTCGTGCAGGAGAACGGAAAGTACCGGTTCCTGCGCGCCGTGCGGGAGTTGTCGCAAGTGTTTGCCTTGTCGGTACCGCACCACGAGGCTCTTCGGATCCGCGATGACGTTGCGTTCTTCCAGGCCGTGCAGGCCGTGCTCGCCAAGCGCGCGCCCGGAGACGCCCGGCCGGAAGAGGAACTGGAGCACGCCATACGGCAGATCGTCTCGTCCGTAGTGAACCCCGAAGGCGTGGTTGACATCTTTGCGGCCGCCGGCCTTGAGAAGCCAGATATCTCGATACTGTCAGACGAATTCCTCGCCGAGGTTCGGGGTTTGCCGCAACGCAACCTTGCTGTCGAAATGCTGCAAAAGCTTATCAGAGGCGAGATCAAGACGAGAGGCCGGAAGAACGTCGTGCAAGCGCGCTCCTTCGTCGAGATGCTGGAACGGACGCTTCGCCGCTACCAGAACCGCGCCATTGAGGCCGCGCAGGTCATTGAGGAGTTGATCGCGCTGGCGCACGAAATGCGCGAAGCCGGGGCTCGTGGAGAAGAACTTGGCCTGAGCGAGGACGAGATAGCGTTCTACGACGCGCTGGAGACCAACGACAGCGCCGTGCGGGTTCTCGGCGATGAAACGCTACGCGGCATCGCACGCGAGCTGGTGGAGACCGTCCGAAACAACGTCACAATAGATTGGACCATGCGTGAGAACGTGCGCGCGAAATTGCGAGTTCTGGTCAAGCGGATCCTGCGAAAGTACGGATACCCCCCGGACAAGCAGGAGAAGGCGACGAAAACAGTCTTGGAGCAGGCGGCGCTCCTCTCCGCTGGGTGGGCTTCGTGACCAGCATAACCTTTCCCAAACATTCCAACAGATTGAGAGTCCGTTTTGGGCGATTCTTCCGCCCATGCGGACCTTCCTCCATCGCCTGTTCGGCCTTGCGCGCATCCGTGGCTTCGACCGGGTGGCGTTGGGAGGGAGCGGCGAACAGTCGAGGGGCTGAACGCGGTGCTCCTGACGGGGGCGACCACAGCGGCGGGCTGGGTGGTATGCGCGGAACAACCCCCGGGCCGCATACGCCCTGGACAGCCTGGTCGGCTGTAGCCAGACAAAAATAACCCGGAATGCCCTGAAAAAGACCGTTTTTCGGGGCCTAAACGGCTTGTAAAATGGCCGTGCAAGGGCGTTGCAAAGGTCGCGCAAGGCAGAATCCGCAAGCGCGATTGCGGCGAGGGCGTCCGCGTCCTCCGCGCGCGATGGTCAGAAGCCTTTGAAATCTTTGGGGAGCGTGTCGGAAAGTTTTGGAGCACGGAAAGGCGCTTTGTTCGCACTCGGTTCTGGCCTCAGCCTTTGATATCTCCAAGGAAAATTTGGTTTGGTTGCGGGGGCAGGATGTGAACCTGTGCCTTCAGGTTTGGGGATAGAGATTTTGCGAGAAGACGCGGCCCCTCAAGCGCGGCAGATGGTGAGGAGGTGCACCGCGTTGGCCCCCGATTTTTTGAGCTCCCGCGCGCACGCCGAGGCGGTCGAGCCGGTCGTGACCACGTCGTCGATCAAGATACACGTGGCGGATGCGAGTTTTTCACGCACCCCTCCGGAGCGAACCCTGAATACCCCGCGCATGTTTCGCCGCCTCTCCCGCCCGGACAATCCCGTTTGCGAGCGGCCTGGCTTCGCGCGTTCCAGCAAGCGCGCGTGCGGCTTGCCCAGGTGCTCCGCCGTCTGGAGGGAGAGGAGCAGTGCCTGATCGAAGCCCCGGGTTCTCCAGCGCGCGGGGTCGATCGGCACGTGCGTGAGGATGACGTTCGGCGTTTCTTCACCGACGCCGAATTCGCTGGTCGCCAGATCGGCGAGATGGGGAGCGAGTGCGCGCGCCAGCTTCGTGACGCCCCCGAACTTGAGGAGATGCACCAACTCTCGCAAAGAACCCTCAAAGGCGCCGATGGCGCGGGCCTTGTCATAGTGAAGGTCGTCTTGTTGGCACGGGGCGCAGACGTGCGCGGGAAAATGGGACAGGGCGGCCTGGGAGTGAAAGGGTCTGCCGCATCTGGGGCACCAGGGCGGTTTGAAGCGTTCGAAGGCGTCCGCGCAAGGGGTGCATATCGCATCGGTCCCGCCGATTTCCATCAGATTCAGGCACAAGTGGCACTTTCTGGGGAGGAGAAAGTCCGTCGCCGAGCGAAGGAGAGAACGAAGGTGAAGCATAGGCTTTTCGCTTCAGGTGAAAGGGGAGACCCTCTTGTCCGAGCGCCGCGGGCGTTCTTTGCGGGACGTCAGGATTTTCTTCTCAACTGCACCCTTTTGCTGCCCGCGCCCTCGCTTCTCGCCTCGCCCCGGCGGCGGTGGCGAATGAGTTCTGCGACGATGGCGACCCCGATCTCCCCCGGCGTATCGGCGCCAATGTCCAGGCCGATGGGTGCGTGGACGCGCTTGATGAGTTCTCCCCGATCGTGGCCCTTCTCTTCGAGGTGGCGATAGGTGAGCAGTACCTTGCTCTTTGAACCTATCATTCCGATGTAGCGCGCGTTCGTCTGCATCGCCCATTCCAGGACGACCTCGTCGTTCGCGTGCCCCCGGGTGATGATGGCCATGTAGTCCGCCTCGTCCACCGGAATTTTCTCGAAAATTTCGGGAAATTCCCCCACGTAGAACGCCTCCGCCATCGGAAAGCGCTCCGCGTTGGCGAACGATGGTCTGTCCTCTACGACCGCGACCCTGAAGCCGGCGAGATAGGCCGCCTGCGCGACGCAGAAAGACACGTGCCCGCCGCCGAAGACGTAGACGAGCGGCTGGCCGGATATGGGTTCGACGAAAATTTCTGTGGCCTCTCCGGGCGCGGACCTCTTTCGCCCCGCGCGCGCCGCCTCCGTGTGGAAATGCAGGAGAGAGGGGCTGCCCTGGCGAATGATTTGCGTGCTCTCCGCCCAAATCTCCGCCGAATAGTGGGGAATTTCGCCCACGGCGCTGCCGTCGCGCCTGAAAAGCATTTTTCTGGCTTCCGGCGCCGGAATGTCGAGCGCGCCCGGCTGGACGATGGTCGCCAACGCCGCGCTGCCGCCCTGGTTTCTGATGGTGTTGATCGCATCAAGCAGTTCCGGATGAAACACCCGAAACGGCTCCACCAGTATCTCCACGACGCCGCCGCAGATGTGTCCGCTGTCCTCCGCCTCCTGCTGGGTGAGGTCGAAGGCGCACTTCTCAGGCTCGCCCGTCTCCAGGACGCTCATGGCGCTTTCCCAGACCTCCGCCTCCAGGCAGCCGCCCCCGACGGTGCCCTCCGTGCTGCCGTCCTCGCGCACGAGCATTTTCGCGTCCCCGCTCATGGGCGCCGATCCCTTGCGGTTCACCACGGTGGCGAGCGCACCGCTCTGGCCTTCTTCCTTCAGCCTGGCCATTTCCCTGAAAACGTCCTTGCCCATTCCCCGCTCCCTTGAGGCGCACCGCCCGTCTCAGGCGTCTGGTGCGATTCGCAAAAAGACTTTGCACGCGTTCTGCAAGCAAGACGTGAGGAGAATACCGTCCGCCGGACCGTTCGATGCTCCGGCCATCTCCCAGATAATATATGCCATTTTTTCGAGTTTTTCCACCGAGGGCTCCAGGTCGGCCTTGTTGATGACGATCCACTTCCGCACACCAGCCCCCGCCTTGTGAAACAGACCCGCAGGGCTCGCGCATAATTTTCCGATCGCTTTCGCCGTTATCTCCTCGCCGGCCTGCACGCCGCACACTTTCGAGAACCGCTTCGCGCGAAAGACGCGCGCCTCGCTCAAGGGGGCGCCCAACGCATCCAGCCCTACGACGCCCAGAACGGCGTCCAGGCTTTCCGGCAGCACGGGCTCGTCCGGCCCAGGCGCCTTGATGGGCAGCCTTCTCGCCCCGTCCGCCTCGACGAGGGTGAGGCCATCGCATAATTGCAGGCGGGCGATTTCCGCAGGGGCGAAGCCGACGAGCTTCATGCGCCGCTCGCCCTGCCGGCCCGGGAGAGGCGCCTTTCCCTCCCTGCGGCGAGCGAACCACGAGATTCCGCAGACGCGCATGTAAGGGCGGAGGCGC
>CBDBBI010000006.1:0-9845 GCA_965202625.1 bacterium | reverse complement strand
CGGTTGCCGCGCACGCGGTGATGGCGGGGTGCGCGCCCTCGTTTTTACCCCTCGTCATCGCAGGTCTCGAAGCCCTTCTCGCACCGAACCTCAACCTGAACGGCGTCCAGGGAACGATGCACGGCGCGGCACCCTTGCTTATCGTGAACGGACCGTATGCGCGGAAAATCGGTCTGCATGGCGGCACGGGATGCTTTGGCCCGGGCTTTCGTGCGAACGCGGCCATCGGCCGCGCCCTCCGCCTCATTCTCATGAACCTGGGCGGCGGCGTGCCGGCTTCCGCCTCCATGAGCACGTTCGGCTCGCCCGCCAGATATACGTTTTGCGTCGCCGAGAACGAGGCGGAAAGCCCCTGGGCACCGCTTTCCGTCACGAGAGGATTTCGTCGTGACGACGACGTCGTGACGGCCGTGATGGTGGAGGCACCCCAAGGTTACATCGACGATTATTCAAAAGAGCCGGAATCTTTTTTCGTGGGCCTGGCGGATAAAATATCCACGTTGGGCGCGCTCAACGTTTGGCTGAAGACCCAGGTCGTCGTCGCCCTGGGGCCGGATCATGCGCGGATGTGCGCGCGCGCGGGACTTGGCAAAGAAGACGTTCGCCGCAGAATGATGGCACTTGCGCGCAGACCTCTGGGGGAGCTCAAAAAATCGGGTTACTGGCGTGAGGAGATGGTGGCCAAATGGCCGTTTGACGCAGATCCGCAAGACGATTCGTTCATGGTTCCGGCTATCAAGGATGAAGACGACCTCATCCTTGTCGTGGCGGGCGGAACTCCTGGCCCCGTGACGGCCGTCATGCCCGGCTGGGTGGACGGCAGCGCGGCGGTCTCCATGGGTTATCGCGCATGAATCGGGGACGTTTCAGACGGGGGATACTTTTGGAGGCGCGCGCATGGATGGGTTCGAGTTTTTCTTTGAGAAGGAATGGTCGGACGGATTGCCCGTCGTGCCGCCGACCGAAGAGAAAGTCGCTTGGATGCTCTCTGGAACCACGCGGGCACCAGACGAGGTCATAGGCTACGTCGCTCCGGCGGGGGGTGCGCTCAGCGTCCACGGCGCGGCGGTCCACGCCGTGATGGCGGGGTGCAAGCCTGCGTATATGCCGGTGTTGACGGCGGGTCTGGAGGCGCTTCTTGATGCGCGTTTCAACGTCAATCTCATTCAGGCCACGACGAGTGCTGGTGCTCCTTTCATGTTGGTGAACGGCCCCTACGCCAAGGAAATCGGACTGCACGGCGGAGTGGGCTGCATGGGTCCCGGCTTTCGCGCGAATCTCACCATCGGCCGCGCCGTGAGGCTCATCATGATGAACGTAGGCGGCGGCATCCCTGGCATCACCTGTCTCGGTGGTTTCGGAGGTCCCTGGCGCACCACTTTTTGCATCATGGAGAACGAGGAGGAGTCGCCCTGGGAGTCGTATGCGGAATCAAAGGGGTTTTCGGGGGACGACAACGTGGTGAGCATGATTCCCCTTGAGGGGCCGGCGCAGGTATGGGACGACGCGAGCCTGACTCCCCAGCGATTGCTCACGACCGTGGCCGACATGATGTCCGCCTTGGGCGGACCCAACATGTATCGGCAAGCGGATATGGCGGTTGTCCTGGGCGCGCAACATGCGCATCTTTGCGCCGACGCCGGCCTCGGCCGCGCCGACGTTCACCAAAAATTGCTGGAGATGGGCGGTCGCACCGTTCGGGATATCAAACGCGGCGGCATCTGGCGCGACGAGAAGGGCGCGAATCGTTGGCCGTTTCCCGTGGACGTGAACGATGACGATTTTTTCGTGCCCGCCGTTGGCGATCCCGACGATCTGCATTTGATCGTCGCCGGAAGCAGGGGTTCGCCCTCCAGCATGGTGATGCACGGAATTACAGTGGCGTGCCGGGCGGTGACAAAGAAATTTGACGTGTGAGCACCCGCCTTCCGGCGGGCAATGAAGCGTGAAGCCTCCGGATTTTCGCACCTCTACTTCCCCTTCAAAACTGCTCCATAAGGCGACGTCGCACCTCTACTTCCCCTTCAAAACTGCTTTTTGATCAGAGCGATCGCCTCTACTTCCCCTTCAAAACTGCTGACGCTCGCAAACTCCATCCTCTACTTCCCCTTCAAAACTGCTTACCTACCATACCTACCACCTCTACTTCCCCTTCAAAACTGCTCCAGGCGGGATGAATTTGCCTCTACTTCCCCTTCAAAACTGCTTTGCAGGTATAGTAGGTACCTCTACTTCCCCTTCAAAACTGCTCTGGTTGAGGTTTTCGTTCCTCTACTTCCCCTTCAAAACTGCTTCCCATCATCTCCTCTTCCCTCTACTTCCCCTTAAAAACTGCTTAATTTGAAAGGAGGTTTTCCTCTACTTCCCCTTCAAAACTGCTTATTAAAGGTTCGGGCAAGCCTCTACTTCCCCTTCAAAACTGCTTTCCTCTATGATGAAAAACCTCTACTTCCCCTTCAAAACTGCTCAGAGGTCTATCCTGGCCCCTCTACTTCCCCTTCAAAACTGCTACCGCGCATCCTTCAATTCCTCTACTTCCCCTTCAAAACTGCTTAATTTGAAAGGAGGTTTTCCTCTACTTCCCCTTCAAAACTGCTCAGACCTTGCACGATGTACCTCTACTTCCCCTTCAAAACTGCTTCGTCGACGAGTATTTTACCTCTACTTCCCCTTCAAAACTGCTCGGGCGCGCTGTTGCCTGCCTCTACTTCCCCTTCAAAACTGCTTTCGACCTCATACGCATCCCTCTACTTCCCCTTCAAAACTGCTCTAATGACCCTACGGATTCCTCTACTTCCCCTTCAAAACTGCTCAAGCGCGGGTCAAGAAACCTCTACTTCCCCTTCAAAACTGCTTCATCGCTCCTTGAGTTTCCTCTACTTCCCCTTCAAAACTGCTCGCATGATCAAATTCGAGCCTCTACTTCCCCTTCAAAACTGCTCACTATATCCCCACGCATCCTCTACTTCCCCTTCAAAACTGCTAAAAGAGGCGGCCGGGTTCCTCTACTTCCCCTTCAAAACTGCTTGCTGGAGAAGTTAAAAGCCTCTACTTCCCCTTCAAAACTGCTGCGGTCGTTTTTTGCATCCCTCTACTTCCCCTTCAAAACTGCTGAGGTGCGGATCACATTCCCTCTACTTCCCCTTCAAAACTGCTAAGAAAGAGAAAGAAAGACCTCTACTTCCCCTTCAAAACTGCTCCGTTGCCGTGCCAGAAGCCTCTACTTCCCCTTCAAAACTGCTGGTAATGACCATAACTACTCATTATAATTCTAGTTATCCTGTTTTTCAAGGGGCTTAATCATGTCGGAAATGGATGCGTTTCAACATCCAGATTCTATTTGGACATGGAAATCCAACAAGCGCAACGCGAAATCCAGCCTGTGGCTGCCTTACGTATCCCGCGCCGAGAAGATGAAAGGTAAAACCTGGCGATTTACCTACAATGGAGGCGAGGTGGACGCCGAGCTGTCGCGTCTCGATTGCGTCATGTTCTATGGCGCTTCCGGTCAGATTCCCGTAGAGTTGATTGACGAGTTGGCGAAAAACCGCGTCCCTCTCCTTGTTCATCGACGCAACGTCGGTCGCCCCGCCGTTTTTCTGCCCGCACCAAAAAGCGACGCCCACGATATTTTGACCAGGCAGATCGTCGCCCGATCAAACCGGACGAAGCGAACCTACGTCGCGCGAACGCTCGTGCGTGCGCGCTTTCGCGCGGTAGAGGAGACGTTGACGATTCCCGCATCCGCGTATAGACGGCTGGCACAAGCGCGAAGCCTGCAGGGCATACGGGTTTGGGAGGCGGAACACGCAAGAAGGTATTGGGGGCGGTTTTTTGCGAACGCCGGACACGCCGGCGTATCCCGTCGGGACAAGGGGCCGCTGCCGGCCGCCCTGAACGCGGGATCGATGTTTATGTCCGGCATAATTCTACGCTGGATTCTCCTGCATCGCCTATCACCCAGCCACGGATTTCTCCACCAGGGGACGGACTATATGGGACTTGTCTATGATTTGATGGAGCCGTCCCGCTGCATGATAGAAAATGCGCTGGCGGCGGCCTGTGCCCATACCCGGGGAGGAGACGCCGCCGCTCTCACCGGAACCACCTTGAATTGTCTGAAAAAATCGCTCGACGCCGTCGTCTACGTTCCTTCTACGCGCCAGTTCGTGCGGAGAAAAAACTTGCTGCATGGCGCGGTGCTGGCTCTCAGGGCCTACCTGGTGGGAGACATGGCACGATTCGTCATTCCGGAACCCGGAGAGCGGCGGGGCGGCCGCCCTCCCAAAGTTTCCTACAGGCTTCCGGGCGACGTTCACGTTCGCTGATGAAATAGAAAATGCCCCCATTTTGAAGGGACGCCTGGAGGCGGGGCGTCCTGCCGTGTGAGGTATGGAGGGTCAGTCCTTATGATCCGAAGATCACGGCAGGGAATAGGCTTGAATATAGCGCAACCGTCGGTGCGCGTCAACCTCGCGCCTTTCTGGACGCCTCCAAGTCAATGCGCTCCAGAAACCGACGGCCGATGTTGATGGCCGCGTTTTCGTCCGCGTGTCCACTGAAATCGCAATTCTCATAAACGCAGACGAAACGCGCCTGCGAGGTGTCGGGCGACATTTCCGATTTCGGTTGCTGGCGCAGGTTTCGCTTGAGAATGCGCTCGAGATCGTCGCGCTTGTGGAGTTTCCGTGAGACGGGTTTGTTCAGTGGTGGTCTTTCCTTGTGCCGACGAAACTTTTTTCTCTCGGACTCCGAATGGTCCGCTCGTTCGAGAAGCCGTATCACGTCGCCGTCACCCAAAGATATCCTGCCGCCTTCCTCCACCTCTACCTTGTCCGGCATATTCCGCATCGCGGTGACCGCGTTGCGCCCGCAACGATGGCAAGTCTGGCTGGTGCCTGCGGGGTGGACCACGACGCCCGGAAAGAGATTCAGCGGCTTGGAGCGGCTGGAGTAATTCTTTTTTTCTTCGTTCCATGTGTAAGCATGAACGTAGGGATGCTCCCATGAATCCGCTGTGCTCCAATAGTGGCCGCGAGCGGTTTTGTGGGCCTCCACACTAGAATAGGCGTAGCGGTGAAGGACGGAACCATAAATCATTTTGAGTTGCCGTCCACCCGCCTCAAAATTGCCAACCGAGCTTTCCAGCACGGGAAAGGCGCGGTGCCGCTCGCACAAGGTGTCGATGCGGTTGCACACGTCGCCGATGACGTTCTCCCGAAAACGCATCAGCGCTTTCGAGAAGGTCTGGCCGACTTTTTGGTTGGGCTGGCGAGAGCCTCGATGGCGGTTCACGGCGGCCATCAGCCTTCTAAAGGCGGGAACGGCGACAGTGCCGACGGCGGGCTTGCCGTCAACACCGACGACCGGCTCTTGGACGTCGCGCTCGATAAAGTCAACAAGAGAGAAGACGGCGAAGCCGATTCGCTTCTCTCCCTGGTCGATGGCGACAATGTTGTCGAACAGCATTTCGTTCGCTGCATTTGGATAAGGGTTTTTGTCGACCGCGGGAATGGCGAGCTCGGCGTTTATTCGCACTGGTTTCGCTGAAATGCGCATCTTTCCGTCTTGCCACGACAAGGACTGCTCGAAAACCCGATCGAGAATCAGCGTGTAATCGCCGAGTTTTATTTCCTCCTCGCCAGGCGTGATGTCAGTCAGAGTGCGATCCAGACAGGTTTTGAAGGAAGGCGGCCCGACCAGCCTGAAGGCGGGCCGTTTCAAGGGTCGCCAACCCTTGGGTTTAGTCCCCACGTTCTTCTTGACCGGAAGTCCGGCGCGCTCGGGCGTCTCGCCCTGGCGAAGGTCAAGCTCAACGAGCCAGTCGTGAGGTGCCTGGCGCAACAGGGCGCGCGATCCGGGCTCTGGAAGCTTTGCCTTGCTCAAGCCCTCGACTGTCTCGCAGGGAAGAATGGCGCCATCATCGTCGCGCGTGACGGCGGGGAGTGCCAGGCCTTTGGATATTGCGGTCTTCGCCGAGGAATACTTGTCAGGAGGTCGCCATGCGCGTTTCTTCGGCACATAGAACAATTCCTCATGATCCAGCCGGAGGAACTTCACGCGAACGATGAAGCTTTCACGAAACGCGCGGAACGACAACCCGTTGATGGTGCTGTTGAAAAGATTGAAGGCGCGCAAGGCCACGTCGCGGGAAATCTCGTCTGCGTCGAGTTGTGACGCGAGCAAGGGCGGAACGCCAAGGATACCGTCTTCGTTCCGGGGGGTCGCCAGATTTCCCGGAACCCGATCCGGCAGCCCTTGAAGCCGCTCCGTGAAAAGGAAGCCCTCAAGCGACAGCACGTCGCGCAACGAGGTTTTGTCCCCGATACGATGCGCTCTCTCGCGGATTTTCTCCACCAGTTCTTCCAGCCAGCTTCCCCAGTCAATTTCGCGGGCGTCGCAGACGTTGACGTCATAGGGCTGGTGGCGGGACGTGCTGCGAGGATGTCGGTAGATCGCCCCTCGACGATTGCGGAAGTAGCGGTTCGCCTCTTTTTTCTTTTTGAACAGAGGGGCGATTTTTTCCCGAACCAACTCCGCCGATTCGGGTGATAGACGCCGTGACATGCCCACGATGCGATGCATAAAACGCCGCAGTGCCTGCTCGTCGGCAAGGCTGGCGTTCATGCCGCGATCCTTGAGTGCCTTTCGTTCGCGCTCGATCATGGCGGGCCATGGATCGAGAACCCCGTCGCTGTCGCTCACCCACTTGGTGAGCCGCTCGAAATGTTCACGGCGTTTCCGGATGGCGGCGTTCAAACGAGATTCCAGGTTTTTGATTTCCCCATCAGCGTCATCCGTTCCGCCGGAGATTCGATTCAGTTTCGGCGGCTCCTTGAATTTTTCGGGGAGTTTTATCTTGAGTTTTTTGAGTCGATCCTCGTTTTCTGCATCTTCCGCATGGTCGATTTCCTGATCGATGCGGTTGTTGAACATGCCGGTCTGACCGATGAATTCGGACACGTCGCTCGCAACCCTTTCTACGGTCTCTATGTCTTTCGAGCCGGGAACGCCGCCTCCCGCCAAAACAGAAAGCGTGGCGGTCGCTTCCGCAATCTGCGTTGGAATCTGTTTCGCGAGATCTTGAAGACCTGCGGCGTCGGTGTGCTGTCCCGAGAACAGGTGTGCGTTCGCATCGTCAGCCAGACCTGGGGGGATTTTGATTTCGGGCGTCTCGGAATGCAAGACGGTCAGCTCGCAAATGCGCTTCCAGTAGTTCGAAACCCATGAGGCGATCTTGCCTCCGACGGAACCTCGAAACTCGGCATAGCCGTCGGTGTCGAAGAATGGGTTGGGAGGAATCGCATCCGCGAACCTCTTGAGTTGTTCCACCCGCCGGCGTTCCTCTTCGGGAACGCCCAGGTCCTGGGCGATACGCCCGACGTCCGAATCCCGAAGATAGCGCAGCCCGACTCCGAACAACCAGGAAAGACCGTTGTTGTTCGGATTTCCAACGGTCGCATCCCTGAGTTGCCTGGCGAATTTGGAATCGGAGATTTCGAGAGAGGGCGAGTCGCGGCGCAGTTGCTTCGCGCGCGTGGCGACCACTTTGTGCAGCCAGATTTCATCGTTATCGGCCATATCGACGAATGGCGATTCGGCATCGTAGGCGAACGTGCAATTTTTGGGCTGGACGTCGGCCATGGGCGGCAGGTCAGCGAGTTTCGGAAACGAGTCGCCAAGGCTCGCTAGATACCTGTCGGCACAAGCCAGCGCGCCCCCGACGTTTTCGGCGAGCACCCTCCAGTCATGGAACTTGCTGGTCACCTCTGCGGCGATTCCATTGGCGAGCGTGCGCATCGGTTGATCTTGATCGTCGTTTTTGGGGGAGCGGCCGTTCCAGGTTTGAAACAGCCGCCGCGCCAGAGCGTCGGCCGACCATGAAGGTGCGACGCCCCCACTTGCTCTCGGGCGCGTGGCGAAAGCAATCTCGAGCGACTGGATCGAGACGCTGTGATTTTCAATTCCAACGTGTGTCTGGAGCGCACCGGAGAACGCCTTTTCGGGATAGTGGCTCCGATTCCGGAATTGGCGGGTTTCATCGGGCTTGGAGAACAGGCGGAACCCCGAGAGGTGCACCGCGCATACGAGGCCGATCAGGCTTCCCCTTGCGATGCCTTCGGTGATGTCGTATGCGCGGGCGGCGGCATGAAAGTCGATGTTGTCGGTTTCGCCTTCCAGCCGGAATTTGTAGGTGGCGATGCTTTCTTTGTTTCTGCGGGCCAGAGCCGCGATTCTACGGCGCCATTCGCGCGCGTTTTGTCCTCCGTGATGTGGCCTTCGCATATCTGTTCCTTCTTGAGCAAGAGTGTGGTTTCAGCGTCGAGAGGTTGCGTATGGGGTCAACCGCCCCCGTTCTCGCCGTTTTTCTGCATCACCGCCCAGCAGACGCGCTCGGGGGTGATGGGCAGGTCGTGGAGCTCCGCGCCTATCGCGTCGTTGACGGCGAGGGCGACGGCGGCCGGTGCGTTGTTGCACGGCGGCTCTCCAACGCCGCGCGCGCCGTATGGACCCGCCCCCTCGCCGCATTCGAGGACGAGGGACGCAAACTCGCCGACGTCCGATGAGGTGGGTATCAGGTACTCGTGAAAACTCTGGGAGCGGCAATCTCCCTCCACCATGGTGATTTCCTCGTGCAGCGCGTAGCCGATTCCCATCACCGCGCCTCCTTCGAATTGCCCTTCCACGCTCGTGGGGTTGAGCGCGCGCCCCACGTCATGGGCGGCGACGTGCTTCAGAAGGTTCACCTCGCCGGTCTCTACGTCCACTTCCACCTCGCTCGCGTGAACGCCGAAGGTGTAATCCGACCAGCCGCCCATGCCGTTCATGTAGCGTTGCGGATTCTCATAGTCGTGCCCCGGCATGTTGTAGCCGTGCGTGCAGTGGAGCGACTCGCCCATTCCCTTGGCTTCGCCCGCCGCGGCTCCAATCCCCACCCTTCTCTGGGGAGCGGAGGAGACCCAGGCCTCGCCGCCCCCGAAGCGAACGTCCTCCTCCGCGGCTTCGAGCAATGATGCCGCGCCTTTGGCCAACGCCTTGCGAACTTCCTCTGCGGCGAGTTGAACGGCGTGTCCCGCCATCAACGTTTGGCGCGAGCCTGCGGTGATGCCCGATAGCGGGGTGGTGGCGGAATCGGACAAGCGGGTGGAGACCTGATCGAGCCTGAGCCCCAAGGTTTCGGCCGTGATGCTTTGAAGCGTAGCCCCCTGGCCCGCGCCTATGTCCGGAGCGCTCACGCGGACCACGGCGCTGCCGTCCGGCTCCAGGTGAACCGCCGCGTTCGCGTCGTCGTGCGGTCTTCCGTAGCCGGTGATGTTCGCCGCCGCCGCCCGGCCGATGCGCTTTCCCGGGCCCGGCTTCGCGGGCGTGCCCAAAGCCTGAAGCGCGCTGTCCAGGCACCCCTCCAGGTTGGGCTTGTAAGGAATTTTCTGGCCGGTGGGCAGCTTTTGCCCTTTCTGAATGAAATTTTTTCGCCTGAACGCGTATTTGTCCATGCCGATGGCGTCCGCGATCAGGTTTATCTGGTTCTCGTAGGCGAAGCAGACCTGGTTCGACCCGACGCCCCGCATGGCGTTGGTGATGGGGTTGTTCGTGAGATAGCCGTGCGCGCGAATTTGCGCGTTGGGAACGTCGTAAGGGCCTGCGGCGATGCACATGGCGCCCAGGAGGAACAAGTTGGACTTGTATGGATAGGCGCCCGCGTCGCCCACGATGTCCGCCTGTAAGGCGAGAATTTTTCCGTCCTTGGTCGCTCCCGTCTTGTATCTCATATAGAAGGGGTGTTTCTTTGAAGTGTTGCGGATGCCTTTCTCGCGGTTCAGCACCATCACGGCGGACCTTCCCGT
>CBDBBI010000005.1:0-23974 GCA_965202625.1 bacterium | reverse complement strand
CCGCTCCCGCTCTCAGCAAATCACGCACATCGCCCTCCGAGCGCACGCCGCCGCCCACCGTGAGCGGAACAAACACACGCTCCGCCGCGCGGCTCACAATATCGAGCAGGGCGCCGCGCTTCTCCTTCGAGGCACTGATGTCCAAAAAACAGATTTCATCCGCCCCCATTTCATCGTAATGAGCGGCGCACTCCACCGGATCTCCCGCATCGCGCAAACCCTCAAAATTCACCCCTTTCACCACTCGGCCTTCCTTGACGTCAAGACAAGGAATGATGCGCTTAGCTAGCAAGAGAGCATCTCCATCGCTTTGGTGAAATCCAGGGTCCCCTCATATAGGGCGCGCCCCACGACGGCGCCGACGATGCCTTTATCCGCAAGAGGAATCAATTTTTCAACGTCCTCAAGCCGGCTCACACCGCCGGCGGCGATGACGGGCAGATCACAAGCCTCGGCGAACGCCTCGGTGGGCCCGGGGTCAAATCCTTTCAGAGTGCCGTCTCGCCTGATGTCTGTAAAAATGATTCCGGCCAAGGGAAGGTCGGAGAAGCGATTCGCCAAAAACGTCGGGGATACCGAATCTCTCTCCTCCCAGCCCGCGATTCGGACTTCGCCGTCCTTGGCGTCTATGCCCAAAAGAATTTTCCCAGGGTGTCTGTGGGCCACCGATTCGAGAAATTCAGGATTCTTGAGTGCGCTCGTCCCGAGTATGACAAAACTCGCCCCTGCCGCAAAGACCGCCCCGAGCGACTCATCCGATCGCACGCCACCTCCGAACTCTACTGGTATTCCGACGGCGTCCGTCACTCGGGCCAAAACCTCAACGTGGGCAGGCGCACCCCCAAAAGCACCATCCAGGTCAATGAGATGAAGGCGGCGTGCTCCTTCCGCCGCCCAGCGTGAAGCCCACGCCACTGGGTCGGTGCCATAGACGATCTCTCGGCCTTTCTGGCCCTGAATAAGCCTCACGCATCTGCCGCCCTTGAGATCAATCGCTGGAATGAGGAGCATGGCACCGCCCTGAAGATGTAAGGAACCTCCCGCTCTCTGGGCCTCTCCTTAAACCCAAACGGGCCTGATTGCAAACGGGGGCGAGGAGTTCTCCCAGAAGACGCAGCCTCAAGGGATGAAACTTCCCTCGTCAACACCCCTCCAATTCAGGGAGGAAGCAACCCCTTCCGCGATTTCTTTTGCAAACTTTGGTCTATAAGGAAGCGAGAAAAAGGGCTTTATGGGGTTTAGAGGAAACAATCAATGCTATTAAAAATTAGAGTGGGCTAAACGCTGATTGGCGGCACTCGCTCTTAGCCCTCACGTTTTTCCTCTTCCGGTGGAACAAGTATATACATCTTGATTTTTACCTTCACTGATTCAAGCATAGACAACTCGCGCTGTGCAAAATCTCTATTGGCTCGGGTAGCCTTTCCGAGATAGAGAAGCGGGTCGGTCTTAAGGATGACGCCCCCGGACGCAAAAAAGAACGCCGCCGCAATGACAGCCAAGACATAATGACCATGCCATACACACAAGCCCGCCCAAACAAAACCAGATAAACGCAACAGGTTGAGCAAAGCGGAACACATTTCACCTGCGGCCGGAAACCGAATATGTATATTATAATATTGAAATACTCGTAACTCCTCCGCAAGTAGTAAAGATAGAAAGCTATCGCTAACCTCCCGGCCCAGCAAGGAATTCATGCGGCCCAGCAAGGAATTCATATAGCGTATCCATCCCCAAAGTCCATAAGCAATAGCAGTGAAAGTAATTGCCGAGGCTTTAAGAGAAACAAAACCAATAAGGGAAGCAACGATGATAAGAACGACGCCAAGCAAATTACCTAAGAGATTACCGACACCCATCAATATCTCCTAAGTAATTCCGTTTTAATTAGGTAAAATCACATAGAATTCGAAATCTCGCGGCGGCCACAGATATCGGCGAATTTTCTCAAAACGCCCAGGCCGATCGCGCCGCTCTTCTCAGGGTGAAACTGGGTGGCGTAAAGATTCTTCTTGCGGACGCTCGCGATGAAGGGCACGCCGAAATCGCAAGTAGCCGCAATCCAGGGCCGCGCCGCCTCGGATGGCTCCGCATAGTAGGAGTGGACGAAATAAAAATAGGCGCCTCTCGGCACGTCTGCGAGAAGCGGGGACGGGACGTGAAATCGAGGCTGGTTCCAACCCATGTGCGGAACCTTGAGAGGCAGCGGGCCGCTGTTTCCTCTCATTCCCTCGGGAAAACGCCTCACGCGTCCAGGCAGGACGCCCAAACCCGGCGTGGCCCCGAACTCCTCGCTCTCCTCAAACAGAATCTGAAGCCCCAGACATATTCCAAGGTAAGGAACGTCTCTATCGATCGCCCCACGCAGGGTTTCGATGAGGCTGGCGTCCTCCAAAGCGCTCATGCAGCCCGGAAAACCGCCCACCCCTGGCAGAATGATGCCCGAAGCCTCCTCCAGGGTTCGTGGCTCGTCACTCAGAGTCGCTTTGACGCCGATTTTCGCCAAAGCGTTTTTCACGCTCAGAACGTTTCCCATCCCATAGTCAACTACAACGATCTCAGTCGCCATATTCGCTCACCACCATCATAAGACTTTGAGAAAAACCCGCTACAAAACGCCCTTCGTGCTGGGCACGCCCGCGTTTCTCGGATCGAGAGCGACTCCCGCCCGCAACGCGCGCCCAAAGCCTTTGAACACGGCCTCCGCCATGTGGTGGCTGTTGTCCCCATAGCAGACCTCAACGTGGAGGTCGATTCCCGCATGCATGGCCACCGACCAGAAGAACTCGCGCACGAGCGACGTTTCAAAAGCACCAATTCGCTCTTCGGGAAAAGCGGCGCGAAAGATGAGGTTTCCGCGTCCTCCGAAATCAGCCGCCAAATGGACGAGCGCATCCATCATGGGCAAGCGCACATCGGCATAACGGGTGATTCCCGCCCGATCTCCCAACGCCCTCGCCAGCGTCTGACCCAAGGTGATGCCCACGTCCTCCACCGTATGATGACCGTCGACGTCGAGATCCCCTCTGCCATGCACAGTGACGTCCACCAGCCCGTGGCGGGCGATTTGAGCAAGCATGTGGTCGAAAAACCCAACTCCGGTGGTAATTTGGGCCGCGCCTGCGCCGTCCAAGTTGAGGACGACGGAAAAATCCGTTTCCTTCGTTTTTCTGCTCACGCGCGCTTTTCTCTCTTTGTGCTTCAGCACCACCTTTCTCATCTCCCGACGGATGGAAAGTCACAACGCCAACGAAAGCATGGCGTTTCACAAGCGCGATTATGCTTGATGCGTTCGCGCCTCGCCAGCCTTCCCCCAAGAAGCCTCGCGCCTTAAGCGCAAAGCCCTCGCGTGCGCGGGCAAGCCCTCAAGTTCGGCAAGGCGCGCCGCGGGCTCGGATAGACGCGATGCGGCGGAAACGTCAAAGCACACTTCGCTCGTCCATTTAATGAAATCATACACGCCCAGAGGCGATGCGAAGCGCGCGGCACCCCCGGTGGGAAGGACATGGTTGGGGCCAGCGACGTAATCCCCAAATGGAACCGGGCTCCACGGTCCGCAAAATACGGCGCCAGCACAACGAATCCCCCGAGCCGCTTCCTCCGAGCGCTCGAGTAGTATTTCCAAATGCTCGGGCGCGAGCATCTCGGCCACCTCTAGTGCCTCCTCGCGCGAGGCCACCTCAATGACGGCACCCCGATTCTCCAATGCCTGGGAGATTTCCACGTGTCGCTCGGCGAGGCGTAACTGTTTTTGCGTTTCTCGGTGCAGAGCGTCCGCCACGTCCGCGCCCACGCAAACGCCCACCACCATGGCTTGCACGTCGTGTTCGGCTTGCGCGAGGAGGTCCGCCGCCGCCCATTCCGCCAGTGCCTTATCATCCAAAAGCACGACCACCTCGCTCGGCCCGGCCTCCTTGTCAATTTCCACGCGCCCGCGCACGATGCGCTTGGCGGCCGCGACGTATACGTTTCCGGGTCCCACTATCTTATCCACGCGGGGGACGCTTCGCGTCCCATAGGCCATAGCGGCGACCGCCTGCGCGCCGCCGACACGCACGACACGCTCGAGGCCCGCTAGGGAGGCCGCCGCTAACACGACGGAGGGAACCGCGCCATTCTCACCCGGAGGGGTGCACAGAACCAACTCCTCCACGCCCGCAACGCGCGCGGGAATCGCGCTCATCAGAACTGTGGACGGATACGCCGCCCGTCCTCCCGGCACATACAAGCCCACGCGCGAAAGCGGCGCGGGGTTGAGGGACAAGCGCTCGCCGGGCGTCCTTTCCATCGTGATTCTCCGGGGAATCTGGGCTTCGTGAAACGCGCGAATCCGCTCCTCCGCAAGTTTGAGAGCGTCGAGCGTCTCCGGAGACAGCGAATGAAGGGCGCGCGTTATCTCCTCATCACCGACGATGAGACTCCCGTCCTTTAGGGAGACGCCGTCAAGTTCTCGCGTCAACGCGATCAAGGCGTCGTCATCGCCCGCGCGCACGCGCTTGACAATCGCGCCGGTCTCGGCCTCGACTTGAGACGCCACGTCGTTACCACCCCAGGACAACCTTTCGATTTTGGTGTCGAAATTCGCCTGATCGCGCCTGAAACGCCTCACGCCTTCTCCTTGCGCGGCGCCTGTCCCGCGCCGTTTCGAGAGCGATCGCCATCGGCGGGGGGTATCACGCTCCTGAGCTTCTTGATTAATTCGCTCACCCTCTCGTAGTTCGTCTTCAAGTTCGCCCGGTTGACGATGAGCCTGGCAGTCGCGCTGAATATCTCTCGAATCGCGACCAGGCCGTTGGCGCGCAGCGTTCCGCCGGTGTCCACCAAATCGACGATCAAGTCCGCCACGCCCACGGCGGGCGCGATTTCGACGTTGCCATACAGGCGGATGATCTGGGCCTGAACACCCTCTTGCTCAAAAAAGCGCGTGGTGATGGCCGGAAACTTCGTCGCCACGCGAAGCGTGATTCGCCCGGTCAAGTCCCCCCACACAACACCCTCCGGTGCAGCGACCATAAGGCGGCACGGGGCTATATTCATGTCCAAAGGCTCATACACGTCCTTGCCCTGCTCCAGCAGTACGTCGCGGCCGATGATCCCCGCGTCAGCGGCACCACGCTCCACGTAAATGGGCACGTCGTGATTTCTCAAAATCAAAATTTTGATACCCGTATTCAAGTCTTTGAGAATTAATTTTCGGGACTTGTCCGAGATGGGTTTCGACAAGACTTCCGATTTCACCAAACAATCAATAGCTTCTCCGAAAATTCGTCCCTTGGGAAGCGCGAGCGTCAACTCCTTCTTTTGATTCCCTTGCATTACGACTCCACTTCACGTTCGATATCCGCGCCTAGGCTCCTCAACTTATCTTCGATTCGCTGATATCCCCTGTCAATATGATACGCGTTGTGGACGATGGTTTCTCCACGCGCCGCCAAACCCGCCAAAACCAGCGAGGCGCTCGCCCGGAGATCGGTCGTTCGCACCGAGGCGCCCACGAGATGCGCCACCCCCTCAATATGCGCCGTCCGGCCATCAAGGCGAATGCGCGCGTTCATTCTGGCGAGCTCAGCGGAGTGCATAAATCGATTTTCAAAGATGGTCTCCGTAATTACGCAACTGCCGCGCGCGAGCGTCATCAAAGCCATGAACTGGGCCTGCAGATCCGTCGGAAAGCCCGGGTAGGGGGCCGTCCTGACGCTCACGGGCAACACGGAGCCATCGCTCCGCACGCGAATCCAGTTTTCCCCCTCTGAAATTTCCAAGCCCGCCTCGCGCAATTTTCTCGTGAGCACGCGAACTTGCCCAGGCGCGCAATTCGTTATCTTCAACTCCCCTTTCGTTATAGCCGCCGCAATCATCAAGGTTCCCACCTCAATGCGGTCGGAAGGCGCAGCCACATCATATTCCCTGAGCGCCTCCACTCCCTCTATCTCCACCACGGGCGTGCCCGCGCCGCTCACCCTAGCGCCCATCTGGTTCAACAAATTCGCGAGCGTCACCACTTCCGGCTCCAACGCCGCGTTCTCTAAAACAGTGATCCCCTTCGCCAGGACGGCCGCCATCATTAGATTCTTCGTCCCCGTGACCGTCGTGATGTCAAAGGAGATTCGCGCGCCCGTGAGCCTCCGCGCCCTCGCCTGAATATAGCCGCGCTCTATACGAACATCCGCCCCCATCGCACGCAGCCCCTTGAGATGCTGGTCGATGGGTCTCGCCCCAATCGCATCGCCGCCCGGCAGTGCCACGCAAGCCGAGCCAAGGCGCGCCAGCAGCGGCCCCAGCACCAGGACAGAGGCCCGCATCGTCCGCACCAGGGCGCAAGGCGCGACGCCACCGGTAACGTTCGAGGCGTTCAGGGAAATTCGAGAGAGGGGCTCCTCCCTCACCTCTACGCCAAACGCCTCCAAAAGCCGCAACATCGTATCCGTATCCCGCAAGTTCGGAACCCGCCGCGCGCGACTGACTCCGTCAACCAAAAGAGCGGCGACCAAAATCGGCAAAGAGGCATTTTTCGATCCAGACGCCTCGACTTCCCCATGAAGGGGCCTGCCTCCGCGAATCCGAAATTGCTCCAAAACCTACCCTCTCCGTAACTCCAGAACCCTGTCGCGCCCGGCGATGTCCTGAAAGCGCTTCGCCGAGGAATAATTCCCTCGCTTCTCGGATAAATCTATCGCCTCCGCCATCTTTTCCGGGGCCATCTCCAACAACAAGAAACCTCCGCCCGCCAAACGCAGGGGCGCCTCCGCTATGATGCGCCGTATGCAGTTCATCCCGTCCACACCTCCATCCAGCGCAATGCGAGGCTCGAACCATGAAACCTCCGGCATCAAGCAGTCCACCTCTTTTGATTCCACATAGGGCGGGTTCGAGGCAATCAGATCGAATTTCTCCCCCTCGGCGACGGCCTGGAGCAAATCGGAGGCCAAAAAAGTCGTTCGACCGCCCAAGCCGAACCGCTCCGTGTTTCGTTTCGCCATCCTCAGCACCCTCAGGCTCACATCGAGCAAGGTGATTCGCGCCTCGGGCAATTCGCGCCCGATAGCCAGACCCACCGCGCCGGTGCCGGCGCCGACGTCCAGGATTCTGGGTTCTCGCCTTTTACGCAACAACGCTGCAGCACGCGCCACGAGCAACTCCGAGTCCGGTCTGGGGATCAAGACATCCGGCGAGACGAGAAAAGGCATGGACCAAAACTCTTTCTCGCCCAGAATGTAGGCCATGGGTTCACGGCTGATTCTCCTGCGCGTCAAGGCTTCGGCCCGCGCGCACATCTGGTCGGAAACGATTTTTTCGGGATGGGCGTGAATATACGCTCTATCACGTCTGAGAACCGTCGCCAGAATGAGTTGTGCGTCCAGATCGGGCGCATCTAAGCCGGCTTCCCTCAAACGCGCCTGCAGGCGGGAAACGAGGGCGCCTACCCTTTGCCGAGGCGCGCTTTCCGCCGCAAGGTGAGAGTCCCTCATTTCGGAGAGGCGGTCTCTTGGTTTTCTTCCAGCTCCGCCAAACGCTCCGCCTCCCGGCTTTCTATCACTCGTTTCACCATCTCATCAATCCCTCCTTCCATAAAACCGGAAAGGTTGTGAAGGGTGAGACCGATGCGGTGATCCGTGATTCTATCCTGCGGAAAATTATAGGTTCTTATTCTCTCGCTTCTGTCTCCGCTGCCTACGAGGCTTTTCCTTTGCGCAGAACGGTCGGACATCTGTTTTTGGATTTCCATGTCCAGTAGATGAGCCGAGAGAATCTTCATCGCCTTGGCGCGGTTTTTGTGCTGGCTCTTCTCATCTTGACAGGTGACGACGAGGCCGGTGGGCACATGGGTGATGCGAACGGCGGAATCCGTCGTGTTGACGCTTTGACCACCCGGGCCCGAGGAGCGATAGACGTCGATTCTCAAATCTTTCTCTCCGATGTCCAGCGCGATCTCATCCGCCTCGGGCAATACGGCCACAGTGGCGGCGGAAGTGTGTATTCTGCCTTGCGTTTCGGTGACGGGCACCCTCTGCACGCGATGCGTCCCGCTCTCGTATCGCAGACGGCTATAGGCGCCCGCGCCCTTGATCAGCGCCGACGCTTCCTTCAAGCCGCCAAGGTCGCTCTCGCTCTTATTCAACTCCTCCACCTCCCAGCCCTGCAGCTCGGCGTAGCGAACGTACATGCGATACAAGTCAGATGCGAAAAGCGCGGCCTCCTGACCACCCGTTCCCGCGCGCACTTCAAGAATGACATTTTTCTCATCGTTCGGATCCTTAGGAAGGAGAAGTTGGCGCAGCCTCCCCTCCACCTCCTTGAGCCGCGCTCCCACATCTTCTCGCTCGGCTCTGGCGAGTTCGCTCACCTCCGGGTCTGCATCCCCGAGCAGCGCCTCCGCCTCTTTCAAGGCATCTCTGTATACGCGCCATTCCGCATAGGCGTGGACGACTTGCTGGAGCTCCTTGTGCTCGCGCGCGGTCCGCTCGAATTTCTTGCGGTCTTTGAGCAAAGCGAGGTCCGACAGGCGCGTCTCGAGCGCGCGATGTTTTTCGATGATTTGTTCGATTTTTTCGAACATGGGGTAACCGATGGGCGAGAATGGGATGGCTGGGGACCGCTGAAGAATCCACATTCAGCGAGGAAACGACGACCAGGGCCGGGCGATGCAGAAGGCTAAGGGCTTATAAATCCACCGACTTTTTTTCCGCTCCGCTCGAATCAGGGGCAGACGAAGCGTCCTCCACCATAGAAGCCACCCCCTCGGCCTCAGGGGATCCCGCTTTCTGCTCCTGAGCCGCTTTTCTAGCGGCGCGCTCCTCTACCCTTTTCTTTTTCGCTTCTTCTCTTTGCGCTTTCTCTTCCGCCGCCCTTTCAGCGGCCAGACGGGCCTCTCTTTCGAGCTGGATCGCCCTCTCCGCCTCGGCGAGGGCCTTTTTTCTCTTGCGCTTCGAGACCCGCGCTTCCTTTCCCTCGAATTTTTTGATGAATTTCTCTACGCGACCCTCGGTATCCACGATGCGCGCCTGCTTTCCAGTGAAAAATGGATGGCACTTTGAGCAAACCTCCACTCGTATTTCTCCTCGAGTAGAGAGCGTCGTGAATTCAACGCCGCAACCACTGCAAGAGACCTTGCACTCGAACAATTGCGGATGAATTTCAGCCTTCATAGCCAGACGCTCCAAAAAAACCCTGGGGTCGAAACATCGAAAACAGGCGACCACCACGGAAAAACCAGAAACGAGAAGAAGCGGCGTTCGGAAAAACAGTCCCGTCCCCTTCGCCGACAAAGAGATTTATATCGAAAACCAGACGCCTTGTCCACCCAAAGCGAGGAAATCAAAAAGCGGGAAACGACTCTTACGTGTTCATTGAGGCGAGAAACTCCTCGTTCGTGCTCGTCTCCTGAATCTTCTCGAGCAACAACTCCATCGAATCCACTACGCCCAGCGGCTGCAAGACCTTGCGCAATACCCAGACTCGATTGAGCTCCTGCGGACTCAACAACAATTCCTCTTTTCTGGTTCCGGATTTGTTGATGTCCGCCGAGGGGAACACGCGCTTATCGGAGAGTTTCCTGTCCAGGTGCACCTCCATGTTGCCCGTGCCCTTGAACTCCTCAAAAATCACGTCGTCCATTCTGCTACCCGTCTCCACCAGCGCCGTGGCGAGAATGGTGAGGCTTCCGCCCTCTTCTAGGTTTCGCGCCGCACCGAAAAAGCGTTTTGGCCGTTGCAGCGCGTTCGAATCGACGCCGCCGGAGAGCACTTTTCCGCTCGGCGAAATGATAGTGTTGTGAGCGCGCGCCAAACGCGTAATGGAATCCAGCAAAATCACCACATCCTGCTTGTGCTCGGTGAGCCTCTTCGCCTTTTCAATCACCATGTCCGCTACCTGGACGTGGCGAGACGCCGGCTCGTCGAACGTCGAGCTAATCACTTCGCCGCGCACGGAGCGCTCCATGTCGGTGACTTCCTCGGGGCGCTCATCGATAAGCAAGACGATCAAATGGACTTCCGGGTGATTCGTCGCGATGCTTTTCGCTATGGACTGAAGCATCATCGTCTTGCCCGTCCGAGGCGCGGCGACGATGAGGCCACGCTGCCCGAAACCAATCGGCGTCATGAGGTCCAAGATACGCGAACTGACCTCCTCCGCAGACGTCTCGAGGCGTATCCTCCGGTCCGGATACAAGGGCGTGAGGTTGTCAAACAGAACTTTGTCCTTGCTCGCCTCGGGAGGCTCGAAATTGATTTTCTCGACCTTCAAGAGCGCGAAATATCGCTCGCCATCCTTGGGCTGGCGAATTTCACCACTCACCGTATCGCCAGTGCGAAGATCAAAACGACGAATTTGGCTGGGGGAAACATAGATGTCGTCTGGACCCGGAAGATAGTTATACGCGGGCGAGCGCAAGAACCCGAACCCGTCCGGCAAAATTTCCAGGACGCCCTCTCCGGTGATGGTTCCGCCGCCGCCGTTGCGATCCTTAGCGGACTGCGCTTCCAGTATCTTATAGATCATATCCTGTTTTCTGAGGTTGCTGGCATCTTCTGCGTCGAGTTCCTTCAGAATCTGCTTAAGTTCTAGAATGGTTTTTTTCTTGAGTTCCGCCAAGTTCAGTCCTCGATACTTCATTCCTGTCGCCATGATTCCCTTCTCCCTCATTTGGTGGGCACCTTATTATTCCGCCTGGAACGTGAGATGACGCCTTCTGGTCGCATCACTCGCCACATCCTGCGCGGGGAGACTTTTCCTCCTAGCCTCAAGCGGTAAGGTTGATTTGATGAAATTCCTTCGTGTCTGATTCAAGAATAGGCTCTCGCCGTCGAATGCAACGCAAAGTGCGCATTCAAGTATTTTTTGGATATGACCGGGCACGCGCGCACGAAAATCCCGTCGGCAATATATTCATCTGGGGGCAGAAGTATCTCAATAAGTGTACGTAGAATTTCTTCTTTTTTTGAAGTTCCAAATAGTGCATTCAGATGGCGTTTGCAGTGCGGAATTATTAAAAACTATGATTATTTCACATACACACTATACGAAACATAATCAGTTCCAATGAATTTGTCAACACATTTTCTCTCATTTCTTCAAGAGTGATTTCATCAGCTCCTCCACCTGTTTTCGAGTATCATCCACCGAACCCCGATTGTTGATGACGCGATCCGCATACTTCACTTTCTCCGACAATCGCATCTGCGCTTTGACGCGCCGCATCGCCTGGGCTTCCTCCATCCCGTTGCGCCGGCATAATCGACTGACCTGCTGAGATTCATCACAATCCACGACCACAATCAGATCGAATCGCTTCCAGCTTCCGGATTCAATCATGAGTGCGGCGTCCACGACCGCAACGTGCACCCTCCCAGCCAGCTCGATTTCTCTCAATCGCCTATCCTGCTCGGCTATGATTTCAGGATGTAGAATCCGCTCTAGGATCTTCTTTTTTGAAGGGTCGGAAAAGACAATCTCACCGAGTCTGGCGCGGTTCAGGCTCCTCCCATCGGTAAGCGTCTCTTCTCCAAAAGTCTCGACAATCGACTTCAAGGCAGCGGAGCCAGGCACAACCACCTCGCGCGCGATCACGTCCGCGTCGATTACGGGAACTCCCATGTCCGCGAGCATTCGGCTGACCGTCGATTTTCCGCTGGCAATTCCCCCGGTCAAGCCCACCCTAAGCATCGCGCCGCAACCCCATTCTAACCGATCAAATACCGCGCCGTTTCGCCTCTTGTTCATAATGCTTGTTGAAGAGTATCTCCCAGTCCCGACTACCCTCCACCAACCTGCTGGAGTAGGTGCTTAAAATTCTTCGCACCTCCTCTTCAATCTCATCATCAATGATCAGCTCATTGCTGATGGCGCGCAGAACGTTCATGCGCAACTCTTGAGGCTCGACGAGAAAATCCACGTCCTCGCACTCCTCAATATCCTTGACGACCAGATTCGTTAAATGGTTGATTTTCTCGCGGCTGAGTTTCATGGCCGCGTTCTCCTTATAAAAAGAACCTGAAAAACCCTCCCGCTCCGCTAAAGCACGAGGTTCCGCTCACGAGCCAATTTCGTTTTCACCATCGTGAACATCCGGCTATAGTCCACGTTGTCCTTGTCCATTTCATCCTGAAAGTCCCGCAGTATTTCCTTGACCTCATCGTTCAGGCGATCCTCCACCATCAAGTCCGCCTCAATCACGTGCGCGATTCGCGTTCTGAGGACTTCCTCGTTCGAATCCTCCGATATCAACTCGCGACGAACCAATCTCTTGACCACTTTGTCAGAAATGCGCTTGATTATCTCTTTTTTCAATCTCATATTGGGGCCCTCCATTGACAGGGCCGAATCGCCTGCATCTCCTTCGAGGCGGCCCTTGCGATACTTTTTCAAGGTCGTTTCCAAATCCTGAGGGAACGCCTCTCGCAACCCGGCCGGCGAAACCAACTCCGCCTCGGGACCAAAAGACATCAACGAACGTCTGAAGTCCCATATGTCGCTTATGCGAACCACGACGTCTCGACAGGATTTCCCCATGCGCTGCACTTCGCCAAACGCTTCCTCCATAAAAGCGACGACGGAGTAAATCGCTACGCCCTTACCAAATCGCACCTTCACATTGAAACCACCATTCATCGCTTCGCGCAAGCACTCGGCGAGCAAAGCCCTCAAATCCAGGCCCAGCGGCATCTGGAAGGCTCCCGCCGTGATGCGAGCACTTTCTATGCTCTCCAAACGCCAAACCTCCAGAGTTCCCTTTTCGGACTCTCTCGCCAGCAGACGATAGCACCCGCCATCAAAATGCAGGAGATAGGGGTCCGCCTTGCGCCAGCGTTTTCGCGTCTCTCCCGCTCGGGCCACCAGAATTCGGACGGGTTTCCCTTTATCTATAGCCCTCAACAAGACGCCGCCACCCTACGCTGTCGCTCATTTTCCCTGAGCACGCCCACAACGCCGGCGTAGCGCGGCTCTATTCCCTCCGCATACGCACGCAAAGCGGAGGGAACATATCGGCGCAATCCGCTGAAAACGCCACTGAGGCTGGCGCCTACGTTTCCTCCCCCGATGGAGTACCCGGCAAGTCCCGCAACACGCACATGGCATAATAGAAAGACGCCCACTGAGAGGGCGAGAACGGCTTCGGAAGCCCCTCCACGTATTCCCGCAAAAAACGGTAGCGCATCTTTCGGTCCGACCGCACTCTCTCCAGCGGAAACCCGGCCTCTATCAAGTGCGACATGGATGGAGCGGGCGATGGGATTCGAACCCACGACGTCCAGCTTGGGAAGCTGGCATTCTACCCCTGAATTACGCCCGCCTTCATGGTGACGATAGGGCCATGCCGCCAACCGTGTCAAGGAAGTGAAATACGAAACCGCGCGATGGACGGGTTCTTACCGCGTCAGAGTCCACTCCTGCTTTTCATACCGGGCGCGGGATATCTCCCATGCT
This sequence comes from bacterium, assembly GCA_965202625.1. Lineage (GTDB taxonomy): Bacteria > UBA8248 > UBA8248 > UBA8248 > UBA8248 > Bin107. The sequence goes on along the minus strand of CBDBBI010000005.1, from coordinate 10,546 downwards.
CTCGCATTCTCGAAGTCCGACAGCGCGCCCGGATGAAACCGAAAACCCAATACCTTTTCAAGGCCCGCTTTTAAGGCGTCGGCGACGTCATGAAATGAAATCCCCTCCCCTAAAATCTCGCATAGACCCACCGCGTGGGAGCGGGGGGAGAGCGGACGCCCGCCCCCTCTGGGCTTGAGAAGAGTCGCCAAGCGTTCCTCCGAGGAGCGAAGCAAAACGCTGCCATGCTGCAATACCGCGCCTTCTTCCCGGCATTGCGCGCTGCCCACCACTTTCTGCCCGTCAATCGCCAGCTCCCATACGGACGCCGTGGCGAAGCAAGAGCCTTGCGAGGCATACGCGCGCCCGCTCGGAGGAGCCATCTCGACCTGCGCCCCCAGGGACGACAACCCATCGGCCAGTCCCTCGCTGATGATGCGATAGGTTTCCTCAATCGCCTCACCCAGAAGGGACTCTGGCCCGGTGAGCGAATACGTCAATTCACAATCGTGCAATACCGCGCGCCCTCCAGTGAGTCTTCGGCAGACGTCGATCCCCTCATCAGTGAGTCGCTCCAGAAAGACGTCGCGCCCGGCGGCCTGGCCACGGCCCAGGGATACGGCCGGAGGCGACCAGGCATAGACGCGAAAGGCGACGGGTGCTTCTTCAAGAGGGCGATTGCTTCTCAGGTGATTCTGGCAATTCTCGAACAACAATTCGTCCACCGCCATATTCCATGCAGCGGGCGCCGCGCCCGTGTTCAAGAATCGTGGGGGGATTTCCCTGGGTGGAGAACTGCGAAGCGCTCCGTTCTCACGCATAGCTTTCAACGGGCAAACAGGAACAAATCAAATTTCTGTCCCCATAGGGGTTGTTCACCCTTTTCACGGGAGGCCAGTATTTCGCCGAGCGCACCCAAGGCAACGGAAAAACCGCTTTTTCGCGCGAATAGGGGTGGGGCCACTCATCGGAGGCGATGTCGGACGCCGTGTGGGGCGCGTTTTTGAGAACGTTGTCCTCTCGGCTCGTTACCCCGTCCTCAATTCCCTGAATATCTTCCCTGATATCGATCATCGCATCACAAAAACGATCCAGCTCTTCTTTCGATTCACTCTCCGTCGGCTCAATCATCAAGGTTCCCGCCACGGGAAAAGACATGGTAGGCGCATGGAAGCCATAATCCATCAAGCGTTTGGCGACGTCCTCATTCGTCACGCCCGAGGTCTCCTCCAGGGGGCGGACATCGATGATGCACTCATGGGCCACCATGCCGTTCACCCCTTTGTATAAAACCGCATAATGCGGCTCGAGCCTTTTCGCCACGTAATTCGCATTCAAAATAGCCACCTGAGTCGCCTTGACGAGGCCCGCGTCTCCCATCATGGCGATATACGCCCAAGAAATAGGCAATATGCCTGCGCTTCCCCAAGGCGCCGCGGAAATCGCGTCGATGCCCGTCTCCGGGCCCGCGTCCGCAACCACCGAGTGTTTCGGGAGATAGGGAGATAAATGCTCCACGACGCCGATGGGGCCCATGCCAGGGCCCCCGCCTCCATGAGGAATACAAAACGTCTTGTGAAGGTTCATGTGAGAGACGTCCGGTCCAAACTCGCCAGGCTTGCATATGCCCACCAGCGCGTTGAGGTTCGCGCCATCCATATACACCTGACCGCCGTTTTTATGGACAATATCGCAAATCTCCACCACGCCCTCCTCAAAAACGCCATGCGTAGAGGGATAAGTGATCATCAAGGCGGCCAGTTTTTCTGAAAACCTCTCCGCCTTGTCCCGCAAATCGCCGACGTCCACGTTTCCGTCCGCATCGCAAGCGACGATCACCACCTCAAAACCCGCCATGACGGCACTGGCGGGATTCGTCCCGTGGGCGGAGCTCGGTATCAGACAGACGTTTCGATACCCCTCGCCCTTGCTCTCATGGTATTTACGAATGACCAGCAACCCGGCGTATTCGCCCTGCGCACCAGAGTTGGGTTGCATCGAAATAGAGTCGAACCCCGTGATCTCCGTCAGCATGTTCTCCAGATCAGCGATAAAATCCCGATACCCTTGTGCCTGTTCTTCCGGGGCGAATGGATGGAGTCCGCCAAATTCCTTCCACGTCACGGGAATCATCTCGGTGGTGGCGTTCAGCTTCATGGTGCAGGAGCCAAGGGGAATCATGGAGCGCGTGAGGGCAACGTCTTTCTCCTGAAGGCGGTAGATGTATCTCAGCATCTCGTGCTCTGCATGGTAGGCGTGAAAAACCGGATGCGTCATATAGGGAGAGGTTCTTTCCAGTGACTCAGGGATTTTATCCGCCGCTTTCGCCTCCAAGTCGTCAAACGATATCTCGGCTGACCGCTCCGGAGCGAAAACCTCCCAAAGCCGCTCCACGTCTTCTTTTTGGGTGGTTTCATCCAGGGCGACGCCAACGGCGTCATCATCAAGCTGTCTGAGATTCATCCGGCACCGCGCCGCTCTCTCGACGATCTGAACAGCGGCGCCTCTTTCCACGCGCACGGCCACGGTATCGAAATACGCGTCCGCCGCCAGAAGGAAGCCCATGCGCGTCAAGCCCTCGCCCAGCACGCTGGCGAGGCGGTGCGTCCTTTGGGCGATTCTCCTGACGCCTTGCGGCCCGTGGTAGACGCCATACATGCTCGCGACGACCGCCAGGAGGACCTGGGCCGTGCATATATTGCTCGTGGCGCGTTCCCGGCGTATGTGCTGCTCCCTCGTCTGCAAGGAGAGCCTGAGGGCGGGGGACGCATTGGCGTCTATGGACACGCCGACGATGCGGCCCGGCATGGCGCGCTTATACTTCTCCCTCGTGGCCAGATAGGCCGCGTGCGGTCCGCCAAAACCAAAGGGAACCCCGAAGCGCTGCGAATTTCCGACGACGACGTCGGCTCCGAACTCCCCAGGGGGCTTGAGAAGCGCCAGACTGAGAATGTCGGCGGCGACGACGACAAGGGCGTCCGCCCCATGCGCTTTATCCGTAAAATCCGCGTAGTCGAATATCTCGCCGCTCGTCGCGGGATATTGGAGCAGGACGCCGAAAACGTCCTCATCCAGGGCACCCTCCCGATGATCGCCCACCACCACCTCAATATCTTGAGGCGCCGCCCTCGTTCGGACCACTTCTATCGTCTGGGGGTGACACTCTTTCGATACGAAAAATCGACGCCCCCTGTTCTTGCTCACGTTCATCACCATGGTCATCGCCTCGGCGGCGGCCGTCCCCTCATCCAGCAAGGAGGCGTTGGCGAGCTCCATGCCGGTGAGGTCCATCACCATGGTCTGAAAATTCAGAAGCGCCTCCATGCGCCCCTGCGATATTTCGGGCTGATATGGGGTATACGCCGTATACCACGCCGGATTTTCCAGAATATTTCGCAAAATCACCGTGGGCGTGTAGCAATCCGAATACCCCATGCCGAGCATGGACTTGAACACCTGGTTCCGACGCGCGTAAGAGCCCAAATCCGCCAGTGCCCGCTGCTCCGTCCTCGGCGGGTCGAGATTCAGTTTCGTCGGGGAAACGATGGACGAAGGCACGGCCTTTTCCACCAGCTCGCCCAGAGAGCCCAGGCCAATCGCCCCGAGCATTCGCTCGACGTCCTCATCGCCCGGCGCGACGTGGCGACGAACAAATTCTCCCCGCTCCTCAAGGCTTTCGAGCGACAGGCGAGATTCGGGCATGAACGCGCACCTTCAGGTTATGATCGTGATGAAAAACCCGTTCAAACGCGAAAGAGAAAACAGGCGGAAATCAGACGCTTTCCTCTTCAATGACCGAGCGATACGAATCGGCGTCCAACAGATCGTTCAGCTCGGATTCGTCCTTGAGCTCCACCCGAATCATCCAGCCCTCCTCATAGGGGCCGGAGTTCACGAGTTCAGGCTCATCCTCCAGCGCATTGTTCACCTCGGTGATGACGCCCGAGACCGGAGCGTAGAGATCGGAGACCGCCTTGACGCTCTCCACCACTCCAAAAGTGTTGTGCGCCTCTATTTCCGCGCCGACTTCTGGCAGCTCGACGTATACCACGTCCCCGAGCTCCGCCTGAGCGAAGTCGGTTATCCCAATCAACACAACGTCCCCCTCTACTTTCACCCATTCGTGCTCTTTAGAATATCTAAGGCCGCTTGGTAGTTCCATGCTCCTGAATGCCTCCCTTTTAGATGACAGCAGGTTCGGATTCTCACAAGAAAACGAAATGCGTTCCGTCAGGTTTTCTCGTAAAAAGGCGTTTTCACTATCTGCGCGCGCCTGGTTTTGCCTCGAATGTCGATTTCGATATCGGCGCCTTCATGCGCGCTTGACGCAGGAACGTAGCCCATACCGATGGGCTTGCCAAGGGAAGGGCTCATCGTTCCGCTCGTGACGCGACCCGCCGCTTTTCCGGCGATCAAAATGGGCGCCCCGCTTCTGGGAATGCCCCGATCCGCCATTTCGAATCCAACCAGTTTTCTGCTCACGCCCGCATCCCTGAGCGCCAGCAATTTCTTCCGACCGACAAAATCTCCCGCCTTGTATTTGACCACCCAGCCAAGCCCCGCTTCGAGCGGGTTGGTGGATTCGTCAATGTCGTTTCCATATAAGGCAAATTTCATCTCCGTGCGCAAGGTATCGCGCGCGCCCAGACCGCAAGGCTTCAGCCCCTCCCCCCGCCCTTCGGACATCAAAGCGTCCCAGAGCAGCGGTGCGTCAGTCGATTCGCAATACAACTCAAAGCCGTCTTCTCCCGTATAGCCCGTGCGAGACACGAGAACCTCGTAGCCCGCCACGTCTTGACGCCGCGCGCCGTAGTAGGGGATGGAGGCGAGGCCCCCTCCCGTCGAAATCAATTTCTCCAGGATGGGTTCTGATTTCGGGCCCTGAAGAGCGAGAAGGGCCGTCTCGTCGCTCACGTTCCGAAAATCGCACGCCTCGGCATGATGAGAAACCATCCATTCCCAATCCTTATCGAGGTTCGCCGCGTTCACGACGGCCATGTAGCGATCCTCTTCGAGCCGATACACCGTGAGGTCGTCCACGATTCCGCCCCCATCCCTGCACATGACCGCATACAGGACGCGCCCCACGTCAAGCCTCAAGACGTTGTTTGTCGTCATTTTATGGAAAAAAGCGCCTGCCGACTTTCCTCGCGCCTCAAACTCGCCCATGTGGCTCACGTCAAACAAACCGGCGGCGCCTCTCACCGCATGGTGCTCATCCATCACGCCCGTGTATTGCACCGGCATCTCATAACCGGCAAACGGCGTCATTCTGGCACCAGCCGCCACGTGCGTTTCGTATAAAGGCGTTTTACGCAACCCTTTTTTGTCGCTCGCCATGCACAGCCTCTCGCATTCCGCCGGAATTTCGACTCCTCACGAGCCTTACCCCGTATCGAGATGGATTTCAAGGGTTTTCGTTCTCATTTTTCAGAATGCGCGCAAGCGCATTTCAGCGAACCGGAAAACCATTCTCCTAGGAAAACGCGCGGATTCCGGTTTCATGCCCAGCGATGATGAGCTTCTGAATCTGGCTGGTCCCCTCATAAATCGTCGCCACGCGGGCGTCGCGCATATAACGCTCCACAGGATACTCGTTGCTATAGCCCATGCCCCCATGAATTTGAATGGCGTCATTCGCGCATCGCAGGGCCGCTTCGCTGCAATAATACTTGGCGATGGAGGTCTCGCGCGTGTTCGGCTTGCCCGCGTTTTTCAGCTCGCCCGCCCGGTATAGCAAAAGTCTGCTCGCATCCACATCAACGACCATTCGGGCGATCATATCCTGCACGAGTTGATGTGCCGCGATGGGTTTCCCAAACGCGCGGCGCTCTTTCGCGTATGCGACGGACGCCTCCAAGGCGCCTTTCGCAATTCCCAGACAACCCGCTCCCACCGAATAACGTCCGTTGTCCAGTGCGCCCATCGCCACCTGAAAGCCATCGCCCACCTCTCCCATCAGCGCGTCGTCGGGCACTTCCACGTCCGCCAAGAAAAGCTCCGCCGTGTTCGAACTCCTGAGCCCCAGCTTGCCGCGCATCGTTTTCGCTTCGAAGCCGTGCGCGTCGGTCTCCACCAGAAACGCCGCCATCTTTCGAGGGTTCTCACGGTCCGTCTGTGCGATCACGAGCGCCAACTGCGCGACGCCGCCGTTGCTGATCCATATTTTCTGGCCGTTGAGTTTCCAGCCGCCCGGCGTTTTCTCCGCGAAGGTTTTCAAACCCTGCGCGTCCGAACCCGCGTCGGGCTCCGTGAGGCCGAAGCAGCCCATCCATTCCGCGGAGCAGAGTTTGGGCAAATACTTTCTCTTCTGCCCCTCGCTTCCCCATTTCGATATTGTGGCGGCGACAAGAGAGATCTGCACCGAAAGAACGGTGCGAACCGAACTGCACGCCTTGCTTATCTCCTCATTCAGGATGGCGTAGGAAACGTAATCCAGGCCCGCGCCGCCGTATTCCTCCGGAACAGGCCCGCCGAACATTCCCAACCTCCCCATCTCCTCGACGATGTCGGCGGGAAACCTTTCCTTCGCGTCATTCTCTCGGGCCACGGGCGCGATGCGCCTTCGGGCGAACTCCGCCGCCGTTTCCTTGATCAGCCGTTGGGCGGCGTTGAGTTCAAAGTCCATTGTTTCTCCCGGGGCTTCATCCCTCCTCGCCATAGGCGAAGAAGCCATGCCCCGTCTTCCGGCCCAAACGGCCAGCCCTGACCATCTGGCGCAGCAGGAAATGGGGACGATAGCGCGAATCTCCAAGTTCGCGATAAAGCGTCTCCGTCTTGGCGAGATGAATGTCCACGCCTATCAAGTCAATGAGCGCAAGAGGGCCCATCGGCAGTCCCGCGCCCATCCGCATCGCCTTGTCAACGTCCTCGGCCGACGCCAGACCATCCGCATACACCTCCACCGCTTCATTCAGCATTCCCGCCAACACGCGGCTCGCGACGCCGGCGGGGCTGTCGAAGTTCGCGACGACGGGCGCCTTGCCGAGCCGCTCAACCAGGTCGCGCGCGGATTCCACCGTCTCCTCGGACGTGCGCAAGCCCGGCATGATCTCCACGAGTTTCATCGCCACGGGGGGATTGAAGAAATGCAAGCCCACCACCCTCTCCGGCCTCGACGTGGCCGACGCCATCTCGGTGATGGACAGAGAGGTCGTATTCGACGCGAGAATAGCACGCTCGGGCACCGCTTCATCAAGGCGCGCCAACACCTCTTTCTTGACGCCCATGTCCTCAAAAACCGCCTCCACGACGATATCCACCCCCGACGCCTGCGCGTAACCCGTGGCGGGTGCGATGCGCGAGAAAATTTCTTTTTTCTCCTCCGCGCTCATTTTTCCCCGCGCGACGCGCTGGGCCGCGCGCGACTCCAGGCCGGCGAGCCCCTTCGTCACCGTCTCCTCATTCAGGTCCGTCAGGCACACCGGAATCCCGTTTTGCGCGAATACCTGGGCGATTCCCGCACCCATCGCCCCCGCTCCCACCACCATCGCTCTTCTGATCTCCATGCCGCCCTCTCGCTTTGCCAAACTCTGAAAATCCACCGGCCCCTACGCGACGCGCTCCAAGACGACGGCCACCCCCTGCCCTCCGCCGATACAAGCACTGACGACGCCAAACCGCTCTCCCCTTTGCGCGAGCGCGCTCAGGCAGGTGGCCATAATTTTTCCGCCCGTCGCGCCCACCGGATGGCCAAGAGCGATCGCCCCGCCATGCACGTTCAACTTCTTTCTGTCCCATTTCAGCTCGCGCTCGCAAGCGATAACCTGGGCGGCGAACGCCTCGTTCACCTCGATTACGTCCATGTCCTCAAGAACGAGTCCCGCGCGCTTGAGCGCCTTGGGGATTGCGGTGACGGGGCCCAGCCCCATCAACCGAGGCTCCACGCCCGTGGAAGCATAGCCGCGCAAGATGGCGATGGGCTTCCGCCCCAACTCCTCGGCCTTATTCCTTGACGCCAACACGAGCGCTGCGGCCGCATCCGCCTGACAGCACGAATTCCCTGGGGTCACAGACCCGTTTTCATCAAAAGCGGGCTTGAGCCGGCCCAGTTTTTCCATCGAGAGGCCTCCGCGCGGCGTCTCGTCCGCATCGAAGAGAACGACCTCTCCTTTGCGCCCTTTGATTTCGACGGGCACAATCTCGTGCGCGAACTTCCCCCCCTCCACGGCGCTTAAGGCTTTCTCTTGGCTTTCGAGCGCATATTCGTCCTGCTCGCCGCGGCTCAGGCTGTATCGCTCCACAAGGTTTTCAGCCGTCGCGCCCATGAGTTGCCCCGAAAGGGGATCCTCATAGCCATCCTTGTAAATCAAATCCAGAAACCGCGCGTGCCCGAATCGATTTCCCCACCTCGCGCCCGGGTTCACGAAAGGCACGTTGGTCGTGCTCTCGACGCCTCCGGCCAGAACGACCTCGGCGTCGCCCGCGCGAATCGCCTGAGCGGCCAGGGCGGCGGCCTTGATGCTCGAACCGCAGCGTTTGTTGATCGTATAGGCGGGCGTCTCCTTGGGAAGCCCCGCGCCCACGGAGATGAGCCGCGCGGAGTTCGGCCCCACGCCCGCCTGCCATCCATGGCCGATGACGGTCTCGTCAAAATGTTCCGGCGCCACGCCTGAGCGCTTGATGGCCTCTCGCGCGATGCGAACGCCCAGCTCCGGAGCGGTCACGTTCTTGAGCGAACCTCCGAAGGCCCCGCCTGGAGAACGAACGCTGCTGAGAATGACGACATCTTTCATATCAAACCTCATCTTTCAAAGAGATAGGCTTCCCTCCCCCGACACCTTCAAAAACCGGAGGAGAGGGTGCAACCGTCCTGACGAAGTGGAATGGCGTCTCCGTTCGCCAGGAGTCTTATGGCATATCTCGAACGACGCGGGCAAGGAACGAGGCTTGTTTCGACGAGGCCGCGCGGCATGGATTTGAAGCCGTCCGGGGGAAACGACGGCCATCGCCTCATCGCCGCAAGTGACGCAGCAGCCCCAAAAAATCCGACGGAGGCTCGGCCACGAGCTCCCGTTCCGTTCCTTCGACCGGGTGCCGAAACCCCAATGCGTGCGCATGAAGAGCCTGTCTGCCAATCAAGCCCGAAAGAGGGGGTTTGATCTTTTTACGAGGCCCTCTCGGCAACCGGCCCCATCCATACACAGGATCTCCCACGATGGGGTGCCCGATATAGTGCATGTGCACCCTGATTTGATGCGTCCTGCCCGTCTCAAGCCGCACCACGAGGAGGGACGCGCCTTCGAGCACCTCGTGAATCGCGTAGCGGGTCACCGCGCGGCGACCGCTCCCCACGACCGCCATGGCCGTTCTATGGACGCGGTGCCGGCCGATGGGAGCGTCTATCCTCCCCTCCCCCTGCGCGGGAACGCCCTGGACAACCGCCAGATAGCGCCGATGGATGCGGCGCGCCTTCAGATCTGCGGAGAGTTTTCTGTGCGCGGCGTCCGTCTTCGCCGCAATCAGAAGGCCGGACGTATCTTTGTCCAGTCGATGCACGATGCCCGGCCGCTCTACTCCCCCAATGCCTGAAAGCTGCCCGCGGCAATGCCCCAAAAGCGCCGCGGCCAGGGTGCCCTTGCACTGGCCGGCGCCCGGATGGACGACCATGCCCGGCGGCTTGTTGACGACGAGGAGATGCGCATCCTCGTATCGAACGTCGAGAGCGACGTCCTCCGCCGCAACGCGGGAGGGCGCAAGCGGCGGCAACCGGACGAAAACGCGCGCGCCGCTTTCCAGACCTTGCGCCACCTTCCTCTCAACGCGCCCATTGACGGAAACCATGCCCTCTCGAATGAGTCCCTGTGCGCGCGCGCGAGAGAGTGCTCTCAGGTTCTGGGCCAGAAACGAATCCATGCGTCTGGCACCGTCCCGACAGGTCAACGCATAGGTCTTCTCGCCTTGACTCCACACCGCTCATACCTTGACGAGGACGCCGATGAGGCGCGTCCTGTGATACAGCGTTCCCCGAACCTGATCATTCCGAACCAGGAGAGCGTGGTATCCCTGCGCGGCCAGAAACCATCCCTCCTCGACGATTTTTCCGCTTCCGAGATTGAGTGGGCGCATCCCTGTGCCCCGAGCGATTTGGAGATAGTATTTCTCCTCCAAAAAGGCCAGTTTGTTCCAGAAGACATAGGACGTTTTCGACGCGACCCGCCCCTCGAAATTCGTGGGCTCCCCCATCAGGTCCAGAAGGGCGCGCGAGGTTCTCCAAAACGCATAGGCGAGCGACCCGCCCAGCAGGGAAACGGCCGCGTAATAGAAGATGGTACCTCGCTCCACGGGACGATCCGCCATCAAAAACCCCAAAACGAAATGCACGCCAAAGAGGCTGCGCCCCAGAAAATAGACGTGTTCCACAGGTAATGGCGCGCATAGCCGTGCGCTCTGGCGGCTGAGCCTATCGAGGGGGTTTTTCGGCTGGAATGACCGCCGGAGAACGGGAGAGGGCCTAGCATTTCAAATCCCACTCTCCGGAAAAACGGATCGCGCGCCCAAAAGCCATTTGATTCGCTTCGAGAAATCGCTCTCGCCGGAAAGCGCGCGCATCACATACGGCGCCTCA
>CBDBBI010000004.1:0-14573 GCA_965202625.1 bacterium | reverse complement strand
GCCCAAATTACCACCGGAGTTGGGTTTTTCGACCACATGCTTGCTCAAATCGCCCGCCACGGGCTGGTGGACGTCACTGTGCATGGCAGAGGGGATCTCGACGTCGACGGTCATCATACGGTGGAGGACGTGGGCATCACCTTGGGTCAGACGCTGGCGAGGGCGTTGGGAGATCGGGCGGGAATCACCCGTTATGCCGATGTGCGCTTGCCCATGATGGATGCGCTCGTCCATTTGGCGGCTGATTTCGGAGGACGCGGAAACCTCATCTTTCGCGCCGCTTTTCCCGAAGAGCGAATTGGTGCTTTTGAAACGTCGCTCGTGCGCGAGTTCTTCTGGTCGGTGGCCATGCATGCGGGAATCGACCTCCACGTTGAGGTCTGCTATGGGGACAACAGCCACCACATGGCGGAGGCCGTGTTCAAAGGCTTTGGGCGCGCGTTGCGGGCGGGAGTTGCTCTCGATCCGAGAAACGCGGGCGTGCCCAGCACGAAGGGCGTTTTGTAGCGGGTTTTTCTCAAAGTCTTATGATGGTGGTGAGCGAATATGGCGACTGAGATCGTTGTAGTTGACTATGGGATGGGAAACGTTCTGAGCGTGAAAAACGCTTTGGCGAAAATCGGCGTCAAAGCGACTCTGAGTGACGAGCCACGAACCCTGGAGGAGGCTTCGGGCATCATTCTGCCAGGGGTGGGCGGTTTTCCGGGCTGCATGAGCGCTTTGGAGGACGCCAGCCTCATCGAAACCCTGCGTGGGGCGATCGATAGAGACGTTCCTTACCTTGGAATATGTCTGGGGCTTCAGATTCTGTTTGAGGAGAGCGAGGAGTTCGGGGCCACGCCGGGTTTGGGCGTCCTGCCTGGACGCGTGAGGCGTTTTCCCGAGGGAATGAGAGGAAACAGCGGCCCGCTGCCTCTCAAGGTTCCGCACATGGGTTGGAACCAGCCTCGATTTCACGTCCCGTCCCCGCTTCTCGCAGACGTGCCGAGAGGCGCCTATTTTTATTTCGTCCACTCCTACTATGCGGAGCCATCCGAGGCGGCGCGGCCCTGGATTGCGGCTACTTGCGATTTCGGCGTGCCCTTCATCGCGAGCGTCCGCAAGAAGAATCTTTACGCCACCCAGTTTCACCCTGAGAAGAGCGGCGCGATCGGCCTGGGCGTTTTGAGAAAATTCGCCGATATCTGTGGCCGCCGCGAGATTTCGAATTCTATGTGATTTTACCTAATTAAAACGGAATTACTTAGGAGATATTGATGGGTGTCGGTAATCTCTTAGGTAATTTGCTTGGCGTCGTTCTTATCATCGTTGCTTCCCTTATTGGTTTTGTTTCTCTTAAAGCCTCGGCAATTACTTTCACTGCTATTGCTTATGGACTTTGGGGATGGATACGCTATATGAATTCCTTGCTGGGCCGCATGAATTCCTTGCTGGGCCGGGAGGTTAGCGATAGCTTTCTATCTTTACTACTTGCGGAGGAGTTACGAGTATTTCAATATTATAATATACATATTCGGTTTCCGGCCGCAGGTGAAATGTGTTCCGCTTTGCTCAACCTGTTGCGTTTAGCTGGTTTTGTTTGGGCGGGCTTGTGTGTATGGCATGGTCATTATGTCTTGGCTGTCATTGCGGCGGCGTTCTTTTTTGCGTCCGGGGGCGTCATCCTTAAGACCGACCCGCTTCTCTATCTCGGAAAGGCTACCCGAGCCAATAGAGATTTTGCACAGCGCGAGTTGTCTATGCTTGAATCAGTGAAGGTAAAAATCAAGATGTAAAGATGTATATACTTGTTCCACCGGAAGAGGAAAAACGTGAGGGCTAAGAGCGAGTGCCGCCAATCAGCGTTTAGCCCACTCTAATTTTTAATAGCATTGATTGTTTCCTCTAAACCCCATAAAGCCCTTTTTCTCGCTTCCTTATAGACCAAAGTTTGCAAAAGAAATCGCGGAAGGGGTTGCTTCCTCCCTGAATTGGAGGGGTGTTGACGAGGGAAGTTTCATCCCTTGAGGCTGCGTCTTCTGGGAGAACTCCTCGCCCCCGTTTGCAATCAGGCCCGTTTGGGTTTAAGGAGAGGCCCAGAGAGCGGGAGGTTCCTTACATCTTCAGGGCGGTGCCATGCTCCTCATTCCAGCGATTGATCTCAAGGGCGGCAGATGCGTGAGGCTTATTCAGGGCCAGAAAGGCCGAGAGATCGTCTATGGCACCGACCCAGTGGCGTGGGCTTCACGCTGGGCGGCGGAAGGAGCACGCCGCCTTCATCTCATTGACCTGGATGGTGCTTTTGGGGGTGCGCCTGCCCACGTTGAGGTTTTGGCCCGAGTGACGGACGCCGTCGGAATACCAGTAGAGTTCGGAGGTGGCGTGCGATCGGATGAGTCGCTCGGGGCGGTCTTTGCGGCAGGGGCGAGTTTTGTCATACTCGGGACGAGCGCACTCAAGAATCCTGAATTTCTCGAATCGGTGGCCCACAGACACCCTGGGAAAATTCTTTTGGGCATAGACGCCAAGGACGGCGAAGTCCGAATCGCGGGCTGGGAGGAGAGAGATTCGGTATCCCCGACGTTTTTGGCGAATCGCTTCTCCGACCTTCCCTTGGCCGGAATCATTTTTACAGACATCAGGCGAGACGGCACTCTGAAAGGATTTGACCCCGGGCCCACCGAGGCGTTCGCCGAGGCTTGTGATCTGCCCGTCATCGCCGCCGGCGGTGTGAGCCGGCTTGAGGACGTTGAAAAATTGATTCCTCTTGCGGATAAAGGCATCGTCGGCGCCGTCGTGGGGCGCGCCCTATATGAGGGGACCCTGGATTTCACCAAAGCGATGGAGATGCTCTCTTGCTAGCTAAGCGCATCATTCCTTGTCTTGACGTCAAGGAAGGCCGAGTGGTGAAAGGGGTGAATTTTGAGGGTTTGCGCGATGCGGGAGATCCGGTGGAGTGCGCCGCTCATTACGATGAAATGGGGGCGGATGAAATCTGTTTTTTGGACATCAGTGCCTCGAAGGAGAAGCGCGGCGCCCTGCTCGATATTGTGAGCCGCGCGGCGGAGCGTGTGTTTGTTCCGCTCACGGTGGGCGGCGGCGTGCGCTCGGAGGGCGATGTGCGTGATTTGCTGAGAGCGGGAGCGGACAAGGTGAGCATCAACAGCGCGGTGCTCAGGGACCCGGACGTCCTCAAACGATCAGCCGAGCGTTATGGAAGCTCCACCATCGTGTGCGCCATAGACGCCAAGCGCGTTTCGAGTGATGCGTCCAAGTGGGAGGCGTTCACGCATGGAGGCTCGCGCCCCACAGGCAGGGACGCTGTGGACTGGGCCGAGGAAGCGTGCGCGCTGGGCGCCGGCGAGATTCTCCTGACCAGTATGGATAGAGACGGAACGAGAGAGGGTTATGATTTGGCTCTCACGCGCACGATTGCCGAGCGGGTGAGCGTCCCCGTCATCGCCTCTGGTGGTGTGGGGAACCTTGCGCACTTATATAAGGGTTTGGAGGATGGGTGCGCCGATGCTGTTTTGGCCGCCTCTATCTTTCATTTCGGCGATTATTCGGTCGAGGAGGCGAAAATTTATCTTCGGAAGCGCGGCGTGGAGGTGAGGCTTTGAACGAGGTGAGAATCCCCGACGTCAAATGGAACGAAGCGGGCTTGGGCCCCGCCGTCTGCCAGGATGTGCGAACGGGAGAGATATTGACCCTCGCCTGGGTGAATGAAGAGTCGCTCCGGCTCACGCTAGAAAAAGGAACCGTTCACTTTTGGTCTCGTTCTCGCAAGGCGCTTTGGCACAAGGGAGAGTCGTCTGGAAATTATCTGCACCTCGTTTCTGCGTGGCTCGATTGTGATGGAGATGCGTTGGCGTTCATCGTCCGGCCGGACGGCCCGGCTTGCCATACGAACCGGAGGTCGTGTTTTTTTAGGGAAATCTCCATCCCTTGGTCGGAGGGGAGCGAAGCGGCGTTCGGTTTTGAGCAGAATCTGCTCGAGTCCATCTATCGGTTGGTGCTAGAGAGAAAAAATGCGGGCGATACGGATGCGAGCTACGTGGCGCGCCTACTCTCCAAGGGAGAGGACCAGGTGTGGAAAAAAATTGGTGAGGAGGCTGTGGAGGTCGCCATCGCCATGAAGAACGACGACGTGGACGAGATAACGAATGAGATAGCGGATTTGTGGTTCCATACCTTGGTGGGCCTGGCCGTGCGCGGCGTTCCACCTGGACGGGTTTTTGCGGAACTCGCTCGCCGGTTTGGGTGCGGTGGCAGGTCGGAGTCCGAGAGGTAGAGTTGCTGCGCTTGGGGCTGCGATATTCGATTTTCAGAGCGTCTTTATGTTGTTTGCATTATACTCGACAATTTCAGATTCGACTCCTATATTGGTTTCTGGTAGGAGGATTGCTTGCCTTGCGGTTCTCACCTTATAGGTTATCGAATGTCAGAAGTGTGTGGGATGATGTGGAGTGCCCCCATAATTGATCCATTTGAGTTGTGTGTCGTCTTAAAAGAATGGCAACGAGAGAGACTCTGAGGATGGCTTTCGCCCAATAGGTGTTCCCTACGGATTCCGGAGAGATCAGCAAGAAAAGCACACTAGGTTTTTAGGATGCTCCGTTGCGTTCGGATGCGGGGACAAAGCTCATCACTAGGGGGGCACGAGGAAATTCCTCCTTGGGTCAGGAGAGATGAGCACCTGAAGCCGTCGCATGAACAGGAAAGTGTCCGGTCGCCGAGGCGATGGGCTGAGAATTCGCCGCCTCATGACGCTGAATTACGTATCTGCGTGGACGATGTGTGATGGATGACCGGATCCTGCAAGCCATTGAATTCCCCAGTGCGCTGAATCTGCTCGCCGCCCGTTGCGTTTGCGCGGCCGGGGCGTCTGCCGCCGCCGCTCTCGTTCCCGCCACCTCGCTCTTTTGAAGTCAGGGCACTGCTCGATGAGACGGACGAGGTGTTGTCTCTCCTTGGGGCTGGAGAGTTCATTCCGCTGGCCACCTTCGACGATCCGGACGAATGGCTGGAGGATGTCAGACGCCGAGGCGGAAACCTTGAGGGCGAGAAATTCCTGTCTATTCTCTCGTTGTTGTGCCTCGCTTCTGACGCGCATCACTTCATGGAGAAGCGTGCCGATAGGCTACCTCGACTGAGAATGCGCATTCATGTAGCGGATATGCAGCATCCCTTGGCCGCACAGATCAGGCGCGCGCTCGATGCGCGTGGTGAGGTGCGTGAGGACGCGAGTCTCGCACTTCACGAATCCAAGGCGAAACAACGCGTATTGCGGGCCGAGATACGACGCCTGCTCGATCGAGTGATGGCCGCGCATCCCAATGTGGTGCGGAAAAACCTGATCGTCCAGCGGCGCGAGCGATATGTGATTCCCGCCAAAACTACTTTCAGGCGTGCATTCGAGGGCGTGATTCAGGATCGCTCCGCGAGTGGAGAAACGCTGTTCATAGAGCCGCTGTCCGCCGTGGGCCTCAACAACGCTATCGCTGAGGAGTGCGAGATCGAGCGTGCGGAGGTGGAAAGAATCCTGCGCGAACTGACGGCGGAGACAATGGCGGCGCGCAAATCCATTGTGCATTTGGTGAGATGCCTGGCGGCGCTCGATCTCATTGTGGCGAAAGGACGCTTGGGGATCGATTGGCGCGGCGCGCGCGCTGGCGTCAGCGCGGACGGGAGCGTCCGTCTCAAGCGCGCGCCATCCACTTCTCACCGCGGGCGTCGGCGCGATTCCCAAGGATCAGGTGGTGCCTATTGATATCGAAGTGGGAGGTGGCGGGTTTCGTCAACTCCTCATCGCGGGTACTAACACCGGCGGCAAGACCGTGGTGTTTAAGACGGTAGGGCTTTGCGTAGCACTTCATCAGTGTGGTATCCTACCCCCCGTCCGCGCCTGAGAGTGCTTTGCCCTTCGTCAAGACTTTGTTTGCGGATATCAGGGATGAACAGGACATTTCCCAGAACCTGAGTGCTTTCTCGAGCCACATGGCGCGTGTTTCAAGTGCGGTGCGAGAGGCGAAAGAAGGTGCGCTCGTGCTTCTGGACGAGTTAGGCTCCAGCACCGACCCGGCCCGAGGGCTCCGCCATCGGTGTCTCCGTGCTGGAGCATCTGGCTTCCCTTGGCGCGCTTTGTGTGGCGACCACGCACTATGACGCCCTGAATTATTATGCGTGTATGTGGCCGCTCATGCTGAGAACGCGTCGGTGGAGTTCGATGCGGATCCTCTCGCCGACCTACCGGGTGTGCATGGTCGCGGTGGGGCTGAGCAACGCCCTATAGGTGGCCCAAAAGACAGGCTTGCCTGCGTCTGTGCTGGCGCGCGCGGATGCGTTGCGGATAAGCAGCCCCGTTCAGGTCAACCGTCTGATGGCGAATCTTTCTGAGTGCGAACGCGAGATTACCGAGAGAGAGGCGGCTAAGGAGGCGCGGGCTGAGGCGAGAGAGACTGAACTGAAGGGCCGGATGCGCGAGGAGGCGCGTCAAAAAAACGACGAGGCGGCTCGTTTTCTGAAAGAATTGAGGCTTGCGGCTGATGGCCTCTTAGAGGATATGCGTGGAACGCGTGCAATCGAAGAAGCCAGACGAATCGCGCCTGAGTGCATCCGCGAGATGGGCGCCAAAGTCAACGCCGCTCTCCCCGCCCCCCAGGAGGAAGCGGCGAACTCTGCGCCGGTTTCTCCTCGCGTGGGCGATAGGGTCCGCATTCCGCTCATGAATTGCGCCGGAGAGGTGTTCGCCTTCCACGGAGAAGATGAATTAAGTGTGAGGGTGAACGGGAAATCCCTGCGTCTCGCCTGCAAGGCGGTAGAGGTTTTGGCAGGTGAGGCGAGCGTGCCGCCCCGGAGGGGAGCGGTGACGCACGACGTTGCGTTGAGGGGGGGAGTGTTTCTCGTCTGATCTGCACTTGCGCGGCGTGCGCGCTGAACTCGCGCTCTATATGCTGGAGAAATATCTCGATGACGCCGCTGTTGTAGGGGTAGCGTCGGTCCGCATCGTTCATGGCAAAGGCGAGGGGGTGCTCTCCAGAATCGTCGCGGATCGTTTGAGAGAACACGCCTTGGTGTCAAAATTTGGCCTCGCCCGGCCGGAGGAAGGCGGCTGGGGGGGCACCCAGGTGGAGTTGGCTTTGCGCTGATGCTTAGCCTTCTCTTCTGAGGATGGGGAAATGGGACGCGTTCCGGAGGATGTGGTTGATCGGATAAGAGACGGCGCTCCCATAGAGGAGGTCGTCGGCGAGTTCGTTCGACTCAAGAAAGTGGGCGCGAATTACAAGGGGCTTTGTCCGTTCCATGATGAAAAAACGCCTTCTTTCCACGTAAACCCTCGTATGGGGATTTATAAATGTTTCGGATGTGGGTCAGGGGGCAACGCGTTTCAGTTCTTGATGCAACATGAGGGCATGAGCTTTCCAGAAACACTCTCGCGTTTGGCGAGGCGTCAGGGTGTTGATCTCTCCCGTTATGAGGAATCTCGGGGCGGAGGCACTCAAAAGCTGGATGCGAGGCAAAAGATATTGGCCGCGAATCGCTTGGCGGTTGATTTCTTCCGCGTCGCGCTCAAGAGCAACGTTGGCGAGAGGGGTCGTTTGTATCTGGCCGAGCGCGCTATCGCGCCTGAAGCCGTTGCGAAGTTTCAAATCGGGTATGCGCCCCCGCGCTGGGATTCCCTCATCAAGGGGGCGAGGAGCAAGAGAATGTCTCCCGATGCTCTCGCAGAGGCGGGCCTTGTATTGCAACGCGCGAATGGCGGCGGGTTTTATGATCGCTTCAGGGACCGAATCATGTTTCCCATCCTGAACCACGATGGCGAGGTAGTGGGTTTTGGCGGGCGTTCGCTGCCCGATAGCGATCCGCGACATGCCACTGCGAAATACGTGAATTCGCCGGATACGCCGCTTTTCAAGAAGGGAAGAACTTTATATGGTTTTTATGAGGCCAGGGAGTCGATTCGTGAGAAAAAGTGTGCTTTGGTGACGGAGGGATATTTTGACGTCATATCGCTTTGGCAGCGTGGTTTTCGAGAAGCTGTCGCACCTCTCGGCACCGCGTTAACCTCTGGGCATATCAGGAGTCTGAGGGCGCACGCCGAGGAGCTCGTATTTGTCTTTGATCCGGATGCGGCGGGTCTGGCGGCCTCACAGCGCGCTGGTGCCATGGCGGGCCGGATGCTCGGCCTCGCCGGCGCACCCGATCGCCTTGTGGCGAGCGATGTTTTGCGCAGGGATTTTATCGACCGCGCGGGCGCGGTGCGTCTCAAGGTGGTAAACCTGCCCGAGGGCCAGGATGTCGATACGTTTT
Source organism: bacterium (assembly GCA_965202625.1). Classification (GTDB taxonomy): domain Bacteria; phylum UBA8248; class UBA8248; order UBA8248; family UBA8248; genus Bin107. Next base: position 6,284 of record CBDBBI010000004.1, on the reverse strand, counting down.
TGGGGAAGAACGGGACGGACGCCTTCACTCGTATTCTCTCCTCCGCGGAGGGAATCTTAGAGCATACCGTCAAAACCGTGGTGTCCGACATCGGGGCGGGGGCGGGACAGGCCGAGAAAATCGAGGCGATTCAGCGGCTTTTGCCCATACTCGGGGCTTGCCACCGGAGCGTTCAAGACCAATATTTGGCCTTGCTGGAAGATCAGCTTGCGATTCCATATCCCACGCTGACTTCTATGGTGAGGCGAATGCTGACGGAAAACAAGCGGGAAAGATCGCACCAAAAAGAGGAAAAACAAGTCAACCTGTTGGGCGAGAGCGTAGAACGTCCCCGATTCGAGATAGACGCCTTGCAGCTTTTGCTGATGAAGCCGGAGTTGGCGTCCGAGGTCCCTAACGGCTTGATGACCGACTCGGCGGTAAATGAGGTTGTCTCTCTCATGAAATCCCATGATGCGGTTTCGCTCACGGCGGCCTCTTTGGCAGATAGGCTGGAAAACGCGGAGGCGCGCGCTTTGGTGATGGAGTTGGCCGTTGCTGAGGTGGAACCTGAAGATATAGAGGCGGAGTTGAGCGATTGCATAGCCAGGTTGAAAGAGCGCGACCGGCGAAAGCGGGCGGAGGATTTACAGAAGGTTATCAAGCGGACGCGCGAGGAAGAGGGGGAGGATTCCCCAAAGCTCTGGAAATTGTTGGAGTGCAAAAATGCGCTTCTGCGTGAGCGGCAGCGATTCGCGTCTCCTCGTTGAGGCGCTTTCCAATCTTAATGGATTCATGGTGGCGAGATTGCCCGGCAAGATCAAAGGAGAACGGACATTGGTGCAAGCGACGCAGTCGAAAAAAAAGAAAAAGACGGATGACGTCAAGAATTTAATTGATCTCGGAAAGGAGAAGGGTTTTCTCACTTATGAAGAGGTCAACGAAGTTCTGCCGTCTGACGTTACCTCGCCCGAGATCATCGATGATATCATGGTGCTTTTTAACGACATGGACATCGAGATTCTCGACAACGAATCAGCCGAGAAGCGCGCCGCTAAGAAAAAGAGCGAGACGGCAATCTCGGCGAAAGGCGGATCGGAGTCCATTACCTCGTTTGATGATTCCACCTATGGAAAGACTGATGATCCCATGCGGATGTACTTGCGCGAGATGGGGCAGATTCCCCTTTTGAGCAGGGAGGGAGAAATTGCAATCGCCAAGAGGATAGAGGAGGGGCAGCTCGAGGTATGCCAGGCGACGGTGAGCACGCAGGTGGCGATCAACGCCGTCCTGGATCTGTCCGATAAGCTCAGGAAAAGCGAAATCAGTGTGACCGATCTCGTTGTCATCACCAACGAGGCGGCCTTGGATGATGAGGGCAGGGAAAAGCCCGCTTACGAGGAGGACAAAAAGCGGATACTCAAGCTCGTGAGTAAGGTGCGGACGCAACTCCGTGCCTTGGAGAAGAAAAAAGCGGCGGGCGAGAAATCCGCTTCTCTGCAAAGAACTCGTGATAAGGTAGCGTCCTGCATCCGTGAGATAAACCTGCGCCCCGAGCATGTCGGCAGCATAGCGGATCGGGTGAAGTCCTACGTGCAATCCATGCGGGCTCTTGAAAAGGAGATCGAGGAATATCTCGAAGGGGTAGGGATGGATGAACCCCAACTGCGGACGATGATTCGTGAGGTCTCCAAGGCTAAGGAAAAGAAGGGGGCCGCGTTCCAGACCGTTGGAGAGAAGCGCATTCCCATTAACATTCTTGCTGAATATGGTCGCCGTATCAAAAACGTGCGCCGCAGAATCCGGGCGACGGAAAAAGAGGCGGGTGCCTCGCGCGAGGATCTCGAAAATTCACTGAAGATGATTCGCCGTGGACGCCGCAAGGATCGCCAAGCGAAAAAAGAGCTCGCTGAGGCGAACCTGCGCCTCGTCGTAAGCATCGCGAAGAAATACACGAACCGGGGCCTCCAGTTCCTGGACCTGATTCAAGAGGGGAATATCGGCCTCATGAAGGCGGTAGACAAGTTCGAGTATAAGCGCGGCTACAAATTCAGCACCTATGCCACGTGGTGGATTCGACAGGCCATAACCCGGGCGATCGCCGACCAGGCGCGAACGATTCGGATACCCGTGCATATGATCGAGACGATCAACAAACTCATCCGCACTTCGAGGCAGCTCATTCAAAAGCTTGGGCGCGAGCCGCTGCCCGAGGAAATTGCGATCGAGATGGATATGCCCGTCGATAAAGTGAGGAAGGTGCTCAAGATCGCCAAGGAGCCTATCAGCCTCGAGACGCCCATCGGCGAGGAGGAGGACAGCCAGTTGGGCGACTTCATTGAGGATACAAAGGCCGAAGTGCCGCAAGACTCAGTCATCAAGCTGAACCTGAAGGAGCAGACGCAAAAGGTGCTTCAAACCCTCAGCCCGCGCGAGGAGAAGGTATTGCGCAAGCGCTTTGGCATTGGGGCGGAGAATGAGCATACGCTTGAGGAGGTGGGGCAGAATTTCGACGTTACCCGCGAGCGGATTCGTCAGATTGAGGCAAAAGCGCTCAGAAAACTCCGTCATCCTACGAGGAGCAAGAAGCTCAAGAGTTTCATCGAAGAGGGAAGTTGAGCGGAAAGGCCTTGCGCGATTGACATTGAAGACGCCGAGGCCCATATATGCACACTTGAATGAGGGCGCGATACGGAGAGGGCCGCCAAGTCCACACCTCGCGGCGCATCTTTTTCGAAGGTCGTGCAAATGGGGCCCATAGCTCAGCGGTAGAGCCGCCGGCTCATAACCGGCTGGTCCTTGGTTCGAATCCAGGTGGGCCCACCACTTGATTTCTCCTTAACTACGGAAGCGATGCGAGGGGTCTGGCGCAGTGCACCCAGAGCTGGCAGCCTTGGTGGAACTTCAGGAGATTGACGCTAGGATAGATGAGAACCGGGCTGCGATATCGAAAATTCCTGCTTCAATTGAGAGGGAAAAGCGGTATTTGGTGGATTTCGAGTCGACCGTGCGGGAACTCGAAAAAGAGATGGAGGCCGTGCAAAGAAAATTGCGCGAATCGGAGGGCGAGGTCCAATCCTTCGATCAGAAGTTGCGAGACGTTCGTGGTAAACAAACCCTTGTCAAGACGAACGAGGAGTATCGTGCTTTGGACGCGGAGATATCGAGCTATCAAAATCGAATCAGCGCGCTGGAGGATACCGTTCTTGAGATGATGGAAAACGCGCCCGCGCATGAGGAGAGGCTTGCGCGCGCGCGCGGCGAACTGAAATCGGCACAGGGTAGGATCCAGGGTGAGATAAAGAAATATGAGGCGCGTCAGGCGGATTTTCAGCGCGAATTGAGTGTGCTTGCCGATAAGTCGCAGTCTCTCGCAAACGGCGTAAGCGAGGAGTGGATGAGGCGCTATAGTGGCTTGAGAAAATCCCGAAAAGGACTAGCTGTTTGTGCTGTCCTCAACCGCATGTGTCAAGGCTGTCGCACTGCGGAGACCATTAAGCGTTTTTTGGAGATCAGGGATGCGAGAGACGACATTTATACGTGCTCGAATTGCAAACGCATCCTGTATTATCAGGAAGGCGAAAGCGTTGAGTTGAGTTTGTCGGTGGATGTGGAATGAGGAGGGGACGTCTGCGCATTCACACGGATGGGGCTGCGCGGGGGAATCCGGGCCCGGCGGGGGCGGCCGCCTTGTTGTATGACGACGCGGGCGACTGCGTGGCGGAGGAAATCAGGTACTTGGGTGTGGTGACGAACAACGTGGCGGAATACCAGGCGTTTTTGCTGGGACTGGAGCACGCCATCAAGCTAGGGGCCGAAAGCGTGGAGGTGGTGACGGACTCAGAACTCATGGCCCGCCAGTGGAGTGGCGAGTATCGGGTCAAGAACAAGGCGCTTAAGCCTTTGTACCAGAGGGCTAGGGAGGCGGCCCGGGAATTCGCCTCTGTTGAGGTGCGCCATGTGCGACGCGGCGAAAATACTAAGGCCGACGCCGCGGCCAATCGCGCCATTGATAGGGGGATGTCGTAATCACGTTTACCGGAGTGGGCTGCGCGGCCGCGCGCAGCAATCGTCTGCGGGAGGAAAGTCCGGGCTCCACAGGGCAGGGTGGTGGATAACGTCCACCAGGGGCGACCCTCGGGAAAGTGCCACAGAAAACAAACCGCCTCGGTCTAAATCGGGGTAAGGGTGAAAAGGTGCGGTAAGAGCGCACCAGCAGCCTGGGTGACTAGGCTGGCTCGGTAAACCCCACCCGGAGCAAGGCCAAATAGGGGGATGCTTGAGGGCGGCCCGTCCAATATCCCCGGGTAGGCCGCTTGAGGCGATGGGCGACCATCGTCCCAGATAGATGGTCGCGAACTCGCCATCTGGCGGGTGACAGAACCCGGCTTACAGGCCCGCTCTGGTATTAGGTTTGAGGGATTTACTTCTTGAAGTGCGAAAATGTTCGAGGTGGAAGTTGTCTGCCCCCGGCGCGGCTTTGTCCATTCCTGTGCTCGAACTTTGCGTGAGCGTTGGAATTGCAATGAAGGCGGTGTTTTTCTGCGCGCGCAAAACACAGAAAGAATACCCATGCGAATAGACTCCCAGGTATCACGACAAACGTTGGACCCCACGCTCATCGCCGCCGAGGCAGTTCGGGCGACCGAAGTGATATCGTCTTATTTGCGGCCGACCCCCGCCCGCCTCACCGAGCACTTCTCGGAACATTTGGGCGTTGAGGTTTGCCTCAAGCCCGAGAACTTCCAGCGAACAGGCTCTTTTAAGGTGCGGGGTGGCATATACGCGCTGCAAAAGCTAGAACCCGCGCAGCATCAATGGGGCGTCGTCACCGCGAGTGCTGGAAACCACGCCCAGGGCGTCGCTTTCGCGGCGCAGCAATGCGGCGTCAAAGCCTTGGTGGTGATGCCCGAATCCACGCCGAACACCAAACTCGACGCCGTGCGGGCCCTGGGTGCTGAAACGGAGTTGTTCGGATCGTCTTTTGACGATGCCTATGAACGTGCGCGCGCCTACGAAAAAGAGCGCGGCCTGACGATGATTCCTCCTTTTGATCACCTTGACGTCATCGCGGGCCAGGGAACCTTGGGGCTTGAGATACTAGAGGAAATTCCGGACGTGGGAACTATCCTTGTCCCTGTTGGCGGCGGCGGCCTCATCGCGGGTCTCGCTGCGGTGGTGAAGACACGAAAACCCGACGTGCGCATCATCGGCGTGGTGGCGGAGGGTGCCGCGTCACTCGTGCGCTCCCTCGATGCGGGAAGAATCGTCGAGTCGAACGTGGTGCAGACGATCGCGGACGGCATCGCCGTCAAGAGAATCGGGGAACTCTGTTTTCCCTTGATTCAGGATTTGGTGGACCAGGTGGTCTCCGTCTCCGACGACGCGATGGCCAACGCCATTTTGGGACTCCTCGAACGAGAGAGAATGTTGGTCGAGGCGGCGGGCGCCTCCTCCCTCGCCGCGCTCATTGAAAGAAAAGTCAGGGTAAGCGGAAAGGTGGTCACCCTGATCAGCGGCGGCAATCTGGACGTCAACCTGCTCTCGCGCATTATCGGCAAGGGTTTGGCTCTCGCGAACCGCTATGCACGGATACAAGTGCCGCTTCACGATGTTCCCGGCGCGCTGATGCGGCTCTCAGAGATCGTGGCTGATTGTCGGGTGAACATCATCCACATTGAGCATGATAGGTTTTCTACGGAAGTGCCCATCAACCATACCCTATCGACTCTCCACATGGAGGTGCGCGGTCGGGCGCATCTCGAAAAATTGGTTCAACTCTTGTTGCAGGAAGGATATGAAGTGCGTCGGGAAGAGGCATAGGTGATGAGCGAGAGGCGTCGCGCCCTCATCAGCGTGAGCGACAAGAGAGGCGTCCTAGAACTCGCCGCCTCCCTTGTCGATACGGACTGGGAAGTGCTCTCCACGGGCGGCACGGCGAAAACGCTGCGCGATGCGGGAGTTCCCGTGCGGGATATTGCCGATTATACGGGGCATCCGGAAATCATGGGTGGGCGCGTCAAAACGCTTCATCCCAAAATTTTGGGTGGCATTCTGGCGCTCCTGCCCGAGCAGGAAGAGGAGATGCGAGCGAACGACATCGTGCCCATAGACCTGGTGGCGGTGAACCTCTACCCGTTCAGGGAAACTATTGCTAGGCCCGGCGTCACGCGGAATGAGGCGATGGAGAAAATCGACGTCGGTGGTCCCTCTATGGTGCGCGCGGCTTCTAAGAACCATGCCCGCGTGGCCGCACTGGTGGACCCGGCGGACTATCCGGATGCCATTACGCATATCCAAAATGA
>CBDBBI010000003.1:0-22564 GCA_965202625.1 bacterium | reverse complement strand
CGAAATGATCGAAAAGGCACTCTGTGAAGCAGAGGTCGTGGAGATCGACCCTGAAGGGCGGACGAGGAACCTCCCTTTTGCCCGCGTTCATCCCGCCGCGGAGAAAGCGCCGGTTCTGCCGAGAGGCTGAGGGTGCGTTCTTTATCCGGTTTTCTCCCTTTCCATATCCCCCGCCAAATCCCTCTGTTCCACGAAATGCGTATCCTGGTGCAAGTAGCCCGCGAAATTGTCCCGGCGTATCGGCCCGCAAGCCTCAAAAGCCACCGTGTCTTCGAGGTAATCCGCCTGGTGCTCGGCATTCGGCGGCACATACCAGACGTCGCCTGGCTTTAACACCGCCGCGGGGTCGTCTCCCGCCTGCACGCGGGCGGAGCCGCTGATGAGACAGAAAATCTGCTCCGCTTCATGGTGGTGCCTCCGCGTGGAATTGCCGCCTTTCGCGTGAATGTAGCTGATCATGCAATGCTTCCCGCTCACGAGCCCCACTTCCACGCCTGGGAAGGGGACTTTTACGGGCAATGCGCTCCAACTCGTCACCGGCATTTTCGCCTCCTCTGTAAAACGCGAATGCGGCGCTAAAACCCGCCGCGCCCTGGGCTATCTGCCCTTGCTGATGAGAACCGCTTTCGCCGCCTTGACGAGAATGCCGAAATCCAGCGGCAGGGGGCAGTTTGCCGCATCATAGATGTCGTCCTGCAATTTTTCCAGCGCATCCCTCACCGAAGCGCCGCAAGGGCGGCGGTTGACAAATTTATGGGGCGTTTCCGATAATTGCGGGCGTGAATTTGACGGTTCGCTGTTTGTTTTTCCCTGTTTTCTTCGCTCTCCACGATAGATGCCTTGAGAGAAGCAGACGTGATTTGCAGAGTTTTTCGTTTATGCCTGGCGTTGGCGACAGGGGTGATCCTCGCGTTCGCCGGCGTTCCGGATGCCATAGCCAAATGCGGCGGTGAAACCAGAATCCGCAACCTCGTCGCCTTTCTGAATTGCGACCCCACCGGCATTTCCTACAAAAACATCTCCCGGGCGATGGACAGGGACGTCGACAAAATTTGTAAAATGGCTTGTTCCAACGTCAAAAACTTGAACGACCAAAAAAATTGTCAAAGGGAATATCTCAAGGTGATTGATCGCCATAAAAGGGCCGTGAAAAAATACGCCCGCGGCAGGGGTTGCAAATTCAGGGGCAAATACTTCGAGGCGGAATTTAAAGCGGGGGGGGGGGGGAAACGGACGGGAAGCACGATGCTCAAAGGCTGCAAGACCGTCGGCAACTGGAAGAGGACCGTCTACGGGCCACCCGCCAAGGGCTGCCCTAGCTGCGACTTTCACATCAAAGACGCCATTATTTGTGAAATTAAAGTGTCGTGCAAAGCCCATTCGGAACTCCATAAAATATACCCGAAGAAACTGGCTGATATCGATGACTTTGAGGCGTACGGCAGCTGTCTGGCCAATCAAGAGACGGGAGACTGCCTTCCTATTAGAGAATGTCTAAGGAACCAGACTGTTGACGGTGCTCAAAACTACTCCGAAAACTACAGAAAGCAGGGGGTGAAGGTGGAGAGCCTGGAGGAACAAGAGGATACTTCCATTCCATATAGAGAATGAAGCCATCGACCACCCACGCTTTCCGGGGGCGGCCTCCCCTTTGTTCCATTTGCCGAAGTCGGGTTTTAGGGAAACCATTGATGGCATTTTGCCGTTGACGAATTTGCGGGGCGTTTCGTATAAGCAAGGGTATGGGGTCGGTCGTTCCCTGTTCGTTTGCGCAAACCTGACAACCCGATAGACGTCTTGACCGGAGAGAAGCAGACATGATTTCCAGAATTTCTCGTTTGTGCCTGGCGTTGGCGACAGGGGTGATTCTCGCGTTCGCCGGCGCTCCGGATGCCATAGCCCAATGCGGCGGCGAAACAGAAATCGGCAACCTCGTCGCCTTTCTAGAATTGCGACCCGGACGGCATTTCCTACAGGAAAATCTCCCGGGCGATGGACAGGGACGTCGGCAAAATTTGCCGGAGGGCCTGCTCCAACGCCGAGAGCGCGAAATGCCGCGAGGAATACCTCGGCTTGGTTCATCGCCATCGAGGCGCCATAAAAAGATATGCCCGCAGCAAAGGCTGCAAATTCAGGAGCAAATATTTCGAGGAGCAATTCAAGGAGACGGGGGGACGGGCAAAAAGCGCCATGTTTAAACGCTGCAAGACCCTCAGCAACTGGCAGAGAACCGTCTATAAACCCTCCGCCGCGTCCCGCTCCCAGTGTAAATTTATCCAGAAAGACGCCGTCCTTTGTGAAATTGTATTGCAGTGTAGACCCTATTCGGAGTTTCACAAAAAATACGGTAAGGATCTTACCTGGGGTTTTGATATGACCGTCTCCTGTCTGGCCGATGAGGGCACCCGGGAGTGCCCTTCCGTCAGGGAGTGCGTAGAGAGTGAGCGGGTCGGCGGCCAAAACTACTCCAAAAACTACAAAAGACTGGGGGTCAAAGGGGAGGTCCTGGAGGAACAAAAAGGGCCTTCCAATAGACAGAGGTAGGCCGCCCCCATGAAACGCCCACCGTCCCTTTCATTTGGCGAGAAGGTCGCTCTTTCTTGTCCCGCGCGCTTTTTGCGAAAAAATGACAATCCGATAGATGCCTGGAGAGGCGCAGACATGATTTCCAGAGTTTTTCGTTTATGCCTGGCGTTGGCGACAGGGTTGATTCTCGCGTTCGCCGGCGCTCCGGATTGTAGCCGGACAAAAATAATTGCGAATTTGCGCAAAAATAATTGCGAATAGCCTGGAAAAACGGCGGATTTTCCAAGGTGTTTTGCCTCAGAAAATCCGCCGTTTTCAGGGGCGTAAACGGCTCGCAAAACGGCCATGCAAGGGCGTTGCAAAACTCCCTCAAAGCAGGTCGTCGAGCGTGATGGCGGCGAGGGCGTCCGCGTCCGCCGCGCTCTCGATATCGGGATGCGCGGGCGCGTCGCGCAGCCGCTGCCGATAGCGCGCGGCGCTCTGAACGTCGGCCTGCACTCCCGATTCGTGCGCGATGTTGTATCGCGCGTCGGCCTCCGTCCATCGCTCGGCGCGCTCGGTGCGAATCATCTCCCGCTTCACCTCGCGGGCGGCGCCCAGGTCGATTTCTACAGCGTCGCCCTGAATGCGCCAGGCGTTGAAGAATTCATCGAGCGCGGGCAGGGAGGAATCGTCGAGCAAAATAAAATCCGCCATCCCCGCCGCGCGGGCGACGGCGCGCAGGGCGTCGTCGCCCGTAACGCCGTCCTGTGCGAGGGACTGAAGGTGAGACGGGCTGGTGTGGGTGATGGCGCATTGACCATCCATTTCGTGAGCGATAACGCGTGTCATAGCGAGTCTCCATTGTCGTATTCTGTCTGATGAATGATTCTGGAAAGTGTGCGCATCACTCTCTCCAGAGGTCTACGCGCTCCAATCGCCCATTATGGCTATCGTGAACGGCATATTGAAATAACTGGAGCCGCCATCGTGCGTCACCGTGTAGCATCTCAGATCGCAGTATCGCACGTCGAAATGAACCACATGTATGCCCAGAATGCGCCGGTCTCTGTATCTATCCCGCGCAGGCGTGGCGAGGACGCCATACCTTGGGAGGTCCATTGAGATTGCGAAATTCACCCGATATATTCCTGTGCCCTGCCTTGAAACCGACGTGATATTCCAGTTGCGCTGAATCCTTCCTTCGGAATCGATTATGCCCCAAATTTTCGGAATCGTCGGGAGATTCAACGCGCGCCGCGCCGTCAGCACTTTGTCGGTGGCCTGGTTGTTCGCCTCTTTCCCCGTCGCCAGCCTGACCAGGCCGCTTCTTTCTACGGTCGCCGTCCGGTTCTCCAGCGTCGCGGGAGTGACGGCGCGCTCCTCATTGGTTCCCTGTATAACCTCCTCGTCCGTGGCGATCTGGACAAGGCCGCTCCTGTCCATGGTCGCCGTCCGGTTGGTCAGCGTCGCGGGAGTGACCGCGTGCTCCTCATTGGTTCCCTGTATAACCTCCTCGTCCGTGGCGATCTGGACAAGGCCGCTCCTGTCCATGGTCGCCGTCCGGTTGGTCAGCGTCGCGGGAGTGACCGCGTGCTCCTCATTGGTTCCCTGTATAACCTCCTCGTCCGTGGCGATCTGGACGAGGCCGCTTCTTTCTACGGTCGCCGTCCGGTTCTCCAGCGTCGCGGGAGTGACGGCGCGCTCCTCATTGGTTCCCTGTATGACCTCCTCGTCCGTGGCGATCTGGACGAGGCCGCTCCTTTTCATGGTCGCCGTCCGGTTCTCCAGCGTCGCGGGCGTGACCGCGCGCTCCTCATTGGTTCCCTGTATGACCTCCTCGTCCGTGGCGATCTGGACGAGGCCGCTCCTGTTCATGGTCGCCGTCCGGTTCGTCAGGGTTGCCGGAGTGACGGCGCGCTCCTCATTGGTTCCCTGTATGACCTCCTCGTCCGTGGCGATCTGGACGAGGCCGCTCCTGTCCATGGTCGCCGTCCGGTTGGCCAGCGTCGCGGGCGTGACCGCGTGCTCCTCATTGGTTCCCTGTATGACCTCCTCGTCCGTGGCGATCTGGATAAGGCCGATCCTGCCCTCGGTCGCCGTCCGGCTCCCCAGCGTCGACGGAGTGACAGCCGCGACCACGGAGGATCCGTTTTCCACCTCTTCCGTGGTCGCGAGACGCAGCGCGCCCTTCTCCTCTGGTTGCGCGGCGGGCATATTGCCCGGAGAGAGTTGCCCTGAATCATCAAGTGCGGCCACGCCGCCGGGTGCGTTCTTTTTGAGGCGGGCGTCCGGTACCTGCCCCTCCTCGTTCAACTCGCAGATGCCGCCGGATATTCCTCGGGCGGCGATTATGCGCTTGACGTAGTCGACAAGCCGCGTGAAATACGAAGAAGACATTTCATCAGAAGACAGTTCATCAGTTGGCCAGCTCATCAAAATCTCCTTTCTGGAACAGTGAGGGCGGATTGAAGAAGCCGTGCAAGGGCGTTGCAAAAGTCGTTCAAAGCAGGTCGTCGAGCGTGATGGCGGCGAGGGCGTCCGCGTCCGCCGCGTTCTCTATGTCGGGATGCGCGGGTGCGTCGCGCAGCCGCTGCCGATAGCGCGCGGCGCTCTGAACGTCGGCCTGCACTCCCGATTCATGCGCGATGTTGTATCGCGCGTCGGCCTCCGTCCATCGCTCGGCGCGCTCGGTGCGAATCATCTCGCGCTTCACCTCGCGGGCGGTGCCCAGGTCGATTCCCACCGCGTCGCCCTGAATGCGCCAGGCGGCCTGAAACTCCGGGTGCGGGGGCGGGGCGGGCACGCGCACCCAGGGCGCACCCCCCGTCGCGGTGCGCGCGAGCGCGGCGATCGCCGCCTGTTCTGCGTGGCCCTGCTTTACGAGCGCACCCACCGCCTCGGGCGAGATGGAGGTGAGGGCGAGAAGTGTGGATTCCGGCGTGGCGTGAACGATAAGCATCAAGCGAGCCTCCCATGGGCAGTCACATTGAAATAATCGGGGTTGATGTTGAAATTTGCACCGCTGTGAAACCTGACGATGATGTGGCTTGACGCCTGAATCTGAATATATCCTACGATGATGTTTGCACGGAATAACGTCACATCTTTTAATGGCGTCACCTGGGCAGAGTAGGAGACGTTGTCTCTGAACGCCCTCGTAAAGTTGACCCGGAAATGTCCCGTCGAGATGCGGGTGACGGATGCGTGGCCAATTCCCGACGCCGCCACTGTGTCGCCGTTCACGTTCACCCGCACATGACATCTCAATCTATCCGGGACAGCTGCCTCAAGGTTGGCGGGCGTGAGCGCGCGTGAACCCTCTCGCCCTGCCTGCGCCTCCGCATCTGTGGCGAGGCGCACGACGCCTGCGCGCGCGGTCGTGGAGGCGTCGGGAGAGGGTGCGTTTCCGAGTTGAGCCAGCGGGACCTGCCGATTCCCGTCGAGCGATGCGACGCCGTTTGGAGCACCGCGCCCCATTTCCGCGCCGGGGATTTTCGCCGAGGCGCCAAGCGACGCGACCCCGTTTGGAGCACCGCGCCCCATTTCCCTGTGCGACACCCGCCCATTTCTGTTGAGGCCCACCACGCCGCGCGCCTCCCCGCGCGCCGCCAGTATCTCTTTCACCGCGCGCACGAGTTTGTAGAACTGCTCGCGCGAGACAAAATCCGAATCCGCGTCAAAGGCGCTCAAGTCCAGCTCGTCTGTCGGCCAGGTCATTTTATCCCCCTCATAACAACGTCGATGGTCGCGTCCGCGGGCGCGGTGCCGTTCCAGATGCGAATTTTGGGCGGTTTTTTGGATATGACCTCCACGGCGTGCCCGGCGCCCACGTTCTGGAGTGTCACAAGGATGAGCGTTACGGCGCGAAGCGTGGTGGGCAGTACCCGCCCCTCCGCCGCCGATCCGTCGAGTGCCGCCGTGTCGATATCGGCCAGGCGCTCCTCTTTCAGAGGCCCGCGCAGACTCCACCGGAGGCGCGTCAAGCGAATCCCCGGCCCCGCGCGGCCGCCATGGGCGAAGAGCACCTGTTTCTCGTTGGCGAGGCGCCACATGACGCGGCAGCGTCGGGCGGTGATGATCTCGCCCTCATAGCGCGTCCAGCCCGCAAGGTGCCCGTCAGCCGGCCGTGGCGGCAGCACACCCTCAGAGGCTTGATAATAGACCTCCGTCGCATCCGCGTTCGCCTCCATCGCCCACTGCAGCGAGAATGGAACAGCCACGCCCAGGTCAGCGTCGGGTGCGACGTAGGACACTACCGGGGCGGTGGACATATCCCACCTCTCCCAGCTCGCCCAGTCCGTGAGGTCGCCAAAGGCGTAGCGTGAATTCGCCTCAATAGCGTGTCCAGATCGACGCGCGCCGAGAAGCGTCCCCGGCCAGCCCTCCTCAGAGAGTTCGGCAAAGAACAAGGCGTCGCCCAGGCGGGAGAGGGACAGGTGGGCGTTGATGATGCGAACGTCCTCAAGGCTCTCGTTGCCATCGGTATCGACTGTGCGCGCGGCGAACGTCCAGCGCCCCTCTCGCGGGACAATCGTCTCGAGCGGAGAGGCGGCGAGAACTCCGGCGTGAAGAGGCATCATATCGTCCCATGCCGCATCCGCGCGGGCGGCGTAGCGAATCTTCACGCCCGCCAGGTTCACCGCGTCGGGCGGCGTCCACTGCAGGCGCCGCGTCCCGTCGGGCAGTTCGTCGATGAGAAAATTCGTCGGCGGATCGGGTGCGGGCGGCTTGCCCTTGATGGCGTATTCCTTGACAAACGCGCGCCCGCCGGGTGCGGCCTCAGAGCCGGGAACGACGTGGACGGTCAGCACGCCTTCGGGGTGTTCCAGCCAGCGCGCGTGCGTGTCGGTCGCGCCCAGAGCCGCCACGTGGCGGAGCGGTCCCGCATCAAGTGCGGCGAGCACCGCTCCCCCGCGCCAGTCGCCCGCCGTCGTCAGGAGCGCTTCGATCTCGACCGCAAACCCGCCGCCCACCCGAACCAGAGTCTCGCCGATGGTGACGTCCACCACCCGCGCTTCCGCCCGCACGGGGAGGTGCGCCGGGGCGTCGCCGCCTGCGTATGCGTAGTATTCCGGAGGGTCGTCCACAGCCACCAGCCGCACGCGGTCCTCTGCGAGAGGCTCCATTCCGATGATGCGCGCGCGGACGGGCGGTGCGCCCAGGGCAAACAGCCGCCAGGTCCAGTCCTGCGGCGTCGCACCCTCCGTGGTCGGCGGGTCCGCATCGAGCGGCGTCGTCAGCGTTGCGGTGCGGCCCGAGACAGAAACCTCGGACTGGTGCAGCCTGCGTTCGGGGGATTCAAGGAGAATCCATCCGATGAAGTGGGGAATATCACGGTCGAGCGTCAGCACGGCCGCCGTTCCGCCCGCCAGCCGACCCGTCTGCCCCCCGCTGATGAGGTCGTGCGAGATGCGCACCACGCTTCCACGCGGCGTGGCGAGGGCGTCTCGCCCGGCCTCCCATGTCATGCGCCGCCGATGATAGAACTGGCGCGCGGCCTGCCGCCGCGCGAGCCCCAGCGCAGCCGCGTGGGTGGTGATGCCTTCCGCGCGCACGCGCGCCGTCCGCCTGGGCATGGAGACGCCCGGCGCAAGCACGCGCGCCTCTCTGGTTTTCCAGTCCGCATCTTCTCTATCCAGGAAGTCCACGACGATTTCGTCCGCCACGTCCGCGGCGAGCCAGTCGACGACGAACGTCCCCGCCGCGACGCGCGCGGGGGTGATGGAGGCGGTGGGTGCCGTTTCCTCTTCCCAGACGGCACCGAGACGCCCGCTCGCCCACGAGGGCGAGGCGCGCCCGCAAGCGGCGATGACGGAGAGTACCTCCTCCGATGCGCGCCGCCCGGTGATGGCGAGATCGCAGGTCAAGCCTTCCGCCGCACACCATGCGAACCACCGGCCGAGGCAGGCGTCGTCAATCTGCGCGGCGTCGTAGCCCTCGCCGGCGAGGAGTGCACCGTCCCCCGTGTGCCAGCCGATGGCGAAGGCGCGAAACACCGCGGCCGGATTTCGAGAAACCTCCGCACCCGACCACGCCGTGCCGTCCCACTCCGGAACGCGCTGGCCCACGAGAGCGGAGAGGCGGTCCACCCGCCCGTTCAGCTGCCCGCTCGCCCGCATCTCCAGGGCGAGGCGGGTGTCCGCGCCGCGGTCCTCCACGCTCGCCTGGTGTGCGCGCAGGTAGGCGAAGGAGAGGTCGTCGATCGCGTTCGGTGCAGGGTTGGGCGCGTCAACGCGCCGCACCTCCACCTCCCACGCACCCGCCTCCACGTCGAAGGGGAACTCCTGCCGGAACAGTTCACTGGAATCATTGGACAGCAGATATCGGCGCGTCGTCCACTCCGCGGAACTCTCCGCTTCTCGATAACGAATTTCAATGGAGAGGCTGTAGTTGCGAAGGGTTCCCTTGCTTCTCGAAACGGCAAAGAGTTGGCCGGAAATTCCGACGGCGAAGCGCACCGTGTTCCCGGGCGTGGTGCGCGCTATCCAGTTCGTGTCCTCCAGGGCGGCACCGCCCTGGGCGTCCACGTCTCCGGCGAGCAGCGTCACCGCCGCACCGGGTGCGGCGATTTCCTGACGCACGTCGTCGAAGTCATCGATCGGCGTCGAACCGATGCGCAAATCACTGATCTCAAGGTCGCCAATTCCCATGCCGAATGCCTGATAGAGATATTGCTCGTTATTCTTGCGAAACTCGGAATAGGGCTGTGCGGCGAGGTCGGGAAAAAGGCGATGCGAACCCAGAACGAGCGGCATCGGCTCGTAGGGGCGCGCTACGTTTGCACCCGCATCCAGTGCATAGGAGCGTCCGCCCGTGGAATCTGGTGCCTCCAAAGTCGGCGGCGGAAAAAGCGCGTTGAGGACGATGCCGCCCACGGTGATGATGCTCGCCGTGACGAGGGCTGCCTTCCAGCCTAAGAGCGGCCCGGCAAGCCAGACGGCGGCAACGACGAGTGCGATCTGCAAAATAATCTGAAGCGGGTTGCTGCCGCCGCCCCCGCCCGCGAGGGCGGCGCGCAGGTGGAGGGATTGTCCCGCGCGGGCGGGTCGGTTCCACTCCCCGCACGGGACGATTCGTCCGTCCACCCGCACCTCCACGGCGTGTGCCACCTCCCCAAGAGGTATCGGCAGGGCGCGCGCGATGACGCTCTCCAGGGTCTCGCCGCACCCCACGGGCATCCGGACCACCTCTCGCCCCTCCGCGGTGAGCGGGTGGGGCCAGAGGTCCGCTATTATCTCACCGCTGCGCAACTCGTTATCCATCTATAAAAACCCTTGAATTCAAGCCCCACGAGGGGCAGATCGGCGAGGGCGTGCGAGCAGACGCCCGCATCCGCGATGTTGTGCAGCACGCGCCCCGCCACCCAGATTCCAATATGGCTCCCCACCCCCCGAACGCGGCCCGCCGCGCGCATCAGCACGCCGTCGCCCGCCCTCGGGACGTCCACTTTTGCGGCGAGTGTGCCGATCATCTCCCGCACCAGCCTGTCGCGCCCACGCGGGCCGTCTCCGCGCGGAAGGTGCACGAGGACCCCGAAGTCCTCGCGCAAGACGTCCATGGCAAAATCCGCGCATTCATACGCCCCCGGTCGATAGGCTCCGCCCAGCCACCGCTCCCAGCCGGCGTCCATCAGAACAGGCCCGGTGCGCGCGCGGTGTCATAGCGTGCGGCAACCGCCTGGTGCCGCGCCGAGACGCCCAGCCCGAGACGGGCGGACACCTGCGTGCGCGTCACCTTCACGCGCTCGATTTTCATGTGCATCTCCCACTCCACAATCGGTGCGGCCTGCGCGTTCCCAGGGTCCACAGACACCTGGATGATGCGGATGCCCGCGTCCGCTCCCCCCCGTGCGCGCTCAATCCACCCCGTCAGCACGGCGCCCACGTTGTCCACCACGATCTCCGCCCGGGGCGGGGCGCCTTCCTGATCCGAGGCGAGGCGCGCACCGAAGCGCACGCCGATGAAAGTCTCCCCCTCAATCGTCCAGTCGCGCGCGTCGTTGACGATGCGAATCGGTGCGACCACGTCGGGATGCCGAATCTCCAGGGCGGAGAGGAGCGTCCGCTCGGGCGAGAGGGCACGCGCCGCACGCAGCCATCGCGCCGATGCGTCTCTGGGCGCGGTCATTCGTCACCCTCAAGGGTGAGCTTCACCTCCCACTCCAGCGGCCCCTCGCTCGTCGCCACCTGCCTGAATTCCATCCCCCCGAATCCGCCCAGGACGCGCACCTGCCGCGTCTGGCCGTCGTGCGGGTCGATGAAGGCGAAGTCGCGATGCGCCCACTCCCGCGCCCATGAGCGAAAATCGCCCAGCCGCCCCGTCTCGATTCGGGCTTCCACCTGGCGCGTCAGCCGCGCCTGCGTGAAAATGCGCGCCTGGCGCGCGGCGCCGTCGTCCCATTCCGTCCGCTCCACGTCGTTCGGTGCACCAAGTGCGTAGTTTGCACCTTGTATCTCCGCAAAATCCGGCCAGACGCTCATACTGCTCCTCGTGCCCCCGTTGTCCGCGTGATGGCGCGAAACACCGATCCGCCCTCGTCGATGTCCTCCGTCACGACGTTGATCACCCATCCTCTTCCGTCAAACTGCGCATCGCGCGAGACCTCGCGCTGCGGCGTTCCCCTGTTCTCGAAGTTGATCTGCACCCCTCCCGCAGGTGCGAGGGCGCGCATCTGCTCCGGCGTGAACACCCCCTCGCCGCGCCGGGCGATGATGGGCACCTCGTCCGGGCGAATATCGCCCACGACGCCGCCCGCATGAAGGCGCGGTGCGCCAGAGAAAACGGAGGGGCGAAAATACGCGGAAGGTGCCCTGTCTTTCCCCACGACGCCGCCCGAGTGCTCATACCAACCGTTAACCGAAGAACTCGTGGGGTCGGCGGGGAGTGATGGATTTATGATGCCTCTGATGAAGTTCTGCGCGCCTTGCACGAGGGGGTTCACCACGTTCTGCTGGATGAGGGCGCGCGCGATTTGCAGCCCGATTCTCTGTGCGAATTGCCCGATTTCGTCCAGCCCCGCCTTGCCTTTGGACAGAAAATCCCTCAGGGCGGCGGACGCCTCTTCAAATCCCTTCACGCTGGCGTTCGAGAGCACCTCGCCAATGAGATCGCCTGCGATTTGCTCTCCGATTCCCCGCGCCAACTGCCCGAATTCGTCCAGCCCCGCCTTGCCTTTGAATATAAGGTCCGTCAGGGCTTCGGACATCTTTCCCAGCCCCTCCGAGACGGCGTTCGAGAGCGCATCGCCGGTGAAGACGCGTACGATTTCCTCTCCGATTTTCCCCACGGATTGCTCGGCGGATCGCCCGAACTCTTCCACCTTCCCTTTCAGTACCCCAAACGCCTGTCCCAGCCCCTCCAGTACCTCAGACGCCTTTCCCAGTACCTCCGCGCCGGTGCCCAAGAGTGCCTCGCTGATACCCGCTCCCTCGTTGAGTCGTTCAGACGGTGCCCCCGATGCGGAAACCCGCTTGCGTTCAGCGGCCAGCGCCGTCTCTGCGGCCTTCGCGGCCGCCGCACCCGCGATAAGGAGTTTGCCCACGCCGTCCCCCAGGCGGCTCACCCCTTTCCGCAAACTCGTCAGGTGCGAGTGAAAAGTCGCGAATTCCCGCGTCGCGCGCGACGCTTCACGCCCGCTCTCCCTGGTCGCCCGCACCAGCCCCCGATAGGTGCTCTGAAGGTCATCGCGCGGCATCGTTCAACCTCATCACTTCGTTTTCTATCAAGCGGATGCGGGAAAAATCAGAAGGGCGAATCGCCAGGCCGGCCAGCCGCGCGGCGGCCTCCAGACCTTGATAATCGAGTCCGAGAATTTTGCCGCTCATGGGACAATACCTCCACTGCGTCGATGCGAACATGACGGCGCGAACGGCCGCCGCGTTGGGGTGGAGAACCTCCACCTTTCCCCGCCCGCTGAAAAGCACGCGGGCGGCCGCTATGAGTTTCCCTCGTCGCGCCGCCCGAGAATGGCGCCCACGAACGCCTCGACAATCGCGCGCCGCGCGTAGGGGCGGTTGATGAGCGCTTCCATGCGCTCGCTCGTGAAGGCGACCTCGGCGCCCTGCTCGTCCACCACGCCGCGCCAGCCGGTGAGCACGCGCCGGCACAAGTCCGCATCGCCCCCCGCGTCAGAGCCAAACGCGCTGAGCGCATCCTGGCCGAGGTCGGCGAATTGCGCCTCGAACTCCTGTGCCCCGAGGCCGGGCACCTGAATTTTCACCGGCCAGAAAAAATCGCGCGGTTCCGTCAGAAATATGAATCTCGACACAATCAAACCTCCTTGCCATCGATAGTGAGGCCAGCCACCCCATCGCCGGGATCGAGAATTCTGCAAACGATGTTCAGGGATTGAATCGCTTCTCGGCTTTGAATCGTCAGCGCGTCGCTGGGAATGATGGAACAGCGCGGCGCGTAAAAGTTGCGTCCCTGGCCTTGCGAGTCCGCATCCTCCACGTAGCGGAGGGCGGCGAGGAACGCCCTGGGCGAGGAGGTGGATACGATCTTGCGCGCACCCGCCGCCTGTGCGACGGGCATGTAATCCACATACACGTTCACGTCGTCGGGAATGTCGCCGCCCGGCACGACGTAAAACCTTCCCGCCTCCTTGTCCAGCACGAAGTCCTCCCCCGACGTCCAGGGCTCGGAAGTGCCAAGTGCCGGTTTGATCGTGAAAATCGTCGAGGTGACTGCAGGAACGCCGCCGGGCCTCGCTTTCGTCTGTCCCAACTGATACCAGCGGCCCTTCTTTACCTTGACCTCCTCTTGCCTCACGGCTGTCGCCGCAATCGCCGGGCTGTCGCTCACGGCGTCGCCCAGTGCCAGAATGCGCAGATTCTCCATGCTCATGTCGTTGAGCGTGAGGTTGAAGGCGCGGGATACGGAGATGGGCGCGCGCAGCAATTCCTTCGCCACCGCGCCGGTGCCGGACATTTTCAGCACCTCCTCCACCTCGATGTTCAGCGTTCCGCCGTCGGAGTCGCCGACGAAGCGCTCGCCCGTGCGTTCGCCCGATTCGTCCAATTCGTCGATGAACCACGCCCCCGCCCCGATCTCCAGGTTGTTTTTGTGCTGTGCCACCGCCCCCAGCGTCATGTCTGCTCCTCCATTTCAATGTTCAGCGTGCCGCCGTCCGGGTCGCCAACGAAGCGCCCGCCCGCGTGCTCGCCCGATTCGTCCCATTCGTCGATGAACCACGCCCCCGTCCCGATCTCCAGGTTGGTTTTCTGCTGTGCCGCCGCCCCCGGCGTCACGTCTGTCCCTCCAGTCGATGATCCGCACCGCGTCGCCAGAAGCGCAGTGCGTATTCGTCTTGCCAGGCGGCGGCGCCATCCACCGCGTCGATGAGCGCACCGCGCGCAAATTCCAGCCCCGTCTCCGCTCCGGGCGGCGTCCACCCCAGGAGTTTCTCGCGCGAGGCGGAGACCATGTCGCGGAGTGCGGCGAGCGCATTGCTCCCCGTCAAATCGTTCGGGGCGGGCGTGATCAGCAAAACGCCGACGTTCGCGACGAAGCGCTGGATTCCTCCCGCACCTGGTGCCGCGTGCGCACCGGCCGTCGTTGCGACGGGGGCGAGCATCGCCACCTTCTGGCCCGGCAGACGCCGCCGCGCCGCGAACAGGAGCGCAACGTCCACCACGTCGAACGCGCTCTCATCCTCCAGCCGCGCCGCCATCGCCATCGTGAAATCAAACTCCGTCATGCCGCAGCCTCCTCGCCAAACCCCTTGCTCTCCACGACGACGCCGACCGCCATCACACAAACCCTCCAAGGGCCGCATCCGTGAACCTTCGCGCGTCCGGTGCGTCCGGTACGTCTGCGCGTTGCCGCACCGCCCTTTCTCCCGCCGCGCTGATGAGGGCGGCGTCGCCCTCCACCAGACGCCTGAGTGCCATTCGCGCTTCCGCCGCCGCACTGGAGATGCGCTCCGTCGGTGCCTTATCAAACAAATACGCCCGTGCGAGCGTGCTCGCCAGGTTTTTCAGGAGCGGAAAATCGCCCGCAATCGGGAGGTCAAACGCCGCCCCGAGCACCGCGTCCATCTCCGCGCAGGCATCCATCAGCGCAGTCTCCACCTTGTCGGCGGGAAAACGGCTGATCTCATCGCCGAAACGCACCTGGAGATCAGCAGCAGCCGCGTACGCTTTTCCGCGGGGCGGCATCATTCATCTCCCTTGGCTTCGTGGCGCGCCCAGGCGGCGTCGCGCTCCTCAGCCGTGATGTTCTCAAGACCTGTCGCTTCGCGCAGAGCGCGCACCTCCGGCTTGCCGCCCGAAGTCCACGCGGCCGCATCGCCCGGAGGGAGATCGCCGATGGCCGCCTCAATCGCCTCGGCACGCTCCGCCTTCCGGACGACGCCGTCCGCAACGAGAGAAGCGGCCGATTCTTCATCCAGCCAGACGAAGTCGCCCGGATGGTAATTCTCAAGATCGTGGTCCAGATTTTTCAGCACCCGGTAGAATTTCACCCGCAAAAAACTCCCTAGGCGACCGCCGCCCTGAACAGCGCACCCGCACGCTTGAACGAAAACACTTCCTTTACCGATTCCGAGACGCGCACGATGTCCGCTCCATACGCGCCTCGGTTGTGATCAAAATACGTCATCGTCTGCATCGGCATATGCTCCGCCGTGAAGGCGAAGGTAGGCATGGCGGGGCGCGTATCGACCGGCATCGGGTCAATGTGTGCGAGAATCGCCACCTTGCCCCAGAGCCTCTGGTAATCGGCCGACTGCCCTGGCTTCGCCGCGTTGTGCCACGCCATGCCGACGTGAATCGCCTGGAGTTGCAGCAGGGCGGCGACCGCCTCTTTCGCCACCAGACCCGCCGCGTTCACCGCACCCGCACCCGTCCCGCGAATCGCCTCGACGATTTCCGGATGCCGCGCGAGGTTCGTCCACACCTCCTGCCCGGCGATCAAAACGTTCGGCCGCACCAGCATCTTGTCCATCATGTCCGTGATTTCCCGAATGGGGCGCGAGGAGGCGTTGCTCCACTGCGAGCTGCCGGAGAGCGTTTTGGTGAGGTCGCTCTCGAAATTCGAGTCGCTGGCGAACGCCGTCGCCACCCGCCTCTCGCGCGAGAGGCGCATCAGCCCCGCCGTCACCATGGTCGCCCTGTCCATCGGGTCTATCGTCT
Organism: bacterium; assembly: GCA_965202625.1. Lineage (GTDB taxonomy): Bacteria > UBA8248 > UBA8248 > UBA8248 > UBA8248 > Bin107. The sequence continues at coordinate 6,923 of CBDBBI010000003.1, read as the reverse complement.
GTCGTCCGCGCCCGTCCGCCGTGCGATCCGTCCGCGGAACAGGGTCGTCAAGGGCGTAGTCCTCGACAGCCTCCGTCGTGTCCTTGGCGCCCGTCTCCACCTCGTTCGGCCGCCCCTTGCGCGACACCTTCGTGTCGGGAATCGTGAGGACGTCTTCCGTGTTCGCCGTCTGGTAGATGAACAGGCGCCCATCGACGCGCACCCGCGGGCTGATCATCTCCGCGATGACGTTCTCCACCATCACCGTCTGCGCGATCTGCGTCCGCCGCGCATCAAGGTCAAAAGGGCGTTCCGCGAGCCTTGTCATTTTCTCGTTCCCTCAAATGCGCCCAGGCACCAGAAGCGCCTGGCCCACGTCGCCGGATACGCCTTTTTCCATCGCAACGCCGATGATCCGCGCGTTCGCCGCACTTGTGGCGACCGCCTGCCCCGAAGCGTTGGCGGTCAGCAGATCGCCGCGCGCGACGCTGCCGCCGTATTTCACGGGAACGTGCCCGATGAGATGCCCCGCCAGGTGCTCGCCCGCCTTCGCTCCGCCGCGTCCGGTGACGCCCACGGATTTGTCCGCCGCCGCCGAGGCGATGAGCACCTCCCCGTCGGCGTCCAGTTTGAAAATCAAATACCCGTCGATGTCGGCCTTCGCCACGAAAGACTTCTCCAGCAGGGAATTTCCCTCAAGGCTCACTTCCCGCCCCCCTCGTCCTTGCCCGCGCGCACGGCGTCCACCGCCTCCGCCGCGCTGATGACGACGCCACCCTCAGCACACCGCGCCATATACGCCTTCGCGCGGGCGGATACGTCTTTTTCCTCATCCGCCGCAAGCGGTGCCTCGGCGTGTTCGCGAAAATCCACGCGGGGCGGAATTGCGGCGAGCAGATCGGTCAGAATCTCTGCGGGTGCCCGCTTCGCCTCTTCCCCCTCGGGAGAGGCCAGGGCGACTTCCTCCGCCTCCTTGAGTGCGGCGAGAAGCGCGGCGAGTGCGGGTTTCTCCGCTGGAAGCACCCGCCCTTCGCGCACGTGCGGTTCCACCGCATCCTCCGCCGCACGCAACTTCTCGGCGTCCTCAAGTTTTTTCATGCGCGCGGAGAGTTCCGCCCTCTCCGCGTCCAGCTGCCTGCGCTCCTCCTCCACCTTGCGGTGCTCCGCCGCGAGCGTCTCCACCTCGTCTTCCACCGCCCCGTCCGGAGCACCCGCCAGCGATGATTGGGGGATCAAGTCCATGAGCGACTTCGCCCTCACGCCCAGGAGCTTCGCCGCCGCCGCGATTCGACGATCGGGCGGGCGCATGATTTTTCCGTCCAGAATGTCGCCAAGCGTCCCCGGTTTGATCCCCATCGCTCGCGCGAGCCGCGCGGGCGATACCTCGTTCTCCTCCATCAGCACCATCAGCCGGGAGCCGAGGCGCGAGGCGAGCGAAGGGGCGTCGCGCTCCTCCTCCCGCCCCATCTCGTTGAGCATGTCGATCTCGAAGTCGGAAACGATGCGATCCGCGGCCTCCTCGCCCTTCTCCGCGATGAGCGCGTTTTTCAGGCGGCGGAAGACGCGCGCGATGACGCCGTAGCCCTCCGCCGCAAATTCGACCACCTCGAGTACCCCTTCGTCAGTTTTTGCGAACTGCGTCGGCGTGAGGCCGTCCACGGCGGGTGCCGCCGCACCCAGAAATCCGAGATGCCGCAGCTGGTTGCCGCGCAGGGCGATGGAGCGCTTCGCGTATCTTCCCGCCTCCACCGCCTCGCGGAATTCGGGTGCGACGTCCCGCAGCTTCGCCTGGAGCCGGTCCCCCACGCGCCGCAAACTCTCCACCCACGCGAAGGCAGGGGCGTCGGTTTCCGGGTGGCCCACCACGACGGGGGCCGGGTCCGCATCCCGCAGGGATGCAACGATGGCGTCCAGACGCCCCTCGTCAATGCGCACGTCGTGCCCGCGAACGTCGCGCCAATTCCCCGTGCGGCAAACGTCGATCCATCCGTCCAGTGCGGTCATTCCGCCCTCCTTTTCACAATCCTGCAGAAAACGATGAAAAAAAACACGGAAACATGTTTGGGTGTTGGCAAGGTGCGCAAGAAGCGTGCCGATGAGGCGTGAAGGCTTCGGGGCGATGACGTTCAGGTGTGGCGACGGAGGCTGCCGGGCGCGAGAATTCCCGCCATCCGCACTTTTTGCCTTCCGAATTTTATTCTGCTATACTCCATCTATGGTCAAACGTAGTACCGGGTCGCCTGCCAAATGCAAGACCGCTCTGCCATGGGCGGAAACAGGCAGGAACCCACCACTGGACTTTGCGTTGTTTGGCGACCGACCCGGCCTTGTCGGGAGGCGTGATTCTTTTTTCAGGGAGGAGGTCTCAACATGAAGCGCGGGAGATTTCTGTGTGCAGCGGCTGCTCTCATTTTGCTCTTCTCGGCTCCCCTCATGGCAAGAGCACAAGAGGGGGGAAGCCAAGGGGCGGACAAATTGTATTTGAAACTCAACGCGGGGGCATTGTCGCCAAGAGACGTGGACGTGGATGACGGCTTGGATGAGTTATTCGGCACCACCCTCAACGCGGAACTTGATACCGGGTTTTTCGTGGGCGCCTCCGTTGGCCGTTCTTTCGGTCAACTGAGGGGAGAGATTGAGATTTTCTATGGACAAGTCGATTACACGCTGAACGAAGAAGACAGGAACGGAGAAGTCTTCCCGATCGATGAGGACGACGCAGAAATTGCGGGGCTGATGTTCAACGCATGGTTTGACCTGGGCGGGAGAGACTGGGCACTCAACCCCTACGTAGGGGGAGGGGTTGGAGCGATGCGTCTCGACGTTCCAGGTGGTTCCGACACCGGCTTCTCCTGGCAACTCGGTGCGGGCGCAATTTTCCCCATAGGCAATAATCTGGCACTTGACGCCAGCTACCGGTTTCTGAACACCGCCTACGAACCTGAAATTGACTCTATTGAATATGAGAAAATCCAGGCACACGTATTCTTGCTGGGCATCACGCTCACGTTCTAGTCCGATTCGCACAAGGCCGGCCCCTGCTGATGCGGGGCCGGCTTTTGTTTTTGTGCTCGTTGCCCAAGGGAGTCGCCAACCCCAAAAACACCCAGCGGGCACAGGAATTGCTCGGCAGCGGGGGCCGGGGTAGATGTTGGGCTTTCTTTGGCATAGGGTATGAGAGTTTGTGAATCCCGACAATCAACACGGAGATAGCGGGGTGAACGGGACCTCACTCAATGCAAAGGCGCTTGATGTGTTCTGCAGCATCGGAGGTTTGACCTACGGGCTGCGGAATGCCGGAATCACGGTCAACGCCGGAGTGGATATTGACGGCTCATGTCGATACGCATATGAAAAAAACTGCAAGGCGACTTTTATTGAAGCGGATATCAGAGACGTTTCCTTTTCCCATGTTTCAGAATATCTTGAGGGAGCGAAATATCGCGTTCTCGTCGGGTGTGCTCCTTGCCAGCCATTCTCTATGCATACCGCAAAAATAAAGCCTCCCCGACAAGACCTCAGATGGCATCTGATTGATGAATTTTTGAGAATCATTCTTGAGGGCAAGCCGGAGATCGTCTCAATGGAGAACGTCCCTCGGCTCATGGCGCAGCCGATTTACGACAATTTCAAGAGCACCTTGGCCGATGCGGGATATCAAGTTTCGGATGGCGTCGTTTCTTGCGCCGATTTTGGAGTTCCGCAAACGAGACGCCGCCTTCTGCTGCTGGCTTCATTGATGGGTAAAATCCGCCTGCCCAGCGCGCAATCGTCGAAACACAGGACGGTCAGGCAAACCATCGGGAAGCTGGCACCCCTGGGGCATGGGGAATCAAGCGGTGCCGACCCGCTGCATGTTTGTTCGCGCCTTGATCCGATGAACCTGGAACGCATCCGGGCGTCCTCCCCCGGAGGAAGTTGGCGGGACTGGCCCGTTTCCCTGTTGCCGGATTGCTACAAGAAAAAAAGCGGTTCAAGCTACGTGAGCGTTTACGGGCGTATGCGTTGGGATATGCCGGCGCCCACGCTGACCACCCAATTCTACAGTTACGGAACAGGTCGCTTTGGGCATCCAAAGCAGGACAGGGCTTTGAGCCTGAGAGAGGGAGCACTCCTTCAGACATTCCCCGAGGATTATCATTTTATTCCGAACGACGATAAAATTTCATTCAACAGGCTGGGGCGCCATATCGGAAACGCAGTCCCCCCCGCCCTTGCATCGGCCATCGGGAAGACGATAGCCCGCCATTTGAGTGCAAGAGAATAAAAGATGCGCAGAAAATACACCCTGAAAATGGATTTGAACGTACTCAACCATTTGGGGCTCAACCTGTATAGCAACGTCCCCGCCGTCCTGGCCGAGCTGATCGCCAACGCCTGGGATGCGGATGCCTCCTGCGTCAAGGTATCCATAGAGGGCGAAAGTGAAGATAAAAAGCTCATCGTTCAGGATGATGGGTGCGGAATGGATGATGAAGATTTAGCCGAAAAGTTCCTCACTGTCGGCTATCAACGCAGGGGAAACAACAAAGCGCAAAACAGCGGGGACAAGACGCCGGGCAAGCAGAGACCTGTGATGGGGAGGAAGGGTATCGGCAAGTTGTCCGCTTTCTCCATTGCCCAAAAAGTACAGGTTGTCACCCGAAAAAAGAACGCTTCGCTTATCGCCATAGAGATGGATGTCGACAAAATCCGCGAGGCGATTCAAGAAGAAGCAGACTACCATCCTTTCGACATAGAACCACCGAAGACAATTGCCCTTGAGGAACCCGGCACGGCGCTGATCCTCAGCAAACTCAAGAAGAGGGTGAATGCCTCGCTCGATCAGCATTTGCGCCAGCGGGTGGCTCGTCGGTTCTCGATTATTTCTCAAGACTTTGAAGTGTTCATCAACGGCGGAAAAGTAAAGATAAGCGACAGAAACTATTTCAGAAAAATTGAATACGCCCTCGTTTATGGTGATTTCGACAAATCCAGGTTCACGCATATAGACGAGGAACATGTGGTAAAACGAGCAAATCCACTACCTGAATACGCCGTGCGCGGCTGGATAGGCTTGGTCAAAGAATCCGGAGATTTGCAAGATGGCGGGGACAACCTGAACAAAATATCCATACTCGCCAGGGGGAAGGTTGCGCTTGAGGATATTCTGGATTCCTACCGCGAAGGCGGACTATATACGAAGTACATCATCGGCGAACTTGAAGCCGATTTCCTCGATCTGACGGAGCAAGAAGATATTGCCACATCCAGCAGGCAAGACTTCATCCAGAGTGACGATCGATTCATTCGATTGCGAAAATTCGTCGCAAAAGAACTAAAACATCTGGCGACCGAACGAGCGAAATTCAAAGAGAAAGAGGGAGAGAAAAAGATCCTTGAGATTCCTCTTATCAAGGAATGGTACGGAGACCTTCAAGGAGACACCCAAAGAGCCGCCAAAAAATTCTTCGGCAAAATCAACCAGATGGCCGTTGATGACAACCACAGAAAAACGCTTTACAAACATGGGGTTCTGGCATTTGAGCACCTGCATCACAAAGAACGTCTGAGCGAACTGGAGCGACTCGACATTGATAACCTTGAAGTGGCCGTAAATCTATTCTCCGAGTTGGACGACATAGAGGCGTCCTGGTATCACCAAATCACCGAAGGCCGATTGGAGGTGATCAGAGCATTAGCGAAGCACCTTAACACCAATGTGCTCGAAAAAATTATACAAAAATATATCTATGAGCACCTTTGGTTGCTGGACCCATCATGGGACAGGGCAACCCAAACTCCGACGTTGGAACAAAACGTCCGCACAGGATTCAAAAAAATTTCCGATAAGTTAACGGATGAAGAAAAAAGAGGACGATTCGATATTCAATACAAGAAAACGGCGGGGAAGCACGTGATTATTGAATTGAAAAGAGCGTCCGTGAGAATTACGGATAATGTTCTCATGGAACAAGTCGAAAAGTACATACGCGCATTGAGAAAGCAGGTGAAGGCAAACAGTGAAGAAGGGACGGCAATAGAGGCAATTTGCCTGGTAGGAGAAGGCCTTTCGAATTGGGAGACCCCTGAGGAACGACAGATTTCGGAAAGAACCATGTGGGTGAAAAATATCCGGGTGATCACCTACCAGCAACTCATCAAGGATGCGGAAGTGAGCTATCGAGAATATCTTGATAAGAAAAAAGACAAGGGCAGGCTCAAATCTATATTAGATGATATTGAGGAATTCGAATTTTCCTCACCTTGACCTCCCCTAACCAAACTCATTCACACACCACCCCATCCCCGTCGCGCATGAAGCGGTAGGCCGGAGGCGGACGCCGGAGGGGCGGACGCCGGCACACCCTCCGCGAAAACCATCTCGGTAGAGGCACATCGGGAGAGCACGCCCTCCAGGGCGTCGGCCTCGCGGCGGTCGATGGTCAAAGCGTATTTCCGGCGCACGTCCACCACGCGCCGGGCGAACCAGCACTTGTTCATCTTCGGCATTCATTCGGCGGGGTCCTTCCCGCTTTTCTCGTGGCGGTTCACCCGCGGGCCGGCGAGGGTGAGGTTCAGGAGGTCGGAGGCGAAGCGGTGCCTCGCCGCCGCGTCCGCCGCGCAAAGCCCGCTGTCGTGGGCCTCCGAGGTTGCCACAATGTGTTCAATGTCCGTCTGGTGCCTGCTGGAAAACGTCCGCCCGGTGTATGGCCCATACGTCCGGCCCCCAAGACCGGCAACGATGCGGGCCTCAAGAGATTGCGAATACGGATAGCCGCGCCGCTTGTCGTAGGGTGCGCACCGGTGCTCGGGTGCGACCACGAGGCCGCGCCAGGTGTCAGCGGCCCACATGGTTGCGGGGAGTGAGCGCAACGAGAGCGAAAACGAATATACACAAAATCACCCTTCATCCACCCCCTCGGTGCCGACCGCCTTAACGGTTTCCCTCTTTGCATCGAACG
>CBDBBI010000002.1:0-22635 GCA_965202625.1 bacterium | reverse complement strand
GGGGAGCGCTGCCGCGCCTTCATCCGGGGGCCCGGCAAGGGGGCGGCGGAGAGTGCGGTCGAGTATTACGTCGAGGCGCGCTACAAACACCAGATATGGGAGATCGACCTGCGCCTGCCGGGCCATCGCTTCCGCTCGAAAAAGGACGTGCGCGAGGTGCGCGCGGCGTTCGACGAGGCACACGAGGAGGTTTTCGCGTTCCGCGACCCCTCCTCCGAGGTGGAGTTCGTCGGCTGGCGCGCCGTGGCGCGGTGCAGGCTGCGGAAGGGCCGCCTCGGCAGGCTCGCCCGCGGAACCGTCCGCGAAGCCGCGCTTCCCAAAAGACGCAAGGCGTGGTTTGAGGGAAAAGGACTCGTGAACGCCCGCGTCGCCGCGTTTGACGCGATGCAGCCCGACGCCGCCCTGTGCGGGCCCGCCGTCGTGGAATCTCCCTTCACGACGGTGGTGATCGATCCGGGGGCGCACGCCGCGCGAACGAGAAGCGGAAGCCTCCGCATCACGCTCTAGGAGTCAGCGACATGGCGAGAGGGAAGACGAGACGCTCCGGAAAAAGAGGCGGGTTCGACCCGGTCACCCTGGCCGTGCTGCACAAGCGCTTCGACGCCGTGACGGCGAAGATGGCGAACACCCTGCTGCGCACGGGCCGCTCGGGCGTTCTGAACCTCGCGCGCGATTTCTCCACCTCGGTGGTGACGCGCGAGTGCGCACTGCTCACGGGTGCGGAATCCCTGCCCATCCACCACCTGAGCGGGGCGGACCTGATGGCCCGCTCGATGATGGACCTGCACCCCGACCTCAAGCGGGGCGACGCGTATCTCCACAACTCGCCCTATCACGGCTGCTCGCACCCGGCGGATCACACCATCCTCGTCCCCGTCATCGACGGGCAGGGAACGCACCGGTTCACCGTGTGGGTCAAGGCCCATCAGGCGGATTGCGGATGCAGCCAGCCCACCACCTACATGGGCGGTGCGCGCGACGTGTATGAGGAGGGTGCGCTCATATTCCCGCCCACCAAGGTCCAGGAGAACTACGAGGACAACCAGGATTTCATCCGCCTCTGCCGGATGCGCATTCGCGTGCCCGAGCAATGGTACGGCGACTATCTGGCGATGATAGGTGCTGCGCGCATCGGCGAGCGCGAGGTACTCGCCATGGGCGAGGAATACGGCTGGGAGACGCTGCACACCTTCACGGAGGAGTGGTTCGACTACAGCGAGAAGCGCATGATCTCCGCCATTCGGAAGCTCCCCACCGGCCAGGCCACCGCCCACAGCACGCACGACCCCGTGCCGGGCACGCCGGAGGAGGGCATTCCCATCACCGCCCACGTGCGGGTGGACAGCGCGCGCGCCGCCATCGAGGTGGACCTGCGGGACAACCCCGACGCCATGCCCTGCGGGCTGAACCTGAGCGAGGCGTGTGCGCGCACCGGAGCGATGATCGGCGTGTTCAACAGCATCGACGACGTCGTGCCCACGAACGCGGGCAGCTTCCGCCGCATCCGCGTCCTCATTCGAGAGGGCTCCGTCGCCGGCGGGGGCAGGCACCCCACCTCCATGTCGGTCGCCACCACCAACCTCGCCGACCGCGTGACGAACCCCGTCCAGCGTGCCTTCTCGATGATACAGGACGGCATCGGGCTGGCGGAGTGCGGGCCGATATTCCCCGCCTCGATGGGCGTCATATCGGGCTTCGACCCCAGAAACGGCGACGAACCCTTCGTGAACCACCTGTTCCTGATGGTCACCGGAGGGGCGGGGGCGGGGAAGACCGACGCCTGGCTCACCATCCTGCACGCGGGAAACGCCGGCATGTGCTTCGTGGACAGCATCGAGCTGGACGAGCTCCACTTCCCCATCTACGTCAAGACCAGAAGGCTCGTCCCCGACACCGAGGGGGCGGGCCGGACGACGGGTGCCCCTTCGGGCTATTGCGAATACGGCCCCGTGGGCGGAGGGGACCTGGAAGTCCTCTACGTGTCGGACGGGGCGATAAACGCCTCCCAGGGAACGCGCGGCGGCATGAACGGGGCGGTATGCAGAAACTACCTCATGCGCGCGGACGGACGCCTGGAGGATTTGCCCGCCTGTGCGGACGTCGTTCTCAAGCCCGGAGAGAACGTGGCCTCCTACTGCACGGGCGGGGGCGGCTACGGCCCGCCGGGCGAGCGTCCCGTCGAGAAGGTGCGCGAGGACGTGGAGGAGCGGTGGATCACAAAAGAGCGGGCGTATGCCGTCTATGGCGTCGCCATCGATGGGCGCGGCGAGGTGGACGAGGAGAAAACCGCGCGGCGGCGCGCAGAGCTGCGCGGAGGATAAGTCCAACCCGCCCGAGGGAGCGGTTGCGCCGGAATCGGGAACGTCCTCTCCCCTCGCCGTCCCGCACCCTCCCCGCCGTCGTCATTGCCTCCAAGGTGCACAGAAGAACCCCCCATACATATAGCCGGACAAAAGTCATTGCGAACCGCCTAAAAAAAGCCTTTTGGGGTGCCTAAACGGCACGTGAAACGGCCATGCAAGGGCGTTGCAAAAGTCGCGCAAAGCAGATCCTCGCGCGTGCTGGCGGCGCGGGCGTCGGTGCTCTCGCCGCTCCCGACGCTGATGCGCACTCCCGATTCATGTTTCGCTTGACAAAACCCAACATGACAAAAAAGATATTCCTCACCACTTCAACTGTGGGTTGACCTGTTAGTCGGGTCGCCCGCGAAATACAACATCGCAATTCTTGTGAGAATACGCGGGAACCTATCCAAGAACCCACAGGTTAAGTGGGATTCGACCCGATTGTATGGGTCAAAATGCCACGTATATTTTTATTCCTAAAAGGAGAAAACAAAATTTTCAAATTTATAATGGGGATAGCATTCGCTGTATTTTTATGCTTCATTTTTAGCAACTTTGAAGAAATAGACGACCTGTTTCAAATGCCCATTTCAGAAAAATCAACTTGTGAAGACTTAGGTCCTCGAATCATTAAATTATCCAAAGAAAATCAAACTCGACCCTATGATAAACATGGTAGGATTGTAAAATTATATGACATTCAAGAAAATAAATATCGAAGCGGGGGTAGAATTTTAAATTGCACTGCAAATGCAAAATGGAGTCGTAGTGGGAATTCCATGATCAATTTCTACATTGAAAAAGACAAGGATGGAGATTATTTCTATGGATATGAATAAAGGGGTATCATGTGCGGCACACTTCATCAGGCGGGAGAATTTTCGCTTATCGGAAAAGCCCGAACGCCCGGAGGGGAGGAGACGCCCATGAGGCTGAAGGAGAAAGTCGCTGTCGTCACCGGCGGCTCGCAGGGAATTGGTGCGGCCATCTGCCGCCGCTATGCGGAGGAGGGCGGGCGCGGGCGCCTCGGCATCCTCGCCGCTCCCGACGTCGGGATGCGTCCATCCCTTCACTCGCGGCGACAGAGCTCCTCAAACGGGTTTGCCTCGCCGCTCATCTGCGGTGCCTCCTTCCCGCCCGGCGCACGCGACGCAGATGCGCCTCGCTTGGTCGAAGGCAGGTGATCATATCATCCCCTTCAACGACGACCTGGAGACCCCTCAGACGCTCAAGCCGTTGGGCTTTACGTTTCAGGGCGCGTTCCAATAGCTGCTTCCCGCTCCCCAAGTCGCCCTCCAGCTGCTGGAACACGCGCTTTATGTTTTCCATTTCACGCGCAACGTCGGAGTCTTTCATGAACCACTCGGAGGGGCCGATCTGCGTCCCGTAATCCAAGACCAACTTGACGTCCTCCTCTCGCACCCCTCGCTGGCTCATGCGCGTCTCGGCGTGTTCGGTCACGTTCAGGTGGAATTTACGCATTCTCGCTTCCTCCCTAGTTTGGCGAATTACCAAGAACTTTTTTATCCTCATCCGGCTAGCGCAATCTGTTTATGACAATCCAACTTTGGTCAAAAGGGCGCTTCACTTCCCAATAAATCCAGCCATCAATCTGAATTTTCTGCCCCTTCTTGGTGACGGCAACACCACCGGCTGCGCCTGACGGACTTTTATACACTCTGCCCTCCACCAACCAATGGCCATTATGGATGACGCCGGTATACTCGCAAGGGCCGTATTTCATCCGCAACTTCGTTCCATGGGGCAACTCCACGCCTTTGTACCACCACGATCTTTCATCCCTCTCAGGAGGGCGTCCTTCCATTTCACGCGCAGCGTCGGAGTCTTTCATGAACCACTCGGAGGGGCCGATCTGCGTCCCGTAATCCAAGACCAAATTGACGTCTTCCGCTCGCACCCCTCGCTGGCTCATGCGCGTCTCGGCGTGTTCGGTCACGTTCAGGTGGAATTTCAACATTCGCTATTCCTCCCTCGTTGGACGAATCTCCAAGAATTTTTTTATCCTCATCCGGCTAGCGGAATTTTTCAATGGGAATCCAACTTCCATCAGAAGGGCGCTTCACTTTCCAATACCGCCAGCCGTTAAGATTCGTTTTCTCTCCATCCCTGGTGACGGCAACGCCACCGGCTGCGCCTGACGGACTTTTATACACTCTGCCCTCCACCAGCCAATCCCCATTATGGATGACGCCGGTATACTTGCGACGGCGGTATTCCATCCGCAACTTCGTTCCATGGGGCAACTCCAGGCCTTCCCCCCACCACGATCGCCCATCCCTCGGAGGCATTTCTTCAACGAAATGATGTTTCGCGCGGACATGCAGGAATTGGCCCCTAATTACGTCATCGCCCGCATATCCACCGCCCTTTTTTTTACCGCGCCTTTTTCTTCTTTTACTTGCGCTCCCCGCAGGTCGGCGCTTATCGTTCGCCCTCCTCCTGATTGTGGAATTTTCAGAAGGCCCCCGCCCTGTCAAGCCTTTGCCCGACAGCGCCTCTCTACCGCGATCTTCAATTCTCAAAAGACGACGCAAGACATCATTCGGCGACTCGGCAAAATTTTGTCGAGCCTCAATCGCTTTGTGGACGCCAAAATCAATTTCAATGGTGTGGAATGGAGACATCAGGTATTCCTCCCCCTGCGGCGCACGCGACGCTGACGCGCGGTGCTTGGCCAATAACAGGTGCGCATAGCGTCGCCTTGAACGACGACCTGGAGACCCTTCCTCAGACGCTCAAGCCGCTGCACCTTACGCTTCAGAGCGCGCTGGTTCCCGCTCCCCAAGTCGCCCTCCAGCTGCCGGATTTCACGCGCAGCGTCAGAGCGTTTCATGAACCACTCGGAGGGGCCGATCTGCGTCCCGTGTTGATAGACCAACGCGACGTCTTTATTTCGCACCCCTCGCTGGCTCATGCGCGCCTCGGCGTGTTTGGTCACGTTCAGGTGGAATTTACGCATTCTCGCTTCCTCCCTCGTTTGGCGAGTCATTGGTCGTATCTTTTTCTTCTTCGATTTCAAATTCACGAATTGCGATTGCAAGTTTAGATTCCTCCTCCTCCCATTCCTCCCAGTCCTCGTCCGGAATGCGCTCCTCCAGCCACTTCACGCGCGCGGCGGCGGCGGCCTCGTCTTTGTCTTTCTTCTCGTCTGCTGTCCACCCGGGCATGAGCTCTCTGGGAATATCCCTGATGCGCGCATATCCGCTATCAAGGGCACAGGAGGCGCGAGAGGAACCGCCCGTGAGTTTTTCCCGGAATTTCTTGAAAAGAGAGAACCGGTGGTGGAATCCGCCCCTGTCCGCATCGAAATGGATATTCTCAGGGGCAATCGCGTCGTTTTGGGGCCCCAATTCCTTCGCCAGCCGTCCCAAAAAATCGGAGAAAGGGTTGCGCTCCTCTTCGTCAAAATACTCTTCGTTTCGAGCGGCATCATCGTCCCGTACCCGACCAGCGAAAATATCCCGCAAGGAGATGGAGGTGAACTCGGAATCGAGATCGGCCTCCGCCGCGAACCCCAGGTGTTCTGGTTTTTCTTTCAAAGCTGCTTCCACTTCATCGGCCCGGCGGCGGCGGTCGGCGAGGCTCATCTCCGCCAGAAGGGTGAAGAGCAGCGGCGCCGCACGAATGAGCGACAGCGCGTCCACGCGGTAATGCTCCCTCACCAGGCCATAGTCGAGCAGGGTTTTGCCACTGAGGGGAATCCTGGGGTGATAGAACGTCCAGCCGCGCATTCGCCGAGAGACGTCTTGCTCGTTGTCGTTATCTTCGTCTTCAAACTCCTTGGCCAGGCCTTCGATCTTGACGCCCAGGGCCTTGGCGAGCTCCTTGGCGGTGCCTCCGCGCGTCTCGCCCCCCTTTCCCGTCTCTATTCTGGCGATGGTTTTCTTGGAGACGCCCGACACGTCCGCCAGCATCTCCTGGCTGAGCCCCCTCGCCTTGCGCAGCTTCTTCAGTGTTTCTGCATGTATGATCATCACAACCTCCAAATATGAATGAGAGCCTCGGAAGCTTCACGTTTAAAAATATAGTCCCCATACATTGATGTCGCAATAGAAATTTCAGAGCAAAATATCACTGAATATCGGAGTATTTTAAGGTGGAATTGCTAAATAAAAGTCCTCAAAGGGACATTTTCATGGAACAGGTGCGCCGGAGACGCCATGCCGGGTGGCGAGCACGAGACAGAACGGGGCCATTCCCTCCCCCTTCCCCTCCCGGCCAAAGGGGGCTATCATGCGCGGCACACTGCATCAGGCGGGAGATTTTTCGCTTGTCCGAAAAGCCCGAACGCCCCGAGGGGAGGAGACGCCCATGAGGCTGAAGGAGAAAGTCGCTGTCGTCACCGGCGGATCGCAGGGAATCGGTGCGGCCATCTGCCGCCGCTATGCGGAGGAGGGTGCGCGCGTGGCCATCGTGAACCGCACTGCGGAGAAAGGAGAGGCCCTCGCCTCCGAGATCGGCGAGGCGGCCAGGGCGTTTCCGTGCGACGTATCCCGCAAGGCGGACGTGGAGGAGATGGTGGCGGACGTGGTGGCCGCCTTCGGGACGGTGGACGTTCTGGTCGGAAACGCGGGCATCATGATCAACAAGGAGCTGGAGGGATATTCCGAGGAGGAATGGGACGACGTCATCGACGTCAACCTCAAGGGCAACTTCCTGCTCGCCCAGGCGGTCGTGCCCATCATGAAGGAGAATAAGGCCGGCAAGATCATCTTCGTCGCCTCCATCGCCGCCACCCACGCCTTTCCCAACGCGGTGCCCTACTGCGCGAGCAAGGGCGGAGTCTATATGCTCACCCGCGCGCTTGCGGCGGAGATATCGAAGTGCGGCATCAACGTGAACTCCATCTCGCCGGGCAACACGGCCACGCCCCTCAACCAGCACCTACAGGACGACCCGGAGTTCGTGAAGCGCATGGCGAGCTACACCCCCACGGGCCGGGCCTACATATCGACGGCCGAGATGGCGGGTGCGGCGGTGTTCCTCGCCTCCGAGGACGCCAGTGCGGTACACGGCCTCGACCTCATCGTCGATGACGGCTGGTGCGCGATCTAGAGAGCACCCCCATGTCCCTCGTCTGCTACGTGAACGGCGCATACGTCGCCGCCTCCGAGGCGCGCGTCTCCGCCTTTGATCACGGGTTTCTCTACGGGGACGGCCTCTTTGAATCCATGACGCTGAGGGGGCGGCGCATCTTCCGCTTCCGGGAGCATCTCGACCGCATGGAGTGCTCCGCGCGCGCACTCAAAATCGACCTTCCCGAACCCCGGGAGAGAATTGCGCACATCGTCAAGGAATGCGCGCGCAGGTCGGGCGTGGACGAGGTGTATCTGCGCCTCGTCGTCTCCAGGGGAGCGGGCTACCCCCTGCTCGATCCGAGGGTGACGGGAGAAGCGACGCTCGCCGTGCTGCTGCACGCACCCGCCCCGCCGCCCGAGACGGGCGCGAGCTATCGCGCGAAGGGTGCGGGGCTGCGCCTCAAGACGGCGGCGGTGCGCAAGGTGCCGTCCGCATCCCTGGAGGCGCGCGTGAAGTCGCTCAATTATCTCAACAACGTGATGGCGCGGATCGAGGCCGTGGAGGCGGGATATGACGAGGCGATTCTTCTGGATGTGCGCGGCTTCGTGGCGGAGGCACCGGGCGAGAACGTTTTTCTCGTGAAGGACGGCGCGCTGAAAACGCCCCACGTCCACAACGCCCTCGACGGCATCACCCGAAGGGCGGTGATGGAGATCGCCGCGCGCGAGGGGATTCCCGCCTCTGAGGCGGACCTCACGCTCTATGACCTCTACACGGCGGACGAGTGCTTTCTCACCTCATCGTTCAGCCGGGTGTGCGCGGTGCAGGAGGTCGATGCGCGCCCCATACCCGCCCCCGGCCCCCTGACGACGCGGCTGCGCGCGGAGATTCTGGAGATGGAGAAAACCGAGGGCGAACCGATTGACGAGGCGTAAGAACATTTTTGGGACTTATATACGATTGAATCCGCAGCATAAATACTAATGAAAGGAGATTTAACTATCTAAAGAAATTTTGTAATTCGGTTCCCATAATGAAGCCTCAGGAAATTTAATGTGAAATTCTTTCATCAATTTGCTCACTAAATGTTCAATATCGCCTCTTTGAGTTACATCATCTTGAACTGCCAATATAATTTCATTACCTCGAAAAAGTTTCGCCTTAACTAACATTATATATTCCTTTCCCATCCGCTAGTATAAATACTTAAACTTCTTGCTCTTGGCGATGAAAATTCTTTCGAAACATCCACAATAGGGGCAAATAAATTTACCAACCATTTTGCGGATTGTTTTGAAAATAATAAAAGTTGTCAAGGAAAATCCGAGGAGGAGAGAGACCAGGTGGCGACGATGGAGGATTTTGAGAAGCTCGACGTCCGCGTGGGACGCATCATCGAGGCGGAGGATTTTCCCGAGGCGAGAAAGCCCGCCTACAAGCTCCGGATCGATTTCGGCGAGGAGGTAGGCGTGAAGAAATCCTCCGCGCAGATCGTCGCCCTCTACGAGAAGGAGGCACTCAGGGGGAAGCTCGTGCTCGGAGTGGTGAACTTTCCGCCGAGACAAATCGGCCCCTTCGTCTCCGAGGTGCTGACGCTCGGCGTCCCGAACGCGCGGGGCGAGGTGGTGCTCTTATCTCCCGATGCGAAAAACCCGCGCATCGGCGGGCGGCTGTTCTAGGCCAAATCCGGCCGCTCGTCGTCCTGGTAATGCGCGAGGCCTTTGGGTGCCGTTCCCTTGTTTCTCAGCACGTGCATGGGGGCGGGCTGCAGGGGCTTCCACTGCGCCTCTTCGGGCGGCTCATGCCACGCATGGGGCAGGTGGCGATAGGCGTTGGGGCGCTGTGCGGCTTCCAGGTGCGCGCACACGTCGTCGCACACCGCGCGCTGGCCCGCCCTGTCGCCCACGTCTCCCAGAATCCGTCCGAAGGGATACTGAATGAACGCCGCCCTCGGTACGCAGACCTTCTCGGAGACGGCGGGCTGGTTGCATATCGAGATGGTGGCGATTCCCAGCTCTTCCAGCTTTCTTTGCAGCAGGCTCACGGACCGCATGCAAAGCGGTCAGACGGGAAACAAAAACGCCGCATCCACGCCCTCAGAGCGCATATTCTCCGCCATGAGGGGGGCCGTCTTCTTGATCAGGGGATGGAAGTTGGGCGTGTAGCCCATGGTGGAATACAGTGTGTCGGCGAGGGTGCCGACCTTGCCCTCCCGCTCGTAGTCCAGAAAAACGTCCACCGGAAACGCCACGTTCCTGTCCGCTTTCAGATATTCGGTGTTGACGTGCAGATGGGAGTATTCGCAATCGTCCTGGCCGGCCGATTTCGGAATCTCCCGGTGGGTGGGATCCCCCCAGTGCGGCTCTCGCCATTCGCGCGCGTAATCGAAGGAGACGTCCCCCTTCATGAATATGCCCGCCGTGGAGACGAGGGTGACCCGGCATTCGGCGAGCGGTCGGGGCAGCGGCGTCCAGGGCGTTCTGGCGGGGTCGGCCTGCCGCATCGCCTCAATACGCCCCCTGCTTTGGGGATAATAGGCGTATCCGTCCACTTTCGTAATCGTCATGTTCTCAACCACCTCAAGGGAAAATGGAGGTTTGGCGACCTCCTAATAGGTCGTGTACAAAACGCGCAGGAGCCGATCTGCCAGGTCCGGGTTTCCCTCGACTTCCAGGCGTCCCGCCGCCATCATGGCCTCGCGCTTCGCGCGCCCGAACATGAGGAGGACGTGGGCCTCGCCATCTGCGGCGATGCGGGCGTCGTGTGTTCCGGAGGCGTCCGCAGACTCCTCCGCCCCCGTACCGTCGACGGTGAGCGTCCACGCCCGATCGGGTGCCGTCGAGCGAAAAGCGAACCGGCCCTTGAAGGGGGGCTTCTCGCGCAGACCGAAAAATCGGCTCTGGTTCTCCGGAATGAAACTCATCATCCCCTCCACCCCCTGGGGGGCGACGCGGGCGTCAGTGTCCTCCCCGTAGCGAATATCCCAGTCGTGAATCACCATCTCGGCGAGCCGCATCCCTATCCAGGCGTCGAGCCTCGTCAGGCCGCGGGGGTGATAGCCACGTTTGCCGAGGTCGTCCGCACCCACTGCCTCGAGCGCGTCGTTCACGGCAAGGGCCGAGGCGTCGAACGCATTCAGCATCTCCTGCCGGGGCAGTTCCATGAGCGCCTCGCCCTTGTCCTTGCGGATGGCAAAAAACCCTTTCGTGTCGTTCCCGTAGGGCGGTGCGGGCGGCAGACCGTCCAGTGCCCTGCGAACCGAGTTCGCATAAAAATCGCCCCCCGTCGCCAGGTGGGAGACGGCGTGTCGTGCCCGCCAGCCGGGGCAAAAGGTATCCACCTCCCAGCGGGCCTCCGAGAAGCCGCGCCACTCTGCGGACAGACGCCCGGTCTCGGATTTCACAAGGGCGATTCGGGAGAGATATTCATCTGGGCGCATGGGGGTTCCTCCGTTTTCGCTTGCGCGCGGTCTGGATTCCGAAACGCCGGTCTCCCCACGGCAAGCGGATGAAGGGGAGGGGGAAAGTATCCCCAACCGCAAGTCGCTTGTCCAGGGCGGGAAACTGGCGAGAGGAGGCCGAGTTCTGCTAGGGTATGCGGACGCCCGCACCAGGGCGGCAGGCTTTGGAGAGCCATACACGCATCAGGAGACGAGAAGCCGTGAGCGACGCCGGCGTTCCTCCACCCTCAAGCGCGTTTTTTCCGTCGCCCCGGCGACCGACGCGAGGAGCATCCCCCCCATGTCCGCGCTGATGGTGGTCGCCGACCAGGATGGCAACCTGTTCGAGCATCCGGCGCTGGAGATGGTGGGCGCGAGCGGGGCGTCGCCCGTGGTACCGCAGCCGGAGGAGCTCTCCGCGCTTCCGGAGGGAAGCAGGCTCTTCACGATTCCCGACAGCACGCCCGTGGGCGGCGACTCCGAGACGGGCGCGCTCCTCAGCGTGGCCGAGGCGGACTGGGACGAGGGAGCCGCGCCGCTTCAGGCCGCCTGCGCGTTTCCCGCACCGGGGTGGATGCGCACCCTCCTTCCCTATGCGGAGAGAGAGGAAGGAGCCGCCGTCCTCCCCCTGTGGGCCTACGCGGCACTGGGCTTTGATGCGGAGAGGGGCGAATTCGTATGCGCCGCCGTGCAGGTGGACGACTGCCCGCGCTGGGCACCCGCCGAATACGACGACGCGCACCTGCCCGAGCGCATCGCCGAGATGTGCGAGGCGAACCCAAAAAATCGACTGCTCCCCCACCTTGCGCGCTGTGCAGGCGCGTTTCATTGCTTCGCGGCCAAAAATTTTTTCGCCCGCCGATGGGAGATGGGCCTGCCCATCGCCCCGCTGTGCAACGCGGACTGCCGGGGGTGCATCTCCCTTCAGAGCGACGACCTGTTTCCGGCGAGCCACCAACGCATCGGTTTCGCACCGACGCCGGAGGAGCTGAGCGCGATCGCCGTCCCCCACCTTGCGGGGGCGGAGGCGGCGGTCGCCAGCTTCGGGCAGGGATGCGAGGGGGAGCCCCTGCTCCAGGCGGGGATCATCGAGCGGGCCTGCCGACGCATACGCGAGCACACCTCGCGCGGAACCCTCCACCTCAACACGAACGGCAGCCGGCCCGAATGGATGGAGAGGCTCGCCGCGGCGGGTCTGGAGAGCGTCCGCATCAGCATGAACAGCGCGACGCCCGCATGGTATCGTGCCTACTATCGTCCCGAGACGTATGACTTCGCCCAGGTGGAGGACTGCGTGAAGGCCGCCGCCGACGCGGGGCTTTACGCACAGATCAACTATCTGGTATTCCCCGGCGTCACGGACCTTGAAGGCGAGGTGGAAGCCATGCTGCGGTTCGCCGAGAGAACGGGGCTTCACGTGATACAGATGAAAAACCTGTGCATCGACCCCGCCCTCTACCTGGAGACGCTGCCCGAGGTCGAAAACTCCGGAGAGGCGATGGGCATGGCGCGGATGCTGGAGGTCTATCGAAAGGAGCTGCCCGGGGCGGCGATTCGCTATTTCAACCGCCCCCGGGAGGAATGGCATTGCGATCCGAGCACCCTCCGGGCGGGAGCGGTGCGATGAGCGGCGGGCTCCTCCAAATACGGCCCATCTCCGAGATGCCCCTCGTGCGGCGGGGCGCGCCCGCGCCGGCGGAGGCGCGGCGGGCCGCGCTCGTCTCGCTGGGCTGTGCCAAGAACACGGTGGATTCGGAAATCATGCTCGCCGCCCTGGCGGAGGCGGGCTACCAGCTCGTGGGCGAGGCGGAGGAGGCCCAGGTCGCCATCGTCAACACCTGCGGCTTCATCGAGGATGCGAAGCGCGAGTCGATAGACGTGATTCTGGAACTTGGGCAACTCAAGCAGACGGGCGCGCTGGAAACGTTGGTGGTGGCGGGCTGTCTCGCCGAGCGCTACCGGGGAGAACTCGCCCAGGGGCTGCCCGAGGTGGACCTGTTCATCGGAACCCGCGAATACGACCGCCTGCCCGCCCTCCTGCTCGGCGGTGCGCGCGAGGCGTTCTCGGACACCCTGATGGATTACGGCAGAAGGCTGCCGCGCATTCTCGCAGAGCCCGGCCCGAGCGCCTACCTGAAAGTCGCCGAGGGCTGCTCACGCCCGTGCACGTTCTGCGTGATACCGAGGTTTCGCGGCAGGTTTCGCTCCCGCCCGCTCGACCTGCTGGTGGAGGAGGCGCGGGCACTGGCCGAGGCCGGCGTGCGCGAGGTCAACCTTCTGGCACAGGAAATCACGAGCTACGGGAGAGATTTACGATCCGGCGCCTCGCTCGCGCGGCTGCTCGAGGCGCTCAACGGCGTGGAAGGTCTGGAGTGGATTCGCGCGCTCTACAACTACCCGCGCGGAATGACGGACGCGCTGATCGACGCCTACCGGGACCTGCCGAAGGTGTGCGAGTATATCGACATGCCGCTTCAGCACGTCTCCACTCCCGTGCTCGCCGCCATGCGGCGCGGAATCGACGAGCGGGGCACGCGCACCCTCATTTCGCGCATCAGGGAGAGGGCGCCCGGCTGTGCGCTCAGAACCACCATGCTCGTCGGCTTTCCCGGAGAGACGGAGGAGGATTTCGCGCTTCTTCTCGACTTCGTGGAGGAGACCCGCTTCGCGCGGCTGGGCGGCTTCGTCTTCTCGCCCGAGGACCGCTCGATAGCGGCGCGCCTGCCGGAGCAGGTACCGCGCGAGGTCGCCAAAGAGCGCATGGCGCGGCTGCTCGCGCTTCAGGAGCGCATCATGGCCGAGGACAACGCGGCGCTGACGGGTGCGAGAACGCAGGCACTCGTGGAGGGGCTGACGCCCGAGGGACTCCTGCGCGGGCGGACGCGGCTGCAGGCCCCCGAGGTGGACGGCGAGGTCTTTTTCCACGAAACAGACGCCGCGTCCGGAGACGTCATCACCTGCGAGATCATCGGCTCGAACGGGGTGGACCTGGTGGCGCGCGGCGTCCGCGCGGACGGACGCCCCCAGACGAGGGGGGAGGCACGATGAAGCAGCAGAACCTTGAGGCGGCGACATGAGCGGGACGTCCGCATACGACCCTGATGCGTTCAGGGAATTTGAGCGCGCGGGATGGAACGGCGTGGCGGCGGATTACAACGATTTGTTCGGCACCGCCACCGCGCAGGCGGCCGCCGCCCTGCTCGACGCCGCCGGTGCGCGCTTCGGAACGCGCCTGCTTGATTTGGCGTGCGGGACGGGCATCGTCGCTGCGGGGGCGCTCATGCGCGGCTGCACGGTGGTGGGCGCGGATTTCGCCGGAGACATGATCGCCGAGGCGGCGCGCCGCTGGCCGGGGGCGGAGTTCAGGTGCTGCGACGCGGAGGAGACGCCCTTTCCCGACGCCGCCTTTGACGCCGTTGTGAGCAACTTCGGGTTCATCCACTTCTCCCGTCCGGAAGACGCGCTGGCCGAAACCGCCCGCACCCTCAAACCGGGGGGAAGGCTCGCCCTCACCGCGTGGACGCATGACGCGGGCCACAGGCGGCTGATGGAAAAAGCGGTTCAGACCCACGGGGAGGCCCAAACGCCCCTCCTCGCCGGCCCGCCCGCTCCGTTTTATGCGGAGAAGGACGCATGTGCGCGCGCGTTTGAGGCGGCGGGGTTCACAAAGCCGCAGTTTCTCGACCTCACCCTCTATATGCGGGCGGAGGTGCCCGCGCGCATCGTCGAGATCATCGAGAAATCCACCGTGCGCACGGCGGCGCGTCTGCGCGCACAGCCGCCCAGGGCGAGAGAGCGCATCAAGGAGGCCATCCGCGAAAGCGTGATGGAGTTTGCGTGCGAGGAGGGCGTCATCCGCCTGCCCATGGAGGCCACGCTCGTTCACGCGCGCAAGAGAAGGACCGCCGCTCCCTGATCATCATGGACGCGACACCCGCGCGCACACGCAGACCGCGCCTCCGCGGTCTACTTGAAGGGCATGATGGAGCCGGTGCGCCGCATGGGCCGCTCCAGACGCCAGAGTTGTCTCTCCAGGGCTTCTTCCGCACACGTCGCAAGCCCGAGGGAGCGGGCCACGTGGCGGCTCGGAAACCTGTGCCCGCCCGGCGTGAGACGTGAGGGTTCCGTGCCGATGGTGAGGCATTTCTCTGGATGGTGCTCAAGACTTAAGCGGTAATTCTCAAAACGCCAGACGCCGAGCGGGGCACCGCACGCGCGCAGACGCACCTTCGCCCCCTCGGCGGCGGAATCGGCGACGACGCACAGCCCGTATGCGGGCATTCGCAACGCACCCTTCGAGACGGCGGACAAATCAAAACGCTCATCGAGGTTCCACATCCCCTCCTTGCAGGTGTGGACCACGAGGGCGGCGGCGGTGTTCACACCGGAGCGGTGTCCCGGTACGTCCACGCAGTGAAACCTCGGCTCGTCCAGGGGATAGAACGCCTTGAGAAAGACGACGTTCTCCTCCGCACCCTCCGCCGCCCCGCTTCCGGAGGGGAGAAGCGCACAGAGCAGAAAAACCGCCGCCAGATGCGCGATACTTTTGAGGAACCAGGTCATTTTTATCTCCTTTCCCGCCAGCCCGAAGCGTCCGCTCCGCTTGCCTTCTGGAAAATACTCCCATCCGGGTTCTTCATCACCGCTGATTTTCTCGGTGCTTTCACTCCACCCCATCACCCTGCCGTTCAAGTTCGCCCATTGCTTCGCGCACAAAATCGTCGGGAAGCGTCTCGGCAGTGGCATATCTGGCGCGTCGATGCGCACCCGCCATGTTGACCGAGCACAGGGCAGCGCCGTCTGATCTGCACAACAGCAGGACGGAACTCCCTCGGCCATTCGTCGCGTCAACCGCGATCTCCCCATCCGGCATGGGATACACCTCGAAACGGCGGGGGAATATGGCGTGCATTTCTCTCAGCAGACGCCGTGCGTTTTGGAACGCCGCATCCGTCGGAACCGGAAAACCCTCTTCCTCCGCTTCCGCCCGCACCTCGTCCAGATCGCGCAAGGCATGGGCGAACGCGCCCAGGTTGCAATCATTTTTCATCTGATCATCCTCCCGTCCGGAAAACGAGATGCCCGGCCATGCTTTCACGGGCGGGGAGCGGCGTCAACGGGGGGATCAAGGGGCCCGTGCAAGGAGTTTGCGGCGAAGGCCATCCTCCACGGCCAGTGCGCGACGCCCGACGCGCCGCATGGTTCTCATGCTTTCATCCTTCCGGTCGTTGACATGTCCACCCGCCTTTCCCGCCCGCTACAGATTCTTCAAAAAATCGCGCAGCCCCTGAAAAGCGTCGTCATCCAGATTCCAGACGCCCTGTTGTGCCGCCACGCCGACAGAATGGTGCGCATCGCGCCTCGTCGCCAGATAGGCGAAAGCGCGCGCCTTGTCGGGCCTTCGAATGGATACGCTCGGCACGGCTTCGGCACACTTGAAAAAATGATCTATGCAGACGTTCTCTGGAGAGTTTGCGAACGCGCGGCAAAGGAGCGTCTCGAGCATCCCCGGAGAGGCGTTGTCCGGCAGTATGAACACGCTCACGTCGGGCTTCCCGCCTTGTCCGCCTTGTCGCTGTCCCGCTTCCTTCGGGACGGGAAGGTTCACCCGCTTAAGTGCTCCCTGAACGCTCCGGAAGGTGTCCTGAAAGGAATCCTCTGCGTCGCGCACGATGCCGAGGCTCTTTACCGAGCCAAAAACCGACCACCTGCTGATGAATGCCTGCAGAAAACGTCGCAACTCATCCCCGCCTCCATAATCCTGTATCTGTATGTCGCAAAGCGAGAGGTGCTTGACGAACGCCTCAAAGAAGTTGCGCTGATCGTTTCCCTCGACAAGGAGCTGCCTGGGCGTTTTAATCTGTTTTTGAGGGGGCACGTTCAGCGTATCTCAAAATTGTATTCGACCGTCGTCCTGATTTCTTCCGCGTTAAGAGTGACGCAGCGTATGGTTTCGTCGCTTGCTTCCAGTCGGTGAACGAGCAAATCCTCTTCGTCGAGCGCGCCATGCGCCGCCTCCATGCACTCGAAGCTGTGCGTCGCCGCGACGATCTGCGTATCACATTGCCGGGCCGCCTCTCCGATAGCCCCCCAAACCTTGCCCAACACGGAATGATGGATGCCGTTTTCGACCTCATCCACCAGAACGACGCCGCCACGCGCATCGGAGATCGCCAGAACCATTCGGGCGATGCGCGTCATGCCCTCGCCCATCATCTGCAATGGTATGAGCTCGGACAAGCCGATATCGCCCCAAATCATGGGCACGCCGGAGGCGGAGTTCACCTCAATGCTCCGCAGCCTCGGCTCGACGCGCCGCAAAGCATTCGTCACGAACTCCCCTTGCTTCCGTTGCCGCAGCTGCCCGAGACGCCTAGCGTCATCCTGAAGGTTCGCCGTGCGCGACGAGAGGAACACCGCCTGAAACGGCGGGGGCGTAACGGGTTGATCAACCTGAAGCCCACCACCCGCGAAACGCATGTTCCTCTCCACGAGAGGTTCTGCCCCTTTTTGGAACGAAAACTTGAGCCTGCTCTCGCCCGACAATACCGTTCTCTCCACCATATGATCGGGGCTGTCGAAAGGGAGCTCAATGGTATCCGGTCGATGGAGCATAACGTGCAATATCCATGGACCATGCGAGGTAGAGCGGCCCTTGATTTCCACTGTCCTTGCCATGTCCATATCGGTGAACAGCGGCTTCCAGAACATTCCGGGTATCGCCGAACCTCCCGCCACGTCAATGCCACGCATCATGTTGGCCCTGAACAACAACTGAGGGTTCCCTGCGCCGCAGAGTAGAAAAAGCGCTTCAAGCAGGCTCGTCTTGCCGGCATTGTTTTTGCCCGTGACGAGGTTGATTCGGCCCAGGCGGGGAATCTCTAAATTGCCGAGCCCGCGAAAATTCCGTATCGCCAGGTTCTTGAACATCCGCACTGCTCCTCAACTATATTTTGGCCGATGCTTCCACTTATTTTGCTTGTTGATGCTTTCACGGGCGGGGAGCGGCGTCAACGGGAGGATCAAGCGGCCCGTGCAAGGACTTTGCGGCGAAGGTCGTCCTCCGCGTCCAGGGATGCGACCGCCGTCCCCGCGACGTTGGTCAGCCGGGCGAGGTCGAGCCGGGGGATCTGCTGCTGATCGGCGAACACGATCACGGATTCGAAAGAGAGGCGGTTCAGCAGAAAGTGGGACAGCATGATGGTCGTCAGTCGCGCCTTGTCCCGGCCCGGAACGCCGTAGAGGAATATCGGAACGTCGTGCTTGCCCGCGATTCGGTAATCTACAGGATAGTCCGCCCCATTCGGAACGTCCGCCGGTATGTAGTCGCTCTCTATCTTTTCCGCGTCTATCATCCTGAAAAGAAAGGCTTTCAGGTCTTCGTAAAAAGTAGAAGCGACCCGCGCGCGGCTCAAAAAGGTGAGGTCGTAGATCTTCGTCAACGCCTGGCCCAAGGTGAAAAGAGCGTCCGCAACGCCATCCGGTACCGCCTCGATGGTAAAAACGCCCTCGTTCTCCTCAATCCCCGCCTCACGGACAATCTGCTCGCGCAGCACCGCGCGCGAACCGTCGTAGAAAGCATCGACGTCGTGCTCGTAGCTCGCGTGCATGAGCGTATGTCCGCGATCGCTTAAGATCACGCCACCGGTGCGGCCCTCGGAGAGATAGATCGGATAGTGATCGCCGTCTGGAAAGGTGAACGGCGTGTCCAGCATGAGAACCCCGTCATCACGCTGATGTATCCGGATGCTTCTGCATAACCTCTCGCACAGGGTTTTTTCCAGTCCCGTTTTATCCAACGTCATCAAACAACTCCGGATGATCGAGTTTGGCGGCCAGACCTTGAACGGCGCAATCTTCGATCAGGCAGGCAAGCGCGCCATCCAAAGTCCGGTATCTGTCCGTTTCCTCCGCATGGCTATCGAGTTTTTTCCGGCGGAGAGTGCCTCCGCCGTGGCGCGATGGATGTGGCAACGATGCGCGATGGCGCCATGGAGATGATTCGCGCCGTTGTAGCGCGCGAGACTGAAAAGTTGCCCGCTATTCTGAATCAGCGCGAGGCCGCAGGAGAAATCTATCTCGTCGTGGAGATTTTGCCGGAGATATATCAGAAATTGCGCGCGCGCTTCATCTTCGGAAACAGCTTCGTAACGCCGTTGCCGATGGCCGCGCTTGCCGCTCCAGCGCGCCCCGGGGTTGGTGACGCGCTTGGGGAGGGAACGATACGCCTTGCGTTCGTCGTCCGACAAGAGCCGTTCGGTCACGACGCCTCTCCTCCCGCGCTTTCCGCCTCCATTCTATTTCGCGTGCATGATATGCGACTTATCCGCCGACGGCAATTATAAGGCAGGAGTAGCACAAAACCCCCTCACAGACGCACGTCTGCGTCAGGGGCGGCAGCGGTGAGGGCTATGCGTATTTGAGAGAACGAGGCGTGCTGGTGTATCTCTCTTCTGAGGATTCCGAATACGTGTCAGAACTCTCGGTGGAGCGCATGATGCGCCCGTGGTGTTCCATCATGGATTCGCATATGCCCTCTATCGCCTCGCCGATGTTCGCAAGAGCACTTTCCTGGGTGTCGCCTTCCGAGACGCAGCCTTCCAGGTCCAGGCACTCGGCGACGTATCCGCCGTCCACCTCACATGGCTCCAGGGCGATTTGAAACGCGCCATAACTGCTTTTATTGAGAACATATTGCTTCATCATGGCTCTCTCTTCCTTTAGGGTGTGTGCTTCATTACACCCCATCGTCTCTCTCCCGTTCGTTTCGGGTGTGCCCACCCCACACATAAAATATACGTCATTCTCGTTTTCGCGTCAAATCTTTTCGGATCGGCACTCATCATGCCTCCTCCACGACTATAGCCTATTTTCGCCCCAATTCTTCAAACTCTTGCGGCGTCAGCCCCGCGGCTTTTATCAACTTGATGAGCAGTCCGATCTTCAGGGTTTTATGATCAGGGATCGAAAGGTGTCTTTCCGCTCCGTCTTTTACGTAGATCATATGGCTACCCTTCCGTCTGCCAAAAACCCATCCCGCTTTTTCAAACACTCGGGCCGCCTCACGCCCAGAAACTCTCGCTACCTTGACCATATGTGATATCCCAAAATTCCCGTTCACCTTATCCAAAAAGTGATTTGTTGATCATGCCCTGGCAACACGCACAGCCCGCTACATTTTATCACAGGCACACGTCCGCGTCCGGTGCGCCGGCGGCGAGGGCGTTCATCCAGGCGAGGCACAGGTCGCGCGAGCGGTAGCAGCCGCAAGCCTTCTTCTCCTGGGCCTCGACGATGGGGAAGGTAGAATAGACGTAGGCCGCCTCGTCCCGATCCGCAACGCCGTAGAGATGAAAGAACACGGCGTCCAGCTTCGCCCGAAGCCGCAGACGACGCTCCTCGTTCCAGACGAAGGGTGCGCGCGTCTCGCCCGCATCGTCCACGTAGCCCATGTCCCGGGCGAAGGGTGCCATGTCGTGGGCGGTGTAGGTGAGCTCCAGGACGGCCTCCCGCACAACCTCTCCGGCAGTCTTGGGGCCAAAATGGGTAGTCTCAAACGTTTCGGGTGGAACGACGGGGAGCTGTTCGACGATATACCAGTTGAGATGCTGGCCCTGAATTTTCTGGCGCGCAACATAGTCAAACGGTATCGCATTGAAATTAGCAAGCAAGCTCGCAGTTTCTCCGGCGGTTTGTCTTTCATCCATTAACACGACAGGAAGCGTATTCCCGGCACCTCCGTTTGGGATCAACGTCGCAATCATGGATCGGACGTTGGTAGGTGCGGTCACGTCCTTGAACGTTAGCAAATATGATGCCCTTGGAAATGATATTTCGCTCTTCAACACCCAATACTGCGGATCGGGCAGCCAGTCCGGATCCTCATGCTGTGCCAGGGTGGCGGGTACGGGCTGAGCGGGACGGTGCGTATTTCCGGGTTTCACGACGACGCGGGCCGCGCGGTGGTCGAACGCCTGCGCCATCTTGCCTTCATAGAGGGGAACCCAATCTCCCGCCCTGCTGCGGTAGCGATTGCCGCCCATCGGCCAGGCGCCCTCGTTTTCCTCGAGCTCCCGGCGCGTGCGAAACAGAGCAGAGTCGGACGTCATGTTGAACATTTGAGAATACTTCACCGGCCAGGTCTTCACGGCCGCACCTGAGGAGCGATTCACCAGAACGGGCAGGCGGTCGTAGATGGCGGTGGTCAGCCGGGCGTCCCGCCGCGTGCGAAAGATGGGGGCGGTGCCCGTGTTCGGGTTCACGCGGGCGAAATTCTCCGGCGTGAGGGGGAAGCATCGCTCGGGGTCTTTCAGTTCCGATACGTCGTGCACATAGAACGCGCACCTGGCTGGTTTTTGAGTTGGCGAGGCGCCGGCGACGAAGATGCAGAACTTGAACGACGCGTGAACGTCGGGAAAGAACACTTTTTTGTTCTCAAAATCATAAAGGGCGCGCAGCCGCCCTTCCGTCGCCACGCTCTGAAAGAATCCAGACCCTGCCTTGTCCGAGGCGACGCCGGAGGGTGTGAGCAGGCCGACCGCACCTTCCGGCTTCACCAGAGACATGGCGCGCTCGACGAACAGCTTGTAGAAATTCAGTTTCCCTGCATTAAAAAAACTGTAATCTCCGCCCTTTCGCACAATGTGAGCCGCTGTCTTTACACGCTCGGACGCTTTCTCATATATCTCCCAAAGTGGATCATGGGCTAGTCGGAGAGCCTGAATCCGCTCTTTGCGACGTGAACCGTTCGTCTCCAAAGCAATACTTTCATCTCTTGCTTCAAACCAAGGGACTTCCATAAATTCCAGGCGCGCCCAAGGCGGGTTTCCGATAACCGCGTCGAAACCACCTTGGCGTTCCGCACGCTCCCACTCCGACCACACGCCGGGAAACGCCACCTGCCAGTGGAAAAAGCG
The DNA here is from genome assembly GCA_965202625.1 of bacterium. Classification (GTDB taxonomy): domain Bacteria; phylum UBA8248; class UBA8248; order UBA8248; family UBA8248; genus Bin107. The sequence goes on along the minus strand of CBDBBI010000002.1, from coordinate 895 downwards.
CTCCTCCTCCATCAGCATCCGCGCGCGCTCAAGAATGGCGGCGAGGCGCCTCGACCCCCGCCCGTCCCTCGGCGCTGTGCCCTGGACGATATCGAGGGGATCGCCAAACGTGCCGGAGAAGAAGTCGAAAAGCGCGGCTTTGTCTTCCTTATCTGTCGGGCGCAGCCAGTCGAGGGCGTGGACGAGGGAAAGCAGGATGGAGAGCGGCGCCGTTCCCTCCTCCACCTCGGCGAAGCGCGCGGCGGATTCGCGCGCCTCGGCCATCTCCGCGTCGGTGAGCCGCTCGACCTTTCGCATCGGCGCCGCCGTCCGCATCGCCCGCAGGATGGGTTCGCGCAAAAAGAGCGTGCTGCCGCGCGCCCTCGCCCTCTCGCTCCCCTCCCGCACCCATGCGCCGAAAAGGCTGTCTCCGCAGCGCAGGTGGTGATCCAGAAAACTGAGCGGTGCGCCCACCGTGAAGGTGTGGAGCCAGAGCGCCACCTTGGCGAGTTCCACCGCCATGGAGTTCTTGTCCACTCCGTGAACGCAGCCCTTGAGCACCATGCGGCGGACGATGCGGCGATCGTCCAGCTGCGCCTCCTCCAGCCGCCAGACGCCTTTCGCCGCGTTCGCCTTGATGGTCTCGCGGATTTCCTCGATTCGTCCGGCCAGCGGCGAGACGTAGCCCTCTGCGGCGGCCTCCGCTCCGGCCATGGCCTCGATGACCCTGTCGGCGAGGTAGTCCACGAGGTTGACGAGGAAATGCCCCGAGCCCATCGCCGGGTCGCAGACTCTCATCTCCAGAATGCGCTCCGCCGGATCGCACCTCTCCAGCCCCGCGCGCTCCTCTTCTGTAACTTTCCGCTTTCCCGCGCGTTTTGCCGCCGCCTCCCCGAAAGCGTCCATCCGCGCGCGA
>CBDBBI010000001.1:0-11959 GCA_965202625.1 bacterium | reverse complement strand
GAATGCCGAGAGCAGTTTCCCGAGGGTGAGCGCCCTCAGTCCCGTCGGCGCGGGGAAGCGGGGAGTCAGCATCGTTCCCGGTCCCGGCAGCTGAACCTCGAACGTTCTCAGTGCCCCGTCGTTCAGGGGAAATTCCTCCTCATCTTTCGCGAGATGGAGCAGCATGGGCGCGAGGAGGCGGATGAGAAACTGGACGCCTTCTCCTTCAAGGGGGCAGTTTGTCGGGCCCTTGGTTTGTGGGGCGGCGCCTCTCAAATCAACCCCCAGCGTGTCTTCGCGCCGCTTGAGCTGGAGATTCAGCTCGTGGGGGCCGCTCACGCCGTCTGACTCCACGACCGTGTGCACCGTCCAGTTTTTCTCAGGTATCTGGGGGATGAGCTGTTCGCGAAACGCGAGTTCGCACTCTCTGAGCAAGTCGGCGAAGCAGGCGGATAGGTTCTCCGCTCCATAGCGGCGCGTCAAATCCTTGAGACGCCTCGCGCCGACGCGAAGCGCGCCGAGTTGGGCGTCGATGTCATCGCTCAGGTGATGTGCTTGTCGACTGTTCCTCAAGAGCAGAGTTTTCACGTCTTCGACGGTCTCCTCACCCCGCGCGATCCGCACCGGGGGAATGAGAACGCCCTCATGGTAGCTCTCTGTCGCGCCGACGCTCCCCCCGCCGGGCAGGGCGCCGCCCAGATCGTCATGTCGTCCTCTAATCTGCAAAAAGGCGATGAGCGCCTCACCTGAGAACAAAGGACGTGTGAGGCACAGCTCGGCGGCTTCGCCAAGGCCCGCCGGCAGGATATAGGGGTCGTTGTGAAGAAAAACGTCTCCCTCCGCTATTTCGGGATACGAACGGAGGATGGGTGCGGGGCCGGAGGCCAGGACCCGCCCAGTGAGGGCGCGACCGAAGCGGTCGAACAGGCAGACGGAGAAATCGCCCGCGTCACGCAGCGAGGGGCTGCGCCAGATGCGGGCGAGGAGTTCTTCCACCTCCTCCTCGATGGCGCGCAGCGCGCCGGACAGGATTTCGCTCACGATGGGGTTTGCGTTCATCGCCATTCCGCTCCCACGCCGTGCGCGCCCGTCGGCCTGCCGGCGCGCTCGGCGTGCTCGAAGACGCTTGAGCGAAAGCGCATCACCAGATTTCCGTATCTATCGACCCGCGCCTCCTGTCTGGGGAATATCGTCGTGGTGCTGCCGAAGCTCTCCACTATCGCGGGTCCCGGAATGTAATTACTCTCCAGCAGCCTTTCCCTGTAATAGACAGGTGTGTCGTGGAATCCGCCGAACTCCTTGAACCAGACCAGACGGGCGCCCTTGTAGGCTTCCTCTGGGCTGTCGTCCCCGGCGGGAATCAAGGGCAAGTTCGGTGGCTCCGTCATGCCGACCCCCGCGACGCGCAAATGCGCGATCTCCACCGGGCGGCTTCCCTTGTGGTTGTAGGTATAGCGGCGTTTATATATCTGGTGGAAGCGTTCAATCACCTCTCCCAGCACCGGCGGGGTGATGTAGCCTCCAGGCACGTCCACTTCAATCTCCGTGGCTTCTCCCTGATATCGCATCTCCGCGGCGCGGCGCATCATGCGCCGACGCTCCGGAACGCCCTCGGCGTCGAGTCCCTCGGCGGCCTGTGCCTCGAGCCGCTCGTATGCCTCCGCCAGGGCTTCGGGGCGGAGATTATCTTCGGATTGATAGTGAGCCGACGCGTGATCGTTCACGAGGTCGACCACCTCCAGCCCAAAGGCGCTCGTCATGCCTGCGAAGGGTGGAACGATGACGGTGTCGATGCTGAGTAGTTCGGCCACGAGACCGGCCGTAAGTGGACCGGAGCCGCCAAAGGCCATGAGGCCGAAATTCCCCGGTGAGATTCCCCTTTGCACCGTCGCGCGTCGCACGGCGTGGGCCTGGTTCCATGCGGCGATTTCGATGACGCCTGCGGCCATCTCGTAAGGGGTCATGCCGAATGGACCCGCCAGCGCGCGCATGGCCTTCATGGCGAGCGCCTTATTGAGCTTCACTTCGCCGCCCGCTAGGTGGAGAGGGCTGCGGGCCAGAAGCAGGTTCGCGTCGGTGAGCGTGGGCTCCTTCCCGCCCTTTCCATAGCAAATGGGCCCCGGGTCCGCGCCCGCGCTCCTCGGTCCGACGCGGAGTCTCCCCTCAGCGCTTCGCCAGGCGATGGAGCCGCCCCCTGTGCCGATGGTGACGATGTCGATCATCGGCGTTCTCAGGTGAAACTCATCCAGCTGGTGCCGTGTGGCGCGCTTGGCTTCCCCGCCTTCAATGACGGCGATGTCGGTGGAGGTGCCGCCGCCGTCCAAGGTGATGAGTTGTTCGTGTCCGGAGAGCCTTCCCAGATAGGCGGCGGACAGGGCGCCCGCGGCAGGCCCAGACAGGACGGTGCCTATCGGTCTTTTTGAGATTTCCCTCGCCGCCGAGACGCCGCCGTTGCTTTTCATGACGAGGAAGGGCGCGTCGCCCAGGGCCGCCTCGATTTTTTGGGCGCTGCTCTCCAGGTAGGCCTTGATGCGGGGCTTGATGCACGCATCGAGCAGCGTGGTGATGGCGCGCTCGTATTCACCAGGCTCTGGTATCACCTCGCTCGATATGCTCACGAAACATTCCGGGTATTCTTCTTCGAAGGCCTCAAGGATGGTTCGCTCATGGTGCGGGTTGGCGTAGGAGTGGAGTAGACAGACCCCCACGGAGCCGATGCCCTGTACCTTGAACCATCTCGCGAGCCTGAGCGCGTCGTCTTCGTCAATGGGTTTGAGTACCTCGCCGGACGCGGAAATTCTCTCTCTCGCCTCTTGAATTCGCTCGGGAGGCACCAGCGCATGTCGAGGTTTTTGCAGCAGGGAGGCGGCGTAGTGCCCGCTGTGTTTGCCGTTCGCTCCGCCTATCTCAAGGAGGTGGCGAAAACCTCCTGTGATGATGAACCCCAAATCCTCGAATCGACGCTCCAAGATGGCGTTCGTCGCCACGGTCGTGCCGTGGAACACGCCGCTAACGAGGGCGGGGCGCGTCTTGGTTTCCGCCAGTATTTTCCGGATCCCCTCGAAGAGCCCATCGCTGAAGTCGGCGGGCGTCGTCGGCGTCTTGGTGGTGAACACTTCTCCGGTGTCCGAGCGCACGCCGACCACGTCGGTGAACGTGCCGCCCGTGTCCACCCCAATGCGCAGTCCGCGTTTTGAAGTCATGCTCCAGCGGCTCTCGCCTAGCGCGTAAAGAGAAACGCGGCCATGGCGGCGCAGGCCAGTCCGCCGAGCTTGGCGAGCGGAAAATCCTCGCCGAGGAAGATCGCCGCCATCACCGCGGTGACGCCCGGATAGAGGGCCGAGAGTGCCACCACGCCGGCCGTTTGTTCTCCCGCCTTGGAGAGAGCCAAAACCAGGAAGAGCATGGCCAGCAAGGTGGCCAGCGTGGCGACCATGGGCAGCCAGACATCCCCGCGCATCGGGGGAAGGGGGAACTGCCTGCTGAGTATGGCGAGGAGGACGACGGCGGCGGTGGTCACTCCCATCCCCATGAGGTGGGGTATGGCCCCCAGACGCTCTTGTCCCAGCTTCATAAGAAGTCCCCATACTCCGAAACACAGGACGGAAAGAAGCGTGAAGCCCAAGGCGGTCGCGTTCATCGCCTTCCCCCTAAGAATGCGTTTTCCCGCGCGGCGGAACGTTCTCGTTTCGCCTGGACGACGCTTTGATGGTTTTTCGACCGATTCGTCGCCAAGCGGCTTTATACAGCAACACAGGGATGAGGAAAAGATGAGAGTCTCCTTTCACAAGTACTCTCGGAAACCGGATTTGCCTTGACATTCGTCCTTGCCGTTCTCAGTATCTCATAAGGCAAGCGAGGCGGGGGGTATGGTGGTTGAGTTGTCTGGTACGATTGTAGTTAACTCAATTTCTTTTGCTTGGAGACTTCTTGATGGCGTTATTGAAACTGCCTGCGGCCAAGGTGCAGCAAGGTGACTTGACCCTCTTTTCGACAGCGATAAAGGTCAAAGTTTTGATCCAAGATAATTTCTACTCTATCGAGACCTTGGACCCGAGTCACGTGAGCGACTCCGGCTATCAACGGCTCCTGAACCGGGCACGGGCCAAAAAGCTGGCAGATTATATCGTGAAGGGGCAGGATTCTCAGGATGCGTTCCTGCCAACATCGGTGTTTTTGGCGACTAAAAAAACCCTTGATTTCCACGAGAGTACAAATACGATCAATTTCAACACGGATGACATTGCACCATTTAGTGTCGTGGATGGACAACATCGCTTGGAAGGTCTGAAGATGGCTGCCATGCGAGATGATCGAGTGCTTGAATTCATGGTTCCAGTCAACATCGCTGCGGACTTACCGCCACTCCATCAAATGTGCCATTTCTTGATCGTCAACACGACGCAGAAAAGCGTCGATAAGTCCGTGGAACAACAAATCGTGTCCCGATTGACCGAGTCCCTAGACGTTGAAAATATTCCAAACCTGCCCAAATGGATTATGAACATCGTGGAAAGGCGGGAAGTCGACAAGGCCGTGAAACTGGTGACCTTTCTGAATGAGACCCCCGACTCTCCTTGGCGTGAACGAATAAAGATGGCTAATGACCCGTCTAGGAACAACAAGATAAATCAAAGATCATTTGTGAAGGCAATCGTTAAATACGTATTAAACGGAAATAACCCAATAGCCGTTCTGAATGATTTTGATAAAGAGAAAAGAATATTTCTTAATTACTGGAAGGCCATCTCCACTATTTTAGATGATAATGGGAATGCATCGACATTGTATAGATACAATGGCGTGGAGTTATTTTGCCGATTTTCCATTCCATTTTTCACAAAACTTCAAGGCGATAAGAAGTTCACCATAGACGCAATGAAGGATCTGCTCTCGGTTTGTTTTGAGAACGTTGAGGGCGAGTTCGCAGGCGTTGGGCACGCCCAATGGTGGATCAGGGGTGGAAAGGCAAGTGGGTTAAACGTGGCAACGATAGGTCACTTGGCCCAAGAAATGGTTAAGGCGCTCCACAAACCATCCATGTCCGCCGAGATTGAGTTATGAAGATTGAACTTCTGAACCCCACGCCAGAGCACCGCCAGAACTTCCGTCGCAACCGACGCAGCTTCATCCCCGAGAAATCCGGGTGTTAGGTGCTCACAACGTTTCAAGGCGATGTTCTCTATGTAGGACTCACTGAAGACCTGCGGCGGTGCTTCGAAAATCATCTGTATGATCCGAAAAAGATCTCAAAGACCGAGAACGGCAGAGATTTTTTCTTCCATTGGCGCGAATGTGAAGAGTTGGAGAAGGTTGAGCGGACTTGGCAGAACGAGTGCGAATTAGAGGACGGTGCTCTGCCGATCTTGAATCGAAGAAGGTCACCGGTTTCTGTTTGATTGACACTCCCCTCGCTTGATATTCAATATGCGAATCACGCCTCACGTGCATTGCCTCTGGCTAGAATTTGAAATCGAGACGTCGAGGGGCGTGCGCATTCCTCGGTTCGTGACGTCCTGCGTTCTCGTCGGCGATGCACTCGCCCTCGTTGATACGGGCGTCGCCTCCACCGCTCCTGCGATATTTGATTACATTGAATCCATCGACCGAAAACCCGAAGAGATAGCCCACGTCATCCATACGCATTCGCATTTCGATCATATCGGGGGTAATGGTCTGATAGCGCACAGAGCGCGCCCCAGGTTCTGGGCGTCTGGAATCGAAAAAGGAATGATTGAGGATCTGGATTATCAGAATCGCGTTCGTCCGGTGGGTAAAATGCGCGAAGCCGCGTCAGGTCCCGTGAAGGTGGATGGCCGCCTCTCGGAGGGAGACGAGATATCGCTGGGCGGGGTTCTGGTTCAAGTGCTTCATACGCCCGGCCATTCGGAGGGAAGTCTCTCTTTTTTCATTCCTGAGGATGGCGTGCTCATCTGCGGCGACGTGCTGCCCGAGCCGGGGGCGCTGCCCATCTATGAGGGCGTGGCATCCACGCTGCAGAGTCTGCAGAAGCTCAAGTCCATCGGGGAGGCGAGAGTTTTGTTGTCCGCCATGAGTCGGGCCGTCTCGCGCGATGGAGCGGTTGCGGCGCATATCGAAAGCGGAGCGCGCTATATGGGCGAAATCGACAGACTCGTTCAGGAGGCGCTGTCCCGAAGCGGGGGCGATATCTCGCCTGCAGATGCGGCGGAGTTCGTTTTTGATCGTCTGAATCTCCCGCCCTCCGGCATGATCCCCATCGTCGCGCGCAGTTTCAAGGCGCATCTTGACGAGGGGCCGATGGACGCGGGGGTTTTTTCGCTAATGTAGGACGATAAGGGGCTGGTCTTGCGCTTACACCTGTATTCGAAGAATTTTGATGCGCCGCTTGGGGAGAGGGGCAAAGACGACCTGTGGCGCGAGAAAATAGCCCTTTTGGATGACGCTGAGCGGTGCGCGGAATGGATAGCGCGGCATCAAGGGGGAGCGGGGAAGCCTCATTTCGCCGTCGAGCGCGCGGATATCGATCGCATGGAGGCTAGTCTGAGGCTGGCGGACGGGAAGGCGCACGTCGTCGTCGTCGGCAACGGCGGGTCGATAAGAAACGTCTGGGCCTTGTATCTGGCGCTCCTTGAGAGGGGTTTCTCCAGAAGGCTGCATTTGCTCGACGGGACGGACGTGAGCGGATTGCTTGGAGAGTTGCTGCGGTGCGATGGTGCGTTTCGGCCCGAGAATACGCTCCTGGTTCCTGTGAGCAAGTCCGGAAACACGGAAAACGTCATTCAGGAGACCATGCTCCTGCTGAAGCGCGGCTATCCGGCGGTGGCTATCACCTCATCTGGGCCGAGCAAACTGACTTCGATGGTCGCCGCCGCGCGACTCGAGACCTTTCCCCATCCCGACGATGTGGGCGGGCGGTTCACCGCCGCGCAGAACAACGCGCTCCTGCCCCTTGCGCTGCTCGATGGGAACACGGTGCTCGCCAGAGAAGTTGACGCCGCTTTCGCCGACGCTCACCAAGTGCTCCGTCCCGCTTCTCCCGTCCACGAGAACATGGCGAAATATCTGGCCTTGTGCCTGTGGAGGGCGGAGAGAGTCGGTTATGGAGAGGTCTTTATGCCGATTTACGCTCACGCGCTCTCAGGCGTTGGCGAACTCATCGTTCAGCTCGTCCATGAGAGCTACTGCAAGGCCGGGCGCGGTCAGACGATTCTTCAGGCGCAAGCGCCCGAGAGCCAGCATCATACGAATCAAAGGTATTTTGGGGGTCGGGAGAGCATGGTGGGCATCTCGCTGTGCGTCGAGCGATTCGCGCAGGATGCGCACCTCGCGCGGGGGGTCACCTGCGCCGAGTTTCTTCGTCTCGAGCACGCGGGCGTCGTCCAGGAAGCCGAGGACAGGGGCACCCCCCATATGGTGCTCACGCTCGATTCCCTTGCCGTCGCTGACGTGTGCCGTCTCATTGCGCTCTGGCAGTGGGCGGCCGTTTATGGAGGCTTGCTGCGCGACGTGAACCCCTTCGACCAGCCGGCTGTGGAGGGAAGCAAGCGCGCCACGCTCGATATGTTCGAGAGTTTCGGAGAGGAGACGAAAGCGCGCCTAGGGAGGTTCGTTCGCGACGCATCTCATTCTTTGTAGGGTTCCCGCCCGAGGCGTCCCGCCCGGGCCGCCTCTCGACGGGCCGATACGCGCGCGTCGAGGACCCTCATCATCCGATGGAATTTTAGCCCGCCGCCCGCTTCGGGGATTTGAGCGAAAGACCAAGCACGTTGGCCGGATTTTTGTGCAGCATCGTCTCGATCTCCTGGGGCTTGACGCTGTTCTCCAGCATGAGCTGAACGAACACGCGCAAGCCCTCCTAGGGAGGCGCGTTGTGCAGTTGGCCGAGATCGGTGGAGAGAATCGTCCGCGCGGGGCCTACGTCTTTCACCATTTTCGCCTGCTCCTTGGCGGATATGGGCGGGGCCTTCTTATACGTGGGGTACGCGCCCGAATAGGTGAAGCAGAAAATCGCCAGATGCTCCGATGTACGGCCCCCATTTGGGCGAACTCCACCTGCTCCTCTATGGATGCGTCCACGATGTATTCCGGGTGTTGAACGATGATGTGTTTCACTCCCTCCTTTTTCGCAAGATGAGGGTGCGTACCTCGTCGACGCTCAAGTGTCCCGTGCTCAGGCAGATTTTCGCGTCGCCGAGCACGGCCCGGACGATGGGGATGCGGCCCATCGTGTCTCCGTAATGGACTTTGAACACCACCCCTCGCATCCCCACTGAAGCCGCGCCGCGCACACACTCAATGTGGTCGCAGACGCGCGGAAGCAGGTTGGGTGCCGCGTGGATGTGGGTATCGATTGCGCCGTGAAGCAGCCAGTGCGCTCCGTCCCGGTAGATTTGTGTTTTCGTGGAGATACTCGTGGGTGCGGTGATCGAACCTCGCGCGCACCTCGCACTCCACCATGGCCATCGCCGCAAGCGGGGGCCGAGGAAGTTTTGCGGGCGATGGACAAGATTGGCGGCGCGCCCGTGAGCTGGATGCGGCGCGCGGTGGAGGAAGTCGGCGCAGATCGGCTGCTCATCGGTTCCTGTTGGCCGGAGAGCGAGCCGGTGTCTATTTTTTCGCAGGTTGAGAGTCTGGGCCCGTCCGCCGGGGATGAGGATAAAATTCTGGTTGGCACGGCAAGAAGATTGTTCGGGCTGTAATTGAAAAAATGGGTGGAAAGGTTTTCGGAACGCTCCCCCGCATTCGCGGGTCGCTCTCGCTCCTCCTTGCGAGAAAGTGGGGCAGAGCATTTTTTTTGCATAAGGTCCGCTAGGCTATGAAAATGTGGAGCAGGTGGGTTATTCTTTCCTGCGCTCGCCGCCGGGCCGGGACGTCGATGAGCGGAACGCCTGCCGGGGATGATTGCGTATTTTTGCTCAAACGACTCTGAGAGGAGTTAGGTTGGATGAAGATCGGCTACGTGGTCGCCACGCCTGACGTCACGACGCCCCTGATGCCCGCGGTGCGAGGCGCGTTCAAGGAGAATCTCTCGTTTTTGAAGAGCTTGGGTTTTGATGGCGTCGAACTTGCAGTTCGGGACGCAGAGGCTTTTGAGCAGGACGCGCTGTGCAGCGCGCTGGAGGAATCGGGTCTTGAGGTTTCCCTCATCGGCACGGCGCCAATATCTTATCAGGACAAGATTGAATTGTGTCATCCGAACACCAACACGCGCGCTCAGGCCTTGGAGCGTCTCTTCACGCATATCGACTTCGCCGGCGCGCTTGGCTGCCCAGTGAACATTGGCCGCTTCCGGGGGAACCTCCTGGATGGAGAGCGAAGAGAGGAATCCGAAGTCTGGATGTGGGACGCGCTCAGGGCGGGCGCGGACAGGGCGGCCGAGCGCGGCGTTCGCATGTTGTTCGAGCCCCATCACCGTTTCAACACGAACTTCGTGCGCTCCACGCAGGAGGGTTTGGCGTTTCTTGATAAGATGAACCACGAGGCACTGGGTTTGTTGATAGACAGCTTTCACATGAACATTGAGGATGTCTCCTTCGCCGCCTCAATCCGCGAGGCGGGGGAAAGAATCGATTATTTTCATGTCGCCGACAACACGCGCACCTATCCGGGTTCCGGCCATATTCCCTTTGATGAGATCATCGCCGCGCTCAGCGAAGTGGGCTATTCGGGTTATCTCTCCGCCCAACTCGCCCAGAAGCCCGATTTCGAGACGGCGGCGACCAGGACGATGGAATATCTCAGGGCGCGCCTTTGAGCCGCGACTTTTGGGGAGCGAAACGATGATGGAGCAATTCCGTATGGATGGTCGCGTCGCCATCGTTACGGGCGGCACGTCCGGCATCGGCCTGGCGATAGGCAAAGCGCTCGCGCGCTCAGGCGCGCGCGTCGTTCTCGCGGGCCGCTCCCCGGAACGGGGAAGCGAGGCACTCGGGGCCTTCCGGACGGATAATCTGACTGCGCAGTTCCACCCTTGCGATGTTGCGGACACAGAGTCGGTCTCCGGCCTGGTGAGGGCGGCGGCGCGCGAGGGGAAGCTTCACACCTTGGTGCACAGCGCGGCGATGAACATCGTGAAGTCCGCTCTCGATCACACGCCCGAGGACGTGGATGCGCTTTTGGCCTCCAACGTGCGCGGGGCTTTTTTTTGCGCACAAGAAGCCGCCAGGGTCATGATATCCGAGGGCGGCGGAAAAATCGTTCTTCTCACCTCCATGGTGGCTGAGCGCGCGGTGCCGAACCAGTCCGCGTACATCGCTACCAAGGGCGCTCTTGTCTCTCTTGTGCGCGCGCTGGCACTCGAATGGGCACCGCATGGGGTTCAGGTGAACGCCCTAGGGCCGCAACTCACACGCACGCCGATGACGGCGGGCCTGTTCGCAAACCCCGAGAAGATGAGCGAAGTATTCGCGCGTACTCCGGCGGGACGCGCCGGCACGCCCGATGACGTTGCGGGGGCCGCGCTTTTCCTGTGCTCCGCCGCTTCGGATTACCTCACCGGACAGCACATCGTGGTGGACGGCGGCCGGGGCACCGTCGGCTGACTTTTTATGATGCGTGGCAGGTTCTGAGCACCCTTTCATGTGTCTTGCCTTCGTCAAACAGCGCCTGTTCTTTTTTGCGTCCCCTTAAGGGTGGTCCAATCGCTGTCCCGCTCTCTCGGACGCTCGTGTCGTTTCAGGGAAGGCCGACGACCAGGAGGGATGATCTTTTCTTTCTCTGGAGCGGACGCCCTCAAAGGCCGAATGCGCATATTCCCTCTGGGGGGATGAGCGGCAAACCGCTCTACAAGCGCGAGAAGCGAAAAGGGCGTAGAGTCGAGCATTTCTAGGGACTGACGTATCCGCTTTTTGAACGTGAGAAGCCATGTCCCGCTCCGTCAGGCGCGCACGCTCATGCGTCCTCTGCGAACGTCGTCTCTCGCGGGTGACGTCTGCCGAGCGACGCTATCGCCTTCTTTTTTACTTTTTTATGATGTTCTCTCCTGTATTACCCCCCGTCTTTCGGGGGAATGATGGGCAGGAGCAGGTAGGGGTCTCGCCCACCGCCGGCGTGGAGGGCGACTTTGTTGTCGAAAACCGCTTGAGGGCGATCGTCGAGGTCGTTGTGCGTCATCCCGCCCGTGCCTTTGGTGGAATAATGAAACGCTCTTCCGAAGTCACTGAGAGGGCCTGTGTATTCGTAGTCCTTGCCGCGCACGGTGAACGCCACCCGCCAACCAGCGGGAACGACGATGCACGAGGCGACTATCTCCACGTCGCACTCATATGCCTCGCCGGGGGTGAGTGAATCCACTCTGTCGTGGGGATGGTAGGGACGCCAGAACGAGCTTTTCTCTGGATCCAGGGCGCGGTGCGAGGCGCGTAACCAGCCGTTGGCGATTGGGGTGTGCGGATCGGTAGAGCCCATGAAGGTGAGTTCCTTACCCTCCGGGTCGAACACGCGGACGATGAGGAAGAGGTCGGCGTCCTGCGTGGATGAGGAGACGAAGAGCTTCGCCGCCATCGGGCCGGTGATCTCGGTCTCCTCCGCCATCGGGGGCATCCAGAAGGTCACGCCTTCGCCCATGCCTTCATATTCGAGGCGCGCTTGTGCGGCGACGGGTTCCTCCACGAGTGCCTTGTTCTCCAAGTCGAGATAAAACTTTGTCCAGCGGGTTCGGGCCAAGGGCCATTCGTTCTCATAGCGATGGACGAATTTCGGCCCTGGGTGGCGGACGTTGAGCATGACGCGCGGGGTTTTCTCCCAGCCGTTGTCGACCTCTTTCAAGAAGTGATCGAAAAAGCGCTTTTGAAGGTCGAGGCCGTAGGTGCTCGAGAACAGCGACCAGTGGGAGTCGCCGTGGGCCTCAAGCCACTTTTGCTCGGAGCCCGACTCCAGAAAGCCGTTGAAGTTTCCCCGCGGATGAATTCCCTGGCCGCCCCAGTTGGCGCAGGTGAGGAGCGGGAGGGTGACCTTTGAGAGATTGGCCGAGCGATCCCGATGCCACTGATCGTCGAGC